>NZ_CP176824.1:0-3902382 GCF_056739715.1 Chimaeribacter sp. YP20170169 | reverse complement strand
ACTAAATTCTGTGGCAGGTAATTCATCCTGCAATCGGGCAAGACACTGCTGCCAAAGCGAAAGTGACACGGCGGACTCCACTCGAACAAGATCAACAAAAGAAAAGGATCAGGATACGTTTTAAATTCATGATTTTTGACACACGCCAGTTTTTGCAGACGCAACAGCGTGCGAACCGATTTTGACGGTTTGTGTCCGCCCCAATCCGGCAGTGGGATCGCGATCGGAATGGCGGATCATAACGCAATCCGGGAAAGAGATCCTCCCCTTCCTCACAGATTAGATCCTTTTTATCCACAGGTTTTATTTTCCCTGTGGCTTTCTTGTGGGCTGACGTAGGCAAGACCGGATCCGGAGGCGCAAATAAGTGTATCCGATTGTGACGAAAATTCTGCCGATCCGACGGGGCCTGTGAATAAAATAGAATTGTCTGAAATGGCCCGGCAGCCGCGCCCTGACGGATCGCGACCAGGATCGGAGGATCAGCCCGCGATCCTTGCGCTTTAGCGGGGAGTCCGTATAATCTTCGCCCTACGTGTGATGCCTGTGTTCCTGATGGTCTAAACCAGATGGGATTCGGTGGTGACCACGGGCCACTTGGTAAACAACCGGGCAGGCTAAGCGATGTGAATTGACTCAGGACTGTACAATTAATACAATCCCGCTTCTTTATATGTTGCGATTGAGGCGTCGGTCGTTCTCACGCCGAATAGCCAAACGCGTTTACTGATCAGTAATTATTTAAGTTTAGGTAGAAATCGCTATGAAACGCACTTTCCAACCGTCCGTACTGAAGCGCAACCGTAGCCACGGTTTCCGTGCTCGTATGGCCACCAAAAATGGTCGTCAAGTTCTGGCCCGCCGTCGTGCGAAAGGCCGTACTCGTCTGACTGTTTCTAAGTAATAAAAGCTAACCCTTTTAGTGGTTAAGCTCGCATTTCCCAGGGAGTTACGTTTGTTAACTCCCACTCACTTCACTTTCGTCTTCCAGCAGCCACAACGGGCTGGCACGCCGCAAATCACTATTCTCGGCCGCCTGAACACGCTGGGGCATCCCCGTATCGGTCTTACCGTCGCCAAAAAAAACGTCAAACGCGCCCATGAGCGTAACCGGATCAAGCGCCTCACGCGTGAGAGCTTCCGTTTGCACCAGCATGAGCTGCCGCCGATGGATTTTGTGGTGGTCGCCAAAAAAGGTATTCAAGATCTCGATAACCGGGCACTGACGGAAGCGTTGGAGAAATTATGGCGCCGCCACTGTCGCCAGGCTCGCGCATCCTGATTGGGCTGATACGCGGTTATCAGCTCTTTATCAGTCCATTGCTTGGGCCGCATTGCCGCTTCAGGCCCACATGTTCTCACTACGGTATTGAGGCAGTGCGCCGTTTCGGCATGTTAAAAGGCAGTTGGTTGACAATCAAACGCGTATTAAAATGCCACCCCTTGAACCCAGGTGGCGACGATCCGGTGCCGCCGAAAACCGACAATAACAGAGAACATTAACGATGGATTCGCAACGCAATCTCTTTCTCATCGCTCTGCTGTTTGTGTCTTTCATGATCTGGCAGGCCTGGCAAACGGACCACGCTCCGCAACCGGCCAACCAGACCACGCAACAGACTTCCAACACAGTAGCCGGTGATGCTTCCAGCCAGGCGCTTCCCGCCAGCGGACAGGGTAAACTGATTACCGTTAAGACCGACGTATTGTCGCTGACGATCAATACCCGTGGCGGTGACATCGAACAAGCGCTGCTGCCGGCCTACCCGGACAGCCTGGGTTCAGACAAGCCATTCCAGCTGCTGGAAACCTCCTCCTCCTTTGTCTATCAGGCGCAGAGCGGCCTGACCGGCAAAAATGGCCCGGACAACCCGAACAATGGCCCGCGCCCGCTGTTCCAGACCGCCCAGGATACCTTTACCCTGGCTGACGGCCAGGAAGAGCTGCGTGTGCCGATGACCTACACTGCCGACAATGGCGTGGTCTACACCAAGACCTTCGTGCTGAAGCGCGGCCAGTATGCGGTGAACGTCGACTACCACATCAACAACGCCAGCACCGCGCCGCAGGAGATGACCCTGTTCGGCCAGCTGAAGCAGACCGTTGACCTGCCGAAGCACCGCGACACCGGCAGCAACAACTTCGCCCTGCACACCTACCGTGGCGCGGCCTTCTCTTCTACCGATGAGAAGTACAAGAAGTACAGCTTCGGCGACATCAAAGATGAGAACCTGAACATCAACACCCAGGGTGGCTGGGTTGCGATGCTGCAACAGTACTTCGCTACGGCCTGGGTGCCAGCGGCGAAAGACAGCAACACCTTCTACTCCACCAGCATGGGTAGTGACCTGGCCGCGATTGGCTTCAAGGGCGCACCGTTCGTGGTGCAGCCGGGCGCGCAGCAGAGCGTGGCCGCGACCCTGTGGGTTGGCCCAGAGCTGCAGGACAAGATGGCTGCCGTGGCACCGCACCTTGACCTGACCGTGGACTACGGCTGGCTGTGGTTCATCTCCCAACCGCTGTTCAAGTTGCTGAAGTTCCTGCACAACTTCATCGGCAACTGGGGCTTCTCCATCATCGTCATCACCTTCATCGTGCGTGGCATCATGTACCCGCTGACCAAGGCGCAGTACACCTCGATGGCGAAAATGCGTATGCTGCAACCGAAAATCCAGGCCATGCGTGAGCGTCTGGGTGACGACAAGCAGCGCATGAGCCAAGAGATGATGGCGCTGTACAAGACCGAGAAGGTTAACCCGCTGGGCGGCTGCCTGCCGCTGGTTATCCAGATGCCGATCTTCCTGGCGCTCTACTACATGCTGATGGGCTCCGTGGAGCTGCGCCATGCGCCGTTCGCGCTGTGGATCCATGACCTCTCCGCACAGGACCCGTACTACATCCTGCCGATCCTGATGGGCGTGACGATGTTCTTCATCCAGAAGATGTCGCCGACCACCGTGACCGACCCGATGCAGCAGAAGATCATGACCTTCATGCCGGTCATCTTCACCGTGTTCTTCCTGTGGTTCCCGTCTGGTCTGGTGCTGTACTATATCGTCAGCAACCTGGTGACCATTCTCCAGCAGCAACTGATCTACCGTGGTCTGGAGAAGCGTGGCCTGCATAGCCGCGTGAAAAAGAGCTAATCCGCACCACACGCAACGGAAAGCAGATGAAGGCGGTCAATTGACCGCCTTCTTTTTTATCCCGTAACCAACGCCCATAAAGAGATTGTGATGAGTACCTCCGACACTATCGTTGCGCAGGCGACGCCACCGGGACGCGGCGGCGTCGGTATCCTGCGTATTTCCGGCCGCGCCGCCTGCGACGTCGCACAGGTGGTGCTCGGCAAACTGCCGAAGCCGCGCTACGCCGACTACCTCCCCTTCCGCGACGCGGAGGGTGCCACGCTGGACCAAGGCATCGCACTCTGGTTCCCGGGACCTAACTCGTTTACCGGTGAGGATGTGCTGGAGTTGCAGGGCCACGGTGGGCCAGTGATCCTCGACCTGCTGCTGAAACGCATTCTGGCGCTGCCGGGCGTGCGCATCGCGCGGCCGGGGGAGTTCTCCGAGCGGGCTTTTCTCAATGACAAACTCGACCTGGCGCAGGCTGAGGCGATTGCCGATCTGATTGACGCCAGCTCCGAGCAGGCGGCACGTTCGGCGATGAACTCCTTGCAGGGCGCGTTCTCCAACCGCGTGCACCAGCTGGTGGAAGCGCTGACCCACCTGCGCATCTACGTTGAGGCGGCCATCGACTTCCCGGACGAGGAGATCGACTTCCTCTCTGATGGCCGGATTGAGCAACAGCTCAACGCGGTGATGGGCGATCTGGAGGCCGTGCGCGCTGAGGCGCGGCAGGGCAGCCTGCTGCGTGAAGGGATGAAGGTGGTGATTGCTGGCCGCCCGAACGCCGGTAAATCCAGCTTGCTGAACGCGCTGGCGGGGCGCGAGGCGGCGATCGTTACCGACATCGCGGGCACCACCCGCGACGTGCTGCGTGAGCATATCCATATCGACGGGATGCCGCTGCACATCATCGACACCGCTGGCTTGCGTGACGCCAGCGACGAAGTGGAGCGCATCGGCATTGAGCGCGCCTGGAAAGAGATCGAGCAGGCGGACAGCGTGCTGTTTATGGTGGATGGCACGACCACCGACGCCGTGGAGCCTTCGGCCATCTGGCCAGAGTTCATGGCACGCCTGCCAGCACGGCTGCCGATCACCGTGGTGCGTAACAAGGCGGATGTGACCGGCGAGGCGCTGGGTGCCAGCGACATCAACGGCCACGCGGTGATTCGCCTCTCTGCGCGCACCGGCGACGGCGTGGAGGTACTGCGTGAGCACCTGAAGGCCAGCATGGGCTTCAACAACAACATGGAGGGTGGCTTCCTGGCGCGCCGCCGCCACTTGCAGGCGCTGGAGCAGGCCGCCGCGCACCTGGTGCAGGGCAAGGATCAGCTGCTCGGTGCCTGGGCCGGCGAGCTGTTGGCCGAGGAGCTACGGCTGGCGCAACAGGCGCTCAGCGAGATCACCGGGGAGTTCACCTCGGACGACCTGCTCGGCCGCATCTTCTCCAGCTTCTGTATCGGCAAGTAAACGAAACCCGCCCCCCGGCGGGTTTTTTTATGCCCGCCGTCGGCCCTCTCATGCGCTACACATTGTTTCGTAAGGAAATTACTAAGGACTATTTAGGAATCCGCGGGCATGAAATCCGTATGATGGGCACCCCGCCAGGGTAGGAAAAACGGCCAGCCCTCTTCAACGTAAAGTTAGGTTAATTCGGTGGCCGGGCGGCGGCACGTGGTGTTGCCGTGAAACTCTTGGTGTTATTCTTAGTCAAATAACAACATTACGTGCGAACCATTATCAGGGAGTGACCGATGGCGTGCCATTATGCGAAGTGGATCCTGTCCGACCAAGAGCCGGACCTGCGGCGGCTGAAGCCGGATCTGGTGGCCACCGCCGCCACGTTTTCCGCCAAGCGCCGACAGCGCTATCTGCATGGGCGGGTACTGCTGGCGGAGATGATGGCCTACTTCTACGGCATTCCCTTCCTGCCCAAAATCATCACCCCGCCGAATGGCCGCCCCTGTTTCGCTGATGCCAACCTGCCCGATTTCAGCCTCGCCTACGCCGGCAATACGCTGGGCGTGATGCTCAGCAGCGAGGGCAAGGTCGGGCTAGATATGGAAGTGATCCGCGCGCGCAGCAGCCAGGTGATGCAGCTGCACAATGGGCACCTCAGCTCCGCCGAGCAGGCGTGGGTCACGGAGCAGACCGAGCCACTGGAGGCCGCCACCCAGCTCTGGTGCATCCGCCAGAGCATCCTGAAGCTCTCTGGCCTCGGCAACAGCGGCCTCGACACCCTGCGCCTGCACCCAGCCTCGGGCCGGCTGCGCTCCAGCATCCTGCCGGATGTGCAGGTGGTCAGCGACAGCGACTCGCTGTTTGCTTGGGCCTGCGCGCAATCCCCCACCCTTGGCCGCATGGTGCAGTGGCGCTTCCAGCCCGACAGCGGCTTCAGCCAGCTGCCGGAGAGCATCGCCGCGCCCCACGCCCTCTCCTCCCACTTCATGAAGCTGCTCAGCCTGCCGCCGACCAAATAGCCCACCGGCGATCTGCTACGCTTAACGGGTAAAATTCCTCTGGGGGCGCGGCCCCCGGCCAATTCCTGTTGAAGTGCTAAGGAGTCCCGGATGTCTGATCGACCGCTGCATATCGTCACCCTGCTTGGCAGCCTGCGCAAAGGCTCTTACAACGCGATGGTGGCGCGTACCCTGCCCAAACTGGCCCCGGAGGGCATGACCATCAGTGCGCTGCCCTCCATTGCTGGCATCCCGATCTATGATGCCGATATCCAGCAGGATGAGGGGTTTCCGCAGCGGGTGGAGGAGATCGCCGCGCAGATCCAGAAGGCGGATGGCGTGATTATCGTGACGCCGGAGTACAACTACTCGGTGCCGGGTGGGCTGAAGAACGCGATTGACTGGCTCTCGCGCCTGCCGCAGCAGCCGATGGCGAAAAAGCCGGTCGCCCTCCAGACCAGCTCGATGGGCGGCATCGGCGGCGCGCGCTGCCAGTACCATCTGCGCCAGATTCTGGTCTACCTCGATGCGCTGGTATTGAACAAGCCGGAGTTTATGGGCGGGGTGATCCAGAACAAGGTCGATGAGCAGATTGGCGAGGTGATTGACCAGAGCACGCTCGACTTCCTTGGCGGCCAGCTGACCGCCTTCGGCCAATTCATCCGCAAGGTGAGCGGCTAAACGCCCGCCATAAAAAAGGCCGCCCGAGGGCGGCCTTTTTGCCTCTCCCGATCTTAATGGTCGATAAAGGCGATTTTCAGTACGAACAGCAGCGCCACCACGATCACGCACGGGTTCAGCTCCTTCAGCCGACCGGTGCCAACCTTCATCACACAGTAGGAGATGAAGCCCAGCGCGATGCCTTCGGTGATAGAGAAGCTGAACGGCATCATCACGGCGGTGACGAAGGCCGGGACGGCCTCGGTCAGGTCGTTCCAGGAGACGCGCGCCAGGCTGGAGGTCATCAGCACGCCCACGTAGATCAGCGCGCCAGCCGCCGCGTAGCCCGGCACCATGCCCGCCAGCGGAGAGATGAAGATGACCAGCAGGAACAGGATGCCGACCACCACCGCCGTCAGGCCGGTGCGGCCACCGACGGAGACGCCGGAGGTGCTCTCGATGTAGGCGGTCACGGAGGAGGTGCCAACGAAGGCGCCCGCCACTGAGCTGATGCTGTCAACGAACAGCGCCGGTTTCATGCGCGGGAACTTGCCCTGCGCGTCAGCCAGACCAGCCTTGTCGGTCACACCGATCAGGGTGCCGGAGGAGTCGAACAGGTTCACCAGCATGAAGGAGAAGATCACCCCCGCCAGCCCGACGTTCAGCGCGCCCGCCAGATCCACCTGGCCCACTACGGTAGTGATGCTCGGCGGCAGGGCGAAGATGCCATTGTACTGCACATCGCCCAGTGCCCAGCCAATCAGCGTGGTCACAACAATCGAGATCAGCACCGCCGCGTGGATATTGCGCGACGCCAGAATGGCGATGATAAAGAAGCCGAGGATACCCAGCAGCACGCCGTGGGAGGAGAGATCGCCGATGGCGGCGATGGTATCGGTGTTCGCCACAATGATGCCGGCGTTTTTCAGCCCCATCATGCCGATGAACAGCCCGATGCCGCTGGTGATGCCCACCCGCAGGCTGACCGGGATATTGGCGATCATCCAGTAGCGGATGCGGAACAGGGTCAGCAGGAAGAAGCCGACCGCGCCCCAGAAGATTGCGCCCATTGCCACTTGCCAGGAGATGCCCATCGCACCTACCACCACAAAGGCGAAGAAGGCGTTCAGGCCCATGGCGGGTGCCAGCGCCACCGGCAGGTTCGCCAGCAGTCCCATGAAGATGGTGCCAAACGCCGCGATCAGGCAGGTGGTAACGAAGACTGCCCGGACATCCATGCCCGCAACCCCGAGGATCTGTGGGTTAACAAAAACGATATACACCATCGTCAAGAAGGTGGTCAGGCCGGCGATCACTTCCGTACGCGCCGTTGTGCCATGCTGCTTCAGCTTAAACACGCGCTCAAGCAGGCCGTTCTCCGCAGCCGGGGTGGGTTGTGGTTTGCTCATTTATCTGATTTCCGAAGAGGGAAAAGGGATGGTCGGGGGCTATCCTATAACAAAAAATAGGAATTTTGACGCGCAGCTCACACTTTTTTTCGCGGATTTTCCCCGCATGTTATCGTTTTCGCCGCGCAAAAAAACGCTAAGTGCCCACAGGCGAGTATAGGTTTCGATTGCGCAGCGCGCCGGAAAAGTGCTGTTATTTCCCGCTGGCATCCGGCCAACTGAAGGAGAGAGGGATGGGAGACATTGAGTGCGTGTTTTTTGATTGCGACGGTACGCTGGTAGACAGCGAAACGCTCTGCTGCCGGGGCTTTGTGCTGATGTTCGCCCACTACGGCATCACGCTGCCGCTGGAGGAGGCGATGACGCGCTACAAGGGCATCAAACTCTACGAGATTATCGATCAGGTCTGCCGCCGCCACGGCATGGAGCCGAAGGTCAGCGAGATGGAGGCGTTCTACCGCCAGACTATCGCGCAGTTGTTTGAGCAGGAGCTGGTGGCGATTGACGGCGTGGCCCCGCTGCTGGCGCAGATCAACGTGCCGATCTGTGTGGTGTCAAATGGCCCGGTGAGCAAGATGCAGCACTCCCTCGGCCTGACTGGCCTGCTGCCGTTCTTTGTGGATGGCGATCGCCACCGCCTGTTCAGCGGCTATGACGTGCAGCGCTGGAAACCCGATCCGGCGCTGCTGCACCATGCCGCGCGCCAGATGGGCGTGGACATCAGTCGCTGCATTCTGGTGGAGGACTCGCTGTATGGCGCGCAGGCCGGGATTGCCGCTGGCATCCCGGTCTTCTACTACTGCGCCGATCCGCGTAACCCGGTGATTGACCACCCGCTGGTGACGCCGTTCCACGATATGCACGCCCTGCCGGGGCTATGGCGCCAGCAGGGCTACCGCCTGACGCGCTAGGGCTGCTGCTGCATGGTCAGCCGCACGCCAGCATTGGCGGCACCGTACTGCCGGTAGCCGCCACGGCGCTCCAGCAATTCGAAGAAGAAACGCCCCTCCGCCGCGGGCCGGGTGTAAGCGTGCAGCAACTCGCCACCCTCGTCGTCGCGGTCATACAGCACCTGATGCGCCTCCAGCCGTTGCAGGAATTCAGCGGACAGGCCAAAGCGCGCCGCCAGATCCTCATAGTAGTTTTCCGGCACCGGCAGCAGGGTCAGGCCACGGGCGCGGGCGGCCTCAACGGCGGCAAAGATGTCTGTGGTAGCGAAGGCCGCATGTTGCAGGCCCGCCCCCCGATAGGAGGCCACGGCGCGGGCAATCAGCGTCTCCTCGCTCTGGGAGATGTTGAGCGGCAGGCGTACCCGGTTCTCCGGGTCATGCGCCACCTGGCTGCGCACAATGCCAAACGGGTCGTTCAGCTCCTGCGTCTCATCCAGCGTGAAGCCGAGCACGCTGCGCAGGAACATCACCCAGTTCTGGCGCATGGCGGCTGGGATCGCCAGCGCCAGATGGTCAATACCCTGCCAGCCCGCCGCTGGCGCGCTCTCTAGCTGGAAATCCTGTGACCAGCCATCCTCTTCCACCAAATAGATCAGGCTGCCATCCGGCGCGCAGAGCGCCGGAATGGGGCGCTCATTGGGGCCGCACTCCGGCGGGAAGAGGGCGTAGCCAAACGCCTGCGCCCGCTGCAACAGCGGGGCGGCCTGATCCACCCGCAGCGCCAGCGCGCACATCGATAGCCCGTGGCGCTCGTGCCAGTCGGCGGCCATGCTGTGCGGCTGGCGGTTGATGATGACGCTCGCCACGCCATTCTGGTATAGGGAGACGGCCTTCGAGCGGTGCTCGCCACGCTTCTCCAGCCCCAGTTGCGTCAGGCCCTGCGCCAGCGGCGCGGCCTCACGCTCATTCACGGTGAACTCGATGAACTCCACGCCGTGGTAGCCCGGCGCGGCGGGGGCGGTGAACAGCTCGTCGGGTGCTGGCTCGCCCGCCTGCTCCAGCGCACGGCGGGTCTGCTCCTCCAAATAGAGCAGCGAACGGTAGCCATCCCGCGCGGTGGGCGCGGCCGGTTCGGCGCGGAAGGTGTCATTGAAGATCTCCAGCGACCACGGCCCACGGTAGCCGCGCTGCGTCAGTTGGGTGGCAAATTTCTCCAGCGGCAGCCCGCCCTGTCCGGGGAAGCAGCGGAAGTGGCGGCTCCACTCCAGCGTATCCATCTTCAGCAGCGGCGCGTCGGCCATCTGCACGAAGGTGATCTTCTCAAGCGGCACCTCCCCCAGCCGGTCGAGGTTGTCCCCCAGCGACAGCACATGGAAGCTGTCGAGCACGATGCCCATCGCCGGGCTGTCCACCTCACGCACCCGATCCCACGCCTGCTGGTAGTGGTTGACGTGCGCGCCCCAGGCCAGCGCCTCATAGCCGAGGGCGATCTGGTGCTCCTGCGCCAGCGCCGCCAGCCGCGCCAGATCGGCCACCTGCACCTCGCGCTCGGCGCTGCTCTCCGGCGAGACGTTGCTACACACCAGCATGGTGTCGCAGCCCAGCTCATGCATCAGTTCAAACTTGCGCCGCGCCCGCTCCAGGTGGTTTGGCAACTGGTCGCGCGGGTTGCCCTCAAAGTTGCGGAACGGCTGGAACAGGGTGATCGCCAGCCCCAAATCCGCCGCGCGCTGACGGATCTCTGCCGGTTTGCCGGGATAGTAGAGCAGGTCGTTCTCAAAGATCTCAATGCCATCAAAACCGGCGTCAGCAATGGCCTGCATTTTTTCCGGCAACGAGCCGGACACTGACACCGTGGCGATAGAGCGAAGCATAGATTTCCCCTTTTTTCATACGAATAGGAACCAAAACCGGCTGGCGCGCATCAGGGGTGGGGGGCCGCAGCATATGCATTAAGTTTTGAACCAGAGGGTTCGTTTAGTCAAGGCGACGCACGGCGACGGGCGTTTCGTTTGTATCGCCCGGCCAGAATCGTTACTCTTTCTCCCCAGAGAAAAGAGTGTTAATGACCACGCGAGGAGCCGAGTCTGAGCAGCCAAGAGATGCCCGTCGTCGGACGTAAAAATGATCCGGTGGGATTGAAAAACCGCATTTTTCACAGCGCGCTGACCGAGTTTGCCGAGTCAGGGCTGAATGGCGCCCGGATGGAGAAGATCGCCGAGCAGGCGGGCACCACCAAACGGATGGTGGTGTACCACTTCAAGAACAAAGAGACGCTCTATATCAACGTGCTGGAGCACGTCTACAGCCAGATCCGCCAGCATGAGGTGGGGCTGAACCTCGCCACGCTGCCGCCGGCGGAGGCGCTGGTGCGGCTGGTGGAGGCGAGCTTTAACTTCCATGTGCAGAACGCCGACTTCATCCGCATCATCTGCATGGAGAACATGATGCGCGGGCGCTACATCCGCCAGTCGACGCAGATTAAGGCGTTGAACCGCAGTGCGCTGACGGTGCTGGAGGATATTTTGAGCAGGGGCAAGGCGAGTGGGCTGTTCAAGGCGGATGTGGCGGCGCGCGACGTACACCGCCTGATCAGCAGCCTGAGCTTCCATCAGGCTGCCAACCAGTACACCTTCGACACGCTGTTCGAAGGCAACTCCCAGGATGAGAATTACATCGCCCACTTCCGCCGGATGGCAGTGCAGGTGACGCTGCGGTTCGTCACCCTGTAGGCATCAATCTGCCGGCGCGTTGTCCTTGTCGCCGGCCAACAGCACATCCAGCGCATCGCCGCCCAAGTGGCGGAAATCCTGCCCTTTCACGAAGTAGAAGATAAATTCGCAAATGTTTTGGCAGCGGTCGCCGATGCGCTCAATCGAGCGGGCGCAGAACAGCGCGGTCAGCACGCTCGGAATGGTGCGCGAATCTTCCATCATGTAGGTCATCAGCTGGCGCACGATCCCTTCGTACTCCTGATCGACCTTTTTATCCTCGCGGTAGATGCGGATCGCCTCATCCAGATCCATGCGCGCAAAGGCATCCAGCACGTCATGCAGCATCTGCACGGTGTGGCGGCCCAGCGACTCCAGGCTGACCAGCAGCGGCTGGTGCTGGTGAGAGAACTTCTCCAGCGCGGTGCGGCAAATTTTGTCCGCCACGTCGCCGATGCGCTCCAGCTCCGAGATGGTCTTGATGATCGCCATCACCAGACGCAGGTCGCTGGCGGTAGGCTGGCGCTTGGCGATGATGCGCACGCACGCCTCATCGATGGCCACCTCCATCATGTTCACCTGGCGGTCGCCCTCAATCACGCGCTGGGCGAGATCGCCATCCTGATTGTGCATGGCGGTGATGGCGTCAGTCAGTTGCTGCTCCACCAGACCGCCCATGGTCAGAACCTGGGTGCGGATGTGCTCCAGCTCGGCGTTGAACTGGCCGGAAATGTGTTTATTGAGATTCAGATTGTCCATGTGCTAGTCCTGTTAACCTGCAAAAGGTGACGCGCAACCCTGTACCTGGCGCGGGATCAGCCGTAGCGGCCGGTAATGTAATCTTCGGTCTGTCTCTGCGCCGGAGACGTGAACAGGGTGTCAGTATCACTGAATTCGATCAACTCACCCAGGTACATAAAAGCGGTGTGGTCTGAACAACGTGCCGCCTGCTGCATGTTGTGCGTCACGATCACCACGGTGTAGTCCTGCTTCAGCTCGGTGATCAGCTCCTCAATCTTGCCGGTGGAGATGGGGTCAAGGGCCGAGCATGGCTCATCGAGCAGCAGCACTTCCGGGCGGATGGCGATGCCACGCGCGATGCACAGGCGCTGCTGCTGGCCGCCGGAGAGGCTGTAGCCGCTCTGGTGCAGCTTGTCTTTCGACTCATTCCACAGCGCCGCCTTGGTCAGCGCCCACTGCACGCGCTCGTCCATGTCCGCGCGGGAGAGGTTTTCAAACAGGCGCACGCCGAAGGCGATGTTGTCATAGATCGACATCGGGAACGGAGTCGGCTTCTGAAACACCATGCCCACCTTGGCGCGCAGCAGGGCGATGTCCTGCTTGTCGGTCAGGATATTTTCGCCATCCAGCAGGATGCCGCCCTCGGCGCGCTGGTCTGGGTAGAGCTGGTACATCTTGTTGAAGGTGCGCAGCAGGGTCGATTTGCCGCAGCCCGAGGGGCCGATAAACGCCGTCACCTTGTTCTGGGCGATATCCAGCGAGATGTTTTTCAGCGCGTGGAATTTGCCGTAGTAGAAGTTGAGGTCACGGACCTGGATTTTGCCTGCGGTGGCGTCAGTTGCGATGCTCATCTCTCTGTCTCTCAGTTTGCCGGCGCCGCCTTGGCGCGCCGGGCGAATAGGGTGGCCAATCAGTGCTTCTGCTTGGCGAAAATCACGCGCGCCACAATGTTCAGCAACAGGACGCAGAGGGTAATCAACAGGACACCGGCCCAAGCCAGCTCCTGCCACTCCGCGAACGGGCTCATGGCGAACTTAAAGATGGTGACCGGCAGGTTGGCGATCGGCTGCATCAGGTCGGTGCTCCAGAACTGGTTGGAGAGCGACGTAAAGAGCAGCGGGGCGGTTTCGCCGGCGATGCGCGCCACCGCCAGCAGAACGCCGGTGATGATGCCGGAGACCGAGGCCTTCAGTGTAATGGCCGAGATCATCTTCCATTTCGGCGTGCCGAGGGCGTAAGCCGCCTCGCGCAGGCTGTCCGGTACTAGCTTCAGCATGTTTTCAGTGGTGCGAATAACAATCGGGATCTGCAACAGCGCCAGCGCCAGGATGCCCGCCAGACCGGAGAAGTGGCCCATCTGTGCCACCACCAGCGTATAGACGAACAGGCCGACCACAATGGAGGGCGCGGAGAGCAGGATGTCGTTGATGAAGCGAATCACCTCAGCCAGCCAGGATTTGCGCCCATACTCGGCCAGGTAGATGCCGGCCATCACGCCCAGCGGCGTGCCCACCAGCGTCGCCCAGCCAATTAGCAGGCCACTGCCGATAATGGCGTTCAGCAGCCCGCCACCGGCGGTGTTCGGCGGCGGCGTCATCTCGGTGAACAGTGCCATCGACATGCCGTCAAACCCGCGCACCAGCGTGGTAAACAGGATCCAGCAGAGCCAGAACAGACCAAAGGCCATGGTGCTCATGGAGAGGAACAGCGCGAAGCGGTTCTTCTGGCGGCGCCATGCCTGTTTTTTGCGGCGTGACTCACGCAGCGCCGCACTTTGTTGTATGTCCATCGTCGCCATGCTAGCGGCCCTCATTCTTTGCCAGGCGCATCACCATCACTTTCGACAGCGCCAGGACAATAAAGGTAATCACGAACAGGATCAGGCCCAGCTCCATCAGCGCGGCGGTGTGCACGCCGGATTCCGCTTCCGCAAATTCGTTGGCCAGTGCCGAGGTGATGCTGTTACCCGGCATGTAGAGCGACAGGCTGTCGAGCTGGTAGGTGTTGCCGATGATGAAGGTCACCGCCATGGTTTCACCGAGCGCACGCCCCAGCCCCAGCATCACGCCGCCTATCACGCCGTTTTTGGTGTAGGGCAGCACGATGCGCCAGATCACTTCCCAGGTGGTGCAGCCGATGCCGTAAGCCGACTCTTTCATCATCACCGGGGTCTGTTCGAAGACGTCACGCATCACCGCCGCGATGTACGGGATGATCATGATGGCGAGGATCACGCCAGCGGCCAAGATACCGATACCGAAGGCCGGGCCGGAGAAGAGTACGCCGACAAACGGGATGCTGGAGAGTACGTTGCCCACCGGCTCCTGGAAATAGGTGGCAAACAGCGGGGCGAACACGAACAGGCCCCACATGCCGTACACGATACTGGGGATGGCCGCCAGCAGCTCAATCGCGATACCCAGCGGGCGCTTCAGCCAGTTGGGGGCCAGTTCCGTCAGGAACAGGGCGATGCCGAAACTCACCGGCACCGCGATAATCAGGGCGATCACGGAGGTCACGACCGTACCGTAGATCGGCACCAGCGCGCCGAACTGCTCGGCAGGCGCGTCCCACTCTTTGGTCCAGAGGAAGGCGAACCCAAATTTTTGGATGCTTGGCCAGGAGGAGATGATCAGCGAGACGATGATGCCGCCGAGCAGCATCAGGGTGATCAGGGCGGCCAGCTTAACCAGCGCCCCAAACAGGATGTCACCGTTTTTGCTCGGTGGCTTAATAGCCGGCTTGTACTCAGCCATACGACACTCTTCTCATTAACAAGATGGCCCGGCCGCAGGCCGGGCTTGGTAACCCGGCGAAGCCGGGCCGCGGTAGCCGGATCAGTACAGGGCTTTTCCGCTGCTGTCTTTGATGCTCTCTTTCCAGGAGGCGCGGATCTGCGTGACTACCTGCTCCGGCAGGGTAGCGTAGTCAAGATCGTTGGCGATCTGGTTGCCGTTCTTGTATGCCCAGTCGAAGAACTTCAGCACCTCGGCACCCTGTTGGGCATTCGGCTGGTTCTTGTAGATCAGGATGAAGGTGGTGGAGGTGATCGGCCAGGCGTCGCCACCCTTCTGGTTGGTCAAGTCCTGCGCGAAGGAGGTGCTCCAGTCGGCGCCCTTGGCAGCCGCGCTGAAGGCCTCTTCCGTCGGGGAGACAGCCTGGCCATCGGCGTTCACCAGCTTGGTGTAGGCCAGTTTGTTCTGCTTGGCGTAGGCATACTCAACGTAACCGATGGAACCCGGCAGACGCTGGACGAAGGCGGCGACGCCGTCATTACCCTTGCCGCCCAGACCGGTCGGCCAGTTCACGGTGTTGCCCGCGCCCACTTTCTCTTTCCACTCGCCATTCACCTTCGCCAAATAGCTGGTGAAGACGAAGGAGGTGCCGGAACCGTCAGCGCGGCGCACCACAGCGATGTTCTGGTCTGGCAGTTTCACACCGGGGTTCAGCTTGCTGATGGCCGGATCGTTCCACTTCTTGATTTTGCCCAGGTAGATGTCGCCCAGGGTGGCGCCATCCAGCGTCAGGTCGCCCGATTTCAGGCCCGGCAGGTTCACGGCCAGCACCACGCCGCCAATCACGGTCGGGAACTGGAACAGGCCGCTGCTGTTCAGCTTGTCTTCCGCCATCGGGGCATCAGAGGCACCGAAATCCACAGTCTTGGCAATGATCTGCTTCACGCCACCTGACGAGCCGATCCCCTGGTAGTTCACCTGGTTGCCGGTCTCTTTCTGGTAGCTATCGGCCCACTTGGCATACACCGGAGCCGGGAAGGTGCCGCCGGCGCCGGTCAGGCTGGCTGCGGCAAAGGCGGACATTGTCGTGAACGAAAAGGTCGCTGCCACAATACCGGCGACGGTGGTACGCATCAGTTTCATAATCTCTCCTGGGGATGGCAAATCCGGCTTAGGCCGTTTTTTGAGTATGTGAATCGCTGCAGGAGGGAAAATAGGACAGTTTGGTGACAGTAAAATGTAGTTAGTATGACAGTTTTATGACGAATGATTTTCAATCAGCCCCATTACCCAGCTTAGGCGGGACAGGGCAAAGATATTAATTAAAAATAATACAATCCACAGAAATTCATCAGATAAATCAATGTATCGCCGTGGCTGGCTTTTCAGCCCGTTCACCGGCGGCACTCCGGCTTGGTTTGATTGCCATCAACATCCCACGCCAGCGTGATGGCTAAGCTATTCCCTTTTTTGGAAGCAGCTTATGACCACACACAAGCCTTCTGGCCTGAAGGGCGGCCTGGCGCTCAGCCGGCGACGTTTCGTGCAGGCAGGCAGCGCCCTGCTGGCGGTGCCTTTCATCGCCAGCAACAAGGTCACCGCCGCACCGGCGACGGAACCCGCCTCCCCTGCCCCTGCCACCCGCGTTGTGCCAACCTGTAGCACCTTCGATTGCGGCGGCAAATGTGACATCCGCGCCCATGTTTCGCAGGGCATGGTAACGCGCATCACCACCCGCCCGGATAACGAGCTGGACCCGGAGATGCCGATCATGCGCGCCTGCGTACGCGGCCGCGGCTACCGCAAGTTTGTCTATCACCCCGATCGCCTCAAGTACCCGATGAAACGGGTCGGACGGCGTGGCGAGGGCAAATTCGAGCGCATCAGTTGGGACGAAGCGACCACCCTGATCGCCGACAACCTGAAGCGCATCACTGAACAGTACGGCCCGGCGGCGCGCTTTGCCCACACCAACACCGCCGTCAGCGGCGGCGCGTTTTCGGGTGACAAGATGCTGCGCCGGCTGTTCAACCTGACCGGTGGCTACCTTGAGCACTACCACTCGGTCAGCATGGGCAACACCGCGGCCGCCACGCCCTACACCTATGGCACCCACGCCAGCGGCAGTTCGCTCGACACGCTGGCGGACACCAAGCTGGTGATCCTGTGGGGGCACAACCCGAATGAGACGGTTTTCGGCCACACCAACCACTACTACCAGCAGATGAAGGCCAACGGCACGCGCTTTGTGATCGTTGACCCGCGCTACTCCGACACCGCCGCCTCGCTGGCCGATGAGTGGATCCCGCTGCTGCCGACCACCGACAACGCGATGATGGACGCCATGATGTACGTCATCATCAGCGAGAACCTGCACGACACGGCGTTCATTGCGCGCTACACCCTCGGGTTTGATGAGGCCTCCATGCCAGAGGGCGTGCCGCCGCACGAATCCCTGATGGCCTACCTGTTTGGACTGAAAGATGGCATTGAGAAGACGCCGGAATGGGCGGAAAAGATCACACGCGTCCCGGCGCAGACAATTCGCCATCTGGCACGGGAGTACGCCACCACCAAACCCGCCGCGTTGATTCAGGGCTGGGGGCCGCAGCGCCACAACTGTGGCGAGCGCACGGCGCGCGGCTCCACGCTGCTTGCCACCCTGACCGGCAACGTCGGTGTGCATGGCGGCTGGGCCGCTGGCTACGGCGGCATCGGCAACCGCAAGTTCATGGCCGAGGCCACCAGCCTGGATAACCCGGTGCAGGCCAAAATCTCCATCATGAACTGGGTGCAGGCCGCCGAGGATGCCAGCCAGATCACCCCGGAGATGGGGCTGAAAGGGGCGGAGCAGCTGGAGAGCAATATCCGCGCGCTCTTTTCACTCGGCAGCAACTACCTCGCCAACCAGAATCCTGACCTCCATCAGGCGGTAAGCGTGCTGGAGGATGAGTCCAAGATTGAGTTCATCGTCGCCAGCGATCTCTACCTTACCCCGAGCGCGCGCTACGCCGACCTGCTGCTGCCAGAGACCAGCTTTATGGAGCGCTGGAACATCGGCGAGACGTGGGGTACGGGCAACTACATCATTCTGTCAGAGAAGCTGGTGGCCCCGGACTTTGAACGGCGCTCTGACTACGAGTGGCTGCGTGAGGTGGCGGAGAAACTGGGCGTTGAGCGGCAGTTCAGCGAAGGCCGCACTGAGCAGGAGTGGATCGCGCATATCGTTGAAACCACCCGTCAGGCGATGCCGGAAGAGAACTTCCCCACCTTTGAGCAGCTTTGCGTACAGCGCCGCCACCTGTTCAAAAGCGAGCCTTACGTTGCTTTCGCAGAGAACATTGCCGATCCGGAGGCGCACCCCTTCCCTACCCCGTCGGGCAAGATTGAGATCTTCTCGCAGCGGCTGTATGAGATGCAGCACCCGGAGATTCCGGCGCTCTCCCACTATGTGCCCGCCCACGAAGGCCCGGAGGATGCGCTGCGCACGCGCTACCCGCTGCAACTGATCACCTGGAAAGGGAAGAACCGCGCTAACTCCACCCAATACCCTAACCCCTGGATGCAGGAGGTACAGGAGCAGGTGCTGTGGATCAACCCGCAGGACGCCGCCACCCGTGGCATCCAGCCGGGCGATCAGGTACGCATCGCCAATGACCGCGGGGTGGTGGTGATCCCGGCGCACCTGACCATGCGCATCATGCCCGGCGTGGTGGCGATGCAGGCTGGCGCCTGGTGGCAACCCGATGCACAGGGCATCGATCGCGGCGGCTGCCCGAATGTATTGAGTTCAGCGCGCATCACGCCGCTGGCGAAAGGCAACTCCCACCAGACCATGCTGGTCGAGGTAAACAGAGCATGAGTACATTTCAGGACTTCCCGCCGGTCAGCGACCGGCAGTTGGGATTTTTCATCGACTCCTCCCGCTGTTCAGGCTGCAAAGCCTGCCAGGTTGCCTGCAAGGACAAAAATAACCTGGAGGTGGGGCGGCGTTTCCGGCGCGTGTATGAGGTAGAGGGCGGCGGCTTCGTCGCGACCGGCCATGGCGGGCTGCAACAGAACGTCTACGCCTATACGCTCTCCATCTCCTGCAACCATTGCAGCGACCCCGCCTGCACCAAAAACTGCCCCACCACCGCCATGCACAAGCGCCCCGGTGACGGCATCGTGCGCGTCAATACTGACAAGTGCGTCGGCTGCGGCTACTGCGCATGGTCGTGCCCCTACGGCGCGCCGCAGTTCAATGCCGAAAGCGGCCAGATGTCGAAATGCGATTTTTGCGTCGATTTGCTGGCACAGGGGCAGTCGCCGGTCTGCGTCGCCACCTGCCCGCTGGGAGCCATTAAATTCGGCCCCATTGAGGAGCTACGCGCCAAATATGGCAACCTGAACGGCGTGCGGGGGCTGCCTGACCCGGCGCTGACGCAGCCCAATCTGGTGATCCGCGCCCATCTCGGCGCACAACAGGAGGAGCCGCGCCATGAGTGAGTGGCCATTACTGACCTTTACCCTGCTGGTGCAGGCCTCGGTGGGGCTGACCCTGTTCGGCGCCTGGTACAGCTACTGGATGGCGCAGGAGCTGGCGCAGGAACAGCACTTCACTACCTTGCGGCCACTGCTGGTGATGGTGTGCCTGATGGCCGGCACCGGCTTGCTGGCATCGGTGGCGCACCTCGGCTATCCGCTGAATGCCTTCCACGCCCTGCGCCACATCGGCACCTCGTGGCTCAGCCGGGAGATCCTGTTTGCCAGCCTCTACCTCGGCATTATGTGTCTGGTAACGCTGCTGGCGCTGCTGACCCGCCGCATTCAGCCCGCCCTGCTGGCGATTGGTGGGCTGGTCGGGCTGGCAGACGTCTACTGCATGGCGGAGATCTACTTCCATAGCACGGTGATCGGGTGGATGCACATCCATACGCACGTCTCCTTCTATAGCGCCGTGATTGCGCTGGGCGCGGTGCTGGCGCTGCTGTTCGCTAGCCGGGCGGTGCTTAGCGCCCCACTGGTGCGCCGCCTGTTGGTCACGACCCTGCTGATGACCGCCGCGAGCGCTGCCTGCCAACTGCTGGTGATGCCGGATTACCTGCACCAGATGGCGCAGCGGTTGGCCAGCCCGCCAGTGACGCTGCCGTTCGATATGCAGCTGGCCTTCCAGCATGGCGCGGCCCTGCGGTTGTTGAGCTGGATCCTGCTGCTGGGCGGCCTGACCGTGCTGCTGTGGATGCTCTACCGCAACAATCCGCGCGCGCAGTCGCCGTCACGCATCCTGCTTTCGATGGCAGCCGGGCTGGTGATGCTGGCGCATGTGGCCTCCCGCTACGCCTTCTTCACCCTGCACTGATTTGCTATGCGCTTACGCTCGTTACTGGCGTCAGCCTCCCCGATGCCACCCGGCATCGGGGATCGCTGCATCCGCCATAAGACCCGCCACGGGGAGTGCGACGCCTGCGTACAGCATTGCCCGGTTGCGGCCATCATCCTGACTGGAAACACCCCGCGACTGAACGCCGATCGCTGTATTTATTGCGGCCACTGTGTCGTGGTATGCCCCACCGACGCCATTGACTCCCTATCCCCAATAGAAAGGCGATACAAAGATAACTGCCTGTTTAGCCAGGATGATCCGAGGGTGGCGTCGAGGGAAGAATTATTGCTTTGGCACGATCAATACGGCATTCGGCAGATCGCGATCCCAGATATGGCAAGCCGCTGGCTACTGCCGGTTGCCCGGTTAAATCTTCTGCTAAAACAGATCGGCGAACCGATTTGGCAGGTGATCTACCCGCCGGAAACGGCCGATCCGCCGCCCTCGCGCTGGTGGGCGCAAAAAACGGGATCGGTGGGACGGATCGTCGGCGGACAGCGGGCATTGCGCGACGCCTTTCCGGCCATCGCTTGGTTCAAGGTGACCTTGGATCTGGCGACGTGCTCACTGTGTGGTGCCTGCGGGCGCATCTGCCCGGAGCAGGCGATCCAGTTCACCGAAGAGACGTTACAGATCAATACCCAACGCTGCACCAATTGCCGTGCCTGCCTGTCGGTCTGCTTCAGCCAGGCGATCGCCCTACAGCCTTGGGCGGCAGCTGCCAGCCCAGAAACCCATTCGCTCCATACCTGCCGTTGCCGCCAGTGCCGCCAATCTTTTCGACACAGATCGCCGGAGGAGGCGCTTTGTCCACTTTGCCGACGCCACGCCCACGGGATGCGTCATGCCACCTGATGAGAACACCATGTCTGATACGTCAATCACCCTGCCGCACGCCCTAAATGCGCTGGGTTGCTGTTTCTACCTGCCGCCCGATAGCCCAGAGGTCAATGCAGTGCGGCACTTTTTTGCCGAGCCGGCATGGCGCGCGGTGTGGCCGGGTGGCGATGATCCCGCGCAGGCGGCGCTGTTGCCCCACCTGACGCCCACTGCCGCCGCCATGGCGAACGACTGGCAGCGGCTGTTTGCCGGGCCGGAAGCCCTGCCCGCGCCGCCGTGGGGATCTGTCTATCTGGATGCGGAAGGAGTACTGCGTGGCGACTCCACGCTCGCTCTGCGCGGTTTCTTGCAACGTGAGGGGCTGCGCCTGCATACGGCAAGCCCGGAGCCAGAGGATCATCTGGGGCTGCTGCTGTTTCAGGGCGCGGTGCTGGCCGCCGAAGGGCGCGAGGCTGCGCTGCTGGAATTGCTGCGCGATCACCTGCATTGGTTGCCGCTGTTTATCTGCCGCCTGCGGCAGCATGGCGGGGAGGGATTTTATCTGGCGCTGGCGGAACTGACGCACCTC
This sequence comes from Chimaeribacter sp. YP20170169, assembly GCF_056739715.1. Taxonomy (NCBI): domain Bacteria; kingdom Pseudomonadati; phylum Pseudomonadota; class Gammaproteobacteria; order Enterobacterales; family Yersiniaceae; genus Chimaeribacter; species Chimaeribacter sp. YP20170169. The sequence goes on along the minus strand of NZ_CP176824.1, from coordinate 3,880,873 downwards.
ACCCGCCAGACCCTGATGGCGGGATCAAAAAAGCCGGCTTGAGCCGGCTTTTTTTTCGCGTTGCGGATTACTCAACGGTCACGGATTTTGCCAGGTTACGCGGCTGGTCAACGTCCGTGCCCTTGATTAGCGCGACGTGGTAGGCCAGCAACTGCAACGGCACGGTGTAGAAGATCGGGGCGACAATCTCTTCCACGTGCGGTAGCGGAATAATCTTCATCCCTTCGCTGTCGGCAAAACCGGCATCCTGATCGGCGAAGACATAGAGCAGGCCGCCGCGGGCGCGCACCTCTTCAATGTTGGACTTCAGCTTCTCCAGCAGCTCATTGTTCGGTGCCACCACAATCACCGGCATATCGGCGTCAATCAGCGCCAGCGGGCCATGCTTCAGCTCACCGGCCGCGTAGGCTTCGGCGTGGATGTAGGAGATCTCTTTCAGCTTCAGCGCACCCTCCATCGCGATCGGGTATTGATCGCCACGGCCAAGGAACAGCGCATGATGCTTGTCAGAGAAGCCTTCCGCCAGCGGCTCAATGGACTTGTCCAGTGACAGCATCTGCTCAATGCGCGCCGGCAGCGCCTGCAACGCGTGCACCACCTCGTGCTCCACGCTCTCGTTCATCCCTTTCAGGCGACCCAGACGCGCCACCAGCATCAGCAGCACGGTCAGCTGGGTGGTGAAGGCTTTGGTGGAGGCCACGCCAATCTCGGTGCCAGCTTTGGTCATCAGCGCCAGATCGGACTCACGCACCAGCGAGGAGCCTGCCACGTTGCACACCGCCAGCGAGCCAAGATAGCCCAGCTCTTTGGAGAGGCGCAGTGCCGCCAGCGTGTCGGCGGTTTCGCCGGACTGGGAGAGGGTGATGATCAGGCTGCCGGGGCGTACCGCCGATTTGCGGTAGCGGAACTCAGAGGCGATCTCTACGTCGCAAGGCACGCCAGCCAGCGACTCGAACCAGTAGCGCGCCACCATCCCAGAGTGGTAGGAGGTGCCACAAGCAATGATCTGCACATGCTGCACCTGCGCCAGCAGGTCGTCGGCCTGCGGGCCCAGCTCGCTCAGGTCGATCTGGCCATGGCTGAAGCGGCCCGCCAGGGTGTTTTTGATCGCCTGCGGCTGCTCGTAGATCTCTTTCTGCATGTAGTGGCGATAGGCGCCCTTGTCGCCGGCGTCATACTGCACGCTGGACTCAATCTCCGGGCGGGTCGCCGGTTTGCCCTGCTTATCGACGATAGTCACGCTGCGGCGGGTCACTTCCACCACGTCGCCCTCTTCCAGAAACTGGAAGCGGCGGGTCACGGGCAGCAGGGCCAACTGGTCAGAGGCGATGAAGTTTTCACCCACGCCACGGCCAATCACCAGCGGGCTGCCGGAACGAGCGGCCACCAGCACGCTCGGGTCGCGGCTGTCCATCACCACGGTGCCGTAGGCGCCACGCAGTTGTGGGATCACGCGCTGGACGACCTGCATCAGCGAACCGCCCTGTTGCAGCTCCCAATGCACCAGATGCGCGATCACCTCGGTGTCAGTTTCGGACACGAAGCGGTAGCCGCGCTCCATCAGCAGCTCACGCAGCGGCTCATGGTTCTCAATAATGCCGTTGTGCACCACGCTGACGTAGTCAGAAACGTGCGGGTGGGCATTGGATTCAGACGGCTCGCCATGCGTCGCCCAACGGGTGTGGGCGATGCCGGTGCCGCCGGTCAACGGCTCTGCGTCCACCGCCTCGGCCAACTTCTGCACTTTACCGACCCGGCGCACTCGCGCCATGCGGCCTTCGCTGTCTACGACAGCCAGCCCTGCGGAGTCATACCCGCGGTACTCCAGACGACGCAAACCCTCGACCAGGATTTCAGCGATATCACGTTGCGCTACTGCGCCAACAATTCCACACATGGATGTTAATTCCTATTAAGGCCACTCAATGGCCTACGATGTCTTCGACCTGATTTCCCGGCGTTGCCGGGTTCCCCGAGCCTGTAGAGTGGGGATTATTATGTTTTGGCCTGTGCACTTCAGGCAGTACACAGGCCAAAACCGCCTCGGGTGCACCCGAGGCAGGGGGATCAGCGTTTTTTCACCGGGCGCTGCCACTCCGGTTTGTGCACCTGCGGCACGCGGCTCAAGACCAGACCGTTGTCTGGCACATTGCGCGTGACGGTAGTGCCCGCCGCCAGGGTGACGTTGTTGCCCACGCTGACCGGCGCGACTAGCTGGGTGTCGGAGCCAACGAAAACATTATCGCCGATCACCGTTTTATGTTTGTTCGCGCCGTCATAGTTGCAGGTGATGGTGCCCGCGCCAATGTTGACGTTCGCGCCAATCTCCGCGTCGCCCAGGTAGGAGAGATGGCCAGCCTTGGTGCCCTGGCCGAGGTGGGCATTCTTCACCTCAACGAAATTGCCGACGTGGACGCTCTCCGCCAGCTCACTGCCGGGACGCAGGCGGGCAAATGGCCCAATGGTGCAGGCATTGGCCAGCGTCGAATCCTCAATGACCGTGTAGGGGCTGATGTCACAATCATCCCCAATTTCACAGTTCTTCAGCACGCAGCCCGCGCCAATCTTCACCCGGTTGCCCAGTTTCACCTGGCCTTCGATGATCACGTTGGCGTCAATCACCACGTCACGGCCATGCTCCAGCGTGCCGCGCAGGTCAAAGCGCGCCGGATCCAGCAGCATCACGCCGGCCAGCAGCAGCTGCTCCGCCTGTTCCGCCTGATAGACCCGCTCCAGCCGCGCCAGTTGCAGGCGGTTGTTCACCCCCTCCACTTCGCTCAGGCGCGCCGGGTGGACCGTTTCAATCAGTCGCCCCTCAGCGTGGGCCAGCCCGATGATGTCTGTCAGGTAGTACTCGCCCTGAGCGTTGTTGTTCTCCAGCTTCGCCAACCAGCGTTTCAGGTCTGCGCCCTTGGCCACCAGAATGCCGGTGTTCACCTCGTCAATCGCCTGCTGCGCCGGGGTAGCGTCTTTCTGCTCCACGATGCCCGTCACGCGGCCATTCTCCCGCACAATGCGGCCATAGCCGGTGGGGTCGGTTAGCTTGACCGTCAACAGGCCGATGCCGCCCTCAGGTTTGGCACGCAGCAGGTTTTGCAGCGTCGCCACCGAAATCAGCGGCACATCGCCGTAGAGCATCAGCACTTCTTCTTCGTCGGCGAAGTGCGGCGCAGCCTGCTGCATGGCGTGGCCGGTGCCCAGCTGCTCAGCCTGCAACACCCAATTCAGCGGCGCGTGGTGCAGTTTCTCCTGCAACAGGTTGCCGCCATGCCCATACACCAGATGAACCCGTGCCGCGCCCAGTTTCGTTGCCGCATCAATCACATGTTGAACCATTGGCTTGCCGGCCAGGGGATGAAGGACTTTGGGGAGATCGGAATACATGCGCGTTCCCTTGCCGGCGGCAAGGATAACCACGCTCAGTGAGCTGTTCGACATAAGCAATCTGGTAGCCTTATTGAGAAGTCAAAAGTAAACCTGTTCGGTGACAGAATTACTACATATTTTTCAGTGAAAATGCTGCACAAGCCGCGCTGCGCAAGGCTTGCACGCCTAACGATAACAATAACGAATTTTGCCGCAAAGCGCCGGTAAAGCGGGGGATTTTTTTCAGGAAAAATCGGAAAGAAGAGGGCAGGGGGCGCTTTTTTAAAGGCGAAAAAAAAGCGGCCCGTAGGCCGCTTCCGTAATGCATTACATTGCTTTTCTGGTCAACTCGATGACGCGCAATTTTGCGATCGCTTTGGCCAGTTCCGCCGATGCCTGAGCATAGTCGACGTCACCGTGAGAGCTATGGATATGTTCTTCCGCCTTGCGCTTAGCTTCCAGCGCGCGAGCTTCGTCAAGATCCTGCCCACGAATGGCGGTGTCAGCCAGCACGGTTACGCTGTTCGGTTGCACCTCGAGGATGCCGCCGGAGAGGTAGATATACTCCTCTTCACCGTGCTGCTTAACAATACGCACCATGCCAGGCTTAATGGCAGTGAGCAGCGGGGCGTGGCCCGGGAAGATACCCAGCTCACCTTCGCTACCCGTCACCTGAATTTTCTGGACCAGACCGGAAAACATACCCTTTTCCGCACTGACCACATCCAGATGGTAAGTCATTTCAGCCATGTCAGCCTCCTATGAAAGCGTTACAGTTTCTTGGCTTTTTCCACGGCTTCGTCGATGGAACCAACCATGTAGAACGCTTGCTCTGGCAGGTGATCGTAGTCGCCGTTCATGATGCCTTTGAAGCCCGCGATGGTGTCTTTCAGGGAGACGTATTTGCCCGGTGCACCGGTAAATACTTCTGCCACGAAGAACGGCTGGGACAGGAAGCGCTGAATCTTACGAGAACGGGCTACAACCAGCTTGTCTTCTTCAGACAGCTCGTCCATACCCAGAATCGCGATGATGTCTTTCAGTTCCTGGTAGCGTTGCAGCAGGGACTGCACGCCACGAGCCACATCGTAGTGCTCCTGACCAACTACCAGCGGATCCAGCTGACGGCTGGTGGAGTCGAGCGGGTCAACCGCCGGGTAGATACCCAGAGAGGCGATTTGACGGCTCAGTACCACGGTTGCGTCCAAGTGGGCGAAGGTGGTTGCCGGAGACGGGTCAGTCAAGTCATCCGCAGGGACGTAAACGGCCTGTACGGAGGTGATAGAACCGGTCTTGGTAGAGGTGATACGCTCTTGCAGAACGCCCATCTCTTCGGCCAGGGTCGGCTGGTAACCTACTGCAGACGGCATACGGCCGAGCAGTGCGGATACTTCAGTACCGGCCAGGGTGTAACGGTAGATGTTGTCAACGAACAGCAGAACGTCACGACCTTCGTCACGGAACTTCTCAGCCATAGTCAGGCCGGTAAGTGCCACGCGCAGACGGTTACCCGGCGGCTCGTTCATCTGGCCATACACCAGGGATACTTTGTCGATAACGTTGGAGTCGGTCATCTCGTGGTAGAAGTCGTTACCTTCACGGGTACGCTCGCCCACGCCTGCAAACACGGAGTAACCGGAGTGCTCGATCGCGATGTTACGGATCAGCTCCATCATGTTTACGGTTTTACCTACACCCGCACCACCGAACAGACCGACTTTACCGCCCTTAGCGAACGGACACATCAGGTCGATAACCTTGATGCCGGTTTCCAGCAGATCCTGAGAGCTGGAGAGCTCTTCGTAGCTCGGAGCAGAACGGTGGATAGCCCAACGCTCTTCTTCACCGATGTCGCCCTTCATGTCGATTGGTTCACCCAATACGTTCATGATACGGCCCAGGGTTGCTTTACCAACCGGTACTTCGATCGGGTGGCCCAGGTTGGTGACTTTCAACCCGCGACGCAGACCGTCGGAACTACCCATTGCGATACAACGCACAACGCCGCCGCCCAGCTGTTGCTGAACTTCCAGCACCAGTTTGGAAGCGCCGTTTTCAACCTCAAGTGCTTCGTACACGTTCGGTACGGCATCCTGAGGGAACTCGACGTCCACTACGGCGCCGATTACCTGGATAATCTTTCCAGTAGCCATCTTGAATCCTCTACGTAATTCGTAAACCTAGCTTAAACCGCAGCGGCCCCCGAGACGATCTCGGTAAGTTCTTGAGTGATGCTGGCCTGACGGGCTTTGTTGTATACCAACTGAAGCTCTTTGATCAGGCTACCGCCGTTGTCGGTTGCGGCTTTCATCGCGACCATTCGTGCGGCCTGCTCGCTGGCCAGGTTTTCCACGACGCCCTGATAAACTTGCGATTCCACATAGCGACGCAGCAGGGTATCCAGCAACGACTTAGGATCGGGTTCATACAGGTAATCCCACGATTTCTTCTCCAGCGTGCCCTCTTCCGCGGGCGGCAGCGGCAGCAACTGAAGAACTTGCGGAACCTGGGACATCGTATTGATAAACTTGTTACTGACGATGTACAGCTTGTCCAGACGACCTTCGTCGTAGGCTTGCAGCATCACTTTCACCGGCCCGATCAGATCGGACAGGGAGGGCTTGTCGCCCAGACCGGTCACCTGGGCAACAATGTTGCCGCCTACGGCGCCGAAGAAAGAGGCTGCTTTCGAACCAATCACAGCGAGATCGGCTTGTACGCCTTTTTCGGACCAACCTTTCATCTCTGACAGCACTTTCTTGAACAGGTTAGTGTTCAAGCCGCCGCACAGACCACGGTCAGTAGACACCACCAGATACCCAACGCGCTTCACATCGCGGTCGTCCAGGTAGGGGTGTTTGTATTCCAGATTACCCAGCGCAAGGTGACCAATCACTTTGCGCATGGTCTCTGCATAAGGACGGCTGGCTGCCATGCGCTCCTGCGATTTACGCATTTTGGAGGCGGCGACCATCTCCATCGCTTTAGTGATCTTCTGCGTGTTTTGTACGCTTCCGATCTTACTACGTATCTCTTTTGCGCCGGCCATCTCTGCTTCTCCTCATTGCCAGACGGCCTGCTGCTCAGAAGAACAGCAGGACCGTTCAGGCGTTACCAGGACTGGGTTGCTTTGAAGGTTTCCAGCAGGCTTTTCAGCTTGCCTTCAATCTCGTTGTTAAAGTTGCCAGTTTGGTTGATTTCGTTCAGCAGATCAGCGTGCTCGCGGTCAGCGAAGGCCAGCAGGGCAGCTTCAAAAGCAACCACTTTAGGCACTTCAACGTCTTCCAGGAAGCCACGCTCGGCCGCAAACAGCACCAGGGCTTGTTGGGCAACGGACATCGGCGCGTACTGTTTCTGCTTCAGCAGTTCAGTAACTTTCTGGCCGTGGTTCAGCTGCTTACGCGTTGCTTCATCCAGATCAGAGGCGAACTGGGAGAAGGCTGCCAGTTCACGATACTGTGCCAGCGCGGTACGGATACCACCGGACAGTTTCTTGATGATCTTGGTCTGTGCTGCGCCACCCACACGGGATACGGAGATCCCTGGGTTAACCGCAGGACGGATGCCGGAGTTGAACAGGTTGGATTCCAGGAAGATCTGACCATCGGTAATGGAGATTACGTTGGTCGGAACGAACGCGGAAACGTCACCAGCCTGAGTCTCGATCAGCGGCAGCGCGGTCAGGGAGCCGGTTTTACCTTTCACTTCACCCTTGGTGAATGCTTCAACGTAGTCGGCGTTAACACGCGCAGCACGTTCCAGCAGACGGGAGTGGAGGTAGAACACGTCACCCGGATAGGCTTCACGGCCCGGCGGACGACGCAGCAGCAGGGAGATCTGACGGTAAGCAACGGCCTGCTTGGACAGGTCATCGTATACGATCAGCGCATCTTCACCGCGGTCACGGAAGTATTCGCCCATGGAGCAACCGGCGTACGGTGCCAGGTATTGCAGTGCAGCGGATTCAGATGCGGTAGCCACAACCACGATGGTGTTAGCCAGCGCGCCGTGCTCTTCCAGTTTACGCACCACGTTGGAGATGGTGGACGCTTTCTGGCCGATGGCGACGTAGACGCATTTGATGCCGGAGTCGCGTTGGTTGATGATCGCATCGATCGCCAGCGCGGTTTTACCGGTCTGACGGTCGCCGATGATCAGCTCACGCTGGCCACGGCCGATTGGAATCATGGCATCAACGGACTTATAACCAGTCTGTACCGGCTCATCAACGGATTGACGGTCGATAACGCCAGGGGCGATAACTTCAACCGGGGAGAAACCGTCATTTTCAATCGGGCCTTTACCGTCGATTGGCGCACCCAGGGTGTTGACCACACGGCCCAGCAGGCCACGGCCAACCGGCACTTCCAGGATACGGCCGGTGCACTTCACCTTCATGCCTTCAGCCAGGTCCGCATATGGGCCCATGACCACGGCACCCACGGAGTCGCGCTCCAGGTTCAGTGCGATAGCGTAACGGTTGCCCGGCAGTGCGATCATCTCGCCCTGCATAACGTCGGCCAGACCGTGTACGCGGATGATCCCGTCGCTGACGGAAACAATAGTACCTTCATTGTGAGCTTCGCTCACTACATTGAACTGAGCAATGCGCTGCTTGATCAGTTCGCTGATTTCGGTGGAATTCAGTTGCATGCTCCAGTCCCCTTAAGACTGCAAGACGTCTGCGAGGCGTTCGAGACGGCCGCGTACGCTGCCATCAATCACCATGTCGCCTGCGCGGATTACTACGCCGGCCAATACAGACTTATCAATTTTGCAATTCAGCTTAACTTTGCGTGACAGACGTTTTTCCATCGCAGCGGCAATGTTTGCCTGCTGGGCGTCATTCAGTGTGGTGGCGGAAATCACTTCGACTTCGACCGTCGCCTCGAGGGAGGCGCGCAGTGCAATAAACTGCTCTAACACTTCAGGAAGGACGGATAAACGTTTGTTTTCGGCCATGACCTTAATCAGGTTGCGACCGGCGTCGTCGAGTTGATCACCACATACGGCAAAGAACGTTTCAGACAGCGTTTCCGGTGCAACAGCACCGGAAAGCAATGCTTTAATCTGTTCGTTGCGCGTCACTTCTGCGGCAAACGCCAGCATCTGCTGCCAGCGGTCGATACATTGGTGCTCAACGGCAAAGTCAAATGCTGCTTTGGCGTAGGGGCGAGCTACCGTGACAAATTCAGACATCGGCCCCTCCCTCCTTACAGTTCAGCGACCAGTTTATCAACGATGTCGCTGTTAGCAGCTTCATCCACGGAACGTTCAATGATCTTCTCGGCGCCAGCAATTGCCAGTACAGCGACTTGCTTACGCAACTCTTCACGAGCGCGCTTACGTTCGGCTTCGATCTCAGCCTGTGCTTGCGCCACGATTCTGTTACGTTCCTGCTCTGCTTCGGCTTTTGCATCTTCGACAATCTGAGAGCCACGCTTGTTGGCTTGCTCAATGATTACCTGGGCGTCTGCCTTGGCTTTTTTCAGCTGGTCGGTCGCATCGGCTTGCGCGAGGTCCAGATCTTTTTTGGCACGTTCTGCTGAAGCGAGACCGTCAGCAATCTCTTTCTGACGCTTCTCGATGGCAGCCATAATTGGCGGCCATACATACTTCATACAGAACCAGACAAACAGGACGAACGCGATGGCCTGGCCGAGGATTGTTGCGTTAAGATTCACAGCACAATGCCTCTTTTAAAGTTAATAGTTTGTGTGGTTTCACTGTAGAGAAAAATCTCTACTACGCGACAGCAAACATCACGTACAGGCCCAGACCAACCGCAATCATCGGGATGGCGTCAACCAGACCCATAACGATGAAGAATTGTGTACGCAGCAGAGGAATCAGGTCAGGCTGACGAGCAGCGCCTTCCAAGAATTTACCACCCAGGATGCCGATACCGATCGCAGCACCGATTGCCGCCAGGCCCATCATCACAGCGGCAGCCATGTACAGCAGATCCATACTCAGGTTTTCCATGACAGTCTCCAGTTTGTTTCAGTTAAACGCAGTATTGTTGAAAGAAAAATCAGTGTTCTTCAGAAGCCATCGACAGATAAACAATCGTCAGAACCATGAAAATAAAGGCTTGCAGCGTAATGATCAGGATGTGGAAAATGGCCCACGGCACACTCAGAACCCACTGTGACCACCACGGCAGCAATCCGGCAATCAGGATGAAGATCAACTCACCCGCATACATGTTGCCAAACAGTCGCAGACCCAGAGAAACAGGTTTGGACAGCAGGCTGACACCTTCCAAAATTAAGTTAATTGGAATGAATACCGGATGGTTGAACGGCTGCATCGTCAACTCTTTAACGAAGCCGCCAACCCCTTTCATTTTGATGCTGTAGAACAGGATCAGAATGAATACGCCCAGCGCCATCGACAATGTGACGTTCACATCAGCGGTAGGCACCACGCGCAGGGCAGGAAGCCCGAGGACGTGTTCACCGATATAAGGCAGCAAGTCGATAGGCAGCAGATCCATCATGTTCATCAGGAAGACCCAGACGAAGACGGTCAGTGCGAGCGGTGCAATCACTTTGCTCTTGCCGTGATACATGTCACGCACGCTGCTATCGACAAACCCGACAACCAGCTCAATTGCTGTTTGCAGTTTGCCAGGGACGCCACTGGTGGCGTTTTTTGCTACTTTACGGAAAATAACCAGAAAGAGCAGACCGAGGACCACGGAGAAAAACATCGAATCGATGTTTATCGACCAGAATCCCGTCCCCACCTGAAGTTGAGTCAGATGGTGACCGATATACTCTTGAGGAGTAGAGATTTCTCCTGATGCAGACATGATGCCTCTTACCCTTTTGTAGTTAGATACAAAAACCGCTATGCGCGGTAACTGTTAATCACGGCTGGTGCCAATATCTGCGTGAACAACACCGATAGATAGGTTACACCCAGCGGGATAAACACCGCCTTGAGCACTCCCAGGGCGATTATCAACAACACAATGGTGATGACAACCTTCAACGCCTCTCCGATGGCGAACGACCAGGCGACGCGTCCAGAGAGTGGCGTATCCGCCTGGTGGCGCCACGCAAACAGCATAAACAGTGCGTTCGGTAACCAGGCGGATAACCCGCCGGCTAAAGCAGAAACACTCCATTCCAGGCCTTTTAGCCCGAATACGGCACTGAGCAGAACAAAGGTCAGTAACTGCACCAACAGCAGTTTTCTGGCAACCTTCCCGCTGTAAAGGGATGCAGACATGACGTTTGTTCTCTCCGTAACTCAGTGGAGGTATGCTGAGTGTCGTATAAAACTGCCATTGGATGGCAGAGTCAAGCAGCAAAAACCGAGCAAATTATACGGTTCACTCAAGCGAATTCAATCGATAAGTAGCGAAAAGGTGAACAATTATTTAAATCCACGCCTGTGTAGCTATTTTCCTAAGGAAACTATTGCCTCTGGCGAAGATAATAATTGTCTGATTATCACCGGACTATTCATATAAATGTGCTCAAGATCACACAAAATAGCGGCAGAATCCGCCGAGTCGGTTTGCTTCGCCGTCGAACGCGCAAAAGCGGTTTTTTTAAAACCTTAGAAATCAAGGCGCTATTACGTTACGCTTTAAATACAAAGCAAATACCTAAATTAAACCTTTCTTTGACATTTCAACCTAAAAATAAGCAACGAAAATTTTACATTCACATTAGTGATTTGAGAATGAATCTCATTACCAATTTTGCTTATTTTGTCCAAGTTTTTGGCAGTCAAAATAGCACTGCTATCAAACTGTGAAATGTACGTTAATTAGACCGCCGTCACTTTTTTAATTAGCACGCTTATGTTAACGGCGGCAACGGTTAGATGATTTATCTTTTTTTGATATCGCTCAAATTATTCAGGCTTCAATATTACCAGATGCCGCTCACCTTCCAAACCGGGCACCGTCAGGCGAACAATCTGCTCCACCCCTGCCCTGCCCTCAATGGCAGCCAACTCATCATCCGGACGTACGCCCTTAAGCGCGTAGAAACGCCCATGCTGCGCCGCAGGCAGATGGTGGCACCAGGAGACCATATCATCCAGTGAAGCGAATGCGCGGCTAATGACGCCGTCAAAAGGCGGCTCAGCTGGGAACGCCTCGACACGGCTCTGCACCGGCGTAATGTTAGTAAGTCCTAACTCATGCTGTACCTGGCGCAGGAAGCGCACGCGCTTGCCCAAGCTGTCCAGCAGGGTGAAGTGGGAATCGGGTCGCACAATCGCCAATGGGATGCCAGGCAACCCCGGCCCGGTGCCGACATCGATAAAGCGGCTTCCCTTAAGGTGCGGGTTGACCACGATACTGTCGAGGATGTGACGCACCAACATCTCTGCCGGATCACGCACTGAGGTCAGGTTATAGGCTTTGTTCCACTTATCCAGCATACCCACATAGGCCAGCAGCTGGTTTTTCTGCTGATCGGGCAACACAATGCCGGCCTGATTAAGCAGCGAGTCGAGTTTTTGCAGCACGGGAAATTCCTTTGGCAAGCGTAGAGCATGGCAAGAGATGAAGCTTGCCACTGATGATAGTGCAGAGCGCAGCGAAGGCAAAGAGGCCGCCGCCAGCTTTCAGGCTGGCGGCGGGCAGAATCAGGCGCTGCGGCGCAGCAGGCCCTGTTTCTTCAGCCAGACAAGCAGGATGGAGATGGCGGCTGGCGTAATGCCGGAGATGCGTGACGCCTGACCGATGGAGCTGGGTTTGTGGTCGTTCAGCTTGGCGATCACTTCATTCGACAGGCCGGAAACCTGACGGTAATCCAGATCCGCTGGCAGCACGGTGTTCTCGTTGCGCTGTTGGCGCTCGATCTCATCCTGCTGGCGGGCGATGTAGCCTTCATACTTCACCTGGATCTCAACCTGCTCCGCCGCCTGTGGATCGCTCAGCCCTGGGGCGAACGCCGACATGGAGACCATCTGCTGGTAGGTCATCTCTGGGCGGCGCAGCAGCTCCTCACCGCTGGCCTCACGGGAGAGCGGTGCTTTCAGCAGCGCATTGACCTGCTCCACCTGCTCGGCGTGCGGATGCACCCACAGGCTGCGCAGACGCTGGCGCTCCTGCTCGATCTGCTCCACTTTCTCGCAGTAGCGCGCCCAGCGGGCGTCATCAACCAGACCCAGCTCACGTCCCTTCTCCGTCAGACGCAGGTCGGCATTGTCCTCACGCAGCATCAGGCGGTACTCGGCACGCGAAGTAAACATGCGGTACGGCTCTTTGGTGCCGAGGGTGCTCAGGTCATCAACCAGCACGCCGAGGTAAGCCTGATCGCGGCGTGGTGACCAGCCCTCATCCTCGTTGGCGTAACGGCCGGCGTTCAGGCCAGCCAGCAGGCCCTGCGCCGCTGCCTCTTCATAGCCGGTGGTGCCGTTGATCTGGCCCGCGAAGAACAGGCCGTGGATGAATTTGCTCTCCAGCGTCGGCTTCAGGTCACGCGGATCGAAGAAATCATACTCGATGGCGTAACCCGGACGCACGATACGGGCATTCTCCATGCCACGCATGGAGCGGACAATCTGCATCTGGACATCGAACGGCAGGCTGGTGGAGATGCCATTCGGATAGATTTCGTTGCTGGTCAGCCCTTCTGGCTCCAGGAAGATCTGGTGGGCGTTGCGATCGGCAAAGCGCATCACCTTGTCTTCGATCGATGGGCAGTAGCGCGGGCCGATCCCTTCGATGATCCCGGCGTACATCGGGCTGCGATCCAGGTTGTTGCGGATCACCTCATGCGTCTGCTCATTGGTATGAGTGATGTAGCACGGGATCTGGCGCGGGTGCTGGGAGGCATTGCCCATGAACGAGAACACCGGTGCCGGGTTATCGCCATGCTGCGCTTCCAACACGCTGAAGTCGATGGTGCGCGCATCGATACGCGGTGGTGTGCCGGTCTTGAGGCGGTTCACACGCAGCGGCAGCTCACGCAGGCGGCGGGCCAACGGGATCGACGGAGGATCGCCAGCACGGCCACCGCTGTAGTTCTCCAGCCCGATGTGGATCTTGCCATCCAGGAAGGTGCCTACAGTCAGCACCACCGCTTTCGCGCGGAATTTGAGGCCCATCTGGGTGACGGCGCCCACCACCCGATCGTTCTCGACGATCAGATCTTCCACCGCCTGCTGGAAGATCATCAGGTTGGGCTGGTTCTCCAGCGCAGTGCGTACCGCCTGACGATAGAGCACGCGATCCGCCTGAGCGCGAGTGGCGCGAACGGCCGGGCCTTTGCTCGCGTTTAGTATCCTAAACTGGATGCCCGCGTGATCGATCGCCGTGGCCATCAATCCGCCGAGGGCGTCCACTTCTTTAACCAGATGTCCTTTTCCGATGCCACCGATCGCTGGGTTACAGGACATTTGTCCAAGCGTATCAATGTTATGCGTTAACAATAGGGTTTGTCGTCCCATACGGGCAGCCGCCATGGCCGCCTCGGTACCGGCGTGGCCGCCACCGATGATGATGACGTCAAAATGGTCTGGATAAAACATGGTACTGCACCTCGCGGTTATGCGAATGATCGTGGTTTGCCCTGGGGTGGGGGATTCTACTTAAGTTTGGTCTTGCAACCAAGCGACTTAGGATCCTGGGATCGCAGGTAATTAAAAGAAGATCTTTTTTATTTAAAGATCTCTTTATTAGATCTCTTATTAGGATCGCGATCCTCTGTGCATAACTCCCGATTCCTGATGGGATACAGGGCGTTATATACGATCATTAGCTGTGAATGATCGGTGATCCTGGAACGTATAAGCTGGGATCTGATCGCGGTTTTATACACAGGCACTTTTGGAAGGCCAGGTTGTTATCGGGATAACTACCGGTTTTACCCTGCTTTTAACGGTAGTTATCCACAACTGATCGCGTGATCTTTGACCTTATTTGAGTAATTTAACCCAATCGATCAGCCAGGCTTCGGCGGGGTCTTCGGGGATCTCATGCTCCGTCACGTCGATCTCGAGGCGATCGCCGATCTTTTTGGCGCCGCGGGCGATCAATGCGGTTTCCAGCGTCTTGATCGCGCCACAGAAGGTGTCATATTCGCTGCTGCCAAGACCCACTGCGCCAAAACGGATCGGGGAAAGATCGGGTTGTTGCTCCTCGATCTCCTCCAGCAGGGGAAGCAGGTTATCAGGCAGTTCACCTGCGCCATGCGTTGAACTTACCAGCAGCCAGATGCCCGCCGGTGGCAGCTCATCAAGTGCCGGGCCATGCAGGGTCTCTGTGGAGAAACCGGCATCTTCCAACTTTTCGGCCAAATGTTCGGCGACGTATTCAGCACTGCCAAGGGTACTGCCACTGATCAGGGTAATGTCAGCCATAATGATCCCACCTGATATAAAGAGGGCGTATTGTACGCTGTGAATCAGTTGGGATCTACCTGTGGACAATATGGGTATGAACTTTTTCTCGTCAGGGGGCGATCGCACGCATGATCGGGTTCTGCAAGGAGATCAACGTCTCGGTGGACTGGATCTCATCGATGGTTTGGATCTTGTTGATAAGTACTTGTTGGAGTGCGTCGATCGATCGGCACATCACCTTAATGAAGATGCTGTAGTGCCCGGTGGTGTAGTACGCCTCCACCACCTCCTCCAGGCTCTCCAGCTTTTTCAGCGCCGAGGGGTAGTCTTTGGCGCTCTTGAGGATAATGCCGATGAAGCAGCAGACGTCATAGCCCAGCTGTTTGGGGTTTACCTGGATGCAGGCACCGGTGATGATGCCGGCCTGCTTCATCTTCTCTACCCGCACATGGATGGTGCCGGGGCTGACGTTGAACACCTTTGCCAGCTCCGCATAGGCCGTGCGCGCGTTCTCCATCAGGGCATTCAGGATGCCGCGATCAAGATTGTCGATTTGGTACACTTCTGTCACTTTTCCACCTCTGCGTGATGACATGCAATGGGGAGAAGATAGTGGATCTCGACCGGCAGGGCTATGGTTATCAGGCGCTGGCTAGCGGTGCAGACGCCGCACCAGCCGGCTCTTCAGGCTGGTGTCAAAGCGCCAGATATGGTCAAAGATGCGCATGATGCCAGGCTTGCCATAGGCAGACATCGCGACGGCATGGAAGCGTTGCTGCCGTTTCTGCTGATGGCCTCGCACTTTATCCACCAGCGGATCCGGCAGACGTTGGGCGATGAAATCGGAGATCACCACCGCGTCAGCATCGTGCCACTCGCGATCCTCCAGCTTTTTTAGCGTGGCAGAGAGGCAGGCTGCCAGATCCGTGCCGCCGCGGAAGTGCTGGCCGAGGAAACGGATCGCCTGCTCGATCCCGCTGGCGTCCGTCAGCTCATACTGCACGATCTCGGTGGCGAACAGCATCACGAAGCAGCGCCGCTTGTCCGCCAGGGCGATGCGCAATAGCGCCAGACAGAACGCCTTGGCGCACTGTTCATTGAAACCGCCCATAGAGCCAGAGGAATCGACGCAGACCACAAACGGCCCGCGCGGCTGCTCCTCATGGTGGTGGTGGGTGACCGGCCGCATCATGGTGCGCTCCTGCCAGGCGTCGCCCTGGAGCCGGTAGGTCATCAGCCGCTTCTCCAGCAGCCGGCGATAGAACTCAAACTCCAGCTCGCTCAGCCCCAGCATCGCCAGTTCGGTCGGCAGCAGGCGCAGGATGTCGTCGCTCTGGTGCAGGCCGCTGACCTGCTCCGGCACGGTGGCTGGCTCCCGTACTAGCTGGCGGTAAGGCTCCATCGCGGCGTTGTCCTGCGGTACGCTTTTGGCTGCCTGGCTGCGGCCCAACCGCTCTGCCAGCCGGTTCAGCTCCGGTTGCTGTTGCAGGAAGGCGCCATAATCCAGTAGCTGCCGGTAGTTGCCAGCATACAGTTCGCCACGGCTCATGTCCCACAGCCGCCCCGCAGCGCTGTCATTTTCCGCCAGCAGCGGGGCCAGCGCGCCACTCATCGCCAGCCGCTGTTGCAGTTCGGCCAGCAACTGTTCGCGCTCCTGCTCCAGCAACTGGTGGTGCAGGGTAATGGCCTGAAGGGTCAGGCTCATGCGCCAGCGTTGTATAAAGAGGGTTTGCAGGCCGTCACTGTGGCTCTGGCTGGGATCTATCCCCTCCAGCAGCACCTCCGCCTCCGGGGCGAAGGGGGAGTCCATCGCCCGCAGATCGCGCACGATGCCGGGCAGGTGTTGGTAAAATTGGGCGGGACTTTCGGTCATGCTGCGCTGATAGAAGTAGAACTCCTTGGTCAGCGCTGGCGGCACCATGGCCTCATCGACTCGCCGCGCCAGCCGCTGCTTCCAGGCGGGCAGATCCTTGAGCAGCGCCCGTTTCAGCCGCGGGAATTTCTCGAAGAACAGGGCGAGTTGCGGCGTGGCCAGCAGGCCGATGATGATCTCCTCAATCAGCTCGCTCTGGTTGATCGACAGCAGCATATCCAGCGTATGCAGGCTCAGCATCGGCTATTTCCCGCTGAAGGTCTGGCGCTGTTTCTTGATCTGCTCCGCCACCTGCATCAGGCTCCCCTCGATTTTCGCCAGCCAGGCAGCTGGCACAAACAGGCAGGGTTGGTGCGAGGCAAACAGTCGCCGCTGCTGGGCGAGTTTCTCAGTTAGCGTATCCAGCTGGGCCAAAATCTCCGGTGAGACGGCGGCTGACTGCGTGCCCGGCAGTGAGAGCACCGAACGCTGCCGGCTGACATCCAGCACCGCCAGTTGCAGCTTCTCATCCACCTCCAGCTCCACCGTCTGGGCAAAGCCGATGCCATTGAGTTTGCCACGCATCGCGCCGCCCTTTTGTAGCCAGTTGTCCAGCTCGTCGCGCTCCACCAGCAGATGGGTCACCTGGATCTCATGCAGGTGCAGCGGGGTGTGCAGCAACAGGGTCAGCGTCTTCTCTTCGCCTACCAGCTCCAGTACGTAGTGCGGCGTGCGGCTAAAGATGGCGGCTTTTTTGCTGACTTTGATCGCCTTGCTATCGCTGAGTTGCTGCTGCTCGCGTAGCCACTGTTGGTGCAACTGGTGGATTTGTAGGATCAGCGACTGCTGCTGGTAGGCCTGGGTGGTAAGCAACTGCTCCAGCTGTTGCTGGAAAGCGGTGTAGGCGTTCAGGTCGTGCCACAGGCAATCCTTGAGCAGCACCAGATCAACCGGGGTGATGGCCTGCCGGCCACTGAAGAAGGCGCTGGCCTGCAACAGGCGCAGGGCTTTCTTCCAGCGCCGGTCAGAGACATAGGGCGCCTCTTCCTGCGCATCCAGCCGCTCGCGCAGCTGGAAAATCAGCTCAAAGCAGCTGTCCGGCAGGCTGATGGCCGGGATCTCCCGCTGCCACTGGTGGAACTCCTCATCCGTAATAGCGAGGTTCTCCGGCACCGGGTTCTCTTTTTCGCTGGCGCGTTGGGTCAGCAGGGCGCGGAAGTTCTGTTTATCTTGCACCTTGTCGAGCCACAGCCGAATCAGCATTCGGTCATAGAGCGCTTCCAGGCTGCTGTCAGCCTCTGGCAATTCATTCGAGGCAGCCACCAGCAGCCGCAGCGGGATGGCGGTCTCATCGTCGCCATTGCGGAAGCGGCGCTCGTTGATGGCGGTCAGCAGGGTATTGAGGATGGCAGGGCCCGCTTTCCAAATCTCATCGAGAAAGACAATCTCCGCCTCTGGCAGGTAGCCACGTGTCAGGCGCTGGTAGCGCCCCTCATCTTTCAGCGCCTGAATGGAGAGCGGGCCGAACACCTCTTCCGGCGTTGAAAAGCGGGTCATCAGGTACTCAAAGGCGCGGGCATGGCGGAAGGCGTACTTCAGGCGGCGGGCGATCAGGCTCTTGGCGATGCCCGGCGGCCCCAGCAGGAAAACGCTCTCGCCACACAGCGCCGCCAGCAGGCAGAGCCGGATGGCATCCTGACGTTCATACAGTCCGCTCTCAAGCGCATTGCTGAGCCGCGCGATGCGTTCAGCCAGTCCCGTTGTGTGCACCATAATTACCCTTCATTTTCTTTCGGTTAAGGCATTCTGGTTTGCCGCCCGCGATTAATCCACTGTTATTTTTTGCGCCAGTAGCTTGTTGATTCGCAGTAATTTTCTATTCTCATTGAGTTGGCGCTCGCTGTGATTCTGGCAGTAAAGGCCGCGATTTATCGATGGGCATTAGCGGTAATTCATGCATACTGTGTGCTTTTTGATGGGCGTTCTGAAACTGGCGCACGCATCGCTTATAGATGTTCTAGCAAAAGAAACGAGTTATGAGCACAGAGCATAAAAAGTCACTGTCAGCCATGACCCTGGCCGCCATTGGGGTGGTCTACGGCGACATCGGCACTAGCCCCCTCTATACCTTGAGGGAGTGTTTTTCTGAGCATTACGGCTTTGATGTGCGTCCCGATGTGGTATTCGGCTTCCTCTCCCTGATCTTCTGGTTGCTGATTCTGGTCGTCTCGCTGAAGTACCTCTCCTATGTCCTGCGGGCCGACAACGCCGGGGAGGGGGGGATTTTGACCCTGATGTCACTGGCCGGGCGGCACACCTCCGCCCGCCTGACGGCTACGGTGGTCATTCTGGGCCTGATTGGCGGCAGTTTCTTCTATGGTGAGGTGGTGATCACCCCGGCGGTATCGGTGATGTCCGCGATTGAGGGGCTGGAGATCGCCGCGCCATCGCTGGAGGCATATATCGTCCCCTGCTCGATTGTGGTGCTGACACTGCTGTTTATGATCCAGAAGCACGGCACCGGTAGCGTCAGCAAGTTCTTCGCCCCGGTGATGCTGGTCTGGTTTTTGGTGCTGGCGGCGCTGGGCGTGCGCGGCATCATGGGCAACCCGGACGTGTTGCAGGCGCTGAACCCGGCCTGGGCGGTCAGCTTCTTTATTGATCACAAGGCGCTCTCCTTCTTCGCGCTCGGCGCGGTGGTGCTCTCCATCACTGGGGTGGAGGCGCTGTATGCCGATATGGGCCACTTTGGCAAAAAACCGATCCGTTTGGCGTGGTTCATCGCAGTACTGCCCTCTCTGGTGCTGAATTACTTTGGTCAGGGCGCGCTGCTGTTGCAGAACCCCTCGGCGATCAAAAACCCCTTCTTCCTGTTGGCCCCGGACTGGGCGCTGGTGCCGCTGCTGGTGCTGGCAACGCTGGCGACGGTCATCGCCTCGCAGGCGGTGATCTCCGGCGTCTTCTCCCTGACGCGTCAGGCCGTGCGGTTGGGCTACCTGCCGCCGATGCGCATCATCCATACCTCGGAGATGGAGTCCGGCCAAATCTACATCCCGGTGATCAACTGGACGCTCTACGTGGCGGTGGTGATTGTGATTGCCAGCTTCCAGCACTCCAGTAACCTGGCCGCGGCCTACGGCATTGCTGTGACCGGCACCATGGTGCTGACCTCCATCCTCTCTTGTGTGGTAGCGCGCAAGAACTGGAACTGGAATCTGGTGCTGGTGGGCGCGCTGCTGGTGATCCTGCTGGCGATTGATGTGCCAATGTTCTCCGCCAATGCCGCCAAGCTCTTCTCCGGCGGCTGGTTGCCGCTGACGCTGGGGCTGGTGATGTTCGTCATCATGACCACCTGGAAAAGCGAGCGCTTCCGCCTGCTGCGCCGGATGCATGAGCACGGCAACTCGCTGGAGGCGATGATTGCCTCGCTGGAGAAGTCGCCGCCGGTGCGGGTGCCGGGCACCGCGGTCTATATGTCGCGTGCCATCAATGTCATCCCCTTCGCCCTGCTGCATAACCTGAAGCACAATAAGGTGCTGCATGAGCGCGTGGTGCTGCTGACGCTGCGCACCGAGGACGCGCCCTTTGTGCATAACGTCCGTCGCGTCAGCATTGAGCAGCTCTCGCCCACCTTCTGGCGGGTGGTGGCCAGCTACGGGTTCAAGGAGACGCCGAACGTCGAGGAGATTTTCCACCGCTGCGGGCTGGAGGGACTGCCCTGCCGGATGATGGAGACCTCCTTCTTTATGTCCCACGAATCGCTGATCCTTGGCAAACGCCCGTGGTATCTGCGCATCCGCGGCAAACTGTTCATGACGCTGAGCCGCAATGCCCTGCGTGCGCCAGACCAGTTCCAGATCCCGCCCAACCGGGTGATCGAGCTGGGCACCCAGGTCGAGATTTAGTGACTAGGGCCTCCACGGAGGCCCTTTTTCTTGCCTGCTGTCAGACGATGTGGCACTAAGTCAAATTTTGCCGCGTGTTCCCCTGCTGCCAGCGAAACGTTTCGATGGCGATCACACTTCTCTCTCAATCCTTTTGCCTTCTGACGCCGATTTTTTACACTCCGCTATCGAAACGTTTCGCTGACGGAGCACAAAAATGAAAAAGAGCGCCCTACTAAATGCCGATCTCTCCTATGCCGTTGCCCAGCTAGGGCATACCGACCAGCTGGTCATTGCCGATGCTGGCCTGCCTATCCCGGATAGCGCGTGGCGCATTGACCTGGCGCTGACCCACGGCGTGCCTGATTTCATGACCACTCTCGGGGTGATTACCCAAGAGATGCAGGTTGAGCGCGCGCTGCTGGCCGTGGAGATGGTCGAGCAGAACCCGGCCATCCACCAGCAACTGCTGAGCCATCTGGTGCAACTGGGCGAGCGGCAGGGCAAAGCGGTGGTGGTCGACTACATCCACCACGAGGCATTCAAGGCGCAAAGCACCCAGAGCCGCGCCATCGTGCGCACCGGGGAGTGCTCGCCCTATGCCAACGTCATTCTCTGTGCTGGCGTCACCTTCTGAGGTCTTTATGGACGCGTTACTGCAACTTAAAGGCATTGAGAAATCCTTCCCCGGCGTCAAGGCGCTGTCGGGCGCCGCGCTCTCCGTCTATCCGGGCCGGGTGATGGCGCTGGTGGGCGAAAATGGTGCCGGCAAGTCCACCATGATGAAAGTGCTGACCGGCATCTACCAGCCGGAAGCAGGCAGCCTGCGCTATCTGGGAGAGGAGACCCGTTTTGCCGGGCCGAAAGCCTCCCAGGAGGCGGGCATCGGCATCATCCATCAGGAGCTGAACCTGATCCCGCAGCTGACCATTGCGGAGAACATCTTTTTAGGCCGCGAGTTTGTAAACCGGTTTGGTGGCATCGACTGGGCGCGTATGCACAGTGAGGCTGGCAGGCTGCTGGCGCGCCTCAACGTGCGCCACAGCAGCCACCGGCTGGTGGGCGAGCTGTCGATTGGCGACCAGCAGATGGTTGAGATCGCCAAGGTGCTGAGCTTTAACTCGCGGGTCATCATCATGGATGAGCCGACCGACGCCCTGACTGATACCGAAACCGCCTCGCTGTTCAGCGTCATCCGGGAGTTGCGCAGTCAGGGGTGCGGTATCGTCTACATCTCCCACCGGATGAAGGAGATCTTCGAGATTTGCGATGACGTGACGGTCTTCCGTGACGGCCAGTTTATTGCTGAGCGCGCGGTCTCCTCGCTGGAGGAGGAGTCGCTGATTGAGATGATGGTTGGCCGCAAGCTGGAAGACCAGTACCCGCACCTCTCCCAACCACGCGGCAAAACGCGGCTGGTGGTAAACGGCGTACGTGGGCCGGGGGTGGAACAGGCCAGCTTTACCCTGCACAGCGGCGAGATCCTCGGTATCTCCGGGCTGATGGGCGCGGGCCGCACCGAGCTGATGAAGATCCTCTACGGCGCGCTGCCCCGTACCGGCGGCAGCGTGGAGTTGGATGGTCAGCCCGTCACGGCGCGTACCCCACAGGCGGGGCTGGCGGCTGGCATCGTCTACATCTCTGAAGACCGCAAACGTGACGGGCTGGTGCTCGGCATGTCAGTGAAAGAGAACATGTCACTGACCGCCCTGCGCTACTTCAGCAAAGAGGTCGGGCGGCTGCGCCATGCCGACGAGCGGCAGGCGGTCAGCGACTTTATCCAGCTATTCAATATCAAAACCCCTTCAATGGAGCAGCCGATTGGCCTGCTCTCCGGCGGCAACCAGCAAAAGGTGGCCATCGCCCGCGGCCTGATGACGCGCCCAAAGGTGCTGATTCTGGATGAGCCGACGCGCGGGGTGGATGTCGGCGCGAAGAAAGAGATCTACCAGCTGATTAACCAGTTCAAGCAGGAGGGGCTGAGCATCATTCTGGTCTCCTCAGAGATGCCGGAGGTGATCGGCATGAGCGATCGCATTCTGGTCATGCATGAAGGGCGTATCAGTGGCGAGTTTGCCCGTGGGCAGGCGACACAAGAGGTGCTGATGGCCGCGGCCGTCGGCAAGCAACACAGCGCAACACAGGAATAAGCAGAGATGAGTAGTCAAGCACTGCCGGCCAAGCGCTGGTTCAACAAAACATGGTGGCTGGAGCAGAAATCACTGATCGCGCTGGTGGTGTTGATCGCCGTGGTGTCATCAATGAGTCCCAACTTCTTTAGCCTGAACAACCTGTTCAATATCCTGCAACAGACTTCGGTCAACGCCATCATGGCGGTCGGCATGACGCTGGTGATCCTCACCTCCGGCATTGACCTCTCTGTTGGGTCACTGCTGGCGCTGACCGGCGCGGTCGCCGCCTCGCTGGTGGGCATGGAGGTCAACGCCTTCCTGGCAGGCGCGGCAGCGCTGGGACTGGGCGCGCTGGTGGGCGCGGGCACCGGGGTGATTGTGGCGAAGGGGCGGGTGCAGGCATTTATTGCCACGCTGGTGATGATGCTGCTGCTGCGCGGCGTCACCATGGTTTACACCAACGGCAGCCCGGTCAACACCGGTTTCTCTAATGCCGCCGATACCTTTGGCTGGTTTGGCATCGGCCGCCCGCTGGGCATTCCGGCACCGGTCTGGCTGATGGCGCTGGTGTTCCTCGCCGCCTGGTACATGCTGCACCACACCCGCTTGGGCCGCTACATCTATGCGCTGGGCGGCAACGAGGCAGCGACGCGCCTCTCCGGCATCAGCGTCAATAAGGTCAAAATCATCGTCTATGCCCTGAGCGGCATGTTGGCGGCGCTGGCTGGCATCATTGAGGTAGCACGCCTCTCCTCCGCCCAACCAACCGCCGGTACCGGCTATGAGCTGGACGCCATCGCTGCGGTGGTGCTGGGCGGCTCCAGTCTGGCCGGTGGCAAGGGGCGTATCATGGGCACCCTGATTGGCGCGCTGATTCTGGGCTTTTTGAACAACGGCCTAAACCTGCTCGGCGTCTCCTCCTATTACCAGATGATCGTCAAGGCGGTGGTAATACTGCTGGCGGTGCTGGTAGATAACAAAAGCAAATAATTTTCCGATACGTTTAGAGGATACACACATGACAAAGATGAAAAAGTTGGCGACCCTGATCTCCGCCGTGGCCCTGAGCGCAACCTTCTCCACTCAGGCTCTGGCGAAAGATACGTTGGCGCTGGTGGTCTCTACGCTCAATAACCCCTTCTTCGTGACGCTGAAAGATGGCGCGCAGAAGGAGGCGGACAAACTCGGCTACAACCTGGTGGTGCTGGATTCGCAGAACAACCCGGCCAAAGAGCTGGCCAACGTGCAGGATCTGACGGTGCGCGGCACGAAATTGCTGCTGATTAACCCCACCGACTCCGACGCGGTTGGCAATGCGGTGAAGATGGCGAATCAGGCCAACATTCCGGTGATCACCCTCGACCGTGTTGCGACACATGGCAACGTGGTGAGCCACATCGCCTCCGATAACCGCGCTGGCGGCAATATGGCCGGGGAGTTCATCGCGAAGAAACTAGGCAGCGGCGCGAAGGTCATCCAGCTGGAGGGCATTGCCGGGACTTCCGTCGCGCGTGAACGTGGCGAAGGCTTCAAGCAGGCGCAAGAGAAGAATAAATTCACCCTGCTTGCCAGCCAGCCCGCCGACTTTGACCGCACTAAGGGCCTGAACGTCATGCAGAACCTGCTGACGGCCCACCCGGATGTACAGGCCGTGTTCGCCCAGAATGATGAAATGGCGCTGGGCGCCCTGCGCGCGCTGCAAACCGCGGGCAAAAGCGACGTGATCATTGTCGGTTTCGACGGCACCGCCGACGGCGTGAAGGCCGTACAGGGTGGCAAACTGGTGGCTACCGTGGCACAACGCCCTGACCAGATTGGGGTGATTGGCGTCCAGACCGCCGATAAAGTGTTGAAAGGTGAAAAGGTAGCGGCGATCATTCCAGTCGATCTGGAGCTGGTGGCGAAATAAACCTGCCGTGGCGGGCGTGCATCGCGCCCGCCCTGTGGAAGCGGTAATGACATGTCAGGAGTGGCGGGAAGCATCATGAAGAACGGCAAACTAGTGGTTCTGGGCAGCATCAACGCTGACCATATTCTCAATACGACGCACTTTCCGCGTCCCGGCGAAACGCTGATCGGGTCGCACTATCAGGTTGCCTTTGGCGGCAAGGGGGCCAATCAGGCCGTGGCGGCTGGCCGCAGCGGCGCAGAGATCGCCTTTCTTGCCTGCGTGGGCACGGATGATATCGGGGAGCGCATCCGCCAGCAGTTGGCGGCAGACAACATTGATACCCGGCCGATTGAGGCGATTGAGGGAACCACCACCGGCGTCGCGCTGATCTTTGTTAACGGTGAGGGCGAAAACATGATTGGCATCCACGCGGGTGCCAATGCCGCCCTGACCCCCGCCTATCTCGAGCGCTATCAGGATGAAATCAAAAACGCCTCCGCGCTGCTGATGCAGCTGGAGTCGCCGCTGGAGAGCGTGATCGCCGCCGCCACGCTGGCGAGAGCGCACCAGACCCAGGTGATCCTCAACCCTGCGCCCGCCTGTGAACTGCCGGATGCGCTGCTGGCCTGTGTGGACATGATTACGCCCAATGAGACTGAGGCGGAGCTGCTCACGGGCATCGCCATCCGTAACGATCAGGACGCCGCCCGTGCCGCCGCCATCCTGCACGACAAAGGGATTGCGACAGTGCTGATCACCCTTGGCAGTCGCGGCGTCTGGCTCAGTGAGCAGGGCGAGGGCGAGCTGATTCCTGGCTTCCGTGTGCAAGCCGTGGATACCATCGCCGCTGGCGATACCTTTAATGGCGCGTTGCTGACCGCCCTGCTGGAGCAACGCCCGCTGAAAGCGTCGGTACGCTTCGCCCACGCGGCGGCAGCGATTGCCGTGACCCGGCCGGGCGCGCAACCCTCCGTGCCGTGGCGTCAGGAGATCGATGCCTTCCTACAACAACAGGGGTGACGTTTGGCCACCATGAAAGATGTCGCCCGCCTGGCGGGCGTCTCCACCTCGACCGTCTCCCATGTCATTAATAACAACCGTTTTGTCAGCGACAGCGTGCGCGAAAAGGTGCTGGCGGCGGTAGAGTCGCTCAACTATGCCCCCTCCGCCCTCGCCCGCAGCCTAAAGATGAACCAGACCCACACCATCGGAATGCTGCTGACCACCAGTAGCAACCCCTTCTACGCCGAACTGGTGCGAGGCGTGGAGCGCAGCTGTTATGAGCGCGGGTATAGTCTGATCATCTGCAATACCGAAGGGGATGTGGAGCGCATGAACCGCAATTTGGAGATGCTGCTGCAAAAGCGGGTCGATGGGCTGCTGCTGATGTGCACCGAAACCCATCTCCCCTCCGAGGATGCGCTGCGCCGCTACCCCTCCCTGCCGATTGTGATGATGGACTGGGCGCCGTTCCCGGATGCCAATGACATTATCCAGGATAACTCCTTGCTGGGCGGCGAGCTGGCGACCCGCTATTTGATAGAACAGGGCTACCGGCGCATCGCCTGCCTTGCTGGCCCGCAGGACAAAACACCCGCCCGTGCGCGGTTGGCTGGTTTCCTGCGCGCCATGCAACAGGCGGAACTGGCCGTGCCGGCGGAGTACCTCATCTATAGCGATTTTGAATTCGCGGGGGGAATGGCCGCCATGACGCAGTTACTGGCGCTCCCCTCCCCGCCCGAGGCGGTCTTCACCAGCAATGATGCGATGGCGGTCGGCGCGTATCAGGCGCTCTACCAACACGGGCTGTCAGTGCCAGCGGATGTGGCGGTCATCGGCTACGACGACATTGAGCTGGCGCGCTACATGACGCCGCCGCTGACTACGGTGCACCAGCCCAAAGATGATCTGGGCGAACTGGCGGTAGATACACTGCTGCACCGCTTGAAAAACCCGGCAGCTGAACCGCAGCGGCTGGTGCTGACGCCGGAACTGGTAGTGCGCGACTCGGTCACGCGGCGCTAGTCAGGGCGCCTCGGTCAGGAGTGTCAGGCAAGCAATGCGCGCCGCCTCACCATCACCCTCTAATATGGCGGTGACTATTGCGTGGTGATGCGCCAGCTTGATCACTTCATTATCTGTGATGGTTTCGAAATAGCGGTGATAGACCGATCTAAACAGATTGGCGAAAGAGGTCAGGAACGGATTGCCGCTGGCCTCATACAGCAGCTGGTGGAAGTGGCTATCCACTCTTATCCAGCGTTCGCGATCAAAGTTATCATCCAGCGCGCGCATCTCTGCCATATATAAGGAGAGGCGCTGCTTCTGTTCCGCAGTCGCCAGGCTCGCAGCCAGAGAGCAGGCTTGCGGCTCCAACGCAGTACGCATAATAAGGAAGTGCTGCATCACCTCTTCGCTGTTTGCCTGTTTCATCCACCAGGTCAGCAGATCCTGATCGAGGAAGTTCCAGTTTGCCTGAGGCATCACCCGTGTCCCAATACGCGGACGCGGCAGGAGCATCCCTTTCGCCGCGAGAATCTTAACGGCCTCGCGCAATGCGGTACGGCTGACGTGATAGATCTCAGCCAGTTCCATCTCTCCCGGCAGAATGCTCCCCTCTTTATAGACGCCCGCCAGCAGTTGCTGGGCAAGTTTTTCCGCAAGAAGGTATGAAAGGTTACGCTGGGCAGCCTGTTGCTGCGCATTGATGGGCATAATTATCGTCCTGGCTCACCGCGCAAATGCGGCGTTGATACCAGCGATTATGGGCAGAACTGGCCAAAGAGGGTAATAAAAAGCATAAATCTGCTCCTTTATAGTGCAATATGTCTAAACATTCGCCGATTGAATCTTTTTTTGAAATTAGGGGTTGCGGCCTGCCGAGAACTCCCTATAATGCGCCTCCACTGACCGGGAACAACGACCAACACGTCGCCGGGTCAGCGGAGAGGCCCTCAGCGGAGACGCTGAAAACACTAGAAAATAGTGCTTGACTCTCCGGTGGGAAAGCGTAATATGTGCCTCCCACGTTACCGAAACGAAACGGTAACGACTGCTCTTTAACAATTTATCAGACAATCTGTGTGGGCACTCACAAGACGATATCGAGCATCTTCGGATGCACAAAATATTAAGTCTTGAAGAGTGACTAACTGAAGTAAAATTCAAACAGTAACCTTTGAGCATCGCTACCTTGTGTAGCACATCAAGCTTTTAATTGAAGAGTTTGATCATGGCTCAGATTGAACGCTGGCGGCAGGCCTAACACATGCAAGTCGAGCGGCAGCGGGAAGTAGCTTGCTACTTTGCCGGCGAGCGGCGGACGGGTGAGTAATGTCTGGGGATCTGCCTGATGGAGGGGGATAACTACTGGAAACGGTAGCTAATACCGCATAACGTCGCAAGACCAAAGCGGGGGACCTTCGGGCCTCGCGCCATCAGATGAACCCAGATGGGATTAGCTAGTAGGTGGGGTAATGGCTCACCTAGGCGACGATCCCTAGCTGGTCTGAGAGGATGACCAGCCACACTGGAACTGAGACACGGTCCAGACTCCTACGGGAGGCAGCAGTGGGGAATATTGCACAATGGGGGAAACCCTGATGCAGCCATGCCGCGTGTATGAAGAAGGCCTTCGGGTTGTAAAGTACTTTCAGCGAGGAGGAAGGCGGTAAGGTTAATAACCTTGCCGATTGACGTTACTCGCAGAAGAAGCACCGGCTAACTCCGTGCCAGCAGCCGCGGTAATACGGAGGGTGCAAGCGTTAATCGGAATTACTGGGCGTAAAGCGCACGCAGGCGGTTTGTTAAGTCAGATGTGAAATCCCCGAGCTTAACTTGGGAACTGCATTTGAAACTGGCAAGCTAGAGTCTCGTAGAGGGGGTAGAATTCCAGGTGTAGCGGTGAAATGCGTAGAGATCTGGAGGAATACCGGTGGCGAAGGCGGCCCCTGGACGAAGACTGACGCTCAGGTGCGAAAGCGTGGGGAGCAAACAGGATTAGATACCCTGGTAGTCCACGCTGTAAACGATGTCGATTTGGAGGTTGTGCCCTTGAGGCGTGGCTTCCGGAGCTAACGCGTTAAATCGACCGCCTGGGGAGTACGGCCGCAAGGTTAAAACTCAAATGAATTGACGGGGGCCCGCACAAGCGGTGGAGCATGTGGTTTAATTCGATGCAACGCGAAGAACCTTACCTACTCTTGACATCCAGAGAACTTGGCAGAGATGCCTTGGTGCCTTCGGGAACTCTGAGACAGGTGCTGCATGGCTGTCGTCAGCTCGTGTTGTGAAATGTTGGGTTAAGTCCCGCAACGAGCGCAACCCTTATCCTTTGTTGCCAGCGATTCGGTCGGGAACTCAAAGGAGACTGCCGGTGATAAACCGGAGGAAGGTGGGGATGACGTCAAGTCATCATGGCCCTTACGAGTAGGGCTACACACGTGCTACAATGGCGCATACAAAGAGAAGCGAACTCGCGAGAGCAAGCGGACCTCATAAAGTGCGTCGTAGTCCGGATTGGAGTCTGCAACTCGACTCCATGAAGTCGGAATCGCTAGTAATCGTGGATCAGAATGCCACGGTGAATACGTTCCCGGGCCTTGTACACACCGCCCGTCACACCATGGGAGTGGGTTGCAAAAGAAGTAGGTAGCTTAACCTTCGGGAGGGCGCTTACCACTTTGTGATTCATGACTGGGGTGAAGTCGTAACAAGGTAACCGTAGGGGAACCTGCGGTTGGATCACCTCCTTACCTAGAGATATTTGACTGTGCAGTGCTCACACAGATTGTCTGATAGATGTACGAGCAAAGCGTCTGCGAAGCTGACCACGTGTCCCCTTCGTCTAGAGGCCTAGGACACCGCCCTTTCACGGCGGTAACAGGGGTTCGAATCCCCTAGGGGACGCCACTTGCTGATGATGGGTGAAAGACATTATCAACCGATATCTTAAAGCTGACTTACGAGTCAGGTTTACGATATTTGCTCTTTAACAATCTGGAACAAGCTGAAAATTGAAACCTTACAGCCCTGTCTCTCTCCGTAGAAGTCTTGAGAGATGGCGCATGTAAGAGAGTCTCTCAAATAATCACATCCTGATGGAAACATCTTCGGGTTGTGAGGTTAAGCGACTAAGCGTACACGGTGGATGCCTAGGCAGTCAGAGGCGATGAAGGGCGTGCTAATCTGCGATAAGCGTCGGTAAGCTGATATGAAGCGTTATACCCGACGATACCCGAATGGGGAAACCCAGTGTGATACGTCACACTATCTCTGCATGAATACATAGTGCAGTGAGGCGAACCGGGGGAACTGAAACATCTAAGTACCCCGAGGAAAAGAAATCAACCGAGATTCCCCCAGTAGCGGCGAGCGAACGGGGAACAGCCCAGAACCTGAATCAGTTTGTGTGTTAGTGGAAGCGTCTGGAAAGTCGCACAGTAAAGGGTGATAGTCCCGTACACAAAAATACACAGGCTGTGAGTTCGATGAGTAGGGCGGGACACGTGACATCCTGTCTGAATATGGGGGGACCATCCTCCAAGGCTAAATACTCCTGACTGACCGATAGTGAACCAGTACCGTGAGGGAAAGGCGAAAAGAACCCCGGCGAGGGGAGTGAAATAGAACCTGAAACCGTGTACGTACAAGCAGTGGGAGCCTTGATTTATCAGGGTGACTGCGTACCTTTTGTATAATGGGTCAGCGACTTATATTTTGTAGCAAGGTTAACCGAATAGGGGAGCCGTAGGGAAACCGAGTCTTAACTGGGCGTCTAGTTGCAAGGTATAGACCCGAAACCCGGTGATCTAGCCATGGGCAGGTTGAAGGTTGGGTAACACTAACTGGAGGACCGAACCGACTAATGTTGAAAAATTAGCGGATGACTTGTGGCTGGGGGTGAAAGGCCAATCAAACCGGGAGATAGCTGGTTCTCCCCGAAAGCTATTTAGGTAGCGCCTCGTGAATTTATCTTCGGGGGTAGAGCACTGTTTCGGCTAGGGGGCCACCCCGGCTTACCAACCCGATGCAAACTGCGAATACCGAAGAATATTATCACGGGAGACACACGGCGGGTGCTAACGTCCGTCGTGAAGAGGGAAACAACCCAGACCGCCAGCTAAGGTCCCAAAGTCATGGTTAAGTGGGAAACGATGTGGGAAGGCATAGACAGCCAGGATGTTGGCTTAGAAGCAGCCATCATTTAAAGAAAGCGTAATAGCTCACTGGTCGAGTCGGCCTGCGCGGAAGATGTAACGGGGCTAAACCATGCACCGAAGCTGCGGCAGCGACGCTTAGGCGTTGTTGGGTAGGGGAGCGTTCTGTAAGCCTGCGAAGGTGGACTGTGAGGTCTGCTGGAGGTATCAGAAGTGCGAATGCTGACATAAGTAACGATAAAGCGGGTGAAAAGCCCGCTCGCCGGAAGACCAAGGGTTCCTGTCCAACGTTAATCGGGGCAGGGTGAGTCGACCCCTAAGGCGAGGCTGAAAAGCGTAGTCGATGGGAAACAGGTTAATATTCCTGTACTTGGTGTTACTGCGAAGGGGGACGGAGAAGGCTAGGCTGGCCAGGCGACGGTTGTCCTGGTTTAAGCGTGTAGGGGGAGAAGGCAGGTAAATCCGCTTTCTTATTAACCCTGAGGCGCAATGACGAGCCACTACGGTGGTGAAGTAGCTGATGCCCTGCTTCCAGGAAAAGCCTCTAAGCTCCAGGTAACACGAAATCGTACCCCAAACCGACACAGGTGGTCAGGTAGAGAATACTCAGGCGCTTGAGAGAACTCGGGTGAAGGAACTAGGCAAAATGGTGCCGTAACTTCGGGAGAAGGCACGCTGGCACGTAGGTGAAGGGACTTGCTCCCGGAGCTGAAGCCAGTCGCAGATACCAGCTGGCTGCAACTGTTTAATAAAAACACAGCACTGTGCAAACACGAAAGTGGACGTATACGGTGTGACGCCTGCCCGGTGCCGGAAGGTTAATTGATGGGGTTAGCGGCAACGCGAAGCTCTTGATCGAAGCCCCGGTAAACGGCGGCCGTAACTATAACGGTCCTAAGGTAGCGAAATTCCTTGTCGGGTAAGTTCCGACCTGCACGAATGGCGTAATGATGGCCAGGCTGTCTCCACCCGAGACTCAGTGAAATTGAACTCGCTGTGAAGATGCAGTGTACCCGCGGCAAGACGGAAAGACCCCGTGAACCTTTACTATAGCTTGACACTGAACATTGAGCCTTGATGTGTAGGATAGGTGGGAGGCTTTGAAGTGTGGACGCCAGTCTGCATGGAGCCAACCTTGAAATACCACCCTTTAATGTTTGATGTTCTAACTCGGCCCCGTTATCCGGGGTGAGGACAGTGTCTGGTGGGTAGTTTGACTGGGGCGGTCTCCTCCTAAAGAGTAACGGAGGAGCACGAAGGTTAGCTAATCACGGTCGGACATCGTGAGGTTAGTGCAAAGGCATAAGCTAGCTTGACTGCGAGAGTGACGGCTCGAGCAGGTGCGAAAGCAGGTCTTAGTGATCCGGTGGTTCTGAATGGAAGGGCCATCGCTCAACGGATAAAAGGTACTCCGGGGATAACAGGCTGATACCGCCCAAGAGTTCATATCGACGGCGGTGTTTGGCACCTCGATGTCGGCTCATCACATCCTGGGGCTGAAGTAGGTCCCAAGGGTACGGCTGTTCGCCGTTTAAAGTGGTACGCGAGCTGGGTTTAGAACGTCGTGAGACAGTTCGGTCCCTATCTGCCGTGGGCGTTGGAAGATTGAGAGGGGTTGCTCCTAGTACGAGAGGACCGGAGTGAACGCACCACTGGTGTTCGGGTTGTCATGCCAATGGCACTGCCCGGTAGCTAAGTGCGGAAAAGATAAGCGCTGAAAGCATCTAAGCGCGAAACTTGCCTCAAGATGAGTCTTCCCTGGGGCCTTGAGCCCCTGAAGGGACGTTTAAGACGAAGACGTTGATAGGCCGGATGTGTAAGTGCAGCGATGCATTGAGCTAACCGGTACTAATGACCCGTGAGGCTTAACCTTACAACACCGAAGGTGTTTTTAGAGACACGATATTCAGCTTGGTTCAGATATCTGATGGCCCGGTGGGCGGTCAGAGCACAGAATTTGCCTGGCGGCACGAGCGCGGTGGTCCCACCTGACCCCATGCCGAACTCAGAAGTGAAACGCCGTAGCGCCGATGGTAGTGTGGGGTCTCCCCATGCGAGAGTAGGGAACTGCCAGGCATCCATTCACAAAACAGCCTCATGCGACAGCATGGGGCTTTTTTGTTTGTCTAAATTTCGAAAAAACAGTGCAAACCTACACGGATCTCGCCTTTAGATGGCATTAACAAGCGTGTTATCTGCTCTTCTCTGCGCTGAATAGTCTACTGTCGCACCAGCCACTGTTGAATAAACTCTGCTATTTGTCTTGGCTGATTGAGATCCAAAGCCATGATCCCCTCATCTACCAAGCTATCACTCGCTACTGCAATCACATGTTGATCGATCAGGCTCTCCAATGAACGCCCTACGGCTGCGCGGTACAACGCGATCTTGGGAATCGGCTCATGTTTGAATCCCTCCACCAAAATCAGATCGATCTTGTCGCCATCAAAACGGCTCGCGAGATACGCCAGATCTGGCTCCTCAGCATTATCAGGCGTCTCTGTCATTAACGCCCACCGGCGCCCGCTGGCTACCATTGTCTGATTGGCACCTACCTTACGCAGTTCATAACTGTCTTTGCCCGGTGTATCGACATCAACATCATGGTGACTATGTTTAATCAGGCCAACCCGTACCCCGCATTGCGCCAGTAAGGGGATAAGCTGTTTTAGCAACGTGGTTTTGCCGGTACCGCTATAAGCGACAATGCCTAGAAGGGGACGCGTATTCATCTTAATCCGCCGTTGGAAGACTTGGTAAATCTGCTGGAGTGTTGATATTACGGAACGCACTGGCCTGTGGGAAAGTGACAGCCTGAGCATCAAGCTGCTCGAAGAGGAGCATCAACTTACGGTCGCCGTTACGTAAAAACTGCTCCAATGTGTCAGTGACATGCCGGTTCAGTAAGCAGAGCGTCGGATGCGCCCGTTGGCCGTCATGGGCATAGGCTGCCATCGCCTGATGGCGCCCTGACCATAACCGGGCAATCAGGTCAGTTGGCAGAAAGGGCACATCACACGGCACAAATGCCACCCAGTCAGTGTTACTGTTCCGCAGCCCCGCCAGCATCCCAGCCAACGGGCCGGCAAAGCCAGGGAAGGTATCGCGAAAGGTTGGGTAGGCGGCAGAGTAGATCTCCAGATTACGGTTGGCGCTGATCATGATGTGATCGAGCTGTGGTGCCAGCCGCTCCGCGACATGTTGAAAGAGCGGTTTGCCGGCCAATCGCACCAGTCCCTTGTCTTCACCGCCCATTCGGCTGCCCTGTCCTCCGCAAAGAATCACGCCTGTTATGGATAATGCTTCCATATTCATCTCTCTAAATATGTCGTGGCACTGATTGTAGCGCCGATAGTCGGTGGCGCGGCATTTACTTTTATTGACAACTGCGACCCTTTCACTGGGCCGGCATCCCTGCTACTTTGTCGGTTTCTTACGAAAGAGGGATAGGGTGATGAATAGCCATCGGGTGAATGAACTGATCGCGCTGCTTCAACCGGCATGGCAGCAAGATGCCGATCTCAATCTACTGCAATTCCTGCAAAAATTGGCGCAGGAGAGCGGATATCAAGGCGAACTGGCCGATCTCAGTGATGATACGTTGATCTATCATTTGAAGATGCGTGGCAGTGACACGACGGAAGAGATTCCCGGCCTGAAGAAAGATTATGAAGAAGACTTTAAAACTGCCATTCTGCGGGCCCGTGGCGTCATTAAGGATTAGCCTTCCCCCTCCCTTTGAACGCTTCACTGAAGACCATTATGACGACAACCCCTGCTTTTAATTTTCACGCCCTC
This sequence comes from Chimaeribacter sp. YP20170169, assembly GCF_056739715.1. NCBI lineage: Bacteria > Pseudomonadati > Pseudomonadota > Gammaproteobacteria > Enterobacterales > Yersiniaceae > Chimaeribacter > Chimaeribacter sp. YP20170169. Next base: position 3,846,476 of record NZ_CP176824.1, on the reverse strand, counting down.
ACGCCGGATCTGATTCTGGACGCCCTGCAACAGACCGGGATCTACGTTGACTCTGGCCTGACCGAACTCAACAGCTATGAAAACCGCGTCTTTCAGTTTATGGATGAGTCACGTAAACGCTACGTGGTGAAATTTTATCGGCCAGAGCGTTGGAATGAGGCACAGTTGCGTGAGGAGCATGAGTTTGCTGCTGAGCTGAATGAGGGGGAGATCCCCCTGATTGCGCCGTTTGCAGTAGCGGGCGAAACTTTGCATCACTATCAGGGTTACTTCTTCACGCTGTTTCCAAGCGCTGGCGGGCGAGCCTATGAGGTGGACAACTTGGACCAACTGGAAATGGTTGGCCGCTATCTTGGGCGCATCCATCAGGTGGGCAGTGAGGGCCTGTTCACTGCCCGGCCTACCATTGGGCTGGAAGAGTACCTAACACAGCCGCGTCAGGTACTGGAGAGCAGCGAGCTAATCCCAAACGGCCAGCGTCGCGCATTTCTGGCGGCGACAGATGATCTGATTCAGGCGACCACGCAACGTTGGCAGCCTGAATGGCAATCGCGCCGGCTGCATGGTGACTGCCATCCGGGCAATATTCTGTGGCGTGATGGCCCTTGTTTCGTCGATCTGGATGATGCACGTAACGGCCCGGCAGTGCAGGATCTCTGGATGCTGCTGCACGGTGACAAAGCGGAGCAGCGGATCCAGCTGGACATCCTGTTGGAGGCTTATGGTGAGTTTAGCGATTTTGATCAGCGAGAGCTGGTGCTGATCGAACCTCTGCGCGCGATGCGCATGGTACATTATCTGGCGTGGGTTGCGCGTCGCTGGCAGGATCCGGCCTTCCCCCGCAGCTTCCCTTGGATGACGGAAAGCCATTTCTGGGAGCGCCAGATGCTCACGTTCAGGGAGCAGATTATTCAATTGCAGGAACCCCCGCTGCAATTAATGCCGATGTATTAATGATTGAATCAACGGAGAACAAGGAATTATGAAAAAGATATTTTTGGCGTTGGTAGGTATGGTGCTGGCTTTCAGCGCTTCAGCCGCGCAGTTCACCAGTGGCGATCAGTATGTCACGTTGGATAAACCTGTTTCTGGCGAGCCTACGGTATTGGAGTTCTTCTCCTTCTATTGCCCGCACTGTTATCAGTTTGAAAATGTTTATCACATCTCTGAGACCATCAAGAAAAACCTGCCGTCGGACGTTAAGGTCACCAAATATCACGTTGAATTCCTGGGGCCGTTGGGCAAAGAGATGACCCAGGCGTGGGCCGTGGCCATGGCGCTGGGCGTTGAGGAAAAAGTCACCCCGCTGATGTTTGACGCGGTGCAAAAAACCCAGACCGTCCAGACTGCGGACGATATCAAGAAGGTGTTCCTGCAAGCTGGCGTGACCGCAGAGCAGTATGACTCTGCCTGGAACAGCTTTGTGGTGAAATCGATGGTCGTGCAGCAAGAAAAAGCGGCGGCTGACATGGAGCTGCGCGGCGTGCCGTCAGTGTTTGTGAACGGTAAATACCAGGTAAAAAATGATGGCCTGGACATGAGCTCTATGGATATCTACGCCAAACAGTTCTCTGATGTGGTCAATTTCCTGCTGACCCAGAAATAACGCCTCCCTCACACAATGTCGGCCCGGCCGGCATTGTGTTCCCCTCCCATGCTGTGATTGCCAAACTCCCCATACCCGTTACGCTTACTATTGCCCTGTCGCTGGAGAGATTACCGCCCGCTATTTCCGGGAAGCCTTCGCCTTGCTCTGGATAATGTATTGCGGCTGACCGTGGCTAAAGCACATGGAAAAGAGTCTGACGGCTGAAAAAAGGAAAACGTATTGGAGTGCCAGTGCCACAAAAAAGGGAGATAAAAACCGGGGGGAATATTCCACGTTCCGCGAAAGGTAAAAATCTCTCTAAACTTATATCCACATTGGCAATACTTTAAAAATTTGCCACCAGAGTCCCAAGATCGCATTTAAGTGTCTGGACTATAAGGATAAAAACGTCGATCCGCGCGTGGATCTGGAAATAGTTTCAAAAGCGCGATCTTTTATGCACAAAGTTATCCACAGTACTGATCTTGGCGATCGCCGCCCCACGGGGTGAATTGATCCTGATGGATGTCCTGCCAATGGTTCGCCTTTCTGGCCAGCTATGGCATCCTTAGAAGATTGACCGAAGACGAAAAAGAGTCGCTATGGCACATATTGCAGAAAATCCCCTGATCCTGGTTGATGGTTCTTCTTACCTCTACCGCGCATACCATGCCTTCCCGCCGTTAACCAACTCCGCTGGCGAACCAACCGGCGCGATGTACGGCGTGATCAACATGCTCAAGAGCCTGTTGCAGCAGTACCAACCAAGCCACGTAGCCGTGGTATTCGACGCCAAAGGCAAAACCTTCCGCGACGAATTGTTCGCCGAGTATAAATCCCACCGTCCGCCGATGCCGGACGATCTGCGCGCGCAGATCGCGCCGCTGCATGAGATGGTGAAAGCCATGGGTTTGCCATTGCTGGCGGTCTCTGGCGTAGAAGCGGATGACGTGATCGGCACGCTGGCGCTTCAGGCGGAACATGCTGGCCACGCGGTGCTGATCAGCACCGGCGATAAAGATATGGCACAGCTGGTGACGCCCAATATTACGCTGATCAACACCATGAATAATGCGATCCTCGGCCCGGATGAGGTGATTACCAAATACGGCGTGCCGCCGAACTTGATCATCGACTATCTGGCGTTGATGGGCGACTCCTCAGATAACATTCCGGGTGTGCCGGGTGTCGGTGAAAAGACCGCACAGGCGCTGCTGCAAGGCATTGGCGGGCTGGATGATCTGTACGCCAATCTGGATGCCATCGCCGGCCTGAGCTTCCGTGGCGCGAAAACCATGGCTGCCAAGCTGGAGCAGAACAAAGAGGTGGCTTACCTCTCCTACAAACTGGCGACCATCAAGACGGATGTCGAGCTGGAGGTGAATGGTGATCAGCTACATGTGATGGCACCCGCCGTCGACGAACTGCATACGCTGTTCAGCCGTTACGAATTCAAACGCTGGCTGAGCGATTTGGAGGCCGGCAAATGGCTGACCAACAGCAAAGCGCCAGCCGCCAACGGTACGGCCAGCCTGGAAGCCGCCACGCCGGAGGTGCCGCGCAACCAGCTGGCGCAGGATGAGTACGTCACCATCCTGACGGAGGCAGAGCTTGATGAGTGGGTGGAGAAGCTGACCGCCGCCGGGCAGTTCGCCTTTGACACCGAAACCGACTCCCTTGATACCCTGACCACCAATCTGGTGGGTCTGTCGTTCGCCATTGAACCGGGCAAAGCGGCCTATCTGCCCGTCGGGCATGATTACATTGATGCGCCCGATCAGCTGAATCTGGATAGCGTACTGCAAAAGCTGAAACCGCTGCTGGAGAGCGACAAGGCGCTGAAGATTGGCCAGAACCTAAAGTTCGACCAAGGCGTGCTGAAGCGCTATGGCATTGAGCTGCGCGGCGTGGCATTCGATACCATGCTGGAGTCCTACGTGCTCGACAGCGTCTCCAGCCGCCATGATATGGATACGCTTGCCGATCGCCACTTGGGCCATAAAACTGTCTCCTTCCAGGAGATCGCTGGCAAAGGCAAAAACCAGCTGACCTTCAACCAGATTGCGCTGGAGCAAGCCAGCCATTATGCGGCGGAAGATGCGGATGTCACGCTGCAACTGCATCAGGCGATGTGGCCGAAGATTGAGTCCAGCGAAGGGCTGCCCGTGGTCTTCAATGAGATTGAGATGCCGCTGGTGCCCGTGCTGTCGCGGATGGAGCGCACCGGTGTGCTGATCGACAAGGCCATTCTGGCGACGCACTCGCAGGAGCTGACGGCGCGGCTGAATGAACTGGAGACTCAGGCACATGAGCTGGCGGAGGAGCCGTTTAACCTCTCCTCCACCAAACAGTTACAGGCAATCCTGTATGACAAACAGAAGCTGCCGATCCTGAAGAAAACTCCCGGCGGTGCTCCCTCGACCAATGAGGAGGTGCTGGCGGAGCTGGCGCTCGACTACCCGCTGCCGAAGGTCATCCTGGAGCATCGTAGCCTGGCGAAGCTGAAATCCACCTACACCGACAAGCTGCCGCAGATGATCAACCCGGCCAGTGGCCGCGTGCACACCTCCTACCATCAGGCGGTGACGGCGACCGGGCGGCTCTCTTCCAGCGATCCGAACCTGCAAAACATCCCGGTGCGCAACGAAGAGGGGCGTCGTATCCGTCAGGCGTTTATTGCACCTGAGGGCTACAAAATCGTGGCGGCGGACTACTCGCAGATCGAGCTGCGCATCATGGCCCACCTGTCACAGGACAAGGGGTTGCTGGATGCGTTCGCCGGCGGTGAGGATATCCACCGTGCCACCGCGGCAGAAGTGTTTGGCGCACCGCTGGAGAAGGTGACGGGCGATCAGCGCCGCAGCGCGAAAGCCATCAACTTCGGCCTGATCTATGGCATGAGCGCCTTCGGTCTGGCGCGCCAGCTTAACATTCCACGCCACGAGGCCCAGCGCTACATGGATCTCTACTTCGAGCGCTATCCGGGCGTGCTGACCTACATGGACAGCACCCGCAAGCTGGCGGCGGAGAAGGGCTACGTCACCACGCTGGATGGTCGCCGCCTCTACTTGCCGGATATCAACTCCAAGAACGCCATGCGCCGTAAGGGTGCCGAGCGTGCCGCGATCAACGCCCCGATGCAGGGCACCGCGGCCGACATCATCAAACGCGCGATGATCGCAGTGGATGAGTGGCTGCAACAGCAGCAGGATCCGCATGTGCGCATGATCATGCAGGTGCACGATGAATTGGTGTTTGAGGTGCATGAGTCCGTGCTAGAGGAGGCTTCCGAGAAGATCCGCACGCTGATGGAGCAGAGCATGGCGTTGGATGTGCCGCTGCAAGTGGAAGTGGGCGTAGGTGATAACTGGGATCAAGCGCACTAAACGGGCAGATCCTAAGCACTTTTTGTAATTAAGCTACACCATAAGCAGAAGATCTGACGCTATATGCCGCTAAAAGTCGCGATTTTGTGTAAGTAAACTACAAAAAATTCTTTTGTGCTCTAAGAAAATGTTGTAGAGTTAACGGTGTAGGGTACAGAGGTAAGATGTTCTATCTTTCAGACCTTTTACTTCACGTAATCGGATTTGGCTGAATATTAGCCGCCCCAGTCAGTTTTGACTGGGGCGTTTTTTATTGGGCCGCGCCAGCAAGTGGCCGCTTTTTCCTGCAAAAAGTGCGTCGCCCGCGGCAACAAAAAAGGCAGCCACGGGCTGCCTTTTTTGATCGGGCGGGGAGGGTTACTCCGCGTCGTCCGTTGACTCTTCCACTACTGCGGGCGGCAGTTCGCTGAACCAGCTATTGAGTTTCTGGCTCAGTTTGTCCACGCCCAGTTTCTTCAGGGAGGAGAACGCCTCAACCTGCACGTCGCCCATAAAGGGCAGCACGGCCTCGCGCACCATGTTCAGCTGCGCCTTGCGCGCGCCAGAGGCCAGTTTGTCGGCCTTGGTCAGCAGTACCAGCACTGGGATCTCTACGGCGACCGCCCACTGAATCATCTGCTGATCCAGATCTTTCAGCGGATGGCGAATGTCCATCAGCACCACCAGCCCCTTCAGGCAGTTGCGCATTTGCAGGTATTCACCCAGCGCCCGCTGCCATTTGCGTTTCATCTCTTCCGGGACTTCCGCGTAGCCATAGCCTGGCAGGTCAACCAGACGCAGGCCGGGCTTAACCTCAAACAGGTTGATCAGCTGGGTACGGCCCGGCGTCTTACTGGTACGGGCCAGGTTTTTTTGGTTGGTCAGGGTGTTGAGCGCGCTCGACTTCCCTGCGTTGGAGCGGCCGGCAAAAGCCACTTCGATGCCTTCATCCGCAGGCAGATGCCGGATGTCCGGAGCACTGGTGACAAAATGGGTCACCTGATAGTTATAAGTTTGGCTGGTCAAAATGGGGTCTCCGTAAGGCTGAGTATCTGGCTGGCGATTATAACTGCATCGTTGCCAAAAGCGGCATGTTTGTCGGTTTTTCTCCCCGCTCGCAGCCTGATTGCAAGGAATTCACCTCGCGCGTGTGAGAGATCTGCCATGCGTGCCGGCAGTTTTTACTTATAATTTGAGTTAATGATTAATCAAAAACAATATATTCAATGAATTAGTAAAAGCCGCCAGCCTGCCGCCCTGTGCGGTAGGTTGTGACACCCAATAAAATCCGTAGAGTAGTCAGGGCAGGAGCAGTGGAGGCGCAGGAGCGCCGCGATCGCAGGATAGGGAAGCGCGATCGCCAGGGAGTGAAGGCAGGGAGCGCATCAATGCTGCCGGGGGCGGCATCCACAGGAAAGGGACCGTCAGGATGACGCTGGCAGGATGCTCCGACTCGTCGCGCCCAGCGCCAGCGCCTGAAGGATCAGGCGGAGCGGGGGGCGATCCCAGACCGGCAAAAAAGGATATTTTGCCGGGTGGCTGGGTAAAAACATCGCTTCTCAGACTGGGAAGCAGATAAAAAGGCGTCAGGGCCTCCTGTCGCCTTTTTTATTTGGCCGCTTTCTGCTAGATTCCGGCGCAATTCTATACTGAAAGTGACCTTCCCCTGAGAGCAGATGCTATGAACCAGTCATCCAAAGCGCCACGCGCGAAAGCAGCGGCACCCAAAACCAAGAAGAAAAGTCGTGTCGAGCTGGATTTAGAAGCGCGCGAACGCAAGCGTCAGAAAAAACGCCGTGGCCTGGTTGCCGGCTCCCGCGCCAACCCGGAGAGCGCACAGAGCAAAGCGGTCGCGCAAGAGAAGCGTGACCCGCGTCTGGGCAGCAAAAAGCCGGTTCCGCTGGTGGTAGAGACGGTCTACGGCAACGCCAAGAAGAAACCAGTCCCCCAGAAAGAGACCAAGCCGCGTCTGTCTCCGGAAGAGGAGCTGGCGATGCTGGAGAACGATCCGCGTCTGGACGCACTGCTCGACAAGCTGGACGACGGCGAGACCCTGAGCGCAGAAGATCAGGCGTTCGTTGACCAGACCCTGGATCGCATCGACGTGCTGATGGAGCTACTGGGCATTGAACTGGGCGATGAAGACGACGAGATCGACGAAGAAGAGCCGAAAGAGGACATGTTCCAGCTGCTCAAGCGCGGGAACCCGAAAGACGCCTTCTAAGCCGTGAGCTGGATTATCCCGGCAATAGCCCTACTGCTTGTGTGTTATCTGGTAGGGTTATTGAGTAAACTGTGGCGGCTGTCGCAACGTAAAGCCCGATTGCGCAGCGCCACCGCAGCCAGAATGATGAGGTCTTCACCTCTCCCCCGACGCGGTAGGCAACGATCCCGTAAGGAGTGAGTGATATGTCTGAACAGGCGGCTATCTGGGATTCGGCCCTGATCCAGAAGTATAACCAGTCAGGGCCACGCTACACTTCATACCCCACGGCGCTGGAGTTCCACTCTGGCTTTGGCGCCGATGCCTTCCAACAGGCCGCGGCCCGTTATCCTGAACGCCCACTCTCCCTCTACGTCCACATACCGTTCTGCCACAAGCTCTGCTACTTCTGTGGCTGCAATAAAATCGTCACCCGCCAATCGCACAAGGCCGAGATCTATCTCGATTATCTGGAGAAAGAGATCCGCCTCCGCGCGCCGCTGTTCGCCGGCAGGCAGGTGAGCCAGTTGCATTGGGGGGGCGGTACGCCCACTTTCCTTAGCCCACGACAGGTTAGCCGGCTGATGGCGCTGCTGCGTGAACACTTTACGTTCCTGCCGGAGGTGGAGCAGTCGCTGGAGGTAGACCCTCGCGAAATCGAGCTGGAGATGCTGGACCACCTGCGTGCCGAGGGGTTTAACCGCCTCAGCATGGGCGTGCAGGACTTCAACAAAGAGGTACAGCGGCTGGTCAACCGTGAACAGGATGAGGCATTTATCTTTGCGCTGGTGGAACGGGCGCGGGTGCTGGGCTTCCGCTCTACCAACATTGACCTGATTTACGGCCTGCCGAAGCAGACGCCGGAGAGCTTTGCCCACACCCTGCACCGGGTAGCGGCGCTCGGCCCTGATCGTCTCAGCGTCTTTAACTATGCGCACCTGCCCACGCTGTTCGCCGCCCAGCGCAAAATCAAGGAGGCGGATCTGCCGACACCGGCGCAGCGGCTGGCCATCCTGCAACAGAGCATCGCCACCCTGACCGGCGCGGGCTACCAGTTCATCGGCATGGACCACTTTGCCCAGCCAGATGATGAGCTGGCGATTGCCCAGCGCGAGGGGCGGCTGCACCGCAATTTCCAAGGCTACACCACCCAGGGCGACGCCGATCTGCTGGGGCTGGGCGTCTCGGCCATCAGTATGCTCGGTGACAGCTACGCGCAGAATGAGAAGACGCTGAAGACCTATTACGCGCGGCTGGATGTCGGGGAGGACGCGCTGTGGCGTGGGCTGGCGCTAACGCAAGATGATTGCCTGCGACGCGATCTGATCCGCACGCTGATCTGCCACTTTCGGCTGGAGATGCCCGCGCTGGAGCACCAGTACGGCATCTGCTTCCGCGACTATTTCGCGGAGGATCTGGCGCTGCTGGCTCCGCTGGCGGTGGATGGGCTGGTGGAGGTGACGGACACGGCGATCCGCGTGACGCCGCGCGGGCGCTTGCTGATCCGCAACGTCTGCATGTGCTTTGACCCCTACCTGCGCCAGCAGGCGCGACAGAGCCAGTTCTCCCGGGTGATTTGAGGATAGAAAAACAGCCGCATCAGCGGCTGTTTTTTCAATGAAAGAGGCTCATCAGCGCATAACAGAGCACCGCCGCCGCGACCGTTTGCGGGGAGTGGCTGAAGGTTGCTGATGTCACTTCAGCGCCTTGCGACAGAAACATCCACACTGCATGAGTCATCGTCTATCTCCCGGTTTAGCGCCTAAATCTTAATACGCCGCACCGGGAAGTAAAGGACAAAAATCGCACAATGTGAGCCGTTGGCGTGCTACTCCATGCCCAGCTCTTTCAGCTTGCGCGTCAGGGTGTTGCGTCCCCAGCCGAGCAGGCGGGCCGCTTCCTGCTTGTGCCCTTGGGTATGGCGTAGGGCGGTGGTTAGCAGGGTGCGCTCCATCTCCGGTTGCGCCTCAGAGAGCAGGTTCTGGTGGCCGGAACGTAGCGCGCGGTCAGCCCACTGCGCCAGCAGCGTCGCCCAGCTATCCGGCAGCGACGGCCCGCCGCTCTCCGGCGCGCTGGTCTCAAACAGTTCGCCCGGCAAGTCCTGAATCAGCACCTCCTGCCCGGCGGCCATCACCGTCAGCCAGCGGCAGGTATTCTCCAGCTGGCGCACGTTGCCCGGCCACGGCAGGCGGGTCAGCGCCGCCTCGGTTTCCGGGTGGAGGTTTTTCGCCTCCACGCCCAGCTCCTTGGCCGCGTCTTGCAGGAAGTAGCGCGCCAACCGTGGAATGTCCTCACGGCGCTCGCGCAGCGGTGGCAGATGGACACGGATGACGTTCAGGCGGTGGAACAGGTCATCACGGAACTTGCCCTCCTGCACGCGCAGCTCTAGGTTCTGGTGAGTGGCGGCGATGATGCGCACATCCACCTTGACCGGCGCATAGCCGCCGACCCGGTAAAATTGGCCATCTGCCAGCACGCGCAGCAAGCGGGTCTGCACATCCAGCGGCATATCGCCAATCTCATCGAGGAACAGGGTGCCGCCGTCCGCCTGTTCGAACCGCCCCTGGCGGATCTGGTTGGCACCGGTAAATGCCCCTTTCTCATGGCCAAACAGCTCGGACTCAATCAGATCCTTCGGGATGGCAGCCATGTTCAGCGCGATAAAGGGCGCCTTGGCGCGCGGGCTGTGGCGGTGTAGCGCGTGGGCCACCAGCTCTTTGCCGGTGCCGGACTCCCCGTTGATCAGCACGCTGATGGAGGAGCGCGACAGCCGGCCAATAATGCGGAAGACATCCTGCATCGCTGGCGCTTCGCCGATGATGTCGGCGGTCGGGCCACTGACCGGCTGGCTGCGCGGCGGTTGCTGCTGCTCCTGGTAGTGGCTGATGGCGCGCTCTACCAGCGCCACCGCCTCGTCGATGTCAAAGGGCTTGGGCAGGTAATCAAACGCCCCCTGCTGGTAGGCGCTGACCGCCGCGTCCAGGTCAGAGTGGGCGGTCATGATGATCACCGGCAGCATCGGGTGGCGCTGTTTAATCTGCTTTAGCAGCGCCAGCCCATCCATTCCCGGCATCCGAATATCTGACAGCAACACGTCAGGGGTTTGAGTGGCAATAGCATCCAGCACCTCACTGCCACTCTCAAAGGTGGAGCAGCTCAGGCCCGCCCCGGTGAGTGCACGTTCCAGCACCCAGCGGATGGAGCTATCATCATCGACGATCCAGACTATCCCTCGTTGCATAGCAAACCTCACTGGCGAATAGGCAGGTAAACCGAAAATTCGGTATGGCCCGGCCAACTGTTAAATTCAATTTTCCCTGAATTCTGATCGATCAGATTCCGTGCAATGGACAGGCCCAGGCCCGTCCCTCCTTCCCGGCCGCTCACCATGGGATAGAACAGCGTATCCTGCAACAGTGAGGGCACGCCCGGCCCGTCATCCTCAATATCGATCCGCGCGGCCAGACGATAACGTACGCCGTGCAGCGTGATCTGGAAGGCGGTGCGGGTTCTGATGGTAATGGTGCCACCCTGTTCACCCAGCGCCTGCAAGGCATTGCGGGTGATGTTCAGCAGCACCTGTTCAATCTGATCCGGATCGTGCGCCAGTTCCGGCAGGCTCGGGTCATAATCCTTGACCAGCGTGACATTCGCGGGTTTCTCCAGCGACACCAATTGGCAGACCCGTTCGGCCACCTGGTGGATGCTCTGGGTAATGTGCTGCCCGGGCCGCTGTGGCCCCAGCAGGCGATCCACCAGATTGCGCAGGCGGTCAGCCTGCTCAATGATCACCTTGGTGTACTCATTCAGCATCGGGTCGGGCAGCGCCTTTGACAGGAGCTGTGCCGCGCCGCGCAAACCGCCGAGGGGGTTTTTAATCTCATGGGCCAGCCCGCGCACCAGATCGCGCGCGGCGACCTGTTGGGCGTGCTGCAACTGCTCCTGGCTCAGGCGGCGGAGGTTATCCATCGGTGCCAGTTCCAGCAGAATAAATCCTTCCGGCAACGCCTGTGCGGTCAGGGAGAAGATGTGCGCGCGCCCATCCACCACCAGTGTCACTTCGTTGTCGGTAAAACCTTGCCCGGCATTGAGGCTCTCGCGCATCAGTCCGATATTCAGCGAAAAGTAGCCCAGCAGTTCGGGGAGGGGGGTGCCAAACAGCTTGCGCGAGCTTTGCGCCAGCAATTGCTGCGCGGCCGGGTTGGCATAGTGAACGGCGAGCTCCTCGTCCAGCAGCAGGATGCTGTTGATCAGGGAGTTCAGGATCTGCCCAGCATCGGGCAGCTTGCCAGTTGCCATAAAGCAGTCTCCTGCACCAGAGTGGTGCGAATTATCTGTCCTGGCGGTAATTATTACCGATTAGCGGAATATTGTAGGCAAGAGCGTGGAGAAAAAAGCCCATCCGAAGATGGGCTGAAAGTTTCCACGGCAACAAAAAATCGTCTGACCTGGGCGATTACACGCTGTAGTAGAGTTCGAACTCAACCGGGTGCGGCGTCATGCGCACGCGGTCCATCTCTTCTTTGCGCAGCGCGATGTAGGCATCGATGGAGTCATCGGTGAATACGCCGCCACGGGTCAGGAACTCGCGGTCTGCATCCAGGCAGGCCAGCGCTTCTTCCAGGGAACCGGCCACTTTTGGAATTTCTGCTTCTTCTTCCGGCGGCAGGTCATAGAGGTTTTTGTCCATCGCATCGCCCGGGTGGATCTTGTTGATGACGCCATCAAGGCCAGCCATCAGCAGGGCAGCGAACGCCAGGTACGGGTTGGCAGCCGGATCCGGGAAGCGGGCTTCAATGCGGCGCGCTTTCGGGCTTGCCACCACCGGGATACGGATGGAGGCGGAGCGGTTACGGGCGGAGTAAGCCAGCATGACCGGTGCTTCATAACCCGGGACCAGACGCTTATAGGAGTTGGTGGTCGGGTTGGCGTAGGCGTTGATCGCTTTCGCGTGTTTGATGATGCCGCCGATGTAGAACAGCGCCATTTCAGACAGGCCGCCGTACTTGTCGCCCGCAAACAGGTTGTTGCCGTTTTTGGACAGCGACATGTGGCAGTGCATACCGGAGCCGTTGTCACCGAACATCGGTTTCGGCATGAAGGTCGCGGTCTTGCCGAATGCGTGGGCCACGTTGTGTACCACGTATTTGTAGATCTGGATCTCGTCCGCTTTCTTGGTCATGGTGTTGAAGCGGGTTGCCACTTCGTTCTGACCGGCGGTCGCCACTTCGTGGTGGTGCGCTTCAACCACCAGGCCCATCTCTTCCATGGTCAGACACATGGTGGAGCGCAGGTCCTGGGAGGAGTCAACCGGCGGAACCGGGAAGTAGCCGCCTTTCACGGCCGGACGGTGGCCTTTGTTGCCGCCTTCGTATTTGGTGGAGGAGTTCCAGGCGCCTTCGATGTCATCGATGGCCACGTGGGAGCCGGCGATGCTGCTGCCGAAACGCACGTCGTCAAACAGGAAGAACTCCGGCTCTGGCCCGAACAGCACGGTGTCGGCGATGCCAGAGGAGCGCAGGAACTCTTCGGCGCGCTTGGCAATGGAACGCGGGTCGCGGTCATAGCCCTGCATGGTGCCCGGCTCAAGAATGTCGCAGCGAATAATCAGGGTTGACTCTTCGTAGAACGGGTCAAGCACCGCGGTGCTGGCATCCGGCATCAGCACCATGTCGGATTCGTTGATGCCTTTCCAGCCGCCGATGGAAGAACCATCAAACATTTTGCCTTCTTCGAAGAAGTCAGCGTTTACCTGGTGGGCAGGAATAGTGACGTGCTGCTCTTTACCTTTGGTATCAGTGAAACGCAGGTCAACGAATTTCACTTCATGCTCATTCAGCATCGTCAAAACATGTTCAGCGGACATACTAGTTTCTCCCGGATTTTTTTGTCGTCGTGGAACGAATTCCCGTTGCAGAGTAGCGGCTCGCCTTTTGCCAGGCGTTTCACCCTGATTCGCTTTTCGCTCTGTGTAGATATAAGCGAGAAGTGTGCCAACTTTTCGAAGCGCTGATTTATCCCTCTTTTCGTGCCTTTACTCCCCCACCAGTATGCACCAGTATGGGATTTTTGCACCAAAAAGGTGCGTACGGGCGAAAAGTGTGCGCTGTTTTGGTGCGCAAAAGGGCGAATTTGTAAACATTGCACCGTGAAAGGGATCACAAACTAACCGGAGTCATGTTGTTTTACGTTGTGCGATGTGATCTTGTTTAGAACCTCGATTAATACGTGTACAATAGCGCGCTATTTCTAATGCCTGAGGCAAAGCTGTGATCGAAAATTTGCGTAACATCGCCATTATTGCGCACGTTGACCATGGGAAGACCACCCTGGTTGATAAGTTGCTGCAACAGTCCGGTACTTTCGACGAACGTACTGAAGCAACCGAGCGTGTAATGGACTCCAACGATTTGGAGAAAGAGCGTGGGATTACCATCCTCGCAAAAAACACCGCCATTAACTGGAATGACTACCGCATCAACATCGTGGATACCCCAGGGCACGCCGACTTCGGCGGCGAGGTAGAGCGTGTGATGTCCATGGTAGACTCGGTGCTGCTGGTTGTTGACGCAATGGATGGCCCGATGCCGCAGACCCGTTTCGTGACCAAGAAGGCTTTCGCCAACGGTCTGAAACCTATCGTGGTCATCAACAAAGTTGACCGCCCGGGCGCGCGTCCGGACTGGGTTGTCGATCAGGTGTTCGACCTGTTCGTTAACCTGGATGCGACTGACGAGCAGCTCGACTTCCCGGTGATCTATGCTTCTGCGCTGCAGGGCATCGCGGGCACCGACCACAATGACATGGCGGAAGACATGACCCCGCTGTATCAGGCGATCGTTGACCACGTTTCTGCACCGAGCGTTGATCTTGACGGCCCGCTGCAGATGCAGATCTCCCAGCTGGACTACAACAACTACCTGGGCGTAATCGGCATCGGCCGCATCAAGCGCGGTAAAGTGAAGCCGAACCAGCAGGTTACGGTTATCGACAGCGAAGGCAAAACCCGTAACGGTAAAGTCGGTAAAGTACTGGGCCACCTGGGCCTGGAGCGTATCGACACCCAACTGGCTGAAGCTGGCGACATCGTTGCTATCACCGGCCTGGGCGAGCTGAACATCTCCGACACCATCTGCGACCCGCAGAGCGTGGAAGCGCTGCCAGCGCTGAGCGTGGATGAGCCGACCGTGACCATGTACTTCAACGTCAACACCTCGCCGTTCTGCGGTAAAGAAGGTAAGTACGTCACTTCCCGTCAGATTCTTGAGCGTCTGAACAAAGAGCTGGTGCACAACGTGGCACTGCGCGTGGAAGAGACCGAAGACGCTGACGCGTTCCGCGTTTCCGGCCGTGGCGAACTGCACCTGTCGGTGCTGATCGAAAACATGCGTCGTGAAGGCTTCGAGATGGCCGTATCCCGTCCGAAGGTTATCTACCGCAAAATCGACGGCCGCACGCAAGAGCCGTTCGAGAACGTGACGCTGGACATCGAAGAGCAGCACCAGGGTTCTGTGATGCAGGCGATGGGTGAGCGTAAGGGCGACGTCAAGGACATGATCCCTGACGGCAAGGGCCGTATCCGTCTGGATTACCTGATCCCGGCACGTGGCCTGATCGGCTTCCGTACCGAGTTCATGACCATGACCTCCGGTACTGGTTTGCTCTACTCCACCTTCAGCCACTACGACGACGTGCGTCCGGGTGAAATCGGCCAGCGCCAGAACGGCGTGCTGATCTCCAACGGCCAGGGCAAGGCAGTGGCATTCGCCCTGTTCAGCCTGCAGGATCGCGGCAAGCTGTTCCTGGGCCACGGTGCGGAAGTGTACGAAGGCCAGATCATCGGTATTCACTCCCGTTCCAACGACCTGACCGTGAACTGCCTGACCGGTAAGAAACTGACCAACATGCGTGCGTCCGGTACGGACGAAGCAACGGTTCTGGTTCCGCCGATCAAGATGTCCCTGGAGCAAGCTCTGGAGTTCATCGATGACGACGAACTGGTGGAAGTGACCCCAACCTCCATCCGTATCCGTAAGCGTCACCTGACCGAGAACGACCGTAAGCGTGCAAGCCGCGGCCCGAAAGAGGGTTAATCCTCCGCCGCCTCGCTGCATGAGACAAAAAGGACGCCTTAGGGCGTCCTTTTTTTATGCCCGTACTTCCCGTCTGGGATCTTTCCTGCATTTCCGTCCGCCTTTCACCCTGTTCAGGGCTAAATTTTCCCGCTACAGTGGAAAACCGCATCGCAAAATCAGGAGTGTGCCATGTTGTATATCTTTGATTTAGGGAATGTGATTGTTGATATCGACTTCCGGCGTGTACTGGGCGTGTGGAGCAACCTGAGCGGCGTGCCGCTGGCCGCCCTGAGCGCCGGATTCACCCAAGGGGATGCCTTCCACCGCCATGAGCGCGGCGAGATCAGTGATGAGGAGTTCGCCGCGCTGCTGTGTGACGAGCTGGGCATCGCGCTGAGCTATGAGCAATTCTCCGCCGGTTGGCAGGAGGTATTCGTTGGCCTGCGCAAAGAGGTGATCGCCATCATGCAGCGCCTGCGCCAGCAGGGGCACCGGGTAGTGGTGCTCTCTAACACCAACCGGCTGCACAGCACCTACTGGCCGGAACAGTACCCGGAGGTGCGCGCTGCCGCGGATGCCATCTACCTGTCGCAGGAGTTGGGTATGCGCAAGCCGGAGCCGCGTATCTACCAGCATGTGCTGCAACAGGAGGGGGTGAAGCCCGATCAGGCGGTCTTCTTTGATGACTCGCTGGACAATGTCGAGGGCGCGCGGGCATTAGGCATCGAAGGGGTGCTGGTGACCGACAGCCATACCGTGCCGGCCTACTTCTCCTGAGGCAGGGCCGGAAGGAGTCTGATTGCTTATGGTGAAGCTGACCTTTAGACCGGAGCGCACGCTGGCAATCTTCCGTTTCAGCGTGCGCTACCTGAAAATCCTGGTAAAGCGCGTCGACCACGACGGCCTGACCCTGCTGGCCGGCCACCTGGCCTATGTCTCGCTGCTGTCGCTGGTGCCGCTGGTTACCGTCGCCTTCTCCCTGCTCTCCATCTTTCCGGTCTTCTCGCAAATCAGCGCGCAGGTGCGGGGCTTTATCTTCAGCAACTTCATGCCAGCGGCCGGCAATAACCTTCAGCGCTATCTGGAGCAGTTTATGTCGAACACCAGCCAGATGACTGCTGTCGGCACCTGTGGGCTGATTGTCACCTCGCTGCTGTTGATTGCCGCCGTGGACAGCGTGCTGAACAAAATCTGGCGCAGCCAGAACAAACGGCCCTTCGTCTACTCCTTTGCCGTCTACTGGATGGTGCTGACGCTGGGGCCGCTGCTGGTGGGCGCCAGCGTGGCAATCAGCTCCTACCTGCTCTCGCTGAACTGGGCCAATACCCACGGGCTGCACAGCATGGTGGATCAGCTGTTGCGCGTGCTGCCGCTGCTGCTCTCCTGGATCTCCTTCTGGCTGCTCTACAGTCTGGTGCCGACGGTGCGCGTGCCGATGCGCGATGCGCTGGCCGGCGCGCTGGTGGCCG
Organism: Chimaeribacter sp. YP20170169; assembly: GCF_056739715.1. Lineage (NCBI taxonomy): Bacteria > Pseudomonadati > Pseudomonadota > Gammaproteobacteria > Enterobacterales > Yersiniaceae > Chimaeribacter > Chimaeribacter sp. YP20170169. The sequence goes on along the minus strand of NZ_CP176824.1, from coordinate 3,829,776 downwards.
GGATACTGTTCGAGCTGAGCAAAAAGTTGTTCGCCCTCTACATCACGCTGTTTCCCTCCTACCAGTTGATCTATGGTGTCCTGGCAGTAATCCCGATATTGTTCCTATGGGTTTATGTCGGCTGGTGTATCGTGTTGCTGGGGGCGGAGATCACGGTCTCGCTCGGCGAGTACCGTACCCAACGCCGCCAGCGCCGTGCCGAAGCCATCGTCGCCAGATATGAGAGAAAAGAGCAATGATTGCATTGATTCAACGGGTACTGCAGGCCAGCGTCACGGTAGAGGGCGAGGTGTGCGGGGAGATTGGGCCGGGCCTGCTGGTGCTGCTGGGAGTGGAGCAGGGGGATGACGAGCAGAAAGCGACGCGCCTCTGTGAGCGGGTGCTGGGCTACCGCATTTTCAGCGATGAGAATGACAAAATGAACCTCAACGTCCAGCAGGCGGGTGGCAGCGTGCTGGTGGTGTCGCAGTTCACGCTGGCGGCAGATACGCAAAAAGGGATGCGCCCAAGCTTTTCGCGCGGAGCGGTGCCTGATGAAGCCAAACGGCTTTATGACTACTTTACCGGCCAGTGCCGGGAGCGCGGCATCGCCACGGAAACCGGCCGCTTCGCCGCCGACATGAAAGTGTCGCTGGTCAACGATGGGCCAGTGACCTTCTGGTTGCAGGTGTAGCCGGAAGCGTGCAAACCGGGCGCGGTGTCGGTGCTGACTGACCCATTCAACGAGAGACTTTTATGTATCACCTGCGAGTACCTGTGACTGAACAGGAGCTGAAAGCCTACTACCAGTTCCGCTGGGAGATGCTGCGCAAGCCGCTGCGCCAGCCCCTGGGATCGGAGAAAGATGCCTATGACGCCATGGCCCACCATCAGATGGTGGTGGATGAGCATGGCAAAACCGTCGCCATTGGCCGGCTCTACATCAATGCCGACAATGAGGCAGCCATCCGCTTTCTGGCGGTCGATCCGGCGGTGCAGGGCAAAGGGCTGGGCACACTGGTAGCGATGACGCTGGAGTCCGTGGCGCGCCAGGAGGGGGTTAAGCGGGTGGTGTGCAGCGCCCGTGAGGATGCCGTGGAGTTCTTCGCCAAATTGGGCTTCGTTAACCAAGGGGAGATTTTCGCCCCGCAGACCACGCCGGTGCGCCACTTCTTGATGATTAAACCGGTCGTGACGCTGGATGACATCCTGCACCGTCCTGACTGGTGCGGCCAACTCCAGCAGGCGTGGTATGAGCACATCCCGCTGAGCGAAAAGATGGGTGTGCGTATCAGCCAGTACACCGGCCAGCGCTTCGTCACCACCATGCCGGAGACCGGCAACCAGAACCCACACCACACGCTGTTCGCTGGCAGTCTCTTCTCGCTGGCGACCCTGACCGGCTGGGGGCTGATCTGGCTGCTGCTGCGCGAGCGCCACCTCGGCGGCACCATCATTCTGGCGGATGCCCACATCCGCTATAGCAAACCAGTGACCGGCCGTCCGCGGGCGGTGGCCGATCTCAGTTCCATCAGCGGCGACCTCGACCGGCTGGCGCGCGGCCGCAAGGCGCGGGTGCAGTTGGAGGTGGCGCTGTATGGCGATGAGGAGAAGGGTGCGGTGTTTGATGGCACCTACATTGTGCTGCCTGCGATGCCCTACGAACCGTTGGAGAAGGGCGGCTCCGAGCTGCGTGCCGAGTAGCACGGCGTTGGAAGGAGAACGGGTGGCCAAGGCCACCCGTTTTTTTTGCGCGTTTTAGGGCTGCGGGGAGGGCGCAGAAGGCGCGCTCTCCGTCGGGGCGGGCGTGGCTGGCTTAGGCGCGACCGGCGCGGCGATCACCTCGCCATTCGCCATCTCCTGCGTCACCTGCTGGCCTTCGGCATTGGTGGCGGTCAGGCGGCCCGTCAGGCCGTTTTTCAACGGGCTTCCGGCTGCCAGTTGCCCCTGCAACTGCACGCTCAGGGCACCACTGCCGTTGAGTGGCTGCACCGGCCAGCCCCAGTTCTGCACCAGCGGCAACGGCACGCCGCGCCCGGTCAGGGTGAGGCTGAAGGGACGCTGCGGCTGTTGACCGACGGTCGCCGTCGACTCCAGCAACCCCTCTTGGGTAAAGGCGCTCAACTCCGTGACGGCAATCTGGTTGTCATCGGCCGTCAGGGTCAGCGATGGGCGGCGCACGTCAATCTTATTGAAGGTGGCATCACTGGCGTTCAGGGTCAGCTTGCCGCCCCAGATGCCCCATTGGTGGTCGCGCGCCAGCACCAGATCCGTGCCGATGCCATCCACGGCGGTAATCTGGAACGGAAAGTCCGGCGTCACATCAATGATCAGGTTACGGTTGGCGGTCAGCTTGCTGACGCCGACCCCAGAGAGCCACGACGGCAGCGGCTGCATCCAGCGCTCGCGCCAGTTGGCAGGTAGGGTGTACTCCAGTGCCGCCACCACCAGTTCGTCCAGTTGCAGGCGCTGGTCGGCGCGCGCCCAGTGGCCGCTGGTGCGCAGCAGGCCGTTCTGCCAGCGGGTGCTGAGCTGCTTGAGGGTGATGCCCTGACTATCGAAAGCCAGATCGACAATCGGGTCGGTGAAGTGCAGATCGCCGTTGATCAGGTCGCTGGCATTAAAGGCGAGCGAGCCATCGTCGCTCTGCCAGTTGCCGTGATCGAAGGTGATCTCCTGCAACGTCAGGTCAAGGTCGTTGAAGGCCCAGTCCGGCCCCTGCACGCGCGCGTCAATTACATCCAGCCGTTTCAGGGTCATTTTCGGCAGCGCCTGAAAATCCTGCCAGAAGGTGGCGAGGGTATGCGGCGATTGCAGGCGGATATTGCTTAGGCGCAGGGCGTTGATGTTCCAGTTGCCCTCAGCGTCACGGCTGGCATTGGCGGTGAGTTGGCCGCGGGCGAAATCCGCGCCGACGGTATTCAGCAGCAACCGGTTTTGCTGGATACGCCCCTGAATTAGCACCTGCGAGGCGGGCATGTCGTTCAGCGTCAATGCACCGGCGCTCAACTGGAACTCGGCATCGTTACCCAGCGGCTGTGCAGCAGTAGGACGCCACGGGGTGACGCCCGCGTTGACCTGTTGGGCAGCGATGGCAAGGCGATCGACGTTGGCGTTCAGCCGCATATTGCTTAGCTGCAACAGATCCGCCTCCACCGGCAGTGCGCGTTGCCCACTGCCGAGGTTGAGGCTACCGTTGCGCAGCGTCAGGCGCTCAAAGTGGCCGGGCTGGGAGAGCTGGTGCCAATTAAACGCCACGCTCACTTCACCAGCGTCCAGCAGCGCGGGCTGGTTCGCCGGTGTCAGCCGCACATCATGCAGGGTCAGCGCCATGGGAGAGGACCACTCATGGTCAATCTTGCCAATCGCCAGCCGGTAATCACTGTTGGCGCTGATCCAGCGGCTGACCCAGCCGGCTGCCCACGGAGTCTGTAACACCAGATACCCTATCACCACGATCAGCACACACAGTAACAGCACGGTTGCCAGCACTTTCCCGAGAAATTTCATCGCTCTCACTACCCCTTACTCGTAAAGTAACCCTGTTTATGCCGCAATCAGCCCGCTATCACAATAGATAGGGCCAACACATTCCATAAAAAACGGCCAGTGTGTGATCACACTGGCCGCGGCAGGACAGGGGGAAAGGCGTTACTTCTCTTGCGGGAAGACCAGGTTCAGCACGATGGCGGTGATGCCACCGGCGGCGATGCCGGAAGAGAGCAGGTTCTTCACCCAGTCCGGGGCGAATTGCAGGATCAGCGGCTGCTGGGAGACGCCCAATCCTACGGCCAGCGACAGGGCAATAATCATGATCGCCCGGCGGTTTAGTGGCTCGCGCGACACAATGCGCACCCCGGAGGCGGCGATGGTGCCGAACATCACGATGGTCGCGCCGCCCAACACCGGCTCAGGGATGTGCTGCACCAGCGCACTGACGCCAGGGAACAGGCCGAGCACCACCAGCATCAGTGCCACCACAAAACCGACGTAGCGGCTGGCCACGCCGGTCAACTGGATCACGCCGTTGTTCTGGCCAAAGCAGGAGTTGGGGAAGGTGTTGAACACCGCCGAGATCAACGAGTTCAGGCCATTCGCCAGCACGCCGCCCTTGATGCGCTTCATGTAGAGCGGGCCAGCGACCGGCTGCTCCGAGACGTCAGAGGTGGCGGTGATGTCGCCGATGGTCTCCAGCGAGGTCACCATAAAGATCAGCATCAGCGGTAGCAGCAGGTTCCAGTCAAAGCCCAGCCCATAGTAGAGCGGCGTCGGCAGCATGATCCAGCTCTGCGAGGTGGCCCCGGCGGTGACGGGCAGCATATCCAGCGCCCAGGCCAGCAGGTAGCCGACCGCCATGGCGATCACCAGCGAGGCGACGCGCAGGTAGGGATTGCGCTGGCGATTCAGCACAATGATCACCACCAGCACCGAGGCGGCCAGCAGCAGGTTTTTCGGCGCGCCGAAGGTGTGATCGGCCATCGCGCCGTAGCCGCCGCCGATGGAGGTCAGTCCCACCTGAATCAGGGAGAGGCCAATGATCATCACCACAATGCCGGAGACCAGCGGGGTGATGATGCGGCGCGCCAGATGCAGGAAGCGCGACAGCACAATCTCAGTACAGGAGGCGACCATCAGCGTGCCGAACAGCGCCGCCATCATGGTCGGCACATCCGCACCACCGTTTTTCAACGCCATGCCGCCCATGATCAACGGGCTGACGAAGTTAAAGCTGGTGCCCTGAATGGAGAGCAGCCCAGACCCCACCGGCCCCCAGGTCTTGATTTGCAGGATGGAAGCCAGACCGGAGGCGAACAGCGACATGCTAATGATGTGCTGGGTGTCCTGCGCGGGCAGGCCGAGTGCCTGACAAATCAGCAGTGCCGGGGTGATCACCGCCACGAACATCGCCAGCAGATGCTGGCAGGCGGCAAACAGGGTTTGCGGCAGCGGCGGGCGATCCTCCAGGCGGTAGATCAATTCACTATTGTGGGGAGTGGCGGCAGTGCCAGACTCCCGCTCGGCGGTGTGTACGCTCATATCAGGGTTCCCGGGGCGGCAAAGGGGGCATTTTAATGAGCCTGCCAGCCCAAAAGCAAACGTTTGCGAATGCAGTCGATAAATTCTTTCACGCCCAGACGTGCCGCGCCGTTACGCTTAACCTTGCCTTTAGTAAGGTTTTGGGTTTTTAATTCGGATCGCCCGCCCCGCACAAGGGATTGGCATAAAAATAACCAATTGATCTTTTATATATTTTTATATTTTTTGGGGTGTTTTTATGATTGAACTCGATAACTTCGGCACGCTGGTCGCCGCAACACTGGTGCTGCTGCTGGGGCGCAAGTGCGTCCAGCGCATTCCCCTATTTAATCGCTACACCATCCCGGAGCCAGTGGCCGGTGGCCTGCTGGTGGCGCTGGGCCTGCTGCTGGTGAAGCAACTTTCCGGCTGGGAGATCCGTTTTGATGACACCATGAAAGAGCCACTGATGCTGGCCTTCTTCGCCACCATCGGCCTGAATGCGGATATCGGCAGCCTGCGTCAGGGTGGCCGCTCGCTGGTCGCCTTCCTGTTTGTGGTGGTGGGGCTGCTGGTGCTGCAAAACGTAATCGGCCTTGGGCTGGCCAGCATGATGGGGCTGAACCCGCTGACTGGCCTGCTCTCCGGCTCCATTACCCTGTCAGGCGGCCACGGCACTGGCGCGGCGTGGGGCAAGATGTTCAGTGAGCACTATGGGTTTAGCAGCGCCACTGAGGTGGCGATGGCCTGCGCCACCTTTGGTTTAGTGTTGGGGGGCTTGGTCGGCGGGCCAGTGGCGCGCTATCTGGTCAGGCACTCAATGACTCCGGAGGGGCGCCCAGAAGATCTGGAAACGCCCAGCGCCTTCGAGAAACCGCTGACCGGCCGGCTGATTACGCCGCTGGTGCTGATTGAAACCATCGCCATGATCGCCATCTGCCTCTCGGCTGGCAGTTTTCTGTCTGGGAAACTGCATGGCACCGCCTTCGAGCTGCCGACCTTTGTCTGCGTGCTGTTTGTCGGCGTAGTGCTCAGCAATATCTTGTCCGCCTCGGGCCTCTACCGGGTCTTTGACCGCGCGGTGTCGGTCGTCGGCAACGTCAGTTTGTCACTGTTTTTGGCGATGGCCTTAATGGGGCTAAAACTCTGGGAGCTGTCAGCGCTGGCACTGCCGATGTTGGTGATCCTGGCGGCGCAGACGCTGGCGATGGCGCTATATGCGGTGTTTGTGACCTACCGGGTGATGGGGGCGAACTACGATGCGGCGGTACTGGCGGCGGGGCATTGCGGGTTTGGGCTGGGGGCGACCCCCACGGCCATCGCCAATATGCAGGCGATCACCGGGCGTTTCGGCCCCTCCCATCTCGCCTTCTTGATTGTGCCGATGGTTGGGGCGTTCTTTATGGATATCGTCAACGCGCTGGTGATTAAGCTGTTCCTGCTGCTTCCAGCGTTCGCCCTGTAGAAGGCGTGTCAGGCATTGGTGTAGCGGGTGCGCTCCGGCAGCCAGCGCTCAATCAGCGCCCGGGCATGTTCCGGGTAGCGCTGGTGGATATGGCGTGCCACCCGCTGCACTTCTGGAATCATCGCCTGATCGCGTAGCAGATCGGCAACGCGGAACTCGGCGCTGCCGGTCTGGCGGGTGCCGAGCAACTCGCCCGGCCCACGGATCTCCAGATCCTGCTGGGCAATCACAAAGCCGTCATTGCTGTCACGTAGTACCTGAAGCCGCCGCTGCGCCGTTTTGCTCAGCGGCGTTTTGTAGAGCAGCACGCAGTGGGAAGCCACTGCGCCACGCCCGACGCGGCCACGCAACTGGTGAAGCTGCGCCAGCCCCAGCCGCTCCGGGTTTTCAATGATCATCAGGCTGGCGTTCGGTACATCCACGCCAACTTCAATCACCGTGGTGGCCACCAGCAACTGGATCTCCCCCTGCTTGAATGACTGCATCACCGCCTGCTTCTCCTGCGGTTTCATGCGGCCATGCACCAGCCCGATGTTCAGGCCGGGCAGCGCCTCCTTCAGCCCCTGCCAGGTCGCTTCCGCCGCCTGTGCCTCGAGCATGTCGGACTCCTCAATCAGGGTGCAGACCCAATAGGCCTGCCGCCCCTCCTGCTCGCAGGCATTTTTTACCCGCTGAATGATCTCCTCACGGCGGCTATCGGGAATCGCGACGGTGGTCACCGGGGTACGGCCCGGCGGCAGCTCATCAATCACAGAGGTGTCGAGATCGGCGTAGGCGGTCATCGCCAGCGTGCGCGGAATGGGGGTGGCGGTCATGATTAACTGGTGTGCGTGATAGCCCTGCACCAGCCCCTTCTCCCACAGCGCCAGCCGCTGGTGGACGCCAAAACGGTGCTGCTCATCGATGATCACCAGCGCCAGTCCGTTGAACTGTACCTGCTCCTGGAAGATGGCGTGGGTGCCGACCACCATGGAGACCTGGCCGCTGGCAATCGCCTCCTGCTGCGCCTGACGCGCCTTGCCCTTCTGTTTGCCGGCCAGCCAACCAACCTGGATGCCAAGCGGTTCAAACCATTGGCGGAAGTTATTGGCATGCTGCTCCGCCAGCAGTTCGGTTGGTGCCATCAGCCCCACCTGCTTGCCTTGGGCGATCACTTGCAATGCCGCCAGCGCCGCCACCAGCGTCTTGCCGGAGCCAACGTCGCCCTGCACCAGCCGCATCATTGGGAAGCCTTTCGCCAGATCCTGCTCAATCTCAGCCACTACCCGACGCTGTGCGCCGGTTGGCTGGAAGGGCAGGGAGGCGAGGAAACGGCCGGTCAGTTCAGTGTCATGGGGAATCGGCAGCGCCTGATAACTCTGGGTGCCGGCGCGCACATCCAGCATACTGAGGTTATGCGCCAGCAACTCCTCCATGATTAAGCGACGCTGTGCCGGGTGGCGCCCCTTCTCCAGATCCTCCAGCCGCACATCCGGTGGTGGGCGGTGCAAGAGATGCAGCGCCTGTGGCAGCGAGATCATGCCGCGCCGCAACTCCTCCGGTAGCAGCTCCTCAATGGGCACGGTATCCAGCAAATCGAGTGCCTGATCGGTCAGCTTGCGCAGCGTGGCCTGTCGAACTCCCTCGGTCGCCGGATAGACCGGCGTCAGGGACTCTTCCACCACCACCTCGCTGTGGTCGCCCTGTAGGCGATACTCCGGGTGGATGATCTCCGCGCCATGATGCCCACGCTTAATCTCACCATAGGCGGTGACGCGGCGGCCGGTGGCCAGGCTGTTTTTCATCGCGGCATTGAAGTTGAAGAAGCGCAGGGTAAGGACGCCGGTGCCGTCGCTGATCTGGCAGGTCATCATGCGCCGGCGGCCAAAACTGACATCCGTGCGCAACACTTCACCCTCTACCGTGGCGAAGATGCCCGGCAGAAGGTCATTGATTGGATAGAGGTGGGTGCGGTCTTCATAACGCAGCGGCAATTGCAGCAGCAGATCCTGAATGGTCTCCAGACCAAGCTTTGCTAGCTTGCCCGCCTGGCTGGCCCCAACCCCGGACAGTGACGTTAACGGAATGGCATCCAGCAGGCGTCCTTTCATTTAGCGCTCCATGGCTTGCATGGCGGCCCACCAGGTAGGCTCCGCCACAATCTGGCCTTGATCATCAATATGCGGGCGCGGCAGCCCTTTGCGCTTCGCGACATTCGCCAGCACCGGGTAGCCGCCCTCAAACAGCAGCCGTTGCTGCTCCTCATCATCGAGCATACAGGCATCACGGTAGTACATGCCGGCGTTTTGCCGCTGGCGCTGGGCTTCATATAGGATCAGCGCCGAGGCGACCGAGACGTTCAACGACTGCACCATGCCAGCCATCGGGATAATGATGTCCTGATCGGCCAGCGCCAGCGCCTCAGCGGTGATGCCGGTTTTCTCCTGCCCGAGCAGGATGCAGGTGGGCCGGGTGTAGTCGATCTCGCGGAAATCTACCGCCTTGTCAGAGAGATGGGTGGCGAGCACCTGCATCCCCTGCTGTTTCATGGCGCTGACCGCGTCAACGATGGTCTTATGGGTTTTGACCTGCACCCAGCTGTTGCTACCGGCCGCGGAGGAGACCAGGGTGCGCATACGGTTGGTGGGCCACACCGCATGAATTTGGTGGACGCCAACCGCATCGGCCGTGCGGATCACGGCCGAGACATTGTGGGGCTTGTGCACCTGCTCCATACATACCGTGAGATCCGGTTGTCTGGCAGTCAGCATTTCGCGGATTCGCGCGTAACGTTGTGGAGTCATCAGCCTTAGTTTCTGTTTCGGTTCACTCTGATCACATCCGGCATAATACGAATCTTACGCATTACGTTCGCCAGATGAATACGATCGCGCACGGTCAGGCGGATAAAGGTACTGTAGACCCGGCCATCGCGCTCTTCGGTGCTCAGGCTCTGGATGTTGGACTCCGCCGCGTTAATCGCCGCGGTCAGGTTGGCCAGCGCCCCCTGATGGTTGAACATGTCCACCTTGATTTCGGTGATGAACTCCTGATCCAGCCCATGGTCATCCCACTCCACCGCCATGAACTTCTCAGGCTCTTTCTGGTAGCCGCGGATGTTGCGGCAGGACTCATGGTGGATCACCAGACCCTTGCCGGGGCTGACGTGCGCGATAATTGGGTCGCCAGGGATCGGGCGGCAGCACTTGGCGAACGTGATCAGCACGCCATCTGCGCCTTTGATGGGCAAGTTGCGCATCCCGGAGGAGCCGATGGTGGCGTGATCGCCGAGCAGGTTGGTCGCGACTACTACGCTCATGGCGTTGCCGAGACCAATCTCCGCCAGCAGGTCATCCACGCTCGCCAATCTCATCCGGTCCAGCTCGCGCTGGATGTTCTCTTGCGGAATGTCCGCCAGCTTGCGGCCATTGCCAAACGCATGGTTCAGCAAACGACGGCCCAGCGACACCGAGTCATCACGCTTCAGGTTTTTCAGCATCTGGCGAATCTTGGCGCGCGCTTTGGAACTCACGACAAAGTTCAGCCAGGCGGCGTTTGGCCGTGCGCCCGGTGCGGTGATGATCTCCACCGTCTGGCCGCTGGTCAGCGGCTGCGAGAGCGGATAGGGCTGGCGATCGACGCGCGCGCCGACGCAGGCGTGGCCAATGTCAGTGTGAACCGCATAGGCGAAGTCAACCGGCGTGGCACCGGCCGGCAGTTCCACGATGCGCCCTTCCGGCGTAAAGACATAGATCTCATCCGGGAAGAGATCGGATTTCACGCTCTCGATGAATTCAAATGAGCTGCCGGCGCTCTGTTGCAGCTCCAGCAGGCTCTGCATCCAGCGCTGCGCACGAACCTGCGCCGTGGTGGTGCCGGACTCGCCATGCTCTTTATAAGCCCAGTGGGCGGCCACCCCCATCTCTGCCATCTGGTCCATATCCTCGGTGCGGATCTGGATCTCCACCGGCACGCCGTGCGGGCCGATAAGGGAGGTGTGCAGGGATTGATAGCCGTTGGCCTTGGGAATGGCGATGTAATCTTTGACCCTGCCCGGACGCGGCTTGTACAGGCTGTGCGCCTGACCCAGTACGCGGTAGCAGGTATCGACCTCTTTCACGATGACGCGGAACGCGTAGATATCCATGATGGAGTGGAAGCGCTGCTCTTTCAGGTGCATCTTGCAGTAGATCGAGTAGAGGTGCTTCTCACGTCCGCTGACCCGGCACTCAATGCCTGCCTCAGTCAGCCGTCCCTCAATCTCCGAGAGGATTTTCTGGATCATCTCTTTACGGTTGCCGCGGGCAGCTTTCACTACCTCTTTAATCACGCGGTAACGGTTGGGATAGAGGGCCTCAAAACCCAGCTCTTCCAGCTCGGTTTTCAGGTGATGGATACCCAGGCGGTGCGCCAGCGGGCTGTAGATCTCGAGCGTCTCGCGTGCAATGCGGCGGCGCTTGTCCGGCCGCAGCGAGCCAAGGGTACGCATATTGTGCGTACGGTCGGCCAGCTTGATCAAGATGACGCGGATATCCTGCACCATCGCCATGATCATTTTGCGGAAGTTTTCCGCCTGCGCTTCTTTCTTGTCACGGAATTTCAGCTTATCCAGCTTGGAGACGCCCTCAACCAGCTCAGCGACGCTTTTGCCGAACAACTGCTCCATATCTTGATAGGTCGCAGGTGTATCTTCGATGACGTCATGCAGCAGGGCCGCCATCAGCGTTTCGTGGTCGAGGCGCATCTCCGCCAGAATGCAGGCGACCGCCACAGGGTGAGTGATATAGGGCTCACCGCTGGAGCGGGTCTGACCTTCATGCGCGTCGCGCGCAACGAGGTATGCCTGTTTGAGGCGCTTGATCTGCTCCTCAGGCAGGTATTTTTGAATCAGCAGATTCAGGCTTTCAAACAGGTACAAGGTCTTTTTAAACTCTAATTAACGGCGGCCTTCAGCAATGGCGGTCACAGCCTGGATCTCGGCGGCTTCCTGCTCTTGCTGTTCCTGACGATCGCGCACATCGAGGATCTGGTTGTTGATCAGACCTTCTTCGATTTCACGCAGAGCGATAACGGTGTACTTATCGTTCTCTTCCGGAACCAGAGGATCCTTGCCGCCAACTTGCATCTGGCGTGCGCGACGAGCAGCGACCAACACCAGGTCAAAACGGTTACCAATTTTCTCTACAGCGTCTTGAACAGTTACGCGTGCCATATAAGTGCTACTCCACAGGTGACGAAATGACTGGGCATGATACTGAAAGTGACTTCAGTCTGCCAATAATTTGGTGATTAAAGCGTCATACTTGAGCTTTTGGCGGCCCAGACGCAGACGTTCCGCGCGAATGATGGTTTTTAAATCCAGCAGCGCCAGATCAAAGTCATCATTCACGATCAGGTAGTCGTACTCGGCGTAGTGGTTCATCTCTGCCACGGCTTGCGCCATGCGCTTGGCGATGACCTCTTCGCTGTCCTGGTTGCGGCCACGCAGACGGCGGTCCAGCTCATCCTTCGACGGAGGCAGGATAAAGATGCTGCGCGAGGCGGGCATCTTTTCGCGGATCTGCTTGGCGCCCTGCCAGTCGATATCCAGGAACACATCGACACCGGTTTTCAGCACCTTCTCAATGGCGGCACGGGAGGTGCCATAGTAGTTGCCAAACACCTGCGCATGTTCAAGAAAGTCCTCTTTCTCAATCATGTCGCAGAACTCAGCCTCTGACACAAAGTAGTAGTGCTCACCATGATTCTCACCTGGGCGCTTGGCGCGCGTGGTGTGGGAGATGGAGACTTGCGTGTCATAGAGCGGTTGCGTTTTCAGCAAAGCCTGAATCAGGCTGGATTTCCCTGCGCCGCTCGGTGCAGAGACAATGTATAACGTGCCTTGAGCCATAGATGATGTTTCAGCTGTAACGGTTGATATGTCGATGCGGAAGAGAACTTCTCCGCACAGTATACACGGCTACCCGCCTGGATGCAGCGTTCGCGTTTATTTCACCTGAAATTCAGCGCCTAAGCCATCTATTTCACCGATTGTTCGCGGAAGATTCCAAAGAAAATCTTTGCGTTGCAACCCCGCGTTTTTCCTTTCGATCCCGCTTCCAGAATCACGTTTTGCCCCTCGAATTTCCTCTTCTGGCGCGCTTAACTGCCGCCCAAAAAAGGAGGAGTTATGCGTGCACTCATTATCGTGGTGGGGCTGCTTCTATCAGGTTGCTCCCCAGCCTTGGCCTCAACCTCATGCCCAGACTGGGGCGCGTTGCGCCTGAAGCAGGAGATCGCGGCGCTGGCGCAGCGGCTGGAGGCGTGCGACCGGGCCTACTACCAACAGGGCGTCAGCCTGATGGAGGACGCACTCTACGACCAGCTACGCGCCACCCTCGGCCAGTGGCAGATGTGCGCGGGTGCGATAGCCGAGGAGCCGCTCCTGCCCGCCGGCAAGGTGGCCCACCCCGTTGCCCAGACTGGCCTGAAAAAGCTGGGCGATGAACGTGCGCTCGCTACCTGGATGGCGGGCAAAGGGCCGCTCTGGATCCAACCCAAGGTGGATGGCGTCGCGGTGACCCTGACCTACCGGACTGGGCGGCTCGCTTCAGCAATTAGCCGCGGCAATGGCCGGGTCGGGGAGGAGTGGACTGACGCGGTGCGGCAGATAACGTCGCTGCCAACGGTGCTGCCGAAGGAGAGCCGCTGGCAGGATGTGACCCTACAGGGGGAGTTGTTCCTGAAGATGAACGGTCATCAACAGAAACAGCAGGGCGGGCTGAATGCCCGCAACCGGGCCGCTGGCCTGTTGATGCGTCGTCAGCCCTCACCGGCATTGGATCAGCTTGGGCTGTTTGTCTGGGAGTGGCCGGACGGCCCCTCAGGGATGGCGGAGCGCCTTCAGGCCCTGACCATGCTCGGTTTCCCGCTGACAGCGCGCTACACCCTGCCGGTGACCACGCTGGCAGAGGTCGCTGCCCAGCGTGAGCGCTGGTTCAATGCGCCACTGCCGTTTGTCACGGATGGCGTAGTGGTGCGTGAAGAACAGAGTCCGGCAGGCAAGTTCTGGCGCAATACCCCGGCAAGCTGGGCGGTGGCTTGGAAATATGCCCCGGCGCAGCGGGTGGCGGAGGTAGAGAGCATCACTTTCACCGTTGGCCGCACCGGTAAAATTGCTCCGGTGCTGAACCTGCGTCCGATGAAACTGGATGATAAATGGGTGCGGCGCGTCAATGTCGGATCTGTGGAGCGGTTGAGGGCATGGGAGATTGCCGAGGGCGACCGCGTGGTGATCTCGCTGGCCGGTCAGGGCATTCCAAGGCTGGAGGAGGTGGCCTGGCGGGTGAAAGAGCGCAAGCCCATCGACTACCCTGACGCCAGCCAGTTTGATACGTTCAGTTGCCTGACCCTTACCCCAACCTGCCATTCACAGTTTTTGGCACGGCTGGTCTGGCTGGGTGGGCCGCAGGGCGTGCAGGTCAGCGGCATCGGGCCACAAGGCTGGCGTACATTAATCACGCAGGGCGGGCTGGACACCCTGACCGGCTGGCTCGCCTTCTCCTTGCCCCAGTTACAGGAGAAAATGGGCATTAGCCTGAAACAGGCGGAGAAGCTCTACGCCAGCCTGCAACTGGCGCGGCAGAAGGGCTTGAAACCGTGGCTAAGCGGGCTGGGCGTTCCGCCTTACGCCCTTGCAACGCTGAAAGATGAGCCGTGGCCGGTTATCCAGCAGCGCAGTGAGCAGCAGTGGAGCCAGTATGCTGGCATTGGTGCCAAGCGCGCGGCGCAACTGTGGGCGCTACTGCACCACCCAGCCATGCAGCGCATCGTTGACGACCTGCAACGCGGGCAGGTGCCTGCCTTTATGCCTGCGCACTCCAACAGTGGCGCGTAGCCGACCCCTGTAGAAAACCATCGGGCTGCTATGCTTTTCCCATTCATGGAGATAAGAGGCAGAACAGATGGTTGATCAAACACGTGTTGTTGTAGTGACGGGCGGAACGGCCGGCGTGGGTCGTGCCACTGCACGCCATTTTGCACAGAAGGGGTATCAAGTGGCGGTGCTTGCCCGCAGCGAGGAGGGGCTACAGGAGACCGTGACTGAATTGGAGGCTTTTGGCCACAAGGCGCTGGGGTTGCCAGTAGATGTCGCGGACGCCGAGCAGGTGGAGCAGGCCGCCGAGCTGATTGAGCAGACGCTGGGGCCGATTGAGGTCTGGGTGAACGTGGCGATGAACACCGTAGTGGCGCCCGTGGTGGAGACCACGGCGGAGGAGTACAAACGTGTCACCGAGGTGACCTATCTGGGGGCGGTGAACGGCACGCTGGCCGCGCTGAAACGGATGCGCGCCCGCAACCGTGGCACCATTGTGCAGACTGGCTCGGCGCTGGCCTACCGCTCCATCCCGCTGCAATCTGCCTATTGCGCGGCGAAGGCTGCCATTCGCGGCTTCACCGACTCACTGCGTAGCGAGCTGATCCATGACAAGAGCCGCATCCGCCTGAGCATGGTGCAACTGCCCGGCATCAACACCCCGCAGTTTGAGTGGTCGCGCAACAAATTGGATCACCGGGTGCAGCCAGTACCGCCCATCTACCAGCCCGAGGTGGCCGCCAGGGCAATCTTTGACGCCGCCCAGCGCGCGCCGCGCGAAATCTGGCTGGGCAAGGCGACGCTGCAATCCATCGTCGGCAATATGTTCTTCCCCGGCCTGTTGGATAAATTGCTAGCGAAACAGGCTTACAGCGGCCAAATGACCGAGGAGCCGGAAGATCAGGCTCGCCCGGACTACCTCTATGAGCCGGTGGACAATTTGCACCGCACCCACGGCCGCTTTAATGAAAATGCCAAACAGCGCGCCATTTCCGTCGACTCCAATCTGTTTGGCGTCGCCGCCGTCACTTTGCTCGGTGTCGGCATCGCCGCCCTGACCTGTGGCCGCAAACGCCGCCGCTGAGGCAATAAAAAAGCCCGCCTAAGGCGGGCTTCTTATTCACTGCGTCTTTCTTGGGGATCACTCAATATTCTGGATCTGCTCACGCATCTGCTCGATCAGCACCTTCAGCTCGATGGCGGAGGTGGTGACGTCGGCATTGATCGATTTTGATGCCAGGGTGTTCGACTCGCGGTTGAACTCCTGCATCATGAAGTCGAGGCGGCGGCCTACCGCTTCCTCTTTCTTCAGGATTTTGTGTGTCTCTTTCACGTGCGCTTCCAAGCGGTCCAGCTCTTCCGCCACGTCCACACGCTGTGCCATCAGCACCAGCTCCTGCTCCAGGCGGTTGTTTTCCAGTTGGACTTCCGCCTCTTCCAGTTTGCTGACCAGACGCTCGCGCTGCCATTGCAGGATGTTGGGCATCTGGGCGCGCACTTTGGTCACTTCGGCACTGACGCCGTTCAGGCGCTGCTCAATCAGGGCCTTCAGGGCGGCACCTTCGCTCTCGCGGGCGGCGATGAAATCATCCAGCGCGCCGTCCAGTGCTTTCAGCAGTTCAGCGCTGATGGCATCGAGATCCTGCTCCTCAGCGGACATCACGCCCGGCCAGCGCAGGATATCCATCGGGTTGATCTCGCCCTCGTCACTCTGCATCTTGACCCAATTGGCGGCTTCCACCAGCTGTTTGGCCAGCTTCTCGTTCAGCACCATGCTGCTCTGGGCGCTGGGGTCCAGCTCAAAGCGCAGGTTGCATTCGATTTTGCCGCGGGTCAGGCGTGCGCGGATACGTTCTCGAATGACAGGCTCCAGCCCGCGGAACTGCTCCGGCAGGCGGATGTAGGTCTCCAGATAGCGCTGGTTCACGGAACGAAGTTCCCAGGCGGCGCTGCCCCAGTTACCCTTGGTCTCACGCCGGGCGTAGGCGGTCATGCTGCGGATCATATGTGCGTTCCCATAAATGTAAAGATGGGGGGATTATAGCCGTGGCCCATCGCTCATGATAGGCATTACCTCGCGAAGCCCGTATAATGCGCAGCCAACTAAGATTTGCTAGCCGGAGATCAATCCATGCGTCCAGCAGGCCGTAATGCACAACAGGTGCGCCCCGTCATCCTTACCCGCCACTACACAAAACATGCCGAAGGTTCGGTACTGGTGGAGTTTGGTGAGACCAAAGTGCTGTGCACTGCCACTGTCGAAGAGGGCGTGCCACGCTTCCTGAAGGGTCAGGGCCAGGGTTGGATCACCGCCGAATATGGCATGTTGCCGCGCTCTACCCATACCCGTAACCCGCGTGAAGCGGCCAAGGGCAAGCAGGGCGGCCGTACGCTGGAGATCCAGCGCCTGATCGCCCGCTCCCTGCGCGCGGCGGTCGATTTGAAAAAACTGGGTGAGTTCACCATCACCCTGGACTGCGACGTGTTGCAGGCCGATGGCGGCACCCGTACCGCGTCCATTACCGGTGCCTGCGTGGCGCTGGCCGACGCGCTGAATGCGCTGGTGGCCGCTGGCAAGCTGAAAGCCAACCCGATGAAGGGCATGGTTGCCGCGGTGTCTGTGGGTATCGTGAAGGGTGAGGCGCTCTGCGATCTGGAATATGTGGAAGACTCCGCCGCAGAAACCGACATGAACGTCGTGATGACGGAAGATGGCCGCATGATCGAGGTGCAGGGCACCGCCGAGGGCGAGCCATTCAGCCATGAGGAGCTGCTCTCCCTGCTGGCGCTGGCGCGCGGAGGGATCGAAACCATTTTCGAGGCGCAGAAAGCGGCGCTGGGACAATAAATTTTTTAAGGCGACGATAAGTCGCCTTTTTTATGGGCCAATGGCCGGTACATGTGATCAGGAATTAACGAGGAGAGATCGATGAAAGCCTACCAGCGCAAGTTTATTGAGTTCGCGCTTAACAAGCAGGTATTGAAGTTCGGCGAATTTACCCTGAAATCGGGCCGCACCAGCCCCTACTTCTTTAACGCCGGCCTGTTCAATACCGGGCGCGATTTGGCGCTGTTGGGGCGTTTCTACGCGGAGGCGCTGGTGGACTCCGGCATCGAGTTCGATCTGCTGTTCGGCCCAGCCTATAAAGGCATCCCGATTGCCACCACCACGGCGATCGCGCTGTCAGAGCACCATGAGCGCGACGTGCCTTACTGCTTCAACCGCAAAGAGGCCAAGGATCATGGCGAGGGTGGTTCGCTGGTGGGCAGCCCGTTGCAGGGCCGGGTGATGCTGGTGGACGATGTGATCACCGCTGGCACTGCTATCCGTGAGTCGATGGAGATCATCGGCGCCCAGGGTGCCTCACTGGCAGGTGTGCTCATCTCCCTCGACCGTCAGGAGCGTGGCCGCGCCGAACTCTCCGCCATTCAGGAAGTGGAGCGCGACTACCAGTGCCACGTCATCTCCATCATTACCCTGCAAGATCTGGTCACCTATCTGGAAGAGAAGCCTGAAATGGCTGACCACCTGGCAGCGGTGCGTGCCTATCGCCAACAGTATGGCGTATAACGGCGGCAAATAAAAAAGGGCCATCAGGCCCTTTTTTATTGCAGTTGGCTGGCAATCAGCGGCCAACGGGTCTCGAAATCCTGCGTCGGACGGTAACGGAACTCCGAACGGACATAGCGGGAGAGCATCCCCTCGCAAAGCGCCAGAATCTGGCTCACCAACAGCGCCTCATCACTGCTGAAGGCCGTGCCCTCGCGCAATTTGCGCTCGCGCAGCACCTGACGCAGCTGGGTCTCAATGCGCTCAAACAGCTGGTTGATACGTCCCTGCAACCGATCCTGCTCAAACATCAGCGCGTGGCCAGTCATGATGCGGGTCAATCCTGGGTTACGTTCAGCAAAACCCAAAATTAAGAGCAAAATCAGACGAAGCCGATTAAATGTCTCTTTCTCATCCTGCAAAATGAGGTTGATGCGGCTCATCAGGGTATCTTCGATGAACTCGATCAGGCTATCGAACATTTTGGTTTTGCTGGGAAAGTGCCGGTAAAGCGCGGCTTCTGACACGCCGACAGTCGCGGCCAGCTTGGCGGTGGTGATGCGCTGGCTGCCATCGCTCGACTCCAGCATGTGGGCCAGTGCCTGCAATATCTCTTCGCGCCGGTTCCTTTTACTCTCTCTTGCTGCCATATCCTGATAGACCCTTGCTAACAACGGCGTAATAAACGAAAACCCACACCCGCGCCGGCTGGTGGGAAAAACCAGCGGCTTCGTAAAAACGACGAGTGCGAGTGGAGAAGTGTTTAGGTAAGGATCTGTGCAATATCGCGGTCGCCCGCGATGTTGAACAGGTTCTTATTGGCGTCCTGAATGTCCGAAACCGCCTTCGCCCCGCACACTGCTGTCAAACGACTCAACCAGATTGAACTCCGCCTGAACCACCGGCACAAACACCATCTGCGCCACGCGCTCGCCTGGCTCAATGGTGAAGGCGGTCTGGCTGCGGTTCCATACCGATACCATCAGCTGGCCCTGATAGTCAGAATCAATCAGGCCCACCAGATTGCCCAGCACCACGCCATGCTTATGGCCGAGGCCGGAGCGCGGCAGGATAACCGCCGCCAGCGAGGCATCAGCGATATGGATCGCCAGCCCGGTCGGCAACAGGGTGGTCTGGCCCGGTGCCAGCTCAATCGGGGCGTCCAGGCAGGCGCGCAGATCCAGGCCGGCAGAGCCGGAGGTCGCGTAGGCGGGCAGGGGGAACACGTCGCCAATGCGCGGATCAAGAATCTTTACGTCGATTTTTTTCATCATAACGGCTGACAATCTCGTCTAGTAAACGTTGGCCAAGGAGTGCCTTGTCGCTGTGCGGAAGACGCGTCTCCCCGTGCGGCCAGAAGAGGTGCAAGGCATTGGTATCGCTGTTGAAACCATGCCCGGCAAGTGAAACATCATTAGCGCAAATGAGGTCGAGATTTTTGCGGATCAATTTTTGCCGCGCGTATTCTTCCACATTCTGGGTTTCGGCGGCAAATCCGACGACAAAGGGCCGCTGCTCCGCCATCGCGGCCACGCCAGCCACGATATCCGGGTTCTTCACCATCTTGAGGGTCAGTTCGTCGCCAGACTGTTTCTTGATCTTCTCCGGCTCAATGTGCGCGGCCCGGTAATCTGCGACGGCGGCGCAGCCAATGAAAATCTGCTGTGTGGCGGCGCGCGCCATCACGGCCTGCTCCATCTCCAGCGCGCTGGTGACATCAATACGTGTCACACCGGCGGGTGTCGGCAGCGTGACCGGGCCAGAGACCAGTGTCACCTGTGCGCCGCGCGCCGCCGCCGCTGCCGCAATGGCGAAGCCCATTTTGCCTGAGCTGTGGTTGGTGATGAAACGGACGGGATCCAGCGCCTCGTGGGTCGGCCCGGCGGTGATCATTACCTTCAGGTGTTGCAGATCCTTGACAGCACTGAAGTGCTGTACGGCGCGCTCGACGATCTCCAGCGGATCCAGCATCCGGCCCGGCCCCACGTCGCCGCACGCCTGACTGCCGCTGTCTGGCCCCCACAGCATCACGCCGCGTCCGGCCAGCGTTGCCAGGTTAGCCTGCGTGGCTGCGGCACGGTACATCTGCTGGTTCATCGCGGGCGCGGCGGCCAGCGGGGCTGGCGTCGCCAGACAGACGGTGGTCAGCAGGTCATTGGCCATGCCGGCGGCCACGCGGGCCAGCAAATCGGCTGTGGCTGGTGCCATGATCACCAAATCGGCCCACTTGCCCAGCTCAATATGCCCCATCGCCGCCTCGGCAGCGGGATCAAGTAGATTGTCAGAGACCGGGTAGCCTGAGACTGCCTGCAGGCTCAGCGGGGTGATGAACGCCTTAGCCCCCTCGGTCAGCACCACCCGCACCTCTGCCCCACGGTCACGCAAGCGGCGCACCAGTTCAGGGGATTTATAGGCCGCGATGCCGCCGCTGACGCCAAGCACAATATGTTTACCGGAGAGTCCAGCCATCATGATTGTCCGATTTCTAACCATTCGAGCGCGCATTTTAGCATAACCGCCGCGCAGAACCGCTATGCCAGCGATGCCGCTGGCGGCAAAGTAAAAGTCTGGGAAGCCCTTCCCAAAACCGGCGCGATGCCGTCGCTTTTCCTCGCGCCATCGCTATGATGGCCGCCGGAGCACGCCAGAGGGAGAGGGCAATGGTATGGGGCGAGGGGCTGCGGCCGCGGGAGAAGCTGCTGAAATATGGCGCCGAGGTGCTGACAGACAACGAGTTGTTGATGATTTTTCTGCGGACGGGTTACCGTGGGGTGCCTGTCGCGGCGCTGGCGCAGCGGTTGCTGGATGAGTTTGGCTCACTGGCGGCACTGCTGGGGGCAGATTACCGTTCGCTGGCTGCCTGTGCGGGCATTGGCGAGGCCAAGTATGCCCAGCTCAGCGCCATTTTAGAACTGGCGCGCCGTGGTTCCATTCACCATCTGATGCGAGAGGACGCGCTGCAATCGCCCAAGGTGGTCAGGGAGTACCTGCAAAATTTGCTGAATGGCCGCGAACGGGAAATTTTTCTTGTTCTGTTTCTCGACAATCAACACCGGCTGATTCGCCATGAGGAGATGTTTGCTGGTACTATTGACAATGTCGAAGTCCATCCACGGGAAATTGTGCGCGAGGCGATAAAGGCGAATGCAGCCGCATTAATCCTTGCTCATAATCATCCGTCGGGTAAGGCTGAACCCAGCCAGGCCGACAGAATAATAACCGAACAGGTGATAAAAGCCTGCCAATTGCTGGAAATCCGCGTGCTGGACCATCTGGTAATCGGCAACGGCGAATCGGTCTCTTTTGCCGAGCGCGGGTGGATTTGAGGGCATTTTTTCGCGATCCTTCGGGATCTTTAGCTGTTCGGGACTTGAGCACATACGCTTCAGAGCGTATACTACGCCACCTTTGAGAATCTTGGGTTTGGCGTTAAGAGCCTATCTCAGCAGGTTTCGAACCTGATGAGGGTTTTTACACCTGATGATGACGAGTCTTCCCGGTGAAATTTGCTGAGATGGGCTCTAAAGCCTGACGAGGCGGCCAAATCCTATACGAAGCTCGAGCTGATTTGATTTTTGGAGAATAGACATGTCCCGAGTCTGCCAAGTTACTGGCAAGCGCCCGGTGAGCGGTAACAACCGTTCCCACGCAATGAACGCGACCAAACGCCGTTTTCTGCCGAACCTGCACTCTCACCGTTTTTGGGTTGAGGGCGAGAAGCGCTTTGTAACTCTGCGTGTATCTGCTAAAGGTATGCGTGTAATTGATAAGAAGGGTATCGAAGCGGTCCTGGCCGATCTGCGTGCCCGCGGTGAGAAGTATTAAGGAACTGAATCATGGCTAAAGGTGTTCGCGAGAAGATCAAGCTGGTTTCTTCTGCTGGTACTGGTCACTTCTATACCACCACGAAGAACAAGCGTACTAAGCCGGAAAAACTGGAACTGAAGAAATTCGATCCAGTTGTCCGTCAACACGTGATCTACAAAGAAGCTAAAATTAAATAATTTTAGTGGATTAATGAAAAACCCGGCTTTGGCCGGGTTTTTTGTTTTTATGAGGCCGCCACGGGCAGCGCCTGTGAGGGCGGCGCTTATCAGTTCAGTAAAAAGGGAGAGTCCATGCCTGAATTACCTGAAGTTGAAACCAGCCGCCGTGGTATTGAACCCTACCTGGCCGGCCACACCATTCTCCATGCCGTGGTACGCAACGGCCGCCTGCGCTGGCCGGTCTCCGACGAGATCCAAGCCCTCAGTGACCAACCGGTGCTCAGCGTGCAGCGCCGCGCCAAATACCTGCTGATTGAGCTGACGCGCGGTTGGATTATCGTCCACCTCGGCATGTCTGGCAGCCTGCGCGTTTTGCCGGAAGAGAGCGAGCCGGGCAAGCATGACCATGTCGATCTGGTGATGGACAGCGGCCACGTGCTGCGTTACACCGACCCACGCCGTTTTGGCGCCTGGCTATGGTGTGAAGATCTGGCGACCAGCAATGTGCTTGCCCACCTCGGGCCGGAGCCGCTGGATGATGCCTTCTCTACCGATTACCTGTTTGAAAAATCACGCAATAAGCGCACGTTGGTCAAACCCTGGTTGATGGACAATAAACTGGTGGTGGGCGTGGGGAATATCTATGCCAGCGAGTCGCTGTTTATGGCAGGTATTGCGCCAGACCGCGCGGCAGGTTCCCTGACGCAGGGCGAAGCGGCGTTGCTGGTAACCACCATTAAGGCAGTGTTGCAGCGATCGATTGAGCAGGGCGGCACCACGCTGCGTGACTTCCTGCAAAGCGACGGCAAGCCGGGCTATTTTGCCCAGGAGTTGCAGGTCTATGGCCGCGCCGGGGAGCCGTGCCGGGTGTGCGGCGGGCTGATTGAGTCTGCCCGCCACGGCCAGCGCAGCACCTTCTTCTGCCCGCGCTGCCAGCGTTAGTCAGGCGAGCTTCTGCGCCAGGGCATTGGCGATCGGCGCGGTCACGAATGGCGTAATGTCGCCGCCGTGGCGCGCCACCTCTTTGACCAGCGAGGAAGAGAGGAATGACCACTGCTCGGAGGGCATCAGGAAAACGCTCTCCAGCGTCGGCATCAAATGGCGGTTCATGGCCGCCAGCTGCTTCTCATACTCGAAATCGGTTACCGCCCGCAGGCCCCGGATCAGGATGGTGGCCTGCTGCTCATTGGCGAAGTGCGCCATTAAATTACTGAAACCGATCACCTCAACCTTTGGCAGGTGGGCCGTGGCCTGCTTCGCCAGTGCCACGCGCTCCTCCAGTGAGAAGAGCGGCTTTTTGCTGGGGTTGGCGGCAATCGCCAGCACCACCTGATCAAACATCAACGACGCACGGGCCAGCAGATCGAGGTGGCCGTTGGTCAGCGGATCAAAAGTACCGGGATAAATCGCTTTGGTGCTCATGGTCACTCGCCTGTTGGTTGGGTGTGGTGCAGCGCCCAGAGGGTCGCATACTTATTGAAGGTGTATTGTGCGTTGACCACCGCCAGTAGGAAACCCTGTTTCCCATCCAAAAAGCCGGCGCGCAGCAGCCAGGTCTTGCAGAAGGCGCCGGCCGTATGGCTCAGGATGGAGAAGAAACCGCAGCGCTTCCCTTGGCTGTAACGCTGTTGCGCCCAGTCGCGGGCGTAGCCGAGCTGCTTCTGCTGGAAGGTGTAGAGGTCACGGCAGGTCAGGTGCAACAGGTCGCCCGGCAGCGCCACGATGCGTGCGCCCTGCGTCTCCAGCGACTCATGCACCAGATGATCGTTGTACTGGTAGCGGCGCGCCTCGTAGAGGCGGTTGACGCGATCGGGATACCAGCCGCTGTGGCGCATAAAGCGGCCGAGGAACAGGTTACGGCGGCCAAGGCTGTAGACCGTGTTCTCCTGCGGCGCGTGCAGCACCTGCTCAATGGCCTGCCGCAATGGCGCACTGACGCGCTCATCCGCATCGATCATCAGGATGTAATCGCCGGTAGCGTAGGATTGCGCGCGTTGGCGTTGCTTGCCGAAGCCTTCCCACGTCTCGTGCTGGTAGACTTTGGCCCCCGCCTGCCGCGCGATGTCAGCGGTGGCATCGTGGCTGCCGGCGTCAAGCAGGACAATCTCATCGGCCCAGGCCACGGAGCGCAAGCACTCCGGCAGCAGTTCGGCCTCATTTTTGGCAATCAACACGACGGAGAGGCGTTTTCTGGCGCTCATCAATGGCTCCGTGGCGGCAGGTAAGGCTCAAGCAGTTGCAGCACTCGGTGCAGCGCGCCTTGGTTCTGGTGCAGCACTTCCACCGCATGGCGGCCGTAGTAGAGGCGGTAATCCTCATCGGTCAGCAGCGTAGTGATCTCTTTGACCAGTGAGTTGGCATCGGACACGGTAATCAGGCCATCGGCCGAACTCAGCTTGTTGCAGATGTCTGTGAAGTTGAAGGTGTGCGGCCCCATCAACACCGGAATGGCGTGCGCCGCTGCTTCCAGTGGGTTATGGCCACCGCGCTCCACCAGACTGCCGCCCACGAACGCCAGATCGGCAATGCCGTAGAGCAGCATCAGCTCGCCCATGGTGTCGCCGATGACCACTTGGGTATCGACGTTCGGGATGGCGCCGCTGCTACGCGAGGTAAAGGGCATACCGGCTTTCTGGGTCAGCTCTTTCGCGGTGTCAAAACGCTCCGGGTGGCGCGGCACCAGAATCAGCAACAGGTTAGGGAACTGGGTGAGCAGCTGGCGGTGAGCCTGCAACAGCACGCTCTCCTCGCCCTCATGGGTGCTGGTGGCGATCCACACCGGACGGTGCGGCGCCCACTGGCGGCGCAGGGAGACGGCGCGTGCGGCCAGCTCCGGCGTCACGGAGATATCAAACTTTAAACTGCCGGTAACGGCCAGTTGGGAGCGTTTCAGCCCAAGTTCGATAAAGCGCTCGCCATCCTCTTGGTTCTGCGCGGCAATCAGGGTGATGCGGCGCAGCAGCGTCTTCATAAAGCCGCCAATCTTCTGGTAGCCGGCGGCCGAACGCGCGGAGAGGCGGGCATTGGCGATCACCAGTGGGATCTCGCGCTGATGCAGGGCATTAATCAGGTTGGGCCACAACTCAGTCTCCATCACAATCACCAGCTTGGGGCTGACACTGTTCAGGAAGCGGTTGACCGCGCCGGGCAGATCGTAGGGCAGGTAGACGTGGTGCACATCCTTACCAAAAGCAGATTGCACTCGTTCTGAACCTGTCGGGGTCATGGTGGTCACAGTTATCGGCAGCGAGGGATAACGATGGCGCAGGGCGCGTACCAGCGGGATGGCCGCCAGTGTCTCACCGACTGAGACGGAGTGCAGCATGATGCCGCCGGGTGCGACTTTCCCCTCGCAGAAGCCATAGCGTTCTGCCCAGCGTTTACGGTAGGCCGGCGCTTTGCGGCTGCGCAACAGCAGGCGGATCCAGATGAGCGGTTGGATGAGGTAGAGTAATACCTGATATAAACGCAGCAACATTCTTTCAAATTCATTTATATGGGGTAGCGCGAATAGTATCATACCTGCCGACGAAAGGCGCTATCTCGCGCGAAGCGGCACTGTTCTGGGGCAGGCGAAAACTTTTCGCCCACGGGGTTACAATGAAAAATATATTGATTATCAGGCGTGATAATATCGGCGACCTGGTGTGCACCACACCATTAATTGAGGGAGTGAAAACCACCTATCCCCATGCCAATACCTATTTGCTGATCAATTCTGTCAGCAAGGATGTGGTAAAAAATAATCCTCATGTCGATCATCTTTTTATCTATAAAAAGGCCAAACACCGCGATAAAAACCAGACGGCGCTGGGCGTATATCTCGAGCGCTTTGCGATTATCATGAAATTGCGCCGGGTTAAGTTCGATGCGGTGATCCTGGCTAACCCCACCCCCTGTAAATATAGTCTGCAACTGGCACGGATGGTCGGCGCGAAAAATATCATCGGTGCGGATTTGGGGCGCAAGGAAATACGCCGTCCGTTCCGCAAAACGGATTTCAGCGGCAAACATCAGGTTGAGCATACGTTCAGCTACCTGAAAGCGCTCAGTGACACGCCGCCGCCGATTCCGGCGGTCAAGGTCTACCCAACCGCCGAGGAGCGCAGCCTGGCGGCGCAGCGCAAAACGGCCCTGTTGCCCGCAGCTGAAACGATTTATGGCGTGCATATCAGTAGCCGCAGCCCAAAACGGCGCTGGCCGGTGGAGCACTATGCGGAGATCATTAACCGCCTGCTGCAACAGCCCAATGCTGGTGTCCTGATATTCTGGTCACCGCAGGGCACCCTGTCGCCTGATGATATTGGCGATCAATCGCGAGCCGATCAGCTCATTCAGCGCTGTGACTCTGACCGCGTAGCGCTCTACCCTACGGCGTCAGTACGGGAATTAATTGGCGGTTTTGAGCTGTGTGATTTAATTCTCTGTAGCGATGGTGGACAAATGCACCTGGCCTCCGCGCTGGGGAAAAAAACCGTGGTCTTCTTCGGCGATACCAATAAAGAGCGCTGGCACCCTTGGTCTGGGGAATACCATATTCTTCAGGGGGAGTCAGGGGAGTGCAAGGATATTGGCGTGGAAGAGGTCTGGCAGGCGATTAAATCGGTTAAAGGTTGAAAGCAGGGCGGGGAAACCCGCCCTCTCTATTTACTCATTGACCAGTGATAAATAGCGCTGGCAGATGGCGCGGATGCCATATTTTTGCAGCGCCTCCTCGCGGATAGGGAGCGGCTGTAAAAAGCCCTCGCGCATCTTCTCCGCCAGTGAATGCTCATTCAACTCTGCCAGCCCGCGCGCCATGCCGGTGCTCTCTAAAATCTCATGCGGGCCGCCTGGGCAGTCGGTGCTGACCACGGGTGTGCCGCAGATCAGCGACTCCACCAACACGTTGCCGAAGCCCTCATTGTCAGAACTGAGCACCAGCAAAGCGGCATGCTTAATCAACGGGAAAGGGTTGGCCTGAAAGCCCATAAACACCACGCGATCGGCGATGCCAAGGGAGTCGGCCAGCGTTTTGAGTGCTGCCGTGCGCGTCTCGCTGCCGGTGCCTACCAGCATCAGCGGAGCCTGAAGGCCCGAGAGGGCATACGCCTTCAGCAGCCGATCATGGCGCTTCTGCTCGTGGAAGCGCCCGACGTGCACCAGATAGGGCTTGCCCGCCCACTCGCACGGCGCAGCGGCCAGCTGGCGGATGGCGTTGATATCAAACGGGTTATTGATCACCTTGCTCGCTTTGAGCTTCATCCCCATCTGTGTGATCAAATCATCAGCCACCGCCTGTGAGACAGAGACAACATTTTGATTACGATAGATACGCACCATCTTCCGTTGCTTTAGCCAGCGATCCAGACCGGTACGGCTGCCCAGATAGGTGTTGGAGAGCACGCCGTGGACGCAGAACCAGAGGCGATCGGGGCGCAACTCCCGGCTGCGGCGTGCGATGCGGTCGGTTTTATGCAGGTTGGAGATGGCGAGGTCGAAGCGGCCACGCTGCTTCTCCGCCGCCCGGATGGCGCGATCAAGCATCGCGGCGCGGCGTGACAGCTCGGTCAGCTTGCGCCACGGTGCACGGCTGTGGTCAGCCAGCACCTGATAGTGGACATTCGCTGGCAGGGCATAGTCACAGACATCGCGCAGGGAGAAGACCGTCACGTCGTGGCCCATCTGCTGCATCCCTTCGGCCAGCGTCAGTACCACCTTTTCAGCCCCGCCGCCGGCGAGGCCATCAATCATCATCAGTACGCGCATCTCAGTCCAGGAGCCTCGTGTAGAGTGAAATCAGTTGGGATGACAGGGCGGCCGGGGTGGCGGGCAGTATCTGTTGCCGTGCCGCCGCGCCCATCTCAGACCCCAGCGCGCTGGCGGGCAGGGCGCGGATCGCCGTGCGCAGTGCTGGCACATCCAGCGCGTCGCAGACAAAGCCATTCTCCCCCTGGCGGATAAACTCCGCGCCGCCGCAGGTGGTGCTGGTGATCACCGGCAGGCCGCAGGCCATCGCCTCAAGAATGACGTTCGGGAAGGGATCGTAGAGCGTTGGCAGTAGCAACGCATCCGCTGCCTGATAGAAGGGCAACGTCTGCTGCTGCACGCCAAGGAAGCGCAGGCGATGCAGGCAGCCAAGGGATTGCGCCAGCGCTTGATAGCGTTTCTCATCCTTATCCTTGCCGACCACCAGCAGGTAGCTGTCAGTGCCAGCCAGCGCCTCAATGGCAGCCGCCAGCCCTTTGCGCTCAAAGCCAGAGCCGACGAAGATCAAGCAGTGCGCGGTTGCCGGGATCGCGAGTTTCTGCCGCAACGCCAGCCGGGCCGCCTCTTCTGCCGGTACGAACCGCTGGCTGTCGATGGCGTTGTAGATCACGGTAATTTTCTCCGGCGGCACGCCAAAGTCCGCCACGATCTCTTGCTTAATCATCTCGGCGTTGCAGATCACCGCCTTCAGCTCTGGCGCGGCGTACATGGCGCGCTCTGCCGCCATCACGTAACGGTGGTAGCGATCCGCGAGCAGCAGCTTGCCACGCCAGGCGGGCAGCAGGCGGGCGCGTTGCTGCAACCAACGGTGGTGCACGCCGTCACCGGCGCGGTAGATGTCACAGCCAGCAATGCGCTCATGGCTCTGCACCAGATCAAACTTTTCCCGTTGCCACAGGGCGCGGGCGGCCTCGGCAAAGCCACGCTCGCGGCTGATGCGCCCCCACTTGTGCGGGTTACAGAGGTGAATATGCCACTCCGGGCGCGTCTCACCCTGCCACTCGCGGGTGATCACGTTCAAATCGAGGTTCTGGTTCTCCAGCGCCTCCAGGGCGCGGGCGACAAAACGTTCTGCACCGCCATCCGGGCGGTATTTTTGGCGTACGATCGCCAAACGAAAAGAGGTCATAGCAGTTCCCGCGCGGTGTGGATCACCACGTCTGTCGGAATAAGGTTCAGGTAGCGCTCATCGGTACGGGTATCGATCGCGTCCGGGTCGGGCAGCGTACCGTAATCGCCGGCCCAGATCACCTTGCCCTTGGCCTGCCATGGCCGCCAGAAGGTCAGTTTGGAGGGGCCGAACAGGGCGATGCAGGGGGTGCCAAGCGCCGCGGCCATATGCATCGGCACCGAGTCGACGCCAATAAACAGCATTGCCCGGTCAATCAGCGCCGCCAGCTGCGGCAGTGTCAGGCGGCCGGAGAGCGAGACAATGCCGGCCGCCGGGCAGAGCGCCAGGATCTGCGCCACCATCTTCTGCTCTTTGGCATCTGGCCCCGAGGTGAGCACGATGCGGTGGCCATCGGCCTGAAGCGCGTGCAGCGTCTCGGCCATCTTCTCTTCACTCCAGCACTTGAAGAACCAGCGTGAGGTAGGCTGCACCACAATGTACCGCTCTCCCACCTGCTGCTCCGCCAGCAAGCGGCCCACTGTCGCCGCATCCTCCGGCGTGTAGCCCATCGTCACCTGCGTGTTGAGCGGTGCGATGCCCAGCGGCGCGAGGATGGAGAGATTCTGCTCCACCGTGTGCATCGTCCGGTGGCCCTCAGTGGACGCCAGCACATTGTGGCAAGCGCGCCAGAGGGGATGGCGGCGCTTCGGGAAGTCGAAGCCCACTCGCAACGGTGCCCCGCTCAGGCGGGTGATCACCGCGCTGCGCCACTGATCCGCCAGGTTGATCACCAGATCATAGCGCCGCGCGCGGATCTGGCGGATCAGGCCGGCCTCTTTCAGCATGTGTCGGCGCGCGCCCAGCTTTTTCCACTGCCGGTCAATGCTCACTATCGCGTGGATGAACGGGTGCGCGGCCAGCATGTCGCGCGTCTCCTGATAGAGCAGGACATCAATCTCCGCCTGCGGGTAGTGGTCATGCAGGGTATTGATGACCGGGGTGGTCAGCAACATATCACCGTGGTGACGGAGCTTAATGATCAGGATGCGCCTGACCGGGGTCTGGGAGAGGAGAAGTGCCGCGTTGTTCATCTTGCGTCGCTAGTGAGGAAGCCAGTGGGTGATTCTAAATCAGCCCCCGCCATGTGGCTACACTTCAAGGTGTTAGCCCAGCTGTCAGCCGGATTTTCATTGCCATTTGCTCTAGATTGCTGGCCTGCGTAACATGGATACATCTGTATTCACCTAGCTGATTAATTATGACCAAACCTGCATTTCTCATCACCATCGACACCGAAGGCGACAACCTGTGGCAGAACCATGATCGGATTACCACGGAGAACACCCACTACCTTCCCCGTTTTCAGGCGCTGTGTGAGAAGTACGGCTTCAAGCCGGTGTACCTGACCAACTATGAGATGGCGATGGATGCAGGGTACGTTGAGTTTGCCCGTGATGTGATTGCGCGTGGTCAGGGCGAGGTGGGGATGCACCTGCACGCCTGGAACAACCCGCCCATCGTGGCACTGACCGAGGATGACTGGCGGCACAAGCCCTACCTGATTGAGTACCCGGCTGACCAGATCCGCGCCAAGGTCGATCATATGACCAAATTGCTCGAGGATAGTTTCCAGACCAAGATGCGCAGCCACCGCGCTGGCCGCTGGGCATTCAATGAGTTCTATGCCTCGCTGCTGCTGGAGTATGGCTATCAGGTGGACTGCTCGGTCACGCCGCGCGTCAACTGGCGCTTCTCCCCCGGCGACCCGGCTGGGCAGGGTGGCAGCGACTATCGCCACTTCCCGACCTCAGCCTATTTTATTGATCCGCAGGATATCTCCCGCCCCGGCCGCTCCACGCTGCTCGAGGTGCCGATGAGCATCCAGTACAAGCACTCCGGGGTGATGAATCGCCTTAAGCAGGGGTATGACGCCCTGCGCGGCAAGCAGCGTTCGCCGTCAGTGCACTGGCTGCGTCCCTCTGGCGGCAATTTAGCCACGATGAAAGCCGTAGCGGAACGGACGCTGGCTGAAGGGAGTGATTACGTGGAGTTTATGCTGCACTCCTCTGAATTCATGCCGGGCGGCAGCCCGACCTTCAAAAACGACGAAGAGATTGAGGGGCTGTATCGCGATCTGGAGGCGTTGTTTAGCTGGCTGAGCGAACGTACCCAGGGCATGACGCTGGCGGAGTATTACGACGCCACCTTGGGTAAGGTGCGGAACTGATCATGGCAAAGAAGTGGAAAACCACCCTGACGAACCTGTTCCTGCAAGGCTACGTGGCGGTGAGCCGTCGGCTGAAAGACCCCCGCACCCTGAGCGCTGACCAATCATTCCGTAGCATCGTCATCTACTCCACCACGGCGCTGGGCGACCTGATGTTCAACACCCCGGCAATCAGGGCCGTCAAGGCGCGCTATCCTGATGCCTTCATCACGCTGGTTTCCAGTGAAAAAAACCGTGGGCTGGTGGCAGAGAGCGACTATTTCGATGACGTGGTGTATTGGGATGAGAAGGTACGGGATATCTTCCGCGTGGTGAAGCAACTGCGTCGCCACCGGCCAGAACTGGCGATCATCCTGCATGCCAAACCGCCTTATGATGTGTTGAGCGCGGTACTGGCGGGCTGCGAATATATCCTGAAGGATATTTACGGCGGCAAGCCCTGTGGGCTGGAGCAGTGGCTGGCAAACCCATTTGTGCGTTATGACGGCCACCTGATCCAGCGCAAGCTTGAGCTGGTGCGACGCCTTGGCTGCGATGCCGATAACCACGAGATGGTGATTCCTGTGCCGTTCCCGACATTGGTGAGAACGCCCGGCAAAACCATCATTGGTTTCCAGATGGGCGCCTCTGGCGTGCTGCGTTGCTGGCCAGTGGAGCGCTTTATCGCACTGGCGAAACGGTTGATTGCCCTTGGCCCGGACTATCAGGTGGTGCTGATTGGTACTCAAAAAGAGTCGGAGCTGGAGCGGCAGTTCCTGGCTGGCTTGACCGCGCCGGAGCGGGAGCAGGTGGTCAGCCATATCAATAAAACTGGCCTGAAGGCGCTGCTGGGCATCATGCAGAATATGGATGTAATGGTAACTGGCGACACCGGCCCGTTGCATCTGGCGATAGCGCTGAAAACCCCGACCGTCAGCCTGTTCGTGACCGCCAACCCTGCCCATACCGGCCCCTATCAGGATCCGGCGTTGCACCGCGTAATCCAGGTGCCGTTGTCCACCAAAAACCTGACGCCAGCGCAGCAGCGCCAGCCGCTCTGTATCATCAGTGCCGATGAGGTGTTTGAGAAGGTTGCGGCATTGCTGCCGCAGAGGTAAGCATGGCGGGGCGCTGGGTGCGCCCCGTTTGGTCAGCCTTGGGCGGGATTAAGTAGCGCTGGCGTGCTACGCGGATTGGTCATCATCACCGCGTACGGGAACCAGAACAGATACCAGAACTCCCCTGGATTGCCGATATTGAACATCCCTTGGGAGAGATAGAAGATCAGCATGAACAAAAACATAGCTGCCTCTGGCCGCCTCTCCTCGCGGATGCAGCGCAATGCACAACGCAAACCATAACCCACCAGTAACAGCATCGTGATGAACCCGGCAATGCCCCCTTTCAACAGCGCCCCCAGATAAAGACTGTGGGTGGTGGTGATAAACTCACCGCTGTAGTTGGTGAAGTGCAGTTGCGCATCAAAACCATGCCCAAAGAGGGGGGCCTGGCTAATCAGGTGCAGGGAGTGGTGCCAGATGCTGAGCCGCAGATAGACCTGTACCGCCAGCTCCTCAAAGCGCTCCACCATCACCGCGCCCAGCCCGGTCAGGGCAAAGCCAGCCACCAGAATGGCCAGCAGTAGCCCACCAACCAGCATATTGCGGCGGGTGAAAATGCCCAGGTGGGAAGTCATCAGCAGGGATAGCCCCAACGCAATCAATGGCCCACGGCTTTGGGTCAGCATCAGCGCGACCAGCAGCACTAGCGTCAGCACCAGCACCGCATGGCGACCGGTATCGCGGAACACCATCAGCGAGAGCAGGACACCCACGGCAAAATAGCCGCCCACATCAATCACATTCTGCGGCCCCGGACTTTGCAGCGACATCAGCCGGTTGCTCATGATGTTCTGGTAGTCAATCCCCATCAAAAACAGCGCCAGCATGGTAAACCCGACACAGATAGCCAGGTAGCACTGCGTCCGGTAGCGGCCATTCAGCGTGGCTACGGCCATGCTTAAAAAGCACAGCATGTAGAAGCCATGCTTCAGCGTTGACTCAATATTGATCGGGTGGGTGGTCCACAGGTTGCTCAGGCTGTAATAGCCCAAATAGAGGGCCGCCATCACCAGCCCGGTTTTTAACCGTGGGTTGGCCCACAAATTCTGGCGAAACAGTGGCTGACGCCAAAGCATCAATAAGAAGCAGACGGCAGCCAGGTGAAACAGGTTGGTGACGCGGGTATAGCTGCAAAAAATGGCGCTAAAAAAGAGAAACGAGCCGAAAAAGGCAAAACATAGTCGCTCCAGGGAGAGACGGCTAGGTAAAGAGGACATGGTAATCAGCCTTTTCAAAGATGGTGCCATCAATGGCGCTGTTCAGTGAGAGATTTATCACCCGGGTTTGCCGCTGTTGCAGAACCTGACTGGCATGGGCCAACGCCGGCAGGATCAGGGTGGTCAGGCTGCTGGCCAGATAAGAGGGCTGCTTGTTCTCCTCCGTTTCATAGAACCGTGGCTGGTGGAAATTGTTCATATCCAGCCCAGCGATCAAAATCTCCTGGAATCCCAGATAGGCGGCGATCTGCAAGGCCCAGTACGCCACGGTGCCAGCGTCAAAAATACCGATGCGGATATCAGTGCTGAAGCCAATATCCGGGCGGCCCGGCGCAAAGTGGGCCGCGGGATGCGCGCCGTAGGCTGTTTGCAACGCATCAGCCTCAATTTTGGGCTGGTAGATTTTGAAGGCTGCATCCTCAATCAGCGCCAACGTGCAGCGCACCGCACTTAGGCCATGCCTATCCAGAATCCGCGCAATGCCGTGGGCGGTGGTAAACAGCGTCAACGCCGGGTCACGGATCACGTCAGCAATGATCTCCCGCTTCTGGTCAAAGAACCCCATGTCGACCACCACATAGAAGAGGAAGCCGACCTTCTCATGCAAGAAATACGCGCCGTTGACGCCCATTGCGGGCACTGGCGCGGGGGTTTTGAAGCGGATGTCGCGCACCGAGGGGCCAGTGGCCGTCAGCAGCAGCGAACCGCTGCAACTGGCGCGCAGGGCGCTGAGGTCGGCCAGCGGCACGCGCTGACCTTTATAGATCAATGAAGTAATGTCACCAGAGGCCGCCCGGCCTATCTTCATGTAGGGCCAAAGGTTTTCATTGTGGCGATAGGGACGGGGGCGGGTGTAGCGGTAGATCTGTTTAAAGAGGGTGCCCACTGATCAGCTGCTCCGTTTTCAGTTTTTCATACACCTGGGCGGCACTGATATCCGCCATGCTGTTGCCACTGGTGGGGCGGCAGGCGATCTGATTCTGGCCGTAGCCGCCAATCAGGCCGGGGTCGGTGGGGCCGTAGAGCGTGATGTTGGGGCGGTCGAGGGCGGCGGTCAGGTGGCTTAGGCCAGTATCGACCGAGACCACCGCGCGTGCGCCGGCCAGTACTTTCGCCACGTTCTCCAGCGTCAGCTTCGGCAGCACCTCCACGTGGGGGTAACCGGCGGCCAGCCGCTGGGCGCGCTGGTGCTCATGCTCCGCGCCCCACGGCAGTTTGATGCGCAGCCCGGTCGGCTCCATCAGGGCGATCAGCGCGCGCCAGTGCTCTTCGGGCCAGTGCTTGTCGTCACGGGTGGTGGCGTGCAGGAAGGCCAGATAGTGCCCGGCATCGGCGGGTTGCTCGCGCAGGAAGCGGGCGGCAATCGCGTAATCGCCCTGGCCCTGCGGCTGCGGATAGCCGAGGCTTTTGGCGAACAGCTCGCGCGTGCGCTCCACCGCGTGCTGGCGTTTGTTGATGTCGTGGCGTTGGTTGAAGAACCAGCTGGCGAACGGCTCGCGGGCGCTGGCGACGTCCTGCCCATGCTTCTCGCCATGTGCCAGACGGGTGATCAGCGCGGCACTCTTCATCAGCCCTTGGGCATCAATCACGGCGTCATAGTGGCGCAGTTGCAGCTCACGCTTGAAGTCGCAGCGCTGCTGGCGGGTCTCGGCGCCGAACCAGTTTTTACGCCAGCGGCGGATGGCGACCGGAATCACCCGATCTACCGCCGGATGCCAGGAGGGGATCTGGCTGAACGCCTCCTCCACCACCCAGTCAAACTGGATGCCGGGCAGCGCCGTCATGGCGTCGGTCAGGGCCGGAAGCGTATGCAGCACGTCCCCCATGGATGAGGTTTTAACAATCAAAACGTGCATTAACTCTCCTTGCCTGCGGTGAGCAGGGCATCCAGCTCGGCAAAGGCCCGCTCAGGCGTAATGTCGATCAAACTCTGGTGGTAGCCCTGTTCGGCATCTCCCTTACGCACCTTGTGGTAACCGGTGATCAGGCGGATAACCCTTGCCTGCTTGGAGAGGGGCGGCGTGAAGTCCGGGCTGCTGGGGCCGTAGAGCGCCACCAGCGGGCGGTCAAGCGCCGCCGCCACATGCATCAGGCCGGAGTCGTTGCTCACCACTGCCCGGCAGGCGGCAATCAGCACCACCGCCTGATCCAGCTGTGTCTTGCCGGCCAGGTTGAGGCAGTGCGACTGGGCCTGCTCGCCCAGCGTGGCGCGGATCTCCTCGCCCACGGCATGATCTTTGGCGGAGCCAAACAGCACCACCTGATAGCCCTCGGCCACCAGCTTCTCCGCCAGCGCCGCATAGTGGGTGTGCGGCCAGCGTTTTGCCGGGCCAAACTCCGCACCGGGGCAGAAGCCAATCAGCGGGCGGTCAGCCGGAATGTTGAAGGCGGCGCAGGCGGTGGCGATCTCATGGTCGGCCACCTGCAACCGCGGCCACAGCAGCGGCTGGGCCAGATCTTTCCAGCTCTGCACGCGCTTCGCCTCATAGGCCAGCGCCACGTAGCGCTGCACCATCAGTGGGAAGGCGGCCTTGTCCAGCGTGCGGATGTCGTTCAGCAGGCCGTAACGCATCTCACCGCGCCAGCCGATGCGCTGCGGAATGCGGGCGA
Source organism: Chimaeribacter sp. YP20170169 (assembly GCF_056739715.1). Classification (NCBI taxonomy): domain Bacteria; kingdom Pseudomonadati; phylum Pseudomonadota; class Gammaproteobacteria; order Enterobacterales; family Yersiniaceae; genus Chimaeribacter; species Chimaeribacter sp. YP20170169. The sequence continues at coordinate 3,793,933 of NZ_CP176824.1, read as the reverse complement.
AGAACGGCACCAGCGCCGACTTGAAGGAGTTGGGCAGCACATAGGCACGGTCATAGCCGCGATCGCGCAGCGACACGCCCAGCCGACGGCGCTCGCCAAGGGCCAGCGCCCCATGCCCAAGCGGCATCGCCAGCGCCTCGTTGACCTCTGGCATCCGCTCGAGCAGCGGACGGCACCACGCGGGCGCCATCACGTCAATCTGGGCGGAGGGATGATCGGCCTTGAGGGTACGGTAAAGGCTCTGCGACATCATCATGTCGCCTACCCAGGAGGGGCCGATAACCAGGATTTTCATACCGCGTCAGTTCCTTATGGCGGGGGCTTAGGCGCTGCGGTTCAGCCAGGCCATGTACTCGGTTACCCCTTCCGCCACGGTTTTGAACGGCTTGTCATAGCCAGCCGCGCGCAGCTTGGTCAGGTCTGCCTGAGTGAACGACTGGTAGCGCCCCTTCAGCTTCTCCGGGAACGGGATGTACTCGACGCCGCCAGCGTTGTGGTAGCCGACCACCGCGTCTGCCACGGCCTGGAAGGACTCGGCACGGCCGGTGCCGCAGTTGAAGATGCCAGAGACGCCGTTCTGCCAGAACCAGAGGTTGACCGCCGCCACGTCACCGACGTAGATGAAGTCACGCTGGAAGCCTTCACTGCCTTCGAACAGTTTCGGCGCGTCGCCAGCCTTGATCTGGTTGTTGAGGTGGAAGGCCACGCTCGCCATGCTACCTTTGTGCCCTTCGCGCGGCCCGTAGACGTTGAAGTAGCGGAAGCCGCAGATCTGGGAGCTGGCGTGCGGCAGGATCTCACGCACGTACTGGTCAAACAGGAACTTGGAGTAGCCGTAGACGTTCAACGGCTGCTCGTACTGGCGCTCTTCAATGAAGTTGCCATCGCGGCCGCCGTAGGTGGCGGCGGAGGAGGCGTAGAGGAACGGAATATCACGCTCCAGGCAGAAGTGCAGCAGGTCTTTCGAGTACTGATAGTTGTTGTCCATCATGTACTTGCCATCCCACTCAGTGGTGGAGGAGCAGGCACCCTCATGGAAAACGGCGTCGATATCGCCCATGTCATCACCGGCCAGCACGCTGGCGATGAAATCCTCTTTGTCCATGTAGTCGGCAATGTCCAGATCCACCAGGTTAACGAACTTGGTGCCATCTTTCAGGTTGTCCACCACCAGAATGTCCCGGTACCCCATATCATTCAGGGATTTAACGATGTTGCTGCCGATAAAGCCGGCGCCGCCAGTGACAATAATCATGGGGTTTACCTTTATGCGTCTTTCCGGCGGGGCACCATGCCCCGCGCTTTAATGGGCAATATCATAGCACTTCACTCCCCGGCAAGCAGCGGGTGAGCGGCCGAATCTGCCGGATTGCCTGCGGCCAACGGCGTGATTGCCGTGAACTATGCTGCAAAAGTGACATTTCCTGCCCCGGCTGCATCGTTATTCCACCAATCCGCCCGTAATATCACTTTAAAAATGGCCATTCCCGGAGATAACCGCATGTCGATATCTTTCTACCAGCAGTTGGAAGGGCAGCTCGCAGCCGCCCGGAACGAAGGGTTGTTCAAGAGCGAACGCATTATCACCAGCGCCCAGCAGGCGGAGATCACGCTGGCGGAGGGCGCGCCGCTCCTCAATTTCTGCGCCAATAACTACCTTGGGCTGGCGAACCACCCTGACCTGATTGCCGCTGCGCAGGCTGGCATGGCGAGCCACGGCTTCGGCATGGCCTCGGTGCGCTTTATCTGCGGCACCCAGGATCAGCACAAGGCGCTGGAGCAGCGGCTGGCGGCCTTCCTTGGCATGGAGGACGCGATTCTCTACTCCTCCTGTTTCGACGCCAACGGCGGGCTGTTCGAGACGCTGCTGGGGCCGGAGGATGCGGTGATCTCCGATGCGCTCAACCACGCCTCCATCATTGACGGGGTGAGGCTCTGCAAGGCGCGGCGCTACCGTTACGCCAACAATGACATGGCAGCGCTGCGCGACTGTCTGGAGCAGGCGCGGGCTGAGGGCGCACGCCATATCCTGATCGCCACCGACGGCGTGTTCTCAATGGATGGGGTGATCGCCAACCTGGCGGGCATCTGCGATTTGGCCGAGGAGTATCAGGCGCTGGTGATGGTCGATGACTCGCACGCCGTGGGCGTGGTCGGCCAGCAGGGGCGCGGCACCCATGAGTACTGCGGTGTGATGGGGCGGGTCGACATCATCACCGGCACGCTGGGCAAGGCACTGGGCGGGGCGTCTGGCGGCTACACCGCGGCGCGCCGGGAGGTGGTGGAGTGGCTGCGCCAGTGCTCGCGCCCCTATCTCTTCTCCAACTCGTTGGCCCCGGCGATTGTCGCCGCCTCACTGGAGGTGCTGACGATGCTGGAGCAGGGCAGCGCGCTGCGCGAGAGACTGTGGGCGAATGCGGCGCAGTTCCGCCAGCAGATGCAGGCGGCGGGCTTTACCCTGGCTGGGGCGGATCACGCCATCATCCCGGTGATGCTGGGCGAGGCGTCGCTGGCGCAGGCGTTCGCCACGGCATTGCAACAGGAGGGCATCTACGTCACCGGCTTCTTCTACCCGGTGGTGCCTAAGGGGCAGGCGCGCATTCGCACCCAGATGTCCGCGGCGCATACCCCCGAGCAGATTGAGCAGGCGGTGGCGGCGTTCACCCGCATCGGCCAGCAATTGGGCGTGATTCACTAAGGAGCGGTTATGAAAGCACTCGCCAAACTGAAAGCAGAGACCGGCATCTGGATGACCGACGCGCCGGAGCCGGTATTGGGCCATAACGACCTGATGATTAAAATCCGCAAGACCGCCATCTGCGGCACGGATGTGCACATCTACAACTGGGATGAGTGGTCGCAGAAGACCATCCCGGTGCCGATGGTGGTCGGGCATGAGTATGTAGGGGAGGTGGTGGCGATTGGGCAGGAGGTGCGCGGCTTCAGCCTCGGTGACCGCGTCTCCGGCGAGGGGCACATCACCTGCGGCCACTGTCGCAACTGCCGTGCCGGCCGCACCCACCTGTGCCGCAATGCGGTGGGCGTCGGCGTCAACCGCCCTGGCTGCTTTGCCGAGTATCTGGTGATCCCGGCCTTCAATGCCTTCAAAATTCCGGACAACATTCCCGATGAGCTGGCGGCGATCTTTGATCCCTTCGGCAATGCGGTGCACACCGCCCTGTCATTTGATCTGGTGGGCGAGGATGTGCTGATCACCGGCGCAGGGCCGATTGGTATTATGGCGGCGGCGGTCTGTCGGCACGTTGGTGCGCGCCATGTGGTGATCACTGATGTAAACGAGTACCGGCTGGCGCTGGCGCGCCAGATGGGCGTGACGCGGGCGGTAGACATCAGCCGCGAGAGCCTGCCGGAGGTGATGGCCGAGCTGGGCATGACCGAGGGCTTTGATGTCGGGTTGGAAATGTCTGGCGCGCCGCCCGCCTTCCGCTCGCTGTTGCAGGCGATGAACCACGGCGGGCGCATCGCGCTGCTCGGTATCCCGCCCTCGGAAATGTCCATCGACTGGAACCAGGTGATCTTCAAGGGGCTGTTTATCAAAGGGATCTATGGGCGTGAAATGTTCGAGACCTGGTACAAGATGGCGGCGCTGCTCCAGTCCGGGCTGGATCTTAGCCCCATCATTACCCACCAGTTCCCGATTGATGCCTTCCAACAGGGCTTCGACACCATGCGCTCCGGCCAATCTGGCAAAGTCATCCTGAATTGGGATTAATTCACCTTTCCTTGCCCCGCGGCAAACATCTGGCGCGGGGCATTTGATTTCTCCCCTCTGCTGCCTATATAGGAGCCTCATTTCCAGCAGGAGGGAGAGAAAACATCATGGAATTAAGCGTTTGTGTACTGACTTATAATTCGGAGCGATTAATTAGGGAAGTATTAACGCCCTTGCTAATGCTCTCCGATGACATTGTGATTGTGGATTCTGGCAGCAGCGACAACACCCTGGCCATTTGCCGCGAGCTGGGGTGCGAACCGCACTACGCCCCCTATGAGACGCATGGCCGACAGATGAATCTCGCCATCCAGCGCGCGCGCCACCCTTGGGTGCTGTGCATGGACAGCGATGAGATCATGGACGCGCAGGCCCTGTGCTGGCTACTGCACTTCAAACTCGTACCCAACCCAGACCCCCATACGGCCTGGCGGCTTTGCCGTCACTGGTTTGTGCTGGGCCAGCCGGTCAGGACGATCTACCCCGTCTCTTCCCCCGATTTTCCGGTTCGGCTGTTCCACCGCAACGTGGTGCTCTTCAACGACCAGCCGGTGGATGACGCCGCCGAGGGCTTTAGCCGCACGGAGATCATTCCGGGTTCCGTGCGCCACGATACCTTTTACTCCCTCCATGAGGTGTTCACTAAGGCGAACAGCTACACCACCCGGCTGGTGAAATATAAACCGGTCACGCCCTCTTTGTGGCGCGGCATCGCCAGCGCTATCGGGGCACTGTTTAAGTGGTATTTTTTCAGCGGGGCATGGCGGGCGGGAAAGGTGGGCGTGGTGACCGGCAGTTATGCGGTGCTCTACTCGTTTTTGAAATATTTGAAAGCGTGGTATGCCAGCACGGAAACCATGACCCTGGCTGACAAACTCAAACAGCAGTGGGAGCGAATCCGGCGGATCTACCCCGCCCCCTGATTGAGGGGGGCGGGGCAGGCATCAACGGTCGCCGGCGGTCTCTGGCGTCGCGTCCGGCACCAGATCCAGCGCCTGCCACTGCGCCCATTCGCGGTTGATAAAGCGCAGGGCGTCAGAGGTGATCAGGCTTTCGCCGATGGCTTTCAGCATCGCGTCAGCATAGACCGGCTGCGGCGGCTGTTTCACCCGGCACTGCCGCACGCCGTGGAACGGGTTGCGCGGCTCCGCTTTCGGTGGCGGGGCCACTTTCGGCGGCGCGGCGGCTGGCGACTGCCCAGCGGAGGCCGGTTCGTTCAGCAGATCGCTTGGGCGCACCAGCACAATGTCTTTGGGCAGCGTCGGCAACATCTGCTGGAGCACGCGGATGGTGGTGGGGTGCGGGTGGCCGATGGCAATCGCCGACCCGTTGCGGCGCGCCAGTTGCACCGCGCGTTCAAACTGGCGGCGCACCTCCGCTTCGCTCTGCACGTCATCCAGGAAGACCCGCCGCTTAATCACGCGGACGGAGGTGCCCGCCGCGGCGCGCGTCGCCTGGCTGCTGCCGATGGTCATGCTGTCGAGGAAAAACAGCCGGTAGCTGCTCAGCGCCTGCATCACGTTCTGCATCGCTGGCAGGCTGGAGGTCATGGCGCTGCCCATGTGGTTATTCATGCCGACGGCATAGGGCACGTTGGCCACCGCCTGACGAATGATACGCTGCACCTCATCGCGGCTCATGGAGGGTTGCAGGGTGTCGCGCTCCAGCGGCTGCTTGCTCAGCGGCGCCATCGGCATGTGGATAAGGATCTCGCGCCCCTGATTGTGCGCCCGCATCGCCATCTCATGGGAGTGCGGGGCGTTGGGCAGGATGGCGACCGTGACCGGTAGCGGCATCTGCAAGACCTGATTTTCGTTGTGGAGCCGGTAGCCGACGTCATCAATCACAATCGACAACTTCCCGGCGTGGGCGGAACATGCCAGCAGCAGGGTGCTCAAGGCTGCGGCGAGGTGACGTTTCTTACTCTTCCATACTCGTTCTACCACGACTTATCTTCCCAACCACGGCTGTGGGTTTACCGCCTGTCCCTGGCGTCGGATTTCAAAATAGAGCGCCGGCTGTCCTTGGCCGCCGCTGGTGCCGACCAGCGCAATCGGCTGCCCGGCCTTGACCTGTTGCCCGACATTGACCAGCGCACTCTGGTTGTAGCCATAGAGGCTCATGTCGCCTTTGCCGTGTTCGACCACCACCACCAAGCCATAGCCCTGCAGCCAGTCCGCCAGCAGCACGCGGCCATCGGCGACGGCCTTGACCTCGCTGCCTTCGGCGGCGGCGATCACCATCCCTTTCCAGCGCAGCTCGCCCTGGAGCGGCTCGCCAAAGCGGTGGATCACCCGCCCGCGTGCCGGCCAGAGCGCCTGCCCGGAGGGGCGACCCAGCCCGCCGGTACGTGCCATCAGCGAGCGCTCGCTCTCGGTGGGTTTGTAGCTGCTGCCGCGTTTCTTCGCCTGCTGCTCTTTGGCGCGTACCTTCTCGGCCTCGCGTGCCTCGCGCTCCGCACGGGCGCGGGCCTCACGCTCGGCGCGGGCGATCTGGTCGCGCAGACGGGTTTCGTTCTGCCGTAACTCCGCCAGCCGCGCCTGATCTTTCTCCAGCGACGCCTCCAGCGAGGTCAGGGTTTTCTGCCGCCCGACGCGCGCCTGCTCCAGCGTCTGCTGTTGTGTCTGCTGCTGGGCCAGCAACTGACTCTGCTGCTCCTGCTTGGCTTTCAGTGACTTGCGCTGATCAGCCAGATCGGAACGGGTCTTCGCCAGCGTGTTGATGGTCTTCTGGCGCGCCTCATTCAGGTAGCCAAAATAGGCCAGCACCCGCTCGCTGCGCTGGCTCTCCTCGCCGCTCAGGATCAGCTGCACGCCATTGTGCTGGCCGAGGCGGAAGGCGGCGTCGAGCTGCTGCGCCAGAATGGTCTGCTGGCTGGATTGCTGCTTTTGCAGGGTGCGGATGGAGGCGTTCAGCCCGGCAATCTCCTTCTCCAGCGCGCTCAGGACGCCCTGCGTCTCCCGCAGTTGCCGGCTGGCTTGGGCGATGATCTTCTCCTGCGCTCGCAGCTGGTCGAGCAGGGTGCTGCGCTGCTGTTTCTGCTGCTGAACCTGCTTCTCTTTCTCGGCAATGTCCTGCTGGAGGGACTTCAGCTGCTGCTTGTTGTCCTCGGCATGCAGCGCGGGTGACGCCAGCAACGCACCGGCCCACAACCCGGCGGCCAGCAGGCAGCGCAGCGTGCCCTGCGCAGGTCGGAAGGGGGGAAGGGGCGTCGGGCTGAAAGAGGGAGATTTACGCAAACTGTCGTCCATTATGTGAAAGCTGATTCGTCCTGTCAGGGCAAATCCCGTGGGTTATCCTAGCATCGATCAAGCGCCTGATGCACAACCAAAAGCCGTGCGCCAGCGACGGGCAATCTCTCTAGTATTTCGATTCCTGCCGGAAATGCCACCGCTGAAGTGTTAAAGTTTTCTTCTTATTTGCGCGATAAGCGGCAGGAGAGGCGGGAAGGGGGCCGACGCATCGCCGGCCCCGGAAGGTCACTTCAGCGTGAACAGCGGGGTGCCGCTCATCTCTGCCGGCACCGGCAGATCCATCAGGTGCAGCAGGGTCGGGGCGATGTCCGAGAGCTTGCCGCCCGCCGCCGCTTCCGCCGGCCGGCCAACGTAGATCAGCGGCACCGGCAGGCTGGTGTGGGCGGTGTGCGCCTGACCGGTGGTCTCATCGCGCATCTGCTCAGCATTGCCATGGTCTGCGGTGACCAGCAACTGGCCGCCAGCGGCCTGCACCGCTGCTGCCACCTGCCCAAGGCACCCATCCAGCGCCTCAATCGCCGCCACTGCCGCCGGATAGACGCCGGTATGGCCGACCATATCACCGTTGGGGTAGTTGCAGACGATCAGGTCATGGCGGCCGCTGCCGATGGCTGCCAGCAGTTTCTCCGTCAACTCTGGCGCACTCATCTCCGGTTGCAGGTCATAGGTCGCGACCTTGGGCGAGTTGACCAGAATGCGTTCTTCGCCAGCGAAAGGCGTCTCCACGCCGCCGTTGAAGAAGAAGGTGACGTGGGCGTACTTCTCGGTTTCAGAGATACGCAACTGGGTTTTGCCCTGCTTCATCAGCCACTCGCCAAGGGTGTTGTCCAGCGAGGCGGGCGGGTAGGCGCAGGCGGCCTGAATATCGGCGGCATACTCGGTCAGCATCACGAAGGAGGCGGAAGGCAGCACTCGTTGGCGCGGGAAGCCGCTGAAGTCCGGTTGGGTGAAGGCGCGGGTCAACTGGCGCGCGCGGTCGGCACGGAAGTTCATGAAGATCAGCGCGTCGCCCTGCTCCATCGCCGCCTCCGGCTCGCTCGCGGCGCGGATCACTGTGGGTTGCACGAACTCATCATTTTCGCCGCGCGCGTAGGCGGCCTCCAGCCCGGCCAGCGCATCGTCACAGCAGAATGCGCCGCGGGCGCCCGTCAGCAGGTCATAAGCCAGCTGCACCCGCTCCCAGCGGTTGTCGCGATCCATCGCGTAGTAGCGCCCGACCAGCGAGGCGATGCGCCCAACGCCCAGCTCGGCGCACTTCGCTGCCGCACGCGCCAGTGACGCCTGCGCGCTGCGCGGCGGGGTGTCGCGGCCATCCAAAAAGGCGTGCAGGTAGAGGCGGGTCGCGCCACGGCGTGCGGCCAGCTCCAGCATCGCCAGAATGTGCTCCTCATGGCTATGCACGCCACCGGCCGACAGCAGCCCCATCACGTGCACCGCCTTGCCGGCCTGCACTGCCCGGTCAACTGCCGCCGTCAGCACCGGATTCTGCGCAAAGTCACCGTCTTGGATCGCCTTGTCCAGCCGGGTCAAATCCTGATAGACGATGCGGCCCGCGCCGAGATTAACGTGCCCCACCTCCGAGTTGCCCATCTGCCCGTCAGGCAAACCGACATCAAGGCCAGAGGCACCAATCAGCGTGTGGGGGCAGTTCTGCCATAGGGCGTCCATCACTGGGGTGCGGGCATTGCTGATGGCGTTGTCTGCGGTGGGTTCGCGGTGGCCGTAACCATCCAGGATCACCAGTACGGTAGGTTTTTTCATGCTCGACATGGCATAGTCTCATCTGACAAAGGGAAGGCGGCGGATCTTAGCGGAATGGCGAAATGGCATAGCGCAGGAAGATCAAAGTTGCGGCGAGGGAGGGGTTAACTTTTGCCAGGCAACAGTGCTACTTTTCGTGCTGCGCCGCACTTTCTTCATGCGTGCGGGCTTCGTGGCTGTATTTGAAGCAACGCACAGGTATACTCTGAAGCCCTATTTTTATCCCCTAACTGACGGGAGCTGTTACACCCCATGCAAGACATTATGGAATTCGTTAGAGATCACCTCGTACTGAGCCTGGCCTGGGTGGCATTGCTGATTGCCGTGATCGTAACGACCTTCAAGAGCAGTTTTTCCAAGGTGCGTGAAATCACCCGTGGCGAAGCGACGCGCCTGATCAACAAAGAGGACGCCCTGGTGGTGGACGTGCGCCCGCGTGAAGAGTTCCGCAAGGGTCACATCACCAACTCCGTGAATGTGTTGGCCGCTGATATTAAAAACAACAATGTTGGTGAGCTGGCCAAGCACAAAGCACGCCCGGTCGTGGTGGTATGCGCCAACGGCGTAAACGCCCGCGCCTCCGCTGAAGCCCTGAACAAAGCGGGCTTTGAGAATGTCTCTATCCTGAAAGAGGGCATCGCAGGCTGGAGCGGCGAGAACCTGCCGCTGGCCCGTGGTAAATAATTGATTACGGAGGGTATCCATGGCTAAGATCGAGATGTACACCAAAGCAACTTGCCCTTTCTGCCATCGTGCAAAGGCGCTGCTGAATGCCAAAGGCGCGGCGTTTGCTGAAATCGCCATCGACGCGCATCCGGAAAAGCGCGAAGAGATGATCGCCCGCAGCGGCCGCACGACCGTGCCCCAGATTTTCATTGATGGCCAGCATATCGGCGGTTGTGATGATATTCATGCGCTTGATGCGCGCGGCGGCCTGGATCCGCTACTGTAACGGCCAAGGCGCAGCCTGCGGCAGGCGTCAATAAGGATTTTTAACACAAGGGTTTATCAACATGTCTGAACAAAACAACACCGAAATGGGTTTCCAGATCCAACGCATCTACACCAAAGATATCTCTTTCGAAGCGCCGAACGCGCCGCAGGTTTTCCAGAAAGAGTGGCAGCCGGAAGTGAAACTGGATCTGGACACTGCCTCCAGCCAGCTGGCTGACGATGTGTATGAAGTGGTGCTGCGCGTGACCGTAACCGCCTCCCTGGGTGATGAGACCGCGTTCCTGTGCGAAGTGCAGCAAGGCGGCATCTTCTCCATCGCGGGTCTGGAAGGCACCCAACTGGCACACTGCCTGGGCGCTTACTGCCCGAACATTCTGTTCCCGTATGCGCGTGAGTGCATCACCAGCCTGGTGTCCCGTGGCACCTTCCCGCAACTGAACCTGGCACCAGTCAACTTCGACGCGCTGTTCATGAACTACCTGCAACAGCAGGCCGACGGCGAAGGTGCTGCTCCGCATCAGGATGCCTGATGGATAAAATCAACGCGTCTATGACAGTCATCGGTGCCGGCTCGTACGGCACCGCTTTGGCCATTACCCTCGCGCGAAATGGCCATCAGGTAGTGTTGTGGGGGCATAATCCGCAACACATCCACGCCATGCAGCAGGCCCGCTGCAATCAGGCTTTCCTGCCTGATGTCTCCTTCCCTGACTCCCTGCACCTCGAACCCGATCTGGCGCGCGCGCTGGCTGCCAGCCGCGATGTGTTGGTGGTGGTGCCGAGCCATGTGTTTGGCGATGTGCTGCGTCAGGTGAAGCCGCATCTGCGCCCGGATGCCCGCATCGTGTGGGCGACCAAAGGGTTGGAGGCCGAAACCGGCCGCCTGTTGCAGGATGTGGCGCATGAGGCGCTGGGGGAGAATATCCCGCTGGCGGTGCTCTCCGGCCCGACCTTCGCCAAGGAGTTGGCCGCTGGCCTGCCGACCGCCATTGCGCTGGCTTCGCCGGATGCGCAATTCTCCGACGACCTGCAACGCCTGCTGCACTGCGGCAAGAGCTTCCGTGTCTATAGCAACCCGGATTTTATCGGCGTGCAGCTGGGTGGCGCGGTGAAGAACGTGATTGCCATCGGCGCGGGCATTTCAGACGGCATCGGCTTTGGCGCCAACGCCCGTACCGCCCTGATCACCCGTGGCCTGGCGGAGATGAGCCGCCTTGGTTCGGCGCTGGGCGCGGATCCGGCCACCTTTATGGGCATGGCCGGGCTGGGCGATCTGGTCCTGACCTGTACCGATAACCAATCCCGCAACCGCCGTTTCGGCATCATGCTGGGGCAGGGAAAAACGGTGCAGGAGGCGCAGGATGAGATAGGACAGGTGGTGGAAGGCTATCGCAACACCAAAGAGGTGCTGGCGCTGTCGCAACGTTATCAGGTTGAAATGCCGATAACTGAACAGATATATCAGGTACTGTACTGCAACAAAGATGCACGGGAAGCCGCCATAACACTCCTGGCCCGTACCAGGAAAGATGAATAAGGCTTAACCGGTTTCGTTATCCAGCCACGCTGCCGGGATCGGGCGTGGCTTCTTTACGCAAGGTAAAAGGGGAGTGGCAATGTCGTCTGAAGAGTTAGAACAGGTCTGGAATTACATCAAATCGGAAGCGCGGGCGCTGGCTGATTGTGAACCGATGCTGGCCAGTTTCTTCCATGCAACATTGCTCAAACATGAAAACCTGGGCGGCGCGCTCAGCTACATTCTGGCGAACAAACTCGGCAGCCCGATCATGCCAGCCATCGCCATCCGTGAAGTGGTGGAGGAGGCCTATCGCTCCGACACCCAGATGATTCTCTCCGCGGCGCGCGACATTCTGGCCGTGCGGCTGCGTGACCCGGCGGTGGATAAATACTCCACCCCGCTGCTCTACCTGAAGGGCTTCCATGCGTTGCAGGCGTACCGCATCGGCAACTGGCTGTGGAAGCAGAATCGCCAGGCGCTGGCCGTCTACTTCCAGAACCAAATCTCCGTGACCTTCGGCGTGGACATCCACCCGGCGGCGCGGATTGGCTGCGGCATCATGCTAGACCATGCCACCGGCATCGTGATTGGCGAGACGGCGGTGGTGGAGAATGACGTCTCCATCCTGCAATCCGTTACCCTTGGCGGTACTGGCAAGACCAGCGGCGACCGTCACCCGAAAATTCGTGAAGGGGTGATGATTGGTGCCGGGGCAAAAATCCTCGGCAACATCGAAGTGGGGCGCGGCGCGAAGATTGGCGCTGGCTCCGTGGTGCTGCGCTCCGTGCCGGCCCACACCACCGCCGCCGGGGTGCCGGCACGCATCGTGGGTCGGCCAGAGAGCGAGAAGCCCTCGCTGGACATGGATCAGCACTTCAGCGGCGACGGCTTCGAATACGGCGACGGCATCTGACCGACACCCCATCGGCCATAAAAAAGCAGGCATCCGCCTGCTTTTTTTGTGTCAGGGCATCAGGATTTGACCAGCGCCCCGGCGTAATCCAGTTGCCGCCACGCTTCATACACTACCACTGAGACCGCGTTCGACAGGTTCATGCTGCGGCTGTTGGGCTGCATCGGAATGCGGATCTTCTGCTCGGCGGGCAGGGCGTCCAGCACCGCGGGAGGCAGGCCACGGCTCTCTGGCCCAAACAGCAGGTAGTCGCCCGGCTGGTAATTCACTGCGCTATGCGCAGGCGTGCCTTTGGTGGTCAGCGCAAACAGGCGCGCCGGTTGCTCACGCTCAATAAATTGCGCGTAATCAGCATGTTTTTGGATGGAGGCGAACTCGTGGTAGTCCAGCCCCGCGCGGCGCAGGCGCTTGTCATCCCAGGTAAAGCCCAGAGGCTCTATCAGGTGCAGGCGAAAGCCGGTGTTGGCGCATAAGCGGATGATATTGCCGGTATTTGGCGGGATTTCAGGTTCAAACAGTACGATATTCAGCATACGCCCCCCAGAATTGAGGGGCGCAGAATACCAGAAACTTAACGCAGGTGCAGCGGCAGCCAGATGATCAGGCGCAGGCCGCCGAGCGGGCTGTCATCCGCCCTGACCCAACCACGGTGCTGCGAGACGGCAGTTTCCACAATCGCCAGCCCCAGCCCGGTGCCACCTGATTCGCGGTCACGCGCCTCATCGGTGCGGTAGAAGGGGCGGAAAATCTGCTCCCGGTCGGCCGGCGAGACGCCGGGGCCATCATCATCCACGGTGATGGTGATCCCCTCCTCATCACAGGCAAAGGCGACGGCGATGTGGTGGTGGGAGTAGCGCAGCGCATTGCGCACGATATTCTCCAACGCACTGTCCAGCGCGGCCGGGTTGCCAATCAGCGTCCACGGGCCGGGCGGTGCGGTGATCTCCAGCTTTTTCCCCACCTGCTCCGCCTCAAACTGGGCGTTCTCCAGCACATCCGCCCACAGCGTGTTGGCCTTCAGCGGTTCGCGCGCCAGCTCATTTTTATGCTGGCTACGCGACAGCACCAGCAGGTCGTTGATCATGCTGTCCAGCCGGTGCGCCTCGGTCTCAATGCGCTCCAGCTCCTTGCCCTCCCCGTGGCGACGACGCATCAACGCCGTCGCCAGTTGCAGGCGCGTCAGCGGGGTGCGCAGCTCGTGGGAGATGTCAGAGATCAGCCGTTGCTGGGCAGTCACCATCCGCTCCAGCGCGCTCACCATCTGGTTGAAGCTGGCACCGGTCGCCAGAAACTCCTGCGGGCCGGACTCCAGCTCTGGATGCTGTTTCAAATTGCCGCGCGCCACCTCATCCGCCGCATTCTTCAGCTTGCGCGCCGGTTTCGCCAGGCTCCACGCCAGCCAGAGCAGCAGCGGCGAACTGATCAGCATGGTGACGATCAGCAGCAGCAGCGGCCGGTCAAACATCAGGTTGATGAAGTCGGACTGCGGGCTGTTGGCCGGACGAATCAGATAGAGCTGGTAATTGTCTTCACCATCGCGCACGGAGAAGGGGCCGACCATCTCGACACGGCCATACTTCTTCTTCTTGGGCCGGTCGGAGTTATCAGACTGGCCGATGAAGTTGCGTACGATCTGCATCTCATTGCGCTGGGCGCCAATCACCCGCCCCTCGCTGGTCACCAGCAACAGCCGTTGGCCGGGCGGTGCCCACTTATCGATGGCGCGGAACAGCCGCCGCCACCACATCAGGTCATTGGCCGGGTCGCCTGCCAGCTCGGCCTCGACATGCTGCTCCAGCATCAGCCCCTGACGCTGCTCGCTTTCGAGCAGCGGCGTAAGCTGGCGGGAGTCCAGTTTCGGCACCATCAACACCAGCATCAGCACCAGCGCCAACGTAAACCAAAAGATGGCGAAGATTCGTGCTGTCAGGCTGTTGATCATGAGGCCGACACCATCAGGTAGCCGCGCCCACGCAGGGTTTTAAACCAAGGGTGCCCATCCTTACGCTCCGGAAGCTTGCGGCGTAGGTTGGAGATGTGCATATCGATGGCGCGGTCAAAGGGGGTCAGCCGCTTGCCGAGCACCTCCTGACTCAGGTGTTCCCGCGATACCACCTGGCCGAGATGCTGCGCCAGCAGGTAGAGCAGGGTGAACTCGGTGCCAGTCAGGTCGAGCACCTGGTTCTCAAAGCTGGCCTCCTGGCGGCCGGGGTTGAGTTGCAGGCAATCCACCTGGAGGGTGGGTGCGCCGCTGTCGCCACCCTGCTGCTGCTCGCTCCAGTGGGAACGGCGCAGAATGGCGCGAATGCGGGCCACCAGTTCACGATCGTTAAAGGGTTTGGGCAGGTAGTCATCCGCGCCCAGCTCTAGTCCCAGTACGCGATCCAGCTCGCTGCCGCGCGCCGTTAACATAATCACGGGTGTCTGGTGGTGCTGTCGCAGCTCTTTCAACGTGTCGATGCCATTCTTCTTCGGCATCATAATATCGAGCAGTAACAGATCTATACTGCTATCCAACTGCTCCAGTGCCTGCTCGCCATCGTGTGCCACCACGACATTGAACCCTTCCATGTCGAGCAGCTCTTTTAAAAGCGAAGTCAATTCGCGGTCATCATCAACTAACAGGATCTTATTCATCATCTTTACCTCTAGACGCAAAATACGTCATCAATTGTTGGCATTCCATGACTTTACGAAGTTTTACATGCCCTGACGCATGTTTGCAGCTGCACCTCTACACTGCTCTACATCGAACAACGAATCGTCAACTGCGTCAGGAGAGTTCATCGATGCATAAGGTCACCCCGTTAGTGTTAGCCACCCTGCTGCCGCTCTCCACTGGCATGGCATGGGGCGCTGAGACAGCGGCTGGGGAGCCTGCCTGGCATCATAACGACTCCCTGCTTAAGAACGGTTACGTTAATAATGAAATGATGTTTGATGGCGTCAGCCTGACGGAAGAGCAGCGCCAGCAAATGCGAGATTTAATGCATCAGGCACGGCGCGATCTGCCCCGTATCAATGTAGCTGAAATGGAAACCATGCATAGACTGATCATTGCGAAAGACTTTGATCAGAATGCAGTTCAGGCGCAGGCCGAAAAGATGGCGCGGGAGCAAGTCGCCCGCCAGGTTGAGATGGCTCGGGTGCGTAACCTGATGTACAACCTGCTGACCGATGACCAGAAAGCCGTACTGGCGCACCGCCACCAGCAACGGATGGACCAATTGCAGCAGATGCAACAAACACAGCAACACAACGCCCAACGAATGAGTGAGTTGCAACCGACTTCTGCCCAGAAGCTGAGTACCAAAGAGTAGTACCCTGTTTTTTCCTTGCCATAGACACCATCCCTGTCTTCCCCGCCTTCGGGCGGGTTTTTTTTATCCTTTTTTCATGAACCCGGTTAGGAAATATTCCCTATACAGGGGCGCATTAAACCGCCTGATTACTATGCAATACGGTCAGTGTGGGGTGCTTTTCAGGCTAGGATTAGTGCTATTCTTATAGCAACAT
Organism: Chimaeribacter sp. YP20170169; assembly: GCF_056739715.1. NCBI lineage: Bacteria > Pseudomonadati > Pseudomonadota > Gammaproteobacteria > Enterobacterales > Yersiniaceae > Chimaeribacter > Chimaeribacter sp. YP20170169. The sequence continues at coordinate 3,778,283 of NZ_CP176824.1, read as the reverse complement.
CAAACCACAGAACAGGGTATGATACCCCTATTCCCCGCCTGTTCCCGGCGGGCGTTCAGTCCGGTTAGGCTACACATATCATGGTTTACATCCTGTCTGCAGCGATGCAGGCACGGCAAGGACGCCAAGAGAGATTAGCAAGTTTTTACCAGGAAAAGTTTTTGGGCGCTGGTTATGGCGAGCGAGAGAGCAGGCAGTGGGCCAACCCTGCCAGAGCGTGACCTGAATCAATTCAGCCTGGGCTTTTTGGTATACTATTCCTGACCCATGGTCCGTTCATTTTCTGTACGGCTCGGCGCGCGTATAATCAGCGAGATAAGATTTTTAAGAAATTGCATCTACAAGTTCAGAGGTAGTCATGATCAAAAAAATTGGTGTACTGACGAGTGGCGGCGACGCCCCAGGTATGAATGCTGCGATCCGTGGTGTTGTGCGTGCCGCATTGACCGAAGGGCTGGAAGTTTTCGGTATCTATGACGGCTACCTCGGCTTGTACGAAGATCGCATGGAAAAACTGGACCGTTATAGCGTCTCTGACATGATCAACCGTGGCGGCACCTTCCTGGGTTCCGCGCGCTTCCCGGAGTTCCGTGACGAGGCGGTGCGCGCCAAAGCCATTGAGAACATGAAAAAGCGCGGCCTTGACGCGCTGGTGGTCATCGGCGGTGACGGCTCCTACATGGGGGCAAAACGCCTGACCGAAATGGGCTTCCCCTGCATCGGCCTGCCGGGCACCATCGATAATGACGTGGCTGGCACCGACTACACCATCGGTTACTTTACCGCGCTGGAGACCGTGGTCGAGGCGATTGACCGCCTGCGCGACACCTCCTCCTCCCACCAGCGTATCTCCATCGTGGAAGTGATGGGCCGTTACTGTGGCGACCTGACGCTGGCGGCGGCAATTGCTGGCGGTTGCGAGTTCATCGTGCTGCCGGAAGTGGAGTTCACCCGTGACGATTTGGTGGCAGAGATCAAAGCTGGCATCGCCAAAGGGAAGAAACATGCCATCGTCGCCATCACCGAGCACATCTGTGACATCGACGAACTGGCGCGCCATATCGAAAGCGAAACCAAACGCGAAACCCGCGCGACGGTGCTGGGCCACATCCAGCGCGGTGGGGCACCGGTTGCCTACGACCGTATTCTGGCCTCGCGCATGGGTGCCTTCTCCATCGAACTGCTGTTGCAGGGATACGGCGGCCGCTGCGTCGGCGTCCAGAATGAGAAGCTGGTACACCATGACATCATCGATGCCATCGAGAACATGAAGCGTCCGTTCAAATCTGATTTGCTGGAAACGGCGAAAAAGCTCTACTGATCCCTTTCGTGTCATGAAACCTCCCGCCCGGGAGGTTTTTTTTCGCCTTTCAACTGCTTATTCCAAAAAAACATAGCGGCGATCTTTTTATTCTTTAATCCTGTCTGCGCTTTCTGGCAGGCTTGTCATCAGAATTCACACTTCGCGATGAGAGACTGGGAGAACGTGACAATGCGTAAATGGGGAGCAGGGCTAGTATTGATGCTGGCAGCAACAGGTGCGTTAGCGAAAGATATTCAATTGCTGAACGTCTCTTACGATCCCACGCGGGAGTTCTATCAGGAGTACAATCAGGCTTTCAGTAAGTACTGGCAGCAGAAGACCGGCGACCACGTGACCGTGCGTCAGTCCCACGGCGGCTCTGGCAAGCAGGCAACCTCGGTGATCAACGGGATTGAGGCGGACGTAGTGACGCTGGCGCTGGCCTATGACGTCGATGCCATCGCTGAGCGCGGCCGCATTGAGAAGGACTGGATCAAGCGCCTGCCGGACAACTCCGCCCCTTACACCTCGACCATCGTGTTCCTGGTGCGCAAGGGCAACCCGAAACAGATTCATGACTGGCCTGATTTGATCAAGCCGGGCGTGGCCGTCATCACCCCGAACCCGAAAACCTCTGGCGGTGCACGCTGGAACTACCTGGCCGCCTGGGGCTATGCCCTGCACCAGAACAACAATGACCAAGCCAAGGCGCAGGACTTTGTGCAGGCGCTGTATAAAAATGTGCAGGTGCTGGACTCCGGCGCACGCGGCGCGACCAACACCTTTGTGGAGCGCGGCATGGGGGATGTGCTGATCGCCTGGGAGAATGAGGCGCTGTTGGCGGTGAAGGAGCTGGGCACTGATCAGTTTGACATCGTGACGCCGAGCGAGTCGATTCTGGCTGAACCTACGGTTTCGGTGGTGGATCGCATCGTGGAGCGCCGCCAGACCCGCGAGGTGGCAGAGGGCTACCTGAAGTATCTCTACAGCCCAGAGGGTCAGACCATCGCGGCCCAGAACTACTATCGCCCGCGTGATCCGGCCGTGGCCGCCAAATTTGCCAATGAATTCCCGAAACTGAAACTGTTTACCGTGGATTCACTGGGCGGCTGGACGGCATTGCAGAAAGAGCACTTCGCCACGGGCGGTGTGTTTGACCAGATCACCCGTCGCTAAGCCAGACGCAAACCAAAAAAAACCCCGCCATGCGGGGTTTTTTTATGGGCGCGAGATAATTACGCGCGTTTGGCTTCTGCGGCGGCCTTAACGATCACCGCGAAGGCGTCGGCCTTCAGGGAAGCACCGCCAACCAGCGCACCATCGATGTCCGGCTGGGTGAACAGCTCAGCGGCGTTGCCCGCGTTGACGGAACCGCCGTACTGGATGATGACCTTGGCAGCCACGTCAGCGTCTTGCTTGGCGATGTGGTCACGGATGAACTTGTGGACGGCCTGCGCCTGCGCCGGGGTGGCGGATTTGCCGGTGCCGATGGCCCAGACTGGCTCATAGGCGATCACGGTGTTTTCGAAAGCTTGCGCGCCCAGGCTGTTCAGCACGGCGTCCAGCTGTTTGGCGCACACGGCTTCAGTTTCGCCGGCTTCGTTTTCCGCTTCGGTCTCACCGATGCAGAGTACCGGGATCAGGCCAGCTTCTTTCAGCACACCAAATTTCTTGGCGATAAACTCATCGCTCTCTTTGTGGTAAGTGCGACGCTCGGAGTGGCCGATGATGATGTACTGCGCGCCGATGTCTTTCAGCATCTCGGCAGAGGTTTCGCCAGTAAAGGCACCAGAGAGGTTCACGCCTACATCCTGTGCACCCAGGGCGATGCGGCTGCCAGCCAGCTGGTGGCGGGCCAGATCCAGGTAGAGTGCCGGAGGTGCAATCGCAACGCCGCAACCATCGACGTCGCTCAGCTCTTTACGCAGCCCTGCGATCAGTTCGTTAACCATCTGGGTACTGCCATTAAGTTTCCAGTTACCCATTACTAAGGGATGACGCATTGTTTAATCCTCCAAGCTGAGACACAAGATTCGACTAAAATGACTGCCTTACAGGCAATTTACCTGCCCACCAGTATAAAGACGATCGCCGCAAAAGGCTTTGCTTTTCGTCATGGCTGGCGGCTTCTTTACCCTTCTGCCAGCGCGAGTTTCACCGGTTCGACGGCGAAGGTCAGCCCCTTCTCGCCATTGTCTGACACCACATAGCGGATGGCGCCGACCTGATGCTGGTAGAACTGCTGCCCCTTGCCGGCCTCCAGCAGCTCCGCCACCCTGGCGGTGCTCTGCTCGACATTCAGCGTCGGCTCAAACTCCCGCATCAGCGCCGCCATGTAGTTGATGGCCGTGGCGCGCGCCGCTTTCTCCTCATTGCCCTGGATCGGCAGATAGGTGATTTGCAGGGTTTTGATCTTGCCGGATCCCTTCTCCAGCGCGGTCGAGGCGTAGAGATTCTCATTGATCTTGCTGGCGGCGCGCGTCAGCATCGCGTTCGGCTCGGTATCCGGGATGGAGCGGAATTCGGTGATCGGCAGCGACGGGTTCTGTGCGTTGTAGGTTTCGCGGAACTTCACCACCGTCATGTCAAAGGTGGGCGCGCCGTTGAGCAGATAGGGGGCTTTCGGCATCTCATTGCTGAGCGCGCTGCGGTCAGCGTCTGGCGGATCGGCCAGAACGCGTGGTGCGGCACTCAACGCCAGCACGGTGGCCAGCAGGGGGATCAGGGCTGTTTTCATGGCATCGCAAAAGGTGGCTGGACTCTGTGCCGATTAAACCGGGATTCAGGGGCAAATGTCAAAAAAGCCGCGCCGGGTTACACTGTCGGCTGGATGATAATGGGAGCGCAGCATGGGTATACAGGCGTGGGCCTTTTCTTTTCGTGGCCGGCTGGGACGGCGGGATTTCTGGGTGTGGCTGGTGCTCTGGCTGGTGGTGATGGCCGGGGCGTTTGCGGCGGCGTCGCGCGGGTGGCTGGCGATCCAGTCCGCGGCCTTTTTGATTGTATTCCTGCTCTGGCCGACGGCGGCGGTATTGGTGAAGCGGCTGCATGACCGCAACCGCGCTGGCAGTTGGGCGCTGCTGCTGATTCTGGCGTGGATGCTGGCCGCCGGCAATTGGCAGATGATGCCCGCGCTGGCGGCCTGGACGCTGGGCCGGCTGCTGCCAGCGGTGATTTTTGTGCTGATGCTGGTGGAGTGTGGTTTTCTGGCGGGCACGGCGGGCGATAACCGTTTCGGGCCGCCCGCCGTGCCCGTGCGCTACCGGTAGTTACCAGTAGTGCTCGCTGGTGATATGGCCGGGCTTGCGGCGCAGGTGCTTGCGCATCTCGCGGCTCTCTTTCAGCAGCTGCTGGGTATCACGCACCATCTGTGGGTTGCCGCACAGCATGATATGGCTGCTGTCGGCATCCATCGTCAGGCCGACCGCCGCCTCCAGCGCACCGCTCTCAATCAGCGCTGGCACCCGGCCCGTCAGGGAGCCGGGCACCGTCTCGCGGCTGACCACCGTCTGGATCTTTAGCTTGCCGTTGAACTGGCGCTGTAGCTGCTGCATCAGCGGCAGGTAGCTCAGATCGCGGGCGTAGCGCGCGGCATGTACCAGCACGATGTGGTCGAAGCGCGCCAAATCACGCCCCTCCTGCAAAATCGAGAGGTAGGGGCCGATGGCGGTGCCGGTCGCCAGCATCCAGAGCGTGCGGCACTCGGGAATCTCCTCCAGCACAAAGAACCCGGCCGCCTCTTTGGTCACCATCAGCTCGTCGCCGGGTTGCAGGGCGGCCAGACGCGGGCTGAGCTTGCCCTCTGGCACCGTCACCAGATAGAACTCCAGATTGTCGTCGCTGGGCGCATTAACGTAGGAGTAGGCACGCTGCACGCGCTCGCCCTCAATCTCCAGCGCCAGCTTGGCGAACTGCCCGGCGGTGAAGGGATCGACCGGCGCATTGACGATGAGGCTGAAGAGACCGTCTGTCCAGCGTTCTACCCGTGTGACCTTTCCTGTTACCCACTCAGCCATGGTGTCATTGCTCCTCATTATCTGGCGGCCGTGTCCGACGCGCTGTTAAGCGTTTGATTCAATTCCTGCCTCTGGTGGATCGATGTTAGGTGATCTTGCCGCGAACAATTATCGATTAAATGGGATGGGCCTACCTTGCCAGCAGGCGCGTACAACCTGCTTTACAGGGCTGGAGAGGCGGCCTGACAGCGGCAGAAAAGACAAATGCGCCGGAGGTTTTAACATTTCGCCGCCTTTTGGTAGCGTGTGCGCCCAATTTCCGGCCTTTGCTGATGCTCACCTGCTGATTGACAATGAAAAACCTCGAAAACCTGCCATTGATGGCGATGCTGATTTTACTGGTGGCCGTCGGCCAGATGGCACAGACCATCTATGTACCCACTATCGCCGACATGGCGCAGAGCCTGAGCGTGCCTGCCGGCGCGGTGCAGCGCGTGATGGCGGCCTATCTGGTGACCTATGGTTTCTCCCAGCTGATTTATGGGCCGCTCTCAGATCGCCTTGGCCGTCGGCCGGTGATCTTCGCCGGGATGCTGATTTTCCTGCTTGGCGCGGCGGGCGCGATGCTGGCCCCCAGCCTGAACCTGCTGATCGCCGCCGCGGCGGTTCAGGGGATGGGCACCGGCGTGGCCGGGGTGATGGCGCGCACCATGCCGCGCGATCTCTATGCGGGTAGCGCTCTGCGGCAGGCCAACAGCCTGCTGAACATGGGGATTCTGGTCAGCCCGCTGCTCGCGCCGCTGATTGGCGGGGCGCTGGCGGACGCCTTTGGCTGGCGCGCCTGTTTCGCCTTCCTGCTGCTGCTGTGCAGCGGCGTGGCGATCTGCATCTGGCGCGGTATGCCGGAGACCCGTCCGGCGGGGCAGGCACCGCGCGCGCTGTTCAGCGCGTTCCGGCCGCTGCTGGCGGATGGCACCTTCAGCCGCTATCTGGTGATGCTGGTGGGCGCGCTGGCGGGCATCGCGGTGTTTGAGGCGAGCTGCGGCGTGCTGATGGGCGGCGTGCTGGGGCTGAGCAGTCTGGCCGTCAGCCTGCTGTTCATCCTGCCGCTACCGGCGGCCTTTTTCGGTGCATGGTTTGCTGGCAAGTCCGACGCGCCCTTCCACCAGTTGATGTGGTACGCAGTGCTGAGCTGTCTGGCGGCTGGCGCGTTGATGTGGTTGCCCGGCTGGTTTGGCATGATGAATGTTTGGACGCTGATCGTGCCAGCGGCGCTGTTCTTCTTCGGCGCGGGGATGCTGTTCCCGCTGGCGACCACTGGCGCGATGGAGCCGTTTCCCTATCTGGCTGGCGCGGCCGGGGCGCTGCTGGGCGGCGTACAGAATATGGGATCGGGGCTAGTGGCGTGGCTGTCGGCGCTGTTGCCACAGGGCGGCCAGTTCAGCCTTGGGCTGCTGATGTTTGCGATGGGTGTGCTGATGCTGCTCTGCTGGTGGCCGATGGCTGACCGGGCGCAGGAAGCGGGCGACGCCGCCTGATGCCGGGCCGGCAGGGGCAACCCCCGCCGGCCGGGAAGGTTACAGGATGTAGGGGTGCAGCGCCGGGTCTTTGCGCTCCAGATAGTGGGTCGAGGTGATGCGGCGGATGGTGCGCGACTTGCCACGGATCAGCAGGGTTTCAGTGGTCGCCATCGTGCCCTTGCGGCGGATGCCCGCCAGCAGATCGCCCTCGGTGATGCCGGTTGCGGCAAAGATCACGTTATCATTGCGCGCCATCTCATCCAGCGGCAGTACCCGGTTGGCCTCAATGCCCATCTCCTGACAGCGCGCCAGCTCCTGCTCGCCGATGCGGCGGTTCTCTTCATTCTCCCCCTTCACCTGATGGCGCGGCAGCAGCCGGCCCTGCATGTCGCCATCCAGCGCGCGGATCACCGCCGCCGAAATCACGCCCTCCGGCGCGCCGCCGATGCCATACATCACATCCACTTCGCTCTCCGGCATACAGGTGAGAATGGAGGCCGCCACGTCACCGTCTGGGATGGCAAACACCTTCACCCCCAGTTGCTGCAATTGGGCGATCGTCTGGTCATGGCGCGGCTTCGCCAGAATCACCACCGTCAGGTCAGCCAGTGGCTTGTTGAGCGCCGTGGCAACGTTGCGCAGGTTTTGCTCCAGCGGCAATGCGAGATCGATGCAGCCGCGCGCGCCGGGGCCAACCACCAGCTTCTCCATGTACATGTCCGGCGCGTGCAGGAAGGTGCCGCGATCGCCCACCGCCAGCACTGCCAACGCATTGGCCTGACCCATCGCGGTCATGCGCGTGCCCTCAATCGGGTCAACGGCGATGTCCACCGCGTCGCCACGGCCGGTGCCGACCTGCTCACCGATATAGAGCATCGGTGCCTCGTCGATCTCTCCCTCGCCGATGACAATCCGGCCATCAATCTCCACGTTATTCAGCATGATGCGCATGGCATGGACGGCCGCGCCGTCGGCGGCATTTTTGTCGCCGCGGCCCAGCCATTTATAGCCGGCAAGGGCGGCGGCTTCGGTGACGCGGGAAAACTCGATGGCTAATTCACGTTTCATGGCAAACCTGTTGTGCTGGGGAAAAGATGCGCAGCAGTGTAGCACAGGGGGAGGGGGCAAAAAGCAGACTCCCCGAGGCGGGGAGTCTGGTGGGCAGGTTACTCGTCGTGCTCTTCCCAGGACTGGGCGCGGGCGACCGCCTTTTTCCAGCCAGCGTAGCGGTAGTTGCGCTCGGTGGTTTCGATGCTTGGGCGGAACTCGCGCTCCACCACCGATTTGGCGCGTACCTCCTCCAGATCTTTCCAGAAGCCAACCGCCAGGCCCGCCAGATAGGCCGCGCCGAGGGCCGTCACCTCACGCACTTCCGGGCGCTCCACCCGCGTGCCGAGAATGTCAGACTGGAACTGCATCAGGAAATTATTCGCCACCGCGCCGCCATCCACGCGCAGGGTTTGCAGGCGGGTGCCAGCGTCTGCCTGCATCGCTTCCAGCACGTCGCGGGTCTGGTAGGCGATCGACTCCAGCGTGGCGCGGATGATGTGGTTGGCATTGGCGCCACGCGTCAGGCCGAACAGCGCCCCGCGCGCATAGGGGTCCCAGTAGGGCGCGCCAAGGCCGGTGAAGGCTGGCACCATGTAGACGCCGTTGCTGTCTTTCACCTTCAGGGCGAAGTATTCGGAGTCCGCCGAGTCGCTGATCAGCTTCATCTCGTCACGTAGCCACTGGATGGCCGCGCCGCCGATAAACACCGCGCCCTCCAGGGCGTAGTTCACCTCGCCGCGCGGGCCGCAAGCAATGGTGGTCAGCAGGCCGTGGGTGGAGGTCACCGCCTCGGTGCCGGTATTCATCAGCATGAAGCAGCCGGTGCCGTAGGTGTTTTTCGCCATGCCCGGTTGGACGCAGAGTTGGCCATACAGCGCCGCCTGCTGGTCACCGGCGATGCCGGCAATCGGGATGCGGGTGCCGCCCTTGCCGCCAATGTTGGTCTGGCCGTAGATCTCGGAGGAGGATTTCACCTCCGGCAGCATCTCACGCGGGATGTCCAGAATGTCCAGCATACGCTGGTCCCACTCCAGTTTGTGGATGTTGAACATCATAGTGCGCGAGGCGTTGGTGTAATCGGTGATGTGCACCCGGCCTTGGGTCATTTTCCATACCAGCCAGGTGTCGACGGTGCCGAACAGCAGTTCGCCGCGCTTGGCGCGTTCGCGCGCGCCCTCGACGTGGTCGAGGATCCACTTCACCTTGGTGCCGGAGAAGTAGGGGTTAATCACCAGCCCGGTGGTGTGCTGGATGTACTCCTCCAGCCCCTCTTTTTTCAGCCGGGCGCAGTAGTCCGCGGTGCGCGGGTCTTGCCAGACGATGGCGTTGTAGATCGGCTTGCCGCTCTCTTTGTCCCAGACGATGGCGGTTTCACGCTGGTTGGTGATACCGAGTGCAGCAATCTGGTCGGAACGGATGTCAGCGTGCGCCAGCACCTCCACCAGCGTGGAACTCTGTGATGCCCAGATGTCCATCGGGTCGTGCTCAACCCAGCCGGCTTTAGGATAGATTTGGGTAAACTCACGTTGTGAGACCGCTACGATATTGGCGTCATGATCGAGAACCACTGCGCGGGAGCTGGTTGTGCCCTGATCCAGAGCGACAATGTATTTCTTTTCTGGCGTCATCATAATTATCCTGCAAAAAGTTAACCGGGAACGCGTTATCGTTACGCTTTGCGCTGTGTCGTCGGGGACGGCGGTGCCGCTTCGGCGTCTGGCTCGCAAATCTCACACGGCAGGTGGCGGCCAATCAGCGCACGGTAACCGAATGCACCGAGGGATGCGCCCACCAGCGGGCCAAAGATCGGCACCAGACAGTAGGGAATGCTCATGCCGCCAGTCAGGGCCACTTTGCCCCAGCCGGCAAAAAAGGCAAACAGTTTCGGGCCGAAGTCACGCGCCGGGTTGAGGGCAAAACCGGTCAGCGGGCCCATCGAACCGCCGATCACCGCAATCAGCAGGCCAATCAACAGCGGGGCCAGCGGGCCGCGCGGCACACCGTTGCCATCATCGGTCAGCGCCATGATCAGGCAGACCAGAATGGCGGTGATCACTGTCTCCACCAGAAACGCCTGCATGATGGAGATGTGCGGGTTCGGGTAGGTGGAGAAGATGCCAGCCAGGTCGAGGCTCTCGACGCTGCCGCGCACCATATTGTGGCCCTGCTCATAGACAAAGAACAGGTTGTAGTAGAGGCCGTAGACCAACGCGGCGGCGCAGAAGGCCCCCAGCAGCTGGGCGACAATGTAGGGGGCCACCTTGCGGCCATCGAAGCAGGCGAACAGCCAGAGCGCGATGGTGATGGCCGGATTGAGGTGCGCGCCAGAGATGGCGGCAGTCATGTAGACCGCCATGGCGACGCCCAGGCCCCAGATGACGCTGATCTCCCACTGGCCGAAACTGGCGCCGGCCAGCTTCATCGCCGCCACACAGCCGGCGCCGAAGAAGATGATCAGGCCGGTGCCGAGGAACTCAGCGATGCATTGGCCTTTTAGGGTAGTGCTGGTTAACTGGCTCATAGTGAAGTCCTACGGAGGGTAAGGGTCATTGGTTATTGTTAGTTCGCTGCGGTGTAACAAAGGTTAATCGAAATAGGTGCTCATTCTATAAATGAGTGCATATTGTGAATTTATCGTTAACGAGCAGAAACGAGAAATAGCGAACTTAAAATGTGTGTGGTGTGTCATAAAAATGAGCGAATTCGAGTGATTTTATCGCCAATTCACCCCATTCGCGCATCGGTAAACCGGTCACCTGAAGCCGCTTCGCTTTTCTGTGGGGCGCCCCGTGCCCTGCTTTTGGCCCGCACGGGTTTCTGGCTGCAGACAAAATGTTCGGCTCACCCCGCTTTACGCCGGGATGCGGCTAGACAGGGGCAGGGTAGCTACATACAATCGTTTTTATTCAAGCGGCGCGCCGAGCTGATTCAGCCGCAGCGTTTCGAAAAGGGCGCTTGTTTTTGAAAGCAAACCCGTTTGCTGCCTCTGCATCCGACGGAGTGGACGACACGACAAGATGTACGCCTTACGAACATAAGAGGATTTAAGAATGTCATTTGAAGTTTTTGAGAAATTAGAAGCGAAAGTCCAGCAGGCGATTGACACTATCACCCTGCTGCAAATGGAAATTGAAGAACTGAAAGAGAAGAACAACTCGCTTTCTCAAGAAGTTCAACATGCAGGCCACCACCGTGAATCGCTGGTGCGTGAGAACGAGCAGCTGAAAGAAGAGCAGCACGTCTGGCAGGAACGCCTGCGGGCGCTGCTGGGAAAAATGGAGGAGGTCTGATCTCCTCGCACCCGACGACTGCCGTTGAGGTGTAAAGTCAGAACAAAAAAGGCGCTCCGGGAGCGCCTTTTTGTTGCCTGTCATACCTCACTCGAGGTCGAGCGGGTCTTCGGACAGGATAATGCCGGTGTTGTCGGCATAGAGATGATCGCCGGAGAAGAAGGTGACGCCGCCGAAGTTGACTCGGATGTCGCTCTCGCCGATGCCCTCGCTGGCCGCGCCAGCCGGGATGGCCGCCATCGCCTGAATGCCGATGTCCAGCTCCTCAAGGTCATCCACCTGGCGCACCGCGCCGTAGACCACAATGCCTTCCCACTCGTTCTGGGTCGCCAGTCGCGCCAGCTCCGCATTGATCAGCGCCCGGCGTACCGAACCCCCGCCATCCACCAGCAGCACACGGCCACGGCCATTCTCTTCCAACAGGTCATAGAGCAGCCCGTTATCTTCGAAGCATTTCACGGTGGTGATCTGCCCGCCAAATGAAGTACGTCCACCAAAATTGGAGAACAGTGGTTCAACGACATTCACCTCTTCATGATAAATATCGCACAGTTCGGAAGTATCGTATTTCATAGGATTAACGTCTGGTTGATGCAGGAATTTTTAGTATATCCCTTTCTGGCGAATGTTGGCAAAATCATCAATTGTTAACCATGTCTTAAGCCAGAATTAAATGCTCAGCACCACACCGAGGGCAAACAGCACATTGGCCAGCAGGGCGGTTTTCACCATCTGCTCCAGCATCGGCCGCATCGCCTCTGCCTGCGGTTGCTGCAACACATCGCGGCCGTGCGTCCACAGGCGCGGCAACGCCAGCACAAACAGCCAGCCCCACGGGCTGTGCAGGTAGAAGAGGGCGAACAGCGCGAAGCAGAGCGCTGACCCCGCCAACAGCAGCGCGTGGTAGAGCCGCCCCTTGCGCGCGCCGAGCCGCACCGCCAGCGTGTGCTTGCCGTTGGCCGCATCGCTCTCAATGTCGCGCAAATTATTGATGTTTAATACCGCTGCCGCCAGCAGGCCGCAGGCGGTGGCGGGCAGGAAGACCACGCCATCCAGCTGGTGGGCTTGCAGGTAGTAGGTGCCAGCGACGCTGATCCAGCCAAAGAAGATCAGCACCGACAGGTCGCCCAGCCCGCGATAGCCGTAGGGCTTGGAGCCGACGGTGTAAGTGATGGCTGCGCCGATGGAGAGCAGGCCGAGCAGCACGAAGCCCAGCACGTCCTGCGGCGAGCGGCAGGCCACGGCAATCAGCGCAATGCCGGAGGCGAGTGACAGCAGCACCGCCAGCAGCAGCGCGCGCCGCATCTGCGCCGCCGAGATCAGCCCCTTCTGCATCCCGCGCAACGGCCCGAGGCGATCGGGCGTGTCGCTGCCCTTGGCTGCGTCGCCATAATCATTCGCCAGATTGGAGAGAATTTGCAGTAGGCCGGCGGTCAGCAGCGCCAGCAGCGCGGTCGGGAAGTCAAAATGGTGGTGCCAGGCGGCGAGGGCCGAACCGGCAACGATGGAGGAGAAGGCCAGCGGAAGGGTGCGGGGACGCAAGCTTTCCAGCCAGGCTTTCGCCGGGGTGGTGTGGAAGTATTCGTTCATTATTCGCTTCTGCCAAAAGGGGAACCCCATACAACTCAGGGAGGCCGAAGCCTCCCTGATTCAGGATGGGACAGTTGGCGCGAATTATAGGATAAAGCGGCTCAAATCTTCATCTGCTACCAGCTGATCCAGGTGTTTCCCGACATATTCCGCATCAATTGCGAAGCTTTCGCCGCTTTTCTCGCTCGCATCGTAGGAGATATCTTCCATCAGACGCTCCAGCACGGTGTGCAGGCGGCGCGCACCGATGTTCTCGGTAGTCTCGTTCACCTGCCAGGCCGCTTCCGCGATACGGCGGATGCCGTCTTGGGTGAACTCAACCTTCACGCCCTCGGTCGCCATCAGCGCCTTGTACTGCTCGGTCAGCGAGGCACTCGGCTCAGTCAGGATGCGCTCAAAATCGCCGGTCGACAGCGCCTGCAACTCTACGCGAATCGGCAGGCGGCCCTGCAGTTCCGGGATCAGGTCGGACGGGTTGGCGGTCTGGAACGCGCCGGAGGCGATGAACAGGATGTGGTCAGTCTTCACCATGCCATGCTTGGTGGAGACGGTGCAGCCCTCAACCAGCGGCAGCAGGTCGCGCTGGACACCCTCGCGGGAGACGTCCGGGCCGGAGGTCTGGCCGCGCTTACAGATTTTGTCGATCTCGTCGATGAACACGATACCGTGCTGCTCCACCGCTTCAATCGCCTGCTCTTTCAGCTCTTCTGGATTCACCAGCTTCGCCGCTTCCTCTTCGATCAGCAGCTTCATCGCTTCTTTGATCTTGATTTTACGCGGTTTATGCTTCTGCCCGGCCAGGTTCTGGAACATGGACTGGAGCTGGTTGGTCATCTCCTCCATGCCCGGTGGGGCCATGATCTCCATGCCCTGCGGGGCGGCGGCCAGATCGATCTCGATCTCTTTGTCATCCAGCTGGCCTTCACGCAGCTTTTTGCGGAAGGATTGACGGGCCGCGGACGGCTCCTCTTTCTCATCCGGCACGCCCCAGTTGTTTTTGGCGCGCGGCACCAGCACGTCCAGAATGCGCTCTTCTGCCAGTTCTTCCGCACGGTAGCGGTTTTTGTCGATGGATTGCAGGCGCACCATCTTCACGGCGGCGTCCGTCAGGTCACGGATGATGGAGTCCACTTCCTTGCCGACGTAGCCCACTTCGGTGAACTTGGTCGCTTCTACCTTGATGAACGGCGCGTTGGCGAGTTTTGCCAGACGGCGGGCAATCTCGGTCTTGCCGACGCCGGTCGGGCCGATCATCAGAATGTTTTTCGGGGTAACTTCATGGCGCAGCGCCTCATCGAGCTGCATCCGGCGCCAGCGGTTACGTAAGGCGATGGCGACGGCGCGCTTCGCTTTGTCCTGGCCGATGATGTAGCTGTCTAATTCGCTGACAATCTCGCGCGGGGTCATTTCAGACATGGTATTCGGTCCTTACGCTTTGGAAGGCAATTCTTCGATGGTATGGAACTGGTTGGTGTAGATGCAGATATCACCTGCAATCCCCAGTGACTTTTCGACGATCTCACGGGCGCTCAGCTCGGTGTTCTCCAGCAGGGCGCGGGCGGCGGATTGAGCATACGGGCCGCCGGAGCCGATGGCGATCAGGTCATTCTCTGGCTGTACCACGTCGCCGTTGCCGGTGATGATCAGCGAGGCGTTCTCGTCCGCCACGGCCAGCAGGGCCTCAAGGCGGCGCAGCATACGGTCGGTACGCCAATCTTTCGCCAGTTCCACGGCGGCCTTGACCAGGTGGCCCTGATGCATCTCCAACTTGCGCTCAAACAGTTCGAACAGGGTGAAGGCATCTGCCGTGCCCCCGGCGAAACCGGCAATCACTTTGTCATTATAGAGACGGCGGACTTTGCGCACGTTGCCCTTCATGACGGTGTTTCCCAGGGTTGCCTGGCCATCGCCACCAATTACCACTTGGCCATTACGGCGCACACTTACAATTGTTGTCACGAGCAAACCCTCGTTGCAGTCGAAAAAGGCCCCCAGGAGAGGGATTCACCGATCTCCTGGGGCATATTGAAAATATAGATGGGGGGGGATTGGGGCTTTTCAACCCCCGGCAGCGAGGGGAATGCAGCCGGACATACCGGCGGCGCGCAGCCGTTGCAGGGATTTGTCCGCCGCCGCGCGGGTGCTGTATGGCCCCAGCACTACGCGGTTCCAGCCGCCGCTGGCGGTGATGCGGCTCTCGATGCCCTCAAAGGCGAGCTGGGCCTGTACCGACTCCGCCTGCCCACCGGTGCGGAAGGAGCCGCACTGTACCATCCAGCGTTGGGCCTTCTCTTTCGGCTTCTCTGGCTTGGTCTGGGCCGTCACCGGCGCGCTGGCTGGCGCCTGCGCCTGCGGCTTCGGTTGGCTCTTCGGCTGCGTCGGCTGCGGCTGCACCGTTTGCTGGCGCGGCAGGCTGTTGGCAACCGGCGGCAACGCCTGGGATTTCATGTGGGCCTGCGGCTGCACCGGATCGTTGTACGGCACCTCTGACAGCTGGGTCGGCTGCTGGCGCATGTCGGCCTGCATCTGCTCCAGCAACTGGCGCTGCTCCGGCGTCAGTTCGGTCTGTGACTTCACCTCGCCGCCAGCGGAAGGCTCGGTGGGCGACAGCACGCCAATCTGCCGGTTCTCCAGCTCCTTGATATAGCGCCAGCGCTCCTCCGGCTTCGGCGGCAAGCCGTTGCCCGGATGGGTGGTGTGCGCCGGTAGCAGCGGGGCCGCGTCATCGGATTTATTGTGGGTGATGAAGTAGAGGCCGCCGACAAAGGTCACCACGACCGCAACGGCCAGCGCCACCATGGTTTTGGAGATTCCACTGGAACTCTTTTTCTTTCGGCCGGGGGCTTTCCGCCGCGCTCCTGCGCGCCCGCGACCTACATAGTCTCTCTGTGCCACTCTCGTTTCGCTGTGTCGTGATGGTGAATGAAGTCGGTCATGTTACTGAACCCTAAAATGTTTGACTAGCGCTTAGGCACTGCAGTGCTGCCACGCACCACCAATTCGCTGTCGAGCAGCCGGGAGCCGCTCTGCACCGCGTGGCCCTGCAACTGCTCCAACAGCAGCAGCATCGCCTGACGGCCGAGCTGGAAGCGCGGCTGGGCGACGGTGGTGAGCGGCGGGTCGCTGTACTGGCAGAGGCGGATGTCATCAAAGCCCACCAGCGACACATCATAGGGCACGCGCAGCCCCATTTTTTTCGCCTGCGAGAGTGCGCCAATCGCCATCATATCGTTGTGGCAGAAGATGGCAGTCGGCGGCTGCGGCAGCGCCATCAGGGTGGCGAGCGCCTGCGCGCCGGCCTCATAGCTGAAGTCGCCGCGCACCACGTAGTGGCTCTCCACCGACAGGTTATTGCGGCGCAGCGCCTGCACATACCCTTGCAGGCGGTAGTGGCAGAGCGGCATGGTCTCCGGCCCGGCGATGCAGGCGATGCGCTGGTGCCCGAGCCGGTGCAGGTAGTGCACGGCCTCAAAGGCGGCGGTGAGGTTGTCGATGTGCACCGTCGGCAGCTCCAGCTCCGGCGCGAACTCATTTGCCATCACCATTGGCGGCAGGTTGCGCTGCTCCTCCTTGCTGGCGTCAAACGGCAGGTTGGAGCCGAGCAGCAACATCCCATCAATCTGCTTGGTGATGATCAAATTGATGAAGGTCTTCTCCTCCTGCTGCTGCTGGGCGCAGTCGCCAATCAGCACCAGATAGCCATGCTCGGCGGCGGTGCGCTCAATGCCCTGGATGACGTCGGCGAAGAAGGGATCGCTGATGTCCGGCACAATCACCAGAATGGTGCGGGACTCGCTGCGTTTGATATTGCGGGAGAGGGCATGGGGGGAGTACCCAACGGCCAGCACCGCCTGCTCAACCTTCTGCCGGGTCAGGGCGGAGACCTTTTCAGGATTCATGAGAGCGCGGGAGACGGTCGCGGTGGAGACCCCGGCCCGCTCCGCCACATCCTTCATGGTTGCCATCGGGACTTCTTTCTTCACTTCCAACGCGTCTCTCCTTGCACCGGCGGCAGGCCAGCGCGACTACCTGAAAAATCATGCTGCCGCGCCATGGTGGGCGGGCAACGTCTCATTTTGTGGCTCATGCCCGGTTCCCTTAGGCTGAAAGTGTCACGGCAGGGTGGTGACATCACCCCATTCTAAACAGTTTGCGGCTGAGATTTATTACCTAATTTGCATGAAAAGTGTGACGAGTGAATACTTTTACGACGCACCCCGCAACTTTTATGGTGTTAATCCCTGCGCTGTCAACCATCGATGGGATCGACATCCACAGACCATTTCACCTTACGCGACGCTGGCAGGGCGGCGATCTGCGGCGCGGTGTGCGCCATCAGCTGTTGCAAGGCACGGCGTGTCGGATGCTGCAACAGCAGTTGCCAGCGGAAGCGCCCGCCGCGCTTGGGTTGCAGCGCTGGCACCGGGCCAAGCACCCACAGCGACTCATCGCGCAGCGGGCTGGCTTCGAACAGGGCGCGCAACGCCTGCAGGAACTCTGCCGCCTGCTGGTTATCGTGATCTTCGGCGCGGATCAGGATATGGCTGGTAAAAGGCGGCAAAAAGACGCTTTTGCGCTCGGCCAGCGTCTGGCGCGCAAAGGCGTCATACCCCTGCTGGAGCAGAATCTGCAACAGCGGGTGCTCCGGGTGGTGGGTTTGCAGAATCACCTCGCCCTGCTTGCCAGCGCGCCCGGCGCGGCCAGAGACCTGGGTGTAGAGCTGGGCGAAGCGCTCGGCGGAGTGGAAGTCGCCGGAGAAGAGCGCGCCATCCACATCCAGCAGCGACACCAGCGTCACGTCCGGGAAGTGGTGGCCCTTCGCCAGCATCTGGGTGCCGATCAAAATGCGCGCGCCGCCACGGTGGACATCGGCCAGGTGCTGCTCCAGCGCACCCTTGCGGCTGGTGGTGTCGCGGTCGATGCGCGTGATGGGCGTCAGCGGGAACATCTCCGTCAGCTCATGCTCCAGCTGTTCGGTGCCGACGCCTACCGGCACCAACTGGGTGGAGCCGCACTGCGGGCACTGGTAGGGCACGCGGCGCTGGCTGTCGCAGTGGTGGCAGCGCAACTGGCGCAGGTGCTGGTGCAGGGTATAGTAGTGGTCGCAGCGCTGGCACTCGGCGATCCAGCCGCACTCGTGGCAGAGCAGCGCCGGGGCGTAGCCGCGTCGGTTGAGGAACAGCATCACCTGATTGCCAGCCGCCAGATGCTCGCCCATGCGCTTGAGCAGTGGCTGGGAGAGGCCGGACTTCAGCGGCAGCCCCTTTAGGTCGAGCAGGTGCTGCGCCGCCGGTCGGGCGTTACCGGCGCGACGGGCGAGGGTGAGCTGGCGGTACTTGCCGCTCTGCACGTTGTGCAGCGTCTCCAGCGCGGGCGTGGCGGAGCCAAGCACAATCGGCACGTTTTCGGCGTGCGCGCGCCACACCGCCAGGTCACGCGCATGGTAGCGCCACCCCTCCTGCTGCTTGTAGGAGCTGTCATGCTCCTCATCAATAATGATGATGCCCAGCCGGGCAAAGGGGGTAAAGAGGGCGGAGCGGGTGCCGATGACAATTGCCGCCTCACCGCTGCGTGCACGCACCCAGGCCGCCAGCCGCTCATTGTCATTCAACCCGGAGTGCAGCACCTCCACCGGCGCGCTGAAACGCTCGCGGAAGCGGGCGATGGTCTGCGGCGTCAGGCCGATCTCCGGCACCAGCACCAGCGCCTGTTTGCCAGCGGCGAGGATATTCTCCAGCACGCTCAAATAGACTTCGGTCTTGCCGGAGCCGGTCACGCCAGCCAGCAGCCAGCCGGTGAAGTGCTCATCCTCGCTGCGGATCGCGCCGACCGCGGTGGCCTGCTCGGTGTTCAGCCGCAGCCGCTCGCCCAGCACCTGGAAGCCGGGCCGCCAGTCTGCCACCCCTGCCGCCACGGCGCGCAGGTCGGCCAGCCCCTTGGCGCGCAGTGCCTGCAACGCTGGCTCGGTCACGCCCGCCTCCGCCACCTGATCGCGCCATACCGGCCCTTGCAGCAGTGCCGCCAGCGCCTGCTGCTGCTTGGGCGCGCGCTTGATGCTCTCCGGGGGCGTCTGCTGGCCGCTCTCGGTGGCGAACCACTGCCAGCGCGGCGGCAGTTCCGCCTCCTTGCCCTGACGCAACAGCACTGGCAGGGCGTGGGACAGCACCTCGCCAATCGGGAAGTGGTAGTAGCCGGCGGCCCAATGCAGCATCCGCCACATCTGTGGGCTGAACAGGCTGCCGTGATCCAGCACCGCCTGCACCGGCTTGAGCTGCTCACGCGGCAGTTCGCTCTTTTCGCTGACGCCGACCGCAATCCCTACCGCCTGCCGCTTGCCAAAGGGCACCAGCACGCGCGCCCCGGCGACGACGGGCGGCATATCGTCAGGCAACAGATAGTCAAAGGTGCGGTTGAGGGGAACGGGCAGGGCAGTATGAACGACAGGCATCAGGTGTCCGGACTGTTAAAAAATGTCGAGATAGTGTACACTGTGTCCCTCAAAATGTGTGGGTGCGATTGCATCGGCCGGTCACTTTCTGTATGATTCGCCGCCTTTGATACATTTTGATGTTATCAAAACCTAATTTTATCCACTACGCGTGGTGTCTGGCGAAACAGGGCTGGATAGCGACGCGGCCTTAACTGAGGTTTTCCCATGAAACAAGGTATTCACCCGAAATACGAAGCCGTTACCATCACTTGCACCTGTGGTAACGTCATCAAAACCCGCTCTACCATGAGCCACGACCTGAACCTGGACGTGTGCAGCGCATGCCACCCGTTCTACACTGGTAAGCAACGTGACGTGGCTACCGGTGGTCGTGTTGACCGCTTCAACAAGCGTTTCAGCGTACCGGGCGTTAAGAAGTAAGTTCTGCCCGTACGACGAAAAAGGCGCCCTTGGGCGCCTTTTTGCATTTCTGAGGCCAGCGACGCTGGCAGCACGGCAGGCCAGGCCCGCCGTGTGGCTCAATATTCCCAGGTATCCGGGTCCACGCCCAGTTCACGCATCATCACTTTCGCTTCTTCCGGGATCTCATCGCTGCGCTCTTTGCGCAGGTCATCATCATTCGGCAGCGGTTGGCCGGTAAAGGCGTGAAGGAAGGCCTCGCACAACAGCTCACTGTTGGTGGCGTGGCGCAGGTTGTTCACCTGGCGACGGGTGCGTTCATCCGTCAGGATCTTCAGCACTTTCAGCGGGATGGACACCGTGATTTTTTTGACTTGCTCGCTTTTTTTACCGTGTTCAGCGTAAGGGCTGACATATTCGCCGTTCCACTCAGCCATGGGACACCTTAAATTTGTCGGAAAAATATAAAATTCTAAAAACCGGCTGATTATGCCCGATCTTCACTGTTCTCACTAAACCAATCTTGATAAAAATCGCCGCAATCTGGCGCTACATCACTGTTGCGCCGCCGACCGAATGAAACCTGCCTGTCATGCCACGCACATTTGAAAACGCTATAATTTTAGCGGTTATTCCTGCTCTGCTCAATCTATACGCAAAGAAGTTTAGATGTCCAGATGTATTGACGTCTATTGCGCCTGCGATTAATCTTTAGGCCCTATCTTTCAGCATCCCGTCAGGGAGAGACCACATGACGCATAAGCAAGCAACCATCGCAGTACGCAGCGGCCTGAACGATGACGAGCAATATGGCTGCGTTGTCCCGCCCATCCATCTGTCCAGCACCTACAACTTCACCGACTTCAATGAGCCACGCGCCCATGACTACTCTCGCCGCGGCAACCCGTCGCGCGATGTGGTGCAGCGCGCGCTGGCGGGACTGGAGGGCGGCGCGGGCGCGGTGATGACCAGCAGCGGCATGTCGGCAATCCACCTGGTGTGCACCGTCTTCCTGAAGCCCGGCGATCTGCTGGTGGCCCCGCACGACTGCTACGGCGGCAGCTATCGCCTGTTTGACAGCCTGAGCAAGCGCGGCGCGTACCGGGTGCGTTTTGTGGATCAGGGTGATGAGGCGGCGCTGGCGGAAGCGTTGCAGGAGCAGCCGAAACTGGTGCTGATTGAGACCCCAAGCAACCCGCTGCTGCGCGTGGTAGACATCGAGGCGATTTGCCGTGCCGCCCACGCGGCTGGCGCGTTGACGGTGGTGGACAACACCTTCCTCAGCCCGGCGCTGCAACAGCCGCTGGCGCTGGGTGCGGATCTGGTGGTGCACTCCTGCACCAAATACCTGAACGGCCACTCTGACGTGGTGGCGGGTGCGGTAGTCGCCAAAGATCCGGCGCTGGCCACCGAGCTGGCGTGGTGGGCCAACAACATTGGCGTCACCGGCGCGGCCTTCGACAGCTATTTGTTGCTGCGCGGTATCCGTACCCTGTCGCCGCGTATCAAGCAGCAACAGGCCAACGCGCAGGCGATCGTTGACTATTTAGCCCAGCAACCGCTGGTGAAAAAGCTGTATCATCCCTCCCTGCCGGAGAATGCCGGGCATGAGATCGCCTGCCGCCAGCAGTCGGGCTTTGGCGCGATGCTAAGCTTCGAGCTGGATGGCGACGAGCCAACGCTGCGCCGCTTCCTGAAAGCGCTGCAGCTGTTCACGCTGGCCGAGTCGCTGGGCGGGGTCGAGAGCCTGATCTCCCATACCGCGACCATGACCCACGCTGGCATGGCGCCAGAAGCGCGTAAAGCGGCCGGGATCTCTGACAGCTTGCTGCGCGTCTCCGTGGGGCTGGAAGACAGTGAAGATTTGATTGCCGATCTGGAACAGGCCTTCCAGGCGGCGGCAACGAGGTAAACATGAATGCAATTGCGGTAGCAGCGCCGGCCGGAAGCCGGCAGTTACACAAATTTGGTGGCAGCAGCCTGGCGGATGCGAAGTGTTACCTGCGCGTCGCCGGGATCATGACGGAGTATGCGCAGCTGGGCGACATAATGGTGGTATCGGCAGCGGGCAGTACCACCAACCAGCTGATTAGCTGGCTGAAACTCAGCCAGAGCGATCGGCTCTCCGCCCATCAGGTGCAGCAGGCGTTGCGCCGTTACCAGAGCGAGCTGATCGCTGGCCTGTTGCCGCCAGCACAGGCCGAGGCGCTGACGGCGCAATTCATTCATGATCTGGAGCGTCTGGCGGGGTTGCTGGATGGCACCATCACCGAGGCGGTCTATGCCGAAGTGGTCGGCCACGGCGAGATCTGGTCGGCCCGCCTGATGGCGGCGGTGCTCAACACGCTGGATCACCCCGCCGCCTGGCTGGACGCGCGCGATTTCCTGCGCGCCGAGCGGGCGGCACAGCCACAGGTGGACGAGGGGCGCTCCTACCCGCTGCTGCAACAGTTGCTGGTGCAGCACCCGAACCAGTATCTGGTGGTGACCGGCTTTATCTGCCGCAATGACGCGGGCGAAAC
Organism: Chimaeribacter sp. YP20170169; assembly: GCF_056739715.1. Lineage (NCBI taxonomy): Bacteria > Pseudomonadati > Pseudomonadota > Gammaproteobacteria > Enterobacterales > Yersiniaceae > Chimaeribacter > Chimaeribacter sp. YP20170169. The sequence continues at coordinate 3,756,202 of NZ_CP176824.1, read as the reverse complement.
CGTGCTGCTTGGCCGCAACGGCAGTGACTACTCTGCCACGCAGATTGGCGCGCTGGCTGGCGTCAGCCGGGTGACCATCTGGAGCGACGTGGCTGGCGTCTACAGCGCCGACCCGCGCAAGGTAAAGGATGCCTGCCTGCTGCCGCTGCTGCGATTGGATGAGGCGAGCGAACTGGCACGCCTGGCCGCGCCAGTGCTGCACACCCGTACCCTACAGCCGGTCTCCGGCAGCGACATCGACCTGCAACTGCGCTGTAGCTACCAGCCGGAGCAGGGTTCGACCCGCATTGAGCGCGTGCTGGCCTCCGGCACGGGCGCAAAGATTGTCACCAGCCATGATGATATCTGTCTGGTGGAGTTCCAGGTGCCGCCGCAGCATGACTTTGCGCTGGCGCAGCGGGAACTGGATCTGGTGCTCAAGCGTGCGCAGATCAAGCCGCTGGCCACCGGCCTGCACCCGGATCGCAATCTGGTGCAGCTCTGTTACACCTCCGAGGTGGTAAATAGCGCCCTGCGCGTGCTGGAGGATGCTGGCCTGCCGGGCCAACTGCACCTGCGTGAGGGACTGGCGCTGGTGGCGCTGGTGGGGGCGGGCGTCTGCAAGAACCCGCTGCACAGCCACCGCTTCTATCAGGAGCTGAAAGACCAGCCAGTGGAGTTTGTCTGGCAGGCGGAGGATGGCATCAGTCTGGTGGCGGTACTGCGCGTCGGCCCGACCGAACACCTGATTCAGGGGCTGCACCACTCGCTGTTCCGTGCCGAGAAGCAAATCGGCCTGATGCTGTTTGGCAAAGGCAACATCGGGTCGCGCTGGCTGGAGCTGTTCGCGCGGGAGCAGAAGAATATCTCCGCCCGCAGCGGCTATGAGTTTGTGCTGGCTGGCGTGGTGGACAGCCGCCGCAGCCTGCTGAGCTACGACGGGCTGGACGCCAGCCGCGCGCTGGCCTTCTTTGATGATGAGGCGCGCGAGCACGATGAGGAGTCGCTGTTCCTCTGGATGCGCGCCCACCCCTACGACGATCTGGTGGTGCTGGATGTCACCGCCAGCGAGAACCTCGCCAACCAGTACCTGGACTTCGCTAGCTACGGCTTCCACGTCATCAGCGCCAACAAACTGGCTGGTGCGTCATGCAGCGACAACTATCGCCAGATCCGCGATGCCTTCGCCAAGACCGGCAGCCGCTGGCTTTACAACGCCACGGTCGGCGCTGGCCTGCCGGTCAACCACACGGTGCGTGACCTGCGTGACAGCGGCGACTCCATTCTGGCGCTCAGCGGCATCTTCTCTGGCACGCTGTCGTGGCTGTTCCTGCAATTTGATGGCACCGTGCCCTTCACCGAGCTGGTGGATCAGGCGTGGCAGCAGGGGCTGACCGAGCCAGACCCGCGTGACGATCTCTCGGGTCAGGACGTGATGCGCAAGCTGGTGATTCTGGCGCGTGAGGCGGGCTATGACATCGAGCCGAATCAAGTGCGCGTGGAGTCGCTGGTGCCGCCCCACTGCGCCGTTGGCAGCGTGGATCAGTTCTTTGAGAACGGCGACGCGCTGAATGAGCAGATGGTGCAGCGTCTGGAAGCCGCCAATGAGATGGGGCTGGTGCTGCGCTACGTCGCCCGCTTCGATGCCAACGGCAAGGCGCGCGTCGGCGTGGAAGCGGTGCGCCCGGAGCACCCGCTGGCCGCGCTGCTGCCGTGCGATAATGTGTTCGCGATTGAGAGCCGCTGGTATCGCGATAACCCGCTGGTGATCCGCGGGCCGGGCGCGGGCCGTGACGTCACCGCCGGGGCCATCCAGTCGGATCTCAACCGCCTCGCACGACTTCTCTAATTGATTCAACGCCTTCTGCCAGCGCGGTAGAAGGCGTTTTCTCCCCCAGCCCATTTCCCCTTGAATTTTTTTCACTTTGCGTGAAGATTAATCACGGAAACTACACATTATTCAGTTGACTCTTTGAGCAATCTCCGTCATTTTCTATCCATCCGTTTAGACGTCTAGACGCTTATGACGCTAACGATGAGAGAGCGGTGACAACGACAACGCAGTGATTGATGAGGTAGGGGCATGAGTTTTTTCCACGCAAACCAACGGGACGCGCTGAACCAAAGCCTGTCGGAGCTTCAGGGCCAATTTAATGTTTCCTTTGAGTTCTTCCCGCCGCGTACCAGCGAGATGGAAGAGACGTTGTGGAGCTCCATCGACCGCCTCAGCAGCCTGAAACCGAAATTCGTCTCCGTCACCTACGGCGCCAACTCCGGCGAGCGCGATCGCACCCACAGCATCATCAAAGGGATCAAGGATCGCACCGGGCTGGAAGCCGCCCCGCACCTGACCTGCATCGACGCCAGCCGTGACGAGTTGCGCCAGATCGCCCGCGACTACTGGGAGAGCGGCATCCGCCACATTGTGGCCCTGCGCGGCGACCTGCCCCCGCACGGCGGCAAGCCGGAGATGTACGCGACCGATCTGGTGGCGCTGCTGAAAGAGGTGGGGGACTTCGACATCTCGGTGGCCGCCTACCCGGAAGTGCACCCGGAGGCAAAAAGCGCACAGGCGGATTTGATCAACCTGAAGCGTAAAATCGACGCCGGTGCCAGCCGCGCCATCACCCAATTCTTCTTTGACGTGGAGAGCTACCTGCGCTTCCGTGACCGCTGCGTCACCGCCGGCATTGACGTAGAGATTGTGCCGGGCATCCTGCCGGTCTCCAATTTCAAGCAATTGCAGCGCTTCGCCACCATGACCAACGTGCGGGTGCCGCAGTGGATGACCCACATGTTCGAGGGGCTGGATGATGACCCGGAGACGCGCAAGCTGGTGGGCGCCAACATCGCGATGGACATGGTGAAGATCCTCAGCCGTGAGGGCGTGAAGGATTTTCACTTCTACACCCTGAACCGCGCCGAGATGAGCTACGCCATCTGCCACACGCTGGGCATTCGCCCGGCGGTGCCTGTCCACGCTTGATTCCCGCTTGCCACCGGGGCCGCCATGCGCGGCCCCGGCTGTTTTTGGCGCATAAAAAAGGACGCCCGCAGGCGTCCTGTGCCGTTCACTCGCCGGTTTAACCGGTGTTGCGCATCCCGGCGGCGACGCCCGCGATGGTGACCATCAGTGCCAGTTCCACTTGCGGATCGGACTCCTCCTGCTGGCGCAGGCGGTGCAGCAACTCCGCCTGCAACACGTTCAGCGGGTCGGTGTAGACGTTGCGCAGCGCGATGGATTCGGCAATCCACGGCAGGTCAGCCATCAGGTGATCGTCATTGGCGATGGTCAGCACCACGTTGATGTCGCTGGCCAGCTGGTCACGCAACTGCTTGCCGAGCGGCCAGAGTGACTTGTCCACCAGCCGCTGGTCGTAGTACTCCGCCAGCCACAGGTCAGCCTTGGCGAACACCATCTCCAGCATCCCGATGCGCGTGGAGAAGAAGGGCCAGTCGCGGCACATGGTCTCCAGCTCATCCTGGTTGCCCTCTTCCACCGCTTTTTGCAGCGCCGCGCCCGCGCCCAGCCAGGCCGGTAGCATCAGGCGGTTCTGCGTCCAGGCGAAGATCCACGGGATGGCGCGCAGGCTCTCCACGCCGCCATTCGGACGACGCTTGGCCGGGCGCGAGCCGAGCGGCAGTTTGCCCAGCTCCAGCTCCGGCGTGGCGGCACGGAAGTAGGGCACGAAGTCGGGGTTTTCCCGCACGTAGCCGCGGTACATGGTGCAGGAGACGTCAGAGAGCAGATCCATGACACGCCGCCACTCTGGTTTTGGCTCCGGCGGCGGCAGCAGGTTGGCCTCCAGAATCGCCCCGGTATAGAGCGCCAGGCTACTGATGGTTACTTCTGGCAGGCCGAATTTGAAGCGGATCATCTCGCCCTGTTCGGTCACGCGCAGGCCGCCCTTCAGGCTGCCTGGCGGCTGGGAGAGCAGGGCGGCATGGGCCGGTGCGCCGCCACGGCCAATCGAGCCGCCGCGTCCGTGGAACAGGGTGAGCGCCACACCCGCTTTTTCGCAGGTGTTGAGCAACGCCTCTTGCGCGCGGTACTGCGCCCAGGAGGCAGCCATCACGCCAGCGTCCTTGGCCGAGTCGGAGTAGCCAATCATCACCATCTGCTTGCCCTGAATGTAGCCGCGATACCAGTCGATGTTCAGCAACTGGGTCATTACCGTGTCGGCGTTGTTCAGGTCATCCAGCGTCTCAAACAGCGGCGCGACCGGGATTTGGAACGGGCAGCCCGCCTCTTTGAGCAGCAGTTGCACCGCCAGCACGTCCGACGGGGTGCGCGCCATTGAGATGACATAGGCGGCGATGGAGCCTTGCGGTGCCTCGGCGATCACCTTGCAGGTCTCCAGCACTTCCAGCGTCTCGGCGCTTGGCTCCCACTGGCGCGGCACCAGCGGGCGCTTGGAGTTCAGTTCGCGAATCAGGAAGGCCTGCTTGTCCGCCTCTGACCAGCTTTCGTAGTCGCCCAGCCCCAGATAGCGGGTGATCTCAGCGATCGCCTCGGTGTGGCGGGTGCTCTCCTGACGTACGTCGATGCGCACCAGCGGCACGCCGAAACAGCGGATGCGGCGCAGGGTGTCCAGCAACTGGCCGTTGGCGATGATGCCCATGCCGCAGGCGTGCAGCGACTGGTAGCAGGCGTAGAGCGGCTCCCACAGCTGTTCGTTCTGCACCAGCAGGTCATGCGGACGCACCGCGTGCTCGCCCTTGAGGCGCGCCTCGAGGTAGGTCTGAGTTTTGGTGAGCTGGCTACGCACGCCCTTGACGATCTCGCGGTACGGCTCCAGCACCTCATCGCCGCCAGCGCGGGCGCGCAGTTCTGGCGTGCATTCGGACATCGACAGCTCCGACACCAGCACCGCGATGTCACGCAGGAACAGGTCAGCGGCTTTCCAGCGGCTCAGCAGCAGGGCGCGGCGGGTGATCTCGGCGGTCACGTTCGGGTTGCCGTCGCGGTCGCCACCCATCCAGGAGGTGAAGCGCACCGGGTTGGCCTCCACCGGCAGTTGGTAGCCGATGGCGCTCTCCAGTTGCTCATTCAGTTCGCGCAGGAAGGCCGGCACGCCCTCCCACAGGCTGTTCTCCACCACCGCAAAGCCCCACTTGGCCTCATCAATCGGCGACGGGCGGTGTTTGCGGATCTCATCGGTGTGCCAGGACTGGGCGATCAGCTGGCGCAGGCGACGCATGATTTTGTTGCGCTCGTAGTCGGCCAGATCGTTGTGGTCGAGCTGGCTCAGGCAGGTGTTCACCTCAACCATCTTGTGGATCAGGGTGCGGCGGGTGATCTCGGTCGGGTGCGCGGTCAGCACCAGTTCAATGGAGAGGTTGTCCACCGCATCGCGCAGCTGATCCTGCGTGACGCTGTTCTCTTTCAGGCGCGTGAGCAAACGGGCCAGCGCCTCCGGGTTGCTGGCGGCCTCGCCATTCGGCGAGATGCTGTGGTACTGCTCCGCCGTGTTGGTCAGGTTAAGGAACTGGCTGAAGGCGCGGGCGACCGGTAACAACTCCTCATTGGAGAGGTTTTGCAGGGTGGAGAGCAGTTTCTGGCGATGCTCCTCATTGCCCGCGCGGGATGACTTGGAGAGCTTACGGATGGTTTCGACGCGATCCAGAATGTGTTCGCCCAGTGTTTCCTTAATGGTTTCACCGAGCAGTTTGCCGAGCATACTGACATTACTTCGCATTGCAGAATATTGTTCGTTCATAGACCCTGACCTGTTTCTCTCGTTTCTTGTTTTGTAAGTAACTTTCACCCGTAAGGCCTCGCCCGTGCATCACGCCATCGGCCGCGCAGCCTACCCCTATATGTACCTTAAAAGCGGCGTTTCCCTTACTCCTAAAACGCCGTTTGGCGGCAAATCTGTTGAAATTTAATTACAGCGCGCCGGTTATCAGCCTGACTAATCTGCGCGCCATGCCGTGGCGGTCAGCCGTGGCAGAAGTGGTGGATCACCTGGGTCAGCAGCGTGCGCGTCGGCTGGATGAAGCCCATGTCCAGGTACTCATCCGGCTGGTGTGCCTGCTCAATGGAGCCGGGGCCGAGCACCAGCGTCGGGCAGATCTGCTGGATGAAGGGTGCCTCGGTGCAGTAGTTGACGATCTCGGTGCGCGTGCCGAGCAGTTTCTCCACCACCTTGACCAGCGGGTGCTCCGCCGGGCACTCGTAGCCCGGCACTGGCGGGTGCAATTCGGTGACGGTCAGCCGCCCCGGCCAGCGCTGGCTGACTGGCTCGAGCGCCAGGTTCAGCATCTCATTCAGGTCTGACAGCGTCAGCCCCGGCAGCGGGCGCATGTCCATGTGCAGTTCGCAGCAGGCGCAGATGCGGTTGGAGGCGTCGCCGCCGTGGATATGGCCGAAGTTCATCGTCGGGTAGGGAATGACGAAGCCGTCGTGGTGGTAGCGCTCTTTCAGCGCGTTGCGCAGCCCCATCAGTTGGGTGATGGACTCATGCATCAGTTCGATGGCGTTGACGCCGCGCGACGGGTCGCTGGAGTGGCCCGACTGGCCGGTGATGCGGATGGCGCTTGACATGTGCCCCTTGTGGGCGCGCACCGGCTTCAGCGAGGTGGGTTCGCCGATAATGGCGCACTCCGGCCGCAGCGTGGTGGAGCGGGCAAAATAGCTCGCGCCAGCCATGGTGGTCTCTTCATCCGCCGTCGCCAGGATATAGAGCGGCTTATTCAGTTTGCTCAGGTCGATGTCGCGCAGCGCATCAAGGATAAAGGCGAAGAAACCCTTCATATCGGCGGTGCCGAGGCCATAGAGGCGGTTTTCATGCTCAGTCAGGGTGAAGGGGTCGCGCGTCCAGCGGCCATCGTCAAAGGGCACGGTGTCAGTGTGGCCGGCCAGCAGCAGGCCGCCACTGCCACTGCCGATGCTGGCTATCATGTTGAATTTATTGTGCGTATCCGGCACCGGCTGGATGTCTACCTCAAAGCCCAAATCGCGAAACCAACCAGCAAGCAGAGTGATTAACCCCTCATTGCTCTGGTCGAGGGCGCTGTCGGTGGCGCTGATGGATGGCGTGGCGATCAGCGCCCGGTATAGCTCAATAAAAGGAGGTAATTTCATCTTCACTGTTGACAGCCCTTTGTTAGGATAGTATCAATATTCATGCATTTATTTTGAATAAAAATACAGTAAGCCTGAGCGGAAAGAAACCGGTAACGGCCCGGTTAAAAAACCGCCGGCTCAACACCACGGGTGAACGGCAACAGAGTGCTGGCAACCCGCTACCCTGTATTAACGTCTGACGTGCTGCGTCAGCCATCCATCACTAAGAAGGTGAACGGTCCTCATGTTGAATACGCTGATTGTTGGAGCCAGTGGTTATGCCGGAGCGGAACTCGCGACCTACTTGAATCGTCATCCGCATATGAACATAACCGGTTTGATGGTTTCAGCGCAAAGTGCAGATGCAGGAAAATTGCTCTCTGAGTTGCACCCGCAGCTGAAGGGCATCATCGATCTGCCGGTGCAGCCGCTGGAGGATGTCGCCGCCGCCGCACAGGGCGTGGACGTGGTGTTCCTCGCCACCGCCCATGCGGTCAGCCACGATCTGGCCCCGCAGTTTTTGGCCGCGGGCTGTGTGGTCTTCGACCTCTCCGGTGCCTATCGCGTACAAGACCCGGCCTTCTACAGTGAATTCTATGGCTTTGAGCACCAGCATCTCGACTGGCTGGAAAAGGCGGTTTATGGCCTGGCGGAGTGGAACACCGAGGCATTGAAAGATGCCCAGCTGATCGCGGTGCCGGGCTGCTACCCGACGGCGGCGCAGCTGTCGCTGAAGCCGCTGATCGACAACGACCTGCTCGACCTGGCGCAGTGGCCGGTGATCAACGCCACCAGCGGCGTCAGCGGCGCGGGACGCAAGGCCAGCCTTGCCAGCAGCGTCTGTGAGACCAGCCTCCAGCCCTACGGCATCTTTACCCATCGTCACCAGCCCGAGATCGCCAGCCACCTTGGCCGGCAGGTGATCTTCACGCCGCATTTGGGCAACTTCCCGCGCGGCATTCTGGAGACCATCACCTGCCGCCTGAAACCGGGTGTCACGGCGCAGGATGTGGCGGAAGCGTTCCACACGGCCTACCACCACAAGCCGCTGGTGCGCCTCTATGAGAAAGGGGTGCCGGCGCTGAAGGATGTGGTCGGCCTGCCGTTCTGCGATATCGGCTTTGCCGTGCAGGGCGAGCACCTGATTGTCGTTGCCACGGAGGACAACCTGTTGAAAGGGGCCTCTGCCCAGGCAGTGCAGTGCCTGAACCTGCGCTTCGGCTTCCCGGAGACCCAGTCGCTGCTGTAATTCCCAGTGGTGCCGCATGGCGGCGCCCGGACACATTGGATAAAAAGATTTCAACAGGTTAAGGGGCGAACGATGAATCCATTAATTATCAAACTCGGTGGCGTGCTGCTGGACAGCGAAGAGGCGCTGGAGCGCCTGTTTGGCGCGCTGGTGGCCTACCGGCAAGCGCACCAGCGCCCGCTGGTGATCGTCCACGGCGGCGGCTGTCTGGTGGATGAGCTGATGAAGAAGCTCTCCCTGCCGGTGGTGAAGAAGCAGGGGCTGCGCGTCACGCCAGCTGACCAGATCGACATCATCACCGGTGCGCTGGCTGGTACCGCCAACAAAACCCTGCTGGCCTGGGCGCTGAAAAACAACATCAATGCCGTGGGCCTGAGCCTCGCCGACGGCAACGCGGTCAGTGTGACCCCGCTGGATGAGGCGCTGGGCCACGTCGGCAAGGCCGCGCCCGGCAACCCTGACCTGCTCAACACCCTGCTGGCGGCCGGCTACCTGCCGATTGTCAGCTCCATCGGTATCACCGCAAGCGGCGAGCTGATGAACGTCAATGCCGATCAGGCGGCGACCGCGCTGGCGGAAACGCTGGGCGCAGATCTGATTCTGCTCTCCGACGTCAGCGGCATTTTGGATGGCAAAGGACAGCGCATCGCTGAGATGACCGCAGAAAAAGCGGAGCAGCTGATCGCTCAGGGCATCATCACCGACGGCATGGTGGTGAAAGTGAATGCCGCGCTGGACGCGGCGCGCACCCTGGGCCGCCCGGTAGATATCGCCAGCTGGCGCAACACCGAAAAGCTGCCGGCCCTGTTTAACGGCGTGGCCATCGGCACCCGCATCCTGGCTTAATCCGGGCTTATAACGAATATATCGACTCTGTTTCAAGGAAATCATCATGCAAACCAAAGGCATCAAAAAAATCGTTCTGGCCTACTCCGGCGGTCTGGACACCTCTGCAATCATTCCGTGGCTGAAAGAGAACTACGATTGCGAAGTGGTGGCGTTCGTCGCTGATATCGGCCAGGAGCGCGGCGATCTGGAAGGGATTGAGAAAAAAGCCCTGCGTACCGGTGCCTCTGAGTGCCATGTGGTGGATCTGCGTGAAGAGTTCATCAAGGATTACGTCTACCCGGTGCTGCAAACCGGCGCCCTGTACGAAGGGAGCTACCTGCTGGGTACTTCCATGGCGCGTCCGCTGATCGCCAAGGCGCAGGTGGAACTGGCACTGAAAGTGGGCGCGGACGCCCTGTGCCACGGCGCAACTGGCAAGGGCAACGATCAGGTGCGTTTCGAAACCACCTACACCGCACTGGCCCCGCAGCTGCAAGTAGTGGCACCGTGGCGTGAGTGGGATCTGCGCTCCCGTGAGGCGCTGCTGGCCTACCTGAAAGAGCGTGATATCCCGACCACCGCGTCGCTGGAGAAGATCTACAGCCGTGACGAGAACGCCTGGCACATCTCCACCGAAGGTGGCGTGCTGGAAAGCCCGTGGAACGCGGCCAACAAAGATTGCTGGGCCTGGACAGTTGACCCGGAAGAGGCACCGGATCAGCCGGAGCTGGTGACCGTCAAGGTTGAGAAGGGCTGCGTGGTGGCAGTAAACGGCCAAGCGTTAAGCCCGTTCAAGTGTCTGGAAGCGCTGAACGAGCTGGGCGTGAAGCACGGCGTCGGCCGTATCGACATCGTCGAGAACCGTCTGGTGGGCATCAAGTCCCGCGGCTGCTACGAAACCCCAGGGGGCACCATCATGATGGCAGCCCTGCGTGGCGTTGAGCAGCTGGTGCTGGACCGCGACAGCTTCAAATGGCGTGAGCAGCTGGGCCATGAGATGTCCTATGTAGTGTATGACGGCCGCTGGTTCGCCCCGCTGCGTCAGTCCATTCAGGCGGCGGCAGAAGCGCTGGCAGAAGAGGTGAATGGCGAAGTGGTAGTGAAACTCTACAAGGGCACCGCCACCGCCATCCAGAAGCAGTCTGCCAACAGCCTCTACTCTGAAGAGTTCGCCACCTTTGGTGAAGATGAGGTGTACGACCACAGCCACGCCGGCGGCTTCATCCGTCTCTTCTCGCTCTCTTCCCGCATCCGTGCGCTGAACGCGAAGAAGCAGTAATCGTCAGGGGCCGGCAGCGGCCCTTGTCAGCCAATTTTCAACAGGGCGCCACGGCGCCCTGTCAGTCACAGCATGAAACAGAAGGACGGACACTATGGCACTTTGGGGCGGGCGTTTTACCCAAGCAGCAGACCAACGGTTCAAACAACTCAATGACTCCCTGCGCTTTGATTACCGGCTGGCCGAGCAGGATATTGTCGGCTCGGTCGCGTGGTCGAAGGCGCTGGTGACGGTCAACGTGCTGACGCAGGATGAGCAGCAGCGACTGGAGGAGGCATTGACGTTCCTGCTGGAGGAGGTGCGCGCCAACCCAGAAGCCATCGTGCAGAGCGATGCCGAGGATATCCACAGTTGGGTAGAGCAGAAGCTGATCAACAAGGTGGGCGATCTCGGCAAAAAGCTGCACACCGGCCGGAGCCGTAACGATCAGGTCGCTACCGACCTGAAGCTGTGGTGCAAGGCGCAGATCGCCGAACTGCTGCTGTCGTTGCAGAACTTGCAACAGGCGCTGGTGGCGACGGCAGAAGCCAATCAGGACGCGGTAATGCCGGGCTATACCCACCTGCAACGCGCCCAGCCGGTGACGTTCGCCCACTGGTGCATGGCCTACGTGGAGATGCTGGCGCGTGACGAGAGCCGCCTGCATGACACCCTGAAGCGCCTCGACGTTAGCCCGCTGGGCTGTGGCGCGCTGGCCGGTACTGCCTACCCGATTGACCGTGAGCAACTGGCTGGCTGGCTCGGTTTCGCCTCGGCGACCCGCAACAGCCTGGACAGCGTCTCTGACCGCGATCACGTGATGGAGCTGCTCTCCAACGCGGCCATCAGCATGGTGCACCTGTCGCGCTTCGCGGAAGACCTGATCTTCTTCAACACTGGCGAGGCGGGCTTTGTTGAGCTGTCAGACCGCGTGACCTCTGGCTCGTCATTGATGCCGCAGAAGAAAAACCCCGACGCGCTGGAGCTGATCCGTGGCAAGTGCGGGCGGGTGCAGGGTGCGCTGGCTGGCATCATGATGACCATGAAAGGACTGCCGCTGGCCTATAACAAGGACATGCAGGAGGACAAGGAGGGGCTGTTCGATGCGCTCGAAACCTGGTTCGACTGCCTGAACATGGCGGCGCTGGTGCTGGATGGCATCAAAGTCAAACGCGCCCGCACGCAGGAAGCAGCGGAGCAGGGTTACGCCAACGCCACCGAGCTGGCGGATTATCTGGTCGCAAAAGGGATTCCGTTCCGCGAGGCGCACCACATCGTGGGTGAGGCAGTGGTGGAAGCGATCGCCCAAGGCGTAGCGCTGGAGGCATTGCCGCTCTCAACGTTGCAGACGTTCAGCAGTGTGATTGGTGAGGATGTCTACCCGATCCTGTCATTGCAATCCTGCCTGGACAAGCGTGACGCCAAAGGTGGGGTGTCGCCGCATCAGGTGGCGAATGCTATTACTGAGGCGAAGCAGCGGCTGGCATAGGCAGCCATACAATAAAAAAGCCATCCCTGACAGGATGGCTTTTTACTTATTAGCGCTAGCCCGTTATTTGGCGGGATGATAAATATCAAATTCCTGTGCAGGATCGTTTTCTTTACAGGTGCTGATCTTCACAAATCCATCATTGCCGACAGTCATGCAACGTTGTTCACCTTTCATCAATGATCTGAACTTATTATTTTCCCAAGCCCAGCTCTGATTCGGGTTTTTATCAGATGCGTCATGGCAGCTATATGAAATAACCGCTACACCCTCTTTGTTATAACCGTACTGCGCGTCCAGACATTTGTCGGTATCGTCAATCACCAACTGCTGATTAATGCCGCTAAATGTAAAGATCTGATTAGGTCTACCCGTACATTCGTAAGTCATCAAACGATCAGCATCGCGCATTTTCCCGTACTGAATATCCAGGCATAGGTTATTTTTACGCGATTTATAGATGCCAGTGACGGCCTCTTCAGCGGTAGAGGTAAACGGTGCAAAGATTTTGCTGTAGGCGTACATCGGTGCCTGTTCCGGCGTCATGCCGCTGTGCTCCGGGCTGACCTGTTTAGGCACGCCCGGCTGGTCACGCGCCATCGACCAAATACCAATCATGCCCATGTTACGCTCTTGCGCCTGTTCCATGACCATTTCGGCGTCAGAGAGGTAGAACACCTCGCCCTGTACGTCGTTATAGCCAATCATCGGCGTGGTGCCCATCATGGCGTTGATCTGTGCGTCAGATTTTTCCGGCCAAATCGTTTTCAGCTGTTTGAACAGGTTGTCGATGGCGGAGGTGGCGCACTGGCCGTGGATGTTCTGGCCTTCGGTATCAGCAGACTGGCAGATGGAGTTGCCGTAGTCCATGGTCATGACGTTCACGCCAGAGAGTTCCACGCCCTTGGCGCGTGCATCTTCCAGCACATACAACCCTTCAGCGGTCAGGCCGGTCGGCAGGATCGGCAGGGTGTACCACAGTGCCACCGTGCGTTTTTCTGCTTTCCACTGATCTTGAACCGCTTTCACCGCTTCGTTGCGGCGCTGGATCGAGTCATGGTCAGCAACCCAGGTGCCTTCGATGTCGAAGTCGAGCACGTTCAGGTTCAGGTTATCAACGATGTCGTAGTAGAGCTTCTGCAGGTCATCCGGGTTCTTACAGGCAGCCGCCAGCGGGGCGTTGTTTGCGCCGCCAATGGAGACCATGACGTCGCCGCCTGCTTCACGCAGTGCCTTGATTTTGCTGTACTGCGCATAGTCGCGCATGTTGTAGGCAGTATCCCAAGTCGGCTGACAGGTCTCTGCGTTTTTCGCGACCACGAACGCCAGGGTGAAGTGGTTGATGTTCTGCTCGCGCGCCAGCGTCGCCAGATCTGGGATGGTGTTCAGAGTGAAGTCAACGTAAGGGGCGTAGACGTGGGCCGGCCACGGGGAGTTCGCTTTGCCTACGCGCTCTTTGGTGCCGCTCCAGTCGTTATAGATTGCCCACTGGTTCTCATCAGTCGGTGAGACGGCCTGTACGGTACTCTGGGAGACATACGGCTGGCCTTGGAATTGAACCAGCTGGCCGGCATTGTAACGCGTGCTGGCGTTAAATTGCGGCGCGTTTTTCAGCTCTTGCTCGCTGTAGGTCTTGGTTGGGCCAAGCGGTTTCCACGGACGGCCGTTGTTGCCGTTCGGGTTCTGGTTGCCAGCCACGGACGGGTTGTCACCGATGGTGTAGAACAGCGCTTCATAGCTTTGGCCATCCATGGTCACCACATCACCTTTGTTATAGGTTTTGCTGGCGCTCCAGGTTTCGGTTGCTTTGTAGAGCTGCCACGGGCTGCCAGCACCTGGCGTGAAGGAGTAAGCCCCCATCGTGCCTTTTGCCTGCCAGGTCGCATCCTGCCAAATTACGATATCCCCTTCAGCATAGCTTTTTTCAACGCTGAAGTTCTCATAGGTAGGGGTTTCACCGCCGCTGATATCACAGGAGGTCGGGTTACCATACTGCGCAATCTCTGCGGCAGTGGCGTCACGCAGGTAACGCCACGGGTTGTTTGCTTCGTCATTGCTGGCATCTTTCGGACAATTAGAGGCGCTGACCCACCAGGCATTGGTGTAGACATCGCCGTCAAAAATTACCTCATAAGTGGTGCCGCCCTCTTGGCCATTCCAGGACTCTAAGGCAAAAGCGTTGACCGCACAGGCACCCATTCCGAGCGCAATGAGCGATTTGGAAATAACATTCAGTTTCATAATAATTCCATTTTATATATATTGAAGTGAAGGCTTGTTGAAGCGGAATTGATAATAACAAACTAAAAATTTATTTTTATTTAAAAATGATTTTAAAGGGTGTGATGCGTTTTATTATATATTGATAATTAACGAATTATTAAATCCAAAACATTCATATATTTTTATATTTTATGACGGGCAGTTTTTTGGTTATTGTGTGCGGCGTTAAATATTGATGGCTAATGTGAAAACAATATGGCGGGTGTTAATGATGACGCATAATTAAGACGAAAAATAGAAATATAAAAACCGGGCGCATTGGCCCGGTTTTTATATGATAAAAAATTATTCGCCAGGACAGCGCTGGCAGCGCTCAATTTCATCATTGCCAAGACGCAATTTGGCATTCAGGTCACGCAGTGCGGTACGCAACCCCTCTTCAATGACCGGATGGTAGAACGGCATATCCAGCATCTGGCTGATGGTCATCTGCTGCTGGTGCGCCCAAGCCAGCAGGTGTGCCAGATGCTCGGCGTCCGGCCCCATCATCTCGGCACCCAGGAAGCGGCCGCTGCCCTGTTCACCATAGACGCGCAGCACGCCTTGGTTGCGTAGCATGACGCGGGAACGGCCCTGATTCTCAAATGAAACTTCGCCGATGGCAAAGCAGTTGCAGTCGCCCAGCGCGCTGTTCAGCTCACGGTAGGAGGCGCCGACCATCGCGATCTGCGGGTCGGAGAAGACCACCGACAGGGTGCTGCGGCGCAGGCCGGGGGTCACTTCCGGGAATGCGCCCGCGTTATGGCCGGCAATACGCGCTTGATCGCTTGCCTCATGCAGCAACGGCAGCTGGTTGCTGGCGTCGCCGGCAATGAAGATGTGCGGCACGCTGGTCTGCATGGTCAGGCGGTCAGCCACCGGCACGCCGCGCGCATCCAGTGCCAGCGAGGTGTTCTCCAGACCAATCCGGTCGGTGTTCGGGCGGCGGCCAGTGGCGGCCAGCACGTAATCCACCATGATCTCCTGCGGCTGGCCCTGCTTGTCGAGATAGCGGATGAAGACGCGGTCGCCCTCACGCTGCATCATCTCTACCTTCACGTCCGCATCAAGCGGGAACTCGCTGCCCAGCGTCTGGGCGGCATATTCACGCACCCGCGGGTCCGTCAGCGGGCCGACCGCGCCACCCACGCCGAAGACATTGACCTGCACGCCGAGGCGGTGCAGCGCCTGCCCCAGCTCCAGACCAATCACGCCAGGGCCGAACACCGCCACGGCGGCCGGCAGGTCGTCCCAGTTGAAGACGTCATCATTGATGATCAGGCGATCGCCTAGCGCGTCCCATGCCGCCGGCCAGGTGGGGCGGGAGCCGGTGGCGATCACGATACGCTGCGCGACGATGCGGGTGTGGTCGTCTACCATCAGCGTGTTGTCATCGATGAAGCGGGCATAGCCAGCGATTTTGTCACGCGCCGGGATGCTCTCCACTCCCTCCAGCACGAAACCGACAAAGCGGTCGCGCTCACGTTTGACGCGATCCATCACTTCGCGGCCATTGATCAGGGTTTCACCCTGCGGATGCACGCCGAAGCCCGGCGCACGTTCAATCTGGTGGACGGCTTCCGCCGCCGCAATCAGCAGTTTGGAGGGCATACAGCCTACCCGCGCGCAGGTAGTACCAAACGGGCCGCCCTCAATCATCACCACGCTGGGGGTGGAGAGTTTCGCGGCGCGGTAAGCACCCAGGCCAGCAGTCCCGCCGCCAATGACGGCAACGTCTACGTTCAGTTGTTTCATGTGATGCCTCTTTTGCTGTTGCTGTATAAAACGCGATGGTCGAACCGGAAAGAAAAAAGGCGGGCCGTAGCCCGCCAAACTTCACGTTGGCTTTTCTTATTGTTAATACGCAGGGATGGCTTATCTCTTACGCGATCTTAGGCAGTCAGGAACACTTCCAGGTCATCGCTGCCGCCGATGTGGCGACCGCCGATGAAGACCTGCGGAACCGTGGCACGGCCGGAGACAGCACGCAGGCTGACGGTGGTCGCGTCTTTGCCCAGCACGATCTCTTCATACTGGATGCCGCGGTCTTGCAGCATCTGCTTGGCTTTGGCGCAGAACGGGCAGCCCGGCTTGGTGAAGACCGAGACCGACTCCTGGATTTTGAACTCAGGGGCCAGGTACTTCAGCATGGTGTCCGCGTCAGAGACTTCAAACGGGTCGCCCGGTTTGTTCGGCTCAACGAACATCTTCTCAACCACGCCGTTGCGTACCAGCATGGAGTAACGCCAGGAGCGGGGGCCAAAGCCCAGGTCAGCTTTCTCGACCAGCATCTCCATGCCCTTGGTGAACTCGCCGTTACCGTCTGGGATGAAGGTGATGTTTTCTGCGCGCTGCTCAGATTTCCAGGCGTTCATCACAAAGGTGTCGTTCACGGAGACACACAGGATGCTGTCCACGCCGTGCTGGCGGAACACGCTGGCCAGCTCGTTGTAACGCGGCAGGTGGCTGGAGGAGCAGGTTGGGGTGAAGGCGCCCGGCAGCGAGAATACGATGACGGTTTTGTTTTTGAACAGATCGTCAGTAGACACATCTACCCACTGGTCGCCTTGACGGGTATGGAATACTACCTGTGGTACTTGCTTACCTTCTTGGCTTGCGAACATCGATAACCTCTTAAAAAGAATTGATAATTTTTTATTGCTGCGGGTGTCTTCGCTTGTTGGTGTACATTATTCATGCTGGGACTTGATAGTTCTAATCGTTGATTGCTATCTTATTCATTGCCATGAGCTATCATGGGGTCGGAGGAATTTAATGAACATTCGCGATTTAGAGTATTTGGTTGCCCTGGCGGAATTCCGTCACTTTCGGCGTGCGGCAGATGCCTGCCACGTCAGCCAGCCCACCCTGAGCGGCCAGATCCGCAAGCTAGAGGATGAGCTGGGCGTGATGCTGCTGGAGCGTACCAGCCGTAAGGTGCTGTTTACCCAGGCCGGGCTATTGCTGGTGGAGCAGGCACGCACGGTACTGCGAGAGGTGAAAGTGTTGAAGGAGATGGCGAGCCAGCAGGGCGAAACCATGTCCGGGCCGCTGCATATCGGGCTTATCCCGACGCTTGGCCCCTATCTATTGCCGCACATCATCCCGATGCTGCATCAGACCTTCCCGAAGCTGGAGATGTACCTGCATGAGGCACAGACCCACCAGTTGCTGGCGCAGCTCGACAGCGGCAAGCTGGATTGTGCCATTCTGGCGCTGGTGAAGGAGTCGGAGGCCTTTATCGAGGTGCCGCTGTTTGATGAGCCAATGAAGCTGGCGGTCTATAGCGATCACCCGTGGGCCGGGCGCGATCGCGTGGCGATGGCGGAGCTGTCCGGTGAAAAGTTGCTGATGCTGGAGGATGGGCACTGCCTGCGCGATCAGGCGATGGGCTTCTGCTTCCAGGCCGGCGCGGACGAGGACACCCACTTCCGCGCCACCAGCCTTGAGACGCTGCGCAACATGGTGGCCGCCGGTAGCGGCATCACCCTGCTGCCGTCACTGGCGGTGCCGAATGAGCGCCAGCGTGATGGCGTGAGTTACATGCAGTGCATCAAGCCGGAGCCGAAGCGTACCGTGGCCTTGGTCTACCGCCCCGGCTCCCCCCTGCGCGGCCGCTATGAGCAGCTGGCAGAGTCCATCAAAGATCACATGCAGACGCTGTTCACCGCTGGCTTAAAACAGGCGGTTTAAGCCGTTTAACGCCGCCACGCGGTAGGCTTCCGCCATCGTGGGGTAGTTGAAGGTGGTATTGACGAAATACTCGATGGTATTGCCTTCCCCCTTCTGTTCCATGATGGCCTGGCCGATGTGGATGATCTCCGCCGCGCGCTCGCCAAAGCAGTGAATCCCCAAGATCTGCTTGGTCTCGCGGTGGAACAGCAGCTTCAGGCTGCCCACGCTCATCCCGGCAATCTGCGCACGAGCCAGATGCTTGAACTGCGCGCGACCCACCTCGTACGGCACTTTCATTGCCGTCAGCTCCTGCTCGGTTTTGCCAACCGCACTGATCTCCGGGATGGTGTAGATGCCGCTCGGGATGTTTTCAATCAAATGCACCTTCGATTCGCCCTGAATCATCGCCTGCGCGGCGATGCGCCCCTGATCGTAGGCGGCGGACGCCAGACTCGGATAGCCAATCACGTCGCCCACCGCATAGATATGCGACAACGCGGTCTGGTACATGCTGTTCACTTTCAGCAGGCCACGGCTGTCAGCCTGGAGGCCAATGTTCTCCAGCCCCAGCCCATCGGTGTTGCCGGTGCGGCCGTTGGCGTAGAGCAGGCAGTCAGCCTTCACCTTCTTGCCAGATTTCAGATGGACAATCACGCCATCCTCCACCCCTTCGATCTTCTCGTACTCTTCGTTATGGCGAATCACCACGCCATTGTTCCAGAAGTGGTAGGAGAGGGCGTCTGACATCTCCTGATCGAGGAAGGCCAGCAGACGGTCACGGGTGTTGATCAGGTCAACCTTGACGTTCAGCCCGCGGAAGATCGAGGCATATTCGCAGCCGATCACCCCGGCACCATAGATCAGCACGTGGCGTGGCGCGTGGTCCAGTTGCAGGATCGAGTCGCTGTCATAGACGCGCGGGTGGTTGAAATCGACGTTCGCCGGGCGATAGGGGCGGGAGCCGCAGGCGATCACAATCTGCCCGGCGGTTAACTCGTCATGGGTGCCGTCCGGGTAGCGCACGCGCACGGTGTTGGTGTCGAGGAAGCTGGCATCACCGGAGAAAAGCTGGCACTGGTTGCGCTCATAGAAACTCTGGCGCATACGCGTCTGCTGGTTAATTACGGAGTCGGCATGGCGCAGGATGTCGGGGAAAGTGGAGCTGAGAGACCGGGAGGTGGTGTCACTGTAGAGCGGGTTTTGATTGAATTCGATAATGCGGCTGACCGCGTGGCGGAGGGCTTTGGAGGGGATGGTGCCCCAGTGGGTACAGCCGCCGCCGACGTTGTTGAAGCGTTCTATCACCGCAACCCGTGCGCCCTGTTTCACCAAACCCATTGCGGCTCCCTCGCCGCCAGGGCCGGAACCGATGACGATGGCATCAAAATGGAAGTGCTGTTGCATGTCGAAGACACCTATTCTTATACAAAAATACAACGAGATTGTAACATCATAGGCGCGAATCCCCAATTTACCGTAGTCATTTCGTGGGGCGGTGGCATTTTTTCACCGTCATTGACTGTTGCATGTTTGTAGAAGCATGCTACCGAAAAAGTTTGATATAGTGCGGTGATGGCCGGCAAATCGTTTGTCTGGACACTTTTTGGGAAGGGTTATGGGCGTAAGAGCACAACAGAAGGAACGCACCCGGCGCTCGTTGATTGAGGCGGCGTTCAGCCAGCTCAGCGCGGAGCGGAGCTTTGCCAGCCTGAGCCTGCGGGAGGTCTCCCGCGAGGCCGGGATCGCGCCCACCTCCTTCTATCGCCACTTCCGTGATGTGGATGAACTGGGGCTGACAATGGTGGACGAAAGCGGCCTGATGTTGCGCCAGCTGATGCGTCAGGCGCGCCAGCGCATCGCCAAGGGCGGTAGCGTGATCCGCACGTCGGTCTCGACCTTTATGGAGTTCATTGGCAATAACCCCAACGCCTTCCGGCTGCTGCTGCGGGAGCGCTCTGGCACTTCCGCCGCGTTCCGTGCCGCCGTCGCCCGTGAGATCCAGCACTTCATCGCGGAACTGGCCGACTACCTGGAGCAGGAGAGCCACATGCCGCGCAGTTTTACCGAGGCGCAGGCTGATGCGATGGTCACCATTGTCTTTAGCGCTGGTGCCGAGGCGCTGGATGTCGGCCCCGAGCAGCGTCGGCAGCTGGAGGAGCGGCTGGTACTGCAACTCCGCATGATTTCCAAGGGCGCATACTACTGGTATCGCCGTGAGCAGGAGCGGATGGCGCTGTCGCAGAACTGACGCCCACCCACTTCCTACGTTTTCCTTTAAACCCACGACAGATAGGTAAAAAAGATGACAGAACACCCGCGCCGCGAAAATGGCACCCTGATTCTCGCCCTGATCGCTGGCTTATCCATCAGCGGCTCCTTTACCGCGCTCTTCAGCTCGGTGGTGCCGTTCTCCATTTTCCCATTGATTGCCTTGGTGCTGGCCGTCTACTGCCTGCACCAGCGTTACCTGAACCGGGCGATGCCGAAGGGGATGCCGTCACTGGCCGCCGCCTGCTTTATGCTCGGCCTGCTGCTCTATAGCACCATTGTCCGCGCCGAATACCCGCAGATTGGCTCCAACTTCCTGCCGGCAATCCTCTCCGTGGCACTGGTCTTCTGGATTGGCGTGAAGGTCAAGGCGCGCAAGACGGCGACCAACCCGGAAGTGTAAGTCATCCGGCGATAAAAAAAGGCCCTCAAATGAGGGCCTTTTTTATGGTGAAGATCAGGCGTCACGCCGCTCCAGCAGCACACCGCACTCCATATGGTGGGTGTAGGGGAACTGGTCAAACAGCGCCAGTTTGGTCACGTTGTGGGTCTGGTGCAGGGTATGCAGGTTGTCGCACAGCGTCTTCGGGTTGCAGGAGATATAGAGGATGCGCGGATAGCCCTGTACCAGCTTGACGGTTTCATCATCCAGGCCACTGCGCGGCGGATCGACAAAGATGGTTTCGCACTGGTAGCTGCTCAGGTCGATGCCCTTCAGGCGATTGAACTCGCGCACGCCATTCATCGCCTGAGTGAAATCCTCGGCGGCCATGCGGATGATCTGCACGTTGTCGATCTGGTTGGCCGCAATGTTGTACTGCGCCGCCGCCACCGAAGGCTTGGCAATCTCGGTCGCCAGCACTCGGCGGAAGTTCCGCGCCAGCGCCAGCGAGAAGTTGCCATTGCCGCAGTACAGCTCCAGCAGATCGCCTTGCGAACCGCGCGTGACATCCAGCGCCCACTCCAGCATCTGCACGTTCATCGCGGCGTTCGGCTGGGTAAAGCTGTTCTCTACCTGGCGGTAGATCATCTCTTTGCCCGCCACCGGCAGGCACTCGTCCACATAGTCCTGATCCAGCATGATTTTGGTTTTCGAGGCGCGGCCAATCAGTTGCAGGTCAAAGCCCTGCGCCCGCAGGCGGTCACGCATCGCCGTCGCGGCCTGCTGCCACGCCTCATCGAGCTTACGGTGGTAGAGCAGGGAGGCGATAATCTTGCCGCTCTGGGTAGAGAGGTAATCAATTTGGAACAGCTTGCGGCGCAACAGTGGCTGCGGCTTCAGCTCGTCGATCAGCGCGATCATCAGGCGGTTGATCAGCTCGCTGGCAGCCGGGAACTGATCCACGCGGATACGCTGCTTGGTCTGCTGATCAAAGATGATATGGAAAAGATCGTCCTCGTCGTGCCAGACGCGGAACTCTGCCCGCATACGGTAGTGCTGTTTCGGCGAGCGGAACACCTCCGGCTCCGGCGCGGCAAAGGGCGACATCAGCGTCTTGAGACGGGCGGTCTTTTCCGCCAGTTGGTCGTCATACTGTTCAATTGGCAGAATGTCAGGGGTCATGGCATCTCTCGTCTGGATCGGGGGAAAAAGCGTGTTTTGCGGGGATTGTAGGGAAAGTGCGGGTTAAGTCCAGTTTTGTTGCGTTTATTCCGGGCACCGAGGGTGGAAGTCTAGACTTCCATATGGGTTGATCGTAGCATTGCGATCCGGCCTCAATCAATGGGTTAAAAGGGAATCCGGTGTAAATCCGGAACTGACGCGCAGCGGTAAGGGGAAGTCACGGCGTAGCAAGTAGACACTGCCTGTTAGGTGGGAAGTCATCGCCCGGCGTATGGAGCAGGCTCCATACGGATCCCAAGTCCGAAGACCTGCCGGAGTATCCGTCGCACTACTCATCCCCGTCGCGTATACGTGGATGGCTCCCTGCGGCATCCTGCCAATTTTTGGATGCGTTTCGCATGACAATGAAAAAATCCTTGCTGTGGACTTCGCTGTTCGCCACGGCCTCTTCTGCCTGGGCGCAAGCATCGCCGGCAAATAATAACGATACCCTGGTCGTCACCGCTAACCGCTTCGCACAGCCGGTCTCCTCCGTGTTGGCACCGACCACGGTCGTGACGCGCGATGAGATCGATCGCTGGCAATCCACCACGTTGCTTGATGTGATGCGCCGCCTGCCGGGTGTGGATGTCGCGCAGAGCGGTGGCATGGGACAGCTCAGCTCGCTGTTCATCCGCGGCACCAACTTCAGCCATGTGCTGGTGCTGATGGATGGCATCCGCCTCAATCAGGCCGGTGTCAGCGGAGCCACCGACCTCAGCCAGATCCCGCTTTCGCTGGTGCAACGCATTGAGTATGTCCGTGGGCCGCGCTCCGCCGTTTATGGCTCCGATGCCCTCGGCGGCGTGGTCAACATCATCACCACCCGTGAGAAGAGCGGCACCACGCTCAACGCGGGCCTTGGCTCCAATGGCTACCAGTCCTACGATGCCGCCACCCAGCAGCAACTGGGCGAAGACACCATTGGCACGCTGGCTGGCAACTACACCTATACCAAAGGGTATGACGTGGTCGCCTACGGCAACACCGGCGCGCAGAGCCAGCAGGATCGCGATGGCTACCTGAGCAAAACCCTCTTCGGCTCGCTCCAGCATCAGTTCAATGAGAGCGTCAGTGGCTTTTTACGCGGCTATGGCTATGACAACCGCACCGACTATGACGCCTACTACACCGCGGCCACCGATCCGCTGGTGGACACCCGCCAGCTCTATAACCAGACTTGGGATGCTGGCCTGCGCTATCAGGAAGGGATCTACGCCACGCAACTGATCGGCAGCTATAGCCATACCAAGGACTATAACTACGATCCGCGTCAGGGGCGTTATGCCGCCTCCGCCTCACTGGATGACTCCCAGCAGTACAACCTGCAATGGGGTAATACCTTCCAACTGGGGCTGGGTTCCGTCAACGCCGGGCTGGACTGGCAGAAGCTGACCACCGAGCCGGGCACCAACTATCTGGCCAATGGCTATAACCAGCGCAACACCGGCCTCTACCTGACGGCGCAACAGCAGATCAGCGATGTCACGCTCGAGGGTGCCATTCGTGGGGATGACAACTCCCAATTTGGCTGGCACTCCACCTGGCAAACCAGCGCTGCATGGGAGTTCATCGACGGCTACCGTCTGATCGCCTCCTACGGCACCGCCTTCAAGGCTCCCAACCTCGGCCAACTCTACAGCGGCTATGGTGGCAACCCAGACCTGAACCCGGAAGAGAGTAAAGAGTGGGAAGGGGGCGTGGAGGGGCTAACTGGCCCGCTGAGTTGGCGCCTCTCCGCTTATCGTAATGACATCGACCAGATGATCGATTACGAAAACAACCGCTACTACAATGTCGGCAAGGTGCGAATCAAGGGTGTGGAGTGGACCGGCTCGCTGGAGACTGGCCCACTGCAGCACCAGTTGACGCTGGAGTATCTTGACCCGCGTGATGCCGATACCAATGAAGTGCTGGCGCGCCGTGCGAAACAGCAGGTGAAGTATCAGCTTGATTGGCAGGTGGAGGAGCTGGATTGGTCACTGACCTACCACTACCTCGGTAAGCGCTATGATACTGACTTCAGTACCTATGAGCGAAAACGTCTGGGTGGCGTCAGCCTGTGGGATCTCGCGGCCTCCTATCCGGTTACATCGCACCTGACCGTTCGTGGTAGAATTGCCAACCTGTTTGATAAAGATTATGAGACGGTTTATGGCTACGAAACACCAGGACGTGAATACTACCTCACTGGCAGCTATACCTTCTGACACCCTTTCAATAACCCCCCGGCCAACCGCCCTGGTCTTTGACTCCGGCGTCGGGGGGCTGTCGGTCTATCAGGAGATTCGGCAACTGCTGCCGGATCTCCACTATATCTATGCCTTCGACAATGTAGCTTTTCCCTATGGGGAGAAGTCAGAGGAGTTTATTGTCGAACGTGTGGTGGCCATTACCTCCGCGATCGCCCAGCGCCATCCCCTCTCTATTATTGTCGTGGCCTGCAATACCGCCAGCACCGTTACCCTGCCAGCCCTGCGGGAGCGTTTTAGCTGCCCGGTCGTGGGCGTGGTGCCCGCCATCAAGCCTGCCGCCAAGCTGACCCGCAACGGCGTGGTCGGGCTATTGGCGACCCGCGCCACTGTGCAACGCCCCTATACGCACGATCTGGTGGCGCGCTTCGCCACGGATTGCGAAATCCTGATGCTGGGATCAGCGGAGCTGGTGGAGATGGCGGAAGCGAAGCTGCATGGCGAAGAGGTATCGCTGGAGGCGCTGAAGAAGATTGTGCGGCCGTGGCTGCGTCGCCCGGAGCCGCCAGATACCGTGGTATTGGGCTGCACCCACTTTCCTCTATTAGCAGACGAGCTGAAACAGGTCATGCCGGATGGCACCCGGCTGGTGGATTCTGGCGCGGCTATCGCCCGGCGAACTGCCTGGCTGCTGGCCAATCAAGAAAATGCCTCTTTATCAGGAGAAGAGAACCTGGCGTACTGCATGGCGTTCACCGCAGAAATTGACTCGCTGCGGCCGGTTTTGGCCGATTATGGTTTCAAAAGCATCAAAAAATTGTCACTTTAGCAGCGTGTTGATTATTTGTTGAGCGGTTGAATAATTTTTTAAAATTAGGGGTTGCGGCCTGCCGAGAACTCCCTATAATGCGCCTCCACTGACCGGGAACAACGACCAACACGTCGCCGGGTCAGCGGAGAGGCCCTCGGCGGAGACGCTGAAAACACTAGAAAATAGTGCTTGACTCTCCGGTGGGAAAGCGTAATATGTGCCTCCCACGTTACCGAAACGAAACGGTAACGACTGCTCTTTAACAATTTATCAGACAATCTGTGTGGGCACTCACAAGACGATATCAAGCATCTTCGGATGCACAAAATATTAAGTCTTGAAGAGTGACTAACTGAAGTAAAATTCAAACAGTAACCTTTGAGCATCGCTACCTTGTGTAGCACATCAAGCTTTTAATTGAAGAGTTTGATCATGGCTCAGATTGAACGCTGGCGGCAGGCCTAACACATGCAAGTCGAGCGGCAGCGGGAAGTAGCTTGCTACTTTGCCGGCGAGCGGCGGACGGGTGAGTAATGTCTGGGGATCTGCCTGATGGAGGGGGATAACTACTGGAAACGGTAGCTAATACCGCATAACGTCGCAAGACCAAAGCGGGGACCTTCGGGCCTCGCGCCATCAGATGAACCCAGATGGGATTAGCTAGTAGGTGGGGTAATGGCTCACCTAGGCGACGATCCCTAGCTGGTCTGAGAGGATGACCAGCCACACTGGAACTGAGACACGGTCCAGACTCCTACGGGAGGCAGCAGTGGGGAATATTGCACAATGGGGGAAACCCTGATGCAGCCATGCCGCGTGTATGAAGAAGGCCTTCGGGTTGTAAAGTACTTTCAGCGAGGAGGAAGGCGGTAAGGTTAATAACCTTACCGATTGACGTTACTCGCAGAAGAAGCACCGGCTAACTCCGTGCCAGCAGCCGCGGTAATACGGAGGGTGCAAGCGTTAATCGGAATTACTGGGCGTAAAGCGCACGCAGGCGGTTTGTTAAGTCAGATGTGAAATCCCCGAGCTTAACTTGGGAACTGCATTTGAAACTGGCAAGCTAGAGTCTCGTAGAGGGGGTAGAATTCCAGGTGTAGCGGTGAAATGCGTAGAGATCTGGAGGAATACCGGTGGCGAAGGCGGCCCCCTGGACGAAGACTGACGCTCAGGTGCGAAAGCGTGGGGAGCAAACAGGATTAGATACCCTGGTAGTCCACGCTGTAAACGATGTCGATTTGGAGGTTGTGCCCTTGAGGCGTGGCTTCCGGAGCTAACGCGTTAAATCGACCGCCTGGGGAGTACGGCCGCAAGGTTAAAACTCAAATGAATTGACGGGGGCCCGCACAAGCGGTGGAGCATGTGGTTTAATTCGATGCAACGCGAAGAACCTTACCTACTCTTGACATCCAGAGAACTTGGCAGAGATGCCTTGGTGCCTTCGGGAACTCTGAGACAGGTGCTGCATGGCTGTCGTCAGCTCGTGTTGTGAAATGTTGGGTTAAGTCCCGCAACGAGCGCAACCCTTATCCTTTGTTGCCAGCGATTCGGTCGGGAACTCAAAGGAGACTGCCGGTGATAAACCGGAGGAAGGTGGGGATGACGTCAAGTCATCATGGCCCTTACGAGTAGGGCTACACACGTGCTACAATGGCGCATACAAAGAGAAGCGAACTCGCGAGAGCAAGCGGACCTCATAAAGTGCGTCGTAGTCCGGATTGGAGTCTGCAACTCGACTCCATGAAGTCGGAATCGCTAGTAATCGTGGATCAGAATGCCACGGTGAATACGTTCCCGGGCCTTGTACACACCGCCCGTCACACCATGGGAGTGGGTTGCAAAAGAAGTAGGTAGCTTAACCTTCGGGAGGGCGCTTACCACTTTGTGATTCATGACTGGGGTGAAGTCGTAACAAGGTAACCGTAGGGGAACCTGCGGTTGGATCACCTCCTTACCTAGAGATATTTGACTGTGCAGTGCTCACACAGATTGTCTGATGAAATTCGAGCAGAAATACCTTTATAGGCTTGTAGCTCAGGTGGTTAGAGCGCACCCCTGATAAGGGTGAGGTCGGTGGTTCAAGTCCACTCAGGCCTACCACAAAGGTATCTTAAGACTGCACGGGGCTATAGCTCAGCTGGGAGAGCGCCTGCCTTGCACGCAGGAGGTCAGCGGTTCGATCCCGCTTAGCTCCACCATCTCGTACGGTCTGAATAATAGTTCTGAGTATACTGGCAACAGTATGCTGTGAAGTATTTGCTCTTTAACAATCTGGAACAAGCTGAAAATTGAAACCTTACAGCCCTGTCTCTCTCCGTAGAAGTTCTGAGAGATGGCGCATGTAAGAGAGTCTCTCAAATAATCACATCCTGATGGAAACATCTTCGGGTTGTGAGGTTAAGCGACTAAGCGTACACGGTGGATGCCTAGGCAGTCAGAGGCGATGAAGGGCGTGCTAATCTGCGATAAGCGTCGGTAAGCTGATATGAAGCGTTATACCCGACGATACCCGAATGGGGAAACCCAGTGTGATACGTCACACTATCTCTGCATGAATACATAGTGCAGTGAGGCGAACCGGGGGAACTGAAACATCTAAGTACCCCGAGGAAAAGAAATCAACCGAGATTCCCCCAGTAGCGGCGAGCGAACGGGGAACAGCCCAGAACCTGAATCAGTTTGTGTGTTAGTGGAAGCGTCTGGAAAGTCGCACAGTAAAGGGTGATAGTCCCGTACACAAAAATACACAGGCTGTGAGTTCGATGAGTAGGGCGGGACACGTGACATCCTGTCTGAATATGGGGGGACCATCCTCCAAGGCTAAATACTCCTGACTGACCGATAGTGAACCAGTACCGTGAGGGAAAGGCGAAAAGAACCCCGGCGAGGGGAGTGAAATAGAACCTGAAACCGTGTACGTACAAGCAGTGGGAGCCTTGATTTATCAGGGTGACTGCGTACCTTTTGTATAATGGGTCAGCGACTTATATTTTGTAGCAAGGTTAACCGAATAGGGGAGCCGTAGGGAAACCGAGTCTTAACTGGGCGTCTAGTTGCAAGGTATAGACCCGAAACCCGGTGATCTAGCCATGGGCAGGTTGAAGGTTGGGTAACACTAACTGGAGGACCGAACCGACTAATGTTGAAAAATTAGCGGATGACTTGTGGCTGGGGGTGAAAGGCCAATCAAACCGGGAGATAGCTGGTTCTCCCCGAAAGCTATTTAGGTAGCGCCTCGTGAATTTATCTTCGGGGGTAGAGCACTGTTTCGGCTAGGGGGCCACCCCGGCTTACCAACCCGATGCAAACTGCGAATACCGAAGAATATTATCACGGGAGACACACGGCGGGTGCTAACGTCCGTCGTGAAGAGGGAAACAACCCAGACCGCCAGCTAAGGTCCCAAAGTCATGGTTAAGTGGGAAACGATGTGGGAAGGCATAGACAGCCAGGATGTTGGCTTAGAAGCAGCCATCATTTAAAGAAAGCGTAATAGCTCACTGGTCGAGTCGGCCTGCGCGGAAGATGTAACGGGGCTAAACCATGCACCGAAGCTGCGGCAGCGACGCTTAGGCGTTGTTGGGTAGGGGAGCGTTCTGTAAGCCTGCGAAGGTGGACTGTGAGGTCTGCTGGAGGTATCAGAAGTGCGAATGCTGACATAAGTAACGATAAAGCGGGTGAAAAGCCCGCTCGCCGGAAGACCAAGGGTTCCTGTCCAACGTTAATCGGGGCAGGGTGAGTCGACCCCTAAGGCGAGGCTGAAAAGCGTAGTCGATGGGAAACAGGTTAATATTCCTGTACTTGGTGTTACTGCGAAGGGGGACGGAGAAGGCTAGGCTGGCCAGGCGACGGTTGTCCTGGTTTAAGCGTGTAGGGGGAGAAGGCAGGTAAATCCGCTTTCTTATTAACCCTGAGGCGCAATGACGAGCCACTACGGTGGTGAAGTAGCTGATGCCCTGCTTCCAGGAAAAGCCTCTAAGCTCCAGGTAACACGAAATCGTACCCCAAACCGACACAGGTGGTCAGGTAGAGAATACTCAGGCGCTTGAGAGAACTCGGGTGAAGGAACTAGGCAAAATGGTGCCGTAACTTCGGGAGAAGGCACGCTGGCACGTAGGTGAAGGGACTTGCTCCCGGAGCTGAAGCCAGTCGCAGATACCAGCTGGCTGCAACTGTTTAATAAAAACACAGCACTGTGCAAACACGAAAGTGGACGTATACGGTGTGACGCCTGCCCGGTGCCGGAAGGTTAATTGATGGGGTTAGCGGCAACGCGAAGCTCTTGATCGAAGCCCCGGTAAACGGCGGCCGTAACTATAACGGTCCTAAGGTAGCGAAATTCCTTGTCGGGTAAGTTCCGACCTGCACGAATGGCGTAATGATGGCCAGGCTGTCTCCACCCGAGACTCAGTGAAATTGAACTCGCTGTGAAGATGCAGTGTACCCGCGGCAAGACGGAAAGACCCCGTGAACCTTTACTATAGCTTGACACTGAACATTGAGCCTTGATGTGTAGGATAGGTGGGAGGCTTTGAAGTGTGGACGCCAGTCTGCATGGAGCCAACCTTGAAATACCACCCTTTAATGTTTGATGTTCTAACTCGGCCCCGTTATCCGGGGTGAGGACAGTGTCTGGTGGGTAGTTTGACTGGGGCGGTCTCCTCCTAAAGAGTAACGGAGGAGCACGAAGGTTAGCTAATCACGGTCGGACATCGTGAGGTTAGTGCAAAGGCATAAGCTAGCTTGACTGCGAGAGTGACGGCTCGAGCAGGTGCGAAAGCAGGTCTTAGTGATCCGGTGGTTCTGAATGGAAGGGCCATCGCTCAACGGATAAAAGGTACTCCGGGGATAACAGGCTGATACCGCCCAAGAGTTCATATCGACGGCGGTGTTTGGCACCTCGATGTCGGCTCATCACATCCTGGGGCTGAAGTAGGTCCCAAGGGTACGGCTGTTCGCCGTTTAAAGTGGTACGCGAGCTGGGTTTAGAACGTCGTGAGACAGTTCGGTCCCTATCTGCCGTGGGCGTTGGAAGATTGAGAGGGGTTGCTCCTAGTACGAGAGGACCGGAGTGAACGCACCACTGGTGTTCGGGTTGTCATGCCAATGGCACTGCCCGGTAGCTAAGTGCGGAAAAGATAAGCGCTGAAAGCATCTAAGCGCGAAACTTGCCTCAAGATGAGTCTTCCCTGGGGCCTTGAGCCCCTGAAGGGACGTTTAAGACGAAGACGTTGATAGGCCGGATGTGTAAGTGCAGCGATGCATTGAGCTAACCGGTACTAATGACCCGTGAGGCTTAACCTTACAACACCGAAGGTGTTTTTAGAGACACGATATTCAGCTTGGTTCAGATATCTGATGGCCCAGTGGGCGGTCAGAGCACAGAATTTGCCTGGCGGCACGAGCGCGGTGGTCCCACCTGACCCCATGCCGAACTCAGAAGTGAAACGCCGTAGCGCCGATGGTAGTGTGGGGTCTCCCCATGCGAGAGTAGGGAACAGCCAGGCATCCAATTTAGCGTCTGTCGACAGACAGACCAGTGACACCGGTTAACAGAATGACCTCTCTGTTAACGTAAAAGAATCGGTGGTGCGGTAGTTCAGTCGGTTAGAATACCGGCCTGTCACGCCGGGGGTCGCGGGTTCGAGTCCCGTCCGCACCGCCACCCTATTTAGGGGCGTAGTTCAATTGGTAGAGCACCGGTCTCCAAAACCGGGTGTTGGGAGTTCGAGTCTCTCCGCCCCTGCCAGATAAAAACCCTTCGCTAACGCGAAGGGTTTTTTTTCGTCTGTCGATCGACAATAGGATCGCGCCTTTTTCATTTCTCTTCCTTCACTCTCTTCTCTTTTTACTTTCTCCGCTCATCTTCTCCGCACATTGCTTCATTCTTATTCATTCCACTCTTTTGCCGCGTACGGTATCGTTCCCTTTGTAGCCTGTTTTTGCTGAAGATATGTACAAACCGATTGTTCTATAGGGATGTGATCCTGCTCATTATTCATTTCTCACAATGTACTAGAACTAATCATCATCCTGAGTCAGTGCGCCTTTGGAAACGGGATCCTCGCCCGTTTTTCCGGCCTGACGCGACAGCGCCAGACCTTGCTGAGCGATGAATATCTGATGTACCCAACACCATGATAAACAGCGTAGCCAAAGACTACCCGCAAGGAGAAAAATATGTACAGGCGATTACTGATAGCGGCTGCGGTAGCATCCGCGCTTTGTGGTACCGCACAAGCGGAAAAACTGGTGGTAGGTTTTTCCCAAATAGGATCTGAATCTGGATGGCGTTCTGCCGAGACTAAAGTCTCCAAGCTGGAAGCGGAGAAGCGTGGCATCACGTTAAAGATCGCGGATGCCCAACAAAAGCAAGAGAACCAGATTAAAGCGGTGCGCTCCTTCATTGCCCAGGGCGTTGACGCCATTTTCATCGCGCCCGTGGTGGCGACAGGCTGGGCGCCAGTACTTACCGAAGCCAAAGAGGCCAATATCCCGGTCTTCCTGCTGGATCGTACCATTGAAGTTAGCGATCCCTCCCTGTACACCGCAGCCATCGCCTCTGACAGCGTCCACGAAGGCGAAGTGGCAGGCCAATGGCTGGTGAAAGAGGTGGCTGGCAAGCCCTGTAATGTGGTCGAACTGCAAGGCACCGTGGGTGCCAGCGTAGCGATTAACCGCAAGAAAGGGTTTGCCGAAGGCATCGCTTCCGCGCCAGACATCAAGATTATTCGCTCCCAATCCGGCGACTTTACCCGCAGTAAGGGGAAAGAGGTGATGGAGAGCTTTATCAAAGCCGAGCAGAACGGCAAGAACATCTGCGCGGTGTATGCGCATAACGACGACATGGCAATTGGTGCCATTCAGGCCATCAAAGAGGCGGGTCTGAAGCCCGGTTCACAGATCAAAGTGGTGTCGATTGATGGCGTGCCAGACATCTACAAAGCCATGCTGAATGGCGAGGCCAATGCTTCGGTGGAACTTACCCCCAATATGGCGGGGCCAGCCTTTGACGCGCTGCTGGCGCTGAAAGAGAAGGGTACCCAGCCGCCCAAATTTATCCAGACCGCTTCTACCCTGATGCTGCCCGATACCGCGCAAAAAGAGTATGACCTGAAAAAGGACATGGGCTACTGATGGGTTGCCGGCATGGCCGACCATGCCGGCACCTTTGACCTCATTTGCACCAACACCAGGGGGAAGCATGGCGAATCCTCAACATGAGCTTTTACTGGAGGTTCGCGGCTTATCCGTTGAATTTCCGGGCGTCAAAGCCCTGCAACAGGTTGATTTCAGTTTGAGGCGTGGGGAGATCGTCGCCCTGCTGGGAGAGAATGGCGCGGGGAAATCAACCCTCATCAAAGCCCTGACCGGTGTCTACCGTCGCTCGGAGGGCACTATCCTCCTGGAAGGCGAGCCGGTGGAACCGCTCAGCACCGCGCAGGCACAGGCGCTAGGCATAGGTACGGTCTATCAGGAGGTGAATTTGCTGCCGAACATTTCGGTGGCTGCCAATCTGTTTATTGGCCGCGAGCCAACCCGCTTCGGCATGGTCAATCAGGGAAAAATGGAGCGCCAGGCGCGTGAACTACTGACGGGTTATGGCCTGCATCTTGACGTCAGCCAGCCGCTCTCCACCTACTCGATTGCCATCCAACAAATCGTGGCGATTGCCCGGGCGGTGGATCTCTCCGCCAAGGTACTGATTCTGGATGAACCGACCGCCAGCCTGGATGCCAAAGAGGTCACCATGCTGCTGGGGATCCTGGCACAACTTCGCGATCGCGGCCTGGCGATGATTTTTGTGACGCACTTTCTCGATCAGGTCTACCGCATCAGCGATCGCATCACGGTGCTGCGCAATGGCTCGCTGGTCGGCACCCGCGATACGGCGGAACTGCCGCGGCTGGAACTGGTACAGATGATGCTGGGGCACAGCTTTGATGAATCACTGCTTAAGCGTGGTGAGCATGATGCCGTACAGGGCGAGCCGTTGGTGGAGTTTAGCCAGTATGGCCGTCGCGGTTTGATAGAGAATTTTGATCTGGCGGTACGGCCGGGGGAAATTGTTGGTCTGGCTGGCCTGCTTGGGTCAGGGCGTACCGAAACCGCCCAACTGATTTTCGGCATCAAAAAGCATGACTCCGGCCACGCCAAGGTGAAGGGGCGGGCCGTGCGGGTCACGACCCCGCGTAAGGCCGCGCGGCTGGGCTTTGGTTACTGTCCGGAGGATCGCAAGACCGATGGCATCATTGGCGCGGCTACGGTTCGTGAGAACATCATTCTGGCGCTTCAGGCGCAGCGCGGTTGGCTGCGACCCATCCCCCTCAAAGAGCAGCAGCAACTGGCGACGCACTTCATTAAGTTGTTGGGCATCCGTACCCCCGGCCCGGAACAGGAGATCCAGTATCTCTCTGGCGGCAACCAGCAAAAGGTGCTGCTCTCACGCTGGCTGGCGACCCAACCCAAATTCCTGATCCTGGATGAGCCAACGCGCGGCATTGACGTTGGCGCCCATGCCGAGATTATCCGGCTGATTGAAAAGCTGTGCGCCGACGGGCTGGCGCTGCTGGTGATCTCCTCAGAGCTAGAGGAACTGGCTGGCTATGCAGACCGTATTGTAGTCCTGCGTGACCGCCGCCACATTACCCAGCTGGAACAGCGAGACATTAGCGTCCCGGCCATCATGCAAGCCATTGCCGTCCAGTAAGGAGCCTACCATGAGCCACAGGAGCGTACTGATGACCGGCAATCCTCGCAAAATACGCTGGGTACTGCCCAAAGGCGCGACGCAGTTTGGGGCGCT
Source organism: Chimaeribacter sp. YP20170169 (assembly GCF_056739715.1). Classification (NCBI taxonomy): domain Bacteria; kingdom Pseudomonadati; phylum Pseudomonadota; class Gammaproteobacteria; order Enterobacterales; family Yersiniaceae; genus Chimaeribacter; species Chimaeribacter sp. YP20170169. The sequence continues at coordinate 3,722,713 of NZ_CP176824.1, read as the reverse complement.
GGCCATCATCCTATTGATTGATAGCCTGGTTGCGCCGCACTTTTTCTCTATCCATATTCAGGATGGCCGCCTGTTTGGCAGTCTGGTGGACATCTTCAACCGTGGCGCGCCGGTGGCGTTGCTGGCACTGGGCATGACGCTGGTGATCGCCACCGGCGGCATTGACCTCTCGGTCGGGGCAGTGATGGCGATCGCTGGTGCTACTGCCGCCACCCTTACCAGCCACGGTTACCCGCTCGGCATGGTGTTGCCTGCGGCGCTGGCGGTCGGGGCAATCTGCGGGCTATGGAACGGCTTTCTGGTGGCGGTACTGCAAATCCAGCCGATTGTCGCCACCCTGATGCTGATGGTGGCGGGCCGGGGCATCGCCCAGCTGATCACCGAAGGGCAAATTGTCACCTTTGAGAGCGGCGCGCTCTCGCACCTCGGCAGTGGGGCGCTGTTCTACCTGCCGATGCCGATCATCATCGCATTCGCCATGCTGATCGCCGTCTGGGTACTGACGCGCAAAACCGCGCTGGGGCTGTTTATTGAGTCGGTCGGCATCAACTTACGCTCGGCCTACAATGCTGGCGTCAATACCCGGCTGGTGTTGGTGGCCGTGTATGTGATCTGCGGTATCTGTGCCGCCGTGGCCGGGGTGATTGTCACGGCAGATATCCGTGGTGCGGATGCCAATAACGCCGGCCTGTGGCTGGAATTAGACGCCATCCTGGCGGTGGTGATTGGCGGCGGCTCGCTATTGGGTGGCCGCTTCAACCTGCTGCTGTCGGTGATTGGCGCGCTGATCATCCAAGGGATGAATACCGGGATCTTACTCTCCGGCTTCAAACCGGAATTCAATCTGGTGCTGAAAGCGTTGGTGGTGCTGGCGGTACTGGTAGTGCAGTCACCGCGTGTCTCCCTACGCAACCTGTTACGGAGAAAGCCCTGATGCTCAAGCGCAACTTTCCCCTGCTGATCACGATTGTGGTCTTTGTTCTTGGCTATGCCTACTGCCTGAGCCAGTTCCCGGGCTTCGCCTCCACGCGCGTCATTGGCGACCTGCTGACAGACAACGCCTTCCTCGGCATCGTGGCGGTGGGCATGACCTTTGTCATTCTCTCTGGCGGCATCGATCTCTCTGTTGGCTCCGTGATCGCCTTTACCGGTGTCCTGCTGGCCAAACTGATTGGTGATATGGGCATCAACCCCTTCGTCGCCTTCGGCATGGTCTTGGTGATGGGGGCGATGTTTGGCGGCCTGATGGGGTGGATCATCGACACCCTGAAACTGCCTGCCTTTATCATCACGCTGGCGGGCATGTTCTTTATCCGCGGCATGAGTTTTATCGTCTCCGAGGAGTCACTGCCTATCGATCACCCAGCCTATAGCGCACTGGCGAGCTTTGCCTGGAAGATGCCCGGCGGTGGACGTTTTACGCTGCTGGCGCTGGTGATGCTGCTTGTCGTGGCGATCGGCATTGTGCTGGCGCACCGCACCCGGTTCGGCAACAACGTCTACGCCATCGGCGGCAATGCGCTGTCGGCGGCGCTGATGGGCGTGCCGGTCAGAAAGACCACCATCTATATCTACATGCTCTCCAGCACGCTGGCGGTGCTCTCTGGCATTGTCTTCTCGCTCTATACCTCGGCGGGCTATGCGCTGGCGGCCAGCGGCGTTGAATTAGATGCCATCGCGGCGGTGGTGATTGGTGGCACGCTGTTGAGCGGCGGGGTGGGCACGGTACTGGGCAGCCTGTTCGGTGTGATGATTCAGGGCCTGATCCAGACCTATATCACCTTTGACGGCACGCTCAGCTCCTGGTGGACCAAAATTGTCATTGGCATTCTGCTGTTTGCCTTTATCGGCTTGCAGAAGGGGCTAAGCGTCTTTTGGGCGGCGCGGCGGGCAAAACCCCGCCATCCCCGGCCCAAGGCCGCCACGCCCTAGACTTCGGTTTTCACCGGGCTTTTGAGCAAAAGGCGGATCAGCGCATGTTGGTCACTGTTCTGCAACCAGACAGCGTAGAGCGGGCGCACCAGCGTCGGCACGTCGTCATTGATCTCCAGCCGTGGGTAGAGTCTGGCCCAGTGGCTCGGCAGGAAGGCGCAGCCGCCGTTGCTCTCCAGCAACTGGCGGGTCAGGTGGGCCGAGGTGGTGGTCAGCATCGGCTCCTGATCATTGGAGATAATCCGATTTTCATGCTGGGTGAAGTCCGCGCCCCACTCCAAACGGATGTAGTGCTTGCGCGCCAGCGGACCGCTCTGCGCGCCGGTGAACAGGCGCAAGGAAAAGTTGCCCAGCAGCTGGCTGGATAGCTCATCCATCTTCGGCTGCTCGGTCGTAATCAGCAGATCCAATTCCCGCTCATGCAACTGCTTCACCAGTGAATGGCGCAAGGCAACGCGCGCTTCCAGCTGGAGGGAGTTGTGCGCCTGATAGAGGGTTTGCAGCCAGGAGGTAAGGAACGCCTCCCACAGCGAGGCCGTGGCGCCAATGGAGAGCTCCGCATGGTGCAGCGAACGCACCACCTCTTTCTTGGCCTGCTGCCAGGTACTCATCAGGCTCTCTGCATAGGGCAGCAGCCGTTCGCCGGCGGGCGTCAGACGGATGTTATTGCGGTGGCGGGTAAACAGATTCGCGCCGAGCTGATTTTCCAGCTGGCGAATGCGAAAACTGACCGCTGACTGGGTTAGATAGAGAGATTCCGCCGCCCGACCAAAATGGCGAGTTCTACTGACCTCCAGAAAGGTTTTCAGTAATTCCGTGTCCACACCCATCTCCAATATTTTTTGTCGTATAGATTTAAATGTTTTGTTTTACAGGATGTCAAGCCTAACTAATACTCCGCGCCATAAACAGCACGGCCATGAGAGAATTAGGAGCGTGTCAGATGGCGGAAAGCTTCACCACGACAAATCGATTTTTTGATAACAAACACTACCCGCGCGGGTTCTCCCGCCACGGCGATTTCACCATTAAAGAGGCGCAATTGCTAGAACGCCACGGCCATGCTTTCAACGAGCTGGACCTGGGGAGCCGCGATCCAGTCACTGACGAAGAGGTGCAATTTGTCGCAGTGTGCCGCGGCGAGCGTGAGCCGACGTCAGAAGCTGAAAAGGTGTGGACGAAATACGTGACCCGTATCCGGCGTCCGAAGCGTTTCCATACGCTGTCTGGCGGTAAACCGCAAATGGATACCGTCGAAGACTACACCGAAAGCGACGACTAAGCATCAACGGGGCCAGTGGCCCCGTTTTTTTATGCGCTCTGTTGGTGCAGGGTTAAGAGTAGTCGATCCATGCAGCGATAGCTGAGCGCCTCAGCCAGATGTGTGCGAGCGATCGCGGGCAGCCCCTCCAAATCGGCCAGCGTGCGAGCCACCTTCAAGATGCGGTGCCAGGCGCGCACGGAAAGCCCGAGTTTATTGAGCACCCCCTCAAGAAACGCGGCATCCGCCGCAGGCAGCATACAGTCGCGATCAATCTCGCGGTTGCCCAGCAGGGCGTTGATCTTGCCAGCCCGCGCCAGTTGACGCTCACGGGCCGCCAGCACCCGCTGGCGCACCTCCTGACTGCTGGCCCCCACCGGCCGCTGGCCGCTCAAGGTGCCGGGCGGCAACAGTGGCACCTCAATCGACAGGTCGAAGCGGTCGAGGAAGGGGCCAGAGAGCTGGCCCAGATAGCGCAACACCTGCTGCGAGGACGTCCGGTGATGGATGCCCTGATAGTGGCCGGTCGGGCTGGGGTTCATGGCGGCAATCAGCTGTACGCGGGCCGGGAAGCAGATTTTTGCCCGCGCCCGCGAAATTACGATTTCCCCAGACTCCAGCGGCTCGCGCAGCGCATCCAGTACCCGGCGCTCAAATTCCGGCAGTTCATCCAGAAACAGCACGCCATTGTGGGCCAGTGAGATCTCGCCGGGACGCGGCAGGGAGCCACCCCCGACCAGCGCTGCCGCCGAGGCGCTATGGTGCGGCGCACGGAACGGGCGCACTCGCCAGTTGTGGGCGGTATGGGGGCTGCCCACCAGACTGGCGATGGCGCTGCTCTCCAGTGCCTCGCTTTCGGTTAAGGGCGGCAGCAGTCCTGCCAGCCTGGCCGCCAGCATACTTTTGCCGGTGCCGGGCGGCCCCAGCAGCAGCAAGTTATGGCCGCCCGCGGCCGCGATCTCCAGCGCCCGCTTGGCTTGCTCCTGCCCGATGATCTCATTGAGATCCGGCGCACCGGGTGGGCTTTCTGGCAGGGCCGACGGCTGCACGGCGGGCAGGGTGGTGCTCCCTTGCAGGAAGTGGCACACCTGCAACAGGGAGGTTGCCACCAGCGCGCTCCCTTCGGCCAGCAGCGCCATCTCTGCCCCGTTGTCAGCTGGCAGGATCAGCTGCCGGCCAGCCTTTACCCCTGCCAGTGCCGCCGGAATGGCGCCGTTCACGCCGCGTAAGTCACCGGAGAGCGCCAGCTCCCCAAGGAACTCATAGTGCGCCAGCCGCTCAGCCTTAAGCTGCTCCGAGGCAATCAGGATGGCCAGGGCAATCGGCAGATCGTAGCGACCGCCCTCCTTAGGCAGGTCAGCTGGCGCGAGGTTGACGGTGATGCGCCGGGCCGGGAACTCAAACCCGCTGTTGATGAGCGCGCTACGTACCCGGTCACGCGCCTCCTTGACGGTGGTCTCCGGCAGGCCCACCAGCGTCAGGGCGGGCAGGCCGTTGCTGATGTGCACCTCGATCGTCACCTCCGGGGCCTGAATGCCAAGCGTGGCGCGGGTCGCGACAATGGCCAGGGTCATGTTGCCTCCTTGCAGAAAAGCGCATCATGCCGACCCAATGGGCGCAAGCCAAGCCACCTATCTTCGTGTTGGGAAGTGTTTTCCAGCAAAGCGTTGCGGGTTGCTGCATTACCAAACGTTTTGCGAGCCTGCTCCCAGCACCAGCCACTTTCTACAAGGCGAATACCCTGAGATCTTCATAAAACTGCCTTCGTCCTGATCGATGCCGTTACTTGCCTTATGCTGACATTTATCCGCTTTTTTTGGCGCGAGTGGCTGACTTGCTTCTATCGGGTAGTGGCTTGCCAGTTTCTCGCCACGGCTCACAGGCGATTTACCTGTAAATCCTACACGTTCAGCGAAATTTGGTTATCTTTCCACGCTGTTGGCGACACTATTTTGCCACTTGCTGGCCTTCTCTTTGTGGACGTGCGCGGGGGCAATGGTGTGTGCTATTGCAAACACGCCATTCCTGATTGCGCTTGTGCCTTCTCCGGCAGCATTCTGGTAATGATGAGCAAAGATGCAAAAAATTCATCTGCGAAAAGTGCGTCAATTAAGCAGCAGGCTAATGTTTGATTTCATTAGAGATTATTAAGATGTTAACTAATGTTTGATTAATGGTAACGCAAAAAAAGTATTGTCAGGCGGCCGAAGGCTGTGATAACTCTGTAGACATTAATTCGACAGATAAGAGTGTCAGACCCGTTTATGAAAGCCCTATTCCAAGTGGTTAGCCTAGTCGTGATTAGCGTGGTGGTGATTATTATCCCACCGTGCGGGGCTGCACTTGGACGAAGAAAGGCTTAGAAAACAAGTCTGAAACGAAAGAGAACCCCCGCACCTCACGGTCCGGGGGTTTTTTTATGGCCGGTGTAAAGAGCAATCAGTGAAGCGAGGACAGAAGATGAACAACAGCATAATATTCTGCGCTTCCCGCACAAAGGCGGGGGAATAACCATGAATGGTGCACAGTGGGTTGTACAAGCGTTGCGCGCACAGGGAGTGAACACGGTATTCGGCTACCCAGGTGGCGCGATCATGCCGGTATACGATGCGCTGTATGACGGCGGTGTCGAGCACCTGCTGTGCCGCCATGAGCAGGGTGCGGCGATGGCTGCCATCGGTTATGCCCGTGCCACCGGCAAAGTGGGCGTCTGCATCGCCACCTCTGGCCCCGGCGCCACCAACCTGATCACCGGCCTGGCGGATGCCCTGTTGGATTCAGTGCCGATCGTCGCTATCACCGGCCAGGTCGGTTCAGCGCTGATCGGCACTGACGCCTTCCAGGAGATTGACGTCCTCGGCCTGTCACTGGCCTGCACCAAACACAGCTTCCTGGTGGAGTCGCTGGAGGCGTTGCCCGGCATTATGGCTGAGGCCTTTGCCATCGCCGCCAGCGGCCGCCCCGGCCCGGTTCTGATCGACATCCCGAAAGATATCCAGCTGGCGGTGGGTGATTTGGCCCCGCATCTGGTGCCGGTAGAAGAGCAGACCGCTCACCCGGCCGCCGAGCTGGAGCAGGCGCGCGCGCTGTTGGCGCAGGCGCGCCAGCCGATCCTCTACGTGGGTGGCGGCGTGGGCATGGCGCAGGCCGTGCCAGCGCTGCGTGATTTCATCGCCACAACTGATATCCCTACCGTCGCTACCCTGAAAGGGCTGGGCGCGCCAGATGCCACCCACCCCTGCTATTTGGGGATGCTGGGGATGCACGGCACCAAGGCCGCCAACCTGGCGGTGCAGTCCTGCGATCTGCTGATCGCCGTCGGCGCGCGCTTTGATGACCGGGTGACCGGCAAGCTGAACGCCTTCGCCCCCCACGCCAAGGTGATCCACATGGACATTGACCCGGCGGAGATGAACAAGCTGCGTCAGGCGCATGTGGCGTTGCAGGGTGACCTGAAAACCCTGCTGCCAGCGCTGCAACAGCCGCTGGCGATCGACGGCTGGCGGCACGAGGTGATGGCACTGAAAGCGGCCAACGGCTGGCGCTATGACCACCCCGGCGAGGCGATCTACGCGCCGCTGTTCCTGAAACAGCTCTCTGACCGGATGCCAGCCAACACCGTGGTGACCACCGACGTCGGCCAGCACCAGATGTGGACGGCACAGCACATGACCTTTGACCGCCCGGAGAACTTCATCACCTCCAGCGGCCTCGGCACTATGGGCTTCGGTGTGCCGGCGGCGGTGGGCGCACAGGTGGCGCGCCCGGATGACATGGTGATCTGCGTCTCTGGCGACGGCTCCTTCATGATGAACGTGCAGGAGCTGGGCACCATCAAGCGCAAGCAGCTGCCGCTGAAGATCGTGCTGCTGGACAACCAGCGCCTCGGCATGGTGCGCCAGTGGCAGGAGCTGTTCTTCGATGGCCGCTTCAGCGAGACCAACCTGTCCGACAACCCTGATTTCCTGACGCTGGCCTCTGCCTTCGGCATTCCGGGGCAGCGTATCAGCCGTAAAGAGGAGGTCGATGCCGCCCTGGATGCCCTCTACCAGAACACCGGCCCCTATCTGCTCCAGGTTTCCATCGACGAAAACGAGAACGTCTGGCCGCTGGTGCCGCCAGGCGCAGGCAACGAATCTATGTTGGAGAAAATGTCATGATGCAGCATCAGGTTTCCATCCAAGCCCGCTTCCGCCCAGAGATGTTAGAACGTGTCCTGCGCGTGGTGCGCCACCGCGGTTTTCAGGTTTGCGCGATGAACATGGACCAGAGCGCGAACAGCGACAACATTAATATTGAATTGACCGTTGCCAGCCAACGGCCGGTGGATTTACTGTCTAGTCAGTTAAGCAAACTGATGGATGTCGCCCGCGTCGAGATCCAACAACACACATCACAACAAATACGCGCCTAAGGCGTACGAAAGGAAGAGAAGCATGACGAAGAAAGCGGATTATATTTGGTTCAATGGCAAGATGGTGAAGTGGGAAGAGGCCAAGGTTCACGTGATGTCCCATGCGCTGCACTACGGCACCTCTGTCTTTGAGGGTGTGCGTTGCTATCAGTCCCACCTCGGCCCGGTGGTGTTCCGCCACCGCGAGCACATGCAGCGTCTGCGTGACTCCGCCAAAATCTACCGTTTCCCGGTCTCCCAGAGCGTGGATGAGCTGATGGAAGCCTGCCGCGAAACCCTGCGTAAAAACAACCTGACCAGCGCCTACATCCGTCCGCTGGTGTTCGTGGGCGACGTGGGCATGGGCGTCAACCCGCCGGCCGGTTACACCACTGACGTCATCATCGCCGCCTTCCCGTGGGGCGCGTACCTGGGTGAAGAGGCGCTGGAGCAGGGCATCGACGCCATGGTCTCCTCCTGGAACCGCGTGGCAGCCAACACCATCCCGACCGGCGCGAAAGCAGGCGGTAACTACCTCTCCTCCCTGCTGGTGGGCAGCGAAGCGCGCCGTCAGGGTTATCAGGAGGGCATAGCGCTGGACGTCCACGGCTATGTTTCTGAGGGCGCGGGCGAAAACCTGTTCGAAGTGAAAGACGGCATCCTGTTCACCCCGCCGTTCACCTCCTCTGCGCTGCCGGGCATCACCCGTGACGCCATCATCAAGCTGGCGAAAGATCTGGGCATCGAAGTGCGTGAGCAGGTGCTGTCACGCGAATCCCTCTACCTGGCGGACGAAGTGTTCATGTCCGGCACCGCGGCAGAGATCACCCCGGTACGCAGCGTGGATGACATCCAGGTAGGCATCGGCAAGTGTGGCCCGGTCACCAAGCGCATCCAGCAAGCGTTCTTCGGCCTGTTCACCGGCGAGACAGAAGACAAATACGGCTGGCTGGATCCAGTGAACCCACAATAAGCAGACAGACACGGCAGGCGGCCGTTCCCCGCCTGCTTTTCAGCATAATTGGAGTAAATGAGCATGCCTAAGTACCGTTCCGCTACTACCACCCACGGCCGCAACATGGCCGGCGCCCGCGCGCTGTGGCGCGCCACCGGGATGACCGACGACGATTTCGGCAAGCCGATCATCGCGGTGGTCAACTCCTTCACGCAGTTTGTGCCGGGCCACGTCCACCTGCGCGATCTGGGCAAGCTGGTGGCGGAACAGATTGAAGCCGCCGGCGGCGTGGCGAAAGAGTTCAACACCATCGCCGTTGATGACGGCATCGCCATGGGCCACGGTGGCATGCTCTACTCGCTGCCTTCACGTGAGTTGATCGCCGACTCCGTGGAGTACATGGTGAATGCGCACTGCGCCGACGCCATGGTCTGTATCTCCAACTGCGACAAGATCACCCCCGGAATGCTGATGGCCTCACTGCGCCTTAACATCCCGGTGATCTTTGTTTCGGGCGGCCCGATGGAAGCCGGGAAAACCAAGCTCTCCGACAAAATCATCAAGCTCGACCTGATTGACGCCATGATCCAGGGTGCCAACCCGAAGGTGTCCGATGAGGAGAGCAACCAGATTGAGCGTTCCGCCTGCCCGACTTGCGGCTCCTGCTCTGGGATGTTTACCGCCAACTCAATGAACTGCCTGACCGAGGCGCTCGGCCTCTCCCAGCCGGGCAACGGCTCGCTGCTGGCGACCCACGCCGACCGCAAGGATCTGTTCATCAACGCTGGCAAACGCATCGTCGGTCTGGCGAAACGCTATTACGAACAGGACGATGAGAGCGTGCTGCCGCGCAACATTGCCAACAAGGCGGCGTTTGAGAACGCCATGACGCTGGATATCGCGATGGGCGGCTCCACCAACACCGTGCTGCACCTGCTGGCGGCGGCGCAGGAGGGCGAGGTGGACTTCACCATGTCCGACATCGATCGCCTGTCGCGCAAGGTGCCGCACCTCTGTAAGGTCGCGCCGAGCACCCAGAAGTACCACATGGAGGATGTGCACCGCGCCGGCGGCGTGATTGGCATCCTCGGCGAGCTGGATCGCGCTGGTCTGCTGAACCGCGAAGTGAACAACGTCCTGATGCAGACCCTGCCGCAGACGCTGGCGGAGTATGACGTGATGGTCACCGACAACGACGCGGTGAAAAAGATGTTCTCCGCAGGCCCAGCGGGCATCCGCACCACACAGGCCTTCTCTCAGGATTGCCGCTGGGAGTCGCTGGACACCGACCGCCAGGAGGGTTGCATCCGCACCCGTGAGCACGCCTACAGTCAGGATGGCGGGCTGGCGGTACTCTACGGCAACGTGGCGGAAGATGGCTGCATCGTCAAAACCGCTGGCGTGGACAAAGAGAGCCTGACCTTCCGTGGCCCGGCCAAGGTCTACGAGAGCCAGGACGATGCGGTTGAGGCGATCCTCGGCGGCAAAGTGGTGGCGGGCGACGTGGTGGTGATCCGCTACGAGGGGCCGAAAGGCGGGCCGGGGATGCAGGAGATGCTCTACCCGACCACCTACCTGAAGTCGATGGGCCTCGGCAAGAGCTGCGCGCTGATCACTGATGGCCGCTTCTCCGGCGGCACCTCCGGCCTCTCCATCGGCCACGTCTCGCCAGAGGCGGCCAACGGCGGCCTGATCGGTCTGGTGAAGGATGGCGACATCATCGACATCAACATCCCGAACCGTGGCATCGTGCTGGATGTGGCCGACAGCGAACTGGCCGCCCGTCGCGAAACCGAGCTGGCACGGGGCGATCAGGCCTGGACGCCGCAGGCGCGTGAGCGTCAGGTCTCCTTCGCGCTGCGCGCTTACGCCACGCTGGCCACCAGCGCCGACAAGGGCGCGGTACGCGACAAGAGCAAGCTGGGAGGCTAAGGCTGATGGCGGAATCACAACCCCTTTCCGGCACCCCGTGCGGTGCCGAGTACCTACGGGCGGTGCTGCGTGCGCCGGTCTACGAGGTGGCACAGGTCACCCCGTTGCAGGCGATGGACAAACTCTCCGCCCGGCTGGGCAATACCGTGCTGGTGAAGCGCGAGGATCGCCAGCCGGTACACAGCTTCAAGCTGCGCGGAGCCTACGCGATGATCGCCAGCCTCACTGAGGAGCAGAAAGCCCGCGGCGTGGTGACCGCCTCGGCGGGCAACCACGCGCAGGGGGTGGCGCTCTCCGCCACGCGCGGCAACATCAAGTCGCTGATCGTGATGCCAGTGGCGACCGCCGACATCAAGGTGGACGCGGTGCGCAACTTCGGCGGCGAGGTGCTGCTGCACGGGGCGAACTTTGATGAGGCCAAGGCGCGGGCGATTGAGCTGTCTGAACAGCAGGGCATGACCTTCGTGCCGCCCTTTGACCACCCGGCGGTGATCGCCGGGCAGGGCACGCTGGCACTGGAGCTGTTGCAACAGGACGCGCACCTTGACCGGGTGTTCGTGCCGGTGGGCGGCGGCGGGCTGGCGGCCGGGGTGGCGGTGCTGATCAAGCAGCTGATGCCGCAGATCAAGGTGATTGGCGTAGAGGCGGAAGATTCTGCCTGCCTGCGCGCGGCGCTGGATGCCGGCGAGCCGGTTGACCTGCCGCGCGTCGGGCTGTTCGCTGAGGGCGTGGCGGTAAAGCGCATCGGCAACGAGACCTTCCGCCTCTGCCGTGAGTACCTGGATGATGTGATTACCGTCGACAGCGATGCCATCTGCGCCGCAGTCAAGGATCTGTTTGAGGATGTGCGGGCGATCGCCGAACCCTCCGGCGCGCTGGCGCTGGCGGGTATGAAGAAGTATGTGCAGCAGCATAACATTCGTGGCGAGCGGCTGGCGCACGTGCTCTCCGGCGCCAACCTCAACTTCCACGGGTTGCGCTACGTTTCGGAGCGCTGCGAGCTGGGCGAGCAGCGTGAGGCGCTGCTGGCGGTTACCATCCCGGAGCAGAAGGGCAGCTTCCTGACCTTCTGCCAGTTGCTGGGCGGCCGTGCGGTAACGGAGTTCAACTACCGCTACGCCGATGCTGACAACGCCAATATCTTTGTCGGCGTGCGGCTGACGCGCGGCCACAGCGAGCGGCGCGAGATCATCGACGAGCTGGTGGCCGGTGGCTATCAGGTGATGGATCTCTCCGACGATGAGATGGCCAAGCTGCACGTGCGCTACATGGTGGGCGGCCGTCCCAGCAAGCCACTGCGCGAGCGGCTGTTCAGCTTTGAGTTCCCGGAGTCGCCGGGCGCGCTGCTCAAGTTCCTGCACACCCTCGGCACCCACTGGAACATCTCGCTGTTCCACTACCGCAGCCACGGCACCGACTATGGCCGGGTGCTGGCGGCGTTTGAGCTGGGCGAGCGTGAGCCGGAGTTTGACCGCCACCTGACGGCGCTCGGCTACGTCTGCCATGACGAAACCGACAACCCGGCGTTCCGCTTCTTCCTCGCCGGCTGACCTGTGGGGCCGCCGCCGCGGCCCCTGCTTTCGCTACAGCAAACTCCAGAATGCCTCAATCAGCGTCTCGCTCAGGCGCTTCTTCTGCACGCACACCCCCAGTTCAAACGGCGCGACCAGCGAAATGTGGTCCAGCACCGAGATGCGGCTACGCATCGACTCGGGGCTGTTCTCCAGCACCACTCCCGGAATCAGCGCGATGCCGCACCCCAGCGCGACCATCGAGACAATCGCCTCATGGCCGGAGACGGTGGCATAGATCTGCGGGTTGCTGATGCGGTGGCGGCGGAACCAAGCGTCGATGCGCCGCCGCGTCGGGCCGTGCTCTGGCAAGATAAACGGAATGTCAGACCAGACCGGCTGCGGCGCGATCGCCTGGCTGCGTACCGGGCAGGGCAGCGCCGGGGCGATCAGCACCAGCGGGATCTCGCCGATTTTGGTAAAGCCGATGCTGGTCGGCAAAGACTCCGGCCGCCCGGCGATGCCTAGATCCGCCTCGTTGGACTGCACCTTCTGCACCGCGTCCGCCGCGTCGCCGGTGGTCAGCTTGATCTCCACCAGCGGATGCTGGGCGCGGAAGCGGTCAAGGATGGCGGGCAGGTGGCTGTAGGCCGCCGTTACCGAACAGAACAGGCGCAGTTCGCCGGTCAGCGACGGCCCCTTCTGCCCTAGCGCGTGGCGCAACTGCTGGTATTGCAGCAGCGTATGCTGGGCAAAACCGCGCACCTGTTCGCCGGCGTCGGTCAGTTGCACGGTGCGGTTGTCGCGCAAAAACAGCGGCTGGCCGATGCTCTCCTCCAGGCGCTGGATCTGGCGCGACAGGGTGGAGGGGCTGACGTGCATCGCCTTGGCGGTGCGGCCAAAGTGGCGGCTTTCGGTCAGGTGCAGGAACAGTTTCAGATCGCGGATATCCATCAGGCGGCGCTCTCAACAATGACGGGGTTCACATTGCATTTTATGCAATGACAGATTCTCAATATATCAATTTAAGCAATGCCACGCATAGCATATAGTGGATTCAACGACGCCTCCCCAGAGAGGGTGGGCAGTGAAAATAACAGCGAACACAACATCGACGGAGTCCCACCATGGCTAACTACTTCAACACCCTGAACCTGCGCCAGCAGCTGGCACAATTGGGCAAATGTCGCTTCATGTCCCGCGACGAATTCGCTGACGAAGCTGGCTACCTGAAAGGGAAAAAGGTGGTGATTGTCGGCTGTGGCGCGCAGGGCCTGAACCAAGGGCTGAACATGCGTGACTCCGGCCTGGATATCGCCTATGCGCTGCGCAAAGAGGCAATCGACGAGAAACGCGCCTCCTGGCGCAAGGCGACCGAGAACGGCTTTAAGGTGGGCACTTACGAAGAGCTGGTGCCGCAGGCGGATCTGGTGGTGAACCTGACCCCAGACAAACAGCACAGCGCCGTGGTACAGGCAGTGCAGCCGCTGATGAAAGATGGCGCGGCGCTGGGTTACTCCCACGGCTTCAACATCGTGGAAGTGGGCGAGCAGATCCGCAAAGACATCACCGTGGTGATGGTGGCGCCGAAGTGCCCAGGCACCGAAGTGCGTGAAGAGTACAAACGCGGCTTTGGCGTACCGACACTGATCGCGGTACACCCGGAGAACGATCCGAAGGGTGAAGGCATGGCCATCGCCAAGGCATGGGCAGCGGCCACCGGCGGCCACCGTGCTGGCGTACTGGAGTCCTCGTTCGTGGCCGAGGTGAAGTCTGACCTGATGGGTGAACAGACCATCCTGTGCGGCATGTTGCAGGCCGGTTCGCTGCTCTGTTTCGACAAGCTGGTGGCTGACGGCGCGGATCCAGCCTACGCGGAAAAACTGATTCAGTTCGGCTGGGAGACCATCACCGAGGCGCTGAAGCAGGGCGGCATCACCCTGATGATGGATCGCCTCTCCAACCCGGCGAAACTGCGTGCCAACGCGCTCTCCGAGCAGCTGAAAGGCATCATGGCACCGCTGTTCCAGAAACATATGGATGACATTATCTCCGGCGCCTTCTCCAGCGGCATGATGGCTGACTGGGCAGAGGATGACGTGAAACTGCTGACCTGGCGTGAAGAGACCGGCGCGACCGCGTTTGAGAACGCGCCGCAGCAGGAGGGCAAAATCGCTGAGCAGGAGTACTTTGACCACGGCGTGCTGATGATTGCGATGGTGAAGGCCGGGGTGGAACTGGCATTCGAAACCATGGTGGACTCCGGCATCATCGAAGAATCAGCCTACTACGAATCGCTGCATGAGCTGCCGCTGATCGCCAACACCATCGCCCGTAAGCGTCTGTATGAGATGAACGTGGTCATCTCTGACACTGCGGAGTACGGCAACTACCTGTTCGCCAATGCGGCGGTGCCGTTGCTGCAAGAAGCCTTCATGGCCTCGCTGCAAACCGGTGACTTGGGCAAGGCCATCACCGGCACGGCGGTAGACAACGCCCAGCTGCGTGACGTCAACGAAGCGATCCGCAACCACCCGATTGAGGCGGTGGGTCGCAAGCTGCGTGGCTACATGACTGACATGAAACGCATCGCGGTCGCGGGCTAACCGGTCGGGATAAAAAGAAGGGCACCCCACGGGGTGCCCTTTTTGCTGCCTGGCGGCCATCAGTTGCGGTAAAGCACCTTGATGATGTGGTAGCCAAACTGGGTCTTCACTGGCCCATAAGGTTTCAGCAATTCACAGCTGAAGACAGCCTTGTCAAAGGACGGCACCATGTCGCCCTTGCGGAACTCGCCCAGCGAGCCGCCGGAGCGCTTGGAGGGGCACGTGGAGTGCTTGCGTGCCATCTCCTGGAAATCAGCGCCCTTCGCCAGTTTGTCCAGAATCTCTTTGGCCTGCTGCTCGGTATCCACCAGGATATGCAGCGCCGATGCGGTATTCGCCATAATAGAACCCTTCATAAATGTGTCCGCGCTACTCTACCACCCGGCACGCCGGATGTAGACCCGGCAGGGCAAATTGAAAGGTAAAGGCGGTCAATCTCCGTCCGCCTTTCTGATACAATCGCCGCCCGTCATCCCAGTGAGCAAAAAAGCGCCATGCGATTAAACCCCAGCCAACAACACGCCGTCGAATTCGTTACCGGGCCTTGCCTCGTGCTGGCCGGGGCGGGATCGGGCAAGACCCGCGTCATCACCAACAAAATTGCCCACCTGATCCGCCAGTGCGGCTATCAGGCGCGCCACATCGCCGCCGTGACCTTCACCAACAAGGCGGCGCGTGAGATGAAGGAGCGCGTGGCGCAGACGTTGGGACGTAAAGAGGCGCGGGGGCTGATGATCTCCACCTTCCACACGCTGGGGCTGGATATCATCAAGCGCGAGTACGCCGCCCTCGGCATGAAGTCCAACTTCTCGCTGTTCGATGACCAGGACCAGCTCGCGCTGCTGAAAGAGCTGACAGAGAAGTGGCTGGAGAATGACAAGACGCTGCTCCAGCAGTTGATCTCGACGATCTCCAACTGGAAAAACGATCTGGTGGATCCGCAGGGCGCGGCAACGCGTGCGCGATCCGAGCGGGAGAAGCTGTTCGCCCACTGCTACGGGCTGTACCACGACCACCTGCGCGCCTGCAACGTGCTCGACTTTGACGACCTGATCCTGCTGCCGACGCTGCTGCTGCAACGCAACGCCGAGGTGCGCGAACGCTGGCAGAACCGTATCCGCTACCTGCTGGTGGATGAGTATCAGGACACCAACACCAGCCAGTATGAGCTGGTGAAGCTGCTGGTCGGCGCGCGGGCGCGCTTTACCGTGGTGGGCGATGACGACCAATCCATCTACTCCTGGCGCGGCGCGCGGCCACAGAATCTGGTGCTGCTGAAAGAGGATTTCCCGGCGTTGCAGGTGATCAAGCTGGAGCAGAACTACCGCTCCACCGGCCGCATCCTGAAGGCCGCCAACATCCTGATCGCCAACAACCCGCACGTGTTTGAGAAGCGCCTCTTCTCCGAGCTGGGTTATGGCGAGGCGCTGAAAGTGGTGACCGCCAACAACGAAGACCACGAGGCGGAACGGGTGGTCGGCGAGCTGATCGCCCACCGCTTCGTGAAGAAGACCCAGTACAGCGACTACGCCATCCTCTACCGCGGCAACCACCAGTCACGCCTGTTTGAGAAGATGCTGATGCAGAACCGCATCCCGTACCGCATCTCCGGCGGCACCTCTTTCTTCTCACGGCCAGAGATCAAGGATCTGCTCGCCTACCTGCGCGTGCTGACCAACGAGGGGGATGACAGCGCCTTCCTGCGCATCGTCAACACGCCAAAGCGCGAAATCGGCCCAGCGACGCTGCAGAAGCTGGGTGAGTGGGCCAACCAGCGCAACAAGAGCCTGTTCGCCGCCAGCTTTGATCTGGGGCTGGGCCAGTACCTGACCGGCCGCGGGCTGGAGGCGTTGCAGCGTTTCACCCACTGGCTGAAAGGGGTGGCCGATCTGGCGGAGCGCAACCCGGTGGCGGCAGTGCGGGATCTGATCCACGGCATCGACTACGAGAGCTGGCTGTATGAGACCTCACCGAGCGCCAAGGCGGCGGAGATGCGGATGAAGAACGTCAACCAGCTGTTTAGCTGGATGACCGAGATGCTCGAGGGCAACGATCTGGACGAGCCGATGACGCTGGCGCAGGTGGTCACCCGCTTCACGCTGCGTGACATGATGGAGCGCGGCGAGAGCGAGGAGGAGCTGGATCAGGTGCAACTGATGACGCTGCACGCCTCCAAGGGGCTGGAGTTCCCCTATGTGTTTCTGGTTGGCATGGAGGAGGGGCTGTTGCCGCATCAGAGCAGCATCGATGAGGATAACATTGAGGAGGAACGCCGGCTGGCCTACGTTGGCATCACCCGCGCCCAGCGTGAGATGATCTTCACCCTCTGCCGCGAGCGCCGCCAGTATGGCGAGTTGGTACGGCCGGAGCCGAGCCGCTTCCTGCTGGAACTGCCGCAGGACGATCTGGCGTGGGAGACGGAGCGCAAGGTGGTCAGCCCGCAGGAGCGGATGCAGAAGGGCCAGAGCAATCTGGCGAGCATCCGTGAGATGCTGGCGAAGGCGCGCGGCAGTTGATGCCCGCATAAAAAAAGGCCGGTTAAACCGGCCTTTTTTATTGGATGCTACGCCTCTTTGACTTCCAGCGGCCAGTGGACATAACTCTGCCAGTGGCTCTCGTGCTCCAGCTCTTCGGCCCGCAGCGGGTGCTGCTCCAGCCAGCCGGGCGGCAGCGTCACCGTCAGCACGTCATCGTTGGCACGCAGCCGTACCGCTGGCAGGGTGTCATCGCGGCGGCGGCTGGCGAAGATGATTGCCAGACGTAACAGGCGGCAAAGACGTTGGGCCTGACGGGGCGGCAGGGCGTTCTGTTGGCTGAGCAGCGCCAGATCAATGGTGTTGTTCTGGTTTTGCAGCAGGGTCGCCAGCAGC
Source organism: Chimaeribacter sp. YP20170169 (assembly GCF_056739715.1). NCBI lineage: Bacteria > Pseudomonadati > Pseudomonadota > Gammaproteobacteria > Enterobacterales > Yersiniaceae > Chimaeribacter > Chimaeribacter sp. YP20170169. The sequence goes on along the minus strand of NZ_CP176824.1, from coordinate 3,705,253 downwards.
TTTTTCTGCGCCGGGGTAAAGCCGGGCAGATCCAGGTGACGCACCAGATAGGCAGCATGTTGGGGAGCCTGACGGAAATCGACGCTGAGGCCAATCTCATGGATCAGGCAGGCGCTGCGGAGCAGTTCGCGGCTAAGCGCATCCAGTTGCCAGACTTCCGCCACCTGCCCGGCGAAATTCTCGGCCAGTTGCGCCACGCGCTGGGCCTGCTCGCCATCCAGCAGATAGCGGCGTTGCAGGTTACGTAGGGTGCGATGGCGGATCTCCTGCTCGACCGGCAGGTGCAGCATACCGTAGACCAGCCCTTCGCGTAGCGCGCCGCCTGCCAGCGTCATGCCCTCAATCTGTAGCTCTTTGAAGATGGCAATAAGGATCGACAGCCCGCTCGGGAAGACCAGCGCGCGCTCCAGCGTCAGCCCCTCAATTTCTAGCTCCTCCAGCTTGCCGCACTGGATGGCACGGCGGCGCAGCTGCTCCAGCTTCAGCAGGGTGATGCGCTCATCCATGCCCTGCGCCACCATGATCTCCTGCAACGCTTGCACGGTGCCAGAGGCACCCACGCAGATCTGCCAGCCCTTCTCCATCAGCGCCGCGGCCACCGGGCGGATCATCTCCCGCGCCGCCAGCTCAGCCTGGTCAAAATTCTGCTGGCCAAGGTTGCGGTCGGTAAAGTAGCGCTCCAGCCAGGTGACGCAGCCCATCGGCAAACTGAACAACGCGGTGGATTGCGCACCGGTGCCGGTCACCAGTTCGGTGCTGCCGCCGCCGATGTCCACCACCAGCCGCTGATCAGGGCCGCCGGTGGTGTGCGCCACGCCGTGGTAGATCAGGCGCGCTTCCTCTTCACCGCTGATCACCTGGATGGGGCAGCCGAGGATTGTCTGTGCCGTGCCGAGGAACTCATCGCTGTTGCGGGCCAGCCGCAGGGTGGCGGTCGCCACTACCCGCACCTGATCGCGCGGGATGTCCTGCAAACGCTCCGAAAAGAGCCGCAGGCACTGCCAGCCGCGCTGCATCGCCTCGTGTGACAGGTGGTTGTCTTTGTCCAGCCCGGCTGCCAGCCGGACTTTGCGCTTGATGCGCGCCAGGGTCTGAATACTGCCGGCCACCTCACGTACCACCAACATATGGAAGCTGTTGGAGCCAAGATCGATGGCGGCGTAGAGTGAGGAGCCGAGCATAGTTATCAGCCTGAACGTTTGCGGTTGGTGCGTGGCGCCCCGCTGTTGCGGCGCGGCGCGGAGCTATTGCGGCGCGGGCCACTGCCGGTGCGGGTACGGGTCAGGCGTTTCGGCGGCGGCAGCTCGTTCAGCAGCGCGTCGCTGTTGTACTTGCTGACCGGGATGCTGTGGCCGGTGTAGGCCTCAATCGCCGGCAGGTTCAGCGCGTACTCTTCACAGGCCAGGCTGATGGAGTGGCCGCTGGCGCCGGCACGGCCAGTACGGCCAATGCGGTGCACGTAGTCTTCGCAGTCATCCGGCAGGTCATAGTTGAACACGTGGGTCACGGCCGGGATGTGCAGGCCACGGGCCGCCACATCGGTCGCCACCAGGATGTCCAGGTTGCCCTGGGTGAAATCCTCCAGGATGCGCAGGCGTTTTTTCTGCGCCACATCGCCGGTCAGCAGGCCAACGCGGTGGCCATCGGCGGCCAGGTGGCCCCAGATGTCTTCGCAGCGGTGCTTGGTGTTGGCGAAAATGATGCAGCGATCCGGCCACTCCTCTTCGAGCAGCGTCTGCAGCAGGCGCATCTTCTCTTCATTGGAGGGGTAGAACAGCTCTTCCTTAATACGGTGGCCAGTCTTCTGCTCCGGTTCCACCTCAATGGACTCGGCATTGTTCATGTGCTCGAATGCCAGCTCCTTCACGCGGTAGGAGAGGGTGGCGGAGAACAGCATGTTCAGGCGCTGAGCGGCTGGCGGCATCCGGCGGAACAGCCAGCGGATATCTTTGATGAAGCCCAGATCGAACATGCGGTCGGCTTCATCCAGCACCACCACCTGGATAGCGCCCAGGTTAATGTGGTTCTGCTTGGCGTAGTCAATCAGACGGCCAGTGGTGCCGATCAGGATGTCAACGCCGCTCTCCAGCACCTTGAGCTGTTTGTCGTAACCGTCACCGCCGTAGGCCAGGCCGAGTTTCAGGCCGGTCGTCTGTGACAGCGCTTCCGCGTCGGCATGGATCTGCACGGCCAGCTCGCGGGTTGGCGCCATGATCAGCGCGCGCGGCTGGTTGATTTGGCGGTTGGCGTTAGCGGGGTGGGAGAGTAAATAGTGGAAAGTGGACGCCAGAAACGCCAGCGTCTTGCCGGTACCAGTTTGCGCCTGACCCGCCACATCCCGTCCGGAGACCGTGATCGGCAGGGCTAATGCCTGAATAGGCGTACAGTTATGAAACCCTTTATTTTCAAGAGCTTCAATAACGAGAGGGTGCAGGGCGAAGTCGGCAAACTTCTGTTCGGTTAAGTGTGTTTTGCTCATAGTGTGGTAGAATATCAGCTAACTATTGCTTTACGAAAGCGTATCCGGTGAAATAAAGTCAACCTAATGTTGGTTAATGCTACATCAACTAGGTAGACATAATCCTTTGGAGTAAAACATGAGCGATAAAATTATTCACCTGACTGATGACAGTTTCGATACCGATGTACTGAAAGCCGAAGGGCCAGTGCTGGTCGATTTCTGGGCTGAGTGGTGTGGTCCTTGTAAGATGATTGCTCCGATTCTGGATGAAATTGCGCAAGAATTTGACGGCAAACTGACCATCACTAAGCTGAACATCGATGACAACCCGGGCACCGCGCCGAAATATGGCATTCGCGGTATCCCTACTCTGTTGCTGTTCAAGAACGGTGAAGTCGCTGCCACCAAGGTGGGCGCGCTGTCTAAAGGTCAGCTGAAAGAGTTCCTGACCGCCAATATGTAATCGGCACGGATGTCCGATAAGTCGGGTGTTTAGCGGGGAATGTGAAATTCACGTTGGCCGCTAGACGCCTGCCACGAAGCGTGTTAAGTTTACCTCTACTGCATATAGAACTTACCTGTAGTTTGAATCCTAAAAACAGCGTGAATCCTGGCGAATACCCTTCCAGCTTCGCTCTGTGTTAAAAGCATCGCTTTCCTGCACGGCACAATCACCGCACGTTATTTTTCAAAGCGGCACGATTTACGATGCGTTTGACAGTCATACGGTTTTGCTAAAATCATTTAGGCATTTTCGTTCTCAGTCTGCCAAATTTTCATGAATACCGTAATGCTCACGGTCTCTCTTCTGATGAATGCACTGAGATTGAATGCCAGTAAACAGGCACGGAATACGCTGCCATACCATTCACGACAAGTTCGAGACATACCCCGAGTTTAAGAACCCACCACTATGAATCTTACCGAATTAAAGAACACGCCGGTTTCTGAGCTGATTACTCTCGGCGAAAACATGGGGCTGGAAAACCTGGCCCGTATGCGCAAGCAAGATATCATCTTCTCCATTCTCAAGCAGCATGCGAAGAGTGGTGAGGATATCTTCGGCGATGGCGTACTGGAGATATTGCAGGATGGCTTCGGCTTCCTCCGCTCTGCAGACAGCTCCTACCTCGCCGGCCCTGATGACATCTACGTTTCCCCCAGCCAAATCCGCCGCTTCAACCTTCGTACCGGTGACACCATTTCCGGTAAGATTCGTCCCCCGAAAGAGGGTGAGCGTTACTTTGCGCTGCTGAAAGTTAACGAAGTCAACTACGACAAGCCTGAAAACGCCCGCAACAAGATCCTGTTCGAAAACCTCACCCCGCTGCATGCCAACTCCCGTCTGCGTATGGAACGCGGCAACGGTTCTACCGAAGACATCACCGCCCGCGTTCTGGATCTGGCCTCCCCGATTGGCCGTGGCCAGCGTGGCCTGATCGTCGCACCGCCGAAAGCCGGTAAGACCATGCTGCTGCAAAACATCGCGCAGAGCATTGCCTACAACCACCCGGATTGCGTGCTGATGGTGCTGCTGATTGACGAGCGTCCGGAAGAGGTGACCGAGATGCAGCGTCTGGTGAAGGGTGAAGTGGTCGCGTCGACCTTCGACGAACCGGCTTCCCGTCACGTGCAGGTGGCAGAGATGGTGATCGAGAAGGCGAAGCGCCTGGTCGAACACAAGAAAGACGTCATCATCCTGCTGGACTCCATTACCCGTCTGGCGCGTGCTTACAACACCGTGGTGCCGGCCTCTGGCAAGGTACTGACCGGTGGTGTGGACGCCAACGCCCTGCACCGTCCGAAGCGCTTCTTCGGTGCCGCGCGTAACGTGGAAGAGGGCGGCAGCCTGACCATCATCGCCACCGCGCTGGTCGATACCGGCTCGAAGATGGACGAGGTGATCTACGAAGAGTTCAAGGGTACAGGTAACATGGAACTGCACCTGGCACGTAAGATTGCGGAAAAACGCGTCTTCCCGGCAATTGACTACAACCGCTCCGGTACTCGTAAGGAGGAGCTGCTGACCTCCCAGGAAGAGCTGCAGAAGATGTGGATCCTGCGCAAGATTATCCACCCGATGGGTGAAATCGACGCGATGGAGTTCCTCATCAATAAGCTGGCAATGACCAAAACGAATGATGAATTCTTCGATATGATGAAGCGCTCATAATTCTTTAAAACTCGGGGAACGCCACGCTAAGTCGTGGCGTTTTTCGCTTTTGGCCGCTACGATAGCGCCAAAAAAGATCCATATTTACAACATTCAGATAATAGCGGATGGCATTCGGGGAGATGTTTTCCTAAGTTAGTTAACACCCGGGTGAGCACGCAGCATAATCCGCGAAGGTTTTTTGACACGCGATAACCATAACTGTCACCATAGGATAGGACTATAAGGCTGCGAGGGTTTATGACACTGCCAGGTTACAAACCGGATTGCCTTATCTTTATGCAGAGAGCTGTTAACTGTGAATCTACTCACTATGAGTAATGATCTTCTCTTTATCTTCCTGTTTTCCTTCTGTTTCTTATTTGCTGCCCGCAAAGTCGCAAAGAAAATTGGCTTAGTTGACAGACCCAACTACCGCAAGCGCCATCAGGGGTTGATCCCACTGGTCGGCGGCATTTCCGTCTTTGCCGGCATCTGTTTCACCTTCCTGATCTCGGATTTCCATATTCCCCACTCGGCGCTCTATCTGACCTGCGCCGGGGTGCTGGTGTTGGTCGGCGCGCTGGATGACCGTTTTGACATCAGCGTCAAAATCCGCGCGCTGGTGCAGGCGCTGGTCGGCATCTCGATGATGGTGTTCGCTGGCCTGACCCTCAAGAGCCTCGGTTACATTCTGGGGCCGTGGGAGATGGTGCTGGGGCCATTCGGCTATCTGGTGACGCTGTTCGCCGTGTGGGCGGCCATTAACGCCTTTAATATGGTGGATGGCATCGACGGCCTGCTTGGCGGCCTGTCGTGCGTCTCCTTTGGGGCGATGGGCATTCTGGTCTATCAGGCCGGGCACATCGACCTGGCGCTCTGGTGCTTTGCCATGATCGCCGCCATCATCCCCTACATCCTGCTCAATCTGGGCGTGCTGGGCCGGCGCTACAAGGTATTTATGGGCGATGCCGGCAGTACGCTGATCGGCTTCACCGCCATCTGGATCCTGATGCAGAGCACCCAAGGCCCAACGCCGCCGATGAACCCGGTCACCGCGCTGTGGCTGATCGCCATCCCGCTGATGGACATGATTGCCATCATGTACCGCCGGCTGCGCAAGGGGATGAGCCCCTTCTCGCCTGACCGCCAGCACATCCACCACCTGATCATGCGCGCCGGTTTCTCCTCCCGGCAGGCCTTCGTGCTGATTACGCTGGCGGCGGCGCTGCTGGCGGCGATTGGCGTAATAGGCGAACGGCTGGTGTTTATGCCGGAGTGGATGATGCTGGTGCTGTTCCTGCTGGCATTTTTGCTCTACGGCTACTGTATCAAGCGCGCTTGGCGCGTCGCCCGGTTTATCAAACGTATCAAGCGCCGTATGCGCCGCTCGACCATCAATAAACACGTATCCTAATCCGAGGTGTTCTGGCAGTGATGAAATCTGAGACGTCCCCAACCCCCAGCCGTCAATCTGTGGAAAATGAGCTTGATATCCGTGGCCTGTGCTGCGCCCTGTGGCGTGGCAAAGGCTGGATTGTTGGGCTGGGTTTACTCTCTGCGGCCGCGGCGCTGGGCGCCTCCGCGCTGATGGAGCAGAAGTGGAGCGCCACAGCGATCACTGACCGGCCAACGGTCAACAACCTTGGCGGCTACTACTCGCAGGCGCAGTTCCTGCGCAACCTCGATAGCCTGATAAACAACGCGGCTGACCATGACCAGCCCTCGATTTCAGATGACGCCTATAATGAGTTCATTATGCAACTGGCGGCCTACGATACGCGCCGCGACTTCTGGTTGCAGACTGACTATTACAAGCAGCGTCAGGAAGGTGATGTCAAAGCAGATGCGGCGTTACTGGATAAACTGATCGGCAATATTCAGTTCACCCCGCATGATGATAAAAAATTCCTGAATGACAACGTGAAGCTGACGGCGGAGCGCGCTGCGGACGCCAACCAGCTGCTGCGCCGCTACGTGGCATTCGCCAGCTTGCGGGCGGTGCAGCACCTGAATGATGAGCTGCAAGGCGCGTGGGCGGCGCGTACCGTGTCGATGCTGGCGCAGGTCAAGCGCCAGGAGGCGGTGGCGGCGGCGGTTTACAAGCGTGCGCTGACCGGCGTCGGGCAGGCGCTGAAGATCGCGCGCCAGCAGAACATCAGCCGCAGCCAGACCACCACGCCAGCGGAGCAGTTGCCAGACTCTGACATGTTCCTGCTGGGCACGCCGATGTTGCAGGCGCGGCTGGAAGCGCTGCAGGCATCTGGCCCGAGCTATGACATCAGCTACGACCAGAACCGGGCGATGCTCTCGACCCTCAAGGTGGGGCCGGTGCTGGATGCGAAGTTCCAGACCTACCGCTACCTGCGCACCCCGGAGGAGCCGGTCACGCGGGACAGCCCGCGCCGCACGCTGCTGATGGTGATGTGGGGCGCAGTGGGCGCATTGATCGGCGCGGGCGTGGCTCTGGCGCGCCGTCGGGCTTAACTTGATTTATGGGGGTCTGGGCTTGCGGGCGGGCACCCCCTCACGACTTAAAAGAGATTCGCTGTGAAAGTGTTGACTGTTTTCGGCACCCGACCGGAGGCCATCAAGATGGCCCCGCTGGTACACGCCCTGGCTCAGGATGCGTCCTTTGAGGCAAAGGTCTGCGTAACGGCTCAACATCGCGAGATGTTGGATCAGGTTTTGCGCCTGTTTGATATTGAGCCGGACTTTGACCTCAACATCATGCGCCCCGGTCAGGGACTGACGGAGGTCACCTGCCGCATTCTGGAGGGGCTGAAGCCGGTGCTGGAGTCATTTCGGCCGGACGTGGTGCTGGTGCATGGTGACACCACCACCACCATGGCCACTAGCCTCGCGGCCTTCTACCAGCGTATCCCGGTTGGCCACGTGGAGGCCGGTCTGCGCACCGGCGATCTCTTCTCTCCTTGGCCGGAGGAGGCCAACCGCAAGATGACCGGCGCGCTCGCCACCTGGCACTTTGCGCCGACGGAGAACGCCCGCCGCAACCTGCTGGCAGAGTCAACGCCGGATCGCCAGATCACCGTCACCGGCAATACGGTGATTGACGCGCTGCTGTGGGTGCGTGACCGCATCCGCACCAACCCGCCGCTGGTGGAGCGCCTCGGCCAGGAGTACGCCTTCCTGGATGAGAGCAAAAAGATGATTCTGGTCACCGGCCACCGGCGCGAGAGCTTCGGCGGCGGCTTTGAGCGCATCTGCACCGCGCTGGCGGAGATCGCCCGCCGCCACCCGGAGGTGCAGGTGGTCTACCCGGTGCACCTCAACCCGAATGTCAGCGAGCCGGTGAACCGCATCCTCAGCGGCATCGAGAACATCATCCTGATTGAACCGCAGGACTACCTGCCGTTTGTCTATCTGATGGATCGCGCCTACCTGATCCTCACCGACTCCGGCGGCATCCAGGAGGAGGCCCCCTCCCTTGGCAAGCCGGTGCTGGTGATGCGTGATACGACCGAACGCCCGGAGGCGGTGGACGCCGGCACCGTGCGGCTGGTCGGCACCGACATGGCCAAAATTGTGCAGGAGGTCACCGGCCTGCTGAATAGCGACGACGAATACCATGCCATGAGTCGCGCACATAACCCTTACGGCGATGGACATGCCTGTCAGCGTATTCTTCACGCATTAAAGAACCATCAGGTGAAGCTATGAGTTTTGCAACTATCTCTGTGATCGGACTGGGCTACATCGGCCTGCCGACGGCCGCGGCCTTTGCCTCGCGCCAGAAAAACGTCATCGGTGTGGACATCAACCCGCACGCGGTAGAGACCATTAACCGGGGCGACATCCACATTGTCGAGCCGGATCTGGATGTGGTGGTCAAACAGGCGGTGGAGGCGGGCTACCTGCGCGCGGTAACCACACCACAGGCAGCGGATGCCTTCCTGATCGCCGTCCCCACGCCGTTCAAGGGCGATTACCAGCCCGATCTGGCCTACGTGGAAGCGGCGGCGCGCGCCATTGCGCCGGTGCTGAAACGGGGCGATCTGGTGATTTTGGAGTCCACCTCGCCAGTGGGTGCCACCGAGCAGATGGCCGGTTGGCTGGCGGCTGAGCGCCCCGATCTCACCTTCCCGCAGCAGGCGGGCGAGCAGGCGGATATCCACATCGCCTACTGCCCGGAGCGGGTGCTGCCGGGGCAGGTGATGGTGGAGCTGATCAAGAATGACCGGGTGATCGGCGGCATGACGCCCGCCTGCTCCGCGCGCGCGCGCGCGCTGTATGAGATCTTCCTGGAGGGCGAGTGCGTGCTCACCAACGCCCGCACCGCTGAGATGTGCAAGCTGACCGAAAACAGTTTCCGCGACGTCAATATCGCCTTCGCCAATGAGCTGTCGCTGATCTGCGCCGAGCAGCAGATCAACGTCTGGGAGCTGATCCGGCTGGCGAACCGCCACCCGCGCGTCAATATCCTGCAACCCGGCCCCGGCGTGGGCGGCCACTGCATCGCCGTGGATCCGTGGTTTATCGTGGCGCAGAACCCAGAGCTGGCACGCCTGATCCGCACCGCGCGGGAAGTGAATGACAGCAAGCCGCACTGGGTGGTGAATCAGGTGAAGGCCGCCGTCGCTGACTGCCTGGCCGCCAGCGATCGCCGCGCCGCAGACGTGACCATCGCCTGCTTCGGGCTGGCGTTCAAACCCAATATTGATGACCTGCGCGAAAGCCCGGCGGTGGAGGTGGCGCACATGATCGCCGACTGGCACCGTGGCGACACGCTGGTGGTCGAGCCGCACGTCACCAGCCTGCCGCCGTCGCTGGCGGGCCATGCCCGGCTGGTGGAGATTGACGAGGCGTTGCAGCAGGCGGATGTGGTGGTGATGCTGGTGGATCACCAGCGCTTCAAGGCCATCCCGGCGGCGCAGATCCGCCAGCCGTGGGTGGTGGATACCAAAGGCGTGTGGCGCTAGCCATGAACCCAGGCGCGTCGCCCAGCGGGCGGCGCGACAGGAGAAACAATGAAAGGCATTATCCTGGCGGGCGGCTCCGGCTCCCGCCTGCACCCCCTCACCCTTGGGGTCTCCAAGCAACTGCTGCCCATCTATGACAAGCCGATGATCTACTATCCGCTGTCGGTGCTGATGCTGGCCGGCATCCGGGACATCCTGATTATTACCACCCCCGATGACCGCGCCTCCTTCCAGCGGCTGCTTGGCAATGGCGACGAGTTCGGCATTCGCCTGCACTATGAGGTGCAGGCGCACCCGGACGGGCTGGCTCAGGCCTTCCTGATCGCGGAGCGCTTCATCGATGGCGATCCGGTCTGTCTGGCGTTGGGTGACAATATCCACTTTGGGCAGGGCTTCAGCCCGAAATTGCAGCGCGTGGCCGCGCGGACGCAGGGCGCGACCCTGTTCGGCTACCAAGTGATGGACCCGGAGCGCTTCGGTGTGGTGGAGTTTGATGACGATTTCCGCGCACTGTCGATTGAGGAGAAGCCAGCCCAGCCGCGCTCCAACTGGGCGGTGACCGGCCTCTATTTCTATGACGCGCAGGTGGTGGAGTTCGCCCGGCAGGTGAAACCCTCCAGCCGGGGCGAGCTGGAGATCACCAGCATCAACCAGATGTATCTGGATCGGGGCGAGCTGAACGTCGAACTGCTGGGGCGCGGCTTCGCCTGGCTCGACACCGGCACCCACGAGAGCCTGATGGAGGCGAGCAGTTTCGTACAGGTGGTGGAGAAGCGGCAGGGCTTTAAGATCGCCTGTCTGGAGGAGATTGGCTGGCGCAACGGCTGGCTGGATGATGCCACGCTGGCGCGCGCCGGTCAGGCGCTGGGCAAAACCGGCTACGGCCAATACTTACTGGATCTGCTCCATGCGCGTCCACGCCAATATTGAGTCGCTGCGCTGGGAGAGTGACTTCTTCCAGTTGCCGAGCGCCAAACTCGACTTCTCCGCTGAAGCCGCCCCGTTGACCCCGGCGCGGCTTCAGCCCTATCAGGTGGTACAGGCGAAAATCGCGGCGGACGCGCTGCCGCTGGCGGATGGGCTGGCGGCGCTCGGCTTCCGGCTGGCGGAGGGCGAGGTGGATTTCACCTTGCCGATCGCCGCTGAGGTGGCCTCGCCAGCCTTACAGGTGCGCGTGGCCGACGCATCGGATATTCCCGCCTTGCAACAGGCGGCGGCATCCGCCTTCGCCCTGAGCCGCTTTCGCGCGCCGTGGTATCCGCCGCAGGCGAGCGGGCGTTTCTACGCCCAGTGGATAGCCAACGCCGTCCACGGCAGCTTCGACCACCTCTGCCTGCTGCTGGAGGCGGAGGGGGTGCCGCAGGGCTTTGTCACCCTGCGCCGTTTGGCGTCAGGCGAGGCGCGCATTGGCCTGCTGGCGGCCTGGCCGGGTGCGGGTGGGCGCGGCGTGGGCAAACAGTTGATGCAGGCCGCCCGCCACTGGTGCCGCGATGAGCAGGTGACCCGCCTGCACGTGGCGACACAAGTGGGCAACGTGGCGGCGCAGCGTCTCTACATTGGCAGTGGCGCGTCGGTGACGGCCACTTCATTTTGGTTGTACAGGTGATCCTATGATTCCATTTAACGCGCCACCGGTGGTGGGCACTGAAATCGACTACATGCAATCCGCGATGAGCAGCGGCAAGCTGTGCGGCGACGGCGGCTACACCCGCCGCTGCCAGCAGTGGATTGAACAGAACTTTGGCTGCCCGAAAGTGCTGCTGACCCCCTCCTGCACCGCCTCGCTGGAGATGGCGGCGCTGCTGCTCGACATCAAGGCCGGCGACGAGGTGATCATGCCGAGCTACACCTTCGTCTCAACCGCCAACGCCTTTGTGCTGCGCGGCGCGAAGGTGGTGTTCGTCGATCTGCGTCCAGACACCATGAACATCGATGAGACCAAAATCGAGGCGGCCATCACCGACAAAACCCGTGCCATCGTGCCGGTGCACTACGCGGGCGTCGCCTGTGAGATGGACACCATCATGGCGCTGGCGGAGAAGTACAAGCTGTTCGTGGTGGAGGATGCCGCGCAGGGCGTGATGTCCCGCTATAAGGGGCGCGCGCTTGGCACCATCGGCCACATTGGCTGCTTCAGCTTCCATGAAACCAAAAACTACACCGCCGGCGGCGAGGGTGGGGCGACGCTGATCAACGACCGCTCGCTGATTGAGCGTGCGGAGATCATCCGTGAGAAGGGCACCAACCGCAGCCAGTTCTTCCGGGGCCAAGTGGACAAATACACCTGGCGCGACCTTGGCTCCAGCTTCCTGATGTCTGACTTGCAGGCCGCCTATCTCTGGGCGCAGCTGGAGGCGGCTGACCGCATCAACCAGCGCCGTCTGCTGCTGTGGACCAACTACTATGAGGCGCTCTCCCGGCTGGCGCAGCAGGGGCGCATTGACCTGCCAGCCATCCCCGCGGACTGTGTGCACAACGCCCACATGTTCTACATCCGGCTGCGCGACATCGCGGAGCGTGACGCCTTCATCGCCTACATGAAAGAGGCGGAGATCATGACGGTGTTCCACTACATCCCGCTGCACGCCTGCCCGGCCGGTGAGCACTTCGGCCGCTTCGCCGGCGAAGACCGCTTCACCACCCGCGAGAGCGAGCGTCTGGTGCGCCTGCCGCTGTTCTTCAACCTGCCTGACGTCAACCAACGCACGGTCATCAACACCATCCTGAGTTTCTTTGCCTGATATGTCACTGGCCAAAGCATCCGTCTGGACCGCTGGCTCGACGCTGATCAAAATCAGCGTCGGGCTGCTGGTGGTCAAACTGCTTGCCGTCGCCTACGGCCCCAGCGGGGTCGGGCAGGCGGGCAATTTCCGTCAACTGGTGACCGTGCTCGGGGTGCTCTCCGGCGCGGGCATCTTCAATGGCGTCACCAAATATGTGGCGGAGCACCGGCAGGATGGCCCGCAACTGCGGGCAGTGCTCGGCACCGCCTCGACGCTGATTCTCGGCTTCTCCACCCTGCTGGCGCTGCTGTTTTTGCTGGCCGCCGCGCCCATCAGTCAGGGGCTGTTCGGCCATGACCGCTACCAGAATGTGGTGCGCGGCGTGGCGCTGGTGCAGATGGGCATCGCCTACGCCAACTTCTTTCTGGCGATCCTGAAGGGCTACCGCGACGCGCTGGGCAATGCGCTGGCGATTGCCGGTGGCAGCCTGATTGGATTGGTGGCCTACTTCCTCTGTTTCCGCCTCGGCGGCTACGAGGGGCGCTGCTGGGGCTGGCGCTGGTGCCCGCGCTGGCGGCCCTGCCGGCCGGGCTGATGCTGGCGCGCCGCCAACCGGTGTCGCTGCGTGACCTGAAGCCGGGTTGGGATCGCGTGCTGGCCGGGCAGTACGCCAAGTTCACCCTGATGGCGCTGATGACCGCCGTCACCCTGCCGGTGGCCTATATCATGATGCGCAACTTGCTGGCGGCGCATGATGGCTGGGACGCCGTCGGCATCTGGCAGGGGGTGAGCAGCATCTCTGACGCCTACCTGCAATTCATTACCGCATCGTTCAGCGTCTACCTGTTGCCGACGCTGTCGCGGCTGAAAGAGAGAGCGGCGGTCACGCGTGAGATTGGCCGCTCGCTGGCCTTTGTGCTGCCAGCGGTGGCGACGGTCAGCCTGGCGGTCTGGCTGCTGCGCGATGTGGCGATCTGGCTGCTCTTCTCGGAAAAATTCACGGCGATGCGCGATCTGTTCGCCTGGCAACTGGTGGGGGACGTGCTGAAGGTCGGCGCCTATGTCTATGGCTATCTGGTGATTGCCCGGGCATCGCTGCGCTTCTACCTGCTCACCGAACTCAGCCAGTTCCTGCTGCTGATTGGCTTCGCCCACTGGCTCATCCCGGTGCATGGCGCGCTGGGGGCGGCACAAGCCTATATGGCGACCTATATTGTCTATTTCGTGCTCTGTAGCACTGTTTTCCTGATCTATCGTAGGCGGGCATGACCACACTTATTCACGTTCTGGGATCGGACATCCCACACCACAACCTGACCGTACTGCGCTTCTTCAATGATGAGCTGTCGGCGCGCGCGCCAGCCGGGCAGAGCCGCCACTTTATGGTGGTGGCGGCGGATGCGTCCGCCTTCGCGCCCTTTACCCAGTTGCAGATTGAGACCTTCGCCGACAAGGCCACGCTGGCGCAGGCGGTGATTGCGCGGGCGCAGCAGTCGCGGCAGACCCGCTTCTTCCTGCATGGGCAGTTCAACCCCACGCTGTGGCTGGCGCTGCTCCAGCGCAAGATCCAGCCGCAGCAGGTGAGCTGGCACATCTGGGGCGCGGATCTCTATGAGGAGGCGAAGGGCTGGAAGTACCGGCTGTTCTACTTGATGCGTCGGCTGGCGCAGGGGCGCGTCGGGCAGGTGTTCGCCACCCGTGGCGACCTCCAGCACTTCCGCCAGCGCCACCCACGGGTGCCAGCCTCGCTGCTCTACTTCCCGACCCGCATGGACCCGGCGCTGAATGACGCGCCGCGCCCGCCGCACGGCGACCGCCCGCTGACCATTCTGCTGGGCAACTCCGGCGATCGCACCAACCGCCACATTGAGGCGTTGCAGGCGATCCACCGGCAGTTTGGCGCTAATGTGCGGGTGGTGGTGCCGCTCGGTTACCCGGCCAACAACGAGGCGTGGATTGCGCAGATCCGCGCGGCCGGTGAGGCGCTGTTCCCGGCCGGGCATCTGCAGCTGCTGACCGAGCAACTGGCCTTCCCTGACTACCTTGAGTTGCTGCGGCAGTGTGACCTCGGCTACTTCATCTTCAACCGCCAGCAGGGCATTGGTACGCTCTGCCTGCTGATCCAGTTCGGCATTCCCTTTGTACTGAGCCGCCAGAACCCCTTTTGGCAGGATCTGGCGGAGCAGCATTTGCCGGTGCTGTTCTACGGCGACACGCTCGACGAGACGGTGGTGCGTGAGGCGCAACGGCAACTGGCGCTGGTGGACAAGCGAGAGATCGCCTTCTTCCGCCCCAACTATCTGGATGGTTGGCTGCACGCGCTGGCGCTGGCCGCCGGGGAGGCCGCATGAGCCTGACCGAGTTCGCCGGGCTGGCGGTGGTCTACGCCGCCTCGCTGCTGTTTATCCTGACGCTCGCCTACCGCGAGTTCCGCCGCGTGCGCTTCAACTTCAACGTCTTCTTCACGTTGCTCTACCTGCTGACCTTCTATTTCGGCTTTCCGCTCACCTGCGCGCTGGTGTTCGGTTTTGACGTGGAGGTGGTGCCGCCAGCCTACCTGTTGCAGGCGCTGCTCTCCGCCACCTGCTTCTACGCCATCTACTATGTCGCCTACAAAACGCGGCTGCGCGCGGCCAACGCCCCGCCGCGCCGGCCAGTCTTCACCCTGAACCGGGTGGAGGCGCACCTCACCTGGATGATGCTGGCGCTGATTGCCCTCGGCACAGTGACCGTGTTTTTCATGCACAACGGCTTCCTGCTGTTTAAGCTCAGCGCCTACAACCAGATCTTCTCCAGTGAGGTTTCAGGGGTGGCGCTCAAGCGCTTCTTCTACTTCTTCATCCCGGCGATGCTGGTGGTCTACTTCCTGCGGCAGGATCTGCGCGCCTGGCTGTTCTTCCTGGTGAGCACGGTGGCGTTTGGCATCCTGACCTATATGATTGTCGGCGGCACGCGCGCCAACATCATCATCGCCTTCGCGCTGTTCCTGTTCATCGGCATCGTGCGCGGCTGGATCACGCTGTGGATGCTGGCCGCCGCTGGCCTGTTCGGCATCGTCGGCATGTTCTGGCTGGCGCTGAAACGCTATAGCCTGGACGTCAGTGGGGCGGAGGCGTTCTACACCTTCCTCTACCTGACACGTGACACCTTCTCGCCGTGGGAAAACCTGGCGCTGCTGTTGCAGAACTACGATAAGATCGATTTCCAGGGGCTGGCCCCGATGGCCCGTGACTTCTACGTCTTTATCCCGAGCTGGCTCTGGCCGGGAAGGCCGAGCGAGGTGCTCAACTCCGCCAACTACTTCACTTGGGAGGTGTTGGACAACCACTCGGGGCTGGCGATTTCGCCGACGCTGATTGGCTCGCTGGTGGTGATGGGCGGCGCGTGGTTCATCCCGCTGGGCGCGGTGGCGGTCGGCGGCATCATCAAGTGGTTCGACTGGCTGTATGAGCAGGGCAAGGCGGAGGGCAACCGCTATAAGTCGGCGGTGTTGCAGGCGTTTTGCTTCGGCGCGGTGTTCAATATGATTGTGCTGGCGCGGGAAGGGGCTGATGCCTTTGGCTCGCGCGTGGTGTTCTTCTGTCTGGTGTTCGGCGCCTGTCTGGTGGCGGCGAAGCTGTTGTACTGGATGTTCGACGCCAGCGGCCTGATCCGGCCGCGCGGCTGCCGGGCCATCTCCACCGGCGAGCCGCCTGCGGCGGACGGTATCCTGTAAGGAAACTCATGGACTCATTACGCTCTGTTCCCCAGTACCGCATCCGTGGCCTGGATATCTGGGGATTCAAACATCAGGCGCAGTTTCTCGATCACTTGTTCACGGGCGGCCGGGTCAAAACCGGCACGCTGGTGGCGATCAACGCCGAAAAGGTGCTGGCCAGCGAGCGCGACGCCTCGCTGCACGCGCTGATCAACGGCGTGGAGTATAAGTACGCCGACGGCATCAGCATCGTGCGCTCCATCCGTCGTAAATACCCCGGCGCTGAGGTGTCACGCATCGCTGGCGCCGATCTGTGGGAGGCACTGATGCAGCGCGCCGGGCAGGAGGGCACGCCGGTGTTCCTGATTGGCGGCAAGCCAGAGATTCTGGCGCAGACCGAGGAGAAGCTGCGCGCGCTGTGGAACGTCAACATCGTCGGCAGCCAGGATGGCTACTTCACACCCGAGCAGCGGACGTCGCTGTTTGAGCGGGTGAAGGCCAGCGGCGCGGCAATTGTTACGGTGGCGATGGGCTCGCCGCGGCAGGAGGTGCTGATGCGCGACTGCCGCGCGCTCCATCCGCAGGCGCTCTACATGGGCGTCGGCGGCACCTATGACGTCTTTACCGGCCATGTGCGCCGTGCGCCGAAATTCTGGCAGAACAGCGGGCTGGAGTGGCTCTACCGTCTCCTGCTGCAACCCAGCCGGCTGCGTCGCCAGCTTAAACTGCTGAAATACCTGCGCTACCACTACACCAACCAACTCTGATGCTTTCGACGCCCCGCTTCGCGGGGCGTTTTTGGCAAAAAAAGCGGTCGCCCCATTGCAACGCTTGCAAATTCTGGTTTGCTTCTGACAGGAAAATACGGAACCATAGCGCCCGGTAACTCCCCCGGTAGCTGGGCCGCTTTTCCGCCTGAATCCTTTCTGTAGGAAATCCCCCGCTGCTGACCGCTTACCCCCGGTGGCGTCCTGCCGCCGTTGTCACAGACATAGTCAACCAAAAAAATAACATTCCAGCGGGCTGGAAGGCATACACAACACGCGAGAAACAGAGGAATTATGGCGAGTCACGAAGAGAAGAAAGGATTGCAGCGAGGGTTGGAGGCCCGGCATATCGAGCTGATAGCGCTCGGCGGCACCATCGGTGTCGGGTTGTTCATGGGCGCGGGCAGTACGTTGAAGTGGGCAGGGCCGTCAGTACTACTGGCCTACATTGTCGCCGGTCTGTTTGTGTTTTTCATTATGCGCGCGATGGGCGAGATGTTGCACCTGGAGCCGGTGGCTGGCTCCTTTGCGGTCTATGCGCATAAGTACCTCAGTCCTTACTTCGGCTACCTGACCGCCTGGAGCTACTGGTTCATGTGGATAGCCGTGGGGATCTCGGAGATCACCGCCGTGGGCGTCTATGTGCAGTACTGGTTCCCGGAGCTGCCCCAGTGGGTACCAGCGCTGGCGGCGATTGCGTTGGTGGCGCTGGCCAACCTAGCGGCGGTGAAGCTGTATGGCGAGTTTGAGTTCTGGTTCGCGCTGATCAAGGTCACCACCATCATCGTGATGATTGTCGCCGGGCTGGGGGTCATCTTCTTCGGCTTTGGCAACCACGGCCAGGCGCTGGGCTTTGAGAACCTGACCGTCCACGGCGGCTTCTTCGCCGGCGGCTGGAAGGGCTTCCTGTTTGCGCTCTGTATCGTGGTGGCCTCCTACCAAGGGGTCGAGCTGGTGGGCATCACCGCTGGCGAAGCCAAGAACCCGCAGGTAACGCTGAAGCGCGCCATCAACAACATCCTGTGGCGCATCCTGATCTTCTACGTGGGCGCAATCTTCGTCATCATCACCATCTACCCGTGGAATGAGATTGGCTCGCACGGCAGCCCGTTCGTGCTGACCTTCGCCAAGATCGGCATCGCCGCCGCGGCAGGCATCATCAACTTCGTGGTACTGACGGCGGCGCTCTCCGGCTGCAACAGCGGCATGTATAGCTGTGGCCGTATGCTCTACGCCCTGGCGAAAAACCGCCAACTGCCGTCGTTCCTGGCAAAAGTCTCCAAAGGCGGTGTGCCGGTCTACGGCATTGCCGTCACCATCTTCTGCCTGCTGGCTGGCTCCTGCCTGAACTACATCATCCCGAATCCAGAGAAGGTGTTCGTCTATGTCTACAGCGCCAGCGTGCTGCCGGGTATGGTGCCGTGGTTCGTGGTGCTGGTGAGCCAGCTTAAGTTCCGCGTGGTGCATAAGCAGGCGCTGAAAAGCCATCCGTTTAAGTCGATAATGTTCCCCTACGTCAACTACCTGACCATCGCATTCCTGCTTTGTGTGCTGGTAGGCATGGGAATCAACCCAGACACGCGGATTTCGCTGCTGGTAGGGGCCATTTTCATTGCCGGTGTCTCGCTGATCTACGCGGGCCTGGGTATGTATAAACGCAAACCTACGGTGCAAAACCCGGTAGAATAAGGGCTTAGTCACGGGGCAGGGCGGGAGAAGTGGTCACTTTTAGGACGAAATGAGCAAAGCGTAAGCAAACGCAATATTTCTTCTAAAAAGCACTAGACAGCATGGCACTAAAGCCGTAATATCCCGCCCCGCAACGGCGCTACGCGCCCGTAGCTCAGCTGGATAGAGCGCTGCCCTCCGGAGGCAGAGGTCTCAGGTTCGAATCCTGTCGGGCGCGCCATTAAGTTTGTGCGCAAGAGCTGCGGTGGTACTCTTTCTTAGAAAAGAACATACCGCGTGAAGTAGAAGTAACTTTGGTGGCTATAGCTCAGTTGGTAGAGCCCTGGATTGTGATTCCAGTTGTCGTGGGTTCGAGTCCCATTAGCCACCCCAAATTTTGTGACGATGCGAAGGTGGCGGAATTGGTAGACGCGCTAGCTTCAGGTGTTAGTGTCCTTACGGACGTGAGGGTTCAAGTCCCTCTCTTCGCACCACACAAACAGCATCTTTGATGTTGTTGTAGTTAAAGCAGTAGAAAAAATCGGCGAGTAGCGCAGCTTGGTAGCGCAACTGGTTTGGGACCAGTGGGTCGGAGGTTCGAATCCTCTCTCGCCGACCACTTTCAGAATAACCCCGCTCTGCGGGGTTTTTCGCTTTCTGGCGTCCGGGATTTCCTGCAAAGCACCCATCTCTATCTCTCCTCACTTCTTTCCGTTCAGGCACTGCCACCCATACCGTTATTCAATTGTCGTTTTTCCGCTACATCACGCGATCTGGCTGTCGTGAAAAAGTGACATCTATCCTCATGATCTCTATAGATAATTAACGCCATACGGCAGGCTGTCGTCTGAGGACGACAAAACGGCGAGTGGATATCACGCCAAGGCATAACAATGCCCTACTTACAGCCGCCGCACATAAGTTTTTCACTCATTAAAACAACAGGATAAATTTAAACACCGGTCGCGGGTAGATTCTGGCACGGCGTGTGCAATACTAATGGGGTAGATGCTCATTCCCCTTGTTATGACTGCCTTTGGCTTCATAAAACCCTGAATGATGCAGAGCCAATTTCGGTACCTAATGTCCACCTTATCGATAACCTGGTTATCAGCAAGCGGGCATAACGTTGAGTGAGGTACCCCCTGTTGTCCAAGACCTGAATTTGCTTGTTTAAACACTTGTCCCGGCGGCAGGTGTTTTTTTTTGCCTGCCATTTCGCGGGCATAAAAAAGGCCCCCGAGGGGGCCTTTCTATTTCTCGTTACGCATTACACGTCCGGGCGTTGCAGGGTCAGCAACAGGCCCTCACGGCGCAGCTGCGCGGCTTCGTCCGGTTTATGCAGCTTGTCCAGCGTGTCTGCCAGCCAGGCATAATCATGCCCATCCGGACGCACTGCCAGCGCCGCGCGGAAGCACTCGCTGGCCGCCTGCCACTCACCATGCTTCATCAGCAACTGGCCCAGCGTGCTGCTCAGCAGCGGCGTCGCGCCATTCTGCTTGATCTGCTGGCGCAGGGCTTTCTCCAGCTGTTCTGGGTTGCCCGACTTCAGGCGCGGCATCAGCAGCACCAGACGCTCATCGAAGTTGCGTTTCAGGCCATCCAACAGCACCTCCTGCGCCATGTCGTGATCGTCACAGGCGATCAGATTCTCCACCATCGCCACCTGCAGGGTGGCATCGTGGCGGGTTTTGCGCTTCTGATCTTTCCACCAGCGTTTCAGGCCGTCGCTGCCCTCTTTGGCCATCGCTTCGTTCATCAGGCCGACGTAGGCCTGTTCACGCAGCGCCTGCAAGTGCGGCTCGTCATACAGATGGATTTTCGCCATCGACGGGATGATCTCCAGCAGGGCGTCATAGGCACCGCTGCGCAGGTAGGCCTGCTCCGCCAGTCGCAAGACTTCCGGGTGGCGCGGGGCCTGACCAACCAAATTATCCACACCGTGGCGCGCCGCATGGATCTCGCCCTGTGCCAGCTGGATGCGCACGCGGGTGATGTCCACTGGCAGCTGGTCGCGATCGGCGATCTCGGCGGCGCGCTCCAGATACTGGTTGGTGCGGAAGCTGTCACCGCGCTGCTGCGCGGCCTCGGCGGCCAGCAGATAGTTCACCACCGGCTGCTCGGCGTGGTCGGCATGGCGGGTCAGCAGCTTCTCAGCCTGCTGGTGATCGCCCTCTGCCAGTTTCACCAGCGCCTCTTTGGTCTGCTTGCGCGCCTTGGAGCGTTTGCGGCCGCTGAACCAGCGGCGGGTACGCGCACCGGTACGGAACAGGCGGCGCAGGATCCACTCCACGATAAACAGGGCGACAAACAGCACAATCGCCATGATCACCAGACCTGTGACGCTGGTCTCCACGTTATAGTTGTCCGTCTGGATCAGGACATAGCCCTGATGGCCCGCCAGCATTGGCCCGACGACCACGCCAGCAATCAGGAGCAGGAAGAGGACTAACACGCGAATCATATTCAGCCCTCCTGGTTGGCGGCAGCCGGCGACTGCGCCAGCAGGTTACGGACGCGGGTCTGCATCAGTTTCTCCAGCATCGGCTGGCTCTTCAGCTGCTCCGGCACATCCACCGAGATGCTCTGCTGGCTCAAGGTGTCCAGATCGTCGAGGAAGGCCTTGGTCGCCGGATCGTTGGCGTCAAAGTAGGAGCGCACCCAGCCGGAGACCGTCTCCAGCGACTGCTTGTAGACCTCATTCTGGTGGCGCGGCACCGCTTGTGCGGCCACCAGCAAGCGCGAGCGGATATTCTCACGCAGGTAGACATCCTGATTCGGCGCCAGCAGCGGCTCGGCGGCGGTGTCACGGCGGCGGATGGTGATGAAGTCATCCATAAAGTTGTGCCAGCTCTTGACCAGATTCTGCCGCCACTCGCCAATAGAGGCGGAAAGCTCGCCGCTGTCCTCGTCCATCGGCGAGTCGTCGGTGTTGTCATCCGCCAGACGCAGATTGTCCACCTGATTAGAGAGCTGGTTCACCTTCAGGATGATGCCGTCGAAATCGACCTGCGCCACCACGGAGAGCGTGCTGACGTCCTCGGTAATCGCGCGGCGCACCTCCAGCAGGCTCGGATCGTTCATGTCCGCCAGACTGGCGTCGGCGCTCTTGAGCAGCGCGGCGGCGGTGGTGATGTCCTGATCGCTCCACAGCTTGCGGCCAGCCAGTTTGACCAGAAAGTCAGCCTGCGCCAGCAGCCAGGTTTTGGCATCGCTGCCGGAGATGGTCGCCACCTTCTCCTGCAACTCATTGAGCTGGCGGTTCAGGCTCGCCTGCTGCTGGTCGGCGTTTTTCAGCGCCTCGCCCTGCTGCTGCCACAGGGTGCCTTGCTGCTGCTTCTCCTGCTGCTGGCTCTGTTGCAGCGCGGCAATTTCCGCGCGCAGCGACTGGTTTTCTGCCAACTGCGCCTTGGCCTGTTGTTGCCCGTGTAGGTAGAGCCCGGCACCGAGGGCCAGCGCCAGCGCAATGGCGACAGCGCCCAGCACCAGTCCGGTGCGGCTCTCTTTGCGGGAATCAACGGCTGGCCGGAGGGGCGTCTCCACCGCTGGGGTGATCTCTTCGTCCGAAGCGGATGGGGTTTTTTGTTCCGTCATGTTGGCACATCCCATAGTCAGGTTATCGTAGCGCGCGGATCAGCGCGTCATTATCTGCATTGTCGGCCACCCCGACGCTCTGCCAGCCAAGCTGGCGCGCCAGAGTTGCCAGGCGTTCACTCACCACTATCAGGTTGCAGCGCAGCAACCATGAAGTCCGATAGTAATCAGGAACTAAATTATAGAGCTGTTGTAACATTTCACCGCTGGTGACCACCAGCCTGTTCACGCCGAGACGGTGCCAGTGGGCGCTCTGCTCACTGCCGTCATAGTGGATGGCGCGCCGCTGGTAGCACTCACAGTAGTCGATGGTGGCGCCGCGTGCCGCCAGCGTCTCAGCCAGCAGTTCACGGCCACCGTTGCCGCGCAGGATCAGCGCCCGCTTGCCGCTGACCTGTTGCAGGTCAGGCAGGCAGAGCAGGGTTTCGCTGGTCTCGCTGTCGGGGGGGTAGCTGACCGGGCGGCCGCTCAAGGTGTGCAGTTTCAGCCCGGTGGTGCGGCCGATGGCATAGTAGTGGAGATCGGCGCGCCAGGGCGGCGAGCAGGCCGCCAAAGCGTGGTGCGCGTAATCCACCGCATGTTGGGAGAGGGCAAACACCAGATCGCCGGGCAGGCAGGCGGCCAGGCGGGCCGGCAGGGTGGCCACGTCCCTCCCCGGTGCGAACTCAATCAGCGGCGCGTGGTACGCGGCCAGCCCAAGCTGGCGCAACCGGCTGACCAACTGTTCGCCTGACGGGGAAGGGCGGGTCACCAGAATGGTCATGCGGGAGGGTTTCCCTGATAGACCTCGGCAAGGATCTCGCGCGCGCCGCGCGACAGCAGCTCCTCAGCCAGCGCCACGCCCATCTGCTCCGCCTGATCGGCTGAACCGTGGCGTTCACCGCGCACGATGACGCTGCCATCCGGCGCGCCCACCAGCGCCCGCAGCCAGAGGCGATCGCCCTCCAGCACCGCGTAGCTGCCGATTGGCACCTGACAGCCGCCCTCGAGGCGGGTGTTCATCGCCCGCTCGGCACGCACGCGCACCGCCGTCTCATGGTGGTTCAGCGGCGCGAGCAGTTCACGCGTCACGCTGTCATCCAGTCGGCACTCAATGCCGACCGCACCCTGCCCAACCGCTGGCAGGCACTCCTCTGGCGAGAGCGGGTTACGGATGCGTGACTCAAGGCCGAGGCGTTTCAGCCCGGCGACCGCCAAAATAATGGCGTCGTACTGGCCGTTGTCGAGCTTGCTCAGGCGGGTGCCGACGTTGCCGCGCAGGTCGCGCACCACCAGATCCGGGCGCTGCTCGCGCAGCTGGCACTGGCGGCGCAGGCTGGAAGTACCGACCACGCTCCCCGGCGGCAGGTGGGCGAGGCTCTCAAAGTTGGGCGAGACAAAGGCATCACGCGGATCTTCGCGCTCGCAGATGGTGACCAGCCCCAGCCCCTCGGGAAATTCCACCGGCACATCCTTCATGGAGTGAACGGCGATGTCCGCGCGGTTCTCCAGCAGCGCCAGCTCCAGCTCCTTGACGAACAGCCCCTTGCCGCCCACTTTTGCCAGCGGGGTATCAAGGATGATGTCGCCGCGCGTGACCATAGGCACCAGCTCAACGCGCAGGCCCGGATGGCTCTCCTCCAGGCGGTGTTGAACATAATGTGCCTGCCACAACGCCAGGGGACTTTGGCGGGTGGCAATACGGATAATTTTGTCTACCATGCTTGTTACCGTTTTACGAGTTCGCCCCATCCTACCATTTACCGGGGAAAGCTGTCAGCGTAAGAAGCCCCGGCAGCGCGGGGGAAACCGGGCCAAAACGGCGCGTTCGACAGGTTTTACATGACATGGCCGGGAGAGAGGAGTATACAAAGGGACCAGAGTAAGTCTGGTGCTATACTTTCTTTACGGTCAATCAGCAAGGTGTTAAATTGATCACGTTTCCAGCAATTATCTGCTAAATATTCGTCTAAACACAGGCAGGTTTGGAAAACGGGTTTTTTTATAGGCACTGGGATAAATCAGGCGAAACGTCTTGTACCTCTACATTGAGACACTCAAGCAGAGACTGGATGCGATCAACCAACTGCGTGTCGATCGTGCCCTGGCGGCCTCTGGGCCGGCTTTCCAACAGGTCTACAGTCTACTGCCGATCTTATTGCACTATCATCATCCACTGATGCCGGGTTACCTGGGCGGTAACGTGCCGGGCGGCATCTGCCTGTTCACGCCCGATGAAAAGCAATCTCGTTATCTTGCTGATTTAGAAGAAAAAATTGGCAAGCCCCTCGACAAAGCCCCTCACGGCGAACTGCCGATCACTGGCCTCTACAGCATGGGCAGTACCTCCTCCATTGGCCAGAGCGAAAGCTCTGACCTGGATATTTGGGTCTGCCACCAATCCTGGCTGGACAACGAGGAGCGCCAGCGGCTGCAGCAGAAGTGCACGCTGCTGGAGGAGTGGGCGGCGTCGCTGGGCGTTGAGGTCAGCTTCTTCCTGATCGACGAAAACCGCTTCCGCCACAATGAGAGCGGCAGCCTCGGCGGCGAGGATTGCGGCTCCACCCAGCACATCCTGTTGCTGGATGAGTTCTACCGCAGCGCCGTGCGTCTGGCGGGCAAACGCATCCTGTGGAACATGGTGCCGGGTGAAGAGGAGCCGCACTACGACGAGTATGTGATGTCGCTCTACGCGCAGGGCGCGCTGACGCCCAATGAGTGGCTCGATCTCGGTGGCCTCGGCACGCTGTCGGCGGAAGAGTATTTCGGTGCCAGCCTGTGGCAGCTCTATAAGAGCATCGACTCCCCCTATAAAGCGGTGTTGAAAACCCTGCTGCTGGAGGCCTACTCCTGGGAGTACCCGGAGACCCAGCTGCTGGCGATGGACATCAAGCGCCGCCTGCATGATGGCGAGATCGTCTCCTTCGGGCTGGACGCCTACTGCATGATGCTGGCGCGTGTCACCCGCTACCTGACGGCGATTGAGGATGAGACGCGGCTGGATCTGGTGCGCCGCTGCTTCTACCTGAAGGTGCGCGAGAAGCTGTCACAGGGGCGCGACTGCGTTGGCTGGCGGCGGGAGATTTTGTCGCAACTGGTGCAGGAGTGGGGCTGGAGCAGTGAGAAGCTGGCGATCCTCGACAACCGCAACAACTGGAAGATTGAGCGGGTGCGCGAGGCGCACAATGAGCTGCTGGATGCGATGATGCAGAGCTATCGCAACCTGATCCGCTTCGCCCGCCGCAATAACCTGAGCGTCAGTGCCAGTCCGCAGGACATCGGCGTGCTGACCCGCAAACTCTACGCCGCCTTTGAGGCGCTGCCAGGCAAAGTGACGCTGGTGAACCCGCAGATCTCGCCCGACCTGTCGGAAAATGACCTGACCTTTATCCATGTGCCGATTGGCCGCGCCAACCGCACCGGCTGGTATCTGTACAATCAGGCGCCGTCGATGGACGCCATCATTAGCCACCAGCCGCTGGAGTATAACCGCTACCTGAATAAGCTGGTGGCGTGGGCCTACTTCAACGGCCTGCTCACCGCGCGCACCCGCCTGCATATCAAGGGCGGCGGCCTGTGCGATCTTGCCAAGTTGCAGGAGCTGGTGGCGGATGTCTCGCAGCACTTCCCGCTGCGCCTGCCAGCGCCGACGCCCAAGGCGCTCTACAGCCCGTGTGAGATCCGCCATCTGGCGATTATCGTCAATCTGGAGCATGACCCGACGGCGGCCTTCCGCAATCAGGTGGTGCACTTCGATTTCCGCAAGCTGGATGTCTTCAGCTTCGGCCAGCAACAGCAGTGTCTGGTCGGCAGCATCGATCTGCTCTACCGTAACTCGTGGAATGAGGTGCGCACCCTGCACTTCAGCGGCGAGCAGGCGGTACTGGAGGCGCTGAAGACCATCCTCGGCAAAATGCACCAAGACGCCGCGCCGCCGGAGTCGGTCGAGGTGTTCTGCTACAGCCAGCACCTGCGCGGCCTGATTGGTACGCGCGTCCAGCAGCTGGTGTCGGAGTGCATTGAGTTGCGCCTCTCCAGCACCCGTCAGGATCCGGGCCGCTTCAAGGCGGTACGCGTCTCTGGCCAGACCTGGGGGCTGTTCTTCGAGCGCCTGAGCGTTTCGGTGCAGAAGCTGGAGAATGCGGTGGAGTTCTACGGTGCCATCTCCAACAACAAGCTGCATGGCCTGTCGGTGAAGGTGGAGTCGGATCAGGTGCACTTGCCGGCGGTGGTCGATGGCTACGCCAGCGAGGGGATCATCCAATTCTTCTTTGAGGACTCGCCGGATGACCGCGGCTTCAACATCTATATTCTCGATGAGTCGAACCGGGTGGAGGTGTTCCACCACTGCGAGGGCAGCAAAGAGGAGCTGGTGAAGGATGTCAGCCGCTTCTACTCCTCCTCCCATGACCGCTTTACCTACGGCTCGAGCTTCATCAACTTCAACCTGCCGCAGTTCTACCAGATTGTGGTGCTGGATGGCCGCAAACAGGTGATTCCGTTCCGCAGCAAGGCGCTGACCGCCCTCAACCTGGCGGTGAACAGCGAGGCACTGCCGCCGGGCCTGAAACAGTTCTACCAATTGCATTGACCGCGTGGCCGGGCGACCCGGCTGCGCGCCTTCACGCTTTGGCCTTTTTCCCCCAGCCGCCAGCCTGGCCCCGGACGTAATTCCTATTGCTTTTCATGATCCACCTGCGATTATAGAGAGCTTGGACGCACGCAATACAGGCAGAACAGATGAAAAAAGAATTACGTTGGGCAGCGGCCGCCTTGATGTTACTGGGGCTTTCCGGTTGTGGCCTGAAAGGCCCGCTCTACTTCCCACCGGAAGACAAACCGGCCGTGACCACTGCGCCGCCTGACTCCACCAACGACGTGCAGCGCAACCAACAATCGACTTCTGGCAATCAGGGCGGCACCACCGCAGACCCTGCGGGCCTGTAACGGATAGCAGCCCTGCGGTTTGTGCCGGCAGGATCACATCAGGCGTCCGGGATAGCCGGCAGCCAGCGGAGTAAAATATGCAGTTCTCCAAAATGCATGGGTTAGGCAACGACTTTATGGTGGTCGATGCCGTTACGCAGAACGTCTACTTCTCGCCTGAGCTGATCCGGCGCTTGTCCGATCGCCATACCGGCGTGGGGTTTGACCAGATGCTGGTGGTGGAGCCGCCTTACGATCCCGATCTCGATTTCCACTACCGTATCTTCAACGCCGACGGCAGCGAAGTGGCGCAGTGCGGCAACGGCGCGCGCTGCTTCGCCCGCTTCGTGCGCCTGAAGGGGCTGACCAACAAACGCGACATCCGCGTCAGTACCCAGACCGGCCGCATGGTGCTAAGCGTCACGGAGAATGATGACGTCTGTGTCAACATGGGCGAGCCGATCTTCGAGCCGCAGCAGGTGCCGTTCCGCGCCGCCAAGGCGGAGAAGACCTACATCCTGCGGGCGGCGGAGAAAACCGTGCTATGCGGCGTGGTTTCGATGGGCAACCCGCACTGCGTGTTGCAGGTGGAGGATGTGCAGACCGCCGAGGTGGAGACGCTGGGGCCGGTACTGGAGAGCCACGAGCGCTTCCCGGAGCGCGCCAACATCGGCTTTATGCAGATTGTCAGCCGTGACCACATCAAACTGCGCGTCTTCGAACGGGGCGCGGGCGAAACCCAGGCCTGCGGCAGCGGCGCCTGTGGGGCGGTGGCGGTCGGCATCCTGCAAGAGAACCTGGCTGAAAATGTGCGCGTCGATCTGCCGGGCGGCAGCCTCGACATCCGCTGGAAGGGGCCAGGGCATCCGCTCTACATGACCGGCCCGGCCACCCACGTCTACGATGGATTCATTCATTTATGAGTAATATAGAGGAGCCAGTGGCCGCCGTCGCTGAACTGGACGATGAGCAGGTGCTCAGTTACCTGCTGCAACATCCCGACTTCTTTATCCGCAACTCCCGTGCCGTAGAGCCGATCCGTGTGCCGCACCCGGTGCGCGGCTCGGTGTCGCTGGTGGAGTGGCAGATGGCGCGCCAGCGCAATCGCATCCAGCTGCTGGAGGAGGAGATCACCCTGCTGATGGAGCAGGCGGCGGTCAACCAGTCGCTGTTCAGCCGGCTGATCCAGTTGCAGGCCGAGCTGGCCGAGGCCAGCAGCCTGCAAGAGATGCTGGATCGCTTGCACCGCTGGGCGCGTAGCCTCGGGCTGGCGGGCGCGCACATCCGCCTGTTCGCCGACAGCTGGAAAATCGGTGCCCCCTCTGACTTCACCCACCTCGGGCTGGCGCGCACGGCGTTTGAGTCGTTCCGCATCCCGCGTATGGGCGAAGATAACCACTTTCTCGGCGGCCTGACCGGCCCGGAACTGCTGCTGCTGTTGCCGCAGGCGAAGCAGGTCGGCTCGGTGGCGCTGTCACTGATGGGTGCGCAAGGCGAGCTGGGGATGGTGATCTTCAGCAGCCGCGACGCCCAGCACTACCACCCCGGCATGGGCACCGTGCTGCTTGACCAACTGGCGCGGATGCTGCCCGGCCTGCTGGAACGCTGGATCGAACGCGCATGACCGCCCCTGACGCCGCCCTGCCGCTGGCGCTCACCGTGCCGGTGGAGCGCTTTTTGCGCCATCTCCAGCATGAGCGGCGGCTCAGCCCGCTGACAGTCAAAAACTATCGCCACCAGCTGGCGGCACTGATGGCGCTGGCAGCCAAGGGCGGCCTTGCCGATTGGGCGCAGCTCGACCCAACGCGGGTGCGCGCGCTGGTGGCCAACAGCAAGCGCGGCGGGCTGGAGAGCGCCAGCCTGGCACTACGGATGTCGGCGTTGCGCAGTTTCCTCGACTGGCTGGTGAGCCAGGGCGAACTGCCGGCCAACCCGGCCAAAGGGATCTCGACGCCGCGCACCGCGCGCCACCTGCCGAAAAATATGGATGTGGATGAGGTGGATCAACTGCTGGGCATCGATCTCAGCGATCCCCTGGCGATCCGCGACCGGGCGATGCTGGAACTCATGTACGGGGCCGGGCTGCGTCTGGCGGAAACCGTCGGCATCGACTGCCGCCACATTGATTGGGTGGGCGGCGAAGTGTGGGTACTGGGCAAGGGCAGCAAGGAGCGCAAGGTGCCATTCGGCCAGACCGCGCTGCGCTGGCTGGAGCAGTGGCGCGCGCTGCGTGACCAGTTCAACCCGCAGGATGACGCGCTGTTCCTCTCCAAGCTGGGCAAGCGCATCTCGGCGCGCAACGTGCAGAAGCGCTTTGCCGAGTGGGGCATCAAGCAGGGGGTGAACAGCCATATCCACCCGCACAAACTGCGCCACTCCTTCGCCACCCACATGCTGGAGTCGAGCGGCGACCTGCGCGCGGTGCAGGAGCTGCTGGGCCACGCCAACCTCTCCACCACCCAAATCTATACCCACCTCGACTTCCAGCATCTGGCGTCGGTCTATGACGCGGCGCACCCGCGAGCCAAACGAGGAAAATCCTGATGATTGTCTATCGTCCGCTGAAGGCCATTGCGGCCCTGACCTTTGATTTGGATGACACCCTGTATGACAACGGGCCTGTGATCCGCCGTACCGAGCAGGAGTCGCTGAAGTTTCTGCGCGCCTATCACCCGCTGCTGGCGGAAGTGGAATCGGCCCACTTCCAGCAGTTGCGGGCCGAGCTGCGCCGGCAGGAGCCGGAGATCTACCACGACGTCACCCAGTGGCGCTGGCGCGCCCTGCACCTCGGCCTCTCCCGGCTGGGGCTAAGCGAGGCGGAAGCCAGCGCCGGCGCGGATGAGGCGATGAGCCACTTTGCCCACTGGCGCAGCCAGATTGAGGTGCCGCAGGAGACCCACGACACCCTGAAGGCGCTCGGCGAGCGCTGGCCGCTGGTGGCCGTCACCAACGGCAACGCCGATCCCGCGCTGTTTGGCCTCGGTGACGCCTTCCAGTTTGTGCTGCGCGCTGGCCCGCATGGCCGCGCCAAGCCGTATGAGGATCTCTACCACCGCGCCGCGCAACAGCTTGATCTGCCGCTGGGCAGCATCCTGCACGTCGGCGACGACCTGACCACCGACGTCGCGGGCGCGGTGCGTTGTGGTATGCAGGCGTGCTGGATCAACCTGCGGCAGGCGAACCTGATGACCCACCCCGAGGCTCGCCTGTTGCCGCATATCGAGATTTCGCGGTTGGCATCGCTGACAGCATTGCTATAATCCTCTGCAACTACTCTGTATATATCTCCAGTGAAATGCCGCGCCGCGAGGCCCGGCCTTTCCCGCTGACCAGACCCGACGGTGCCTATGGACGTTTCTGACCTGCTCGACAGCCTCAATGATAAACAACGCGAAGCCGTGGCGGCGCCACGCAGCAACCTGTTGGTGCTGGCCGGTGCGGGCAGCGGCAAAACGCGGGTGCTGGTGCACCGGATCGCCTGGTTGCTCTCCGTGGAGAACTGCTCGCCTTACTCCATTATGGCGGTGACTTTCACCAACAAGGCGGCGGCGGAGATGCGCCACCGTATCGAACACCTGATCGGCACTAGCCAGGGCGGCATGTGGATCGGGACCTTCCACGGGCTGGCCCACCGCCTGCTGCGCGCCCACCACATGGACGCCAACCTGCCGCAGGATTTCCAGATTCTCGACAGCGAAGACCAGCTGCGCCTGCTGAAGCGGCTGATCAAGGCGATGAATCTGGATGACAAGCAGTGGCCGGCGCGTCAGGCGATGTGGTACATCAACGGCAAGAAAGATGATGGCCTGCGCCCGCAGCACATTGAGAGCTATGGCAATCCGGTGGAGCAGACCTGGCTGCGCGTCTATCAGGCGTACCAGGAGGCGTGCGACCGCGCCGGGCTGGTGGACTTCGCCGAACTGCTGCTGCGCGCCCATGAGCTGTGGCTCAATAAGCCGCACATCCTTAACCACTACCGCGACCGCTTCACCAACATTCTGGTGGATGAGTTCCAGGATACCAACCGTATCCAGTACGCCTGGATCCGCCTGCTGGCGGGCGATCAGGCCAACGTGATGATCGTCGGTGACGATGACCAGTCGATCTATGGCTGGCGCGGCGCGCAGGTGGAGAATATCCAGCGCTTCTTGCAGGACTTCCCGAAGGCAGAGACCATCCGCCTCGAGCAGAACTACCGCTCCACCAGCAATATCCTGTCGGCGGCCAACGCCCTGATCGCCAATAACAACGGCCGCATGGGCAAAAACCTCTGGACAGAGGACGCCGAGGGCGAGCGCATCTCGCTCTACTGCGCCTTCAATGAGCTGGATGAGTCGCGCTTTGTGGTCAACCGCATCAAGACCTGGCAGGAGAATGGCGGCGCGCTGAATGATTGCGCCATCCTCTACCGCAGCAACGCCCAGTCGCGCGTGCTGGAAGAGGCGCTGTTGCAGGTGTCGATGCCCTACCGCATCTACGGTGGGATGCGCTTCTTCGAGCGGCAGGAGATCAAGGACTCGCTGGCCTATCTGCGCCTGATCGCCAACCGCAATGATGACGCCGCCTTTGAGCGCGTGGTCAACACGCCGACGCGTGGCATTGGCGACCGCACCATTGACGTGGTGCGCCAGACCGCGCGGGAGCGCCAACTGACGCTGTGGCAATCCTGCCGCCTGCTGTTGCAGGAGAGGGCGCTGGCGGGCCGTGCCGCCTCGTCGCTGCAACGCTTCCTTGAGCTGGTGGATGCGCTGGCGCATGAAACCAGCGAGATGCCGCTGCATGTGCAGGCTGACCGGGTGATCAAGGACTCCGGCCTGTGGATGATGTATGAGCAGGAAAAAGGCGAGAAGGGGCAGGCGCGCATCGAAAACTTGGAGGAGCTGGTCAACGCCACCCGGCAGTACAGCTACCAGGATGAGGATGAGGATTTAATGCCGTTGCAGGCGTTCCTCTCTCACGCCGCGCTCGAGGCGGGCGAGGGGCAGGCGGACGCCTATCAGGACGCGGTACAGCTGATGACCCTCCACTCCGCCAAGGGGCTGGAGTTCCGGCAGGTGTTCATTGTCGGCATGGAGGAGGGGATGTTCCCCAGCCAGATGGCGCTCGACGAGGGCGGTCGGCTGGAGGAGGAGCGCCGGCTGGCCTACGTCGGCGTGACGCGCGCGATGCAGAAGCTGACCCTGACCTACGCCGAGACGCGCCGCCTGTATGGCAAAGAGGTGTTCCACCGGCCGTCGCGTTTCATCGCCGAGCTGCCGGAGAACTGCGTGGAAGAGGTGCGGCTGCGCGCCAGCGTCTCCCGCCCGGTCAATACCCGCCGCATGGGCGCGCCGGTGGCGCAGAGTGACAGCGGCTACAGCCTCGGCCAGCGCGTGCGCCACCCGAAATTTGGCGAGGGCACCATCATCAACCTCGAGGGCAGCGGCGATCACAGCCGTTTGCAGATCGCCTTCAATGGCGAAGGGGTGAAGTGGCTGGTGGCGGCCTACGCCCGGCTCGAGACAGTCTAAGCCCACGCCCGCCCGCCGTTGCGCAGGCGGGCGAGTGCCGCCTTTTTCACCCGCCGCACGTTGTTGCTTTGTTGCACATTAACTGGGGTGCGGCGGTTGACAGACTTTTTCGTCTCAGCGTAACATGCGCGCACTATTCTTAAATGAGGACCTTTGCCTTGGACACACCCAGTAGATACTGGCTCATGAACCTGTTCATTAGGTACAACTTCTAAGGCTATCCTCCTTGCTGATGGCCTTCGTGGTTGTCAGCGACCTCCTGTTTGTCGCACTGAGTCAGGCCCTATGGCGGTTTGAAACACGCCGGTGCCTCATCGCCCACTCTGTTTCCGTGTTCCATTGCGAACCTCTGCTTGTCATCACAAGGGAGCCATCGCCTATGCTGAGCGCATTCAAATTAGATAACAGCCGCTTATCCCGTTTAGAGTTGGATGACTCGAACGACCTCACCACATCGCTTTGGGTTGATTTGATTGAACCCGACGTGGAGGAGCGCGACAAAGTCCATACTGAGCTGGGGCAGAATCTCGCCACCCGCCCGGAGCTGGATGACATCGAGGCTTCCGCGCGTTTCTTCGAAGATGAGGATGGCCTGCATATCCACTCCTTCTTCTATTATGAGGATGCCGAGGATCACGGCGGCAACTCCACCGTCGCCTTTACCGTCCGCGACGGGCGTCTCTACACCCTGCGTGAGCGCGAGCTGCCAGCGTTCCGGCTCTACCGGATGCGCGCCCGCAACCAGATGCTGATCGACGGCAACGCCTACGAGCTGCTGCTCGACCTGTTCGAAACCAAAATTGAGCAGCTGGCGGATGAGATTGAGAACATCTACAGCGACCTGGAGAAGCTGAGCCGGGTGATCATGGAGGGGCAGCAGGGCGACGAGTATGACGAGGCGCTCTCCACCCTGGCGGTGCTGGAAGATACCGGCTGGAAGGTGCGGCTCTGCCTGATGGACACCCAGCGCGCGCTGAACTTCCTGGTGCGCAAGGCACGCCTGCCAGCCGGCCAGCTGGAGCAGGCGCGTGAGGTGCTGCGCGACATCGAATCGCTGCTGCCGCACAACGAGTCACTGTTCCAGAAGGTCAACTTCCTGATGCAGGCGGCGATGGGCTTCATCAACATCGAGCAGAACCGCATCATCAAGATCTTCTCGGTGGTCTCTGTGGTGTTCCTGCCGCCGACGCTGGTGGCCTCCAGCTACGGCATGAACTTTGAGTTTATGCCGGAGCTGAAGTGGTCATTCGGCTATCCGGGCGCCATCGGCCTGATGATCCTGGCCGGATTGGCCCCTTACCTCTACTTTAAGCGCAAAAACTGGCTCTGACGCCTCCGCACTCCCCGCCACGGCGGGGAGGCCCTCCCGCCATAGTGTGATTTTCCGCACGCTTTCTTCCCCTTTTTGTCCATAACCGACGTAGAATAGTGACTCGGTTGTTAACAAATTGTAGAGAAGTCATGTTGCTGAAACGCATCTCTCCCGCGAGTCAGTGGGGCCTGCTGCTGCTGCTCTCCCTGATACTGGGCTTCGGCCTGCAAGCCTTCCACCTGCCAGCGGCGCTGCTACTGGGGCCGATGATTGTTGGCGTGGTGATGGGGCTGGGCGGCGCGTCTATCCGTATTCCCTCCCTCTGTTTCAAACTCTCCCAAGGCGTGCTGGGCTGCATGATTGCCCAAAGCCTGTCGCCCGGCATCCTGACGCCGCTGCTGGCGGACTGGCCGATTGTGATCGGCGCGCTGGTGGCCACGCTGCTGGCGAGCGGCCTCTCCGGCTGGCTGTTGGTGCGTTTCAGCGCCCTGCCGGGGCCGACCGGTGCCTGGGGCTCCTCGCCCGGCGGCGCGTCGGCAATGGTGGCGATGGCCGGTGACTTTGGCGCGGACGTGCGGCTGGTGGCCTTTATGCAGTACCTGCGTGTGCTGTTCGTCGCCACCGCTGCCGCCGTGGTGGCGCGCATCGGGCTGGGGGATGAGGCTGGTCAACACGCGGCGGCGCTGGTCTGGTTCCCGTCGCTGGATTGGCGCTTCCTTGGCACGCTGGCGATCGCGCTGGCGGGCATTGTGCTGGCCCCCCGGCTGCGCATCCCCTCTGGCGCACTGCTGGTGCCAGCATTAATGGGCGCGGGCGT
Source organism: Chimaeribacter sp. YP20170169 (assembly GCF_056739715.1). NCBI lineage: Bacteria > Pseudomonadati > Pseudomonadota > Gammaproteobacteria > Enterobacterales > Yersiniaceae > Chimaeribacter > Chimaeribacter sp. YP20170169. Next base: position 3,670,707 of record NZ_CP176824.1, on the reverse strand, counting down.
GCACTCCAGCGGGCTGATGACCCTCCAGATCCCAGAGTGGCTACTGGCGATAGCCTACGCGCTGATTGGTTGGACGGTGGGGCTGCGCTTCACGCGTGACATCGTGCTGCTGGCGCTGCGCACCCTGCCGCAGATGCTGGTGTCAATTATTGGGCTGATGGTGGTATGCGGCGTGATGGCATGGGGGATGACCAAGGTACTGCCGGTTGATCTGATGTCGGCCTATCTGGCCACCAGCCCCGGCGGGCTGGATACCGTGGCGATCATCGCCGCCGGCACCAAGGTGGATATGTCATTCGTGATGGCGATGCAGACGCTGCGGCTACTCACCATCCTGTTCACCGGCCCGGCGATGGCGCGCTTCATCTCGCGCCACGCCGGCAAGCCGCCAAAACAGGCGCTACGTTAACGCAGCTTGCGCTGGGTGTAGAGTGCGTCGAGGGTGAACAGCAACAGGCCGCTCCAGATAAAGGCGAAGGTGACCAGCTTGTCATTGCCGATGTGCTCGCCGTAGAAGGTCACCGCCAGCACGAACATCAGCGTCGGGCCGAGGTACTGGAAGAAACCGAGCGTCGAGAGGCGCAGGCGGGTGGCGGCGGCGGTGAAGAACAGCAGCGGCACGGTAGTGACCACGCCCGCCGCCACCAGCAGCAGGTTGAGCGACATGGGGTTGGCGGTCAGGTGGCTGGTGGGGGTGTCGGCGATGCCGAACAGGTAGATCACCGCCGCTGGCAGCAGCCACAGGGTCTCCACCAACATCCCGGTCTGGGCGTCAATGCCGATCTTCTTGCGCAGCAGGCCATACAGCGCGAAGCTGAAGGCCAGCCCCAGCGCAATCACCGGCAGCGAGCCAAACTGCCACAGCTGCACCAACACCCCACAGATCGCCAGCGCCACCGCCAGCCACTGCATTCGGCGGAAGCGCTCTCCCAGAAACAGCATCCCAAGCAGCACATTTACCAGCGGGTTGATAAAGTAGCCGAGGCTGGCCTCCAGGATATGGTGGTTATTCACCGCCCAGATAAACAGCAGCCAGTTGCAGCCCACCAGCAGCGCGGTCAACGCCAGCATCAGCAGCCGCTTCGGCTGGTGCATCACGGCCCGCACCTTGCCCCAGTTGCGGCTGACGGAGAGCAGGATCAGCATAAAGAAGAAAGACCAGACAATGCGGTGGGTGAGGATTTCACCCGGCGTCACCTGTTGCAGCAGTTTGAAGTAGGCCGGGGCGATGCCCCAGATAAAGTAGGCACCGAGGGCAAAGAGAATGCCCTGGCGGGTCTGTTTCGCATCCATGTTATTAACCTAAAAAAAGAAAACAGCGAGTGTACCGGAGTGGCAGGCGCTTTTCCTGACGGCGCGCAACCTTGCGGCATCAGCCAATCAGGTAGGTGGCGGTGGCGCTGGCAATGTGCAGATCCGCTTGGTTATGCAGCTCCACGCGGGCGACCGCCACCTTGTTGCCAGCGCGCAACAGGGTGCTGGTGGCGCGGAACTGCTCGCCGCGTCCGGGGCGCAGGTAGTCGACCCGCAGGTCGATGGTGCCCATTTTGGCGAGCCGTTGGCGCAGTGCGGTTTCGCTCTGGTTCTCGTGGCGCAGCAGCACGCTGCCAACGCAGCACAGCCCGGCGGCCACATCCAGCACCGAGGCGATAACGCCGCCATGCAGAATATGTTGTGCCGCGTTGCCCACCAGTCGCGTCTGGTTGGCGAAGGTCAGCACCACCTGCTCTTCATCAAAGCAGGCCAGCTCCAGCCCCAGCTCGCGATTGAAGGGCATGTCATACACAAAGATGTTGCCAATCAGCCGGCGGGCGGCCTCGGGCGTCAGGGGCAGATCAGACATACAGGTTCCTTGGTCAGCGCCGGAATGCGGCGCGGTTAGGTTAATTTATTGTGGATTTTATGCTTCGCATTTGTTGCTTTCCAGCCCGGCGCGGATAAATCGAAACACCGCTGATCGCCGCCGTGATTTGTGTGTAAAATGGCCTGCCTTTTTGTTGGCGGTCTATTTTAGGATTTTTTTGGAGGGGTTATGCGCGGTTATTGGGGAATCGGGATGGCGCTGCTGGCAGCACCGGCCCTGGTTCAGGCGGAAGAAGCGACAGTTAAACAGATCCATGATTACCCCACTGTGCGTGGCAGCGTCATTGCCAGCATGTTGCAGGAACATGATAACCCGTTTACGCTCTATCCTTACGAAACGAACTATCTGTTGTATACCTATACCGATAAGATAAACACCAAGGCCATTCAGACCTACGACTGGGCAGACAACGCCCGCAAAGATGAGGTAGAGTTCCAGCTTAGCCTGGGCTTCCCGATCTGGCGCGGCATTGCCGGGGACAACTCGCTGCTGGCGGCCTCCTACACCCAGCGCTCATTCTGGCAGCTCTCCAACAGTAGTGAATCGTCACCGTTCCGTGAAACCAACTATGAGCCGCAAGTGTTCGTGGCCTGGGCGACGGACTACTCCTTCGCCGGCTGGACACTGCGTGAGGTGGAGACCGGCTTCAACCATGACTCCAATGGCCGCTCCGATCCCACTTCGCGCAGCTGGAACCGTATCTACGCGCGCTTTATGGCGCAGCACGGCAACTGGCAGGTGGATCTCAAGCCTTGGTATCGCATCCCGGAGAGCGACAGCAATGACGATAACCCGGACATCACCAAATACATGGGCCACTACCGCCTGAAGGTGGCGTATGCCTGGGGCGACAGCGTATTCAGCATCAACGGCCGCTACAACTGGAACACCGGTTACGGCGGGGCGGAGGCCGGGTGGAGCTACCCGCTCACCCGCCATGTGCGCTTCTATACGCAGGTCTTCAGCGGCTATGGCGAATCGCTGATTGACTACAACTACAAGCAGACGCGCGTCGGTGTCGGCATCATGCTGAACGATATTTTGTAAAACGCGCGTGCGCATCATCACCGGCCGGCAGGCTTCCTGCCGGCTCGCAGAACGTTGGGGAAACGAGTGTCTACGGCGGCAGTAATCAACAAAGCGTTGCTGGCAGAGCAGGTGTTGCGTGACACCTTCGGCTACCAGCAATTCCGTCCGGGTCAGCAAACCATCATCAACACCGCGCTCGAAGGGCGCGACTGTCTGGTGGTCATGCCCACCGGGGGCGGCAAATCCCTGTGTTACCAAATCCCTGCCTTGGTTATGGATGGCCTGACGCTGGTGGTCTCGCCGCTGATCTCTCTGATGAAAGATCAGGTGGACCAGCTGCTGGCCAACGGCGTGGCGGCGGCGTGCCTCAACTCCAGCCAGACGCGGGAGCAGCAGTATGAGGTGATGACCGGCTGCCGCAACGGGCAGATCAAGATGCTCTACATCGCGCCAGAGCGGCTGATGATGGACAACTTCCTCGACCAGTTGCCGCAGCTTAACCCGGCGCTTTTGGCGGTTGACGAAGCGCACTGTATTTCCCAGTGGGGGCATGATTTCCGCCCCGAATACCGTGCGCTTGGGCAACTGAAGGCGCGTTACCCGAATCTGCCGGTCATCGCCCTGACAGCGACGGCCGACGAAGCCACGCGCAATGACATCGTGCGCGGGCTGGCGCTCCACGATCCGCTGGTGCAGATCAGCAGCTTTGACCGTCCCAACATCCGCTACACGCTGGTAGAGAAGTACAAGCCCCTCGACCAGCTGTGGCGCTTTGTGCAGGATCAGCGTGGCAAGAGCGGCATCATCTACTGCAACAGCCGGGCGAAGGTGGAAGACACCGCCGCCCGCCTGCAAGCGCGCGGCCTCAGCGTGGGGGCTTATCACGCCGGGCTGGAGAGCGAGCGGCGCGCGCAGGTGCAGGACGCCTTCCAGCGCGATGACTTGCAAGTGGTGGTGGCGACCGTGGCGTTCGGCATGGGTATCAACAAGCCCAACGTGCGCTTTGTGGTGCACTTTGACATTCCGCGCACCATCGAGGCCTACTACCAAGAAACCGGCCGCGCCGGACGTGACGGCCTGCCAGCCGAGGCGATTTTGCTCTATGACCCGGCCGATATGGCCTGGCTGCGCCGCTGTCTGGAGGAGAAACCCGCCGGGCCGCAGCAGGACGTGGAGCGCCACAAGCTGAACGCGATGGGCGCTTTCGCCGAGGCGCAGACCTGCCGCCGGCTGGTGCTGCTCAACTACTTTGGCGAGGGGCGGCAGACGCCATGCGGCAACTGCGACATCTGCCTCGATCCGCCGAAGCGCTATGACGGCCTGCTCGATGCGCAAAAGGCGCTCTCCGCCGTGGCGCGCGTCGGCCAGCGCTTTGGTATCGGCTATGTGGTGGAGGTGCTGCGTGGGGCCAATAACCTGCGTATCCGTGAAAACGGCCATGACAAGCTGACGATCTATGGTATGGGCCGTGACCAGACCACCGAGCATTGGGTCAGCGTCTATCGCCAGCTGATTCACCTCGGCCTGATCAGCCAAAACATCGCGCTGCACTCGGCGCTGCAACTCACCGAGGCGGCACGTCCGGTGCTGCGCGGTGAGACGCCGCTGCAACTGGCGGTGCCGCGCATTCAGGCACCGAAGGCGCGCAGCAGCACGCCGAAAAGCTACAGCGGCAACTATGACCGTAAGTTGTTCGCCAAACTGCGCAAGCTGCGCAAATCGATCGCTGACGAGGCCAACGTGCCGCCCTATGTGGTGTTCAACGACGCCACGCTGCTGGAGATGGCCGAGCAGATGCCAGCCTCGCCGGGCGAGCTGCTCAGCGTCAACGGCGTCGGCCAGCGCAAGCTAGAGCGCTTTGGCGCGCCCTTCCTGCAGATGATCCGCGACCATATCGACAACGACGACGAATGACCCCTCGAGGACGATGGCGGGAACCTCCGCCATCGCCTATGATGGCGCGATATTTCCGCCTATCTGGGAGTTGTACTGATGTTCATGCTGTTTTTCACTGTTGCGCTGGTGCATCTGGTGGCCCTGATCAGCCCCGGCCCGGACTTCTTCTTTGTTTCCCAAACCGCGGCCAGCCGCTCACGCCGTGAGGCGATGATGGGGGTGATTGGCATCACCCTGGGCATCGTGATCTGGGCAGGGGTGGCGCTGATGGGACTGCACCTGTTGCTGGAGCGGATGGCCTGGCTGCATCAGGTAATCACCGTCGGCGGCGGCCTCTACCTGCTGTGGATGGGCTGGCAACTGCTGCGCGCCGCCCGCGCCCGGCAGGGGAACCCGCCGCGGAGGCACCCGTCGCCTTGCCGGCGCGCGGCCGCACCTTTATGCGCGGCTTTCTGACCAACCTCTCCAACCCGAAAGCGGTGATCTACTTCGGCAGCGTCTTCTCGCTGTTTGTCAGTGACAGCGTTGGCAGCGCCGAGCGCTGGGGGCTGTTCGTGATGATCATTGCCGAGACGTTCGCCTGGTTCTCCATCGTGGCGATGGTGTTTGCCCTGCCGATGATGCGCCGCGGCTACCAGCGGCTGGCCAAATGGATCGATGGCGTCGCGGGCGTGCTGTTTGCCGGTTTCGGCATCCATCTGATCATCTCCCGTTAACCTTTCGCGGTTAGCATCCATAAAAAAGGCAGGCGCATGGCCTGCCTTTTTTCCAACGGGGCGTTTACGCCTGACGCGCGGTAGTCAGCAGCGCCGCAACCAGCACAAACAGCGAGCCGAAAATGCGGTTGAGCAGCGCCATCTGCCTGGGCGACTTGAGCCAGCCAGCGATGCGGCGGGCGAGGGTGGCGTAACCAATCATCACGATGATGTCCACTGCCACAGTCGTGACGCCAAGGATCAGGTACTGCGCGGCCTGCGGCTGGTGCGGCACAATGAACTGCGGGAAGAGGGCGGCGAGGAACACGATGCTCTTTGGGTTGGTGAGGTTGACCAGCACCGCCCGGCGGAACAGCTGGCGGCGCGGCATACTGCCGGCCAGCGCGTGCAGATCCATCGCGCCCGCGGCGCGCCACTGTTGGATGCCCAGCCACACCAGATAGGCGGCACCGAGCCACTTCAGCAGCTCAAAGGCCAGCAGCGACTGCGACAGCAGCGCGCCAAGGCCCACGCCCACCAGCAGGATGTGGCTGGCCAGCCCCAGTTGCAGGCCGGCGATCGAGGCGGCGGCCCCGCGGTAGCCGTGGCTGATGCTGGTACTCATGGTGTTGATCGCTCCCGAGCCGGGCGATAGGCTGAGGATAAGGGTTGTTAGCAGGTAGGTTAACCACCACTCCAAGGTCATCGGCAATGCTCCCTGATTGCGCTGTTTTGTGCCACAATACGCTATTGCCGGAGGTTAAGCTATGGCCGTTGAACGGCGCGTTTCATTGCACCATGAGTGGCTACGGACAGACGCTATGTCACACATCAAACAGAGCTGGCTGACACGTGAATTGGGCTTCGCGGCGTTCTCGACCGGCCCCCTGCTCGATTTCTGGCGACACCGCCAGGAGGGGGAGTTTACCGGCGTCAACGGCGTGCCGATTCGCTATGTGCGTTTCCATGCGCCGCACCATGATCAGGTGGTGGTGGTGTCGCCCGGCCGCATCGAAAGCTACATGAAGTACCCCGAGGTGGCGTACGACCTTTTCCATTGCGGCTATGACGTGATGATCCTTGACCATCGCGGGCAGGGGCGATCCGGGCGAATGCTGGAGGATAGCCACCGTGGGCATGTCCATCTGTTCGACGACTATGTGGATGACCTCGCTACCTTCTGCGAAGAGGTGGTGGCACCGCTCGGCTACCGGCAAAAATATGCGCTGGCGCACTCGATGGGTGGGGCGATTCTGGCGCTCTATCTGGCGCGCCGCCGGCCAGCGGATACGCCGCCCTTCTTTGCCGCCGCGACGCTCTGTGCGCCGATGACCGGCATCACCCTGCCGATGCCGGGCTGGATGGTGCGCCGCATCCTAAACTGGGCGGAGGGCAACCCGGCACGACGCGATTTCTACGCCATCGGCACCGGCCACTGGCAGCCACTGCCCTTTTTGGTCAACCGGTTAACCCACAGCCGTGAGCGCTACCAGCGTACCCTGCGCTACTACGCCGACTACCCGGAGCTGCGGGTGGGTGGGCCAACCTACCACTGGGTGCGGGAGGGCGTGCTGGCGGGCGAGCAGGTGCTGGCGAAGGCCAAAGATATTGATACTCCCCTGTTGCTGTTGCAGGCCAGTGAGGACCGGGTGGTGGATAACCGCTCGCAGCAGGCATTTTGTCAGGCGATGACGCAAGCGGGGCGGCCCTGCGAAGGGGGCAAGCCGCTGGTCATCAAGGGGGCGCGCCATGAGATCCTGTTTGAACGGGACGCCCTGCGCGCCCAGGCGCTGGACGCCACCCTGCGCTTTTTTGCGCGACACTCCCAATCTGGCGGCGCAGCTGCCCTTCATACCATCAGAGGTTAAAACAGACGCTATGTACCATGTTGTCGCATCCGATTTAGACGGCACGCTGCTCTCCCCGGACCACACCCTGACCCCGTACGCCAAGGAGACGCTGAAGCTGCTGACCCGCAAGGGCATCCACTTCGTTTTCGCCACTGGCCGCCACCATGTGGACGTGGGCCAGATCCGGGATAACCTGGAGATCAGCGCCTTTATGATCACCTCCAACGGCGCACGCGTACACAATACCGAAGGCGAGCTGATCTTCTCCCACAATCTGGACGGCGATATCGCCCGCGATCTCTACGGCATCGTGCACGATAACCCGGCGATCCTGACCAATGTCTACCGCAACGATGACTGGTTCATGAACCGTGACCGCCCGGATCAGGATGAGTTTTTCCAAGAGTCGGTGTTCAAATACACGCTGTTCGAACCGAGCCTGCTGGAGACCGACGGCATCTGTAAGGTCTACTTCACCAGTGAGGATCACGACGAACTGCTGCGGCTGGAGACGGAGATCAACAACCGCTGGGGCGAGCGGGTGAACGTCAGCTTCTCCTTCCCGACCTGTCTGGAGGTGATGGCGGGCGGCGTCTCCAAAGGCCATGCACTGGAGCAGGTGGCGGCGCTGGCGGGCTATTCGTTGGCGGACTGCATCGCCTTTGGTGACGGCATGAATGATTTCGAGATGCTGTCGGTGGCGGGCAAGGGCTGCCTGATGCGCAACGCGCACCAGCGCCTGAAAGATCAACTGCCGCATCTGGAGGTGATTGGCTCCAACGTCGATGACGCGGTGCCGCACTACCTGCGGGCGATGTACCTCGCCGAAGGGCAGTAAAAAAACAGGGCGCTCAGCGCCCTTTTTTATGGGGATCAGGTGATGCCCAGATGCGCCCAGAGATCGGCCAGCGTCATCTGCGCCAGCGCGATGCACTGGTCGGCCGCACCGTAGTAGATCTTCAACTGGTCACCCTCAATCAGCGCGCCGCAGGTGAACACCACATTGCCGAAGAAGCCGTGCACCTCATACTCCGCCTCTGGCTGCAACAGCGGGGTAGCGGATTTCGCCAGAATGCGCATCGGGTCATCCCGGTCGAGCAGCAGCGCGCCGAGGCAGTAGCGCTGCTGCTGATCCACGCCGTGATAGATCTGCAACCAGCCATGCTCCGTCTCCAGCAGCGGCGCGCCGCCGCCGAGCTTCAGCGCGTCCCAGTCGCTGTCCGAGCCAGCGGGCAGGCGGCGGTGGTTGCCCCAGTGCAGCAGGTCTGGTGAGGCACTGAGCCAGATCTCCGGCTTGCCGAAATACTTGGGCGAGGGGCGCGTCAGCGCCAGATATTCGCCATTGACGCGGCGCGGGAAGAAGCAGACGTCGCGGTTGTCTGGGCAGAGTATGACGCCGAGCCGCCGCACCTCGGTGAAATCTGCCGTCACTGCCAGCGCGGTGGCGATGCCGTAGGGCGACACCGCCGAGTAGTTGATGTAGTACAAGCCGTCGATCAGGCTGATGCGCGGATCTTCACAGCCAAACTGCTCATATTCGTTCTCCGGGAAGAGGAACGGCGCGTCATCAATATCAAAGTGCACGCCGTCACGGCTGCGCGCCAGCCGCAGGTGGGAGAGCGAGGTCAGCAGGGTCTCCGTGGGATCGGCCTTCAGCACGATGGCGCGCGGATCGCTGAACTCATAGCGCGGGTCGTGGCGGTTGAACGCCACGGTGTGCGGCCGCCAAACGCCCTCCTCATTCACCAGCCGCGGCACACAGATCTCATCCGGGTGCGAGGGGATAACGCTCTCGGCCACCCGTAGCAGCAGCAGCGTCTCCTCGCCGCGGCGCATTACGCCAGCATTAAACACACACTCGACCTTCATGCCCGGCCGGGTCGGCGACACATCTTTCGGGGTAATCAGCGGATTAGCGGGATTGCGGATGATGTTCATGGCATACCTTTTTAATCAGAACGGAATTTTTTTCCAACAGGCGACAGTCGGTGCCAAACAGTACCTGCTTGCCGTCGCCCCAGCTGGGGTTGGGCAGCGGGTCGCCGAAGTTGATGAAGATGTGCAGTATCTCCGTGCGGTGCGCCCGGCAGAGCATCAGGCAGTCGCCGTGCCGCGCCAGCCGTAAATATTCGCCACTCTGGAGCGCCGGGTGGCGGTTGCGCAGCGCAATCAGCGTCCGGTAACGCTTGAGGATGGAGCCGCGCTGGCGGCGCAGCGCGCTGACCTGCGTGGTTGCGGCGTTGCGGTGCACCGGCATCCAGGGGGTGACCGGCGAAAAGCCCGCGTGGGGGCGGCTGTCCCACTGCATGGGCGAACGTGAGGCGTCACGGGAGTGGGCGACCGCCTCCGCCAGCGCCTCCGGGTGCGTTAGCCCGGCCGCCCGCGCCTGCTGGTAGTGGGTGATGCCCTGAACGTCCCGCAACTGGTCGAACGTCTCCGGCACAAAATCGGTCATGCCGATCTCCTCGCCGTTATAGATAAACGGCACCCCTTTGGCGCTGATTTGCAGCGCGAACAGCGCGACGGCGCGATCGAGATCCTGCTCATGCTCGCCGAAGCGGCTGATCATGCGTGACATATCGTGGCTGGAGAAAAACAGCGTCGGCACGCCGGGCTGTTGCGTCTCCATCGCCACCAGTTGCTGGTGGATGTCGTGGACGCTGAAGGTCTTGAGGCTGCCGAGGTTGAAGTTGAACACCACATCCAGCAGGTCGCCACCTTGGTAGCGGCACAGCTCCTCCAGCTTCTCGCTGCCCACCTCACCAATCAGGAACGCCTCCTTGCGCTGGCGGATGTAGCGGCATAGCCGCGCGATCGCGGCCGTCACCCCCGGCTGGTTGATGTCATGCTCATGGCGCTGCTCCCCCTCGCCCGCGGGGTTGTCGGGGCCGATGCCGTCGGTGGTGAGGAAGTTGATCACATCGAAGCGGAAGCCATCCACGCCGCGCGCCAGCCAGAAGTCGATCACCTGCTCAATCTCGCGCTCCACCTGCGGGTTGGCCCAGTTGAGATCCACCTGCTGCGGCGAAAACTTGTGGTAGTAGAAGGCATCGCCAGCGGGCGTGCGGCTCCACGCCGGGCCGCCAAAGAAGGAGTGCCAGTTGTTCGGTTGCGGCCTGAAGAAGAAGTACTCCCGGTAGCGGCTCTGCGGGTCGCTTAGCGCCTGCTGGAACCACGGGTGCGCGCTGGAGACGTGGTTGATCACCAGATCGATGATCACCCGGATATGGCGCTGGTGGCACGCCTCCACCAGTTGGCTGAACAGCGCCAGATCGCCAAAGCGCGCATCGACGTTGCAGTAGTCGGAGATGTCATAGCCGTTGTCCACCAGCGGCGACGGGTAGAAGGGGGTGATCCAGATGCCAGCGATGCCCAGCTCCGCCAGATAGTCCAGCTTGCTCAGCAGACCGTGGAAATCCCCCAGCCCGTCGCCATTGCCGTCACAGAAGGAGGGCAGGTAGATCTGGTAAAACACCCCCCTGCGCCACCACTTCACACGCTTATGCATCACTGCCTCCTTACTTGAGCGTCAGCGCCATCCCTTGCAGGAAGTGCCGCCGGAACAGAATGAACAGGGTGACAATCGGCAGGGTCTGCACCACTGCGCCAGCCATCACCGGGCCAAGATAGATGCTGTAGGACTTGCTGAAAGTGGCAAGCAGCACCGAGAGCGGCATTTTCTGCGCGTCCTGCACCACCACCAGCGGCCAGAGGAAGTTGTCCCAGGCGGCGGTGAAGGTGAAGAGCGCGACAATCGCCAGAATCGACTTATTCAGCGGCACCATGATGTGCAGCAGGATCTTCGGGATCGAGGCGTGATCCAGCCGCGCGGCGTAAAGGTAGTCATTCGGCGTGCCTTGGAAGCTCTGAGCCACCATGAAAATGCCCCAGGCATTCATCACGAACGGCAGGATCAGCGCGCCGTAGCTATTCATCAGCCCCAGTTCACGCATCAGCACAAAGTGCGGGATGATGAACATGAACGCCGGGAAGACTATCTGCAAAATCAGCAGGTTCTTGAACGCCGCCCGGCCGGGGAAGGGCATTTTTGCCAGCGCGTACCCCACCAGCGCCGAGCTGACGGTGACGCAGGCGGTGATGCTCAGGGTGATGAACAGCGAGTTGAGTAGGGTGCGCAGGAAGGGTTTCTCCGCCTGCGCGGTGTCATCAAACAGGAAGCGGTAGTTATCAAAGGAGAAGTGGCCGCCGAGCAGGCTGGTAGTGTAGATGTCGGCGGTATCCTTCAGCGATGAAAACAGCATCCAGAGGTAGGGGTAGAGCCAGGAGAGCGCCAGCAGCAGCATCACGGCGTGCAGCAGCAGGGAGGCGGGCGACAGGGCAGTCAGGCATTTTTTCATGGTCACACCTTCTCGATGTTTTTTTCCAGCAGCCGGCGCAGCAGCCAGATCAGGCCAAAGCTGACCAGCGCAACGATAATCGACATCATCGCCGCCCAGCCGGGACGCAAACGCCGGAAGGCCGCCTCATACATCACCACCATCGGCGTGGTGGTGCTGTCGAGCGGGCCACCGCCGGTGATCAGGTAGGGTTCGGTGAATAGCGCGAAGGCCACGGAAATGGCAAGCACCAGCACCATCACGATCTGCGCGTTCATCATCGGCAGCGTCACGTAAAACAGCCGCTTGCAGGGGCCAGCGTGATCGAGGGCGGCGGCGTCCTCAATCTCCTTGGGCAGGGTGATCAGGCCGGAGTAGAAGATCAGCCCGTAGTACCCGACGAACTTCCAGGTAACGATCAGCGCAATCGACAGCATGGCGACGTCCGGCGAAGTGAACCACGGCACGCTGACGCCACACAGTTGCTGCAACAGCGCGTTGATGGGGCCGGACTCGCTGAAGAGTTTCGAGAACACCACCGAGTAGGCGACGCTGGAGGAGACATTCGCCAGCAGGAAACTCAGGGCGATAAACGCCTTGCCGTAACGGATCTTTTTCAGCCCAAAGGCAAACAGCAGCGAGGCGCTGAATACCACTGGCAGGTAGTAGAGCAGGAAATGAAACACGTTGCGCATCGCCCGCCAGAATAACGGGTCATGCAGCACCGCCAGAAAATTGCGCAGCCCGCTGAAAGTGGGCAGGCCAATAAATTTCCAGTCAGTGACGCTCAATACGCACAGCCAAAAAATCGGGTAGAACCAAAACAACAGCGAATAGCCAAGATAGCTGGAGGCCACCAGGCCCCCCAGCGTGGACTCTTTCAGGGCGAATTTCATATCACTGCGCCAAAATAGGAGCGACTTCCTCTGCCGACTGTTTTAAGGCGGCGGCAGGTGTCTGGTTGCTGAATATTGTCCGCTCAATCATTTGCGTCATGCTGCGCTGGACATCCACGGTATGAATAATGGCGGCGGGCGGTGTGGCGCGATCAATATAATTAACGATCTCTTTCGCCAGCGGATTATTGTCAAAATAGGCGCTGAATTGTGGATTGGTCAGCAGGTCGTCACGTGCTGGCGGCATATTGGTTAATTCCAGCCAGCGCAAATCATATTTCGGGTTGCTGTAGACCCATTGGATAAATTTCCACGCCGCCTCTTTTTTATCCGAGCTATTAAATAGCACCAGCCCTTTGCTGTCGGCCATGGTGGCCGGGTTGGGCTGGCTGCTGGCGGTCAGCATCGGCCCGATGCGGATGGTTTTCAGCACCTCAGGATAGTTGTCACGGTAGCGGATGATGTCCCACGGGCCGCGCACCGCACCAATCACCGCGCCGGTCAGCAGCGGGTCGTCAGCGGTGGTGAAGTCGTAGCTCGACCACTTGTTCAGGAACATGGTCTGGATGAAGGTCAGGGCCTGCAAGCCAGCCTCATTGTTGTACTGGGCGCGGTTGTCCGCCAGATAGGGCGTGCCACCGGAGGCGGCGTAGTAGAGCGGAATGAAGTCACACCAGCGATCCCACCAGTTCTTGCCAGCGGTCACCTGCATTGAGTAGCCCCGCCCCTGCGCGGCGTAGCGCTGTGACAGCCCGTAGACCTGCTCGTAGGTGGTCGGCACCTTGTCGAATCCCTGTTGCGCCAGGATGTCGCCGCGCCACCAGTAGACAATCGGGCTGACGTAGATCGGGATAACGTTCTGTTTGCCGTCGATTTTCCAGTTCGCCAGTGCAGGCTCCATCCGGCGCGCCTTCACCAGCGCGTCATAGCCCGTCAGCGTAGAGAAGTCAGTGAGCTGGCCCAGTTCGGTGAGTTGCGCGGCAAAGCCGATGAAAATGTTGGTGGAGATGTCCGGCTCAGTGCCGGAGGCCAGCGCGTTCATGATCGCCTCCTCCGAACTGCCAGCCGCCGGGATGGCGGAGAACTCAATGGGCGTATTGCCGGGAATGGCGTTCCAGTCGCGGATCACCTCGCCCCAGAATTGCTCCTGTGTGCGGTTGGGCGCCACCCACATCTTCAGCGGCTCGCTGGCCTGCTCCTCCTGCCCGCAGCCGCCAAGAAATAATAGAGCCGCGGACAGGGCGGCGTATTTTATTGCTGTGCGCAACATATATACTCCTTTAATAATAACTAAGTGACTATATATTTATCTTTTTTATATTTAACGCCGGCGGGCCGCGCGTCTCTTTTTTTACGCTAGCATGCGGCTATTTAACTTTGGCGTTAAACCTGTCACAGAATTCATTTTGTTTATCGTTAAACTTTGCGGCGATAAATAAACGGTAATTCAGGCTGAATTGCCGTTGCTCCCCAAGATATGAAAGGTGACCTGTATGACGAATAAGAAAAAGGTGACGCTAAAATCCCTCGCTAAAGATCTGGGCGTTACCCATACCACGGTCTCCAATGCGTTTAACCGGCCGCACAAATTATCACCGGCGCTGCTTGAGCGCGTGCTGGCCCACGCGGCGGCAAACCACTACCACACGCCAGACCATCTTGGCCGCGCGCTGCGGACAGGCAAATCCGGCGCGATTGGCGTGATCTTCAATGACGCCCTGAGCTATGTCTTCACCGACCAGCATGATGTGCACCTGATGAACGGCATCGCCAATGCCTGCGAAAAGCAGGGAGCGAATATCGTGCTGATCCCGCTGAAACACAAAAGCCGGGCGAAGCTGTACTCGCTGAATGCGGCGGTAGATGGCTATATCCTCAATGCCACCTTCAACAATGACCGGATTATTGAGAAGGCGCTCAATAGGGGCCTGCCGATTGTCACCACCGATTTCCTCCTGCCGCCGCACAGCTGCGTCTCCATCGACAACCACGAGGCGATGCGCCAGCTCTGCCTGCACCTGCTGGAGTGCGGCCACCGTCAGGTCGGCATCATCTCCTTCCCGTCACAGCAGGGGCGGCAGGGGCTTTCCACGCTCGACGCGCCGCTGGCGGGCGACAACACCCTGATGCTGACGCGGGTGAACGCCTGCCGACGCACGCTGGTGGCGCACGGCATCGATCTCACCGCCTGTTGGCTGTATGAGACGGAGCATGACGAAGCGCACGGCGCGCTGGCGGCACAGGTGCTGATGGCGCAGTCACCGCGCCCGACCGCGCTCATCTGCCTGTCGGATCGCTTTGCCGTCGGCGCGGCCCGCGCCTGCCAGCAGGCCGGGCTGGCCATCCCAGAGCAGATGGCGATCACCGGCTTCGACAACAACGCGCCAGCGGGCACGCATCCCGGCCTGACCACCATCGCCCAGGATGCCGTCAAAAAGGGGGAGATGGCCGCCCGCCTGCTGTTGGAGGGGAAAAAAGGAGTGCGCCACACGCTGGAGTTTGAGCTGATTGTGCGTGAGTCAACCCGCCCCAACGCGCGCCCTCTCTGAGCCGCTACGCATCGCCGGCGCGCGGTGCCGGCCGTTTTACAAGGATTTCACTATGTCAGGCGTCATACTGGATCGCGTCACCAAGTGCTACCAGAAGAGCACGGTGATTGAGGCACTCTCCCTTACCGTGCAGTCCGGCGAGTTTCTGGTGCTGGTCGGCCCCTCTGGCTGCGGCAAATCCACCCTGTTGCGGATGATTGCCGGGCTGGAGGCGCTGACCTCTGGCGCGGTGTTCATCAATGGCAACGAGGTAACCCACCTGCCCGCCGGTCAGCGCGGGCTGTCGATGGTCTTCCAATCCTACGCGCTCTACCCGCACATGACGGTGAGGCAAAACCTCTCCTTCGGCCTGAAAAACCTGCACACCCCGGCGGCGGAGATTGAGCGCCGCGTGCAGGAGGCCACGCAGATGCTGGGGCTGGAGGCGGTGCTGGATCGCCTGCCGCAGCAGCTCTCCGGCGGGCAGCGGCAGCGGGTGGCGATTGGCCGCTCCATCGTGCAGCAACCGGCGGTGTTCCTGTTTGATGAGCCGCTCTCCAACCTCGACGCCGCGTTGCGGGTGCAGATGCGCCAGGAGATCAGCCGCCTGCACGCCCGGCTGAAAAACACCATGATCTACGTGACCCACGATCAGGTGGAGGCGATGACGCTGGCCGACCGCATCGTGCTGCTCAACAAGGGGAAAGTGGAGCAAATAGGCACGCCGATTGAGCTGTATAACCGGCCGCAGAACACTTTTGTGGCGGAGTTCATCGGCACGCCGAAAATCAACCTGCTGCCAGCCCACTGGCGCGACGGGCAGGTGCGGATCGACGGCCAGTCGCCGTTTACGCTGCGCCAGCCGCCGGCAGGCTTGCAGGCGGATCAGCGGCTGTGGGTCGGCATCCGGCCAGAGCATTTGCGGCTGGAGGGGGCGCACGATCTCACGCTGGCGGTGGAGGTGGAGTTCACCGAGTTGCAGGGGGATGCCACGCTGGTCTATGCCCGCGCGGGCGAACTGGCGCTGAAACTCAAGACGCCACAGCAGGTGCGTTTCCCGGCGGGTACGCCGCTACAGGTGGGTGCGGAGGAGACGAGCCTGTTGCTGTTTGATGAGGCGGGGGAGCGGCTGGAGTAAGCCAAAAAGAAGGGCGGGGAGATCCCCGCCCTGATGCACTGGGTGTCGTGTTACTTGAATTTCAGTGTATTGATGATCTGCTCTGCCTGACCCTGTGCCTGCTGCTGGTCATCCGCCGGCAGGGTGATTTGCAGCGTCATCAGGTGGCTGTCCACTTTCGCCAGCAGCACGGAGGAGTAAGCCTTCTTGCCGCTGGTGGAGATCACGCTGTCAAGCTGCTGGACGGGCTGCCCGTCCACCGTGATGCTCTTGTTGGTGACCACCTGCAAGTCCGGATCACGGGAGCGTTGCTGCTCCTCCAGACGTTTTGACAGCGCGTCCAGCGCGTCCGGACTGTTGTCGCTCAACAGCACGATGATCGCCTTCTGCCCACTCTCATCGGCATAGACATGCATGTTGTTGGCCTGGGTGCCCATCTTGCCGCTCTGGTCGCTCATGTCACCCGGCATGGTGAAGGTGACGTTGCCGTTCAGCAGCGAAACCTGCTGGCCGGCCGCGGTCTGGGTAGTGGTCTGGTCGGCATCCGGCGCCGCGCTGGCTTTCTCATCGCTGTTGCCATCACAGGCCGCGAGGCCCGTCACCAACAGGCCGATACCGACATATTTTACGAGTTTACGCATAGGGCTTCCTTCTTAATCATGAGTCCATGACTTTCGGCCCTTATCGCACCTGATTCAGTACCGAAAAGCAAGTCAGACTTTTGCGCAAACTGCCTGATAATCAATGCGCCCGCACATACTGCTGACCGCCGCTACGGCTCAGACGCTTCAGCAGCGTATTCAGCAGCATCCCGTACATCGGCAGGAAGAAGACCAGACAGATCAGCACCTTGAAACTATAGTCCACCAGCGCGATCTCCACCCAGTGATCCGCCATAAAGGCGTCGCTGCTTTTGTAAAACGCGATGAAGAAGAAGGCCAGGGTGTCGCTGATGTTGCCGAAGAACATCGACGCCGCCGGGGCAATCCACCAGCTGTGGCGCTGGCGCAGGCGGTTGAAGACGTAGACGTCCAGAATCTGCCCGAGCACATAGGCCATAAAGCTGGCGATGGCGATGCGCGCCACGAACAGGTTGAAGTCGGTCACCGCATTCAGTCCCTGCCAGTTGCCTTGGTAGAAGACCACCGAGATGAGGTAGGAGATAAGCAGCGCCGGCACCATCACCGCGAGGATAATCCGTCGCGCCAGCGGCGCGCCAAAGATGCGCACAGTCAGGTCAGTCGCCAGAAAGATGAACGGGAAGGTGAACGCACCCCAGGTGGTGTGGAAGCCGAAAATGTCGATCGGCAGCTGCACCAGATAGTTGCTGGAGGTAATGATCAGGATGTGGAACAGGGAGAGCCAAACCAGCGCGCGATGACGCTGCTGGAGGGTAAAGTCGTACATAAATGTCGCCTTTTTAGTGATGGGGTGAGGGAACCCAGTATTCATGCCCGGCCAGCCAATCAGGCCAGACGCTCGTGCTACCGTCACAGGATGTCGCGGCGCGGCGCGCATATTACCTGTTTGCGCAACTGATGCAAGTGGTTAAATTCCGCGCAATCGTTCACGCAGCTTGCACCAGATTTTTGCCGGGGTAAACTGTTTGCCTTGCCGATCGCGGCCTGACGCCGCATCCCGCCCGCTGTAATTGAGAGAAACCCATGACAGATGCATTTACCCAGGCCGATAAGACGCTGGACGCGCTGGGCCTGCGCTGCCCGGAACCGGTAATGATGGTGCGCAAAGCGGTGCGCCATATGGAAGAGGGCCAAACCCTGCTGATTATCGCTGACGATCCGGCCACCACCCGTGACATTCCAGGCTTCTGCCGGTTTATGGAGCACACCCTGCTGGCGTCGGAGACGGAGAGCCTGCCCTACCGCTATCTGTTGCGAAAGGGCGCGGCGTAAGGAGGGGGCCTGCCGCCGTACGGCAGGCCAGGGTATTACAGCACCATTGAACGCACGATCATGAAGTGGCCGCCAAAGTAGCAGGCGGCCACCAGCGCATCCGCCGCGCGGAAGTTCCAGCGGAAGCGGTGCACCAGCCAGAGGATGGTGGAGAGCAGCAGCAGCGAGGTGCCGACCAGCACCGAGAAGCTGAAATCATTGCTGCGCATGTAGTACTGCTCGCCCGCCAGCCACACCATCAGCAGCGTCATCGCCACAAAGGTGGAGACCGGCCAGCGCAGCTCCTCCAGCCGCGTCCAGATCACCGCCAGCAGGATCACCCCGATTGCCACCAGCGCCAGCGGCAGCGGCCAGAACAGCGTGATGGTCATCTGGGTGGCGAAACTCAGGGTGTAGAAGAGGTGGGAGAGGAAGAACGCCCCCAGCGCATACATCACGCGCGCCTTCGGCAGCTGCATCAGCGCGTCGCCCGCCAGCGTGGCGATCAGCCCCATGATAATCAGGTAGCCGTAGACCGACAGGATTGGCGTCTGCAACGCCAGCAGTAACAGCAACAGCAGCGTGACCGGCTTAAACAGCCAGCGTTGCCAGTCCGGGCCGCGATAACTGGCATCTACATACAGCCAGGCCGAAAAAAATACCGCAAGTAAAGGCCAACTCATTTGCTTCCCTCTTAACGTTTATGTTTTTTCACCTCACAGCCGCGCCGGGCGACTGCATTTCCCTCTGCCGGATAAGTGTAGGGGAAAGCGCCACGGGCGGACAATCGGATTCCCGGATGTTTCCTGCACAGGGCTTCGTGCTATGTTACGGAAAGTGAAAAATTTCCGGCGCGGCGCGTACCGGCCAGTGCAGGCGAGGTGAGAGCATGAGTGAACAGCAACCGCTATACCGCATCCAGTTCATGAACAACGGCAAAAACTACCAGCTCTACGTGCGTGAGGTGGTGCAGGGTACGCTGTTTGGCTTTATTGAGATCGGCGGGTTCGTATTTGACAGCCACTCCACGCTGCTGGTGGATCCGTCAACGGAGCGGCTGAAGACCGAGTTCAGTGGCGTCAACCGCAGCTACATCCCGTTGCAGGCAGTGATCCGCATTGATGCGGTCACCGAGCGGGGCAGCGCCCGCATCTCGGAGCTGGGCGACAACGTCGCCCCCTTCCCGATCCTGCCGGGGAAAAAGTAAGCGCGTTACTTCTTTTTCGGCAGGGCAGGCTGCTTCTTCTGCCAGGCCAGCAGTTCAAACACCCCGAACAGGAAAATGCGGAATTGCTGCGCCTTGCCAATTGCCGGGCCATCTTTCGGCTGCGTGGATTTCAGCAGCGTCAGCTGCAACCCATGCATCAGGATCATGAAGATCATCGCCACATTCAGGAAAATGTTCAGCGGCTTGGGGAAGGGGTGGATCACGTTGGACAACAAAAACGCCCACACGCACAGCATCAGCACGCGGCCAATATTAATCAACATCTGCATACTCCTCTGGGGCCAGTGACGCGCCGGGCGTCTGGCGAACATAGAGCCGGTAGGCGACCTGCCCGGCAATCTTCTCACGGTGCAACTGCCAGTCAGCGGGCACATCCAGGGCCTCGCCCTCCGCTTCGGCCTCAATATAGATCCACGCCTCCTCTGCCAGCCAGCCCTGTTCCGCCAGCAGGGTGACGGTCTGCGCCAGAATGCCCTTGCGGAACGGCGGATCGAGGAACACCACATCGTAGGGCGTGCCGTTCTGCGCCAGCCAGGTGAGGGCGTTGGTGTTCACCACCTGTGCCTCCTCCGCCCGCAGCAGTGCCAGGTTCTTCTCCAGTTGCTGCGCCACCGGGCGCTCAAACTCCAGCAGGGTGGCGTGGCCGGCATAGCGCGAGAGCGCCTCCAGCCCCAGCGCGCCGCTACCGGCGAAGCAGTCGAGGCAGCGCGCGCCCCGGATCACCGGTGCCAGCCAGTTGAACAGCGTTTCACGCACGCGGTCGGTGGTCGGGCGCAGGCCGGGGCTATGCGGGACAGGAAGTTTGCGGCCACGCCACTGTCCGCCAATGATGCGGATTTGCCCGGCCGGTGCGGATTGCGGTTTCTTTGCCATATCTCGTTTCAATTTTCAGCGGCCGAAGTGGCGTCGCTCACATACAGTTGGGTGGGCTATTCTACCGGTGTGAAGGTTTAGGGCAAATGTTTCGCCGTGCCGGCCAAATCCGCCGGATTGCCGCGCCGGGAGCGTGTTGCTGTGAAAAGAAAGTGTTAGACTGCCGGGTTTATAACTTTTTAATGTCCTGACGCCCTGCAACAACGGCGAGGAGTGAAGTCGAAAAATGGCAAAAGAGAAAAAACGCGGGTTTTTCTCCTGGTTTGGTCGCAACCGTCAGGAAGAGAAAACCGAGCAGGAAGAGGCCGTCGCCTCCCAGGAAGCACAGGCTGAATCCGAAGCGGTCACGCCAGAGGCTGACGCCCCGGTAACCACGCCCGAAGCGCCCGTTGCCGAACCAGAGGCGCCGGTAGCGGAGCCAGAGGCAGCGGTTGAGAAGGCGGAGCGCGTCGAGCCGACGCCGCGAGAGGAGGCCCCGGAGGCCGTGGCCGCAGAGCCAGCCCCGGAAGAGGCATTGGCGCAGGAGATTGTGGCGATCACCGAGCAGGTGGCCGCTGAGCAGGAGGTCGCCCACCAGCCAGTGGAGGAGACCGAGGCGGCGATCCCGGCCCTGGCGGAAGATCGTGGTGAGCCGCTGACCGAGGCGCAGATCGAAGAGGATCAAGCCCCGCTGACGCTCGCGCCGATCGTGCCAGCGGACGTGGTGCCGCAGGAGCAGGAGCGCCCGACCAAAGAGGGCTTCTTCGCGCGCCTGAAACGCAGCTTGGTGAAAACCCGCCAGAACCTCGGCTCCGGCTTTATGGGCCTGTTCCGTGGCAAAAAGATTGATGACGACCTGTTCGAGGAGCTGGAAGAGCAGCTGCTGATCGCGGACGTGGGCGTGGAGACCACCCGCCGCATCATCACCTCCCTGACCCAGCACGCCAGCCGCAAGGAGCTGAAAGATGCCGAGCAGCTCTACGGCAAGCTGAAAGAGGAGATGGCGGAGATCCTGGCGAAGGTTGATCAGCCGCTGGATGTCACCTCGCACACGCCGTTCGTGATCCTGATGGTCGGCGTCAACGGCGTCGGCAAAACCACCACCATCGGCAAGCTGGCGCGCCAGTTTGAGGCACAGGGCAAGTCGGTGATGCTGGCGGCGGGCGATACCTTCCGCGCGGCGGCGGTGGAGCAGCTTCAGGTGTGGGGCCAGCGCAACAATATCCCGGTGGTGGCGCAGCACACCGGCGCGGACTCCGCCTCGGTGATCTTCGACGCCCTGCAAGCGGCCAAGGCGCGCAAAATCGACGTGCTGATTGCCGACACCGCGGGCCGTCTGCAGAATAAAGCGCACCTGATGGAAGAGTTGAAGAAGATTGTCCGCGTCATGAAAAAGCTGGACGAGAACGCGCCCCACGAGGTTATGCTCACGCTGGACGCCAGCACCGGGCAGAATGCCGTCAGCCAGGCGAAGCTGTTCAACGAGGCCGTTGGCCTGACCGGCATCACCCTGACCAAACTGGATGGGACGGCGAAGGGTGGGGTGATCTTCTCCATCGCCGACCAGTTCGGCATTCCGATCCGCTACATCGGCGTCGGTGAGAGCATTGAGGATTTGCGGCCCTTCAAGGCCGACGATTTTATTGAGGCACTTTTTGCCCGAGAGGATTAATACGGATGATTCGCTTTGAACAGGTCAGTAAAGCCTATCTCGGCGGCCGGCAAGCGTTGCAGGGGGTGGATTTCCACCTCCGTCCGGCGGAGATGGCGTTCCTCACCGGCCACTCCGGGGCCGGCAAGAGCACGCTGCTCAAGCTGATTTGCGGCATTGAGCGGCCCAGCGCGGGCCATATCTGGTTCAGCGGGCATGACATCAGCCGCCTCAAGGCGCGCGAGGTGCCCTTCCTGCGCCGCCAGATCGGCATGATTTTCCAGGATCACCACCTGCTGATGGATCGCACGGTGTATGACAATGTGGCGATGCCGCTGATCATCGCCGGCGCCAGCAGCGAGGACATCCGCCGCCGCGTCTCTGCGGCGCTGGACAAGGTCGGGCTGCTGGACAAAGCGAAAAACTTCCCCATCCAACTCTCCGGCGGTGAGCAGCAGCGCGTCGGCATTGCCCGCGCGGTGGTCAACAAGCCGGCGGTGCTGCTGGCGGATGAGCCAACCGGCAACCTGGATGAGGCGCTCTCCGAAGGCATTTTGCGCCTGTTCGAGGAGTTCAACCGGGTGGGCGTGACGGTACTGATGGCGACCCACGATATGGGGCTAATCGCCCGCCGCAACTATCGCATCCTGACCCTGACGCAGGGGCGGATGCACGGGGGGCCGCACCATGGCGAGTAATCCAAAGGGCACCGGCGGCGTGAAAAGCGCCGAGGCGGCACGCAGCGCCAAGAGCAAATCCCTGCGCGGCGGCTGGCATGAGCAGTGGCGCTACGCGTGGGCCAATGCGCTGTCAGACATGCTGCGCCAGCCGCTGGCGACGCTGCTGACCATCATGGTGATCGCCATCTCGCTGACGCTGCCGAGCGTCTGCTATCTGGTGTGGAAGAACGTCAGCACCGCGGCGGAACAGTGGTATCCGACGCCGCAACTGACGGTCTACCTCGACAAGGCGCTGGATGATGACGCGGCCGAGAGCGTGATCAAGGCGCTGAAAGCCGAGGGCGGCGTGGAGAAGGTGAACTACCTGACGCGTGACGAGGCGATGGGCGAGTTCCGCAACTGGTCAGGCTTCGGCGGCGCGCTGGACATGCTGGAGGAGAACCCGCTGCCGGCGGTGGCCATCATCACGCCGAAACTCAACTTCCAGAGCCAGGAGACGCTCAACACCCTGCGTGACCGCGTGGCGGCGGTGCAGGGCGTGGATGAGGTGCGGATGGATGACAGCTGGTTCGCCCGGCTGGCGGCCCTGACCGGGCTGGTGGGCCAGGTGGCAGCGATGATCGGCATCCTGATGATCGTGGCGGTGTTCCTGGTGATCGGCAACAGCGTGCGGCTCAGCATCTTCAGCCGCCGCGACACCATCAACGTGATGAAGCTGATTGGCGCAACCGACGGCTTTATCCTGCGCCCGTTCCTCAACGGCGGGGCGCTGCTCGGCCTCTTCGGCGCGCTGCTCTCGCTCGGCCTCTCTGAGGCGCTGGTGCTGCGGCTGGAGAGCGTAGTGGTGCATGTGGCGTCGGTGTTCGGCACCACCTTTACCCTGCATGGCCTGAGCTGGGATGAGGGTCTGCTGCTGCTGTTGATCGCCGCGATGATCGGCTGGATCGCCGCGTGGTTAGCCACCGTGCAACATTTACGCCGTTTTACACCACAATAGTGATTTTTTGATATACTCTTCCCCTGCTGCTCTGATCGTGCAGGCAGGGGAAGCGCCTTCGGGTTCCTAACCTTTCCGGCATTTCCCTTCGCACGTTTTCCCTATCTATCCTTTACGCCATCACGTATGGTCTGTTATCTGAAGAGGATCTTCAGGGAACTTGTGACCTGGATCACGGTCAAAAAGAGAGCAAATGTAAGGGTGCCCGTCTGCGGCGACGTAAAGCGAACAATAAAGCCCGGCGGCCAATCAACCTGCATGAACGTTCTAATTAAGAGAGGGTTTGAATGACCAAAGAGATGCAAACTTTAGCCTTAATTCCCCAAGGTAGCCTGGAAGCCTATGTGCGGGCCGCCAATGCTTTCCCGATGCTGACGGCAGAGGAAGAGCGGGAGCTGGCTGAACGGCTGCATTATCAGGGCGACTTGGAAGCAGCGAAGCAGCTTATCCTGTCTCACCTGCGCTTTGTCGCTCACATTGCTCGTAACTATTCAGGATACGGTTTGCCGCAGGCTGACCTTATCCAGGAAGGCAACATCGGCCTGATGAAGGCAGTGCGCCGTTTCAACCCAGAGGTGGGCGTGCGGCTGGTGTCGTTCGCGGTCCACTGGATCAAGGCGGAGATCCACGAGTACGTGCTGCGCAACTGGCGCATCGTGAAAGTGGCGACCACCAAGGCGCAGCGCAAGCTGTTCTTCAACCTGCGCAAAACCAAGCAGCGTCTGGGCTGGTTCAATCAGGATGAAGTGGAACTGGTGGCGCGCGAGCTAGGTGTCTCCAGCAAAGACGTGCTGGAGATGGAGTCCCGCATGGCGGCGCAGGACATGACCTTCGACCCGACGCCGGATGACGAAGCGCGCGACGGCCAGCCGATGGCACCGATGCTCTACCTGCAAGACAAAAGTTCTGACTTTGCCGAGGGCATCGAAGAGGATAACTGGGAGAGCAACGCGGCCGACAAACTCAGCTATGCGCTGGAGGGGTTGGATGAGCGTTCCCAGGACATTATCCGTGCCCGCTGGCTGGACGACGACAACAAGTCCACGTTGCAGGAGCTGGCCGACAAGTACGGCGTCTCCGCCGAGCGTGTGCGCCAGCTGGAGAAGAACGCCATGAAGAAACTGAAGATGGCGATCGAGGCCTGACGCCTGCCAGAAACAAAAAAGCCCGGCTTGCCGGGCTTTTTTATTACCGTTTTTCAGGCCGCTGGGGCAGTGGGATCACGCGCCCAGCCATCGCCCTCCGCCCGGAAGCCGCAGGCCAGCATAAACGCCTGCATCGCCGCCTCCCCACTCGCTCCCTCTACCCGCCAGTGGCGCACCGCCGGCAGTTGCCGCTGCACCTCTTCCAGCAGGTAGCGCCCGACGCCGCGCCGCCGGGTGACCTCACGCACGCAGAGATCGCGCATCACGCCGCGATCGCCCGTCCACTCCACCTTCACCGCCGCCAGCAGCCGCGCATTGAAGCGGGCGGCGAACAGCGCACCCGCTGCCTGCCACTGCTCTGGCGTCTGGTGCGGCCAAATTTTGGCTAAATCGAGCCGATCCTGCTGGCTCAATGGGCCAATCCGTTCAATGCTTAATCTCATGCTCTCCCACCCCTGAAAGTGCCGTGGCTGCTCAATGACAATGCTGTACAAAAACTGCGCATTACGTTTTTTTCTGTGCGCATTTTCGGAGTTATAGATCACCGCCTGCGGCAAAAGCCAGCATAAGCGACCATACTGATCGCAAGGTGCGCGAATTTACTTCGAATTTTATTCTGTTTATACCGCTTGTTTCTGAATGCTCGATTTGATTTGCAGAAGAAAATTCCTGTTTAATGGCATGAAAAATAAAGTCTTATTACAAAAAGATGCCGAAAAAAACACTAAATCCTTCATCCGTATAGATAAATGATACGAGTGCAGTGTCTTTCGGCGGCAAACACAACGGTGAGATCACAAGGGGTAGTTCGGATGAAATTGACCAAAACGGGCAAGGCAGTGCTGGCAGGATGCATGGCAATGGCAATGACACAGGCCGCGCTGGCGGAAGACATTAAGGTGGCGATCGTCGGGGCGCTCTCCGGCCCGGTCGCGCAGTATGGCGACATGGAGTTCACCGGCGCGCGCCAGGCGATTGCCGACATCAACGCCAAGGGCGGGGTGAAGGGCGATAAGCTGGTGGGCGTGGAGTATGACGACGCCTGCGACCCGAAACAGGCGGTGGCGGTCGCCAACAAGGTGATCAACGACGGCATCCGTTATGTCATCGGCCACCTCTGCTCCTCCTCCACCCAGCCCGCCTCGGACATCTACGAGGATGAGGGCATCATCATGATCACACCGGCGGCGACCAACGCTGACCTGACGACGCGCGGCTACAAGATGATCATGCGTACCACCGGCCTGGACTCCGATCAGGGGCCGACGGCGGCGAAGTACATCGTCGACACCATCAAGCCGCAGCGCATCGCCGTGGTGCATGACAAGCAGCAGTATGGCGAGGGGTTGGCGCGCTCGGTGCAGGATAGCCTGAAGAAGGCCGGTGCCAACATCGTGCTGTTTGAGGGGGTCACCGCCGGTGACAAAGACTTCTCCACGCTGGTAGCGCGCCTGAAAAAAGAGAACGTCGATTTTGTCTACTTTGGCGGCTACTACCCGGAGATGGGCCAGATCCTGCGCCAGTCCCGGCAGGCCGGGCTGAACGCCAAGTTCATGGGGCCAGAAGGGGTAGGCAACGCCTCGCTGTCGAACATCGCGGGCGCGGCGTCCGAAGGGATGCTGGTGACCCTGCCGAAACGCTATGACCAGGTGCCGACCAACCAGCCGATCGTGGACGCGCTGAAGGCGAAGAAACTCGACCCGACGGGCCCGTTCGTCTGGACCACCTACGCGGCGCTGCAATCGCTGACCACCGGCATGGAGCGCAGCGGCAGCCGCGAGCCAGAGGATATCGTCAAGGATCTGAAAGCCAAGCCGGTTGATACGGTAATGGGTTCGCTGAGCTGGGATGAGAAGGGCGACCTGAAAGGGTTCGAATTCGGCATCTTCCAGTGGCACGCGGACGGCACGTCTACCCCAGTTAAATAAGCCCCGTTATCGCTGGATGCGGCGGGCAGGCAGGCCAGGGAGGGGCGCGGCGAACCGCGCCCCTCTTGCCTCTGCCGCCTGTGGCACGCCAGCTAAGGTCAGAGTATGTCAGAGCAGTTTCTCTACTTCTTGCAACAGATGTTCAACGGCGTGACGTTGGGCAGCACCTACGCGCTGATCGCCATCGGCTACACCATGGTCTATGGCATCATCGGCATGATCAACTTCGCCCACGGCGAGGTCTACATGATCGGCAGCTACGTCTCCTTTATCGTGATCGCCGCGTTGATGATGATGGGCATTGATACCGGCTGGCTGCTGATTGGCGCGGGCTTTATCGTCGCCATCGTCATCGCCAGCACCTACGGCTGGGGCATTGAGCGCGTCGCCTACAAACCGGTGCGTAACTCCAAGCGCCTGATCGCGCTGATCTCCGCCATCGGCATGTCGATCTTCCTGCAAAACTACGTCAGTCTGACGCAAGGCTCGCGGGATCTGGCGCTGCCTAGCATCGTCACCGGCAAGTGGACGCTGGGCGAGAGCAATGGCTTTGCCGCTACCATCAGCGCGATGCAGATCATCATCTGGGTGGTGACCTTCCTCGCCATGCTGGCGCTGACGCTGTTCATCCGCTACTCGCGCATGGGGCGCGCCTGCCGTGCCTGCGCCGAGGATTTGAAGATGGCCAGCCTGCTGGGCATCAGCACCGACCGCGTCATCTCGCTCACCTTCGTGATTGGCGCAGCAATGGCGGCGGTGGCCGGCGTGCTGCTCGGCCAGTTCTATGGCGTGATTAATCCCTATATCGGTTTTATGGCTGGCATGAAGGCCTTCACCGCCGCGGTACTCGGCGGCATCGGCAGCATCCCTGGCGCGATGATTGGCGGGCTGATCCTTGGCATCGCCGAGGCGCTCACCTCCGCCTACCTGAGCACGGAGTACAAGGATGTGGTCTCCTTTGCGCTGTTGATTGTGGTGCTGCTGGTGATGCCAACCGGCATCCTTGGCCGCCCGGAGGTTGAGAAAGTATGAAGAACCTCAATCTGGTCAATGCGCTGGTCTCCACGCTGGCGCTGCTGGTGATGGCTTCGCTGCTGATGGGGCTGCAACTGAGCCTCGATGGCACGCGGCTGGTGGTCAATGGCGCGTCGGACGTGCGCTGGGAGTGGATCGGC
This sequence comes from Chimaeribacter sp. YP20170169, assembly GCF_056739715.1. Taxonomy (NCBI): domain Bacteria; kingdom Pseudomonadati; phylum Pseudomonadota; class Gammaproteobacteria; order Enterobacterales; family Yersiniaceae; genus Chimaeribacter; species Chimaeribacter sp. YP20170169. The sequence goes on along the minus strand of NZ_CP176824.1, from coordinate 3,642,947 downwards.
ATCGGCTGCGCCGTGGTGTTCCTGTTCCAGCTGTTCCGCCCGCTGCTGAGCCGTGGCATGAAGCGCGGCAACGCGCCCGGCTTTGTGCTGCCAAGCTTTGATGGCTCTACGCCGAAACAGAAAGCGCTGGCGCTGCTGCTGCTGCTGGCGACCATCGCCTGGCCGTTTTTGGTGTCACGCGGCACGGTGGACATCGCCACCCTGACGCTGATCTACGTGATGCTCGGGCTGGGCCTTAACGTGGTGGTCGGCCTGTCGGGCCTGCTGGTGCTCGGCTATGGCGGCTTCTACGCCATCGGGGCCTACACCTATGCGCTGCTGAACCACTACTACGGGCTGGGCTTCTGGCAGAGCCTGCCGCTGGCGGGGCTGATCAGCGCCGGTTTCGGCTTCCTGCTCGGCTTCCCGGTGCTGCGGCTGCGCGGCGACTATCTGGCGATCGTCACCCTCGGCTTCGGCGAGATCGTGCGCATCCTGCTGCTGAACAACACCGAGATCACCGGCGGGCCGAACGGCATCAGCCAGATCCCGAAACCGACGCTGTTTGGGCTGGAGTTCAGCCGCACGGCGCGCGACGGCGGCTGGGACACTTTCAGCAACTTCTTCGGCCTGCGCTATGACCCCAGCGATCGCATCATCTTCCTCTACATGGTGGCGCTGCTGCTGGTGGTGCTGACGCTGTTTGTCATCAACCGCCTGCTGCGGATGCCGCTGGGGCGCGCGTGGGAAGCGCTGCGTGAGGATGAGATCGCCTGCCGCTCGCTCGGGCTTAGCCCGACGCGCATCAAGCTGACCGCCTTCACCATCAGCGCCGCCTTCGCGGGCTTCGCGGGCACGCTGTTTGCGGCGCGGCAGGGCTTCGTCAGCCCGGAGTCCTTCACCTTCGCCGAGTCGGCCTTTGTGCTGGCGATTGTGGTGCTGGGCGGCATGGGCTCGCAGTTTGCGGTGATTCTGGCGGCCATCCTGCTGGTGGTGTCACGCGAGCTGATGCGCGATTTGAATGAGTACAGCATGTTGGTGCTGGGTGCCTTGATGGTGCTGATGATGATCTGGCGGCCACAGGGGCTGCTGCCGATGAAACGGCCACAGTTGAAGATGAAGGCGACGGCGCTGCAACAGGCGGCGCAGGCCGGTGAAAAGGGAGAGCGGGCATGAGCGGCCAACCTTTACTGCAAGTGGATGGGCTGATGATGCGTTTTGGCGGCCTGTTGGCGGTCAACAACGTGGCGCTGACCCTCAATCAGGGCGAGATCGTGTCATTGATCGGGCCGAACGGCGCGGGCAAAACCACGGTGTTCAACTGCCTGACCGGCTTCTACCGCCCGACCGGCGGCACCATCCGGCTGCGCGACCAGCAACTAGCGGGGCTGCCGGGGCAGAAGATCGCCCGCATGGGCATCGTGCGCACCTTCCAGCATGTGCGGCTGTTCCGTGAGATGACGGTGATTGAGAACCTGCTGGTGGCACAGCACCAGCACCTGAAGAGTGGCGTGCTGGCCGGGCTGTTGAAGACCCCCAGCTTCCGCCGTGCCGAGGCCGAGGCGCAGGAGCGCGCCGCCGTCTGGCTGGAGCGCGTCGGCCTGCTGGATCTGGCGAACCGCCAGGCTGGCAATCTGGCCTACGGCCAGCAGCGGCGGCTAGAGATCGCCCGCTGCATGGTGACGCGGCCAGAGGTGCTGATGCTGGATGAACCCGCCGCTGGCCTCAACCCCAAAGAGACCGACGAGCTGGATGAGCTGATCGCCGAGCTGCGCAACCACCACAACGTCTCCGTGCTACTGATTGAGCACGACATGAAGCTGGTGATGGGCATCTCCGACCGCATCTACGTGGTCAACCAAGGGACGCCGCTGGCGCAGGGCACCCCGGCTGAGGTGCGCAACAACCCGGATGTGATCCGGGCCTATCTGGGCGAAGCCTAAGGGCGAGGAAGAGAGAACATGCTGTCGTTAAACCAAGTTTCCGCCCACTACGGCAAGATTCAGGCACTGCACAACGTCAGCCTGCATATTGAGAAGGGTGAGATCGTCACGCTGATTGGCGCGAACGGCGCCGGCAAAACCACACTGCTCGGCACATTGTGCGGCGAGCCACGCGCCAGCACCGGCCGCATCCTGTTTGAGGGCAAGGACATCACTGATTGGCAGACCGCGCAGATCATGCGCGAGGCCATCGCCATCGTGCCGGAGGGGCGGCGCGTCTTCTCCCGCATGACGGTGGAGGAGAACCTGGCGATGGGCGGCTTTTTTGTCGCCCGTGAGCACTACCGCGAGCGGCTGGCGCGCGTCTACGCGCTCTTTCCGCGCTTACAGGAGCGGCAGGCGCAGCGCGCTGGCACCATGTCCGGCGGCGAGCAGCAGATGCTGGCGATTGGCCGCGCGCTGATGAGCCAGCCGAAGCTGCTGCTGCTAGATGAGCCGTCGCTGGGGCTGGCACCGATCATCATCCAGCAGATCTTTGACACCATCCAGCAACTGCGCGAGGAGGGGATGACCATCTTCCTGGTGGAGCAGAACGCCAATCAGGCGCTGAAGCTGGCCGATCGCGGCTATGTGCTGGAGAACGGCCACGTGGTGCTCGAAGATAGCGGCGACGCACTGCTGGCCAATGAGGCGGTGCGCAGCGCTTACCTCGGCGGCTAACTGCACGCCATTCACCGGGGGCTACTGGCCCCCTTTTTTCTGCCCTCCCGTCACGCCCTTTTCCCGCCGCGCTGCCATCTAACCGTCACCCGCACTTCACTCGTCTGTCACTTTATCGTCATTTATTGGTTATTTTTCTGTCATTTTACCGTGTCATGTTAGCTCCGGTTAAAAAAATATGTCAGCGCATGAGGGGCTTAGCGCGCCCAGCGCACACCGACCTTTTCAGGAGACAGGCATGTTCATTTCCCTCACGTTTTCCCGCCGTATCAAAACCGCCGCCCTTGCCACCGCCGTGTCACTGGCTTGTAGCGCCAACGCGCTGGCCGTTACCACCATCCCATTCTGGCACTCCATGGAGGGCGAATTGGGCGTGGAGGTGGACTCGCTGGCAGACCGCTTCAACCAGTCCCACCCCGAGGTGAAGATCGTCCCGGTCTACAAGGGGAACTATGAGCAGAGCCTGGCGGCCGGCATCGCTGCGTTCCGCTCCGGCAACGCGCCCGCCATCCTCCAGGTGTATGAGGTCGGCACCGCCACCATGATGGCCAGCAAGGCGATTAAACCGGTATACCAGGTCTTCAGTGACGCTGGCGTGCCCTTCGATGAGACAGTGTTCGTGCCGACCGTCTCCGGCTACTACACCGACGCCAAGAGCGGCCACCTGCTCTCCCAGCCGTTCAACAGCTCCACCCCGGTGCTCTACTACAACAAAGATGCCTTCAAAAAAGCCGGGCTGGACCCGGAGCAGCCGCCGAAAACCTGGCAGCAACTGGCTGAGTACACCGCCAAACTGCGCGCCGCCGGTATGCAGTGCGGTTACGCCAGCGGCTGGCAGGGCTGGATCCAGATTGAGAACTTCAGCGCCTGGCACGGCCTGCCGGTGGCCTCCAAGAACAATGGCTTCGACGGCACCGACGCCGTGCTGGAGTTCAACAAGCCGGAGCAGGTCAAGCACATCCAGATGCTGGCTGACCTGAACAAATCGGGCGGCTTCACCTATTACGGCCGCAAGGATGAGCCCACCGCCAAGTTCTACAACGGCGACTGCGCCATCACCACCGCCTCCTCTGGCTCGCTGGCGGACATCCGCCACTACGCCAAATTTAACTACGGCGTCGGCATGATGCCGTATGACGCCGACGTCAAGGGCGCGCCGCAGAATGCCATCATTGGCGGGGCCAGCCTGTGGGTGATGAATGGCAAGGATGACGCCACTTACAAGGGCGTGGCGCAGTTCATGCAGTTCCTGACCCAGCCAGAGATCGCCGCCGAGTGGCACCAGAAGACCGGCTACCTGCCGATCACCACCGCTGCCTACGATCTGACCCGCCAGCAGGGCTTCTATGACAAGAACCCCGGCGCGGACATCGCCACCCGCCAGATGCTGAACAAGCCGCCGTTGCCGTTCACCCGTGGCCTGCGTCTCGGCAACATGCCGCAGATCCGCACCATCGTGGATGAGGAGCTGGAGAGCGTCTGGACCGGCAAGAAAACCTCGCAGCAGGCACTGGATAGCGCCGTGCAGCGTGGCAACGTGCTGTTGCGTCGCTTTGAAGCCTCCACCAAGTAACGCAAGGAGAGGCTGATGGCGCCGTCCCGTCCCGGCTTTAGCTGTAGCTGGCTGCCCTATGTGCTGGTACTGCCGCAACTGCTGATCACCGCGGTATTTTTCCTCTGGCCGGCGGGGGAGGCGCTTTGGTACTCGGTACAGCGCCTCGATCCGTTTGGCCTCTCCAGCGAGTTTGTCGGGCTGGAGAACTTCAGCGCGCTGTGGCAGGACGACACCTACCTCGCCTCCTTCTCCACCACCCTGATCTTCAGCGGGCTGGTGGCGGTGAGTGGGCTGGTGGTGTCGCTGCTGCTGGCGGCGATGGTGGATCGCGTGGTGCGGGGGCGGCGTCTCTACCAGACGCTGTTCATCCTGCCCTACGCCGTGGCGCCAGCGGTGGCGGCGGTGCTCTGGATGTTCCTGTTCAACCCCGGCATGGGGTTGATTGAGCATCTGCTGCGCACCTGGGGCTACGACTGGAACCACGCCCAGCACAGTGGGCAGGCGATGTTTTTGGTGGTGCTGGCCTCGGTCTGGAAGCAGGTGAGCTACAACTTCCTCTTCTTCCTGGCGGCGCTGCAATCCATCCCGCGCTCGCTGGTGGAGGCGGCGGCGATTGATGGCGCAGGCCCGGTGCGGCGCTTCTTCAATCTGGTGCTGCCGTTGATCTCGCCGGTCAGCTTCTTCCTGCTGGTGGTGAATTTGGTCTACGCCTTCTTCGACACCTTCCCGGTGATTGACGCCGCCACCGGCGGTGGCCCGGTGCAGGCGACCACCACGCTCATCTACAAGATCTACCGCGAAGGCTTCGCCGGGTTGGATCTGGCTAGCTCCGCCGCGCAATCCGTGGTGCTGATGCTGCTGGTGATTGGCCTGACCATCCTTCAGTTCCGCTTTGTTGAGCGTAAGGTGCGTTACCAATGATCGAAAACCGCAAGGGGCTGGATCTCTTCTGCCATGTGATGCTGGCGCTCGGCGTGCTGGTGGTGCTGTTCCCGCTCTATGTGGCCTTTGTCGCCGCCACGCTGGATGACAGCGCGGTGTTCCAGGTGCCGATGACGCTGCTGCCCGGCAGCCACCTGTGGGAGAACGTCAGCACCATCTGGCAGCAGGGCGTCAGCCGCCACAGCGCGCCCTTTAGCCTGATGCTGCTCAACAGCGTGATCATGGCGCTGGCGATTACCCTCGGCAAGATTGGCGTCTCGATCCTGTCGGCCTACGCCATCGTCTATTTCCGCTTTCCGCTGCGCAACCTGTTCTTCTGGGTGATCTTCCTCACCCTGATGCTGCCGGTGGAGGTGCGGATCTTCCCAACCGTTGAGGTGATGGCCGGGCTGCACCTGATGGACAGCTACACCGGCCTGACGCTGCCGCTGATGGCCTCGGCGACCGCCACCTTCCTGTTCCGCCAGTTCTTTATGACCCTGCCGGATGAGTTGCTGGAGGCGGCGCGCATTGATGGCGCCGGGCCGATGCGCTTCTTCTGGGACGTGGTGCTGCCGCTGTCGAAAACCAATCTGGCGGCGCTGTTTGTCATCACCTTTATCTACGGCTGGAACCAATATTTGTGGCCGATTCTGATTACCAATGATGCCTCGATGGGCACCGCCGTGGCTGGCATCAAAAGCATGATTGCCAGCGGCGAGGGCACCACCCAGTGGAACCGGGTGATGGCGGCGATGCTGCTGACCCTGCTGCCGCCGCTGCTGGTGGTATTGGGCATGCAGCGCTGGTTTGTGCGCGGTCTGGTTGACAGTGAGAAGTGAGTTATGGCGAATCTGAAATTGCAGGCCGTCAGCAAGAGTTATGACGGCAAGACGCCGGTGATCCGGCAGATTGACCTGGATGTCGCCGACGGCGAGTTCATCGTGATGGTTGGCCCCTCCGGCTGTGGCAAATCGACCCTGCTGCGCATGGTGGCGGGGCTGGAGCGCACCAGCGGCGGCGACATCTACATCGGCAACCGGCGGGTGACCGACCTGGAGCCGAAGGATCGCGGCATCGCGATGGTATTCCAGAACTATGCGCTCTACCCGCACATGAGCGTGTTTGACAACATGGCCTATGGCCTGAAGATCCGGGGGTTTGGCAAGGCGCAGATCGCCGAGCGGGTGGAGGAGGCAGCGCGCATCCTGGAGTTGCAGCCGCTGCTCAAACGCAAACCGCGCGAGCTGTCGGGCGGCCAGCGCCAGCGGGTGGCGATGGGGCGCGCCATCGTGCGTGAGCCAGCGGTGTTCCTGTTCGATGAGCCGCTCTCCAACCTCGACGCCAAGCTGCGGGTGCAGATGCGGCTGGAGCTGCAACAGCTGCACCGCCGCCTGCGTACCACCAGCCTCTACGTCACCCACGATCAGGTGGAGGCGATGACGCTGGCACAGCGGGTGATTGTGATGAACAGAGGGGTGGCCGAGCAGATTGGCACGCCGGAGGAGATCTACCAGCGGCCCGCGACGCGTTTTGTCGCGGGCTTTATGGGTTCGCCAGCGATGAACCTGCTGGCGGGCACCGTCGATGCCGAGGGCGCGCGCTGCGGCTGGCGGATGGCACGCTGCTGCCGCTGCCCGTGCCGCGTCCGGCGTGGCAGGGGCGGGAGTTGACCGTTGGCATCCGGCCGGAGCATATTCAGTGGGTGGAGCCGGGCGCGCGGGGCATCCCGCTGACGGTGCTGACCCTCGAGCGGCTGGGCGCAGATAACCTGGCGCATGGCCGCTGGGGCGATCAGGGCGTGGTGGTACGCCTCTCCCATGAGCACTGCCCGGCGGTCGGCTCCCAGCTCAATCTGGTGCTGCCGCCCACGGCGCTGCACGTTTTTGACACGGCTGACGGAGTACGGATGGAGTGATGGAGACAACAGACTGGCCCTACCCACGCATTGTCGCGCACCGCGGCGGCGGCTCGCTGGCACCGGAAAACACGCTGGCGGCGATTGATACCGGCGCGCGCCACGGCCACACCATGATCGAGTTTGACGCCAAGCTGGCGCAGGATGGGAAGATCTTCCTGCTGCATGATGACACCCTGGATCGCACCAGCAATGGCTGGGGCGTGGCGGGCAACCTGCCGTGGAAACAGCTGGTGACGCTTGACGCTGGCAGTTGGTACAGCAGCGCTTTCCGCGATGAGCGGCTGCCGCTGCTCTCCGAGGTGGCGGCGCGCTGCGCGCAGCACGGGCTGATGGCGAACATTGAGATCAAGCCGACCACCGGCACCGACGAGGAGAGCGGCAAGGTGATTGCCTCCGCCGCCCGGCTGCTGTGGCAGGGGCAGACACCGCCGCTGCTCTCCTCCTTCTCGGTGGTGGCGCTGGCGGCGGCGCAACAGGCCGCGCCGGAGCTGCCGCGCGGGCTGTTGCTGGAGGCCTGGGATGAGGAGTGGCGCGCGCTGACCCAGCAATTGGGCTGCGTGTCGCTGCACATTGACCATCAGGCGCTGACCGCGGAGCGGGTGGCGCAGATCAAGGCCGCCGGTTTGCGTATTCTGGTCTATACCGTCAATAGCCCGGAGCGCGCGCGATTGTTGCTCAACTGGGGCGTTGACTGCATCTGCACCGACCGGATAGATTTACTCGGCGCGGACTTCTCTTAGCAGGCTTATTATCTGCCGGGCGGGCCGCTGACCCTGTTGCCCGGCGGCAATCTACGGCGCCGGCTGTTGATGCAAGGAGCGCTATGCCTGCCTTTATCCTCTCCCTCTGGCACCAAATCCTGCTGTCGGTGCCGCTGTTTATCCTGATTGTGCTGGGCTACGGTCTGATCCGCTGGGGCAAGTGGCCGTCGTCACTGACCGATGGCCTGACGCGGCTGGTCTTCTCCGTGGCGCTGCCCGCCATGCTGTTCCGCATGATGTGTGACTTCAGCCAGCGGCCCGTGGTGGACGCCCGGCTGCTGATCGCCTTCTTCGGCAGCTGCCTGATTGTGTTCGTGTTGGGCCGCCTGCTGGCGCGCCACCTGTTCCGGCTGGATGGGGTGGCTGGCTCGGTGTTTGCGTTAGGCGGCATCTTCTCCAATAACGTGATGCTGGGCCTGCCAATTGCCACCGTGATGCTCGGCGAGGCGGCGGTGCCCTCGGTGGCGCTGGTGCTGGTGTTCAACGGGCTGATCCTCTGGACGTTGGTCACGGTGTCCGTGGAGTGGGCGCGCAATGGCTCGCTGACGCTCAAGGGCTTCACCAAGACCGCCCGCAGCGTGCTGACCAACCCGTTGATCATCGGCATCCTCAGCGGCACGATATTTAGCCTGACCGGCCTGCCGCTGCCTGAGATGATCGACAAACCGGTGTCGATGCTGGGGCAGATGGCCTCGCCGCTGGCGCTGGTGGTGCTGGGCATGGGGCTAGCGGAGTACCGCATCCGCGATGGCTGGCGGCTAAGCAGCGCCATCTGCGTGATGAAGCTGCTGGTGCAGCCGCTGGTGATCTGGTTGCTGGCGTTGGCGCTGCATCTGCCGGAGATGGAGACGCGCGTGGTGGTGCTGCTCGGCTCGATGGCCGTGGGGGTGAATGTCTATCTGGTGTCGCGCCAGTTCAATACGCTGGGCGGCCCAGCGGCGGCCAGCCTGGTGATGTCCACCGCGCTGTCGGGCATCACCACGCCGCTGATTCTGACGCTGCTGGGCGTGCGAATCTAAATCAGGTCAGCGGTTGCCCGGCTGGCTCTGCTGGACGCGCTGCCGGTCAGTCTGCATCTGGCTGCGCAACTGCTGGTTCTGCTGCTGGGTGGCGCTGCGGCGATCCAGCTCCAACTGCCGCTGCTGAACCCGCTGGTTGGTCTGCATCCGCTGCTGGGTGCTGCGTTGCGCCGGGTTGTCCAGCATCCGTTGCTGGGTCTGCTGTGGTGTCAGCGCGCGGGAGTCCGCTGCCGCATGGCCAGCCATCAGGCCGAGCGCCAGCAAGCAGGCGAGTGGGGTCAGGGTTTTCATTGTCTCCTCCGTTGCCCGGAACGGGCTTTTGGCTTCCTCATCCTTAAGTTTACGCCAGCCTGGCCGGGGAGGCGGTAAATCCCTGTCTGTTTGTGTAAATAATAAACAGACGTCAACCACCTTTGCTGAATTTTTCTCCTGCTGTTCCGTTACAATTCCCTTTTCCCTTTAAAGCGACGATCACTGTGTTTTTACTGATTATCACCACCATTTTATGGGCGTTCTCCTTTAGCCTGATTGGCGAGTACCTGGCCGGTCAGGTGGACAGTGTCTTCTCGGTACTGGTGCGGCTGGTGCTGGCGACGCTGGTGTTCCTGCCGTTCCTGCGCTGGCGCGGCTATAAGGTGACGACCCTGCTGCTCTATATGGCAGTCGGGGCGATGCAGCTTGGCATCATGTACCTGATCAGCTTTCAGGCGTACCTCTACCTGACGGTGCCGGAGTTCCTGCTGTTTACCGTGATGACGCCGCTCTACGTGACGCTGATCTATGACCTGATCAGCGGCCGCGGCGTGCGCATCGGCTACGCCCTCAGCGCGCTGCTGGCGGTGGCGGGCGCGGCCATCATCCGCTATGACCACATCAGCGAGCACTTTGTGATTGGCCTGCTGCTGGTACAGGCGGCCAACCTCTGCTTCGCCATCGGGCAGGTGGGCTACAAACGGCTGATGGAGACGCGCCCGATGCCGCAGCACAGCGCTTTCTCCTGGTTCTATCTGGGGGCGGTGCTCTGCGCGGTGGTGGCCTGGGTGCTGTTCGGCAACCCGAATAAGCTGCCGACCACCACCCTACAGTGGGGCGTGCTGGTGTGGCTGGGCGTGGGTGCCTCCGCACTCGGCTACTTCATGTGGAACGTTGGGGCGACGCAGGTGGATGCGGGAACGCTGGGGATCATGAACAACTTCCACGTCCCGGCCGGGCTGCTGGTTAACCTGGCGATCTGGCAACAGCAGCCCCACTGGCCGAGCTTTATTCTGGGTGCTGCAGTGATAATGGCATCGCTTTGGGTGCACCGGCGCTGGGTCGTGCAGCGTCCTTTACAAACGGCAGGTGATCGCACGCGTGCTGGCGCGCCGAACGAATAAAGTCCTCCGTCACCGGTTGGCGCTGCTCGCCCTCGCGCACGGCGGCGTACAACCGGCTCCATAACCCCTCGCCCAGGGTCTTGGTCACCACCAGCCCCTGGCGCTCAAAACTCTCCACCACCCAGTGCGGCAGCGCGGCAATGCCCATGCGTGCCGCCACCATCTGGATCAGCAGCAGGGTATTGTCCACGCTCTTTAGCGCCGGGCTGACACCGGCCGGTTGCAGGAAGTGCCGCCAGATATCCAGCCGCTGGCGTTGCACCGGGTAGATCATCAGCGTCTCATCGCCCAGATCCTCCGGCTCAATCTGCGCCTTGCGCGCCAGCGGATGATCCGGGGCCAGCACCAGCCGCACCTCGAAATCAAACATCGGCGAGTAGTGCAGGCCGCTGCGCGGCAAGATGTCTGAGGTCAGCACCACGTCCAGTTCGCCCTGTTGCAGCGCCGGCTGCGGGTCAAAGGTGACGCCCGACTTGAAGTCCATGATCACCTGCGGGAAGCGCTGGCGGAAGTTATCGAGCGCTGGCGTCAGCCACTGGATGCAGCTATGGCACTCAATGGCGATGCGCAGCGTGGTCTGCTGTGGCTCATGACACGCCTGAAGCGCCTGCTGGATCTGCGGCAGCACCTGCTCGGCCAGTTGCAGCAAAATCTCCCCCTGTGGGGTAAAGCGCAGCGGCTGGCTCTTACGGACAAACAGGCGAAAGCCGAGCCGTTGCTCCAGATCGCTGAACTGGTGCGACAACGCGGACTGTGTCTGGTGGAGCTGGGCAGCGGCAGCGGCCAGAGAGCCGGTATTGCGCAGCGCTTGCAGCGTCCGTAAGTGTTTGAGTTCGATCATGAGAGTCCTTCACAGTGACAGTGAACATTTTGCGCTTGTGGATCATACAGTACCTGCGGAATATGGATGTGTAAACATCTGGACGGCTAAATGAGGGTTTTGACCATGGCAATTCTGAACCATACTCTGGGTTTTCCGCGCGTAGGGCTGCATCGTGAGCTGAAAAAAGCCCAGGAGAGTTACTGGGCAGGCGAGATGACGCAGGAGGCGCTGCTGGCGGTAGGGCGTGAATTGCGCGCCCGCCATTGGCAACAGCAGCGTGACGCCGGGGTGGATCTGCTGCCAGTCGGCGACTTCGCATGGTATGACCATGTGCTAGCCACCAGCCTGCTGCTCGGCAATGTGCCGCCGCGCCACCAAAATGCCTCCGGCACGGTGGATCTGGATACCCTGTTCCGCATTGCCCGTGGTCGCGCGCCAACCGGCGAGCCAGCCGCCGCCGCCGAGATGACCAAATGGTTCAACACCAACTACCACTACATTGTGCCGGAGTTCCATCAGGGCCAGCGCTTCACGCTGGCCTGGCCCCAATTGCTGGATGAGGTGGATGAGGCGCTGGCGCTCGGTCACCGGGTGAAGCCGGTGCTGCTCGGCCCGGTCACCTACCTCTGGCTGGGCAAGGTGAAGGGCGAGCCGTTCGACCGCCTCTCGCTGCTCAATGACCTCCTGCCGGTCTACCAGCAGGTGCTGGCGGAACTGGCAAAACGCGGCATTGAGTGGGTGCAGATTGACGAGCCAGCGCTGGTGCTGGAGCTGCCGCCAGCGTGGCAGGCGGCCTTCAAGCCTGCCTACGCCGCGCTGAATGGTCAGACCAAGCTGCTGTTGACCACCTATTTCGACAGCATCGGCCATCACCTCGACACCATTCGCACGCTGGACGTGCAGGGCCTGCACGTCGATCTGGTAGCGGGCCGCGATGATCCCCACACGTTGGCAGCGGCCCTGCCGGCGGAGTGGGTGCTCTCGCTGGGCGTAATTAATGGCCGCAATGTCTGGCGCGCTGACCTCAGTACCTGGCTCAACCGCCTGCAACCGCTGGCGGCGCAGGCGCGCACCCTGTGGCTGGGTAGCTCCTGCTCCCTGCTGCACAGCCCGATCGACCTGAGCGTCGAGAGCCGTCTGGATGAGGAGGTGAAGAGTTGGTTCGCCTTCGCGCTGCAAAAATGCGCCGAGCTGGCGCTGCTCAGCGACGCCCTGAACCACGGCGACCCGCAGATCCTGAAAAAAATCACCGACTACAGCGCGCCGATCCGCGCTCGCCGCGACTCCGGCCGCGTGCACAATGCGGCCGTCAGTACGCGCCTGACCGCCATCACCGCGCAGGAGTGCGAGCGCCAGCACCCTTATCCGGTGCGGGCCGAGAAGCAGCGCGGCAAATTCCCGCTGCCAGCCTGGCCGACCACCACCATCGGCTCCTTCCCGCAGACCCCCGAGATCCGCGGCCTGCGCTTGGCGTTTAAACAGGGCCGGCTGGATGGCAGCCGCTACCGCACCGGCATCAGTGAACACATCAGGCACGCCATCGCGGAGCAGGAGCGCCTCGGGCTGGACGTGCTGGTGCATGGCGAGGCGGAGCGCAATGACATGGTGGAGTACTTCGGCGAGCATTTGGACGGCTTCGTCTTCACCCAGAATGGCTGGGTGCAGAGCTACGGCTCCCGCTGCGTGAAGCCGCCGGTGATCATCGGGGATGTCAGCCGCCCACAGGCCATCACCGTCGAGTGGGCGAAGTATGCCCAGTCGCTGACCGACAAACCGGTGAAAGGGATGCTGACCGGCCCGGTGACTATTCTCTGCTGGTCTTTCCCGCGGGAAGATGTCAGCCGTGAGGTGATTGCCAGACAGATCGCGCTGGCGCTGCGTGATGAGGTGCAGGAGTTGGAGCAAGCGGGCATTGGCATCATCCAGATTGATGAGCCAGCCCTGCGCGAGGGGCTGCCGCTCCGCCGCAGCGAGTGGCAAGCCTATCTGGAGTGGGCGGTCGGGGCCTTCAAGCTGAACGCCGCCGTTGCCCGCGACGACACGCAGATCCACACCCACATGTGCTACTGCGAGTTCAACGACATCATGGAGGCCATCGCCGCGCTGGATGCCGACGTGATCACCATCGAAACCTCCCGTTCCGATATGGATCTGCTGGAAGCCTTCAAGGCGTTCGACTACCCGAACAGCATCGGCCCCGGCGTCTATGACATCCACTCGCCAAACGTCCCGAGCGTGGAGTGGATCGAGGCGCTGCTACGCAAGGCGGCCGAAAATATCCCGGCGGAGCGTTTGTGGGTCAACCCGGACTGTGGCCTGAAGACCCGCGGCTGGCCGGAGACGCGTCAGGCCCTCGCCAACATGGTGACGGCGGCGCAGCGCCTGCGTACTGAATAGGCCTGATCGGAAAGGGCAAAACAGGGCGCGCCCGCGCCCATAACGCTTACACCACGCCAGCCAGACCACAACGGCGGAACCACGCCAGCATCCGTTGCCAGCCATCGGCAGCCGCTTCCGGGTGGTAGCTGGGACGGTAATCCGCATTGAACGCGTGACCGGCCTCCGGGTAGACCACTATCTCAGCCTCCGCGTTGGCGGCACGCAGCGCCTGACGCATGGTCTCCACCGTCGCTTGGGGAATGCTGTGATCCTGGCCGCCATACAGCCCAAGCACCGGGGCGTTGAGATCGACGGCAATGTCCACCGGATGCTTCGGCTGGTTAAGGGATTTGTCGCCCACCAGCTTGCCATACCACGCCACCGCCGCCTTGAGCTGCGGATTGTGGGCGGCATAGAGCCAGGCAATGCGGCCGCCCCAGCAGAAGCCGGTCACCGCCAGTTGGTTGGCCGCGCCGCCATTGCGGGTCGCCCAGTGGGCAGTGTGATCCAGATCGGCCAGCACCTGCTGGTCTGGCACCTTGCTGACCAACTGGCTAAAGAGTTCATCAATGCTTTGGTACTGCTGCGGATCGCCCTGACGGAAGTAGAGTTCCGGCGCGATCGCCAGATAGCCCTCTTTCGCCAGTCGGCGGCAGAGATCGCGGATGTGCTCATGCACGCCGAAAATCTCCTGCACCACCAGAACCACCGGCAATGGGCCAGCGGCGGCGGCCGGGCGCGCCATGTAGGCTGGCATACTCTCACCCTGCGTCGGGATGGTGGTTTCGCTGGTGTACAGATCCTGTTCATCCGTATGGCGGGTGGTGGAGGCAATCGGCGCAACGGCGGGGGCAAAACCGTCGCTGGCCTGCGTGTTCAGGGGTTCATCATGTTTCATGGCGGTCTCCGCATCGTCGTAGGGTAGCGCTGTGCAGCATTAACTATAGGAAATAAAACCAGAACGGGCAGGGAGGAGACGAGCAGGGTGGGCGATGGGGGAAAAACTCCGCGCCTAAGGGCGCGGAGGGAGGGACATTACTTGAAGCTGCCTTGGATGCCGATGTGGCCGACGTAGCCTTCCATATCGTTATCCATGCCTTTGCGGTACTGCACATCGGCGTAGATCCAGGTGTTCTCCGCCAGACGGGTGGTCATGCCCGCGCCAGACTGCCACCAGGTGGTGCTGAGGTCAGCCTGCACGTCGCTGTTGGCTACCCGCACGCTCGGGGCATCGGTGAAGTTGTGCAACACGTCCGCCGTCAGGTAAGGCTTGAAGGTTTCTTGCTCTTTGTTCTCCTGCTGGTCGCGGAACAACCGCACCCCGACGCGGCCGGTCAGCGCGCTCTCATTGACGCCAGAGACGGTAGAGATCGCATCGCCAAAGTCTTCGCTGATCAGATATTGGTAAACCAGCTGGCCCTGCGGCTCAATTTTCCAGTTCTCGCTGAGCGCGTATGGCTTGCCGCCTTCCACGGAGAGCAGGGTGCCAAAGCTGTTCTGGCGGGCATCGTAACGGCTCTCATATTTGTTGCGGTAGTAGGTGAACTGACCCACCAGATCGACGTAGCTGCCATCCTGCGCATAGCGGGTGTAGTAGCCGCCCACGCTGTAGGCATCCGTATGCAGCGAGCCGGTCTCTACCTGCTTGTCGCCGTACCGGCGTGCCTGATCCTGGTTGTCAGAGTTCTGGTAGCCGAGGGTCACCATCACCCCGCCATGCACGCGGGTGCCGTTGTCCGTCTCATCCTGATAGAGGTCAGTACCGAACTGGGCAAACCAGGAGTCGGTGTCATAACCGAAGTAGCCAGCATTGAAGGAGGTGCTGTTGCCGCCGGTACGCGCCCAGGCGAGGTTGTTGTAGTTACGTGCGTACTGCTCGGCATCACCCATGCGCTCATGCAGGGTACCGACCGTTTGCAGGCCGTAGTAGAGGTTCAGGTAAGGAGCGACCGCGTAGCCGGGCACCTCTTCACGGTACGGTTTCACATTGGAAGGAACACCGTTGTCATCACCGCCGTTGTCGCCGCCGTTGTCGCCGCCGTTGTTGCCGCCGTTGTCGCCGCCGTTGTTGCCGCCGTTATCGCCGCCGTTGTTGCCGCCGTTGTCGTCGTCGCTGTTGGCATCCGGATCGTTATATTGAGCACGCAGATACCAGTCGTTGGTATCGGCCGAGCCTTCGGCATCCCCCTCAAACAGGTAGTAATCATAGGCACCGATACTGACCGTATTCCCCAGCGCGAAAGTCGCGTGGCTTTGATCCTGAACCTCCACCACCTCGATGCCATTGCCCTCGGTGGCGGCACCATTGCCCCGGCCATTGATATACAGGGTGAAATTGCTGCCGCTGGCGGCATTGGCGGCGATGATCTTGTCACTCTGGCTGTTGGCACCGCCCTCATTCAGCTCGGTATTGAGGTAGAAGCTGCCACTGCCCGACAGCGACTGGGTGGTCAGGGTTTTGTAGTCGCCCTCTGGCGCGAAGTGGACGCTGCTTTGGTCCATCGCCAGTGAGTTGACCGTGGAGCTGGCGCTCATGTTCCAGGTGCTGTTATTGGCCGTCAGGTCGATATTGCCTTGGGATGCGCCATTGAAGGTGGAGTCTAGCAGCCCCATGGTGAGCTGGTTCGCCAGATTGTTCTGCGCTTCCACCACCACGTTGCCGGTCACGGTGCTGCTATTTTCCGCCGTGAAGTTCAGTTTGGCGGACTGGGCCTGCAACTCGGCGCTTTTTGCGGCGTCGGCTTGGTTAGCGACATAGATCGCCTGACCCTGACCCGCGTTCAGGTCAGTATGGTCAAAATCCACTGTCCAGTTGCCGCCATCCGCGGCCAGTGCCGGGGAAGATTGGTGACTGGTCAGGCTCGATTGGGTGAGGTTGAGGGCGCCGCCCTGCTGGCTGGCGGCCGCACCGGTGTGCTGTTGCAGCACAATGGCGGCGCTGTTTTCAGACTGGTGATCAATATTCAGCTGGTCGCCGGTGACGGTGGCTTGGGTATCAATTTCGATGGAGTGGCTGTTGGTGCCGAGCGTGGTGAGTGTAGCAGCCTGCGTGGTGCCCGCTAGAGAGACGCTACTGCCGCCGTGCGCCTGCACGGTCAGGCTGTCAGCGCCGGCGCTGGAGAGGGCGCTATCTGTCAGCGTGACTGCGGCTTTTTGGTCAACGGCGATAGCCGAGGCACCCTTGCCAGTGGTGGAGAGTGAGGCGCTGGTAGCAGTGAGGGTGCTCCCTTCGCCATTGGCGGTCACCGCATGGCTCCCTGTCCCGCCGGTTTTGACGCTCAGTTTCCCGGTGGCCACGCTGTTTTTTTCGCCGTTGAGATTGATGCCAGCGCTGTTGTCGCCTGCGGTGGTGACCGACATATCCGCCATAAGGCTGAAGGTATTATTATCACCCTCTAAATAAACACCGTCTGAATTAATATTATTGGTTTTAATTGTCAGTGGGCTCAATAATTCCACGGTGCTACCATTTTGAGAATAAATACCTTTGGCATTCTCACCGGTGGTGGAAATGCTGGTGGTCGTTCCCCTCATGGTACCGTTATCGTCAATTGTTTTGATTTTTTCTTCAAAGACTCTTCCACCATCACGGACATAAATACTGTGTGAATTATTGCCAGTAGTAACAATAGATAAATCACCTGGGTAGATAGTTAAACTATGCGGGCTATCCGCACTGCCGCCACTGATATTAATGGGTGAGGCATTATCATTGCCGCCATCATTGATTTCAGTCGCCTGGCTAGTAGCGCTAAAGCCGCCGGTAATAGCCAGCATCATAGGCAAAGCTTTAAGGATATTTAGGGCGAGGGGATTGGGCGTTGTGTTAAGATTTTTCAATTTTTTCCATCCTTGTTTGGAGTCTGTCGTGCATAGAGTGGGAAAAATGCGCAGCCA
This sequence comes from Chimaeribacter sp. YP20170169, assembly GCF_056739715.1. Lineage (NCBI taxonomy): Bacteria > Pseudomonadati > Pseudomonadota > Gammaproteobacteria > Enterobacterales > Yersiniaceae > Chimaeribacter > Chimaeribacter sp. YP20170169. The sequence goes on along the minus strand of NZ_CP176824.1, from coordinate 3,625,653 downwards.
GAAATTCTAATTCCTAAAAAAATAGGGAAATATTTATTTGTCATTTAATTTCCATTAAGTATTTTTAATTTTTAACTTAATGATTTAAAAGGCTATTTATTAGATTCAAATGAATTAAATTCTAATTATTTAATTCTGGACGTAACCTTGAGGTGCGCCGAGTAAGGACATTGCTGTTTATCTCCCGCTACGGGTTCAGTGGGCTTATGTACGTGCGATACTTTTAGCCATTGGAGAAGGGTAGGTGGGATGGCAGGCACTGGTATGGAAGCAGAAAAGGGTGCGATAATGGCGTTAGTGTGAATCTTGTCACATTAATTTGGCAACTTGTGCATGCGTGTTGCATTGGCAGTGATGGTTATCACAAAAAATTAACTGATTTTTCAGTACACTCTCTCTTTATTCCCGGCAAAGCGTTGTTAACAGGAGTTTCCTATGTCTAAGTCTGATGTTTTCCACCTTGGCCTGACCAAGGCTGACCTGCAGGGTGCCACCCTGGCGATCGTACCCGGTGACCCGGAGCGCGTAGAGAAGATTGCCCGCCTGATGGAGAACCCGGTCAAGCTGGCGTCCCATCGTGAGTTTACGTCATGGCGCGCCGAGCTGGACGGCAAGGCCGTGGTGGTCTGCTCGACCGGCATCGGTGGCCCCTCCACCTCCATCGCAGTGGAAGAACTGGCACAACTGGGCGTGCGTACTTTCCTGCGCATCGGCACCACCGGCGCCATCCAGAACCACATTAACGTCGGCGACGTGCTGGTCACCACCGCGGCCGTACGCCTTGATGGCGCCAGCCTGCACTTCGCGCCGATGGAGTTCCCGGCCGTGGCCGATTTCGCCTGTACCACTGCGCTGGTAGAGGCCGCGAAGGCGGTGGGCGCGACCACCCATATCGGCGTCACCGCCTCCTCCGACACCTTCTACCCCGGCCAGGAGCGTTATGACACCTTCTCCGGCCGCGTGGTGAACCGCTTCAAAGGCTCCATGGAAGAGTGGCAGGCAATGGGCGTGATGAACTACGAAATGGAGTCCGCCACGCTGCTGACCATGTGCGCAAGCCAGGGGCTGCGTGCGGGCATGGTGGCAGGGGTGATCGTCAACCGCACCCAGCAAGAGATCCCGAATGCCGAAACCATGAAGCAGACCGAGAGTCACGCGGTGAAAATCGTGGTCGAAGCGGCGCGCCGTCTGGTGTGATAGCGTTGCCAAAAATGAACAGGGCGCTACGGCGCCCTTTTTTATGGCGGCAACTTTGCATAACTAAAGGCTTGTTTACCCAAGGTTACAGGCAGGATGGCCGCCGGGCAGGTATTCTGATGGGTCTGCCCGTTTATCAGATGGAGTGACCTGTGACAATTGCCAGCATCGTGGCCGATACCCTGGAGCTGGTGCGCCAGCATGAGCAGTGGGCCGCGCCCGTGGTCTTCCTACTGGCATTCGCCGAATCGATGGCGTTTCTCTCGCTGCTGGTGCCCGCCACCCTCATCTTGCTGGGCGTTGGCGCACTGATTGCCGAGGCCGGGCTGGCCTTCTGGCCGATCTGGGCGGCCGCCGCCATCGGCGCGTTTTTGGGGGATTGGATCTCCTTCTGGATTGGCGACCGCTACCAGCATCAGGTCAGTCAACTCTGGCCCTTTACCCGCCAACCGCAGTTGTTGGCGCGCGGCCACGACTTCTTCGCCCGCTGGGGGGTGATGGGGGCCTTTTTCGGCCGCTTCATCGGCCCCTTGCGGGCGGTGGTGCCGCTGGTGGCGGGCATGTGCGGGATGCGCCAGCAGCACTTCCAACTGGCGAACGGCGTGTCGGCGCTGATCTGGGCCAGCCTAATGCTGATGCCGGGGGCTTTTGGCATCGACTGGCTGCGCGGGCTGTTCTGACAGGGGTCGCCACAATCTTTGCGAGCCGGGTTCCGGCGCAAGAATGCGTTCTGGACAGGCTCCGCCACTTTCCTTAACGTGGCAGGTTCACGGTGATTGAGGGCGAAACCGGCATGGAGATCAGCATCCTTTACATCCTGCTGGCGGCAGTGGCGGGCCTCGGCGGCGGTTGGCTATGCGCAGCCATGCGCCACCAGCAGCGGCAGGCCCGGCACGGCGCCGCGCTGCAACTGGCAGAGCAGGCACTGGCGCAGGAGCGGCAGGCGTGCCAGACGCTCGCCACCCAGGAGCAGCGCACCCGCCAGCAACTGCGAGACAGCGAACTGGAGTTGCGGACGCTCTATGGCGAGGTGGCCGCCGGGCAGGAGCGGCTCCAGCAACTGGCGCACTGGCGCGCGGAGTGTGAGCAACTCAACCAGGAGCTGCGCGCCCAGCGTGAAATCAACAGCATGCAGGAGGCGGAGCTGCGGGAGGTGACCATCCGGCTGGAGGAGACCCGGCTGGCAGCCGAGGAGAAGCAGCGCCTGCTGATGAACAGTGAGCAGCGCCTCAGCACCCAGTTCGAGCAACTCGCCCACCGGGTATTTGAGCAGACTGGCCGGCGGGTGGATGAGCAGAACCGCCAGAGTTTGGACCGGCTGTTGCTGCCGCTGCGCGAGCAACTCGACGGTTTCCGCCGCCAGGTACAGGAGGGCTTCGGCCAGGAGGCGCGTGAACGGCACACCCTCGCCCATGAGATCAAAAACCTGCAACAGCTTAATGCCCAAATGGCGCAGGAGGCGCTCAACCTCACCCGCGCGCTGAAGGGCGATAACAAACTCCAGGGCAACTGGGGGGAGCTGGTGCTCAGCCGGGTGCTGGAGGCGTCTGGGCTGCGCGAAGGGCATGAGTATGAGACACAGGTCAGCATCCGCCTCGACGGCAACAGCCGGATGCAGCCGGATGTGATTGTCCGCCTGCCGCAGGAGAAGGACGTGGTCATCGACGCCAAAATGTCGCTGGTGGCCTACGAGCGCTACTTCAACAGCGTTAACGACGCCGAGCGGGAAGCGGCGCTCAATGAGCATCTCGCCTCCCTGCGGGGCCATATCCGGCAGCTGGGCCGTAAGGATTACCAGCAACTGCCCGGCCTGCGCTGCCTCGATTACGTGCTGATGTTCATCCCGGTGGAGCCAGCCTTCCTGCTGGCGATTGACCGCGAGCCAGAGCTGATCAACGAGGCGCTGCGCCACAATATCATGCTGGTCAGCCCCACCACGCTGCTGGTGGCGCTGCGTACCATCTCCAACCTCTGGCGCTACGAGCAGCAGAGCCAAAATGCACAACGCATCGCCGAACGCGCCGCACGCCTGTATGACAAGCTACGCTTATTTGTGGATGACATGGAATCGATGGGCCAGAGCCTCGACAAAGCGCAGCTAAGTTATCGGCTGGCAATGAACAAACTGACACAAGGGCGTGGTAACCTTATAGGACAGGTTGAAGGTTTCCGGGCCATGGGCGTTGAAGTAAAACGGCCTATCAGCCCATCACTGGCCGCCGTCGCCCGGGCGGAAGAGACGCCGGACGGCGTATGGCCAGAGCCGGAGGTGCCGCAGGAGGATCAGCGGCCCGGCTACCCGCTGCCAGAGGGGCAACCCCCAATCAGCAGCAGACGTAATAATTGGCACCATAATGAAGCGACCCCGGGTGTGACCACGGGGACACCGGCGGGGTTTGGTGATCCTCACCCCCATGAGATTGACTGAAAAACGGGCAGAAAAACATGGTAGATCAGAACCAGGAAACCACACACTTCGGTTTCCGCACCGTGGCGAAAGATGAAAAAGCGGGCATGGTGGCAGAGGTATTCCACTCGGTGGCAGCGAAATATGACTTGATGAACGACCTGATGTCGTTCGGCATCCACCGCATCTGGAAACGTTTCACCATCGATTGCAGCGGCGTGCGCCGCGGCCAACGGGTGCTGGACCTGGCCGGTGGCACCGGCGACCTGACGGCGAAGTTCTCCCGTCTGGTGGGTGACACCGGTGAAGTGGTACTGGCAGATATCAATGACTCCATGCTGAAAATGGGCCGCGAGAAGCTGCGCAATCTGGGCGTGGTCGGCAACGTCAGCTACGTGCAGGCCAACGCCGAGGCACTGCCCTTCCCGGACAACTACTTTGATTGCATCACCATCTCCTTCGGCCTGCGCAACGTCACCGAAAAAGAGAAGGCGCTGCGCTCCATGTTCCGCGTGCTGAAGCCGGGCGGCCGCCTGCTGGTGCTGGAGTTCTCCAAGCCCGTGCTGGAGCCGCTGAACAAGGCCTATGACGCCTACTCCTTCCACCTGCTGCCGCGCATCGGTGAGCTGGTGGCGCAGGATGCGGAGAGCTACCGCTACCTGGCGGAGTCAATCCGTATGCACCCCGATCAGGAGACCCTGAAAGGGATGATGAGCGACGCTGGCTTTGATCACGTCAGCTACCACAACCTCACTGGAGGCATTGTTGCCTTACATCGCGGTTTCAAATTCTGACGGGGGGATGCCATGTTGTTGACCCCGTTAATCACGGCGGCGCTGGAGACCGGCCTTAACCGGCTGCTCTACCGCGAACCGAGCATGAAAGCGGCACGGCTGCGGCTGGCTGGCAAGATCCTGCGCATTCGCCTGCAAGAGCTGGATACCCCGATCACGCTGGTGTTCAGCGAGCGTCAGGTGGATGTGGTGGGAGAGTGGGCCGGCGACGCCGACTGTACGGTCACCACCCGCCTGGGTGTGCTGCGCAAACTGCGCGACCGCACGCAACTCTCGCCACTGATGCGCGCGGGCGAACTGGTGGTGGAGGGCGACTTGCAGGTCGTCCAGCGACTGGTCGCGCTGCTGGATATGGCCGAGTGGGAACCCGCTGACCTGTTGGCACCCTACGTCGGCGACATCGCCGCGCAAGGGCTGTCACAGGCGGCGCGCAAGGGCTTCTCATTTTTCACCTCCTCTTTCGTGCGCCAGCAGGGGCACCTGAGTGAGGCGCTGACCGAAGAGTGGCGCCTGGCGCCCGGCCCGCTGGAAGTGGTCTGGTTCAATGAAGAGGCCGACGCGCTGGCGCGCCAGCTGGAGGCGCTCGACGCCCGTCTGAATACCCTGGAGGCGAAGTCATGACCCCTGGTGAACTCCGCCGCCTCTACCTGATTGTCCGCGTCTTCCTGAGCTACGGTTTGGATGAGCTCATTCCCCGGATGCGCCTGACGCTGCCGCTGCGCTTTGGCCGGCGGCTGCTGTTCTGGATGCCCAACCGCCACAAAGACAAGCAGCTGGGCGTGCGTTTGCGTCTGGCCATGCAGGAGTTGGGGCCGGTCTGGATCAAGTTTGGGCAGATGATGTCCACCCGCCGCGACCTGTTCCCGCCGCTGATCGCCGATGAGCTGGCACTGTTGCAGGATCGGGTGCCGCCTTTTGATGGCCGCCGCGCCCGCCGCCACATTGAAGAGGCGCTGGGTGGCCCGCTGGAGACCTGGTTTGAGGACTTCGACGAGAAGGCCCTGGCCTCCGCCTCCATCGCGCAGGTGCACACCGCCCGCCTGAAGGAGAATGGCAAAGAGGTGGTAGTGAAGGTGATCCGCCCGGACATCCTGCCGGTGATCAAGGCCGATATGCGCCTGATGAACCGTTTGGCCGGCTGGTTGCCGAAACTGCTGCCCGATGGCCGCCGCCTGCGGCCGATTGAGGTGGTGCGCGAGTATGAGAAGACCCTGCTCGATGAGTTGAACCTGCTGCGCGAGGCGGCCAACTCCATCCAACTGCGCCGCAACTTTGACGGCAGCAACATGCTCTACGTGCCGGAGGTCTACTCCGACTACTGCCGCGAAACGGTGCTGGTGCTGGAGCGCATCTACGGCATCCCGGTATCGGACGTGCCGACCCTACTGGCGCAGGGCACCAACATGAAGCTGCTGGCGGAGCGTGGGGTGCAGGTCTTCTTCACCCAGGTGTTCCGTGACAGCTTCTTCCATGCGGACATGCACCCCGGCAACATCTTTGTCAGCTATGAACACCCAAACGATCCGCTCTATATCGGCATCGACTGCGGCATTGTCGGTTCGTTGAACAAGGCGGACAAACGCTATCTGGCGGAGAACTTTATCGCCTTCTTCAACCGCGACTACCGCCGGGTGGCAGAGCTACACGTGGACTCCGGCTGGGTGCCGCCAGATACCAACGTTGAAGATTTCGAGTTCGCCATCCGCACGGTGTGTGAGCCAATCTTTGAGAAGCCGCTGGCTGATATCTCCTTCGGGAATGTGCTGCTTAACCTGTTTAACACCGCCCGCCGGTTTAATATGGAAGTGCAGCCGCAACTGGTGCTGTTGCAAAAGACCCTGCTCTACGTGGAGGGGCTGGGCCGCCAGCTCTACCCACAGCTGGATCTCTGGACTACCGCCAAGCCCTTCCTGGAGAATTGGCTGCATGATCAGGTCGGCCTGCCAGCGATGGTTCGCGCCTTCAAGCAGAAAGCGCCGTTCTGGGCCGAGAAGCTGCCTGAGCTGCCGGATCTGGTGTACGAGAACCTGCAACGCAATCGTCAGCTGCACCACAGCGTGGAGAAGATCTCCGCCGAGCTGCGTGAACACCGGGTGCGTAACGGCCAGTCGCGCTATCTGTTTGGCATTGGCGCGACGCTGCTGTTGAGCGGCACCATCATGCTGGTGGGCGATCAGGAGACCTACCCGGCCTGGCTGATGGTCGGCGGTGTCATTGCCTGGCTGCTTGGCTGGCAGCGCGCCGGCAAGTGAATTTAGCAGGAAAGCTTACAAAGCTGCCGTATAATGCGGCAGTATGATTTTTTCCCAGACTCTGAGAGGTGAATACGATGGGTGGCATTAGCATTTGGCAGTTACTGATTATCGCAGTGATCGTGGTTTTGCTGTTTGGTACCAACAAACTGCGTAACCTGGGTTCAGACTTGGGGACGTCAATCAAGGGCTTTAAGAAAGCCATGGGCGATGACCAAACTCCTGCGGCAAAATCTGAACACTCCTCCAATGACGCTGACTTTACCAAAACCCTGACTGACAAACCGACGCAGGTGAAGTCAGACGAGGCCAAGAGCAAAGACAAAGAGCAGGTGTAAACCGTGTTCGATATTGGATTTAGTGAACTGTTGCTGGTGCTGGTGATTGGTCTGGTGGTGCTTGGGCCAGAACGGTTGCCGGTGGCAGTCAGAACAGTGGCGGGATGGATCCGCACCTTGCGTTCGCTGGCAGCCTCTGTCCAGAACGAGTTGTCGCAGGAGCTGAAGTTGCAGGAGCTGCAGGACAGCCTAAAGAAGGCTGAAGAGGCTGGGCTGAAGAACCTCACCCCAGAGCTGAAGACGTCGATGGAGGAGCTGAAAGAGGCGGCCGAATCGATGAGGCGCGGGTACAAAGAGGGCGTGGACGAGGTAGCGCAGACCATCCACAATCCGGTGCTGACCGATCCGGAAGCCATCCATGATGGCGTGACGCCTGCGGAGGCAGCGACCGTCGCCAGCGCCCCGGCGAAAGCGCCCGCCCCAGCGGCACCGGTTACCCTGACCAAGGCTGACGCGCCGGCTCCAGCAACCAAACCTGAAGTCAACGCGCCAGCCCCAGCGGCGACACCGGCCGAGCCGGCCTCTTCTCCTCAACCAACGGGCGATCGTTAAAACATGGCTGTTGAAGATACCCAGCCGCTTATCAGCCACCTGATTGAGCTGCGTAAGCGCCTGCTGAACTGCATCATTGCTGTACTGGTTGTATTTCTGGCATTGGCCTATTTCTCCAATGACATTTACCAATTAGTTTCCGCACCATTAATTAAACAGATGCCGAATGGCGCCAGTATGATCGCAACAGATGTGGCTTCGCCCTTCTTTACGCCGATCAAGCTGACCATGATCGTGTCGGTGTTTCTCTCCGCCCCGATCATCCTGTATCAGGTGTGGGCCTTTATCGCGCCGGCGCTCTATAAGCACGAGCGCCGCCTGATGATGCCGTTGCTGTTCTCCAGCACCCTGTTGTTCTATATGGGGATGGCATTTGCCTACTTTATCGTCTTCCCGCTGGCGTTTGGCTTCTTCGCCAAAACCGCGCCAGCTGGCGTCCTGATTGCTACTGACATCAATAACTACCTCGATTTTGTCATGGCGCTGTTTATGGCGTTTGGGGTGTCGTTTGAGGTGCCGATTGCGATTGTCCTGCTCTGTTGGAGCGGGGTGACCACGCCGGAAGACCTGAAGGCCAAGCGCCCCTACGTGCTGGTGGGTGCCTTTGTGGTGGGGATGCTGCTGACGCCGCCGGATGTCTTTTCCCAGACGCTGTTGGCGATCCCGATGTATTTGCTGTTTGAGATCGGCGTATTCTTTGGCCGCTACTACGTGGGCAAACGCCGCGATCCCCTTGATGATGAGTCAGACTCCTCATCCAGCGCGCCGTAAGGCGCTGACGATTGACCAGGCCGCCCTTACAGGGCGGCTTCTGTTTTGGACACCCTGATGTTTGATATTGGCGTCAACCTGACCAGTTCACAGTTTGCCAAGGATCGCCTGGACGTGGTGGCCCGCGCCCGCGCTGCTGGCCTGCACGGTATGCTGATTACCGGCACTAATGCCGAAGAGAGCGCCGAGGCCGCCGCGCTGGCGGCGGAGCACCCAGGCTTCTGCTGGGCCACGGCAGGCGTGCATCCGCACGCGGCCTCTGGCTGGGGCGAGGCAACGGCCGACCGGCTGCGTGAGCTGGCTGCCCTGCCGCAGGTGGCGGCGATTGGCGAGTGCGGGCTGGACTTCAACCGCAACTTCTCCGACCCGGCCAGCCAGGAGCGCGCCTTCACCGCCCAGCTGGCACTGGCCGCCGAGTTGCAAAAGCCGGTGTTCCTGCACTGCCGTGACGCCCACGAGCGTTTTATCGCCCTGCTGGTGCCGTGGGTGCCGCAGTTGCCCGGCGTGGTGGTGCACTGTTTCACTGGCACCCAAGCGGAGCTGGAAGCGTGTCTGGCGTTGGGCGTCTCCATCGGCATCACCGGCTGGGTATGCGATGAGCGCCGCGGGCTGGCGTTGCGGGCGCTGCTGCCGCTGATCCCGGCGGATCGCCTGCTGCTGGAGACGGACGCCCCCTATCTGTTGCCCCGGGATTTAACCCCCAAACCTGCATCCCGCCGCAACGAACCCTGTTTTCTGCCCCATATCGTTCAGCAGGTCGCCATCTGGCGCCAGGAAGACCCTAAATGGCTCGGTGAGAAAACTGATGATAATGCCCGTCGGCTGTTCCGACTGGCCTGAGTAGGAGAAATACGATGAGCTATGCATTTCCGGGCACCTTTCCGGGTCGCCGTATGCGCCGTGTGCGCCGCCATGATTTCAGCCGCCGTCTGGTGGCCGAGAATCAGCTGACGGTCAACGACCTGATCTATCCGGTGTTCGTCATGGAAGGAAGCAACCGCCGTCAGGCCGTTCCCTCCATGCCGGGCGTGGAGCGCATGACGATTGACGAGCTGGTGAAAGAGGCGGAAGCCATCGCCAAGCTTGGCGTGCCGGTGCTCTCCCTGTTCCCGGTGATTGAGGGTGACCTGAAGTCACTCCATGCGGAAGAGGCTTACAACCCCAATGGTCTGGTGCAGCGCACTATTCGGGCGGTGAAAGACGCGGTGCCGGAGCTGGGCATCCTGACGGACGTGGCGCTGGATCCCTACACCACCCACGGTCAGGACGGCATTATTGATGCCGATGGCTACGTCATCAATGACGTGACCAAAGAGATTCTGGTGCGTCAGGCGCTCTCCCACGCCGAAGCCGGTGCAGAGATTATCGCGCCAAGCGACATGATGGACGGCCGCATCGGTGCCATCCGTGACCAGTTGGAGGCGCAGGGCCTGATCAATACCCAGATCATGGCCTACTCGGCGAAATATGCCTCCTGCTACTACGGCCCGTTCCGTGATGCGGTCGGTTCCAGCAGCAACCTGAAGGGCGGCAACAAAAAGACCTACCAGATGGACCCGGCCAACAGCGATGAGGCGTTGCAGGAGATTGCTCAAGACCTGCAAGAGGGGGCGGATATGGTGATGGTGAAGCCGGGGATGCCGTACCTGGATATCATCCACCGCGTGAAACACACCTTTGGTGTGCCGACCTTCGCCTATCAGGTCTCCGGCGAGTACGCGATGCACATGGCTGCCTTCCAGAATGGCTGGTTGCAGGAGAAGCCTGCGGTGCTGGAGTCCCTGATGTGCTTCAAGCGCGCTGGCTCCGATGGCGTGTTGACCTACTTTGCCAAGCGTGTTGCCCAGTGGCTGCATGACGCAGAGATGCAGCGCTAAACCGCACGATCAAAAAAGGCACGCTCCGGCGTGCCTTTTTTATTGCCTGAATATCGTTACAGCTTATGGAACTGGCGGTTGTCGAGGCTTTGGTGCACCTGTTTATTGAGCAGCGTTAGCAGCAGCATCGAACGGGCCTCGCCATCCGGCTCGGTATAGATGGCCCGAAGCCCCTCAAACACGCCATCGGTGATCAGCACCTTGTCGCCGGGCTGCGGCATGTCAGGGTCAGTGACCGTTTGCGTCGGCTGGCGCGCCAGTTCGCCAATCACCGTCGGGCTGACAATCACCGGCTGGTTACCGAAACGGATAAAGTGGCTGACGCCACGCGTTGCACTGATGGTGGTCGTGTGAATGCGCGCCGGGTCAAACTCGACGAACATGTAGTTTGGGAAGAGCGGCTCACTGACGGCGGTACGGCGTCCTCTGACCATCTTTTCGAGGGTGATCATTGGGCTGAGGCAATTGACGGCCTGCCGTTCCAAGTGCGCTTTCGCGCGCAGGAGCTGTCCGCGCTTGCAATACAATAAGTACCAAGATTCCATAGGTTCACACGCCTTTCTGCTATGGAAGCAAGCATAGCAAAAGCCATGGCGGATAAATAGCAGCGGCCGGATGTGGCACGGCACGCGTCGTTGATCGCGGCAGGGTGCGGCGTGGGGCGATTTCCATTAACGTAGGGAGAACCGGCCGGGCAGGCGCACCTTTCCAAGGAGTGGCCCTCTGCACGGCTCTCTTGCTGTCACGATTGATAAGATGAGGGCGATGAAAATGGAGCTGTTTCTGCTGAGCAATGGAAAATTGGCTGGGGATGACCGGCTGCTGGGTTATGCGCATGAGCGGTTGGCGGAGATGATTGCCCGCCGGGGCGTGGAGTCGGCCATCCTGATCCCGTATGCGCTGATCCGGGGCAACTACAGCCAGCGGGCGCAGGAGTTGGAGGCGGCGCTCGGCATCCGCGTCAGCAGCATCCACCACGCGGGCAGCCCGGCCGAGGCACTCAGCCACGCCCAGTGCATCATTGTCTGCGGCGGCAACACCTGGATGCTGAACCAGATGCTGCATGAGCACAGCCTGATCGTGCCGATCCAGCAGGCGGTGCGCGAGCGCGGCACCCCTTACATCGGCTGGAGCGCTGGCTGCAACGTGGCGACCCCCTCCATCCGCACCACCAATGACATGCCAGTGCGCAACAACGTGGTGCTGCCATCGTTGGGGCTGTTCCCGGTGCAGATCAACCCGCACTACACCGATATCCACCCCGAGGGGCATATGGGCGAGACGCGCGATGAGCGCATCGCGGAGTTCTGCGCCGTCAACCCGTCAGAGAGCGTCATCGGCCTGCGCGAGGGGAGTCTGCTGCAGGTGAGCGGCAACCGTCTGGAGTACTTCAGCGCGCGTGGCGAGGGTTACAAACTGTTCCGCCACGGCTGCGCCGTCACCGAACACCATGACGCACAGGCGTTGGCCGGGCTGGTGCCCTTCGGCTGCTGACGGCCGACGGGGCGGGGGATGCTGCAACAAAATTGCAGCATCCCCCCTCGATAGCGCCTATAATGCCCTCTCACTGACGACAATAATTATCAGTATCAAATACTGTGGATCAGCATGAAATACCGGGATTTACGTGACTTTATCGCCTTGCTCGAGCAGCGCGGCGAACTCAAACGCATCAGCCAGCCCATCGACCCCTACCTGGAAATGACCGAGATTGCCGATCGCACCCTGCGTGCCGGTGGCCCGGCGCTGTTATTCGAGAACCCGAAGGGCTACCAGATGCCAGTACTGTGCAATCTGTTCGGCACGCCGAAGCGGGTGGCGTTGGGCATGGGGCAAGAGGAGGTCAGCGCGCTGCGTGAAGTCGGTAAGTTGCTGGCATTCTTGAAAGAGCCGGAGCCGCCGAAGGGCTTCCGCGACCTGTTCGACAAGGTGCCGAAGTTCAAACAGGTGCTGAACATGCCGACCAAGCGCCAGGGCAACGCGCCCTGCCAGGAGCAGGTGTGGGAGGGCGATGAGGTCGATCTGAGCCGCATCCCGGTAATGCACTGCTGGCCGGAGGATGCCGCGCCGCTGGTGACCTGGGGGTTGACCGTCACCCGTGGCCCGCATAAGGAGCGCCAGAACCTCGGCATCTATCGCCAGCAGGTGCTGGGCCGCAACAAGCTGATCATGCGTTGGCTCTCCCACCGGGGCGGCGCGCTCGATTTCCAGGAGTGGTGCCAAGCCAACCCCGGCCAGCGTTTTCCGGTGTCAGTGGCGCTGGGCGCCGATCCGGCCACCATTCTGGGCGCAGTGACGCCAGTACCGGATACCCTCTCTGAATATGCCTTTGCCGGGCTGCTGCGCGGCAACAAGACCGAAGTGGTGAAGTGCCTCTCCAACGATTTGGAAGTGCCGGCCAGCGCCGAGATTGTGCTGGAAGGGTATATCGATCCGCAGGAGCTGGCGCCCGAAGGGCCGTATGGCGACCACACCGGCTACTACAATGAGGTCGATCACTTCCCGGTCTTCACCGTCACCCACATCACCCAGCGCAAGAATGCCATCTACCACTCGACCTACACCGGCCGCCCGCCGGATGAGCCGGCGGTGCTGGGCGTGGCGCTGAATGAAGTGTTCGTGCCGATCCTGCAAAAACAGTTCCCGGAGATCGTCGATTTCTACCTGCCGCCGGAGGGGTGCTCCTACCGCATGGCGGTGGTGACGATGAAAAAACAGTACGCTGGCCATGCCAAGCGCGTAATGATGGGTGTATGGTCGTTTTTACGGCAGTTTATGTACACCAAGTTTGTTATCGTGTGTGACGATGATGTTAATGCCCGCGACTGGAATGATGTGATCTGGGCCATCACCACCCGCATGGACCCAGCGCGTGATACGGTGCTGGTGGAGAACACCCCCATCGACTATCTCGATTTCGCCTCACCGGTGTCGGGCCTCGGCTCGAAGATGGGCCTTGACGCCACCAACAAGTGGCCAGGCGAAACCCAGCGCGAGTGGGGCCGCCCCATCGTCAAGGACCCGGCGGTGACCGCCCGCGTAGATGCCATCTGGGACGAGCTGGCGATTTTCAGTGACAGGAAGCCGGGGCGCTAGGCCGGGCTCTCCTTAGTGTTGCACTATTGACCCGACAGAGGGAACGCATGACGATATTAAGCTGTACAGTGGCCTCCGTAGAGGCCATTACCGATACCGTATACCGGGTCAGGCTGGTGCCTGAAACGCCGGTGACTTTCCGCGCCGGGCAATATTTGATGGTGGTGATGGATGAGCGTGACAAGCGCCCGTTCTCCATCGCGTCTACCCCGGCGGAAAACGCCTATATTGAGTTGCACATCGGCGCATCCGAGCTGAACCTGTATGCGATGGCGGTGATGGATCGCATCCTGCAAGAGCGCGCCATTAACGTGGACATTCCGCACGGCGATGCTTGGCTGCGCGACGACAGCACCCGCCCGCTGATCCTGATCGCTGGCGGCACCGGCTTCTCCTATGCGCGCTCGATCCTGATCACCGCGCTCGAGCAGCAGCCGGGGCGCGACATCTCCATCTACTGGGGCGGGCGCGAGCTGTCACATTTGTATGACCTGAACGAGCTGGAAGCGCTGAGCGTGCAGTACCCGAACCTGAATGTCATTCCGGTAGTGGAGCAGCCTGCCGAGGATTGGCAGGGGCGCACCGGCACCGTGCTGAGCGCGGTGTTGCAGGATCACGCCTCGCTGGCTGGCCACGACATCTACATTGCGGGCCGCTTTGAGATGGCGAAAATCGCCCGTGAGCGCTTCTGCAATGAGCGCGGGGCCGTCGCGGCCCAGATGTTTGGCGATGCCTTCTCCTTCCTCTGATTGCGCGCCATAAAAAAAACCGCCCACTTGGGCGGTTTTTTTTCGTCTGCCGTCAGGCCAGCCGTTCAAACACCGTCGCGATCCCCTGTCCCAGCCCGATGCACATGGTGGCCACGCCAAATTGCACGTCACGATCTTCCATCAGGTGCAGCAGGGTCGTGGAGATGCGTGCGCCAGAGCACCCCAGCGGGTGGCCGAGGGCAATTGCGCCGCCATTCAGGTTCACCTTCTCATCCAGCTGCTCCAACAGGCCGAGATCCTTGATGCACGGCAGCGTCTGGGCGGCAAATGCCTCATTCAGTTCGAACAGGCCGATGTCCCCCACGCTCAGCCCGGCGCGTTTCAGCGCCAATTGGGTGGCTGGCACCGGGCCATAGCCCATGATCGAGGGATCGCAGCCCACCACCGCCATTGCGCGGATGCGCGCCCGCGGGGCCAGTCCCAGCGCACGGGCGCGGGACTCGCTCATGACCAGCATCGCGGCCGCGCCGTCCGAAAGGGCAGAGGCACTGCCGGCGGTGACTGTGCCGTTAGCCGGATCGAACGCCGGTTTCAGCGCCGCCAGCGCCGCCACATTGGTCTCCGGCCGGATCACCTCGTCATAGTCGAGGCGGAACAGCACGCCATCGGCATCATGGCCGCCGGTGGGCGCGATCTCACGCTTGAAGCGGCCAGCCACCGTGGCAGCATGGGCGCGCTGGTGGGAGCGGGCAGCAAACTCATCCTGCATCTCGCGGCTGATGTGGTGCATCTTCGCCAGCATCTCTGCCGTCAGCCCCATCATGCCCGCTGCCTTGGCGACGGTGCGGCTCAGGCCAGGGTGGAAATCCACACCGTGGTGCATCGGCACGTGGCCCATGTGCTCGACGCCGCCAATCAGGCTCACCTGCGCGTCGCCGACCATAATGGCGCGGGCGGCGTCATGCAGCGCCTGCATGGAGGAGCCGCACAGCCGGTTGACCGTCACGGCTGGCACGCGGTGCGGGATCTCCGCCAGCAGCGCGGCGTTGCGGGCGATGTTGAAACCTTGCTCCAGCGTCTGCTGCACGCAGCCCCAGTGGATGTCATCTATTTCGCCCGGATCCAGCGCCGGATTGCGGTTCAGCAGCGCCCGCATCAGGTGCGCCGAGAGATCTTCCGCCCGCACCTGACGGAAGGCACCGCCCTTGGAGCGGCCCATCGGCGTGCGGAGTGCATCTACGATTACGACATTTTCCATCATTCACCTCATGCCGGCGTGCCGGCGGCGATATCCACCGGCGGCGTGGTTTCAGGGTAGTAGCGGCCATTGCTCTCCGCCTTGGCGCGCAGCCCGGCTGGCACCTGGTAGAGCGGCCCCAGCGCGGCGTAGCGCTCGGCCAGTGCCACATAGTGGCGGCTGCCCAGTGTGTCCAGGTAGCGGAATACCCCGCCGTGGAAGGGAGGGAAGCCCAGACCGTAGACCAGCGCGATGTCCGCCTCGGCCGGGCTGGCGATAATCCGCTCCTCCAGACAGCGCACCACTTCGTTGATCATCGGGATCATCATGCGCGCGATAATCTCCTCGCCGCTAAAATCACGATCCGCGCCGCGCACCGCCGCCAGCAGCGGATCAACCGCCTCATCCGGCGTTTTGCGCGGCTTGCCTTTGCTGTCTTCACTGCAACGGTAGAAGCCCGCGCCACTCTTCTGGCCGAAGCGCTGCTGTTCAAACAGCACGTCCACCGCATCGCGGTAATCTTTGCCCATCCGATCCGGGAAGCCTTGCGCCATCACGGCCTGCGCGTGGTGGGCAGTGTCGAGGCCGACCACATCCAGCAGGTAAGCCGGCCCCATCGGCCAGCCAAACTGTTTCTCCATCACCTTATCGACCTGGCGGAAGTCCGCGCCATCGCGCAGCAGCAGGCTGAAACCGGCCAGATAGGGGAACAGCACGCGGTTGACGAAGAAGCCGGGGCAGTCATTCACCACTACTGGCGTCTTGCCCATCTGGAGGGCGTAGGCCACCACCGTCGCCAGCGTGCGGTCAGAGGTCTGCTCGCCGCGCACCACTTCGACCAGCGGCATCCGGTGCACCGGGTTGAAAAAGTGCATACCGCAGAAGTTTTCCGGCCGCTTCAGCGCCTGCGCCAGCTGGCTAATGGGGATGGTGGAGGTATTGGAGGCCAGCACGCACTGTGCGTCCAGTTGCGCCTCGGCTTCGGCTAGCACCGCGGCTTTGACTTTCGGGTTCTCTACTACCGCTTCCACCACCACCTGCACCTGATCCAGACCGGCGTAGGCCAGCGTCGGCTGGATAGCGGCGAGGGTTTTCGCTAGCCCCAGCCCATCCAGCTTGCCGCGCTCCAGTTGCTTGTTGAGCAATTTGCCAGCTTCATTCATGCCGAGCGTCAGGGACTTCTCATTAATATCCTTCATCAGCACCGGCACGCCTTTCAGCGCTGACTGGTAAGCGATGCCGCCGCCCATGATGCCAGCGCCCAGCACTGCCGCTTTGGTCGGTGCCTGAGTCTGCTTAGCCCGCTTTTTCGCCTCGCCCTTCACATACTGGTCGTTGAGGAAGATGCCCACCAGCGCGCGCGCCTGAGGCGAGCCAGCCAGCGGCACAAAGGCGGCGGTCTCCAGCTTCAGCGCCTCCTCCCGGCCATGTTTCGCCGCGGCCTCAATGGTCTTGACCGCCGCCAGCGGGGCCGGGTAGTGCGGGCCAGCCTGCTGCATCACCAGCCCTTTGGCGACATTGAAACTCATCGCCGCCTCAATCCTGGAGAGCTTCAGTGGCTCCAGCTTTGGTTGGCGTGCCGCGCGCCAGTCGAGCTGGCCGTCAATCGCCTGACGCAGCATCTGCAAGGCCGCCGGCAGCAGCTTCTCGTCGCTGACCACCGCATCCACCAGCCCCAGTTTCAATGCTTCCGCCGCCGGCAGATCTTTCCCAGCAGTGATGATCTCCATCGCGCTGTCCGCCCCCAGCAGGCGTGGCAAGCGGACAGAGCCGCCGAAGCCCGGCATGATGCCCAGCTTGGTCTCCGGCAGGCCGATGCGGGCGTCTGGCGTGGCCACGCGCAAGTCGGTCGCGAGTACGCACTCACACCCGCCGCCGAGGGCATAGCCATTGATCGCCGACAGCGTCGGGACGGGCAGATCCTCCAGCCGGTTGAAGATTTGGTTGGCAAAGCCCAGCCACGCGGCCAGCTTCTCTGGCGGGGCGTCAAACAGTGACAAGAATTCGGTGATATCCGCCCCAACAATAAAGGCGGCCTTGCTGGAACGCAGCAGCACACCTTGCAGATTGGGCAGGGATTCCAGTACCGCAACGGCTTCGCCCAGGCTGGCGACCGTCTTGGTGTCGAGCTTGTTGACCGAGCCTGGGGCATCAAACACTAGCTCGGCAATGCCGTTCTCCAGCCAGTGTAGGTGCAGGGTATCGCCTTGATAGAGCATCTCTCTCTCCTGAATCAGCGCATGAACTGGTATGACCAGATGTCAGGGAGTGTGGTGACTATGTTAATAATTTGCAAATGAATCGTTGTTTATTTGCCGAAGGGATCACAAACCGCTGGAGGCTACGCCCCTACTGTGGCTGTGGTAATATGCCCGGATCATGTGAAGCTAAAAGGATACTGTGATGGAAACGCTCTCTTCGCTTTATAAAGACCATATCGCTACCCTCCAGCAACGGACCCGCGAGGCGCTAGCGCGCCATCAACTCGACGGTTTGCTGATCCACTCCGGCGAACCGCTGACGGTATTCCTGGATGACCATGACTACCCCTTCAAGGTCAATCCCCAGTTCAAGGCCTGGGTGCCGGTCACCCAGGTGCCGCACTGCTGGCTGTGGGTGGATGGCGTGAACAAGCCGAAGCTGTGGTTCTACGCGCCGGTGGATTACTGGCACAAGGTGGAGCCGCTGCCGGAGAGCTTCTGGACGGAAGAGGTCGAGGTGATCGCGCTCAAGAGCGCCGATGAGATTGCCAGCCTGCTGCCCGCCGCCCGTGAGCGCATCGCTTACCTCGGTTATGCCCAGCCGCGTGCGCGCCAGCTTGGCTTTAGCGCCGATAACATCAACCCACAGGGCGTGATTGACTATCTCCATTACTACCGCGCCTATAAGACCAGCTATGAGCTGGCCTGTATGCGTGAGGCGCAGAAGCTGGCGGTGGTGGGCCATCAGGCGGCGTATGAGGCATTCCTCTCTGGCCTCAGCGAGTTCGACATCAATATGGCCTACCTGACTGCCACCGGCCACCGCGATACCGATGTGCCTTACGGCAACATCGTAGCGCTGAATGAGCACGCGGCGGTGCTGCACTATACGCAGCTGGAGCAGCGCGCACCGACGGAGCTGCGCAGTTTCCTGCTGGATGCGGGCGCGGAGTATAACGGCTATGCCGCTGACATCACCCGCACCTATGCCGCCCAGCCAGAGAGTGATTTCGCGGCGCTGGTCAGCGATCTCAATGAGCAGGAGCTGGCGGTGATCGCCACCCTCAAGCCGGGCACCCGTTACACCGATTACCATGTGCAAATGCACCACCGCATCGCCAGCCTGCTGAAAAAGCACGATCTGGTGCAGGGGCTGAGTGAGGAAGCAATGGTGGAGCAGGGGCTGACCACGCCATTCCTGCCGCATGGTCTGGGGCATCCGCTGGGGTTGCAGGTGCATGACGTCGCCGGCTTTATGCAGGATGACCACGGCACCCATCTCGCCGCGCCCTCCCGCTATCCTTTCCTGCGCTGTACCCGTGTGCTGGAGCCGGGCATGGTGCTGACCATCGAGCCGGGCCTCTACTTTATTGATTCCCTGCTGGCACCGTGGCGGGAAGGGGAGTTCAGCCAGCACTTCAACTGGTCACGCATTGAGGCGCTGAAGCCTTACGGCGGTATCCGCATTGAGGACAACGTGGTCATCTACGCGGATCGCATTGAGAACATGACCCGCGACCTGAAACTGGCCTGATGCAACCCTACCCAATACCCGCTGAAACGGTCACTGTCAGCGAAGAGATTAAAAAGAGCCGCTTCATCACCCTGCTGGCCCATGCGGAGGGAACGGAAGCCGCCAAGGCGTTCGTCCAGCAGTGCCGACAGGAACACCCCGACGCCCGGCACCACTGCTGGGCGTTTGTGGCGGGCGCGCCGGGGGATTCCCAGCAGCTCGGCTTCTCTGATGATGGCGAGCCTTCCGGCACGGCGGGCAAGCCAATCCTTGCCCAACTGCTCGGCAGCGGGGTAGGGGAGGTGGTCGCCGTGGTAGTGCGCTACTACGGCGGCATCAAGCTGGGCACCGGTGGGCTGGTGAAAGCCTATGGCAGCGGCGTACAACAGGCGCTGAAAAGCCTGCCCACCCAGCAGAAGGTGCCGCAGGCTGAGTTCTTCCTGCTGTGTGACTATGCGCACCTCTCCATGATTGAGACGCTGCTGGCGCAGTATCAGGGCACGCTGCTGGAGGGGGAGTATGGCGCGCAGGTCACGTTACGGGTGGCGCTGCCGCAAACCGTGACCGAAACGGTTTCCGCACGTTTGCGTGATCTGAGCCGGGGGGCGCTCACACTAAAACCGGTATCCTCTCCGCCGTCATAAATCGCCTACGGAGAGGCGCCATGCAATATCGCACCATTACCCGGATCGTCGGGCTGTTGGTCATGCTCTTTTCCGGCACCATGTGGGTGCCCGGCGCGGTCGCCCTGATCTACCGTGACGGCGCGGGACGTGCCTTTATCCAAACGTTTGTCGCCGCGCTGCTCATCGGTGTGCTGCTCTGGCTACCCAACCGAACCCAGAAGCAGCCGCTGAAAGCGCGCGAGGGCTTTCTGATTGTCGTGCTGTTCTGGACAGTGCTTGGCAGCGTCGGCGCCCTTCCTTTCCTCTTTATTGACAAGCCAGCGCTTTCACTGACTGATGCCCTCTTTGAATCCTTCTCCGGGTTAACCACTACCGGTGCTACGGTGCTGGTGGGGCTGGACCACCTGCCGAAGGCCATCCTCTTCTACCGGCAGATGCTGCAATGGTTTGGTGGGATGGGCATTATTGTGCTGGCTGTGGCTATCCTGCCGATCCTGGGTGTCGGGGGAATGCAGCTCTACCGGGCAGAGATGCCGGGGCCACTGAAAGACAATAAAATGCGCCCGCGCATCGCGGAGACCGCCAAAACGCTCTGGCTTATCTATTTACTGTTGACCATCAGTTGTGCGCTGGCGCTGCGCGGTGCCGGGATGCCGTGGTTCGATGCCATCACCCACAGTTTCTCGACCATCGCCATTGGCGGGTTCTCCACCCACGATGCCAGCATCGGCTACTTCAATAATCCCACCATTAATACGCTGGTGGCACTGTTCCTGCTGATCTCCGCCTGCAATTTTGGCCTGCACTTCGCCCTGATCACCAATCGCCGGATCGGTGTCTATTGGCGTGACCCGGAGTTCCGCATCTTTATTCTGATACAGTGCACCCTGACGGCGATCTGCACGCTGGTGCTGTGGCGGCATGAACTCTACCCATCCAGCCTGCTGGCGCTGAATCAGGCTTTCTTCCAGGCGGTCTCCATGTCCACCACGGCGGGCTATACCACGGTCAGCATCGCTGGCTGGCCGCTGTTCCTGCCGATTTTGCTGCTCTGCTCCTCCTTTATCGGTGGCTGCGCTGGCTCGACCGGCGGTGGGATGAAAGTGATCCGCGTGCTGCTGCTCTCCCTGCAAGGCTCACGTGAAATGAAAAGGTTGGTGCATCCCAATGCGGTCTATACCATTAAGCTGGGGAACCGGATGCTGCCGGATCGCATCATTGAGGCCATCTGGGGATTCTTTTCCGCGTATGCGCTGGTGTTCATCGTCTGTATGCTGGCGGTGTGCGCCACAGGCGTGGATGAGTTCACCGCTTTTTCTGCGGTTGCCGCGACGCTGAATAACCTTGGCCCAGGGCTGGGCAGGGTCGCCGACAACTTTAATACGATGAATGAGCCGGCAAAGTGGATACTGATGATTGCCATGCTGTTCGGCCGGCTCGAAGTTTTTACCCTTTTGGTACTGTTCACCCCGACCTTCTGGCGTGACTAACCAAAACAGGAGCAACAGATGAAAGCACTCCTTCTCTATTCCACCACTGATGGACAAACCCGTGCCATCGCCTCTTATCTGGCAAGCTGTCTGAAGGAGACATTGCCATGCGACGTGGTGGATCTTCAGAATGCTGGGCAACTGCCGCTGGCAGAGTATGGCGTGGTGGTAATTGGTGCATCGATTCGCTATGGCCACTTCAATCCGGCGCTGGATAAGTTCGTAAAACAACATGCCGAAATGCTGAATCGGCTACCTACCGCTTTTTATGGCGTGAATCTCACCGCGCGCAAACCGGAAAAGCGTACGCCGCAGACCAATCCCTATGTCCGCAAGTTCCTGCTGGCTTCCCCCTGGCAGCCTACACGCAGCGCGGTGTTTGCTGGCGCCCTGCGTTACCCTCGCTACCGCTGGCTGGATAAGGTGATGATCCGCTTTATTATGAAAATGACCGGCGGAGAGACGGACACCAGTAAAGAGGTGGAGTACACGGACTGGAACGATGTGGCCGCCTTTGCCCAGGAAATCGCGCGAATCGCGGGTAAATAGTAGGCATATCGCCGTTTATTGCCGCGTTGTGGTGAAAAAAACTGCGGTCAGATAATTTTTTAAAATTAGGGGTTGCGGCCTGCCGAGAACTCCCTATAATGCGCCTCCACTGACCGGGAACAACGACCAACACGTCGCCGGGTCAGCGGAGAGGCCCTCAGCGGAGACGCTGAAAACACTAGAAAATAGTGCTTGACTCTCCGGTGGGAAAGCGTAATATGTGCCTCCCACGTTACCGAAACGAAACGGTAACGACTGCTCTTTAACAATTTATCAGACAATCTGTGTGGGCACTCACAAGACGATATCGAGCATCTTCGGATGCACAAAATATTAAGTCTTGAAGAGTGACTAACTGAAGTAAAATTCAAACAGTAACCTTTGAGCATCGCTACCTTGTGTAGCACATCAAGCTTTTAATTGAAGAGTTTGATCATGGCTCAGATTGAACGCTGGCGGCAGGCCTAACACATGCAAGTCGAGCGGCAGCGGGAAGTAGCTTGCTACTTTGCCGGCGAGCGGCGGACGGGTGAGTAATGTCTGGGGATCTGCCTGATGGAGGGGGATAACTACTGGAAACGGTAGCTAATACCGCATAACGTCGCAAGACCAAAGCGGGGGACCTTCGGGCCTCGCGCCATCAGATGAACCCAGATGGGATTAGCTAGTAGGTGGGGTAATGGCTCACCTAGGCGACGATCCCTAGCTGGTCTGAGAGGATGACCAGCCACACTGGAACTGAGACACGGTCCAGACTCCTACGGGAGGCAGCAGTGGGGAATATTGCACAATGGGGGAAACCCTGATGCAGCCATGCCGCGTGTATGAAGAAGGCCTTCGGGTTGTAAAGTACTTTCAGCGAGGAGGAAGGCGGTAAGGTTAATAACCTTGCCGATTGACGTTACTCGCAGAAGAAGCACCGGCTAACTCCGTGCCAGCAGCCGCGGTAATACGGAGGGTGCAAGCGTTAATCGGAATTACTGGGCGTAAAGCGCACGCAGGCGGTTTGTTAAGTCAGATGTGAAATCCCCGAGCTTAACTTGGGAACTGCATTTGAAACTGGCAAGCTAGAGTCTCGTAGAGGGGGTAGAATTCCAGGTGTAGCGGTGAAATGCGTAGAGATCTGGAGGAATACCGGTGGCGAAGGCGGCCCCCTGGACGAAGACTGACGCTCAGGTGCGAAAGCGTGGGGAGCAAACAGGATTAGATACCCTGGTAGTCCACGCTGTAAACGATGTCGATTTGGAGGTTGTGCCCTTGAGGCGTGGCTTCCGGAGCTAACGCGTTAAATCGACCGCCTGGGGAGTACGGCCGCAAGGTTAAAACTCAAATGAATTGACGGGGGCCCGCACAAGCGGTGGAGCATGTGGTTTAATTCGATGCAACGCGAAGAACCTTACCTACTCTTGACATCCAGAGAACTTGGCAGAGATGCCTTGGTGCCTTCGGGAACTCTGAGACAGGTGCTGCATGGCTGTCGTCAGCTCGTGTTGTGAAATGTTGGGTTAAGTCCCGCAACGAGCGCAACCCTTATCCTTTGTTGCCAGCGATTCGGTCGGGAACTCAAAGGAGACTGCCGGTGATAAACCGGAGGAAGGTGGGGATGACGTCAAGTCATCATGGCCCTTACGAGTAGGGCTACACACGTGCTACAATGGCGCATACAAAGAGAAGCGAACTCGCGAGAGCAAGCGGACCTCATAAAGTGCGTCGTAGTCCGGATTGGAGTCTGCAACTCGACTCCATGAAGTCGGAATCGCTAGTAATCGTGGATCAGAATGCCACGGTGAATACGTTCCCGGGCCTTGTACACACCGCCCGTCACACCATGGGAGTGGGTTGCAAAAGAAGTAGGTAGCTTAACCTTCGGGAGGGCGCTTACCACTTTGTGATTCATGACTGGGGTGAAGTCGTAACAAGGTAACCGTAGGGGAACCTGCGGTTGGATCACCTCCTTACCTAGAGATATTTGACTGTGCAGTGCTCACACAGATTGTCTGATAGATGTACGAGCAAAGCGTCTGCGAAGCTGACCACGTGTCCCCTTCGTCTAGAGGCCTAGGACACCGCCCTTTCACGGCGGTAACAGGGGTTCGAATCCCCTAGGGGACGCCACTTGCTGATGATGGGTGAAAGACATTATCAACCGATATCTTAAAGCTGACTTACGAGTCAGGTTTACGATATTTGCTCTTTAACAATCTGGAACAAGCTGAAAATTGAAACCTTACAGCCCTGTCTCTCTCCGTAGAAGTCTTGAGAGATGGCGCATGTAAGAGAGTCTCTCAAATAATCACACCCTGATGGAAACATCTTCGGGTTGTGAGGTTAAGCGACTAAGCGTACACGGTGGATGCCTAGGCAGTCAGAGGCGATGAAGGGCGTGCTAATCTGCGATAAGCGTCGGTAAGCTGATATGAAGCGTTATACCCGACGATACCCGAATGGGGAAACCCAGTGTGATACGTCACACTATCTCTGCATGAATACATAGTGCAGTGAGGCGAACCGGGGGAACTGAAACATCTAAGTACCCCGAGGAAAAGAAATCAACCGAGATTCCCCCAGTAGCGGCGAGCGAACGGGGAACAGCCCAGAACCTGAATCAGTTTGTGTGTTAGTGGAAGCGTCTGGAAAGTCGCACAGTAAAGGGTGATAGTCCCGTACACAAAAATACACAGGCTGTGAGTTCGATGAGTAGGGCGGGACACGTGACATCCTGTCTGAATATGGGGGGACCATCCTCCAAGGCTAAATACTCCTGACTGACCGATAGTGAACCAGTACCGTGAGGGAAAGGCGAAAAGAACCCCGGCGAGGGGAGTGAAATAGAACCTGAAACCGTGTACGTACAAGCAGTGGGAGCCTTGATTTATCAGGGTGACTGCGTACCTTTTGTATAATGGGTCAGCGACTTATATTTTGTAGCAAGGTTAACCGAATAGGGGAGCCGTAGGGAAACCGAGTCTTAACTGGGCGTCTAGTTGCAAGGTATAGACCCGAAACCCGGTGATCTAGCCATGGGCAGGTTGAAGGTTGGGTAACACTAACTGGAGGACCGAAC
This sequence comes from Chimaeribacter sp. YP20170169, assembly GCF_056739715.1. NCBI lineage: Bacteria > Pseudomonadati > Pseudomonadota > Gammaproteobacteria > Enterobacterales > Yersiniaceae > Chimaeribacter > Chimaeribacter sp. YP20170169. The sequence continues at coordinate 3,600,979 of NZ_CP176824.1, read as the reverse complement.
CGACTAATGTTGAAAAATTAGCGGATGACTTGTGGCTGGGGGTGAAAGGCCAATCAAACCGGGAGATAGCTGGTTCTCCCCGAAAGCTATTTAGGTAGCGCCTCGTGAATTTATCTTCGGGGGTAGAGCACTGTTTCGGCTAGGGGGCCACCCCGGCTTACCAACCCGATGCAAACTGCGAATACCGAAGAATATTATCACGGGAGACACACGGCGGGTGCTAACGTCCGTCGTGAAGAGGGAAACAACCCAGACCGCCAGCTAAGGTCCCAAAGTCATGGTTAAGTGGGAAACGATGTGGGAAGGCATAGACAGCCAGGATGTTGGCTTAGAAGCAGCCATCATTTAAAGAAAGCGTAATAGCTCACTGGTCGAGTCGGCCTGCGCGGAAGATGTAACGGGGCTAAACCATGCACCGAAGCTGCGGCAGCGACGCTTAGGCGTTGTTGGGTAGGGGAGCGTTCTGTAAGCCTGCGAAGGTGGACTGTGAGGTCTGCTGGAGGTATCAGAAGTGCGAATGCTGACATAAGTAACGATAAAGCGGGTGAAAAGCCCGCTCGCCGGAAGACCAAGGGTTCCTGTCCAACGTTAATCGGGGCAGGGTGAGTCGACCCCTAAGGCGAGGCTGAAAAGCGTAGTCGATGGGAAACAGGTTAATATTCCTGTACTTGGTGTTACTGCGAAGGGGGACGGAGAAGGCTAGGCTGGCCAGGCGACGGTTGTCCTGGTTTAAGCGTGTAGGGGGAGAAGGCAGGTAAATCCGCTTTCTTGTTAACCCTGAGGCGCAATGACGAGCCACTACGGTGGTGAAGTAGCTGATGCCCTGCTTCCAGGAAAAGCCTCTAAGCTCCAGGTAACACGAAATCGTACCCCAAACCGACACAGGTGGTCAGGTAGAGAATACTCAGGCGCTTGAGAGAACTCGGGTGAAGGAACTAGGCAAAATGGTGCCGTAACTTCGGGAGAAGGCACGCTGGCATGTAGGTGAAGGGACTTGCTCCCAGAGCCGAAGCCAGTCGCAGATACCAGCTGGCTGCAACTGTTTAATAAAAACACAGCACTGTGCAAACACGAAAGTGGACGTATACGGTGTGACGCCTGCCCGGTGCCGGAAGGTTAATTGATGGGGTTAGCGGCAACGCGAAGCTCTTGATCGAAGCCCCGGTAAACGGCGGCCGTAACTATAACGGTCCTAAGGTAGCGAAATTCCTTGTCGGGTAAGTTCCGACCTGCACGAATGGCGTAATGATGGCCAGGCTGTCTCCACCCGAGACTCAGTGAAATTGAACTCGCTGTGAAGATGCAGTGTACCCGCGGCAAGACGGAAAGACCCCGTGAACCTTTACTATAGCTTGACACTGAACATTGAGCCTTGATGTGTAGGATAGGTGGGAGGCTTTGAAGTGTGGACGCCAGTCTGCATGGAGCCAACCTTGAAATACCACCCTTTAATGTTTGATGTTCTAACTCGGCCCCGTTATCCGGGGTGAGGACAGTGTCTGGTGGGTAGTTTGACTGGGGCGGTCTCCTCCTAAAGAGTAACGGAGGAGCACGAAGGTTAGCTAATCACGGTCGGACATCGTGAGGTTAGTGCAAAGGCATAAGCTAGCTTGACTGCGAGAGTGACGGCTCGAGCAGGTGCGAAAGCAGGTCTTAGTGATCCGGTGGTTCTGAATGGAAGGGCCATCGCTCAACGGATAAAAGGTACTCCGGGGATAACAGGCTGATACCGCCCAAGAGTTCATATCGACGGCGGTGTTTGGCACCTCGATGTCGGCTCATCACATCCTGGGGCTGAAGTAGGTCCCAAGGGTACGGCTGTTCGCCGTTTAAAGTGGTACGCGAGCTGGGTTTAGAACGTCGTGAGACAGTTCGGTCCCTATCTGCCGTGGGCGTTGGAAGATTGAGAGGGGTTGCTCCTAGTACGAGAGGACCGGAGTGAACGCACCACTGGTGTTCGGGTTGTCATGCCAATGGCACTGCCCGGTAGCTAAGTGCGGAAAAGATAAGCGCTGAAAGCATCTAAGCGCGAAACTTGCCTCAAGATGAGTCTTCCCTGGGGCCTTGAGCCTCCTGAAGGGACGTTTAAGACGAAGACGTTGATAGGCCGGATGTGTAAGTGCAGCGATGCATTGAGCTAACCGGTACTAATGACCCGTGAGGCTTAACCTTACAACACCGAAGGTGTTTTTAGAGACACGATATTCAGCTTGGTTCAGATATCTGATGGCCCGGTGGGCGGTCAGAGCACAGAATTTGCCTGGCGGCACGAGCGCGGTGGTCCCACCTGACCCCATGCCGAACTCAGAAGTGAAACGCCGTAGCGCCGATGGTAGTGTGGGGTCTCCCCATGCGAGAGTAGGGAACTGCCAGGCATCCATTCACAAAACAGCCTCATGCGACAGCATGGGGCTTTTTTGTTGTCTTAAAATCATCATTTTGCTTATTTTTCCTGCTATTTATTTAGCTCATCCCGCCAAAATCACTGCCGATCAATTCACTATTTCCATTACAGAAGCGATAACTGATAAACAAGCGATCTGCATTGATTAGGATCGGGTAGACTATCCGGGATCACGTTGAGATGAGTTTTCGTAATGGCTAATCCAGTATCTTTGCATCCTTATAATACTTTCCATATAGCAGCCAGCGCCCAACAGCTGGTTATTGCGACGACTGTGGAGCAGCTGCACGCGGCATGGCAGGAAGCCAGGCATCAACAACACGATGTATTGTTGATGGGCGAGGGGAGCAATATGCTTTTCCTCGAGGATTTTGGTGGCACTGTTATCCTGAACCGCATCATGGGTATCACCCTGACTGAGTCGGCCACTGATTGGCGTCTGCATGTTGGTGCCGGTGAGAATTGGCATCAGTTGGTGTGTTATTCCCTGGAACAGGGGATTATGGGCCTGGAGAATCTGGCGCTCATCCCAGGATGTGTAGGCTCCTCGCCAATCCAAAATATCGGTGCCTACGGCGTCGAATTAAAACAGGTATGTGAATATGTGGACGTGCTCGATCTGGAGAACGGTAAAACATTCCGCTTGAGTAACGAAGCCTGCCAATTTGGATACCGTGAAAGTGTATTCAAGCATCATTATCGCCAAGGATACGCGGTCATTGCCGTTGGTTTTAAACTTACCAAACAGTGGCAGCCGGTATTGGCCTATGGCGATCTGCGTAATCTGGACAGCACTACGGTTACCGCAAAAGAGGTGTTTGAAGCGGTCTGCCAAATGCGGCGCAGTAAATTACCCGACCCTGCTGTCACTGGGAATGCAGGTAGCTTCTTCAAAAACCCTGTCGTGCAGCCGGCGGCATTTGAGAAAATTAAAAAAGAGTTTCCGACCGTGCCGGCTTACCCTCAGCCCGATGGGGCTATCAAATTGGCGGCTGGCTGGTTAATTGACCAGTGCCATTTGAAAGGATATGCCCAAGGCGCCGCAGCTGTTCACCGTAATCAGGCGCTGGTATTGATTAATCAGGGTGGGGCGTCAGGTGCAGAAATTAAGGCCCTGGCCCGGCATGTGCGTGAAACGGTAGCAGAACGCTTTGGTATTTGGTTGGAGCCGGAGGTGCGTTTTATTGCGGCTCATGGAGAAGTGGACGCAGTAGGAGCATTGGCATGAAAGATTACACCACCCCTTTACGGCTGATCGCGATCCTTGCTGACGGCGAGTTCCACTCTGGCGAACAGGTGGGCACAGCATTGGGCATGAGCCGCGCTGCTGTTAACAAGCATATCCACACTATCCGCGAATGGGGCTTGGATATCTTTACCGTTCCAGGTAAGGGCTATAGCTTGCCTGCACCCATACAGTTACTGGATGAAGAGAAGATTCTGACGACCCTGCCGGAAGGGCAAGTGACGGTGTTATCCGTCATTGACTCCACCAACCAATACTTGATGGAACGCATCCACCAATTGAAATCGGGTGACGCGTGTGTGGCTGAATATCAGCAAGCAGGCCGGGGAAGGCGCGGCCGACAATGGGTTTCGCCATTTGGAGCAAACCTCTATCTATCGATGTTCTGGCGTCTGGAGCAGGGGCCTGCTGCCGCCATGGGATTGAGCCTGGTTATAGGTATCGTGATGGCGGAAGTCTTGCAGAACCTGGGTGCAGAAGATGTGCGGGTCAAATGGCCTAATGATCTCTACCTGCGTGACCGGAAACTGGCTGGAATTCTGGTAGAACTGACAGGAAAAACCGGTGATGCGGCTCAACTGGTTATCGGTGCCGGTATCAATCTGGCAATGCGTGAATCATCCAGTCAAGCTATCAATCAGGGATGGATTAACCTGCAAGAGGCGGGCGTGAATATCGATCGCAATCAACTGACAGCCATGATCTTAAAAGAGTTGCGTCAGGCCCTACGCCAGTTTGAGATTGAGGGCTTAGTGCCATTTATTTCGCGCTGGAATCGGCTGGATAATTTCAAGGATCGCCAAGTAAAACTGTTGATTGGCGAACAGGAGATATTCGGCATTGCACGAGGAATCGATAATCAGGGCGGGCTGCTTTTGGAACGTGAAGGGGAGATCAAGCCCTTTATTGGTGGCGAAATCTCCCTGCGCAGCGCATAACTCAAAGTGGGGGACATCCCCGCCTCTATTTTCTTAAACGTACCGATTCGACGGCATGATTGGCACTTTTCGTCATAATTAAGCTAGCGCGTTCTCGGGTCGGTAATATATTTTGTTGCAGGTTCAACCCATTAATTTCCTGCCATAACTGCGTAGCGATATTAATCGCCTCCGGTTCTGGCAACTTCGCATAATTATGGAAGTAGGAGTTGGGATCGGAGAATGCGCCTTGGCGGAACTTCAGGAAGCGATTGATATACCATCGTTGCAGCAACGCTTCCGGGGCATCAACATAAATAGAAAAGTCCACAAAATCAGAGACAAATACGCGATGTGGATCATGTGGATAATCCATGCCACTCTGTAGGACATTCAATCCCTCAAGGATCAGAATATCTGGCTGCTCTATTGTTTTATTGCCATCAGGAATGATGTCGTAAATAAGATGCGAGTAAACAGGCGCAGTAACTTTCTGAGCACCAGATTTTACTTCAGAAACAAACCGCACCAGGTTGTGCATATCATAGGATTGCGGAAAGCCTTTCTTCTTCATTAATCCACGTTCCTGCAATACCTTGTTCGGATGCAAGAAACCATCGGTGGTAATGAGTTCAACAGTGCGATGCTCAGGCCACCGGCTGAGTAACGCCTGAAGTAAGCGAGCTGTCGTGCTTTTCCCGACCGCCACACTACCGGCAATGCCGATAACATAGGGAATTTTTTGCCCATCAGTGCCAAGGAATTGCTCGAGCACCGCCTGACGACGCAAGTTAGAACTGATGTAGAAATTTAACAGTCGTGAAAGGGGCAGATAGATCTGTGCCACTTCCTCTAAAGACAAATCTTCATTGATCCCTTTTAACTTGACGATCTCTTCTTCCGTCAGCGTGAGGGGGACTGAATCACGCAGCGCCGCCCATTGGGTTCGATCAAACTGTAGATAGGGCGTCGCCAGCGATTGGTCTTTCTTGGTCATAAGCTACGTCTGCCTGTTAGCGCAGGTCGGGAGAGGCGTAATAGCCAGCCCAGACAGTAAACAAGCCGACCATTATAAACACCTTCGTTTTTTCCGTAGACAATTTTCTCACAAGCACATGTTTTCTTTGGGAGCTGGATTACAACTCCTTATGCAGATCCACAAGTCAGCCTAATTGATTGCTACCAGGAGAGTGTAACGTAACCACTCTAAAACGCGGTATCACCAGTAAGATAAGAGCGAACACTCGACCTGCGGGGTTCAGAAAGGCGTGTAAATAGAGAAGCGGGACGAATTGATTTTGAGCAATAACGTGGGCTGGTGCAAAGGGGTAAAAATGATTTTTGAGTATTATTTCAACAAGACAGGGCAGCTTCGATAACAAATCAGCCTGTTTTGGATGAAAACTGAGCGGAAGCACACAGAAAGCAATTTTTTTGTTGCATAGGTGCCGATGTCTCCCTAGAATGCGCTGCACTTGATGCCGGCTTAGCTCAGTAGGTAGAGCAACTGACTTGTAATCAGTAGGTCACCAGTTCGATTCCGGTAGCCGGCACCATTATCAAGTACTCAGGTGGGGTTCCCGAGCGGCCAAAGGGAGCAGACTGTAAATCTGCCGTCACAGACTTCGAAGGTTCGAATCCTTCCCCCACCACCAAATTCACCCTAGCGATAGGGTAAGCTTGGAGCCACTCAAAAGGCTTCAGGTGAAGTTGGAAGAGACGAACGATACCAATCCTCTTTCAGCTTTAACAATCTACAGAAAAATCAGGTAGCCGAGTTCCAGGATGCGGGCATCGTATAATGGCTATTACCTCAGCCTTCCAAGCTGATGATGTGGGTTCGATTCCCACTGCCCGCTCCAAGATGTGCTGATATAGCTCAGTTGGTAGAGCGCACCCTTGGTAAGGGTGAGGTCGGCAGTTCGAATCTGCCTATCAGCACCACTTCTTTTTTTCTCGCCCCTGATTATCTTTCTGTTGTGGATTCAGCAAGCACTTGCTTGGTTAATGTGGTGAAACCACCGATTTACTCGTGTATTAGAGGGACAATCGATGTCTAAAGAAAAGTTTGAACGTAAAAAACCGCACGTTAACGTCGGTACTATCGGCCACGTTGACCACGGTAAAACAACGCTGACCGCTGCAATCACTAACGTACTGGCTAAGAAATTCGGTGGCCAGGCTCGTGCTTTCGACCAGATCGATAACGCGCCGGAAGAAAAAGCACGTGGTATCACCATCAACACCTCTCACGTTGAGTACGATACCCCGAGCCGTCACTACGCACACGTTGACTGCCCAGGGCACGCCGACTACGTGAAAAACATGATCACCGGTGCTGCTCAGATGGACGGCGCGATCCTGGTTGTTGCTGCGACTGACGGCCCGATGCCGCAGACCCGTGAGCACATCCTGCTGGGTCGTCAGGTAGGCGTTCCTTTCATCATCGTGTTCCTGAACAAATGTGACATGGTTGATGACGAAGAGCTGCTGGAACTGGTTGAGATGGAAGTGCGTGAGCTGCTGTCTCAGTACGACTTCCCGGGCGACGACACTCCGGTAATCCGTGGTTCTGCTCTGAAAGCGCTGGAAGGCGAAGCAGAGTGGGAAGACAAGATTGTAGAACTGGCCGAAGCACTGGACAGCTACATCCCGGAACCAGAGCGTGCGATTGACAAGCCGTTCCTGCTGCCGATCGAAGACGTGTTCTCCATCTCCGGCCGTGGTACCGTTGTGACCGGTCGTGTAGAGCGCGGCATCATCAAAGTGGGTGAAGAAGTTGAAATCGTTGGTATCAAAGACACCGCGAAATCCACTTGTACCGGCGTTGAAATGTTCCGCAAACTGCTGGACGAAGGCCGTGCAGGCGAGAACGTAGGTGTTCTGCTGCGTGGTATCAAACGTGAAGAGATCGAACGTGGTCAGGTACTGGCTAAGCCGGGCACCATCAAGCCGCACACCAAGTTCGAATCTGAAGTGTACATCCTGTCCAAAGAAGAAGGCGGTCGTCACACTCCGTTCTTCAAAGGCTACCGTCCGCAGTTCTACTTCCGTACTACTGACGTGACTGGTACCATCGAACTGCCGGAAGGCGTTGAGATGGTAATGCCGGGCGACAACATTCAGATGGTTGTTACCCTGATCCACCCGATCGCGATGGACGACGGTCTGCGTTTCGCAATCCGTGAAGGCGGCCGTACTGTTGGTGCGGGCGTTGTTGCTAAAGTTATCGCTTAATCGCTGATAATATTTGACGCAATACGTACTGAAAGGGCATCATTCGATGCCCTTTTCTACGCTGTGACGTTAGAACCTATCTCATCAGCGATTTTATGTCATAATCATTGGTGAGATGGGCTCTGGGCTATAGCGTAAATACCGAGTTTGCGCTCTAAGAGCATCAATCGGTTTGGTTTGCCTCGCGACGCGAGGCAAAGTTGTTTGTTCTAAATCATTGTGACAGGTTGGTTTATGAGTGCGAATACCGAAGCTCAAGGGAGCGGACGCGGCCTGGAAGCGGTAAAGTGGTTGGGTGTCGCCCTATTATTGGTCGTCGCCATCGTCGGTAACTATCTCTACCGTGAGTATAGCCTGCCACTGCGAGCATTGGCTGTTGTCATCCTGATCGCCCTGGCGGGCGCGCTGGCACTGACGACGACGAAAGGTAAAGCCACTGTCGCTTTCGCCCGCGAAGCGCGTACTGAAGTACGCAAAGTAATCTGGCCGACCCGCCAGGAAACGCTGCACACCACACTCATCGTCGCCGCGGTTACTGCCGTGATGTCACTGATTCTGTGGGGCCTGGATGGTATTCTGGTCCGCCTGGTATCATTTATTACTGGCCTGAGGTTCTAAGATGTCTGAAGCTCCAAAAAAACGTTGGTACGTCGTTCAGGCGTTCTCCGGCTTTGAAGGCCGCGTAGCCCAATCGCTGCGTGAGCATATCAAATTACATGACATGGAAGAGCTGTTTGGCGACGTCATGGTTCCGACCGAAGAGGTTGTTGAAATCCGTGGCGGTCAGCGTCGTAAGAGCGAGCGCAAGTTCTTCCCTGGCTATGTTCTGGTCCAGATGGTCATGAACGATGCAAGCTGGCACTTAGTTCGCAGCGTACCGCGTGTAATGGGCTTCATCGGGGGTACTTCCGATCGTCCTGCGCCGATCAGCGATAAAGAAGTGGATGCGATCATGAACCGCCTGCAACAGGTGGGTGACAAGCCACGTCCGAAAACGCTGTTTGAGCCGGGTGAGCTGGTTCGTGTTAACGATGGTCCGTTCGCTGACTTTAACGGTGTGGTTGAAGACGTTGACTATGAGAAGAGCCGCCTGAAGGTGTCTGTTTCTATCTTTGGTCGCGCAACACCGGTTGAGCTGGACTTTAGTCAGGTAGAGAAGGGCTGATTACGTTTCACCCAATTTTCTCTATTTGCTAGTTGTAAGAGGCGCGAAATTGAACTACAATTTCGCGCCTTTTGTTTTTAGACGTCGCCATTATGGCGGCGGCTTCGTAAAAGAACGGGGAGCCTGTTACCAGGCGATATAACCCAAATCGAGGATATTTAGATGGCTAAGAAAGTACAAGCCTACGTTAAGCTGCAAGTTGCAGCTGGCATGGCTAACCCGAGCCCACCGGTAGGTCCGGCTCTGGGTCAGCAGGGTGTGAACATCATGGAATTCTGTAAGGCGTTCAATGCTAAGACTGACAGCATTGAAAAAGGTCTGCCGATTCCGGTTGTTATCACTGTTTACTCTGACCGTTCCTTCACTTTCGTTACCAAAACCCCGCCGGCAGCTGTGCTGCTGAAAAAAGCGGCTGGTATCAAATCTGGTTCCGGCAAGCCGAACAAAGATAAAGTGGGTACTGTGACCCGTGCTCAGGTACGTGAAATCGCAGAGACCAAAGCTGCGGACATGACTGGTTCTGACGTTGAAGCGATGACTCGCTCCATCGAAGGTACTGCTCGTTCCATGGGCCTGGTAGTGGAGGATTAAGAAATGGCTAAGCTGACCAAGCGCATGCGCGTGATCCGTGACAAAGTTGATGCAACTAAACAGTATGACATCAACGAAGCCGTTGCCCTGCTGAAAGAGCTGGCCACTGCTAAATTCGTAGAAAGCGTTGACGTTGCTGTTAACCTCGGCATCGACGCTCGTAAATCTGACCAAAACGTTCGTGGCGCTACCGTTCTGCCGCACGGCACCGGTCGTTCTGTTCGCGTTGCCGTATTTACCCAAGGCGCAAACGCTGAAGCTGCTAAAGCTGCAGGCGCTGAGCTGGTAGGTATGGAAGATCTGGCTGACCAGATCAAGAAAGGCGAAATGAACTTCGACGTAGTGATTGCCTCCCCGGATGCAATGCGCGTTGTAGGTCAACTGGGTCAGGTTCTGGGCCCGCGCGGCCTGATGCCGAACCCGAAAGTTGGTACTGTAACTCCGAACGTTGCTGAAGCGGTTAAGAACGCTAAAGCAGGTCAGGTTCGCTACCGTAACGACAAAAACGGCATCATCCACACCACCATCGGTAAAGTGGACTTTGACGCTGACAAACTGAAAGAGAACCTGGAAGCACTGCTGGTTGCGCTGAAAAAAGCAAAACCGTCTACTGCTAAAGGCGTTTTCATCAAGAAAGTTAGCCTGTCCACCACCATGGGTGCTGGCGTTGCGGTTGACCAAAGCGGCCTGAACGCAGCAGCGAACTAATCGCGCTGTATTTAACGCTTTACGCGGGCGTTGGTTTTGTATAAAATCTGACGCCCGTTGTTTCGCTAAGTGCGAAACCAAGATTTTTTCGGTTGGAGCCTGGCCTAATCCAGGCCTCCGTCCAAGACCGCAGGTGCTTCGTCAGGGGCTTAATTTTCCTGCGTAGACGGTGACAGAGCCTAAAGAAAATTTTTAATTGTCTTTGCTGGATTCTGCTCACCGTGTTTGAACGTCTGTCATCGATACTCGATAGCAGGCGAAGTGAGTTCCGGGGGTTTTCCCCGGCCCAATCCAGGAGCAAAAGCTAATGGCATTAAATCTTCAAGACAAACAAGCGATTGTTGCTGAAGTCAACGAAGTAGCCAAAGGCGCGCTGTCTGCGGTTGTTGCGGATTCCCGCGGCGTTACCGTTGACAAAATGACCGAACTGCGTAAAGCAGGCCGTGAAGCTGGCGTATACATGCGTGTTGTTCGCAACACCCTGATGCGTCGCGTCGTTGAAGGTACTCCTTTCGAGTGCCTGAAAGACACGTTTGTCGGTCCGACCTTGATTGCATTCTCTAACGAACACCCGGGCGCTGCTGCTCGTCTGTTCAAAGAGTTCGCTAAAACGAATGCAAAATTCGAGGTTAAAGCTGCGGCCTTTGAAGGTGAGCTGATCCCTGCGGCGCAAATCGACCGCTTGGCAACGCTGCCGACTTACGAAGAAGCAATCGCACGCCTGATGGCAACCATGAAAGAAGCCTCTGCTGGCAAACTGGTTCGTACTCTGGCTGCACTGCGCGATCAGAAAGACGCGGCTTAATCGCCCGCTTTTTCATCGCGTTGCTAACGTATAATCTATTTCTGAATTTTAGGAACAATTGTTATGTCTATCACTAAAGAGCAAATTCTGGACGCAGTTGCAGAAATGTCCGTAATGGACGTTGTTGAACTGATCTCCATGATGGAAGAAAAATTCGGCGTTTCCGCTGCTGCTGCTGTAGCTGTAGCTGCTGGCCCGGCTGAAGCTGTTGAAGAAAAAACCGAGTTCGACGTAGTTCTGGCTGCTGTTGGCGCTAACAAAGTTGCTGTTATCAAAGCAGTACGTGGCGCAACTGGCCTGGGTCTGAAAGAAGCTAAAGACCTGGTAGAATCTGCTCCGGCAGTTCTGAAAGAAGCCATCAGCAAAGACGACGCTGAAGCTCTGAAAAAATCCCTGGAAGAAGCTGGTGCTTCTGTTGAAGTTAAATAAGTTAACTTCCCAGGTTGCAGCCTGACTTAAAAGGCTGATGGCTGGTGACTTTTCGGTCACCAGCCTTTTTGCGCTCTAGGCGTCAGTGGTCTTTCACACTGTTTAACCACTGAACAGCCTCAATATTTATTTCTATCGACGCCTTAATATACTGCCGCTCCCTGTGACAGACCGCTTCTCGATCAAAGTGCAATGAAATGATTTAAGAGTGATAGAAACGAATATTGCGGAAAGTCTTTCGCTTTCCGATCGACATAAATGGTGTTGTAGAACTGTCCTTTAGGACGGACAGAGTGGGTCACTGATCAGCGAGCTGAGGAACCCTATGGTTTACTCCTATACCGAGAAAAAACGCATTCGTAAGGACTTTGGTAAGCGTCCACAAGTTCTGGACGTACCATATCTCCTTTCTATCCAGCTTGACTCGTTCCAGAAGTTTATCGAGCAAGATCCAGAAGGGCAGTACGGGCTTGAAGCGGCATTCCGTTCTGTTTTTCCCATCCAGAGCTATAGCGGTAATTCGGAGCTGCAATACGTTAGCTACCGTCTTGGTGAGCCGGTATTCGACGTTAAAGAATGCCAGATCCGCGGTGTAACATATTCTGCGCCACTGCGCGTTAAATTGCGCCTGGTTATCTATGAGCGCGAAGCACCGGAAGGTACGGTTAAAGACATCAAGGAACAAGAAGTCTACATGGGTGAAATTCCGCTCATGACCGAAAACGGTACCTTTGTAATTAACGGGACTGAGAGGGTTATCGTATCTCAGCTGCACCGTAGTCCTGGTGTCTTCTTTGACAGCGATAAGGGTAAAACCCACTCGTCGGGTAAAGTGCTCTATAACGCACGTATCATCCCTTACCGTGGTTCCTGGCTGGATTTCGAGTTTGACCCGAAAGACAACCTGTTTGTACGTATTGACCGTCGCCGCAAATTGCCAGCGACCATCATTCTGCGTGCACTGAATTACACCACTGAGCAGATCCTCGACCTGTTCTTCGACAAAGTTGTCTTCGAAATTCGTGACAACAAGTTGCAGATGGAACTGGTGCCTGAGCGCCTGCGCGGTGAGACTGCCTCCTTCGATATCGAAGCTGATGGCAAAACTTACGTCGAAAAAGGCCGCCGTATCACGGCTCGCCATATCCGTCAGCTGGAGAAAGATGGCGTTGAGCGCATCGAAGTCCCGGTTGAGTACATTGCGGGTAAAGTGGTCGGTAAAGACTACATCGACGAGAGCACCGGTGAGCTGATTTGTGCCGCGAACATGGAACTGTCCATGGATCTGCTGGCCAAGCTGAGCCAGTCTGGTCACAAGCGCATTGAGACGCTGTTTACCAACGACCTGGATCACGGCCCATACATCTCTGAGACGCTGCGCGTCGACCCAACCAACGATCGTCTGAGCTCGCTGGTTGAGATCTACCGCATGATGCGTCCGGGCGAGCCGCCGACGCGTGAAGCAGCGGAAACGCTGTTCGAGAACCTGTTCTTCTCCGAAGATCGTTACGATCTCTCTGCCGTTGGCCGGATGAAGTTCAACCGTTCTCTGCTGCGCGACGAGATCGAAGGTTCCGGTATCCTGAGCAAAGACGACATCATTCAGGTGATGAAGAAGCTCATCGATATCCGTAACGGCAAAGGCGAAGTCGATGATATCGACCACCTGGGCAACCGTCGTATCCGTTCTGTCGGTGAGATGGCGGAGAACCAGTTCCGCGTCGGTCTGGTGCGTGTTGAGCGTGCGGTGAAAGAGCGTCTGTCTCTGGGCGATCTGGACACCCTGATGCCTCAGGACATGATCAACGCCAAGCCTATTTCGGCGGCGGTGAAAGAGTTCTTTGGCTCCAGCCAGCTCTCCCAGTTCATGGATCAGAACAACCCGTTGTCTGAGATCACGCACAAGCGTCGTATCTCCGCACTGGGCCCGGGCGGTCTGACCCGTGAGCGCGCCGGCTTTGAAGTTCGAGACGTACACCCAACCCACTACGGTCGTGTGTGCCCAATCGAAACGCCGGAAGGTCCGAACATCGGTCTGATCAACTCCCTGTCTGTGTACGCACAGACCAACGAGTACGGTTTCCTGGAAACCCCGTACCGTCGTGTGGTTGATGGCGTGGTGACGGACGAGATTCACTATCTGTCTGCGATTGAAGAAGGCAACTTTGTTATTGCCCAGGCGAACACCAACCTGGATGAAGAAGGCCACTTCGTAGACGATCTGGTTACCTGTCGTAGCAAAGGCGAATCAAGCCTGTTTAGCCGCGACCAGGTTGACTATATGGACGTATCCACCCAGCAGGTTGTTTCTGTTGGTGCATCCCTGATTCCATTCCTGGAACACGATGACGCCAACCGTGCATTGATGGGTGCGAACATGCAACGTCAGGCAGTTCCGACCCTGCGCGCTGATAAGCCGCTGGTAGGTACTGGTATGGAACGTGCGGTAGCGGTCGACTCCGGTGTAACAGCCGTAGCGAAACGCGGCGGTACTGTTCAGTACGTTGATGCATCCCGTATCGTGATTAAGGTCAACGAAGACGAGATGTACCCAGGCGAAGCAGGCATCGACATTTACAACCTGACCAAGTACACCCGTTCCAACCAGAACACCTGCATCAACCAGATGCCGTGTGTCTCGCTGGGCGAGCCAATCGAGCGCGGCGACGTGCTGGCTGATGGCCCGTCTACCGATCTGGGCGAGTTGGCACTGGGTCAGAACATGCGCGTAGCGTTCATGCCTTGGAACGGCTACAACTTCGAAGACTCCATCTTGGTCTCCGAGCGCGTGGTACAAGAAGATCGCTTCACCACGATTCATATCCAGGAACTGGCGTGCGTCTCCCGTGACACCAAGCTGGGGCCTGAAGAGATCACCGCTGACATCCCGAACGTGGGTGAAGCTGCGCTCTCCAAACTGGATGAATCCGGCATCGTCTATATCGGTGCTGAAGTGACCGGCGGTGACATTCTGGTTGGTAAGGTAACGCCGAAAGGTGAAACCCAGCTGACGCCAGAAGAGAAGCTGCTGCGTGCGATTTTCGGTGAGAAAGCATCGGACGTGAAAGATTCGTCCCTGCGTGTACCGAACGGCGTTTCCGGTACGGTTATCGATGTACAGGTCTTTACCCGCGATGGCGTGGAAAAAGACAAACGTGCATTGGAAATCGAAGAGATGCAGCTGAAGCAGGCGAAGAAAGACCTGACTGAAGAGCTGCAGATCCTGGAAGCCGGTCTGTTTGCGCGTATCCATGCCGCACTGGTATCTGGTGGTGTTGAAGCTGAGAAGCTGGACAAACTGCCGCGTGACCGTTGGCTGGAACTGTCGCTGACTGACGAAGCGAAGCAAAACCAACTCGAGCAGTTGGCTGAGCAGTACGACGAACTGAAATCCGACTTCGAGAAGAAGCTGGAAGCCAAGCGTCGTAAGATCACCCAGGGTGATGATCTGGCACCGGGCGTGCTGAAGATCGTCAAAGTGTATCTGGCCGTTAAACGTCAGATCCAGCCGGGTGACAAGATGGCAGGTCGCCACGGGAACAAGGGTGTTATCTCCAAGATCAACCCGATCGAAGATATGCCTTACGATGAAAACGGTACGCCGGTTGACATCGTTCTGAACCCGCTGGGCGTTCCATCTCGTATGAACATCGGTCAGATTCTGGAGACCCACTTGGGTATGGCCGCGAAGGGCATTGGTGAAAAGATCAATGCTATGCTGAAGAAACATGAAGAAGTTTCCAAGCTGCGCGAGTTCATCCAGAAAGCGTACGAATTGGGCGACGATACCCGTCAGAAGGTTGATCTGAATACCTTCAGCGATGACGAAGTACTGCGCCTGGCAGAGAACCTGAAAAAGGGTATGCCGATCGCGACGCCTGTCTTCGATGGTGCAAAAGAGAAAGAGATCAAAGAGCTGTTGCAGCTGGGTGGTTTGCCGACTTCCGGTCAGATCACACTGTTCGACGGTCGTACCGGTGAGCAGTTCGAGCGCCAGGTTACCGTTGGCTACATGTACATGCTGAAACTGAACCACTTGGTCGATGACAAAATGCACGCGCGTTCTACCGGTTCTTACAGCCTGGTTACTCAGCAGCCGCTGGGTGGTAAGGCGCAGTTCGGTGGTCAGCGCTTCGGTGAGATGGAAGTATGGGCACTGGAAGCTTACGGTGCCGCCTACACGCTGCAAGAAATGCTTACTGTCAAGTCGGATGACGTCAACGGCCGTACCAAGATGTATAAGAACATCGTGGATGGCAATCATCAGATGGAACCGGGCATGCCGGAATCCTTCAACGTACTGTTGAAAGAGATCCGCTCACTGGGCATCAACATCGAACTGGAAGACGAATAGTCTCCTCCCGTTCGATAGTGCAGTTCGCACTCGTCACAGGGGCGCCTGAATTTCGGTTCAGGCGCCTGACAGGTCTAACTCCGACAGGAGCCAATCCGTGAAAGACTTATTGAAGTTTCTGAAAGCGCAAACTAAAACCGAAGAGTTTGATGCGATCAAAATTGCTCTGGCATCGCCAGACATGATCCGTTCCTGGTCTTTTGGTGAAGTTAAAAAGCCGGAAACGATCAACTACCGTACGTTCAAGCCTGAGCGTGACGGCCTTTTCTGCGCCCGTATCTTTGGGCCGGTTAAAGATTACGAATGCCTGTGCGGTAAGTACAAGCGTTTGAAACACCGTGGTGTTATCTGTGAGAAGTGTGGCGTTGAAGTTACCCAGACTAAAGTGCGCCGTGAGCGTATGGGTCACATCGAGCTGGCTTCTCCGACTGCCCACATCTGGTTCCTGAAGTCGCTGCCGTCCCGTATCGGCCTGCTGCTGGATATGCCGCTGCGTGATATCGAACGTGTACTCTACTTTGAGTCCTACGTGGTGGTTGAAGGCGGCATGACCAACCTGGAGCGTCGTCAGATCCTGACTGAAGAGCAGTATCTGGACGCGCTGGAAGAGTTCGGCGATGAGTTCGACGCGAAGATGGGCGCCGAAGCTATCCAAGCCCTGTTGAAAAACATGGATCTGGAAGCAGAGTGCGAGCAGCTGCGTGAAGAGCTGAACGAAACCAACTCTGAAACCAAGCGTAAAAAGCTGACCAAGCGTATCAAGCTGCTGGAAGCGTTCGTACAGTCTGGCAACAAGCCGGAGTGGATGATCCTGACCGTGCTGCCGGTACTGCCGCCGGATCTGCGTCCGCTGGTTCCGCTGGATGGTGGTCGTTTCGCAACGTCCGATCTGAACGATCTGTATCGTCGCGTGATCAACCGTAACAACCGTTTGAAACGCCTGCTGGATCTGGCTGCGCCTGACATCATCGTGCGCAACGAAAAACGTATGCTGCAAGAAGCGGTAGACGCCCTGCTGGACAACGGCCGTCGCGGTCGCGCCATCACTGGCTCGAACAAGCGTCCGCTGAAGTCCCTGGCAGACATGATCAAAGGTAAGCAAGGTCGTTTCCGTCAGAACCTGCTGGGTAAACGTGTTGACTACTCCGGTCGTTCCGTTATCACCGTAGGCCCGTACCTGCGTCTGCACCAGTGCGGCCTGCCGAAGAAGATGGCGCTGGAGCTGTTCAAACCGTTCATCTACGGCAAGCTGGAGCTGCGTGGCCTCGCGACCACCATCAAAGCTGCCAAGAAGATGGTTGAGCGTGAAGAAGCGGTAGTCTGGGATATCCTGGACGAAGTGATCCGTGAGCACCCGGTACTGCTGAACCGTGCGCCGACCCTGCACCGTCTGGGTATCCAGGCGTTCGAGCCAGTACTGATCGAAGGTAAAGCGATCCAGCTGCACCCGCTGGTTTGTGCGGCATACAACGCCGACTTCGATGGTGACCAGATGGCTGTTCACGTACCGCTGACGCTGGAAGCCCAGCTGGAAGCGCGTGCGCTGATGATGTCCACCAACAACATCCTGTCTCCTGCGAACGGCGAGCCAATCATCGTTCCGTCTCAGGACGTTGTACTGGGCCTCTACTACATGACGCGTGACTGTGTTAACGCCAAAGGCGAAGGCATGGTACTGACTGGGCCGAAAGAAGCTGAGCGCATCTACCGCGCTGGCCTGGCGTCCCTGCATGCACGTGTGAAAGTCCGTATCACTGAAGATGTGAAGAACACGGAAGGCGAGTGGGAATCCAAGACCTCTCTGGTGGACACCACCATTGGTCGTGCGATCCTGTGGATGATTGTGCCGAACGGCCTGCCGTTCTCCATCGTCAACCAGCCGCTGGGCAAGAAAGCGATCTCCAAAATGCTGAACACCTGTTACCGCATTTTGGGCCTGAAGCCGACCGTTATCTTCGCTGACCAGATCATGTATACCGGCTTTGCGTATGCAGCACGTTCTGGTGCGTCCGTTGGTATCGACGACATGGTTATCCCGGAGAAGAAAGCCGAGATCATCGAAGAAGCCGAAACCGAAGTGGCCGAGATCCAGGAGCAGTTCCAGTCTGGTCTGGTTACCGCGGGCGAGCGTTACAACAAAGTCATCGATATCTGGGCTGCGGCGAACGAGCGCGTAGCGAAGGCGATGATGGAAAACCTGTCTGTTGAAGACGTGGTTAACCGTGACGGCGAAGTTGAGCAGCAGGTTTCGTTCAACAGCATCTTCATGATGGCCGACTCCGGTGCGCGTGGTTCTGCCGCGCAGATTCGTCAGCTGGCCGGTATGCGTGGTCTGATGGCGAAGCCGGATGGCTCCATCATCGAAACGCCGATCACCGCGAACTTCCGTGAAGGTCTGAACGTACTCCAGTACTTCATCTCGACCCACGGTGCACGTAAAGGTCTGGCGGATACCGCACTGAAAACTGCGAACTCCGGTTATCTGACCCGTCGTTTGGTTGACGTGGCGCAGGATCTGGTTGTGACCGAAGACGACTGTGGCACCCACGAAGGCATCCTGATGACTCCGGTTATCGAGGGTGGCGACGTGAAAGAGCCGCTGCGTGAGCGTGTACTGGGTCGTGTAACTGCAGAAGACGTGCTGAAGCCGGGTACGGCGGACATTCTGGTGCCGCGTAACACCCTGCTGAACGAGAAGACGTGTGATCTTTTAGAAGAGAACTCTGTCGACGCCGTGAAAGTACGCTCCGTGGTAGGTTGTGAAACCGACTTTGGTGTGTGTGCTTACTGCTACGGTCGTGACCTGGCACGTGGCCACATCATCAACAAAGGTGAAGCGGTCGGTGTTATTGCAGCACAGTCCATCGGTGAGCCGGGTACCCAGCTGACGATGCGTACCTTCCACATCGGTGGTGCGGCATCCCGTGCGGCAGCAGAGTCCAGCATTCAGGTGAAGAACAAGGGCAGCATCAAGCTGACCAACGCGAAGCACGTAACCAACTCCAACGGTAAGCTGGTTATCACCTCGCGTAACACTGAACTGAAGCTGATTGACGAATTCGGTCGTACGAAAGAGAGCTACAAAGTGCCTTACGGTGCGGTCATGGCGAAAGGTGACGGTCAGGAAGTCAGCGCGGGCGAAACCGTAGCTAACTGGGATCCGCACACCATGCCAGTTATCAGTGAAGTGAGTGGTTTCATTCGCTTCGCCGATATGGTCGATACCCAAACCATTACCCGCCAGACTGACGAACTGACCGGTTTGTCCTCTATCGTGGTACTGGACAGCGCAGAGCGTACCGGTAGCGGTAAAGACCTGCGTCCGGCACTGAAAATCGTTGACGCCAGCGGCGATGACGTACTGATCCCAGGCGCGGATATGCCTGCCCAGTACTTCCTGCCGGGTAAAGCGATTGTTCAGCTGGAAGATGGTATCCAGATCAACGCAGGTGACACCCTGGCGCGTATTCCGCAGGAATCCGGCGGTACCAAGGACATCACCGGTGGTCTGCCACGCGTTGCTGACCTGTTCGAAGCGCGTCGTCCGAAAGAGCCGGCAATCCTGGCTGAGATCAGCGGGATCATCTCCTTCGGTAAAGAGACCAAAGGCAAGCGTCGTCTGGTGATCACCCCGCTGGATGGTAGCGATCCGTACGAAGAGATGATTCCGAAATGGCGTCAGCTCAACGTGTTCGAAGGTGAACGTGTAGAACGTGGTGACGTCGTATCTGACGGCCCAGAGTCTCCGCACGACATCCTGCGTCTGCGTGGTGTTCACGCGGTGACCCGTTACATCGTGAACGAAGTGCAGGACGTTTACCGTCTGCAAGGCGTTAAGATTAACGATAAGCACATCGAAGTTATCGTTCGTCAGATGCTGCGTAAAGGCACCATTGCCAGCGCAGGCAGCTCTGAGTTCCTGGAAGGCGAACAGGCTGAAGTGTCTCGCATCAAGATTGCCAACCGTCAGCTGGAAGCAGACGGCAAGATCGCAGCAACGTACCATCGTGACCTGCTGGGTATCACCAAGGCATCTCTGGCGACCGAGTCCTTCATCTCTGCGGCTTCGTTCCAGGAAACGACGCGTGTTCTCACCGAAGCGGCAGTTGCCGGTAAGCGTGATGAACTGCGCGGCCTGAAAGAGAACGTGATCGTGGGCCGTCTGATCCCAGCCGGTACCGGTTACGCTTATCATCAGGACCGTATGCGTCGCCGCGCACAGAATGAAGAGCAGGTTGCTCCTCAGGTCAGCGCGGAAGAGGCTACAGCCAACCTGGCTGAGCTGCTGAACGCAGGCCTTGGCGGCGACGACGAATAATCGTCCGCAAGCGCCAACGCTAAATAAAAAACCCGCTTCGGCGGGTTTTTTTATGGGCGCTTTCCGGCAACGGTAGAGGTAAGCGTTACATGGATAGGGTGAGTGAAGATTGCAAATTGCCCGGCAGTTTACCCGTGCCCGCATCCAGCCCAATATTTTAGTGAACAACTCTCTTTCTGCGCACTCTCCGTTTCAATTGTGTGGCTAATCACAAAATAGGTTTAATCATCCTCAATCCTTGTTTGGCTCGTTGACAGGAAAACCCGAAGTGCATAGTCTCACTTCAAGTGGTATATACCACTTGGTCTATAATCCGCACAGTGAGCCAAATATGAATAATTTCACTGCATTTATGGAACGGAAAATATTGCCGCTGGCAATGAAGATTGAAGGGAATGACTATCTAGGCGCCATCAAAGATGGCTTTATTCGAATTATGCCTTTCCTGATTATCGGTTCGTTTTTCTTGCTGATAGCCAACCTACCGATTCCAGGCTACGGCGAATTCATCGTTCGCCATTTTGGCGAGAAGTTTATTAGCCAACTGAATTACGTTCTGGATGCGACTTATTCGATTATGGCGCTGCTGGTTGTCACCAGCACCAGTATCAGCCTGGCGAAACGCTGGAACTTGAATGAGATCTCCTGTGCGTTAATATCACTTATCAGTTTTCTGGTGATTACTCCTTATCAATACCCGCAGGAGAATGGCGCAGTTATGCGTGACGTAATCCCTACGTTCGCGCTCGGGGCGCAAGGATTATTCCTTTCACTGATCGTAACGGTCATCGCAGTACGCTTGTATCGCTTATTCAACCATCCGCGTCTGACTATCTCCATGCCAGAGAGCGTGCCGCCTGCCGTCTCAAACAGCTTTAGCTCACTGATCCCCTCCTTCCTGATTGTGGTCATCTTCTGGCTAGCCCGTCTGCTGTTTGAAATGACCCCGTTTGCTACCGCTCAGGAGATGATCTTCAAAGTGCTACAAGCGCCCATGATGGAGTTGGGTAATACCTTGCCATCACAGATGGTGGCCGAATTTTTTGTGAGCTTCTTCTGGTTCTTTGGGCTGCATGGCGACTCTATTGTCACCGCCATTATGGGGCCTATCTGGCGCTCTTTAACGCTTGAGAATATGCAGGCGATGAAACAGGGCCTGCCGCCGGTGAATATCATTACCCAACAGTTCCGTGATGTCTTTCTGATTTGCGGCGGCACTGGTTTTACGCTGGCAATGCTGCTGGTGATGCTGTTCCGGGCTAAGAGCAAGCGTATGCGTGAAATTGCAAAACTTGCCTCACCTGCGGCCCTCTTTAATATCAATGAGCCTATTATCTTCGGCGCGCCTATCGCACTCAATCCTTTGCTGTTTATCCCTTTTATTACCGTGCCCGTGGTCTTGTGTGTGATGACTTATAGCGCAATGGCCTTTGGCTGGCTGCCTTTAACCTCTGGTCTGGAAATCCCCTGGACCACACCAATATTTATCAGCGGTTTCTTAATCTGCGGCTGGAAGGGAATACTTTTTCAGGCAATTAATTTGCTGGTGGCCATGGCAATTTACTACCCATTTGTCATGACACTCGATAAACACTATTTACGCGATGAAAATGAACAGGCAAAAAACACCCTGAATCAACATGCCCTTGCCCCGGAATGAATTAAGGACTGTGTAATGAATAAGAGTTTAAAGATTGTCACTATCGGCGGCGGTAGCTCTTATACGCCGGAAATTATCGAAGGCTTTATCCAGCGCTATGCAGAGCTGCCCATTCGCGAAATTTGGTTAGTGGATGTCGAGGCAGGACGTGAAAAACTGGAGGTGGTAGGTAATCTCGCGAAACGCATGGTGGAGGCGGCGGGCATTAATTGTCAGGTGCACCTGACGCTGAATCGCCGGGAGGCGCTGAAAGGCGCGGACTTTGTGACCACCCAGCTGCGTGTCGGGCAATTAGAGGCACGTATCAAAGACGAACGTATTCCTCTTTCTCACGGTTTAATCGGTCAGGAAACCAATGGGGCGGGTGGTCTGGCTAAGGCGCTGCGCACCATTCCGGTGATCCTCGATATCTGCCGGGATATGGAGGAGCTTTGCCCGGATGCCTGGCTGGTTAATTTCACCAACCCCAGCGGCATTGTCACTGAGGCGGTATTGAAGTACAGCAGCATAAAGTGCATTGGCCTGTGCAATCTTTCGCAGTCCATGCAGCATATGGTGGCGGAGATACTTGGCGTCGATCGATCGCGTTTTCTGCTACAGCTGGTTGGGCTTAACCACTTCCTCTATGGCACGCACGTCTATATGGACGGTAAGGACGTGATGCCGGACGTGCTGAAGAACCTGAAATATGACAGCGCCCATAAGCCCAAAAATATCCCTGACATTCCGTGGTTGCAGGAACAAATCCAGCATCTTGGCGTGATCCCATGCCCCTATCACCAGTACTACTACGCCACCAGCGACGTGCTGGAAAAGCAGCTTCATGAATTTGCAGAGCATGGTACGCGTGGCGAGGTGGTACAGGCCGTCGAGCACGAACTGTTTGAACTTTATAGAAACCCGCAGCTTCATGAAAAGCCCAAGCAGCTGGAGCAGCGGGGTGGCACGTATTACTCCGAAGCGGCCTGCGAGCTGATCAGCGCCATCTATAACGACAAAAACCTGCTGATGACGGTTAACGTGCGTAACAACGGCGCTATTCGCTCATTGCCGGATAACGTTGCTATCGAGACCACCTGCGTCATTGGGCGTTACGGTGCCATCCCGCTGAATAACGATCCTTTGCCAGCTACCGTGTCTGGACTGGTCTCGCTAATGAAAGCGTGGGAAGAGATGGCCGTTGAGGCAGCCGTGACCGGCGATTACGGCGCGGCCCTGCAGGCGCTGACGCTTAACCCGCTGGTGCCGTCAGGTAAGGTGGCGAAAGTCGTGCTGGATGAGCTGCTGGAAGCGCATCACGAATATTTGCCTCAATTCTTTAAGGCGTAAGCACTTTACGGCTACGCATACGGAAAAGGTCGCCACGGTTATAGCTCCATGAATAGTTAAATACCGTGCCATCTTCAAGCCAGGTGCTCTCTTTGATGTACAGCATCGGTGAATTAACCGGGATGTCCAGCAGGGCGGCCATTTCTGCATCGAATAGGCTCGCGCCGATCTGCGAGTCCGTGCCACCAATCTTTTGCTGGCACTTTTGTTCGATAAAGGCATACAGCGAATGGTTTTGCAGCACGTCGTCGTCGATGGTGTCCACCACCGCCAGTGGAATGTAGCTGTCTTCAATCAGCACCGGCGTGCCGTCAAACAGGCGGACACGACGAATTGCGTGGAGCGGTTCATCTTCCGCGACGCCAAACTGGCTTGCCAGATAAGCGCCTGCCGTTTGCTGGACGTGGTAGATAAGGCGGCTGGTGATGGTCACTGTACCGCTTAGCTCATTTGTGACGCCCAGCGCACTGTCTGCACCATCCGGGTTGAGTAGGTAAACCGGCGGAGCAAAAGTGCGGCTGACAAAGGTGCCTTTACCGATGATTTTTTTGACCAGGCCCTCCTGCTCCATATGAGCAATGGCTTTTTGGACGGTGGCCCGCGTGACCTGGTAGGTCTCTGCCAGTTCGCGTTCCGAGGGGATGAGTGAACCAACCGGGTATTTTTGATTCTGAATATCGCGTTTTAGCGTATCGCGGATAAGGACATAGACCGGTTTCATGGCTCTCCCGTCAGGGCTATGGATAAATAGGGTGATGCGGTGTCGAGATGCTAAAGCACTTTTCCGACGCGACGCAAGTAACATACAGGTAGCGAATAAGCATGTTAAATCATAACCAAGCGTACTGGCAGCAGAAGGGCGCCAGCTTAACCGTCGAGGCGATCCTTGCTCAGCCCCGTTTATGGCAGGAGGGGCTGGAGCAGGTCAAAGCGCGGCAGTCTGATATTCAGGCCTTCTGGCAGCAGCGCGCGGCGCATACCCGCGTAGTAATGACTGGAGCAGGTTCATCTTTACTGGCGGCGCAGGCGAGCGTTAACTGGCTGCGCACGGTATTACCCCGTCAGATAGACGTCATCCCGGCGACAGATCTGGTGCTGACGCCCGGCATGATTGATGACGATGTCTATCTGGTTTCCGTCAGCAGCTCGGGCAACACGCCGGAGACCGTCACGGTTGTTGAGCAGGCGCTGGCAGCGCACCCGCAACTGTGCCATTTGGCGATTACCAATAATGCGGGTAGCCGCCTGGCAACCCTGGCGGAGCAGCACCCGGCGGGCCTATTTATCCCGGTTCCTGATGGCACCTCTAACGGCAGTTTTGCCGCCACTTCTGAATTTACCTTGCCCTTGTGGTACTTGATGCTGCTGCTTGCGCCAGAGAGCTGGGGTGAAGCTGAAAACGTCTTGCCTGTTTTGCAGCGGGGTGCGGGCTATTTCCTGACCCACTATGCCGACACCCTGGAACAGTGGGCGGCCGAGCCGCGCAACACGATGGTGGCGATAGGTTCTCTCTCCTTAAAGGCGGTGGCCTGTGAAACCAGCCTAAAACTGCTGGAGATGGGCAACGGGCAGGTGATGACCGCCTGGCACTCAATGCTGGAATTCCGCCACGGGCCCAAGCTTATTATTAACCGCGATGTCACCGTTGTCGGCTACCTTGCGGCGCGCCCTGAAATCCACCGTTATGACTATGACATGATGGCGGAACTGACAGGCGAGCGCAGCGCAGGCGCTCAGGTGATTGCCGTCGGGCATGATGTTCTGCCTGAGGGCAAAAAGCCTGCGGATCGCTATTTCCATTTTGCCTCGCCGGAACTGGCCGATTACCACGAATCCTGGACCACCTTGCTCTACGTCCTCTTTGCGCAACTGGCAGGTCTGTACCGCGCCATTGCGCTGGGCGTCACGCCAGATATGCCCTCCCGTGATGGGAAAGTGGCTAAGGTGGCAAACGTCACCGTTTACTGACGGAAAGCGGGGCGGCGATGGGAAGGGAAGGTTGCCGCCCCGGTTGGTCAGTAAACCCAACGAGGCGACAATATTTCACTCAGTGGGGCACGGCAAGATGCGGTTTCTTATCCTTCGGCAGCCCTCCAGAACGTATTTTTCTGTTCTGCAACGTTGCAGGACTACTGCGCGCTCCTTCCCAGAAAACTGTCCCAATCTTTCCAGACCGGCTGCAAGCCCGCGCGCGCAATTGATTCGGCCACCCGCATCGGCGAGCGGTCATCATGCGGGGCGAACTGCTCCAACTCCGGGTGATCGTCAGCATAGCCGCCAGGCTGGGTTTTCGAACCGGCGCTGACGTTGGTGATCGCCAGCGGGATCAGGTTGTCACGGAAATAGGGTGACTCGCGGGTCGACAGCGTCAGCTCGACATCCGGCGCTAGCAAGCGGAAGGCGCACACCAGTTGCACCAGTTGTGGCTCGCTCATCAGGGAGGCTGGCTCAATGCCGCCGGTGCAGGGACGCAACCGTGGGAAAGCGATCGAGTAGCGGCTCTGCCAGTAGTGGCGCTGGAGATAGAGCAGGTGCTCCGCCACCATATAGCAGTCGGTGCGCCAACTGTTCGATAGACCAATCAGCGCGCCCAGCCCAATCTTGTCGATGCCCGCCCGGCCAAGGCGATCCGGCGTATCCAGTCGCCAGAAGAAATCCTGCTTCTGGCCGCGCAGATGGTGCTGTTGGTAGGTCGCGGCATGGTACGTCTCCTGATAGACCAGCACGCCATCCAGCCCCAGTTCTTTCAGTTCGGCATACTCCTCCTGCGCCAGCGGCTGTACCTCAATCATCAGCGAGCTGAACTGCTGGCGAATCGCCGGGAAGTGGCGACGGAAATAGTCCATCCCCACTTTGCTCTTGTGCTCACCGGTGACCAGCAACAGATGGTCGAAACCCAGTGCCTTGATGGCGGCGCACTCACGCGCGATCTCTGCCTCATCCAACGTCTTGCGCTTGATGCGGTTGCTCATCGAAAAACCGCAGTAGGTGCACTCATTGGCACACAGGTTGGAGAGGTAGAGCGGCACGTAAAAGCCCACCGTATTGCCGAAGCGCTGGCGGGTCAGGCGTTGGGCGCGCTGGGCCATCGGCTCCAGATAGGCCAGCCCGGCTGGTGAGATCAACGCCATAAAATCCTCACGGCTGATCCGGTCTGCCGCCAGCGCCCGCTCCACATCCTGCGCGGTCTTGCTGTGGATGCGCAGGTTGGTGTCGTCCCAATCCAGCTGTTGCCAGTAATCGCTGAAGTTGCTCATAGCAGCCTCTCAGTGCTTTGGCTGAGGAACGCGGTCAGCGGGCTGGAGGCGGAGGCGTGGGAGAGCACCGGCGCACTGCCGCTCTCGCGGGCCAGCTTGCCAGCCTCCACCGCCAGCCGGAAGGCGCGGGCCATGGCAACCGGGTCGCGGGCCACGGCGATCGCCGTGTTTACCAACACCGCGCTGGCTCCCATCTCCATCGCCTCGGCGGCATGGCTGGGCGCACCAATGCCCGCATCCACTACCACCGGCACCTGTGCCTGCTCAATAATGATCTCAAGGAAGTCGCGGGTTTTCAGCCCCTGATTGGAGCCGATGGGCGCACCGAGCGGCATTACCGCCGCGCAGCCCACCTCCTCCAGCCGCTTGCATAGCACCGGATCAGCGCTGCAGTAGGGCAGCACCACAAATCCCAGTTTCACCAGCTTCTCCGCCGCCTTCAGGGTTTCCACGGCATCAGGCAGCAGGTATTTCACATCAGGGTGAATCTCCAGTTTTACCCAGTGGGTGCCAAGCGCCTCACGCGCCAGCTGGGCGGCAAAGATCGCCTCTTCCGCCGTTTTCGCCCCGGAGGTGTTGGGCAGTAGCCGCACCCCCAGCGCCCGCAGTGGCGCCAGAATGGCGTCATTGCCGCCGCGGAGGTCAACGCGCTTCATCGCCATCGTCACCAACTGGCTGCCGGAAGCGGCCAGCGCCGCTTGCATCAGATCGGCACTGGCGAATTTGCCGGTGCCAGTAAAGAGGGAAGAGTCAAAAGTTACATCGGCAATCGTCGGCATCTCAGCCTCCTGCAATGGCCTGAAACAGCAGAATGGCGTCGCCGTCCTGCAACATGTGGGTCTCCCACTGCGCGCGCGGGATAATGATCTGGTTCACTGCCAGCGCCGTGCCGGGCTGGTGGCGGTCAAGCTGCTGTAGCAGCGCCGCCAGCGTCAGGGGGGCCGTGAGGGGCAGGCGCTCGTCATTAATGCTGATGACCATTACGCCCTCCGCAGACGGCGCAACCCGCATCGGCGCTCAGTTGCAGCGTTGCCCAGCTCTGCTGCTTGCCATCAAACAGCCGCAGTTTGCCGGCGAGCGCGGCGGGCATCCCAGCCAGCATCTTGATCGCCTCTAAAGCCTGTAGCGTGCCGATCACTCCCACCACTGGCCCCAGCACCCCGGCGGTGCGGCAGTTGCGCTCCGGCAGATCGCGGTCGGGGTAGAGGCAGGCATAGCAGCCGTGGCGATAGGGCGGCGTGAGCACCAGCAGCTGGCCGCTGAAGCCCACCGCGCTGCCGCTGATGAGTGGCTTGCCCGCCGAGACGCACGCCTGATTAATCGCGTGGCGGGTCGCCATGTTGTCGCTGCAATCCAGCACCAGATCGGCGCGCTTCACCGCGTCTGCCAGCGCCTGATCCTGCATCCGCACCGGCAGGGCGATCGCTTCAACTTGCGGGTTGAGATCGCGCAGCCGCTGGCTGGCCAGCCCGGCTTTGTGCTGTTTGAGATCGGCCGTGCGGTAGAGGATCTGCCGTTGCAGGTTAGTGATCTCCAGCCGATCGTCATCGGCCAGCAGGATCGTGCCGACACCGGCCGCCGCCAGATAGAGCGCCGCCGGCGAACCAAGCCCGCCGAGGCCAATAATCAGTACCGTGGCAGCCCGCAGCGCCTCCTGCCCCTGTGGGCCAACCTCCTCAAGCAACAGCTGCCGACTGTAGCGCAGGAAATCTTCGTCATTGAGCATCATCCGCCTCCGCGCAGAGCGCCAGTAATTCCGCGGTGGCCTGACGCCAGTCGCGTGCCTGCGTGATGGCGCTGACCACGGCGATGCTGCCGACGCCGGTAGCCAGCACCTCCGGCGCGCGCGCAATATTGATGCCGCCAATCGCCACCGTCGGGAAGGTGCCCTGTAGGCGATCAATGTGCCGCGCCAAATCGCGCACGCCTTGTGGGGCGGAGGGCATCTGTTTGGTCTGGGTCGGGAAGATGTGGCCCAACGCCAGATAGGAGGGGCGCACGGCGATCGCGCGCGCCAGCTCCGCCTCATCATGGGTAGAGACGCCAAGGCGTAGCCCGGCCTGCCGGATCGCTGCCAGATCGGCGCTGTCCAGATCCTCCTGCCCCAGATGCACGCCATAGGCCTGATGCGTGATCGCCAGCCGCCAGTAGTCATTGATGAACAGCCGAGCCTGATACCGCTGGCCAAGGGCGATGGCCTCGACAATCGCTGGCTCCGCCTCAGCGTCCGGCAGATCCTTGATGCGCAGTTGGAGGGTTCTCACGCCAGCTTCCAGCAAGCGAGCGATCCACGCCACGCTGTCCACTACCGGGTAGAGGCCGAGGCGGTGCGGCACGGACGGAAAGGCGGGCAGGTTACTCATCGCTGGCCTCCGGTTGCAGGGCGGCTTCTTGGTAAAGCTCACTGCCTTGGGCGCGGAAGGCGGCGGACATCTGGTCCATGCCAGCATCGCGTACCTCAATCGGATGGGCGGCGGCGTAATCACGCACCTCTTGGGAGATCTTCATCGAGCAGAACTTCGGCCCGCACATGGAGCAGAAGTGCGCCACCTTGCCGGACTCCTGCGGCAGCGTCTCATCGTGGTAGGCGCGGGCGGTGGCGGGATCCAGCGCCAGATTGAACTGGTCTTCCCAGCGGAACTCAAAGCGCGCTTTGGACATCGCGTTGTCGCGGATCTGCGCGCCGGGGTGCCCCTTCGCCAAATCGGCGGCGTGGGCGGCAATCTTGTAGGTGATCAGCCCCTGCTTCACATCCTCTTTATTGGGCAGGCCGAGGTGCTCTTTCGGGGTGACGTAGCAGAGCATCGCACAGCCGAACCAGCCGATCATGGCGGCCCCGATGCCGGAGGTGAAGTGGTCATAACCCGGCGCAATGTCAGTGGTCAGTGGGCCGAGGGTGTAGAACGGCGCTTCATGGCAGTGCTCCAGCTCCTCGGTCATGTTGCGGCGGATCATGTGCATCGGCACATGGCCGGGGCCTTCAATCATCACCTGGACGTCATACTCCCAGGCAATGTTGGTCAGCTCGCCCAGCGTATGCAGTTCAGCAAACTGCGCCTCATCGTTGGCATCCTGAATGGAGCCGGGGCGCAGGCCATCGCCCAGCGACAGCGAGACGTCATAGGCGGCGCAGATTTCACAGATTTCGCGGAAGTGCTGGTAGAGGAAGTTCTCACGGTGGTGGGAGAGGCACCACTTCGCCATGATCGAACCGCCACGGGAGACAATGCCGGTCAGGCGCTTGGCGGTCATTGGCACGTAGCGCAGCAGCACGCCCGCGTGAATGGTGAAGTAGTCCACGCCCTGTTCGGCCTGCTCCAGCAGCGTGTCGCGGAACATCTCCCAGGTCAGGTTTTCGGCCACGCCATTGACCTTCTCCAGCGCCTGATAGATCGGCACCGTGCCAATCGGCACCGGGCTGTTGCGCAGGATCCACTCCCGTGTTTCGTGGATATAACGGCCGGTGGAGAGATCCATCACCGTGTCGGCGCCCCAGCGGGTTGACCACACCAGCTTCTCCACCTCCTCTTCGATGGAGGAGGTCACGGCGGAGTTGCCGATATTGGCGTTCACCTTGACCAGGAAGTTGCGGCCAATGATCATCGGCTCGGACTCTGGGTGGTTAATATTGGCTGGGATGATGGCCCGGCCCGCTGCCACCTCCTGGCGCACAAATTCGGGCGTGATGTCAGGCGGCAGCAGAGCACCAAAGCTCTGGCCGGGGTGCTGCTGGCGCAGCACTTCACTGCGGATGCGCTCGCGCCCCATGTTTTCGCGCAGGGCGATGAACTCCATCTCCGGCGTGATGATCCCCTGACGAGCGTAGTGCAACTGGGTGACCCGGCGGCCCGCCTTGGCGCGCTGCGGCTGCGGCAGGTGCTCAAAGCGCAGGTGATCCAACCCCTCATCGGCCAGCCGCTGCTGGGTAAAGTGGGAGCTGACGTGGGAGAGCGGCGCAGTGTCTTCGCGTTCGGCAATCCAGCCGGCACGCAGTTTCGGCAGACCAGCGTGCACATCCAGCGTGGCCTCGGGATCGCCGTAGGGGCCGGCGGTGTCATAGACCGGCACCGCCTCGTTTGGCTCATAGCGCGGGGCCTCTTTGCTGCCGCCGACCATCGTCGGGCTGAGCTGGATCTCGCGCATCGGCACCCGGATGTCCGGGCGTGAGCCGGTCAAATAGATGCGGGTGGAGTTGGGGAACGCGACGCCCTGCAGGCCGTCAATGAATGCCTGTGCCTCAGCGCGTTGCTGCTGGCGGCGGGAGACAGGTTTGGTGATAGACATAGCAAATTCCTTCCGTATGAGTATGGGAACGTTGCTTGTCTGGAGTGATTTTCAGCGGGAGTAACAGAATGGGGCCGGGGGCGCGCGCAAAAAGGGTGCGCGCAGCCCCGGACACGAAATTACTCTTGTTCCCTTCGCGGGTACTAACCCGATCAGGTTCCGCGGATCCCGAATTAACGGTCTCAGCCTGGCATCCTAATGATGCGCTAGGCACTCCGACAAGAAGCCTCAGTATACGAGGCGGATAAAAAACGACAACCCTTGTGGGGTCACCGGGACTGCAAATCAGGCTGGGCGAGCAATCGCCGGATCGTTAGCGACCGGCTGCTCCAGCGGCAGGGCGGCGGCCTCAAGTGCCAGGCCAATCAACTGGTCTTCGAACTGGAAGCGGGCATCCAACGCCACGCCGATTTCCGCCAACGCCTCATGGAATTCGAGGATATTGTCGTGATCCAGGGTGGTTTCCATCGAGCGATCGTAGAGCGCCATGATGCTTTCAGTATTGCCTTGCAGGGCAGGATAGAGCTGGGTGGTGATCACCATGCGCGGGCTTTGCGAGCCCTCAATTCCTTGGATGATTTTGTCGTAGATGTGGAAATGGCCAGCCGAGAGGTAATCCACCAGACGATGGCAGAAGTTATTCAGCGCCTCTTCATCCAGTGGCGTATGCTTTTCTTTATGCGGTTTTAAACCGACCAGCGTGCAATAGGCGACTAATAGCTCTTTACGTTCATGCAGCCATTGATCAATTAACTCATTACTGCCGCCAACGCGCTGAGTCAGTCTTTCCAGACGGTTTAGCATGGTGGACTCCGTGAGCAAGAAAACGTGTTTAATCGTTACTAATATGTAAAAGTCACAATCCCAGAGTGTCAGTGTAGTCGAGGTTATGCAATAACAATATGGAAATTCAACTCACAGAATCACATCAGGGCTGGTGGGTGATCAGCCACGAGGGCAAGCTGTGGCTGCCGAAAGGCGAACTGCCGGTTGGCCCGGCCACACAATTCTCACTGGTGGGCAAAGCCGCCCGCCAATTGGGTGAATGGCAGGGGCTGCCGATCTGGCTGGTGCGCGAGCCGCGGCCAGCGGAGATGGCCTCCGTCCGGCAGCTGATTGACCAGGATCGCGAGCTGTTCCAGCTGGCCGGGCGCGGTGTGCAGCTGGCGGAGTTCTACCGTTCGCACCGCTTCTGTGGCTACTGCGGTCATGAGATGCACCCCAGCAAAAAAGAGTGGGCGGTGCACTGCCAGCACTGCCATGAGCGCTACTACCCCCAGATTGCCCCTTGCATGATCGTGGCGATCCGCCGCGGCGAGGAGATCCTGCTGGCCCAGCACGTCCGCCACCGCAACGGCATCCACACGGTGCTGGCCGGTTTTGTCGAGGTCGGCGAAACGATGGAGCAGGCAGTGGCACGTGAAGTGATGGAGGAGAGCAACCTCTGCGTGAAAAACCTACGCTATGTCAGTTCCCAGCCCTGGCCCTTCCCTAATTCGCTGATGATGGCCTTCATGGCGGATTACGATCGCGGCGAGATCCGCGTCGATCCCAGCGAGCTGCTCAGCGCCGCCTGGTATCGCTATGACCAGCTGCCGCAACTGCCGCCACCCGGCACCATCGCCCGCCGCCTGATCGAGGACACCGTGGCACTGTGCCGTGCAGAGAGCGACAGCCGGGGCGCGCGTGGTACAATGGCGCCGGATTAATGAGGAGCCCTACATGAAAGAGTTGAAGAACGATCGCTATCTGCGCGCGCTGCTGCGTCAGCCGGTCGATGTTACCCCTGTCTGGATGATGCGTCAGGCCGGGCGTTATTTGCCGGAGTACAAGGCGACGCGGGCACAGGCTGGTGATTTCATGTCACTGTGCAAAAATGCCGAGCTGGCGTGTGAAGTGACATTGCAGCCGCTGCGCCGCTTCCCGCTGGATGCCGCGATCCTGTTCTCCGACATCCTGACCATCCCGGACGCCATGGGCTTGGGGCTGCACTTCGAGGCCGGTGAAGGCCCGCGCTTCTCCCATCCGGTGACCTGCCGCGCAGACGTAGAGAAGCTGCCGATTCCCGATCCTGAGCAGGAGCTGGGCTATGTGATGAATGCGGTGCGCACCATCCGCCACAACCTGGAAGGTGAGGTGCCGCTGATTGGCTTCTCCGGCAGCCCGTGGACGCTGGCTACCTACATGGTGGAAGGCGGCAGCAGCAAGGCCTTCACCAAGCTGAAGAAGATGATGTACGCCGAGCCGGCGACCCTGCACCTGATGCTCGACAAGCTGGCGGACAGCGTCATTCTCTACCTGAATGCCCAAATCAAGGCGGGCGCGCAGTCGGTGATGGTATTCGACACCTGGGGCGGCGTGCTGACCGGCCGCGACTACCAAGAGTTCTCCCTGCACTACATGCATAAGATCGTCGATGGCCTGATCCGCGAGAACGAAGGGCGCCGCGTGCCAGTGACGCTGTTCACCAAAGGCGGGGGGCAGTGGCTGGAGGCGATGGCCGCCACCGGCTGTGACGCGCTGGGCCTCGACTGGACAACCGACATCGCCGATGCGCGCCGTCGCGTGGGGCATCAGGTTGCCCTGCAAGGCAATATGGATCCGTCTATGCTTTATGCGCCACCGTCCCGCATCGAACAGGAGGTCGAAACCATCCTGGCGGGCTTTGGTCACGGGGAGGGCCATGTGTTTAACCTTGGCCACGGTATCCATCTGGATGTGCCGCCGGAGCACGCCGGCGCATTCGTCAATGCGGTACATGCCCAATCGGCAAAGTACCACCGATAAGGAGCAGGTTTGATTGATACTCAGGCGTTGCGTCAGGAGCAGATAATCAAGGCGGCGGAAGTGATCCGCCATGATGATTATGAGTTTGAGCAACCGGCGTTCATCGCCGGGGCGGATGTCGGGTTTGAGCAGGAGGGGGAGGTGACACGCGCCGCCATCGCCCTGCTGCGCTACCCTTCGCTGGAGCTGGTGGAGTACCGCATCGCGCGGATCAAGACCACTATGCCCTATATTCCGGGCTTTCTCTCCTTCCGTGAGTACCCGGCCCTGCTGGCCGCCTGGGATCAGTTGCAACAGAAGCCTGACCTGCTGTTCGTCGATGGTCACGGCATCTCCCACCCGCGCCGGCTGGGTGTCGCCAGCCATTTTGGCCTGCTGGTGGATGTGCCAACCATCGGCGTGGCGAAGCGCCGCCTGTGTGGCAAGTTCGAACCGCTGGGGCCAGAGGTTGGGGCGAAGCAGCCCTTGATGGACAAGGGTGAGCAACTGGCGTGGGTGTGGCGCAGCAAGGCGCGCTGCAACCCGCTGTTTGTTGCCACCGGCCACCGCGTGGGTCTCGACAGCGCGCTGGCGTGGGTGGAGCGCTGCATGCGCGGCTACCGCCTGCCGGAACCTACCCGCTGGGCAGACGCCGTGGCCTCCAACCGGCCTGCGTTCCAGCGCTGGCAAGCCCTGCCGCCCGCTTTAGGAATCGAAGAATAGGGTTCCTGGGAGTTTTCGGGTACACTGCCGCGCAGCAACATTACTGAGAACCGAACATGTTACAAAACCCGATCCACTTGCGGCTTGAAAAGCTGGAGAGCTGGCAACACGTCACCTTTATGGCCAGCCTGTGCGAGCGCATGTACCCCAACTATCAGATGTTCTGTCTGCAAACCGGTTTTGGCGATCCGCAAGTCTATCGCCGCATTTTGGATCTGGTTTGGGAAACGCTGGTGGTAAAGGATGCCAAGGTCAATTTTGACAGCCAGCTCGAGAAGCTGGAAGAGGCGATCCCTTCGGCAGAAGATTACGATCTTTACGGCGTTTACCCGGCAATCGATGCCTGTATCGCATTAGGGGAACTTATCCACTCGCGACTTAGCGGCGAGACTTACTCTCACGCCGTGGCAATCAGCGAAACTTCCATTCGGACCGTCGCCATGCTGGAGATGACTCAGGCAGGCAAAGAGATGACCGACGCAGAACTGAAAATTGTGCCGGCTGTCGAGGAAGAGTGGGATATCCAATGGGAAATTTTCCGCTTGCTGGCTGCCTGCGAGGAGCGTGACCTGGAATTGATTAAGGGGTTACGTTCTGACCTGCGCGAAGCAGCGGTCAGTAACATTGGGATAAATTTAACGCAATAAGGCAACAAAACGTGATTTAACGCCTGATTTGTCGTGCCTTAAGGCTTCACATCCGCACCCTGTCTGGTCTACATTTGGGGGGCGTAAAAAAAGTGGCTATCGGTGCGTGTATGCAGGAGAGTGCTGTCCATCGGCATATCCGTCGCACTCGATGCTTTGCAAACGATAAACACACTGTAAGGATAACTTATGAATAAGACTCAACTGATTGATGTAATCGCAGATAAGGCTGATCTGTCCAAGGCTCAGGCTAAAGCCGCACTGGAATCAACCCTGAACGCGATTACTGAGTCTCTGAAAGACGGTGATGCAGTACAATTGGTTGGCTTCGGGACGTTCAAAGTAAACCATCGTAGCGAGCGCACTGGCCGCAACCCGCAAACCGGTAACGAAATCAAAATCGCCGCTGCAAACGTACCGGCTTTCGTTTCTGGCAAGGCACTGAAAGACGCTGTTAAATAATCGCGCTTCTGTGAAAAGAATAGACAGAGGGGCGATCACGCCCCTTTTGTTTGCCCGCCGCTGCCTGATCGCCACT
Source organism: Chimaeribacter sp. YP20170169 (assembly GCF_056739715.1). Taxonomy (NCBI): domain Bacteria; kingdom Pseudomonadati; phylum Pseudomonadota; class Gammaproteobacteria; order Enterobacterales; family Yersiniaceae; genus Chimaeribacter; species Chimaeribacter sp. YP20170169. The sequence goes on along the minus strand of NZ_CP176824.1, from coordinate 3,565,601 downwards.
CTCCTGGCGAGCGGCCTGGCGGGCTGTAGTTTCCACGACGATCCCCCCACTTTCACTGCCAGCGGTTACATCGCTGATCAGGGCATCAACCGCCTTTGGCGTCAAGATGATGCACAGAACCATCCACAAACGCTTATCAATGTCTACAGCCCCTATCGTGGCAAAGAGACGGTCATCACGCGCTACGAGTATCAGGACGATCTCCTGCACCAGATCCGCGAGACCCATCTCGGCCCAGAGGGGGAGACCATCCAGATCCGCTTTGACCGTGAGGGGCAGGTGAGCTTTATGCAGCGCCAGCGAGCCAGCGGCCGGCAGAAGCTCTCTGCGGATGATATTGGCCGCTACCAGTATCAGGCGCAGGCCGTGCGTGAACTGAGCGATACCCTACGCGCCGGGCAGGTTAGCCTGAATCAGGGGCACTGGAATCAGGGCGTCATTACCCTGTGCAGTGGTGAGACGGTGAAACCGCAATTCGGTGCCTATTCACAAGTCTGGCTGGCGAAACGGGCGAGTCAGTCCAATGACCGGCTAGGGCTGGCGTGGCTGAGCGCGCCGGAAGGCACGGAACTGCTGCTGGTGGCGAATGAGGATTTCTGCCGCTGGGAACCCAAGCCCGACAATCTCTAAACCCCGCCAAATCTCGCCCATAAAAAAGGGCGCCGTAGCGCCCCTGTAAACCTGTACCTTTATTTGCCTTGCTGGCTCTCGCGCGCAATGGCGCGGTAGCCGATGTCATGGCGGCAGAAACAGCCCTGCCACTGGATGCTCTCGGCCAGCTGGTGGGCGCGACGCTGCGCGGCGGCCACGGTTTCGCCCAGCGCGGTGACGCACAGCACGCGGCCACCGCTGGTCACCACCTGCTCATCCTGCAAGCGAGTACCGGCGTGGAACACCTTGCCATCTGAAACCTCTTCCAGCGGCAGGCCGTGGATCACGTCGCCTGTGGGGTAGTTGCCCGGATAGCCGCCCGCGGCCAGCACTACGCCCAGCGCCGGGCGTTCGTCCCAGTCAGAGCTTTTGCCGCTCAGGTCGCCTTCCGCGCCCGCCAGACACAGTTCAACCAGATCGGAACGCAGACGCAGCATGATCGGCTGGGTCTCCGGGTCGCCAAAGCGGCAGTTGAACTCAATCACCTTCGGCTGGCCGTCGGCGGAGATCATCAGACCAGCGTAGAGGAAACCGGTGTAGGTATTGCCTTCCGCCGCCATGCCGCGCACGGTCGGGTAGATCACCTGTTCCATGATGCGCTGGTGAATCTCTTCAGAGACCACCGGGGCAGGGGAGTAAGCGCCCATGCCGCCGGTGTTCGGGCCGGTATCGCCATCGCCAACGCGTTTGTGATCCTGGCTGGTGGCCATCGGCAGGACGTGGGTGCCATCGACCATCACGATAAAGCTGGCCTCTTCGCCGTCCAGGAACTCCTCCACCACGATGCGGTGGCCGGCGTCGCCGAAGGCATTGCCTGCCAGCATGTCAGTCACTGCCGCTTCCGCCTCTTCCAGCGTCATGGCGACAATCACCCCTTTGCCCGCCGCCAGGCCGTCGGCCTTGATGACAATCGGCGCACCCTTGCTGCGCACATAGGCCAGCGCCAGCTCTACGTCGGTAAAGTTGTGGTACTCCGCAGTCGGAATGGCATGGCGCGCCAGGAAGTCCTTGGTGAACGCCTTGGAGCCTTCCAATTGGGCGGCCGCTTGCGTCGGGCCGAAGATCTTCAGGCCCGCGGCGCGGAAGGCGTCTACCACGCCAATCACCAGCGGCGCTTCCGGGCCAACGATGGTTAGGCCGATCTCATTCTGTTTGGCGAACTCCAGCAGGCCGTTGACGTCCGTGGCGGCGATATCGACATTCACCAGCAGCGGCTCCAGGGCGGTGCCAGCATTGCCCGGTGCGACAAAGACCTTATCCGCCAGCGGGGATTGAGAGGCTTTCCAGGCCAGCGCGTGTTCGCGGCCACCGTTACCGATAATCAAGATATTCATTTACATAACTCCGGAGCGGCGGGTGCCTCATGCACCCGCAGTAAAAACTAGTGGCGGAAATGGCGCATGTCAGTGAACAGCATGGCGATGCCGTGCTCATTGGCGGCGGCAATCACCTCGTCATCACGGATGGAGCCACCCGGCTGGATCACGCAGGTCACGCCCACGGCCGCGGCGGCATCAATGCCATCACGGAACGGGAAGAAGGCGTCTGACGCCATGACCGAGCCTTCCACCTCCAGCCCTTCGTCCGCGGCTTTGATGCCGGCGATTTTGGCGGAGTAGACGCGGCTCATCTGGCCTGCACCAATGCCGATGGTGACGTTATCGCGCGCATAGACGATAGCGTTGGATTTCACGAATTTTGCCACTTTCCAGCAGAACAGCGCGTCGCGCAGCTCCTGCTCAGTCGGCTGGCGCTGGGACACCACGCGCAGGTCACGGGCAGCGACCATGCCAAGATCGCGATCCTGCACCAGCAGGCCACCGTTGACGCGCTTGAAGTCCAGCGCCGCATGGCGGCCGCTCCACTCGCCGCAGCGCAGCACACGCACATTCTGCTTGCTGGCCGTCAGCGCCAGCGCCTCTTTACTCACCGACGGGGCGATGATCACTTCCACAAACTGGCGGCTGATGATCGCTTTAGCGGTTTCAGCATCCAGCTCACGGTTAAAGGCAATGATGCCGCCGAAGGCTGAGGTCGGGTCAGTCTGGTAGGCACGCTCATAGGCATCCAGCAGGGAGCTGCCAATCGCCACGCCACACGGGTTGGCGTGCTTGACGATCACACAGGCTGGCTCGCTGAACTCTTTCACACACTCCAGTGCCGCATCGGTATCGGCAATGTTGTTATAGGAGAGCGCTTTGCCCTGCAACTGCTCGGCCGTGGCCACGGATGCCTCGTTGATCTCTTCTTCTATATAGAAGGCGGCTTTCTGGTGGCTGTTCTCACCGTAGCGCATATCCTGCTTCTTGATGTAGTTCAGGTTCAGGGTACGCGGGAACTGGCCAGACGGCTCCTGGGTTTCACCATGGTACGCTGGCACCAGAGTACCGAAGTAGTTGGCGATCATGCTGTCATAGGCGGCAGTATGCTCGAAGGCTTTAATCGCCAGGTCAAAGCGGGTCTTCAGCGTCAGAGAGTTATCGTTGTCGTCCATCTCACGCAGGATGGCGCGGTAGTCGCTGCTCTTCACCACAATGGCGACATCTTTATGGTTCTTGGCAGCGGAGCGCACCATGGTTGGGCCGCCGATATCAATATTCTCTACCGCATCTTCCAGTGAGCAGTCCGGGCGGGCCACGGTCTGGGCGAAGGGATAGAGGTTAACGACCACCATGTCGATAGGTGAGATGTCATGCTGTTGCATGATCGCATCGTCCTGACCGCGACGACCCAAAATGCCGCCGTGGACTTTCGGGTGCAGGGTTTTGACGCGTCCATCCATCATTTCCGGGAAACCGGTGTAGTCAGACACTTCAGTGACCGGCAGACCCGCGTCTGCCAGCAGACGGGCGGTTCCGCCTGTAGAGAGCAATTCAACCCCACGCTGAGACAGAGCTTGGGCGAATTCGACGATACCGGCTTTGTCAGAAACACTGAGCAGTGCGCGGCGAACAGGACGACGTTGTTGCATGGTGGTTTTATCCCTTGGCTTTGGAGTCTCAATAAAGAGCGTTACGTGAATTTTGCCCAGGTCTCTCTCTATAAAGAGCAAGATTCAGATAACGCCCCCACGGGGGCAGCCAGTTTAACGTCATTAATGTCGGCAGGGATTGTAGCGAAAACGATTGCGCAGCGCCCGTAAAATTTGGCCTGAGATCGTCTTTGTGGATAAGTTTGTGTAAAAAAGGGTATAAGGGCGCGATCTGCTGTGGAATGCAGCAAACAGGCATTTTTCTTTAAAAAACCTATTGCGGCCTGCGCGGAACTCCCTATAATGCGCCTCCATCGACACGGCGCAAGTGATTCACTTCACAGAGCGACCGTAGCGAAAGAGAAAAAACTTCTGAAAAAAGAAGTTGACTCTGAAAGAGGAACGCGTAATATACGCCACCTCGAGTTAACAAGCGAAAGCGCGTAACTCACTGCTCTTTAACAATTTATCAGACAATCTGTGTGGGCACTCACAAGACGATATCAAGCATCTTCGGATGCACAAAATATTAAGTCTTGAAGAGTGACTAACTGAAGTAAAATTCAAACAGTAACCTTTGAGCATCGCTACCTTGTGTAGCACATCAAGCTTTTAATTGAAGAGTTTGATCATGGCTCAGATTGAACGCTGGCGGCAGGCCTAACACATGCAAGTCGAGCGGCAGCGGAAAGTAGCTTGCTACTTTGCCGGCGAGCGGCGGACGGGTGAGTAATGTCTGGGGATCTGCCTGATGGAGGGGGATAACTACTGGAAACGGTAGCTAATACCGCATAACGTCGCAAGACCAAAGCGGGGGACTTTCGGGCCTCGCGCCATCAGATGAACCCAGATGGGATTAGCTAGTAGGTGGGGTAATGGCTCACCTAGGCGACGATCCCTAGCTGGTCTGAGAGGATGACCAGCCACACTGGAACTGAGACACGGTCCAGACTCCTACGGGAGGCAGCAGTGGGGAATATTGCACAATGGGGAAACCCTGATGCAGCCATGCCGCGTGTATGAAGAAGGCCTTCGGGTTGTAAAGTACTTTCAGCGAGGAGGAAGGCGGTAAGGTTAATAACCTTACCGATTGACGTTACTCGCAGAAGAAGCACCGGCTAACTCCGTGCCAGCAGCCGCGGTAATACGGAGGGTGCAAGCGTTAATCGGAATTACTGGGCGTAAAGCGCACGCAGGCGGTTTGTTAAGTCAGATGTGAAATCCCCGAGCTTAACTTGGGAACTGCATTTGAAACTGGCAAGCTAGAGTCTCGTAGAGGGGGTAGAATTCCAGGTGTAGCGGTGAAATGCGTAGAGATCTGGAGGAATACCGGTGGCGAAGGCGGCCCCTGGACGAAGACTGACGCTCAGGTGCGAAAGCGTGGGGAGCAAACAGGATTAGATACCCTGGTAGTCCACGCTGTAAACGATGTCGATTTGGAGGTTGTGCCCTTGAGGTGTGGCTTCCGGAGCTAACGCGTTAAATCGACCGCCTGGGGAGTACGGCCGCAAGGTTAAAACTCAAATGAATTGACGGGGGCCCGCACAAGCGGTGGAGCATGTGGTTTAATTCGATGCAACGCGAAGAACCTTACCTACTCTTGACATCCAGAGAACTTGGCAGAGATGCCTTGGTGCCTTCGGGAACTCTGAGACAGGTGCTGCATGGCTGTCGTCAGCTCGTGTTGTGAAATGTTGGGTTAAGTCCCGCAACGAGCGCAACCCTTATCCTTTGTTGCCAGCGATTCGGTCGGGAACTCAAAGGAGACTGCCGGTGATAAACCGGAGGAAGGTGGGGATGACGTCAAGTCATCATGGCCCTTACGAGTAGGGCTACACACGTGCTACAATGGCGCATACAAAGAGAAGCGAACTCGCGAGAGCAAGCGGACCTCATAAAGTGCGTCGTAGTCCGGATTGGAGTCTGCAACTCGACTCCATGAAGTCGGAATCGCTAGTAATCGTGGATCAGAATGCCACGGTGAATACGTTCCCGGGCCTTGTACACACCGCCCGTCACACCATGGGAGTGGGTTGCAAAAGAAGTAGGTAGCTTAACCTTCGGGAGGGCGCTTACCACTTTGTGATTCATGACTGGGGTGAAGTCGTAACAAGGTAACCGTAGGGGAACCTGCGGTTGGATCACCTCCTTACCTAGAGATATTTGACTGTGCAGTGCTCACACAGATTGTCTGATAGATGTACGAGCAAAGCGTCTGCGAAGCTGACCACGTGTCCCCTTCGTCTAGAGGCCTAGGACACCGCCCTTTCACGGCGGTAACAGGGGTTCGAATCCCCTAGGGGACGCCACTTGCTGATGATGGGTGAAAGACATTATCAACCGATATCTTAAAGCTGACTTACGAGTCAGGTTTACGATATTTGCTCTTTAACAATCTGGAACAAGCTGAAAATTGAAACCTTACAGCCCTGTCTCTCTCCGTAGAAGTCTTGAGAGATGGCGCATGTAAGAGAGTCTCTCAAATAATCACATCCTGATGGAAACATCTTCGGGTTGTGAGGTTAAGCGACTAAGCGTACACGGTGGATGCCTAGGCAGTCAGAGGCGATGAAGGGCGTGCTAATCTGCGATAAGCGTCGGTAAGCTGATATGAAGCGTTATACCCGACGATACCCGAATGGGGAAACCCAGTGTGATACGTCACACTATCTCTGCATGAATACATAGTGCAGTGAGGCGAACCGGGGGAACTGAAACATCTAAGTACCCCGAGGAAAAGAAATCAACCGAGATTCCCCCAGTAGCGGCGAGCGAACGGGGAACAGCCCAGAACCTGAATCAGTTTGTGTGTTAGTGGAAGCGTCTGGAAAGTCGCACAGTAAAGGGTGATAGTCCCGTACACAAAAATACACAGGCTGTGAGTTCGATGAGTAGGGCGGGACACGTGACATCCTGTCTGAATATGGGGGGACCATCCTCCAAGGCTAAATACTCCTGACTGACCGATAGTGAACCAGTACCGTGAGGGAAAGGCGAAAAGAACCCCGGCGAGGGGAGTGAAATAGAACCTGAAACCGTGTACGTACAAGCAGTGGGAGCCTTGATTTATCAGGGTGACTGCGTACCTTTTGTATAATGGGTCAGCGACTTATATTTTGTAGCAAGGTTAACCGAATAGGGGAGCCGTAGGGAAACCGAGTCTTAACTGGGCGTCTAGTTGCAAGGTATAGACCCGAAACCCGGTGATCTAGCCATGGGCAGGTTGAAGGTTGGGTAACACTAACTGGAGGACCGAACCGACTAATGTTGAAAAATTAGCGGATGACTTGTGGCTGGGGGTGAAAGGCCAATCAAACCGGGAGATAGCTGGTTCTCCCCGAAAGCTATTTAGGTAGCGCCTCGTGAATTTATCTTCGGGGGTAGAGCACTGTTTCGGCTAGGGGGCCACCCCGGCTTACCAACCCGATGCAAACTGCGAATACCGAAGAATATTATCACGGGAGACACACGGCGGGTGCTAACGTCCGTCGTGAAGAGGGAAACAACCCAGACCGCCAGCTAAGGTCCCAAAGTCATGGTTAAGTGGGAAACGATGTGGGAAGGCATAGACAGCCAGGATGTTGGCTTAGAAGCAGCCATCATTTAAAGAAAGCGTAATAGCTCACTGGTCGAGTCGGCCTGCGCGGAAGATGTAACGGGGCTAAACCATGCACCGAAGCTGCGGCAGCGACGCTTAGGCGTTGTTGGGTAGGGGAGCGTTCTGTAAGCCTGCGAAGGTGGACTGTGAGGTCTGCTGGAGGTATCAGAAGTGCGAATGCTGACATAAGTAACGATAAAGCGGGTGAAAAGCCCGCTCGCCGGAAGACCAAGGGTTCCTGTCCAACGTTAATCGGGGCAGGGTGAGTCGACCCCTAAGGCGAGGCTGAAAAGCGTAGTCGATGGGAAACAGGTTAATATTCCTGTACTTGGTGTTACTGCGAAGGGGGACGGAGAAGGCTAGGCTGGCCAGGCGACGGTTGTCCTGGTTTAAGCGTGTAGGGGGAGAAGGCAGGTAAATCCGCTTTCTTATTAACCCTGAGGCGCAATGACGAGCCACTACGGTGGTGAAGTAGCTGATGCCCTGCTTCCAGGAAAAGCCTCTAAGCTCCAGGTAACACGAAATCGTACCCCAAACCGACACAGGTGGTCAGGTAGAGAATACTCAGGCGCTTGAGAGAACTCGGGTGAAGGAACTAGGCAAAATGGTGCCGTAACTTCGGGAGAAGGCACGCTGGCACGTAGGTGAAGGGACTTGCTCCCGGAGCTGAAGCCAGTCGCAGATACCAGCTGGCTGCAACTGTTTAATAAAAACACAGCACTGTGCAAACACGAAAGTGGACGTATACGGTGTGACGCCTGCCCGGTGCCGGAAGGTTAATTGATGGGGTTAGCGGCAACGCGAAGCTCTTGATCGAAGCCCCGGTAAACGGCGGCCGTAACTATAACGGTCCTAAGGTAGCGAAATTCCTTGTCGGGTAAGTTCCGACCTGCACGAATGGCGTAATGATGGCCAGGCTGTCTCCACCCGAGACTCAGTGAAATTGAACTCGCTGTGAAGATGCAGTGTACCCGCGGCAAGACGGAAAGACCCCGTGAACCTTTACTATAGCTTGACACTGAACATTGAGCCTTGATGTGTAGGATAGGTGGGAGGCTTTGAAGTGTGGACGCCAGTCTGCATGGAGCCAACCTTGAAATACCACCCTTTAATGTTTGATGTTCTAACTCGGCCCCGTTATCCGGGGTGAGGACAGTGTCTGGTGGGTAGTTTGACTGGGGCGGTCTCCTCCTAAAGAGTAACGGAGGAGCACGAAGGTTAGCTAATCACGGTCGGACATCGTGAGGTTAGTGCAAAGGCATAAGCTAGCTTGACTGCGAGAGTGACGGCTCGAGCAGGTGCGAAAGCAGGTCTTAGTGATCCGGTGGTTCTGAATGGAAGGGCCATCGCTCAACGGATAAAAGGTACTCCGGGGATAACAGGCTGATACCGCCCAAGAGTTCATATCGACGGCGGTGTTTGGCACCTCGATGTCGGCTCATCACATCCTGGGGCTGAAGTAGGTCCCAAGGGTACGGCTGTTCGCCGTTTAAAGTGGTACGCGAGCTGGGTTTAGAACGTCGTGAGACAGTTCGGTCCCTATCTGCCGTGGGCGTTGGAAGATTGAGAGGGGTTGCTCCTAGTACGAGAGGACCGGAGTGAACGCACCACTGGTGTTCGGGTTGTCATGCCAATGGCACTGCCCGGTAGCTAAGTGCGGAAAAGATAAGCGCTGAAAGCATCTAAGCGCGAAACTTGCCTCAAGATGAGTCTTCCCTGGGGCCTTGAGCCTCCTGAAGGGACGTTTAAGACGAAGACGTTGATAGGCCGGATGTGTAAGTGCAGCGATGCATTGAGCTAACCGGTACTAATGACCCGTGAGGCTTAACCTTACAACACCGAAGGTGTTTTTAGAGACGCGATATTCAGCTTGGTTCAGATATCTGATGGCCCAGTGGGCGGTCAGAGCACAGAATTTGCCTGGCGGCACGAGCGCGGTGGTCCCACCTGACCCCATGCCGAACTCAGAAGTGAAACGCCGTAGCGCCGATGGTAGTGTGGGGTCTCCCCATGCGAGAGTAGGGAACTGCCAGGCATCCAATTTAGCGTGCTGATATGGCTCAGTTGGTAGAGCGCACCCTTGGTAAGGGTGAGGTCCCCAGTTCGACTCTGGGTATCAGCACCAGTTTTTTAGTGGTTAATGTTCGGCATTTAAAAAGAATTTGCCTGGCGGCACGAGCGCGGTGGTCCCACCTGACCCCATGCCGAACTCAGAAGTGAAACGCCGTAGCGCCGATGGTAGTGTGGGGTCTCCCCATGCGAGAGTAGGGAACTGCCAGGCATCAAAAAAACAGAAAAGCCTCATGCGAAAGCATGGGGCTTTTCTGTTTGTCTTATGGATACCCATAGAGTTCAAAAAGTAGCCTTTTCCTCTTAATTGCTTTATGATTTGCACGTTATTTCGTCATTTAGCATGTTTATCTCTTGGCCGTGGCCTCTCTCAGATCCCCTTTGATCGATCAAAACTGCCTGTTCATTACTCTCTACTGGTGCTATTGGGCACATATTTACTCGTGTCAGACCCTTATGCGAAATGTAGTGAAACATTTTCATAAACCGCATGAAAGCTCGACAACTTGGCCTAAATTGGCTATCTTCGGGCATCTAGAAGTCTAAACGTATAAACGTATGTTGCGAGGAAAGAAGCTATGCCGATTCGGGTTCCGGATGAGTTACCAGCCGTGAATTTCTTGCGTGAAGAGAATGTCTTTGTCATGACCTCTTCACGAGCAAAAACACAAGAGATCCGTCCGTTAAAGGTTCTGGTGCTCAATCTGATGCCGAAGAAAATCGAGACTGAGAATCAGTTTCTACGGCTGCTTTCCAACTCCCCGCTGCAAATCGACATCCAGTTGCTGCGCATCGACAGCCGTGAGTCAAAAAACACGCCGGCTGAGCATCTCAATAATTTCTACTGCAACTTTGAAGATGTGCAGAATGAAAACTTCGATGGCCTGATTGTGACTGGCGCCCCATTAGGACTGGTCGATTTTAATGATGTGGCTTACTGGCCGCAGATTGAACGCATCATTCACTGGGCGAAGGAGCATGTCACTTCCACTCTGTTTGTCTGTTGGGCTGTACAGGCTGCACTGAACGTGTTGTATGGCTTGCCGAAAATGACACGTGAAACCAAACTCTCAGGCGTATACCAGCATCAGACGCTGCAACCACACGCGCTGCTGACCCGTGGGTTCGATGAAACCTTCCTGGCACCCCATTCACGTTATGCCGACTTCCCGGCGCACACGCTACGTGAACTGACCGACCTGGACATTCTGGCCGAATCAGAAGAAGCGGGCGCTTATCTGTTCGCGACCAAAGATAAGCGCATGGCGTTTGTTACCGGCCACCCGGAGTATGATGCTGGCACCCTGGCCGGTGAATACCTGCGTGATATCTCTGCGGGTGTAGAGGCGATTCTGCCCGTGAATTACTTCACCAATGACAACCCTGATCTGCCGCCGAAAGCAAGCTGGCGCAGCCATGGCCATCTGCTGTTTTCCAACTGGCTGAACTACTACGTTTATCAGATCACGCCGTTTGATCTGCGCCAGATGAACCCCACGCTCGACTGATCTTCTCGCTGCGGCAGCCCCTTATTGCCGCAGCGCTACTCTCCTCCATTGCCACCTCTCTGACCACTCCCCTTTTTAAAATCTGGGAGCTGTTTCCCAACGCATCTGCATTATTACCTCATTCAACATACTGCTTTGTAAGGCGTTTCCAAGAAATTTAAATAAAATGGAAATTGTTTTTGAATTTTTTAATGGCTAGATTATGCTCAATAGGGTCGGATGAATATTCATCAACTTTGCCCAGTGGCTGACGTTTGGCCCCAGCAGATTCGCTGTCCCGACATGTGATTATCTACTAACACCATGATGCATAAGCAGGAGGATGTGATGAACCAGCCCACACTGACTTCACCTTTGCACTTCACCCGCATGTTCCGGGAGAGCGACAGCAAAATCCTGACAGAACCCGCGATCCAGTTCCTTAACGAGCTGGTGAGCGAATTTATGCCGCGCCGCAACCAGTTACTTGCGATGCGACATCAGGTACAGCAGCAGATCGATCAGGGTACACTGCCCGGATTTCTTTCAGAAACGGCTTCCATTCGCGAAACAGAGTGGAAAATTCGTGGCATCCCTGCGGATCTGCGCGATCGACGGGTGGAGATTACCGGCCCCGTCGAGCGCAAAATGATCATTAATGCATTAAATGCCAACGTGAAGGTCTTCATGGCAGATTTCGAAGATTCGCTGGCACCAGGTTGGGACAAGATAATGGATGGCCAGACCAACCTGCGTGATGCGGTCAACGGCACCCTCTCTTACACCAATGAGAGCGGTAAAATCTACCAATTGAAGCCCAACCCCGCCGTGTTGATCTGCCGGGTGCGCGGCCTGCACTTGCCGGAGAAGCATGTGCAGTGGCAGGGGGAGGCGATTGCCGGCTGCCTGTTTGATTTTGCCCTCTACGTTTTCCATAACGCCCATACACTGCTCGAAAAGGGCAGTGGCCCTTACTTCTATCTGCCGAAAACCCAATCCTGGCAAGAGGCAGCCTGGTGGATGGAGGTGTTCAGTTTCACGGAGGATCGACTGGGCCTGTCACGGGGAACCATCAAAGCCACCGTTTTGATTGAGACCCTGCCGGCGGTGTTCCAGATGGATGAGATCCTTTACCACCTGCGCGACCACATCGTTGGGCTGAACTGTGGCCGCTGGGACTACATCTTTAGCTATATCAAAACACTGCGGAACCATCCGTCGCGCGTCCTGCCCGATCGCCAATCTGTCACCATGGATAAACCCTTCCTCGACGCCTACTCGCGGTTGCTGATCCAAACCTGTCATCGGCGCGGTGCCTTCGCCATGGGGGGCATGGCGGCCCTCATCCCGAGTAAGGATCCGGCTCGCAATGCTGAAGTGCTGGAGAAAGTGCGGGCCGACAAAATGCGCGAGGCGGCAAACGGCCATGATGGCACCTGGATTGCCCATCCGGGTCTGGCCGATACGGTAATGGAGGTGTTCAATCAGGCGCTGGGCGAGCGGCAGAACCAGCTAGATGTGTTGCGTGAAGAGGATGCCCCCATCACGGCTGACCAGTTGCTGGCACCCTGTGACGGCGAGCGCACGGAGGCAGGAATGCGCGCCAACATTCGCGTCGCGGTGCAGTATATCGAGGCGTGGATCGGCGGCAATGGCTGTGTGCCGATCTATGGCCTGATGGAGGATGCGGCAACGGCAGAGATTTCACGCACCTCTATCTGGCAGTGGATTCACCATCAAAAACACCTCAGTGATGGACGCCCGGTAACGGAAGCGCTGTTCCGACAGATGCTGGCTGAAGAGCTGGAGACCATCCGGCAGGAGCTGGGCGCGCAACGCTACGACAGCGGGCGCTTTGCAGATGCGGCGCGCCTGATGGCGCAGATCACCACCCAAGACACGCTGGTCGATTTCCTGACCTTGCCCGGCTACGCCCTGCTGGCGTAACCCTTCCTGATATAAGGAGTCCTTGCCATGACCCTTTCACGTAGCCAACAGACAGAGATGCTGGAGCAACAGTGGCGCAGCCCGCGCTGGGCGGGAATTATTCGCCCCTATGCGGCAGAGGCGGTTATCAACTTGCGTGGCTCGGTAAACCCGGCCTGTAGCCTGGCGCAACTGGGCGCGGAAAAACTATGGCGGCTGCTGCACGGTGAGGCGCGCAAAGGCTATGTGAACTGCCTGGGCGCGCTGACCGGTGGGCAGGCGCTGCAACAGGCGAAAGCCGGGCTGGAGGCGGTCTACCTCTCCGGCTGGCAGGTGGCGGCAGACGGCAACACCGCTGGCCAGATGTACCCGGATCAGTCACTCTATCCGGCGGATTCAGTACCGGCGATGATCCGACGCATCAACCACAGCTTCCGGCGGGCAGACCAAATCCAGTGGGCAAACGGCATCGGGCCGGGGGATGAGGGGTATATCGACTACTTCCTGCCGATTGTGGCGGATGCCGAGGCTGGGTTTGGCGGCGTGCTGAATGCCTTCGAACTGATGAAAAGCATGATTGAGGCGGGCGCGGCGGCCGTGCACTTTGAAGACCAACTGGCAGCGGTGAAGAAGTGCGGCCATATGGGCGGGAAAGTGCTGGTGCCGACGCAGGAAGCGATCCAAAAACTGGTGGCGGCGCGTCTGGCGGCAGATGTGCTGGACGTGCCCACCTTGCTGGTTGCGCGTACCGACGCGGATGCCGCCGACCTGTTGACCTCAGATTGCGATCCCAATGATCACCCCTTCCTCAGCGGCGAACGCACGCCAGAGGGCTTCTTCCGTACCCATGCTGGCATTGAGCAGGCCATCAGTCGCGGGCTGGCCTATGCGCCCTATGCCGATCTGGTCTGGTGTGAAACCTCGACCCCCGATCTGCGCGCCGCGCGCCAGTTTGCCGATGCCATTCACGCCCGCTTCCCCGGCAAGCTGCTGGCCTACAACTGTTCGCCCTCCTTCAACTGGCAGAAAAATCTGGACGACGCCACCATCGCCCGTTTCCAGGACGCGCTGGCAGAGATGGGCTATGCCTACCAGTTCATTACGCTGGCGGGTATCCACAGCATGTGGTTCAACATGTTTGACCTGGCCCATGCCTACGCGCGTGGGGAAGGGATGCGGCACTACGTGGAAAAGGTGCAGCAGCCGGAGTTTGCCGCTGGCCAGCATGGCTACACCTTTGCCTCGCACCAGCAGGAGGTAGGCACCGGCTACTTTGATAAGGTCACCACCCTGATTCAGGGCGGTAGCTCCTCGGTTACGGCGCTCACCGGTTCCACGGAAGAGCGGCAGTTCTGATGCGGCGGGGAGGGCAATCCTCCCCACTCGCGAGGGAAAAAGCGATGGAGCAGAGCGTCGAGAGCCTGACCGCCCACACCATCCTGCAAGGGTTTGATGCCCAGTATGGGCGCTTCCTGGAGATCACCGCTGGTGCCCAGCAGCGTTTTGAGCAGGCGGACTGGCATGGCATACAGCGCGCCATGAAGCAGCGCATCCATCTCTATGACCACCATGTGGGGCTGGTGGTGGCGCAACTGCGCCAGATTGTTGGCAGCAGGGTGGAGGAGCCAGCCTTTATCGGCCGGGTCAAGGCGATCTACACCACGCTGTTGCCGGAGTACCCGCGTTATGAGATTGCCGAAAGCTTTTTCAACTCCGTCTACTGTCGGCTGTTCCACCATCGGGCAATCACCCCGGACACGCTATTTCTCTTCAGTTCCCAGCCTGAAGGGGGCATCCACACGGTGGCGCGGCCGCTGGATCGCCATTTAATGCCGCGTGGGGGACTTTCCGCGCTGTTTCAGGGGCTGTTGGGCACCCTGCCGCTGCGCCTACCGTGGGAGGATCTCACGCGGGATGTCTCGGCCATTGTGCAGGTGCTGGAAAAACGCATTGGCCGGCGGGCGCTGGCTGACGCACGTATTGAGGTCGCCAATGAGCTGTTCTACCGCAACAAGGCGGCGTGGCTGGTGGGCAAGATCCGTCTGAGCGATCGGGTGCTGCCCCTGTTGCTGCCGATCCATCACAACGGCCAGGGGGCGCTGTTTGTCGATACCTGCCTGACGGAGCCGGATGAGGCCAGCATTGTCTTTGGTTTCGCCCGCGCCTATTTCATGGTTTATGCGCCCCATCCGGCGGCGCTGGTGGGCTGGTTGCGCGAAATCTTGCCGGGCAAAAGCCTGTCAGAGCTGTATATGGCCATCGGCTGCCAGAAGCATGGCAAGACGGAGTACTACCGTGAGTATCTGGCCTTTATGGCCCAGCATCGCGAGCAGTTCATCATTGCGCCCGGCGTGAAGGGGATGGTGATGCTGGTGTTCACGCTGCCCTCCTTTGACCGGGTGTTTAAGGTGATCAAGGATCGCTTCGCCCCGCAGAAGGAGATGAGTGCGGCGCGGGTGCGGGACTGCTACCAACTGGTCAAGGAGCATGACCGCGTGGGGCGCATGGCCGATACCCAGGAGTATGAGAATTTTGTGATAGCCAAGGCGGCCATCAGCCCGGCGCTGCTGGAGGAGCTGTGGCGAGAGGTGCCGGAGAAGCTGGAGGATCTGGGCGATCGCCTGCTGATCCGACACCTCTATATGGAGCGGCGCATGATCCCGCTGAACCTCTATCTGGCACAGGCAGATGACGCCGCGCGCCGTGCAGCGATTGAAGAGTATGGCAACGCCATCAAGCAGTTGGCCGCCGCCAATATCTTTCCCGGCGACATGCTGTTCAAAAACTTTGGTGTTACACGCCATGCGCGGGTGGTGTTCTATGACTATGACGAGATCTGCTACATGACGGAGGTGAACTTCCGTGACATCCCGCCGCCGCGCCACCCTGAGGAGGAGCTGGGGGCCGAGCCGTGGTACAGCGTCGCGCCGAATGATGTCTTCCCGGAGGAGTTTCGCCACTTCCTGTGCGCTGACCGCCGTAACCGCGCGCTGTTTGAGGAGCTGCACGCCGATCTCTTCAGCGCCGCCTACTGGCGCAGCCTGCAACAGCGCATCCGGCAGGGATATATTGAGGATGTGTTCGCCTATCCGCACGGCCGGCGTTTCAGCCAGCAGCGAGAAGGCGTTGGGCAGTTTGCGCGGCAAGCGGGCACGGGCTAGCACAATGCGTTAACCCCGTTACGCTGCCGTCGGCGCTAACCTCGGGTGCCGCCATAGGCCAGCGTCACCTCTTTCGCGGCCTGGATCACCAGCGCGCCCAGTTCAGTGACACGGTCGTCGGTGATGCGCGACAGCGGGCCGGAGAGCGAGAGGGCGGCAAAGGGTACGTGATGCTCGTCAAACAGGCAGGCGGCCACGCAGCGCAGCCCCAGCGCATGTTCCTCATCATCAAAGGAGTAACCGCGCTTGCGGGTATGCGCCAGATCCTCCTTCAGGTGCGCTGGCGAGGTCAGTGTGGCGTGGGTATAGCTGTGCAGCCCGGTGCGGTGCAGCAATTCACTCACCTTCGCCTCGCTGAACTGCGCCAGCAGCGCCTTGCCCGCACCCGAGGCGTGCAGCGGCAGTTTGCCACCTATCGGGGCGGACATGCGCATCAGGGCGTTGCACTGCACCTGATCGATGATGATCACCTGGGAATCCGCGTGGTCGAACACCGCCAAATTCACCGTCTCGCCAGAGGCCTCCATCAGGCGTCGCAGCACCGGGTGCACAATCGCCAGCAAGTTGCGGCTCTGCAAAAAGCTGCTGCCGACAATAAATGCCTGCGCGCCAATCGCCCAGTGGCCGAGATCGCCCACCTGCCGCACAAACCCCTGCTGCTGCATGGTGGTCAGCAGGCGGTGGGTAGTGGAGTTCGGCAGGCCAGCCTGTTGCGCGAGTTCAGTGAGCGCCACACTGTTGTGCGATGCGGCAATAAATTCCAGCAGCGTCAGGCCACGGGTCAGCGACTGTACCTGGCCCGTGGCGGCCGGGCTGGTGGCTGCGGCACGGGGCTTTTTACCGCGTTTGACAGGAAGTGGGGTAGCCATGGGGCATCCTTTTGTAAGCGGAAGAGAGAGGGAAATTGGAATTTATTTTCATTTACTCAGTATGGCTGGCAAGGCGCGGATTTGCTCATCCGATCTGTTTAACACGCTAACTGAAAAAGTCTCAATATACGCCGCAGTGGCCGGTGAAAAACTTGTGTTAGGATGGCGCTTGTCTGATTTTTCGGCACCGCGCAGGTGCGCCGTCGTTTACAGGTTCCGGGCTGTGCCCCGGCAGTAAGGTTGAGGTTACAGTGACAAATCGAGCAGAAGCGCTGCGTTCGCAGCTTAACCAGCGTATTTTGGTGTTGGATGGCGGTATGGGCACCATGATCCAGAGTTACCGGCTGGAGGAGGGGGATTGCCGTGGCGCGCGCTTTGCCGATTGGCCCAGCGACCTGAAGGGCAATAACGATCTGCTGGTGTTGACCAAGCCGGAGGTGATCACCGCCATCCACTACGCCTACCTGGAGGCGGGCGCGGACATCCTGGAAACCAATACCTTCAACGCCACGCCCATCGCCATGGCGGATTATCAGATGGCGTCACTCTCCGCTGAAATTAACTACGAGGCGGCCCGGCTGGCGCGCATCTGCGCCGATGAGTGGACGGCCCGCACGCCGGAGAAACCGCGCTACGTCGCCGGGGTGCTTGGCCCGACCAACCGCACGGCCTCCATCTCGCCAGACGTTAACGACCCGGCCTATCGTAACGTCACCTTTGACCAGCTGGTGGATGCCTACCGCGAATCGACGCGCGCGCTGATTGAGGGCGGCGTTGACCTGATCATGATTGAGACGGTATTCGACACCCTCAATGCCAAGGCCGCCACTTTCGCGGTAGAGAGCGAGTTTGAGGCGCTGGGCGTTGAGCTGCCGGTGATGATCTCCGGCACCATCACTGACGCCTCTGGCCGCACACTCTCCGGCCAGACCACCGAGGCCTTCTACAACTCGCTGCGCCACGTTCGGCCCCTCTCCTTCGGCCTGAATTGCGCACTGGGGCCGGATGAACTGCGCCAGTATGTGCAGGAGCTGTCGCGCATCGCCGAGTGCTATGTCACCGCGCACCCCAACGCCGGGCTACCCAACGCTTTCGGCGAGTATGATCTGGGGGCAGATGAGATGGCGGCGCAGATTGGCGAGTGGGCGCGCGCGGGCTTCCTGAATATCGTCGGCGGCTGCTGCGGCACCACGCCAGCCCACATCGCTGCCATCGCGGCCGTGGTGGAGGGCGTGGCACCGCGCGCGCTGCCCGCCATCCCAGTGGCCTGCCGCCTCTCCGGCCTGGAGCCGCTGACCATTGACGCCAACACTTTGTTCGTCAACGTCGGCGAGCGCACCAACGTCACTGGCTCCGCCCGCTTCAAGCGCCTTATCAAAGAGGAGAAGTACAGCGAGGCGCTGGAGGTGGCGCGCCAGCAGGTGGAGAGCGGCGCGCAGATCATCGACATCAACATGGATGAGGGGATGCTCGACGCCGAGGCGGCGATGGTGCGTTTCCTCAACCTGATCGCCGGCGAGCCGGACATCGCGCGTGTGCCGATCATGATCGACTCCTCGAAGTGGGAGGTGGTGGAGAAGGGGCTGAAGTGCATTCAGGGCAAAGGCATCGTCAACTCCATCTCGATAAAAGAGGGGGTAGAAGCCTTTGTCCACCACGCCAAATTGGTGCGGCGCTACGGCGCGGCGATGGTGGTGATGGCATTTGATGAGGTGGGGCAGGCGGACACCCGCGCCCGCAAAATTGAGATCTGCCGCCGTGCCTACCAGATCCTGACCGAGCAGGTGGGCTTCCCGCCGGAAGACATCATCTTTGACCCGAATATCTTTGCGGTGGCGACCGGCATTGAGGAGCACAACAACTACGCGGTGGACTTTATCGAGGCCTGCGCCGACATCAAGGCGGAGCTGCCCCACGCGCTGATCTCCGGCGGCGTCTCCAACGTCTCCTTCTCCTTCCGCGGCAACGACCCGGTGCGCGAGGCGATCCACGCGGTGTTCCTCTACCACGCCATCCGCAACGGCATGGACATGGGCATCGTCAACGCTGGCCAGCTGGCGATCTACGATGACCTGCCAGCCGAGTTGCGCGATGCGGTGGAGGATGTGGTGCTCAACCGTCGGGTGGATGGCACCGAGCGCCTGCTGGAGCTGGCGGAGAAGTACCGCGGCAACAAGGGCGGCGGCGAAGCGGACAAAGTGCAGGCCGAGTGGCGCGGCTGGCCGGTCAACAAGCGGCTGGAGTACTCGCTGGTCAAGGGCATCACCGAATTCATTGAGCAGGACACCGAAGAGGCGCGGCAGGCAGCGGCGCGGCCGATTGAGGTCATCGAAGGCCCGCTGATGGATGGCATGAACGTGGTCGGCGACCTGTTTGGCGAGGGCAAAATGTTCCTGCCGCAGGTGGTGAAATCGGCACGCGTGATGAAGCAGGCGGTGGCCTACCTCGAGCCTTACATTCAGGCCAGCAAGCAGCAGGGCAGCAGTGCTGGCAAAATTCTGTTGGCGACGGTGAAGGGCGATGTGCATGACATCGGCAAAAACATCGTCGGCGTGGTGTTGCAGTGCAACAACTACGAAATTATCGACCTCGGCGTGATGGTGCCGACCGACAAGATCCTGAAGACCGCGCTGGAGGAGAAGGTGGACATCATCGGCCTCTCCGGCCTGATCACCCCCTCGCTGGATGAGATGGTCAACGTGGCGAAGGAGATGGAGCGTCAAGGCTTCACCCTGCCGCTGCTGATTGGTGGCGCGACCACCTCGAAGGCGCACACCGCGGTGAAAATTGAGCAGAACTACAGCGGCCCGACGGTCTACGTGCAGAACGCCTCGCGCACCGTGGGCGTGGTCTCCGCGCTGCTCTCGGAGACCCAGCACGATGACTTTGTCGCCCGCACCCGCAAGGAGTACGAGACGGTGCGCATCCAGCATGGCCGCAAAAAGCCGCGTACCCCGCCAGTGACGCTGGCAGCGGCGCGCGAGAATGCCCTGACGCTGGATTGGGAAGATTACACCCCGCCGGTGGCCCATCGCCTTGGTGTGCAGGAGGTGAGCGCCAGCATCGACACGCTGCGCAACTACATCGACTGGACGCCGTTCTTTATGACCTGGTCGCTGGCCGGCAAGTACCCGCGCATTTTGGAAGATGAGGTGGTGGGCGAGGAGGCGACGCGCCTGTTCGCTGACGCCAACGAGATGCTCGACATGCTGGCGGCCAATAGTGCGCTGACGCCGCGCGGCGTGGTGGGGCTGTTCCCGGCCAACCGCGTGGGCGATGACATCGAAATCTACCGCGATGAGCGCCGCGACGAGGTGCTGCTGGTGAGCCACCACCTGCGCCAGCAGACGGAAAAGAGCGACTTTGCCAACTACTGTCTGGCCGATTTTGTCGCGCCAAAGGGCACCCAGCCGGACTACCTTGGCGCGTTCGCCGTCACCGCCGGGCTGGAGGAGGATACGCTGGCCGAGGCCTATGAGCGGCAGCATGATGACTACAACAAAATCATGGTGAAGGCGCTCTCTGACCGCTTGGCGGAGGCGTTCGCCGAGTACTTGCATGAGCGGGTGCGCAAGGTCTACTGGGGCTTCGCGCCCTATGAGAACCTCAGCAACGAGGAGCTGATCCGCGAGAACTATCAGGGCATCCGCCCCGCGCCCGGCTACCCGGCCTGCCCGGAGCACACCGAGAAGGGGCAGATCTGGCAGTTGCTGGATGTCGAGGCGCACACCGGCATGAAGCTGACGGAGTCCTTTGCCATGTGGCCGGGTGCGGCGGTCTCGGGCTGGTACTTCAGCCACCCGCAGAGCAAGTACTTTGCCGTGGCGCAAATCCAGCGCGATCAAGTGGAGGATTACGCCCGGCGCAAAGGGATGAGCGCCAGCGAGGTGGAGCGTTGGCTGGCACCCAACCTGGGCTATGACGCCGACTGATTCCCCTTGGCCTGCGCGCGTTCGCCGTGCAGGCCATCACCTCCCTCATCTTTTCTCACACGTGCTCTAAAATTGCGGCGCACGGCGCATATTCACCGGGCTGCCGGCTGGTCAAAGTCATCTTGGTCTACAGTTAACTACAGCCCCCGTTGGGGGTGTGGCACGCCACTTGCTTGCAGTTTTAAGTGGTAAGTCGCTGATTAACGGGCGCTCACCGACAAAGCCCCTTTCCGAGCAGGCGGGTGGGCCATCTATGATGCTTAATTTCCCTTAATCTCTTTGCCGTTGGCCGGGGCAGGACGCCGCCGCGCCGATGTGGATGCCCCGCCGTTCCGACTCACCAGGCAGGCGGCGGGGCCGGTTAATGCCTGGGGTTAAAGGAGTGACTATTTGTGTTAACGCTTCTTCACTTGCTTTCAGCCGTGTCACTGTTGGTCTGGGGAACGCATATTGTCCGCACCGGCATCATGCGGGTGTATGGTGCAAACCTGCGTCAGGTATTGAGCGGCAGCGTGGAAAAGAAACCGCTGG
This sequence comes from Chimaeribacter sp. YP20170169, assembly GCF_056739715.1. Taxonomy (NCBI): domain Bacteria; kingdom Pseudomonadati; phylum Pseudomonadota; class Gammaproteobacteria; order Enterobacterales; family Yersiniaceae; genus Chimaeribacter; species Chimaeribacter sp. YP20170169. The sequence continues at coordinate 3,544,405 of NZ_CP176824.1, read as the reverse complement.
CTTTCGCCGCTGGCATCGGCGTCACCGCGTTGGTGCAGAGCAGCAACGCCACCGCGCTGCTGGTGACCTCTTTTGTGGCGCAAGGGCTGGTGGCGCTCTCGCCAGCGCTGGTGATCATGTTGGGGGCGGACGTCGGCACCGCGCTGATGGCGCGAGTCCTGACCTTCGATCTCTCCTGGCTCTCGCCGCTGCTGATCTTTGTTGGCGTGGCGATGTTCCTTAGCCGCAAACAGATGCGTGCCGGGCAGATGGGACGGGTCGCCATTGGGCTGGGGCTGATTTTGCTGGCGCTGGAGTTGATTGTCACCGCTGCCACGCCTATCACCCAGGCCTCGGGCGTCAAGGTGATCTTCTCCTCGCTGACGGGTGACGTGCTGCTTGATGCCCTAACCGGTGCGCTGTTCGCCATCATCAGTTATTCCAGCTTGGCAGCGGTGCTGCTGACCGCCACCCTGACCTCCACCGGCGTCATCTCGCTGAAGGTCGCGCTCTGTCTGGTGATTGGTGCCAACTTTGGCAGCGGCCTGCTGGCGATGATCAATGCCAGTAAACAGAACGCCGAGGGCCGCCGGGTGGCACTCGGCAGCCTGTTGTTCAAGCTGGTGGGCTGCGTGGTGGTGCTGCCGTTCGTTACCCCGCTGGCGGACTACTTCGACCGCCTGCCGGTCTCCGACGAGGAGCTGGTGATCTACTTTCACGTCTTCTACAACCTGATCCGCTGTGTGGCGATGGTGCCGCTGGCGGAGCCGATGGCGCACCTTTGCCAGCGGCTGGTGGCCGCCTCGCCGCAGGACGATCCCCGACTGGCACCGCGCCACCTCGATACCAGCGCGCTGGACACCCCCTCGCTGGCGCTGGCCAATGCCGCGCGCGAGACGCTGCGCATGGGCGACGTGGTGGAGCATATGCTGATCCTCCACCATGAGGTGATGCACGGCAACCTGACGCAGGAGCGTGAGGTGAGCCGGCTGGATGATGATGTGGACGTGCTCTACACCGCCATCAAGCTCTATCTGGCGCAGATACAAAAGGAGGATCTGGGTGAGAGCGACTCCCGCCGCTGGGCGGAGATCATTGAGATGGCGCTCAATTTGGAGCAGGCCGGCGACATCATCGAACGCATGACCGGCGATGTGGCGGTGAAATCCCACAACGCCCGCCGCGCCTTCTCCGCTGCCGGGCTGGCAGAGCTGGACGCGCTGCATGAGCGGCTGCTCTCCAACTTGCGCCTCAGCCTGTCGGTGTTCCTCTCTGGCGACCTGACCAGCGCCCGCCGCCTGCGCCGCTCCAAACACCGTTTCCGCCTGCTGGATCGGCGCTACGCCCACGCCCATGTCGATCGCCTGCACCAGCAAAACGTGCAGAGCATCGAAACCAGTTCACTGCATCTGGGCCTGCTGGGGGACATGAAGCGCCTCAACTCGCTGTTCTGCGCCGTGGCCTATAACGTGCTGGAGCAGGAGCTGGAGGATGATGAGCGGGATGAGGAGAGCGGCGAGGCCGCGTCGCTCTAGGCAAAAAAAGGCGCTGCAAGTGCAGCGCCGGGGAGTCAGGCCTTGTCCGCGCGCTGCGCGGTGACCGGGTTGGCATTTGGTTTGTCGACCGGTTTGCCAGACCAGTAGCCCGCCAGCAGCGAGCCGGAGAGGTTGTGCCACACCGAGAAGAGCGCGCCGGGCAGGGCGGCCAGCGGGGTGAAGTAGATTTTGCCGAGGGTGGCGGCCAGCCCGGAGTTCTGCATTCCCACCTCCATCGCCAGTGTGCGGCAGGTGGTTTCGTCAAAGCCAAACAGCTTGCCGCCCCAGTAACCGCTCAGCAGCCCAATGCCGTTGTGCAGGATCACCGCAACAATCACCACCAGCCCAACCGACCCGATAAAGCCTTGGCTACCGGCCACCACCGCACTGATGATCGCCAAAATGCAGGCCATCGAGAACAGCGGCAGCAGCGGCTCCACCCGCTTCACCAGCCCGGTGAACAGGTGGTGGATCACCAGCCCGGCGAAAATCGGGATCACCACGATTTGCAGGATGCTCAGCAGCATCCCCTCCACATCCACCTGGATGTGGGTATCAACGTAGAGCCGCGTCAGCAGCGGGGTGGCGAACACCCCCACCAGCGTCGAGACCGCCGAGATGGTCACCGAGAGCGCCACGTCGCCCTTGGCCAAGTAGATCATGACGTTGGAGGCGGTGCCGCTGGCGACACTGCCAACCAGCACCATGCCGGCGGCCAGGTCAGGCGGCATCTGGAACAGCTTCGCCAATACCCAGGCGGCCAGCGGCATGATCAGGTAGTGCAGGAAGGTAGCGGCGGCCACCGGGGCCGGGCGGGACAACACGCGCTTGAAGTCGGCGAACTCCAGCGTCACGCCCATGCCAAACATAATCAGCATCAATAGCGTGCTGACGTGCGGGCCAATCGGCGTAAAGGCGCCGGGCGCAAAGTAGGCCGCGACGGAGAGCAACACAGCCCATAACGGGAACAGCCGGGTAATCTTCGCTAACATGGAGCAGATTCCTTCTTTTCATGGTGCAGGGTGGGGTGTTTTTTCGCCAGACGGCAGAGACAAAAAAGCCGGGCATGCGCCCGGCTTCGCCCTGCGCGCCGTCAGTTATTCAAATAGGTTGCGGTGCAGGGTCTGGACCACCTGCTCGGCATCGTCGCCCGGCACCAGGAAGCAGAGGTTATAGCTGCTGGCACCGTAGCAGATCATGCGGATGCTGAACGGGTCGAGCACGCCAAACACCTTTTTGCCCACGCCGCTGGCGCGTGAGAGCTGGTTGCCGATCAGTGCCACCAGCGCCAAGTTCTCTTCCACTTCCACCCGGCAGAGCGAAGAGAGCTCGGTCAGCAGCGAGGTGGTCAGCAGGCTCTCGCCCGTGGAGGTGGAGCCGGTAGTGTCGAGGGTCAGGGAGACGCTCACCTCAGAGGTGGTGACCAGATCGACCGAGATGTTGTGGCGCAGCAGGATGTTGAACACCTCTGCCAAAAAACCGCGCGCGTGCAGCATGTGCAGGCTGTGCAGCGTCAGCAGGGTCTGCTTACGGCGCAGCGCCAGCGCGCGGAACAGCGGCGGGTTCTCCGTGCTGCCGCACACCAGCGTGCCGCCCGCCTCTGGGGCCTTGCTGGAACCAACAAACACCGGAATGCCACGGCGCACCGCCGGTAGCAGGGTGGCCGGGTGCAGCACCTTCGCGCCGAAGGTCGCCATCTCCGCCGCCTCTTCAAAGGCGATTTTGTCGATGCGCTTGGCGGTCGGCACCACGCGCGGGTCAGTGGTGTAGATGCCCGGCACGTCCGTCCAGATATCGACGCGCACCGCGTGCAGCGCCTCGCCCAGCAGCGCGGCGGTGTAGTCACTGCCGCCACGGCCCAGCGTGGTGGTGCGCCCCTTCTCTTCACTGCCGATAAAGCCCTGGGTGATCACCAGCGCACGCGCCAGACGCGGCGCCAGTTGCTGCGCGGCCAGCGACGCCAGCGTGGTGGTCTCTGGCTCCGCGCGGCCAAAGCGGTCATTGGTGCGCATCACTTTGCGCACGTCGAACCACTCCGCCGCCACCTGGCGCTCGCGCAGAATCTCCACGAACAGCAGGGTGGACATCAGTTCGCCGTGGCTGACCAGCTCATCGGTCAGCGCCGCCGAGGTGGCCAGCGCGGCCGCCTCAGAGAGCATGGCGATATTCTCCAGCATCCGGTCAATCTCTTCCCGGATCACCTCTGGCTGCGCCAGACGGTCAATGATGGCGTACTGGATACGGCGGATCTCAGCCAGATGCGCGTCGCGCTGCGGCTGGTCGCACCCCTCGGCCAGCGCGACCAGCAGGTTGGTGATGCCCGCCGACGCGGAGAGCACCACCAGACGGTTGTCAGGGTTGGAGAGCACAACATCGGCGCTGCGGTTCATGGCATCAAAATCGGCCACGCTGGTGCCGCCAAATTTGGCAACGACAATCGGCTGGGCGGCGCTGGGGGGTACTGCTTGAGTCATGGTAGACCTCGTGTCAGGGGCCATTCGTGATGGCAACAATCAAAAACATAACCTTGGCACAAGGGGAGAGCAGTAAACAGGGGGCAGACGTAGAGATGGCTACGATACACCCAGAAGCGCCCCACCTTGTTAATCGCCCTTCTGGGGCGATTCTGGTGACAACCCAGAGGATTCAGCCTCTGTAGTCGATACGGGGACAGCCGCCTGTCACCGCACCTCGGCGTTGCTCCCCCTCAAGTGTCTTCAGCGGGTTACGGCTCCTCTGACACTCTACCTGGGCGACGCGCCTCTTCTGGCTCGCGCTGGCTGCGCGAGTAGGGGAGTAGGAATAACCGACTCTGCTTGCGCTGTCAATGGCGGGGGGGTGAGGGATTTTCATTTTTGAATTATTAACGCTGAAAGCACTTCTTCTGCCACACTAGGTAACTGTTTAATAAATATCCATTAACAGTTGTCGCCTATTGCAAGAAAAGGGATATCATCGGGGAAGTTACAAGATACAATCGGCTCAATGCGGTCTTTAATCTCACTACGTGAAACTCAAACGAGAGCGTTGCTATGAAAAATATCAATCCAAGCCAAACCGCTGCCTGGCAGGCCCTGCAGCAGCATTTTGAACAGATGAAGAATGTCCAGATCAGCGACTTGTTCGCGCAGGACAGCGAGCGCTTTTCCACGTTCTCTGGCACGTTTAACGACCAGATGCTGGTGGACTACTCCAAGAACCGCATCACGGCGGAGACCCTGGAAAAGCTGCAGGCGCTGGCCACGGAAACCGATCTGCAATCAGCAATCAAATCCATGTTCGCGGGTGAGAAGATCAACCGCACCGAAGATCGTGCCGTGCTGCACATCGCGCTGCGCAACCGCAGCAACACCCCGATTGTGGTGGATGGCAAGGATGTGATGCCGGACGTGAACGCGGTGCTGGCGAAGATGAAGCAGTTCTGTGAGCGCGTGATTGGCGGCGAGTGGCAGGGCTACACCGGCAAGGCGATCACTGACGTGGTTAACATCGGCATCGGCGGCTCCGACCTTGGCCCCTACATGGTGACCGAGGCGCTGCGCCCGTACAAAAACCACCTCAACATGCACTTTGTCTCCAACGTTGACGGCACCCACATCGCCGAGACGCTGAAGGATCTCAACCCGGAGACCACCCTGTTCCTGGTGGCTTCCAAGACCTTCACCACTCAGGAGACCATGACCAACGCCCACAGCGCGCGTGACTGGTTCCTGCAGGCGGCGGGCGACCAGCAGCACGTCGCCAAGCACTTCGCGGCGCTCTCCACCAACGGCAAGGCGGTCGGCGAGTTCGGCATCGACACCGACAACATGTTCGAGTTCTGGGATTGGGTGGGCGGCCGCTACTCCCTGTGGTCGGCCATCGGCCTCTCCATCGCGCTCTCACTGGGCTTTGATAACTTTGAGAAGCTGCTCTCCGGCGCGCACGAGATGGACAAACACTTCGCCAACACCCCGATGGAGCAGAACCTGCCGGTGCTGCTGGCGCTGATTGGCATCTGGTACAACAACTTCTTCGGGGCCGAAACCGAAGCGATCCTGCCGTATGACCAGTACATGCACCGCTTCGCCGCCTACTTCCAGCAGGGCAATATGGAGTCCAACGGCAAGTACGTTGACCGCGACGGCAACCCGGTGAGCTACCAGACCGGCCCCATCATCTGGGGTGAGCCGGGCACCAACGGCCAGCACGCCTTCTACCAGCTGATCCATCAGGGCACCAAGCTGGTGCCGTGCGACTTCATCGCGCCGGCCATCAGCCACAACCCGCTGAGCGACCACCACGCCAAGCTGCTCTCCAACTTCTTCGCCCAGACCGAGGCGCTGGCATTCGGCAAGTCGCTGGAGACGGTAGAGCAGGAGTTCGCGGCGCAGGGCAAACAGCCGGAAGATGTGAAACACGTCGCGCCGTTCAAGGTGTTCGAAGGTAACCGCCCGACCAACTCCATCCTGCTGCGTGAGATCACCCCGGAGAGCCTGGGCGCGCTGATCGCGCTGTATGAGCACAAAATCTTCACCCAGGGCGCGATCCTGAACATCTTCACCTTCGACCAGTGGGGCGTGGAGCTGGGCAAACAGCTGGCCAACCGCATCCTGCCTGAGTTGCAGGGCGATGAGCCGGTAAGCAGCCACGACAGCTCTACCAATGCGCTGATCAACCAGTTCAAATCCTGGCGCTAATACTTAACAAACGATTAAGCTTTAAGCGTTAAAAGTGGCATGGCCCGCGTGGAAATCTCCGCTCGGGCCATTTTTTTCGTGACTTTTCCGCCTGATAGGGTGGGTTTTATCTGAAAAAGCATAAAATCAGCGAGTTCCTAAGGCGTTTATTATTTCACCACGCATGCCCGGCGATTTACCCTGCTAACAACTGGCTGGTCGAATAAAATGCTTAACTTAAGTCATCCTGCCAGCATGAGATGCTGTTAAGGCGCTTTTCTGTCCACTCGGCTGCAAGATTTTCCAGAAGTATGAAAAAGCGTCAAGTGAAATGCCTGCCCGTGCCGCCCAATAAAAATTCTAATAAATCATAATGTTAAACTGATTTATAAAATCCCAGATCCACGCGTGAAAACGCCGCTGGCCGACTCATTCACCCCATCCATGATGACACTTCGTAACTGTTTATTGCATTATAAATAAGCAGCCAGCCACGCCTGCACGCCTGAATACCCTTTGGGTCACCCATGCAGCAACCATTTGATAAGCATAGGGACACCCTTTAGTTTTCGGAATGTAACGGCAGGCGGCTTGCTCTGGCCATTCAGTGGATGCGCCCCGCTTTTCGCAAGGAATCAGCGCTGCTTTTGCCGCGCTGGCGGAAGGGGATGCCGGCTCTCCGGCCCGCAGACACTGACCGGGAACGTCCCGGCCCGGCCAATAACCATATGCTCTCCCGGCTACGGGGGAGGTTTATCGGCTGCCGGCCTGTGCCGGCGCCTGTTACGGGCCTGTTTATTCGGGAAAGAAACGTGCGCTATTTTTCACTGTTATTGTGCCTGCTGCTGGCCGCCTGTAGCCAAACCCAACACAGCATCCAGGATACGCTGGCGCTCGCCACCGTCGGGATGCCGGATGTGGAGATGGACGATCAGGCGATCAACAACCTGCCGTACTCCAGCCTCTACGCGACGATCAATGACGGCCCGCAAATCTTTGTGGTCGCAGCCTTCGCCGAAGAGGATCAGGTCAAGTGGCTCACCTCCGACCGCGTGCTGCTGATCACCCAGAATGGCCGTCTGGTCAAGACCGTGGGTTACACCGATAACCTGCTGGAGACCACCGATCTGCGCCATGATCCCCTGCTTCACCCACTGCGCCTGAAAGAGGGCGACAGCTGGACACGCACCCTGAGCTGGACGGAGGGCAAGGCCTTCCGCAGTGCCACCGTCACCTCAGTGTTCCACCTGGACGGCGCCGAGCCGCTGACGCTGGCTGGCACCACCCTCAACACGCTGCGCGTGGAGGAGAATGTCTCGGTGCCGGCACTGGGCCAGCACTACCGCAACCGGTTCTGGATCGATCCCGCCACGGGCATCGTCAGGAAGGCCGAGCAGTCCGTCGGCCCGGATTTCCACGTTAACCTCACTATCTTAAAGCCCTGAATACGATGAAAAAACGTCTCTTACTTGGGGTCAGCCTGAGCGTTGGCCTGGCCGCGTCTGCGCTGGCGCAGAGCCGCGTGGTGGTGTCGTTCCCGCAGCGGGCTGAGACCGTCACCCTTGAGGGTGCCAACGATCTCAGTGAACTGGTGATGAACCCGGCGCTTGCCGGGCAGACTTGGTGGCCGGGCACGGTGATTGCCACCCCGCAGGCCACGCTGAAACAGCAGGCGCTCAAGCGCCAGGTGCTGGCGTCGCTGGGCGCGCTGGCGGCCCACTACCGGGCAGACGAGGATAACGATTTGGCGGCGGCAGTGGAGAACCTGCACCAGCAGGTGACGCAACTGGCCGTCACGGGCCGCCAGTTCGTCACGCTGGATCCGGACGCAGTGCGCATCCGCCCGGAGTGGAACCGCCGGCTGGAGGGGGAGTACCACCTCTACACCCTGCCACGCCCCACGACCCTTCGCCTGTTTGGCCTGCTCAGCCACAGCGGCCCGACCCCCTTTGTACCGGGGCAGGATACGCGTGACTACCTGACGGGCCACGACAGGCTGGCCGGGCGTGACCGCAATCAGGTGTGGCTGATCCAGCCTGACGGCACGGTGCAGTTGGTGCCGGTGGCCTATTGGAACCACCGCCATGTGCAACCGGCCCCCGGCAGCACGCTGTTTGTCGGCTTCTCCTCTTTACCCCGCGCCTATCGCGATCTGAACCAGCAGATTCTGGCGCTGTTGACCAACCGGGTCCCTGACTGATGAAAATACCATTTGTGATCAGCGCGCTGGCGCTGTCCGTGGCGGCGGGCGCGCAGGCTGCCACCTACACTGAGCCACTGGGGCCATCCCAAGGGGATCTGGGCGGCGTCGGCCTGTTGCAGACCCCGACCGGGCGCATGGCGAAGGAGGGGGAGTTCAGCCTCAACTACCGTGACAACGACCAGTACCGCTTCTACTCACTGGCAGTCCAGCCCTTTGACTGGCTGGAGGCGACCATCCGCTATACCGACGTGCGCACCCGCCAATATAGCCAGGATGCGGCCTTCAGTGGCGACCAGACCTACAAGGACAAGGGCCTCGACCTGAAGCTGCGCCTGTGGAAAGAGGGCTTCTGGCTGCCGGAGACCTCGGTGGGCATCCGCGACTTCGGCGGCACCGGCCTGTTTGACAGCGAGTACCTCGCCGCCAGCAAGGCGTGGGGGCCGCTCGACTTCACCCTCGGCATCGGCTGGGGCTACCTCGGCAACAGCGGCAATATCAAAAACCCGTTCTGTGAGGCAAAAGCGAGCTTCTGCTACCGCAACAACCAGCAGGGCGAGGCTGGCCAGTTCAACGGCAAAAACTTCTTCCACGGCCCGGCGGCGCTGTTTGGCGGCGTCGAGTACCAGACCCCGTGGCAGCCGTTGCGCCTGAAAGTGGAGTATGAGGGCAATGACTATCAGGGCGATTTCGCGGGCACGCTGAAACAGGATTCGAAGGTGAACGTCGGGGCGATCTACCGCGTCTTTGACTGGGCCGACGTCAACCTGAGCTGGGAGCGCGGCAACACCCTGATGGCGGGTGTTACCCTGCGCACCAACTTCAACGACCTGAAGCAGCGTCATATCGACCCGCCGCCGCAGTCCTACCAGCCGCAGCCGCAGGATGCGCTACTCGACCATCAGGTCGTGGGCAGCCAGCTGGCGGACTTGCAGGACAACGCGGGCTACAGCGCGCCGCATATCCAGGTGAAGGATCGCACGCTCTACATGACCGGCAGCCAGAACCGCTACCGCGACAATGATGAGGCGGTGGCCCGCGCCAACCGCATTCTGGTGAACCACCTGCCGGCAGGCGTGGAGACCATCACGGTCACTGACACCAGCATGAACATGCCGATCTCCAGCACGGTCACCAATGCCGAGAGCCTGAAGCAGCAGTTGCAGGGCTACCCGCTCGGTCAGGAGAAGCCGCTGTTGCAGCACCGCGCCGATCCGCACCTGCCAGAGAGCGCCGAGCAGGGTTACTACGCCGAGAAGAGCCACTTCGACGCGCGCCTGTCACCGGTGCTGAACCAGTCGCTCGGCGGCCCGGAGTCCTTCTACATGTACCAGGTGGGCCTGCAAGGCGATGCCGACTGGTGGATGACGGAGCACTTCCTCGCTTCCGGCTCGCTGTTCCTCAACCTCTACAACAACTACGACAAGTTCAACTACAAGGGGCCGCCGGGAGACAGTAGCCTGCCGCGCGTGCGTACCCGCATCCGCGAGTATGTCGATAACCACGACCTCTACCTGACCAACGCGCAGTTGACCTACATGAACCGCCTCGGCGATGGCTGGTACGGCCAGATTTATGGCGGCTATCTGGAGCAGATGTATGGCGGTGCCGGTGGCGAGCTGCTCTACCGCCCGCTGGACAGCAGCTGGGCGGTGGGCGTGGACGCCAACTACGTCAAGCAGCGTGACTGGGACAGCCCGATGCGCTTCACGAACTACAAGGCGGCCACCGGCCACCTGACCGCCTATTGGCAGCCGCACTTTATGGATGGCGTGCTGGTCAAGGCGAGCGTCGGCCAGTATCTGGCGAAGGACAAGGGCGCGACCCTCGACGTCTCCAAACGCTTCAACAGCGGCGTGATCGTCGGGGCCTTCGCCACCAAGACCAACGTCTCGGCGGACGAGTATGGCGAAGGGGAGTTCACCAAGGGCTTCTATATCTCGATACCGCTGGACATCCTGACGGTACAGCCGACCCGCACGCGCGCGCAGATCAACTGGATCCCGCTCACCCGCGACGGCGGCCAGATGCTCAACCGCAAATACTCGCTCTACAGCATCACCGACAGCCGCTCACCGTTCTTCAACTAACGGCCCGGCAATCCAAACGGCCCTCTCAGGAGGGCCGTTTTTTTATGGGTAAAACAGGGTGCGGCCCGCGAAATCTGATGATGGAGGGAGCCATGATCTGCATCAGGATTCAGAAAAAAATAGAAAATTCAGAAAGGCGTGAGAGTGATAACGTGGCGCAGCCAGGGCGAGGAGTTGCCCCGGAGGGAGAGGGGTAAACACGCCAACCGCGCAGCGTTGACGGATGTTCACACCCGATGGTACTATTCCTGTGACAGGAGAGTGATGAAAAGGCATCCTCACAAAGCCATTCAAGACGCCATAGAGTATGCGCTAGCCAATGGATGGGTCATTGTGCCGTGTAACGGCCATGCGCATGGGTTCTGTAAAATCCGCTGTGGCATACCGGGCCATACCGAGCATATGCACAGTATCTGGACCACGCCCAAAGACCCTGAACGATTTGCCCGCCAAATTCTCCGTGCGGTCAGTAAGTGCCAGCCTCATTTACAGTAATGGGCGCTCGGCCGGGCACAAGGCGAGTTAACTGACATTAAGGCGGTGCTTTCCGCCGCCTTATTTACCCCAGGAGAGAAGGAGTCCGCATGGCACTCTATAATTTCACCCTGACCCTTTCCGGGATCACCCTTGAGACAGCCGGCCACGAAGACGCGCTTTTTGCCGCTGGCTGCGATGACGCGCTGTTGAGCTATTATGGCAAGGCCATCTATTTGGAATTCGAGCGCGACGCCCCCTCCCTGAAGCGCGCCATCGCGTCCGCCATCCGGGACATTGAAGGGGCCGGTATTGGCGCGCGCGTAGAGTCGGTCGACTCCACGCTGGTGGGGCTGAGTGATATTGCGCAGCTCTCCAACTTGTCACGTCAGGCCATTACCATGCTGAAAGATGGCGATCGGGGAAGAGGGGACTTTCCCAACCCGATCCAGCGAATCTCAGGCCAGTCACCGCTGTGGGATTGGGCTGAAGTGGCGGCCTGGCTGGAGGGCTGTGGCCGCATAGCCGCTGAGTCGGGTCTGGTCGACAATGCGAAAGAGTTGAATGCCTGGAACCTGGCCCTGCGTATCCGCGCCTCGCAAAATGAAGCGATGATCGCTGAACGCGTCTCTATCCTTGCCCATCCTGAAGAGTGCCAGCCAGTCGACGCCTGACTGCCAAACAACGGCCCTCCCCGTCGGGCCGTTTTTCCTTTCTATCTCCTCTTGCTGCTGCTCCTTGCGCTTCGGTATGCTGCGCAATCAATCTACATTACTAAAGAGTATCTTATGGCTGCGTCACAACGTGGCATGGTGGTGGCGAAAACCATGCAGCGGATTTTGAATCTGTTTTTACTGGGGCTGGGGGCGATCCTGCTGCTGTTCTTGGGGCGGGAAACCTACCACTTGACGCTGGTGCTGTTTGTGAACGGTGATGAGCCGTCGTCGTACCTGCTGATTGAAGGGATCGTGATCTACTTCCTCTACTTTGAATTCATTGCCTTGATCGTGAAGTACTTCTCCTCGGGCTACCACTTCCCGCTGCGCTACTTCATCTACATCGGCATCACGGCCATTGTGCGGCTGATTATCGTCGACCACAAAAACCCGGTGGATACGCTGCTCTACTCCTCCGCCATTTTAGTGCTGGTGGTGACGCTCTGGCTCGCCAACTCTGACCGCCTGAAACGCGAGTAAAAAAAGAGGGCGGCCTCCAGGGCCGCCCAAGACACAGGGAATCATACTGCCACAGCAAAAATGTCAGCCCTTCACCCCGCCAGCGGTCAGGCCGCCAATCAGCCAGCGCTGCGCCAGCAGGAAGATGGCAGTGATGGGAATGGCGGAGAGCACGGCGGAGGCAGCAAAGTCACCCCACAGGTAGTTCTGCGGGTTCAGGTACTGCTGCATCCCCACCGCCAGCGTGTAGCTGTTCACGTCGCGCAGCAGCAGGGAGGCCACCGGTACTTCGGTAATGGCGGCAATGAATGACAGAATGAACACCACCGCCAGAATTGGCACCGACAGCGGCAGCAGCACCAGCCGGAACGCCTGCCACGGCGTAGCGCCATCCAGTGCCGCCGCCTCCTCCAGCGAGTTATCGATCGTCTCGAAGTACCCCTTGATCGTCCAGACATGCAGCGCGATCCCACCCAGATAGGCGAAGATCACCCCACCGTGGGTGTTGAGGCCAATGAACGGCAGGTACTGGCCGAGGCGGTCAAACAGCGCGTAGAGCGCCACCAGCGACAGCACTGCCGGGAACATCTGGAAGATCAGCATCCCGCGCAGCAGATTGCCCTTGCCACGGAAACGCATACGCGCAAAGGCGTAGGCGCAGGTGGTCGAGAGCGCCACAATGCCAATGGCGGTGATCACCGCAATCTTCACCGAGTTCCACAGCCAGAGCAGCACCGGGAAGGGCGGCGGCGTCACGCTGCCGTCGGCGTGGGTGACGCTAAAGCCGAGCGCCAGCCGCCAGTGATCCCAGGAGACCTGATCCGGGATCAGGCTGCCGGTGGCGAAGTTGCCGGGCCGCAGCGAAATCGCCACCACCATCAGCAGCGGGAACATAATCATCGCGATAAAGGCGATCAGTAACAGGTGGGTCACCAGCAGGCGCACACGCTGCGATTTTGGTTTAACCATGCCCATGGCGCTCTCCTTAATCAAAGTTCATCTTGGTGGCTTTCAGGTTGAGGATCGCCAGCGCGCCCACCAACAGGAAAATCAGGGTGGCGATGGCCGCCGCCAGGCCGAAGTCCTGCCCGCCACCGCCCTCAAAGGCGATGCGGTAGGTGAAGCTCACCAGCAGGTCGGTGTAGCCGGCCGGCGTGGTGGTGCCGAGCCGGTCTGGCCCGCCGTTGGTCAGCAGCTGGATCAGCACGAAGTTGTTAAAGTTAAAGGCGAAACTGGCGATCATCAGCGGCGTCAGCGGCTTAATCAGCAGCGGCAGGGTGATGCGGAAGAAGTTCTGGAACGGCGTCGCGCCATCCATCGCCGAGGCCTCGTAGAGATCGTCCGGGATCGCCTTCAGCAGCCCCATGCAGAGGATCATCATGTAGGGGTAACCGAGCCAGGTGTTGACGATCAGCACCATCGCCTTGGCGGTGGTCGGATCGCTGAACCACGCTGGCTTCACGCCAAACAGCGCGCCGAGCATCAGGTTGATCTCGCCAAAGCTCTGGTTGAACAGCCCCTTGAAGATCAGGATCGAAATAAACGAGGGCACCGCATAGGGCAGGATCAACAGCACGCGGTAGAGCGCCTTGCCGCGCAGCGCCTCCCACTGCACCACGCAGGCCAGCACCATACCCACCGCCACGGTCAAAATCACCGTCAGCACCGAGAAGATCACCGTCCAGAGGAAGATCGACAGGAATGGCTGCTGGATGCCCTTATCCTCAATCACGCGGCTGAAGTTTTTCCAGCCGATACCCACGGTAAAGCCGGGGCTGAGCCGCTCCGCCTGCCACTGGCCGCTGGCGTCCACCGCCTGATAGAAGCCGGTGTCAGGGTTGGGGCGATAGGTGACTTGCGTCTGGTTGTTGGTCAGGGTAGTGCCATCCTCCGCCAGCGTGTAGAGCGGGGCGGTGCCAGAGAAGTGGCGCAGCGAACTCATGCGCAGGTCGCTGCCGGTCGGCAGGTGTGCCACCAGCGACGTCATCGCCTGCCGGTTCTGGGTGATCACGCGCAGGGTGGCCTTCTCTCCCTCGGGCGGCGTCTGCTGGGCCTGCATCTCCAGCGCTGGCGGCAGGGTGCCGAAACTGAAGGGCTGGGAGATCCACTGCTCATTGTTCTCCGGGCGGGTAAGCTGCAACCGCCACTGGTTGCCAGCCGGGTAGAGCGCGAAACCATAGGTGTCGCCGGCCTGGTACTGCCGCTGCATCAGCACCGACTGCGCCCGCTCAAAGGTGAGCTGGTTGGTGCTGCTGTAGTTGGTAAAGGCGATGGCGATGGTGGCGACCAGCGGGAAGAGCACGAACAGCCCCATTCCCGCCAGGCCGGGGTAGACGTAGCGCCAGGCGTAGGCGCGGCGGTTGGCGAAAATATAGAGTCCGGCGCTCAACAGCACCAGCGTGACAATGGCGAACAGGTATTCGCCCTGTGCATACATCAGCACCACCAGATAGGCGGTGAACAGAGAGAACAGGCCAATAACCAACCATTTCAGCGGATCGCTCTGCCACCAGGCGGTGGTATTACGGTCGGCGCGATCGGTACGGGTCAACGGCATAGCGATGTTCCTTGCGGTGGGCAAAAAGAGGGCAGCGGCGCGCACCCGCCGCCCTCCGTGGGCGGCGGGGCAGGGCGTTACTTGGTGAGGCGGGACTGCACGTCATCCAGCGCCTGTTTCACGCTCTGGCGGCCGGAGAGGGCGTTGATCACCGCGCTGCGCTCGGCGTACCAGAAGGCGCTCATCTGCGGGATGTTCGGCATGATCTCGCCGTTCTGCGAGTTCTGCATGGTGGCGGCGATCTTCGGGTCTTTCTCCAGCTGCTGCTGGTAGGACTTCAGCGCCACCGCACCAAGCGGCTTGTCCTTGTTCACCGCGGCCAGCCCCTCGTCGGTCAGCAGGTAGTTCTCCAGGAACTCGGTCGCCAGCTCCTTATTCGGGCTGGCGGCGTTGATGCCAGCGGTCAGCACGCCGACAAACGGCTTGGAGGGCTTGCCCTTGAAGGTCGGCAGCAGGGTGACGCCATAGTTG
The DNA here is from genome assembly GCF_056739715.1 of Chimaeribacter sp. YP20170169. Taxonomy (NCBI): domain Bacteria; kingdom Pseudomonadati; phylum Pseudomonadota; class Gammaproteobacteria; order Enterobacterales; family Yersiniaceae; genus Chimaeribacter; species Chimaeribacter sp. YP20170169. Next base: position 3,529,266 of record NZ_CP176824.1, on the reverse strand, counting down.
ATCTTGCTTTGCTCAATGTTGCCCCACGCCCACGGGCCATTGATGGTCATCGCCGTCTCGCCCTTGTTGAAGGCCGCCTCGGCAATGGAGAAGTCAGTGTCGGCGTTGATGTGCTTGTTCTTCACCAGATCGACGATGAATTGCAGGCCAGCCTGCGAACCGGCATTGTTCACGCCGACATCCTTCACGTTGTACTTGCCGTTCTCCAGTTTGAAGGCGTAGCCGCCGTCAGCGGCGATGATGGGCCAGGTGAAGTAGGGCTCTTGCAGGTTCCACATGATGGCGCTCTTGCCCTTGGCGCGCAGCTGCTTGTCCAGCGCCGGGATCTCCTCCCAGGTCTTCGGCGGGTTTGGCACCAGATCTTTGTTATAGATCAGCGACAGCGCCTCGACGGCCACCGGGTAGCCGATGATCTTGCCGTCAAATTTTACCGCGTCCCAAGTGAAGGGGAAGATCTTGTCCTGCGTCGCCTGTGACGGGTTGATCTCCGCCAGCAGGCCGGACTGCGCGTAGCCGCCAAAGCGGTCATGCGCCCAGAAGATGATGTCCGGGCCGTCGCCGGTGGCCGCCACCTGCGGATACTTCTCCTCCAGCTTGTCCGGGTGCTCCACGCTGACCTGGATGCCGGTGTCTTTTTCGAAGCGTTTGCCCACCTCCGCCAGCCCGTTGTAACCCTTGTCGCCATTGATCCAGATGACCAGCTTGCCCTCCTCAATCTTGGCCAGCGCCGGCGCGGACAGCACCAGGGTAGCCAGGGCGGAGAGCGCCAGGGTGCGGGTAAAGCGGGTGACGCTAGAGCGATGATGTGTGCGAGTCATAATCCTGTCCTGTTATCCGTGACTGAAGGCAGCAGCGCAGGCAGCCAGCAAGCGGGCGCGGCCATAGGGAGTACTTTCAACGTCGCCATAGTCAGTCACAACCCGAACTGGCCTCATCCTCCCCCCCTCTACGCCCCCCGCAGGCTTTCTGTGATCGCCATAACATTTCAGCGGGTTATGTGGGATCAGGCACAAAATCAGCCGACGATTTTTGTAAGGGCGATCACGAATTTGCTTTTCGCCGGGAACTTTCGCCACGCCGCGATCTGCCCCCGTCCTCCCGGCTCCTCCCCCATGAAAAACCTTGTTACGGATGATTACCGAATACCATCAAAGTCGCATCCTGTGCTCCAACTATTCACTGCACCGATTAATGGCAGAAAGGAGTCCGGCATGGCGGGCGTTACGCTGCGGCACGTACACAAGGCTTACGGCGAGGCCGTCATCTCCAAGGACATCAACCTGGAGATTGAGGATGGCGAGTTTGTGGTATTCGTCGGGCCATCCGGCTGTGGCAAGTCCACCCTGCTGCGGATGATCGCCGGGCTGGAGGGGATCACCTCCGGCGACCTGCTGATCGGCGAGAAGCGGATGAACGAGGTGCCCCCGGCGGAGCGCGGCATTGGCATGGTGTTCCAGTCCTACGCCCTCTACCCGCACCTGTCGGTGGCGGACAACATGTCGTTCGGCCTGAAGCTGGCGGGCGCGAAAAAGGCGCTGATTCACCAGCGCGTCAATCAGGTGTCAGAGATTTTGCAGCTGGCGCACCTGCTCGACCGGCGGCCCAAGGCGCTCTCCGGCGGCCAGCGCCAGCGCGTCGCCATCGGCCGCACGCTGGTGGCGGAGCCGGACGTCTTCTTGCTCGACGAGCCGCTCTCGAACCTTGACGCCGCGCTGCGGGTGCAGATGCGCATTGAGATCTCCCGCCTGCATAAGCGCCTGAAACGCACCATGATCTACGTCACCCACGATCAGGTGGAGGCGATGACGCTGGCCGACAAAATCGTGGTGCTGGACGCCGGCCGCGTGGCGCAGGTGGGCAAACCGCTGGCGCTCTACCACTACCCGGCCAACCGCTTTGTCGCTGGCTTCATCGGCTCGCCGAAGATGAACTTCCTGCCGGTCAAGGCGATTGCCGCCGAGACGGAGCGGGTACAGGTGGAACTGCCCAACCGCCAGCAGGTGTGGCTACCGGTGGCGGGGCGCGACGTCCAGCCCGGCAGCAATCTCTCGCTGGGCATCCGCCCGGAGCACCTGCTCCCCTGTGACCAGTCCGAGGTCACGCTCGAGGGCAAGGTGCAGGTGGTGGAGCAGCTCGGCAACGAAACTCAGATCCATATCCAAATCCCGGCCCTGCGTCAGAACCTGGTCTACCGCCAGAATGATGTAGTGCTGGTAGAAGAAGGTGCAACATTCGCCATCGGCCTGCCGCCGCATCGCTGTCATCTGTTCCGTGAAGATGGCTCGGCATGCCAACGGCTGCATGACGAGCCAGGCGTTTAAAGCACGCACATGCCATCAGGCAAATCCATAACAGGAGATTTTGAGGATGACTACTCTGCGCATTGTACCTCTGGCACTGGCGGTGGCAGCCGGCGTGATGTCCACCCAGGCCGCGGCGGTGGACTTTACCGGCTACGCCCGTTCCGGCATCGGCTGGACCGGCAGCGGCGGCGAACAGCAGTGTTTCCAGGCCACCGGCGCCCAGAGCAAATACCGTCTGGGTAACGAGTGTGAAACCTATGCCGAGCTGAAACTGGGGCAGGAAGTGTGGAAAGAGGGCGACAAGAGTTTCTACTTTGACACCAACGTCGCCTACTCCGTCTCCCAGCAGAATGACTGGGAAGCGACCGACCCGGCCTTCCGTGAGGCCAACATCAAGGGCAAAAACCTGATTGATGCCCTGCCGGGCGCCACCATCTGGGCCGGTAAGCGCTTCTACCAGCGCCATGACGTCCACATGATCGACTTCTACTACTGGGACATCTCCGGCCCCGGCGCAGGTCTGGAAGACGTTGACCTTGGCTTCGGCAAACTCTCGCTGGCAGCGACCCGCAACACCGAGAGCGGCGGCTCCATTGGCTACATCAATGACCAGCGCGACGAGGTGGACACCTCCAACGACGTGTTCGACGTGCGTCTGGCCGGGCTGGCGATCAACCCCGGCGGCACCCTGGAGCTGGGCGTGGACTATGGCCGTGCCAACGCGCGTGACGGCTACTCACTGGATGACAACGCCAGCAAAGATGGCTTCCTGTTCACCGCCGAGCACGTCCAGAGCTACATGGATGGCTTCAACAAACTGGTGGTGCAGTACGCGACCGATGGCATGAGCACCAACAACCAGAACGCCGGCCGCTCGCAGGGTGGGCTGGTGAACAACGATGGCCACATGATCCGCCTGCTGGACCACGGTGCGATTACCCTGGCCGAGAAGTGGGACTTGATGTACGTCGCCATGTACCAAGATGTCGACCGCGACAACAACAACGGCACCACCTGGTACACCGTGGGTATCCGTCCGATGTACAAATGGACGCCGATCATGAGCACCCTGCTTGAGGCCGGTTACGACAACGTCAAGTCGCAGGAAACCGGCGACCACAACAGCCAGTACAAGATCACCCTGGCCCAACAGTGGCAGGCGGGCAACAGCATCTGGTCGCGTCCGGCGATCCGCGTGTTCGCCACCTACGCCAAGTGGGATGAGAAGTGGGGCTACGATGACGCGGGCGTGGCAGCGCGTGACACCGGCCTGACCACCTTCAGCCGTGGGGATGATGATGAGATCACCTTCGGCGCGCAGATGGAGATCTGGTGGTAAAGCCTGACGCCGCCGGGCAACCCGGCGGCCATCCGCGTTATGGATTTTGAGATTAGCCGGCGCAGTGCATTGCCTGCCTGACGCCGGCGCTCCTGCTCGATAAAAAGGGTATAACAATGAAAAAGACACTGCTTTCCCTCAGCCTCGCCCTGAGTTTTGGGGTGCTGGCACCGATGGCGGCACACGCCGTCTCCCTGACCTCTTCTGAGCCGGTTGCCGTCTCCCATGACGTCGCGACCGCGCCAAGCCTCTCCAGCGCCGCACTCCAGCGCCTCCCCTGGACACCGCTGGTGCCACCGGCCAACCAGAGCGTGACGCTCGGTGGCACGCGCCTTAATGAGGGCGACGTGCAGGGCAGCGTGGCGGCCTTTGCACTGCCTGCCGATCGCGGCTCGCTGGAGATCCGCCTGACCAGCGTGGTGGAGGACAACTCCGTCTACGCGCCAAACGTGCTGGTGCTGGATGAGCAGATGCGCCCGGCGGCCTTCTACCCCAGCAGCTACTTCCCCTATCACCAGCCGGGCGTGATCGCCAGTGACCGGCTGGAGGGCACCATGAAGCTGACCCCGGCACTGGGCCAGCGGCAGATCTACCTGCTGGTCTATACCACCCGGCAGGATCTGGCGCGCAGCACCACGCTGATCGCCCCGGCCAAGGCCTATGCCGCGGGCGTCGGTAACGCAGTGCCAGACATCCCTGACCCGGTGGCGCGCCACAGCGATCGCGGCACGCTGAAGATCAAGATCAGCGCCGAACAGCAGTCCGGCAACATCATGATTGGCCAGCCGACAGCCGCCGCGCCTGCCGCGGTGATTGGCAGCGCCCCGGCCCCAGCCGCCGCCCCGGCACAGCCCGCCCCGGCGGCACCGGCCCCGGCCAAACCGGCTGCGCCCGTGTTGGATGACACAGAAACCTACTTCAATCAGGCCATTCGCCGCGCGGTGCAAGCCGGCGACATTGATAAGGCCCTCAAACTGTTGGATGAAGCGGAGCGCCTCGGCTCGAAAACCGCGCGTCAAACATTTATCGGCAGCGTGAAAGGCAAGGGGTAACTCCCCACGTCGCCGGTGATGGCTGGAAGATTGGTGCGCCCCGGCGCACCCTTTTTTCCCCGCTGTGGCCGGCCTTTCTCCCCCAATGCCCGCCAGTTATCTCAAACTCGTTAGCGGGTTGTTAACACACCCATTCCCCCCCGGCCATTCTGCGCTACAATAGCGCCTTGTCACCCTCTGACCCCGTAACGGAACCCCATGCCTGATTTGCCCACTATCCCTGCTTCCCTGCGCTGGCTCGGGCCGCACGACGCCGTGCCGCCGCAGATTGCCGACTGGCTGAATGAGATGGGGTCGATGACCCGCCGCTTTGAGCAGTTCTGCCGCCAGGTGACGGTGCAGCCGGTCAACGAGGGATTTATCTGCCGCGCTGAATTGCGGCCGGAGGAGGCGGAGGCGCTGCCAGACAGCCCGCGCTACTGGCTGCGCGAGATCGTGCTGCTGGGCGACGGCGTGCCGTGGCTGCTGGGACGCACGCTGATCCCGGAGGAGACGCTGACCGGCCCGGATCGTGCGCTGGTAGACCTCGGCACCATGCCGCTGGGGCGCTACCTGTTTGGCGGGGCAGAGCTAAGCCGTGACTATATCCATTTTGCGACCGTCGCCACGCCGGCGCTGCGCTGGGCCAGGCGTTCACGCCTGCGCCTGTCGGGCAAGCCGCTGTTGCTGACGGAGCTTTTTCTTGCGGACGCGCCCATCTACCGCGCGCCGCAACCAAATGATGTGGGGGAGAGATAGGTGGAGGCAAGTTTGACCCAGAGCAGATGGCGCGCGTACTGCCGCCTGATGCGCATTGATAAACCGATCGGATCGCTGTTGCTGCTGTGGCCGACCCTGTGGGCGCTGTGGCTGGCGGCTGGCGGCCTGCCGCCGTTGGACATCGTGCTGGTGTTCGCGCTCGGCGTGTTCTTTATGCGCGCCGCGGGCTGCGTGGTGAATGACTATGCCGACCGCAAGTTTGACGGCCACGTCAAGCGTACCGCCGGGCGGCCGCTGCCGAGCGGGCAGGTCACCACCGGGCAGGCCAAGGCGCTGTTTCTGGCGCTGGTGCTGATCTCCTTTGGGCTGGTGCTGACGCTTAACCTGATGACCATCGCGCTGTCGCTGGTGGCGCTGGCGCTGGCCTGGAGCTACCCCTTCATGAAGCGCTACACCCACCTGCCACAGGTGGTGCTGGGCGCGGCGTTCGGCTGGGCGATCCCGATGGCCTTCTCCGCCGTGGGCGAAACGCTGCCGCTCACCTGCTGGCTGCTGTTCATCGCCAACCTCTGCTGGACGGTGGCCTACGACACCCAGTATGCGATGGTGGATCGCGACGATGACCTGAAGATTGGCATCAAATCAACCGCCATCCTGTTTGGCAGCTGGGACACGCGCATCATCGGCCTGCTACAACTGGCGACGCTGGCGCTGCTGGTGGCCGTTGGCCTGCTGGCGCAGCTGGGCGGCATCTACTACCTGTCGCTGGCGGCGGCCGGGGCGCTGTTTGTGCGCCAGCAGCGCACCATTGCCAAGCGTGAGCGCGATCCCTGCTTCCGTGCCTTCCTGAACAATAACTACGTCGGCATGGTGCTGTTCCTCGGCATCTTCCTCAGTTACGTCTAGCCTGAACGCGGGCGCGTAACCATAAAAAAAGGGCACAGCAAGCTGTGCCCTTTTTGTTGCCTGAAACGTGGCGCTACCCGGCGATCAGTTCGCCTCCGGGTCAGCCACAGGCGTCGGCTCCACCGCGCCCAGTGCGTCCGCTGGGGTCATCACGCTCTCAATGGTCAGGCGCACTTCCGGCGTCATCAAATCGCTTAGCATGTTATAGACCGACAGGGTGTGCTCCTGGATGGCATCACCCACATCATTGATGTAGCCCTCGGCGCGCAACGTGCCGACCAGCGTCGAGAAGACCGCCTTGTCAAAGAACTCCGGCGCGTTGATGCCGTGCAGCACCGACAGGCGCTGGGCCATGCTGCGGCTCTCCTTCTCCAGCGCGCCACGGCTGATGCTCGGGTTGGCGCTCAGCAGTGAGAAGGTGATGGCGTAGCGTTGCAGCGTCTCGCGCACGCCAGCCGCCAGCAGTTGCAGCGGACGGATGCGGGTCGGGTTGATGGATAGCTCGCCGTCGATGTCGATAATCAGCTTCTGGCGCGCCAGCTCATCACTCAGCGTCGCCAGCACCGTCGGCAGCTCCTCTTTGGTGATGTGCAGGAACAGCTCGGCCTTCAGCATCGGGTAGATGAGGTCAATCTGGCGCAGCAGCTCCGCGTGGCTGACGCGGCGGTGGTGCATCACGATGCTGGCAATCAGCGACGGCAGCACCAGCAGGTGGTGGATGTTGTTGCGGTAGTAGGTCATCAGCACCGCCTGCTCACGCGGCAGGATGATGATGTCACCGATGTTGTCCTTCTCCACCTCGAACTTGTTCATGTTCAGGGCGTGATCCAGCAGGCCAGCTGGCGTCTGGTCAGGCACTGTCACGTCGCCAGCGTAGGGCACGTTGCGCAGCAGTTGCAGGTAGCAGTCGAGCTGCTCCAGCAGTTGTTCACGGGTCAACGAGCGCTGGCGCGAGGCGAGCAGGGCGGTGGAGCAGAGGTTCATGGCATTGGCCGCGGCGGCATTGTTGATGCGCACCATGATCTTGTCCGCCAGATCCTGCACCGTCGGCGTCAGCCAGCTTGGGCGCTGCGCTTCGATCGGATCGATGGCGTCACGCCAGGCCGGCACGTGCTGGTTAAGGTAGCTGGTGAGGTGCAGCGGCTCGCCGAAGTTCACATAGCCCTCGCCGAGGTTACGCAGCTTGCGCAGCCCGCGCAGCATCTGCAAAAAGCCCTCTTTCTCTTTGGTCGCGCCACGCAGCTCCTTGGCGTAGGTGCCCACCTCCATCACATGCTCATAGCCGATGTAGATCGGCACGAGGGTGATCGGGCGGGTGCCGCCGCGCAGCATCGCCTGAATGGTCATCGCCAGCGTGCCGGTTTTCGGCTCCAGCAGGCGGCCAGTGCGCGAGCGCCCGCCCTCGACGAAGTACTCCACCGAATAGCCGCGCGTAAAGAGTTCGCCCAGATACTCACGGAACACCGTGGAGTAGAGCTTGTTGCCCTTGAAGGTGCGGCGGATGAAGAACGCGCCCAGTCGGCGGAAGATCGGGCCGGCTGGCCAGAAGTTCAGGTTGATGCCAGCCGCGATGTGCGGCGGCACCAGCCCCTGATGGTAGAGCACGTAGGAGAGCAGCAGGTAGTCCATGTGGCTGCGGTGGCAGGGCACGTAGACGATCTCCTGTCCATCCTGCGCCAGCTGGCGCACGCGATCGGCGTTGCTGACGTTGATGCCTTGGTAGAGGCGGTTCCACGTCCAGCTCAGGATACGGTCGGAGAGGCGCACCGTCTCGTAGGAGAAGTCCGCGGCAATCTCCTCCATCAGGGCGATGGCGTTCTGCCGCGCCTTGTCATGGGAGATCTTCTTGCTGCGCGCCTCATCTTCCACTGCCTTCTCAATCGCCTTGGAGGCCAGCAGCTTGTTGAACAGATCCTGACGGGCTGGCAGGCGCGGGCCAACGGCGGCCAGCCGCTGGCGGGCGAAGTGCATCCGCGCGACGCGCGCCAGCTTCTGCGCGATGGTCTTGTCGGTGCCGTGCTCGGTCGCCATGTAGCGCAGGGAGACGGTATTGGAGAAGCGCACAAAGCTGTCGCGCCCCAGCCACACCACGGCGAAAAACTTCTGGATGCCGTTGAGCAGCCGCAGGTGCGGCATCATCTGGCCATCCCCCTCGCGGCCCGGCGAGCGGCCGAACATCACCGAAACTGGCAGCATCTGGATGTCGAGCTGTGGGTTGTTGCGGTGCAGGTCGAGGTAGTCGTGGAACAGCTTGACCGACTCCTCCTGTGGGGTGTAATAGCGGAAGAAGCGTGGCCCCTGGCCGATGAACACATGGCTCGGCAGGTGGTGGCCGTCAATCTCCAGCGGAATTAATGGATCGGGCAGGTTCTGCGCCAGGCACTGCCGCCGCAGGGTCAGAAGGTCTGCCTTCGAATCATAGGGTAAAACGTAAAGTACCGGCCGGGTCGGATCCAGGCGGAGTTCCGTCACCGGATCGGCAGGTATCACCTTGCTTCTTACCAGCAATTTGAGCGGTAAGTTCAAAAGGGAGTAGTAAAGTTTGCGCCAACCTGACATAAAAATGTAAAGCCTCATATAAGCGATGCGCCGCAAGGATATCAGAAAGCCGGTTTGATATCTTTCGTCCCGAGTGGATGAATAGCCGCTAAAATATTGTTAATTCATCTTAAGGTGCAGAGCGTATGGCAAATCAAACAACCGGGTTAGTCCGTATCTATAAAGCGGCCGGTTATTCAGTAAAAGGACTGCTGGCAGCCTGGAAAAATGAGGCTGCGTTCCGACAAGAGGCCATGTTGGCCATCCCGGCCATCATCCTGGCGTTCTGGCTGGATGTGACCACCGTTGAGCGCATCCTGATGGTCGGGGCCATCGTGCTGGTGATGATCATTGAGATTATCAACAGCGCGATCGAGGCCATTGTCGACAGAATCGGGCCGGAGTTGCATCCGCTCTCGGGCCGCGCCAAGGATCTTGGCTCGGCGGCCGTTGCGTTGGCTATCATACTGACACTTTTCGTCTGGGCAATGGTGCTGCTGCCCCATTTGTCATAACTTGCGAAGATTTACGCAAAAGCGCACGGTAAACAGTGCAAAATGCACCAGAACCGGGGATTTTTCGCCTGTCAGGTTTTCAACTGCGCCGTAGCTGTATATACTCCCAGCAAGACTGTATAAACAACCAGGGGGCGGGATGAAAGCACTTACCACCAGACAGCAAGAGGTCTATGACCTCATTCGCGACCACATTTCCCAGACCGGCATGCCGCCGACGCGTGCCGAGATTGCGCAGCGCCTGGGTTTCCGCTCGCCTAACGCGGCAGAAGAGCACCTGAAGGCGCTGGCGCGCAAGGGTGTGATTGAGATTGTCTCCGGCGCCTCACGCGGCATCCGCCTGCTGATGGAAGAGGAGAACGGCCTGCCGCTGATTGGCCGCGTCGCCGCCGGCGAGCCGCTGCTGGCCCAGCAGCACATTGAGAGCCACTACCAGGTTGACCCGGCGATGTTCAAGCCGAGCGCCGACTTCCTGCTGCGCGTCAGCGGCATGTCGATGAAAGATATCGGCATTCTGGATGGCGACCTGCTGGCGGTGCACAAGACCCAGGATGCGCGCAACGGCCAGGTCGTGGTGGCGCGCATTGATGATGAAGTCACCGTCAAGCGCCTGAAAAAGCAGGGCAACATTGTGCACCTGCTGCCGGAAAACAAAGAGTTCACCCCGATCGTGGTTGACCTGCGCGAGCAGACCTTCTCTATTGAAGGGCTGGCCGTCGGCGTCATTCGCAACGGCGACTGGAGCTAACGGCATAGGGCGCAGTGCAGGAAGCGGCTGCGCCAGCCGGATACAGTCCTGAACTCCTGATAACGCCCCCTCGTGGGGCGTTGTCGTTTCTTCTCCCTGCCCGTGAGCGAACTGATGCCACTGATTGCCGCCCTACGGTTCGGCGAGACCGACCGCCAGCTCTGGCGTTTGGCGCTGCCGATGATCTTCTCCAACGTCACCGTCCCGCTGCTGGGGCTGGTGGACACCGCCGTCATCGGCCACCTCGACAGTCCAGACTACCTCGGCGGCGTCGCGGTTGGCGCGATGGCGACCAGCTTCCTGTTTATGCTGCTGCTGTTCCTGCGCATGAGCACCACCGGCATGACGGCGCAGGCGTTCGGCGCCCGCGATCCGGCGCGGCTGGCGCGGGCCTTTATACAGCCGCTGCTGCTGTCGGTTGCCGCAGGCCTGCTGATTTTGCTGTTCCGCCACCCGCTGATTGAACTGGCGCTGGGGCTGGTGGGCGGCCATGCCGCGGTGCTGGAGCAGGCGCGGCTGTTCCTTGAGATCCGCTGGCTCAGCGCGCCCGCCTCACTGGCGAATCTGGTGATCCTCGGCTGGCTGCTGGGGGTACAGCATGTGCGCGCACCGGTGCTGCTGCTGGTGATAGGCAACCTGCTGAACATTGTGCTCGACCTGTGGCTGGTGATGGGGCTGCACTGGGGCGTGCAGGGCGCGGCGTGGGCAACCGTCCTGTCGGAGTACGCCACCCTGCTGCTCGGGCTGTGGCTGGCAGCGCGCGTCATGCGGCGGCGCGGCATCAGCCGGGCAATGCTGGCACAGGGCTGGCGCGGCGATCTGCGGCGGCTGCTGGCGCTTAACCGCGACATCATGCTGCGCTCGCTGCTGCTGCAACTCTGTTTCGCCTCACTGACCATTCTGGGCGCGCGGCTGGGCAGTGAGACGGTGGCGGTTAACGCCCTGTTGATGAACCTGCTGACCTTTACCGCCTATGCGTTGGATGGCTTTGCCTACGCGGTGGAGGCGCACTCGGGGGAGGCGTATGGCGCGCGCAACCGCGGGCAGTTGCAGGCGGTGTGGCATGCCGCCTGCCGGCAGGCCGGGCTGGTGGCGCTGGCGTTCGCGGCGCTCTATGCGCTGTTTGGGACACAGATTGTCGCGGCGCTCACCTCGCTACCGGCGCTACATGCGCTGGCGCAGCACTATCTGGGCTGGCAGGTGCTGCTGCCGCTGGTGGGCGTCTGGTGCTACCTGTTGGATGGCATGTTTATCGGGGCGACGCGTGGCCGTGAGATGCGTAACAGCATGGCGGTGGCCGCCGCAGGCTATGGCTTGACCCTGTTAACGCTGCCCTGGCTGGGCAACCATGCGCTGTGGCTGGCGCTGACGGTGTTCCTGGCCCTGCGAGGCCTAGCGCTGGGCTGGATTTGGCGTCGCCACTGGCAACAGGATAGCTGGTTCCCGGCAGGCGCCTGACGCGCCGTCGGGGCTGGCGGGCGGACATTCGTTGTTACATCTGCTAAGCGTTATTATCACTTCACGTTACCGCCTGTTTTCCCGCTCTTTTTATGCGCCCCTGCGCCCGGTCGTGCCCGTTTTTCAGGTTAATCTGACTACAAAAGCGGGCAAATTCCGCATGACCCACTACAATTATTCATACGGCAGGCGCTGATGGCGCTACCCGAGCGGTAGCCCCGGAGCCGGGCATAATGCAGAGGATGTCGTTCTTATGCCCCGCAGGCTCCGTCCCTGCCTCAATGATCACACCGGCTATGGAGATGCCTCCATCAGCCTCATCTGAACCAAGGTTAGGTAAGGAGATTATGATGAATAACGATCAAGTAGGCGGTAACTGGAAACAGTTTAAAGGCAAAGTTAAAGAACAATGGGGCAAGCTGACTGATGATGATATGACCACCATCGAAGGCAAACGCGAACAGCTTGTCGGCAAAATCCAGGAGCGCTACGGCTACGAGAAAGACGCAGCCGAGAAAGAGGTGAAAACCTGGGAAGACAGCAACAAATACAAATGGTAACCCCGGCCATTTGAGAGGTTCCGGCTTACCGGCCTCATGGGTGATGCCACTCACCCCAGGTAAGCCGGCATTAAGAATCCAGGGCTCTTCCGCTGCTCCTACCCGATAAGCGAAGGTACGGATGATGCGGCACAAGGATGTGCCCTTTCTTATTTCCCCACCCTCTTAACGCTTCTTCACCACGATGCTATGGTCGTGGCCGCAGGCGTGCTTATCCTCACAGCTCTCCACTTCACGGCACGGCGTACAGAGACCGTGGGCCTCCACCACACTGTGGCGCATGGCAAAGCCCGTCTCCTGCGCCAGTTTCGCCAAGATCTCCTCAATGCCTTGGGTCGTCTGCTCGGTCACCTGGCCGCAGCGGTCGCAGATGAACAGCGCCGAAGCATGGGTCGGCTCCTCGAAGTGGTGGCAGAGCACGTAGCTGTTGGCGGACTCCACGCGGTGGATAAACCCCTGCTCCAGCAGGAAGTCGAGGGCGCGGTAGACCGTCGGTGGCTTGGCCTGTGGCTCAGACTGGCGCAGCAGATCCAGCAGGTCATAGGCGCTGATGGCACCGGGCTGCAACGCCATCAGGCGGAGCACTTCCAGCCGCTGCGGTGTCAGGCGCACGTTGCGCTGTTGGCACAAACGCTCAGCCTGAGCAAGGAGGGTGTCCTGAAGGGTGGTGGTCATGGCAATATTCCCGGCGCAAAAGAGAGAGGGATTTTACCACGTTTAGTGCAAATCGACGAATCTACCGGCAGATGGTGGCAGCCCGCGTGCGCAGTGGCCTGTTAAAATTGCCGGATCGCTGTACAATAGGGGTTTGCCTGCGGCACTGCGCCGCCGTGCCGCGCCTGTTGCTGACAGGCTATCTTTTATCAATTCCCCGGAACTGCCCGATCCTGCTATGACGACTTCACTCTCTGCCCCGGCCACCGCGCCCGGCGTGGCGCCGACCCGTCCGCCGCACACCTTCTCTGTCGCGCCGATGCTCGACTGGACCGATCGCCACTGCCGCTACTTCCACCGGCTGCTGAGCCGCCAGACGCTGCTCTACACCGAGATGGTGACCACCGGCGCGATCATCCACGGCAAGGGCGACTACCTGGCCTATAGCGAAGAGGAGCACCCGGTGGCGCTGCAACTGGGTGGCAGCGATCCGGCGGCGCTGGCGCACTGCGCCAAACTGGCGGAGCAGCGCGGCTATGATGAGATCAACCTGAACGTCGGCTGCCCCTCTGACCGCGTGCAGAATGGCATGTTCGGTGCCTGCCTGATGGGGCAGGCCGCGCTGGTGGCGGACTGCATCAAGGCGATGCGCGACGTGGTCTCCATCCCGGTGACGGTGAAGACCCGTATCGGCATTGACGATCAGGACAGCTACGCCTTCCTGTGCGACTTCATCGACACCGTCTCTGGCCGGGGCGAGTGTGAGATGTTCACCATCCATGCGCGCAAGGCGTGGCTCTCTGGCCTCAGCCCGAAAGAGAACCGCGAGATCCCGCCGCTTGACTATCCGCGCGTCTACCAGCTCAAGCGCGACTTCCCGCACCTGACCCTCGCCATTAATGGCGGCGTGAAGACGCTGGAAGAGGCGAAAGCGCACCTGCAACATCTGGATGGCGTGATGATGGGGCGTGAGGCCTACCAGAACCCCGGCATTTTGGCGCAGGTGGACAGCGAGCTGTTCGGCAGCCAGGAACCGGCCCGCAGCGGGGTGGAGGTGGTCCGCGCGCTCTACCCCTACATTGAGAAGGAGCTGGCGAACGGCACCTATCTCGGCCACATCACCCGCCACATCCTCGGCCTGTTCCAGGGCATTCCGGGCGCGCGCCAGTGGCGTCGTTACCTGAGTGAGAACGCCCACAAAGCGGGCGCGGATGTCGAAGTAGTGGAGCGCGCGCTCCAGTGTGTGATCGCCCCGCGGTAAATTTCACCAACTGTTGGTGTTTTCCACGACGTCCCGCTGCACCCGGCGGCGGGGCGTGTGCCAAATCAGCCGCTTAGCGTCAAAGAAAAGTGGCACACTTCTTGTAATACTCCTGCCAGAACTCTCTCTTCAGGAGCCTTGCCATGATTGAACTCTTTTTTGTTATCGGCTTCTTCGCCATGCTGATGCTGACCGGCATTTCACTGATTGGCATTGTCGCGGCCCTGTTTGTCGCCACGCTGTTCATGATGGTCGGCGGGCTGTTTACGCTTGTTATAAAATTGTTGCCTTGGCTGCTGTTGGCGGTGCTAGTGGTGTGGATTTACCGCACGGTGCAAAAGCCCAAACTGCGCCGTTATTAAGCGAAACGGTTACGCGTTGTCGTAACATTCGGCAAAAATGTGCCAAAATTCAGGCGATTATTGTGCCAGCCGGCTAACAAAATCGTGCAAGCCAAACCCGTGGGCCGGGCAGGTTATGCGGCGAGGATCACAACCTGGCAGATTAGTCGGCGAAATAGGAAATTATGCATATTGTTTAACAAGGCAGGCTGTTAGGATGTCCCCAGCTTCTGGTTGCCGACCCGCTGGCGACCCCATTTTCATCCTGCCTGATGCGATAGATAATAGTCGCTGAAGTGACACCATCCGTCGGGCGCATCCGCTGTACCCCTACAATTACAGTGTGTCGCAGTAAGGAAGAGAATCGCGTGGACGTTCGGCGTTGCGCGAGGGCATGAGAGGGCTTCTTCGGAAGCCCTCTTTGCTTTTATAGGCCAGGGATCAGCAGGCTGGAGCCTTGGGTATTGCGCGACTGCAACACCTCATGGGCGCGCTTTGCCTCCGAGAGCGGGAAGCGCTGGCTCTCCGGCACCTCCACCTGAATCACGCCGCTGGCGATCAGCGCAAACAGCTCCTGACTTGCCTCCACCAGCTCCTCATGGCTGGCCACGTAGGCGTTGAGCGAGGGACGGGTCACGAACAGCGATCCCTTCTGGTTGAGGATGCCCAAATCGACGCCGGTCACCGGGCCGGAGGCGTTGCCGAAACTGACCATCAGCCCGCGCGGACGCAGGCTGTCGAGGGAGTCGATCCAGGTCTCCTTGCCCACCGAGTCATACACCACGCCCACCTTTTTGCCGCCAGTCAGCTCCGCGACGCGCGCGGCGATCCCCTCACGCCGGTAGTTGATGGTCGCCCAGGCACCCGCCTGTTGCGCGCGCTCCGCCTTCTCGTCGCTGCCCACGGTGCCGATCAGTTTTGCGTGGAGCGCTCTGGCCCACTGGCAGGCGATCAGCCCCACGCCACCGGCAGCGGCGTGGAACAGGAACACTTCGCCCGGCTGGATCTCATGGGTCTTGCGCAGCAAATAGTAGACCGTCAACCCCTTCAGGAAGGAGGCGGCCGCCTGCTCGAAGCTGATGCCGATGGGCAGCGGCGCGGCCTTGGCGGCCGGCACATTGTGCACCTCGCTATAGGCCCCCAGCCCGGACTGGGCATAGACCACGCGATCGCCCGGCTTGAGGTGGCTGACGCCGCTGCCGACGCGCGTCACCACGCCTGCCGCCTCGGTGCCCAGCCCGGAGGGCAGGCTGGCGGGCGGGTAGAGGCCGCTGCGCACATAGGTGTCGATATAGTTGATGCCGATGGCGCGGTTCTCAACCTGGATCTCGTGCTCGCCCGGCGCGGCGGGGGTGAAATCCACATACTCCAGCACCTCCGGGCCACCGGTGGCGGAAAACTGAATGCGTTTGGCCATGTCGTTGCTCTCCTTAGGGGTTTGCTCCACGCTACGCCAATTGGCAGGGCCAATCCACCCCCGGCTTTTCTGATTCGGGCATTGGGATAGTGAAGAAAGCGCCTGGAGAATTCAGTATACTCTAGGGCGCATCCCAGCGACGTTTCACCCGCAGGAACCCCTTTAGCCCAGGAAAAAAATCTACCCATGTCAGCAAAAAAACCCCTCAGCAAACCCACCGACACCCGAGATCGCCAGATGGAAGGGCTGAAGCTCCCGCCGCACTCCTTGGAAGCGGAGCAGTCCGTGTTGGGCGGGTTGATGCTGGACAACGAACGTTGGGACAACGTCTCTGAACGTGTGGCGGCGAATGACTTCTTCAGCCGCCCGCACCGGCTGATCTTCACCGAGATGCAGCGCCTGCTGGAGATGGGCAAGCCGATTGACCTGATCACCCTGTCGGAGTCGCTGGAGCAGCGCGGCGAGCTGGAGTCGGTGGGCGGTTTCGCCTATCTGGCGGAGCTGTCGAAAAACACCCCGAGCGCCGCCAACATCTCCGCCTACGCCGACATCGTGCGCGAGCGCGCGGTGGTGCGTGAGATGATCTCGGTGGCCAATGAGATTGCCGACGCTGGCTATGACCCGCAGGGGCGCAGCAGCGAGGATCTGCTCGACCTGGCCGAGTCGCGCGTGTTCCAGATCGCCGAGAACCGCGCCAACAAGGATGAGGGGCCAAAGAGCATCGACCAGATCCTCGAGGCCACGGTGTCGCGCATTGAGTCGCTCTACCAGACCCCGCACGACGGCGTGACCGGCGTGGACACCGGCTATCAGGATCTGAACAAGAAGACCGCCGGCCTGCAAAAGTCTGACCTGATTATCGTGGCGGCGCGTCCGTCGATGGGTAAAACCACCTTCGCCATGAACCTGTGCGAAAACGCCGCCATGTTGCAGGACAAGCCGGTGCTGATCTTCAGCCTGGAGATGCCCGGCGAGCAGATCATGATGCGTATGCTGGCGTCGCTGTCGCGCGTTGACCAGACCCGCATCCGTACCGGCCAGCTTGATGACGAGGATTGGGCGCGCATCTCCAGCACCATGGGCATCCTGCTGGAGAAGCGCAACATGTATATCGATGACTCCTCCGGCCTGACGCCAACCGAGGTGCGCTCGCGCGCGCGCCGCATCTTCCGCGAGCACGGTGGCCTCAGCCTGATCATGATCGACTACCTCCAGCTGATGCGCGTGCCGTCGCTCTCCGACAACCGTACGCTGGAGATCGCCGAGATCTCCCGCTCGCTGAAGGCGCTGGCGAAAGAGTTGCAGGTGCCAGTGGTGGCGCTGTCGCAGCTCAACCGCTCCTTGGAGCAGCGTGCCGACAAGCGCCCGGTCAACTCCGACCTGCGTGAGTCCGGCTCCATCGAGCAGGACGCCGACCTGATCATGTTCATCTACCGTGATGAGGTCTATCACGAGAACAGCGACCTGAAGGGCATCGCCGAAATCATCATCGGCAAGCAGCGTAACGGGCCGATTGGCTCGGTACGCCTCACCTTTAACGGCCAGTGGTCGCGCTTTGACAACTATGCCGGCCCGCAATACGACGACGAATAAGTTTCTCTCTTCATTAAGGACGAACCATGAAAGCGGCCACCGCGGTCATTAACCGCTGCGCACTGCGCCACAACCTGCAACAGGTGCGCCGGCTGGCGCCCCAGAGCCACCTGGTGGCGGTGGTGAAGGCCAACGCCTACGGGCATGGCCTGCTGGAGAGCGCCCACACGCTGCAAGATGCCGACTGCTACGGCGTGGCGCGCCTCAGCGAGGCGCTGGCGCTGCGGGCGGGCGGCATCGTCAAGCCGATCCTGCTGCTGGAGGGCTTTTTCAGCGCCTCCGACCTGCCGCTGCTGGTGGCGAGCAGCATTGAGACGGCGGTGCACAGCGAGGAGCAGTTGCAGGCGCTGGAACAGGCGACCCTGCCGCGGCCGGTGAAGGTGTGGATGAAGCTCGACACCGGGATGCACCGCCTCGGCGTGCGCCCGGCGCAGGCCGAGGCGTTCTACCGTCGGCTCTGCGCCTGCCCGAACGTCAGCCAGCCCGTGAACATCATGAGCCACTTCAGCAGCGCCGATGAGCCGGAGAAGCGCACCACCCTCGACCAGCTCGCCTGCTTTGACCGCTTTGCGCAGGGCAAGCCGGGCGAGCAGTCGATCGCCGCCTCTGGTGGGCTGCTGCTGTGGGCCGATGCCCATCGCCACTGGGTGCGGCCCGGCATCGTGCTGTATGGCGTTTCGCCGCTGGCGCAGCCCCATGCCGCCCACTTTGGCTTCCAGCCGGTGATGAGCCTGCGCGCCAGTTTGATTGCGGTACGCGAGCATGCGGCGGGTGAGCCGGTCGGCTACAACGGCGTCTGGCAGAGCGAGCGTGACACCCGCCTCGGCGTCATCGCCATCGGCTACGGCGACGGCTACCCGCGCAGTGCGCCAACCGGCACACCGGTCTGGATCAATGGCCGCGAAGTGCCGATCGTCGGGCGGGTGTCGATGGACATGATCTCCGTCGATCTTGGCCCAGACGCCGCTGATCGGGTGGGTGACGACGCGGTGCTGTGGGGACCGGAGCTGCCAGTGGAGCGGGTCTCCGCCGCCACCGGCGTCAGCGCCTATGAGCTGATCACCAAGCTGACCGCCAGGGTCGCAATGGAGTACGCCGACGAATAAAGGTTGGCCGGGGCGGCACCTGCCGTCCCGCTATTTCGCCCGCCTGCGGGTCAATGACCCCCCGCGCTTACCATTTCGCGCCAATTGATGGCTCCCACGCACATTCCCGCCAAATTAATCCAAAGAGATGAGCCAGTTAATATTTATCGCCACTAATTGCGCCATTAATTTCCGTGGAGGATAACGCAGGGGATTAATTGCGCGGAAAGGTATTTTGTATTTATGCCGAATAATCGCGACAACAAAAGTTAAAATAAAAGTGTGACGGCCTGCGGTTTTTTATTGTTATCCTGCCTTGCCAACTATTCCCACCGCTCTCTATCAGATTAGAGAACGTAATTTTTTCCGCTATGATTTACGCGGATAAATCATGGTTATTGCTCTGTTTCCTATAATTCATTTAATTGTAATTAAACGGGTTTATAGAGAGGCGTCAAGCGAGGAATAGATTAGCGTGGAAATAAGTGCCGTGGTTTGACAGCGTGAATTAAAGGCTATAGGTTTATTGGCAGATGTTGCTGGCATTTCATTTTATTTTTAAAGGGAGTGGCCCTGCCTGTATTCTCCCGTACTGCTTTCTGTTTTCTGGAAGGGGTGAAATAGAACACCCAATTATTTCCCTGTGTGCTTTGCTGGAACATCCACCGGGGCTTTTTATTTTCTTCTGTTAACAGGTGTGGGATATTACAATGAAACTCTCCTCTGGCGTCTCTCTCCTTGAGGCGGTGCGTGCGCACCGCTGTGCCTTGCGGGTGACCGCATGGTTGCAAATTGTGCTTCAGTTGTTGCTGATGCTGCTGCCGTTACAGGCGTGGGCAGCATCGCCGCACCAGCCTGAGATCCGGCTGGAGGAGCAGACCCTCAGCCGGGCCAGTATGTACACCCTACAGCCCGGCGAAAATGCCCGCCTGATCGCCCAACGCAAACAGATAAGCCTCGATGCGCTGTGGGAGCTGAACAAGTATCGCCAGCCTGATCGCGCCGCCATGCTGCGGCTGGGGGCCGGTGACATTCTGCTGGTGCCGATGAGCGAGCGCGATCAGGCGTTGCCGGTGCTCGGCAGCACGGCGCTCGGCAAGGAGGAGGGGTGGGATCTGCGCAACGTCGCCCAGCAGGCGAAAGCCTTTGGGCAGGCCACCGGCAGCCGCTACAGTGACGGCGACGCCGCCGGGCGCTTCGCCCAGAACCAACTGGCGCAGGCCGCCTCCTCTAGCGTTGAGGGGTGGCTCAGCCAGTTTGGCACCGTGCGCGCCAACTTAGCGGTGAGCGATGGCAGTGACCTCGACACCAGTTCGCTGGATATGCTGACGCCGATCTGGCAGAGCCGCTCACGCATCTTCTTCACCCAGTTCGGCGTGCGTGACACCGATGACCGGGTAATCGCCAACCTCGGCATCGGCCAGCGCCACTTCACTGACTTCGGCTGGATGTTTGGCTACAACCTGTTCTATGACCAGGAGGTGACCAACAACAACGCCCGGCTTGGTCTGGGCGGCGAGGCGTGGCGCGACTACCTGAAACTCTCCGCCAACGTCTACATGCGCCTCACCAACTGGGTGGACTCCAAACAGTTGGAGGATTACGAGGAGCGCCCGGCCAACGGCTGGGACGTCACCGCGCAGGGCTACCTGCCGGCCTACCCGCAGGTGGGCGGCAAGCTGGCCTATGAGCAGTACTACGGCAACAGCGTGGCGCTGTTTGGCACCGAGAACCGCCAGAGCAACCCGCACGCCATCACCCTCGGTGTCAACTATACACCGGTGCCGCTGGTCAGCCTCGGCGTGGACTACCGCGACGGCAAGGGCGGAGTGGATGAGACCCGCTACAGCCTGATGTTCAACTACACCTTCGGCGTGCCGTGGGAGGAGCAGATCTCGTCAGAGAACGTCGCCCTGAAACGCAGCCTGGCCGGTAGCCGGCTCGATCTGGTGGATCGCAACAACGACATCGTGATGGAGTTCCGCAAAAAGATCCTGATCTCCCTTGGCCTGCCAGCGCAGATCAGCGGCCGCAGCGGCGAACTCTATGACATTAACTACACCCTGCAATCCAAATACGCGCTCTCACGCATTGACTGGCAGCAGAGCGAACTGGCAGCGGCTGGCGGCGCCATCATCGATGCCGGCAATGGCCGCTATCAGGTGAAGATGCCACCGTTCCGCTATGACGGCAGCCCGAACAGCTACCCGATCTCTGGTATCGCCACTGACCGCAACGGCAACCGCTCAAACACCGCCAGCTCGGTGATCACCGTCAGCGGCGCGGCCATCGACAGCGTGAAATCCACCACCACCGCCACCCCGACCAACATCTTCGCCGATGCCCAGAGCACCTCGCTGATTGAGGTACGGGTGTTCGACACCGACGGCAACCCGGTATCCGGCCTCGGCGACGCGTTGAAAATGACGCTGGCGGAGACCCTGAGCGACAGCAGCACCCAGCCCGCTGTGGCGGCGCGCCTCGGCACCATCAATGAGAGTGCCGCTGGCGTCTATCAGGTACTGCTCACCGCCGGTAACAACCCCGGCAGCGTGGTGATCACCCCGTCGGTCGGCGACATTGGGTTGACGCCAGTAACCGTCAATGAGAACCAGCTGGTGCGTAATGCCCGCATCGCCAGCCTGAAGGTGAACAAAAACCGTGCTATCGCCAACGGCCAGGATCCGGTGGTCTACACCGCATTGGTGGTGGATGACAACGACCAGCCGGTGAAAGGCGCCGTGGTACGCTGGCTGACCTCCCTCGGTGAGGACTCGGTGCCCTCCAGCGTGACCGACGATCAGGGGCTTGCCACCGTCACGCTGACCAGTACTGAAGCGGGCGTGGCAGAGGAGATTGCGCAGGTGAACCTCAGCAATGTGCCGAATGCGCCAGAGCCGGTGCAGGCCCCGCCAGTGCTGTTCGTGCCGGATGCCGCCACTGCGCGCTTTAGCCAGATTGCCACTGACAAGACGCAGGCGCTGGCCAACGGCAGTGATGCGATCACCGTGACCGTCACTGTGGTGGATGCCAACGACAACCCGATCCCGGCGCAGAGCATCAACTGGGCCACCACGCTGGGTGCGATGTCCGCCACCAGCAGTGTCACCGATCTCAACGGCAACAGCAGCATCACGCTCACCAGCGGCGCGGCGGGCGTAGGGCAGGTGACCGCCACCCTCGGCAATGGCGCGGCGATTACCAGTAACCCGCTGACCTTTAGCGGCGATCCCGCTACCGCGCGCATCGTCTCGCTGACGCCAGATAAGATCGCGGCAGTCGCCAACGGCACTGACGCAGTCACCTATGACACGCTGGTGGTGGATGCCAACAACAACCCGCTTGGCGGGCTGGCGGTGACACTGAGCAGCGATCTGGGCACACTGGCTGCGCCGCAGGGCGTGACCGATGCGCAGGGCCACTACCTCACCACCCTCACCAGTACCTTGCGCGGCGTGGCGACGGTCTCTGGCGTGATCGCCAACCAACCGGCGACCCGTGCCACACCGGTCACCTTCAGTGCGGATGCCGCCAGCGCCACTGTTACGGCGCTGACCGTGGACAAACGACTGGTACTGGCGAACGGCACCGATCAGGCGACCTACACCGCCACTGTCACCGATAGCAACGGCAACCCGGTCGCTAACCAGCTGGTCAACTGGGGCACCACCTTCGGCAACCTGGCGGCGGCCACCAGCGCCACCGGGCTGGACGGCACCACCACCATCACCCTGACTAGCCTCCAGGCGGGTTCGGCGGTAGTGGATGCGCGCATCGGCAGCGGTGCGCCGCGTACGGCAGAGGAGGTTGTCTTCACCGGCGACCCGGCTACCGTCACCGTGGCCGCACTGACGCCAGACAAAAACAGCGCCGTCGCCAATGGCACGGACACCATCACCTACGTGGCGACAGTGCGTGACATCAACAATAACCCGGTGCCCGGCCAGACCGTGACGCTCGCCACCACCCTCGGCACGCTGGCGACCACCACCGCCGTCACCGATGCCAACGGGCAGGTGAGTACTGCGCTGACCAGCCTCCAGGCTGGGCCAGCGACGGTCAGCGCCTCGCTGAGCAATGGGGCCAGCATCAACGCCAGCGAGGTGATCTTCATCGCTGACGCCAGCACCGCCCGCATCACTGGCGTGACGGTCGACAAGACTCAGGCGGTGGCAAACGGCACCGATCTGGCGACCTACACCGCCACCGTCACTGACGCCAACAACAACCCGCTGGCGCAGGTGCCGGTCAACTGGGCCACCACCCTCGGCATACTCTCCGGCGCACAGAGTGCCACCGGCAGCAACGGACAGGCCACCATCACCCTCGGCAGCACTCAAGCCGGGCCGGCGTTGGTGAACGCGCAACTGGCCGGTGGCACCGCCTCTGACGCGCCGCAGGTGACCTTCGTGGCTGACGCCGCCACCGCACGCATCAGCGCGCTGACGGTCGATAAACCGGAGGCGCTGGCGAATGGCACCGATCCGCTCAACTACACCGCCACGGTCACTGACGCCAGCGGCAACCCGCTGGTGGGGCAGACCGTGACACTGGTCACCGATCGCGGCAACTTCCGTGACGGGGCGAGCGCACCGACCAATGACGCCGGGCAGATCACCCTGCCGTTGGTCGGCACCCAAGCCGGGCCGGTGGCCGTGACGGGCAGCGTAAACGGTGGGGCGGCGGTGGCCGCGCCAGCAGCGGCCTTTATTGCCGATGCCAGTACGGCGCACATCACTCTCCTTGAGCCAGATAAATTGACGGCGCTGGCCAACGGCGGCGATGTCGTAACCTACACAGCGACCGTTCAGGATGCCTTCCTTAACCCAGTGCCCAACCTGTCTGTTGCCTTCACCACCGATCTGGGCACGCTTACGGCCTCCAGCGCCACCACGGACGCCGAGGGTAAAGCCAACGTTGGCCTGACCAGCGTGGTGGCCGGGCAGGCCACGGTCACCGGGACACCGGCGAATGGGAATCCAGTGACTGCGGGTGTCGTCACCTTCACCGCTGACCTCTCAACCGCCACCATCACTGTGGAGGCGAATACCACCAGTGTCCCGGCCAACGGCACCACGCCGATTGTCATCACTGGCACGGTACGTGACGCCAATGGCAACCCGATAGCCAACCAGCCGGTGACCTACACCACCGACTTTGGCCAGCTCTCAGTACCGGGCGGCACCACCGACGCCAACGGGCAGGTGACCTTCAACCTCACCAGCCAGCAGGCCGGGACGGCCAATACCGTAGCGGTGCGGCTGGACAACGGCATCACCGGCAGCGGCGGCCCCTACCAGTTCGTGCCGGATCTCGCCACGGCGCAGGTGACGCTGACCCCGTCCAACAACGGCATCTACGCCACCGACACTGACAACGCCGTCACGGTGAACGTGCATGACGCCTTCAACAACCCGATTGTCGGCAGCGTAACCCTGACCGCCAGCGACCCGGCGGTGGTGTTCACCGGCAGCCCCATTACCCTGGATGCCGCCGGTAACGGCAGCGCCACGGTGCGTAGCGCCGCGGCCCTGCCGTCGGTCACCCTGACTGCGACGCTGGATCAGGAGACCAGCAAAACCGCCGCCGCCAATGTCAGCTTCACCGTGCCGGTCAGCGTGGTATCGCGTGAGGCGGTCGATGCTAACGGTGGCAACGCCAACGGCAAAACCTTCGCACAAGGCCCGTCGATCGCCTGGCCGGGGGCGCGCTTCCATATCACCACCGCTGGCGGTTCCGGCACGCTCAACTGGACCAGTAGCAACCCGGCGGTCACGGTACAGAACGATGGCACCGTGACCTTCGACAGCAACCCCGGCAAGGGAGCCATCACTATTACCATCACCGACACGCTGACCCAGCAGGTGGTGGTCGAGAGCTGGAACTTCGTCAGCTGGTTCAATACCGCTGGCTCCAGCAGCTCGGGCGATCACCTGACCGCCGAAAGCACTTGTACGGGGAGTGGCGGCCTGCCGACGCTGGGCAACATGAGCAGTCTGGTCGGCCTGTGGGGCAATATGAGTGTCTACAACTGGGACACCTCGACGAACTACTGGACCAATGAAGTCGATGTGGCGCAGCTTAACTACTACTATGCGGTCAACCTGACACAGGGGCAACAGAGCTCCTATCCTGACACCACCCAAACCGCCTATGTCTGTGGTGGTGAATAACGATATCCCTTGCTGAAAAGGGAAACGAATGTACCTCCACTGCCTTTCCGTGCCCTCCCGCGGAAAGGCTTTTTTTTTGGCGCACGGTGGGCGGGGCGCGATTATCGGTCAGCAAAGCGGCGTGGCGGCTAGGGTTATGCCAGCAAGGCGGGGGATAGCCAGCGCGATCGGCCATTTTTTCCCGTGCCGCTCACCGGGCGTGAAAAAACAGGTAGTCTGTGGGGCAACCATAAAAAGAAGCGATAAGTTCGCGGGTTGGTATTTATGTACAATATTGATGATTACGATTTGAAGATGTTGACCCTGTTGCAGAGTAATGGGCGTCTGACCAATCAGGAGTTAAGCGAACTGGTGGGGTTGTCCGCGTCCCAGTGCTCGCGCCGCCGCATCAGTCTGGAGCAGGCACAGCTGATCCTTGGCTACCATGCGCGCCTCGCGCCGGAAGCGGTCGGGCTGGGGATGATCGGCCTGATTGAGGTGCGCCTTATCAGCCATGTGCCAGAGTACGTGGAGAGCTTCCACGCCATGCTGGCGGAGGTGGACGCCATCATCGACGCCTACAAAACCACCGGCGACGCCGACTACCTGCTGAAGGTGGCGGTGGCCGATCTGGCCGCCCTCAGCGACCTCATCAGCAAGATCCTCTCCAACCACAAGAGCGTGGCCCACATCAAAACCTCGGTGGTGCTGAACCGCCTGAAGGAGAATGGCCTGCTGACCCTGCTACGTTAGGGTGCAATGCACTTTTTTGGTGCTACCGATGTGCAAAAAAAGTGCATTTTCGCTGTAATTAATGCGCAGACTGCGCGCGATAGGGAAGTTCTCTGCATGGATTGCGCGCGCGGGCGGAAAAAAATGCAAAAAGTGTGAACATAAATGTCTCGCACAAACAAAATGTTACCGAAGGGCAGGGCAGAGCGGGCCACCGGGTGGGCGAAAAAAGCGCCTGTCAGCGACCAAAGCACCTGAAATGGCGCGCTTTTTGCTGATTGGCTATAGCCCGCAGCCCGGCTGCGCTTCCCTGACAAAGTGGCCCCTAATGGATAACGTGATTCAACCCCCTAAACTCGCACACTCCGCACTGGAAGATGTGCTGGCGATGCTGATTGGCACCCTGATGGTCTCCTTCGGCGTCATCCTATTGCGCCAGGTCGGCGCGCTGACTGGCGGCACCGCTGGCATGGCGTTCCTGCTGCACTATCTGACCCATGTCTCTTTCGGCACCGCCTTCTTCCTGATTAACCTGCCGTTCTACTGGCTGGCGATCCGGCGCATGGGCTGGCAGTTCACGCTGAAAACCTTCTGTGCGGTGGGGCTGGTGTCGCTATTCTCTGACCTGCATCCGCTGTTTATCCACTTCGACCAGTTGCAGCCCTTCTACGCCACGCTGTTTGGCAACGTGATCATGGGGCTGGGCTTTATCGTCCTGTTCCGCCACAAAGCCAGCCTCGGCGGCGTAAATATTCTGGCGCTTTTCCTGCAGGACAAATATGGTATCCGCGCCGGGAAATTGCAGATGGGCGTTGACGTGGCGATCGTGCTGGCCTCGCTGTTAGTTGTGAGCCTGCCGATGCTGGTGGTTTCGATTGCGGGTGCTACCCTGCTGAACCTGATCATCGCCCTGAACCACCGGCCCGGCCGCTACAGCGTATAAGCGCCCGAGACCCTATTCATGACAAGACAATCCAAGGAGTGCAGCACCGTGTTCCAAAATGTTGATGCCTATGCAGGTGACCCCATTCTCTCGCTGATGGAGAGCTTCAAACAGGATCCGAGGGAGCAGAAGGTTAACCTGAGCATCGGGCTTTATTACAACGAGCAGGGCATCATCCCGCAGATGCAGGCCGTTGAGCGCGCCGAGCGTCAGCTGAGTGACACGCCGCACGGTGCGTCAGTTTACCTGCCGATGGAGGGCCTGACTGCCTACCGCAGCGCCATCCAGCACCTGCTGTTCGGTGCGGCGCACCCGGCACTGGCCGAGGGGCGCATCGCCACCATCCAGACCGTCGGCGGCTCGGGCGCGCTGAAAGTGGGCGCGGACTTCCTCAAGCGCTACTTCCCGGAGTCCGAGGTGTGGGTGAGCAACCCGACCTGGGAGAACCACATCGCGATCTTCGCGGGCGCGGGCTTCAACGTGCACACCTATCCCTACTTTGACGCTGACAGCCTGGGTGTGAACGTGCCCGCGATGCTGGAGAGCCTGCAACAGCTGCCGCCGAAAAGCATCGTGCTGCTGCACCCCTGCTGCCACAACCCGACCGGCTCTGACCTGACCCCGGCAGAGTGGGATCAGGTGATTGAGGTGGCGAAGGCGCGTGAGCTGATCCCGTTCCTCGACATCGCCTATCAGGGCTTTGGCGCGGGCATGGAAGAGGATGCCTACGCGATCCGCGCGATGGCGCAGGCCGGCCTGCCGTGTCTGGTCAGCAACTCCTTCTCCAAGATCTTCTCGCTGTATGGCGAGCGCGTCGGCGGCCTCTCAGTGGTGTGCGAAAATGCCGACGCCGCAGGCCGCGTGCTTGGCCAGCTGAAGGCCACCGTGCGCCGCAACTACTCCAGCCCGCCGAACTTTGGCGCGCAGGTGGTAGGCAAGGTGCTGAACGACGCGGAGCTGAACGCCCTGTGGCTGGCGGAAGTGGAAGAGATGCGCACCCGCATTCTGGAGATGCGCAAAACGCTGGTCGCCAAACTGAAGGTAGCGCTGCCCGCGCGCAACTTCGACTACCTGCTGGAGCAGCGCGGCATGTTCAGCTACACCGGCTTTAGCGAAGCGCAGGTTGACCGCTTGCGTGACGAGTTCGGCGTCTACCTGATTGCCAGTGGCCGCGTCTGCATGGCTGGCCTGAACCACGGCAATGTACAGCGCGTGGCGGAAGCCTTCGCCGCCGTGCAGTAAGTCCCCCGGCAGGCCGCCCGGCCTGCCGTTTTTCCCTCCCTCTGCCCGTCACGCCCGCAGGAAATTCCCCTCTCCGCCTTTATCTTTCAGCCGATTGATGCACACTGGATAGGAGAGTACATGGCATGGAGCAAATGATGTGGCATCAACATACCCTGACCCTGAGCGCCAAACCGCGCGGGTTTCATCTGGTGACTGACGAGGTGGTCGGCAAGCTGGAGGGGCTGGCACGGCTGGAGACCGGCCTGCTGCACCTGCTGCTGTTGCACACCTCCGCCTCACTGACGCTGAATGAGAACTGTGACCCGACGGTGCGCGGCGACATGGAGCGGCACTTCTTGCGGCAGGTACCGGAGAACGTCAATTACGAACATGATTACGAGGGGCCGGATGACATGCCGGCCCATATTAAATCGTCGCTGCTGGGCGCATCACTGATGCTGCCGGTGCGGCATGGGAAACTGGTGCTCGGCACCTGGCAGGGCATCTGGCTGGGTGAGCACCGCAATCACGGCGGCCAGCGGCGCATCGTCGCCACCTTACAAGGGGAACCCAAATGACCAGTTCAGAGCTGCTCGACTACTGCATGTCCAAGCCGGGCGCGGAGCAGAGCGTGGATAACCAATGGAACGCCAACCAGGTGAAGGTCGGCGAGATGATGTTCGCGATGGTCAGCCCCCTGCGGGAGCGCCCGGCGATCACGCTGAAGACCAGCCCGGAGCTGGCCGAAGAGTTGCGCAACAAGCACCCGGAGATTGTGCCGGCGGAGCACATGAACAAGGCGCACTGGAACACCATTTTCCTCGACGGCGACCTGCCGGATTCCCACTTCTACCACCTGATCGATAGCTCCTACCAGCTGGTGGTCACCGCGCTGTCGGAAGAGGTGCGGCAGGATCTGGGCGTCTAGGCATAAAAAAAGGCCACACCGTGGTGTGGCCTTGATGGCTAACGTCTGTCAGGCAGACTTCTTCTGCCGTTTCGCCACATGGCTGGCGAGAATCGGCTTCAGGAAGCGCGCGGTGTGCGAGGCTTCGCACTCCGAGACCGTCTCCGGCGTGCCGGAAACCAAAATCTCGCCGCCGCCGCTGCCGCCCTCTGGCCCCAGATCGACGATCCAGTCAGCAGTCTTGATCACGTCCAGGTTATGCTCAATCACCACGATGGTGTTGCCCTGATCGCGCAGTTGGTGCAGTACCGCCAGCAGTTGCGCGATGTCCGCGAAGTGCAGGCCGGTGGTCGGCTCATCCAAAATGTAGAGCGTCTGGCCGGTGCCACGTTTTGACAGCTCGCGCGCCAGCTTGACGCGCTGCGCCTCACCGCCGGAGAGGGTGGTCGCCGACTGGCCAAGGCGGATGTAGGAGAGGCCCACGTCGATCAGCGTCTGAAGCTTGCGCGCCAGCGCTGGCACGGCGTCGAAGAAGTCACGCGCCTCCTCAATGGTCATCTCCAGCACCTCATGGATGCTCTTGCCCTTGTAGCGGATCTCCAGCGTCTCGCGGTTATAGCGCTTGCCTTTGCACTGGTCGCAGGGCACGTAGATGTCCGGCAGGAAGTGCATCTCCACCTTGATCACGCCATCGCCCTGACACGCCTCGCAGCGGCCGCCACGGACGTTGAAGCTGAAGCGGCCCGGCGTATAGCCACGGCTGCGCGACTCCGGCACCCCGGCGAACAGCTCACGCACCGGCGTGAAGATGCCGGTGTAGGTCGCCGGGTTGGAGCGCGGTGTGCGGCCGATCGGGCTTTGGTCGATGTCGATCACCTTGTCGAAGTGCTCCAGACCCTGCACCTCGCGGAACGGCGCTGGCTCGATGATGGTCGCGCCGTTGAGCTGGCGTTGCGCAATCGGGAACAACGTGTCGTTGATCAGCGTTGACTTGCCCGAGCCAGAGACGCCGGTGATGCATGTGAACAGCCCCACCGGCAGCGTCAGGGTGACATCCTTCAGGTTGTTGCCCTTGGCACCCACCAGCTTCAGCACGCGGGAGGGATCGGCCGGCACGCGCTGCTCGGGCACCGCGATCTCACGCTCGCCGCTAAGGAACTGGCCGGTCAGCGACTCCGGTTTCGCCATGATGTCGCTGGCAGTGCCCTCGGCCACTACCTGGCCGCCATGCACGCCCGCGCCGGGGCCGATGTCGATGATGTGGTCGGCGGCGCGGATGGCGTCTTCGTCATGCTCCACCACGATCACCGTGTTGCCGAGGTCGCGCAGGTGGATCAGCGTCTCCAGCAGGCGCTCGTTATCGCGCTGGTGCAGGCCGATGGAAGGCTCATCCAGCACGTACATCACGCCCACCAGCCCAGCGCCGATCTGGCTCGCCAGACGGATACGCTGCGCCTCGCCGCCGGAGAGGGTCTCCGCCGAGCGCGACAGCGACAGGTAGTTCAGGCCGACGTTGACCAAAAACTTCAGGCGGTCGCCGATCTCTTTCAGCACTTTCTCGGCGATCTTGGCGCGCTGGCCGCTAAGCTTCATGTTCTGGAAGAAGGTCATGGCGTGGCCGATGCTGAAGTCCGAGATCTCCGGCAGGGTGGTGTTCTCCACGTAGACGTGGCGCGCCTCTTCCCGCAGGCGGGTGCCGTGGCAGGTGGTGCAGGGGCGGTTGCTGATATATTTCGCCAGATCCTCACGCACCGCGGTGGATTCGGTCTCTTTGTAGCGGCGCTCCATGTTGTTCAGCACGCCCTCGAACGGATGGCGGCGCACGGAGGTGTCGCCCCGGTCGTTGATGTACTTGAACTCGATGGTTTCGCGGCCGGAGCCTTGCAGGATCGCCTTTTGTACGTTGGCGCTCAGCGAGTCGAACGGCGCTTCCACGTCGAACTTATAGTGCTCCGCCAGCGAGCGCAGCATCTGGAAGTAGTAGAAGTTGCGGCGATCCCAGCCACGGATCGCGCCACCGGCCAGCGACAGCTCCGGGTTCTGCACCACACGGTCTGGGTCGAAGAACTGCTGCACGCCAAGGCCGTCACAGGTCGGGCAGGCGCCCGCCGGGTTGTTGAACGAGAACAGGCGCGGTTCCAGCTCGCGCATACTGTAGCCGCAGATCGGGCAGGCGAAGTTGGCGGAGAAGAGCAGCTCCTCGGCATTGGTGTCATCCATGTCCGCCACCACGGCGGTGCCGCCGGAGAGCTCCAGCGCGGTCTCAAAGGACTCGGCCAGACGCTGCGCCAGATCGTCGCGCACCTTGAAGCGATCCACCACCACCTCGATGGTATGCTTCTTCTGCAACTCCAGCTTCGGTGGATCGGAGAGATCGCACACTTCGCCGTCGATGCGGGCGCGGATATAGCCCTGCGCCGCCAGGTTCTCCAGCGTCTTGGTATGCTCGCCCTTGCGGTCTTTCACCACCGGTGCCAGCAGCATCAGGCGGCGGCCCTCCGGCTGGCTGATGACGTTGTCCACCATCTGGCTGACGGTCTGCGCCGCCAGCGGCACGTCATGCTGCGGGCAGCGCGGCTCGCCCACGCGAGCGAACAGCAGGCGCAGGTAGTCATGGATCTCGGTGATGGTGCCCACCGTGGATCGCGGGTTGTGTGAGGTCGACTTCTGCTCGATGGAGATCGCCGGCGACAGCCCTTCAATGTGGTCGACGTCCGGCTTCTCCATCAATGACAGGAACTGGCGGGCGTAGGCCGACAGCGACTCCACGTAGCGGCGTTGGCCTTCGGCATACAGGGTGTCAAAAGCCAGTGAGGATTTGCCCGAACCAGACAGGCCGGTGACAACGATCAGTTTGTCGCGCGGGATGATCAGGTTGATATTCTTGAGATTATGGGTGCGTGCGCCCCGAACTTCGATCTTATCCATTCATATTTCCCGGATTAAACACGATCTCTCACTATGCCTGTCACGGGTATCCGGCGCATTGTCGCTTGCGCAACGGAAGAAAGCAGGACACAGAAAGTACGAAACGTTTAATTATGACACAAAAAAACCTGAATGGATATCCAGTATTCCGCCGCAAGATTGGGTATACTGTGAACAATTCTGGGGCGCACTTCGCAGGTATGATCACGCGGGGTAGCGTGCTAAAATGAACGGTTTACTATCTTCAGAAAATTAACTCATCAGGCAGGAGAGTCGACATGGCCAGCAGAGGCGTAAACAAAGTGATTCTTGTCGGGAATCTGGGCCAGGATCCGGAAGTACGTTACATGCCCAATGGTGGCGCTGTGGCGAACTTCACTCTGGCGACATCAGAATCCTGGCGTGACAAAGCCACCGGCGAGCAGAAAGAGAAGACCGAATGGCACCGTGTGGTTCTGTTCGGCAAACTGGCGGAAGTGGCGGGCGAGTACCTGCGCAAAGGCTCTCAGGTGTACATTGAAGGTGCCCTGCAGACCCGTAAATGGGCGGATCAGTCTGGCCAGGATCGTTACACCACTGAAGTGGTCGTGAACGTTGGCGGCACCATGCAGATGCTGGGCGGCCGTCAGGGCGGCGGTGCAGGCGCAGGCGCGCCGATGGGCAACAACAACCAGAACGCCGGCAACAACGGCGGCTGGGGCCAACCGCAGCAGCCGCAGGGCAACAACAACCAGTTCAGCGGCGGCCAGCAGTCCCGCCCGGCCCCGCAGCAGAACAACGCCCCAATGAATAACGAACCGCCGATGGACTTCGACGACGATATTCCGTTCTAAGCATTTGTCCCGCGCAGTACCCACAAAGCCCCGAAAGGGGCTTTGTTGTTTTTGGCTACAGCTCATGTAATGTTTTTTCTCTCACCTTTTATCTATTGCTTGCAATTAATACTTGAGTTTCCTCTATAACGCCCAGTTATTACTAATATTTATCCTTTTCCTTCCTAACAGGTATATGGCTTGAAATATAAGCTTTATTGATTTTGCGCAGCGTGCCTGCGGCCTTTGCCTGCTCACAATATTGCCCCTGAACGTCTTCTGGCCGCCCCACCCCTCGCGGGTGCAGCGCGCCACTTCACTTTTTGTTGGTCAAGGAAAACAGCATGGATAAGGAGCTGCAAAATGCGCTGGCCTTCTACCAGCCGGCACCCGAAGGCTGGTTTGACAGCACGGCCCGGCGGATGGAGGCCGGCGGCGAGTGGATATGGCTGACCCTGCAGGGCGATTTCAATGAGCACCCGACCACCGGGCAGGTGGTGGCCGGTACGCTGATATCGGTTATCCCGCTGGTGGACCAGCTGTGTGACATGCGCGACCTGATAGCCAACAGCCGGAAAATCGAGCAGGAGCGTGACAACCTCTGGGCCTGGGTGGCGCTGGTGCTGACGCTGGTGGGCTGCTTCCCGGTACTGGGCTCGGTGACCAAGGGCGGTATCAAGGTGCTGCTGCTGAGTGCGCGCAAGGGGATGCTGTCAACTGCCGCGCGCGGCGGCCGGGTCGGACAGCGGCTGGATGAGGCGATACAGCTACTCGACCGGTTCCTGGCCATGCCGGCGGTGCGTCAGACGCTGCGAGCCTGCCGCATCGGCAATGTTTATCACTACCTGGAAGACCAGTTACGCCGGCTGATGGCCACCCTCACGCCGGCGGCCCTGCTAAACGTGTTGGACCCGCTGCTGGCCTCGACGCGCGAGATGCTCGGTCTGGTGGCCGAGTGGGGACCGGCCTCCCTGTACCGGCCGGTGCAGGCGCTGGGCGAGCAGCTCATCCGTCTGCGCAGCCAGGCCAACACCATGCTGGCCAAAGCGCTGGCCCCGGCCACGGACTACCTGGAGGCGCTGGCCAACCGCCTGCGCGTGGAGGGGGACAACCTCTACCGCGCCCACGTCGGCAATAACTACCATGTGCTGGGGACCTCCCCCGAGCGCGCCCGGGCCGAGCTTGCCCTGTTGGAGCGCAAGCGGCCTAACTGGGTGGATAAGGGGATTGGCGCCCGTTATCCGGCACTGAGAGAGTTACGCGATGATTATTCAGAAAAAATTGCTGAGGGCTGGCCGGATATCCGCAAGATTGATAACCGCGAACATCCCCTGGATGGGGCGTTTGAAACCTTTGATGATTCACTGCGTGCCTCGGAGCTGCCGCCGGGTACCCGGCTATACCGGGTGGTGGATGCCGGCTCCGGGGATAACAGCATCTGCTGGATGCGGGAGGAGGAGTTCCTGAAACTCACCACCAAAAGCGACTGGCGCCGCCGCTTTGCGGTCTGGAAGAGCTGGAATGAGAACGGTGAGTATCTGGTCTACACCGTGCCACCGCACAGCACCCTGAAGGTCTGGGAGGGGCGCGCTGCCACGCAGATTAATCGCACGGATGAAACCTACTCCCTAGAGGGGGGCGCGGTACAGATTGTGGTCGACCCGGCGCAGCTGAAAAAAGAGTTTGTCAGTGCGCGTCGGCCGACCGGCTGGGGCTATCAGGATGTGCCTGCCGACCCGGTCTACCCCTACCTGGGTTTGCCGTATCTGGAAACCACCCACAAATGGAATGAATAAAAGGAGCCGTAAGATGGCGATACTTCACCCGCTGGAGTGTTATCTACTGGAGCAGTTCAGCTCACCTGAGCACTTTGCCCTGACGCGTGATGCGATTAGCGAGTGGGTCAATGCCCATGAGGCGGCCTATGCGCGCTACCAGCAGGAACTGCCGCTGCGCAGCCGCAAAGATCCGCTGTGGAAACAGGGCGACGTGGTGTGGGGTACCCGCGTGCTGCCCAATATCCGCCCGGACGTGGACCGCTATATTCAGGCTTATATTCTGCGCATCCACCATGATCCGGAAGCTTTTTTTAAAGTCGGACACACGATGAGCGGGAACATCCGGGGTATCCGGGAGTTCTGGGATGGCTGGATGACCGAGGGGGAGCTGATGCGCCTTGGCCGTGCCGAGTATCGGGCCAGCCAATTGGACAA
The DNA here is from genome assembly GCF_056739715.1 of Chimaeribacter sp. YP20170169. Lineage (NCBI taxonomy): Bacteria > Pseudomonadati > Pseudomonadota > Gammaproteobacteria > Enterobacterales > Yersiniaceae > Chimaeribacter > Chimaeribacter sp. YP20170169. The sequence continues at coordinate 3,494,886 of NZ_CP176824.1, read as the reverse complement.
TGCGTTGACCAAGACTGTGGATGGCACGTGGCGTGAGGGGGATCTAACCTATTTTCAGGGGGATTTATACCAACTTTCTGATTTACCCAAACGTATTCCCCGTTATGTGCTGGACAACAATGTGCGGATGGAGAAGGGCGGCATCCCGCCGGTGACCGGCATTTATCTACCGGACGTGGCGCTTGCGCCCGCGAGGCTACTCTATCCGGGTCTGGAAAAAGGCAGGCCGATTGTGGCGCGTCAGGGTGTAAGGCGCAGTGACTGGGTAGATGAGGACACCGGAGCACGCGATTATAACTGGGAAGAAACCTGTTGGGCCGAGACGGGCTGGACGCTGATCCGCCGGGTAGAGGGGGAGTACCTCGACGTGCCGCCGGGCGGCTTTTTCCCCAAGTGCACGCCGGAGGAGTTATATAACTGGCCAGCGCGGGAGGCTGACTATCTGAGCCGAGGTAGAGAGTATATCACCGCCTGGACGGGTGAGGCCGCGAGCCATGCCGGGCAGTGGTCCACCTTTACCGGCAATGAGATGCAACATGCCATGCTGGCAGCGGGGGAATCCTTGCCCCCAATCCGCGACAAAGGGAACAGCGCCCTGCGGGCGTGCTGGACGCTGGTCAGCCGCGCAGATGGCGGTTCGGTATTTAAGTAAACCGGCCACCCTTGCCTTCTGACTCTTGGACAGGGCATCTGCCCTGTCCGTGCCTACCGTTACCCCTACCTGGGTTTGCCGTATCTGGAAACCATCCATAAATGGAATGAATAAAAGGAGCCGTAAGATGGCGATACTTCACCCGCTGGAGTGTTATCTACTGGAGCAGTTCAGCTCACCTGAGCACTTTGCCCTGACGCGTGACGCGATTATCGAGTGGGTCAATGCCCATGAGGCGGCCTATGCGCGCTACCAGCAGGAACTGCCGCTGCGCAGCCGCAAAGATCCGCTGTGGAAACAGGGCGACGTGGTGTGGGGCACCCGGGTGCTGCCCAATATCCGCCCGGACGTGGACCGCTATATTCAGGCCTATATTCTGCGCACCCACCATGACCCCAAAGCCTTTAAGATTGGGCACACGATGAGCGGGAACATCCGCGGTATCCGGGAGTTCTGGAATGGCTGGATGACCGAGGAGGAGCTGATGCGCATTGGCCGTGCCCGGACCCGAGCCAGCCAGCTGGACGATGCGTTAACTTGGACGGTGAGTGGCATGTGGTGTGAAGGAGACCTGACCTATTTACAGGGGCGGTTATACAAGTTGTCAGACTTACCCAAACGGATTCCCCGTTATGTGCTGGACAACAATGTGCGGATGGAGAAGGGCGGTATTCCGCCGGTGACGGGCATTTATCTTCCGGATGTGGCGTTTGCGCCCGCGAGGCTACTCTATCCGGGTCTGGAAAAAAGTAGGCCGATTGTGGCACGTCAGGGTGTAAGACGCAGTGACTGGGTGGATGAAGACACTGGAGAGCGTGAATATGCCTGGAAAGAAACCTGCTGGGCCGAAACGGGCTGGACGCTGATCCGTCGGGTGGAGGGGGAGTACCTCGACGTGCCGCCGGGCGGCTTTTTCCCCAAGTGCACGCCGGAGGAGTTATATAACTGGCCAGCGCGGGAGGCTGACTATCTGAGCCGAGGTAGAGAGTATATCACCGCCTGGACGGGTGAGGCCGCGAGCCATGCCGGGCAGTGGTCCACCTTTACCGGCAATGAGATGCAACATGCCATGCTGGCAGCGGGGGAATCCTTGCCCCCAATCCGCGACAAAGAGAACAGCGCCCTGCGGGCGTGCTGGACGCTGGTCAGCCGCGCAGATGGCGGTTCGGTGTTTAAGTAAACCGGCAGCAGGCACTCTGCCTTATAACTGCGGGAGAGAGGGCTGTTATATTGGTTTAAGCGCCTGACATAGGCGCGCTCACACGACAGGCTGCACTGATTTATATCTTTTGAATTAACATTGAAAATGCCGCCAATAAAAAAGCCCCTGTCGGGGCTTTTTTATGTTGTGGGCGTTACCCGACGATCTTCTCCAGTTGCCCGGCGGGGGCGCGCTGGTCGCGTTTTTTGCGGTGCACCCAGAAGGAGCTGAGCACCACGGCGGCGGCGAGGATCAGGGTGGCGAGCACCTGGCCGCGCTGGTCGGGCATAAACAGCATACAGGCCAGCATCACCACGATGAAGGCGATCACCGCCAGCGTGATCCAAGGGTAGCCCCACATGCGGATCGGCATCTGATCGTGACGCATCTTGGTGCGCATCCGCAGCTGGGAGATGGCAATCACCAGATAAACCAGCAGGGCCACGCTGCCCGTGCTGGCGATCAGGAAGTCAAACACGTTCTTCGGCGCGTAGTAGTTGGCAATCACCGTCAGAAAGGCGGCAATGGTGGAGAGCATCACGGCCACGTAGGGGGTCTTCACCCGGTTGGTCTTGCGCGCCAGCGCCGGGGCGTCGCCGCGCTTGCTCAGGGAGAAAAGCATCCGTGAGGCGGTGTAGAGCGCCGAGTTGAGGCAGCTGGTCACCGCCAGCAGGATCACGCAGTCCATGATCAGCTTGGCGTAAGGGATGTGCAGCGACTCCAGCACCGTCTGGTAGGAGCCGAGGGTGGTCAGTCCGTGGCTGTTCCACGGCACCAGTGTGATCACCATGAAGATCGACCCGAGGTAGAAGACCGAAATGCGGCCAATCACCGACCGAGTGGCGCGCACCACGTGCTCCGCCGGGGAGGAGGTCTCGGCGGCGGCGATGGTGACAATCTCGGTGCCCATAAAGGAGAACATGGTGATCAGCACCGCGGCCAGAACGGAGCCGATGCCGTGCGGCATAAAGCCGCCCTGGCTCCACATCAGCGAGAGGCCAGCGTTCTCGGCGGAGGGGATCACGCCGGTCAGCGCCATGCAGCCAATCACGATGAAGGCCAGGATGGCGATCACCTTGGTCAGCGCCAGCCAGAACTCAAACTCGCCATAGTTCTTGACGTTCAACAGGTTGCTGCCGGTTAGGGCAAGGGTGATGAACAGGGAGAAGGTCCACACCGGCACGCTCTCAAACCAGCCGTGCAGGATGCTGGCGGCGACGTTCGCCTCCAGCGGGATCACCAGCACCCAGAACCACCAGTAGAGCCAGCCGATGGTATAGCCGGCCCACTTGCCAATGGCGCGGTCGGCGTAGGTGGAGAAGGAGCCGCTGTCTGGCGAGGCGGCGGCCATCTCGCCGAGCATCCGCATGATCAGCACCACCAGCAGGCCGGCGATGGCATAGGAGATGATGGAGGCCGGGCCGGCGAGGGCAACGGCGCTGCCGGAGCCGACGAACAACCCGGCGCCGATGACGCCGCCGATGGAGAGCATGGTGATGTGCCGGGCGCGTAAGTTGGTGTTCAGGTCACTGGCTGTGGCTGTCTTACTCATAGATGTCCCTTACTTTCCTGTTGGTGCCGGTGGCGCAAACAGGAAAATGTCGTGATGGTGAATGGGTGATAGCCCGCCGTGGCGGCGGCCAGAGTGGCCGGGGCGCGTGGCCCCGGCCCCAGCCTTACTGGCTGATGTCAAAGCAGAGGTACTTCATCTCGAGGTACTCATCCAGCCCGTAGCGCGAGCCTTCACGCCCCAGCCCGGACTGCTTCACGCCGCCGAAGGGCGCGACCTCGTTGGAGATGGCACCGGTGTTGACGCCGACCATGCCGCTCTCCAGCGCCTCGCTGACGCGCCACTGGCGGCTGGCGTCACGGGTGTAGAAGTAGGCGGCCAGCCCGAACTCGCTGTCGTTGGCGTAGCGGATCGCCTCCTCCTCGGTATCGAACGGGATCAGCGCCGCCAGCGGGCCGAAGGTCTCCTCATGGGCGACACGCATCGACGGCGTGACGCCGGTCAGGATGGTCGGCTGGAAGAAAGTGCCGCCCAGCGCGTGCGGCTGGCCGCCGCTCACCACCTCGGCTCCCTGCTGGCAGGCGTCATCAATGTGCAGCTGCACCTTGGCGACCGCCGCCTCATCAATCAGCGGCCCCTGGCTGCTCTCGGCGTCACGGCCATCGCCGACCTTCAACTGCGCGACGGCGGTGGTCAGGTGGCGCACGATCTCCGGGTAGATGCCGCGCTGCACGTAGATGCGGTTGGCGCAGACGCAGGTCTGGCCGCTGTTGCGGAACTTGCTGGCCATGATGCCCTGCACCGCCGCCGCCGGATCGGCGTCATCGAACACCAGGAACGGCGCGTTGCCGCCCAGCTCCAGCGACAGCTTTTTCACCGTCGGCGCGCACTGCGCCATCAGCAGGCGGCCCACCTCGGTCGAGCCGGTGAAGCTCAGCTTGCGGATCACCGGGCTGGCGCACAGGGTCTTGCCGACCGCCACCGCGTCGCCGAGCACATGGATCAGCAGGTCATCCGGCAGCCCGGCGCGGCGCGCCAGATTCTCCAGCGCGAAGGCGGTCAGCGGCGTCTGCTCGGCGGGCTTGACGATCATCGCGCAGCCTGCGGCCAGTGCTGGCGCGGCTTTGCGGGTGATCATCGCCGCCGGGAAGTTCCACGGCGTGATGGCGGCACAGACGCCCACTGGCTGCTTCAGCACCAGCAGGCGTTGGTGTGCCTGCGGCGGGGTGAGCACGTCGCCCTCCACGCGGCGCGCCTCTTCGGCGAACCAGCGGATAAAGGAGGCGGCGTAGCCAATCTCGCCGCGCGCCTCGGCCAGCGGCTTGCCCTGTTCGGCGGTCAGGATGTTGGCCAGCGCCTCGCGCTCGGCCAGAATCGCCTGATACCAGTTGAGCAGGATGTCGGCGCGCGTCTGGGCGGTCTGCTGCTTCCAGCTCTGCTGAGCGCGCTGCGCCCGCTGGATCGCCTCCTCAACGTCGGCGGCGTCGAGCTGTTTGACCCACGCCAGCACCTCGCCGCGCGACGGGTCGGTCACTTCAATAAAGCCAGCCGGAACTGGCTGGCCCGCTTCCGGCTGGCGCACCAGCGGGTGGTCGAGCAGGGGGGATAAGGTGTTCATGGCGGCCCTCACTCAGCGGTCAGTACGTGGCTGAGGATCTCCATCGCCTGCTGGAACTGGGCGTCCGGGATGGTCAGCGGGTAGAGGAAGCGGATGACGTTGCCGTGCTGGCCGCAGGTAAGCAGCAGCAGACCGGCTTCCATCGCGCGTTGCTGGATGGCGGCACACAGCGCCTTCTCCGGCGTGCCGCTCTGCGGATCGCAGAACTCCACCGCGATCATCGACCCCACGCCACGGATGTCCGCGATCGCCGGGTTGCGCGCCTTGGCAAGGTGCAGCACCTCACGCAGGTGCTGGCCGAGGTGCTCGGCACGCTCGCACAGCTTCTCCTCCTGAATCACGTCCAGCACCGCATGGGCGGAGGCGATCGCCAGCGGGTGACCAGCGTAGGTGCCGCCCAGCCCGCCGGGGGCTGGGGCGTCCATCACCTCGGCACGGCCACAGACGCCGGAGAGCGGCAGGCCGCCCGCCAGACTCTTCGCCATGGTGATCAAATCTGCCTTCACCTGCGGGTGGTGCTCCATGGCGAACAGCTTGCCGGTGCGGGCGAAGCCGCTCTGCACCTCGTCAGCGATCATTAGGATGCCGTGCTGGTCGCACAGGGCGCGCAGGCGGGTCATGAACTCGGTCGGGGCAGGGCGGAAACCGCCTTCACCCTGAATCGGTTCCAGCACAATCGCGGCCACCTGCTCCGGCGCGATGTCACAGCTAAAGAGCTGATCGATGCTCGCCATCGCGTCGTCAACGCTGACGCCGTGCTGCTCGCTCGGGTAGCGGGCGTGGAACACGGAGGCTGGCATCGGGCCGAAGTCACGTTTGTAGGGGGCCACTTTGCCGGTCATTGCCATCGTCATCAGGGTGCGGCCGTGGAAGGCGGCGGTGAAGGTGATGACGCCGGAGCGGCCAGTGTGGGCGCGGGCAATCTTCACCGCGTTCTCTACCGCCTCGGCACCGGTGGTGAAGAAGGTGGTCTTGGCTGGCCCCTCAATCGGCGCCAGATCGTTGATGCGTTCAGCCAGCGCGACGTAGCTCTCATAGGGCACCACCTGATAGGCGGTGTGGGTGAAGGCCTGAAGCTGCTTCTCCACGGCGGCCACGATCTTCGGGTGGCGGTGGCCGGTGTTCAGCACGGCAATGCCCGCGGCGAAATCGATCCAGCTGTTGCCCTCTTCGTCCCACAGGGTGGCGTTCTCGGCGCGGTTCACAAACCAGTTACACATAACGCCCACGCCACGCGGGGTGGCGGCATTTTTGCGTTGGTTAAGTTGCTGATGTTTCATGGTGTTCTCCAGGTACAGGCTATGCCGTTTAAATAACGGCCGTCGATATTGTTAATTATTAACAGTCTCTATTAACATCAGGCGAGAGCCACTTTAGGAAAACGGAGGGAGCCAATTGCGTTCTTTACACGCAGATCTGCTTTTACAGCGTTTGCAGCAGACCACCGGCGGGCAGCTGCGGCTGCGCGTCTGCCAGTGCCTGCGCACGGCGATTGCCGATGGCAGCATCCCGCCCGGCAGCCGCCTGCCAGCGACGCGCGATCTGGCGCGGGAGTTGGAGGTATCACGCAATACCGTGCTCTACGCCTATGAGCAGTTGCAGGCGGAGGGCTACTTGCAGGCCAAGACCGGCAGCGGCACAGCGGTGGCAGAGATCCTGCCCGACAGCTACCTGACGGCGGTCGCTGGCCAGAGCTACCATAGCGAGCGCTATGCCAAGGAGGCGCGGCTGTCGAAGCGCGGCGGCACCCTGATGGGCTACGCCAACGCCTCGCCGCACCAGTGGGGGGCCTTTGTGCCGGGCGTGCCGGACGTGCGCGAGTTCCCGCACGCGCTGTTCAGCTCCATCCAGCGCAAGATCAACCGCGATCCGCTGCACCACCACCTCACCTACAGCCATCAGGGCGGCAGCTATGAGCTGCAACAGGCGCTGGTGGAGTACCTGCGCGTCACGCGATCGGTGCAGTGCGACGTGGATCAGATCCTGATCACCGAGGGCACCCATCAGGGGATCGACCTGATCGCCAAGATGCTGTGCGATCCCGGCGATCGCGTCTGGTTCGAGGAGCCGGGCTACTGGGGCGCGCGCAATATCTTGCGCATCAACGGCGCGGAGTTGCAGCCGGTGCCGGTCGATGGGCAGGGGCTGGTGCCGCCCGCGCCGGAGGGCGCGCCGCCCAAGCTGATATTTGTCACGCCGTCGCACCAGTACCCGCTCGGCGCGGTGATGAGCCTGCCGCGTCGCCAGCAGTTGCTGGCGCTGGCGCGGGAGCAAGGGAGCTGGATCATTGAGGATGACTACGACAGCGAGTTCCGCTTCAGCGGCCAGCCCTACCCGGCGTTGCAGGGGCTGGAGCCGGATGCGCCGGTGATCTACCTCGGCACCTTCAGCAAGACGCTCTACCCAGCGTTGCGCATCGGCTACATGGTGTTGCCGAAACCGCTCGCCTCGGCAATGAAGCTGGCGAGCGCGGAGCTGTACCGTGGCGGCCACTTCCTGATCCAGACCGCACTGGCGCAGTTCATGCGCGAGGGTCACTACACCGCCCACATCCGCCGGATGCGGCTGCTCTATGGCCGCCGCCGCGCCTATCTGGTGTCGCTGATCCAGCGCTATCTGGGGCCGGAGTTTTTGCATGAGTATGACCACGATGCCGGGCTGCATCTGGTGCTGGTGCTGCCGAAGGGGTGCGATGACGTGAAGATTGCCGCCCATGCGCTGCGGCGCGGGGTGAAGGTGCGGCCACTGTCGCAGTACTTCATGTGCCGCCAGTCACGGCGGGGGCTGCTGCTCGGTTTTGCCTGCGTGGAGGAGAGCGCGATGCTGCCAGCCTTCAACGTGCTGCGTGACAGCCTGATCAAGGGCGGCCTGACGCTGCCGGGCTGCGCGCCGCCGGAGGCGGGGGACAAGTAGGGGAGGGGCGCGCCAGCGGGTCGGCGCGCCCGGTGGTTAGCGCCCTTGTGACGCCTGTTTGTCGAGCCACTGGCGCATCTGGACGATCTCGACCTGCTGCGCCTTGATCACCGCTTCGGCCATTTTGCGCGCCTCGGCGTTGCGGCCATACTTCAACTGGGTGCGCGCCATCGCGATCGCCCCCTCATGGTGGGCAATCATCCCCTGGATAAACGCGGTGTCCGGGTCGCTGGAGGTGAAGGCTTTCGCCATGTTGTCATGCATGGTAGCCATGCCAGCCTGATACTCCTGCTGGGCGTCGGTGGCGGCCCCACCATGCTCGCCATGCACTGCGTTGCCGCTTGGCGGTGGGGCGGCCAGCGCCATCAGCGGGGCGAGCAGCAGGCCAGCCAGCCAGGGTGCGCGTACTCTCATCATGATGCCTCCTGTGGCGACTGCGCCGCCGTAACATGCACATCGCGCCGCTCCAGCGTCACCGGGCGGCCCTCCTGGGCGGAGCGGTAGAGGGCCTCGATAAAGATCTGGTCCTGCAACCCCTCCTCGCCGGGCGTGCGCGGCGCGCGGTCGTTGCGCACGCAGTCGGCGAAGTGTTCAATTTCCAGCGCAAACTGCGGCCCGGCGCTCAGCTTCAACTCCTCCTGTGACACCGCCTCGCCCTTCAGTTGCGACACTTTCAGGCGCTGGCCGCTGTAGGCATAGGCGTTCTCCAGCTTCACCCAACCCTTCTCCAGCCGGATGGTCATCTCCTTGCCCTCGTGCGCGCCATAGCTGGACGAGCACTGCGCCACCACGCCCGACGGGAAGCGCATCTGGAAGGTGATGGTCTCCTCCACCTCCTCATAGCGCGGGTCGCCGGTCGGGTTGATGGCCTGCGCGTACACCTCAATCGGGTTCTCCGCCAGCATCATGCGCACGCCATTCAGGCAGTAGAGGCCGATATCCGGCAGCGCACCGCCGCCAGCCAGCGCCGCCTTGAAGCGCCACTGGTCATCCGGCCCCATCGACTGTACGTTGGTCGCCTCAATCAGCCGCGGGCGTCCCAATTCGCCAGATTGCACCTGCCGCGCCGCCTCTTTGTTGTAGGCATCAAACTGGCAGCGGTAGGCGATCATGAGCTTCACGCCAGCCTGCTGGCAGGCCTCCACCATCTCCTGCGCCTCCTGCGAGGTGTTGGCCATCGGCTTCTCGCACAGCACATGCTTGCCAGCGCGCGCCGCCGCCAGCACGTGGTCGCGGTGCAGGCCGTTGGGCGTCACGATGTAGACCGCCTCAATCTCCGGGTTGTCAGCCAGTTTGTGCATCTCGTCGTAGCGGTAAATCGCCTCTTCCGGGATGCCATACTGCGCCGCCACGACGCGCGCCTTGTCGGGCTTGCCGGAGACCAGTGCCACTGGCCGGGCATTCTTGCAGCGGTGCAGCGCCGGCAGGATCTGGTTGAGCGTCAGCCGCCCCAGCCCGACCACTGCGATGCCGACGCGCTGCTCCGGCGGCAGCCAGGTGGGCGGCGAAGGCTCCGGCGTGTCCGCCTCCCCCTTCCAGTTGATAAAGGTTACGCTTTCCCCCTCGGCCTTGCCGCTGTCAATCTCGGAGGGTGGCAGGTAAGCCCCCTCGGCGGGCAGGCCGTGGCCGGTGGCGGTCGCGGGGCCGCGATTCTCAAACGGGAAGTTGCTCTCATCGGTCATGCTGGCTCCTCAGTGCGGATGCGGGACTCCTTTCACTATAGACCATCCTCTGATGGCAGCCGGGTAGGGCGGGGGAAAAGGCAGTGAACATGCGGCCAATGGCGGCGAACGGGGGTTATCGGCGGGGAAAAGGGTGCGCCTGCCGGGAGCCGACAGGCGCTGGGGATTATGGTGAAGCGGCGTCCGCTTCGCGGGCGGTAATTTCAGTGGCCGGGATGACGCGGCCGGGCCAGTCGCTGCTGATGCGCTCGGCGATCTGGGCGGGCGTCATTGGGCGGCCCAGCAGGAAGCCTTGCAGGGCGTCGCAGCCGAGCTGGCTAAGGAACGCCTGCTGCTCCGGCGTCTCCACGCCTTCGGCCACTACCTTCAGGTTGAGGGTCTGCCCCAGCGCGATGATCGCCGAGACAATGCTGGCATCCTCATTGTCGATGGTCAGTTCGTTGATGAACGCCCGGTCAATCTTGAGTTCGCTGGCCGGCAGCCGTTTCAGGTAGAGCAGGCTGGAGTAGCCGGTGCCGAAGTCATCAATCGACGCCTTCACCCCCAGCTCGGTCAGCTGGTCGAGGATGGCCACGCTGACATCCGGGTTGCGCATCGCGGTGGTCTCCGTCACCTCCAGCGTCAGCTTGCTTGGCGGGATGTTGTGGCGCTTGATGATGCTGATCACCTTCTCCACCAGATCCGGCTGCTCAAACTGCAACGCCGACAGGTTGACGGCGATGCTCCACTCCTCGTGCCCCTGGCGGTGCCACTCGCTCAGCTGGCGGCACGCCTCGTTCAGCACCCACTCGCCAATCGGCAGGATCAGGCCGGTCTTCTCCGCCAGCGGCAGGAACACGGCCGGACTGAGCATCCCGGTCTCCGGGCGCTCCCAGCGCACCAGCGCCTCAAAGCCGCACACCGGGCCATCCGGCGCGGTGAACTTGGGCTGGTATTGCAGGCGCAGTTCGTCATGCTCAATCGCCAGCCGCAGATCGTGCATCAGTTGCAGCTGCTCCTGCGCATTGGTGTTCATCGACTTCTGGAAGAAGCTGTGGCCGTTGCGGCCGGAGTTTTTGGTGTGGTACATCGCCGCGTCGGCGTTGAGCATCAGTTCGCGCTCGGTGGTGCCGTCGCTCGGGTAGACGGCGATGCCGATACTGATGGAGACCAGCAACTCATAGCGCGAGACGTGGAACGGCTTCTCAATCAGCATCACCAGCTGCGCCGCCAGCGTGGCGGCATCGGCCGGGTCGCTGATCTCCACCAGCACCACAAACTCATCGCCGCCCAGCCGCGCCAGCGTGTCCTGGGTGCCGAGCCGGTCGCGGATGCGCTCGGTGACGGCGATCAGCAGCTGATCGCCGATGTGGTGGCCATAGGCATCATTCACCGCCTTGAAGCCATCCAGATCCATGAACAGCACCGCGAACTGGGTATCCTCATGCTCCGCCTTTTGCAGCGCCTGCTGGATACGATCCTCCAGCAGCAGGCGGTTTGGCAGCTTGGTCAGGTTGTCATGCAGCGCCAGCTGGGTCAGCTCGCGGTTGGCCTGCTCCAGCGACTGCGCCAGCACTGCGGTGCGCGCCTGAAGGCGGGCGTCCAGCACCGACACCACCAGCGTGATGGCCAGCACCGCCAGGGTAACCACAATCACCAGCACCGCCAGCCAGTTGGTGTTTACGCCGCCGTGGCGGTGCATGTGGCTCATCATCTCCGGTGTCATGGAGAAGTTGGCGGCCGCCATGCCGGTGTAGTGCATCCCGACAATGGCGATGCCCATGATGATGGCGGCCAGCGCGCGCAGCAGCTTGACGTTGGAGGTCTGGGTACGCAGCCGGAAGGACATCCAGAGCGCGCCGGCGGAGGCGAGCACCGCAATCACGATGGAGAGCGCCACCCAGCCGAAATGATAGGACATGCCGGGCATCACGTTCATCGCCGCCATGCCGGTGTAGTGCATCCCGGCGATGCCGACCCCCATGATCACCGAGCCAACCAACAGGCGGGAGATGGGCAGGTGCAGATCGGTGACCAGCCAGAGGGCGAAGACCGAGGAGGCGATGGCAATCAGCATCGACAGGCCGGTGATGGTGGGATCGTAACTGATGGCGACCGGCAGGCTGAAGGCCAACATGCCGATGAAGTGCATCGACCAGATGCCGATCCCCATCGCAATCGCGCCGCCGCCAAGCCACCAGTGGGCTGCGGGCTTGTCAGTGGTGGCCACACGACCGGCCATGTCCAGCGCGGTATATGAGGCAAGGATGGCAACGATGAAAGAGAACATCACCAATACATCGTTGTAACTGCTGGCAAGCATAACGTGCTCTCCGAGAGAACCTGAATTGATGGCAATGCGTCCCGGTTATGGCGCCGTTGAAGCGGCAGGACGATCGCCGTAAAAAGCCCTTAACGATTATGTTGGCTTAACAGTCATGCGGCAGGCTAGAGGGCGCGCCTTAATATGTTTAGCATTAATTATGTGTTATTTAAGGCTTATTTAACGATTCTAGCGGCTTTTCCCAGATGGTTAAACTGGCGCGTACGCCACACTCCTAAGCAGGCTAAAAGTTTTAAAAAGAAAAAAATCTTTATCATTAACAGGCAAAGTTTAGATGATATTAGTCGGTTTATTTGGCTTTGTGAGTGACGATGCCAAGCCCGGCTGCCGCCAGACAGGCCGTTGGGGGCCAGGGCGGGGGAAATGCCGGCGGAAAATAGGGCGTGTGGCGGAAAAAAGGCGGCCATTTCAAGGGCGCGCGCCGGCCAGCTGGGGGAATCAGCTATAGTTAATCATTACTGTGGTTAATGACTCAGGAGCGCCCGCATGATCACCCTCCACCACCTGAACAACTCCCGTTCCCAGCGCATTCTCTGGATGCTGGAGGAGCTGGAGGTGCCCTACCAGATTGAGCGTTACCAGCGTGACTCCCACACCATGCTGGCCCCAGAGGCGCTCAAGCGCGTGCATCCGCTCGGCAAATCGCCGGTGCTGACCGACGACGACCTGACGCTGGCGGAATCGGGTGCCATCATCGAATATTTGCAGGAGACCTACGACGCGCAGGGGCTGCTGAAACCTACCGACCACTTTGCCCGCCAGCACTACCGCTACTGGATGCACTACGCCGAAGGCTCACTGATGCCACTGCTGCTGATGAAACTGATCTTCAGCCGGCTCGGCAAACCGCCGGTGCCGCTGCTGGTGCGGCCAGTGGCTGGCGCGATTGGCAAGGGGATGCAGAAGGCCTGGTTCGACAAGCAGATCGCCGTTCACCGCGACTATTTGGAGAAGGCGTTGCAGGAGAACCCGTGGTTCGCCGGGCGTGAGTTCAGCGCGGCGGATATCCAGATGAGTTTCCCGCTGGAGGCGCTGAATTCGCGGGGCGGGCTGGAGGGCGCGCCAGCGCTGGCTGACTGGCTGAAACGGGCGCAAGCGCGGCCCGCCTACCAGCGTGCGCTGGCGCAGGGCGGGCCATACGAACTGGCGGGTGCTCAGTAGGGGCGTGCGGGGGCGTGGGTAAAGTGTCGCCCCAGCGACTGCAACAGGCGGTTGCACAGACGCACGGTCTGGCGGCGCAGGGTCGGGCGTGGCGTATTGCCTTGCGCGGACGTGGCGTCCTGGCGCGAAGGTAGGGTCATCGATTTCATCGTTGCCTCCAGTAAAAAGGGTGGGAGCGCATTTTTTGTGCGCGTCATACAAAAAGGATATGCATAACGATTCACCAGATCAATATTTTTGTGAGACACATCACAAAAATAGTGAAACGGCGTTTTGCTTACCTGCTGTTGCGCAACAAAAACAGAGCGTTTCCCTCCGGCTTCGCCGCTTTTTCCGGCACGTCAGGCTGGTAACGCATCAGGGGGTGCGTGAATGCTGCTTAAATGCGCAATCAGGCAAATTTTGTCATGATATGGAGTTGAAAAAGCCCGCTAGCTGGCTGGATAATCGTTTGCCTTTTATTTATCTCCTATTTTAATAACGTCATGCGGGTTCAGAGTTAAACGTTTGCCTTGTTTTCTGCCTCTCTTTTTTCAGGAAACGCGGCGCCAGGGATGCCACGAAACGGAAACGACTGCGCTAAACCACCCTGCGCCGACACTCCCAGACCACATTCAGAGGACATCATATGTCTAGCAATCACACCCGGACGGGTGGCTCCGTGCAGCCAACAGGCTCACTGGATGCATTTTTCAAAATCAGTGCGCGCGGCAGCAGCGTGCGGCAGGAGATTGTCGCCGGGCTGACCACCTTTTTGGCGATGGTCTACTCCGTGATCGTCGTGCCGGGGATGCTCGGCCAGGCCGGTTTCCCACCGGCGGCCGTGTTCGTCGGCACCTGTCTGGTGGCGGGCATTGGCTCGCTGTTGATGGGGCTGTGGGCCAACCTGCCGATGGCGATCGGTTGTGCCATCTCGCTGACCGCCTTCACCGCCTTCAGTCTGGTGCTCGGCCAGCAGATCACCATTCCGGTGGCGCTGGGCGCGGTGTTCCTGATGGGCGTGCTGTTCACCCTGATCTCTGCCACCGGCATCCGTGCCTGGATCCTGCGTAACCTGCCGATGGGCGTGGCGCACGGCACTGGCATCGGCATCGGCCTGTTCCTGCTGCTGATCGCCGCCAACGGCGTCGGTCTGGTGGTGAAGAACCCGGCCCCCGGCCTGCCGGTGGCGTTGGGCGACTTCACCTCCTTCCCGGTGCTGATGACGCTGGTGGGGCTGGCGGCCACCATTGGCCTTGAGAAGCGCCGGGTGCCGGGCGGCATCCTGCTGGTGATTGTGGTGTTGTCGATCATTGGGCTGATCTTCGATCCGTCGGTGAAGTATTCGGGGCTGTTCGCCATGCCGTCGCTGACCGACGCCAGCGGCCACTCCACCATCTTCAGCCTGGATATTCTGGGCGCGCTGCAACCGGTGGTGCTGCCGAGCGTGCTGGCGCTGGTGATGACCGCGGTGTTTGACGCCACCGGCACCATCCGCGCGGTGGCCGGGCAGGCCAACCTGCTGGACAGCGACGGCCAGATCATCAGCGGCGGCAAGGCGCTGACCTCTGACTCCGTGAGCAGCATCTTCGCCGGGCTGGTGGGTGTCTCGCCAGCGGCGGTCTACATTGAATCGGCAGCGGGTACGGCGGCGGGCGGCAAGACCGGCCTGACCGCGACGGTGGTTGGCCTGCTGTTCCTGCTGATGCTGTTCCTCTCGCCGCTCTCCTATCTGGTGCCGGGCTACGCCACCGCACCGGCGCTGATGTATGTCGGCCTGTTGATGCTGAGCAACGTCACCAAGCTCGACTTTAACGACTTCGTGGACGCGATGGCGGGCCTGCTGTGCGCGGTGTTTATCGTGCTGACCTGCAACATCGTCACTGGCATCATGCTGGGCTTCGGCTCGCTGGTGATTGGCCGGGTGGTGAGTGGCGAGTGGCGCAAGCTGAACGTCGGCACCGTGGTGATCGCCGTGGCGCTGGTGGTGTTTTATGCCGGTGGCTGGGCCATCTGATCCCGCACAATCATCCAGGGGAGCCACGGCTCCCCTTTTTTATGCGGCGAATTTTCCTTGCCGCGCCACATCCCGGCATTGCGCACACGCGGGTTTAACACCTTTTCCAATCTGATCTACTATCACCGCTTGCCTGTGCCGGCCCGTGGGGCCGGTTGATGTTATAACGACAAGAGCCCAAGGAACGCATGGAAATCTTTTTTACAATCCTCATCCTGATCCTGGTGGTGTCACTCTCCGGGGTCGTCACCCGGATGTTGCCCTTCCAGATCCCCCTTCCCCTGATGCAGATCGCCGTTGGCGCGATGCTGGCGTGGCCCAACTTCGGGCTGCACATCGACTTTGACCCGGAACTGTTTTTGGTGCTGTTTATCCCGCCGCTGCTGTTCGCCGATGGCTGGAAAACGCCGATGCGTGAGTTCCTGCACCACGGCCGCGAGGTGCTGGGACTGGCGCTGATGCTGGTGCTGCTGACAGTGGTCGGCATCGGCTACCTGATTCATCTGGTGGTGCCGAACGTGCCGCTGGTGGCGGCCTTCGCGCTGGCGGCGGTGCTGTCACCGACCGATGCGGTGGCGCTCTCCGGCATCGTTGGCAAGGGGCGTATCCCGAAATCGATCATGGGCGTGCTGGAGGGCGAGGCGCTGATGAATGACGCCTCCGGCCTGGTGTCGCTGAAGTTTGCCATTGCGGTGGCGATGGGCACCATGGTGTTCACCGTCTCCGGGGCGACGGTGGAGTTCCTGAAGGTGGCGATTGGCGGCCTGCTGGCGGGCGTCGCCGTTACCTGGCTCTACAGCAAGTCGCTGCGCGTGATGAGCCGCTGGAGCGGTGATGACCCGGCAACCCAGACGGTGTTCCTGCTGCTGCTGCCGTTCGCCTCCTACCTGGTGGCGGAGCACATTGGCGTCTCTGGCATTCTGGCGGCAGTGGCGGCTGGCATGACCATCAGCCAGTCCGGCATTATCCGCAACGCGCCGCTGGCGATGCGCCTGCGCGCCAACGGCGTCTGGTCGATGCTGGAGTTCGTCTTCAACGGCATGGTGTTCCTGATGCTCGGCCTGCAACTGCCGGGCATCCTCGAGACTTCGCTGCTGATGCTGGAGAATGACCCGACCGTGCCAAACTGGCAGCTGTTCGCGGATGTGGCACTGATCTACTTCGCGCTGCTGATGCTGCGCTTCCTGTGGCTGTGGTCGATGAAAAAGCTGAGCAACCGCCTGCTGGCCAAGCGCCCGCTGATGTTCGGCAGCTACACCACCCGCGAGCTGTGGGTCGCCTCCTTCGCCGGGGTGCGTGGGGCGATCACGCTGGCCGGTGTGCTCTCCATCCCGCTGTTCCTGCCGGATGGCTCCGCCTTCCCGTCGCGCTACCAGCTGGTGTTTTTGGCGGTCGGGGTGATCCTGTTCTCGCTGATTGCCGGGGTGATCGCGCTGCCGTTCCTGCTGCGTGGCGTCAAGGTGGCTGACAAGTCGGTCTACAGGGAGGAGGAGCGGATGGCGCGCTCGGTCGCGGCGGAAGTGGCGATTGAGAGCCTGCACAAGATGGAGGAGCGCATCGCCGCCGACACCGAGGAGAACATCGATGAGCAGACGGTGCGCGAGGTGAGCGCCCGGGTGATCGGCAACCTGCGCCGCCGCACCTATGACAAGGACAATCTGGAGAACATGCTGCTGGTGGAGAACCTGGAGCGCCGCTTCCGTCTCAACGCCCTGCGGGCCGAGCGCGCGGAGCTGTACCACCTGCGCGCCACCCAGCGCATCAGCAATGAGACGCTGCAAAAGCTGCTGCATGACCTTGACCTGCTGGAAGCCCTGCTGGTCGAGAAAGAGACCTGACCCACTGGCGCGCCCGCTCTGGGCGCGCCCTTTTCCCCCTGTTTTCCCGCCTGTTCGCTATTTCCCCAGTGCCATCCGCGCCGCATGGCGTGTCGCATACCTGACCGTGCCCGCCTCCAGCAATTTGCCCTGCAACAGCAGGTTGAACACCGGTGCCTGTGGCCGGTGGAGGCGATGCTGCAACAGGTGCACCGCCTCGACGCCCAGTTCGCGGCAGGGCACCACCATGCCGGTGAGCGGCGCGTCCGGCAGGTTCTCCAGATGCCAGGAGAAGTCGGTGGTGATCAGCGAGACGTCATCCGGCACCCGCAGACCATGCCGCGCCAGCACCCGCAGCACGCCGGAGGCCATCGTCATGCAGCCGGGGAAAATGGCCTCTGGCCAGTGGGCCGGCGGGTGGGTGGCCAGCCACGCCTCCAGCGCCTGTTCGGCCTCATCGGCGGAAAAGCCCTCGGTCACAATCAGATCCTGCTGTGGGTCGAAGGGCAGGTGGAAGGCGCGGTAGGCCGCCTGAATGCCATTCAGCCGGGTGTAGAGCGTGCGACGGCGCAGGCAGGTGAGCGTCAGAAGACGCCGGTGGCCGCGCTCCAGCAGATGCCGCGCCGCGTTGAAACCAATCGCGCCGTGGTCGGGGGCAACGGCGTCCAGCGTCATTTCGCGGTCATGGGTGTTGATTAGCACGCAGGGTTTGTTGAGCGCGGCCGCCACCTTGAAGATGGCGTCATCGTCGGTGCCGATGATGATCACCGCATTGATGCGCTTATTACCGGCCTTCTTAAGGAACAGCTCAATGTCCGCGTGCTGCTCCTCCAGCCCGCAGTAGCTGAGGTGGACGTTGTGCGCGGCCAGCGCCTCGGCGATGCCGCGTGTCACCTCAAGGTAGAAGATGTCGCCACGGGCGTTGAAGGTGCGCCCCGGCGCGAACACCGCGATCCCATCAATCAGCAGCCGCCCGCTCGCCAACTCCTCCAATACCCCCAGCTTGCGCGCGCAGTTAACAATTGCCGCGCGCGCCCGTTCGCTGGTGTAAGACTTGCCCGCCAGCACGCGTGACACGGTGCTGACGGAGTAACCGGTCTGGGCGGCAATTTGGTCCATTTTCAGCTTGCCTGGCATGGTGTGACCTCGCTCGCAATAAAGATCTGCAACTATTTTCAGCCACAGTTCGCTGATTTTAAAAGCTAATTTACGCCACCGGCCGGGCCGCCGTTCCACCCTGCGAGCATTCTCACAAATTCCGTTTGTCCTCGCTGGCCCGCTTTCTTATGTTGCCGCTATCCCCCCATTACGTGGAATCAAGGTGAGTTATGGAAGAGATGGAGAAGGTTCGCTTCGGCATCATTGGCATCGGCAATATCGGCACCGTCCACGCCCGCTACCTACTGGCCGGGACGGTCAGCGAGGCCCGGCTGGCCGCCGTCTGCGATAACGATCTTGCCAAACACCCGGCGATCCGCCAGCTGGTCGGCGACGCCATCCCGCTGTTTGACGATGCGGAGGCGATGATCACCAGCGGGCTGATTGACGCGGTGATTGTCGCCACGCCGCACTATGCGCACCCCGGTCTGTCGATGATGGCGATGCGCCACGGCCTCCACACCCTGTGCGAAAAGCCCGCCGGCGTTTACACCGCGCAGGTGCAGGAGATGAACGCCTGCGCCCGCGCCAGCGACGTGGTGTTCGGCATCATGTACAACCAGCGGCCCAACCCGCTCTACCAGAAGGTGAAGGATCTGATCGCCTCGGGCGAGTTGGGCACTTTGCGCCGCTCCACCTGGATCATCACCAACTGGTATCGCTCGCAGAGCTACTACAACTCTGGCGGCTGGCGCGCCACCTGGCGCGGCGAGGGCGGCGGCGTGCTGCTCAACCAAGACCCGCACCAGCTCGACCTCTGGCAGTGGCTGGTGGGAATGCCGGTGCGGCTGCGCGCCTTCTGCCAGTTCGGCAAGCACCGGCAGATTGAGGTGGAGGATGAGGTGACCGCCTACGCCGAGTACGCCAACGGTGCCACCGGCGTCTTCATCACCACCGTGGCGGAGACGCCCGGCACCAACCGGCTGGAGATTGTCGGCGATCGCGGCAAGGTGGTGGTCGAGGAGGGGCGGCTGCGCTACTGGCGGCTGCGCGAGTCGGAAACCGAATTCAATGCCCGCTGGCAGCAGGGCTTTGGCGAGCCGGAGTGCTGGGAGGTCACGATCCCGGTTGCGCCGGAGTGCAGCGACCATCAGGTGATCACCGCCAACTTCTGCGCCGCGGTGCTGCGCGGCGAGCCGCTGATCGCGCCGGGGTTGCAGGGCATCCACGGCCTGACGCTCTCCAACGCCATGCACCTCTCCACCTGGACCGATGACTGGGTGACGCTGCCGCTGGATGAGCAGCTCTACCTGCGGCTGTTGCAGCAGCGCATCGACGCTTCCGTTGACAAGCCCGCCGCCAGCCGCACGCTGGACGCGCGTGGAAGCTGGTAACAGGGGGCCGCATGTTATACGTCGCCATCGTGGGCACCGGCAACATCGCCCACCACCATATCCGCGCCTATCTAGAGTTTCCGCAGCGCTGCACCATCGTGGCGCTGGTGGATATCTACCCGGAGAAGGCGCAGGAGAAGCAGCAGCGCTATGGGCTGGCGCAGGCACAGGTCTTCAGCAGCCATGCAGAGATGCTTGCCGCCGGTATCCGGGTCGATCTGGTGGATGTCTGCACGCCGCCCTACGTCCACGCCGAGATCGCCATCGATGCGCTGCACGCGGGCAAGCACGTGCTGTGTGAAAAACCGATGGCCGCCTCGCTGGAGGAGTGTGACGCGATGATCGCCGCCCAACAGGCCAGCGGCAAGGTGCTGTCGGTGGTGGCGCAGAACCGCTTCACCGACGCCCTCTGGCGGCTGAAGGCGGCGCTGGAGAGTGGGCTGGCCGGCCGGGTCTGCCACGCGCAGGTTGATTCGCTCTGGTGGCGCGGCCACTGCTACTACGACCTGTGGTGGCGCGGCACCTGGGAAAAGGAGGGCGGCGGCTGCACGCTCAACCATGCGGTGCACCACATCGACGCGCTCCAGTGGATGCTGGGCCAGCCGCAGGAGGTGGTGGCGATGATGAGCAACGTCGCCCATGACAATGCGGAGGTCGAGGATCTGAGCGCCGCCATCTTCCACTATCCCAACGGCGCGCTGGCGCAGCTGACCGCTTCGGTGGTGCACCACGGCGAGGAGCAGAAAATCGTGATTCAGGGCGAGCGGGCGCGCCTCTCCGCGCCGTGGTCGGTCTGCGCCAGCGTCAGCGGCGACAATGGCTTCCCGCTGCCGGAGCCAGATCGCCCGCGCGAGGCGCAACTGGAGGCGCTGGCCCGGCAGATCCCACCGCTCACCTGGACGCTGCACACCGGGCAGATTGAGAACCTGCTGACGGCGATTGAGCAAGGCACGCCGCCGCTGGTGGATGGCGAGCAGGGCAAGCGCGCGCTGGCGTTGATCACCGCCATCTACAAATCGGCCATTACCCGCACCGTGGTGGTGCTGCCCATCAGCCGCCACGACGCCTTCTACCGCACCGGCGGCATCAGCGCCCTGGCGCCGCGCTTTTATGAGAAATCCGCCTCGGTCGCCAACTTCAGCGAGGTGGGTGCCATTCCCCTAGGAAAAGACCTGGACAAAGGAGTATCGCCATGAACAACAACGACGGCATGAACTATGCGCCAGCCGGCAAACCGCAGCCGGTGGTCAAGGCGGGCGAGTTTGTGTTTGCCGTCGCCGCGCTCGACCACGGCCACATCTACGGCATGTGCAACGGCCTGCTA
Organism: Chimaeribacter sp. YP20170169; assembly: GCF_056739715.1. Taxonomy (NCBI): domain Bacteria; kingdom Pseudomonadati; phylum Pseudomonadota; class Gammaproteobacteria; order Enterobacterales; family Yersiniaceae; genus Chimaeribacter; species Chimaeribacter sp. YP20170169. The sequence goes on along the minus strand of NZ_CP176824.1, from coordinate 3,474,197 downwards.
TAGGCGGGCGCAACGCTGAAGTGGGTCTACGACCCGGATCCGGAGAAGGTGGCGGCGTTTATCCACCGCTACCCGCAGGTGCGGGTGGCTGGCAGCCTAGAGACGCTGCTGGCGGATGAGGAGGTGCGGCTGGTGGCGGGCGCGGCGATGCCCTCGGCACGTTGTGCGCTGGGGCTGAAGGTGATGGTGGCGGGCAAGGACTACTTCACCGACAAGGCCCCGCTCACCACGCTGGAGCAGCTGGCCGACGCGCAGGCGATGGTGGCGAAAACCGGGCGTAAATACGCGGTCTACTACAGCGAGCGGCTCCATGTCGAGAGCGCGGTGTTCGCTGGCCAGCTGGTGCGGCGCGGGGCCATCGGCCAGGTGGTGCAGACGCTCGGCACCGGGCCGCACCGCGAGGGGCAGGGGCGGCCCGCATGGTTCTACGACCGCCGCTACTTTGGCGGCATCCTGTGCGACATCGGCAGCCACCAGATCGAGCAGTTCCTGTTCTACACCGGCAACCACGACGCCACCGTGATCGCCGCCCAGACGCGCAACGTCTCCCACCCTGAGCACCCCTACTTTGAGGATTTCGGCGACGCGATGCTGCGCGGCGAAAATGGCGCGAGCGGCTACTTCCGCTGTGACTGGTTCACCCCGGATGGCCTGCCGACCTGGGGCGATGGCCGGCTCACGTTGCTCGGCACCGAGGGCTACATCGAGATCCGCAAATATATCGACCTGACGCGCGGCGAGCAGGACGTGGTCTATCTGGTGAACCGCGAGGGCGAATTCCGTTACCCGGTGGCCGGGCAGGTCGGCTTCCCCTACTTTGGCGAGCTGATCCGCGACTGCCTGCACCGCACGGAGAACGCCATGACCCAGGCCCACGCCTTCAAGGCGGCGGAGTTGTGCGTGAAAGCGCAGATGCTGGCCAACGCGACGCGCTAGGGAGGAGCAGATGGAGAGACTCAATGCCGCTATCCTTGGCTGCGGCGCCATCCACCACTGCCACGTTGACGCCCTGCAACAGATCCCGGAGGCGCGGTTGCACGCGCTGGCGGACTGTGACGGCGAGCGTGGCCGACGGCAGGCGATGGCGCAGGGCTGCCACTTCTTCCATGACTACCGTGACGCGCTGTGGGATGAGGCGATTGACGTGGTGCACATCTGCACCCCGCACCACCTGCACAAGCGCATGGTGCTGGAGGCGCTGGCGGCTGGCAAGCATGTGTTCTGCGAAAAGCCGGTGGGCATGAATGGGCAGGAGGTGGCGGAGATCGAAGAGGCCGTCGCCCACGCGCCGGGGCTGCTGGCGGTCTGCTACCAGAACCGCTGCAACCCCACCAGCCTGGCCATCCGGCAGGTGCTGGCGGAGAAACAGCTGGGGGCGATGCTCAGTATGCGGGCGGTGCTCACCTGGTCACGCGCCGGGGCCTACTACACCGACAGCCCGTGGCGCGGGCGCTTCGCCACCGAGGGCGGCAGCCTGCTGATCAATCAGGCGATCCACACCCTCGACCTGATGCAGTGGTTCGCCGGTGGGGTGGCGCGGGTGAAGGGGGTGGTGGACAGCGGAATCCTGGCGGCGGCCACCGAGGCGGAGGACAGCGCGATGGCGACGCTGGCGTTCCGCAACGGCGCGCGCGGCCTGTTCTACGCCAGCAACGGTTACACCACCGACGCGCCGCTGCTGCTGGAGATCCAGTGCGAGCGCGGGGTGCTCCAGCTGAGCGACAACACCCTGTGGCAGATTGAGGGCGGCAGGCGCACCGCGCTGGTCAGCGACGCGCCGCCAGGCAGCGGGAAACGCTACTGGGGAGCTGGCCACCGCGAGGCGATCCGCCGTTTTTACCGCGCCATCCTTTCGCCGGCGGGGGCCGATTACATCCCGATCCGCGAAGCCAAACAGTCACTCACCCTTGTGGAGGCAATTTATCACTCATCCCTGACCCGGCAATGGATCGAGATTTATCACTGATTATTATCCTGACGTAAATAATCATCATTATGGATTCCGGCAATAAATAAAAATAGCCAAATAGATCTGGCAATCAGCGACCTTACACACTGGAATATTATTATGATTAAACCTACTGAGCGCAGGGTCGGTTATGGCGTGGCGATGGGCTACGGCGTGACTGACCTGTTTGGCGGCGGGGCTTTCGCCATTATCGGCACCTGGCTGTTATTCTTCTACACCACCTATTGCGGGCTGACGGTTTTGGAGGCAAGTTCAATATTTGCCATCGCCCGCGTGATCGACGCAATATTAAGCCCGATTATGGGTTACATCACCGATAATTTTGGCAACACCTGGCTGGGCCGGAAATTTGGCCGCCGTCGCTTCTTTTTATTGCTGAGCAGCCCGCTGATGTTTCTTTATGCGCTGCTGTGGCTGACGGACATGAACTACTGGTATTACCTTGGCACCTATCTCTCGATTGAGTTGCTGTCGGCGATGGTGCTGGTGCCGTGGGAAACCCTCGCCGCCGAGATGACCAACCGCTACGAGGAGCGTAGCCGGCTGGCGGGCGTGCGCATGATCTTTTCCCAGCTGGGCGGCTTCCTGGCGGTGTCCGTACCGGGCCTGATCATGCAGTTTACCGGCAAGGATAACCCCTTCACCTACACCCTGACCGGGCTGATCTTCTCCTGCGTATTCTGCCTCGCGGTCTTCACCACCTGGCGCTGCACCTGGGAGGCGAAGGATGTGCAACCCGAGCATAAGTTCAAGGCGGAAGTGCAACGCAGCAGCGGCCTTTTCAACCATCTGAAATATTTGATACTGGATCTGCTCTCTTCGTTCCGCATTCGCGCCTTCCGACTGCACATTATTATTTACATCGCCTCCTTTACCGCGATGGATGTATTTGGCGCGGTGTTTACCTACTATGTGATATACTGTTTGGGTAAGGATGCCGCCGCTGTTTCAGCATGGTCAAGCGTCGGCGCATTTGCCGCTATCCCTGGCACTTATGCTTTTATGATGATACTTAACAAATTAAATCTTACCCCCTCATCGGCGCTGCGGTTGGCGTATAGCTCCATATTCTTTGTATTAGCCTTCCTGTTTATTGTCTATTACACCAACACCCCGGTTCCCGATATGGTCTTTTTCGGGCTGTTTATTTTAAATGGGGTGGCGCGTGCCGGATTAATCTATATTCCGTGGAATATTTACAGTTTTATTCCTGATATTGATGAGATGGTCACACAACAGCGTCGCGAAGGGATTTTCGCTGGCGTGATGGTGATGACGCGCAAGAGCACGGTAGCGATCGCCATCCTGATTATCGGCATGGTGCTGGAGGAGGCGGGCTTTGTGAAGGGCAACGGCATACAGCCTGAAAGTGCGCTCTACGCCATCGTTACCCTGATGACGCTGGGCACCGCGGTGCTGCTGGCCATCAGTTTCTACGTCACCTATCCCTTCAAGCTGACGCGTGAAACGCACAAGGTGCTGTTGAAGGAGATTGCCCGCCGCAAACTGGGCGGCAAGGCAGAGGACTGCGATGCGCCGACCCGGCTGGTGATCAAGCAGCTGACGGGCTACGAGTACGATGAAGTGTGGGGCGGCGAGGCAACGCGCCGCGTAGTAGGTCAAGTTCACTGTTCCCGTGTGGGATAAGGATTGTTATGTACAGGCAATGGTCCGCTGAACAAGCGCAAGAGTGGCACCGCCGGCAAGGCTGGGGCTGCGGATTCAACTACCTACCCCGCACGGCGGTAAACTGGCTGGAGATGTGGCAGGCCGATACCTTTGACGAGCTGACCATCGAACAGGAGTTGGGCTGGGCGGCGCGCTACGGCTACAACCAGTTGCGCACCAACCTGCCGTTCACCGTCTGGCAGCATGACCGCGACGGCCTGCTGGCGCGCATCGACCGCTTCCTACATCTGGCCGACAGCCACGGCATCCGGGTGATGCTGACCCTGCTGGACGACTGCGCCTTCTCGGGCGACGAGCCGTTCGTCGGGCCGCAGAAACCGCCGCGCCCCGGTGTGCACAACAGCCAGGCGGCCGGTAGCCCCGGCCGGGCAAAGGTGCTCGACCCCGATAGCTGGCTGGACATTGAGGCCTACGTGCGCGACGTGGTGCGCCACTTCCGGGACGATGCGCGCGTGCAGGCGTGGGATCTCTACAACGAGCCGGGCAACGGCGGGATCTTCAGCGATGCCCACCACTGCGCGCTCTACGACACCCGGCTGGAGATCTACGCGCTGTCGCTGATGGTGCAGATCTTTGGCTGGGCGCGGCACGAACTGCCGAGTCAGCCGCTGACCGTCGCCGCCTGGCACGTCGATCGCGACGCCTGCCACCGGGCGTTCAACCACCCGATTGACGTCGCCGCGTTGCACCTGTCGGACATCATTAGCTACCATGCCTACGTTGACACGCCGGGGCAGCTGGCGGTGATGACCAAGCTGATGGCCTTCGGCCGACCGGTGCTCTGCACCGAGTGGCTGGCGCGCCACGTCGGTGGGGTGATGGAGGAGCAGTTGCCGCTGTTCAAGGCGCAGCAGGTAGGCTGCTACCACTGGGGGCTGGTACAGGGCAAGACGCAGACCTGGCTGCCGTGGCCGGATGTCACGCCTAATCCGGCGCTGTGGTTCCACGATGTGCTGACGCCCGAGGGCGCGCCGTTCAATGAGCGGGAGATGGCGCTGGTGCGCCAGTTGCGCGAAACGGCATGAGGGTTGGCCGGGCCTTGGGTGGCCCGGCCCGCCATCAGTGGATCACCTGCGCCAGGAACTCGCGGGTGCGCGGTGAGGTGGGGTTGGAGAAGAACTCTTGCGGCGGTGCCTGCTCGACGATCTCACCGCGATCCATAAAGATCACCCGGTCAGCAACGGTGCGGGCGAAGCCCATCTCATGGGTAACGCACAGCATGGTCATGCCATCCTGCGCCAGCCCAATCATGGTATCCAGCACCTCCTTCACCATCTCCGGATCCAGCGCCGAGGTCGGCTCATCAAACAGCATGATCTTGGGCTTCATGCAGAGCGAGCGGGCGATCGCCACCCGCTGCTGCTGGCCGCCGGAGATCTGGCCGGGATATTTGTGCGCATGTTCCGCGATGCGCACCCGCTTCAGGTAGTGCATCGCCAACTCCTCCGCCTCTTTTTTCGGCATCTTGCGCACCCAGGTCGGCGCGAGGGTGCAGTTCTGCAACACCGTCAGGTGCGGGAAGAGGTTGAAGTGCTGGAACACCATGCCCACCTCAGTACGCACCTTCTCGATGTTGCGCAGATCGTCATTCAACTCGATGCCATCCACCACGATGCGCCCCTGCTGGTGCTCCTCAAGGTGGTTGATGCAGCGGATGGTGGTGGACTTGCCGGAGCCGGAGGGGCCGCACAGCACGATGCGCTCACCCTGCCGTACCCGCAAATTGATGTCCTTAAGCACGTGGAACTGTCCGTACCACTTGTTGACCGCTTCCAGCGTAATCATCATCTGTTTATCGTCATTAACCTGATGGTCGCTCATGGTTTACCTCAGTGGTTGGAACGTCCGGTGTGAAAGCGCCTCTCCAGATGCTGGCTGTAGCGCGACATGCTGAAACAGAAAATCCAGTAGACCAGCGCGGCGAAGACATAGCCCTCGGTGGACATCCCGAGCCAGGCCGGGTCAACGGTCGCCTGCTGCACGCTACTGAACAGATCAAACAAACCGATGATGATCACCAGACTGGTGTCCTTGAACAGGGCAATGATGGTGTTCACCAAGCCGGGGATCACCATCTTCAGCGCCTGCGGCAGGATCACCAGCCCTTGGGTTTTCCAGTAGCCCAGCGCCAGTGACTCGGCCGCCTCATACTGCCCCTTCGGCAGCGCCTGTAAGCCGCCGCGCACCACCTCCGCCACGTAGGCGGACTGGAACAGGATCACGCCGACCAGCGCACGCAGCAGTTTGTCGATGCTGGTGCCCTCCGGCAGGAACAGCGGCAGCATCACCGAGGACATAAACAGCACGGTGATCAGCGGCACGCCGCGCCAGAACTCAATGAAGCAGATGGAGAGCACGCGCACGATCGGCAGCCGCGAGCGACGTCCCAGCGCCAGCAGGATGCCGAGCGGCAGCGCGCCGGCGATGCCCACCGAGGCGATGATCAGCGTCAGCGTCAGGCCGCCCCACTGGCGCGTCTCGACGCGCGGCAGGCCGAAAAAGCCGCCATACAGCAGCGCCCAGACCAGCAGCGGGTAGACCACCGCCCAGCAGGCGATGTAGCGCCCACGGCGTGGCATCCCGCGCCAGAACATCAGCCCAATGGTGACCAAGCCGATCAGCAGCGCGACGTTGATGCGCCAGCGCTGGTCAGCCGGGTAGAGGCCATACATGAACTGGCCGAAGCGCGCGTGGATGAAGACCCAGCAGGCCCCCTCACGCGTGCAGTCGGCGCGGCTGTCGCCAATCCAGTTGGCCTGAAAGATCGCCCAGTTCAGCAGCGGCGGCAGCACCAGCCACAGCAGGTAGAGGCAGAGCAGCGTCAGTAGGCTGTTGAACAGGCTGGAGAAGAGGTTGCGGCGCGCCCACAGCACCATGCGGCCGACCGGGCCGGAGGGCGGCGCGGCGCTGTGGGAGGAGGGGGGAAGGGTCATGGTCATGGCAGCTCCTAGCGCTCGACCAGCGCAATGCGCCGGTTGTAGAGGTTCATCAGCAACGAGATCAGCAGGCTGATAATCAGGTAGACCGACATGGTCATCGCGATGGTTTCAATCGCCTGCCCGGTCTGGTTGAGCACCGTACCGGCAAACAGCGACACCATGTCCGGGTAGCCGATGGCCGCCGCCAGCGAGGAGTTCTTCACCACGTTGAGGTACTGGCTGGTGAGCGGTGGGATGATCACCCGCAGCGCCTGTGGCAGCACCACCTGGCGCAGCGTGACGGGGTTGGGCAGCCCGAGGGAGCGTGCCGCCTCATGCTGGCCGCCCGGCACCGATTGGATGCCGGAGCGGATCACCTCGGCGATAAAGGCCGAGGTGTAGACCGACAGCGCCACCGTCAGCGCCGCCAGCTCCGGGATCAGCACCATGCCGCCGCGGAAGTTGAAACCGCGCAGCACCGGCAGCTCCCAGTGCAGCGCCGCGCCAAACAGCAGGTGGGCAGCCAGCGGCAGGCCCAGCAGCAGCAGCAGCGCCCACGGCCAGATGCGCCACACCCGGCCAGTGTGCACCTGGCGGAAGTGGTTATAGCGTGCCAGCGCGGCAATTGCCGCCACCGCCAGCAGCAGCGCCACCAGCGCCGCCGCCATCCCTTCACCCGCCGATGGCGAGGGGAGGTAGAGGCCGCGGTTGCTCATAAAGATGACGCCGAAGGCATCCAGACTCTGGCGCGGGCCGGGCAGGTTGCGCAGCACCGCAAAGTACCAGAAGAAGATCTGCAACAGCGGCGGGATATTGCGGAAGATCTCGACGTAGACCGTAGAGAGCTTGCGGATCAGCCAGTTGTCGGACAGCCGCCCCAGCCCGACGACAAAGCCGAGGATGGAAGCGAACAGGATGCAGAGCACTGACACCAGCAGGGTGTTCAGCAGGCCGACAATGAACAGGCGGCCATAGGTGTCGCCCTGCTCGTAGTCGATCAGGTGCTGGATCACGCCGAAGCCGGCGCTGTTGTTTAAAAAGGCGAACCCGGAAGTGATGCCTCGGGTGGAGAGGTTGACCTGCGTGTTGTGCAGAAGATAGCCGCCACAGGCGAGCAGCAAGGCCACCGCGATGAGTTGGTAGATCCAGGCGCGAACCGCTGGGTTGGTCAGCGAGAAGCCGCCTTTTCCGGTTGGGCGTTGCGACATAACAGGAACCTCAGAGCAAAAGCTGACGCTGCGCCCCGGCAAGCCGCCGGGGCAACAGGATTAACGTACCGCCGGTGCGTACTGGATGCCGCCCTGGTTCCATAGGGCGTTCAGGCCGCGCTTGATCTTCAGCTCGCTGCCCATCCCGACGTTGCGCTCAAACACTTCGCCATAGTTGCCGACCTGCTTGACGATCTTCACCGCCCAGTCATTCGGCAGTTTCAAATCCTTACCATAGCTGCCCTCTTTGCCCAGCAGGTGCGCCATGTCCGGGGTTTTCGGGTTGGCGGCCATCTGGTCAACGTTGGCGGAGGTGACGCCCATCTCCTCGGCGTTCAGCATCGCGAACAGCGTCCAGCGCACGATCGCCAGCCAATCCTCATCACCACGGCGCACCACTGGCCCGAGCGGCTCTTTCGAGATCACTTCTGGCAGCACGATGAACTCATCCGGCTTGCCGAGCTTGATACGCAGGGCGTAGAGCTGTGACTGATCCGAAGCCAGGGTGTCGCAGCGGCCAGAGTCCAGCGCCTTGGCGCTCTCGTCGGAGCGGTCAAAGGTGACCGGCGTGAACTGCATGTTGTTGGCCTTGAAAAAGTCCGCCACGTTCAGTTCGGTGTCGGTGCCCGCCTGGATGCAGACGGTGGCGCCATCCAGCTCCTTGGCACTCTTCAACCCGGCCTTCTGGTGGGTCAGGAAGCCGATGCCGTCATAGTAGTTGACGCCAGCGAAGATCATGCCCATGCCGCCGTCGCGGGAGGAGGTCCAGGTGGTGTTGCGCGACAGGATGTCCACCTCACCCGATTGCAGCGCGGTGAAGCGCTCTTTCGCGGTGAGCGGGGTGTACTTCACCTTATTGGCGTCGCCGAACACCGCCGCGGCCACGCCACGGCAGAGATCGACATCCAGCCCGGAGAACTTGCCGCTGGCATCGGCATAGGAGAAGCCCGGCAGGCCGTCACTGATGCCGCATTGAATGAAGCCCTTTTTCTGCACGGCGTCCAGCGTGGCGCCCGCCTGCGCCGTGTTGGCTGCCGCAAAGAGGGAAGCAGCGGCAATGAGTGTGGAAAGCATCATTTTTTTCATAAAGCGTCCTGTGAGGCAGTGTCGGTGAGTTTTCGTTATTGGCACACCCTGGTGCACCCTCTTTGTTCGCGGGGGAGACCCCGCAAGGGAATTAGCAAAGGGAGTGCCAACTTTGAAAGTGCTTATAAATCAATGATGGTGATGGATAAGGTGAAAACATTCATTCACCTGAGCAAATCTATAGCACCAAAAGGGTGCAATGGGGAGATTTGTGGCGCTTAATGGCGCAAAAAGATGCGTTTTGTGGGGCGGGTCACATCAACATGAATAAATGTGAGTTTTATCAACTAATTGAATAAATAATTTTATAAATTGAACCGGGTAGAAAGGTGCGGGGCAAAGATGATTTTGCAGGTGATTATCTGCATCAGAAGGAAAATTGTAGCGAAAGGCGCTAAAAGTTGCGGATTAAGCATGTGATAACGGGGCGGAATTATCTCCCGACCGGTCGGCCGGGAGAGGAAAATCACGTTAGTAGAGCGAAGGCGTGCCCGCCGGGCGGGTTTTGAAGCGGCGATGCAGCCACATGTACTGCTCCGGCGCGCGCATGATTTCGCGCTCCACAATGCGGTTCATGTAGGCAGCGGCGGCCAGCTCGTCATCCATCGGGTAGTCCTGCAACGCCGGCTGGATCAGCAGCTCATAGCCGCGCCCATCCTCGCGGCGCACCAGCACCACCGGTACTAGCGCTGGCTTCGCCAGACGCGCCAGCATAAAGGTGCCGCTGGTGGTAGCAGCCTGATCAACGGCGAACAGCGGCGCGAACACGCTGCCACGCGGGCCATAGTCCTGATCCGGCGCGAACCATACCGCTTCGCCACGCTTAAGGGCGTGCACCATGCCGCGCAGATCTTTGCGATCCAGCATCGCCTTGTTGGAGCGCATACGGCCCCAGGTCTGCGCCACTTCCATCGCCTTATTATTGTGCGGGCGGTACATCGCCATCATCGGCTGGCAGAGGCCCATCGCCCGGCCACCCAACTCCAGTGACATAAAGTGGATGCCAATCACCAGCACGCCGCGCTGATCTTGTTGTGCACTCTTCAGGTTGTGCAGGCCGTTAACGTTGAACCAGCGTTTGACGCGGCGATCGGACCAGAACCACGCCATGCCAGTCTCAATCAACCCCATGCCGAGTGACTCAAAGTTGCTGACCACTTTGCGCTCCAGCAGCTCCGGGCACATCTCCGGGAAGCAGAGTTGCAGGTTGCGGCGGGTGATGGAGACGCGGCGCTTCAAAAAGCGCATTGAGGTGCGGCCCATCCAGATGCCCAGACGGTGCAACAGCGGGTAGGGAAGTTGCACCAGCAGGAACAGCACGCCCAGCCCAAACCAGGTCGTCCAGTAACGTGGGTGCAGCAGGGCGCGGGAAAATTTTTGCGGGTTTTTCATGTCACAACTCATTATGCATTGGAAAGGGGGCGTAACGCATAAAGAGGTGACTCGTTAGCGGTACGTGGGTGTAGACACTGAAGGTCAACAATCGTTTGAAAATAGGCTCGAAGTGACACAATCTTTACACAAAAGCAGAGATCGCGAGGTAAACCGATGTGGAAGGTGTTTAGCGAGCGAGGCGACTTTTGCGGCGGAGTATATCATGACGTTTGGTAAAGATAACGGGGCGAAAATGAAGAAAAAGCGTGCTTTTTGGGTAATCGGTGAGCAAATGTGACTGGCGAAAAAAAAGGCAATAAAAAAGGCGTCACTCCATGCCGAGTGACGCCTTCCAAATCAGGCAATTAACCGATCAGGGATCAGTTCATGCCATATTTTTTCAATTTTTTGCGCAGGGTGCCGCGGTTGATGCCCATCATCAGGGCTGCACGGGTCTGGTTGCCACGGGTGTATTGCATCACCATGTCCAACAGGGGCTGTTCAACTTCAGCCAATACCAGCTCATACAAGTCATTCACGTCCTGACCATTCAGTTGAGCGAAATAGTTCTTCAGTGCTTGTTTAACCGAATCACGCAGGGGCTTTTGAGTCACCTGATCCTGGGAGTTAACGGTAGAAACGGTCAGTACGTCAGAATTCACGCGTTGTTCGAACATAGTTCTGTCAGCTCTTTTTTTACGCTAAGATTTTCGAAATATGCTTCCAACGCCTCCAGCTGTTCGCTGGCATCCTCTATAGCGTTGAATGAGCGCCGAAACTGGTCATTCGGGGCGTTCTCCTGGAGATACCAGGATACGTGCTTACGAGCGATGCGGAATCCCTTGCCGGGCCCATAAAAGCCGTGCAATTCCCGTACATGCTCGATCATCAAGCGCCTCACCTCGCCAAGCGGCATCGGTGGAAGCAGCTCCCCAGTGTCCAGATAATGCTGGATTTCCCGGAAGATCCAGGGTCTCCCCTGGGCCGCGCGGCCTATCATCAGGGCATCTGCCCCCGTATAGTCGAGCACAGCCCTGGCTTTATGCGGGTCAGTAATGTCGCCATTCGCGATAACCGGAATGGAGACAGTCTGCTTAACTGTCCGAATGCTGTCGTACTCTGCGTCGCCATTAAACAGGCAGGCGCGGGTCCGGCCATGAATGGTCAGGGCCTGAATACCACAATCTTCAGCCAATTGGGCAATTTCTACACAGTTACGGTGGTCCGGCGCCCAACCAGTGCGAATTTTCAGCGTAACTGGCACATCGACCGCGTTAACCACGGCGTGAAGGATCTGTTTGACCAGATCGGGGTACTGCAAAAGTGCAGAGCCTGCCAGTTTGCGGTTCACTTTCTTGGCCGGGCATCCCATATTGATATCGATGATTTGGGCACCATTTGCCACGTTGATTCTGGCGGCCGCCGCCATATCCTCCGGTTCGCTGCCGGCAATCTGCACGGTACGAATCCCGGGTTCATCGTCGTGTACCATGCGCAAACGCGATTTATCTGTCCGCCACACTTCCGGATTGGAAGAGAGCATTTCAGAAACCGTCATCCCCGCACCCATCGCGTGGCAAAGCGCGCGAAACGGGCGGTCAGTGACACCGGCCATGGGGGCGGCAATCAGGCAATTAGTGAGTTGGTGGTGTCCAATGCGCATAGACAAAAATTTGACCATACTGTGTCCGCAAGGGCGCGTATATTACGCATTTTTCAGACGATATGAAAGGCCAAACTTTGAACAATTCCGCGCGGATTTGGCTAAAAAGGTGATGGTCGTCACTTTTTCAGAAAATTTATAGAATATAAACAATAAGTTATAAATTGAAGGCTAAATAATAGCCGCAAAAATAATCCCGGTTATGCAGCATTTTATCGTCAAAATGAGCGAAATCAGTCGCTATTCTAGGCGGCTTGGTCGGCCGAACCAGGAGATTGCTTCACGCGCTGGTTGAAATGTGACCGATCCATGACGCCGCCGTCGAAACAAAAAATGTGGTCTGATGACCTCGCCCACTGCGTAAACCCAAAAAACGCCCGCTTACTCCACCACCACTCGGCCATGCAGCGGCTGCACCGGACGGTTGTTATTGTGGTGCATTAACTGCTTGAATTTCTCAAGCTGCGCCTCGGAGAGCGTCTGTGGCTGCTTCAGCACCAGCCAGCGTACCCCCTCGGAGCAGGGCGGGGTGGTCAGGGAACCGGAGAAACGGTAGTGGGTCAGGGAGTGGGGCAGCAGGCCGTTGAGATCGAGCGCCTTGGTCAGGGCGACCGGCTGGTTAACCTGCTGCGGCATCTGCTGCCACAGGGCTTCCAGCACCGGGTTGGCCTTGCCGAGCTTGAACATCACCGCCACCACGGCTATTTCGCCATCGGCGTCGGTGTGCACCAAATGCATCTCCATCGGGAAGGATTCACCGTTGAGGGTGTTTTCACTTGGCGCGTGGAAGTGGAACTGTTGCAGGCGGAACGCCTCGCCATCCAGCGTCACTTTATTCCCTTCGGGGACGGAGATCTGCAGCGTATGGCCGTTGTTCACCATGCTCTCAGGGGCTTTCGGGTAGCTTACCTTCAGCGGGCGGGGGTGCGCCTTTAGCGCGTCATGGATGTCGATGGGCGACTGGTTTTTGCCGTACTCACACAGGTAGTAGTCCTGGGAGAGGGTACCCCAGTGTGCAGGCGCGCCTTCGCCCTCATAACTCCAGTGTGGGGCGCTGGATGCTGTGTGATCCGCCGCGACGGCGGGCAGGGTGGCCAGCAGTGAGGCGGCCAAAAACAGTGCATGTTTCATCTCTTTCTCTTAGAAGGTATAGAAAACGGGAGTCCGGCAGGGCCGGGAGTGAGCGGCGCAGGGTACGCCTACGGGGGGCAAGAGAGGAGGCAAAAAATGGCATTTTGGCCACCCGGAGGTGGCCAAACGTGCGGTTTACTTTTTGTGCAAACGAAAGATTAAAACGCTATTAATCAACTGTTAACGGCGTGTGCCAGTGATGCGACACCACTCCTCGCGCTCCGCCACCGGATCCAGCGTGAACAGGTCGCGGTAGGCTTCGGATACGCTCTCCGCCTGCGTCGCCAGCACGCCAGAGAGGCCGAGGTGGCCGCCCTGTTTTGGCAGGCAGCCAATCAGCGGGGCCAGCTCACGCAGCGGGCCGGCGAGGATGTTCGCCACCACCACGTCAGCGCTCAGGTCTGCCGGCTGGTCTTGCGGCAGGAACAGCTCCAGACGCTCCGAGACGCCGTTGCGCTGTGCGTTGTCGCGGCTGGCTTGGATCGCCTGCGGATCGATGTCGATGCCGATGGCGCGCGCCGCGCCCAGCTTCAGGGCAGCGATTGCCAGAATGCCGGAGCCACAGCCGAAGTCGATCACCGTCTTGCCGGCCAGATCCAGCCCATCGAGCCACTGGAGGCAGAGCGCGGTGGTTGGGTGGGTGCCAGTACCGAACGCCAGCCCTGGATCGAGCATCACGTTCACCGCCTCCGGGTCTGGCACGTCGCGCCAGCTCGGGCAGATCCACAGGCGCTCACCGAAGCGCATCGGGTGGAAGTTATCCATCCACTCGCGCTCCCAATCCTTGTCCTCGAGCTGCTCAATGCGGTGGGCGAAGCCTTCGCCCAGCAGCGGTGAGCCGGAGAGGATCGCGACCACCTCTTTCATGTCCGTTTCGGCGTCATACAGGCCGATGACGTCGGTGTCGCCCCACAGGCGGGTCTCGCCCGGCAGCGGCTCGAACACCGGCGTGTCGTGGGTGTCCTGGAAGGTGACGGACACCGCGCCGCTCTCGATCAGGGCGTCTCCCAGGCTCTCCGCGTCACTGCCGCGGGTGTTGATTTTCAGTTGAATCCAAGGCATGGCAAATCTCTTCTAAGGTTGTGGCCCGATGGCGGGGTGTGGGCGCGCGGGCGCCTCTCCGAACCGGTTACCGATATAAAACGCTAGCAGGCTGAGCAGCAGCGAAGGAACAATGGGGTGCAGGCCGGCGATATGCAGGTCAATGCTGGCCAGCAGCGTGTAGCTGGCGGCCCCGGTTATCATTGAGCTTAGCGCACCCGTGGCGTTGGCCCGCTGCCAGTAGAGGCCGAGCACCAGCGGCCAGAGGAACACCGCCTCCAGCCCGCCAAACGCCAGCAGGTTGAGCCAGATGATCATCTCCGGCGGGCGCCAGGCCGCCAGCAGCACCAGCAGCCCCAGCACCAGCGTCGCCAGGCTGGTGAGGCGCGTCAGGCGGCGTTCGTTCGCCAGCGCCGCCGGGCGGGCATAGAGGTAGAGATCCTTCACGATCGTCGCGGAGGATTGCAGCAGCTGCGCATTGATGGTCGACATGATCGCCGCCATCGGCGCGGCCAGGAAGATCCCAGCGGCGAAGGGCGGCAGCACGGCGATCATCAGCGTTGGGATCACCTGGTCAGGGATCTTCAAATCTGGTAGCACCGCCCGGCCCAGCGCCCCGGCCAGATGCATCCCCAGCATCAGCACCGCCATCACGAGGGTGCCAAGCACGATGCCACGGTGCACCGCCTTGCTGTCACGGTAGGAGATGCAGCGCACGGCGGTGTGCGGCAGGCCAATCACGCCGAAGCAGACCAGAATCCAGAACGAGGCCATAAATGGCAGGCTCAGAATATCCTCCCCGCCACGCGGTGAAACCAGTTTCGGGTCAATCTGCTGGAGCGTATTGACTGCCGCGTGCAGGCCACCGGCGGCGTGGATCACCCCCAGCAGCAGCAGCACAGTGCCAAGCAGCATCACCAGCCCCTGCATCGCGTCATTCAATACGCTGGCGCGGAAGCCGCCGAAGGCGGTGTAGAGCGCGATGCTGACGCCAAAGATCAGCAGGCCGGTGTCATAGGGGATGCCAGCCGCCGTCTCCAGCAGCCGCGCGCCGCCGATGAACTGCACTGTCATCGCGCCCAGGAAGGCCACCAGCAGGCTGAAACTCGCCAGCCACACCAGCAGCCGGCTCTGGTAGCGGGCGTAGAGCATGTCGTTGAGCGTGACGGCGTTGTAGCGCCGCGCCAGAATGGCGAACTTCTTGCCGAGCACCCCCAGCGACAGCCATACCGCCGGCAGCTGGATCATCGCTAGCAGCACCCAGCCGAGGCCATATTTATAGGCCGCGCCGGGGCCGCCAATAAAGGAGCTGGCGCTGATGTAGGTGGCGGTCAGGGTCATCGCCAGCACAAAGCCGCCCATCGAGCGGTTGCCGATGAAGTACTCATTCAGGAAGTTGCCCTTCTGGCGACGGCGGTAGGCATAGACCGACAGGCCAAACACCAGCAGCAGGTAGCCGAGCAGCGGCAGCAACACATCAGTTTGCATGGTCATGATCCTCAAGCGGGATGTCGCGGAACACCACCCGCACCATCAGCCAGCAGAGCAGGACAAACCCCAGCGGCACCAGCAGGCAGGCCAGTTCAAACCAGTGCGGCAGCCCGGTCACGCCCTGGGCATCGCTTGGCAGGTAGGCCGCCAGCAGCCAGGCCAGCAGATAGGCCAGCGACAGGCCGAACGCCCAGCGCGCTTCCCGATGCGCCTGTATAAATCGCGTATCCATCCTCTTCCTCATCAGGTTGGCAGGAAAACAGAGTCGCGATTTTACGGCAGTGAAGCGGTTTGACCAGAACAATTCTGTGTGGCGGGGAGGGCGGTGGGCAGCGGGCATAAAAAAACGCCCACAGGGTGGGCGTTTTCAGGCAGCGAGGAATTACTTCTCCTGCAGGCCGAGTTTCTTCTCCAGATAGTGGATGTTGGTGCCACCATGCTGGAAGTTTTCGTCAGCCATAATGCGCTGCTGGAGATCAACGTTGGTTTTGATGCCGTCGATGATCAGCTCCGCCAGCGCATTGCGCATACGGGCAATTGCCACGTCACGGTTCTCACCGTAGGTGATCAGCTTGCCGATCATGGAGTCATAGTACGGGGGCACAGTGTAGCCCGCGTAGATATGGGACTCCCAACGCACACCAAAACCGCCCGGCGCGTGGAAACGGGTGATCTTGCCAGGGCTTGGCAGGAAGGTGTTCGGATCCTCGGCGTTGATACGGCACTCGACCGCATGGCCCTGGATGCGCACTTCGTCCTGCGTGATAGAGAGCGGTTGGCCGGCTGCGATGCGCAGCTGCTCTTTGATCAGGTCAACGCCAGTGATCATCTCGGTCACCGGGTGCTCCACCTGGATACGGGTGTTCATTTCGATGAAATAGAACTCGCCGTTCTCATACAGGAACTCGAAGGTGCCCGCGCCGCGGTAGTTGATGTCGATACAGGCTTTCGCGCAGCGGTCGCCGATGTAACGGCGCATTTCGCTGGTGATGCCCGGCGCGGGTGCCTCTTCGACCACTTTCTGGTGGCGGCGCTGCATGGAGCAGTCGCGCTCGGCCAGATAGATGGCGTTGCCCTGACCGTCCGCCAACACCTGGATCTCGATGTGGCGCGGGTTCTCCAGGTACTTCTCCATGTACACCATGTCGTTGTTGAAGGCCGCTTTGGCTTCCGCACGGGTCATGGAGATGGATTGCTCGAGGTCTTTGTCGCTACGCACAACGCGCATACCACGACCGCCGCCGCCGCCGGAGGCTTTGATGATGACCGGATAACCGATGCGTTTCGCGAACGCGCGGTTCTTCTCCATGTCATCGCCCAGCGGGCCGTCGGAGCCAGGTACGCACGGAACGCCAGCTTTCTTCATCGCGTTGATGGCGGAAACCTTGTCGCCCATCAGGCGGATGGTCTCGGCACGCGGGCCGATGAAGATAAAGCCGGAGCGCTCAACCTGCTCGGCAAAGTCGGCGTTCTCGGAGAGGAAGCCGTAACCCGGGTGGATAGCCACCGCGCCGGTGATCTCAGCGGCCGCGATGATAGCCGGGATGTTCAGATAGCTTTTTACGGACGGCGCAGGGCCGATGCAGACGGTTTCATCCGCCAGCAAAACGTGTTTCAGGTCGCGATCCGCGGTGGAGTGTACCGCTACGGTCTTGATGCCCAGCTCTTTGCAGGCACGCAGAATGCGCAGGGCGATCTCACCACGGTTGGCGATGACAATTTTATCTACCATGGGACGCCTCGTTATTCGATGACGACCAGCGGCTCGTCAAATTCAACCGGTTGGCCGCTTTCGAGCATGATGGCTTTCACCACGCCGGATTTGTCAGCTTCGATCTGGTTCATCATCTTCATGGCTTCAACGATACACAGGGTATCGCCCGCGTTGACTTTCTGGCCCACTTCCACGAACGGCTTGGCGTCCGGGCTAGGCGTGCGGTAGAAGGTGCCAACCATCGGCGAGCGCACGATGTGGCCGCTGATGGCAGCCGGCGCGGCCGGTGCGGCGTCTGCCGGGGCAACGGCAGCCGGTGCAACAGCAGCCGGGGCCGGTTGCGGCATCGGCATAGCGTAAGCCTGTTGCATCATCGGGAAGTTCTGCGCGGCCGGGGCACGACTGATACGAACTGATTCTTCACCTTCAGAAATTTCCAGTTCAGCGATGCCGGACTCTTCAACCAGTTCGATCAGTTTCTTGATTTTACGAATATCCATGAGTGTGATTCCGTACTCTTTTTGCTTGATTTAATTGGATTTTGACAAGCGGCGTGCCGCTGCCTGTAATGCAAAGGTATAACCATCAGCCCCTAAACCACAAATGACGCCGACAGCAATATCAGAAAGATAGGAGTGGTGGCGGAACGGCTCGCGCGCATGGACGTTGGAGAGGTGGATCTCGATAAACGGGATCGCCACCGCCAACAAGGCATCGCGCAGCGCCACGCTGGTGTGCGTGAAGGCCGCCGGATTAATCAGGATAAAATCCGTGTTGCCGCGGGCCTGATGGATGCGATCAATCAGGGCATGTTCCGCATTGGATTGCAGGTGACTCAGCGTCATGCCCAGTTCATCGGCCTGGCTCTCCAAACGACTGACAATTTCCGGCAACGTGGTGTGCCCATACTTCTCCGGTTCACGTGAACCCAGCAGGTTCAGGTTGGGGCCGTTCAGAAGCAAGATGTGGAAGTTGTCTGCCATCGTGTGCCTATCTCCGTCAATTTAACCTGTATTGTAGAAAATAACCCGATGTCATCATTTTGTCACCCTTTTCGCGGTCATCCGGGTGCCTTCAGGCCGCCAAAGCTGGGCATTATAATGATATCGTGGCAAATCGCAGCTAAATACTGGTCTTATCAGCGAAGATAATCAACCCTTTATCGTTAGTAAAGTGTGACGAACCCACAGAAAACGGGTGCGCGCCGGACACTTATCGCCACCATTGGCGCACCTTTTTATAGCGGAATGCCAGCAGGATCGCCGCAATCAGCGCATAAATCACCGGTTGGGGCGACACAGTCTTCACCGACCAGAGATAGTGAATCGGCGCGAGGATTGCCACCAAATAGATGGCGTTGTGCAGCCGCTGCCAATTTTTCCCGAGTCGGCGCTGCGATCCCATCGTCGAGGTGACGGCCAGCGCCAGCAGCATCAGCCAGCTTATCACGCCGAGGGTCAGGTAGGGGCGCGATACCAGCTCAGAGGCCAGCAGGCGCAGGTTGTTGATCCCCAGCTCCAAAAAGGTGTAGCTCAGCAGGTGCAGGCTGGCCCAGGCAAAGCACCACAGCCCCAGCAGGCGGCGGGTGCGGATCAGCAGCGGCTGCTTACCATAACGCGCCAGCGGCGCAACCACCAGGGTCGCCAGCAGCAGCTTCAGCGCCATCCGGCCGGTAAAGTGCTGGATATCTTTCGCCGGATCGGCGCTAAACCCGCCCTGACTCACCGACCAGACCAGCCACACCAGCGGCAGTAGCGCGGCGAGGTGGAGCAGCACCTTCAGGCCGGTAACCTGTTTCAGGCTCAGTCGCTTCACTTAGAAATTCTCCCTCAAATCCATGCCGCGGTAGAGCGAGGCCACCTGATCGCCATAGCCATTGAACAGCAGGGTGGGCTGGCGCTTCACGTCCAGAATGCCGCCCGAGCCAATCACGCGCTCGGTGGCCTGCGACCAGCGCGGGTGGTCAACGTGCGGGTTGACGTTGGCGTAGAAGCCATACTCATTGGGGGCGGAGAGGTTCCAGGTGGTGGGCGGCTGCTCCTTGGTCAGGCGTAGGGTGACAATCGACTTGATGCCCTTAAAGCCATATTTCCACGGCGTAATCAGCCGGATCGGCGCGCCATTCTGTGGCGGCAGCTCCTTGCCGTAAACGCCGACCGTCATCAGCGCCAGCGGGTGCATCGCCTCATCCAGCCGCAGTCCCTCGACATAGGGGTAGTCGAGGCCGCCGCCGACAAAGCGATCGCGCTGGCCGGGCATGTGCTCCGGGTCATAGAGCGTCTGGAAGGCGACGTAGCGTGCGTTGCTGGTCGGCTCTGCCAGCTTGATCAGCTTGCTCAGCTCGAAACCGACCCATGGCACCACCATCGACCACGCCTCGACGCAGCGCATACGGTAGATGCGCTGCTCGAGTGGGAAGCGCTTGAGCAGGTCATCCACGCCGAGGGTCATTGGCTTCGCCACCTCGCCCTCAATGCGGATCTTCCAGTCAGCGGTGGGCAGCGTGCCAGCATTGGCGGCGGGGTCAGCCTTGTCGAGGCCAAACTCATAGAAGTTGTTGTAGCCGGTGACTTTGTCCTCCGGCGTCAGCGGCCAGTCCGGCTGGTAGGCCGGCGGCTTGGTAAAGGTGAGGGGCTTGCCGGCCGGTGCCTTGGCCGGCTCGCTGCCCTTCAGCCAGGAGAGCAGATCGGCGCGGGCGGCGGAGGGCAGGGCCAGCGTGGCGGCAGAGATGCCCAGTGCCTGCATCACCCGGCGGCGACCCATCATAAAGACCTGTTCCGGCGTGACGTCGGCTTCGGTCAACTTGCGTGACTTACTCATCTGAATCTCCAGCGAAAGGCGATAACCTCTAAATTATCGCCTTTTAGGGAGTTTCCGCGAGCGGTGTCCGCGCATTTGTTACAACTTTGTGCCTAATGTGACCCTTTAGCCGCCGATTCGCACCAGCGTACGGCCGGTGATGCGGTTCTCCATCAGCGCCGTCGCCGCCTCCGGCACCGCCTCCAGCTCGATCTCGGTGGCGGCCTGCTGGTAGAAGCGCGTCGGCAGGATAGTGGCCAACCGCTCCCAAGCTGTCTGGCGGCGGTGCAACGGCGCGCGCACCGAGTCAATGCCCTGCAGGCGCACATTGCGCAAAATGAAGGGCATGACGGTAGTGGGCAGCAGGTAGCCGCCCGCCAGACCGCAGGCAGCGACCACGCCGTTATAGTTCATCTGCGCCAGCACGCTGGCCAGCAGGCGGTCGCCCACGGTGTCAATCGCGCCAGCCCAGCGCTGGCTCTCCAGTGGGCGCGCCGCCTCAAAGAAGGTCTCACGCGGCAGGATGTTGCTGGCCCCCAGTTCGCGCAGGTAGTCGTGGGTGCTGGTGCGGCCGCTGACCGCCGTCACTTGATAGCCGAGCTGCGCCAGCAGCGCCACCGCTGTGCTGCCGACGCCGCCGCTGGCCCCGGTGACCAGCACCTCGCCGCTCTCCGGCGTGACGCCGCCCTCCTCAAGCGCCATCACGCAGAGCATGGCGGTCAGGCCGGCGGTGCCGATGATCATGCTCTGGCGCGCCTCCAGCATCGGCGGCAGCGCCACCAGCCAATCCGCCTTTACCCGCGCCTGCTCGGCCAGCCCGCCCCAATGGTTCTCGCCCACGCCCCAGCCGGTCAGCACCACCTGCTGGCCCGCGCGGAAACGGCTGTCGCGGCTCTCCCGCACCGTGCCCGCGAAGTCGATCCCCGGCACCATCGGGAAGTTGCGCACAATCTTGCCCTTGCCGGTGATGGCCAACGCATCCTTATAGTTCAGGCCAGACCATGCCACCTGCACCGTGACGTCGCCCTCAGGCAGGCGTGCGGCGTCAATCTCCTGCACGCGGGCTGGGGTTCCTTGCTGCTCAAGCAAAAGCGCTTTCATACCACCTCTCATAATAAAGATGAATTTTTAGCCAAATAAGTTGTCTCTTTATGAATATAAACGCTTTACTTGCCGGGCAGCATGAGGCAGGACAAAAAAGCGTGCCGCCCCACTTTGGGAGAGGCCTCGCAAACGGTCTCTTTTCATACGTTCTGGAACCTGTTTTATTTTATAGTAGCGGCCCGCAGGGGGACTGCCCTTCCACTTAACCACGGTACGCAAGGCTCAGGGATGCGATTCACAACCAAACTTTCCGCTTTCATTACGCTGTTGGTGGCCTTGGCAATGTTGCTGATGCTGCTGGGAAGCGCGTTTAGTTTTTTCACCCTCAGCCAGCAGCGTATGCAGTCGCGCCTCCAGTCGTTTGCCACCACTTTTGATCAGGGGCTGTTGACCCAGCCGCCCGGCTCGGTGCCCAACTGGCTGCCGCTGGCGATGCGTACCGTCGGGGTGAGCGAAGTGAGCGTGATCAACAGCGGCCACGTCTACTACCACCTGGCCCTGCCGCCCGACCGCCGCCGCCCACCGGCCCACTATGCCTGGCGGGTGGTGAAGGTGCCGCTGATGCAGCACCCCGGCTCCACCCTGCAAATGACCTATCCCGATCCCTTCGCCAACTTCACCCACTCGCTGCAAACGTCGCTGCCGGTGAGTCTGGCGATCATCACCATGATAGGCGTGCTGCTGGTTAGCTACCGCTGGCTGAGCCGGCAGATCCGTGGCTATGAGCTGCTGGAGACGCGGGCGCGGCAGATCCTGCGCGGCGAGCGCGACAGTGTGATGCAAGGCAACATGCAGGAGTGGCCGCCAGTGGTGAGTGGCGCGCTCGATCACCTGCTGCGTGAATTGCGCGATGCCCAGGAGGCACGCAGCCGGGTGGACACCCTGATCCGCGCCTTCGCGGCGCAGGATGCCTCTACCGGCCTCAATAACCGCATCTTCTTCGACAACCAGCTCACCACCCAGCTGGAGGATGAGGGGGCGCACGGCGTGGTGATGGTGATCCGCCTGCCCGATTTTGACACCCTGCGTGACGTGCATGGCCAGCCGCAGGCGCAGGATCTGCTGAACGCGGTGGTCAACCTGCTCTCCACCTTTGTGATGCGCTTCCCCTCGGCGCTGCTGGCGCGCTACTTCCTCAGCGATTTCGCGGTGCTATTGCCGCACAGCACGCTGAAGGAGGGGGAGGTGATGGCGGCGCAGCTGGTAAATGCGGTGGGCGTGCTGCCAACCCACCCGGCGATCGATCGCGACGCGCTGCTCTATATTGGCATCAGCGTCTACCGCTTCGGCCAGTCGGCGGAGGAGGTGATGGACAACGCCGGGCAGGCGGCGCGGCTCGCCTCGCTACAGGGCAGCAATGGCTGGATCGTGCATGATGACCGGGTGCCGGAGCGCGGCCGCGGCAGCGTCAAGTGGCGCACGCTGCTGGAGAGCGTGCTGGCGCGCGATGGCCTGCGGCTCTACTACAAACCGGCGCTGGCGCGTGACGGCCAGCGCCACCATATCGAGATTTTGCGGCGCATCTTTGATGGCGAGCAGGAGCTGCTGGCGGCGGAGTTCCTCCCCTATGCCATGCTGTTTGGGCTGGCCCAAAGCTATGACCGCCACACCCTCGGCCAGATCCTGCCGCTGCTGGCGGAGTGGCCGGAGGAGACGCTGGCCTGCCCGCTGACGGTGGACGCCTTGTTACAGCGCGCTTTCCGGCAGTGGCTGCGTGACACGTTGCTGCAATGTGAAAAAAGCCAGCGCCAGCGCATATTGATTGAACTTGCGGAGGCGGATCTCTGTCAACACATCGACCGGCTGCGTCCGGTGCTGCGCCTGCTGCGTGGGCTGGGCTGCCGGATCGCGGTGGCGCAGGCGGGCCTGACGGTAGTCAGCTCCGCCTACATCAAGACCCTGCCGATTGAGCTGGTGAAGCTCCATCCTGGGCTGGTGCGCAGCATCGATCGGCGGGTGGAGAACCAGCTGTTTGTGCAGAGCCTGGCGGATGCCTGCGCTGGCACCCAGGTTCGACTGTTTGCCGCCGGCGTCAGGACGGCGGAGGAGTGGCAAACGCTGCTCGACAAGGGGATCCACGGTGGGCAGGGCGATTATTTCGCGCGGGCAGAGCTTGTCGAAAGAAGCAACAAAAAATATTCGTTCAACTGGTAGCATTACGCTGATCGAATGGAACGAATTGACGTAGAATGAGCCAGCCCGAGGAGAGGGGCGTTGGTGAGTACCTACCAACGCTGCCTATGGCGGGAATTATGATTTTTACTGTGTGGTGTGACCACCTTTATGGCTTGTCGGGCAGGATGCGCGGCGAGCGGTGCCAAAAAAACGGCAGAGTCCTTGTTTTATGGCTGATAAATTGTCAACATCGCAGACTATTTTTTCACCGGAGCAGAATCTTTATGCGCCTTGTCGCTGCTTCGCGTGGTTGGTAAAGTAGGCGGATTTTATTTTCCGCCCCCAGCTTGCAGGATTATCCTTTCGTTATGTTTAAGAAATTCCGTGGCATGTTTTCCAATGACTTGTCCATCGACCTGGGTACGGCCAATACCCTGATTTATGTTAAAGGGCAAGGCATTGTACTGAACGAACCTTCGGTCGTGGCCATTCGCCAGGATCGTGCCGGTTCCCCGAAAAGCGTGGCCGCCGTCGGTCACGATGCCAAACAGATGCTGGGGCGTACTCCCGGTAACATCGCGGCCATCCGCCCGATGAAAGATGGCGTGATTGCTGACTTCTTTGTGACTGAAAAAATGCTTCAGCACTTCATCAAACAGGTCCATAGCAACAGCTTTATGCGCCCAAGCCCGCGTGTGCTGGTGTGTGTGCCGGTGGGCGCCACCCAGGTTGAGCGCCGCGCCATCCGTGAATCCGCGCAGGGTGCGGGCGCGCGTGAGGTGTTCCTGATTGAAGAACCGATGGCAGCCGCCATCGGCGCGGGCCTGCCAGTCTCCGAAGCCACCGGTTCGATGGTGGTGGATATCGGCGGCGGCACCACCGAAGTGGCGGTGATCTCGCTCAACGGCGTGGTCTACTCCTCTTCCGTGCGCATTGGCGGTGACCGTTTTGACGAAGCTATCATTAATTACGTGCGCCGCAACTATGGCTCACTGATTGGCGAAGCCACCGCAGAGCGCATCAAACACGAGATCGGTTCCGCCTATCCGGGCGACGAAGTGCGTGAGATTGAAGTGCGCGGCCGTAACCTGGCTGAGGGCGTGCCACGCGGCTTTACCCTGAACTCCAATGAGATCCTGGAAGCCCTGCAAGAGCCGCTGACCGGCATCGTCAGCGCGGTGATGGTGGCGCTGGAGCAGTGCCCGCCAGAGCTGGCCTCTGACATCTCCGAGCGCGGCATGGTGCTGACCGGCGGTGGCGCACTGCTGCGTAACCTCGATCGCCTGCTGATGGAAGAGACCGGCATCCCGGTGGTGGTGGCGGAAGACCCACTGACCTGCGTGGCGCGCGGCGGCGGCAAGGCATTGGAAATGATCGACATGCACGGCGGCGATCTGTTCAGCGAAGAGTAATCCGCGCAGTCATCAGCCCCGGGAAGGGCAATGCGACACGAACAGCCGTGCAGTGAATGAGGCGCGCCCGCCAGGGCGCGCCGACCTGCCCGATTACCCTGTATTCCTGTGCGTGAACGGCTTTCACGCCGTGTGGCTAACCCCTTCTGTTGTCGAGGAACCCGCATAATTTATGAAGCCGATTTTTAGCAGGGGGCCTTCCCTGCAATTACGTCTCTTTCTGGCGATTGTCGCGGCGATCGCCCTGATCATTGCCGACAGCCGCCTCGGTACTTTCATGAAGATCCGTACCTATATGGATACGGCCGTCAGCCCCTTCTACTTCCTCTCCAATGGCCCGCGCAAACTGCTGGACAGCGTCTCCGATACCCTGGCTACTCGCCAGCAACTGGAGCTGGAGAACCGTGCGCTGCGTCAGGAGTTGCTGCTGAAAAACAGTGACCTGCTGCTGCTCGGCCAGTTCAAGCAGGAGAACGCCCGCCTGCGCGAGCTGCTTGGCTCGCCGCTGCGCCAGGATGAGCAGAAGATGGTGACGCAGGTGATTTCGACCGGCACCGACCCCTACAGTGACCAGGTGGTGATCGACAAGGGCGCGGACAATGGCGTCTACGAGGGCCAGCCGGTGATCAGCGACAAGGGCGTGGTGGGGCAGGTGGTGGCCGTTGCCAAGTTCACCAGCCGCGTGCTGCTGATCTGCGACGCCTCGCACGCGCTGCCGATTCAGGTGCTGCGTAATGACATCCGCGTGATTGCTGCTGGCAGCGGCTGCGCCGATGATCTGCAACTAGAGCACCTGCCGAGCAACACGGACATCCGCGTCGGCGACGTGCTGGTCACCTCTGGCCTTGGCGGCCGCTTCCCCGAGGGTTACCCGGTGGCGGTGGTCTCTTCGGTGAAGGTCGATAACCAGCGCGCCTACACGGTGATTCAGGCACGGCCCACTGCTGGCCTGCAACGTCTGCGCTACCTGCTGCTGCTCTGGGGCTCAGATCGCAATGGCGACCTGCCGCTCTCCCCGGAGGAGGTGCACCGCGTCGCCAATGAGCGCCTGACGCAGATGATGCCGCAGGTGCTGCCGCGTCCCGGTGAGGTGGCCGGGCCGCCGGCTCCGGCTGCCGCGCAGCCCGCCGCGGGCACCGCGCCGACCACAGGGGCGCGGCCATGAACCGTTACCGCAGCCACGGGCGCTGGATCATCTGGATCTCGTTCTTTGTCGCCATGCTGCTGCAAATCATGCCGTGGCCGGAGCAGATCTACATGTTCCGGCCCTCATGGCTGACGCTGATTTTGATCTACTGGGTGATGGCGCTGCCACACCGGGTCAACGTCGGCACGGGCTTTATCCTCGGGCTGGTGATTGACCTGATCCTTGGCTCCACCCTCGGGGTGCGGGCGCTGGCGCTGGGCATCATCGCCTATCTGGTGGCGTTCAAGTTCCAACTGTTCCGCAATATGGCGCTCTGGCAACAGGCGCTGATTGTGATGCTGCTGTCGCTGGCGATGCACGTGATGGTGTTCTGGGCGGAATTTTTGGTGATAAACGTCTCATCCCGGCCGGAAGGATTCTGGAGTAGTGTGGTAGACGGCATATTGTGGCCGTGGCTGTTCCTGTTGATGCGTAAGATCCGCCGCAAATTTGCTGTGCAATGAGGAGCGACATGACTTCACTCTATCTGGCCTCCGCCTCACCGCGGCGGTATGAACTGCTTTCCCTGCTGGAGATCCCTTTCGAGCGCCTGAGCGCGGAGGTGGAGGAGGTGCGCCACCCCTACGAAACGCCAGAGGGCTACGTGCGCCGGCTGGCGCAGGACAAAGCACGCGCTGGCGTCGCTGTCGCACCGCAGGATTTGCCGGTGCTCGGTTCTGATACTATCGTGGTATTGGATAACCAGGTGCTGGAGAAGCCGCGGGATGCCGCCCATGCCGCGCAGATGCTGCATGCGCTCTCCGGCAAGCGGCATCAGGTGATGACCGCGGTGGCCTTCGCCGACCGCGAGGATCTGCTCTGTGCGCTGGTGGTCACGGAGGTCACCTTCCGGGTGGTCACCGATGAAGAGATCCAGCGTTACATTGCCAGCGGCGAGCCGATGGACAAGGCGGGCGCCTATGGCATTCAGGGAAAAGGCGGTTGCTTTGTCCGCGAGATTCGCGGCAGTTATCCGGCGGTGGTGGGCTTGCCGCTGGTGGAGACACAGGAGCTGTACGGCCAGTTTATGGCAGTCCGCAAGGTAAGGAGAGACCATGACCGCTGAATTGCTGGTAAACATTACGCCATCCGAAACCCGCGTCGCCTATATCGACGGCGGGACGCTGCAAGAGATTCACATTGAGCGCGAGGCCAAGCGCGGCATCGCCGGCAACATCTATAAAGGGCGCGTCAGCCGCGTCCTGCCGGGAATGCAGGCGGCCTTCGTGGACATCGGCCTCGACAAGGCGGCCTTCCTGCACGCCTCCGACATCATGCCGCACACCGAGTGCGTGGCGGGCGATGAGCGGAAAAATTTCCATGTGCGCGACATCGCCGAATTGGTGCGCCAGGGGCAAGACCTGATGGTGCAGGTGGTGAAAGATCCGCTCGGCACCAAGGGCGCGCGCCTCACCACTGACATCACCCTGCCATCCCGCTATCTGGTCTTCATGCCGGGCGCGGCGCACGTCGGCGTCTCCCAGCGCATTGAGAGCGAGGCGGAGCGCAACCGGCTGAAGAAGATTGTTGCCGCCTACTGCGACGATCAGGGCGGCTTCATCATCCGCACCGCCGCCGAAGGCGTCGGTGAGGAGGAATTGAAGCAGGATGCCGCCTTCCTCAAACGCTTGTGGACTAAGGTCACTGAGCGCAAAAAACGCAATATCACCAAGTGCAAACTCTACGGCGAGGTGGCGCTGGCGCAACGCATCCTGCGTGACTTTGCTGGCGCGGCGCTGGATCGCATTCGCGTGGACTCACGCCTGACCTACGATCTGCTGATGGAGTTCACCGCCGAGTACATGCCGGAGCTGACCAACAAGCTGGAGCACTACACCGGCAAGCAGCCGATCTTCGATCTCTACGACGTGGAGAACGAGATCCAGCGGGCGCTGGAGCGCAAGGTGGAGCTGAAGTCGGGCGGTTACCTGATCATCGACCAGACCGAAGCGATGACCACCATCGACATCAACACCGGGGCGTTTGTCGGCCACCGCAACCTGGATGAGACCATCTTCAACACCAACGTGGAGGCGACGCAGGCGATCGCCCGCCAACTGCGGCTGCGCAACCTCGGCGGCATCATCATCATCGACTTCATCGACATGAACAATGAGGATCACCGCCGACGGGTGCTGCACTCGCTGGAGCAGGCGCTGAGCAAAGACCGGGTGAAGACCAGCGTCAACGGCTTCTCGCAGCTGGGGCTGGTGGAGATGACCCGCAAGCGCACGCGGGAGAGCGTGGAGCACGTGCTGTGCGGCGAGTGCCCGACCTGCCACGGCCGCGGCACGCTGAAAACCGTGGAGACCGTCTGCTATGAGATCCTGCGTGAAATCGTGCGGGTGCACCACGCCTATGACGCTGACCGCTTCCTGGTCTACGCCTCCCCGGCGGTGGGCGAGGCGCTGAAGGGTGAGGAGTCCCACGCGCTGGCCGAGGTGGAGATCTTCGTTGGCAAGCAGGTGAAGGTGCAGATCGAACCGCTCTATAATCAGGAACAATTTGATGTGGTCATGATGTGACCTGCCCCCCGGCGGCTGCGGCCGCCCCTTTGTTGCCTCTGCGTCGCACGTGGCTGTAAAACTGAATGAATGTCTATCCCGCCGCAGGTGCGGGGTAACAAGGAGATACACGTGAGGCGAGTGCCGGGAATACTGTTAACCACCTGCGCCACGGTCGTTGTGGCGGGGGCGTTGTCGATCAGTGGCCTACGGTTGATCCTGCCCAAGCTTGACACCTTCCGGCCACAGCTGCTGGAGAAGATCGAGGCGGTGAGCGGGGTGCCGGTCAAGATTGCCGCGCTCTCCGGCCGCTGGGAGACTTTCGGCCCGACGCTGGAGGTGCAGGGGCTGAGCGCGCGCCTGCCGGACGCCTCCTGGCAGCTGGATCGCGCCACGCTGGCGCTGGATGTCTGGCAGTCGCTGCTGCATGGCCGCTGGCAGTTCCGTGACCTCACCCTCTACGGCCTGAAGCTCGATTTCGACAGCACGCTGGGCGGCCGTGACCGTCAGGGCAACGCCATTGAGCCTGACACCCTCAGCACCCTGTTCCTCCAGCAGGTGGATCACTTCGACCTGCGCAACAGCCGTATCTCCTTCCTCACCCCCTCCGGGCCGCGTGCGGTGTTTGACGTCCCGCAACTTACCTGGCTCAACCGCGCCGACCGCCACCGCGCCGAGGGGCAGATCAGCCTCTCCACCTTCACCGGCCAGCATGGCGTGGTGCAGTTGCGCATGGATCTGCGCGACAGCGAAGGGCGGCTGGATCGCGGCAAACTCTACCTTCAGGCGGATGGTATTGACCTCAAGCCGTGGCTGAGCCGCTGGCTGCGCAAGAACACCGGCCTGCAAACCGGCAACATCAGCATGGCCGCCTGGCTGGAGGTGCAGAACGGCGAGATTGCCAGCGGTGACCTGCGGGTGAAGCAGGGTGAGGCGCGCTGGAACATCGACGGCCAGCCGCACCAGCTTAACGTTGGCGAACTGGCGTTGCAGGCGACGCGCCACGGGCGCGGCTGGCTGTTCACCGTGCCGCAGGTGCGGCTGCAAACCGATGGCCAGCCGTGGCCGGAGGGCGGGGTGTCGGCGCTGTGGCTGCCGGAGAACCGCGACTTCCTTGGCCCGTCACAGAGTGAGGAGCTGCGCCTGCGTACCCGCGACGTGCGCATTGAGCGGCTGGGGCCGCTGCTGCCAGCGCTGGCGTTCCTCTCGCCTAACCTGCTGGCGCGCTGGAATGACCTGAAACCCAGCGGCCACATCGATGCGCTGGCGCTGGACATTCCGTTGAAGCAGCCAGACCAGACGCGCTTTCAGGCGCGCTGGCATGACGTCAGCTGGCAGCACTGGAAACTGGTGCCGGGTGTCAACCACTTTGCCGGCACGCTCTCCGGCAGTGTGCCGCAGGGGCGGCTGGATCTCGATCTCAATGACAGCGTGCTGCCCTATGGCGAGATGTTCCGCGCGCCGCTGGAGGTGCAGCGCGCCCGCGGCAGCCTGAGCTGGCGCAGTGACAGCGATGGCTTCGAGTTGGCGGGCACCGGGCTTGACGTGCAGGCGCGCTCGCTGTGGGCCACCGGTGACTTCCACTACGCGCAGCCCGCGAAGGGCGAGCCGTGGCTGAAAATCCTCTCCGGCATCCGGCTGTATGATGCCGCCGACGCCTGGCGCTACTTCCCGGAACCGCTGATGGGCAAAGGGCTGGTCAACTACCTGAGTGGCGCGATTCAGGGCGGGCAGGTGGAGAACGCCACGCTGGTCTACGCTGGCGACCCTGGCCAGTTCCCCTACAAGCGCAATCAGGGCCAGTTCCAGGTCTATGTGCCGCTACGCCACTCGACCTTCCAGTTCCAGCCCGGCTGGCCAGCGTTGCAGGATCTGGCGATTGACCTCAACTTCGTCAACGATGGCCTGTTTATGAAAGCGCCGCACACCATGCTGGGGCAGGTCGCTGGCAACAATGTGGCCGCCGCCATCCCGGACTACCTGAAGCGCAAACTGCTGATTGACGCCGACATTCGCGGCGAGGGCAGGGAGGTGGGCAACTACTTCAACCAGACGCCGCTAAAAGGCTCGCTGGGCGCGGCGCTCGATCAATTGCAGATTGGCGGCGAGGTCAACGGGCGGCTGCACCTCGACATCCCCTTGGATGGCCAGCAGGTGCGCGCGAGCGGCGAGGTGGCGCTCGCGCGCAACAGCCTGCTGATCAAGCCGCTGAACACCACCATTGCTGACCTGAGCGGCACCTTCCACTATGACAACGGCAACCTCCAGAGCCAGCCGATGAACGGCGTCTGGTTCGGCCAGCCGTTGCAGGTGGACTTCTCCACCCAGGAGCAGCCGGAGAGCATGAAGATTGGCGTCAATCTGGCGGGCGACTGGCTGCCAGCCAAACTGCCTGGCCTGCCACAGGCCGCGGCAGAGGCGCTGGGCGGTCACGCCGCCTGGAAAAGCCAGGTGGGCATTACCCTGCCGCACCGGGGGCAGGCGCATTATGACGTAGAGGCAACAGCCAACCTGAAAGAAGTGAGCAGTCACTTACCTGCGCCGCTGGCGAAAGAGGCCGGTACGCCTTTGGCGCTCAACCTGACCGCCAAAGGCGGCCTCAACGGCTTTGTGATGGGTGGACGCGTCGGCGAGAAAAACGCCTTTAACAGCCGCTGGATGCTGGGTCAGGGCATCACCCTCGACCGCGCGGCATGGCGCGCGGGCAACCAGATCCCGCCGCTGCCGCCGGAGAGTAGCCTGCACCTCGACCTGCCGCCGCTGGATGGCGAAAGCTGGTTGGCGCTCATCTCGCCGCAACAGGCTTCCGGCAAGGGCGGCACCTCCCTGCCGCACTTCACCTTCCCGAAACAAGTGTCGCTCACCACGCCGGAGCTGACGGCGGGCGGCCAGCGCTGGCATGAGGTGTCGGTGGAGAATGAGCAGCAACTGGGGGGGATGCTGCTGCGGGCGAAGGCCAAAGAGGCGGACGGCACGCTGAAAATCGCCGAAAATGCGCCCTGGCAGGCTGACATCCGCTATCTTTATTATAATCCTCAATTTAGTGAGGCCGGTGCGCCAGCGGGCGGCACAGTAACCCATCCCTTCGGCCGCAACCGCGTCTCTTTCCGCGACTGGCCAGCGCTGCGGCTGCGCTGCCAATCCTGCTGGTTCTACGGCCAGAACGTTGGCCGGGTGGAGGGCGACCTGACGCCGGGTGGCGATACGCTGGTGCTGAGCCACGGGCTGGTGGACACCGGCAAGCTGCGCCTGACGGTGGATGGGCAGTGGCAGCAGGGCGCGCAGAGCGAGCGCACCAGCCTGAAGGGCAAGCTGAACGGCGCACGGGTGGATGATGCCGTCAGCTGGTTTGGCCTCTCCACACCGGTAAAAGAGGCGCCGTTTGATGTCGCCTTCGATCTGCACTGGCAGGGCGCGCCCTGGCAGCCAGCGGTGGCCACGCTCAATGGCACGCTCAACACCCGGTTTGGCAAGGGTGAAATCGCTGACCTCGGCGGTGGCCGCGCTGGCCAGTTGCTACGGCTGGTCAGTTTCGACGCCCTGCTGCGCAAATTGCAGCTCGATTTCAGCGACACCTTCGGCAAGGGGTTCTATTTTGACTCCGCCAAGGCCACCATCTGGATCAAGGATGGCGTGCTGCATACCGATGACCTGCTGGTGGATGGTCTGGCGGCGGACATCGCCATGAATGGGCAGGTGGATCTGGTGCGGCGGCAGATTGAGATGGAAGCGGTCATCGCGCCGGAGATCTCCGCCACCGTCGGCGTCGCGACCGCCTTTGTGGTCAACCCGGTGATTGGGGCCGCGGTATTTGCCGCCAGCAAGGTGCTGGCGCCGCTGTGGAACAAAATCTCCCTGATTCGTTACCACATCAGTGGTAACGTGGATCAACCCAAAATTAATGAAGTGTTGCGCCAGCCGAAAGCGGTCAAGGCTGATGAGTAGCCGGGCGCAACCGTCCAGATGCCGGCGCGCCGCGCCGGATCTCCCTAAAACAAGAGTGAAGAGACTATGAGCCTGGCCTATGCTAGTGAGCAGTTACTTACTGCGAACAACCTTACTCACCAAGACCTCTCGGCGGTATTGGGCCAACTGGCTGAGCGCCGCCTGGACTATGCCGATCTCTATTTCCAGTCCAGCTACCATGAAGCCTGGGTGATTGAAGACAGCATCATCAAAGATGGCTCCTACAACATTGATCAGGGCGTCGGCGTGCGCGCCGTCAGCGGCGAGAAGACCGGCTTTGCCTACGCCGACCAGCTGACGCTGAACGCGCTGAACCTCAGCGCGCAGGCGGCGCGCAACATCGTGCGGGAGCAGGGCAACGGCACGGTGCATACGCTGGGTGAAGTGCGCCACAAGGCGCTCTACCCGCTGTTTGATCCGCTGCAAAGCCTGCCGCGTGAAGAGAAAATTGCCCTGCTGCACCGCGTAGACAAGGCGGCGCGCGCCGCTGACCGCCGCGTGCAGGAGGTGAGCGCCAGCCTGACCGGCGTCTATGAGACGGTACTGGTCGCCGCCACCGACGGTACGCTGGCGGCGGATGTGCGCCCGCTGGTGCGCCTCTCCGTCAGCGTGCTGGTGGAGGAGGATGGCAAGCGCGAGCGCGGTTCCAGCGGCGGCGGCGGCCGTTTCGGCTACGACTTCTTCCTGGAGAGCGTGGATGGCGAAGTGCGCGCCGACGCCTGGGCGCGCGAGGCAGTGCGCATGGCGCTGGTGAACCTCTCCGCCGTGGCGGCACCGGCTGGCGCGATGCCGGTGGTGCTGGGCGCGGGCTGGCCGGGCGTGCTGCTGCATGAAGCGGTAGGCCACGGTCTGGAGGGCGACTTCAACCGCCGTGGCACCTCGGTCTTCAGCGGACAGGTGGGCGAGCTGGTGGCCTCCGAGCTGTGCACCGTGGTGGATGACGGCACCCTGCCGGGCCTGCGCGGCTCATTGGCGGTGGATGATGAGGGCGTACCCGGTCAGTACAACGTGCTGATTGAGAATGGCGTGCTGAAGGGCTACATGCAGGACAAACTGAACGCCCGCCTGATGGGCGTCGCGCCGACCGGCAACGGCCGCCGTGAGTCCTATGCCCACCTGCCGATGCCGCGCATGACCAACACCTACATGCTGGCTGGCCGCTCCACGCCGGAAGAGATCATCAGCAGCGTCGAGTTCGGCCTCTATGCGCCAAACTTTGGCGGCGGGCAGGTGGATATCACCTCCGGCAAGTTCGTCTTCTCGACCTCCGAGGCCTACCTGATTGAGAAGGGACGCATCACTAAGCCGGTGAAGGGCGCAACCCTGATCGGCTCGGGCATTGAGGCGATGCAGCAGATTTCGATGGTCGGCAATGACCTGGCGCTGGATCGCGGCGTAGGCGTCTGTGGCAAAGAGGGGCAGAGCCTGCCGGTCGGCGTTGGCCAGCCGACCCTGAAGCTGGATGCCCTCACCGTGGGCGGCACCGCCTGATCCTCTGGCCCTGCCCATCCGGGCAGGGCCTCACTCCTCGCTTGGCCGCTGCTCGCGGTACTGCTGGAACAGCGTACCGACGTGGTTGAAGTACTCCGTTAGATAGTTGATGCACACCTGCACCTTCAGCGGCAGCTTGTCCTTTTCGGTATAGAGGGCGTAGACCGGCCGCGGATCGGAGTGGTAGCGGGCAAACAGAATCTCCACCTCCCCGGCGTTAATCTCATCGATGATCCACATCAGCGGCACGTAGGCGATGCCAGCACCGGCCTTCAGCCAGCGGATCATGGTCTGTGAATCATTGGTGACGAAACGCCCCTGCGGGCTGAGGCGGGTGGTGATGCCCTCTGGCGCGATCAGCTCGAACTCGCTGTCCGGGCGTACGCTGTACTCCAGCCAAGAGAAGTTGACGATGTCCGCTGGCTTCTCCGGCGAGCCGTGCTGGTTGAGGTAGCTACGGGCGGCGCACACCACCATCGGCATCGAGCCGAGGCGGCGCGAGAAGAGGCTGGAGTCCTGCAACGCGCCGACGCGGATCACCACGTCCAGCCCATCGGCGATCAGGTCTGGCGCGGGGATGCCGGTCACCAGATTGACCGTCAGGCCGGGGTACTCGCGCATCATGTCGGCGGTCATGTTCGCCAGCACGTTTTGCGCCATGGTGGAGGAGCTGCCGATGCGCAGCGTGCCGGTCGGGGTATTGTTGAAGGCGTAGAGCTGCTCATGCACCTCCAGCACGTCCTGCAACATGCGTCGGCAACCTTGGTAGTAGATCTTGCCCGCCTCGGTCAGGCCGATGCTGCGGGTGCTGCGGTTCAGTAGCTTCACCTGTAGCTCATTCTCCAGTTTGGAGACGGTCTGGCTGATGGAGGAGACGCTCATTTCCAGCTGCCGCGCCGCGGCCGTGAAGGAGCCGCACTCCACCACTTTGGCGAACACGGACATCCGTTTCAGTCTTTCCATTATTCACTCTGGCTTAAAAGTGATTTAGATCACATAAGGTAGATAAGGCTTAAATAAGCAGGCTAACATAGTGGCACAGGTGAAGTGCCTCTCGTCAGGCGAATCTTTAGTCAATCAGTTCTTCCTGCGACACCTCCGCGTTGCTCCAGTTTACTTTTCATTCTCGGTTTCCGACCTTTTTTCGGTGGCGGGAGCCGGATATTGCCTAAAATATCTGAAGCGCGTGCGCAGTTATGGTGAGGCATTAGCCCGGTAGAGTAAACAATAAGGAATAAATGATGAGTTTGCTTCCGGTAATGGTAATTTTCGGATTATCGTTTCCCCCGGTATTCTTCGAGATCATCGTCGCGCTGGCCCTCTTTTTCCTCCTGCGACGACTGCTGCAACCCACCGGGATCTATGATTTTGTTTGGCATCCGGCGCTGTTCAACACCGCGCTGTACTGCTGCTTGTTCTATCTGATCTCCTGTCTTTTTGTCTGAGGCCGTTCCGTGAAAACCCTATCCATAAAAATAATCCGTATTGCGATCACCCTGCTGTTGGTCATCCTGGCGGCCATCGCGATTTTCCGTGCCTGGGTGTTCTACACCGAATCCCCTTGGACCCGTGACGCCAAATTCACCGCCGATGTGGTCGGGCTGGCGCCGGACGTCAGTGGGCTGGTCACCGCCGTACCGGTGATGGATAACCAGCTGGTGAAGGCGGGCCAGATCCTCTTCACCATCGATAAGCCGCGCTACCAGCAGGCGCTCGATGAGGCCGAGGCGGACGTGGCCTACTATCAGGCGCTGGCCGCCGAGAAAAAACGCGAAGCGGGCCGCCGCGTGCGCCTTGGCGTGCAGGCGATGTCGCAGGAGGAGATCGATCAGGCGAACAACTCGCTGCAAACCACCCTGCACCAGCTGGCGAAAGCTGAGGCGACGCGCGACTCGGCGCGGCTGGATCTGACCCGTACCGACGTGCGCGCCCCGGCTGACGGCTGGGTGACCAACCTGCGCGTGCATGGCGGCGAATTCATCACCCGTGGCTCCACCGCCGTGGCGCTGGTGAAGAAGAACACCTTCTACATCCTCGCCTATATGGAAGAGACCAAACTGCCGCAGGTGCGGGTGGGTGACCGCGCGGAGATCACCCCACTCGGCAGCAACCGCATCATGCATGGCACCGTGGACAGCGTCGCCGCAGGCGTGACCAACAGCAGCAGCACCGTGGACAGCAAGGGGCTGGCGACCATCGACAGCAATCTGGAGTGGGTGCGGCTGGCACAGCGCGTGCCGGTGAAGATCCGTTTGGATGACATCGACCAGAGCCACCCTTACCCGGCTGGCACCACCGCCACCGTGGTGCTGACCGGCCCGAACGATCGCAACCTGCAACAGGCTTCGCCCTTCGTGCAGTTCCTGCACCGCCTGCGTGAGTTCGGCTAAGGGGAGGCGATGAGAAGCCTTAACATTGAATTCCCGTTCCCGCGTATGCGGTTCGCGTTCAAACTGACCTTCGCCATTCTGTTTGCCCTGATTCTGGGGTTCCACCTTGAACTGGTCACGCCGCGCTGGTCAGCAATGACCGCCGCCATCGTGGTCGCCGGGCCAGCCTTCGTTGCCGGTGGCGAGCCTTTCTCCGGGGCCATCCGCCACCGGGGCTGGCTGCGTATCATCGGCACCTTCATCGGCTGTCTGGCGGCGCTGGTGATCATCACCACCACCGTGCGCGCGCCGGTGGTGATGCTGCTGCTCTGCTGCATCTGGGCGGGCTTCTGCACCTGGTGGTCATCGCTGGTGCGGGTAGAGAACTCCTACGCCCTTGGGCTGGCGGGTTACACCGCGCTGATTATCGTCGTCACCTCCGCCAACACGCCGCTGCAAACGCCCCAGTTTGCCGTGGAGCGCTGTAGCGAGATTGTGCTGGGCATCGTCAGTGCGGTGATCGCCGATCTGCTCTTCTCGCCGCGCTCGATCAAAAATGACATCGACCGGCTGGTGGAGAAGCTGCTGGTAGACCAGTACCGCCTGATGCAGCTCTGCCTGCGCTCCACCGAGCGCGAGACGGTGGACAAGGCGTGGGGCGATCTGGTGAAAAGCACCAACGCGCTGAACGGGATGCGTGGCCACCTGATGATGGAGTCCTCCCGCTGGACGCGCGCCAATCGGCGGCTGCGGGCGATGCATACCCTGTCGCTGACCATGATCACCCAAGCCTGTGAAAGTTACTTCATCCTGATGAACCACCCGGAGGAGATCTCCGAATCGATGCGCCAGCTGTTCGATGAGCCAGCGGAGAGCATGGTGGAGGTGCACAAACGCATGAAGATGCTGCGCCACCTGCTGACCAACGACGCCACCGCGCCGGTGACTGTGACCAGCTGGGTCGGCGCGGCCTCGCGCTATTTGATGCTGGCGAAAGGGGTACGCACCAACAGCAGCATCAGCAGCATTGAGGAGAACGTGCTGCATGATGAGGTGGTGGTGGTCAAACCCTCCTCCGCCGAGCGTTACCATGCGCTGATCAACGGCCTGCGCACCTTCTCCGCCACCGCCTTCGGCTGCCTGCTCTGGCTGTGGACGGGCTGGACTTCCGGCAGCGGTTTTATGGTGATCATCGCCGTGGTGACGGCGCTGGCGATGCGTACACCCAACCCACGCATGATGGCGATGGACTTCGTGCTGGGGATGATGGTGGCGATCCCGGTCGGCTCGCTCTACTTCATGTTGCTCCTGCCCGCCACCCAGCAGAGCGTGGTGCTGCTCTGCCTTTGCCTTGGTGTGCTGACTTTTATCTGCGGCATCGAGGTGCAGAAGCGGCGGCTCGGCACCCTGGGCCTGTTGGCGGGCAGCATCAACATTCTGGTGCTGAGCAACCCGATGGAGTTTAACGTGACCAGCTTCCTCGACAGCGCCACCGGCCAGTTCATTGGCGCGGGCGTCGCGCTGCTGGTGATCCTGCTGATCCGTGACAAATCCAAGGAGCGCACCGGGCGCACGCTGCTCAACCGGCTGGTCAGCAGCGCGGTCTCGGCACTGACTACCCAGGTGGCGCGCCGCCGTGAGAACCATCTGCCGGCGCTCTACCAGCAGCTCAACCAGTTGCTGGTGATGTTCCCGAATGACATCGCCAAATACCGGCTGGCGCTGACGCTGATCATTGCCCACCAGCGGATGCGGCAGGTGGAGATCCCGGTCAATGAGGATCTCTCGGCGTTCCACAAACGTATCCGTAACACCGCCGACCATGTGGTAACGGCCAAAAGCGATGCCAAACGCCGCTACTACTACAACCGGATGCTGAAGGAGCTGAATGAGTACCAGCAGAAGTTGGTGCTGTATGAGGCGCCGCGCAACGTTACCGAGCCGGTGCAACGGCTGGCGGACATGCTGCACAAGTACCAGAACGCGCTGCTCAGCGCCTGATTAGAAAGCCAGACTCCGGTCTGGCTTTTTTGTGTCTGGCGTCCTGCCTCACTCCGTTCCCCTCGCTCTCCCGCGAACGCCCGTCCGCCCCCTGTTGGCCTGGCGTACTGGCCCTGCGCATCGGTGACATGATAAGCCGCTATACTTACTCCTTGAATGATAAGTATGCGGCGCTGATGCCGCGCAGCGATCAGGAGATAACCATGACAAGCGATGAACGCCTGACAAATAACGACTTATTTAAGACCGGCTACTTTGTGGCGGGTGAATGGCACCGGGCCAACGAAACCTTTGATGTGCTGAACCCGGCCACCGGCGCGGTGGTGGCGCAGGTGGCAAAAGCCGGGCAGGCGGAGACCGAAGCCGCCATCCGCGCCGCCGAAGCGGCCCTGCCGGGCTGGCGCAGCCAAACCGCCAAAGCGCGCTCGGAGATCCTCTACCGTTGGTATCAGCTGATCAATGAGAACAAACAGTATCTGGGCGAGCTGATGGTGGCAGAGCAGGGCAAGCCGCTGAAAGAGGCGTTGGGCGAGGTGGACTACGCCGCCAGCTTTATCCAGTGGTTTGCCGAGGAGGCCAAGCGCGCCAACGGTGAGATCATTCCCGGTGCGAAAGCGGGGTCACGCATTCTGGCGACCCGCGAGCCGATTGGCGTGGTGGCGGCCATCACCCCGTGGAACTTCCCGCTGGCGATGCTGACGCGCAAACTTGGCCCGGCGCTGGCCGCTGGCTGCACCGGTCTGATCAAGCCCGCCAACAATACGCCGCTGTCGGCGTTTGCCCTGCTGGCGCTGGCTGACCGCGCCGGGGTGCCGAAAGGGGTGCTGAATGGCGTGGCTGGCGATACCTCCGCCATCAGCGAGGCCATCATGGCCAGCCCGGTGGTGCGCAAAATCTCCTTCACCGGCTCCACCGAGGTGGGCAAAACGCTGGTGCGCAACGCCGCCGACACGCTGAAAAAAGTCTCGATGGAGCTGGGCGGCAACGCGCCCTACATCGTCTTTGATGACGCCGATCTGGAGCTGGCGGTGCAGGGCGCGATTGCCAACAAGTTCCGCAACAGCGGGCAGGTGTGCGTCGCCACCAACCGCTTCTATATTCAGGACGGCATCTACGACCGCTTTGTTACCCGCCTTGGCGAGGAGGTGCAGAAGCTGAAGGTCGGCAACGGCATGGAGGAGGGCGTGGTGGTCGGCCCGCTGATTGAGCCGAAGGGCGTCGATAAGGTGGAGCAGCACATCAAGGACGCGCTGGCGAAGGGCGCGCGGGTGGTCACCGGCGGTGAGCGTCACGCGCTGGGTGGCAACTTCTTCCAGCCGACGGTGCTGGCGGAGGTGACGGAGGAGATGCAGGCCACGCAGGAGGAGACTTTCGGCCCGCTGGCGGCCTGTATGCGCTTCCAGACCGAGGAGGAGGTGATCCGCCGTGCCAACAACACGCCGTTTGGGCTGGCGGCCTACTTCTACACCCAGAACCTGCAACGGGTGTTCCGCGTCTCGCAGGCGATTGAGAGCGGCATGATCGGCATCAATGAGTGCTCAGTCTCCACCGAGGTCGCGCCGTTCGGCGGCGTGAAGGAGTCCGGCATGGGGCGTGAAGGCTCGGTGCTGGGGCTGGAGGAGTACCAGATCGTCAAGACACTGCATCTGGGCAACCTGTAACGGGTGACCGCGGGCCGTGCCGATCTCGGCCCGCTACCCGGCGACAGCAGGGGATCAGGCAAAAATTTTATCCGGATGGAGCAAGGCATGGGAAAAGTGGTGTTCGACTTTAATCAGATTCCGGATCTGCCCCGGTTTTATGGCGAATTTGCGCGCGAGTTTGCGCTGGACGAGGACTTTGGGGCGAATCTGGACGCGCTGTGGGATGTGGTGACTGGCCGCCTGGGGCTGCCGCTGGAGATTGAGTTTGTGAACCTGAACCCGCGCAAGAAGCGACGCTTCGGCGCGCTGGTGCTGCTTTTTGAGGAGGCGGAGGAGGAGCTGGAGGGCGGGCTGCGCTTCAACATCCGCCAATAAAGGGTGGGGCCGGGCAGGGGGCCCGGCCAGCCCTTAATCCTGTGTCTCAGCCAGTTCGCGCAGGTACTGGAAGATCTGGCGGAACGCCTTCGGCGGCTTGTTGGCGGCCTTCTCTTTCTGGGCGTTGCGCACCAACGCGCGCAGTTGCTGGCGATCCGCATCCGGGTAGAGCGCCAGCACGTCCGGCACCGCGTCATCACCCTCTTCCACCAGACGGTCACGCAATGCTTCCAGTTTGTGGAACAGCGACACCTGCTGGTTGTGGCGGTTTTTCAGCTTGTCGAGCGCGGTCTGGATCGGCTCCGGGTCACGCGCGCGCAGCATTTTGCCAATCAGCTGCAACTGGCGGCGACGGCCCTCTTTCTTGATGCGCTGTGCCAGTTCAATTGCGGCGCGCAGATCCTCATCCAGCGGGATCTTGTCCAGGGCGTTTTTGCCCAGATCGACCAGCTCCGCGCCCAGATCTTTCAACGCCTCGGCGTCGCGTTTGATTTCGCTTTTGCTGACCCAAATAATCTCTTCGTCTTCGTCGTTTTCATTCTCAGGGACGTCGTCGAGCCAGTCTTCGTGTGATTTGTTCATGGGGACTCCAAAAAAAGAGGCTAATCCTATCAGGTTGTCGGCGTGGATCGCCAGCGACAGCCCGATTTAGCCGCCTGCCAGTGCGCTGGCCCGGCCCCGCGTGCCGCGAAAGATCGGGCCGGCTGCTGTGGCTGCCATCATTTTGCGCCAATCTCTGTTAGACTCAAGTCTATGTATCCGGTGTAAAACGCCGCAAAGTGGACGCGAAACCCCGGCACCTCGCCCGGTTTCCCAACGATTATCTCATTAATTATGGCAAATAAATGAAAGTAGTCACTCAAGTTGCAGAGCAGCGT
Organism: Chimaeribacter sp. YP20170169; assembly: GCF_056739715.1. Taxonomy (NCBI): domain Bacteria; kingdom Pseudomonadati; phylum Pseudomonadota; class Gammaproteobacteria; order Enterobacterales; family Yersiniaceae; genus Chimaeribacter; species Chimaeribacter sp. YP20170169. Next base: position 3,433,070 of record NZ_CP176824.1, on the reverse strand, counting down.
AAGATGCTGGAGCAGGCGGTGGCCCGTGCGCTGGAACTGGCGCAGGCTGGGGCCGATCAGGCCGAAGTCGCCGTCAGCAAATCCACCGGGATCAGCGTCAGCACCCGGTTTGGCGACGTGGAGAACGTGGAGTTCAACAGCGACGGCGCGTTGGGCATCACGGTCTACTGGCAGAACCGTAAGGGGAGCGCCTCCTCCACCGACCTCAGCCCGGAGGCCATTGGCCGCACCGTGCAGGCGGCGCTGGACATCGCCCGCTACACCTCACCCGATCCCTACGCCGGTGCCGCTGACCCGGAGCTGCTGGCCTATGACGCGCCGGATCTTGACCTGTTCCACCCGACCGAGCTAGACGCCGAGCGCGCCATCGAGCTGGCGGCGCGCGCCGAGCAGGCGGCACTGGCAGCGGACAAGCGCATCACCAACAGTGAGGGCGGCAGCTTCAACAGCCATGTCGGCATCAAGGTGTTCGGCAACAGCCACGGCATGTTGCAGAGCTACTGCTCCAGCCGCCACTCCATGTCGAGCTGCGTAATCGCCGAGCATGAGGGCGACATGGAGCGTGACTACGCCTACACCATTGGCCGGGCAATTGACGACCTGCAAAGCCCGGAGTGGGTGGGGGCCGAGTGCGCCCGCCGCACCCTGTCGCGCCTGTCGCCGCGCAAGCTGGCAACGATGAAGGCCCCGGTGCTGTTCGCCTCGGAGGTCGCCACCGGCCTGTTCGGCCATCTGGTCGGTGCCATCAGCGGCGGCAGCATCTACCGCAAATCGAGCTTCCTGCTCGACAGCCTCGGCCAGCAGATCCTGCCGGAGTGGCTGACCATTGAGGAGCACCCGCACCTGCTGAAGGGGCTGGCCTCCACCCCGTTCGACAGCGAGGGGGTACGCACCCAGCGCCGTGATATCGTTAAGGATGGCGTGCTGCAAACTTGGCTGATGACCAGCTACTCGGCGCGCAAGCTGGGGCTAAAGAGCACCGGCCACGCTGGCGGCATCCACAACTGGCGCATCGCCGGCCAAGGGCATGACTTCGCCGCGATGCTGAAACAGCTAGGCACCGGGCTGGTGGTCACCGAGCTGATGGGGCAGGGCGTCAGTGGCATCACCGGCGACTACTCCCGCGGCGCGGCCGGTTTCTGGGTGGAGAATGGCGAGATCCAGTACCCGGTGAGCGAGATCACCATCGCCGGTAACCTGAAAGAGATGCTGCGCAACATCGTCAGTGTCGGCAGTGACATCGAAACCCGCAGCAACATCCAGTGCGGCTCGGTGCTGCTGCCGGAGATGCGCATCGCCGGCCAGTAAGCCTCACCCCACGCTTTCCCCCAACGGGCGCCTTTTGGCGCCCGTTTTTATTTCCGCCGTTTTGCGAATCCGATCCCTCCCCGGCAGTGCTTTTCCAGTTTGAACTGGAAAAAGAGTGGCTACACAGGCCGCCGCCCGGCGCGTAGGGTGGGGTTATCACAGGGCGGCAGGGAGAGAGGTCACAGTGAATAACGCAAGCGCGCCAGAGACAGAGGACGAAGCGGCAAACAGGCAGGTTGAGCAGGTGCTGGCGCAGATCCACGCCCTGTTGTGCGGGGCGGCGATCGTCCCGAACGCGGTGCAGCAGCAGATGCTGGCGTCCCACATCCGCGCGATGGTGATGCGCTCCCGCACGGGCGAGCCGCTGCCGGAGGTGGATCGGGAGCTGTTCGATGAGATCTCGCCGCACTCCATGCAGCTGGCCGAGCAGGTGGTCGCCAGTTTCGGCAACCTGCCGATTGAGGAGGCTTACCTGCTCTCCGTGCATTTTGAAGTCGCGAAAGAGAACCAGACCACTAACTGATGACAGAGAGGGACAGGCATGGGCATTACCGTAGTGATTGGCGATCGGCTGGGCAAAGGGCAGAAAGTGGCGCAGGGCGTGGAAGCGGCAGGCGGCCGCGCGGTGGTGGTGCCCGGCATGGCGGCGGATATGCGGCTGGGTGACGTGATGAAGGCGGAGGGGGCCACCTTTGGCATCTCCTTCTGCGGCAGCGGCGGGGCCGGGGCGATCACCGCCCAGAACAAGTATGGCTACCGCGCCCGCCACGGGATGCGCTCCGTCGAGGAGGGCGTCACCGCCATTAATGAGGGCTACCAGGTGCTGGGCTTCGGCTTTATGGACAAAGAGGAGCTGGGCGAAAGGCTGGTGGAGGCGTGGCGCAAGAAATTCGGCCAGACGCCATGAAGCAGGAGTTCACCGCCACCGTGCAGGTCAACGGCAAGGGGGAGAGCAAATCCCAGGCGTTCTCGGCGGCGCTGGGCCAGGTGCAGGCGGAGGTGATGAAAAACTCCCCGCACCTGCTGCTGCGCATCGAGCCACAGGATGTGCGGGTGGTGAAGGCGGAGGAGCGGTGCGTGCGCGAGCGGTTCCTGTTTCTCTTTTTCCCGCGCGAGCGGCGGCACTACAGCGTCTCGCTGGAGATTGTGGTGAAGGTCACTGCCTTTGACATGGCGCAGGTGGCATTCACCCCCCAATAGCCAGCGGCAAGCCTGAGCGACAGAAAAGGATACCCTGATGTTTCTCATTATTCTGATGAAATCCCTGATTATCGGCGGGCTGGTCGGCGTGGGCGTCGGCGCGGGCGCGGCACGCATGTTCCATGCGCCAGCCACGCAGGGCATGGGGGCGTTCCGCACCCTCGGCGAGCTGAACGCCTGCGAGGGCGACCCGGCCTCCCACTTCTCCTTTGGCCTCGGTTTCTTCTTCAACGCCTGGGCCTCCTCGGTGGCGGCCGGTGCCTTCACGCAGGACGTTGACCATCGCATCATCCCCAACTGGGGCGCGGCGGCGCTGATGATGAAGAACCGCACGCTGGCCGACACCCTGCACAACCCGCGCCGCATGGCGCTGGCCTGCGGGCTGATTGGCATGGTGGTGGTGGCGTTCCTGAACACCACCGCCTCGGCGGTGCCAGCGGCGCTGCAAGTGACGGCGGTGAAGGTGCTGGTGCCAGCGGCCAATATCCTGGTCAACACCGTGATGCCGGTTATCTTCTGGCTGGCGGCGATTGACGCCGGTCGCCGTGCTGGCTTCTGGGGCACGGTATTTGGCGGATTGGCGCAGCTGATTATGGGCAACGCCGTGCCGGGGCTGGTGCTCGGCATCCTGATTGGCAAAGGGGTGGACGAGGGCGGCTGGACGCGCGTCACCCGCATCATGATGGCGGCGATTGTCCTGCTGTTTGTGCTGAGCGGCTTCTTCCGCGGCTTTGACATGAAGCTGCTGCAATCCTTTACCCTCGGCGTGCCGGGCTGGCTCGACAGCATCCACAACACCTTAAGCGGGAAGTGATATGGCGACGATTATCAGTGAAAAAACCGACACCGATCAGCAGGCCGGCTTCTGGTATGCCGACTGGTCATTCCCAATCTTTGTCGGGCTGCTCTCCGCTGGTGTCTTTGCTGGCACCCACATGTACTACCTCTACGGCATCGGCGCGTTCAACGAGGTGGCCTTTGTTTCGATGCTGCGCGCCGGTATGGATACCGGCGTCTATGGCGCGGTGGCGGCCTTCGGTGCCAGCTTCCTGTTCGCGCGCATCATTGAAGGCTCGCTGGTCGGCATTCTCGACATCGGCGGGGCGGTGCAGACCGGCGTCGGGCTGGGCATCCCGGCGCTGCTGCTTGGCGCGGGCATCGTCTTCCCGGTGGAGAACTTTGCCGCCTCGCTGCTCACCGGGCTGGTGGCTGGTATGGCGATTGGCTATCTGATCATCCTGGCGCGCAAGTTCACCGTCAATCAGGGCAACGTCACCTATGGTGCGGATGTGATGATGGGCGCGGGCAACGCCTCCGGCCGCTTCCTCGGCCCGCTGATTATCCTGTCAGCGATAACCGCTTCCATCCCGATTGGCCTCGGATCGCTGGGCGGCGCGCTGCTGTTCTACCTGTGGCGCAAGCCGATCACCGGCGGGGCGATCCTCGGCGCGATGATCCTTGGCGCGCTGTTCCCGGTGACGCTGTGATGGGCGCGCAACCGGCGATGGATCTGATCATCCGCCGCGCGCGGTTGGCGGAGGGGGGCGTGGTGGACGTGGCGGTCAGCGGAGGGCGCATTGCCGCGATCGGCACACTGCCCGCGACGCTGGCCGCCACCACCCAACTGGATTTAAGGGGCGAGGCGTGGCTGAGCGCTGGCTGGATCGACAGCCATGTGCACTGCTACGCCGCCTCGCCGCTCTACCATGACGAGCCGGATCGCGTGGGCATCGCCGGTGGGGTGACCACGGTGGTGGACGCTGGCAGCAGCGGCGCGGATGACGTGGCGGATTTCCGCCAGCTGGCCTCCGGCGCACAGACGCGGGTGCTGGCGCTGCTCAACATCGCCCGTACCGGCATCTGCACCCAGCATGAGTTGGCGGATCTGACGCAGATTGACGCCGCCATGGCGCGGCGCGCCATCGCTGACCACGCAGGGTTCATCGTCGGCCTGAAGGCGCGGATGAGCGGCAGCGTGGTGGGCGACAACGGCCTCCACCCGCTGCGGATCGCCAAGGCGATCCAGCGGGACAATGGCGATCTGCCGCTGATGGTGCACATCGGCAACGATCCGCCGCGGCTCGAAGAGATCGCTGATCTGATGGGCGCGGGCGACATCATCACCCACTGCTTCAACGGCAAGCCGAACCGCATCCTCACGCCGCAGGGCGAGGTGCGCGCCGCCGTCACGCAGGCGCTGGCGCGCGGCGTGCGGCTGGACGTCGGCCACGGTAGCGCCAGCTTCAGCTTTGAAGTGGCGCGGCAGGCGATTGCCCTTGGCTTGCTGCCCGACACCATCAGCTCAGATATCTACTGCCGCAACCGCCTGCAGGGGCCGGTGCACAGCCTGGCGGCGGTGATGTCAAAATTCCTGGCGATCGGCATGACCCTGCCGCAGGTGATCGCCTGCGTCACCCATCAGGCCGCCGATGCGCTGCGGCTGGCGGGCCGTGGCCGACTGGCAGTGGGGGCGGAGGCGGATTTGACGCTGTTCACCCTGACTGACGCGCCGCAGCACTATCTGGACGCCGACGGGGCGTCCGTGCACGCTTCACAGCACCTGTCGCCACTGGCGGCCGTGGTGGCGGGCGTGCTCTATCCCACTGACACATGGAGTGCCGAGTATGTCTGCTGACAAACACCCTTCGCTGTATGAGAAGTACCACCTGAAACCGGTGATCAATGCCTCCGGGCGCATGACCATGCTGGGCGTCTCCACGCCGGGGCCGGAGGTGGTCGCGGCGGTCAATCAGGGCCTGAGCCACTACTTTGAGATGAAAGATCTGGTGCTGAAAAGCGGTGCCTACATTGCCGGGCTGCTGGGGGTGGAGGAGGCGGTGGTGGTCTCCTGCGCCTCGGCGGGCATCGCCCAGTCGGTGGCGGCGGTGATTGTGCAGGAGAGCGATCACCTGCTGGCCAACCTGCACAGCGCCGCCCACGATCGCCCGTGTGAGATCGTGCTGCCGAAGGGGCACAACGTGAACTACGGCGCGCCGGTCGGCACCATGGTGGCGCTCGGCGGTGGCCGGGTGGTGGAGGCGGGCTACGCCAATGAGTGCTCGGCGGCGCAGCTGGCAGCGGCCATCACCCCACGTACCGCGGCGCTGCTCTACGTTAAGTCCCACCATACGGTGCAGAAAAGCATGTTGACGGTGGCGGAAGCGGCGGAGGTCGCGCATCGCCACCAGTTGCCGCTGATTGTGGACGCGGCGGCGGAGGAGGATCTCACCTGCTACTACCAAATGGGCGCGGATCTGGTGATCTACAGCGGCGCGAAGGCGCTGGAGGGGCCATCCAGCGGGCTGGTGATAGGCCGTGCGCCCTATGTTGGCTGGGTGCGCCGCCAGTCGGAGGGGATTGGCCGGGCGATGAAAATTGGCAAGGAGGGGATTCTCGGGCTGGCGCAGGCGATTGAGTGCTACGTGCAGCGCACGCCGGTCAGCGGCCAGCAGATGGTGGAGAAGATGACGCCCTTTATCGACCGGCTCAATGGCCTGCCCGGCATCCACGCGCGCGTGGTATGGGACGCCGCCGGGCGGGATATCGCCCGCACCGAGATCGCCTTTGACGAGGCGGCGCTCGGCGTGCGCACCGCCGAGATTGTGCGGCGCTTGCGCGAGGGGGAGGTCGCGATCTATTTCCGTGGCTACCGTGCCAATGAGGGCAAGGTGGAGGTGGACGTGCGCAGCGTCACCCCGGCGCAGCTTGCGCGCATCGCCGATGCCATCGCCACCCTGCGGGAGGCCCGCCCATGAGCCGCCTGACCCCGAACTACCTGCATGGCCGCGTCTGCCTGAATGTGCTGGCCGGCAGCAAAGAGAACGCCCAGGCGGTGTATGAGGCGGCCGAGGGGCATGTGCTGGTCGGCGTGCTCTCCAAAAATTACCCTGATGCCCGCAGCGCCATTGAAGAGATGCGCGACTATGCGGCGCGCATCGACAACGCCCTCTCCATCGGGCTGGGGGCGGGCGATCCGCGCCAGTCCGCGATGGTCAGCCAGATCGCCGCCGCGCTGCACCCGCAGCACGTCAATCAGGTCTTCAGCGGCGTCGCCACCAGCCGGGCGCTGCTCGGGCAGGGGGAGACGGTGGTCAACGGGCTGGTGTCGCCCACCGGCCGCGTGGGCTGGGTGAAGATCTCCACCGGGCCGCTGAGCAGCCGCCAGAGTGACGCGATCGTGCCGGTGGAGAGCGCCATCGCCATGCTGAAAGAGATGGGCGGCAGCTCGGTGAAGTACTTCCCGATGCAGGGGCTGGCCTGCCGGGAGGAGTATGCGGCGGTGGCGCGCGCCTGTGCGGCGCAGGATTTCTGGCTGGAGCCAACCGGCGGCATCGACATGGAGAACTTCACGCCGATTGTGGCAATCGCGCTGGAGGCGGGCGTCAGCAAGGTGATCCCGCACGTCTACAGCGCCATCATCGACAGCGACAGCGGCGACACGCGGCCCGCGCAGGTGGCGGGGCTGCTGGCGCAGATGCGGGCGCTGGTGGGCTAGCCGCCCGCCAGCGCGCATGGCACACTCTGGTTTTCCCGGCGCGGCGCGCCTGTGGCTGACCCGTAACAATGGAAGGATTATGGTGCGTTTTCCCTATCAACGTCTGTCCCATCTGTTTGATGCCTTGCAGGATGAGATCCTGCCGCAGGACGAGCTGGCAAAGCGTCTCGATGTCTCGACCCGCACGGTGCGCACCGACATCACCGCGCTCAACGAGATCCTCGGCAAGTATGGCGCGCAGTTGGTGCACACGCGCGGGAGCGGCTACCAGTTGCAGGTGCATGACGCCGCCCGCTTCGCCACGCTGCGCCAGCCCAGCCAGCCGGTGCGGCAACTGCCGCGTACCGCCGCCGAGCGGGTGCAGGCGCTGCTGGTGCGTTTCCTCACCTCTGCCTTCTCGCTGAAGCTGGAGGATGTGGCGGATGAGTGGTTCGTCAGCCGGGGCACACTGCAAAATGACATGGCCGAGGTGCGCGAGCACCTCGGTCGCTACTCCCTGCACATCGAAACCAAGCCGCGTTACGGCATGAAGCTGTTCGGGCCAGAGACGGCGATCCGCGCCTGCCTGACCGACCTGCTGTTCCGGCTGCGCGGCGAGAATGACGCCCACCCGCTGCTGACGCCGGAGGCGCTGGCGCTGGCGCAGATGCCGGCGCTGGCCGATGCCCTGCGCCACCGGCTGGCGCAGGCCGGCATCCGCCTGACGGATGAGGGGAGGAGTACCTGACGCTGTATGGCGCGGTGGCGTTGCGACGCATCGCCGAGGGCTACCCGCTCGCTGACTTCACGGCGGATGAGGGGAGGCGTGCGTGCGGCAGGTCTCCAGCGGGCTGGCGGCTGACCTGCGCCAGTGGGCGGGCAAGGAGCTGGCCCCGGCCGAGGAGGCTTACCTGCGCGTCAACATCGCCGCCCGGCGCAGCCAGGAGGTGGCGCCGACGGAGATTAACGCCGACGACGAGGAGGGGCTGGTCAACTATCTGCTCTGCTACATCAGCGCCTACTACAACTACGACCTTCAGGGCGACGCGCAGCTGCGGCTGGATCTGCTGACCCACATCAAGGCGATGATCACCCGCATCAAATACCAGATCGCCATTCCCAACCCGCTGCTGGCCAATATCAAGCAGCACTACCCGATGGCCTATGACGTGACGCTGGCGGCCATCTCCAGCTGGGTAAAGTACACCCCCTACAGCCTGAGCGAGAATGAGATTGGCTTTTTGGTGCTGCACATCGGCGTCGGGCTGGAGCGGCACTACAACATCGGCTACCAGCGCCATCCGCAGGTGCTGCTGGTGTGCGACACCGGCAACTCCACCATCCGCATGATTCAGGCGCAGGTCAGCCGCAAATATCCGCAACTGGTGATCACCCGCGTCATCTCTCTGCGCGAGTATGAGATGCTGGGCGAGGTGGAGGAGGATTTCATCATCTCCAATGCCCGGCTGGCGGAGCGCGGCAAGCCGGTGGTGGTGATGTCGCCCTTCCCGACGGAGTACCAGCTGGAGCAGCTCGGCAAGCTGGTGCTGGTGGATCGCACCCGCCCCTACATGCTGGAGAAGTTCTTTGACGCACAGCACTTCCTGCTGCTGGAGGAGACGCTGAGCCAGGCGGCGCTGTTCCGCCGGGTCTGCGACCAGCTGGCGCATGAGGGGGTGGTCGAGCCAGCGTTCCATGACTCGGTGGTGGAGCGCGAGGCGATTGTCTCCACACTGCTGGGCGACGGCATCGCGCTGCCGCACTCGCTGGGGTTGCAAGCCCACCGCACGGTGGTGGTGACGGTGATCTGCCCGCCGGGCATCGACTGGGGGGAAGGGGAGCGGGCGCAAGTGATATTTCTGCTGGCGATCAGCAAGGCGGATTATGAGGAGGCGATCGCCATCTACGATCTGTTCGTGACCTTCGTGCGTGAGCGCTCGGTCAGCCGCCTGCTCGGCAGCCGGGACTTCCCCAGCTTTAAGGCGATCGCCATTGACTGCCTGAGCCGGAGCTAGCGCTTACCAGGCTTGTTCGTGTTGTGGGGTGCTATCCCCCAACAGTCCGAAAGGTAGAGCAGGTCTGCGAATAAGAGTATGGACTTGTAGCGAGTGCGGATCGCTACATGATCGCGATGTAAACGCGTCAAAGAATATACTCGCGGCAGGGCATTGCCGTCTAGCTGTAGGAATCCCCGCCCTTTAGGGCGGGGAGGATGTCAATCTTCGTCAAAGCCGGAGTTGATCAGCTCAATCACCGCATTGAGCGCGTTCACCTCGTCGGGGCCGCTGGCCTCGATCTCAATGTGTTGACCCTTTGGCGAGTCCAGCATCAGCAGCGCAATCACGCTGCTGGCCTCCGCCTCCACGCCAGCGTCGTTGCGCAGCAGCACCTCGGCGTCGAAGCTCTGCACCAGCTCAAACAACTTCATCGCCGGCCGGGCGTGCATCCCGAGCCGGTTCTTGATCTCCACCGTCTGTTTGACCGTCATGATTTGCGCTTTTCCAGGGTGCGGTGGCGGGACTGCACATTCTTCCCGCGCGAACGGAAGTAGTCGGCCAGCTGCTCCGCCACATAGACCGAGCGATGCTTGCCGCCGGTGCAACCGATGGCGACCGTCAGGTAGCTGCGGTTGTTGGTCTCCAGCATCGGCAACCACTGCTCCAGGTAGCTGCGGGTCTGGTAGATGAAGTTGTGCACTTCCGTATGGCGATCGAGGAAGGCCGCCACCGGGCGATCCAAACCGGTCATCGGCCGCAGTTTGGGGTCCCAGTGCGGGTTGGGCAGGAAACGGACGTCAAACACATAGTCGGCGTCAATCGGGATGCCGTGCTTGAAGCCAAACGACTCGAACACCATCGTCAGCTCACGTTCGCGCTTGCCCAGCAGGCGGGTGCGTAGCATCTCTGCCAGCTCATGCACCGACATCTCGGAAGTGTCGATCAGCAGGTCAGCGCGGGAACGCAGCGGCTCCAGCAGCTCGCTCTCCTCGTCAATCGCACTCTCCAGGGAGAGGTTGCGGCTGGAGAGCGGGTGCAGGCGGCGCGTGTCGCTGTAGCGGCGGATCAGCGTGTTGCGATCGGCGTCAAGGAACAGCAGTTGCGGCGAGAAGCTCTCCGGCAGCTGGGCCATCGCGTGCTCAAACAGCTCCGGGGTCTCCGGCATGTTGCGCACGTCGATGCTCACTGCCGCCGAGGTGTTGCGCTCCGCCAGCGCGTGCGCCAACTGCGGCAGCAGCACCACCGGCAGGTTATCGACGCAGTAAAACCCCATATCTTCCAGCGCACGCAAGGCAACGGATTTACCTGAACCGGAACGGCCGCTGACTATCATCAGCACCATGTGTCACTCCCCCTGGCAATTCACTCTTGGCGTTGTGTTACCGGCAGCAGGCTACTCGGTAATGATCTGGTACAGCTCTTCATCGCTCTGCGCGGCGCGCAGCCGACGGCAGACGCTCTTATCCGCCAGACGCTTCGCCACTTGCGACAGCGTATGGAGGTGGGTCTTGCACTGGTCGGCAGGCACCAGCAGGGCGAACAGCAGGTCAACCGGCTGGTTGTCGATGGCGTCGAAGGCGATCGGCTGATCCAGGCGGATGAAAACGCCCACCGCGCGCAGCGTGTCCTCTTCCAGCTTGCCGTGCGGGATGGCGATGCCATTGCCGATACCGGTACTGCCCATGCGCTCCCGCGTCAGGACGGCATCAAACACCGCCTGCGACGGCAGGTTCAGCTGTTTCGCCGCCAGTTCGCTGATGATCTCGAGGGCGCGTTTCTTGCTGGAGCAGTGGACGCCGCTTTTGGTGCACTCTGCGCTGAGCACAGAGCTTAATTGCATGATTGAGTCGTTTATCATCTCATCTTTCACTTAAGCGCTTGAGTCACGCCTGATGGCTTATCGGCCCGTCACCGCAGGGTGAAGGGCCGATGGTCAGGTGATGTAGCGCGATTGGCTACAGTGAGTCTTAGTGTTGTTTCAACTTGTCTTTATGTTTATTGAGCTGCCGTGACAGCTTATCAATCAGGCCGTCGATGGCCGCATACATATCTTCATGTTCCGAGGTGGCGTGCAACTCGCCTCCATTGACGTGCACGGTGGCTTCCGCCACCTTCTGCACTCGCTCCATGCTGAGTATCACATGAACCTGATTGATTCGGTCGAAAAATTGCTCAAGCTTGGCAAATTTTGTACTGACGAAATCGCGCAGGGCATCAGTGACTTCAACGTGGTGGCCGGTGATGTTGAGCTGCATAATGTCTTCCTTCTCTGTTTAGGTCAAACCAGTTGTTTGCGTTGGTTCGACGGCGGGATGGACAAAGACTCTCGGTATTTTGCGACCGTGCGGCGGGCAACCATGATCCCTTGATCGGAGAGCAGGGTCGCCAGCTTGCTGTCGCTCAGAGGTTTGGCGGGGTTTTCCGCCGCAATCAGCTTCTTCACCAACGCCCGGATGGCGGTCGAGGAGGCCTCCCCGCCGCTGTCCGTGCTGACGTGGCTTGAGAAGAAGTACTTCAACTCAAAAATACCGCGCGGGCTGTGCAGGAACTTCTGCGTGGTGACGCGCGAGATGGTGGATTCGTGCATGTCCACGGCCTGGGCAATGTCCGCCAGCACCATCGGTTTCATGTACTCCTCGCCATGCTCGAAAAAGGCCTGCTGCTGCGCCACGATGCAGCGCGTCACCTTGAGCAGCGTCTCATTGCGGCTCTCCAGGCTCTTGATCAGCCATTTGGCCTCCTGGAGGTTGCTGCGGATGAACTGGCCATCGCTGTCGTTGCGGGCCGTGCCGCCCAGCGCCGCATATTGCTGGTTGATTTTGAGCCGGGGGATGCTGTCAGCATTCAGCTCGACCGCCCACTGCCCTTGGTGCTTGCGCACCAGCACATCGGGGATCACATACTCAGATTCGCCGGTGTTGATGGACTGGCCGGGGCGCGGATCCAGCGACTGGATCAGCAGCATCGCCCCCTTAAGTGTATCTTCTTTTAGCCGGGTCGAGCGCATCAGCGTCCGGAAATCGTGGTTGCCCAGCAGATCCAGGTGTTCGCTGACAATCAGCCGCGCCTCGGCCAGATAGGGGGTGTCAGGGATAAACTGCGAAAGCTGGATCAGCAGGCAGTCGCGCAGATCACGCGCCGCCACGCCAATCGGGTCGAAGCGCTGCACGCGTTTCAGCACCGCCTCCACCTCCTCGAGGGTGACATTCTCGTCACCCATGCTCTCCAGGATCTCCTCGAGCGTTACCGTCAGGTAGCCGGTGTCATCCACCGCATCGACAATCGAGGTGGCGATGGCGGTATCGGTGTCGGAGAAGGGGGTGAGATCCACCTGCCACATCAGGTAGTCCTGAAGGGTCTGGGTGGTCTCGCCCTGATAGACCGGCAGCTCGTCATCGCTGTAGTCGGTGCCGGTGCCAGAGGGGGTGCCAGCGGTGTAGATCTCGTCCCAGGTGGCATCGAGCGGCAGCTCTTCCGGCATATCCTTCTGCTCCAGCGCCTCGCGGGTGTCCAGCGCCTCGCTGTCGGTGGTCTCCTTGGCGTCAATCTCCTCGTGGATATCGCTCTGCTCCAGCAGGGGGTTGCTCTCTAATGCCTGTTGAATCTCCTGCTGCAGTTCTAGCGTTGAGAGTTGCAACAAGCGGATCGCCTGTTGGAGCTGGGGAGTCATGGCCAGTTGCTGGCTAAGCCTGAGTTGCAAACCTTGCTTCATAGGATGATCTGGTTTCCCTTACTGGTAACAACGCAAAAGTGGATCAGAGACGGAACTCTTCACCCAGATAGACGCGTTTCACCTGCTCATCGGCCAGAATATCGCTTGGGGAGCCGTGGGCGATCAGTCGCCCCTGGCTGACGATATAGGCGCGTTCGCAGACGTCGAGGGTCTCGCGCACGTTGTGGTCAGTAATCAACACGCCGAGCCCGCTGTCGCGCAGGTGCTCAATGATTTTTTTTATGTCAATCACGGAGATGGGGTCCACCCCCGCAAAGGGTTCATCCAGCAGGATAAACTTCGGGTTGGCCGCCAGCGCGCGGGCGATCTCCACCCGGCGGCGCTCACCGCCTGACAGCGCCTGCCCAAGGCTGTCACGCAGGTGGGTGATGTGGAACTCCTCCATCAGCTCCTCGGCGCGGTCACGGCGCTGTTCGCTGGTGAGGTCTTCACGGATCTGCAACACCGCCATCAGGTTGTCATAGACGCTGAGCCGGCGGAAGATCGAGGCCTCCTGCGGCAGGTAGCCGATGCCGCGGCGCGCGCGCGCGTGCAGCGGCAGCAGGCTGATATCCTCGTCATCAATCACGATGCGGCCAGCGTCACGCGGCACAATCCCCACCACCATGTAGAAGGTGGTGGTCTTGCCCGCGCCGTTCGGGCCGAGCAGGCCAACGATCTCGCCGGAGTGCACCTTCAGGCTGACGTCCTCCACCACTCTACGGTTTTTGTACGCCTTGGCGAGGTTTTCTGCAATTAGGGTAGCCATAAGTGATCAGTTACTCTTCTTCTGTCCGCTGGACGGGGTGCCTTTGTCCTGCAATTGGGTCGGGATTAACACAGTGGTAACACGTTTGCCTTCGTTACTGAAAGCTTCCATCTGCTGTTTTTGCACCAGATAGGTGATGCGGTCGCCCTTCACATTGCTGTCGAGCTGCTCCAGATAGGCATTGCCGGTCAGGATGACATAGTCATTCCCCAGCTCATAACGCATCTTCTGCGAGTGGCCCTTCACCGGCTTGCCGTTGTCCTGCAACTGGTAGAAGGTCGCCGGGTTGCCGAAGGCCTCAATCACCTCCTTGCCCTGCTGCCCCTGCGGGCGGATCACCACCACCTTGTCGGCCTTGATCTCGATGCTGCCCTGTTTCGCCACCACGTTGCCGGTGAAGGTCACGGTGTTGCCCTCCATGTCCAGCGCCTGCTGGGCGGAGTCGATGTGGATCGGCTGGCTGGTGTCATCTTTCAGCGCCAGGGCCGGCACGCTCACAGCCAGAAGCGAACTGGCAACCAGCAGGTTACGGAGCGGGGTTTGAAGTCTGGATTTCATAGTAGGTGTTTACCTTTTCGATCAGCTGAGCTGTTTTGGTCCGCAAATTGCCGCGCATTTTCATGCCCTTGGAGGTGAAGGCGGCCCCGTAAAGGGTGACTTCATCATCCGAGGTGACATCCTGGCTCACCAGGTTGACCTGGGCGTTGTCCGTTTTGATCCGCTGTAACTGCGAGGTCGCGGTCAGGCTGTTGACCTCAACATGCCCATAGAGATAGAGCATCCGATCCTTGGTCAGCTTGGCGCGATCGGCGCGCACCGACCAGGTCGGGATGGTGTTGGCGTCATAGAGCGTCATCACCGGGTTGGTGAACCAGCTCAGCTCCTCCGCCGTGTAATATTTGACGTCATCGGCCACCAGCTTGTAGTTCAGCTTGCCGGTCGGGTCGTAGACCACGGTAACGGTGTGCTGGCTCTGGTAGGTCGGGTCCTGGGTGTTGATGGCTGCCGTCGGTGCCGCCTCATCCTCATCGGCCAGGCTCCAGCCAATCAGTACCAGCGCGGCCAGCGCCAGCAGCAGGGTAATCAGAAACTTTGCTCTGCTCATATTGAAAGCCCGACGGCGTCCTCCAGCTTCCCTTGCGCCAGCAGGATCAGGTCACACACTTCGCGCACCGCGCCCTTGCCCCCGCTGATGCGGGTGGTGTAGTGGGCGCGCGGCGTCAGCATCGGGTGGGCATCCGCCACCGCCACCGCCAGGCCGCACTCGGCCATCACCGGCCAGTCAATCAGGTCATCGCCGACGTAGGCCACCTGCTCCGGGCGCAGCGCCAGCGTGGTGAGCAGTTCGCGGAAGGCAATCAGCTTGTTGGACTGCCCTTGGTAAAGGTAGCGGATGCCGAGGGTCGCGGCGCGATCCTCCAGCAGTTTGGCGGAGCGGCCGGTAATGATGGCCACTTCCACGTCAGAGGTGAGTAGGCAGCGGATGCCGTAGCCGTCGCGCACGTTGAACGCTTTCAGCTCCTCGCCCTGATTGCCCATATAGACCAGGCCGTCGGACATGACGCCATCCACATCACAGATCAGCAGGCGAATCTGCCGCGCGCGGTCCAGTACCTCGGCGCTGACCGGGCCGTAACAGGTATTCACAGTTGCTGCGTTATCACTCATTGAGCCTTTCCTTCATTAAACTACGCCAGCGCGCAGCATGTCATGCATATGTACCACACCGAGCAACTGGTCGCCATCGGCAACCATCAGGGCGGTAATGTGCCGGGATTGCATGGTATTCAGGGCCTCCACCGCCAGGGTGCCGGGGCGCACCCGTAGGCCGCCGGGCGTCATCACCTCTTCGATGCGCGCCCGGTTGAAGTCGATGCCCATATCAATAATGCGGCGCAGGTCGCCATCGGTGAAGATGCCCTCGATCTTCATCAAGTCATCACAGATCACGGTCATGCCGAGGTTTTTGCGCGTGATCTCCAGCAGCGCGTCGCGCAGCGTGGCGTCACGGCTGACGTGGGGGATCTCATTGCCACTGTGCATGATATCACTGACACGCAGCAGCAGCTTGCGGCCCAGTGCGCCGCCGGGGTGGGAGAGGGCGAAATCCTCGGCGGTGAAGCCGCGCGCCTCCAGCAGCGCCACCGCCATCGCGTCGCCCATCACCAGTGCGGCGGTGGTGCTGGAGGTGGGTGCCAGCCCAAGCGGGCACGCCTCCTGCGGCACCTGCACGCAGATGTGGATGTCCGCCGCGCGGCCCATGGCGCTCTCCGGGTTGCCGGTCAGGCAGATGAGCGGCACGTGCAGACGCTTGAGCACCGGCACCAGCGCCAGAATTTCGCTGGACTCACCGGAGTTGGAGAGGGCGATCACCACGTCATGCCGGCTGACCATGCCCAGATCGCCGTGGCTCGCCTCCGCCGGGTGGACGAAGAAGGCCGGCGTGCCGGTGCTGGCGAAGGTCGCTGCCATCTTGCGGCCAATGTGGCCGGACTTGCCCATCCCCATCACCACCACCTTGCCACTACAGGCGAAGATCCGTTCACAGGCGCGGGTAAAGTCGTCATTGATATATTGATCGAGCTGGGCCAGCCCCTCCCGCTCGATCTGCAGTACGGTTTTGCCGGCCTGCTGGAAGTCGAAGCCGGGCTGGAGTTCAAAGTTCGCCATGTTGGTGTCCTGACTGTTTTACAAGGCGGGGCCAGCCGGAAAGAGCAGCAGCCACGCAAGATAAGCCATAAAGCCGCACAGTAGCAGCGCGCCCGCCCGGCGGCCGATGCGGTGCTGACGCAGCAGGCAGAGGCCGGCCAGCACGCCGCTGACCGCCAGCATCACCCAGTAGTCGCGGCGGAACGCCTCCGGCGCGAAGGGGCCAGGGGCGATCAGTGCGGGAATGCCGAGCACTATACAGAGGTTGAAGATGTTGGCGCCTATGATATTTCCTAAAGCAATGTCATCCTCCCCCTTCAGCGCGCCCGCGACAAAGGTGGCCAGCTCCGGCAGGCTAGTGCCGACGGCAATCACCGTCAGGCCAATCACCAGCTCGCTGACGCCAAAATAGCGCGCGATCACGGTGGCGTTGTCCACAATCATGCCCGCGGCCAGCGGCATCATCACCACCGCCAGCAGCAGCCAGAGCACCGCCACGGTGTTGCTGCTGTCCTGCGGCAGCTCCGCCAGCTGCTCGGTGGTGAGCGGGTCACTGCCCTCGCGCTGCGCCAGCCGGGCGATCTTCAGCATCAGCAGGCAGAACAGGGCGGCGCTCAACAGCAGGATCACCCCGTCCAGCCGCGAGAGTTGCAGGTCTGAGAGCAGCACACCGCACAGCGCGGTGATCAGCAACAGCAGCGGCAGCTCGCGGCGCAAAATGTCAGACTGCACCCGCAGCGGGTGGATCAGCGCCGCGCCGCCCAGGATCAGCAGGATGTTGATGATGTTGGAGCCAATGGCGTTGCCTATCGCCAAATCGCGCTGCCCGCCAATCGCGGCAGTGGTGGAGACCACCAGTTCCGGCAGCGAGATGCCAATGCCGACAATGGTCATGCCGGTCACCAGCGGCGGCACCCCCATTGAGCGGGAGAGCACCGCCGCGCCATACACCAGACGGTCGGCCGCGTAAGAAAGTAGAAGTAAACCAACGATCAATAGTATGGTCGCAAGCAGCATGCGGAGTCCTTTATTCGGTATAATCCCCTGTTCGTCGGTGAATCAGAAGGTCAAAAATGATTACCTGAAACAATGATAAACTGACTCTAATCGACGGCGAACCCGCGCCAGCGTTAACGCCCAGATTTATCCGCTAATTTTGACCCTGCGGAACGTAAAAGTAAAACGTATGGCAAGTTTAGCGGCCAGGGCCGTAAGGTTTTGTAAAGATACGGCGTCCGGCCGCCTTTGCTTTAACATCAGGGGTATCGTTTTCCCAATACCCTATAAGGGATAGCAAGAATGAACCAGAAGGCATCGAATCTGGTGGAGATCAAAGGCATCAGTTTTATGCGCGGCGATCGCCCCATCTTCGAGAAAATCAATATGACGGTGCCGCGTGGCAAGGTCACCGCCATCATGGGCCCCTCCGGTATCGGTAAAACCACGCTATTGCGCCTGATCGGCGGGCAGCTCGCCCCCGATGAGGGCGAGATTTGGTTTGATGGTGAAAACATTCCCACCCTCTCGCGCCGCAAGCTCTACGCCACGCGCAAAAAGATGAGCATGCTGTTCCAGTCCGGCGCGCTGTTTACCGATCTGAATGTCTATGAGAATGTCGCGTTCCCGCTGCGGGAGCACAGCCACCTGCCCGAGCCGCTACTGCACACCACGGTGATGATGAAGCTGGAGGCGGTGGGCCTGCGCGGCGCGGCCAAGCTGATGCCCTCGGAGCTATCCGGCGGCATGGCGCGGCGTGCGGCGCTGGCGCGTGCCATCGCCCTCGACCCGACGCTGATCATGTTTGATGAGCCGTTCGTCGGGCAAGACCCCATCACCATGGGCGTGCTGGTGAAACTGATCGACGAGCTGAATCATGCGCTCGGCGTGACCTGCATCGTGGTCTCCCACGACGTGCCGGAGGTGCTGAGCATCGCGGACTACGCCTATATCGTGGCGGAGCAGCATGTGATTGCCGAAGGGACGCCCGCGGCGTTGCAGGCCAATGCCGATCCGCGCGTGCGCCAGTTCCTCGACGGCATCGCCGACGGCCCGGTGCCATTCCGTTTCCCGGCCGGTGATTACCAGACCGAGCTGCTAGGATAAGGGAGCCAATAGACTGATGTTAACAACTGCACTGGCGTCACTCGGACGCCGTGGGATCTCACTGTGCCGCGCATTTGGCCGCGCCGGGCTGATGATGTTCGGCGCCCTGATGGGTCGCCCGCACCCGCGCAAGCATGGGGCACTGCTGGTGAAGCAGCTTTACAGCGTCGGCGTGATGTCGCTGCTGATTATCGTGGTCTCCGGGCTGTTTATCGGCATGGTGCTGGGGTTGCAGGGCTACCTGATCCTCACCACCTATAGCGCCGAAACCAGTTTGGGGATGATGGTGGCGCTCTCGCTGCTGCGTGAACTGGGGCCGGTGGTGACCGCGCTGCTGTTTGCCGGCCGCGCCGGCTCGGCGCTCACCGCCGAGATTGGCCTGATGAAGGCCACCGAGCAGCTCTCCAGCATGGAGATGATGGCGATCGATCCGCTGCGCCGGGTGGTGGCACCACGCTTCTGGGCTGGCATGATCAGTATGCCGCTGCTGACGGCGATCTTCGTCGCGGTCGGCATCTGGGGCGGCTCGCTGGTGGGCGTGGACTGGAAGGGCATCGACAGCGGCTTCTTCTGGTCGGCGATGCAGAATGCCGTCGACTGGCGGCAGGATCTGGTCAACTGCCTGCTGAAAAGCGCGGTCTTTGCGGTCACCGTGACCTGGATTGCGCTGTTCAA
Organism: Chimaeribacter sp. YP20170169; assembly: GCF_056739715.1. Lineage (NCBI taxonomy): Bacteria > Pseudomonadati > Pseudomonadota > Gammaproteobacteria > Enterobacterales > Yersiniaceae > Chimaeribacter > Chimaeribacter sp. YP20170169. Next base: position 3,414,183 of record NZ_CP176824.1, on the reverse strand, counting down.
TGGCTATGACGCCGTCCCCACCTCGCAGGGGATTAGCCGGGCGACGACCCGTACCGTGGTGCACTCCTCATTGGCGGTGCTGGGATTGGATTTTGTGCTGACGGCACTGATGTTTGGGAACTAAATAATGCAAACGAAAAAGAGTGAAATCTGGGTGGGGGCGTTCCTGCTGATCGCGCTGGGCGCCATCCTGTTTCTGGCCCTGAAGGTGGCGAACATCACCTCAATGCGGCCGCACCCCACCTACCGCATCTACGCGACCTTCGACAACATCGGCGGCCTGAAAGCCAGCTCGCCGGTGCGCATCGGCGGCGTGGTGATTGGCCGGGTGGCGGATATCTCCCTGGACAACAACTACTCGCCGCGCGTGGCGATGGACATCGACGAGCAGTACAACCAGATCCCGGACACCAGCTCGCTGGCGATCCGCACCTCCGGCCTGCTGGGGGAGCAGTATCTGGCGCTGAATGTCGGCTTTGAAGACCCGGAGATGGGGACTGCTATGCTGAAAGAGGGTAGCACCATCCAGGACACCAAATCGGCAATGGTACTGGAGGATTTGATCGGCCAGTTCCTGTACAAGAGCGGCGGCTCCGATGACGCCGCCAAACCGGGCGCGCAGGCTGCGCCTGCCGCAACCCCTGCTGCACCCAGCAATTAAGAGGAAACCCTGAATGTTTAAACGTTTATTGATGGTCGCGCTGCTGGTGGTCGCTCCGCTGGCCAATGCGGTGGATATGACCAACCCTTACCGTGTCATGGATGAGGCGGCGGAGAAGACCTTCACCCGCCTGAAGAATGAACAGCCGAAAATCAGGCAGAACCCGAACTACCTGCGCGACGTGGTGCGTCAGGAGCTGCTGCCCTACGTGCAGGTGAAGTACGCCGGTGCGCTGGTGCTGGGCCGCTACTACAAATCCGCCACCCCGGCGCAGCGTGACGCCTACTTCGCCGCCTTCGAGGACTATCTGGCGCAGGCTTACGGTCAGGCGCTGGCGCTCTACCACGGCCAGACCTACCAGATTGCGCCGGAGCAGCCGCTGGGCAACGCCGACATCATCGCCATCCGCGTTACCATCCTGGACAACGGCGGCCGCCCGCCGGTGCGTCTGGACTTCCAGTGGCGCAAAAACAGCAAGACCGGCAACTGGCAGGCGTATGACATGATCGCCGAAGGCGTCAGCATGATCACCACCAAGCAGAATGAGTGGGCTGACATCCTGCGCCAGCAGGGCGTCGACGGCCTGACCGCCCGCCTGAAAAGCGCGGCGGCCCAGCCCATCACCCTCGACCAGCAATAATGGCCGGCTCAACCCTGAACTGGGCCTCCCGTGGGCAGACGCTGGTACTGACCGGCGATCTTGACCGCGATACGCTGCTGCCGCTCTGGCAGCAGCGTGAGAGCCTGCTGGCGCAGCACACTGCCCTCGACCTGTCGCAGGTCGGCCGAGTGGACTCGCCCGGTTTGGCGCTGCTGGTGCACCTGCGGGCCGAAGCGCGCGCACGTGGCGCGGCGCTGACGCTGGAGGGCATGACCGATCGGCTGGAGACGTTGATTACGCTCTATAACCTGGATGAGATCATCCCTGTCAGCGCCACCGCCTCAACGCGTTAGCGTGCTTTTTGCCGCAATTGACGACCAAAGCCCCCGCAAGAAAGCCTCTTCGGGGGCTTTTTCTTTGTTTAAGAGTCGGCCGGATTACACTAAGATAGTCGGCTGATATTATCCCCATTTAGACAGAATAGACTCCTATGGATACCCAAGAAATTAAAGACGTTCTGATGCAGGCGCTGGCCTTGCAGGAAGCCCACGTGACTGGCGAAGGCAGCCACTTCCAGGTGATTGCGGTGAGTGAGCAGTTCGCTGGCATGAGCCGCGTGAAGAAGCAGCAGACCGTCTATGCGCCGCTGATGGAGTACATCGCGGACAACCGCATCCACGCCCTCTCCATCAAGGCTTTCACGCCGGAAGAGTGGCAGCGCGACCGCAAGCTAAGCGGCCTTTGATGCCGGGGGCGGCGTGGCCGCCCTGTGCTCATCCTTATCAAGTTAATCATTGAGAGCAGTCATAATGGATAAATTTCGTGTGCAGGGCCGTACCCGCCTGAGTGGTGAAGTGACCATCTCCGGGGCTAAAAACGCGGCCTTGCCAATCCTGTTCGCCGCCCTGCTGGCGGAAGAGCCGGTTGAGATCCAAAACGTTCCCCATCTGAAAGACATCGACACCACCCTGAAGCTGCTGAGCCAGCTCGGCACCAAAATTGAGCGCAATGGCTCGGTGTTTGTCGATGCCAGCGCGGTCAACGAATTCACCGCCCCTTATGATCTGGTGAAGACCATGCGCGCCTCGATCTGGGCGCTCGGCCCGCTGGTGGCGCGTTTTGGCCGCGGCCAGGTGTCGCTGCCGGGCGGCTGCGCCATCGGCGCGCGTCCGGTTGACCTGCACATCACCGGCCTGGAGCAACTGGGCGCGGAGATAAAACTGGAAGAGGGCTATGTCAAAGCCTCCGTTGACGGCCGCCTGAAGGGCGCGCATATCGTGATGGACAAAGTCAGCGTTGGCGCGACCGTGACCATCATGAGCGCCGCCACGCTGGCGGAGGGCACCACCATCATCGAGAACGCCGCGCGCGAGCCGGAGATTGTGGACACCGCCCACTTCCTGAATACCCTGGGCGCGAAAATCAGCGGCGCGGGCACCGACAAGATCACCATCCAGGGCGTAGAGCGCCTCGGCGGCGGGGTCTACCGCGTGCTGCCTGACCGCATTGAGACCGGCACCTTCCTGGTGGCGGCGGCGATCTCCGGTGGCAAAGTGGTGTGCCGCGCGACCCGTCCGGACACCCTGGACGCGGTGCTGGCGAAACTGCGCGAAGCGGGCGCGGACATCGAGGTGGGCGAGGATTGGATCAGCCTGGACATGCATGGCCAGCGCCCGAAAGGTGTCAACATCCGTACCGCGCCACACCCCGGTTTCCCGACTGACATGCAGGCGCAGTTCAGCCTGCTGAACTTGGTGGCGGAGGGCACGGGCGTGATCACCGAAACCATCTTCGAGAACCGCTTCATGCACGTGCCGGAGCTGATCCGCATGGGCGCGCACGCCGAGATTGAGAGCAACACCGTGATCTGCCACGGCGTGGCGGAACTCTCCGGGGCGCAGGTGATGGCGACCGATCTGCGCGCCTCCGCCAGTCTGGTGCTGGCCGGCTGCATCGCCGAAGGCACCACCATCGTTGACCGCATCTACCACATCGACCGTGGCTACGAGCGTATCGAAGACAAACTGCGCGCGCTGGGTGCCAACATCGAGCGCATCCACGGCGAATAACCGTCCTGCGCCATAAAAAAAGCCGGCATTGCGCCGGCTTTTTTTTGTCCCAGCTTAGTGGGAGGGGTACTCCTGAATCGTGACCTGAAGCGTCATCTTGTTGCCATTGCGCATGATCTCGACCGGAATCACCGAGCCGGGGCGAATCTCCGCCACCTGATCCATCGTCTCCAGCGCCGAAAGGGCTGGCTTGTGGTTGACGCTGACAATCACGTCGTTGACCTGCATCCCCGCTTTCGCCGCCGGGCCATCTGGCGTCACCTCATTGACCACAATCCCCTGAATGCGATCGAGGCCGCTGTTTGGCGTGTGCATCGGGCTGATCTCGCGCCCGCCAATGCCGATGAAGCCACGGATGACGCGGCCATCGCGGATCAGCTTCTGCATCACCTTGGTCGCCAGCGCGGTCGGGATGGCGAAACCAATGCCCTCCGGTGTTTCGCCGTCGTTGCTCTTGTCAAAGGAGAGGGTGTTGATGCCCACCAGTTCGCCGAGCGTGTTCACCAGCGCGCCGCCGGAGTTGCCACGGTTAATGGAGGCGTCGGTCTGCAAGAAATTCTGCCGGCCAGAGGGGCTAAGGCCGATGCGGCCGGTGGCGCTGATGATGCCTTGGGTGATGGTCTGGCCAAGGTTATAGGGGTTGCCGATCGCCATCACCACGTCGCCGACGCGCGGGATGCGCTGGGTGTTGATCGGAATCACCGGCAGGGCGGTGGCGTCAATCTTCAGCACCGCCAGATCGGTCAGGCTGTCGGAGCCAACCAGCAGCGCCTCGAACACCCGGCCATCCTGCAATGCCACGATAATCTGCTCGGCGTCATTGATCACGTGCTTGTTGGTCAGGATGTACCCTTTGTCATTCATGATGACGCCCGACCCGAGGGTGCGGATCTCCAGCTCGTTGTGCGAGGAGGCCCCCATACTGCGGTTATAGACGTTCACCACCGCTGGCGCGGCATGGCGCACCGCCTGGTTATAGCTGACCGGCTGCTCATCGCCGCCGCTGAAGTGCGACGGCAGCAGGAAATCCGCACTGGGCAGCCGCAGCGCTGGCAGGGCGAATAGCAGGATGCCAGCGACAATCAGGCCAAAGAGAATTGAACGCAATAACTTAGCAAGCATCAGGCTCAGAATATCTGGAAATGGAATGGGGGGGAGGATAGCACGAAGTGCCGGGCGCGGCAGCGTGCCGCGCCCACTTTTCGATTAAATCAACGCAACAACAAGTAGATATTGTCATCGCCGCGCACCACGTGCAGCGCCACGATTTGCGGCTTGCCTGCCAGCACCTTGCGCAAGTCCGCCAGTGAGGCGATGCGCTCGCGGTTGACGCCGATAATGACGTCATTCTTTTGCAGCCCAAGCGCGGCGGCCGGCGAGCCGGGGTCCACGCTCACCAGCTTCACGCCCGTCTCACCAGCGTCGGTGGCGCCATCACTCATCGTCGCCCCCTGCAACGCCGGGGAGAGTGTCTGGGCGGCGGTGGCCTCGGTACTGGTCTGGAGGGTGACGTCCACCTCCATCAGCTTGCCAGCACGCAGCAGGCCAATTTTCACCGTCTTGCCTGGCCCGGCGGTGCCGACCTTGGCGCGCAGCTCGGCAAAGCTCTCAATCTGTCGGCCGTTGAGCGACACCAGCACGTCACCGGCTTTGATGCCAGCGCGGGCGGCGGCGGAGTCGGCCAGCACCTCATTGACGAACGCGCCGCGTTGGGTCTCCATCTTGAAGGCTTTCGCCATGTCGGCGTTCATCTCGCTGCCTTTGATGCCAAGCATACCGCGCCGCACCTCGCCAAACTCAATCAGCTGCTTGCTGAGGTTCTGCGCCATGTTGCTGGGGATGGCGAAGCCGATGCCGATGCTGCCGCCGCCCGGCGCCAGAATGGCGGTGTTGATGCCGATCAGCTCGCCGTTGAGGTTGAGCAGCGCGCCGCCGGAGTTGCCGCGGTTGATGGAGGCGTCGGTCTGGATGAAGTTCTCCAGCCCCTCCAGATTCAGGCCGGTGCGGCCAAGGGCGGAGATGATGCCGGAGGTAGCGGTCTGGCCGAGGCCAAACGGGTTGCCGACGGCCACGGCGAAGTCGCCCACCCGCAGCTGGTCAGAGTCGGCAATGCGGATCGCCGTCAAATCCTTGGCCGCCTGCAACTGCAACAGCGCGATGTCGCTCTGCTCATCCCGGCCCAGCAGCTTGGCCTCATACTCGCGGCCATCGTTCAGCTGTACCTGGATCTTGTCGGCATTGCTCACCACGTGGTTGTTGGTCAGCACGTAGCCTTTGTCGGCATTGATAATCACGCCGGAACCAAGGCCCTCAAAGGGGGTGGCGTTCTCCTCTTCGGCAGGCTCGTTCGGCCCGAAGAAGTATTTGTACTCTTCCGGCAGGCGCTGGCGCTCGGCCTGTGTGCCGTAGACATGCACGCTGACCACGGCTGGCAGTACCCGCTCCAGCATTGGTGCCAGGCTGGGCAGCGCCTCGCCCGCCACCGCCGTCGGCAGACCAGAGGCCATCGCAGGCTGTAAGGCCAGGCCGAGACAGAGGGTTAACGCACTCAGTGATAGTGAAGTCATCTTCATTGGCAGCTCTCCCGCAACCTGCGGCAAAAAATGAGTAACCGGTCATTCCAGGTAATGAGGGCAGCGTACCCGGTCAGACGCGCGTGTCATTTCATTAAATATCAATAAACAATAAGAGACGCGTTTTTTTCATGTGCCATGACGCACGGGGCGTGGTCATGACGGGAAGGCAAGCGCCGGCGGCAGGGGGCCGCCGGCGGACAGGCATCATTTGCGGCGGGAAGTGTCGCCACGCAGCAGCCCGGAGGCGCTGTCGGAGTAGTCGCGCGGCATCTCGACCGGCGCCTGATCGTTGTCGGCTTCCGCCTCGGTCAGGCGGTAGTTGAACGGGTTGTCCTGCGTCGGCATGTCCGGCAGCAGGTTGTTCGAACTTTTCGCCATGTGCTGGTAAAGCTGGCGATAGTCAGTGGCCATGTTGTCCAGCAGTTCGGCACTGCGGGCGAAGTGGCTGACCAGCTCCTGGCGGTACTCATCCAGCTCTGCCTTACTTTTCTCCAGCTCGTGCTGCAACACCTGCTGCTGGCGCAGTTTACGATTGCCAAAACGCATGGCGAGGGCGCCGATAATCAGGCCGCCGACCAAACCAATAAGTGCATACTCCCAGGTCATAATGACTCCTATGTTACTCTCGTTGTCCAGTAGGGCTTTTTCACTTAATAATACCCACTATAACCGTTAACCTTGTCCCAGTGGAATCCTGACGGGTCTGAAGCGCGGAAACAGCGCGTTTTTCACGGCCAGCACGGCAGGCAACGGCGGCGAACTCGGGGCGAAAACGTCCAGATGCGTCGCGAAAACCCGATAATTTTTTTCTCATGGAACGTCGAAAAACATGCAACCCACATCCCCCCTAGCACGCTATGAGCAGGCGCTGGCCGCCGGTGATTACCAACCGGATGACGTCCAGCGCCAGACCGTGACCCAGCTTGACGCCATCCACCATGCGCTGGTGGCGCAAAAACCTGCGCCTGCCCGCGCCTCCGGCGGCCTGTTCGCGCGGCTGATGGGCAAAAAGCCGGCGCCGACGCGCCCGGTGCAGGGGCTGTATATGTGGGGTGGCGTGGGGCGCGGCAAAACCTGGCTGATGGACATGTTCTTCCACAGCCTGCCGGGTGATCGCAAAATGCGGCTGCACTTCCACCGCTTTATGCTGCGGGTGCATGAGCAGCTGACCCAGCTGCAGGGGCAGGAAAACCCGCTGGAGACGGTGGCCGACCGCTTCAAAGCGGAGGCGGACGTGCTCTGCTTCGACGAATTTTTCGTCTCTGACATCACCGACGCCATGCTGCTGGCGACGCTGCTCCAGGCGCTGTTCGCGCGCGGCATTACGCTGGTCGCCACCTCCAACATCCCGCCAGACCAGCTCTACCGCAACGGCCTGCAACGCCAGCGCTTCTTGCCGGCCATCGATCTGATTAAAGAGTACTGCGATGTGCTCAACGTTGACGCCGGCATCGACTACCGCCTGCGCACCCTGACGCAGGCCAACCTGTGGCTCTCGCCGGCGGACGCCGCCGCCGCTGACCGGCTGGAGGGGATGTTCACCCGGCTGGCGGGCAAACCCGGCGAGCGCAACCCGGTGCTGGAGGTGAACCACCGGCCGCTGCCCGCGCTGGCGGTGGCAGAGGGGGTGGCGGCCTTTGACTTCCACACCCTGTGTGAGGAGGCGCGCAGCCAGATTGACTACATCGCGCTCTCTACGCTCTACCACACGGTGCTGGTGCACAATGTGCGGGTGATGGACAGCAAAAACGAGAGCGCCGCGCGCCGCTTTTTGGCAATGGTCGATGAGTTTTATGAGCGCCACGTGAAGCTGGTGATCTCCGCCGAGAGCGGGATGCATGAGATCTACCAGGGGGAGCGGCTGAAGTTTGAGTACCAGCGCTGCCTCTCGCGTTTGCAGGAGATGCAGAGCGAAGAGTACCTGCGTTTGCCGCACCTGCCGTAACCCGCGTACCAGCGGGCAGATATTATGCATTTGTGATAAAAAAGCAGTCGATCTTTGTGGGTGACTTCTCTATAATCTTGCGACCCCACGTTACAACAAAGTTTTTTTCCCGAAACTTTATTAGTGCCGGCATAGGCTATTCGAAGGGGTAGGTTTGCTGGACTTGATGGCCGTGTGAACCTCCAACACTGTTAATTAAGCGTTTGGGTGTTCGCCAACGTGTAACTTAAATTGGGTAAGCTTTTAATGAAAACTTTTACAGCTAAACCGGAAACAGTACAGCGTGACTGGTTCGTAGTTGATGCAAGCGGCAAGACCTTGGGTCGCCTGGCCACTGAACTGGCTCGCCGTCTGCGTGGCAAGCATAAAGCGGAATACACTCCGCACGTTGATACCGGTGATTACATCATCGTTCTGAACGCTGAGAAAGTTGCCGTAACCGGTAACAAGCGTAACGACAAGATCTATTACCATCACACCGGCCACATCGGTGGTATCAAACAAGCGACCTTTGAAGAGATGATTACTCGCCATCCTGAGCGTGTGATTGAGATCGCGGTTAAAGGCATGCTGCCGAAGGGCCCGCTGGGTCGTGCTATGTACCGTAAACTGAAAGTTTACGCGGGTAACGAGCACAATCATGCGGCACAGCAACCGCAAGTTCTTGACATTTAATCGGGATTATAGGCAATGGCTGAAAATCAATACTACGGCACTGGTCGCCGCAAAAGCTCCGCCGCTCGCGTCTTCATCAAGCCGGGCAACGGTAACATCGTAATTAACCAGCGTAGCCTGGAACAGTACTTCGGTCGCGAAACTGCCCGCATGGTAGTTCGTCAGCCGCTGGAACTGGTCGACATGGTTGAGAAACTGGACCTGTACATCACCGTTAAAGGTGGTGGTATCTCCGGTCAAGCTGGTGCCATCCGTCACGGTATCACCCGTGCGCTGATGGAGTATGACGAGTCTCTGCGTTCCGAGCTGCGTAAAGCTGGCTTCGTTACCCGTGACGCTCGTCAGGTTGAACGTAAGAAAGTCGGCCTGCGTAAAGCACGTCGTCGTCCGCAGTTCTCCAAGCGTTAATTTCTGGCTGCACTTGCAGCAGGAACAGCGTCAAAAACCCGGTGTCTCACCGGGTTTTTTTATGCCTGAAATCCACACTTTCCCGCCTTATCCCACCCTCTGACAGACAAATCGCGCGGATTTCACCGTTGCGCCGCCACAAGAGGGGCAAAATCTGGTAAACTAACAACACTTTTGCGCCTGAGCGCCGCGCAGTTTGATGGGTTCGGTCGTCCTGGAGATCGCCTGACCTCCGGGCTTCTGCGAGGTTGCTGGCTGGCGATAACATGATTCAGGATAGCAGCCTGATGTTGGCTATTCGCACTGTTTTCTAGATAAACTTGGAGGTTTACATGGCTGTCGCTGCCAACAAACGTTCGGTAATGACGCTGTTCTCTGGCCCGACCGACATCTTCAGCCATCAAGTACGTATCGTACTGGCGGAAAAGGGTGTCAGTGTCGAGATCGAGCAGGTGGATATGGGAAATCTGCCGCAGGATCTTATTGACCTCAATCCTTATCAATCCGTCCCGACGCTGGTTGATCGTGAGCTGACGCTGTATGAATCCCGAATCATTATGGAGTACCTCGATGAGCGCTTCCCACATCCGCCATTGATGCCGGTCTACCCGGTGGCGCGCGGTGAGAGCCGCCTGATGATGCTGCGCATCGAGAAAAACTGGTATTCGCTGAAAGACAAAATCGAACAGAGCAGCGGCCAGGAAGCTGACGCCGCCCGTAAACAGCTGCGTGAAGAGCTGCTGGCGATTGCCCCGATCTTTGGTCAGGCCCCGTTCTTTATGAGCGAGGAGTTCAGCCTGGTGGACTGCTACCTCGCACCGCTGCTGTGGCGTCTGCCGCAACTGGGCATTGAGCTGACTGGCGCTGGCTCCAAAGAGCTGAAAGGGTACATGACCCGCGTCTTTGAGCGTGATGCCTTCCTGGCTTCACTCACCGAAGCTGAACGCGAAATGCGTTTGCATACCCGGAGTTGATTCAGATGGAGATGTCGCACATGTCTCCGCGTCGTCCTTACCTGCTGCGGGCGTTCTATGACTGGTTGCTCGACAACCAGCTGACCCCGCATCTGGTGGTGGATGTCACGCGCCCAGGTGTTATGGTGCCGATGGAGTTCGCCCGCGATGGCCAAATCGTGCTGAACATCGCCCCGCGCGCGGTAGGGAACCTGGAGCTGGGCACGGACGATGTCCGGTTCAATGCCCGCTTTGGCGGCGTGCCGCGTCAGGTGAATGTGCCTATCGCCGCCGTCCTCGCGATCTACGCCCGTGAAAATGGCGCTGGCACCATGTTTGAGCCAGAACCCGCTTACGAGGATGAGGAGGGGATGTTTGAGACCTCCGCTGAGGAGAGCGCCACGCCTGAGCCAACGATGTCCGTTATCGATGGCGATCGCCCGGATGAGAGCGATCCTTCCGACGATGAGCCGCCGCAACCGCCACGCGGTGGCCGCCCGGCCCTGCGCGTGGTGAAGTAACCGCGTCGCACAAAAAGCCCCGCTCCGGCGGGGCTTTTTTATGGGCGTAAAAAAGGGGGAGCCACTGGCTCCCCCCGTTCGACCGCAGGCGGTTTATACTTCTAGGTAGTTCATGATGCCGTCGGCGGCTTTGCGCCCTTCGGCAATCGCCGTCACCACCAGGTCGGAGCCGCGCACCGCGTCGCCACCGGCGAAGATTTTCGGGTTGCTGGTCTGGAAGGCGTTCTCCACCCCTTCCGGCGCGATGATGCGGCCCTGATTGTCCAGCTCCACGTCATGGGCGGCCAGCCACTCCATCTTGTGCGGACGGAAGCCAAACGCCATCACCACCGCGTCCGCGTTCATCACGAACTCGGAGCCGGGCACCAGTTCGGCACGGCGGCGGCCAGCGGCATCCGGCGCGCCCAGTTCGGTACGCACCATCTTCACGCCGCTCACGCGGCCCTGCGCATCCAGTACCACGCTCAGCGGCTGGACGTTGAACTTGAACTCCACGCCCTCTTCACGCGCGTTCTTCACTTCGCGGCGGGAGCCTGGCATGTTCTCTTCGTCACGGCGGTATGCACAGGTAACGTGGGAAGCGCCCTGACGGATGGAGGTGCGGACGCAGTCCATCGCCGTATCACCACCGCCCAGCACCACCACGCGTTTGCCCTCCATGCTGATGTAAGGCTCCTCAGTGGTGGCCTCATAGCCCATCAGCTGCTTGGTGTTGGCGATCAGGAACGGCAGGGCGTCATACACGCCAGCCGCGTCCTCATTCTCCAATCCACCGCGCATCGACTGGTAGGTGCCAACCGCGAGGAACACCGCGTCATACTCTGCCAGCAGCGCCTCAACCGTGACATCCTTGCCGACTTCGGTATTGAGCTGGAACTCAATGCCCATGCCGGTGAAGATTTCGCGGCGGGTGGTCATCACCGACTTCTCCAGCTTGAAGGCTGGGATGCCGAAGGTCAGCAGGCCGCCAATCTCCGGGTGACGGTCATAGACCACCGCTTTCACGCCGTTGCGCGCCAGTACGTCGGCACAGGCCAGCCCGGCCGGCCCGGCACCGATGATCGCCACACGCTTGCCGGTCGGCTTGACGTGGGACATATCGGGCCGCCAGCCCATCTCAATCGCCTTATCATTGATATAGCGCTCGATGTTGCCGATGGTGACCGCGCCGAACTCGCCGTTCAGGGTGCAAGAGCCTTCACACAGGCGATCCTGCGGGCAGACGCGCCCGCACACCTCAGGCAGGCTGTTGGTCTGGTGGGCGAGGTCGGCCGCCTCCATAATGCGGCCCTCGTTCGCCAGCTTCAGCCAGTTCGGAATATAGTTATGAACCGGGCACTTCCACTCGCAGTAGGGGTTGCCGCAGGAGAGGCAGCGGTCTGCCTGCGCCTGCGCCTGGCTGTCGGAGAACGGCTCATAAATTTCTACAAACTCAATTTTCCGGATCTTCAGCGCTTTCTTGGGCGGATCGACACGCTGCAAATCGATAAATTGATAAACGTTTTGACTCATCGAAAACCTCTTACTGCGCTTGGACCCGCAGCTCTGCTGCGGAACGACTGCGGTGACCCAACAATGCTTTGACATCACTGGACTTCGGTTTCACCAGGGCGAACTTGGCGGCCCACACCGGCCAGTTGGCTAGCATCTCTTCACCACGGCTGGAGCCGGTCAACTGCACGTGCTCGGTAATCAGGCCGCGCAGGTGCTCCTCGTGGATCGCCAGTTGGTCAACTTCCAGCACCTCCACCAGCTCCGGGTTGACGCGTTTGCGGAACTCGCCATCCTCGTCCAGCACGTAGGCGAAGCCGCCGGTCATGCCCGCGCCAAAGTTGACGCCGGTTTTGCCCAGCACGCAGACAATGCCGCCGGTCATGTACTCACAGCCGTTGTCGCCGATGCCTTCTACTACGGTGATGGCACCGGAGTTACGCACTGCGAAACGCTCGCCCGCCCGGCCTGCGGCAAACAGCTTGCCGCCGGTCGCGCCATACAGGCAGGTGTTGCCGATGATGCTGGCCTCATGGCTGCGGAAGGCGGAGCCTACCGGTGGGCGCACCGCGATGCGGCCACCCGCCATGCCCTTGCCAACGTAGTCATTGGCGTCGCCGGTCAGCATCAGATCCAGGCCACCGGCGTTCCAGACACCGAAGCTCTGGCCGGCGGTGCCGGAGAAGTGCGCGGTGATCGGGTCAGAGGCCATGCCCTGATCGCCATGCTTCTCGGCGATGGCACCGGAGAGCAGCGCGCCCACCGAGCGGTCGGTGTTACGGATGTCAAAGTAGAACGTCTTACTCTGGCGCTTCTCCACGTGCGGCGCGGCTTGCTCCAGCAGCGCCTTGTTCAGCACGCCCTTGTCGAACGGCGGGTTGCTGCCCTCGGTGCAGTAGCGCGCCTTGCCGGGGTGCGGCTGGGCGGTTTGCAGCAGCGCGGCGAGATCCAGCTTGTTCTGCTTGGCGGTGAAGCCCTCCAGCGCGGTCAGCAGATCGGTACGGCCAATCAGGTCAACCAGGTTGCTGACGCCCAGCTCGGCCATGATCTGGCGAGTCTCCTGCGCGATGAAGCGGAAGTAGTGGGTCACACGCTCTGGCAGGCCATGGTAGTGGTCGCGGCGCAGCTTCTCATCCTGCGTTGCCACACCGGTCGCGCAGTTATTGAGGTGGCAGATACGCAGGTATTTGCACCCCAGCGCCACCATCGGGCCGGTGCCGAAGCCGAAGCTCTCCGCACCCAGAATCGCTGCTTTGATGATGTCGACGCCGGTCTTCAGGCCGCCATCCACCTGCAAGCGGATCTTGTGGCGCAGGCCGTTGGCCACCAGCGCCTGCTGGGTCTCCACCAGCCCCAGCTCCCACGGGCAGCCGGCATACTTCACCGAACTGAGCGGGCTGGCACCGGTGCCGCCGTCATAGCCAGCGATGGTGATCAGGTCGGCATAGGCTTTCGCCACGCCCACCGCGATGGTGCCGACGCCCGGCTCGGAGACCAGTTTCACCGAGATCAACGCCTTCGGGTTGACCTGTTTCAGGTCGAAGATCAGCTGGGCCAGATCCTCGATCGAGTAGATATCATGGTGCGGCGGCGGGGAGATCAGCGTCACGCCCGGCACCGAATAGCGCAGCTTGGCGATGTACGGCGTCACCTTGTCGCCCGGCAACTGGCCGCCTTCACCCGGTTTCGCGCCTTGCGCCACCTTCACCTGGATCACGTCGGCGTTGACCAGATAGGCTGGCGTCACGCCGAAGCGGCCAGAGGCCACCTGCTTGATGCGCGACACTTTGTTGGTGCCGTAGCGCGCCGGGTCTTCGCCGCCCTCGCCGGAGTTGGAGAAGCCGCCGAGGCCGTTCATCGCCTCCGCCAGCGACTCATGCGCCTCCGGGCTGAGCGCACCGATGGACATCGCCGCGGTGTCGAAGCGCTTGTAGAGGTTCTCTGCTGGCTCCACCTGATCGACTGGGATCGGCTGGCCGTTCGGCGTGATCTTCAGCAGATCGCGCAGCGTGGAGACCGGGCGCTCGTTCACTAGCTTGGCGTACTGCTGGTAGTCGTTATAGTCGCCGCTGTGCACCGCGGCTTGCAGCGTCGCCACCACATCCGGGTTGTACATGTGATACTCGCCGCCGTAGACGAACTTCAGCAGCCCGCCCTGATCCAGCGGTTTGCGCTTCAGCCACGCGCGCTTGGCGAGGTTTTGCAGATCCTGCTCGAAATCGCCAAAGTTGGCGCCGCCGATGCGGCTCACCACGCCCTGGAAGCAGAGGCTGCTCAGCTCGCGGTGCAGGCCAACGGCCTCAAACAGCTTGGCGCAACGGTAGGAGGCCACGGTCGAGATGCCCATTTTGGACATGATCTTGTAGAGGCCCTTGTTGATGCCGTTGCGATAGTTCAGCATCACCTCGCGGTAATTCTTGTCAATGGCACGGGAGTCCACCAGCTTCGCCAGCGTCTCATAGGCCAGATAGGGGTAGATGGCCGTCGCGCCGAAGCCCAGCAGCACTGCAAAGTGGTGCGGGTCACGCGCGCTGGCAGTCTCAACAATCAGGTTGGCGTCGCAGCGCAGGTTCTTCTCCACCAGACGGGTCTGGATGGCACCGACCGCCATCGGCGCCGGCACCGGCAGGCGGTTCGGGGCGATGGCGCGGTCAGAGAGCACCAGCAGCACCGCGCCGTCACGCACCTTGTGCTCGGCCTGTTCGCACAGGCGGTGGATCATCTCCTCCAGCGAGTGCTCGGCCGGATCGTAGGTCAGATCCAGCGTCTCGGCGCGGTAGTGCTCGCCCTCCAGCGTCGTCAGCTGTTTGAAGTCGGAGTAGAGCAAAATCGGCGACTTGAAGCTCAGGCGGTGGGACTGCCCCTCGGCCTCGAAGAAGACGTTCATCTCGCGGCCAATGCTGGTCGCCAACGACATCACATGGGCCTCGCGCAGCGGATCGATCGGCGGGTTGGTCACCTGCGCGAACTGCTGGCGGAAATAGTCATAGATGATGCGCGGGCGGCTGGAGAGCACGGCGAACGGGGTATCATCACCCATTGAGCCGACCGCCTCCTGACCATTCTCGCCCAGCACGCGGATCACCTGATCCAGCTCCTCATTGCTGTAGCCGAACTGCTTCTGGTAAGTCTCCAGCAAGGTGTCATCCAGCTCACGGCAGCCCACCTGATCTTCCGGCAGGTCTTCGAACGGCACCAGACGGCGGACGTTCTTCTCCATCCACTCTTTGTAGGGGTGGCGACTCTTCAGGTCATTGTCAGTTTCGGCGGAGTGCAGAATGCGGCCGCTGCGGGTGTCAATCACCATCAGTTCGCCGGGGCCGACGCGCCCCTTCTCCACCACCTCATCCGGCTGGTAGTCCCAGATGCCCACTTCAGAGGCGCAGGTGATCAGCTTGTCTTTGGTGATCACATAACGCGCCGGGCGCAGGCCGTTGCGGTCGAGGTTACAGGCGGCGTAGCGGCCATCGGACATCACGATGCCAGCCGGGCCGTCCCACGGCTCCATGTGCATCGAGTTGAAGTCAAAGAAGGCGCGCAGGTCGCTGTCCATGTCCGGGTTCTGCTGCCAGGCCGGCGGCACCAGCAGGCGCATGGCGCGCACCAGATCCATCCCGCCGCTCAAAAACAGCTCAAGCATGTTGTCAAGGGAGCTGGAGTCGGAGCCGGTTTCGTTGACGAACGGCGCGGCATCCTGCAGATCCGGGATCAGCGGGGTCTTGAATTTGTAGGCACGGGCGCGCGCCCACTGGCGGTTACCGGCAATGGTGTTGATCTCGCCGTTATGCGCCAAATAGCGGAACGGCTGTGCCAGCGGCCAGCGCGGCACGGTGTTGGTGGAGAAGCGCTGGTGGAACAGGCAGATGGCCGATTCCAGACGCAGGTCAGCCAGGTCGAGGTAGAAGCGCGGCAGGTCAGCCGGCATACAGAGACCCTTGTAGATGGTCACCAGGTTCGACAAGCTACAGACGTAGAACTCATTGTCCTGGATGCGCTTCTCAATACGGCGGCGCGCCATATAGAGGCGGCGCTCCATGTCACGCGGACGCCAGCCAGCCGGGGCGTTCACGAAAATCTGCTCAATGCGCGGCAGGGAGGAGAGGGCGATCTCACCGAGGACATCCGGGTTGGTCGGAACGTCACGCCAGCCGACGATCGACAGCGTTTCGTTCTGCAACTCTTCTTCGACAATGCGGCGGCTCTCGCGGGCGTCATCCTCATTCTTGCTGAGGAACATCATGCCCACGGCATAGTTCTTGGCCAGACGCCAGCCGCGCTCTTCAGCAACCATCCGGTAGAAGCGGTCGGGCTTCTGCAACAGCAGGCCACAGCCGTCGCCGGTTTTGCCGTCGGCAAGAATTGCACCACGGTGTTGCATACGGGCCAGTGCGTGAATGGCAGTACGCACCACCTTGTGGCTAGGTTCGCCTTCTATGTGGGCGATCAGGCCGAAACCACAGTTATCCCTCTCGAGGGACTTATCGTACAACATATCAGCAACCTCCCCAGGCTCTGCGTGACTCTTCCACCCTACGGCAAGAAGCGGCTCTCCGGCGGTCAGGGGGTTACCTGCATAATTTGGCAGGTGGAACCCGGCCTGACGTCCTCCGTCGACGGCCTCTTGTGACGGTGCTCACAAGTGGGTGATGACTTGTTTAATGAGGGAGTCTGTAATAACTGCATAAGTATGACGAGTCTTGGCTCGTCGAGAATGCTTCCAGCGGACTTCCAACTTATCGAGAAAGCACAGGTAGGTCAAATATGGTTTTAAGATATGCGTTTTTGTGATTTTTAATGGTTAACTTAATGTTTTTTAAATTAAAAATGACATTTTTTATGGGTGGGGAAGGGGTAGCGACAGAAGGCGGAATGTGAGCTGACTCACTATAGTGCAAGCCACAAATCTCTGCACCATGCTAGGGCGCAACACATTACCAGGATTATATTCTGTTAAAGTTCTGTTGAATGTAGTTTGTGTCTGTTTTTTATGCTGTCATTTTTCCTCATGATCCGGGCAGGCCGATAAGAATAATTCATCAGCCAAAATTTGAATTAATTCTCATTTATCCTGAATTTTTATTCTGGGGAAACAGCAGCGGGGCGGGGGTTGATCGCGGTCATCATGCAAAAAGCCATTGCGCGCTAGGCTATTGGCTTTTTTCTGAGATAACCACACGATCATGCAGCTGTCACAATTAGTCAATATGTTCGGCCCCCATTTGCAACGGCGCTTCGGCGAAAAGGTGCATAAACTCACGCTGCACGGCGGCTTCACCTGCCCAAACCGCGACGGTACATTAGGGCGCGGGGGCTGCACCTTCTGCAACGTCGCCTCCTTTGCTGATGAGGCCGCCCGCCACCAGAGCATCGCCGCACAGCTGGCCACGCAGGCCGCCAACGTCAACCGCGCGCGCCTCCACCTCGCCTATTTTCAGGCCTACACCAGCACCTACGGCGAGATCGCACGGCTGCGCGACCAGTATGAGCAGGCGCTGCAACAGGCCAGCATTGTCGGGCTGTGCGTCGGCACCCGGCCTGACTGCGTGCCGGAGGCGGTGCTGCAATTACTGGCTGGCTACCGCGACCAGGGCTATGAGGTGTGGCTGGAGCTGGGGTTGCAGAGCGCCCATGACGCCACGCTGCGGCGCATCAACCGCGGCCATGACTTCGCCTGCTACCGCGAAACGGTGCAGCGCGCCCGCGCGTGGGGCATCCCGGTCTGCTGCCACCTGATTGTCGGCCTGCCGGGCGAGACAGAAGCGATGGCGCAACAGAGCCTGCTGCGCGTGGTGGAGGCCGGGGTGGAGGGGCTGAAGCTGCATCCGTTGCACATCGTCACCGGCAGCCGGCTGGAGCGCGCGTGGCAGGCCGGGCGGCTGTCACCCCTGACGCTGGCGGAGTATGTCACCACCGCTGGCGAGATGGTGCGTCACACGCCGCCAGAGGTGATCTTCCACCGCCTGTCGGCCAGCGCGCGCCGCCCGACGCTCTGTGCGCCGCTGTGGTGCGAAAACCGCTGGAGCGCGCTGGTGGAGCTGGATCGTTACCTGCGTCGCGAGGGTGGGCAAGGCTCGGCGCTGGCTGGCAAAAAATCTGCGTACTGCCTCCCAGCCTGAGCATTCCCCGTGGTCGCTGCCGCCCTGCCGCCGCTGATTTGCGGTATGATTCACGCCATGTTGTTTGACTGGAGTGGCTATGAAGCAAATCAGGGCGCTGGCCCAGTATTACGTGGATCTGATGGTGAAACTGGGCCTGATCCGTTTTTCCCTGCTATTGGCATCCGCGCTGGTGGTGCTGGCGATGATCGTCCAGATGGCCGTCACCATGCTGCTGCGCGGCCAGGTGGAGAGCATCGATGTGGTGCGCTCCATCTTCTTCGGCCTGCTGATCACGCCGTGGGCGGTCTACTTCCTCTCGGTAGTGGTGGAGCAGCTGGAGGAGTCGCGCCAGCGGCTCTCGCGGCTGGTGGACAAGCTGGAGGAGATGCGCCACCGCGACCTGGAGCTGAACAACCAGTTGCAGGAGAACATCGCCCAGCTTAATCAGGAGATCGCCGTCCGTATCAAGGCGGAGGAGGCGCGTCTGGCGGTGGTGGACAAGCTGAAGCTAGAGATGGCGCACCGTGAGCAGGCGCAGATCGAGCTGAGCCAGCAGTCAGCGTTATTGCGCTCCTTTCTCGACGCCTCGCCCGATCTGGTCTACTACCGTAATGAGGATAAAGAGTTCTCCGGCTGTAACCGGGCGATGGAGCTGTTGACTGGCCGCAGCGAGAAGCAGTTGATTGGCCTGACGCCCTATGACGTCTATACGCCGGACATCGCCGCCAAGGTGGTGGAGACCGACGAGAAGGTGTTCCGCCACAACGTCTCGCTCACCTATGAACAGTGGCTGGTCTACCCGGATGGGCGCAAGGCGTGCTTTGAGCTGCGCAAGGTGCCGTTCTATGACCGCATCGGCAAGCGGCACGGCCTGATGGGCTTTGGCCGCGACATTACCGAGCGCAAGCGCTATCAGGACGCGCTGGAGAACGCCAGCCGCGAGAAGACCACCTTTATCTCCACCATCAGCCATGAGCTGCGTACGCCGCTCAACGGCATTGTCGGCCTCAGCCGTATCCTGCTGGATACCGAGATGAACGAGGAGCAGCGCAACTACCTGAAGACCATTCATGTCAGCGCCATCACCCTCGGCAACATTTTCAACGACATCATCGAGATGGACAAAATCGAACGCCGCAAAGTGCAGTTGGACAACCAGCCGGTGGACTTCACTGGCTTCCTGGCCGATCTAGAGAACCTCTCCGGCCTGCTGGTGCAGCCCAAAGGGCTGAAGTTCGTCATGGAACCGCACCTGCCGCTGCCGCAGAAGGTGATCACCGACGGCACGCGCCTGCGCCAGATCCTGTGGAACCTGATTGGCAACGCGGTGAAGTTCACCCAGCAGGGGCAGATCGTGGTGCGTGTCTGGCACGAGGGGCAGGATCGCCTGCGCTTCGAGGTGGAGGACTCCGGCATGGGCATCCCGCAGGATGAGCAGGACAAGATCTTCGCCATGTACTATCAGGTGAAGGACCAGCACGGCGGTAAACCGGCCACCGGCACCGGCATTGGGCTGGCGGTCTCCAAGCGGCTGGCGCAGAGCATGGGCGGTGACATCACCGTGCGCAGCCAGCCGGGGCAGGGCTCCTGCTTCAGCCTGACCATCGCCGCGCCGGCGGTGGAGGAGGAGCCGGCCGCCCAGAAAGAGCGCGATGAGCTGCCGCTACCGGCGCTGCATGTGCTGCTGGTGGAGGACATTGAGCTAAACGTGGTGGTGGCACGCTCGGTGCTGGAGAAACTCGGCAACAGCGTGGAGGTGGCGATGAATGGCCACGATGCGCTGGCGATGTTCCGGCCAGACGAGTTTGATCTGGTGCTGCTGGACATCCAGCTGCCGGACATGACCGGGCTGGACATCGCGCGCACCCTGCGTGAGCAGTACGTTGACCACGCGCTGCCGCCGCTGGTGGCGCTGACCGCCAACGTGCTCAAGGACAAGAGGGAGTACCTCGACGCCGGAATGGATGACGTGCTGAGCAAGCCGCTCTCCGTGCCAGCGTTGACGGCAATGATCAAACAATTCTGGGATCACCCGCCCCGTCATGCGGGCAAGAAGATGGAGCCAAAGAGTATGCAAACCAACGAATCATTGCTCGACCTACCGATGCTGGAACAGTACATGGATCTGGTCGGCCCACAGCTGATTCACCAGAGTCTGGAGATGTTCGAACAGATGATGCCGGGCTATCTGGCGGTACTGGATTCCAACATGACCGCCCGCGACCAGAAGGGGATCGCCGAGGAGGCGCACAAGATCAAGGGTGCGGCTGGCTCCGTGGGGCTGAAGCACTTGCAGCAACTGGCGCAGCAGATCCAGACGCCTTCGCTGCCTGCCTGGTGGGACAACGTGCAGGACTGGGTCGATGAGCTGAAACAGGAGTGGATGCACGATGTGCAGGTGCTGCGTGACTGGGTGACGGAAGCCGAGAAGGAGTAACGGACGGCGATAGGGGTCATAAAAAAAATGACCCCAGCCTAGGCCGGGGTGCGCGAATACTGCGCCAACACCAGGGAAATCGGTAACCCACGCGATTATTGTCAGAGGGGTTGCGTTATCGCAGGTCTTGGTAATCTTTCACAACAAATTTTTACTGCTTCCTAACAATAGCAAAAGGCTGAGCAGTTGTTAAAGGAATCATTAAAATCTGTGATGTAGATTAGTCTTTATTCATACAAAACTTCAAGCAGTTGTTTTAAGAAATTTCGGAGGCGCGAGATGAAAAGGATTGGCGTGCTGTTCTGTGGAACACATTTTCTCGATGAAAATGAAAAGTCTGAAGCAATAATCACCCTGAATGCCCTGAAAATAGCGCCGGAGAAAGCTGATTTCCCCTTGTTTATTTTAAATGAACTCATTGTTAATAAAGAAGATTTTTTGGTTGAAGAAAATAGTGCGCTTTCCGTGGTAAAAACCGTAACTGGACTGACCTCCGACCCCTTAAATAACCCGGCCAAATTTGATCAATTTGTGCTGGATGGGCTTATTATTTTGTCAGCTAATAGTGTACCGGTTTACAAGAATGGGCGATTAAATAGCGCAATTTCTACCCAAGAAATTGATAGTGTTGCTGACCAGTTGCAAAAAATACATAAGCAACATAAAACAATTGCCTTTATAGGGAAAAGCGCTTTATGGGCACCCCTACTGATCGGATCGCCAGTACGCATTACCTTGGGGAACGATCCCGACCACGCCGAACTGATTGATGAATTGGGTGGAGAAGCAGTGATATGTCCGGCGGATGACATCGTGGTGGATGAGGAGCAGGGGGTCATTTCCACGCCCGGTTTTCTGGGCGACCAGGATGTTGAAAATGTTTCACATGGAATTCATAAGCTGTTAACACGTATTTTAGGTGTGTGATTATGTGGCCGCGAGACCATAAAAAGCAGAGATTATCCTGGTTAGCACTTGTCCGGCGGGCAATTTTTTCCTTGATCGCACTGTGGCTGGGCCTAATGGTAGTTTTTTCTTTTCTACCGGTTCCATTTTCTGCCGTAATGGTTGAGCGCCAGCTCAGCGCGTGGTTCTCCGGCAACACAGACTATGTCGCCCACTCAGATTGGGTGCCGATGGAGGAGATTGCCCCGATGATGGCGCTGGCAGTGATGGCGGCGGAAGACCAGAAGTTCCCGGAGCACTGGGGCTTTGACGTGGCCGCGATCCAGTCGGCGCTTGATCACAACGCCCGTCGCGGCAGCAGCCTGCGTGGCGCGTCCACCCTGTCGCAGCAGACCGCCAAGAACCTGTTGCTGTGGGATGGGCGCAGTTGGCTGCGCAAGGGGCTGGAGGCGGGCCTGACGGGCGGCATTGAGCTGATCTGGACCAAGCGGCGCATCCTGACGGTCTATCTCAACATCATTGAGCTGGGTGATGGCGTGTTTGGCGTTGAGCAGGCAGCCCGCACCTACTTCCACAAACCGGCGAGCCAACTGACGGCCTCCGAGGCGGCGTTGCTGGCGGCGGTACTGCCCAACCCGCACCAGTTCAAGGTGAGCGCCCCCTCTGCCTATGTGCGGCAGCGCCAACAGTGGATTTTACGCCAGATGCGCCAGATGGGCGGAGAGAGCTTCCTGCGGCAGCATAATTTGTAACGGGGAAAGCGTGGGCGCAGCGCGCCCACGGGGGGATTACTTGACGTAAGTGAAGGCGGTGGTGACGTGCTTGACGCCGCTGACCTGGCTGGCGATCTGGGCCGCGGACTGCCCCTCTTGTGACGTGACCAGACCCAGCAGGAACACCTCGCCGTTCTCGGTGGTCACCTTGACGTTGGAGGATTTCACCGAGTCGCTGGTCAGCAGCTGCGAGCGCACCTTGGTGGTGATCCAGGTGTCGGCCGAGGCGGTGCCGAGGCTAACCGGCGTCCCCTGGCGGATCTCGTTGTAGACCTCCTGCGCCCCATCCACGCCCATGGTGATCTGCTTGGCGCGTGCGGCCAGATCGGTGGTCGGGGCCTGGCCGGTGAGCAGCACCTTGCCTTGGTATGCCGTGGCGACGATGCGCGCCTCTTTCTTCAGTTGCTGGTCTTTCGCCAGCGCATTCCCGACACGCGCTTCCAGCGTCTCGTCATCCACTTGCGTACCCACGGTACGGGGGTCAGTGGCGGTCTTGGTGGCGACAGCCGCACTGCCAACCACGACCGCGCCAACGCAGCCTTGCAGCAGCAGGGCAGCGCACAGCGTTGCCAATAAACGAACCTTCATGGATGCTCCTTAATCGTCCTGGTGGGGAAACAGGGTGTTGTCTATCAGATCGCACAGGCAATTCACGGTGAGCATATGCATCTCCTGAATGCGTGCGCTGCGGTGGGAGGGGATGCGGATCTCCACATCCTGCTGGCCGAGCAGGCCCGCCACCTCACCGCCGTCATAGCCGGTCAGGGCGACGATGGTCATGTCGCGGGTCACTGCCGCCTCCACCGCCTTGACGATGTCGCGGCTGTTGCCACGGGTCGAGATGGCCAGCAGCACGTCGCCGGTCTGGCCGAGCGCCCGTACCTGCTTGGCGTAGACCTCATCATGCAGCCGGTCATTGGTGATGGCGGTCAGGACAATGTTGTCGGCGCTCAGGGCGAGGGCCGGCAGGCTGGGGCGCTCTGTCTCATACCGGTTAATCAGGCTGGCGGCAAAGTGCTGGGCATTGGCGGCAGAAGTACCGTTGCCGCAGCAGAGGATCTTATTGCCATTCAGCAGCGATTGCACCAGCGTCATGGCGGCGCGGGAGATGGCGTCGGGCAGCGCTTCGGCCGCCGCGATCTGGGTTTGGATGCTTTCGGTAAAGCAGGCTTTGATTCTTTCCAGCACGTCAGTTAATCCAATCAGTAAGTATCCGGCTGGGATCGCCGGTTATGGTGTTATTCCGCCGTGAAGGCATTGGGCAGCCACGCCAGGTGTTCACCGGTGATGGCCACGACGTCAAAGCGGCAGGGCGCGGTATCGAAACTGGCCTGCCGCCCCGCCAGCCAGACGCGGGCGGCATGCAACAGCCTTTGGCGCTTCTGCCGGGTGATGCTGTCAGCAGCGTTGCCAAAGGCCGCGTTGCGCCGGTAGCGCACCTCCACAAACACCCAGGTGGCATGGTCACGCATGATGAGATCCAGTTCCCCGCCACGCACGGTGACGTTGGCGGCCTCAAAACGCAGGCCGGCCCGCTCAAGGTGGCGGCGCGCCTGCTGCTCATATTGGGTACCGGTCTTCCGGCTCTCCGTGGCACTCATCGGGCCTCCTGGCAATTGCCGGAGCCGCTATCAATAGCACGTTAGCGGCCCCGGTCACAATGCGATGGGTGAATCGCGTGGCAGGCGGGGTCAGCCCGCCGGTACTAGCGAGCCGCGGCGGTACTGCAACCACGGCAGCTGGCGATGGATGACGCAGTCACTGTTGGCGCTCAGGCCGCCGGTAGTCCCCGCCAGCTGGAAGCCAGGGATGCCGCGCATCTCAGCGAAGTGGTTAGCCAGCGACCAAGCGTCCATGCCCATGGCATAGAGGCGCACCAGCGAGTAGTCGCTCTTGAACTGCGCGCTGGCCTGCTGCATCAGTTGCGGATTGCTGCCAGCCAGCAGTGGGATATCGCTGAACTCCAGCCCCTCCATCTCCAGGCGGTAGTCCGGGCCGGCCCCAGCCTGATAGCTGCGTGAGCTGGCATAGAGGGCGACGCCGCTGCGCGAGCCGCGTGACATGTCAATCATCGGCTTGATCAGCGTCATCTCATCCTGTGTGGCGATGATGTAGACCGCGTCCACGTTGCCGGACGGCGCGGCCGCGCCGGTGATCTGCGCATCGGTCGGCGGGGCCGGGATGGTGATGCCACCAATGGTCACGCCCTGCTCGCTCGGGGCAGGCTGCGCTGGCGCGGTGGCCACCGGGGTGCCGGTCAGGCGGATGCCCGCGCCGCCATTGATGGCCTGTTTCAGTTCGGTACTGGAGCCGAAGCCCTGTTGCAGCACGGTCTGGCCGCCCTGTTTCTGCCACTCGTCGGCAAAGGCTTTGGCGATGCGATCGCCCAGCGTGCCGCGCGGCGCCAGAATCAGCGGCATCTGCTTGTGCTGTGACCAGATATGGCGCGCCGCGTCACGCGCCTCATCCTCTGGCGAGAGTGCGAAGTAGCAGAGGTTGGGCAGGTTAGTCACCGTCTCCGGCTGGTTGAGCGCCAAAATATTCAGCGGGGTCTGGGCGGTGGCGAGCTGCTCGACGTTGCTCTTGAGCAGCGGGCCGACCACCAGCGTCGCGCCATCCTGCTGCGCCTGTGCCAGCAGGGCTGGCAGCGACTGGCCATTGGTGTCATACACCTTCACCGAGGCCGCAGGGGCGGCAACCGGTGCCGGGGCAGGCGCGGGCGCGCTTTCTACCGGCGCGGCGGTTTCAGCCGGTGGTGCGGAGGGGCTGACCACCGCATTCGGGTCAGCCGGGGCGGCAGGGGCCGTCTCGGTAGCCGCCGGGGCCGGTGCGGCGGCAGGCGTCGCCTGTAGGCCATTCTGTGCCGCCATAAAGCCCTGCTGGATGGCATCGCCAAACACCTGCGCCTGCCCACTGAGGGGCAGCAGCAGCGCGATGCGTGCGGTAGAGGCTTGCTGGAAGTTCAGCACCTGATTCAACAGCGTCGGCAACGTCTTGGCCGCCGGGTTCTGCGGGTAACGGGTCTGCCAGTCGCGGATACCGGCCTTCAGCAGATCCGGGTCTTGCTTGTTGTCCTGATAGAGGCGCAGCAGATCCAGCCAGCCCTGCAACACATTCTCGTCGGCGTTGATCACCAGCGAGTTGAACGCCTGCGGTGGCAGTTGCACCAGCGCCATCCAGGTCTGGTCGATGTTGTCTTGATGCGCCTGACCGCTCAGCAGCGGCTCCTGCGCAATATAGGCGCGGATCAGCGGCAGCCCCGGCTGGTTGCGGTTTGCGCCAATCAGCGCCTGATAGTAGCGCGCCTGCTGGTTGGCCGACAGGCCCTTGGGATTGAGGGCGCCGAGCGTGGTGGCTGCGGTGGCCGCATCGCCCTGCGCCAGTTGCAGTTCGCCGGTCAGCAGTTGCTGCTCCTGACGTTGCACATCACTGAGGGAGGCGGGCAGGCTGCCGAGCTGGGCCGCCGCCTGCGGGAGCTTCTTCTCATTCAGCAGGGCACGAATGGCAAGTAATTGCCAGTCAGCCTTGTTATCATCGCTGCTTTGCTGCATCTGTTGCAGGTAGTAGTCAGAACTGGCGGTGGCCGCGTCCTGGATATTGACGGGTGGGGTGGTTTGGGGCGCCTGCATTTGACAGCCCGCCGCGATCAGGGCTGCCAACAGAACAGGCACAAAGCGCCCTTTGCGGGGACGAACGACATGAGAGAAAAGCATGCTGTATCCAGTGATGTTTTTTCAAGATGCTCAATATTAAATCGGCATTCCGGACTAAACAATGAATCAACACGATCAGGCAGTGATTTCTGCCTCAACGCTTTATGTGGTGCCCACCCCGATCGGCAATCTGGGTGACATTACCCAGCGCGCCCTGGCCGTGCTTCAGGGGGTGGATCTGGTGGCTGCCGAGGATACGCGCCATACGGGCCTGCTGTTACAACATTTTGCAATAAATGCGCGGCTCTTCGCACTTCATGACCACAATGAGCAGCAGAAGGCTGAATTGTTGCTGGCGAAATTGCAGGAGGGCCAGAGCATTGCGCTGGTCTCCGACGCTGGCACGCCGCTGATCAACGACCCCGGCTACCATCTGGTGCGCCGCTGCCGCGAGGCTGGCATCCGCGTGGTGCCGTTGCCGGGCGCCTGTGCGGCGATTGCCGCGCTCTCCGCCGCTGGCCTGCCCTCTGACCGCTTCTGCTACGAGGGCTTCCTGCCCGCCAAGACCAAGGGGCGTAAAGACGCGCTTCAGGCGCTGGTGGAGGAGCCGCGCACGCTGATCTTCTATGAGTCCACCCACCGCCTGATTGACAGCCTGACCGACATGGTCGCGGTGCTGGGCGCGGATCGCTATGTGGTGTTGGCGCGTGAGATCACCAAGACCTGGGAGTCGATCCACGGCGCGCCGGTGGCGGAGCTGCTGGCGTGGGTGCAGGCGGATGAGAACCGCCGCAAGGGCGAGATGGTGCTGATCGTCGAAGGCCACAAGGCCGATGAGGAGGCGCTGCCAGCCGAGGCACTGCGCACGCTGGCGCTGTTGCAGAAGGAGCTGCCGCTGAAAAAAGCCGCCGCGCTGGCGGCCGAGATCCACGGTGTGAAGAAAAATTCCCTCTATCGCCATGCGTTGGCGCAACAAGAGGGTGACATTCAGGACGAAACCGCCTAATATGCGCGCCGGAGTTGACCAGACAGTCGCCGCTTCACTGCCGTCCTTTTCGGAGGAGACAGGTGGAGGGGAGGAAAGTCCGGGCTCCATAGGGCAGGGTGCCAGGTAACGCCTGGGAGGCGTAAGCCTACGACAAGTGCAACAGAGAGCAAACCGCCGATGGCCTGCGCAAGCGGGATCAGGTAAGGGTGAAAGGGTGCGGTAAGAGCGCACCGCGCGGCTGGCAACAGACCGTGGCACGGTAAACTCCACCCGGAGCAAGGCCAAATAGGGGTTCGCATGGTACGGCCCGTACTGAACCCGGGTAGGCTGCTTGAGCCAGTGAGCGATTGCTGGCCTAGACGAATGACTGTCCACGACAGAACCCGGCTTACCGGTCAACTCCACTCCATATAGAAAAGCCCGGATCAGGAAACTGGTCCGGGCTTTTTGCTTATCAGGCACGGCTCAGGCGCCCTTTTTTGGTGTTGCTGTGTAGGGTCATGCAATCGCCCGCTGCCGTGGTCGCAGCGGGCAAAATGGGTTATTCCGCCAGATCAATCAGCAGCGCGCGCAGCGGGCTGTCCGCCACTATCGTCAGCTCCGGCTCCTCACAGATAAAGGCTCCATCGCCGCAGGCCAGCCGCTGCCGCGCCTGCCCATCATGGCCAATGGCCTGCACCTCGCCGTGGATCGACTGCAAGTAGGCGCGTGGGCCATGCAGGCGCAGGGTGTGGCACTCACCGGCCGCTAGGTCAATGTGGTGCACCCACGCCTGCTGGCGCAGTTGCAGGCTGCCCTGCGCGCCATCCGGCGACGCCAGCAACTGGCAGGGGCGATGACGCAGCGTCAGCTGCTGCGCCGCGTCATTGACGCGCGCCGGGCAGGCGTCCAGCCAGAGCTGCATCCGCGTCAGCGGCCGAGTACCGGGATTCTGCTCGCTGTAGGTGATGCCCAGCTGGGCCGACAGCAGCAGCGCCTCGCCAGCCTTGGCGCGCAGGCAGTTGCCGAGGCTGTCGCGGTACTCCGCCTCGCCCTGCAAGATAACATTCAGCACATCCACCCGTGGGTAGCCGCGTGGTTGCAGGCCCGCGCCGGGTGCCAGCACCTCCTGGTTCAGGACGCGCAGCGAGGCGTAGCCCATCAGCGAGGGATCAAAATAGTGGCCGAAAGAGAAGGTGTAGCGGGCTTTGAGCCAGCCAAAGTCCGCTTTCCCGCACTGTTTGGCTGTTCTGCAAGTAATCATGACGTTTGGCTCGCGTTATTCGATAGCTAAATGGTAAGCGTCTGGACGGCGGATTGTTAGCCAGTTAATCTGGTGGGTATATTCAAAAATCCTGACAGAGAACCACCATGGCCAAAGACCGGGCGTTGACGCTGGAAGCGTTGAGAGTAATGGATGCAATAAACCGCCGTGGCAGTTTCGCCGCCGCCGCTGATGAGCTGGGGCGCGTGCCGTCGGCGTTGAGCTATACCATGCAGAAGTTGGAGGAGGAGCTGGACGTGGTGCTGTTTGACCGCTCAGGCCACCGCACCAAATTCACTAATGTCGGGCGGATGCTGCTGGAGCGCGGCCGGGTGCTGCTGGAGGCGGCGGACAAACTGACCACCGATGCCGAGGCGCTGGCGCGCGGCTGGGAGACGCACCTGACGGTAGTGTGCGAGGCGCTCTCGCCCGCCACCCAACTCTTCCCGCTGGTGGAGCGGCTGGCGCAGAAGGCCAATACCCAGGTGTCGCTGCTGACCGAGGTGCTGGCCGGTGCGTGGGAGCGGCTGGAGCAGGGGCGCGCCGACATCGTTATCGCACCGGACATGCACTTCCGCTCCTCATCCGAGATCAACAGCCGCAAGCTCTATACGCTGATGAGCGTCTACGTCGCGGCGCCCGACCACCCGATCCATCAGGAGCCGGAGCCGCTGTCAGAGATCACCCGCGTCAAGTACCGCGGCATTGCGGTGGCGGACACCGCCCGCGAGCGGCCGGTGCTGACGGTGCAGCTGCTGGACAAACAGCAGCGCCTGACAGTCTCCACCATTGGCGAAAAGCGTCAGGCGCTGATTGATGGCCTTGGCGTCGCCACCATGCCCTACCCGATGGTTGAGCAGGACATCGCCGCTGGCCGGCTACGGGTGGTGAGCGCCGAGTACAACCGCGAGACCGACATCATCATGGCCTGGCGGCGTGACAGCATGGGCGAGGCGAAAGCCTGGATGCTGCGCGAAATCCCCAAGCTGTTCAGCCACCTGCAATAATCCCCGCTGGCCGGCCGCCCCGGCCGGCTACAGGTTCTCTTCCTCTTCATGCTCCTCGCTGCCGAAGCGCTGGTCGCGCCCGTGCTCGGCCAGCAGATCGCCCTGCGGCCCGATGGAGATGATGCCGCTCGGGTTGATGGTCTTGTGGCTGCGGTAGTAGTGGTGGCGGATGTGGTCGAGGTTGACCGTCTCCTCAATGCCCGGCAGCTGATAGATATCACGCAGGAAACCATGCAGGTTCGGGAAGTCGCTCAGGCGGTGGCGGTCGCACTTGAAGTGGGTGACGTAGACCGGGTCGAAGCGCACCAGCGTCGTCCACAGGCGCAGATCGGCCTCGGTCAACTGGTTGCCGGTCAGGTAGCGCTTGAAGCTCAGGATCTGCTCCAGCCGCTCCAGCGCCTCAAACACGCCCGCGACCTCGGTGTCATAGGCCTCCTGACTGGTGGCAAAGCCGGACTTATAGACGCCATTGTTCACCTTGTCATAGATCCAGGCGTTGAGATCGTCAATCTCATTGCGCAGCGCCACCGGGTAGTAGTCACCCGCGCGCGCGCCCACTGCGTCAAAGGCGCTGTTGAACATGCGGATGATGTCGGCGGACTCATTGCTGACGATGGTCTGCTGCTGCTTGTCCCACAAGACCGGCACCGTCACGCGGCCGGTGTAGTCAGGCTGCGCCTTCAGATAGAGCTCGTAGAGGTAGTTGAACTGGTAGAGATCGTCACCGGTGGCGGCGGGGAAGTCATCGCCGAAAGTCCAGCCGTTCTCCAGCATCAGCGGGTGCACCACGGAAACCGGGATCAGCGTCTCCAGCCCCTTCAGCTTGCGCATCAGCAGGGTGCGGTGCGCCCACGGGCAGGCCAGCGAGACGTAGAGGTGGTAGCGATCCGGCTCGGCGCGGAAGCCGCCGCGGCCATGCTCACCCGGCTCGCCATCCGGCGTCACCCAGTTGCGGAATTGCGAGGCGGAGCGCTTGAAGTGGCCGCCGGTCGATTTGGTGTCATACCAGGTGTCCTGCCAGACGCCGTCAACGAGCTGTCCCATGGGTATCTCCTTACGTGGCTAAAAAAAGAGGGGCGGGTGCTGACTGCGCCCGCCCCCTGATAGGGTAAGTGTAGTGAATTACGCGCGGGTTACCGAGCCGGAAAACAGGCCGCGTTTTTTCAGCAGTGCATCCAGGCTGAAGCCACCGGCACCGACCACGCTCAGCACCAGGAAACCGCCGGCGATGGAGAGGTTCTTCATGAACATCATCTGGTTCATCTCATCGGCGAAGTTGCTGTGGAACAGCAGCGCCGTCAGCACGGTAAAGATGGCGGTGATGAAGGCCGTGGTACGGGTCAGGAAGCCAAACAGGATGGCCAGACCGCCGCCGAACTCCAGCAGGATGGTGAGCGGCAGCATAAAGCCGGGCACGCCCATGCTCTCCATATATTGCTGGGTCGCGCCGTAGGCACCGATTTTGCCGTAGCCAGCGGTAATGAACAGGATCGGCATCAGGATGCGTGCAACCAGCAGGCCAGTATCTTCTAATTTCTTCATCATCTTATCCTCGGTCATTTTGCTGGTTCGCTCTGGCGGCCAGCCGATTTTTTTTGCCCCAGCCCGCGATTGGCGCGCTGTGTGGCGGTGTGTGTGTTCGATGGAGAGGAGTGTAGGGGAGTTAGAAAAAAGAAGTAAGCTGATAAAATTGCCGTAAAAACTCAAAAAAATTGAACAAGTGTTGGCAGAGCAAAAAAAACGGTAGCGCCGGGCTACCGTGGGGAGAGGGTATTGCGAACCAGCTTGACGGTGCCCCAGATGCCAAGGCCACGGCGTACCAGCCGCACCACTTTGTTGGGGTGGCGTACCGTGTAGACCGCCATCAGGCTCGAACCAATGGCGAGGTACTTCTTCATGCCCATCAGCTTGATCCAGCCGCGGTCATAGGGCGCGGTCACCTCCAGCCACTGTTCGCAGCCGACGGTGAGATCCATGCGCTGCTGCTGGATCAGCGCCAGCAGGCGCTGCTTCTCACGTTCGCGTTCCAGTTGGGGACGGCTCATGGGATCTTCTTCTCCAGCATGGCGCGGTCAATCTGTAATTGCCGCCGGGTGGCCCCCAGCAGGGTGGAGCGCTTGGCTTTTACCAGCGTCCAGATGGCTAAACCGCCGCCCAACACCAGCAGTGCCGCCGTGGCGATCCAGAGCGCGGTCTGGCGATAGTCCGGGTCAATCGCCCAGAAGATTAGCACCAGCAGGCTCACCAGCCCGAAGACCAACAGGATTAGGGAGATACCGGTCATCAGCAGCAGTTGAACCAGATTGGATTTCTCCTCCTCCAGCTCTACTACCGCCAGCTTCACCCGGGTTTCGATCAGGCCGACCAGGGTGGTGGTGACACGGTGCGCAACATCCAGGACCCCTTTCGCGGGGCCCTGGGATTCAGGTTTCTGATAATCCGCCATAGTTATCGACGCGCAATCAGGACGCCGACAATCACGCCGACGGCGGCACCGATGCCAATGCCTTTCCACGGGTTCTTGTGGACGTAGGTATCAGCCTGGCTGGCAATCTCTTTGGTCTGGTGGGCCAGACGGTCACCGGTGTCGCTCAGGCGCACACGGGTATCCTTCAGCGCACCTTCCGCCTTGCTGCGTAGACGATCCCACTCCGCCAGTGGCTTCTCAGAGGAGGAGCGCAGCACATCTTCCAGGGTGTCTGCCAGCGACTTGAGTTCGGCACGTAAATTTTCCGTGGTGTAATCTTTTGCCATCGGTAACTCCTTCGTTTACAGGACGGTATGAACATAGAGATGGCCGTGGGCGCGCCAATCCACAGGGCCTGACAGACAGGCCGCCGTGGCGTTGAAGAGGGGACGAAAGGGGGCTCAGGTCCCTCCGGCTACTCCCCGGCGGCGCGCAGCTCAGCGATCGCCTCTTCCAGTTTTTTCTGGCGCACGGCGATCTTGTCCTTATCGCCGCTAGCCTGTGCTTCCCTTAAATCTTGTTGCCGTTCCGCCACTTCCTGCTCGTATTCACGCACCTTGCGCTGTTTGTCTGCCTCCAGCGTCTGGGCGGTGCAGTTGGCTTTCACCTGCGTCAGCGCCTTCATCAGGCCGGAGACGCGCTCGGTTTGCCCCTGCTGGCGCGCCTGCGCCAGCTGCTGCTCGATTTCCTGTGCCTTGCTGTCGCAGGTCTCGTTGATCGCCGCGGCGCAACTGCCCGCCAGCAGCGGCAGGGTGAGGAGCAGAGCCAGTGAAGTGCGAAACGTCATGATCCGGTCTCCTTCTCAGGGTAGCGGCACGTTGCCGCCGGGGGCGGGATACAGGGTTTACCGCCACACTGGTAAGCATAGACCTGAAATTCGCATCCCCCCAAAAAAACAGGCTTTTTCGGAAAAGTTTTGTGCAGGCGGGCAAAAAAAACGCGCCGGGCGGCGCGTGATGGGAGGGGGGAAGCTAACCGATCCGCAGGTGATCGAGGGCCAGCTTTTTGACCCAGGCCTGCTCGGCGGCCACGGCGCGCAGCCCGACCGTGTAGCCCTGCGGCAAAATCAATGACAGCGCCTCACGCGCCTGCTGCTGCTGTTGCGGCGAGGCGAGGCGGATGATCAGCGTGTCATTCTCCGGCGTGATGCTCTTGATGCGGATGCCGCGCTGGTCAAGGGTCTGGTAGACGAAGAAGCCGTCCGGCAGCGTCTGGCCGCGCCGCTCGGGGCGAATGGTCAGGGCGCTCTCCTGGCTGGCACCGCGCGGCAGCGCCAGCAGCCCCAGCACGGCAAAGGCCAGCATCAGGCCAGCCAGCCACCGCCAGCGCAGGGCGGAAGGGGGGAGAAAGCGTTTCATAAGGGATTTCCTTTATCCGCACTGCCCTGCTTTTTGCGCCACAGCACCACCAGCGAGCCAATCAGGCCCAGCACCAGCAGCACCAGCGGCAGCATCATCAGGCAGAACATCAATTGATCTTCATATTGTAAAAACAGCGGCGTTCGGCCAAGGATAAAGCCGAGCGTGGTAAGGATCACTACCCACAGGAAGCCGCTCACCCAGTTGAAGAACTGGAAACGGCTGTTGCTGAGGCCAGAGAGACCGGCGATGGTCGGCAACAGGGTACGGACAAAAGCCAAAAAGCGGCCCACCAGCAGCGCGGAGAGGCCGTGGCGGTGGAACAGGTTGTGCGCCCGCTGGTGGTAGTGGGCGGGCAGATGCGCCAGCCAGCTCTGCACCAGCCGGGTGTTACCAAGCCAGCGCCCCTGGATGTAGCTCAGCCAGCAGCCCAGACTGGCGGCGGAGGTGAGCACCAGCAGCGTCAGCGGGAAGTCCATGGTGCCTTTGGCGATCAGCACCCCCACCAGAATCAGCAGGCTGTCGCCCGGCAGGAAAGCCGCTGGCAACAGGCCATTCTCCAGAAAGAGGATCAAAAACAGCAAAATGTAGATCGCCCATACCAAGGTCGGATCGGCAAGTAACTCAAAATTTTGGTGCCAGAGGGCATGCAGCAGCTCTTTGATGATATCCATGCGTTGGTTCCGGAAACTCTATTTATTACTGTCAGCCCGGGAGGCGCAGCACATCCTGTCCTGCATTGATGGCCAGCTCAATATGGGGGAAGCGGGGAGCCGGCCACAGGGCGATGTTTCCCGAGATTATTCTGCGACTTACCGTTATCGGCCTCATCAACAGCAAAATCGGGTAAAAAAAGTGGTCTAACTGTAACAAAAACCGTCAGAGCGAGACAGCGGTAATGAGGATTGATCGGACAGGTTTACATTCCATTGTATTAACCGATCGAAAAGGCGGGGCGGATTTACACATCTTGACATAACTGGCAAAAAACCGGCCAGTGGCCGGTTTTCAGGAGAGGTTATTTTGGCAGGCCAAGGTGGCTCTCAAGGTGCACCACCGGGTTCTCGGTAAACAGGTAGCGGTCAACGTTGAACTCAAAGTCATCGGTGGTGGCGTGGAACAGCATCTGCTTGGTGTTCTCCAGGTGCTGCCACATCGCCAGCTTGGCCCCATGCGGATCTTTGCGCACCAGCGCCTTCAGGATCTGGTCATGATCCTCGCACCAGCTCTCGATCGACTTGTCATCAATGTGCTCATGCAGTTTCAGCCAGTAGGGGTTCTGCACGCGCTGGCTCCACATCTTCTCGACGATGGTCGCCATCGCGCCATTCTGGGTGGCGAGTGCCACCTGCACGTGGAATTTCAAATCCCACTGCGAATCGCGGAAACGATCCTCCTGGCGGGCGTGCTCCTGAATCTCCATCAGCCGCACGATGTCCTGCTTGGTCACCTGGGTGGCGGCGAACTCGGCGATGTTGCTCTCAATCAACTGGCGCGCCTGTAACAGCTCAAACGGGCCGACGCTGGCGAACTCCAGATCGCTGCTTGGCGTCACCAGATGACGCTGCTGGTTGGAGACCACATGGATACCGGAGCCTTTGCGCACCTCCACATACCCCTCCACCTCCAGCATGATGATCGCCTCACGCACCACGGTGCGGCTGACATTCATCTCCTCGGCGATATAGCGCTCCGCCGGCAGCTTATCGCCCACCGGGTAGAGGCCGGACTCGATACGCTGTTTAAACTCTGCGGCCAGTTGTTGATAAAGCCGACGCGATTCGGTGATTTCCATGGCAGTGCTCTTGGGTCAGGAGTGGAGTAGGTTTCGGTGCGTGATAGTACCACAGGTTATCAGGCGCTCCGGCGCGATAACTTGTTATACCACTTTACTATAGCCCAGCGGCTTGGCCCAGCCTATGATCTGCGGTCATAAAAGTGCAAAAAACCCGGCCTTGGCCGGGTAGGGAAGCATCATCACGCCTTGGCGGTGACCGGCAGCTCGCTGGCTGGCGCGGGCGGCTGGGCCGGGCGGTTTTGCAGCACTGTCCAGATCAGCACCGCGCCCAGCAGGTCAAACACCGCCAGCGCGGCGAACAGCGGGCTGAAGCCGAGGGTGTCGGCCAGCGCGCCCACCACCAGTGCAAACAGGGTACTGGCTGTCCATGCCGCCATGCCGGTCAGGCCGTTGGCCGTCGCCACCTCGTTGCGGCCAAACACATCCGAGGAGAGGGTGATCAGCGAGCCGGAGAGCGCCTGATGGGCGAAGCCGCCGACGCACAGCAGCGCGATCGCCGCGTAGGGGCTGGTGAACAGGCCAATGGTGCCGGGGCCAATCATCAGCACCGCGCCCATCGTCACCACCATTTTGCGCGAGACGATCAGGTTAACGCCAAACACCCGCTGGAACAGCGGCGGTAGGTAGCCGCCAACGATGCAGCCGAGGTCGGCGAACAGCATTGGCAGCCAGGCGAACATCGCAATCTCTTTCAGGTTGAAGCCATAGGCCTTGAACATAAACAGCGGGATCCAGGCGTTGAAGGTGCCCCATGCCGGTTCGGCCAGAAAGCGTGGCAGCGCGATGCCCCAGAACTGGCGGTTCTGCACGATTTGCCAGGCGCTCATTTTCTTGCCGTTGGTGGTCTGGTGGTGCGCCTCCTGCCCATCGAGGATGTAGGTACGCTCCTCCGCGCTCAGCTTTTTCTGGTCTTTTGGGTGCTTATAGAAGATGAGCCAGCAGATCGCCCAGATCAGGCTCAGCACGCCGGTGATGATGAACGCCATCTCCCAGCTGTGGGCGACAATCGCCCACACCACCAGCGGCGGGGCGATCATTGCGCCGATGGAGGAGCCGACGTTGAAGTAGCCGACGGCAATCGAGCGCTCCTTGGCCGGGAACCACTCACTGCTGGCCTTCAGGCCGGCCGGGATCATCGCCGCCTCGGCCATGCCGACCGCGCCGCGCGCCAGCGCCAGTCCGCCCCAGCTGTTCGCCAGCGCGGTGCACATGCAGAACACCGCCCACAGTATGGCGAACATGGCGTAGCCGACCTTGGTGCCGAGGATGTCCAGGATATAGCCGGCCACCGGCTGCATCACGGTATAGCAGGCGGAGTAGGCCGCCACGATGTAGGAGTACTGCTGCGTGGTGATGTGCAGCGTGTCTTCCAGGGTTGGTGCGGCAACGGCGATGGCATTGCGCGTCAGGTAACCGAGCACGGTGCCGATGGTCACCAGTGCGATCATGTACCAGCGCAGCCCTTTGATCTTACGCATATAACACACTCCCAGTCTCTGTTAGGCGATGGGTGCCGCGATCGCGGCCCCGGACACAGCGGCCGTGGCCGCTGGCGCTTCGTATTATTGTGTTGAGAGGGCCAGTGGCCCCCGGCCGGTACGTACCGCCTGCATCGCACCGGAAAGGAGAACGACCCGCGCCACCGTGGCAGGTAAGCGGCGCGGGTCTTTGCCTAAAACGCAAGCACCTTAACTTGTCATACAGATTTAAAAGTTGAGTGACATCACAATTCGCATTTTTACGCCGACCAAGCATTAGCAGACTCACGAAAGAAACGCTTTCGGTGTGGTTTTTTGTGATCGGCCTCTGATTTTACAGCGGTTATGCCTTTTACACTGGGTGGCATGGCAGAGGCATAAGCTAAAAAAGCGCTGGACGCCCTCTGAAATTGGTGTGATAACTTTGTCCGTGAGACGGATCCCGTGTGGAACGTAAGGTGAGGAACTGATTATGTCGTCATTTTTGACTGAAGATTTTCTGCTCGATACTGAATTTGCCCGTCGGCTCTACCACGACTATGCCAAAGACCAGCCGATCTTTGACTACCACTGCCATTTGCCGCCGGAACAGATCGCTCAGGACTATCAGTTCAAGAACCTGTACGACATCTGGCTGAAGGGCGACCACTACAAGTGGCGGGCGATGCGCACCAACGGCGTGGCCGAGCGCTTCTGTACCGGCGACGCCTCCGACTGGGAGAAGTTCCTCGCCTGGGCCGAGACCGTGCCGCACACTATAGGCAACCCGCTCTACCACTGGACGCACCTGGAGCTGCGCCGCCCGTTCGGCATCACCGGCACCCTGTTGAACGGGGAGACGGCGAAGACGATCTGGCAGCAGGGCAACGCGCTGCTGGCGCAGCCAGAATTCAGCGCGCGCGGCATCATGCAGCAGATGAAGGTCAAGATGGTCGGCACCACCGATGACCCGATCGACACGCTGGAGCACCACAAGGCGATTGCCGACGACGGCAGCTTTGACATCAAGGTGTTGCCAAGCTGGCGGCCAGACAAGGCGTTCAACATCGACGCACCCGGCTTCACCGACTACCTGACACGCCTTGGCGCGGCGGCGGACACGGACATCTCACGCTTTAGCCAGCTCTGTGACGCCCTGAAAGTGCGGCTGGAGCACTTTGCCGCCCACGGCTGCAAGGTGTCAGACCACGCGCTGGACGTGGTGCTGTTCGCCCGTGCCGACGAGGCCACGCTGGATGGCATTTTGGCGCGCCGTCTGGATGGCACACTGCCCAACCCGCAGGAGCTGGCGCAGTTCAAGACCGCCGTGCTGCTATTCCTCGCGGGCGAGTACCAGCGCCGCGGCTGGGTGCAGCAGTACCACATCGGCGCGCTGCGCAACAACAACACCCGGATGCTGCGCACACTGGGGCCGGACACCGGCTTTGACTCCATCAACGACCAGCCGCTGGCGGAGCCGCTCTCCCGGCTGCTGGACGCGCAGGCCGAGGCGGGCAACCTGCCGAAGACCATCCTCTACTGCCTCAACCCGCGTGACAACGAGGTGATTGGCACCATGGTCGGCAACTTCCAGGGCGAGGGCGAGCCGGGCCGGATGCAGTTTGGCTCCGGCTGGTGGTTCAACGACCAGAAGGATGGGATGCAGCGCCAAATGACGCAGCTTGCCAACCTCGGCCTGCTTAGCCGCTTTGTCGGGATGCTGACCGACAGCCGCAGCTTCCTCTCCTACACGCGCCATGAGTACTTCCGCCGCGTGCTCTGCCAGATGATGGGGCGCTGGGTGGCGGATGGCGAGGCACCGGCAGATATCCAACTGCTCGGCAACATGGTGCAGGAGATCTGCTTCGATAACGCGAAGCGCTACTTTGCCATTGAACTGAACTGATCCTGTGGGCGGATCGCTCCGCCCCTCTCTCTGTCTGGCGTCGGCCGGGAAATGACCACTATGCAAAGCACAATAAAAATACACGCCCTGGACAATGTCGCCGTCGCCCTGCGCGATCTGGAGGCCGGTGAGCAGGTGTCGCTGGATGACCAGCCGCTGGCTCTGCCGCAGCCGGTGGCACGTGGGCATAAGTTCGCCCTGCGCCCGATTGACGCTGGCGAGCACATCATCAAGTACGGCCTGCCGATTGGCCATGCGCTGGTGGCAATCGCCGCCGGTGAGCATATCCACTCGCAGAATGCCAAAACCAACCTCAGCGATCTGGATGAGTACCAGTACCGGCCAGAGTTTGCCGCGCTGCCGCCGCAGCCAGCGGATCGGCCGGTGAAGCTCTACCGCCGGGCCAATGGCGCGGTGGGGATCCGCAACGAGCTGTGGATCATCCCAACCGTAGGCTGCGTCAACGGCATCGCCCGCCAGATCCAGACCCGCTTCCTGAAAGAGACCCGCGACGCGGAGGGGATCGACGGCGTGCACCTGTTCG
Source organism: Chimaeribacter sp. YP20170169 (assembly GCF_056739715.1). Taxonomy (NCBI): domain Bacteria; kingdom Pseudomonadati; phylum Pseudomonadota; class Gammaproteobacteria; order Enterobacterales; family Yersiniaceae; genus Chimaeribacter; species Chimaeribacter sp. YP20170169. The sequence continues at coordinate 3,375,648 of NZ_CP176824.1, read as the reverse complement.
GCCACACCCTCGGCTGCTCGCAGCTCGGACAGGATCATGAAAACACCCGCACCATGCTGCAAAACATGGTGCGCCACCCCAACGCTGGCGCGGTACTGGTGATTGGGCTGGGCTGTGAGAACAATCAGGTCGATGTGTTCCGCAGCACGCTGGGCGAGATCGACGCGTCACGCGTACGCTTTATGGTCTGCCAGCAGCAGGATGATGAGGTGGAGGCCGGGCTGGAGCAGTTGCGTGACCTGTACCAGGTGATGCGCGACGACACGCGCGTCGAGGGGCGGCTGAGCGAGCTGAAGTTTGGGCTAGAGTGCGGCGGCTCGGATGGCCTCTCCGGCATCACCGCCAACCCGCTGCTGGGGCGCTTCTCAGATTACGTGATCGCCAACGGCGGCACCTCGGTGCTGACCGAAGTGCCAGAGATGTTCGGCGCGGAGCGCATCCTGATGAGCCGCTGCCGTGACGAGGAGACCTTCAGCAAGACCGTCAGTATGGTCAACGACTTCAAGCGCTACTTCATCGCCCACAACCAGCCGATCTACGAGAACCCCTCGCCGGGCAACAAGGCGGGCGGCATCACCACGCTGGAGGAGAAGTCGCTGGGCTGCACCCAGAAGGCCGGGCAGAGCCAGGTGGCGGACGTGCTGAAGTATGGCGAGCGGCTGAAAACGCCGGGGCTGAACCTGCTGAGCGCGCCGGGCAACGACGCGGTTGCCACCAGCGCACTGGCCGGCGCGGGCTGCCACATGGTGCTGTTCAGCACTGGCCGCGGCACCCCCTACGGCGGCTTTGTGCCGACGGTGAAGCTGGCGACCAACAGCGAGCTGGCAGCGAAGAAGCCGCACTGGATCGACTTCGACGCCGGGCGGCTGATCCACGGTGTGCCGATGGATCGTTTGCTGGAGGATTTCATCGATCTGATCGTGGCGATCGCCGAGGGCCGGCAAACCTGCAACGAGAAGAACGATTTCCGCGAGCTGGCGATCTTCAAAAGCGGCGTCACGCTCTAGATCGCACGATCTGCCCCTGCCAGCGGCGCGATTGGTTTGTCACACCGGGCAGGGCTGTTTAAAATAAGAACAGCGTTTCAAAACCGGCGCTCCCTTGCGGGGCGCCGTTTTCTTTTGGTCGTAGTGGCAAGGCAGGGTGTATGACGTTTTACTGGTTCGCGCAGGGTGTGGGGGGTGTGGCCTTTCTGGTGGGCATCACCATGTTCTTTAACCGCAACGATCGCCGCTTCAAGCAGCAGCTGGCAATTTACAGCGCCTTGATTGGCGCGCACCTGTTCCTGATGGGCGGCCACTCCGCCGCCTTCAGCGCCTGGCTGAGCGCCACCCGTACCTTGGTGGCGCTGCGCACCCGCCACCTCGGGGTGATGTGGCTCTTTATCCTCATTACGCTGGTGCTCGGCCTGACCAACGCCCACCACTTGATGGAGCTGTTGCCGATCTGCGGCACCACCATCAGTACCTGGGCACTGTTCCGCACCTCTGGCCTGACCACCCGCTGCGTGATGTGGTGCTCCACCTGCTGCTGGGTGGCGCACAACATCTGGCTCGGCTCCATCGGCGGCTCGCTGATTGAGGGCAGCTTCCTGCTGGTCAACGGCTACAACATTCTCCGCTTCTACCGCCTGCAACAGCGCGGCATAGATCCCTTTAAAACCGAGAAGGCGTTGCAGAAGTCGTGACGGCTAGCGCCCACCCCCCGGCTCGAGCGCCAGTGGCGGCAGTTGGGTGAAGGTGTTCATCAGCCCCTCGCTCCACCCCTTACGGATTGCCTCGAAGTAGGGGTGCTGCTCGGTGATGCGGTACTGCTGCGACAGGCTGAAGCTGTCATTCGGGTAGAGCAGCGCGTCGAGCGGCAACCCCACCGAGAGGTTGCTGCGCAGCGTGGAGTCCATCGAAATCAGCGCGCACTGCATCGCCTGCTCCAGCGGGGTGTCGTAGGTTAGCACCCGGTCAATGATCGGTTTGCCATATTTGCTCTCGCCCACCTGGAAGTAGGGGGTGTCATGCGTCGCCTCAATGAAGTTGCCCTGCGGATAGACGTGGAACAGCCGCGGCTCCTCACCGTGGATCTGGCCGCCGAGCAGCAAGTTGCAGGTGAAATCGGTGGTGCCATCCTGCTGACTGGCGCTGTCACGCGCGATCACCTCCCGCACCGTCTCGCCCAGCATGGTGGCGGCGTCATACAGCGAGTGGACGTTCATCATGTTGCGCTGCTCCGGGTCGAGGCAGCGCCGCTGCAACAGGCTGATGATGCTCTGGGTGGTCGCCAGATTGCCGGCGCTCTGGAGCACCAGCAGGCGCTCACCGGGCTGGTGGAACACGTGCAGCTTGCGGAAGGTGGAGATGTGGTCCACCCCCGCGTTGGTGCGCGAATCGGAGACAAACGCCAGGCCGGCCGCCAGCCGCATGGCCACGCAATAGGTCATATCATGCCCTTTCAGGATTGGGATTGGGACTGCCCGCCATCCAGCGACTGGACGGCCGCCACGGCGTGCATCTCCTCCGAGCCGCCGCCGAGGCGGATGCCGCGCACCGGGCAGGCGTCCAGATAGTCGACGCCGATCGCCAGCTTCAGGTGCTGGTTGGGCCGGCAGGTGTTGTTGGTCACGTCAAAGCTCTGCCAGTGGCCCTCCAGCCACGCCTCGGCCCAGGCGTGGGTCGCCACGTGCGCGGTGTCCTGTGAGTATAGATAGCCGCTGACGTAACGCGCCGGAATGTTCAGGCTGCGGCAGCAGGCCAGAAAGACGTGGGTATGGTCCTGGCAGACGCCGTGCCCGCCCTGAAACGCCTGACTGGCGCTGTCACTGACGCTGGTGGCGCCGGGGGTGTAGGGCATCCGCTCCAGCAGATCGCCCATCATGTCGCACAGCGCGCCGTGGCTGCCGTTGGCGGCGTGGAAACGGCTGGCGAACGCCCGGATCGCGGCATCCGGCTGGGTCAGCGGGCTGTGGCGCAGGAACACCAGCGGCGACAGCGGCCCCTGATTGTCATCCTCCACGTTGTCCTCAATCTCCACGATGCCCTGCGCCTGAATGGTGATCGCCTGATGCGGGTGGTCGAGCGTCAGCACGTGCAGCACGTTGCCGTAGGCGTCGGTGGTCTCCACCGCCTCCGCCGGCAGGTTGAGCTGCCAGGCGAGGATGTGCTGGTGGCTGGAGTCGCGCGGCGTCAGCCGCAGGTACTGGGTGCTGCGCCGCACCTGCTGGGCGTAGGTGTAGTGGGTCTGGTGGTTGACGTTCAGTCTCATTGTGCCTCCAGGTAGGTGAGGTGAATGCTGTCGGCGATGCCGCTGAGCTGGGAGAGGAACTGCGTCAGCCACTCATCCAGCCCCGGTGCCAGCACATCCTCCAGCGTGCTGAATTGCAGTTCGGCGTGCAGCGCGTGGATCTGCCGCCGTGCCGGGTTGCCCTGCGGGCCATCAATCTGCGCCAGTTGCGCCATCATGTCGCTGACGCAGGCCAGCAGCGAGCGCGGCAACTCATCACGCAGGATCAGCAGTTCGGCGATCGCCTCGCGGGTGTACTGCTGCTTGTAGAGGCTGTGGTAGGCCTCGCGGGCGCTGACCGCGCGCAGCAGGGTCTCCATGCGGTAGTACTCGCGCACCGGGTCATTGTCATGCAGCAGCCGCTCTTTGGCGCTGAGCAGCCGCGCGGTGCTGTCGGCGCGCTCCAGCAGCGTGCCAAGGCGGATGAAGTGCAGCGCGTCATTGCGCAGCAGAGTGCCGAAGGTCGCGCCACGGAACAGGTGCGAGCGCTCCTTCACCCAGTCGAAAAAGGCGTCCGCGCCGACGGCGGCCACCCCCTTACGGCGGATCAGCTTCATCTCAATCCAGGAGGCGTTGATCGCCTCCCACACCTCAGAGGAGAGGCTGCCGCGTACCGCGTGGGCGTTGTTCCACGCCATCTGCATACAGCTGAAGATGCTGCTGTGGTTGTGATTGCTGAGGGCGAAGAAGTCGAGCAGGTTCGCCATGCTGAGCTGCGGGTAGTTGGCGTCAAACAGCGCCTGCGTGCCGCTGATGTTGAGCGGCACCTGGAGGTCGGTGCGGTGGTCGGCGCGCAGCGGCATCAGGGAGAGTTTGTTGGTGACGTCGAGGATGCGCGCGGTGTTCTCCGCCCGCTCCAGGTAGCGCGCCATCCAATAGAGTTCACTGGCTGTACGGCTTAACATGCGTCATCCTCCAGTACCCAGGTGTCCTTGGTGCCGCCACCCTGTGACGAGTTCACCACCAGCGAGCCGGCGGCCAGCGCCACCCGCGTCAGGCCGCCCGGCACCAGCCGGATCTCCGCGCCGGTCAGGGCGAAGGGACGCAGGTCGATGTGGCGCGGGGCCAGCCCTTGGTCGACGAAGGTCGGGCAGGTGGAGAGCGCCAGCGTCTCCTGCGCGATGTAGTTCTCTGGCCGCGCCAGCAGCCGGTCGCGGAAGTTGGCGATCTCCTGCTTGCTGGCGGCCGGGCCAATCAACATGCCGTAGCCGCCCGCCCCGTGCACCTCCTTCACCACCATCTGGTCGAGCCGGTCGAGCACATAGGCGAGATCCGTCGGCTGGCGGCACTGCCAGGTCGGCACGTTGTTGAGGATCGGCTCCTCCGCCAGGTAGTAGCGGATCATCTCCGGCACGAAGGGGTAGACCGATTTGTCATCGGCCACGCCGGTGCCGATGGCATTCGCCAGCACCACGCCGCCCGCGCGGTAGACCGACAGCAGCCCCGGCACACCGAGCATCGAGTCGGCGCGGAACGCCAGTGGGTCGAGGAAGGCGTCATCAATGCGGCGGTAGATCACATCCACCTTGCAGGGGCCAGCGGTGGTGCGCATAAATACCGCGCCATCCTTGACGAACAGGTCGATGCTCTCCACCAGCTCCACGCCCATCTGCTGCGCCAAAAAGCTGTGCTCAAAGTAGGCGCTGTTGAAGCGGCCGGGCGTCAGCACCACCACCGTCGGGTCATTGACCGGCGAGCTCTCACGCAGGGTTTGCAGCAGGTGCGAGGGGTAGCGCTCCACCGGGGCGATGCGCTGCTCGGCGAACAGCTCCGGGTAGAGGCGCATCATCATCTTGCGGTTCTCCATCATGTAGGAGACGCCGGAGGGGGTGCGCAGGTTATCCTCCAGCACGTAGTACTCGCCGTCGCTGTTGCGCACCATGTCGATGCCCGCAATGTGGGCGTAGATGTCGCGGTGCAGCTTCACCCCCTGCATACAGGGCTGGTACTGGTCATTGGCGAGGATGTGCTCGGCGGGCACGATACCGGCCTTGAGGATCTTCTGGTCGTGGTAGATGTCATGCAGGAAGGCGTTGAGCGCCTGCACCCGCTGGCGGATGCCGCGATCCAGCTTCTGCCACTCCGCCGCCGGGATAATGCGCGGCACGCTGTCAAACGGGATCAGGCGCTCCGCGCCATCATCCTCGCCGTAGACGTTAAAGGTGATGCCCACCCGGTGGAACAGCAGCGCCGCCTCCTCCCGCTTGCGCTGCACTGCCTGCTGGTCAGCCCGCTGTAGCCACTGCCAGTAGGCGTCGTAATGGCTGCGGTGGCGGCCTTCCGCCAGCAGCATCTCATCAAAAAACGGTGAAGCGGACAGGTCAATCGTTATCATTCTCACCTCACTGACAAAACAGGCCGTTGGGTTGCCTGATCCCCACGCATAAAGCGTGCCAAGGGACAGAAAGCGGGAAAACGTGCGGCCATCACCCCTCTTGGGCACCGTTTCAGTGCGTCAGGGGCGGGGTATGCGTTGCGCCGGGGCAACGGGGTAAGTATGGACGGGGGCGGGAAAAACGCGCGGGGGGAGGGGAGGCGTGCCGCGGGCGCGGCACGCGCAGGCATCAGCGGCGAACCGCGATCGCCTCAATCTCGATTTTCACGTCTTTCGGCAGGCGGGCCACTTCCACGCAGGAGCGCGCCGGGAACGGGGCGTCATGCTCGTTGAAGAACGCCTCATAGGCGGCGTTGACGGTGGCGAAGTCATTCAGGTCTTTCACGAACACCGTGGTCTTGACGATGTCTGCCACCTTCAGGCCAGCCTGTTCCACGATCGCCTTGACGTTCTCCAACGACTGGCGCGCCTGCGCGGCCACGTCATCGGCGACGGCGCCGGTTTTCGGGCAGACCGGGATCTGGCCGGAGGTGATGATCATACTGCCGAGATCCACGCCCTGGACATAGGGGCCGATGGCGGCGGGGGCAAGCTCAGTGCTGATGGTACGGGACATGATATCTCCTGTTGGGTAAGGGAAGGTTCAGGGCATTATAGGGAGCCGGTGGCGCACTGCACAACCGGCACCCGCCTCAGTCGTTGTTCAGCACCACCTGGCGGCCAAACTCCTTCTCGCAATACTTGCACTTCAACAGCACCTCCGCGCCGCGCGCGCGTACCGCGAAGCTGGAGGCCACCGGCTCGCGCCGGCTGATGCAGTTGCCGTTCGGGCAGCGCAGCACGCCGTGGATCTGCTCCGGCAGGCTCGGCATGATCTTGCCCACCACCTCGTAGTCGTCGATGCGGTTGACGGTGGCGTTCGGCGCGTAGACCGCCAGCTGGTTCACCTGCTGCTCGGTCAGGAAGGTGTTCTCAATCTTGATGATATCCTTGCGCCCCAGCGCGTTGGAGGGCAGGTTGAGGCCGATGGTGATGCGCTGCTCGGTTTTGGTCAGCTTGAACAGCGACAGCAGCTTGAAACCAACCTGCGCCGGGATGTGGTCAATCACCGTGCCACACTTGATGGCTTCAACCTGGAGTTTGGTGTCGTGGGTCATGGGGGCGGCTCCTTCAGGCGGTCAGGTCAGCGGGAAGTTCAGGGGTCAGTACCAGCGCCAGCAGCGCCTGGCGGGCGAAGATGCCGTTGCCAGCCTGCTGGAAGTACCAGGCGTAGGGGGTCTTGTCGACGTCAGTGGTGATCTCGTCGATGCGCGGCAGCGGGTGCAGCACTTTCAGGTTGTCGCGCGCGGCGGCCAGATCGGCGGCGCGCAGCACGAACTGCGCCTTGACGTTGGCGTACTCGGAGGGGTCGAGGCGCTCCTTCTGCACGCGGGTCATGTAGAGGATGTCCAGCTCCGGCACCACCTCGTCAATGCTGGTGTGCAGGCTGTAGGTGATGCCGCGCTCCTCCAGCATGGTGAGGATGTACTCCGGCATTGCCAGCGCGTCCGGCGCGATGAAGTAGAAGCGGTTGCCGCTGAACTTCGCCAGCGCCTGCGTCAGGGAGTGCACGGTGCGGCCATACTTCAGGTCGCCGACCATCGCGATGCTGATGTTCTCCAGCCGTCCCTGCGTCTCGCGGATGGTGAAGAGGTCGAGCAGCGTCTGGGTGGGGTGCTGGTTCGCGCCGTCGCCAGCGTTGAGCACCGGCACGCCGCCGGAGAACTCGGTGGCAAGGCGCGCCGCGCCCTCCTGCGGGTGGCGCATCACAATCGCGTCAACGTAGGTGCCAATCACCGAGATGGTGTCCGCCAGCGTCTCGCCCTTCTTGCCCAGCGAGGTGTTGCTGCCATCGGCGAACCCCACCACCGACGCGCCCAGCCGGTGCATTGAGGTTTCAAACGACAGGCGGGTGCGGGTGGAGGCCTCAAAGAAGCAGCTGGCGATCACCCGGTGCTTCAGCAGCTCCGGCTGCGGGCGGGCTTTCAGCGCGGCGGCGGTGTCGAGCACCAGCTCCAGCTCCTCACGGCTCAGGTCATTAATCGAGATGATATGTTTTTGGTACAGCGGATTGGCCATTGTCGCTCTCCTGTATCTCCCCGCAGGGATGCCGGTTGGTGGGGCATGGGGTTCTGCCGCCGGATCGCAGGCAAAAAAAAGCCCCTCAATGAGGGGCGTTCTACGATCGGGGCAACGGGAGGAAAAACGGCGGCGCGCCCCGGTTGGGGCAGGGCATTCTGGCGATGTGCGGCAACAGAAAACGCGGCGTTTCTCATGATCTCTCCCGGCAAATTGGGGCGCATTATACGCACGCCGTGTGACTCTGCAAGATGAAAGTTCTCACTTTTGCCACAACGCAACCGTTTGTCCAGCGACATCTGGCCATCTGGCCATCGGCTGAAAACGTTAGCCCGATCCCAATGCCCGCCGCACCCTGGGTTATAATGAAACGCCTTTTCATTTTAACCAGGGGATACCATGATTACCGGAAACATCTATGCGTTGGCGCAACTGCCCTACCTGCCCGCGCCGCTCTGCGCGGCCATCGATTATGTCAAACAGCAGATCACGGAGCAGACCCCGCTCGGCAAGCACACGCTGTGTGGCGAGGACGTGTTTGTGCTGGTCTCCGAGGAGATGACCGCCCCGGCCAACGCGCGCCGCGCCGAGTACCACGCCCAGTATCTGGACATCCAGATTGTGCTGCGCGGGCAGGAGGGGATGGCATTCAGCACCCTGCCAGCGCACCAGCCGGAGACCGACTGGCTGGTGGAGAAGGACATTGCCTTCCTGCCCCACGGCGAGCAGGAGAAGCATCTGGTGTTGCAGGCCGGTGACTTCGTGGTCTTCTACCCCGGCGAGGTGCACAAGCCGCTCTGCGCGGTGGGCGAACCGGCCCCGGTACGCAAAGCGGTGGTGAAAATGCGCGTCAGCGCGCTCTAGTGGCAGGTGCGGCGGCGCGCCGCCGCATCAGTGGCGGATCCAGGCCACCTGCCAGGGCGTCAGCGTCATCTTGCCGTTGAACGGCATATCTGTGATCAGCTCCTGCCCCACCTCATCCAGTTCCAGCTCCACCTTGTGGTCAGTCACGTTGATCACGCAGCTGATGCGATCCTCGTTTTTCGGGTCGTAGCGCTCCAGCCCGAACAGCGCAGTGCCAAGATCCAGCACCCGCTGGCCGGAGGCCGGGGCGAAGGCCGGGTGGGCGCGGCGCAGCTCAATCAGCTTGCGCAGGCCATTGTAGACCAGCGCGCGCAGGCTCTCCGGGTTCGCCAGCTCCTGCTCCACCTTGTCCGCCTCCAGCTTCTGCCGGTTGATGCGGCGGTTGATCCCCGCCTGATGCATCCCCTCGACGTCATTCTCACTGCCGAGCAGGCTGTGGTAGTAGAGTGCAGGCACGCCGACAAACGACAGCAGCAGTGACTGCGCGGCGATGAATTTTTTCGCCTTAAGCGCGTTGTTGTCCTGCTTCTCGGTCAGGGCGCTGAGGTAGTTGATGTTCAGCTCATAGGGGGAGAAGGTGCCGTCGCCGTTGTCCTTGTGCGAAACGCGCCCCTCCTTGCGAATCACTTCCGCCGCCATAAATTGCCGCTCGCTGTCGTCGAGGAAGGTCTCGGTCGGCCGCAGGCCAATGCCGTCATGGCTAGCGAGGAAGTTGAAGTAGGTGGTCTCCGGGTAGCGCGCCTCGGCGCTCAGGCCGTGTGCCCACTTGGTCAGCACCGTGGTGTCCTGACGCATGAAGGCGTGCAGCGTCAGTGGCGGCAGCGGGAACTGGTAGACCATGTGGGCCTCGTCACCGTGGCCGAAGTAGCTGATGTTCTCATGGTGCGGCACGTTGGTTTCGGTGATCAGCCGGGTGCCAGGGATCACGTAGTCGAGTACCGTGCGCCACACCTTGATGATGTTGTGCGCCTGCGGCAGGTGGATGCAGCGGGTGCCCGGCTCCTTCCAGATGTAGCCGATGGCGTCCAAGCGGATCGACTGCCCGCCGCTGGCGGCGTACTGCAGCAGGATATCGATGCTCTCCAGCAACACCTGGGGGTTGTGGAAGTTGATGTCGATCTGGTCGTCGCTGAAGGTGGTCCAGAGGTAGACCAGCTCGCCGTTGGCCTTGGTCATCGGCGTCAGTAGGCGCGAGGAGCGCGGGCGCACCACCCGGCTGTAGTCGAGCGCCGGGTTGGCGGCGATCAGGTAGTTGTCGAAGTGCGGGTCGCCATGCATGTAGCCGTGCACCCACTCGCTGGAGCGCGAGACGTGGTTGATCACGCAGTCAAACATCAGGTTGAAGTTCTGCGACAGCGCCTTCAGGTCGCCCCAGCCGCCCAGCCGCTCGTCGATGCGGCGGTAGTCAATCACGCTGAAACCGTCGTCCGAGCTGTAGGGGTACATCGGCAGGATATGGATGTCCGTCACCAGCCCATCGAAATATTTGCGGGCAAACTGGTTGAGCGTCGCCAGCGGCTTCTCGTCGCCGTGGTGGATGCTGTCCCCGTAGGTGATTAGGTAAATGCTGTTGCCATCCACCCAGTGTGGACTGGCGTGCTTGCCATACTGCCACTTGGCAACCAGCCGGAAGATCTGCCTCAACAGGTGCGCAATGTGTTCACGCGGATAGATGTTGCCGAGCAGTTTTTCTAACCGTTGCGCAAATTCCAGTTTGTTGGCGCTCATGACCTCTCCCTCTTCGGCTGCTGTCTGGAAAAGGGTAGTCGAGAATTAAGCGGAACGGCGGAAAAAGCAGCGGAAAAGTGCAAGCCAATGTGAATGCGCGGCAGGCGGCATGGAGGGCTAACCCCACGCCGCCTAAGGGGAAATTACGCCTCGGCGCTGAGGGTGGTGACCATCACCGCCTTGATGGTGTGCAGGCGGTTCTCAGCCTGATCGAACACCACGCTGTGCGGCGACTCAAACACCTCATCCGTCACCTCCATGCCGCCATGCAGGCCATACTGCTCGGCCATCTGCTTGCCGAGGGTGGTCTGGTCATCATGGAACGCTGGCAGGCAGTGCAGGAACTTCACCTGCGGGTTGCCGGTGGCCTGCACCAGCGCGCTGTTGACCTGATAGTCACGCAGCAGCGCGATGCGCTCCTGCCATACCTCTTTCGGCTCGCCCATCGACACCCAGACATCGGTATAGAGGAAATCGGCCTGCGCCACGCCCGCGGCACGATCCTCGGTCAGGGTGATGTCACCGCCGCGCGCCTGCGCCAGCGCCTTGCACTCGGCCACCAGCGCCGCCTCCGGCCAGCAGGCGCTCGGAGCCACCAGCCGCAGATCCAGCCCGGCCAGCGCCGCCGCTTCCAGCAGCGAGTTGCCCATGTTATTGCGCGCGTCGCCCAGATAGGCCAGCTTCACCCCCTGCAACGGGCGGCCCGGCAGGTGCTCGCGGATGGTCAGCAGATCGGCCAGCAGCTGCGTCGGGTGGAACTCATCGGTCAGGCCATTCCAGACCGGCACGCCAGCATACTGCGCCAGCGTATCGACAATCGCCTGCCCGTGGCCGCGGTACTGGATGCCGTCATACATCCGCCCCAGCACGCGCGCAGTGTCCTTGATGGACTCCTTGTGGCCAATCTGGCTGCCGCTGGGGCCGAGGTAGGTGACGCGCGCGCCCTGGTCAAATGCGGCAACTTCGAAAGAGCATCGGGTACGGGTCGAGTCTTTTTCGAAGATGAGCGCAATGTTCTTGCCACGCAGGTGGGGCGTTTCGGTGCCCTGTTTTTTCTCGGCTTTCAGCCGTGCCGCCAGCGCCAGCAGGCTCTCTAGCTCAGGTGGGGTGAAATCAAGTAACCGGAGGAAGTGACGTTTATAGAGTGAACTCATCGCGTGGATCTCCATGCTGACCATCAGATTAATATGAATTAAAATTCACTCTATATGTATGAATATGCAATTACAACCCCGGCAAACAAATCTTTCACGTTTGTGGTGGAGGCGGGGGCGGCGCTGTGGGAGAATGCGAGCAGATACGCCCACTGACTGAGGACTTAGGCATGGCAAACCGCGAATTGCTGGACGAACAGCGTGAAGAAACCCGTCTGATCATCGAAGAACTGCTGGATGATGGCAGCGATCCCGATGCGCTCTACACCATTGAGCACCACCTCTCTGCGGAGAAGTTCGAGGTGCTGGAGCAGGCCGCCGTTGAAGCCTTCAAGCTGGGTTATGAAGTGACCGACGCCGAGGAGCTGGAAGTTGAGGATGGCACCCGCCTGATGTGCTGCGACGTGATCAGCGAAGTGGCGCTGAACGCTGAGATCATCGACGCACAGGTCGAGCAGCTGGTGGCGCTGGCAGAGCGTTGCAACGTCAACTACGACGGCTGGGGCACCTACTTTGAAGACCCGGACGGCGAAGGCGACGAGTATGATGACGATGAGGACTTCATCGACGAGGAAGATGACGGCAAACGCCACTGATTCCCCGCGATAAAAAAAGGCGCCCCGGTGGCGCCTTTTTCTTGCCTGCGAGTTACAGCGTCTCGCCGTTGCTGGCGATCACCTGCTGATACCAGCCGAAGCTGGCCTTGCGCGAGCGCGCCAAGGTGCCGCTGCCGTCATCATATTTGTCGACGTGGATGAAGCCGTAGCGCTTGCTGTACTGGCCGGTGGTGAAGGAGACACAGTCGATGCAGCCCCACGGGGTATAGCCCATCAGCTCCACGCCATCCTCAATCACCGCTTTTTTCATCTGCTCAATGTGCGACTTCAGATAGGCGATGCGGTAATCATCCTGAATCTGGCCGTCGTCGCCCGGCTTGTCGATGGCACCAAAGCCGTTCTCAACGATAAACAGCGGCTTCTGGTAGCGCTCATAGAGCACGTTCAGCGAGTAGCGCAGGCCCACCGGATCAATCTGCCAGCCCCAGTCGGAGGCCTTGACGTGCGGGTTCGGCAGGCTGCCGGGGAAGCTGACGATGTCATCGGTGTCGCCGAGGGTGTGGGCCGACACGGCATTGCTCATGTAATAGCTCAGGCCGATGTAGTCGGTGCAGCCCTCACGCAGGATCTGCGCGTCGCCCTCTTCCATCTGGATAGTGAAGCCACGGCGCGCCCACTCCTTCAGGATGTAGGCCGGGTAGTAGCCGCGCACCTGCACGTCGGTGAACAGGAAGCGTGAGCGCATCGCCTCCACCGAGTAGATCATGTCATCCGGGTGGCAGGAGTAGGGGTAGATCGGCACACAGGCCAGCATACAGCCGATGCTGAAGGCCGGGTTGATCTGGTGGCCGAGTTTGACCACCTTGGCGCTGGCAACGAACTGGTGGTGCAGCACCTGATACATCGTCTCTTCCGGGTTTGGCTCCTCGGTGAAGACCACGCCGGAGCAGCAGTAACCGAACAGCGGGTAGCGCCAGTCACGCTGGTTGTTGATCTCGTTGAAGGTCATCCAGTACTTCACTTTGTGCTGGTAGCGGGTCATCACCACTTCGCTAAAGCGCACAAAGAACTCCACCAGCTTGCGGTTTTTCCAGCCGCCATACTCCTTCACCAGATGCCACGGCATCTCAAAGTGGGAGAGGGTGATCACCGGCTCGATGCCATATTTCAGCAGCTCGTCGAACAGGTCATCGTAGAACTGCAAGCCCGCCTCGTTGGGTTCCAGCTCGTCGCCGCGCGGGAAGATGCGCGTCCAGGCGATGGAGGTACGGAAGCACCTGAAGCCCATCTCGGCAAACAGCGCCACGTCCTCTTTGTAGCGGTGGTAGAAATCGACCGCCTCATGGTTCGGGTAGCGGTATCCCTCCTGGATGCCGTCGGTGATCACCCGGTCCACGCCATGCGCGCCGCCGGAGAGCACGTCGGCAATGCTGATGCCCTTGCCGCCCTGATCCCAGCCACCCTCAACCTGGTGCGCCGCCACCGCGCCGCCCCACAGGAAATCATCTGGTAAACCCTGCTTTGCCATTGTGAACCGCTCCATTTGGAAATAAATCCGAGTCTGGCAAAAACAAAAAATAAAGTCACGATATAACAAGGCACGCGCCGGGTAATATGTCACGCCCTGATAACAGGTTGTTTTTTAAGGCAGCGGGGCCACCTGCGCGACTTTTTTGCCGAGGGTTTCCAGAATATAGATCACCGGAATCTGGGTGGTGATATTGTGGTGGCCCGGCAACAGCACTGAGGGCATATGGTAGGCAATGTTCATGTCGGCCAATTGCGCCAGCGAGGAGCTATCGCCATTGGTAATGCTGATGATCCGGCACTGGTGCAGGCGGAACTGGCTGGCAATGCGCAGCATTTCGTGGGTTTCGCCCGAGACAGAGAGAATAATCGCCACCGCCTTGCGGTACATGTCACTGTTGACCGGATAATAGGGATCGTCGATGTGGGTGCTGAATTTCCCGACGTTGGAAAAGAAGCGCGCGCCATATTTCCCGAGGGTGCCAGAGGTGCCGGCACCGACAAAAATAATACGCTCATTCTCGGCAATCATGGCGGCGGCGGCATTCAGTTGCTGGTCAAATTCCACATTGTCGATGCTGCGGAAATAGTGGATCAGCTCGCTGATGCCAAAGGCCGGCACCGTCGCCTGCTCCTGTTGCAGGAACAGCTTGTAACGCACGCGGAACTCCGAATAGCCGGCGTAGCCCATCTTTTTGCAGAAGCGCAGGATGGTGGTGGTCGAGACGCCCACCTCCTCCGCTAGCTCGCGGATGGTCATGTAGATCACCTGCTGGCGGTGCTTCAGCACATAGTGGTAGACCAACAGCTCCAGCTCATTCAGGCAGGATACTTCCTGGTAGCTGAACATCCGGCGGCCCTACAGCGCTTTCAGCATGGTGACTTCACAGTCGCCGTGGCCGGTGGCCCCGAGCGGGCCATCAATGTGCTCAAAGCCGAGGTGCTCATAGAGCGCGATGGCCTGATTGAGGCAGGCGGTGGTCTCCAGATAGCAGTGGGTGAAACCCTGAGTGCGGGCGAACGCCAGCGCATCCAGCACCAGCCGTTTCGCCAGCCCCTGGCCGCGCAGCACCGGCATAAAGTACATCTTCTGCAACTCGCACAGCCCCGGCTCCGCGCCTGCCAGCGGGGCCAGCCCGCCGCCGCCGGCGATCTCGCCATCCGCCTCCACCACCCAGTAGACGCTGCGCGGCTGGCGGTAGACGGCATGGAGGTCATCCAGCGTCGGGTCAGCCACGGCGTAACCCTTGTCGGCGGTGAGGCCAAACTCCGTGGAGACCGTGCGGATGACGTGGGCGATGGCGGCGTTGTCCTGTTCTGTCAGCGGGCGGACGACGACACGGGAAGGCGTTGCAATGGTCATGGCACTCTACTCGAAAAGGAAAAAAGGGGCCGGCGGGGCTGCCGGTGGATCCGGTTACTATTACGCAAACCATCAGAAATGCAAAATAAAAAAGCCAGCCCGAAGGCTGGCTTTTCACTGACGGCGGTCAGGCTTAGAGCGCGGCGATGGTTACCTGCTGCTCCAGCAGCTTGGTTTTCGCCTGTGCGCAGGCGTCAAGGCGCTCGCGCTCCTTGGCGACCACGGCTTCCGGCGCGCGCGCCACAAAGCCTTCGTTGGAGAGTTTGGCCTCAATGCGGCTCACTTCTGCATCCAGCTTCGCCACTTCCTTCGCCAGACGATCCAGCTCGGCGGCTTTGTCCACCAGACCGGCCATCGGGATCAGCAGCTCTGCGCCCTCCACCAGCTTGGTGACGGAGACCGGGCCTTTCTCGCCGTCGGCCAGCAGGGTGATGCTCTCCAGACGGGCCAGCGATTTGATGAAGCTCAGGTTCTCATTCACCCGGCGCTGGGTGGCGGCATCCGCCCCACGCAGCAGCACGTCCAGCGGCTTGCTCGGCGCGATGTTCATCTCAGCGCGGATGTTACGCACGGCGATGATCGCCTGCTTGATCCACTCCAGATCGGCCAGCGCCTGCGCATCCACCTGCTCGGCGTCATACGCCGGGAAGGGTTGCAGCATGATGGTGTCAGCGGTGATGCCCTTCAGTCCCTTCACACGCTGCCAGATGGTCTCGGTGATGAATGGAATGATCGGGTGCGCCAGACGCAGCAGCGACTCCAGCACAGTGACCAGCGTGTGGCGGGTGCCACGCAGCTCAGCCTCGCTGCCGCCGTTCATGACCGGCTTGGTCAGCTCCAGATACCAGTCACAGAACTGGTTCCAGGTGAACTCATACAACACGCCGGCGGCCAGGTCGAAGCGGTAGCTGTCCAGCGCCTCGCGGTAGGCTTTCACCGTCTGGTTGAACTCCGCCAGGATCCAGCGATCCGCCAGCGACAGACGCAGCTCGCCGCCGTTCAGGCCACAATCCTGATCCTCGGTGTTCATCAGCACGAAGCGGCTGGCGTTCCACAGCTTGTTACAGAAGTTGCGGTAACCCTCAAGGCGCTTCATGTCCCAGTTGATGTCGCGGCCGGTCGAGGCCAGCGCCGCCAGCGTGAAGCGCAGGGCGTCGGTGCCGTGCGGCTCAATGCCGTTCGGGAACTGCTTCTCGGTGCGCTTGCGGATCTTCTCCGCCAGCTGCGGCTGCATCATGTTGCCGGTGCGCTTCTCCAGCAGGTCTTCCAGCGAGATGCCATCGATCATGTCCAGCGGGTCAATCACGTTGCCCTTGGACTTGGACATCTTCTGGCCCTCTTCATCGCGGATCAGGCCGGTCATGTAGACGGTGTGGAACGGCACCTGCGGCTTGCCATCCTCATCCTTCACGAAGTGCATGGTCATCATGATCATGCGTGCGATCCAGAAGAAGATGATGTCGAAGCCACTTACCACCACGCTGGTGGGGTGGAAGGCTTTCAGGTCTGGGGTCTGGTTCGGCCAGCCGAGGGTGGAGAAAGTCCACAGCGCGGAGGAGAACCAGGTGTCCAGCACGTCTTCATCCTGGCGCAGCGCGACGGCGGCATCCAGGCTGTTTTCACGGCGCACTTCCTCTTCGGTGCGGCCGACGTAGACGTTGCCCGCCTCGTCATACCACGCCGGGATGCGGTGGCCCCACCACAGCTGACGGGAGATGCACCAGTCCTGAATGTCACGCATCCAGCTGAAATACATGTTCTCGTACTGCTTCGGCACGAACTGGATATCACCGTTCTCAACCGCCTCAACCGCCGGTTTCGCCAGCACGTCCGCACGCACGTACCACTGGTCGGTCAGCATCGGCTCGATCACCACGCCGCCGCGGTCGCCGTAAGGCACCGTCAGATCGTGCGGCTTGATCTCCTCCAGCAGGCCCAGCTCCTCGATGGCCGCGACCACTGCCTTGCGGGCAGCGAAGCGCTCGAGGTTCTGGAACGCCGCCGGGATGGCGTTGTCGCAGGCGGTGCTCTCGCGGCCATTGGTGTCAAACACCTCGGCCACCTGGCGGATGTCGCCATCGAAGGTCAGGATGTTGATCATCGGCAGGCCGTGGCGCTTGCCCACTTCATAGTCGTTGAAGTCGTGCGCCGGGGTGATCTTCACGCAGCCGGTGCCTTTCTCCATGTCGGCGTGCTCGTCGCCCACGATCGGGATGCGGCGGCCGACCAGCGGCAGGATGATCTCTTTGCCGATCAGATCCTTGTAGCGCGGATCTTCCGGGTTGACCGCCACGCCGGTGTCACCCAGCAGGGTCTCTGGACGGGTGGTGGCGACCACCAGATAGTCGAGGCCCTCGGCGGTCTTCACGCCGTCGGCCAGCGGATAGCGGATATGCCACATGGAGCCTTTCGACTCGCGGTTCTCCACTTCCAGATCAGAGATGGCGGTGCGCAGTTTCGGATCCCAATTCACCAGACGCTTGCCACGGTAAATCAGGTCTTCCTGATAGAGGCGCACGAACACCTCTTTCACTGCCTCGGAGAGGCTCTCATCCATGGTGAAGCGCTCGCGCTCCCAATCCACGGAGTCGCCCAGACGGCGCATTTGGCGGGTGATGGTGCCGCCGGATTCGCCTTTCCACTGCCAGATCTTGTCAATGAAGGCGTCACGGCCATAGTCATGGCGGGTTTTGCCCTCTTCCGCGGCGATCTTGCGCTCAACCACCATTTGCGTGGCGATACCGGCATGGTCGGTGCCTGCCTGCCACAGGGTGTTTTTCCCCTGCATACGCTGGTAGCGGATCATGGTGTCCATGATGGTTTGCTGGAAGGCGTGACCCATGTGCAAGCTGCCGGTGACGTTCGGCGGCGGGATCATGATGCAGTAGCTCTCCTGGCTGCTGTCGCCGTTCGGCTTGAAGTAGCCCTGCTGCTCCCAATGCTCGTAGAGCGGTTGCTCGATGTCTTGCGGGTTATATGTCTTTTCCATTTCGCTTGTATGTCAGTGAGTTGGCGGCTGGGCCGTGGTCAAATGGAAGCCGACGCTGCGATAGGCTTTATAGCGGTCGCGCGCCAACTGTTTCAGGGATTCGGGATAAGGAACGAAGTCTATCACTTCATGGAAAGCGGTGGCAAAATCTGCGAACTGCGGCAGCAGGCTGATCAGCAGATCGCGCGGCGCATTGCCGCGTTTGCCCGGCCAGCAGATCTCCACCGGCGCGCCGTAGCGCGGCCCTTCGCCCGCCAGATTGTGCGGCACAAAAGCCTCCGGCTGGCGCTGCCACAGGGCATCGTCCAGCCGCTGTGCCTGTTGCTGGTCTTCACAGGCGATCAGCACCCGTTTACCGGCGCGCCAGCGCTCGGCAGCCAGATCGCAGGCCAGCGCCTCATGGGCCGTCATGCCATCCTCGGCGGTCTCACTCTCCAAAAGATAGAAGGTTGCGTTTTTCATTGCGTTGCCATTGGTCGGGTGGGGCGGGTGGCGGGTGGGGCGATGCCGCCGGGCGAGGCCCGGCGGCAGGGCGGTTACTCGTCGCCGTTCATGCCGGCGCGGTTAAGCAGGAACTGGGTCAGCAGTGCCACCGGGCGGCCGGTCGCGCCCTTGGCCTTGCCGGAGCGCCAGCCGGTGCCAGCGATGTCCAGGTGCGCCCACGAATACTTGCGGGTGAAGCGCGACAGGAAGCAGCCAGCGGTGATTGCGCCACCGGCGCGGCCGCCGATGTTCGCCATGTCCGCGAAGTTGGAGTCCAGCAGCTCCTGGTACTCCTCATGCAGCGGCAGGCGCCAGGCGCGGTCGCCCGCCAGATCGGCGGCGCTGATCAGCTCGTGCGCCAGTGGGTTGTGGTTGGACATCAACCCGGTGATCTGGTGGCCCAGCGCGACTACGCAGGCCCCGGTCAGGGTCGCCACGTCAATCACCAGCTCCGGGTCGAAGCGCTCGACGTAGGTCAGGGCGTCACACAGCACCAGACGGCCCTCGGCGTCGGTGTTGAGCACCTCCACCGTCTGGCCGGACATGGTGGTGAGGATGTCACCGGGGCGGAAGGCGCGCCCGCCCGGCATGTTCTCACAGCCCGCCAGCACGCCCACCACGTTCAGCGGCAGGTTCAGCTCGGCCACCACGCGCATCACCCCGTAGACTGCCGCCGCGCCGCACATGTCGTACTTCATCTCGTCCATGCTGTCGGCTGGCTTGATGGAGATGCCGCCGGAGTCAAAGGTCAGGCCCTTGCCAACCAGCACAATGGGCTTGGCATCCGGGTTCGGGTTGCCCTTATATTCCATGACAGACATCAGCGACTCGTTCTGCGAGCCTTGGCCCACCGCCAGATAGGCGTTCATCCCCAGCTCTTTCATCTGCTGCTCGCCGATGACGCGGGTGGTGATGTTGGTGCTGAAGGCATCCGCCAGCTGGCGCGCCTGCGAGGCGAGGTAGGCGGCGTTGCAGATGTTTGGCGGCATGTTGCCGAGATCCTTGGCGGCTTTCACGCCAGCGGCCACGGCCAGCCCGTGCTGGATGGCGCGCTCGCCGCTGGTCAGCTCACGGCGGGTCGGCACGTTGAACACCATTTTGCGCAGCGGGCGGCGCGGCTCAACTTTGTTGCTTTTGAGCTGGTCGAAGGTATAGAGCGACTCTTTCGCCGTTTCTACCGCCTGACGCACTTTCCAGTAGGTGTTGCGGCCCTTGACGTGCAGCTCGGTGAGGAAGCAGACCGCCTCCATCGACCCGGTGTCGTTGAGGGTGTTAATGGTCTTCTGGATCACCTGCTTGTATTGGCGCTCATCCAGCTCGCGCTCTTTGCCGCACCCAATCAGCAGGATGCGCTCGGAGAGAATATTGGGCACATGGTGGAGCAATAACGTCTGGCCCACCTTGCCCTCCAGCTCGCCGCGGCGCAGCAGGGCACTGATGTAGCCATCGCTGATTTTGTCGAGTTGCTCGGCGATGGGCGACAGGCGGCGAGGTTCAAAAACCCCGACTACAATACAGGCACTGCGCTGCTTTTCCGGGCTACCGCTTTTTACACTGAACTCCATGCACTCTCCTGAATCTTAAAGACAAGGACGGGAGCTACGGGCTAGAATGAGGCTCTCCGTAACAAACTCTCGTCATTGTGTTAACTGCGTATGTTAACCTGAACGGCGTAATTTATTCTGTTTTTGGCGGCTATAGGCGTGTTCCTATAGGGCACCCTAACACAAGATGTTTTAATGCTATTTTAGCTGTGAAGGTTGCCATATGATGAGAATAAATGGCGGATTAGCGAAGAAACTAGCGATTTTCCTGCAAAAAGACAAGTTTTCACAGGCGTATTAAGCGTGATCATCATTAGATATCTGGTACGGGAAACCTTCAAGAGCCAGGTTGCGATTCTGTTTATCCTGCTGCTGATCTTCTTCTGTCAGAAGTTGGTCAGGGTGCTGGGCGCAGCCGTCGATGGCGATATCCCAACGAATCTGGTCCTCTCATTGATGGGGCTGGGTGTGCCTGAAATGGCGCAACTGATCCTGCCGCTCAGCCTGTTCCTCGGGTTGCTGATGACACTCGGCAAGCTCTACACCGAAAGTGAAATCACCGTGATGCATGCCTGCGGCCTGGGCAAAAAGGTGCTGGTGGCGGCGGCGCTGCTGCTGGCGTTCATTACTGCCATTCTGGCGGCGGGCAACGCCTTCTGGCTTGGCCCCTGGTCATCCAAGCATCAGGACGAAGTGCTGGCGGAGGCGAAAGCCAACCCCAGCATGGCGGCGCTGGTGGAGGGGCAGTTCCAGTCCTCACAGGATGGCAACGCGGTGCTGTTTGTCGGCAGCGTCAAGGGCAAGGAGTTCCATGACGTCTTTCTGGCGCAACTGCGGCCAAACGGCAACCAGCGCCCGTCGGTGGTGGTGGCGGATCGTGGCCATATGGAGCAGCGTGAGGATGGCTCCCAGACGGTGACGCTCAACCAAGGTACGCGCTATGAGGGCACCGCGATGCTGCGCGACTTCCGCGTCACGGACTTCAACAACTATCTGGCGGTGATTGGCCATCAGGCGGTGAGCGTGGACAACAGCACCGAGGCGGAGCAGATGAGCATGACGCAGCTGTGGCAGGCGACCACCCCGGACGCCCGTGCCGAGCTGCACTGGCGGCTGACGCTGGTGGTCTCCGTGCTGTTGATGGCGCTGATGGTGGTGCCGCTCAGTGTAGTAAACCCGCGTCAGGGCCGCGTACTGAGCATGTTGCCGGCGATGCTGCTCTACCTGATCTTTTTCCTGTTGCAGAGCTCGCTGCGCTCCAACGGCGCGAAAGGCAAGCTGGACCCGCTGGTGTGGATGTGGGCGACCAATGCCCTCTATCTGGCGCTGGCGCTGGGGCTGAACGCCTGGGACACGGTGCCGATGCGCCGCCTGCGCGCCCGGTTTAAAGGAGCGGCATGATGTTTGGCGTACTGGATCGCTATATTGGCAAGACCATCTTCAACACCATCATGATGACGCTGTTCATGCTGGTGTCGCTCTCCGGCATCATCAAGTTCGTGGATCAGTTGCGCAAGGTGGGGCAGGGCAGCTACTCGGCGACGGGCGCTGGCTTCTACACCCTGCTGAGCGTGCCGAAGGATATCGAGATCTTCTTCCCGATGGCGGCGCTGCTCGGCGCGCTGCTGGGGCTGGGCACGCTGGCGACCCGCAGTGAACTGGTGGTGATGCAGGCCTCCGGCTTCACGCGGATGCAAATTGCGGCCTCGGTGATGAAAACCGCCATTCCGCTGGTGCTGCTGACAATGGCGATTGGTGAGTGGGTCGCGCCGCAGGGCGAGCAGATGGCGCGTAACTACCGCGCGCAGATGATGTATGGCGGCTCGCTGCTCTCCACCCAGAGCGGCCTGTGGGCGAAGGATGGCAACGACTTCATCTTCATTGAGCGGCTGAATGGCGACAATGAGCTGTCGGGCGTCAACATTTACCACTTTGACAAAGAGAACCACCTGCTGTCGGTGCGCTACGCCGCCACCGCGGCCTTCGACAGTGAGGCGCGCGAGTGGAAGCTGTCGCAGGTGGATGAGTCAGGGCTGGGCGGCAAGTTCATCACCGGCCACCAGACGCTTAACGGCGTCTGGAAGACCAACCTGACGCCAGACAAGCTGGGCGTGGTGGCACTGGACCCGGACGCGCTCTCCATCAGCGGCTTGCGTAACTACATCAAATACCTGACGCAGAGCGGGCAGGAGTCCAACCGTTACCAGCTCAACATGTGGAGCAAGATCTTCTCGCCGCTCTCGGTGGCGGTGATGATGCTCATGGCGCTCTCCTTCATCTTTGGGCCGCTGCGCAGCGTGCCGATGGGGGTGCGGATGGTGACCGGTATCTGCTTCGGCTTCCTGTTCTACGTGCTGGACCAGATTTTTGGCCCGCTCAGCTTGGTTTACAGCATTCCGCCGATCCTTGGCGCGCTGCTGCCAAGTCTGGTGTTTTTGCTCATCAGCCTGTTCCTGCTGCTGAAACGGCGTTAAAACCCCAGCTTGCCCTACTAAAGCCCCGTCACGACGGGGCTTTTTTTTGCTAGTTATCCCTGACGGGCGAACACCGCGAACACCGCGTCCAGATGTGCCTTCATCGCCTTGCGGGCAGCGGCGGCATCACCGGCCTCAATCGCCTCAAGGATGGCGCGGTGCTCCTGCTCTGAGCGGTGTGGCATATCCTGTGGCGTGTAGTGGCGCTGCAACACCCGGAACATGCTGCCGTAGCGGTGGCCGAGCAGGTGGCCGATGATGAAGGCGTAGGCTGGGTTGCCGCTGGCCTGCGCAATGCGAATGTGGAACAGCCGGTCGCCGGGATGGGTACTGGAGCCGGCGCGGTTGTCCGCCACGTTGCGCTGGTAAGCCTCACGGATGGCGGCGCGCTCCTCTGGCGTGGCGTAGCGGGCGGCCAGCGCGGCGGTCTCCGGCTCAATCAGCCGCCGGGTTTGCAGCAGCGAGAAGGGCGGCAGTTCGGCATTCAAATCGAGGGTGATGCCCAGCTCCTCATCCAGTTCCGCCCACTGGCCGCGCCCGGCCTGCGCCATCACTGGCTCCATAGAGGCGGCCTGTGGCGGGTGGCGCACAATCACGCCGTTGCCCACTTTCACATCCACCAGCCCAATCACCTCCAGCGCAATCAGCGCCTCACGCACCGAGGCGCGGCTCACCTGCAACTGGGCGGCCAGATCGCGCTCCGAGGGCAGCCGGCTGCCGGGCGGAAATTCTCCCTTTTCGATCAGGCCGCGCAACTGGTCTGCTATCTGCCTGTAAAGCCGTGGGTTTTCCAGTCTGGTTATCGGCATGGTCTCCTTCCCCCCTAGATCGGTTAAGCGATTCAGCCAGCAATTCCCCCCTGTCGCCCTTGAGGAATTGTTATAGCCATGTAAAAAATGAACCACATGTGATGATGTTTTGTTCAGTCCTGCCTTCCATCTTAACAAACCGCAGGCCGGGCAGAGCAACAACATTTCACGTGAGTGGCCTGACCTTCGGGCCGTTTTTATGCCGTCAGTGGCCTGACCATTAGACCTTAACCGCGAGGTAACCATGACCACCTTTACCGCCCTGCGTGTCGAAGACATTCGCTTTCCCACCTCGCTGGCGCTGGACGGCTCCGACGCGATGAACCCCGACCCGGACTACTCCGCCGCCTATGTGATTTTGGAGACCGACGACCCGGCGCTGAGCGGCCACGGCCTCACCTTCACCATCGGGCGCGGCAATGAGATCTGCTGCGCCGCCATCCGCGCGCTGGCGCACCAGATTGTCGGGCAGAGTCTGGAGACGATCGCCGCTGACATGGGTGCCTTCTGGCGGCGCTTCACCAGCGACAGCCAGTTGCGCTGGATTGGCCCGGACAAGGGCGCGATCCACCTGGCGACCGGCGCAGTGATCAACGCGGTGTGGGACGCGTGGGCAAAGTCCCGTGGCAAGCCGCTGTGGCAACTGGTGGCGGAGATGACGCCGGAGGAGCTGGTGCGCTGCATCGACTTCCGCTACATCACCGACTGCATCACTCCGGAGCAGGCGCTGGCGCTGCTCACCGAACGTGCCGAGGGCAAGGCGCAGCGCCGCGAGACGCTGCTGGCCGAGGGCTACCCCTGCTACACCACCTCCGCCGGCTGGCTCGGTTACCCGGATGAGAAGCTGCGACGCCTCTGCCAACAGGCGGTGGACAACGGCTTCTCCTTCCTCAAGCTGAAGGTGGGCCGTGACCTGGAGGATGACATCCGCCGCGTGCGCATCGCCCGCGAGGTGATTGGCCCGCAGCGCCAGCTGATGATTGATGCCAACCAAGTGTGGGAGGTGGACGAGGCGATCGATTGGGTCAAGCAGCTGGCCTTCGCCCAGCCGTGGTTCATTGAGGAGCCGACCAGCCCGGATGACATCGAGGGCCACCGCAAGATCCGTGAGCAGGTTGCGCCGGTGAAGGTCGCGACTGGCGAGATGTGCCAGAACCGTATCATGTTCAAACAGTTCATCATGCGCGGCGCGATTGACGTGGTGCAGATTGACGCCTGCCGCATGGGCGGCGTGAACGAGGTGCTGGCGGTGATGCTGATGGCCGCTAAATACCAGCTGCCGGTCTGCCCGCACGCTGGCGGCGTCGGGCTGTGCGAGTACGTACAACACCTGTCGATGATTGACTACCTCTGCATCGCTGGCACCCACGAGGGACGGGTGATTGAGTATGTCGATCATTTGCATGAGCACTTCCTGCATCCGTGCGAGATCCGGGGCGCGGCCTACATGCCGCCGCGCGCGCCGGGCTTCTCGATTGAGATGCACCCCGCCTCGCTGGAACAGTACCGTTTCCGGGGGGCGTGATGACACCGCGCATTGATGCCCACCAGCACTTCTGGCGCTACCGGCCGCAGGCGTTCCCGTGGATCAGCGATGCCATGCCAGCATTGCGGCGCGACTTCCTGCCCGACGACCTGCTGCCGCGGCTGGCGGCACAGCGCCTTGACGGCTGCATCGCGGTGCAGGCGCGCCAGAGCCTCGAGGAGACGCTGTTCCTGCTGGCGCTGGCGGAGGCGCACCCGCAGGTGCGTGGCGTGGTCGGCTGGCTGCCGCTCGCCTCGCCCCAGCTGGCTGACCTGCTGGAGCCATTGCAGGCGCGCCGCACGCTGCGCGGGTTCCGCCACTTGGTGCAGGATGAAACTGACCCGGCCGCTTGGCTGTGCCAGCCGGCGCTGACGGAGGGGATGCGCCTAATCCAGTCGCGCGGCTACCTCTATGAACTGCTGGTGACCCACCGCCATCTGGCGGCGGCGGCGGCTTTTGCGGCGCGCCACGATCGCCACTGGCTGGTGCTCGATCACCTCGGCAAGCCTGATATCGCACGCGGCGCGGCGCACTGGGCACGGCAGATAGCGCCGCTGGCCGCGCTGCCGCACGTCGCCTGCAAGCTCTCCGGGCTGGTCACGGAGGCACCCGGCGGGCAGTGGACGCCAGAACAGCTCCGCCCCTTTTTCGACGCCGCGCTGGAAGCGTTCGGCCCGCAGCGGCTGCTGTTCGGCTCCGACTGGCCGGTCTGCCTGCTGGCCGCGGAGTACGACGCGGTGGCGGGACTCTGTGAACAGGCGCTGGCCGGGCTGAGCGAGCCGGAACGCGCCGCCATCTGGGGCGGCAATGCCTGCCGCCTCTACGCCCTACAGGAGCCTGACTATGCACCTCAACCTGACCGATAAGGTCGTGATCGTCACCGGCGGCGGTTCCGGCATCGGCGCGGCCATCTCCCAGACGCTGGCGGAGGAGGGAGCGATCCCGGTGATCGTCACCAACGTGCCACCTGAGGCCACCTTCATGGCCGGGCTGCACCGCCACCAGCCGGAGGCGTGCGCCATCCTCGCCGATCTCTGTCTGGAGGCTGACTGCCGCCGGGCGGTGCGCGAGACGCTGTCGCGCTTCGGCCGCCTCGACGGGTTGGTGAACAACGCCGGTGTCAACGATGGCGTCAGTCTGGAGGCGGGCCGCGAGGCGTTCATCAGCTCGCTGGAGAAGAACCTGATCCACTACTACCTGATGGCGCACCTCTGTCTGGACGCGCTGCGCGCCAGCCGGGGCAGCATCATCAACATCAGCTCCAAAACGGCACTGACCGGGCAGGGCGGCACCAGCGGCTACACCGCCGCCAAGGGGGGCGTGCTGGCGCTGACGCGTGAGTGGGCCACCTCGCTGCTGGCGGATGGCATCCGCGTCAACGCGGTGATCCCGGCGGAGGTGATGACGCCGCAGTATGAGCGCTGGATCGCCTCCTTTGACTCACCGGAGGCCAAGCGGGAGAGCATCACCGCGCGCATTCCGCTTGGCCGCCGCATGACCACCCCGCAGGAGATCGCCGACACCGTGGTGTTCACGCTCTCTTCCCGCGCCTCGCACACCACCGGCCAGTGGCTCTGCGTGGATGGCGGCTACACCCACCTTGACCGGGCGATCACATGAGCCGCCGCCTCTGTCAGGCGCTGGATCTGGTCGATTCGCCGGCGCTGATTGCCGAGTATCAGGCGCACCACCGCCGCATCTGGCCGGAGGTGGCGGCGCACCTGCGTGGGCACGGCATTCTGGAGATGGAGATTTACCAGCTCGGCACCCGGCTGTTTATGGTGATGGAGGTGGCCGACGGGTTCAACCCGGCGGCCTTTGCGGCAGCCAGTGAACAGAACCCGCATATCCAGCGCTGGGAGGCGCTGATGTGGCGCTACCAGCTTCCCACCCCGTGGACGCCACCGGGTGACAAATGGGTGACGATGGAACGCCTGTTTTCCCTTGCGGATCAACCCGCGGCGCAGTAGCCCGGCGCGTGTGCGCCATCGATGCGTTATCCACCTTTGGATCAAGGAGTTAACATGCTCGTCAATAAAAGTGCGACCCCGGTGCCGGGCAGCGTCAGCCAGATGGCCTCGGCCAGCCGCTGGGCGCTGATGCTGGTCACCAGCCTGTTCTTTATGTGGGGCCTCTCCTACGGCCTGCTTGATGTGCTCAACAAGCACTTCCAGGAGACGTTGCACGTCACCAAGGCGCAGTCCGGCCTGTTGCAGGCGGCTTACTTTGGTGCCTACTTTTTGGTGGCGCTGCCCGCCGGGCTGTTTATGGATAGGCGCGGCTACAAGGCGGGGATTCTGGTGGGACTGTGCCTCTACGCCCTCGGCGCGCTGCTGTTTGTGCCTGCCGCCGCGGCCAACAGCTTCGCGCTGTTCCTGCTGGCGCTGTTTGTGATCGCCAGCGGCCTCGGCTGTCTGGAGACCGCCGCCAACCCTTACGCCACCGTGCTCGGCGACCCGGCAGGCGCGGAGCGGCGGCTCAACCTGGCGCAGTCCTTCAACGGGCTGGGGCAGTTTATCGGCCCGATGATTGGCGGCACGCTCTTCTTCTCCGCCACCCAGCAGGGCAGCGGGCTGGAGTCAGTGAAGGTGACCTACGTCGGCATCGCGCTGCTGGTGCTGCTGATCGCTTTTCTGTTCAGCCGCACCCGCCTGCCGGACATCCGTGAGAGCGGCGACGCGCCGGGGCAAGTGCAACGCGGGCTGTGGCAGCATCGTCACTTCGTTGGCGGCGTGGTGGCGCAGTTCTTCTACGTGGCGGCGCAGGTGGGCGTCGGGGCGTTCTTCATCAACTACGCCACCGAGCACTGGGATAACGTCTCCAACCAGAGCGCCTCTTACCTGCTCTCGGTAGCGATGATCTGCTTTATGGTCGGGCGCTTCTTCAGCACCTGGCTGATGGGGCGGGTGGCGGCCACCACGCTGCTGATGCTCTATGCGCTGGTGAACATCGCGCTGTGCGGGCTGGTGGTGTTGAGCATCGATAACCTGTCGGTGGTGGCGCTGGTGGCGGTGTTCTTCTTTATGTCGATCATGTTCCCGACCATCTTCGCCCTTGGCGTGAAGAACATGGGGGCGCACACCAAGCGCGCCAGCTCCTTCATGATCATGGCGATTGTCGGAGGGGCGATCATGCCCTACTTCATGGGCGCGCTGGCCGACCACTACCACACCGCTATCGCCTACCTGCTGCCGATGGCCTGCTTTGCCGTGGTGTTTGTCTATGCCCTAAGCCAACGCCGCGCACAGGGGTGATCGGGAGTGCCGGGCAGGCGAGGGCTGCCCGGCATCTTTAACGTGAAGGGAACAGTCAGGCGGAAGGGTTAGTCATACTGGTTATTGACCAGCGCCGTCACCAGATCGTTGACGCCATCACTCATGTTGGTAAAGCGCGTCAGCTCGGTGCGCGTCACCACCACGAACACCCCCACGTTTCTCTTCGGCACCATCGCCATGTAGGTGATGAACCCGCCCCCGCCACCGGTTTTCTGGATGATAGTCGGTCGGCCATCGCGCGCCGCCATCGTCACCCAGCCCAGCCCGAGGGCATCCGCCTGACCCGGCACATCCATCCCCTTCAGCGAGACCAGTTCACTGCGCCGGAAGTACATGGTCTGGTCGCGGGTGGCGGTAAGGGCTGGCGCGCGGCCATTGCTCTCCAGGAACTGCTGCATCCAGCGCTGCATATCCTCTGGCGTGGAGTAGACGCCGCCACTGCCCGCCGCCGCCAGCGTGTTGGTGCAGGGGCTGCTCCCCTTGCCAACCATCAGCCGGGCGCACTGTGCCGCCGTCGGCGTGAAGGTGGTGTTGACCATGCCGAGCGGGCCAGTGACCTTCTCACGCAGCAGCGAGGCATAGGGCTTGCCGGCGGCATTGGAGAGCGCATCGGCCAGCAGGTCATAGCCGAGGTTGGAGTAGGCCGCATGTACCCCCGGCGGCGTGGTGACCTTGGCGGATTTCAGGTACTGCCAGCGGTTGGCCTCGGTCGGCCAGGTAAACACCGCCCGCCCGGCCTTGCCACCCGGCTGCTCACGCGGCAGGCCGCTGGTGTGCGTGGCGAGGTTGAGCAGGGTAATGGGCTGACGCGCATTATAAGCCGGCACCCGCGCGCCGCGCGGCGCATACTTCTTCAGCGGATCGACCAGCCGCACCTTGCCCTCATCGGCCAGTTTCACCATCACCTCGCCGGTCATCAGCTTGGTGAGGGAGGCGATGCGGATCAGGGTATCCGGCTGCGGCCGCACATTATCGCCCGGCCGCGTATCACCGAAGCTGCGGAACACCTGCTGGTTATTGTCGATCACCACCAGCGCCATGCCTTGCGCGCCGCTGTTATAGAAGATGTGTTCAGCAAAATTATCCACCACTTGGGAGGACAACTGCGCCTGAGCAAAAGCGCTGAGCGGCAGGGCAGCCGCCACCAGCCCAAGCAGCAGGGAAGGGAGTCGTTTGGCCAATCTGGTTTCCATGAGAGGCAAGATTCAGGTGGCAGACATCATAAAGCCAACCGCCGCGCCTGACAGGCGAAAAATGTGCCCCCCGCCAAAAAAGTGTGAGCCTCTCTTACCTTTCCCAACCCCACCGGCACACGGCCTCACCACCCCGCAGCGCATGAAGCGCTGATTTTTTCGTCACTTAACAAACGGAAAGGGGGATAACAGTTGCACGTGCTCCGGGGGAAGGTATAATGCACCCGTTTTCCGCATACTACTTCAGTGCCGAAGTGGCGAAATCGGTAGACGCAGTTGATTCAAAATCAACCGTAGAGATACGTGCCGGTTCGAGTCCGGCCTTCGGCACCATTTAGATGCAATCAAGCTACCCCAGGGTGGCTTTTTTTGTGTCTAAAATCCAACCCCTGCAAGGTTTTTTCGCTTTTTACTCAGCCTAAATTAGCCAGATTTAATCTACATTGACTTACTGATACGGGTACAACTGCGGGTATATCTCGGTTCTATAATGTTTGTACCCACACAGAACCCTTGAAAAGATACTCATCATGGCTCTGAGTGATGTGAAGGTTCGTTCGACTAAGCCTGAAGAAAAAGCCTATAAGCTTACTGATGGCGACGGCATGGTATTGCTGGTTCACCCCAACGGTTCTAAATATTGGCGACTGCGTTATCGCTTTGGTGGTAAAGAGAAGATGCTGGCGCTGGGGGAATACCCTGAAGTGTCGCTGGCGGATGCCCGGGCATGCAGGGATGAGGCCCGTAAGCTATTAGCTAATGGCGTTGATCCCAGTGAGAACAAGAAAACCGTTAAGGTAGAGCAGGAACAAGAAGCTATAACGTTTGAAGTAGTCGCCAGAGACTGGCATGCCAGTAATCAGAAATGGTCGGCATCGCATAGCGCTCGTGTATTGAAAAGTCTCGAAGATAATCTCTTTGCTGCCATCGGTAAGCGGAACATTGCTGACCTCAAGACACGGGATCTACTTGTCCCCATCAAAGCGGTGGAGTCATCCGGGCGTCTCGAAGTTGCGGCTCGTTTGCAACAGCGAACTACCGCGATTATGCGCTTTGCTGTGCAGAGCGGTTTAATCGACTACAACCCCACGCAAGATATTGCCGGTGCAGTTGCTACGGCGAAAAGACAGCATCGTGCGGCACTGAAGCTTAACCGTATACCTGAATTACTTCATCGCATTGATCACTATTCCGGAAGACCATTAACCCGACTTGCTGTCGAACTTACCTTGTTAGTCTTTATCCGCTCAAGCGAGCTGCGATTTGCCCGCTGGTCAGAAGTAGATTTTGAAACGGCCATGTGGACGATCCCCGGTGAGCGTGAACCGCTGGACGGGGTTAAACATTCGCAGCGTGGTTCAAAGATGCGGACTCCTCATCTTGTCCCTTTGTCGCGGCAAGCTCTCGCTATTTTGGAAAAGATCAAAAGCATGAGTGGAAACCGTGAGCTGATCTTTGTGGGCGATCACGATCCGCGTAAACCTATGAGTGAAAACATGGTGAACAAAGCTCTGCAAGTGATGGGCTATGACACGAAAACGGAAGTATGCGGACATGGCTTCAGAACGATGGCGTGTAGTTCGTTGATTGAGTCGGGGCTATGGTCGAGAGATGCGGTAGAGCGGCAGATGAGCCATCAGGAACGCAGCTCTGTGCGGGCCGCTTATATTCATAAGGCGGAGCATCTGGGGGAGAGGAGACTGATGCTGCAGTAGTGGGCGGATTATCTGGATTCGAATCGGGATAAGAGGGTTAGTCCGTTTGATTTTGCTAAATTAAATAAAGACTCATTAAAAAGGATTTCTATAAAGCATGCATTGGGCATGCCTTATTTTTGGCTAATTTGGTATTTGCAGACTCACAACTTAGCCCAGACAGTTGTAAGTATCCGCATATCCGGAGTATTCACTTTTATCGAATTCATGATGCAGCACCCCTAATAATGAACACTCAGCATAAGTGTGAAAGGACTTATGCTGAGAGAGGGACATCCATCACATCATGATACCAACAACATCAATGGAACTTAAAAAATCATCCGTTTGTGAGAAAATAAGCTTTTTTAGAAACTGATCGATACGAATATTCAGCTTGAATAGGGGCATGGTTACGCCTTCATGTTTTTCAAAATAGGTCTTGGCTTTCACTTTATCTACCGATTCTTTTAATGCGTCGAAGCGACCAAAATCGTTTAGATTTTTCTCATTAACACTATCAACCATTAATGCTATGAGCAGTTCTTTATCTAAACCAAGAGCATTAATAACGGCGTTTATTTGCGCATTTTCAGCGTTATTTTTGTAGATGTTGATGTAGTCTCTGAAAGTATGTCCTTCAACCAACTGTGCATCGCCGCGCTGCAAGTCATGCAAGAAGAGTTTGGCATATTTTTGCTCAATTTGGGTGAGCGTTGCAAACGACTTGTGCAGTTCATTTAATGTGGATTCAATGCTTGCAGGGTCTTGGTGTTTATTCAGCTCTTTTAAATATTTATCAAATCGGCTGTTCATATAGTTAGCATCGATTTTGCCGGTGTCTATTTCAGTTAAATAACCACTAATATCAAAAGGCACATCGCCACCACCTGCACCATCGTGCTCACCTTTGGCTGTTAATTCTTTATAGCGCAGGACCAGGCTTAGGTAAGTTTGTTCGTCTATAGCCAGCGTTACTTCATGTTCTGCATTATTTTCAGTAAAGGAATAGACCGACTGTTCCCAATGGAAGCCTTGTACTTTAGCCGCTTCCAGGTGCTGGTTAAAGGTATTAAACAACTTGGCAAATTGGGCACAGGCTTCTATATCGTCTGGCAGTTTTTCAAAATTCTCCACGCCAGCGGTAACAAACAGCTCGGTAATGTCAGCTACTAATTCATTTATGGCTTTAATATTGCTTTCTAACTTATCAACAAACAAGCCGATAGGCTTATCGCCGGAATAGAGTTTTACCGCAGCATTAATGTGCTGCTCCATTGTATGTGGGTAGCGGTAATAACGGATGATGCCGTGGGGTTTGTCGGGACCAAACAAGCGATTGGTGCGTGAGAACGCTTGAATTATATTTTGGTATTTAATTACTTTGTCTAAATATAAAGTATTAAGCCATTTAGAATCAAAACCAGTGAGCATTTGATCCACTACAATCAATAAATCTAACTGCTTCGCAGGCTCGGTATGAATACGTTCGTAGGGTTTTTTATGTGCCAGACGTGCCGCTAAATCCTTTTTAAAAGCCGCGTGGCGGGCAAAATCAAAATCGTGACCATAGCGCTTATTGTAGTCACTCATAATTTCATCCAGCCCATCGCCTTTAAAGGTTGGGCTACGGTCACCACTGTCGTCGTTATCAATATTTGGGTCAAACAAGGCTGAGATTTTTAGCTCAGGTTTGGCCGCTTTTAAACGCCGGTAATAGTCAATTGCTTCAGCGATGCTATTTGTGGCTAGTATTGCGTGAAATTTATTGCCTTGGCTGAGTACATCCCATTTATCTAAAATGTCACTGACGACTTTTTCCTGGTGGGTGGCCGTTAAATATTGGCTTTTAGGTACATAGTCTTCAATGCCTTTATGGTATTTGCCTGTGGCATCTTTATAGCCAGCCATCGGTACGTCATTTAAAAAGTGATTAAACTTTTTCTTTTTGGCGGGATCCGCCATCGCATCAGCAACCGAATTAGCCTTAGCTTGTTCTAATGCAACTTCTTTCCTTAGGTCACTATCTCTAAAGGTAGGAACTTTGTAAGGATCAAAGCCCAAAACGTTACCATCACGTATACCATCAGCTATGCTATAGCGATGCAACTCGTTACCAAATACATCAGCGGTAGTATTGTTATTGATTTTATTTTCATCATGAATCGGCGTGCCGGTAAAACCAAAAAAGAGTGCCTTAGGGAAGGTTTTTTTAATACTTACCAGCATGCCTAACTTATTTTCTTTTCCTCCACTCATCGTTGAGCGATGTGCTTCATCAATAATAAATACCAAGCGCTTAGCACGGATTTTTTCTATATCAGCTGAATTTGTTGCTGTTCCCTCATCATCAGCTTCTTCAAAAATATTACTCATCTTTTGAATGGAGCTAACAATTAACGTATCGGAAGTTGCACTGCTTTTTAATTTTGTAATAAGCACATGAGTATTTTCTGTGGCTTGAACGTCCTCGCCATCGCTAGCAAAATTACGGTATTCTGTCAGCGACTGGGTACCCAGCTCAATCCTGTCCATTAAAAAAATCACTTTATCGGCATCTTTCGATTGTGCAATTAACTGTGCCGATTTGAAACTGGTCATGGTTTTTCCCGAACCGGTAGTATGCCACACATAACCCCCGAGACGATCAGGGTTATTAGCGCTACCCAGTTGTTGCCAGTTGGTTTTGGCTACTTTGTCTGATATCGCATTGGCGGCGTAATACTGATAACTGCGCATTACCTTAAGCACGCCGTCGGTATCGTCGGCGACGGTATAAAAGCCAATTAACTGGTGTGCCATAGGGATAGAAAGCAAGGTAGAGGCGATGTCTTTCCAGTAGTTCATGGGTTCGTTATTAAAATCGGCCCAGTTGAACTGATAGTCGGGGTTAAACTTGCCGTCTAGTCCGGGGTTGGCAAAGTATTTGGTCTCGTTTGGCTCCATAGCTACAAATACCTGGATGAGCGAAAACAGGCCGTTAAATAAGCCTTCTGTACTGTACTTTTCAATTTGGTTTACGGCCTGGCTAACTGGGATACCGCTGTGCTTTAACTCTACATGGATCACCGGCATACCGTTAATCAGTAGCAACACGTCACCTCGTCTGTCGTTACGCAAAGGGCTGCCGCGTTCAAATTTAGGCTGCTGTACAATTTGGTAACGGCTTTGACCTGCGGCGATTTCCTGGCGATCGTATATTTTTAAGCTGACTTCTTTACCCATATGCAAAGTATCGGCTGGGTTATCGCGCTTAATAGCCACGGTTTTACCATTAATTAAACCGTTCAGCTTGAGCGGGGTTTTAAGCTCTTTGATTTGCTCAATAATTTGCTGCATTTCAGTTGCAGTAAGCGGGACATCGTTTAAGCGATCTCGCTGGCAATTGTTTTCAAACAAAATGTCTGCCCAGTTTTGCAGTAAATCGGCCTCGGTTTTGTTTTTGAGTATCTCCGACTCCCAACCTTTGTTGGTAAGTACCTCAATAAAGGCTTGCTCAAATTGTGCTTCGTTTTTGAAGGTGATCATGTGCACTCCTTATACAAACATTTTGCTCAAGCAAGCCTGCTTGATGTTATTGAGCTTGGTAATTTGTTGTTGGTGTTGGTTGATCAGTGCGTCGAGTTTCTCGAAGTAGTTACTGATTGCAGTTTGTTCCACATATTCAGTTGGTAAAATTAGCTCTAAATCAGCCAGGTCTGAATTTCTTATATGAACAACAGATTTTCCTTGTGCTTTAGAAGACAGCTCTTTTTTTAAATGACCATTTGATATTACTAAGGCTAAAAATATTGGATGAATTTTTTTGCTAGGTGATACAATATTCAGATCACCACCAATAATTATATCCGGATCACTAATAACCGACGCTCTTGATATATCTTCAGGTGATTCACCTGAAGCAGGAACGATAACTTCCCCTCCAATACTTTTAACGGATTTATTTCTTTCAATTACAAATGTGTCAACGCTATTAATAACTGTTTGATACTTTGTATAAAGTAGGCCATACAAAATGATTGGCGATCCGCTTGTAACTAAATCACCTTTCGAATAGCCTTGCCCTTTAGTGAATTTCGCGTTTTCACCTAAAGCCAAGTAATCCCATTCTCCATTAAATCCCTTAAAGCGGATTTCTGGAATGGTTTCACCTTCTTTTGGGAACATTTTTTCTAGCATGGCTTTCTTAATGTTGCTGAGCTTGTCATGCTTTTGTTGGTGTTGATTGATTAGGCCATCGAGCTTTTGGAAATAGTTGCCGATTTGGGTTTGCTCTTCGTCGTTGCATGTATTTATCGGCGTTGCTTTGGCTTGTTCAATTGTATAGTGCGCAATAGTTCCTGTATGAGAAATACTTTTAATATGTTTTTTGAAGCATTCGCTAAAGAAAAATGTATATAGAAAGTATCCATTAAACTTTTTATTGTTCTTTAACCAAAGTAAATCAGCATCCTTGAAATATAAAGGATTATCATTCGGGACCAGGTAGGGAATACCAATCGAGCCGCCGCCAGTTATAAGAAGATCATCTTTTGCTACCTTGCCAATCTTCTCAGAGAGGCCATTGTAAACTTCATGAGAAATATAGGCTTTAGTGTTTTTCTGTCCTTTGTAAATAGATACAACATCGCTTGTTCTAAAAAATGGCACGCCTGTTTCAGTCCATTGCTCTTTATGAACTCGCGCGGCTGATTTAATATCTATTAGTTCACCTAGATTATTTTCAACCCACTCCCCACTAAATCCTTCAAAGCGAATTTCTGGTGCTTTGTTATCCACACTCATCTTATTCACCTTTCAATAAGTTGGTGAGTTCTGTCAAGCCCTGCATATCAAACTCATTACCTGTGAGCTTGCCCATCATCTCTGCCAGCTCTTGCTCGGTGGTTTTTATCGCATGGGAGACTTGCGAATAGGTGACGGCGTATTTGTCGGCAAGGGCTTGCACTTGGCTAGTAAGTTGGCTAATCACGGCGTCTGGCATGGCGGCGAGTTCGGTGCTTAATGGCGTAATCCATTTAAGGTGCAGCAGGTTGTTCACTTGTTCATCGGTTATGGTTTCTATGGTTGTTTTGGTTTTTGAGTGCAGGACAGCAGCCGCATCTTTGACCGTTTTTTTCAGGGATTTTTCTTCATCGATTAATTTGTTCGCGCGGATGATTTTGGCTTCATAGCTTTCCTCTGCGAATTTAACTTTGCTGTTTTTTTGTTCTTTCAAGAAGGCCTTGGCGGCCTTGCCTACTTCGGCATTGGCAAAGCCGTCTTTGCTTTCTTTGACCGTATCTTGTTCTTTATCTTCTTCGGTGAGAGATTCTAAAATATCTTCCAGCGCGCTAGCGATTTCTGCCAGGCGGGTTTCTTTATCTGCCAAAGCTTTTAAGTCATTACTCAAATAAGTTTGTTGCACTAAATCAAAGGGCAGTATGTGGCCTTTCCAGCCGTCTTGTACTTCGGTGTCTTTACCATCTTTTTTCTTGATGACAATATTTGGGTCAACTTGTTTGGTGGCGGCAAAGCCTTCGGTTTGCATCATCTCTAAATCGGCGCTAATGACTTGCCATTGGTTATTTAGAAATTGGTAAGCCTGGTATTTATCGATCAAGGTAATCGGGGCTAAGCGAGTAAAGAGCTCGGCGCTTAATACCGCCTCTTGTTGGTTACGCTTTACGCTTTGCCAGTTTTGTATTAATTGGGCGTTTAGCTGGTCATCAAAGCCATTAAAAGCTTGGTTGTAGGCGCTGATAAACTCTAGCACTTGCGGGTGCCCGCTAACGCTGGCGTTGACGTCTTGCTTGTCGATGGCCAGTTCACTGTCAGCGGCAGATTTTAGCGTAAATAAAGTACTGCGCAATTGTGGGAAGGCTTGCCAAAAGTTGTCTAACTCGGCAATTTCACTATTGGGAATACCGCCGAGCATGGTGGCGTGTAAATCCCAGCTTTCTGCCGCCGCAGAGGAATCCACGTAGCGCGGTATGTTGAGGTTGTAACCGTTGTCGCGCAGGATTTGTTTGCTCACTAGTTGTGAGAACTTGTCGATACTTTCGCGGTTAATCACCGCATCAGTAATGCGCTTGATATCACTGGCTTGCAGTTTATTGTTTTTACCTTCTTTCATAAAGTATTTGGAGGCATCGACAACCAATACATCGGTGTTTTGGCGTTTTTGCTTGAGCACTAAAATTACCGTAGGAATACCAGTGCCAAAAAAGATATTGGCCGGTAAACCGATAATAGTATCAATGTGATTCTGCTCAATGAGTTGCTTGCGAATTTCACCTTCTTCACCGCCACGGAACAAGACACCATGAGGGAGTACGATGGCCATAATACCATCGGGTTTTAGGTGATAGAGATCGTGCAGTAAAAAAGCAAAATCGGCTTTGGTTTTAGGTGCCAGGCCAAAGCGTGAATAGCGTGGATCGCTGTCTTTAAAGCTGGGGTCCCAGTTTTGTGAGTAAGGAGGGTTGGACACCACGGCATCGACATGTAAGGCGTAATATGAGCCTTGAGGATCACTGTCATCAAAATACGGCCAATCCTCTTACAGAGTGTCGCCATTACGAGTTTTAATGTTGCTGGCTTTAATACCGCGCATGATGAGGTTCATACGGGTTAGGTTGTAGGTATTGGCCTTCAACTCTTGGGCGAAATAGGTGATGCTGTCTTTATTTTTAGCGTATTTCTCGACTGCCTCACCGATATTGATCAGCAACGAACCAGAGCCGGAAGTAGGATCGTAAATTTTGATCGTATCTTTGTGTTTTAACTCATGGGCGATGATGTTCGACATTAGTACCGAAACTTCATGAGGCGTGTAAAACTCCCCGGCTTTTTTACCTGCGTTGGCGGCAAATTTTT
The DNA here is from genome assembly GCF_056739715.1 of Chimaeribacter sp. YP20170169. Lineage (NCBI taxonomy): Bacteria > Pseudomonadati > Pseudomonadota > Gammaproteobacteria > Enterobacterales > Yersiniaceae > Chimaeribacter > Chimaeribacter sp. YP20170169. Next base: position 3,337,885 of record NZ_CP176824.1, on the reverse strand, counting down.
CAATTAGGTATTCGTAAATATAGCCCAGGACGTCATACCCTTGATTGCTATTCATGGGGATGCTTTTGATTAGGTACAGTAAGTCGCTGATGGCTTTAGTGCGTTTGCCTGCGCTTTCACCCAGTTTGCTTAAACCTGTTTCTAAGGTGGTAAAAATCCCTTCAAACAGTTTTTTGTAAGTTGGCGAAATCAAACGGCTAAAGGCGGAGAGCGCATCACGCACGTTAGATTCATCAAATTCGGATTTTGGATCAACCCATGTCGAAAACAGATTATCGTAGGCAATAAAGTAGCCCAAGTTACTTTGTACGTATTCAACGATATCAGCGTCTTCTTCATTGAGGGCTTTGATGTCTTCGAGCGTCATACCTTGTCTAGTGACAAACTGCACTAGCTGGTCGCTTAGGTACTTGTAGAAGATAAAGCCGAGTATGTAGTCTTTGTATTCGTTAGCTTCAATTTTAGAGCGCATCTGGTTGGCAGATTCCCAGATTTTGGCAGCAAGTTTTTGTTTATTCACAATAATTCCTGTTTAAAGCAATCAATTTTTGAAAAGGCTATTTTAGGGTTTTGATTGTACGTTTGATAAAAGCTTCTTGCTAGTGGCAAGGCTTTGCGAACCTGTATCAGTGAGCAGTTTGTAGTCTCGATACCTACCAAAACAGCTATCGTCATCTGAGACAGCTTCGATGTTGCTGTCTTGAGGTACGAGCAAAGGATCTAAATACTGGCCCATGAACCGCCACCGCACAATACACCGGCTTCAAGCTAGCCATGATACTTTATGGTGTTTTGAAACCACAATTGTTTTAACCCAAGCATAACTTTATCCGTGATAGCATTGATAAACATGGTAGAGACGTTAAAGACATATAAACCTTGGATCTCACGGTAGGTATCCTAATAACTAATTCCTCGGACAAACAGGCGGATGATCTTATGCTCGATCTTGTCGAACAGTACGGTCTAATGCTTTTTCACTAACTTAGGTTCAAAAGTACCATTGCGATCCTACAGGTTGCCAGTTCGAAGTTATCTGCTGAAGCCTTAATCGTCTCTTTACCGGAGCCGTTTTACGCTTAGCTTCCATATATAAAGTCAGATGAGAGTCAAGTTCTGAAAACAAATATTTTCATATTAAATGCTTGATTAAAAATAAAAAATATATAGCTCGTTATATCCTAGCTAGATTAGAGTGCTTTGTCAAAATCGAAGAGTTTGGACATGTATCATTCCTTTTTGATTACATATTGTCAAGATGACACAGAATTTCTAATACGCCGTACTCAGACATGGTAGGCGTAATCACACTATCAAAAGAATGATAATCACCGCTCAAAATAATCCATATCCATCTTAGGCAATTTAACCAGTTGTGAAGTAACACCCACTTCATTATTCATCATCAAATTTACTAGCCGGTTACCATCAATTAGTACCAAGCTTTCAAAGGATCTGTAAAACTCTACGGCATGGACCGTAAATCCTGACGTGGTAATAAAAATACCTCGTTTAGCTTTTTGTCCGGCAAGCGCACCGTAGAATGCCTGTAGCTCTGGGCGTCCGACGGTTCCCTGCCAGCGTTTGGCTTGAACATAAACCTTTTCTAGCCCTAACTTATCAAGGGAAATAATGCCATTAATCCCGCCATCGCCTGTTCCGCCAACTCGTTGCAGATCATCACGGTGGCCACCGTAACCAAGCTTATGCAGCACATCCAATACGATGACTTCAAATCGACCAGGCGATGCCTGCAGTAGACTCTCCAATAATTTAATGGCAACAGCATCACGCATCTCTTGTAGTGCTTCAGCAAAACGGTCATCCGGACTACTGGTCTGTTGAGGAAACACATTTTCCTGCGGTGCATCATCAGCCAGTAGCATCGCATCCGAGGGAGTCGTTAGCTTTACGTTCACAAAGTCAAAAGCCAGGTGATCAACCTGTTCCTTACTGAGGGGAAAAGGGTTCTGTTTTATCCAGGCGAAACCGGCTTCTGTTAAGCACCACTTGCCGCGTGATAGGCTCTGTGAAAGTCCCGCACGCTTAAGCCTGTCATGGGCCCAGCCGGCGCGGTTTTTATACATCGGTTGGCCACTGGTAATCATCTCGTTACGTTGCTCTTGGCTCTGTTTCAGTAGATTCGCGGCGCTTTCATGCACCTCTTCTGCTGCAATACCTTCTGGAGATTGCTGTAGGAAGGTTAAGACAGGCTCAATAAATTTATCGTAAGTTGGAACTGCCATGTGGCGCTCTTTCTATTATTATGGAAATTATAAATATTATGACATTTATTTAAAATAGCGTAAAGTTAGATAAATTATTACGATATATTTATTTTAATATGAGACAAAATTCGATTTACATCGGCATTGTTTAAGTAGGTCCAGTCGAGATGGCGATAAAAAGTCTTGGCTTGCTAATGGCTTAATAACATTTGATCTCTGCCTTGACGTCAACAGATAATAATTCATTATTTGAGTATGAATAAAGGAAAAATTCCCAGCCCTAAGGTTCATCTTACCTTCTTAAAGATAAAAAGAATAAAAGGAACACAAATTGCGAATCCATAAATAGCGGCATTAAATACTCTGTCTGTGGCTTGTATCAATGAATCCATCGCCTGGATATAGGTATTCATAGAAATTGGATTAGATAGCAACAGACTCTGGCTCTCCAAGAACACTGCAAATGATTGCGAAGCAATGAATAGCCCTAGAAAGTAACATAGAGAGATAATAAAAATTCTGCTCCATCGAAGAAACGTCTTGGTTCTACCCGTCAATCTCATATGGTCCCCCTAATACGCCGCCAATTGTACCGCCAGAATAAGGGGACAAAGAATCTCCCAAAGCTGCACTTTCTGCGGCAACTTGCTGAAGTCTGCCACCGCGGGACTCCTTTAAGTAATGTAGATCATCTTGATTGCTATACATTGCTTTAAAGGCATCGGTCACTTCGACGACTAACATTGATGAAAGATCAGCACTCTTTGCTACCAGATACCTCTGGAGAGAGAAGGGAATAGTGAAATATTCCTCAGCGTCGATAGAGAGCAGCGTTGTCATAGATGTATAGCCACTTTCATAGATAATTTAGCCTATCGATTCTCAAGCCATGTTGGGATGACGAAATGGTAAACCTGTTTTTTTGATAGCATCCATATTATCTATAAAAATCAATCAATAAAATTTATCCATAAGTCAAAGGAATAATGTTATACGAATAAATGGTTCTTTTACGTCTATATAAATCATTAAAATTTAATTAAATATTGCTTTCCCCACTAGTAAAGCCGGCTCCTCACAGCCGGCACTCACTCAAAAAATCACTCCCACTTCCCTAAATAAAAATCACCGTCGCCAATTTCAACCAAATCGCTCCGCGCGAAAAGTGGCGAGCATGGGGTGTTTTTCGCCGCTAACGATCTCGTCGGCCAGCAGTTCGCCGACGATCAGGGCCAGGGTGGCGCCGGAGTGGGTGAAGGCGACGAAGCAGCCGGGCACTTTTTCAAGTTCGCCGAGTACTGGGTTGCCGTCGCCGGGGATCGGTTTGGGGCCAATCTTCCAGTTGTCGGCCTTGAGAGGCGTGCGGTCTGTTAGCAGTGCGCCTGCCTCGTGCATCAGGGTCTCTATTACGCTCTCGGCGATGGTGTAACTGCCGTCGGGTTGCTGTGTGATCTCCTCCTCGTACCAATCGTGATCCACCGCCAGCGTGCTGCCGGGGTTGGGGCGTACCGCGGCGCGGGGGGTGTTCATTACCACTTTCAGGCCGTGGGCGGTGGGCTGGCTGACCACCAGCATGGAGACCGGCGAGCCGTTGGGAATGGTGACGCCGAGTGGCGCGACCACCTCTGGCGTCCAGGGGCCGCAGGCCACCAGCACTGCGTCGGCGCGAAACTCGCCGCGCAGCTCGCTGCGGATGCCACAGGCGCGCTGTTGCTCGGTCAGTACCGTCGCCTTGCCGGCGTGCTCAATGACTTCGCCGCCCAGCGCGCGGAACTGCTGTGTCAAAAAGGCGATCAGGTGCGGCAGGCTGACCCAGCCCTCGCCGGGGTTGGCAATCGCCACTTCTGCCAGCGCGTTGGCGTTCACCTGCGGGTCAACGGCGGGCACGGTGGCGGCCTCCACCAGGTGCGAGTCATAGCCGTGGGCGCGCTCGTAGGCGTGGCGGGCGCGGGTGCCGGCGGCGTCATCGGCGGCCCAGAACAGGCCGCCGTCAAAGCGCAGCCAGTCGCAGGCCGGGTTGCGGGCGAACAGCGTGCGGTAGCGATCGATGCCCGCCATGCGCAGCGCATGGTAGGGCAGGGTACGCTCGCCTGCCGAGTTGAGCCAGGAGAGCGAGCGGCCAGAGGCGCCGGAGCAGAGCGCCGCCTCGGTCACCAGCGTTACATGCGCGCCCCGCTTCGCCAGCTCCAGCGCCGAAGAGACCCCCAGCACTCCGCCGCCCAGTACCACCACCGTTATAGTTGAGTTCACAGACATCGTTCTGATCCTTGCAATAGGGAAAAGGAAGCGCCGTTCAGGCGCTGCGCACCGCAAAGCGCGCATGGAGATCGTCAATCACGCGCAGCACCGCCAGCGCCTCATGGGCATCGACCGGCGGGGGCGCGCCTTCACGCAGCGCCAATGCCAGTTGCCGGTAGAAGGCCGGATAGTCGCCGCGCGCGGGCGTGACCCGTTGCTCATCGGTGCCCTGCCCGAGGGTGCCCCAGCGGGCCTCGGGGGTGATGCCGTAGGCGGCGTCATGGGGCGTGATGCCCGCCGACAGATCCGGCTCCTGGTTGTCCAGCCCCCAACTGGTGTAGGCCGCCCGGCTGCCGAGCAGATGGAAACGGGGCGCGGGCCGTGCCGCCTGCCCGTTCATCCACAGGCGCGAGCGCACGCCGCTCTCATGCAGCAGCGAGACAAAGGCGTCCTCGTCGCTGTCAGAGAGGGTGGCCGGGCTGTAGCGCGCCAGCTCTGCGGTGGCGGTACGCACTGGGCCGAAGAGCTGGATCGCCTGATCGATCAGGTGGCTGCCGAGATCGAGCAGCAGCCCGCCGCCCTCGGCCAGCGTCACACGGTCGCGCCAGTTGCCGAAGCCCTCTGGCCGCCACCACTCAAAACGTGACTCAAAACTGCGCACGCGCCCCAGCGCCTCCTCCGCCAGCAGGCGCTGGAGGGTCAGGAAGTCGCCATCCCAGCGGCGGTTATGGAATACCGTCAACAGCGTGCGACTGGCCTCCGCGCCAGCGATCATCTGCGCCGCCTGGCGGGCGTTGGCAGCGAACGGCTTGTCCACCACCAGATGGATGCCGCGGGCGCTGGCCTCCTGTGCCTGTTGCGCATGCAGCGCCGGCGGGGTGCCGAGCACGATCAGATCGATCGTGAGCTCGCCGCTGTCGATCCGGCGCAGCAGATCCTGCCAGTCGGCGAGGATCTGTGCCTGCGGGTAGCGCTGTTGCGCGGCAAGGATGCGATCCTCGCGGCTGGTGACGATCGCCGCCAGACTGAAGTGCGGGTCAGCCGCCAACAGCGGCGCGTGGAACACCTGGCCTGAGATGCCAAACCCCACCAGCGCGGTGCGGATGCGTTCTGAAGTAACCAACTGATGCGTCAAGATAAAACCTCCGAAAGGAAACGTTGCAGACGCGGCGACTGCGGACGGTCAAAGATCGCGTCCGGCGAACCGTACTCGACGATCTCGCCCTCATCCATGAATACCACCTGATCAGCCACCCGGCGGGCGAAGCCCATCTCGTGGGTGACTACCACCATCGTCATGCCGCGCCGGCAGAGATCCGCCATCAACGCCAGCACACCCTTCACCAGCTCGGGATCGAGCGCCGAGGTCGCCTCATCAAACAGCATCACCTCCGGGTCCATCGCCAGCGCGCGGGCAATGGCGACGCGCTGCTGCTGGCCGCCAGAGAGATCGCGCGGCCGGTGGTCGGCCCGCGGGCCGAGGCCCACCTCCTCCAGCCGCTGGCGGGCGATCGCCTCGGCCTGTGCGCGCGACAGCCCCTTCACCCGCCAGGGGCCAGCGCCACGTTCTCCAGCGCGCTGTGGTCAGGGAACAGGTTGAAGTGCTGGAACACCATGCCGATGCGCAGCCGCAGCGCGTCGGGTTTGTCACGCAGTACCGAGCGCCCGGCCAGCAGCACATCGCCGGAGAGCGGCTCGTGCAGCCGGTTGATGCCGCGCAACAGCGTCGATTTGCCGGAGCCGGAGGGGCCGATGATGCAGGTGGTGGTGCCAGGCGGCACGTGCAGCGACACCTTGCGCAGCACCTCCACCGGCCCGTAGGCCAGCGTCAGGTCGCGCAGCTCGAGGCTGGCACCGTGGTAGGCGAGGGCGTCGCCCGCGGCGGCTGGGGTGGGTTGGCTCATCATTGTCCTCGCTCTGTGATCAGGGGGTTGATCTGGCCGCCGGTCACCGGGGACGGCGCGGTCTGGGGTTGCACCTCGGCCACCTCTTTTAGGCCGCTGCGTGGCGCGGTCATGCGGCGGCGGCCGGTGCGGTAGCGGGTATCGATATAGTTGACCGCATGGGTCAGCGGCACGGTGATCACCAGGTAGAACAGCCCCGCCAGCAGCAGCGGCGAGAGATTGCCGGTCAGCACCGCCGCATCCTGCCCGACGCGGAACAGCTCGCGCTGGCCGGTCATCAGGCCCAGCAGGTAGACCAGCGACGAGTCCTTGATGATAGCGATGAACTGGTTGACGATCGCTGGCAGCACGCGGCGGATCCCCTGCGGGATAATCACCAGCCGCATGGCGCGGCCATAGCTCATGCCGAGCGCGCGGCACGCCTCCATCTGCCCCTTCTCCACGCTCTGGATGCCAGAGCGGAAGATCTCGCCCATGTAGGCGCTGGCGATCAGGCTAAGGGCGAAGATGCCGAGCGGGTAGGGGGTCGGGCCGAAGATCTGGTAACTGAAGCGGGCCAGCCCTTGGCCAATCAGCAGGATGGTCAGGATCGAGGGCAGCCCGCGGAACAGATCGGTATAGAGGCGCGCCGGGATGCGCAGCCAGCGCGACGGGGAGATGCCCATCAGCGCCAAAATCAGGCCGAACAGCGTGCCGAGAATCGTTGCTGCCACCGAGATGATCACCGTATTTACCAGCCCGGTGCTGAGCAGCTGCGGCAGCACCTCCAGCATCGACGGGAAGTCAAAGAAGGTGCGCGAAAGTACAGTTAACAGATCCATAGCCGTGTCTCACAGATAGCGGGTGACGGGGCGCGCCCCTCACCTGTTGGCACTCTGAACGCCAGGCGTCCACGGGATTACTGGGGCAAATACTGCTTCGGCAGCGGCGAGCCGGGGAACCACTTCTCATAAAGCTGTTTCCAGGTGCCATCCTGCATCGAGGCTTTGATCGCTTTGTCCAGCGCCGCCTTGAACTCCGGCTTGCCCTTGGCGATCGCCACACCTGCTGGCGCATCAAAGGAGGGGATATCGGCGGCGGTTGCCAGCTTGAAGCGCTCGGCATAGCTTTTGGCGGCCTCGTTATCGAGGAACATGGCGTCCAGCGTGCCATTGTTCAGCGCCGAGACCGCCGCGTTGTTGTCCGGGAAGCGCACCACGTCGGTCTGGGTGAAGTGCTTGATCGCATAGGCCTCCTGAAGGGTGCCCTGCACCACGCCCAGCCGCTTGCCGGCCAGCGTCTCCACGTTCTTCACGCCGGAGTCGCTGCGTGTCAGCACGGTCAGGAAACCGACCAGATAGCCGGTGGAGAAGTCCACGGTGTTGGCGCGCGCTGGGGTGATGCCGATGGCCGCCACACCGGCGTCATACTGGCCGTTGGCAACCGCCGGCAGGATGGCGGTGAAGTCCTGGCCGATGAAGTCGACCTGCTGGATGCCCATGCGGCGCGCGACATCCTTGAAGAACTCCACATCAAAGCCGGTAAAGTTACCGCTCTTGTCAGTGAAGGTGTAAGGTTTAGCGTCACCCAAACTGGCGACCCGCAGGTGGCCCGGCTCGATCAGCCCATAGGGGTTGGCCTCGGCGGCAACCGCGCCCGCTGACCAGAGGGGAGCCGAAGCGATCAGCGCCACGGCCAGTGCGTTCAGAGACGATTTGTGCAGGTGAAGGTGCGATTTCATAGCTCATCCGTTTTGTCAGGTTTAAACATCAGAGACTGTTGAACCGGCGGCGTTGTGTTAGTATGAGACCGGTCTCAACCAGAGTGACTGATTGGCCGGAATGATGGGTGTGAGACCGGTCTCAAGCAGTTGCCTTGATAATAAGCACAGCCTTTTTCCAGCGTCAATGCTCATGTTAACAACTTGTGATAAGACTTTATTATGACCAGCCCAATGCCCCGTATTAAGGCACCAACCGTGGCCGACGTCGCCCGCGCCGCCAATGTCTCCAAGGCTCAGGCGGCCCGTGCGCTGGGCGGCTATGGCGCAGTGAGCGAAGAGGTGCAGACGCGGGTCAACCACGCGGCCGCCGCCCTTGGCTATCGCACCAACGAACTGGCGCGCAGCATGAACACCGGGCGCTCCAACACCATTGGCGTGATTGTCGGCGACATCGAGAACCCGCACTTCGGACTGGCGTTGCGCGGCATGGCAGACGTGGCACGGCAGGCGGGCTACCACCTGCTGCTCAGCAACAGCGATGAGCAACTGGCGGAGGAGCGGCAGGCGGTGCAGGTGATGCTGGAGAAACGCGTGGATGGCATCATCATCGCACCCAGCAGCTCCGCGATGCAGCACAATGCCCATCTGGCGCAGATCGTGGCCGATGGCCGCGCGCTGGTGCTGTTTGACCGCGCGGTGGCCGGGCTGGCAGCGGAGGCGATCTGCGCTGACTTCACTGCCCCGGCAGAGGAGGCGACCCGCCAGCTGATTGCCGCCGGTCACCGGCGCGTCGCCTATGTCACCAGTATGCGCTGCGACGAGGGGTGGCGTTACCCGGACGATCTGGGGCTGACGCCCGTCGCCCAACGCCTCGGCGGCATGGCCCGCGCCTTTGCTAGCGCGGACTTGCCCTTTGATCCGTCGCTGATCAAGGCTAACGCACTGGATGAGGCTGCCATCGCGCGCATCGTGGAAGAGCTTTGGCAGGAGCGCGTGCCGCCGACCGCACTGATCGCCTCCGACAGCGTGATCGCCATGATGCTGCTGCGCGAGCTGGGCCAGCGCGGCCTGCGTATCCCGCAGGATCTCTCGTTCGTGATGTACGACAACTTCCCCTGGACGGAGATTGTCAGCCCGCCGCTGACGGTGGTGGCGCAGCCGGTCTATGAGATGGGTCGTGAGGCGGCGCGCCGCCTGATCGCCCACATTCGCGGCGAGGAGCCGGGGCCGATGGCACAGTTCGGCGCAGAGCTGCTGGTCAGAGGATCGATAGCCGCGCCGGGTGCAGGCAGCTAAACTTAAGGCATCGCCATCGACCGGGAGAGTACCCATGCCAGACTACCAGCTGCTAAGCGCCGCCCATGCCGCGCCGATCAAGATGTGGACCCACGGCGTGCCGGTGGAGGCAGAGGCGCGTGACCAGCTGATGAACACCGCCAAGATGCCGTTCATCTTCAAGCACCTGGCGGTGATGCCGGATGTGCATTTGGGGAAGGGATCGACCATCGGCAGCGTGATCCCGACGCGCGGCGCGATCATCCCGGCGGCGGTGGGCGTGGACATCGGCTGTGGCATGATCGCGGTGCGCACCTCGCTGATGGCCGGCGACCTGCCGGATAACCTCAGCGGCCTGCGTAGCGCCATCGAGCGCGCCGTGCCGCACGGGCGCACCGTGGGCCGTGGCAAGCGCGATCAGGGGTCATGGGATCGCACGCCGCAGGAGGTGGACGCCCACTGGGCGGCGCTGGCAATCCGCTTCAAGCGCCTCACCGACAAGTACCCGCAGCTACTAAAAACCAACAACCACCAGCACCTCGGCACGCTCGGCACCGGCAACCACTTCATCGAGATCTGTCTGGATGAGCAGCAGCGCGTCTGGGTGATGCTGCACAGCGGATCGCGCGGCGTCGGCAACGCCATCGGCACGCTGTTCATCGCGCTGGCGCAGAAGGATATGCAGCGCCACCTCGCCAACCTGCCGGACCGCGATCTTGCCTATTTTCAGGAGGGGAGTCGCCACTACGATGACTACCTGGAAGCGGTGGGGTGGGCACAGGATTTTGCGCGCCACAATCGCGAAGTGATGATGTCCAGGGTGCTGGCGGCGCTCTCGCAGACGGTGCCCAAACCCTTCCTCACCCAGCAGGAGGCGGTCAACTGCCACCACAACTATGTGCAGCAGGAGCGGCACTTTGGCGAGCAGGTGCTGGTCACCCGCAAGGGCGCGGTCTCAGCGCGAAAGGGCGAGATGGGCATCATCCCCGGTTCAATGGGCGCGAAGAGCTTTATCGTGCGTGGGCTGGGCAACGAAGAGAGCTTCTGCTCCTGTAGCCACGGCGCAGGCCGTACCATGAGCCGCGCCGCCGCCAAAAAACGCTTCACCGTACAAGACCAGATCCGCGCCACCGCCCACGTCGAGTGCCGCAAAGACAGCGACGTCATTGACGAGATCCCGATGGCCTACAAAGACATCGACGCCGTGATGGCCGCCCAATCCTCGCTGGTGGAGATCGTCCATACATTACGGCAGGTGGTGTGCGTGAAGGGGTAGGGAATACCGCGCCTGCCCCACACCGGCCTGGCATGGGGCGGGTGGGCGCTTAGCCCTGGTTATTATACTGCGACAGGATCATGGCGCGGCATTTGGCGGGGTCGTTGACGGCGGATTGGCGCATGTCGTCGTCGAGATCCATAAAGGCATCGACTACTTTTTCCGCTTCGTCGTCGTTGAACTCTGGTTTGTTCATCGCGGAGGAGGAGACGCCTGCCCCGGAGCGTACCTTGAGCTGGTCGAGGTAGTGATCGTCGTCGCCCTTGCCGCCATCGGCCTTAATCTCTTCACACAAGCCGTTGATATACATATCAGTGTGGCCATCGGCGGCCTGCGCCAGGTGGGGAAATGAGCTGGCCGCCAGCAGGGCGGTAAGTACCAGTAGTTTTCGCATTGTCACTCCTTTCATTGCCGGGTGCTGTCGCGCCTGTCGGTCGCCACAGCCCCATGGATTCCGCGCCAGTCAGGCGCGCTCCCCTTAAGTATTGGACAAAATCGCCATGCCAGCAGTGGAACGCGGCAATTTTCCTGTTGGCGCGGGCGTGGCGACGGGCCTCACGCCATTGCGGCGCGCCCTATGCTATGGTCGGGAGTGGTTATACTTCATTTCTTGCTCACCAATAAGGGACTGAAAGGTATGTCTACGTTTTTTATGAACGACCGTAAGAACCTGGTAAACGATGCCATCGAGGGTGTGATTTTGGCATCCCCCCACAAAAATCTGGCGCGGCTGGAGGTGGATCCGGCGATCCGCATCGTGGTGCGCAAGGGGTGGGACAAGCAGAAGGTGGCGCTGGTCTCCGGCGGCGGATCGGGCCACGAGCCGGCGCACGTCGGCTTTGTCGGCAAGGGGATGCTGACCGCGGCGGTGTGCGGCGATGTGTTCGCCTCGCCGAGCGTCGATGCGGTGCTGAACGCCATCGTGGCGGTGACCGGTGAAGCGGGCTGCCTGCTGATCGTCAAGAACTACACTGGCGACCGCCTGAACTTCGGGCTGGCGGCGGAGCGTGCCAAAAGCCTCGGCTACCAGGTCGATCTGGTGATGGTGGGTGATGACATCTCACTGCCCGACAACAAGCAGCCGCGTGGCATCGCCGGGACGGCGCTGGTGCACAAGGTCGCGGGCTGGGCGGCGGAGCAGGGGCAGTCGCTGGCGGAGGTCAAGGCGCTGGCGCAGCGCGCCATTGACGCCACCGCCACCATTGGCGTGGCCATGGCTGGCTGCCACCTGCCGGGCGAGAAGGGCGATGAGGCCGACCGCATCGCCCCCGGCACGGTGGAGCTGGGGCTGGGCATCCACGGCGAGCCGGGCGTCAGTACGCTGGATACCCAGAACAGCCGCGAGATCGTCGCCACGCTGGTGGAGAAGTTGCAGGGCGCGGTCGATGCGAAAGCGCGGCTGGCGCTGCTGGTGAACAACCTCGGCGGCACGTCGCCGCTGGAGATGGCGCAGATCACCAAGGAGGTGGCGGACTCCGCCATCGCCCCGGCGGTGGAGTACCTGATCGGCCCGGCGCACCTGGTGAGCGCGCTCGACATGAAGGGCTTCTCGCTGTCGGCGATCGTGCTGGATGAGACGCTGGAGCAGGCATTGAAGGCCGAGGTGGAGTGCGCTGGCTGGCAGCCGCTGGTGAAGCTGGAGGCGGCGCCAAGCCAGCCGGCGGAGAAGGTGAGCCAGCGGGTGGAGGTGACGCCCTCGGCGAACGCGCAAGTGGGGCAGGTGGTGGCGACCGTCACCCAGACGCTGATCGACCTGGAGGACGCGCTTAACAAGCTGGATGCGCAGGTGGGCGACGGCGACACCGGCTCCACCTTCGCCTCGGGTGCGAAGGCGATTTTCGATCTGAACCAGCAGGGCAAGCTGCCGCAGGACGATCTGGCGGATCTGTTCGCGCTGGTGGGCGATCGACTGGCGGTGGTGATGGGCGGATCGAGCGGCGTGCTGATGTCGATCTTCTTTACCGCTGCCGGTAAGCAGATCCAGGAGGGTGGGGATCTGGCGTCGGCGCTGCTGGCAGGCTTGCAACAGATGAAACATTATGGTGGCGCGGACAAGGGCGACCGCACGCTGATTGATGCGTTGCAGCCAGCGCTGGAGGCGCTGGAGCAGGGCAGCGACCTGGCCGCCGCGGCGCAGGCGGCGAAAGAGGGGGCGGAGGCCACCGCCGCCATGCAGAAGGCCAACGCTGGCCGCTCGGCCTACCTGAGCAGCAACAGCCTGGATGGCATCAAAGACCCCGGCGCGGTGGCGGTAGAGCGGGTGTTCGAGGCGCTGGCCAACGCCTGATCCTTATGGCCGGGGCAACCCGGCCATAGCTTTCATCCCCGGTGTTACCGGTATCACAGAAACCAGTTAACGTAATAGCTAAAGAAAATCTGAGAATCGTCCTGCCCCGCACACTGGCTTATAACCTCCCTATCGCCACGGTGTGCTGCCACGCCGTGAACCCCCTGATCGCGAACCTGTGGAGCAGAGATGAGCCAGAAACTCTCCGTCAAAGAAAAGGTCGGCTACGGCCTCGGTGACATGGCCAGCCACATCGGCCTGGATAACGTCATCATCTTCCTTACCTTCTACTACACCGATGTGGTCGGCCTGCCGGCGGTGTTCATCGGCACCATGTTCCTGCTGGCACGCGTCGGCGACGCGGTGATTGACCCGATAATGGGGCTGCTGGCGGATCGCACCACCTCGCGCTGGGGTAAGTTCCGCCCCTACCTGCTGTGGCTGGCGGTGCCATTTGGTGTCAGTTGTATGCTCACCTACGCGGTGCCGGCCGGGCTGTCGCTGGAGGCGAAAATGGTCTTCGCCACCGTCAGTTACTGCTTCATGATGCTGATGTACACGGCGATCAACATCCCCTACTGCTCGATGGGCGCGGTGATCACCGCCGACAATGAGCAGCGTATCTCGCTGCAATCCTACCGCTTCTTCCTGGCGACCCTCGGCGGCGCGCTCTCCACCTTCTTTATGCTGCCGCTGGCGGAGTACATCGGCGGCGCGGACAAGCTGGCTGGCTACCGCTGGGCGATGGCGATCATGGCCGCGGCGGCGACGCTGATGTTTTTGGTCTGCTTCCTCACCACCCGTGAGCGCATCCGCGCCACCCCCTCCCACGCCCACTTCATGAGCGACCTGCGCGACCTGTGGCACAACGACCAGTGGCGGGTGGTGGCGGTGCTGGTGCTGACCAATATTGCCTTTGGCGTCATCCGGCTGGGGGCGTTGATGTACTACGTGACCTACTATTTAGGGGACGCAGCGCTCTTCTCCTGGCTGCTGGGCGCGCACATTGTAGGGAAAGGCGCAGGCAGTGCCCTGTCAAAAGTGCTGACACGCGGACGCAGCAAGATCACCGTATTTGCCGGGGCGGCGGTGGCGGCGGGCGTGCTCAGCGTGGCGATCTTCTTTATGCCGAAATCGCTGATGCTGTTGGTAGGCATGATGTTCCTCGTCTCCACCTTCTACCAAATCACCACCACCTTGATGTGGGTGATGATGGCGGATGTCGCCGACTATGGCGAATGGAAGCAGGGCAAACGCATGGATGGCACCATCTTCTCCACCCTGCTGGCGGTGCTGAAGATGGGCATGGCCATCAGCGGTGCCATCGTCGGCTGGACGCTGGGGCTGAGCGGCTATGTACCGCAGGCCGCTGAGCAGTCGTCACAGGCGATGTTCTGCATTATCGCGCTGTTCAGCCTGGTGCCCGGCGTCCTGTCCTTCGTCAGCGTCATCGCGCTGCGTTGGTATCGGCTGAACGACGCCACCATGAGTGACATCAACCTGCATAAAGTGGTGATGCAGGCCGACAACTAATCTAAGGAGCGAAGATGAGTCAGTTAGAGGCGCAAGAGAACCGTATCCTGTGGCGCTATGACAACCAGATGCTGGTGGTGGAGCCGTGGGGGCCAAACAGCCTGCGCGTGCGCGCCACCTGCCAGCCCACGCTGGCGGAGGAGCCGTGGGCGCTGCTGCCGCGGCCAGCGGCGGAGGGTGTCACCATTGAGCGGCAGGATGACCAGCTGATCCTGCGCAACGGCAAGGCGAAGGCGGTGCTGAATGACAAGGGGCGGCTCTCGTTCTTCAACCAGCGCGATGAGCTGGTGCTGGAGGAGTTCTGGCGGCAGCGCTCCAGCGTCGGCATCGGTACGGTGGAGAAGGGCAAGGACAAGTACATCAGCGCGCTGAAGCTGGACGCCCGCGCCTTCCGGCCGATTCCCGGCGGCAAGCACCAACTGATGGTGCGCTTTGAGGCGCGCAACGATGAGCGCATCTATGGTATGGGGCAGTACCAGCAACCCTGCCTCGACCTGAAGGGGTGCGTGCTGGAGCTGGCGCAGCGCAACTCGCAGGCCAGCGTGCCATTTATGGTCTCCAGCCTCGGCTATGGCCTGCTGTGGAACAACCCGGCCGTGGGACAGGTGAGCTTCGCGAAGAACCTGACCGAGTGGCGCGCCGAGGTGACCGGGCAGATGGACTACTGGCTGACCGTCGGTGACTCGCCGGCGGAGATCACCCGCCAGTATGGCCGCGCCACCGGCACCGCGCCGCCGATGCCAGCGTTCGCCACCGGCTTCTGGCAGTGCAAGCTGCGCTACCGCAGCCAGGAGGAGTTGCTCTCGGTGGCGCGCGAGTACAAGCGCCGCAATTTGCCAATCTCGGTGATCGTCATCGACTTCTTCCACTGGCCTAAACAGGGCACCTTCCGCTTTGATGAGGAGTACTGGCCCGATCCGAAGGGCATGGTGGAGGAGCTGAAGGGGATGGGCATTGAGCTGATGGTCTCCGTCTGGCCGACCATCGATGCCACCACCGACAACTACAAGGAGATGAAGGCGCAGGGCTATCTGGTCAACAGCGATCGCGGTGTCTCGCTGACCCTCGACTTCCTCGGCAATACCACCTTCTTTGACGCCACCCACCCCGGCGCGCGGCAGTATGTCTGGGGCAAGGTGAAGCAGAACTACTACGACGCGGGCATCCGCCACTTCTGGCTGGATGAGGCAGAACCGGAGTTCCGCGCCTATGACTTCGATAACTACCGCTACCACCGTGGGACGGTGCTGGAGGTGGGCAACATCTATCCGCGCGACTTTGCCCAAGCCTTCTATGACGGCCTGCAAGAGCAGGGCGAACGGGAGGTCATCAATCTGGTGCGCTGCTCATGGGCCGGCAGCCAGCGCTACGGCGTGCTGGCGTGGTCAGGTGATGTCCACTCCTCCTTTGTCTCGCTGCGCAACCAGCTTGCCGCCGGGCTGAACATGGGCATGGCGGGCATTCCGTGGTGGACGACGGATATCGGTGGCTTCCAGGGCGGCCATGTGGAAGACCCGGCCTTCCAGGAGCTGCTGCTGCGCTGGTTCCAGTGGGGGATCTTCTGCCCGGTGATGCGGCTGCACGGCTACCGCGAGCCGCATGTCGCGCCCGAGAAAGCCTACGGCGCGGATGGCGCGCAGCAGTGCAACAGCGGCGCGCCCAATGAGGTGTGGAGCTACGGCGAGCAGAATCTGGCGATCATGACCGCCGGGCTACAGTTGCGTGAGAAGCTGCGCCCCTACATCGGGCGGCAGATGGCCGTGGCTCATCAGCACAATGACCCGATCATGCGTCCGCTGTTCTTTGACTTCCCACAGGAGGCGGAGAGCTGGCAGGTGGAGGATCAATATATGTTCGGGCCAGACATCCTGGTGGCACCGATTCTGGAAGAGGGCGTGCGCCAGCGCCGTGTCTGGTTGCCCGCGGGCGCCAGCTGGCAGGATCTGCATGGCGAAACCTATCCGGGCGGCAACTGGGTGGAAGCGGACGCGCCGATCGAGGCGATCCCCGTGTTCCTGCGGCAGGGCGCGGCGGTGATTGACGAGCTGCGCTGACCGGCCGGCCCCGCCTGCCGTGGCGGGGCCGGATGCTATTTGCTAAGCTGGCACTCCGTTAACCGCTGCCGGAATGCCGATGAAACGCCCTACCGTCACGTTGGATGACGTCGCCCGCGCGGCTGGCGTCTCCTACCAAACCGTCTCCCGCGTCATCAACCAGTCGCCCAATGTCTCCGTGCGCACCCGCCAGAAGGTGGAGGCCACAATGACGGCGCTCAACTATGTGCCGAACCGGGTGGCACAGCAGCTGGCGGGCAAGCGTTCGCGGGTGCTGGGGCTGGCGACCAGTTCACTGGCGCTACATGCGCCATCGCAGATTGCCGCCGCCATTGAGCAACGCGCCGGGGAGGCGGGCTATGGGCTAGTGATGGCGATGGTGCGCGGCAGCGGCGAACCGGCGTGCCGGGCGGCGCTCCAGGAGTTGCGCGCCCAGCGGGTGGACGGGGTGCTGGTGAATGCCCCGCTGGCGGGCGCGGCGGCCGCGGCGCTGGCGCAGCAGTCTGAGGGGTGGCCGCTGGTATTCCTCGATACCGATCCAGCCACTGCCGCGCCGCATGTGCTGTTCGACCCGGCGCAGGGGCGCGGCTGGCCACGGAGTATTTGCTAAGGGAGGGGCATCGTGCCATTGCGCTGCTGGCGGGGGAGGCCGGTTCCATCTCCGCCCAGTTGCGTTTGCAGGGCTGGCGGCAGGTGCTGGCGGAGGCCAGTCTGCTGCCGGTGGCCGAGCGCCACGGTGACTGGAGCGCCGCCGACGGCTACCATCAGACGCGGGCGCTGCTGGCAGAGGGCACACCATTCAGCGCCTTGCTGGTGGCCAATGACCAGATGGCGCTGGGGGCGATGCGCGCCCTGCACGAGGCCGGGCAGGCGGTGCCGCAACAGGTGTCGGTGGTGGGATATGACGATACGGCAGACAGCGCCTTCTTCTTCCCGCCCCTGACCACGGTGCGGCAAGATTTTCGGCTGCTGGGGGAGCGGGCGGTGGAGACGCTGCTGGCCGGGCTGGCGGGCGAGGCCGCCAGCCTCACCCTGCCCGTGACGCTGGTGGCACGCGGCACCACCCGTGCGGTGGCGCCGTCAGGCCAGTGAGGCCGTCGGCGATGGCTCTGGCAGCGGGGCATCCTTATACTCAATGGTGTTGCGGCCGTTGTGCTTGGCGCGATAGAGCGCATGGTCAGCCCGGTCAACCGCGCTCATCCAGTCCAACGCCTCCAGCGGCGAAATGCCGGTGCTGAGCGTGACCTGGGTAGAGACGTTCTCATTGAACAGGTGCGGGATCTCCAGCGCCAGCACCTGCTCCTGGATGCGTTGCGCCACCTTGATTGCATAGGCGCGCTCAACGTGGGTCAGCAGTACCAGAAACTCCTCGCCACCGTAGCGCACCACGATGTCCCGCGAGCGCACGGTATCCCGAATGGCGGCCGCCACTCGCACCAGCGCCTGATCGCCCATCGTATGCCCGTAGTTGTCGTTATAGGCCTTGAAGTGGTCGATATCCATTAGCAACACGAAGTGTTGCTGGTTGGCCGCTGGCGGTTGCATTGAGGCCCACTTATTTTCCAGCCCGCGCCGGTTATAGAGACTGGTGAGCGGATCGATCATACTGAGATCGCTAAATTTTTCCCGTTCAATATAGAGATTGTCCACTAAGCGGCGGGTAAAGGCATCGCTACGTTTTTGCAGGATATGGTGCAGCGCCAATCCGGTCATTGGCAGGGCAATAATGAAAAAAATTCTCAATAGATTATGTAGTTGATCGAAATAAACAATCATTATGCCAGCGGGCAATACATGCAGCAGAAAGGCAGTAAAGTTGGCCGAGAAGGCAATGGCGCTAATAAAAAATAGGCTAAACAAACTTATCAGCAGAAAATTTTTGTCATTGCCACCAATTGCTTGATATTTCAATGAGATATGCCAGGCCCAAAGCAGGCCCAATAAAAATGCATAGATATTCAAAATATTATCCAGCCGCAGACGATTGAGCAGCGTGAATATCAGGCCACCCAGGCTCAGCAGCGTGATGCCTGCCAACGGCACGGAGAGAAACATTTTATTATTAACGGTGCTCAGCAAGCTGAACAGGGACGATGTGCAACTCAGGAATAAAAAGAGTAAGAGGGAGAGCCGATGCTTACTTTTGACAAGCTCGTCATAGGAACGCAAATTCATATCGTTTTCACTCTGGTTTAAAAAGCTATCAATCTGAAAATTTTATTAAAATAATGGTGCTATTTATCCCAATGCCGACGGCCGGTTATTGGTAACCGGTGTGACAATAAGGGTTTTAATTATTTAGGTAATGCTAAGAATTCAAAATTACCACTTTTGTACCAGACTGTCATCTTTGTACAAGAATTCTCAGAAAAGAGTGAAAATCCGCCACTGATGCTATATGATATTAATTCTCATTATCACTCAATCAGTAAGGGAATTAGGATGGTGGCGGCGATGATTACGGTGTGCGGGCTGTGGGGCGCGGTATGGTGCATGGGCCGGAAATTGTCTGGCGGCTGGGGAGTGCTACTGCCCTGTGCGCTGCTGCCACTGTTGGCGATGATGGATATCAGCCTGGAGACGCTGCGGCTGGTGATCGTGGTGGCGATGCTGGTAACGCTAGGTATGCTGTTCAACCGCCATCTGCGCCACTATATTCTGGTGCCGTCCTGCGTGGCGTTGCTCGGCAGTCTGGTAGCGATGACACTGAACTTCAATATGCTGGGATAACAATAAGAGTGAGGGAAAAACAAGAGAGCGTATTGGAACAGAAGAGGAGAAGCAGGGGGAAGAAAAGAGAAGCGAATCAAGTGGTGCGAAGAGAGGGACTTGAACCCTCACGTCCGTAAGGACACTAACACCTGAAGCTAGCGCGTCTACCAATTCCGCCACCTTCGCACAGATGATTCTGCTGCAATTTATATCACCGGATTGGTGCGAAGAGAGGGACTTGAACCCTCACGTCCGTAAGAACACTAACACCTGAAGCTAGCGCGTCTACCAATTCCGCCACCTTCGCATTAAGTCCTGCGATATAAATCATGTGGTTATTTGGTGCGAAGAGAGGGACTTGAACCCTCACGTCCGTAAGGACACTAACACCTGAAGCTAGCGCGTCTACCAATTCCGCCACCTTCGCGTACCAATCACACTACTGAGGAGTAGCGTAACCACGGAGGCGAATTCTAGAGATTTTCGCTGCGGCGTCAATAACTATTTCGAAGAGATGACACGACTGCTGCAAAAGTAGACATAAAATGTAAAATTTGCTTTTTTTATCACCATTATGGCGCCGTTGCCTGCTGCAATAGCTCGGCTAGCCACTCCAACATGACCCGCACCCGTGGCGCGACGAAGCGCCCCGGCGGGTACATCAGGTAAATCGGCATCGGCGGCGGCGGGGTCTCTGCCAGTACCTCCACCAGTGCGCCGCGCGCCAGCTCCGCCTGCACCGAGTAGCGCGCCGCCTGCACCAGCCCAAAGCCACTGCACCCGGCCGCCAGATAGGCATCCGCCCCGCTGACCGCCAGCGTATGTGGCAGGGTGATGGCCTGCGTGCCGCCGGGTAGGCAGAACTCCAGCCGCTCCAGCTGCTGGCTGTGCCGGAAAAAGTAGCCCACCATGCGGTGGCCCTGAAGCGCCTCCGGCGACGTGGGCGTGCCGTGCGCCGCCAGATAACCAGGGGAGGCGCAGGTGACCTGCGGCAGGGCGACGCGGCTGCGCACCACCAGATTCTCCGCCTCCGAGGGCCAGGCGCGCAGCACGCAATCCACGCCGTGGTCGAGCAGGTCGATGGCGGCATCATTGGCGCTCAGCAGCACCTCAATGTGCGGGTAACGCGCCTGAAACTGCGGCAGCGCCGGGATCACCACTTCACGCGCCAATGAGTGCGGCATGTCGAGCCGCACCTTGCCCGCCGGCTGGTGTCGCTGGTGGGCGAACAGCGCGTCCGCTTCCGCCAGCGCGTCCAGCAGTTGCAGGCAGCGTTGGTAGTAGATCTCTCCCTCCTGCGAGACATGCAGCCGCCGGGTGGTGCGCACCAGCAGCCGTACGCCGAGCCGCAACTCCAGGCGCTTCAAGACGTTGCTGACGGTGGCGCGTGGCAGGCCAAGATCCTCCGCCGCCCGGCTGAAACTCTGCAACTCCACAATCCGGGTGAAGACCCGCATCGCCTGAACCTGATCCATCAGTGCCCCCATTGTTGGCGATTTATGAACAGTGCTGTGCAAACCGCGTGATTTATCCCGTTCGCCTAAACAACCACACTGAGCGCATCAGGTAAACCACCGTAAGGAGCAAGACAATGCAAACACGCCAATTGGGAAAAAATGGGCCAGTGGTCTCCGCCATCGGGTTGGGCTGCATGGGGATGAGCGACTTCTACTCCACCGGCGCGGATGCCGACGAGGCGGTCGCCACGTTGCACCGCGCGCTGGAGCTGGGGGTGACGATGCTGGATACGGCAGACATCTATGGGCCGCACACCAATGAGCAGCTGATTGGCCGCGCCATCAAGGGCAAGCGCGAGCAGGTGTTCCTCGCCACCAAGTTTGGCATTTTGCGCGATCCCAGCGCGCCGTCGCGCCGCGGCGTGGACAGCCGGCCGGAATATATCCGCGCCTCGCTGGAGGGCAGCCTGAAGCGGTTGCAGGTGGATCATATCGATCTCTACTACCAGCACCGGGTCGATCCGTCGGTGCCAATTGAGGAGGTGGTGGGCACGCTGGCCGATCTGGTGCGCGAGGGCAAGATCCGCTACCTCGGGCTGAGCGAGGCCTCCGCCGCCACGCTGGCGCGGGCGTGCGCCGTGCACCCCATTACTGCCCTACAGACCGAGTACTCGCTCTGGTCACGGGAGGTAGAGCAGGAGATTTTGCCTGCTTGTGAACATTTAGGCGTGGGCTTTGTGCCCTACAGCCCGCTCGGGCGCGGTTTTCTGACCGGTAAGATTGCCACGCCAGAGGATCTGGCCGCGGATGATTTCCGCCGGGGCAACCCGCGCTTTAGCCCGGAGAACTTCGCCAAAAATTTGCAGCTGGTGGAGGGGATCCGCACACTGGCGGCAGGGAAGGGGGTAACGGCCGGCCAGCTGGCGCTGGCGTGGGTACTGGCACAGGGATCGCACATCGTGCCGATTCCCGGCACCAAGCGCCGCCGCTATCTGGAGGAGAATATCGCTGCCGTGGAGATCACCCTCGATCCGGGTGAACAGGCGGCGATCGCGGCCCTGTTTGCGCCCCAGGCGATCGCGGGGGATCGCTATGAGGCGCATGTGATGCCGATGCTTAACGTCTAGATTTTTTCTTCGGCGCGCGCGGCGGGCGGCCCAGTTCAGCCTGATAGACCTTGAAGCGGCCGGTCTGGGCCAGCACTTCATGGCTGCCAAAAGTGGCGTCGAGGATATCGGCGTACGGCAGGAAGGCGTTGGCGACGATGCGCAGCTTGCCGCCGATGTGCAGGTGGCTGGCTGCGCCGCGGATCAGCATCTCGGCCGCGTGCAGGCTGGTTTGCAGCCCCTCGTGGAACGGCGGGTTAGAGACGATCATATCGAAGCGCCCGCTGATGTCGGAGTAGACGTTGCTGGCGATCACGTTGCCCTCCAGGCCATTGGCGGCCAGCGTGGCGCGGCTCGCCTCCAGCGCGGCGGCATTGACGTCGCTCAGCGTCAGCTTCACCTTCGGGAAGTGGGTGCCGAGTACCGCACCCACCACGCCCGCGCCACAGCCGATGTCTAGCACCGTGCCTTTGATGTCCTCGCTGAAGGTGCCCAGCAGCAACATACTGCCCGGATCGAGCGCGTCACGGCTGAAGACGCCCGGCAGGGTCTTCACCGTCACATCGGCAATCACGTAGGACTCCCACCAGTCGTCGGCGTCGAAGGCCGGTTGCTGCTCCAGACGGCCGTGGTAGAGGCCGCAGCGGCGCGCGCTGTCGATCTTCTGCAACGGGCTGTTCTCCTCCAGCATCCCCTCGGCGCTGCGCACGCCCGCGCGGTTCTCGCCCACCACAAACACCTCGGTGCCGACCGGCAGCAGCGACAGCAGGTTGGCGAGCTGGAACTGCGCCTCCTGCTTGCTCTTCGGCCAGTAGTAGATCAGCACCTCGCTCTGGCTGACGAACTCCGCCTCTGCCAGCAGGCCATACTGCACGTTATCCCCCAGCGCTTTACTGAGCATCTGTCCGTGATGATATTGGTTGGTGTGGACACGCACCTCCGCCGCGTCGAACTGGGCGGGCAGGCTGTCTTGGAGGTCGCCGGCAAACAGCACGCGGCGTCCGGCAAATTCATCAGTGTGGCGCAGTATGACTTCACTGGCAGGGGTTAATGCAGACATCAGGTTGTGGCTCCTTTGGAAGATGACCGGGGATTATAGAGGTTTGTTGGCGCATGTTCGATGGGTTTGCTAGCATAGCGCGGCACATTTGGGTGCTTGGCAGGATTTGGCATGGCAACGCGACGCGACATACTGTTACAACAACTGGGCATCACGCAGTGGACCCTGCGCCGCCCGGCGGTCTTGCAGGGTGAAATCGCCGTCCACCTGCCGGACGGAACCCGGCTGCTTCTGGTGGCGGAAAGCCCGCCGCCAGCCGATCACCCGCTGGTGCGTGACCTGCTGCGGGCGCTGGAGCTGGATGCCCATCAGGTCTACAGCCTGACGCCCGATCAGGCGGCGATGCTGCCGGAAGGCACCCGCTGCACCAGTTGGCGCCTTGGCGTCAGTACACCGCTGGCCCTTGAGGGGGTACAGCTCTCCAGCCCGGCCCTGCCGGCGCTATCCCAGGACGCCGGCGCGAAACGCGCCCTTTGGCAGCAGATTTGTGAACATGAACAGCATCTCCATCCTGACGCCGGACGACCATCCGCGCGCCATGCAGATTGAACGCGCCAGCCACGCCTTTCCGTGGAGTGACGCCACCTTCGCCGGCAACCAAGGCGATCGTTACCTGAATTTGAAGATCATGGCCGACGGGCAGATGGCCGGTTTCGCCATCACCCAGGTGGTGCTGGATGAGGCGACGCTGTTCAACATCGCCATCGATCCCGCCTTCCAACGCCGTGGGCTGGGGCGCACCCTGCTCACCGGGCTGATTGCCGAGCTGGAGACGCGCGACATCATGACCCTGTGGCTGGAGGTGCGCGCCTCCAACCAGCCCGCCCTCGCGCTGTATGAGGATCTTGGCTTCAATGAGGTGTCACTGCGCCGCAACTACTACCCCACTGCCACCGGCCGCGAAGACGCGGTGATCATGGCACTGCCGCTGTAACCTCCCCAAAACGGATAAGTGAATAATTACCCCTTATCCGTTGTTTTTCGCCCTCAAAACAACTGATAAGAAGTAAATCGAGGCTTTTACAATTAGTGCGTTGTTTTCTCCAGCAAATACAACCCATGCGTTGTAATAGCATGGCATCGATAGGGGGAGGGCACCCATATGAAAACCTTGGAGCAGCTGGCCGCCGCGTTAAAACAGCGGCGGCAGGCATTGGATCTGAACCAGAAAGATATGCTGATGAAAATTGGCATGTCTCAGCAGCAGTACCAGCGCATTGAGGCAGGGGGGGACGTGCGCCTCTCTACTCTGTTGCGGGTGCTGGAGGGCATGGATCTGGAGCTGGTGCTGTTGCCACGTGAGGCCGCCCGGCGCACTAAGGAGTGGCCGGTGGAGACACCCGCCGACCCGGTGGGCGAGTGGGATGCCCTGATGGGTTGAATGGCCGGCTCTCCCCGGCCTATGACATCCTCTGCACGCTGCCCTATGTGCGTGACGAGCAGGAGATGACACTCAACATGGCGCATGAGAAACGCTGGTCTCAGATCAGTTGGGAGACGTTCTCCCGTTGGGCACAGCGCTCGGGCGTCGCCTGGCCGGCCATCCGTGTCCATCTGGAGGAGGCGTTGCAGCGTGCGCGGGCCGAGTGGCCTGACAGGCTGGCGGCGCTGCCGATACATGACGCCCACAAGGCGGCCCTGCGTGCCTACTGGTCGGCGCTGCACCGGGATTTTCGGCTGTAGGCCAGTCCCCATGAACAATATTTCAACATTGATTGTCTCTGCGGGTTAAATCATAGAAAATAGCGCCCCATTATTACTCCTTTCCGCTTTGCCCGGTGCCGTTCGCGGCGCGATCTGATGGTCGCAGGGCGGTACAACGATAGAAACGTGAAAATGTCTCCAAGTGAATACGCCCGCGAAGTGGCCAAGCGCCGTACCTTCGCCATTATCTCCCACCCCGATGCGGGTAAAACCACCATCACTGAAAAGGTGTTGCTGTTCGGACAGGCGATCCAGACCGCCGGTACAGTGAAGGGCCGCGGCTCGAACCAGCACGCCAAATCTGACTGGATGGAGATGGAAAAACAGCGTGGGATCTCTATCACCACCTCGGTGATGCAGTTCCCCTATCGCGATGCGCTGGTCAACCTGCTGGATACCCCCGGGCACGAGGACTTCTCCGAGGATACCTACCGTACCCTGACGGCGGTGGACTGCTGCCTGATGGTGATCGACGCCGCGAAAGGCGTTGAGGATCGCACCCGCAAGCTGATGGAAGTCACCCGCCTGCGTGACACGCCGATCCTGACCTTCATGAACAAACTTGACCGCGACATCCGTGACCCGATGGAGGTAATGGATGAGGTGGAGCGCGAGCTGAAAATTGCCTGTTCGCCTATCACCTGGCCGATTGGCTGCGGCAAGCTGTTCAAGGGCGTGTACCACCTCTATAAGAATGAGACTTACCTCTACCAGACCGGTAAGGGCCATACCATCCAGGAAGTGCGCATCGTCAAAGGGCTGGATAATCCGGAGCTGGACGCCGCGGTCGGCGAAGATCTGGCGGCCCAGCTGCGTGATGAACTGGAGCTGGTGCAGGGCGCGTCCCATGAGTTTGAGCGTGAAGCCTTCCTTAATGGTGAGCTGACGCCGGTCTTCTTCGGTACTGCACTGGGTAACTTCGGCGTTGACCACATGCTGGATGGACTGGTGGAGTGGGCGCCAGCACCGATGCCGCGCAAAACTGACGTGCGCGAAGTGACGGCGGAAGAGGAGAAGTTCACGGGCTTCGTGTTCAAGATCCAGGCGAACATGGATCCGAAACACCGTGACCGCGTGGCTTTCATGCGCGTGGTCTCCGGCCGCTACGAGAAGGGCATGAAGATGCGCCAGGTGCGCACCGGCAAGGACGTGGTGATCTCTGACGCGCTGACCTTCATGGCGGGCGACCGCTCGCACGTGGAAGAGGCCTATCCCGGCGACATCCTCGGCCTGCACAACCACGGCACCATCCAGATCGGCGACACCTTCACCCAGGGTGAGGATATGAAGTTCACCGGCATCCCGAACTTTGCGCCAGAACTGTTCCGCCGCATCCGCCTGCGTGACCCGCTGAAGCAGAAGCAGTTGCTGAAGGGGCTGGTGCAGCTCTCCGAAGAGGGCGCGGTGCAGGTGTTCCGCCCCATCGCCAACAACGACCTGATTGTCGGCGCGGTCGGGGTACTGCAGTTTGACGTGGTGGTGGCACGCCTCAAGAGCGAGTACAACGTTGAGGCGATCTATGAGTCGGTCAACGTCTCCACCGCCCGCTGGGTGGAGTCCACGGACGTGAAGAAATTTGAGGAGTTCAAGCGCAAGTGCGAACTCAACCTGGCGCTGGATGGCGGTGACAACCTCACCTACATCGCCCCGACCATGGTGAACCTCAACCTGACGCAAGAGCGCTTCCCGGAAGTGACCTTCCGCAAAACCCGCGAGCATTAATCCATGCGATGAAAAAAACGGCAGCGATGCCGTTTTTTTTCGGCTGTAGCATGTTGTTACCTTCCCATTTCCCCTACCCAAAGCAGGAGAATTGCCGCTTTTTGCCGCAATATTCTCCTGTTTTGCTGCTTTTTTCATCCTGATTCCTCGGACTAGTCTGCATTTCCCGCCATTTCCGCAAATTTCCTTCAACCTCGTCATTTATCGACTATATTTAAGTTGTGCTTGCGAAACAGCGCGATAAAGCACTGATACGGGAGTTACTCACAGCGGCTTATCTGGGATTTTCGTCACTGAGTGGCGTTTAGTTCTGAATGAAGCGGTTGCTGAAGGGAACAACGGCGGGAGGCCGGGCAGCGCCAGGGAAGGGGCGGGCAAGGATGCAGTTTTGCCAGACAAAGGATGGTTTTGACTTTAAGACGCACACGACGCAACGCTTTTGACGTGCATAAGAACGTGAAATGGTCGGTCAGCTTGGTGGCAACGCCGGATATGGCCGACGGGTCCCGATGGTTGGGGATCACAACATAAAGGAATAAATCGATGAAAAAGTCTAAATTTGCCTATTCAATGATGGCCGTAGTGTTGAGTTCTGCGCTGGTGGGCGGTAATGCACTGGCGGAAACCATGACAAGCAAAGCGGACAGCGCCGCAACCTCCGCTGGCGATAAAATCGATAGCTCGGTAAACAAAGTCAGCAACTACATGGGTGACAGCGCGGTCACTGCCAAGGTGAAAAGCGCGCTGGTGGATGACGAGGCGATCAAAAGCACCGACATCTCGGTTGATACCACCAACGGCGTCGTAACCCTGAGCGGCTTCGTGGCCAGCCAGGCGGAAGCGGACAAAGCCGTGGCCGTGACCAAGAAAGTGGAGGGTGTCACCTCCGTCAGCGACAAGCTGCACGTACGTGACAGCAAAGAGCAGACCGCCAAAGCCTATGCGGGCGACGCTGCCACCACCACCGAAGTGAAGGCCAAACTGTTGGCTGACGACAATGTGCCCTCCCGCAACGTGAAAGTGATCACCACCGAAGGCGTGGTACAGCTGAGCGGTACTGTGGAGAATCAGGCGCAGTCTGAGCGTGCTGAAGGCATCGCCAAGGCTGTTGACGGGGTGAAATCCGTTAAAAACGACCTGACCATCAAGCCATAACATCTGGGGCCATCAGGCCCCGATGACCCGAGGTCAGGGCCGCCCCGTCGGGGCGGCCGGTAACTAACCAAAACCACAAGAAAAAACGACCGTGTCAGTCCTAAAGAGGGGGCGGGTCAGGCAATTTCCTGATTTTACGCTATCTTTTTAACACGGGTTTCATCGTCAGACGGTGAGATCCAGGCTGTATAACGGTGTCTCGAATTTCAATAAGGTAAGGAGAGATTTATGTTTCGATGGGGCATTATCTTTTTAGTCATCGCGCTGATCGCTGCGGCGCTGGGCTTTGGTGGACTGGCAGGTACTGCGGCGTGGGCTGCAAAAATTGTCTTCGTCGTCGGCATCATCCTGTTCCTGATCAGTCTGTTTACCGGTCGCCGCCGCTCTTAGCGAGCTGACGCACCCGCTGGCCGCCACATGATGGAAACGTGTGGCTGGCCAACGGAATGTACGCCATTGGCTCATTGGTAGGACGCCACCCACCCCGGCCAGCAGGGCGCCAAGGGGTGACAGCCAGGAGGCCCGCCGGTTATCCTCCCCGGTGCGGAATAGCCGGGTAATGAGGTGAAGGTTGGGATATAGGATACCCATCACGCTGGGGAATATTGAGTCCCTGGCCTACAAACCCTACCGGCCAGGCAAAATTGCGCTGGTATGTGAAGGGGGCGGACAACGTGGAATCTTCACGGCCGGTGTGCTGGATGAGTTCCAACGCGCCCACTTCGATCCCTTCGACCTGTTGATCGGCACCTCTGCCGGTGCGCAAAACCTCTCCGCCTTTGTCTGTCGCCAGCCCGGCTATGCCCGGCGCGTGATCTCCCGCTACACTACCGCTCCCCAGTTCTTCAACCCTTTGCGCTTTGTGCGCGGCGGCCACCTGATCGATCTCGACTGGCTGGTGGAGGCAACCCACCAACAGATGCCGCTGGCGTTGGGGCAGGCTTCCGACTACCTCGGCAATGGCCGGGAATTCCTGATGTGCGCCTGCCGCAGCGATGACTACTCGCCGGTTTACTTTGCGCCGACGCCGGAGAACTGGCTGTCGGTGCTCAAGGCCTCCAGCGCCATTCCCGGCTTTTACCGGCAGGGGGTGGAGCTGGAGGGGGTGAGCTACCAGGATGGCGGCATCAGCGCGGCCATCCCGGTGGAAGAGGCGTGGCAGCGCGGCGCGGATACCATCATCGTCATCCGCACGGTGCCGTCGCAGATGTTCTACACGCCGCAGTGGATGAAACGGATGGAGCAGTGGCTGAGCGAAAGCAGCCTGCAACAGCTGATCCACATGATGCAGCACCATGAGCAGAGCTATCGCCGCATCCAGCAATTCATCGAACAGCCGCCGGACAACCTGCGCATCTTTGAGATCTTCCCGCCTAAACCACTGGCCAGCCGGGCGCTCGGCAGCCGCCTGCCAGCGCTGAACCGCGACTATCACCTCGGACGGCGCTGCGCGCGTTACTTCCTCGCCACCGTTGCCCACTGGCTGTTGCCGCAGGACGATCAGGTGCCAGACATCCTGCCGCTCACCAAGGTGCCGGACGCCGTGCTCGCTGGCACGCCACCGCCGCCCGCGGGCGAACCGGCCAATACGCCGCTGGTCACCGACGCGCCACTGGTGGCCGCCGTGAGCGATGCCGTCAGCGGACTGCTGGCCGATGCGCCGCCAGTGGCGCAAAATGAGGAACCCGATGATCAGGAGCAGGCCGGATGACCCTTCCACGTTACTTTATTGATACCCATTGCCACTTTGATTTCCCGCCCTTTGTGCATGACGCGCAACAGAGCATCGCGCAGGCGGCGGCGCACGGCGTGCGGCAGATCATTGTGCCAGCCATCAGCGCCGACCGCTTTGCCCTCGTCAGCGAGCTGGCCGCCAGCCATCCGGCGCTCTTTGCCGCCCTCGGGCTGCACCCGCTGTTCATCGACCGGCATGATGACGCGGCGCTGGCGGCACTGGCCGATCGCCTGCGGCAGCCCGACCCCAAGTGCGTGGCGGTGGGGGAGATTGGCTTGGATCTCTATATGGAGAATCCGCGTTTTGAGCGGCAGAAGGCGCTGCTGGCGGCGCAGTTCCATCTGGCGAAGCAGGCGAACCTGCCGGTGATCCTGCACTCGCGCCGCACCCATGACCCGCTGGCGGCGATGCTGCGTCAACATAAGTTGCCAGCCACCGGCGTGGTGCATGGCTTTGCTGGCAGCCAGTCGCAGGCAGAAGCCTTCATCAAGCTGGGCTACGCGATTGGCGTCGGCGGCACCATCACCTATGAGCGGGCGCAGAAGACCCGGCGTACCCTCGCCGCGTTGCCGCTCTCCTCGCTGCTGCTGGAGACCGACGCCCCCGACATGCCGCTGGCCGGTTACCAAGGCCAGCCCAATCGGCCGGAGCGCGCGGCGCTGACCTTTGAGGTGCTCTGCCAGTTGCGCAGTGAACCGGCCGAAGAGATTGCCGCCGCCCTGAATGCCAATACCCGCCGCATCTTTAACCTGCCGCTGCTGGCTGACCAGTCTGAAAAAGCAATGTAATAAAAATAACATTTTTGCTGCCGGGCCACGGCGTTTGTATACCGGTTGACAAAACTTTTCACCGCTGGCGCGGAAATCCCATTCTCTTCCCGTTGTGACTATTATAACATCCTGCCTTGCAAATCCCTGCCAGCGCGGCCTGCGGGCCGGGACGGCGCACCGGGCCAGGTAGCCTGGTGTACACTCATAATTGCGGTCATTTTCTGAGCTTGAAACGATTAACATGTGATGTCTGTCACATGTAATCTAAACGCGTTACAATTGGCTTTCAGATTTTGTGAAACAGAACACATAAGCGTCCCCTTATGCATGTTTCAATAGCCAACGCTGGCCGGCGCCGGCTAGTGCGGTGAGAAGGATCTCAACGGTGGTATGCGCCTGCGTGCCCGCCTGCTCTTCACGGAACCAAGTCCGCTCGCCAACCTGTAGAGTGCGTTGCCCTCAGACCTGATCGTGGTTGTCAGCAACGATAACTGTTGGAGAGTCATATGACCGATTTAACCGCCGCAGCGCAGCGTGCGCTGAGCCTCATGGATTTAACCACCCTGAACGAAGACGACACCGATGAGAAGGTGATTGCGCTCTGCCGTCAGGCGAAAAGCCCGGCTGGCAACACCGCGGCCATCTGCATCTACCCGCGCTTTATCCCGGTGGCCCGCAAGGCGCTGCGTGAGCAGGGCACCCCTGAGATCCGCATCGCTACCGTGACCAACTTCCCGCATGGCAATGATGACGTGGAGATCGCGCTGGCAGAAACCCGCGCGGCCATCGCCTACGGCGCGGATGAGGTGGACGTGGTCTTCCCCTACCGGGCGCTGATCGCGGGCAACGAGCAAGTGGGCTTTGAGCTGGTGAAAGCCTGCAAAGAGGCCTGTGCGTCAGCTAACGTGCTGCTGAAAGTGATCATCGAAACCGGTGAGCTGAAGCAGGCGGCGCTGATCCGTAAGGCGTCCGAGATCGCCATCAAGGCGGGCGCAGACTTCATCAAGACCTCCACCGGCAAGGTGCCGGTCAACGCCACGCCAGAGAGCGCCGAGCTGATGATCCAGGTGATCCACGATCTGGGCGTCGGTGAGCAGGTCGGCTTCAAACCGGCTGGCGGTGTGCGCACCGCGGAAGACGCGGCGCACTATCTGGCGATTGCCGGGCGCATCATGGGCGACCAGTGGGCCGACGCGCGCCACTTCCGCTTCGGTGCCTCCAGCCTGCTAGCCAGCTTGCTGACCACGCTGGGCCATGCCAGCGGCAACGCAAACGGCGGCTACTGATGGGCCTGCCGCGCCGGTTTTCCGGCGCGGCCTTCACTCATGTGACGCAAGGGGGACACCTTGTTTCTGGCACAAGAAATTATTCGAAAAAAACGTGACGGCCAGCCGCTGACAGAAGAGGAAATTCGCTTCTTCATCAATGGCATTCGCGACAACCAGGTTTCAGAGGGTCAGATCGCCGCGCTGGCGATGACCATCTATTTCCATGACATGACCATGCCGGAGCGCGTGGCGCTGACGATGGCGATGCGCGACTCGGGCACGGTGCTGAACTGGCAGAGTCTGGGGCTGAATGGCCCGGTGGTGGACAAGCACTCCACCGGCGGCGTCGGCGACGTGACGTCGCTGATGCTGGGGCCGATGGTGGCGGCGTGCGGCGGCTACGTGCCGATGATCTCCGGGCGCGGCCTTGGTCACACCGGCGGTACGCTGGACAAGTTGGAGGCGATTCCCGGCTTCGACATCTTCCCGGATGATGCCCGCTTCCGTACCATCATCCAGCAGGTAGGGGTGGCGATCATCGGCCAGACCAGCTCGCTGGCACCGGCGGACAAGCGTTTCTACGCCACGCGTGACATCACCGCCACCGTAGATTCCATCCCGCTGATCACCGCCTCGATTCTGGCGAAAAAGCTGGCCGAGGGACTGGACGCGCTGGTGATGGACGTGAAGGTAGGCTCCGGCGCGTTCATGCCGACCTACGAACAGTCCGAGTCGCTGGCGCAGGCGATTGTTGGCGTCGCCAATGGCGCAGGCTGCAACACCACGGCGCTGCTGACGGACATGAACCAGGTGCTGGCTTCCAGCGCTGGCAACGCGGTCGAGGTGCGCGAAGCCGTGCGCTTCCTGACCGGCGAATACCGCAATCCACGCCTGTTTGAGGTCACGATGGCCCTCTGCGTGGAGATGCTGCTGTCGGGCGGCTTGGCGAAGGATGACGCCGAGGCCCGCACCAAACTGCAAACCGTGCTGGACAACGGCGCGGCGGCAGAGATCTTTGGCCGGATGGTGGCCGCCCAACGCGGCCCCACCGATTTTATTGAGCACTACGATCGTTATCTGCCGGCGGCGACGCTGAGCAAACCGGTCTATGCGACGGAGAAGGGCTATATCCGCGCCGTGGACACCCGCGCGCTGGGCATGGCCGTGGTGACCCTCGGGGGTGGCCGCCGGCGGGCGTCGGACAGCATCGACTATAGCGTCGGCCTGACCTCGGTGGCCCGGCTGGGCGAGCAGGTGGACACCCAGCAGCCGCTGGCGATGATCCACGCCAACAGCGAGGAGTCCTGGTGGCAAGCGGCGGAGGCGGTACGCGCCGCTATCACGCTCGGCGAGCAACCGCCGGAGGCGACGCCGGTCATCTACCAACGCATCCGGGCATAACGGTCACCCTTTCGCGTAGCCCTGTGGCCCGGCTGGCAGCCCGCCGCACAAACGCGTAAACACACGCAGGAGAACAGAATGAAACGTACGTTTATCATGGTGTTGGACTCTTTCGGTATCGGCCACAGCGCAGACGCCGAACGGTTTGGCGACAAAGGTGCCGACACGCTGGGACACATTGCCGAAGCCTGCGCGCGCGGCGAGGCTGACGTGGGCCGCAAGGGGCCGCTGCATATGCCGAACATGAGCCGACTGGGGCTGGGCAAGGCGGCGGAAGCCTCCACCGGCACCTTCCCGCCGGGGCTGGACGCCAACGCTGACATCATCGGCGCCTACGCTTTCGCCAGCGAACTCTCCTCCGGCAAGGACACCCCGTCCGGCCACTGGGAGATTGCTGGCGTGCCGGTGCTGTTTGACTGGGGCTACTTCACCGACACCGAAAACAGCTTCCCGCAGGCGTTGTTGGACAAGCTGGTGGAACGCGCCAACCTGCCGGGCTACCTCGGCAACTGCCACTCCTCTGGCACGGTGATCCTTGACCAGCTGGGCGAGGAGCACATGAAAACCGGCAAGCCGATCTTCTACACCTCGGCGGACTCGGTATTCCAGATCGCCTGCCACGAAGAGACCTTCGGGCTGGAGCGGCTCTATGAGCTGTGCGAAATCGCGCGCGAGGAGCTGACTGAGGGCGGCTACAACATTGGCCGCGTGATTGCCCGCCCGTTCGTTGGCAACAAGGCCGGCGAGTTTGAGCGCACCGGCAACCGCCATGACCTGGCGGTGGAGCCGCCGGCACCGACCATCCTGAAAAAGATGGTGGACGAGAAGCAGGGCGAGGTGGTTTCCATCGGCAAGATCGCGGACATCTACGCGCAGGTCGGCATCACCAAAAAAGTGAAGGCCACCGGGCTGGACGCGCTATTTGACGCCACCGTTAAAGAGATGGCGGCGGCGGGTGACAACACCATCGTCTTCACCAACTTTGTGGACTTCGACTCCGCCTACGGCCACCGCCGCGACGTGCCCGGCTATGCCGCGGCGCTGGAGCTGTTTGACCGCCGCCTGCCGGAGCTGATGGAGCTGGTTGGCCCGGATGACATGCTGATCCTGACTGCCGACCACGGCTGCGACCCGACCTGGACCGGCACCGATCACACCCGTGAGCACATCCCGGTGCTGATCTACGGCCCGAAAATCAAGCCGGGCTTCCTCGGCAAGCGCGACACCTTCGCTGACATCGGCCAGACCGTTGCCAGCTACTTCGGCATGTCGCCGATGGAATACGGCAAGTCCATGCTGTAACCTGATCTGCGCGCCGCCTCCGGGCGGCGCGGTTTTTATGATTAACGTCAGAATTTGTGAAATAAGGAACTGAATATGGCTACGCCGCATATCAATGCTGAAATGGGTGATTTTGCAGACGTGGTACTGATGCCGGGCGATCCGCTGCGTGCCAAGTACATCGCGGAGACCTTCCTGGAAGACGTGCGTCTGGTCAACGAAGTGCGCGGTATGCTGGGCTACACCGGCACCTACA
The DNA here is from genome assembly GCF_056739715.1 of Chimaeribacter sp. YP20170169. Lineage (NCBI taxonomy): Bacteria > Pseudomonadati > Pseudomonadota > Gammaproteobacteria > Enterobacterales > Yersiniaceae > Chimaeribacter > Chimaeribacter sp. YP20170169. The sequence continues at coordinate 3,303,761 of NZ_CP176824.1, read as the reverse complement.
AGGGCCGCAAAATCTCCGTCATGGGCCACGGCATGGGCATCCCCTCCTGCTCCATCTACGCCAAAGAGCTGATCACTGAGTTCGGCGTGAAGAAGATCATCCGTGTTGGCTCCTGCGGCGCGGTGCGCAGCGACGTGAAACTGCGTGACGTGGTGATCGGCATGGGCGCCTGCACCGATTCCAAGGTGAACCGCCTGCGCTTCAAGGATCACGACTACGCCGCCATCGCTGACTTTGACATGGTGCGCCATGCAGTGGACGCGGCGAAGGCCAAGGGTATCCCGGCACGCGTCGGCAACATCTTCTCCGCTGACCTGTTCTACACCCCAGATCCGCAGATGTTCGACGTGATGGAGAAGTACGGCATTCTCGGCGTAGAGATGGAAGCGGCGGGCATCTATGGCGTGGCGGCAGAGTTCGGCGCGAAAGCGCTGGCGATCTGCACCGTCTCTGACCATATCCGCACCCACGAGCAGACCACTGCTGACGAGCGCCAGACCACCTTCAACGAGATGATCGAGATCGCGCTGGAGTCAGTGCTGCTGGGCGACCAGGAGTAACGGCCACAGGCTGAAAAAAAACCGCGCCCCGGCGCGGTTTTTTTATGCTCAGGATTTGCCGGGCGGATCCTCTGGCTCCTCCTTTACCGGCCGGGCGGCGGTGAGCAGGAAGGGGGATTGCTGCCAGCGGCTGCGGCGGTGCTGCAACAGGGTGCGCGCCAAAATGATGCCGACCGCCAGCGCCAGCAGCATCATCAGCCGCAGCAGGTTGGTGGTGTTGTCCACCTGCTTGGACTCGGTTGCCAGCACGTGGGTATCCAGCGTGATGCGCAAGAACCCCTCGGGATCGGCACGGTCGCCAATCGGCTCGACAATCTGGTGGTTGAAGTAGCTGCCAGCACGCTTGCCATCCAGCGCCAACCGGTCACGCACCGGCACCGTCTCGCCAGCGTGCGCCACCAGCGTGCCATCCATCTGGTAGACGCCCGCGTCCAGGATGCGGCTGTTGTCATCCGTCAGGCGCGCCAGTAGCGCGGTGATCTTGTCGCTGTCGACGTTTTCATTGTCGCTGTCCATCAGCGGCGTTAATGAGTAGGCGACCTGCCGCGCCAATGTTTGCGCCAGCTCCTCCACCTGCTCTGAGCGCGCCATCTGGTGGCTCAGGCTGAAGTAGGAGGCGCCCTGCATCAACCCGACCAGCAGCGCCAGGCAGATCAGCACGATTACGGTACGGTGCAGGCGGAATGTGAATGTGGCTCGGGCCATGCCGTGTCCTTCAGAGGATTTGATCAGTTTCATGTTGCCAGAAGCAAGGGCGATAGGATAGCTTGAGGCGCGTTTAACGAGGCCACGCGCCATGCCCCTGAGGCCATTTGCACGCCGCGTTATCAGTTAAATCCATGCCGGGCCTGCCGGCGAGCCAAGTTTACCATGACCCCTCTGCACCCCTACAGGAGTTAACGATGTCGACCAGTCTGACCTATTGCGATCTTCCGGCGGAGATCGATCAATGGCCGGGGCTTCCCCTCTCTTTAAGCGGCGATGAAGTGATGCCGCTTGACTACCGCGCGGGCCAGACCGGCTGGTTGCTCTATGGCAGAGGGCTGGACAAGCAGACCCTGACCCACTTCCAACGCGAGCTGGGCAACGCGCTGGTGATCGTGAGCGCTTGGCGCATCGGCGACTGCTGCGTGGCGCGCCTCGCTGGCACCCTGACACCGGCGGTTGCCGAGCTGGCGGATCGCCGGGGGCTGGATGTTGCGCCGCTCGGCAAGCTGCCCGACCTGCGTATGCCGGGCCTGCTGGTGATGGACATGGACTCCACCGCGATTGAGATTGAGTGCATCGACGAGATCGCCAAGCTGGCGGGCGTCGGCGAGCAGGTGGCGGAAGTGACCGAGCGGGCGATGCGCGGCGAGCTGGACTTCAGCGCCAGCCTGCGCCAGCGCGTCGGCACGCTCAAGGGGGCGGACGCCAATATCCTGAAGACGGTGCGCGACCAGCTGCCGCTGATGCCGGGCCTAACCGAGCTGGTCAGCCGCCTGCATGGCTTTGGCTGGCATGTGGCCATCGCCTCTGGCGGCTTTACCTACTTCGCCGAGTACCTGCGTGAGCGTCTCAATTTGGTGGCGATTGCCGCCAACGAACTGGAGCTGCGCGACGGCAAGCTGACCGGTGAGGTGCTGGGGCCGATTGTCGATGCCCAGTACAAGGCTGACGTCCTGCAATCTCTGGCGGAGAAGCTGGAGATTCCTGCTTCCCAGACGGTAGCGATTGGCGACGGTGCCAACGACCTGCTGATGATCCAGGCCGCCGGGCTGGGGCTGGCCTACCACGCCAAGCCGAAGGTCTACGCGCAGGCGAAGGTCTGCATCCGCCACGCCGACCTGACCGGCGTGCTCTGCGTATTGAGCGGCAGCTTCCGCGACGGCATCTAAGGGCTGGTTATCCATCCAGTTGTTGGGGTAGAATAGGGAACTTCACGGCGTGCGCGGCGCGCCCGGTTCCCACGACGCCCCGGCGTCAGAAACATGAGGTAGGCTGTGGCTAAAGCTCCGAAACGTGCGTTTGTCTGTAATGAGTGTGGGGCGGATTATCCGCGCTGGCAGGGGCAGTGCAGCGCCTGCCAGGCCTGGAATACCATTACCGAAGTGCGCGTGGCCGCCTCCCCGTCGTCGGCACGTACCGAGCGCTTCAGCGGCTACGCTGGCGATGCCGGTGTCAGCAAGGTGCAGAAACTCTCCGAGATCAGCCTTGAGGAGTTGCCGCGCTTCAGCACCGGCTTCAAGGAGTTCGACCGGGTGCTGGGCGGCGGCGTGGTGCCCGGCAGCGCCATCCTGATTGGCGGCAGCCCCGGTGCCGGCAAGAGTACCCTGCTGTTGCAGACCCTCTGCAAGCTCTCCGAAAACATGAAGACGCTCTACGTCACCGGCGAGGAGTCGCTCCAGCAGGTGGCGATGCGCGCCCATCGCCTCGGCCTGCCGACCGCCAACCTCAACATGCTCTCCGAAACCAGCATCGAGCAGATCTGCCTGATCGCCGAGCAGGAGCAGCCGAAGCTGATGGTGATCGACTCCATCCAGGTGATGCACATGGCGGAGATCCAATCCTCGCCGGGCAGCGTGGCGCAGGTGCGTGAAACCGCCGCCTACCTGACGCGCTTCGCCAAGACGCGCGGCGTGGCGATCATCATGGTCGGCCACGTCACCAAGGATGGCTCGCTGGCTGGCCCGAAGGTGCTGGAGCACTGCATCGACTGTTCGGTACTGCTGGATGGCGATGCTGACTCCCGCTTCCGTACCCTGCGCAGCCACAAGAACCGCTTTGGCGCAGTGAATGAGCTGGGCGTGTTCGCGATGACCGAGCAGGGGCTGCGCGAGGTGAGCAACCCCTCTGCCATCTTCCTCAGCCGCGGTGACGAGGTCATGTCCGGCAGCGCGGTGGTGGTGGTCTGGGAGGGCACCCGGCCACTGCTGGTGGAGATTCAGGCGCTGGTCGATCACTCCATGATGTCCAACCCGCGCCGCGTGGCGGTGGGGCTGGAGCAGAACCGGCTGGCGATCCTGCTGGCGGTGCTGCACCGCCACGGCGGGTTGCAGATGGCCGATCAGGATGTGTTCGTCAACGTGGTAGGCGGCGTGAAGGTGACGGAGACCAGCGCCGACCTCTCGCTGCTGCTGGCGTTGGTCTCCAGCCTGCGTGACCGCCCGTTGCCGCAGGATCTGGTGGTGTTCGGCGAGGTGGGGCTGTCCGGCGAGATCCGCCCGGTGCCGAGCGGCCAGGAGCGCGTCTCCGAGGCGGCCAAGCACGGCTTCAAGCGCGCGATTGTGCCGCACGCCAACATGCCGAAAAAGCTGCCGCCCAACATGCAGGTATTCGGCGTGAAGAAGCTGGCTGACGCGCTGGCGATCCTCGACGACCTGTAATAAGCGATCTGTCGCCGTGAGTTGTGATAGGGTGGTTTACTGCCCTGAACAAGAGGATCGGCGATGTCGCAGTTTGATTACCTGAAGGCGGCGATTAAGCAGAAAGGCTGTACGCTACAGCAGGTGGCGGACGCCAGTGGAATGACCAAAGGCTATTTAAGCCAACTCCTTAATGACAAAATAAAAAGCCCCAGCGCCCAGAAGTTGCAGGCGCTGCACCGCTTTCTGGGGCTGGACTACCCGCGCCGCGAGTCACGCATTGGCGTGGTGTTTGGTAAATTTTACCCCCTGCATACCGGCCACATCTACCTCATCCAGCGCGCGTGTAGCCAGGTGGATGAGCTGCACATCGTGATGGGCTATGACGAGCCGCGCGACCGCGAGCTGTTTGAGAATAGCTCGATGTCCCAGCAGCCGACGGTCAGTGATCGCCTGCGCTGGCTGCTGCAAACCTTCAAGTACCAGAAGAACATCCGCATCCACGCCTTCAATGAGGAGGGGGTGGAGCCATACCCGCACGGCTGGGACGTCTGGAGCCATAACATCAAGGCGTTTATGGCAGAGAAGGGCATTGATCCGGCAGTGATCTACACCAGCGAGGAGCAGGACGCGCCGCAATACCGCGAGCACCTCGGCATCCACACGGTGCTGATTGACCCGCAGCGCTCCTTCATGAACATCAGCGGTACGCTGATTCGCCAGGATCCGTTCCGCTACTGGGAGTACATCCCCACCGAGGTTAAACCCTTCTTCGTGCGCACCGTAGCCATCCTCGGCGGCGAGTCGAGCGGCAAATCGACGCTGGTCAACAAGCTGGCTAACATCTTCAACACCACCAGCGCCTGGGAGTATGGCCGCGATTACGTCTTCTCCCACCTCGGTGGCGATGAGATGGCGCTGCAATACTCCGACTATGACAAGATCGCCCTTGGGCAGGCGCAGTACATCGACTTTGCGGTGAAGTACGCCAACAAAGTGGCAATTATCGATACCGATTTCGTCACCACGCAGGCGTTCTGCAAAAAGTATGAGGGGCGCGAGCACCCGTTTGTGCAGGCGATGATTGATGAGTACCGCTTCGATCTGGTGATTTTGCTGGAGAACAACACGCCTTGGGTGGCTGATGGCTTACGCAGCCTCGGGAGCAGCGGCGACCGGCAGAGTTTCCAGCAGTTGCTGGTGGAGATGCTGAACAAAAACCGTGTGGAGTTCGTGCATGTGGAGTCGTCAGATTACGACCAGCGCTTCCTGCGCTGCATTGAGCTGATCCAGCAGTTGCTCGGCATCCGCCAGTAGGCAAAAAAATGGCCCGCTTGGGCGGGCCATCTCAACGCATTACTTCGCGATCTTCTTGTACTTGATGCGGTGCGGCTCCAGCGCCTCAGCGCCGAGGGTACGCTTCTTGTACTCTTCGTATTCGGTAAAGTTACCTTCGAAGAACTCCACCTTGCCCTCATCCTGATAATCGATGATGTGGGTGGCGATACGGTCAAGGAACCAACGGTCGTGGGAGATGACCATCGCACAGCCTGGGAACTCCAGCAGGGCGTTCTCCAGTGCGCGCAGGGTTTCGATGTCCAGGTCGTTGGTTGGCTCATCGAGCAGCAGCATGTTGCCGCCGACCTGCAACAGCTTCGCCAGGTGCAGACGGCCACGCTCACCGCCGGACAGTTCGCCGACACGTTTGCCCTGATCCACACCCTTGAAGTTGAAGCGGCCAACGTAGGCGCGGCTTGGCATCTCAAAGTTGCCGATGCGCATGATGTCCTGACCGTTGGAGACCTCTTCCCAGACGGTTTTCTTGCCATCCATGCTGTCGCGGAACTGGTCTACCGACGCCAGACGCACCGTCTCACCGAGGGAGATGTCACCGGAGTCTGGCTGCTCCTTGCCGGAGAGCATACGGAACAGCGTCGATTTACCGGCACCGTTCGGGCCGATGATGCCGACAATCGCACCCTTCGGCAGCGCGAAGCTCAGGTCGTCGATCAGCACGCGATCGCCGTAGGATTTGCTCAGGTGCTCCACTTCCAGCACCTTGTCGCCCAGACGTGGGCCAGGCGGAATGAACAGCTCGCTGGTTTCGTTGCGCTTCTGGTACTCAACGTTGTTAAGCTCCTCGAAGCGGGCCAGACGCGCCTTGCCTTTCGACTGACGGCCCTTGGCACCCTGACGCACCCACTCCAGCTCTTTCTCGATGGATTTGCGGCGCGCGGCTTCGGCAGAGGCTTCCTGCGCCAGACGCTGGTCTTTCTGCTCCAGCCAGGAGGAGTAGTTGCCCTCCCACGGAATGCCCTCGCCGCGGTCCAGCTCCAGGATCCAACCCGCAACGTTGTCGAGGAAGTAACGGTCGTGGGTGATCGCCACCACGGTGCCTTCGTAGTCGTGCAGGAAGCGCTCCAGCCAGGCCACGGACTCGGCGTCCAGGTGGTTGGTCGGTTCGTCGAGCAGCAGCATGTCCGGCTTCTCCAGCAGCAGGCGGCAGATCGCGACGCGGCGACGCTCACCCCCGGAGAGGTTGCTGATTTTCGCATCCCAGGCCGGCAGGCGCAGCGCATCGGCGGCACGCTCCAGCTGGTTGTCGAGGTTGTGGCCGTCGTGGGACTGGATGATCGCTTCCAGTTCGCCCTGTACCTTGGCCAGCTTGTCGAAATCGGCTTCCGGGTCGGCATAGGCCGCGTAGACCTCATCCAGACGGGCCAGCGCGCTCTTCACTTCCGCGACCGCTTCCTCGATGGATTCGCGGACGGTCTGCTCCATGTTGAGCTGCGGCTCCTGCGGCAGGTAGCCGATTTTGATGCCGGGCTGCGGGCGCGCTTCGCCTTCGATGTCTTTGTCGATGCCCGCCATGATGCGCAGCAGGGTCGATTTACCCGCGCCGTTCAGGCCCAGCACGCCGATTTTGGCACCTGGGAAGAAGCTGAGGGAGATGTTCTTCAGAATATGACGCTTCGGCGGAACCACTTTTCCGACGCGATGCATGGTATAGACGTATTGAGCCACGTTGGATTGAGCCTCTTTTCAGATCCGTGTGTTGGAGTTTGGCTGCGGAGTGTAGCCCGTTTCCGGGCACGATGACAGCCGAACGCATTGACCACACAGTATAGCGACGGCGGCCGTGCTCCGCAGCTAAAAGCGCCGGTTATGCTGCCCGGCGCACACCGCGTCAGCGCGGCTGGATCGGGATGCCGTTGGTCAGCTGTTCCACCAGCCGGGCGACGTGGTGGATCACCTGCTTGCTCTGGCTGCCGACCTTGCGCTTAATGTTGCCCTTGTAGAGCGACACGGTTTTGCGGTGGATATTCAGCCGCGCCGAGATGGCCGGTGTCGGTTGGCCCGCCATCCACATCGCCAGCACCCGGTGCTCCGAGGCACTGAGGGAGAGGGGGGCGGCCGGCGGGGCAACGGCGTGCTCCGGGCAGGCCAGCGCCAAAAAGGGGCGCAACGTGTGCGGGCGGGCGGTCTTCGGCAGCAGCACGATGTTCGGGCCAATCGCGACGAACTCGCGGTAGTGCAGCGGCTCTCGATCAATGAAAATCACGAACTGCACCTGCGGCGCAGCGGCGATCATCTGGCGAAGCCGCGTGGCGCTCTCCGGCTGGCGGCAGAAACAGGCCTCGTTGATAAACACCACCTGCGGCTGCACCAGCGCCATATTGTCATGCAGGTCGGCCAGAGTTTTCACCGCCAGCACATCCTGGCTGGGCTGGCTCATCTCAAGCAGCGTGGTCAGTAGCGCCAGCCGGGTGAAGTGGCACTGGTCAACAATAATCGCAGACATGTCCTTCCCTTATGCGTGGAGTGGGCATCAGCGGGCGGGCGCCCTGCTGGAGAAGTGAGTATCGGCAGCGCGGCGGCAGACTGTAAATATTGCCGCGGTGAATTGAGACACCACGGCAGCAAATTGAGACGCCCTGTACGCCAGCCACCACTTCGCAGGGGGCTCTCCGCGGCGTGCGCAAAAGCGCGCTACACTTTCACCACCGTCTGGAGGGCGGCAGGGATTGATCTGCATTAAGGAGACAGGCGGTTTTTATCCCGTTGATGGCCCTCTGCTTTTACACTTCATGGCCGATAACCCTGTCTGCCGCCACGTGTAAATGTTGTGGTGTTAAAGCGCGTGACCTTCAATTCTTCCCCTGAATCGATTAGCGTGACAGTTAATTACGGCGGGGGAGATGCCCGCGCCAGACATGGCTCACATTCAATACCGGGTGGCGGTGGCCGCCCGTTTCCGGACACACAGCGAGGATAAACCCAAGTATGGTCAAGGTGGACAAATGGCGATTTCTGGCAGTGGGCGTCTGGCTGGCGCTGTGCGCGGGCAGCGCCCATGCCGACTCCCTCGAGGCGCAGCGCCAGCGTTACCAGCAGATTAAGCAGGCGTGGGACAGCAACCAGATGGACACGGTCGCCCAGCTGATGCCGACGCTGCGCGACTACCCGCTCTATCCCTATCTCGAGTACCGCCAGCTGACGCAGGATCTCGGCACCGCCACCTCCATGCAGGTGTCGGCCTTTATCAAGGCACACCCGACGCTGCCGCCGGCGCGCTCTCTGCCCTCGCGTTTCGTCAATGAGCTGGCGCGGCGGCAGGACTGGCGCGGCCTGCTGGCCTTCAGCCCGCAGCCGCCCAAACCGGTGGCGGCGCGCTGCAACTACTACTACGCCCGCTGGGCAACCGGCCAGCAGCAGGTGGCTTGGGACGGCGCAAAAGAGATCTGGCTGACCGGCCACTCACTGCCCACCACCTGCGACAAGTTGTTTACCGTCTGGCAGCAGGACGGCAACCTGTCGCCCATCACGCTGCTGGCGCGTATCAGGCTGGCGATGAAAGAGGGCAACAGTAATCTGGTCAACTTCCTGGCGAAGCAGTTGCCGGAGGATTACCAGACCATGGCGAACGCGCTGATGGCGCTGCAAAACAACCCGGACACCATCGAGAGTTTTGCCCGCACCGTCGGCCCCACTGACTTCACTCGTCAGGCGGTGACGCTCGCCTTTGAGCGGGTGGCGCGTGAAGACCCGGAGAACGCCCGCTCCATGCTGCCGGTGCTGGTGCGGCTGCAAAAGATGAGCGACAGCGAGCGGCTGGCGCTGGAGGAGTCGATCGCCTGGCGGCTGATGGGCAGTGACGCCACCTATGAGCAGGCCAAGTGGCGCGACAGCGTGATCCTGCGCGGCCACTCCACCGCCTTGCTGGAGCGCCGGGTGCGGATGGCGCTGGGCGCGGGCGACCGGCAGGGGTGTCGGTGTGGCTGGCGCGGCTGCCGGAGGAGGCGCAGCAGAAGGAGGAGTGGCGCTACTGGCGCGCCTCAGGGCTGATCGATCAGGGCCGCCGCAGCGAGGGTGAGGCGATTCTGCGCTCGCTGATGCAGATGCGCGGCTTCTACCCGATGGCGGCGGCGCAAAAGCTGAATGTGCCGTATCCGGTACGGGTGGAGCCTTCCGCCCAACCAGACAGCGACACCGCGGCGCTGCCAGGCATTGCCCGCGTGCGTGAGCTGATGTACTGGGGCATGGATAATCTGGCGCGCACCGAGTGGAGCTATCTGGTGGCGAGCCGCAACAAGACCGAACAGGGGCAATTGGCGCGCTACGCCTATGAGCAGAACTGGGCGGATCTGAGTGTGCAGGCAACCATCACCGGTAAGCTGTGGGACAATTTGCAGGAGCGCTTCCCGATGGCCTGGGCGCAGGAGTTCCGCACCCAGACGGAAGGGAAGGGAATCACCCCGAGCTACGCAATGGCGATTGCCCGTCAGGAGAGTGCCTGGAACCCGAAGGCCCAGTCGCCGGTCGGCGCTGCCGGGCTGATGCAGGTGATGCCGCGCACCGCCGAACACACGGTGAAGATGGGTAACATTCCTGGCTACTACAACAGCAGCCAGTTGCTTAATCCGCAGACCAATATCCTGATCGGCACCAGCTATTTGGAGTATGTCTACCAGATGTTTGGCCGTAATCGCATCCTCTCCAGTGCCGCCTACAACGCCGGGCCAGGGCGCGTCACGACCTGGTTGGAGAACAGCGGCGGGCGGGTGGATGCCATCGCCTTTGTTGAAAGTATTCCTTTCTCTGAAACGCGCGGTTATGTTAAAAATGTGTTGTCATACGATGCGTTCTATCGCCATTTCATGCATCGCCCGGCGAAACTGCTGACTGACGCGGAGTGGCAACGGCGTTATTGATTTTGGTGCGATTATGGTATGCTGCTGTACTAGTTACATAGTATGGCAGCGATTATGGCGCACTTATCCCTTAACGATCCGGCTCTTTCCCAACAAGGCAATGAAGACTGGCTGCGCTTTGTCGCGCTGCTGCAACAGGCGTTTGCCGAAGGCCGGCACTCGCAACTGTTGCAGCTGTTCCTGACGCCCGATGAGCGCACCGCGCTTGGCACCCGGCTGCGGATTATCGAGGAGCTGATGCGTGGCGAACTGAGCCAGCGTGAGCTAAAAGGCGAACTGGGGGTGGGCATCGCGACCATCACCCGTGGCTCCAACAGCCTGAAAAGTGCCACGCCGGAGCTGAAGGCATGGCTGACTGAGCAGCTGCTGGAGACGCCGCGCTAATCAGTGGGTGTGGGCGCGCGCCTGATACACCTCGTTGTGGAAGGGCGCCAGCGCCAGCACCAGCGCCTGATGGTAGACGCGGGTGCGGGTCAGTACCCCGGCGGTAAAGATGCCGATGGCGCCACCCTTGCGTTTCACATCGGCAATGCCGCTGAGTTTCGCCATCTCCTCCCCCAGTTCGTGACCCAGACGAATCTCCCGCAAGATCACCTCCGGCAACATCAGGCTGGCGGAACGCGACTCACCGCGCTGGTGCATGTCCTCGATCACCATCCAGGCAAAGGTCATGTCATCCTCAATCCCGGCCTCCACCCCGACCCAAAAGTCCGCCTCCGGGCGTAGTTGGCGGGCGTTGGTCACCCGGTGCCGGGCGCCACTGCGCGTTTCGTCGCTGCCCATCGGCTGGGCTGGCACGCCGCTCTCTACCTCAACGCCTTCGATGCGCACGCTCTCCGGGCCAAAAATGTCTTCAAATGCCAGTTTGATTGCGTCAATTTTTGCAGGATTGGTTGTTGCAGCGACCACGTGATACATAGGGATTCAGCGTCCTTTTGTCAATTTTAGGCAGTATAACGGAAAACACTCATGCTACAGGTATATCTTGTTCGCCACGGCGAAACCGAATGGAACGCCGCCCGCCGCATTCAGGGCCAGTCAGACAGCGCCCTGACCGCCAAGGGTGAGCAGCAGGCAAGGCAGGTGGCGCAGCGCGCACGCCATCTGGGCATTACCCACGTTATCACCAGCGATTTGGGGCGCACCCGACGCACCGCCGAGATTATCGCCGACGCCTGTGGCTGCCCGGTGGTGGTGGAGCCGCGCCTGCGCGAGCTGCATATGGGGGTGCTGGAGGAGCGCGCCATCGACAGCCTGACGGCGGAAGAGGAGCAGTGGCGCAAGCAGATGGTGGATGGCACGCCAGATGGCCGCATCCCGGAAGGGGAGAGCATGGCGGAGCTGGGAGAGCGGATGCAGGCGGCGCTTAATCACCTGCGCACCCTGCCGGCTGGCAGCGTGCCGCTGGTGGTCAGCCACGGCATCGCGCTGGGCTGTCTGTTAAGCACCATCATCGGCCTGCCGCCCTACGCGGAGCGCCGGCTGCGGCTGCGTAACTGCTCGCTGTCGCGGGTGGATTACCAGCAAAGCCCGTGGCTGGCCCCCGGCTGGATCGTGGAGAGCGCGGGCGACGTCTCACATCTGGATCTGCCCGCGCTGGATGAGTTGCAGCGCTAGCGGCGAATCGGGATCAGGTAGTCGCAGGCCATCTCTTTAATCGGGCGGACAGTGCGATCGCCCTTCGGGTAGAAGCGCTCGATGTCGTAGCCCTTGCGGCGGGTCAGCTTCAGCAGCGGCAGGCAGGTGCCGTAGAGCATCAGGATAAAGTCCTGGAAGCCGCTGATTGGCCCGTCGTAGCGGAAGAGCGCATACTCGCCGCCCTGAAGCGTTACCGGGTGGCCCTCCTGCACGCTCTCCGGCACATGCTCCGGTTGCAGCGCAGTGGTGTAGAACACCTCCTGCTCGTCATCCTTCTCCAGACTGGCGCGCGCATGGTGCAAGCCATACAGCACCGGCGGCAGCTGGGCGACCTGCCCCAGATACTGTCCCCAGAACTGCGAGCGCAACTGGGAGCGGAAGGTGGAGAGCTGCTCCAGCGTACAGGTGTAGCTCTGCGTCATCCCAACCAGGTGCTGCTCCGGCAGGGAGACAAACTCCGGCTGCGGCAGGGCGAGGTTATCCAGCCGAATCGGCGGGCAGATGCCGTAGGAGTGCCAATCTTCCGCCCGGCGATAGAGCGCCGGCGTCTGGGCAAACTGCTTCTTGAAGGCGCGCGTGAAGGTTTGCTGGGAGTCAAACCGGTACTGCAGGGCGATGTCGAGAATCGGACGGCTGGTCAAACGCAGGGCCACGGCGGCCTTGGAGAGGCGCCGGGCACGGATGTAAGCGCCGATCGCGTTCCCGGTGACATCCTTAAACATTCGTTGCAGGTGCCATTTGGAGTAACCGGCCTTGGCTGCCACGTTGTCGAGTGATAACGGCTGGTCCAGGTGGGTCTCCAACCAGCTAAGCAGATCGCGAATAATTCCGGCTTGATCCATAGATCGTCCTCGTTGAACTAAGATTGGCGCTAAGAATATGACGCCGCATAATAGCAATTTTTTCGGCCTAAAACTTCTGGAGATTTTTTTGTCCTCGCGTGCTATTGCTGGATATAAAAGCCATGAATCAGTCTTTTTTGTGATCTCGTTTGATTTGTATGAATGACGGCATGGCCATCACACAGTATGAAAGGGAGTAAATGAATGAAAACGAGTTGGATCCTAGGCGCCGCACTGCTGCTTGGCGCGGCAGGTACTGCACAGGCAGAGCAGGTGGGTGAGGTGGATACGGTCTTCAAACTGTTTGGCCCTGACCACAAAATTGTGGTGGAAGCCTTTGATGACCCGGACGTGCAGAATGTCACCTGCTATATCAGCCGGGCGAAGACCGGCGGCATCAAGGGCGGGCTGGGTCTGGCGGAGGACACCTCTGACGCGGCCATCTCCTGCCAGCAGGTGGGGCCTATCACGCTCAGCGACAAAGTGAAGCAGGGGAAGGAGAAGGGCGTGGTGGTATTCCAGAAGCGTACCTCACTGATCTTCAAGAAGTTGCAGGTGGTACGCTTCTATGATGAGAAGCGCAATGCGCTGATCTACCTGACCTACTCCGACAAGGTGGTGGACGGCTCGCCGAAAAACGCCCTGAGCGCGGTGCCGATCATCCCGTGGGGCGGCCGCTAAGGCATAAAAAAGCCGGCACATAGGCCGGCTTTTTATGACCATCGGGCAGTATTACTCTTCCAGATCGCCGCAGAAACGGTAACCTTCGCCGTGGATGGTGGCGATAATCTCTGGCGTGTCCGGCGTCGATTCGAAATGCTTGCGGATGCGGCGGATGGTGACGTCCACCGTGCGGTCGTGCGGCTTCAACTCACGGCCGGTCATCTTCTTCAGCAGTTCGCCACGCGTCTGGATTTTGCCGGGGTTCTCGCAGAAGTGCAGCATGGCGCGGAACTCGCTACGCGGCAGCTTGTACTGCTCGCCCTGCGGGCTGATCAGCGAACGGCTGTTGATGTCCAGTTCCCAACCGTTGAAGCGGTAGCTCTCCACCAGGCGGCGCTCTTCACCGGTGCTCGCCAGGTTCATGGTGCGGGAGAGTAGGTTGCGGGCGCGGATGGTCAGCTCACGCGGGTTGAACGGCTTGGTGATGTAGTCATCAGCACCAATCTCCAGACCGAGGATCTTATCCACTTCGTTATCACGGCCGGTCAGGAACATCAACGCGACGCTGGCTTGTTCACGCAGCTCGCGGGCCAGCAGCAGGCCATTTTTGCCGGGCAGGTTAATATCCATGATAACCAGGTTGATGTCGTTTTCGGACAGGATCTGGTGCATCTCCGCACCGTCATTGGCTTCATAGACCATATAGCCTTCGGCTTCAAAAATGGTCTTCAGCGTATTACGCGTTACTAGCTCGTCTTCGACGATTAGGATTTGCGGGGTCTGCATGGTTGCTACCTAAAATTGCCAACAAATAGAAAATAGGAGTACAAAAGTCTTTGTTCTCATGGAGCTGTAGGCGGGTGTTACCGTCAACTCACCTGCTACCCGACTAAAGTACGTAAACTCGTTCTTGATGCACTTTCCATCAACGTCAACAACATCGCTAGCCTGGTTGGGGAAGATACGCTAACAGCGCCAAGGGGACCAAAAGAGGCGCATATCCTAACCCCATTAACAGCAATATAACAGTGTGTATCGAATTTACCACCCAACAAAACTACGCTTTGTTGACATATATCAAGTTCAATTGTAGCACGTTAACAGATTAGTGATAAACACTTCCCAGAATGCCGCAGCAAGTCACACTTTTGTGCCTATTGTCGCGCTTGTGCGTCCGTTTTTTCGCGTAAACCAATATAATTTATGCATAAAAAAATGGAACTCATCCAGTTGATTTATAAATATTTCGGCACAACAAATAAACCAATGTAATATCTTCAGCAGGCATGAACTGAGAAAAGCTTATTTAAGTCATCATTTAATGATAATCGCAAACGGCTTTTATGTTAATACACTGTAAAATTGAACGCCTTTCCCTGAAGGAAATGACAAGGTAAAGTAGAGCCTGTATTCCCTTTTTTCTTTCAGGTACACCATGCAGTTTCATATTATTTTAGTTTCTCCCGCTCGCCCGGAAAATGTCGGCGCGGCTGCCCGTGCAATGAAAACCATGGGCTTTGGCTCCCTGCGTATTGTTGACAGCCAGGCGCACCGCCAGCCGGAAGCGGCCAGGGTGGCGCATGGCTCAACAGAGATCCTGGAAAATGCGCTCCACTTTCAAACGCTTGAGGAAGCGCTGGCTGACATCGACCTGACCATCGCCACCACCGCCCGCAGCCGCTCCCACTATCACTACTTCTGCACGCCGCAGGAGTTGCAGGGGCAGCTGGAGGAGAAGCAGCAGTGGATCCACCATGCCGCGCTGGTGTTTGGCCGCGAGGACTCCGGGCTGACCAATGAGGAGTTGGCGCTGGCCGACCTGCTGACCGGCGTGCCGATGCAGGCGGATTACCCCTCGCTCAACCTCGGGCAGGCGGTGATGGTTTACTGCTACCAGCTTTCGGCGCTCAACCAACTGTCGCAGAGCGTGATGCCTGAGGCGGCACCGGGCCAGCTCGCTGCGCTGCGTGAGCGGGTCACCCAGCTGCTGCCGCGCCTCGGCTGTGAGGACGACCGCAAAATGGTGGAGTGGCTGGCGCAGCGGCTGGGCAGTGTGTCGCAGCGTGACACCGCCATGCTGCACCGCCTGCTGCACGACATCGAAAAAAAATTAACGCCATAATCGCTGGGGATTCCACTGCCTGAAGGGCCATCCGTAGTGGAATCCTCTGTACGGTTCCCAGAGGGCTGGCAATCCGGTTGGCGCGTCCGGCTTTCATAGCGGGAACTGTTTTTGAACTCCCTTGGCCTTCTGCACCGCCTTTTTAGAAATAAATTGACTTGGAAGGGCGATTGCTTTAGCTAATAGGGGGACAGATAAATTTGACAGACAGACTCCATGCGACTCATCAGCCTGAACACCACAATTATTACCACCACCGCTACCACAGGTAACGGGGCGGGCTGACGCGTACAGGAAACACAAGAAAAAAGCCCGCACCTCACAGTGCGGGCTTTTTTTTCGGCATCAATTCAGGAGAAACCAGAAATGCGAGTGCTGAAATTTGGCGGGACCTCGGTAGCCAATGCGGAACGCTTCATGCGCGTGGCCGATATTATGGAAAGCAATGCACGTCAGGGACAGGTGGCGACCGTGCTCTCCGCACCGGCGAAGATCACCAACCACTTGGTGGCAATGATCGAAAAAACCGTCGCCGGTCAGGATATCCTGCCGAATATCAGCGACGCCGAGCGGATCTTCTCCGAGCTGCTCGAGGGGCTGGCGCAGGCGCAGCCGGGCTTTGATCTCGCGGGGGTGAAGGCGTTTGTTGAGCAGGAGCTGGGCCAGCTCAAGCAGAAGCTGCACGGCATCGCGTTGCTGGGCCAGTGCCCGGACAGCGTCAACGCTGGGATCATCTGTCTGGGTGAGAAGCTCTCAATCGCCATCATGGCGGCGCTGTTCACTGCCAAGGGCTACCCGGTCACCGTCATCAACCCGGTGGAGAAGCTGCTGGCACAGGGGCACTTCCTGGAGTCCACAGTGGACATTACCGAATCCACCCTGCGCATCGCCGCCGCCGAGATCCCGGCTGACCACATTATCCTGATGGCGGGCTTCACCGCTGGCAATGAGAAGGGCGAGCTGGTGGTGCTGGGGCGTAACGGCTCCGATTACTCTGCCGCCGTGCTGGCCGCCTGCCTGCGCGCTGACTGCTGCGAAATTTGGACTGACGTGGATGGCGTCTACACCTGCGACCCGCGTACCGTGCCGGACGCACGCCTGCTGAAATCGATGTCCTACCAGGAGGCGATGGAGCTCTCCTACTTTGGCGCGAAAGTGCTGCACCCGCGCACCATCGCGCCGATCGCCCAGTTCCAGATCCCCTGCCTGATCAAGAATACCGGCAACCCGCAGGCGCCGGGCACGCTGATTGGGCTGGAGAGCCGCGACGAGGCCAACCCGGTCAAGGGCATTACCAACCTCAATAACATGGCGATGTTCAACGTCTCCGGGCCGGGCATGAAGGGCATGGTCGGCATGGCGGCGCGGGTATTTGCCGTGATGTCGCGCGCCGGCATCTCGGTGGTGCTGATCACCCAATCCTCCTCCGAATACAGCATCAGCTTCTGCGTGCCGCAGAGCGATATGGCGCGCACCCGCAAAGCGCTGGAGGATGAGTTCTACCTCGAGCTGAAGGATGGCCTGCTGGAGCCGCTGGACGTGATGGAGCGGCTGGCGGTGATCTCGGTGGTCGGCGACGGTATGCGCACCCTGCGCGGCATCTCCGCCAAATTCTTCTCGGCGCTGGCGCGCGCCAACATCAATATCGTGGCGATCGCCCAAGGCTCCTCCGAGCGCTCCATCTCGGTGGTGGTCAACAACGATGACGCCACCACCGGCGTGCGCGTCAGCCACCAGATGCTGTTCAACACCGATCAGGTCATTGAGGTGTTTGTCATCGGCGTCGGCGGGGTCGGCGGTGCGCTGATCGAGCAGATCGCCCGCCAGCAGGCGTGGCTCAAGCAGAAGCACATCGACCTGCGGGTGTGTGGCATCGCCAACTCGCGCGCCATGCTGACCAACGTGCACGGCATCTCGCTGGAGAGCTGGCGCGACGAGCTGGGCGCGGCGCGTGAGCCATTCAACCTTGGCCGCCTGATCCGGCTGGTGAAGGAGTACCACCTGCTCAACCCGGTGATTGTCGACTGCACCTCCAGCCAGGTGGTCGCTGACCAGTATGCCGATTTCCTGGCGGATGGCTTCCACGTGGTGACGCCGAACAAAAAGGCCAACACCTCGTCGATGAACTACTACCACCAGCTGCGCAAGGCGGCGCAGGGTTCACGCCGCAAGTTCCTCTATGACACCAACGTGGGCGCGGGCCTGCCGGTGATTGAGAACTTGCAGAACCTGCTGAACGCTGGCGATGAGCTGACCCGCTTCTCCGGCATCCTCTCTGGCTCGCTCTCCTTTATCTTTGGCAAGCTGGATGAGGGGATGTCGCTCTCCGCCGCCACCCTACAAGCGAAGGAGATGGGCTACACCGAGCCAGATCCGCGTGACGACCTGTCGGGCATGGACGTGGCGCGCAAACTGCTGATTCTGGCACGTGAGGCGGGCTACACGCTGGAGCTGAACCAGATTGAGGTGGAGCCGGTGCTGCCAGCGCACTTTGACGCCAGCGGCGATGTCGCGGCGTTCCTCCAGCACCTGCCGGGGCTGGATGAGGAGTTTGCCCGCCGGGTGGCGCAGGCGCGTGATGCCGGCAAGGTGTTGCGCTATGTCGGTGCCATTGAGGAGGGGCGTTGCAAGGTGAAGATCGCGGCCGTTGATGGCAACGATCCTCTGTATAAAGTGAAGAATGGGGAGAACGCGCTGGCCTTCTACAGCCGTTACTACCAGCCGCTGCCACTGGTGCTGCGCGGCTACGGTGCCGGGAACGATGTGACCGCCGCCGGCGTCTTTGCAGATCTTTTACGCACACTGTCATGGAAGTTGGGGGTTTAATATGGTTAAGGTGTATGCACCGGCGTCAATCGGCAATGTCAGCGTGGGCTTTGATGTCCTGGGCGCCGCCGTGTCGCCGGTTGACGGCACCCTGCTGGGCGACTGCGTCAGCGTTGAGGCGGCTGCCACATTCAGTCTGCGTAATGAGGGGCGTTTCGTCAGCAAGCTGCCGGCCGACCCGCAAGAGAACATCGTCTACCAGTGCTGGCAGCGCTTTTGCCAGGAGATTGGCCGCGAAGTGCCGGTGGCGATGACGCTCGAGAAGAATATGCCCATCGGCTCCGGGCTGGGTTCCAGCGCCTGTTCGGTGGTCGCCGGTCTGATGGCGATGAATGAGTTCTGTGACCGCCCGCTCGACCAGAACCGCCTGCTCTCCCTAATGGGGGAGCTGGAGGGGCGCATCTCCGGCAGCGTGCACTACGACAATGTCGCCCCCTGCTACCTGGGCGGGCTGCAATTGATGCTGGAGGTGGAGGACACCATCAGCCAGCCAGTGCCCTGCTTCGATGACTGGTTCTGGGTGATGGCCTATCCCGGCATCAAAGTCTCCACCGCCGAGGCACGCGCCATCCTGCCTGCCCAGTACCGCCGCCAGGACTGCATCAGCCACGGCCGCTATCTGGCGGGCTTCATCCACGCCTGCCACACCCGCCAGCCGCTGCTGGCCGCCAAACTGATGCAGGATGTGATCGCTGAACCCTACCGCACCCGCCTGCTGCCGGGCTTTGCCGAGGCGCGCAAGGCGGCCAGCGAGATTGGCGCGCTGGCCTGCGGCATCTCCGGCTCCGGCCCGACGCTGTTTGCCGTCTGTGATGACGCGGCGACCGCGCAGCGCATGGCCGCATGGTTAGAGCAGCACTACCTGCAAAATGATGAAGGTTTTGTTCATATATGCCGTCTGGATACTGCCGGCGCACGACAATTAGGATAAGCCATGAAACTCTACAACCTGAAGGATCACAACGAACAAGTCAGTTTCGCCCAGGCGGTGAAGCAGGGGCTAGGCAAACAGCAGGGGCTGTTCTTCCCGCTGGAACTGCCGGAGTTCGAACTGACCGAGATTGATCGCCTGCTGGAGCAGGACTTTGTGACCCGCAGCACCCGCATCCTCTCCGCCTATATCGGCGAAGAGATCCCGACCGAGGTACTGCGCGAGCGCGTGGCCGCCGCTTTTACCTTCCCGGCGCCGCTGGCGCAGGTGGAACCGGATGTCGCGGCGCTGGAGCTGTTCCACGGCCCAACGCTGGCGTTCAAAGATTTCGGCGGCCGCTTTATGGCGCAGATGCTAGCGGAATTCTCCGGCAACCAGCCGGTGACCATCCTGACCGCCACCTCCGGTGACACCGGCGCGGCGGTGGCCCACGCCTTCTACGGCATGGAGAACGTACGGGTGGTGATCCTCTACCCAGAGGGCAAGATCAGCCCGTTGCAGGAGAAGCTGTTCTGCACCCTGGGCGGCAACATCCACACCGTGGCCGTTGACGGCGACTTTGACGCTTGCCAGGCGCTGGTCAAGCAGGCCTTTGACGATGAGGAGCTGAAACAGCGGCTGGGGCTGAACTCTGCCAACTCCATCAACATCAGCCGCCTGCTGGCGCAAATCTGCTACTACTTCGAAGCGGTGGCGCAACTGCCGCAAGAGGCGCGCAACCAGCTGGTGGTTTCGGTGCCGAGTGGCAACTTCGGCGACCTTACCGCCGGCCTGCTGGCTAAGTCGCTCGGCCTGCCGGTGAAACGCTTCATCGCTGCCACCAACGCCAACGACACGGTGCCGCGTTTCCTGCAACAGGGCGCATGGCAGCCGCAAACCACGGTCGCCACGCTGGCGAACGCGATGGATGTCAGCCAGCCGAACAACTGGCCGCGCGTGGAGGAGCTGTTCCGCCGTAAAACCTGGCAATTGAAGGAGTTGGGCTACGGCGCGGTCAACGACGAGGTTACCCGCGACACCATGCGCGAGCTGGATGAGAAGGGCTACCTGTCAGAGCCGCACGCGGCCATTGCCTATCGCTTATTACGCGACCAGTTGCAGCCGGGTGAATTTGGCCTGTTCCTGGGAACTGCCCATCCGGCGAAATTCAAAGAGAGTGTGGAAGAGATCCTTGGACGGGCGATTGATTTGCCAGAAGCATTGGCTGCCCGCGCCGAACAGGCATTATTGTCACATTCCCTGCCAGCTGACTACCTGAAAATAAGAGAATTTTTACTGAATATTCCTGCCTAAAATTCGACAGTCCCGTTTTCAGATAAAGGCCATTTTATAATGGCCTTTTTTTATACATATAGATTCTCCAACCATTTCACCTGTAGCAAACTTCTCAGTTTTAAATCTTTTTAGGTGAGTTAGGCTAAGTTATTTTACCCCGAGAAGTATGAAGCGATATCTAAAGTGATACCGTGCCTAAAACTCTCAAGAGGCAGCAATGAAAGAAAGGCGTCCCCCCTTATTCGACTACAACCTCATCCGAATTATGGATGAGGTCATTGCCGCAGGGAGCGCGTCTAAAGCAGCAAAACGTTTGAACCTCTCCACTTCCGCCGTCAGCCTTTCACTCAGCCGGCTGCAACGCCATTTTGGTCAGGAGCTGTTCATTCGTACCGGCACCGGACTTAAACCGACACCTTCCGCCCTGGAAATTAATCGTTCATTCAGACAAGCAATTGATATCGTAGATAATGTAATAGATTTGTACCAAAAGGAGGAGAGTCATTTAGAGTTTTTTAGAATATCTGGATCAGATTTTATCGAGTCATTTTATATTTCTCAGCTTGTTGAGCAAGGCTATTTAGAGATAAATAGCATCGTTTTTTATACGCTGACCAACCAGGATGAGTTCGAATTAACGGATAGCCTCTTGCAAAATAAGTGTGAGCTGGCAATGACGTTCTTCCCGCTGATGCATGAGTCAGTCATCACCGAAAAAATAGGGAGTCTGCAAAAATTCGTTGCCGTCTGCCGGGCAGACCATTTATTGGCGTCCGGCGGAGCAATGACCTTGGCAAACTATTACTCACTGCCACATGCCGGATTAAATGGCGAAGTGTCAGACATGGATACGACGTTGTTAGGCAGCTTAATGCATATTAACCATGAGTTCCGGGGAAAGCGTAAGGTTACTTATCGGTCCAACAGTTTTAACGGCATCATCAATGCGATTGAAAAAAGCGACATGATTGCCATTTTGCCTGAAAGCATTGCCACTTTCTTGATAGATAAAGAGAGGCGAAAGTTGGCCTGGCTCACGTTGCCGCCTGAACTGGAACCCTATCCGGTTAATGTTTACGCCAACTATTATATTAATTCAGCTTATCGTTCTTCCATTGCCGCGTTGATCTCTCAATTCAAAAGTATTAAAAGCTAATTTTACCCGTCCTTTATCATCCTCTTTTATCCCTCTGTGTAAATATCATCAAAGAAAAGATGATGTGATAAATCGCATGCCTCACGTAATAACAATAAAAGAGATCTATTTTGTGGTAAGGCTCACGCAACAAAAAAGAGATGTCGTGATTTGCAAGGCGAGGGGTGGCTCATTACCATAGGCCTCAGTCGAAAGTTAACGTTTTTATTCTTCCTATATGAGGGTTCTACCATGACCGTAACTACCGTGGAAAATTTTGCCTTTATGGAATTCGAACTGTTCCTGACCATCATCGTGATGGCAACCTGGGGCGGGGTAATCCGGATTTTGTTGCAGCCCGGCAAGCTGCCAAAAAAGAATCGCATCAGCAACTGTATTATGCAGGTGTGCATCTCCTGCTTTACCGGATTTATCCTCAGCGTGCTGGGGATTGAACGCGGGTTAAGCTCCCATATGGTTATTATGGTGGCGGGCCTTGGTGGCGTATTTTCAGGAACGCTGTTGACTGCCCTGGGCGAACGGATAAGCAGTATCGTCCAGGGACACACATTACTCACTAAATAAAGCATAGTGACAAAGTCAAAAAAGGAGAACGCGAGTTCTCCTTTTTTTTGTGTCATATTAGTGTTACTCGATGATCTATCCACCCATAAATAAACGACTCATTCTGCTCCCGCTTTTCAGCCAGTTCCAGATAGTAGTGTCCTTGTGAACAATTTAATGAACGTGTTAATACATTCTCACCGTGTGGCTGTCGTTTTTTTAGAAAAGATTCCAGTGAAGATAACGTTTTGCTCCCAATTATCCCGTCCACTACAATATCTGGATAATACTTCTGTTGATTATTGTACGCATTCAACCACCGCTGTAGCCAGCGTATGGGTAATCCCGTCCCAATATTGGTACCGGCATCGCACATCTCCAGTGCGAGGAGAGGCGCCAGATCATGCACCTTGTCAAACCCTGGTGAACGCCAGTAGTCATCCTCTAGGATACGGTAGGCCTCCTCTTTGGAAAGATCTTTCATTTCACCCACATAGCCATGCTTGCGGGCCACCTTTTCGGTAATTCCCCAGCAGGTTTCGCCCCCCAGGTCATTGGCATGGTTGACGTATGCCCCCTCTTTTTCAAGGATGCTGTTAATCACGGGATTCGTAAACATGAGGATACCCCTTGTTTATTGGCTGCTAATAAAGAAAGAACAGCGTACCGATAGCCAGTAAGAACAGAATCAGCGCGCCGCCGGTTAAATAAAGCCCCTTGCGCGGATAGACCATCTCTGGTGCCTTCTCTATTTTCTCAATCTGTACGGTATCATTTACCCGAATGCCGGAGCGTGGAACGGTAATAAAGAAGTCATCCAGGCCCAGCGTCTTGAGATCCTTACGAATCAGATAGAGGGTTTGGGTCAGGCTGGCGTCGCTGGCAAATTGGCTACGTTTGCCCCAGAGCGCCTGTGACAGCGATGATTTCTCAATAACATCTTCATCGGCATGTTCAATGATATAGCTCAGGCAGCGGGCACGCATTGACGTGAGTTTAATAATGACATCACTGTCCACTAATTTCAGCTCTTTAGCATTTTCATTGAAGATGCACATCTTATTTAACAGGTAATTGCTCATCATATTAAGCTCTCTTATGAGTTAAGTTCATTACAGGAACGGGTGGACTTTTAAAAGCGTAATTCCGTTTGGGCAATAATCTAGTTCCGAGAGAGATAAAACTTTGTCGTTTATTTTATTTTGCGAGCCTGTTCAATAAAACCGGACCTTTTTTATCTTAACTCAAAACCCTTTTGAGTTTTACTCAAATTATATTTTTTGGCTGTCAAATCTTGAAATAATTAACAACGATGTGGTAAATCAATATGTCGATCTAAGGTCAGGAAAATTAATGTTTCGGATGCTTTCGGCTGCTAAATGATGATGAGAAAATTTAACGGGCAATGAGTAGAGAGGCTTTTTTTTAAGAGGATACTTCGGCACTGCTTTATTATCGGAATGAGTGATTAGCATCAAAATAAATGTGATGGGGTGTGATTTGTGTTTGTGGGGCGATAACGCAAAGATTGATTCCGGCAGCGCAATGCTGCGCGATTAATCTCAACACCACATAAGGTAAATAAAATGGCAACAAGTAAACTTGTGAAAGACGATTCATTGACCACGCAATCCTATCAGGCGGATGGTTTTGATCCGGCAAAGGAAACGGTCAAGTACAGCACCACCTCCGCACGAGTAATTAAACCCGTTTACAACAAATATAACACTGCTAATAAGCCCAAAGTGTTTGGCTATTACACTGACTGGTCACAATACGATGGCCGTTTACAGGGTGGGGTAGGTACGCCAGAGACGCGCGGTCGTGGTTATGATTTAGCAAATGTCTCCCCGACGGCCTATGACAAAATTATTTTAGGTTTTGTTGGAATTGTTGGCGACCAGGGTGAAAAGAAACAGACAATTGAGAATGCGGCCAGCCAACTCAATAAAAAAGAGCATGAAGCCACCTTCCTGGATCCGTGGGGCGATTTCGCCTCCTCCACCAACTGTGGGCTGGATAATCCGGGTTGGGTTGAGTTGTCAATTTCCACCCTGACCCAAGCCAACACCAAAGGGGTGATTGGCGGCCTGCGCGATCTGCAAAAGAAAGCCAAGGCACAGGGCCATAACCTGGCGCTCTCCCTGAGCATCGGCGGCTGGACGTTGAGTAACGGTTTCCACAATATGTCGAAAACCGCCAACGGGCGCAGCGTCTTCGCCAAGAGCGTCGCCAACATCTTCAAACGCTTCCCGATGTTCAGTGAAGTGGATATTGACTGGGAGTACCCCAACAATATCGGTAACAACAACCCGCATGGCCCAGAGGATGGCCCGAACTACGCGCTGCTGATCGCCGAACTGAAGAAGGAGCTGACCGCCATCAACCGCGCCGATGTCAAAATCAGTATCGCCAGTTCGGCGGTGGTGAGCGTGCTCGGCCACTCCAACGTCAAAGCATTGATGAACGCGGGCCTCTACTCCATCAACGTTATGACCTATGACTTCTTCGGCACGCCGTGGGCAGAAACATTGACCCACCACACCAACCTGCATGCGCTGGAAAGCGGTGCGCTGGGTGTCGACACCATCGTTGACTACCTGATCGCTGAGGGCTTCCCGAGAGACCGCATCAACGTCGGTTACGCGGCCTATACCCGCAACGGCCAGAACACGCAGATCGACAGCTTCTCGCCGCTGAAGGGGAGCTACAAACCAGAAGAGGGCAAAACCACAGTCGGGACCTTTGAGAGCGGCACCACCGAATGGTACGACCTGGTCTACAACTATCTCGACCTGGAGAACCAGCGTGGCCGCAACGGCTTTGATGTCTATACCGATCAGGTAGCCAACGCTGATTACCTCTATAACAAGGACACCAAGGTGTTTATGTCCTGTGATACCCCGCGCTCGGTGAAAGCGAAGGGTGAGTATGTGGCCTCGAAAGGGCTGGGTGCGCTCTTCACCTGGACCATCGACCAGGACAATGGCGTGCTGGTCAATGCGGCCCGCGAAGGGCTGGGTTGCCCGATCGTCAATAAAGTGATTGATATGTCCCCGTTCTACTTTGAGGGGGTGAACGTCAGCGGCTCCGTGCCAGACGAGCCTGCGCAAGAGGAAGAGAGCAGCGCCGCCAACCGCGCGCCAGTGGCCGCCATTGAGTTGCAGGTGGTCGGTGGCTCACGGGTACGGCTGAGCGGGGCCGGTTCGAAAGACCCAGACGATGACGCCATCAGCTACCAGTGGACCGTGCCGGCGGCGATTGCCGTGGCAGACAAAAGCGCGGCCGTGCTGGAGTTCACCGTGCCAGAGGTGGTGGAAAAGGCGAGCTTTACCTTCTCATTGATCGTGAAGGACAGCCATGACCAATCCTCCACCCAGCAGAACTATGTGCTGACGGTGATCTCCGCGCCGCAGGAGCAGGAGGAGGCGCCGACCCCGACCCCGACCCCAACGCCGACCCCAACGCCGACCCCAACGCCGACCCCAACGCCGACCCCAACCCCGACCCCAACGCCGGAGCCTTCAGGCAAGACGCCTTATGCGTTGTGGGATGAAGAGGAAGTGTACACCGGTGGCGAAACCGTCAGTTGGAAAGGCACCAACTACAAGGCCGCCTGGTGGACGATGGGCGACGAACCCGGCAGTGAGCAGGGCACCGGTTCCGGCCGCCCGTGGGTGGTGCAGGGCACCTATTGATTGCGAGGAAGTTAACCATGCCGGGCGCTTGCCCGGCATTTTTTTACTGCTCTGACCGGATGAAGACCAGCTCATTGCCCTGTGAGCGGGCGGCGTCGAAGCGGTAGCCCTCCCAATCAAACGCCTTGAGCTGCTCCGGCTGGGAGAGGCGCTCGGTAATGATAAAGCGGCTCATCAGGCCACGCGCTTTTTTGGCATAGAAACTGATCACCTTATACACGCCATTTTTCTCATCAAGGAACACTGGCTTCACCATCTGCGCCTTCAGGGACGTGGTTTTCACCGCCTTGAAGTACTCATCAGATGCCAGATTCACCAGCACCTCATCCCCTTGCGCCGCCAGCGCCTCATTCAGCGCCTCAGTGATAATGGTACCCCAGAAGGCATAGAGATCCTTGCCGCGCGGGTTATCCAGTTTGGTGCCCATCTCCAGCCGGTAGGGCTGCATCAGATCGAGCGGCCGCAGCAGGCCATACAGGCCGGAGAGCATCCGCAGATGCTGCTGGGCGTGGTCAAAATCCTGCTCGCTGAAGGTGTGTGCCTGAAGGCCGGTGTAGACATCCCCCTTGAAGGCCAGCAGCGCCTGACGCGCATTGTCCGGCGTGAAGGCGGGCGTCCAGTTCTGGAAGCGGCCTACATTGAGATCGGCCAGCTTGTCACTGATGCCCATCAGGCTGGCGATCTGCGCGGGCGTCAGCGTGCGGCAACGCTCAATCAGTTGCTGGCTGTGGTCAAGCAGCGCCGGTTGGGTATGGCGCTGGGTCGCCAGCGGGCTTTCGTAATCCAGGGTTTTGGCAGGAGAGATAATCGTTAACATGGCGCGGTCCCATTCTGTGCATTGTCGCTACTGTACCAAATCCCAGCCGAAAAAGGGGCGATGGGTCTGATAGGGCGCGTCACGCCGGCGGCTCCCACACCCCCGGCACCAGTTGCCCGCGCAGGCTGGGGTGGTGCGCCGGGTGGAAGACCGGCAGCAGCCCAATGCGCTGCTGACGCTGGTAATCCTTGACCAGCATCACCGTCACGCCGGAGAGCAGCAGTAATGCCGTCAGGTTGGCCAGTGACATCACCGCCAGCAGGCTGCCGGTCAGCGGGCTGAGCCAGGGAGCCTGCCAAAACAGCCCCAGCCCGGCGCAGGCCAGCGTCAGGCCGCGCAGCCAGGGCAGGCCGCCGGTGCGGTTACGGGTCAGGAATAGCAGGTTGCTCTCGGCATAGACATAGTTGCCGAGCAACGTGGTTAGGGTGAAGAGCACGATCACCGCCATCATCGGCGCGCCGCCCCAAAGCTCGACGCAGGCCGCCATCGCCTGCCGGGCGAGGGAGGGGGCATCCGCCGTCACGGCAGGCAGACCCGCGAGCAACAACACCAGCGCGGTGGCACTGCCAATCACCAGGGTATCCAGCACCACCCCCAGCATCTGCACATAGCCCTGTGACACCGGGTGGGCCGGTTGCGGTGCGGCGCTGGCTGCGGCGTTTGGCACGGAGCCAATGCCCGCCTCATTGGTCTGCAACCCCTGTTGCAGCCCCTGGCTCATCGCCTGAGAGATGCCATACCCAATTGCGCCAGACATCGCCTCCTCCAGACCGAATGCGCCACGAAAAATAGCCAGCGCAATGCGCGGCAGCTCAGCGGCATGGCTTAGGATCGTCCAGCCCGCCAGCCCAAGGTAGAGCAGCAGCATCAGCGGCACCAGCAGTGCCAATGTGCGGGCGATGCGCGACAGGCCACCGAGCATCACGCCGCCGGCCGGCAGCAGCAGGGCGGCCGCCAGCCCCAGCGGCGGGCAGTGCAGCGCCAGCCGGTTGGCCTCCGCCAGCGCGTTGGTCTGCAAAGTATTGAGGGTCAGGCCGAAGGTGGCAATCAGCAGCAGGGCGAACAGCACGCCGAGCCAGCGCATCCCCAGCCCGCGCGTCATATAGTAGGCGGGGCCACCGCGAAAGCGTCCCTGCCCATCGCGGCTTTTATAGAGCTGCGCCAGCGTGCTCTCCGCCAGCGTGGTCATCATCCCGATCCAGGTCATCACCCACATCCAGAAGATGGCGCCCGGCCCGCCATTCTCCAGCGCGATGGCAACGCCGGTCAGGTTACCCGGCCCGATGCGCGCGCCGAGCGTCAGGCAGAGCGTCTGCCAGGAGGTGAGGCCACCGGGCTGGCGGACACGGCTCAGCCGCAGGGCGCTGGCCATGCCGCTCAGGCAGCGCAGCTGCATCCCGCGGGTGCGCCAGGTGAAGTAAAGCCCCGCGCCAATCAGCAGGTAGAACAGGATGGAATCCCACAGGATAGTGTTGAAAAAGACAATCAGTTCAGTCATTGAGGGCCTCGTTGAGCCATGCCCGGATGGCGCCACCCGACGTTGCGACGCGGGAACGCTGGTAATGGGCGCGACTGTAGCACACAAATTATGCATCCAGACAGCCCCATTGTCGCGTCGTGAACTGGTTGAATTCCCGCGCGATTTCCCCGGCCTTTCCTGCCCGGCCGGGGCGTGCGCTTTTCCCTGACGCGCGTCTTGCGCGCCCCCCTTTGCATGTTATTATCAGGCTACGGCAAGGCCGTCTGGCCTTCATCAATACCCACCTATGAGAAATGCCATTATGACGAACAAACTTACTGCCCTACGCCAGTTGACCACCGTGGTTGCCGATACCGGCGACATCGCGGCCATGAAGTTGTACCAGCCGCAAGATGCCACCACCAACCCCTCCCTGATCCTGAATGCAGCCCAAATCCCGGAATACCGCAAACTGATTGATGAAGCCATTGCCTGGGCGCGCGACCAGAGCGGCGACCGCGACCAGCAGATCCTGGACGCCTCTGACAAGCTGGCGGTGAACATTGGTCTGGAGATCCTGAAGCTGATTCCTGGCCGCATCTCCACCGAAGTGGACGCGCGCCTCTCCTATGACACCGAAGCGAGCGTCGCCAAGGCCAAGCGCCTGATGAAGCTCTACAACGATGCCGGCATCAGCAACGATCGCATCCTGATCAAGCTGG
This sequence comes from Chimaeribacter sp. YP20170169, assembly GCF_056739715.1. NCBI lineage: Bacteria > Pseudomonadati > Pseudomonadota > Gammaproteobacteria > Enterobacterales > Yersiniaceae > Chimaeribacter > Chimaeribacter sp. YP20170169. Next base: position 3,274,953 of record NZ_CP176824.1, on the reverse strand, counting down.
CCTCCACCTGGCAGGGCATCCGCGCCGCAGAGCAACTGGAGCGCGAAGGCATCAACTGTAACCTGACGCTGCTGTTCTCCTTCGCGCAGGCGCGTGCCTGTGCTGAAGCGGGCGCTTACCTGATCTCGCCGTTCGTTGGCCGTATCCTCGACTGGTACAAGGCCAATGGCGACAAGAAAGAGTTCGAATCCCATGAAGATCCGGGCGTGATCTCCGTGACCGAAATCTACCAGTACTATAAAGAGCACGGCTACGAGACCGTGGTAATGGGCGCCAGCTTCCGTAACGTGGGTGAGATCATCGAACTGGCAGGCTGCGACCGCCTGACCATCGCCCCGGCGCTGCTAAAAGAGCTGGCCGAGAGCGAAGGCGGGGTAGAGCGCAAACTCTCCTTCAACGGTGAAGTGAAACCACGCCCGCAGCCACTGACCGAATCCGAGTTCTACTGGGAGCATAACAGCGACCCGATGGCGGTTGAGAAGCTGACCGACGGCATCCGCAAGTTTGCCGTTGACCAGGGCAAACTGGAGAAGATGATCGCCGATCTGCTCTGATCTGGCGCATTAACCAGCGAAAGGCGGCCTTGGGCCGCCTTTTTTATGCGCGGCGCGGCGGCAGAATTCGTATACTGGGCGAAACAGGTTTACTGGCGCACGCCATAAGGTAAAAGATGAACACATTACGCATTGGTCTGGTCTCGGTGTCTGACCGCGCTTCCAGCGGCATCTATCAGGACAAGGGCATCCCGGCATTGCAGGAGTGGCTGGCGTCGGCGCTGGCGACCCCGTTTGAGATTGAGACCCGCCTGATCCCGGACGAGCAGCTGCTGATTGAGCAGTCACTGTGCGAGCTGGTGGATGAGAGAGGTTGCCATCTGGTGCTGACCACCGGCGGCACCGGCCCGGCGCGCCGTGACGTGACCCCGGACGCTACGCTGGCGGTGGCCGATCGCGAGATGCCCGGCTTTGGCGAGCAGATGCGCCAGATCAGCCTCAACTTTGTGCCGACCGCCATCCTCTCCCGTCAGGTGGGGGTGATCCGCAAGCAGGCATTGATCATCAACCTACCCGGCCAGCCGAAGTCGATTAAAGAGACGTTGGAGGGGCTAAAGGATGAAAGTGGAAAGGTAATTGTACACGGTATTTTCGCTAGTGTGCCGTACTGCATACAGCTGCTGGATGGCCCCTACATTGAGACCCACCCCGATGTTGCAGTGGCTTTTCGCCCGAAAAGCGCGATTCGCGAAACAAAAAGCTGAAGTTGGACTTTTTCCGCCATAAGCCGCGCTGACGCTGGTGTGTAGATAAATTGCCGATATAGTAATGTTAACTTTACAAATATCGGCAACTTTATTGACGCGTGGTGACTGATGATTCCTGAGCCTGCCCGCCGCCTTAACCGGCGCGATTTCCATACCCTGACCTTGGCCGCCTTGGGCGGCGCGCTGGAGTTTTACGACTTCATCATCTTCGTCTATTTTGCCGCAGTGATTGGCGAGCTGTTCTTCCCGGCCCAGATGCCGGAGTGGCTGCGGCTGGTGCAGACCTTCGGCATCTTTGCCGCGGGCTATTTGGCGCGGCCGTTGGGCGGCATCGTGATGGCGCATTTCGGTGACATCGTTGGCCGCAAAAAGATGTTCAGCCTTAGCATCCTGCTGATGGCGTTACCGACGCTGGCGATGGGAATGTTGCCAACCTACGCCAGCATCGGCGTGGCCGCGCCGCTGTTGCTGCTGTTGATGCGGCTGTTGCAGGGAGCGGCGATTGGCGGCGAAGTGCCGGGAGCCTGGGTGTTTGTCGCGGAGCATGTGCCGCGTCGGCGCATCGGTTTTGCCTGCGGCACCCTGACTGCCGGGCTGACGGTCGGCATCCTGCTCGGTTCCTTCGTGGCTACCCTGCTGAACACGCTCATGACGCCACAAACGCTGGCGGCCGTGGGCTGGCGTATCCCGTTCTTCCTCGGCGGGCTGTTTGGCCTCGGCGCGATGTACCTGCGCCGCTGGCTGCATGAGACGCCGGTGTTCACCGAGATGCAGCAGCGCAAGGCGCTGGCGCAGGAGTTGCCGCTGAAGGCGGTGCTGCGCCAGCATCGGCGGGCATTAGTGGTGAGTATGCTGCTCACCTGGCTGCTCTCCGCCTGCATCGTGGTGGTGATCCTGATGACGCCAACCTGGCTACAGAAGCAGTTTGGCCTGCCAGCCGCGCTCACCCTTCAGGCCAACTGTCTGGCGACGGTGGCGCTGATCTTCGGCTGCATCATCGCTGGCAGCCTGGCGGATCGCTTTGGGGCCAGCAAGGCGCTGATCGGCGGCAGCCTGCTATTGGGGATCTGCTCCTGGACCTTCTACCACCTGGCGGCCAGCGGCACGGGCTGGCTGTTCGCCACCTACGGGCTGGCGGGGCTTGGCGTCGGCGTGGTGGGCGCGGTGCCCTACGTCATGGTGCGCGCCTTCCCGGCGGAGGTGCGCTTCACTGGCCTCTCGTTCTCCTATAATGTCGCCTATGCGCTGTTTGGCGGGCTGACGCCCATCTGCGTCACGCTGCTGATGGCGGTCACGCCGATGGCCCCGGCCTACTACGTGCTGGCGCTGGCCGTGCTGGGAATGGGAGTAGGGCTCTATTTGAGCCGCGATCTGGATGGGGAGGCGAGCGGGGCGCCGCTGCAACGTGGCATGGCCAACCCCTGATGTGAAAAAGCCCTGCTGAGCAGGGCTTTTTTTATGGCGGTCAGGCGCGGGCGCCAATCGGCAGCAGGGTGCGGCCAAACTGTTCGTTCAGCACCTCCGCCATCGCCAGATAGATGGCGATCAGGCCACAGACAATCCCCTCGATACCTGCCAGTTTCAGCAGCGCCGCATTGCCGGTCAGATTGCTGGCGGCCAGCAGCACAAACAGCAGCGCCAGCGTGCCGAACACCGCCTGCAATGCCCGGTTGGCGCGCAGCGTGCCAATAAACATAAACAGCGTGAACAGGCCCCATAGCGCCAGGTAGCTGGCGAAGGTCGCGCCATCCGCCACCTCTGCCAACCCAAGGCGCGGCAGCAGCAGAATGCCCACCAGACTGAGCCAGAAGGCACCATAGGCTGTAAAGGCGGTCATGCCGAAGGTGTTGCCCTTCTTGAACTCCATCAGGCCGGCCAGCATCTGCGCCATCCCGCCGAAGCACAGCCCCATGCTGAGCACCACGGCGGTCAGCGGGCAGAAGCCAGCATTATGGAGGTTAAGCAGAATGGTGGTCATGCCAAAGCCCATCAGCCCAAGCGGGCCAGGGTTGGCGTAGTGTTTCTCGTGCATAAAGTCCCTGCATCAAAATGATCGGTAGCTGAATTGAAAAGGGGAGAACCCCTCCCCATTTCCCCCTGAGTAATGGGGCGCGCCATCATAATCAGCGGCAGATGGTCAGACTTTGATCCAACGGGGAAGAAAACACACTTTTTTTCATAGTGCCCCCTTGATGCCGTCGCGCTTGGCCCCATCTTATTTGCAACCGCAGTTGCTAATCGCGGGCAAGCCGGACATATCGGGCGTTGAAAACGAAAAAATCGCCCGCATATCCATTAGCAACCTGATCGAATATGAATATTTAGTGGAGACGTTTAGATGGGCAAAATCATTGGTATCGACCTGGGTACAACCAACTCTTGTGTGGCAATCATGGATGGCACCCAGGCTCGTGTGCTGGAAAACAGCGAAGGCGATCGCACCACGCCTTCCATCATTGCTTACGCGCAGGATGGTGAAACCCTGGTGGGCCAACCGGCTAAACGTCAGGCTGTCACTAACCCGCAAAACACCCTGTTTGCTATTAAGCGCCTGATTGGCCGTCGCTTCCAGGACGAAGAAGTCCAGCGCGACAAAGGCATCATGCCGTACCAAATCATCAGCGCCGACAACGGTGACGCCTGGATCGACGTAAAAGGCCAGAAAATCGCCCCGCCGCAGATCTCTGCGGAAGTGCTGAAAAAGATGAAGAAGACTGCGGAAGATTACCTGGGTGAGCCGGTAACCGAAGCTGTCATCACCGTTCCGGCCTACTTCAACGATGCACAGCGTCAGGCGACCAAAGACGCCGGCCGCATCGCGGGTCTGGAAGTGAAACGTATCATCAACGAACCGACCGCCGCTGCGCTGGCTTACGGTATGGACAAAGGCATCGGCAACCGCACCATCGCGGTCTATGACCTGGGTGGCGGTACCTTCGATATCTCTATCATCGAGATCGATGAAGTTGACGGCGAAAAAACCTTTGAAGTACTGGCTACCAACGGTGACACCCACTTGGGTGGTGAAGACTTCGACAGCCGCCTGATCAACTATCTGGTGGACGAGTTCAAGAAAGAGCAGGGCATTGACCTGCGCAACGACCCGCTGGCAATGCAGCGCCTGAAAGAGGCCGCTGAGAAGGCGAAGATCGAGCTTTCCTCTGCCCAGCAGACCGACGTGAACCTGCCGTACATCACTGCAGACGCCACCGGTCCGAAACACATGAACATCAAAGTGACCCGCGCTAAGCTGGAGTCGCTGGTAGAAGATCTGGTTGCCCGTTCCATCGAGCCGCTGAAAGTGGCACTGCAGGACGCTGGCCTCTCTGTCTCCGAGATCAACGACGTGATCCTGGTAGGCGGTCAGACCCGTATGCCGATGGTACAGAAGAAAGTGGCTGAGTTCTTCGGCAAAGAGCCGCGTAAAGACGTGAACCCGGACGAAGCGGTAGCGATCGGTGCAGCGGTTCAGGGCGGCGTGCTGGCAGGTGACGTGAAAGACGTCCTGCTGCTGGACGTAACCCCGCTCTCCCTGGGTATCGAAACCATGGGTGGCGTGATGACCTCGCTGATCAGCAAGAACACCACTATCCCGACCAAGCACAGCCAGGTGTTCTCCACCGCGGAAGACAACCAAGCCGCCGTGACCATCCATGTGCTGCAGGGTGAGCGTAAGCGTTCGGCGGACAACAAGTCCCTCGGCCAGTTCAACCTGGACGGCATCCAGCCGGCACCGCGCGGTATGCCGCAGATCGAAGTGACCTTCGACATCGACGCCGATGGTATCCTGCACGTCTCCGCGAAAGACAAAAACAGCGGCCGCGAGCAGAAGATCACCATCAAAGCTTCTTCTGGCCTGAGCGATGAAGAAGTACAGAAAATGGTGCGTGAGGCGGAAGCCAACGCCGAGTCTGACCGTAAGTTCGAAGAGCTGGTTCAGACCCGCAATCAGGGTGACCACCTGCTGCACAGCACCCGCAAGCAGCTGGATGAAGCCGGTGACAAGCTCTCCGCTGACGACAAGGCACCGATTGAGTCTGCGCTGAAAGATCTGGAAGCGGCGCTGAAAGGCGAAGACAAAGCCGACATCGAAGCGAAAATGCAGGCGCTGGCACAGGTTTCCGGCAAGCTGGTTGAGATGGCGCAAGCCCAGGCTGGCGCAGCGGAAGGCCAAGCAACCGACGGCGCGAAGAAAGATGACGACGTGGTTGATGCTGAGTTCGAAGAAGTTAAAGACAAAAAATAATCGCCCTTAAGCGGGCACAGCGGCGGCGTCGGCGGAACCCATTTCCCTCGCCGCCGCTGCCAACCAGGCACGGGCGTCGGGGAAACCTTACGCCCGTGCACGCATGTTGAGGGCAGGAAAAAAACAATGGCGAAAAGAGACTATTACGAGATTTTGGGCGTTTCCAAAACAGCGGAAGAGCGTGAGATCAAAAAGGCCTATAAACGCCTGGCAATGAAATATCACCCTGACCGCAATCAGGGCGACAAAGAGTCGGAAGCCAAATTCAAAGAGATCAAAGAAGCCTACGAGATCCTGACGGACGAGCAGAAACGCGCGGCCTACGATCAGTACGGCCATGCGGCCTTCGAGCAGGGCGGCATGGGCGGTGGCGGCGGCTTTGGCGGCGGTGGCGCGGACTTCAGCGACATCTTCGGCGACGTCTTTGGCGATATCTTTGGCGGTGGCCGTCGCCAGCGCGCCAGCCGTGGCGCCGACCTGCGCTATAACATGGAGCTGACGCTGGAAGAGGCGGTACGCGGCGTCACCAAAGAGATCCGTATCCCGACGCTGGAAGAGTGCGAAATCTGCCACGGCAGCGGCGCGAAACCGGGCAGTTCGCCGGTCACCTGTCCGACCTGCCACGGCGCGGGCCAGGTGCAGATGCGTCAGGGCTTCTTCACCGTGCAGCAGGCATGTCCGCACTGTCAGGGTCGCGGCCAGATCATCAAAGATCCGTGCAACACCTGCCACGGCCACGGCCGCGTTGAGAAGTCCAAAACCCTGTCGGTGAAGATCCCGGCTGGCGTGGACACCGGCGATCGCATCCGTCTGGCGGGTGAGGGTGAAGCGGGTGAGCATGGCGCACCGGCAGGCGATCTGTACGTTCAGGTGCAGGTGAAAGCCCACCCGATCTTTGAGCGTGAAGGCAACAACCTCTACTGTGAAGTGCCGATCAACTTTGCGATGGCTGCACTGGGTGGCGAGATTGAAGTGCCGACCCTCGATGGCCGCGTGAAGCTGAAAGTGCCAACCGAGACCCAGACCGGCAAGCTGTTCCGTATGCGCGGCAAGGGCGTGAAATCGGTGCGTGGTGGCAGTCAGGGCGACCTGCTGTGCCGCGTGGTGGTGGAGACCCCGGTCAACCTGAGCGAGCGCCAGAAGCAACTGCTGCGTGAGCTGGAAGATAGCCTGGGCGGCCCATCGGGTGAGAACAACAGCCCGCGCTCTAAGTCCTTCTTTGACGGCGTGAAAAAGTTCTTTGATGACCTGACCCGCTAAAACGCGGCAGGCATCACTCCCCTGAAACCAGATGGCCCCGGCCATCTGGTTTTTTTTATGTCTGCCGTTCCGCTTTTCCAGACAGAATTGATCCTACTTACACTTCGGTAAAGCCGAATCAATCATAATCTAAAAGCTGCTTTTAACGATGTATGCGATTGCGTACTCTTTAGGCCCGCATCCACTACAGAGCATTTTAAAGGACGACTTTCGTGCATAACATCATCAGGCAATTTTTCAATATGGAAGCCTCCGGCGGCATTGTGCTGATCGTGGCCGCCGCCGCGGCATTGGTCATGGCAAACTCCTCGCTGGAACCCGTCTACCACGCGCTGGTTGAGTTCTCCCTGCCTTTGCAGGCCGGTGGGTTTGACTTTACCCGCTCGGCGGAGTGGTGGATCAATGACGGCCTGATGGCAATCTTCTTCCTGCTGGTGGGAATGGAGGTCAAGCGCGAACTGCTGGAAGGCTCACTGGCTGGCATTAACAAGGCGCTGTTCCCAGTGATTGCGGCACTCGGCGGCATGATCGCCCCGTCGCTGATCTATCTGCTGTTCAACGCCGGTGATGAAATCACCCGCGTCGGCTGGGCAATCCCGGCCGCCACGGACATCGCCTTTGCCGTCGGGGTGATGGCGCTGCTCGGCAGCCGCGTGCCGGTCAGCCTGAAGGCGTTCCTGCTGGCGCTGGCGATCATCGACGATCTGGGTGCGATCGTGATCATTGCGTTGTTCTACACCGCCGATCTCTCGCTGATCGCGCTGGCCGCCGCCGGTGGGGTGATCGCCGTGATGGCACTGCTGAACTGGCGCGGCGTCAATGCCCGCTCGATCTACCTGCTGCTGGGCGTGGTGCTGTGGGTGTGCATCCTGCAATCAGGGATCCATGCCACCCTGGCGGGCGTGATCACCGGGTTCCTGATCCCGTTGAACCGCGGCCAGAAGGTATCGCCGCTGCGCCAGCTGGAGCACCAGCTGCACCCTTGGGTGTCGCGCGTGATCCTGCCGCTGTTCGCCTTTGCCAACGCCGGCATTGTGTTTGGCAGCGTGACATTGGCTGGCCTGTTCACCGACCTGCCGCTGGGCATCATCGCCGGGCTGTTTATTGGTAAGCCGGTGGGCATTACCCTGATCTGCTGGCTGGCCGTGAAAATCGGCATCGCCAGCCTGCCGGATGACATCACGTTCAAGCACATCAGCGCGGTCTCGGTGCTGTGCGGCATCGGCTTTACCATGTCGATCTTCATCGCCGGGCTGGCCTTCGGTCATGACGATCCGCACCTGATTACCTACGCCAAAATTGGCATCCTGAGCGGATCGCTGCTGGCAGCGTTCTTTGGTTACCTGGTGCTGAGCCGGGTGTTGCCGGCCAAACGCGCGGCCTGACGGAGTGGGGCGGCGTCTCCTGCGCCGCCCCCAGCATGATGCGGCAGGCCCCACCTGCCGCTACCGGGGGTAAACCATGCGTATGTCCCATCTCAATTTCAACCATCTCTACTACTTCTGGCACATCTGCAAGGCTGGCTCCGTGGCAGGCGCGGCGGAGGCGCTGTTCCTGACGCCGCAGACCATCACCGGCCAGATCAAGGCGCTGGAGGAGCGGCTCGGCGGCAAACTGTTCAAACGCCAGGGGCGCGGGCTGGTGCCCTCGGAACTGGGGCAACTGGTGTTCCGCTACGCAGATCGCATGTTCATGCTTAGCCAGGAGATGCTGGATATCGTCAACTACCGCAAGGAGTCGAGCCTGCTGTTTGATGTCGGCGTGGCGGATGCGCTGAGCAAGCGGCTGGTGAGCCGGGTGTTGGAGACGGTGGCAACGGTGGAGACGCCCATCCACCTGCGCTGTTTTGAGTCGACCCATGAACTGCTGCTGGAGCAGCTTAGCCAGCACAAGCTGGACATGATCCTCTCTGACTGCCCGGTGGACTCCAGCCAACAGGCGGGACTGTTCTCCCTGAAGCTGGGCGAGTGCCCGATCGGTTTCTACTGCTGCCAGCCGCTGCCGGCTGCGCCTTTCCCGGCCTGCCTGAGCGAGCGGCGGCTGCTGATCCCCGGTCGACGCTCCATGCTGGGACGCAAGCTGCTCAGCTGGTTTGGCGCGCAGGGCATCCAGCCGGAGATCCTCGGCGAGTTTGATGACGCGGCACTGATGAGCGCCTTCGGCCAGCGCAACAACGCCATTTTTGTCGCCCCGGCGATGGATGCGGCCGAGATGGGCGGTGCCATGCAGGTGCAGAAGATTGGCCAGTTGGAGCAGGTGCAGGAGGAGTACTACGTGATCTTTGCCGAGCGGATGATCCAGCACCCGGCGGTGCAGCGCATCTGCCACAGCGACTTCTCAGCGCTGTTCAGCGGGGGAGGGGAGAGCCAGAGGTAAACTGCAGACGTAAAAAAACCGGCCTAAGCCGGTTTTTTTAACAAAGCACACAGCGTAATGCGATTATTGCATTGCGTTGATTTGCGCAGCCAGGTTTGACTTATGACGCGCAGCTTTGTTTTTGTGAACCAGACCTTTAGAGGCCTGACGGTCCACGAGCGGTTGCATTTCGTTAAATGCTTTTTGTGCAGCTTCTTTGTCGCCAGCTGCGATAGCCGCGTATACCTTCTTGATGAAGGTACGCATCATGGAGCGACGGCTAGCGTTATGCTTGCGGCGCTTTTCAGATTGTACGGCGCGTTTCTTAGCTGATTTGATATTAGCCAAGGTCCAACTCCCAAAATGTTCTATTGAGGACAATTCAAAGGCCGAGGAATATGCCCGTTCAGCCTTCTTTTGTCAATGGATTTGTGCAAATAAGCGCCGTTTGTACGAGCGGCACTTGTTACGTTGTGATGGCGCAGGATTTTAACAGCTTCGCCGCTCGGAATACAGTCTTTAACATGAAAATTCACCACTGGCCTGACCGGGGGAGAGTAAAGAAAGCTAACCATTTGTTTCGATTCAGCCGATCCCGCCACATGGCGTGGGGCCAGCGCGCAAAGGGATTTTACCGCGGCAATAACTCCGGTATGGTAGGACATCATACTAAACCCCCAATCGCCGGTTAACCTTACACGCTGTACAAGGTATAATCCGTCGATTTCCACTGTCTTGAGCCAGCTATGGAGCTAATTCGCGGCATTTACAATCTTCGGGCGCGCCACCACGGTTGTGTGCTCACTATTGGTAACTTTGACGGCGTGCACCGTGGCCACCGGGCGTTGCTGGAGCAGTTGAAACAACAGGGGCAACGTCTGGGCTTGCCCGTGATGGTGATGATTTTTGAGCCGCAGCCGCTGGAGCTGTTTGCGGCCGACAAGGCCCCCGCCCGGCTGACCCGCCTGCGCGACAAGGCTAAATACCTGGCGGAAGCGGGGGTGGATTACCTGCTCTGCGTCAAGTTTGATCCCCGTTTTGCCGCCAATACCGCCCAGTCGTTTGTCGCTGAGTTGCTGATCGAAAAACTGGGTGTTAAGTTCCTGATGGTCGGCGATGACTTCCGCTTTGGCGCGGGCCGGCAGGGCGATTTTGCGCTGCTACAGAAGGCGGGGGCCGAGTATGGCTTTACCGTATGTAACACCGACACCTTCTGTGACGACGGTATGCGCATCAGCAGTACCGCCATTCGCACCGCGCTGAAGCAGGATGACCTGGCGCTGGCGGAGCGTCTGCTGGGCCACCCCTACAGCATCTCTGGCCGGGTGGTGCATGGTGACGCGCTGGGCCGAACCATCGGCTTCCCCACTGCCAACCTGCCGCTGAAGCGGCTGGTGGCACCCGTCAACGGCGTTTATGCGGTCGAGGTACTTGGCCTCGGGCCAGCGCCGGTGCCCGGCGTCGCCAATATCGGAACCCGCCCGACCGTGGCGGGAGTACGCCAGCAGCTGGAAGTTCACCTGCTGGACGTTGCAATGGACTTATATGGGCGCCATATAGATGTGGTGCTGCGCGCCAAAGTGCGCGATGAACAGCGGTTTGCTTCTCTGGATGCATTGAAGCAGCAGATCGCGAATGATGTGGTGACTACCCGGAACTATTTCGGGCTGAAGGCACCGGTTTAACCTCTCTTGCCGAAAACGGAACCGAGAATCTGATGAGTGACTACAAAAATACCCTGAATTTGCCGGAAACAGGGTTCCCGATGCGCGGCGACCTCGCCAAGCGCGAGCCTGGCATGCTGAAACATTGGTATGAGCAGGATCTGTACGGGATTATTCGTGCTGCCAAAAAGGGCAAAAAAACCTTTATCCTGCATGACGGCCCTCCGTATGCGAACGGCAGCATTCATATTGGTCACTCGGTTAACAAAATTCTCAAAGACATTATTATCAAGTCGAAAGGAATGGCCGGTTATGACTCGCCGTACGTGCCGGGCTGGGACTGCCACGGCCTGCCGATTGAGCTGAAGGTTGAGCAACTGATTGGCAAGCCGGGCGAGAAGGTCAGCGCGGCGGAGTTCCGTCAGGCGTGCCGCACCTATGCCGCCGAGCAGGTGGAAGGGCAGAAGGCGGACTTTATCCGTCTGGGCGTGCTGGGTGACTGGGATCACCCCTACCTGACCATGAACTTCGACACCGAAGCCAACATCATCCGCGCGCTGGGCAAGATCATCGCCAACGGCCACCTGCACAAAGGCGCGAAGCCGGTGCACTGGTGCACCGATTGCGGCTCCTCGCTGGCCGAAGCGGAAGTGGAGTACTACGACAAAACTTCGCCGTCGATTGACGTGGCCTTCAACGCCACCGACGCCGCCGCCGTGGCGGCCAAATTTGGTGTGACCGACTTCACCGGCCCGGTGTCGCTGGTGATCTGGACCACCACCCCGTGGACCATGCCGGCCAACCGTGCCATCTCCCTTAACCCGGAGATCGCCTACCAGCTGGTGCAGATTGAGGGCCAGTGCCTGATTCTGGCCGCTGATCTGGTGGAGAGCGTCATGAAGCGCATCGGTGTCGCCAGCTGGAACGTGCTGGGCGAGTGCCGCGGCGCGGAGCTGGAGCTGCTGCGCTTCCAGCACCCGTTCCTGGCATTCGACGTGCCGGCCATCCTGGGCGACCACGTAACGCTGGACGCCGGTACTGGCGCGGTGCACACCGCCCCCGGCCACGGCCCGGATGACTATGTCATCGGCCAAAAATATGGCCTTGAGGTGGCGAACCCGGTTGGCCCGAACGGCTGCTACCTGCCGGGCACCTACCCGACGCTGGATGGCCTGTTTGTCTTCAAGGCGAATGACGTTATCGTGGAGCTGCTGCGCGAGAAGGGTGCCCTGCTGCACGTTGAGAAGCTGGTGCACAGCTACCCGTGCTGCTGGCGCCACAAAACGCCGATCATCTTCCGTGCCACCCCGCAATGGTTCATCAGCATGGACCAGAAGGGCCTGCGCCAGCAGTCGCTGAGCGAGATCAAGGGCGTGAAGTGGATCCCGGACTGGGGACAGGCGCGCATCGAGACCATGGTCGCCAACCGCCCGGACTGGTGCATCTCCCGCCAGCGTACCTGGGGTGTGCCGATGGCGCTGTTCGTCCACAAAGAGACCGAAGTCCTGCACCCGCGCAGCGTCGAGCTGATGGAAGCGGTAGCGCAGCGTGTTGAGCAGCACGGCATTCAGGCATGGTGGGATCTCGATCCGGCCGAGCTGCTGGGTGACGAAGCGGCGGACTATGTGAAGGTGCCGGATACGCTGGACGTCTGGTTTGACTCCGGCTCCACCAGCTTCTCGGTGGTGGATGCCCGCCCAGAGTTCGAAGGCCACAGCGCCGACATGTATCTGGAAGGCTCCGACCAGCATCGCGGCTGGTTCATGTCCTCGCTGATGATCTCCACGGCGATGAAGGGCAAGGCGCCTTATAAAGAGGTGCTGACCCACGGCTTCACCGTGGACGGGCAGGGTCGCAAAATGTCCAAGTCCATCGGCAACACCGTCAGCCCGCAGGACGTGATGAACAAGCTGGGTGGCGACATCCTGCGCCTGTGGGTGGCGTCCACCGACTATACCGGCGAGATCGCGGTCTCCGACGAGATCCTGAAGCGCTCCGCAGACGCCTACCGCCGCATCCGTAACACCGCCCGCTTCCTGCTGGCGAACCTGAACGGCTTCAACCCGGAGACCGACATGGTCAAGCCGGAGGAGATGGTGGTGCTGGATCGCTGGGCCGTGGGCCGGGCGCTGGCAGCGCAGCAGGATATCGAGCAGGCCTACGCCCGCTACGACTTCCACGAAGTGGTGCAGCGCCTGATGCAGTTCTGCTCCATCGAGATGGGCTCCTTCTATCTCGACATCATCAAGGATCGCCAGTACACCGCGAAAGCGGACGGCGTGGCGCGCCGCAGCTGCCAGAGTGCGCTCTACTTCATCGCCGAGGCGCTGGTGCGCTGGATGGCACCGATCATGTCCTTCACCGCGGATGAGATCTGGGGCTACCTGCCGGGCCAACGCGCGCCATTCGTCTTCACCGAGGAGTGGTTCGACGGCCTGTTCGGGCTGGACGCGGCCGAGCCGATGAACGATGAGTTCTGGGCCTCGCTGCTGAAAGTGCGTGGCGAAGTGAACAAGGTGCTCGAGCAGGCGCGCGCTGACAAGCGCATCGGCGGCTCGCTGGAAGCGGCCGTCACGCTCTACGCGGACGAAACGCTGGCAAACCAGCTGGAGAGCCTGGATGCGGAACTGCGCTTTGTGCTGCTAACCTCGGCGGCCACCGTGGCCCCGCTGGCCGACGCCCCGGCAGACGCCCAGCCAAGCGAGCAACTGAAAGGACTGAAAGTGGGTCTGGCGAAAGCCGCTGGCGAGAAGTGCCCGCGCTGCTGGCACTACACCACCGATGTGGGCCACAACCCGGAGCACGCCGAGATCTGTGGCCGTTGCTATACCAACGTGGCTGGCAGCGGCGAAGAGCGTAAGTTCGCCTGATGCGTAAACCGTTACTTTCAACCGGACTGCGCTGGCTGTGGCTGGCGATTGTGGTGCTGATTGTCGATCTCGGCAGCAAGCAGTGGATCCTCTCCCACTTTATGTTGGGGGAGACCCAGCCGCTGTTCCCGTTCCTGAACCTGCACTACGCGCGTAACTACGGCGCGGCGTTCAGCTTCCTGGCGGATCGCGGCGGCTGGCAGCGCTGGATGTTTGCTGGCATTGCCATCGCCATCGCGCTGTCGCTGCTGGTGATGATGTTCCGCAGCAGCGCACAGAAGCGGATCGCCAACAGCGCCTACGCCCTGATCATCGGCGGCGCGCTAGGCAACCTGTTTGATCGCATGTGGCACGGCTTCGTGGTCGATTTCATCGACTTCTACGTCGGCGACTGGCACTTTGCGACCTTTAACATCGCTGATACTGCCATCTGCGTCGGCGCGGCGCTGGTGGTGCTGGAGGGGTTCATCTCCCCGGCCGACAAAGACAAGGCTACGGCCGGAAACAAGGGATAAATGATGGCAGAGAGCGTACAACCTGACAGCGCCGTCCTGGTGCACTTTACCCTGACGCTGGAAGATGGCTCAGTGGCGGAGTCCACCCGTGGCAACGGCAAGCCGGCGCTGTTCCGGCTGGGCGATGGCAGCCTCTCTGGCGACCTGGAGGCCCACCTGCTGGGCCTGCACGTCGGCGAGAAGCGGGCGTTCACCCTGTCACCCGATTCCGCCTTCGGGCAGAAAAGCCCGGATCTGATCCAGTTCTTCTCACGCCGCGACTTTATCGAAACTGGCGTGCCGGAGGTGGGCACCATCATGATGTTCACCGCGATGGACGGCAGCGAGATGCCGGGCGTGGTGCGCGAGGTGGCGGAGGAGTCGATTACCGTGGACTTCAACCATCCGCTGGCCGGGCAGCACATCAGCTTTGATCTCGAAGTGCTGGAGATCGACCCGCAACTGGAGGGCAACGATGCAAATCCTGCTGGCTAACCCGCGCGGCTTCTGCGCAGGCGTTGATCGCGCCATCAGCATTGTCGAGCGCGCGCTGGAGATCTACGGCGCGCCGATCTACGTGCGCCATGAAGTGGTGCATAACCGCTACGTGGTGGACAGCCTGCGCGAACGTGGCGCGGTGTTCATTGAGCAGATCGCGGAAGTGCCGGATGGCTCGATCCTGATCTTCTCGGCACACGGCGTGTCGCAGGCGGTGCGGGCGGAAGCGCGCAGCCGTGATCTGACGGTATTTGACGCCACCTGCCCGCTGGTGACCAAGGTGCATATGGAAGTGGCACGCGCCAGCCGCAAAGGGACGGAGGCAATCCTGATTGGGCACGCCGGCCACCCGGAAGTGGAGGGCACCATGGGCCAGTACAGCAACCCGAAGGGCGGCATGTATCTGGTGGAGTCGCCAGAGGATGTCTTTAAGTTGCAGGTGAAGGATGAGAACAATCTCTGCTTCATGACGCAGACCACGCTGTCGGTGGATGACACCTCGGACGTGATCGACGCCCTGCGTGAGCGCTTCCCGAACATTGTCGGCCCGCGCAAGGATGACATCTGCTACGCCACCACCAACCGGCAGGAAGCGGTGCGCACCCTGGCGGGCGGCGCGGACGTGGTGCTGGTGGTGGGGTCACGCAACTCCTCCAACTCCAACCGTCTGGCGGAGCTGGCACAGCGGATGGGCAAGCAGGCCTATCTGGTTGATTCTGCAGCAGACATCCAGGAAGCCTGGTTGAACGGGGCGTCGAGCATCGGCGTCACGGCTGGGGCATCCGCGCCGGATGTGCTGGTGCAAGAGGTGATCGCCCGCGTTCAGGCGCTGGGCGGTGGCATCGCCATCGAGCTGAGCGGCCGTGAAGAGAACATCGTGTTCGAAGTGCCGAAAGAGTTGCGGGTCGAGGTCAAACAGATCGACTGATCCCCGCCTCTTAATAAGAGGGCCTGCTGATGCAGGCCCTTTTTTATGGCGGCGAGCTGGCGATCAGATCGCGAAGCGGTTCTGCGGCACACCGGTTTCACTGGTCTCCACGCGCAGCAGCGCCCCCTCCAGATCGTGCGGCTGCTCCAGCCCCTTGCGCGCCGAGGTGATAAACAGCGTCTTCATCTCCGGGCCGCCGAAGGTGCAGCAACTCGGCTGGGTCACCGGCAGGCGAATCTCCTGCTCCTTTAGCAACTCGTCGCCGCGCAGCTGGTAGAGACAGAGACAGTGGTGGCCGAAGCAGGCGTTGACCAGCTGGCCGCGGGTGGTGAGGGTAGAGCCATCCGGCGTCAGGTCGCCACTGGAGTAGCAGTTCAGCGCGCGCGGGTTGATGCGTTTGCCGTGGCCGGAGTAGAAGCGCTTGGCGTCACTGTCAGCGAACCAGACGCGCTGCTCATGCCAGACCAGCGTATTGGGGATGGTGAGGTTCTCCATCATCCGCTCCGGCTGGGCGTCGCCGGCGGCGTAGCGATACCAACTGCCGATGGCGCTCCCCTCCGTCAAATCCATCGTGCCGAACCACAGCGAGCCGTCCGGGGCGATGGCTGCCTCATTCGGGCGGGTGCGGCCGATCTCTTCGGGGTAGTCGCAGAGCGGGGTGATCTCGCCGCTGGCGTAGTCATACAGCGCGATGCCCAGCTGCGACACCAGCAGGAAGCACTCCTCGCGCTCGGTCAACAGCACGCCGCTGGTGACGCCCGGCAACTCGCGCACCGCCGTCTCCTGGCGATCCGGCCAGTGGCGCAGCAGGCGCTGGCAGTTAATGTCGACCCACAGCAGCGACTGGCTGCGGTCGCACCATACCGGGGTCTCCCCCAACTCGGCCCGGTAGTCACTGACCGGGGTAATCTCAGAACGTAAAAATGCGGCCATGAATCGTGTCGTCCTCCCTTTCATTCATCGGGTGCGGCAGCAACGCCGCGGCCCTCTTAGCTTAGCCCTCAGCGCCCTCTGGCGCAGGCCGGATATGAAAAATCCTGCACGCCCCGGCCAGAAGCCATTGGTGCCGCTTATTTTCAACATCTGGCCGATAAATTTAGCCGATGTTAACAAGCCTACATCATAAACTCCTAATTATTCAACCATTTGCCCGGCGAGAGGAGCGGGGCGCTGGCACCTTAAGGTTGTGACCCGGCCCGCACTACGGTGATCGGATTGATGGATTAATCGATTAATCTGCTAACCTGACAGGGCTGTTCTCCTCGGGCCGGAGGCACATATGACTCTCTCTTTTATCCAGCCACCACAGGTGGCGTGGGCTAGCGGTGCATTAGCCGGTGGCCCGTTATTGCGTAAATCAACCCGCATTCAGGATCTTACTGACGTTTTTGACGATGAAGAGGCCCGCCAGCAGTTGGCTGGCGAGCAAGTCGTGTATGACGTTGAGATGCTGGATACCACGCCTGCGGAAGGCGAACTCTACACCGGCGTCACCCACCTCTATCCTGGCCGGGTCGGCTGCGAGTACTTCATGACCCGCGGGCATTTCCATGCGCGCCGCGAACAGGGGGAGGTCTATTTTGGCCTGCGTGGCAGCGGGTTGTTGCTGCTGCAAACGGAGCAGGGCAAGGCGCGGCTGGAAAAGGTCTTCGCTGGCTCGGTGCATATCATTGCTGGCTTTACCGCCCATCGGTTAATCAATACCGGAGAGGAGGTGTTGTCCGCGCTTGCCGTATGGCCAGCGATAGCGGGCCACGACTATGCGGCGCTGGCCCGCGGCTTCAACATCCGGGTCTTTGAGCAGAACCAGAGGGTTCGGGCGAAGGAGGTACAGAATGGCTGACTCAGCGCCCGGTTACGGTCTGGACATGCGGGTTCATCACCATCCGCTTGGCTTTAGCTATGGGGATGACGTCACCGGGCCGATGCCGGAGATTCGCCGGCTCGACCACATCCGCGCCTCACTGCGCGATCCGCAGTGTGACGGGCCAGAAGAGGTGTATGCCATTGCGATGGATGTGGCCCGGATGCAGGATCGCGAAGAGTTGGAAAAGCGGATGCTGCTGTTTGGCGTGGTGACCTATGCCGCGGGGCGGCTGGGGGAGGAGCCGGTGCGTAGCCAAGGGCATATCCATCGCATCAGCCAGCACAGCGGCTGGTCTCCACCAGAGCTGTACGAAATCTGGCAGGGGAGAGCGATAATCTATATGCAGGAGTATGTGGAGGATGACCCCGGACGTTGTTTTGCGGTGATTGCCCGGCCCGGTGAAAAAGTGCTGGTGCCGCCCGGTTGGGGACATGCGACCATCTCCGCTGACCCGGAGGTGCCATTGACCTTTGGGGCATGGTGCGATCGTGAATATGGCTTCGAGTACGAGGCGGTACGGGCGCACAAAGGGCTGGCATGGTATCCGTTACTTCAGGGGAACCAGATTATCTGGCAGCATAATCCGCGTTACAAAGCGGGGCGATTACAGGCCGTCACGCCCCGACACTATACGGAATTTTCGGTCACCCCGGCGCCCGTCTATCAGCAATTCATTGAAGACCCGGCACGCTTTCAATTTATCTCACGCCCGGATAAACACCCGACGCTGTGGCAGAACTTCCATCCATAAAAAACCGGGGCATCGCCCCGGTACAGAGATTGCCGTTGAGGCATTACCCCGCAAACAGGCCCGTGGTAACGCCGAGGGCGGCCAGCACCAACAGCAGAATCATGGCTTTTACCGGCGACACGCCGCGCTTCGCCATCAGATACCAGGTGCCGAGCACCACAATCAGCGGCAGTAACTGCGGGAAGATACCGTCCAGCATCTGCTGGACATGGATATTCACCCCATCATTGGTGATAAACTCCAGTCCGCTGCCGAGCTTCACGTAGCTTGCCGCGACGCCACCCATCACAAACACGCCCAACAGTGACAGCGCTTCACGCAGGCGGGTAGATTTGCTGCTCACCAGCATCTCCACCGAGCCGGAGCCCATTTTGTAGCCCTTCAGGAACAGGAACCACGAGCCGGGAATGATGATGGCCAGCCAGGCGACGGTATAAAACAGCGGCCCCAGAATGTTACCGCCAGCCGCCAAAGCCATACCGATGCTGAGCAGGATAGGGATCAACATACCGGGGATCATCGAGTCGCCGATCCCGGCGATCGGCCCCATCAGGCCAACCTTCAGGGTATTGATCGTCTCCCCATCGATCGGCTCACCGTTTGCTTTCTTCTCCTCCAGTCCCAGCGCCATGCCATTCACGATGGCACCCATCTGCGGTTCGGTATTATAGAACGAGGCGTGACGGCGCAGCATTTCAGTACGCTGCGCGGCGTCGGGATAGAGTTTCTTTGCCACCGGCAGCATACTCAGGCAAAAGCCAAAAGATTCCAGACGTTCAAAGCTCATGGATGACAAGTTATGCATCATCCATGCACGCCAGCAGTGGCGAAGATCTTTACGGGTCAGTGTGCGCGCTTCCATCAGAATTCATCCTCATCATCGACAACCGACGTTGCCTTGGCAGCCTGCGGCGGTTCTGGTTTGTAGTTGTAATGGATCAACGCCAACAGCGACCCGACGATCACCAGCGCGACCATGTTGAGTTTCAAAAAGACGATGCAGACAAAACCGACCAGAAAATAGATCAACATGGTGTAGTTTTTGATGATCTGCTTAAGCAGAATCGCGATCCCGACGGCGGGTAAAATACCGCCCAGCACATTCATCGTCGAGAGAACCACCTTCGGCAAACTGTCCATAAAGCCGCTGATGTACTGCGCGCCAAAGTAGACCGCAATAAAGGTCGGCACAAAACGCAGGACGAAGTTTGTCGCCTGCGGCCAGATGGCGCTGTTTAGGTAGATCCCGCGTTCGTCGCCCCGTTCCAGTGCCACGTCGGCGCGGTGGTTCCAGAAGGAGTTCAGAACCATCATCGCATTAAACAAGATGGTTCCGGCAATGCCGATGGTCGCCGCCAGCGCGACCGCCACCTCCGGCCCCTGTCCCGACAGGATCCCCAGGGCAATCGCCGGGTAAGCGACAAAGTTAAGGTCAGCCGGCATGGAGCCGCCCGGCGTCACCATCGCGATATAGACCGCCTGCACCGCAACGCCAATCATGATCCCGGTTTTCATGTCGCCGAGGATAATCCCGACCAACATCCCGGACACCAGCGGGCGGGTGATCAGATACCAGCCGCCAGTCAGTCCCAGCAGCCAGGGGCTGCTGAGCGCGCCGAGATAGCAAAGTATGCCAATCAACGTAGCTTCGAGAATCATGGTGCGCTCCTTATTTCAGCTTCTGGCGTGCGTCCTGCCAGCTGTAGTAACTGGCATCCGGCACCAGCCGAAACTCAACCAGATGCCCACGTTGCGTCAGCCAGTCAAAGGCGGCAATTTCATCGCCATTCACCGACTGGTTGGGGCCGATGGTGGTGGTATCGGCGCGGGCGCTCATCGGGCCAACGTTGATCTTGCCGTTGGCATTTTTCAGGCTGATGCCCGCCTCTTCGAGGCGTTTCAGCGTGACAGGCGATTTGCCAATGACGAAATACCGCTTCTCGCTGGCAATGACTTTGGGCAGTTTTTCAATCGCGGTGGCCGTATCAAACAGCCAGACTTTGGTGTCCTGCACCGCCCCTTTCATCACCGAAGAGAGCAGGGGATCGGCCGCGACGGCATCATCTATCGCGACGATCCCATCACAGGGCAGCTCTTTGGCCCAACGTGTCACGAGCTGCCCGTGGATCACGCGGTCATCGATACGTACAAAAGAGAGACTCATAGTGGTTTCCTTTAAAAATCGTCGGATTGAACGGAGAGAACCGGGGCGGCTTTAATCAGGGTCGGCACCGTCAAGGCCAACAGTTCAACGGCTGCGGCGTGGACATCCGTCAAATGGCAGATCTCTTCGCTTTGCAGCAGCATTGGGAAATTGACGCCCGCCACCACGGCGACGGGAGGGCGCGTTTGTGGCGAGAACGCATGGTGGCAGGCGACGTTCCACGGTGTACCGCTCTGCATGTCGCACAGCACCAGCACGCCGTCGGCATTTTTCCCGGCATCGGTGAGCACCTGGGCGAAGGTCTCCTTAAACCCTGCGATACCCGCATCTTCACTCAGCGTAACCGGGTAAACATGCGGCAACTCGCCGTAAACCATACGACCGCTGGCGACAAGCGCTTCCGCCAGTGGGCCGTGGGTGGCAACAATGACGTTGATCATGTGCTTATCCCCTCACCCAGGCTTTGATGGTGGCGAGCTGCTGGCCGATGCCCTTGCCAAAGGGTGAAATGCGATACTCGCCAACCGCGGCTGGGACGATAAAGGTCTCTGCATAATTGACGACAAACGGGGCAAACGCGCCGCTCGGGCTATCGACCACCGCTTGCGCACCTTCCACCAGATTCAGGACGTTCACGCCGCCACGGGTATGGTGCGTGACCGGCCCGGTAAACCAGTGGCGACGCGTTTCGATGAACTCGCGCTCGTGCAGCCCGGTTCTCTCCTCCCGCCACGCTTCCCCTTCGGCGATCGGTTCAATATGGTTGACCAGATTGTCGTGCACCCACTGGGTGTCACGCTGCCAGTCAATGACCTGCTGGCCGTGATCCAGATGGACTGGGCGCGGCAGGCCATCCAATCCCAAGCGTCCCCAATCCCACAGTTTGAAGGTGAAGATATAGGGCGTGGCGCTGATCTCCAGCACCAGCGTGCCCGCGCCGGAACAGTGCACGGTGCCGGCAGGGATCAGGAAGTGATCGTGTTTACGGGCAGGGATCTGATTGACGAATCGCTCATCATCAAACGCTTTTTCGCCACGGCCTGCCGCCCTGAGATCGTCGAGCATCGCCTGCGGCGCGATGCCGGTTTTGGTGCCGAGATAGACCACGGCATCCGGCTCGGCGTCCAGAATGTAATAGCTCTCATCCTGGGTGTAGTGCATACCAAACTGCTGCTGTATGTACTCGGTGACCGGGTGAACCTGGAAACTCAAGTTCTGGCCGCCGATGGTATCGAGGAAGTCAAAACGAATCGGGAACTCCGCGCCAAAGCGCGCGTGCACTTTCTCGCCCAGCAGGGCGCGTGGACAGGTCAGTACCAAGTCCTGAGAGGGGATCTCGATCCGCACATTGCCAAAACGCAGTAACAGGCTGTTTTCCTCGGGCACGCAATCAAAACACCACGCGTAATTGGCGGCTGAGGGATCGAGATCGAATTGTTGTTTCATCCACTGCCCACCCCAGACGCCGGGGTCAAAGAGCGGGGCAACGCGAAACGGTTGTTCGGTGGTTTGTTGCAGGCCAGTGCGCAGCGCGTCGCCGCTGACCATCGCCGGCTGGTTCTCTAGCGTGGTATCCAGCAAATAATCGGCGCGTTTGAGTAACGGGGTTTTGTGTCGGTCGAACACCCGCCACTCAATAAAGAACGCGCGTTTGTAACGCCGAAGAATGTCTTCCTGCGGGTTTTCCGCCCCCCAGTTACCCAGCCCGTCATGGCGCATACGCTGTTGAATCTCCCAGCGTGGAAGATCGGCATACACCAGTACGTCACCGGGGTGCGCCAGCGCCGCGCCGGAGCCATACACCACGACCAGCCCCTCGGTCACGGCATCAATCTGTTGCCGGATCTGGCTGAGTTTGTCGCGATCAAAAAACTCCTCCAGCTGATGGCAGGAGAGCACGCCGAATACGCGATCGTCAGTTAGGTTGCGCGCCAGCAATTCATGCAGGGCCTGCTCATCGCGGCGGGCGGATTCAATATTCAGCACCCGCGCGGTGTCGAGTGTCGTGACAAGCTGGTGTTCCAGTTCGCCAAGCCGCACGCCCGGATAGCAATCCACGATCAAGACGGTTTTGGCGGCGGTAGACATTCTGGTGTTAAGCTCAACCTGGATTGACGCCCAACCCTGCCAGGCGTGATGGTCATAGCCCTGAACGTTAACCTCAGGGAATTTGTTGTAGGTGGTAGACATTTTCTTTCTCCGTATTGGCTTATTAAAGATTAATCGATTAACCTTATTTTCCTAGGGTGGTTAACGCGATTAACCCGCCACATTCGGGATTCAGTAGGGTCAACAGCACGCTGGCGTGATGGGAATCACAGGTAAAAAAACAAAATGTAGGTTATTCGATTAACCTTGGACAAGAGATTAGGAGAGATCATGGCAACAGTCACGTTGGCGCAGGTCGCTGAACGCGCGGGCGTCTCCACGGCAACTGTTTCAATGGTATTGCGTAACCGGGGGCGAATTTCTCAGGCTACACGCGACCGGGTGCTAAAAGCGCTGGACGATGCGGGCTATGTGTACAACCAAACCGCCGCCAACCTGCGTAACCGCAGGAGTAACCAGGTTGGCTTGCTGCTGCACGACATCACCAACCCCTTTTACGGCGAGATGACGGCGGGGCTAAGCCATGAGATGGAGCGGCATGACCTGCTGCTGTTTCTGGCCAATAGTGAAGAGTCAGGAGAGCGGCAGCAAAAATTTGTCGATTCGCTGATGCGCAACAATGCCTGCGGCATGGTGCTCTGTGCGGCGCGCGAGACGCCGGCCTCCTTCTTCGAGGCGCTGAAACGGCGCAACATTCCCGCCATCATGGTGGTGCGTCCCCTGAGCGATCCTGATTTTGATTTTGTCGGCACCGATAACTTTCTCGGTACGCAGATGGCGACCACCCACCTCGTCAACATGGGGCATAAAAACATCGCGTTTATTGGCGGCAGCCCCACTTCCGGGAGCCGGGCACAGCGCATTGGTGGGTTTACCAGTACCTTGCTGGAGCAGGGCATATCGCCAAACCCGGCGTGGATCGTGGCGACGCAGGCCAGCCAAATTGACGGTGAAAACGTGGCGGAGTCCCTGCTTCTGCGTTACCCGCAAATCACCGCCGCCGTCTGTTATCAGGATATCGTGGCGCTTGGCGTCATGCAGGCGCTACGCAAGATGGGGCGCGAACCCGGACGGGATTTTGCGCTGGTGGGGTTTGATGACATCACCGAAGCGGCGCTGGTGCAACCCGCGCTCACCACGGTGTCCGTGGCGGCAAAAGAGATTGGCCGCAAGGCGGGGGAGCTGCTGTATAGCCGGATTCAGGGCAATGACGAACCGCCGAAACGCATTATCCTGCCGCCAGCGCTGGTGGTCAGGGAGTCATGTGGCTTTTGCTAAGGGTCATGCCTTTTACTGATATCTCTGCCTGTTTATCATTAAATTCTAATTATCGACGTTTTCGGCTGGCGGCACGGCGATGTGCTGGTTACTCTGAAAACGATTTACCTAAAATTAACAAAAGAGAATAGCTATGCATGATGGACAAATCCGCGTTGCCATCGCGGGAGCCGGAGGGCGCATGGGGCGTCAGTTGATCCAGGCCACTCTTGGCATGGATGGCGTACAGCTCGGTGCGGCGCTGGAGCGTGAAGGCTCCTCCTTGCTGGGATGCGATGCCGGAGAGTTAGCGGGCGCCGGAAAAACCGGCGTGACCGTGCAGAGTGACCTTGAGGCGGTAAAAGGGGATTTCGATGTCTTCATCGACTTCACCCGCCCGGAAGGCACGCTGGCGCATCTGGCGTTCTGCCGCCAGCACGGTAAAGGGATGGTGATCGGCACCACCGGTTTTGATGATGCGGGTAAACAGGCTATTCAGGATGCCGCGCAGGAGATTGCCATCGTCTTCGCCGCGAACTTTAGCGTCGGCGTTAACGTCATGCTTAAGCTGCTGGAGAAGGCGGCGAAAGTGATGGGGAATTACACCGACATTGAGATCATTGAGGCGCACCACCGCCACAAAGTCGATGCGCCGTCAGGCACGGCGTTGGCGATGGGCGAGGCGATTGCTGGCGCGCTGGAGAAGGATTTAAAAGAGTGTGCGGTCTATTCACGTGAAGGGTACACCGGGGAACGCGTGCCCGGCACCATCGGCTTTGCCACCGTGCGCGCCGGCGACATCATCGGTGAGCACACCGCGATGTTCGCGGACATCGGCGAGCGCGTGGAGATCACCCACAAGGCCTCCAGCCGCATGACCTTCGCCAGTGGCGCGGTGCGTGCCGCCCAGTGGCTGGCAACGCAACCGACCGGACTGTACGACATGCGGGACGTGCTCTCGCTACACGATTTATAAGCTTTCCCAACCATCGTGATGTGGTTATTTCAATCATAAGTCTTGGATTACGGGGCAATGAACGGTTGCCCCTTTTTTCGCCCCGCGCCTGACCACTCCTTTTCCCCCTCCCTGATTAATGCATGAATATGCAAATATTTTCATTATTTATGATTTGTGGGCGCCATTGGCACCCTGACAGCGCTAGCCTGTGACTGGGCCAGCAGAATCCAACGCCCGCCGCCAGCGCCACCAAACCCATCGGCTACCCTGCCGGGATCACGATAACCAGACAGGGAGGAGAGATGGAGACGAGGTATGGGTTGGAGATAGCCATCCGGCAGGCTCCGCTGGGCTTCAGCTATGGCGAGGAGGTGATCGGGCCGATACCGGAGATCCGCACGCTGGCGCAGATGCGGCCGCTGCTGCGCGATCCGGGCTGCGGCGGCCCGGCACTGGTGTACGCCACGGCAACGGACGTGGCGCGGCTGGATGACCGGGCGGAGCTGGAGCGACGGATGCTGCGCTTCTGCGTGGTGGCCTGCGCGGCGGGCACCCTCGGCGCGGAGCCGGTGCACAGCCAGGGGCATGTGCACCCCATCAGCCAGCACAGCGGCTGGTCGCCGCCGGAGCTGGTTGAGATCTGGCAGGGGCGGGCGATGGTCTACATGCAGGAGTATGTGGCGGAGGATGCCGGGCGCTGCTTCGCGGTGCAGGCCGGGCCGGGGGAGAAGGTGCTGGTGCCGCCGGGCTGGGCGCACGCCATCCTGTCCGCCACGCCAGACGTGCCGCTGGCCTTCGCCACCTGTTGTGACCGGGAGAGGCGCGCGGATCATGGCGCGCTTTACGCGCGCCACGGGATGGCGTGGTATCCGCTGGTACAGGGAACGCACATCGTCTGGCAGCGCAACCCGCACTACGCGCCGGGGCAGTTGCAGGTGATCACACCGCGCCGCTACCACGAGTTCGGCCTCACCGATGCGCCGATCTATCAGCAGTTCCGCGACGATCCGGCGCGGCTACAGTTCATCTCCCGGCCGGGACGCGTGGCGGCACAGTGGCGGCGCTTCCTGCCCTGACTCGGCCTGGAGGGCCACCCGTTGCTGGCCGGGGCCGCGCCGCTAGGGCGCGAAGCGCAGCAGCAGCGTCAGGTAGTCGCCCGGCGGGATCAGCGCCTCGTTCGCCAGCGGTTGTGGGTCATCCTCACGCAGCGACAGGCGCAGCATCTGGCAGGGGCGCGCCATCTCCAGCGTGGCCCGCTCCGGGCGGCGACCGGGGTTGAACAGCCGGATCACCAACTCCCCGGCCTCCACGCCGGGCCGGCACATGCTAAGGAAGATGCGGGGGTTGGTCAGGCTGAACAGCGACAGATCCGCCGGCATCGCCTGTGCGGGCAGCGGCAGGGTGAAGCGTTCCAACCGCTCCTCGAAGGTGTTGAGATCCTGCACGTGGTAGCTCATCACCGGCTCGCGGTAGTCACGGATGGCGGCGAAGGCCGCGGCCTCATCCGGCAGGGTGTCGAGCAGCAGCGCATAGTCAAACACCAGCGGCTGCAATAGCTGGGCGTCGGGCGTCTCTACCACTTTGTTGTTGATGCCGGAAGCGCGCCCCGGCCGCCACGCGGTGTCATCCTTGCCCAGCAGCCCGACGCTGCGGTAGAGCGTCAGCGCCAGCACCTGCTCATCCGGCAACACCTCATACTCCTTGATGCCCTGCGTCAGCACGCCAAAGTTGTGGTCGTCATTCAGCACCAGCACGATGTTCTCCAGCGTGAAAATCGGCATCGGCTTCTCGACAAAACCTTTCTCGCGCCAGTTGGCGAGCCACGGACTGTGGGTGTCGCGACGCAGCAGGCTGTAGCCCTGATCGGCGAAGGAGAAGCGCGGCGAGCGGACGGGCGTGGCGAGGTGCACCCGCAGCCGGTGGTCGGTGGCGGCATTGGTCAGCTGGTGCTGCACGCGCAGCCACGGCTCGCCCTGACGCAGCTCCAGCGTGGTATGCACCACCATCGCCAGGTTACGCTGGCCCGCCTTGCGGCTCGCCATGTCCGCTGGCAGTTGCAACGTGGTCGCCAGCGTCATGCGCGCGGCCAGTGGCCCGGTCTCGCAACGGATGAGGCTAAAGCGCTGGCAGGCGTCGGGGATCTCGGACTCGAGCGGCGCGAAGTCAAACTCGTCGCCGTCATCACCGCACTCGACAAAGGTGATGGGGTGGCGCAGGCGGCAGCCGTTGCGCAGGTTCTCCAGCGTCAGCCCCTCCTGCTCGAAGGTGACGCGATAGCAGCCATTTTCTATCACCGGCTGCGGCGCAGGGCGCAGCGCCGGGGCAGCACACTGCTCATCGACGCTCAGAGTGTGCCAGCCCAGCCCCGGCAGGGTGGTGCGGAACAGCACCTCGCTGCGGTAGTAATCCGCCAGCGGCTCCAGCTTCTCGCCGGTGGCGGTCACCACCACGCGCTGGCCGCCGGGCATTTGCTGCTGGCTGAGCAGCGTGCTGTCGAGCAACGCGCCCGCCCGGCGCAGGGCAAAGCCCGGCTGGCGGGTGAAGAGTACGGCGCGCACCAGCTTCTCCTGCGGGGTCGGGTCGCCGTTGAACACCACCAACGCGTTCTCCTGCTCGACGCGGCGGGCAATCTTCTTCTTCAACAGGTTGAGCAGGCTGAGGGCGGAACGCTCCACGCTCACCAGTCGCTGGCGGATATTGAGGTTGACGGCATCGGCGTTGGTCGCCTCAATGCCGTTGTGCGCATGGGCGGCAAACAGCGTCTTCCACATCTCATCCAGCAGCGGCGCGGGGTAGTGGATGCCCATCAGCGACGCCATCGCCGCCAGCGGCTCCAGCTGATCCAGCAGCAGATGCTCGGTCTGCCAGTTCTGGCGCTTGATGTCATAGCGCGTAGAGTGGCAGGTGCGGTGGATGCGCGACTTCTGGCAGGCGTACAGCTCACCCTCCAGCGTGTGGTTAAAGAGCGCGTCAGCCCAGACGTCCCGCATATAGTGCTCATAGTCGGTAAGGGTAAAATGCCACGGCAGGCCAAGGGCGTTAAGCTCCTCGACAATCTGCGGGAAGCGGGCATTCGCCAGAACCTGATCGCCGCCCGCTGGCAGCAACAGCGTGTCGGTGCCGCGGTTCATGGCGCGCAACGACGTCAAAATCGGCAGCAGGCGCTGGTTGAGGTAGGTGTCATCCGTCGCCAGGAACTTGCCGGGGCCGTAGCCATAGTAGAGGTAATGGGTGGCGATGCGCTTGCCGTTGGGCGACTGCCACCAGAAGTTAAGATCGCCCTGAAGCTGCTCGGTATAGACGCCGCGTTGCAGCACGCAGTAGTGGATGCCAAGGTCGGTGAAGATGGCTGGCAGCCAGGCGTGCTGGCCGAAGATGTCCGGCAGGTAGCCGATGTCCATGCTATGGCCGAAGCGCTCGGCGGTGCGGATGCCATATTGCAGGTTGCGGATCAAAGACTCGGTGCGGATCAGCAGCGAGTCGCACTGGGTGTACCAAGGGCCGACCAACAGCCGGCGCTGGCCAATCAGCGCCGCCAGCCGCCCGGTGTTCTCTGGCCGTACCCGCAGGTACTCCTCCAGCACAATCGCCAGCCCATCGAAGGTGTAGCTGGGGAAATCCTCGCGCTGCTCCAGCAGGTCGAGGAGGTAGTCGAGATTCTCCACCAGCAGGATGTGGGAGTCCTCGCAGGTAAAGTACCACTCGGCGTCCCAGTGGCAGTGCGGGACAACATAAACGTGCGTGTGCTTCATGACCCCTCCTGGTCATTGACGGTCAACAGGCCGCGTTTAATCAGATAGAAACGCAGAAAGACATTGCTGATGGCGATGAACGCAATCCCGGTCACCATGCCGCACAGGTAGGCGGGCAGGTTCTGCACCAGCGGCCAACCCCAGATGGCGGGCAGCGGATACCACTGCACCGAGCCAAGCAGGATGGCGATCACCGCGCCGAGCACCGCACCTAGCATGTTGAGGGAGATGGTGATCAGCGGGTTTTTCAGCATAAAGGGGATCGCCCCCTCGCCAATGGCAAGGAAACCGAGGATCAGCGAGGTGGTGCCGGTCACCCGCAGGCTCTCGTCGAACACCCGGCGGTGCACCAGAAAGCGGTCGATCAGGGTGGCGAGGCCGATGCCGATCGGCGGGATGACAATCGCCAGCACCCGTGGCGTCAGCGGGAAGATGTGGTCAGCCGCCAGCCCAATGGCGATCGCCCCGGCGGATTTGTTCACCGGGCCTCCTAAATCGAAGGCGGTGAGGGAGGCGATGATCACGGCGAGCATCAGGGCGCTGGAGTTGCCGTGCGCGGTAATGAACGCCTGCAACGCCCGGTTAAGGCCGCCAAACACCGGATCGACAAAGTAGAAGTTGAGCAGGAACAGGGCGATGACTGTCAGGCCGGGCACAATCAGCATCGGCTTCATCGCCTGCAAATGCCGGTGCAGGTGGATGCGCCGGTTGAGGGTGTCGGCGATCAGCCCGGCCGCCATGCCAAGGATCAATGCGCCCAGAAAGCCGGAGGGCACGCCGCCCGGCACTGACCAGAAGGTGAAGTGCAGCCCACCGGCGAAGGCCCCGCCGACAAAGCCCGGCATCAGGCCCGGCCGGTCGGCCAGGCTCCACGCCATGTAGGCGGCGAACACTGGGTACATGAACTTCATGATCATCGCGCCATACAGCGACAGCCAGTGGGCCATCGCCACTGTCAGCCGGTCATCGGTGGCATACTGCGCGTTGGCAATGTCGGTGATGCCGCAGGCGCTGGCGAGCAACTGGCCGATGCCCATCATCAGCCCGGCGGCGACAATCACCGGGATCATATAGGAGATGCCGCTGGAGACGCCTTGGTAGAGGCGGCCGGAGAGGGTGAGGCCGCTGCGCGGCGGTGGCTCCGTCGCGTGCGCCTCGGTTACCACGCCGTCGGGCTGCTGCAACAGGCGGTCAATCACGCCGTCGGCATCCTTCAACGGCGCGGAGACCGGCACCGAGACGTAGGGCTTACCGTGAAAGCGCCCCCGTCCCTTGGGCGGCAGGGTGGCGGCAAAGATCACCCCCTCGGCGTCACGGATCTGCGCCGCTGTCAGCTCTCCCTCGGTGCCGCTCGCGCCCTGCTTTTCACAATGGATCTGGATGCCGCGCGCCGCGCCCGCCCGCTCCAGCGCCTCAGCGGCCATATAGGTGTGGGCGATGCCGGCCGGGCAGGAGGTGATGGCGACCAGCGTGCGGCTGGGCGCGCTTACTGGCGTGGCGTCGGCGCTGGCGCTGTCCAGCAGCGTGAGGAATGCCTGCGGGCTGGCGGCGGTTTTCAGCGCCTGCACGCGATCCTCCTCCATCAGCGCCAGACTCAGCGCCGACAGCAAACGGATATGGCCGTCGCTGTCCCCCTGCGGCACCGCCAGCAGGAACACCAGATCCACCCGGTTTTCACCATCCATTGTCGGCCAGTCGGCCACCGGCTGCGTCAGCCGCGCCACGGCGAACGCCGGGGCCGTCACCACCGGCGACTTGCCGTGGGGCAGGGCGACACCCTGCTCAAAGCCAGTCTCGGATAGCGCCTCGCGCTGCCACACCGCCTCCAGAAACTGCGCCCGGTCAGCGATTTTTCCCTGCTCAAGCAGGCGCTGGCTTAGCTCCTCAAGGATCATCGTCCGGCTGCCCCAGGGCGCATCCAGCACAATGAGGCTTTCGGCCGTTATGCTGCTTAGTATCATCACTCCTCCTGCCGCATGGGTGAAATCTGGTCAGCGCTAGGTTAATCGATTAACTTTTTTGCGAAAGGGTGGTAAACGCGATTAACCCAGCAGATTCCGGGAGATGTGGCACGTTGCCACCCCGGCTGTGAGGCAGCTCACAAAGAAAGTGCAGCCAGAAACAGGGGGCATCCCTAACGCCAGCGCCTGATCCGGCCGCCAGCGTGCGTCATTCCTGGCCTCTGCGGCTTTCGTTCGGCACCCAAGGGCAGAATAACTATGCACCCCCTGCTGCATAGCAGTTCAGGGGGCAAAAAATGGCCGACGCCCGCGCGCCCTGCGGCCAGCCAGTGTCCAGTGGGCAGGGGTTAAGCGAAGCGGGTGAAAAAAGCAGCTTTCTGGCCCCCGGTTGGGCTGGGCAAAGCAACAAAAAGCGCTGGGGCATCTCCCCACGGTTTTCACGCTAACAGTCAAGAACGTGTGCTTTTTCAGGGGCAAAAAGGGCTGTCAGGGCAGCGATGACTGGCGATTACGTTACGCAATGGTAAATAAATGGGGTGATGTGGCTTAAGGTGGTTTTGGTGAATGAAATTGCTATTTATATGCTTTGAAACGATTTTTTTTGGCGTATATTTTGGCTTTTTAAATTATTATTGATTTTATATTTATATGTATTATAAGATTTTTTAAGTTAAGTATCTTGCTTTAAAGCGTATGTGTATTTATCTGTAATATTTTCCGCATAACATAGCAATATCTCTTCGCAATCCCGTTTTTCATGTTGCAATTGCTCAAAGTTCGCCCTGAATGGGCAGCCTCCCCGCTTTTTTTTCGCGGAAAAGTGTCGCAACCGTTTACTCACACCACTTATCACCCTTTTTTGGCTGGCTAAGGCTGCATTTCTACTGAATGAAGAGAAATAGGGGTGAAAATGCGTGTTTCTGGTAGACAAAGGTAGGGGGCATCATTAGAATGCGCGCAATTTGCCAAAAATTAGCTCTCGCAGTGATTTTTGCATTGATTTAGGGCGTCAATTCTGAATTAATATGCAAATATAATGATTGATTATTCCTGGAGGATGCTTTGATTAAGTCAGCGCTGTTGGTTCTGGAAGACGGAACCCAATTCCACGGTCGGGCCATCGGGGCCGAAGGTACGGCAGTGGGGGAAGTGGTCTTCAATACGTCGATGACCGGTTATCAAGAAATCCTCACTGATCCCTCCTATTCCCGCCAGATCGTCACCCTCACTTATCCCCATATCGGCAATGTCGGCACCAACACCGCCGATGAAGAATCCTCCACCGTCCACGCGCAAGGCCTGATCATCCGCGACCTCCCGCTGATCGCCAGCAACTACCGCTGTGAAGAGACCCTCTCGGACTACCTCAAGCGCCTGAACATCGTGGGCATCGCCGATATCGACACCCGCAAGCTGACCCGCTTGCTGCGTGAGAAAGGGGCGCAGAATGGCTGCATCATCGCTGGCGACCATCCAGACGCAGCGCTGGCCCTGCAAAAGGCGCAGGCGTTCCCCGGCCTGAACGGCATGGATCTGGCAAAAGAGGTCTGCACCAAAGAGAGCTACAGCTGGCAGCAGGGGAGCTGGTCACTGGAGGGCGAACTGCCGGAGGCCAAAGAGGCCGCGGATCTGCCCTTCCATGTGGTGGCCTATGACTACGGCGTGAAGCGCAACATCCTGCGGATGCTGGTGGATCGCGGCTGCCGCCTGACGGTCGTACCGGCGCAGACCCCGGCGGACGAGGTGCTGGCGATGAACCCGGATGGCATCTTCCTCTCCAACGGCCCCGGCGACCCGGCACCGTGCGACTACGCCATCACCGCTATCCAGCGCTTCCTTGAGACTGAGGTGCCGGTGTTTGGCATCTGCCTCGGCCACCAGTTGCTGGCGCTGGCCAGCGGCGCGAAGACGCGCAAAATGAAGCTTGGCCACCACGGCGGCAACCATCCGGTCAAAGACCATGACAACAATACCGTGATGATCACCGCCCAGAACCACGGCTTCGCCGTCGATGAAGAGGGGATGCCAGCGACGCTGCGCATCACGCACACCTCGCTGTTCGACCACACGGTGCAGGGCATTCACCGCACTGACAAACCGGCTTTCAGCTTCCAGGGTCACCCGGAAGCCAGCCCCGGCCCGCACGACGCGGCGCCGCTGTTCGATCACTTCATCGAACTGATCCAGACCTACCGTTCTACCGCCAAATAATCAGGAGCGACTTACCATGCCAAAACGTACAGATATAAAAAGCATCCTGATTCTCGGCGCCGGCCCGATCGTGATTGGCCAGGCGTGTGAATTTGACTACTCCGGCGCGCAGGCGTGTAAGGCGCTGCGTGAAGAGGGCTATCGCGTCATTCTGGTGAACTCCAACCCGGCGACCATCATGACCGACCCGGAGATGGCCGACGCGACCTACATTGAGCCGCTCCACTGGGAAGTGGTACGCAAAATCATCGAAAAAGAGCGCCCGGACGCGGTGCTGCCGACCATGGGCGGCCAGACCGCGCTGAACTGCGCGCTGGAGCTGGAGCGTCAGGGCGTGCTGGAGGAGTTCGGCGTCACCATGATTGGTGCCACCGCCGACGCCATCGACAAGGCCGAAGACCGTCGCCGCTTTGATCAGGCGATGAAGAAGATTGGCCTCGACACCGCACGCTCCGGCATCGCGCACACCATGGAAGAGGCGCTGGCCGTGGCGGACGACGTGGGCTTCCCCTGCATCATCCGTCCCTCCTTTACTATGGGCGGCACCGGCGGTGGCATCGCCTACAACCGTGAAGAGTTCGAAGAGATCTGCGAGCGCGGCCTCGACCTCTCGCCAACCAATGAGCTGCTGATTGACGAGTCGCTGATTGGCTGGAAAGAGTATGAGATGGAGGTGGTGCGCGACAAAAATGACAACTGCATCATCGTCTGCTCGATTGAGAACTTTGATGCGATGGGCATCCACACCGGTGACTCCATCACCGTCGCCCCGGCGCAGACCCTGACCGACAAAGAGTACCAAATCATGCGTAACGCCTCGATGGCGGTACTGCGTGAGATTGGCGTCGAAACCGGCGGTTCCAACGTGCAGTTCTCGGTTAACCCGAAAACTGGCCGCCTGATCGTCATCGAGATGAACCCGCGTGTGTCGCGCTCCTCGGCGCTGGCCTCCAAGGCCACCGGCTTCCCGATTGCCAAGGTAGCCGCGAAACTGGCGGTGGGTTACACGCTGGATGAGCTGATGAACGACATCACCGGCGGCCTGACCCCGGCCTCGTTTGAGCCGTCCATCGACTATGTGGTTACCAAAATCCCACGCTTCAACTTTGAGAAGTTCGCGGGCGCGAATGACCGCCTGACCACCCAGATGAAGTCCGTGGGTGAAGTGATGGCGATTGGCCGCACCCAGCAGGAGTCGCTGCAAAAAGCGCTGCGTGGCCTGGAAGTAGGCGCCACCGGCTTTGATCCGCAGGTGAGCCTGGATGACCCAGAGGCGCTGACCAAAATCCGCCGCGAGCTGAAAGACGCGGGCGCGGAGCGTATCTGGTACATCGCGGACGCCTTCCGCGCTGGCATGTCCGTGGATGGCGTGTTCAACCTGACCAACGTTGACCGCTGGTTCCTGGTGCAGATTGAAGAGTTGGTGCGTCTGGAAGAGAAAGTGGCCGAGGGTGGCATCAACATCCTGACCGCTGACTTCCTGCGTCAGCTGAAGCGCAAGGGCTTTGCCGACGCGCGTCTGGCGAAACTGGCTGGCGTGGCCGAGAGCGAAATTCGCAAGCTGCGCCACGGCTACCAGCTGCACCCGGTCTACAAGCGCGTAGACACCTGTGCGGCGGAGTTCTCCACCAACACCGCCTACATGTACTCCACCTATGAGGAGGAGTGCGAGTCCAACCCGACCAACGACCGCCCGAAAGTGATGGTGCTGGGCGGCGGGCCGAACCGTATCGGTCAGGGCATCGAGTTCGACTACTGCTGCGTGCACGCCTCGCTGGCGCTGCGCGAAGATGGCTTCGAAACCATCATGGTCAACTGTAACCCGGAGACCGTCTCCACCGACTACGACACCTCTGACCGCCTCTACTTCGAGCCGGTGACGCTGGAAGACGTGCTGGAGATTGCGCGCCTCGAGCAGCCACAGGGCGTGATCGTGCAGTACGGCGGCCAGACCCCGCTGAAACTGGCGCGTGCGCTGGAAGCCGCGGGTGTGCCAATCATCGGCACCAGCCCGGACGCGATTGACCGCGCCGAAGACCGTGAGCGCTTCCAGCAGGCGGTCAACCGCCTCGGCCTGAAGCAGCCAGCCAACGCCACCGTCACCACCACCGAGCAGGCAGTAGAGAAGGCCGCGACCCTCGGCTACCCGCTGGTGGTGCGCCCCTCCTACGTGCTGGGCGGCCGGGCGATGGAGATTGTCTACGACGAAGTGGATCTGAAGCGCTACTTCCAGAACGCCGTCTCCGTCTCCAACGACGCGCCGGTGCTGCTGGATCGCTTCCTTGATGACGCGGTAGAGGTGGACGTGGATGCCATCTGCGACGGCGAGCGCGTGCTGATTGGCGGCATCATGGAGCATATCGAGCAGGCTGGCGTGCACTCTGGCGACTCCGCCTGCTCCCTGCCGGCCTACACCCTGAGCCAGGAGATTCAGGATGTGATGCGTCAGCAGGTCGAGAAGCTGGCCTTCGAGTTGCAGGTGCGCGGCCTGATGAACGTGCAGTTTGCGGTGAAGGAGAATGAGGTCTACCTGATTGAGGTCAACCCGCGTGCGGCGCGTACCGTGCCGTTCGTCTCCAAGGCGACCGGCGTACCGCTGGCGAAAGTGGCGGCGCGCGTGATGGCTGGCAAATCCCTCGCGGAGCAGGGCGTCACCAAAGAGGTGATCCCGCCGTACTACTCTGTGAAAGAGGTGGTGCTGCCATTCAACAAGTTCCCCGGCGTTGACCCGATTCTGGGGCCAGAGATGCGCTCCACCGGTGAGGTGATGGGCGTCGGCCGCACCTTCGCGGAAGCCTTCGGCAAGGCGATGCTCGGCAGCCAGTCCAACCTGAACCTGAAGGCGAGCGGCCGTGCGCTGCTCTCCGTGCGCGAGGGTGACAAGTCCCGCGTGGTGGATCTGGCGGCCAAGCTGCTGAAACGCGGCTTCGAGCTGGATGCCACCCACGGCACCGCCGTGGTGCTGGGCGAGGCGGGCATCAACCCGCGTCTGGTCAACAAGGTGCATGAGGGCCGTCCGCACATTCAAGACCGCATCAAGAATGGCGAGTACACCTACATCGTCAACACCACCGCGGGCCGTCAGGCGATTGAGGACTCCAAGCTGATTCGCCGCAGCGCGCTGCAATATAAAGTGCACTACGACACTACGCTGAACGGCGGCTTCGCCACCGCGATGGCGCTGAGCACCGACCCGACCGAGCAGGTTATCTCGGTGCAGGAGATGCACGCGCAGATCGTTGGTTAATCCAGCGCGACCCTACAGACCCCACGGCAACGTGGGGTTTTTTTTCGCATAATAGTTCATCCTGATCCAGACCGTGACGGGCTATGGCCGGGCGGTGGGGCGGTTGATTGATCACCACGCCCTGTCCGGCGTACTGGGGGCCGGCAGCAGCACGGTGTGGGTCGCAGCGCGCAGCCGCGACACGCTAACGCAGACCCGCCAGCAGCTCAGCCGCCTGCTAACGGCGGGGTGATCCGCGCCAGGGCGGCCTCTTTCCCCTGTTTCGCTCTTTTCCCATTTCTCCTGTGGCGTGAACGCCGTAGAATGCGCGGTTTCCATTGGCGGCAGCGTCAGGGCCGGGCGTGTGGATGGCCCTGCCTGACGCGACACACGTTGTAGCGAGATCCTGATGATCCTGATTATTTACGCCCACCCCTATCCCCACCACTCCCACGCCAACAAACGAATGATCCAGGCGGCCGGTGAGCTGGATGGCGTGGAGGTGAGATCGCTCTACGATCTCTACCCCGACTTCACCATCAATGTGCGCGCCGAGCAGCAGGCGCTGAGCCGCGCCTCGCTGGTGGTGTGGCAACACCCGATGCAGTGGTACAGCATGCCGCCGCTGCTCAAGCTCTGGTTTGACAAGGTGCTGGAGCATGGCTGGGCCTACGGGCAGGGGGGCGACGCCCTGCATGGCAAACAGGCGCTGTGGGCCGTGACCACTGGCGGCGACCAGCCGCACTTCAAGCTGGGCGACTTCCCGCACTTTGACGCGCTGGCGCAGCCGTTGCAGGCGACCGCCCTCTACTGCGGCATGACGTGGCAGCCGCCGTTCGTGCTGCATGGCACTTTCAGCTGTGATGCGGCGACCCTGGAGGCGGCAGCGGCCCGCTACCGGGCACAACTGGCGGGCTATCTGGCCGCCACCCTTGAGGCCGCGGCGAACGGAGGTGAGCATGGATAACCACGCGATGATGATTGAGGGGCTGATCTACCTCGGCTCCGCGGCGCTGATTGTGCCGATTGCCGTGCGCTTTGGCCTCGGCTCGGTGCTCGGCTACCTGATTGCTGGCTGTCTGATTGGGCCGTGGGGGCTGCGGCTGGTGGCCGATGCCGAATCGATTTTGACCTTCGCCGAAATTGGCGTGGTGCTGATGCTGTTTATCATCGGCCTTGAGCTGGATCCGAAACGGCTGTGGAACCTGCGCGCCGCGGTGTTCGGCGGCGGCGGCTTGCAGATGGCTGGCTGTGGGGTGCTGCTCAGCGCCTTCTGCTACGTGCTCGGCCTGAGTTGGCAGGTAGCGGCGCTGATTGGCCTGACGCTGTCGCTCTCCTCCACCGCCATCGCCATGCAGGCGATGAGCGAACGCAACCTGACCTCGACGCAGATTGGCAACAGCGCCTTCGCCGCGCTGCTGTTTCAGGACATCGCCGCCATTCCGCTGGTGGCGATGATCCCGCTGCTGGCAAGCACTGGCGGCGGCACCACCCTCAGTACCTTTGCGCTCTCCGCGGGCAAGATGGTGCTGGCGCTGGCGCTGGTGGTGCTGCTTGGCCGCTACGTCACCCGCCCGCTGCTGCGCTTTGTCGCCAAGTCCGGGATGCGTGAGGTGTTCAGCGCCGTGGCACTGTTTTTGGTGTTTGGCTTTGGCGTGCTGCTGGAGATGGCTGGGCTGTCGATGGCGATGGGCGCGTTCCTCGCTGGCGTGCTGCTCGCCAGTTCCGAGTACCGCCATGCGCTGGAGAGCGATATCCAGCCCTTCAAGGGGCTGCTGCTGGGGCTGTTCTTCATTGGCGTCGGCATGTCGATCGACTTCGGTACGCTGGTGAACAACCCGCTGCTGATCCTCACCCTGCTGGGCGGCTTTATGTTGCTGAAGGGGGCGCTGCTGTGGCTGCTGGCACCGATGCTGCACGTGCCGCGCGCCCAGCGTGGGCTGTTCGCCATCCTGCTCGGGCAGGGCAGTGAGTTCGCCTTTGTGGTGTTCAGCACCGCCCAGACCGCTGGCGTGCTGCCGGTCGAGTGGTCGAAGGCGCTGACGCTGGCGGTGGCGCTGTCAATGGCGGTGACGCCGCTGCTGCTGGTGCTGTCCAAGCGCTTCGAGAAGGCGGCACCCGCCAATTCACGCCCGGATGACACCATTGATGAGCACGCCAGCGTGATCGTCGCGGGCTTCGGCCGCTTTGGTCAGATCACCGGCCGTCTGCTGCTGTCGAACGGCATCAACGCGGTGGTTCTGGACAACGACCCGGATCACGTGGAGACGCTGCGCAAATTTGGCACCAAGGTATTCTATGGCGATGTCACCCGCGTGGAGTTGCTGGAGTCCGCTGGCGCGGCGCAGGCCAAGGTGCTGGTCAACGCGCTGGATGACGTAGATGCCAACCTGCAACTGACCGATCTGGCGCGTGAGCACTTCCCGCACCTGAAGATCATTGCCCGCGCGCGTGACGTTGACCACTACTACCAGCTGCGGCTGCGTGGCGTGGAGTCGCCGGAGCGTGAGATGTTTGAAGGCTCGCTACGCACTGCCCGCCGCGCGCTGGAGGCGATCGGCATCGGTGCCTATGAGGCGCGGGAGAAAGCGGACATCTTCCGCGACTACAACCTGAAGATGCTGGAGGAGACGCTGCCGAACTATGAGGATACCGAGTTCCGCATCGCCACCATGCAGCGCGCCAAAACCATGCTGACCGAAGCGATGGCGATGGATCATACCCGCTTGGCGCGGGCGCAGCAGACTGGCTGGCAGGGGCGCTCGGAAGAGGGCGAGATTCCGCAGGAGGAGACGCCGCACCAAGCCTGATGCGGCACACCGGTGGCCGCGCCCGCGGCCACCTTTTTCCTTACTCCTCAAACGTCCCTTTCACGCACGCCTTGCCGTTCTCCACCAGCCGTTTCCCCTTCGCCCACACCTGATCGATCGCCAGATCCGGCGTCAGCACCAGCAGGTCAGCGTCACGCCCCGGCAGCAGTTCCCCTTTCATGCTTAGCCCCAAGAAGGCCGCCACATTGCAGGTGAAGGGGCAGAGCGCCTCCGCGAGCGTGAAGCCGTGGCACTGCACCAGCTCGCGCAGCGCCTGCGGCAGGGAGGTGAACCCGGCCACGCCGATGCCCTGTAGGTTACCCTGCTCGTCAAACACCGGCTGGCTGCCGTTGCCATCGGAGCTGATGCTCAGGCGCGCCAGCGGCACATTGGCCGCCACCGCCCGCGCCACCCCTTCGGCGGCGCTGAACGGGGTCTCAATGCTGCTGGTCAGGTCGATGTGGCCGCCGGCGCGGGCGAACTCCAGCGCGGCGGTGAACAGCGTGGTGCTGCGGTTGACGTGGGTCGGCAGCAGCTTGCCGATCGGCACGTCGCTGTCGCGCAGGAGCGCCTCAAGCGGGGCCAGCAGGCGCGGGCTGTTGCCGAGGTGGAAGACGCTAACACCCGCCTTGCCGCCCAGCAGGCCACCGACCCGCGCTTGCGCCGCCAGATTGGCCAGCGCCGCCGGGGCCGGGGCCGCAGAGCGGTGGTCGGAGATGGCGCACTTCACGCCGATCACCTTGTCAATCAGCGCCACGTCGCGCTCGACGCTGCCAGTGATGGTGGGCGAGGGTATGCCGTAGGCGCCGGTCAGCATCCAGGCGCTGATCCCCTCACTCTCCAGCGCCCGCACCTTGGCCAGCAGCGACTCCGGGTGGCGCGTCACGCTGTCAGTGCCCAGCAGCCCCACCACGCTGGTGATGCCCGCCTCCACCAGCCGCGACAGCCGCACCTCCGGCGTGCGGGTGTGCGGGCCAGCCTCACCGCCGCCGCCAATCAGGTGGACGTGCTGGTCAATCAAACTGGGACAGAGGCAGTGGCCCGCCAGATCCACCACCTCACAGCCGGGCAGAGACTCCGGCGCGATGTGCGGGGCGAGGGCCACAATTTTACCGGCGATCACCAGCAGATCCTGCCGCCCGAGCGCCTGCGGGGTATAGACATTGGCACCGCGCAGCAACACGCCGCCAACCATTGAGAGATCCATCGTTTTTATCTCCTTACACCAAAGCCTGCATCACCCAGATGGAGAGCAGGGCGTTGATCACACAGACCGCCAGAATCAGCGGGTAGTAGCGCGGGTGCACCCCGGCGGTGCCGAGGCAGCGGCCAACGTTCTGTACTGGGTTGCCCATCAGGTAGATGGCGGGCAGCAGCACGGTGGCGTGGTGGCCGTTGAGCGCCCCTCCAGCACCAAGCTGGCGCAGACGCCGACCGCGCCGCCCATGCTCATCAGCGCCGCCAGCAGCACCGTCGCCGCCTCGCCCGGCAGCCCCCACAGCGCCATCACCGGCTGGCAAATCCGGCCGACCCACTCCAGCAGTCCGGTCACCTTCAGCGCCTGAATGATGACGAACGCCATCACCACGTTCGGCAGCAGGTTGGTGGTGGCGATGGTGAAGCCACGCCGCGCGCCGTCGATAAACATCTCCATCACATTTTTGTGTTGCGTCACCATCTTATTGCTCCTGTACCCGGCGGCTTTCCAGCGCGAAGATCCAGACGCGCAACAGGTTCGCGCCAATGAATTTGAACAGCAGGATCACCGCCAGCGGGGTGATCACCGGCACGGTGATGACGCTGAACAGCGCCGCCGCCGAGGAGAAGTAGTTGGTGACGATGGCGCTGCCGCTGGTCTGGTAAGTGGCGAAGATTGCCCGCTCCTGTTCGGTGATCACCTTGGTCTCTGCCAGCTCCTTGGTCATGCCAGCGGCGGCGTCGGTGTTCTGCAAGTTGGCGATCAGCGCCAGCGAGCAGATGCCCGGTACGCCGAGCAGCGGGCGCAGGATGGGCGTCATCAGTTGCTGTGCGGCGCGCAGGCCACCCAGCCCCTCGGTGATGGCGATCAGGCCCAGCGAGAGGATCACTGAGGGCGTCAGCTCGAGTGCGAACAGGAAGCCATCTTTCGCGCCGCTGCCGCCGCTGCCGCGGAAGGAGGTGACGGTATCGCCCGGCGCGTTGAGCGTGCCGAACGCGCCATTCAGCACGGTGAAGTCCAGCACCCGCCACCAGCCGCTGCTGCTGGAGAAGAGGCCGGAGAAGAGCAGGATAGTGATAAAGAAGGCGAGGTAGCCGGTGATGCCGACCCGCTCTGTTGCGTGAGGTGTCTCTGTTTTCATTATTATTCCTGTCAGTCGTCAATAGCGGCCTGCCGGATGCAGGCCAAAACGGACGATAAAACAACAGGCTGAATCAGGAAGGTGGACAGGATCAAAGAAAGGGCAGGGGATGCATTAGCAAGGTTTAATCATGATTTAACGAATGGCATAAAAAAAGCGGGCCGTAGCCCGCGCCAGGATCACGGGACGATCAGCTCAATGCCACCTTGATCCCCAGTGCGATCAGTACGCCGCCCAGCAGGCGGTCGACGACCTTCTGCGCCTTCGCCAGCCCGCGCCGTACCGGCTCGCTCTGGAACAGGATCACTAGCAGCGGCCACCAGACCACCGACAGGCTAAGGATAATACCGGCGTACCACAGCTTCTCGCCGATGCTGGAGTTGACCTGCAACACCTGGGTAAAGACCGCCAGAAAGAACAGCGTCGCCTTCGGGTTCAGCAGGTTGCAGAGGTAGCCCTGCAAGAAAGCCGCCTTCAGGCTGACGGTCTGCGGGGTGAGCTGGCTGAGGTTCATTTTGCTGTCGCCACGTGCGCGCAGCGCCTGAATGCCGACCCAGATCAGGTAGGCCGCGCCAGCATATTTCAGCACGTTGAACAGCCAGGGCGTGGTGGTGATCACCACCGCCAGCCCGGCGACGCAGTAGGACATATGGGTCGCCACGCCACAGATGACGCCCAGCGCGGTGAACATCGCCGCCGCACGCGGGTAGCGCGCCGCGTTCTTGATCACCAAAAAGAAGTCCGGGCCGGGCGACAACATGCCCAGCGCCGCGATGGTCGCGACAAACAGAGAGGTTTCTAACATCGTATACAGGCCGAGGAGGAAAAAAGGGAATGATAGCCTCACGGCGGGAAATTCGCACCACGCTTATGGATAATTGCCACGCCGGGCCGCTGTGACTGCTGCTTTACTAACCCCTTCGGGGTAGGAATT
This sequence comes from Chimaeribacter sp. YP20170169, assembly GCF_056739715.1. NCBI lineage: Bacteria > Pseudomonadati > Pseudomonadota > Gammaproteobacteria > Enterobacterales > Yersiniaceae > Chimaeribacter > Chimaeribacter sp. YP20170169. Next base: position 3,233,038 of record NZ_CP176824.1, on the reverse strand, counting down.
ACGATCTTGTACTGGCTTTTTTCCACTTTGCGGGCAGGAAACATGCGGGCAGGCCACTATTTGTGGCGAAATACGCGGTAAAATGGCGACTTCGCTAAGAGCTGTCTCATAAATTTGTTGGGAACCGCTGACGCTATCGACGGCTGTTGGCCCTTTCCGTATAGTGACAGCACTTTTCGGTACTACACTTTCCGACGACAACACACTCCGACGACACAAGGTTTAACAATGATTATCAGCCTGATCGCTGCACTGGCGGTGGATCGCGTTATTGGCATGGAAAATGCCATGCCGTGGCATTTACCGGCTGACTTGGCGTGGTTCAAGCGCAACACGCTCAATAAACCGGTAATTATGGGACGCAAGACATTTGAGTCTATTGGACGCCCGCTGCCGGGACGCCACAATATTGTTATCAGCAGCCATCCCGGTGACCACGATGGTGTCACCTGGGCCACCTCCGTCGAGGCCGCGCTGGCCGAGGCCGGCGACGCCGCCGAGGTGATGGTGATTGGCGGTGGTCGGGTCTATGACCAGTTCCTGCCGCGTGCTGACCGCCTCTACCTGACGCACATTGATGCCGAAGTGGAAGGGGATACCCACTTCCCGGACTACGAGCCGGATGAGTGGGAGAGCCAGTTCAGCGAATTCCACGATGCGGATGACAACAACTCCCACAGTTACTGTTTCGAAATCCTCGACCGCCGTCGTTAATCTTGCTGGCGGCGCGCCCGGCTGGCGCGCCGTTTTTCTACCTCTCGCCGCCAAATTGTAACAAACCTGAAACACTCTCTGTTTAGACTGACCCGCATCGTTGGCAGCCGGCAGCCTCCTGCCGCTCGCAAATAAGAAAAGGGAAACAGCATGAGTGAAAAAATTGAACTGAATGCCGACCGCCTGATGAATCCAACCCGCCGCAAATTATTGCTGGGAAGCGCGGGGATGGTGGGTCTGGCGGGCTTCCTGGGCGGCATTGGCACCTTCCCGCGTGACGTCTGGGCAGCAGAGGGCACGGGCGCCAACGGCAGCAAACTGTTGGGCTTCAAGGGCATCGCCGCCTCCACCGAGGACAAGGTAGTGCTGGCCGAGGGCTACCGGGCGGACGTGCTGATCTCCTGGGGCGACCCGCTGCACGCGGGCGCGCCAGCCTTCGACCCGAATGGCGGCAACAGTGCGGCGGATCAGGAGCAGCAGTTCGGCGACAACAACGATGGCATGAGCTTCTTCCCGCTGGATGACAACCGTGGCGTGATGGCCATCAACAATGAATATGTCAACGAGCCGTACCTGTTCGCCCACGGCGGCAAAAAGGCCACCAGCCTGGAGGATGTGCGCAAGTCGCAGGCGGCGCATGGCGTCTCGGTGCTGGAAGTGCGCCGCGTTGCCGGTTCCCCGCGCTGGGAGCGTGTCACCGACTCGCGCTACAACCGCCGCATCACTGCCAACACGCCGATGACCTTCAGCGGCCCGGCGGCTGGCAACGCGCTGCTGCAAACCGCCGCTGACCCAACCGGCACCCGCGTGCTCGGCACCTTCGGCAACTGCGCCAACGGCAAGACCCCGTGGGGCACCTACCTCACCTGTGAAGAGAACTTCGACACCTACTTCGGCACCAAACAGGCGGGCTTTGCCACCACCGCTGACCAGAAGCGCTATACCCTGAAGCCGGAAGATCCGGAGCGCAACTGGCCGGACTACGACCCGCGCTTTGACGTGGCGAAAAACCCAAACGAGTTCAACCGCTTTGGCTGGATCGTCGAGATCGACCCGATGAACCCGGACTCCACGCCGATCAAGCGCACCGCGCTGGGACGCTTCAAGCATGAGAATGCCGCCGTTACCGTCGCCGAGGATGGCCGGTTGGTGGTCTACATGGGCGATGACGAGCGCGGCGAGCACATCTACAAATTCGTCTCCAACGGCAAGGTGGACAGCGCCAACCCGGCCAACAACCGCATGCTGCTGGATGAGGGCACCCTCTACGCCGCGCAGTTCAATGGCGATGCCAATGGCACGCCGTTGAAGGGCACCGGCAAGTGGCTGCCGCTGCGCTTCGGTGAGAATGGCCTGACGCCGGAGAATGGTTTCCAGAACGCGGCCGAGGTGCTGATCTTCGCCCGCAAGGCGGCGGCACAGGTGGGCGCGACCAAGATGGATCGCCCGGAGTGGATCGCCGTCAACCCGCATGATGGGCGCGCCTACTGCACCCTGACCAACAACAGCAAACGTGGCGACGAGGGGATGCCGCTTAACGCCGCCAACCCGCGCCCGGACAACATCTACGGCCAGATCATCCGCTGGGATGAGGGCGGCGACGCCACCGCCGAGAGCTTCAGCTGGGACATGTACGCGCTGTGCGGCAACCCGATCGCCCACCCACAGGGCGTCAACCGCGGCACGCCGAACATCACGGCGGAGAACACCTTCAATAGCCCGGATGGGCTGGGCTTTGACCACGATGGTCGCCTGTGGATTTTGACCGATGGCAAGTACACCAACAGCGGCGACTATCAGGGGCAGGGCAACAATCAGATGCTGGTGGGCGACCCGCAGAGCGGCGAGATCCGCCGCTTCCTGGTGGGGCCGAAGTCCTGCGAATTGACCGGCGTGGCCTTCACCCCGGACTACCGCACGCTGTTCGTCAACATCCAGCATCCCGGCGAGGAGGGCGACTCCCACTTCCCGGACAACAGCCCGCGCCCGCGCTCATCGGTACTGATGATCACCCGTGAGGATGGCGGCATCATCGGCGCCTGACGCGCGCAATAAAAAAGGCCGCCGGGCGAGATGCCGGGCGGCCTTTTTATTGGTAGCGGATCAGGAGGCCCGGGGGGCCTCGGTCTCCGCCATGTCATGCTGGCGGTTGGAGGGCTGGGTGAAGTACGCCTTATCCTCCCAGCGCAGCAGCGTCAGTTCGCCACCCCAGCAGCAGCCGGTGTCGAGGGCGTAGATACCCTCCGGCGCGCCACGCCCCTCCAGTGAGGCCCAGTGGCCAAAGATGATGGCGTAACCCTGCTCCGCCACCGGGTTGGGCAGCGCAAACCACGGTTTGAGCGGCGCGGGCGCGTGCTCCGGCGTGTCCTTGCAGATCATGTCGAGCTGGCCGTTGGGGAAGCAGTAGCGCATCCGCGTCAGCGCGTTGGTGCTAAAGCGCAGGCGCGCCAGCCCTGACAGCTCCGGCAGCCAGTTGTTGGGCATGTCGCCATACATGGCGTCGAGGAACAGCGGGTAGCTGTCACTGCTCAGTACCGCCTCCACCTCGCGCGCGCAGAGCTGGGCCGTCGCCAGATCCCACTGTGGCGTGATGCCAGCGTGGGCCATCACCAGCCGCTTCTCCTCATCCACCTGCAACACCGGCTGGCGGCGCAGCCAGTTGATCAGCTCATCCGCATCCTCCGCCTCCAGCAGCGGCGTGATGCGATCCTTGGGTTTGTTGCGGCTGATGCCAGCGTAGACCGCCAGCAGGTGCAGGTCATGGTTGCCCAGTACCATCCGCACCGCCGGGCCGAGCGAGCGCACGTAGCGCAGCACGTCCAGCGAAGCCGGGCCGCGCGCCACCAGGTCGCCGGTCAGCCAGAGGGTGTCAGTGGCCGGATCAAAATTGACCTGCGCCAGCAACGCGCGCAGCTCCTCATAGCAGCCGTGGATATCGCCTATCAGATATGTCGACATAACTCAGTTAATCATGGTTGGAATGGCAAGGCGGAAGGCGGGAATGGCGACACGGAAGGGCGCTCCCTGCTCATCAATCATCTCATAGTGGCCCTGCATGGCGCCGAGCGGCGTCTCCAGCACGGCACCACTGGTGTACTGGAACTCGCCGCCGGGCAGGATGTGCGGCTGCTCGCCGACCACCCCTTCGCCCTGGACCTCCATTTCACGCCCATTGGCGTCGGTGATCAGCCAGTAGCGGCGCAGCAGCTGTACCGGATGCCGCCCCAGATTGCGGATCGAGATGGTATAGGCAAAGACATAGCGGTTCTCGTCGGGCAACGACTGGGACTCAATGTAAACGCTCTGTACCTGTACGCAAACGCGGGGCGACTCAATCATTACAGCGACTCCTGTGGTTCCTGCTGCTGATGCGGCGGATTGGCGGAGAGCCAGTTTGCCAGCGCGCAATACTGCGCCACGGTAATGTTCTCCGCCCGTAGGCCGGGGTTGATGCCCAGTTCGGTCAGCTGCTCTGGGGTGAACAGGTGGCCGAGGCTGTTACGGATGGTCTTGCGGCGCTGGTTGAACGCCTCGGTGGTGATGCGGCTCAACATGCGCACGTCGCCGACCGGGTAGGGCAGCTCGGTGTGCGGCACCAGACGCACCACGGCGGAGTCCACTTTCGGCGGCGGGGTAAAGGCCGTCGGCGGCACTTCCAGCACCGGGATAACCTTGCAGTAGTACTGCGCCATCACAGTCAGACGGCCATAGGCCTTGCTGTTCGGCCCGGCCACCAGACGGTTGACCACCTCTTTCTGCAACATGAAGTGCATGTCGCGGATCGCCTGAGTATAGCTGAAAAGATGGAACATCAACGGGGTAGAGATGTTATACGGCAAATTGCCGAACACCCGCAGCGGCTGGCCTGCCTGCTCCGCCAGCTCGGCGAAGTTGACGGTCATGGCGTCCTGCTGGTGGATGGTGAGCTTGTCCTTCAGCGTCGGGTGCACTTCCAGCCGGGCCGCCAAATCGCGGTCCAGCTCGATCACGGTCATTTTGTCCATGCGTGCGCCGACCGGCTCGGTCAGCGCGCCGAGGCCGGGGCCGATTTCAACCACCGCCTCGCCCGGTTGCGGGTGGATGGCGGAGACAATGCTGTCGATGACAAACTGATCGTTTAAGAAGTTTTGTCCAAAGCGTTTGCGGGCAAAGTGCCCTTGGTGGACTCGATTATTCATTACTGTTGGTTATCATTTTAATGGCGAGATGTAAGGCCGTCTTGAAGCTCCCGGCGTCGGCAGTGCCGCTGCCAGCCAGCTCCAGGGCGGTACCGTGGTCTACTGAAGTTCGGATAAAGGGCAGGCCCAGGGTGATATTCACCGCCCGGCCGAACCCCTGGTATTTTAGCACCGGCAGCCCCTGATCGTGATACATCGCCAGCACGGCATCCGCATGTTGCAGATATTTCGGCTGGAACAGCGTATCGGCAGGCAGTGGCCCAATCAGGTTGATGCCGCGCTGGCGCAGTGCCTCCAGCGCCGGGCCGATGGTGTCGATCTCCTCGCGCCCCATGTGGCCGCCCTCCCCGGCGTGGGGGTTCAGCCCACAGACGTAGATCTGCGGCTGGGCGATGCCAAACTTGCTGCGCAGGTCGGCGTCGAGGATGGTGATCACCTCATCCAGGCTCTGGCGGGTGATGGCGTCCGACACCGCCTTCAACGGCAGGTGGGTGGTGGCCAGCGCCACGCGCAGCTCCTCGGTGGCGAGCATCATCACCACCCGGTCGCAGCCGCTGCGGTCAGCGAAGAATTCGGTATGGCCGCTGAAGGGCACGCCAGCGTCGTTGATCACGCCTTTGTGCACCGGGCCAGTGATCAGCGCCGAGAAGTGGCCCGCGAGGCAGCCATCGCAGGCGCGCGCCAGCGTCTCGACCACGTAGGCGCTGTTGGCGGCGTCCAGCTGGCCTGCGTGCGCTGGCGCGGCCAGTGCCACCGGCAGCACCGACAGGGTGCCGGCCGGGGCGGGCGTGGCGGGCCGACCCGGCTGGTAGTCGCGCAGCGTCAGCGGCAGGCCAAGCTGCGCGGCGCGCTGAGACAACAAAGCCGGATCGGCGCAAGCCACCAGCTCAACAGGCCATGCCTGCTGAGCCAGGGCAACCACCAGATCCGGCCCAATCCCGGCGGGTTCGCCGGGAGTGATCACCACAGGATTAAGGTTGTGCATTGCCATCCAGAATTTTCACGTAGGCCGCGGCGCGCTGCTCCTGCATCCAGGTCTGCGCTTCCTCGGCGAACTTGCGGTTGAACAGCATACGGTAGGCCCGATCTTTCTGGGCAGCGTCTGTCTTGTCCACCTGGCGCGTATCCAGCAGTTGGATCAGGTGCCAGCCAAAGGCGGAGTGCACCGGCTGGCTCACCTCACCCTTACGCAGCTTCAGCAGCGCATCGCGGAACGCCGGATCGTACATGTCCGGGGAGGCCCAGCCAAGATCGCCGCCCTGCATGGCAGAACCCGGATCCTGGGAGAGCTGTTTTGCCAGGGTCGCGAAGTCCGACTGACCACCCTTGATCTGGCTGGCCGCGTCCTGGAGTTTGGCGCGCGCCTGATCGTCGGTCAGCACCACGGAGGTCTTCAGCAGGATGTGGCGGGCGTGCACCTCAGTGACGGAGACGGTCTGGTTGTTGCCGCGGATGTCATTGACGCGCAGGATATGGAAGCCCACGCCAGAGCGGATTGGCCCTACCACCTGGCCCTTCTGGGCGCTTTGCAGGCGCTCGGCAAACAGGGTCGGCAGCTCTTGCAGTTTGCCCCAGCCCATCTGGCCGCCCTTCAGTGCCTGCGGGTCAGCGGAGTAGGTGATCGCCAGCTTGCCGAAGTCGACGCCGCTATTGATCTCGGCTACCAGCTTGCGTGCCAGCTCCTCAGCCTGATCCACCTGATCCTGTGACGGGTTCTCCGGCAGCGGGATCAGGATGTGGCTCAGGTTGAATTCGGCGTCGTTGCCGTTCTGTGCGCCAATCTGCTTCGCCAGCGAATCGACTTCCTGCGGCAGAATGGTGACGCGGCGACGCACTTCATTGTTGCGTACTTCGGAGATCAGCATCTCCTTGCGGATCTGGCTGCGGTAGGTGCCGTAATCCAGCCCCTCGTAGGCCAGACGGCTGCGCATCTGGTCAACGCTCATGCGGTTCTGGGCGGCGATGTTGGCGATTGCCTTGTCCACGTCAGCATCCGTGAGGGTGATACCCATCTTCTGCGCCATCTGCAACTGGATGTTGTCCATGATCAGACGCTCCAGGATCTGGTGGCGCAGGGTGTTGTCGTCCGGCAGCTGCTGGCCAGCCTGCTGCGCGTTCAGCTTCACCGACTGCATCAGGCCGTTCACATCACTCTCCAGCACAACGCCGTTATCCACGACGGCGGCGACCTTATCAACTTCCTGCGGTGCTGCGAACGCGGTATTGGCACAGATCACCAATCCGAGAATAAGCGTTCTCCAGTTCTTCATACCTTTTCCATTTATTGTCATCCGCATAGCGGGTTAAAGTTTACACATCATGCAGTTGCACTTAATCAGAATGCACGCTGGTAAGGGAGGATACCCTGTTTCAGCATCTCCTGTGTGCCGAGAGAATGGTTGCTGCTCAGGCCGCGCAACTCAATATTAAATGACACCCTGTTATCGTATTTGCTCGATTGGGACGTGTTGTCCCACTCAGTGATTTTACGCTCATACCCAAGGTTGATCGCCCAGCAACAGGTGCTGTACTGCACACCAATCAGCTGGTCGGCCGGTTGTTTGGCCTCAACATCATAGTAGTAAGCGCCGACGACGGCCCAGCGATTGGCGATCGGCCAGCTCGCGGTGATGCCCGCCTGCGAGATGCCCTGCTGGTAGCCGGGGTTCTGCACGGTGGGCAGCGTCGCCTGGATATACTCCGGGCTGGCGTAACGGTAGTTCAGCTGTACCATGCGCTCGGCGTCCTTGCGGTACTCCAGCACCGCGTCGCCCAGCGCCAGCGCGTCCAGGCGGGTGTCATATTGCACCCCGCCGCGCACGCCCCAGTTGTTACTGATCTTCCAGTAGGTATCGCCCGCCCACACCAGACTGCCGGTGTCATCATCTTCATCCAGCGACGAGTTCGGATCGCCGGTACGCGGCTGGGTGAAGTAGTAGATTTGACCCGCAGAAACGTTAAAACGTTCAACCAGCGCATCATCATAAATGCGCGAGGTTAAACCGGCGGCCACCTGGTTGGCGGAGGCGATGCGATCCAGGCCGCTGTAGCTGCGGTCGCGGAACAGGCCGGTGTAGTCCGACTGCAACAGGGTGGAGTCATAGGTGTAGATGTTGCTCTGGTCGCGGTACGGGATGTAGAGGTACTGCGCGCGCGGTTCCAGCGTCTGGGTATAGCCCTCCGCCCAAGTCATGTTGCGGTCAAACACCATCTTGCCGTCGGTCTTGAACTCCGGGATGGTGCGGTTGACGTTGTCCTTCAGCGCCAGGTTGCGGTTGGCGTTGAACTCGTCCGGCACATCCTGCTGATAGTGGGTCGCCAGCAGCTTCACTTCGGTGTTCAGGCTGCCCCAGCGGTTAGCCAGCGGCAGGTTGACGGTCGGCTCCAGATGCAGACGGGTCGCCTCCGGGTTGTCCGGGTTAACGCTGGTGAAGCGCGCGGCCTGCCCATAGACGTTGAAGTCAAACGGGCCAAGGTCATTCTGGTAGTAGTGGATATCGAGCTGCGGCTGCGCGCGGTAGGCGTTGGCGTTGCCTGCGTCGGCGAAGACCTGGAACTGTTTCGACGCCAGCATCACATCCCAGTTGGCATCGGCGTAGCCGACGCTGAATTTCTGCGTGGCGTAGCCGTCGGTGGTGGAGCCGTACTCTGAGTCGAGATCGGTGAAGTACTGGGAGTCGCTCACCTTGGTGTAATCGACGTTGAAGCGCCACACCTGATCCATCACGCCGCTGTGGCGCCAGTAGAAGAGCCAGCGGGTGGAGTCGTCATCCTGCGGATAGTCGTCGCGGTACTCTTTGTCGCTTGGCAGCCAGTCGAACTCGATGTTGCCAGCGCCCGGCGCGGTCAGGTAGCGGAACTCGTTCTGTAACTGCATCCCCCGCTTGCTGATGTAGTGCGGCGTCAGCGTGGCGTCAAAGTTAGGCGCGATGTTCCAGTAGTACGGCAGCATGAATTCGAAGCCGTTGTGGCTACCGAATTTGGCGTTCGGGATCAGGAAGCCCGAGCGGCGGCGGTCGCCCACCGGCAGTTGCAGGTAGGGGCTGTAGAACACCGGCACCGGCCCAATCTTGAAGCGGGCGTTCCAAATCTCGGCCACCTGCTCCTCGCGGTCGTGGATCACCTCGGAACCGACCACGCTCCAGCTGTTGTCGCCCGGCAGGCAGGAGGTGAAGGTGCCGTTGTCGAGGATGGTGTAGCGGTTGTTGCCGCGCATCTTCATCTTGTCGGCATCACCGCGCCCCTGACGGCCTACCATCTGGTAATCGCCCTGATCGACGTCAGTATCTTTGGTGTTTAAGTTGGAGAAGGCGCGCGGCCCCTTCAGCTTGATCTGGTTGTCGTCGTAGTGGACGTTGCCGGTCGCGGTCACGGTGCGCACCGGCTCCGGCTGGTCTTTCACCTGGGTCTGGTCGAGTTGCACCTGATCTGCGGTCAGGGTGCTGTTCCCCTGCTGGATGTTGACGTTGCCAGAGAAGATGGCGTTGTCCGGATAGTTGGCCTCACTCTTGTCAGCCTGAATGTGCACCGGCAGAGTCTCCGGATCGCCATTCACCAGCGGCTTATTGTAGGTGGGAACGCCAAGCATACATTGTTCAGCAAGGTCGGCCATCGCGCCCTGGCTGTAGAGTGCCGTGCCAATCATGGTGGCCAGCAGTGTAGGAAGAGTTTTTTTCATACGCGGTATAGGGTGTTCCGTCATCAGGGGCATCATGCCGGCAAACGGTCAGAGACTATCTCACTCATCTACGTTGCGCTAGTGTTAAATCCAGCCGCAATTCTGTCGTCGTTAGGCATCCGGATAAATGCCGAGTATGATAAAGCAAATCTTACGTGACGGCATGGTGAATTGAGGAGTATATGCAGTATTGGGGAAAGCTGCTCGGCGTTGTACTGGGCTTGATGTCCGGTGCGGGCTTTTGGGGCATAGTATTGGGATTTCTGATCGGTCATTTGGTTGACCGGGCGCGGGCCACCCGCCGCCAGGGCTACTTTGCCGATCAGCAGACAAGACAGACCATCTTTTTCCGCACCACCTTCCAGGTCATGGGACACCTGTCAAAAGCGAAGGGCCGGGTAACGGAAGCCGACATCCAGACCGCCAGCCAGCTGATGGCACGTATGCAGCTGCATGGCGAGCAGCGCACCATGGCGCAGCAGGCGTTTCGCGAGGGCAAGGAGAGCAATTTCCCGCTGCGTGACAAATTGCGTGAGCTGCGCAGCGTCTGCTTTGGGCGCTTTGACCTGATCCGCATGTTCCTGGAGATCCAGGTGCAGGTGGCATTCAACGACGGCGTGCTGCACCCGAACGAGCGGCAGGTGCTGTATGTGATCGCCGAGGAGCTGGGCATCTCGCGCCACCAGTTCGACCAGTTCCTTAGCATGATGGAGGGCGGCCAGCAGTTTGGCGGCGGGCAGGGCGGTTACTCCCAGGGCGGCTACCAGCAGCCACAGGGGCCGACGCTGGCGGACGCCTGCAAGGTGCTGGGCGTGCAGCCCGGTGACGACGCCACTACCATCAAGCGCGCCTACCGCAAGCTGATGTCCGAGCACCACCCGGACAAGCTGGTGGCGAAGGGGCTGCCGCCAGAGATGATGGAGATGGCGAAGCAGAAAGCGCAGGCGATCCAGGCCGCCTATGATCTGATCAAGCGTGAGAAGGGCTTTAAATAGCCGCCTGCCACGCACAAAAAAGCCGCCCGCAGGCGGCTTTTTTTATGGCGCTCAGCGACTGCCGCGCAGTTTGCGCACCACCTCGAACTCATCGAAGCGCACCGGCGCATTGCGCTGCATCGAGAGGTTGCCAGCGATGCCGGTCAGGATGGAGAGCGTGCCAGCGCGGTGGTCAGCGGCGCGTTGCAGCGGGTCGATGGGCGGCGAGCCAAACAGATCCTCTAGCATCGCCTGATCGCCGCCGCCGTGGCCGCCCGCGCCAGCGGTGAACTCCGCCTGCCACGCCTCGCCAAACATCGGCCAGACGGTGATCTGGCACTCATCCAGCGCGCCTTCCCCCTCACGCAGGCCGCCGCCGTTGACGTAGGAGTGCTCCACCACCTTCATCTCCAGCCGCCCCTTGCTGCCGTTAAACACCACGTTCAGCCCCTCCCACGGCAGGTAGGCGTTGAGCGAGTAGGTGAGCTGCGCGCGGTTGCGATACTTCACCAGCACCGACAGCGTGTCCTCAATGTTGATGCCGTCGCTGAAGACGCTCTGGTCGCGGTAGTAGCTATCCTCATGCTCCGCCTCCAGATAGAGGGCGCTCAACTGCGGGTTATCGGCCATGTGCAGCGCGAAAGGATCTTCCTTCGCCAGCGCCGAGCCGTGGGCGCGGGCGTAGAACTGGGTCTCGCCGCGTCGCTCGGCGTTCTCGCGGCCGTAGAAGCGCAGATCGCCCATCGCGTAGACCTGCTCCGGGGCGCTGTTGAGCCAGAAGTTGACCAGATCGAAGTGGTGGGTCGATTTGTGCACCAGCAGGCCGCCGCTGTTGCGTTTCTCACGGTGCCAGCGGCGGAAGTAGTCCGCGCCATGCTCGGTGTTCAGCAGCCACTCGAAGTGCACGGAGAACACCTCGCCAATCGTTCCCTTCATCAGCAGTTCGCGCACCTTGCTGTGGTGCGGCGCGTAGCGGTAATTGAAGGTGACGCGCACCTGCCGGCCGCTCTCCTCGATCGCCTCGGTGATGCGCAGCGCGCGCTCGGCGTCGATGGTCATCGGCTTTTCGGTGATCACATCGCAGCCAGCCTGCAACGCACGGATGATGTAGTCATCGTGGGTGCGATCAATGCTGGTGACGATCACGATATCCGGGCTGGTCTCGTCAATCATCTCCTCGAACTCCGCCGCCGAGAAGGTCGGCACCGGTGCCGCACCTGACTGGGCCAGCAGGCGGTTGGCGTAGTTCATCCGCGTCTGGTTGGTATCACAAAATCCCACCAGCCTGGCGCTCTCCCGGTAGGTACTGCCGATGGCCTCAATAAAGAGGCCCGCGCGCCCACCGGTTCCGACTAATGCATATCTTTTCATGACATCCTCTTTATCACCTGCGTAAGGCAAAGGCCGCGGCGGTATCGCTGCATTGCCGGGCCGGATAGGGGGAAGCATAAAAAGCGGGCGGCGGAATGTCTGCCCGGCACAATCAATTAGCAGGAGAAATGGCGGCCAGTGATGTGAGTTTGTGATGCGGGTCAAAAAATAACCGCCGACGGGCGGCGGTCAGGCAATCAGAAGTCGGCGGGCGCGCGGAAGGTCATCGGCGTGCCGAAGTGCGGATGGGTAAGGGTGAGGGTTTCGGCATGAAGTTGCAGCCGGGAGGCCATCGCCCGCGCCTCGGGCGGCGCGTAGAAGTTGTCGCCGAGGATTGGGTGGCCGAGCGCCAGCATGTGCACGCGCAACTGGTGCGAGCGGCCGGTGATCGGCGTCAGGCGCACGCGGCTGGTGCCATCCGCGTCACGCGCCAGTACCTGATAGAGGGTCTGCGCCGGTTTGCCGCTCTCGTGGCACACCTTCTGCTTGGGCCGGTTTGGCCAGTCGCAGATCAGCGGCAGATCCACCAGCCCCTCATCCTCGGCCAGATGGCCGAACACCCGCGCCAGATAGCTCTTTTTCGGCTCGCGCTCGCGGAACTGGCGTTTCAGCTCCCGCTCGGCGGCCTTGGTCAGCGCCACCGCCAGCACGCCGCTGGTGGCCATGTCGAGGCGGTGCACCGACTCGGCCAGCGGAAAGTCACGCTGGATGCGGGTGATGATGCTGTCCTTGTGCTCCTCCGCCCGGCCGGGCACCGAGAGCAAACCGCTCGGCTTGTTGACCACCATCAGGTGCTCGTCCTGATAGAGCAGCATCAGCCACGGATCCAGCGGCGGGTGGTAGGCTTCCAGCGGGGGCGTCAGGGACGCGGCATTGTCGCTCATCGCTTCTTGTCTCGGGGAACCGGGCGCGGCAGGCGCGCCCGGAACGGGTTACTGGTGGCTCACCACCACCAGGCGGATGGCGTCCAGACGCCAGGTAGCGTCATTCAGGTTCGCCAGCACCTGGGTGCGGTTGTGCTCCAGCGCCTCCACCTCATCGTCACGGATGTTCGGGTTGACGGCACGCAGCGCCTCCAGACGGGCCAGCTCGCTGCTGGTTTGCTCGTCAGCCTCGACCTTGGCGGCCTCAATCAGCGCCTTCGCCTCGTCGGCCACCAGCGCCTCCGCCTGTTGCAGCATGGCGTGGACATCCTGCTGCACCGCGTTCACCAGCTTGCTGGAGGTGTGGCGGTTCACGGCATTAAGCTGGCGGTTGAAGCTCTCAAACTCCACCTGCTTCGCCAGGTTGGTGCCCTTGCGATCCATCAACATGCGGATCGGCGTCGGCGGCAGGAAGCGGGTCAGTTGCAGGTGCTTCGGCGCCTGCGCCTCGACCACGTAGACCAGCTCTGCCAGCAGGGTGCCGACCGGCAGCGCCTTGTTCTTCAGTAGCGAGACGGCGCAGCTGCCGGTGTCGCCGGAGAGGATCAGATCCAGGCCGTTGCGGATGATTGGGTGCTCCCAGGTGATGAACTGGGTGTCCTCGCGCGAGAGCGCCTGCTCACGGTCGAAGGTGACGGTGCAGCCATCCTGCGGCAGGCCGGGGAAGTCCGGCACCAGCATGTGATCAGAGGGCGTCAGCACGATCAGGTTGTCGCTACGGTCATCCTGGTTGATGCCGACAATGTCGAACAGGTTCAGCGCAAAGTTGACCAGATTGACGTCATTGTCACACTCGGCAATCGACTCGGCCAGCGCCTGCGCCGCCTCGCCGCCGTTGGAGTGCATCTCCAGCAGGCGGTCGCGCCCCTGCTCAAGCTGCTGCTTCAGCGCGTCATGCTCCAGACGGCACTGGTGGATGAACTCCGGCAGGCCGTCGGTCTGGGTCGGCGCGGCCAGATAGGTCACCAGCTGCTCGTGGTGCTTGTCATAGATGGTGCGGCCGGTCGGGCAGGTGTGCTCGAAGGCGTCCAGCCCGTCGTGATACCAGCGGATCAGCACTGCCTGCGCGGTCTGCTCAAGGTAAGGCACCATGATCTGGATGTCGTGCAGCTGGCCGATACGGTCAAGGCGGCCGATGCGCTGCTCCAGCAGATCCGGGTTGAACGGCAGGTCAAACATCACCAAGTGGCTGGCGAACTGGAAGTTACGCCCCTCGGAGCCGATCTCGGAGCAGAGCAGCACCTGCGCGCCCTCCTCTTCGGAGGCGAAGTAGGCGGCGGCGCGGTCGCGCTCAATGATCGACAGCCCCTCGTGGAAGACGCCAGCGCGGATGCCCTCGCGCTCACGCAGCACCTGCTCCAGTTGCAGCGCGGTTTCGGCCTTGGCGCAGATCACCAGCACCTTCTCGTGGCGGTTGGCGGTCAGGAAGCCCATCAGCCACTCGACGCGCGGGTCGAAGTTCCACCAGGTGCCATTCTCACCCTCGAACTCCTGATAGATGCGCTCCGGGTAGAGCATGTCACGCGCGCGCTCCTCAGTGCTCTTTTTCGCGCCCATGATGCCGGAGACCTTGATCGCGGTCTGGTACTGCGCTGGCAGCGGCAGGCGGATCTCATGCAGCACACGATGCGGGAAGCCCTTCACGCCGTTGCGGGTGTTACGGAACAGCACGCGGCTGGTGCCGTGGCGATCCATCAGCAGGGATACCAGCTCGCGGCGCGCCGCCTCGCTCTGCTCGCCTTCGCCGTTGGCCGCCGCCAGCAGCGGCTCGATGTCCTGCTCGGAGACCATCTCGGCCAGCAAATTCTGCTCATCGTTGGAGAGGGCGTTGCCGCTCATCAGCAGGGTCACGGCGTCGGCCACCGGGCGGTACTGCTGCTGCTCGGCGACAAAATCGTGGTAGTCATGGAAGCGGTTCGGGTCGAGCAGGCGCAGGCGCGCGAAATGGCTCTGCGGCCCCAGCTGCTCGGGGGTGGCGGTCAACAGCAGCACGCCCGGCGTCTGCTCGGCCAGCTGCTCAATCACCTGGTACTCGCGGCTTGGTGCCTCTTCGCTCCAGGCCAGGTGGTGCGCCTCATCCACCACCAGCAGATCCCAGGCGGCGTCCGCCAGCTGCTCCAGACGGCCCTTGTTGCGGCGCACGAAGTCCAGCGAACAGATCACCAGCTGCTCGCTCTCGAACGGGTTGGTCGCCTCGTGCAGCGACTCGGCATATCGCTCATCATCAAACAGGGAGAAACGCAGGTTGAAGCGGCGCAGCATCTCCACCAGCCACTGGTGCTGGAGCGTCTCCGGCACCACGATCAGCACGCGATCGGCCCGGCCAGCGAGCAGTTGCTGGTGGATGATCATCCCGGCTTCGATGGTCTTGCCCAGACCCACCTCGTCCGCCAGCAGTACGCGCGGCGCATGGCGGCGACCCACTTCGTGGGCGATGTGCAGCTGGTGCGGGATCAGGCTGGCACGCATCCCGCGCAGGCCGCTCCATTGCAGGCGGTACTGCTCACGCAGGTACTTGCGGGCGCGGAAGCGCAGCGCAAAGCGATCCATACGGTCAATCTGGCCGGCAAACAGGCGATCCTGCGGCTTGCTGAAGGTCAGCTTGCTGTCGAGCAGCACCTCGCGCATTGCCACCGGCGACTCGCCGGTATCCTGGCGCACGCCGATATAGGTCAGCAGGCCGTTATCCTCTTTCACTTCATCCACGTGCAGTTGCCAGCCCTCATGGCTGGTGACGGTATCGCCCGGATTGAACATCACGCGGGTGATAGGGGAGTCGTTTCTGGCATAAAGGCGGTTTTCGCCGGTCGCGGGGAAGAGCAACGTCACCATGCGCGCGTCGAGCGCCACCACAGTGCCTAATCCTAATTCGCTTTCCGTATCGCTGATCCAGCGCTGACCAAGTTTAAAGGGCATAGTTACTCTCTGTGTTGATAAGGTCGGGTCGTACGTTTTTCCTTGCTTACCCTTTGGGCAATAGCAAAGCCTCCCATGCAGCGAGGCACGGAGTGATGGGCAGGTAAAATGGGAAAGGGCGCTATGGTAATGGAAGGTTGCGGTTTCGTCACCTGCCAGCGCCGTTATTTCTGCTACGTCTCTACATGCCGGGCGCGTGGCCCGGTGTCGCATCCCGGCGGCCCGGCGGGCAGCCGGTTAGAACAGTCCCATCTGCCCGGTAATCAGTGTAGCAAAATCATCCTGGACGAAAGGCAGAATGCCATCCGCCACCGGCTCCAGTTGCCGCTCGATGTAGTGCTCATAGTCGATGGCGGCGCTGCGCGCCTCCAGCGGCACCGGCCCGGCGAGGGTCATCACGTAGCTGATCCAGCCGCCTTTCTGGTACTGCTGCGGCCGGTTGTGTGCCCGGTTGTACTCATCCGCCAGCCGCGCGGCACGCACGTGGGGCGGTACGTGGCGCTCATACTCCGCCAGTGGCCGGCCCAGCCGCTTGCGGTAGACCAGCCGGTCATCAAACTCACCGGCGCGGGTGCGCGCCACGTAGTCGCGCACAAACTCCTGATAGGGCTGCTGGCGGAAGATACGCTGGTAAAGCTCCTGCTGGAAGATCTGCGCCAGCGCCGTCCAGTCGGTGCGCACTGTCTCCAGCCCCTTGTAGATGATCTGCTCCTGGCCGTCGCGGCTCACCAGCCCGGCGTAGCGCTTTTTGCTGCCCAGCTCCGTCCCGGTGCCACGGATCGAGGGCATCAGGAAGCGGCGGAAGTGGGTCTCAAACTCCAGCTCCAGCGCGCTCTCCAGCCCCAGCTCCGCCTTCAGGCTCTGCTGCCAGTAACCGTTGACCCTCTCCACCAGCCGCTGGCCTATCTGCCGCGCCTGCGCCTCATCATGGGCCTGCTTCAGCCAGACAAAGGTGGAGTCGGTGTCGCCATAGATCACCTGATAGCCCTCCTCCTCAATCAGCGCCCGCGTGCGGTGCATGATCTCATGGCCGCGCAGGGTGATGGAGGAGGCGAGGCGCGGGTCGTAGAAGCGGCAGGCGCTGGTGCCGAGCACGCCATACAGCGCGTTCATGATGATCTTTAGCGCCTGTGAGAGCGGGGCGTTGCCCTGCTGCTTGGCCGCCTCGCGCCCCTGCCAGATGCGCTGCACAATCTCCGGCAGGCAGTGGGTCTGGCGCGAGAAGCGCGCGCCGAGGAAGCCCGCCACCGAGGCCGCGTCATCGGGCTGTTGCAGGCCAGCCACCAGCCCGACCGGATCGATCAGGAAGGTGCGGATGATGGAGGGGTAGAGGCTTTTGTAGTCCAGCACCAGCACCGAGTCGTAGAGGCCGGGGCGCGACTCCATCACAAAGCCGCCGGGGCTGGCCTGCTCCGCCACCTCGCCACGGTTGGGCGCGACGTAACCGGCGCGGTGCATCCGTGGGATATAGAGGTGGCTGAAGGCCGCCACCGAACCGGCGTGGCGATCCGCCTCCAGCCCGGTGACGCTGGCGCGCTCCAGCAAAAAGGGCATCAGATCGGTCTTGGCGAAGATGCGCGTCACCAGTTCGCAATCCTTCAGGTTGTAGCGTGCCAGCGCTGGCTTGTCGCTGCGAAAGCGCTGCTCAATCTCCGCCAGCCGCTGGTAGGGGTTGTCGATCGCCTTGCCCTCACCGAGCAGGGTTTGCGACACCGACTCCACGCTGAAGGAGGGGAAGCTCCAGAATGCCGATTTCAGCGCCTCAATGCCGTCGATGAGCAGCCGCCCGGCCGCCGAGGCGAAGTAGTGCCCCTGCTTGAAGGGATGCTCGCGCCACTCCAGCGGCGCGCCGCCACGGCCCAGCCGCAGCGGGATGCCGTAGCGGTCGGCGTGCTTCTGCAATACCCGTAGGTCGAACTGCACCACGTTCCAGCCGATGATCGCATCCGGATCGTGGCGCGCCAGCCATTCGTTGAGCCGCTCCAGCAGCAGCGGGCGGCTGGCGACATACTCCAGCGCGAAATCGACCTGTGTGGGCGGGCCGCTCTCTGGCCCGAGCATGTAGACCTGTCTCTCGCCGCACCCCTCAATGCCGATGCAGTAGAGTTCGCCGCTGCCGCTGGTTTCGATATCAATGGAGGCGAGTTTCAGCGGCGGGCGGTAGCCCTCCGCCGGTTTCATCCGCGTCTGGCGCAGGCTGCCGTCAGCGGCCGGCTCGCCGCTGAACCAGACCGGCGCGGTGATGAAGCGCTCCATCAGGAAGCGCTCCGGCGGGCGGATGTCCGCCTCATACAGCGACAAACCCTGCTCGCGGAACTGCCTCTCCAGCCGCGTCAGCTGGCGGTACTGCGGGCAGTAGAGGCCGAGCTGCGGCCGGTGGCGGAAGTCCTGGAGGTTGACCGGGCGCAGCACCGCGCCTGGCTCACCGCGCAGCAGCGCCTCGGCGCGCGCCTGCTGCTCCACGGGCAGGAAGGCCACGGCGGTTTGCGGCGGCAGGAGCACGCGCTGCGGGCCATCATCGGTCGCCAGCCAGAACTCAAGTTCGGTGCCGACGGGGGTGTCGCGCCAGTGGCGGGTCAGGATAAAACCCTGGCGGGCTGGGGTCATGGGCTACCTTCTTGCGGCCGGAGAGCGGGCGATCAGTATCGGTTTTTCATCCGGCGCTGTCCAACCGCCGCCGCTTCTGCCAAAACCACATACAATTCATTCATTGACTGTATTAATGACGGCGATAACAATTCAACGCCAAAATGATGAATTAAGCCGGAAAACGCGTTGGAATTTATGGAATCCTACATTGAACATCTGATTACCCAATCTGTTGCGTTCTCACTGGCCGCAGTGTTGCTGGTGACCTTTTTGGAGTCGCTGGCGCTGGTGGGGCTGCTGTTGCCGGGCACGGTGATGATGGCGACGCTCGGCGCCTTTATCGGCAGCGGGCAGGTCAACTTCTACGAGGCCTGGGCGGCGGGGATCATCGGCTGCTTCGCCGGTGACTGGATCTCCTACTACATCGGCCACCGCTTCAAGAAGCCGCTGCACCGCTGGTCGTTCCTGAAAAAGCACAAGTCGCTGATGAGCAAAACCAGCCACGCGCTGCACCAGCACAGTTTCGCCACGGTACTTGTCGGCCGCTTTATCGGCCCGACTCGGCCGCTGGTGCCGCTGGTGGCCGGGATGCTGGATCTGAAGCCGCTGAAGTTCGCGCTGCCCAATGTCCTTGGCTGCCTGACGTGGCCGCCGGTCTACTTCCTGCCGGGCATTCTGGCGGGGGTGGCGATTGGCATCCCGGCGGGCGCGGAGGTGGCGCACTTCCGCTGGCTGCTGCTGACGGCCTTTGTGCTGGTGTGGCTGGCCGGCTGGCTTGGCTGGCGCTGGTTCCGTGAAGGGAAGCGCAGCGCCGACTGGCTGTCACGTTACCTGCCTCTGGGCCGCCTGCGCTGGGCCTGCATACTGGCGGCTGTCGCGGCGCTGGTAGCACTGGTGGTACTGGTGCGCCACCCGCTGATGCCGGTCTACCGCCACCTGCTGTGGCAGGTGATGGCCTTCTAACGGCCGATGCCGAGCACCGCCGCCTCTTTGGCGCTGCCGTCGAGCAGCGCCGCCGTCGGGCCGTCATAGTAGAGCCGCCCGTCCACCACCAGCAGCGTGCGCGCCGCAATGCGCGCCGCGTCATCCAGATTATGTGACACCATCAGCAGCGTCAGCCCCCGGCGGCGGCACACCTCATCCAGCAGGGTCAGCATGTCACTGCGCAGGGCCGGATCGAGCGCCGAGAACGGCTCATCCAGCAGCAGCAGCGGCTGGCTGCGCAACAGGCAGCGCGCCAGCGCCACCGCTGCCGCTGGCCGCCGGAGAGCTGCCCCGGCAGGCGATCCAGACAGTCGCCTAGCCCGACTTGATCGGCAATCTCCACCAGCGCGCGCTGCTGCGCGGCGTCCAGCTTCAGGCCGGGGTGCAGCCCCAGCCCCAGATTCTGCCGCACCGTTAAATGGGCAAACAGGTTGTTCTCCTGAAACAGCATCGACACCGGCCGCCGCGCGGGCGGCGTGCGGGTGTGGTCGTCACCGGCAATGCGCAGCGTGCCGCTGCTTGGCGCCAGGAAGCCGGCAATTAGTCCCAGCAGCGTGCTCTTGCCCGCGCCGCTGGGGCCGAGGATCGCCACGCGCTCGCCCGCGGCCAGCGCCAGATCAAAGCGCATCGGCAGATGCTCATAGAGGTAGGTGATGTTATCCAGCGTCAGTATCGGTTCGGGCATCGCGGCGTTCCGGTAGGCGTTCAATCAGGGTAAACAGCAGGAAGCAGAGCAGCAGCAACAGCAGCGCGGTGACCGCGCCCGCCTGACTGCGGTAGGCTCCCATCTGCTGGTAGAGGTAGAAGGGCAGGGTGCGGAACTGCTCGTTGCCAAACAGCGCCACCACGCCAAAATCGCCCATCGACAGCACGCTGGCGAAGGCCAGTGCCTGTGCCAGCGGTCGGCGCAGCGCGCTCAGCTCCACCCAGCGCAGGCGCTGCCAGCCGCCCATGCCGAGGGCGCGGCAGAGCGGGTTGTAGCGCTCCGCCAGATCGCGCATCGGGTTGTCCAGCACCTTCAGCGCGTAGGGCACCGCCATCAGCGCATTGGTGAGCATCACCAGCCCCCACGCCGACTGCGGCAGCCCGGTGGTGGCGCTCATCAGCAGGAAGAAGCCAGTCGCCAGCACGATGCCCGGCATCGCCAGGATCACCATGCCGCTCAGTTCCAGCGCCTGTGCATGGCCCCGCTGCTGGCGCAGGCGCAACTCACGGCTGCTCCACAGCAGCATCATGGCGAGCAGCAGGCAGATCAGCCCGGCACCCAGCGCGATGCGCAGCGAGGTGAACAGCGCCTGCCACAGCGCGGGCTGTTGCAGCACCGCTGGCAGCGCCGGGTTGAGGCCATCGGCCACCACCGCCAGCAGCGGCGGCAAAATCAGCAGCAGCGCCAGCGCAATCAGCCCGCCATCCAGCAGCCGCGCCGACCAACTGTCCTGCGGGTTGCGCCACTGCACCGCTTGCGTGTGGCCGCCCGGTAGCGCCCGGTTAAGGCGCTGGCTCAGCAGCACCAGCCCCAGACAGCAGCCGAGCTGGAGCAGCGCCAGCAGCGCCGCCCGGCCCAGATCGTAGTCGTAACTCAGCGCCTGATAGATCGCCAGTTCAATGGTGGTCGCCTGCGGCCCGCCGCCCAATGACAGCACGGTGGCGAAGCTGGCAAAGCAGAGCATGAAGATCAGCGCCGCCGCGGGCAGCAGTTGCCGCCGCAGCGCGGGCCACTCAACAAAGTGCCACTGTTGCCAGCCGCTCATGCCTAGCTGCGCCGCCAGCTGGCGCTGCTCTACCGGGATGCCCTCCAACGACTGCAACAGCAACCGGGTCGCCAGCGGCAGGTTAAAGAAGACGTGCGCCAGTAGGATGCCCTGTAAGCCGTAGGGTGAGAAGGCGTAGGGCAGGCCGAGCCAGCCGCAGAGCGCGGCCAGCCACCCCTGCCGACCATAGACGCTCAGCAGGCCGAACACTGCTACCAGCACCGGCAGCACCAGCGTCATGGCGCACAGGCGCAGCAGCAGGCGGCGGCCGGGAAAGCGGCGGCGGAACAGCGCGCGCGCCAGCGGCAGCGCTGGCAGCACCGAGCAGAGCGCCGACAGTAGCGCCTGCATAAAGGTGAAGCGCACCACATGCCACAGGTAGCTGTCCTGCATCAGCGCCCGCCAGTCGGCGACTGGCGCATGCAGCCACAGCGCGCCGAACGCCAGCCCGGCCACCGCCAGCAGCAGCCCGCCCGCGATCAGCCCCGGCAGCAGCCAGCTGGCGATCAGCGGCTGACGGCGGTTTGCCATGCCCGGATCCAGTCGGCGCGGTGGGTGGCCACGTCAGCGGCGCTGTAGCTCAGGGCGGTTTTCGGCACGGTCAGGCTCTCGAAGCCCGCTGGCAGCGGGGTGTCGGTGGCCGGGTACATCCAGTTGCCGGCCGGGATGGTTTTTTGGAATGCCGGGGTGAGCATGAACTTCATGAACTGCTGCGCCAGTTGCGGCTGGCGGCTGGCGGCCAGCTGGCCAGCTACCTCCACCTGGAGGTAGTGCCCCTCGCTGAAGTCAGCGGCGGCGTAGGCGTCATTCTTCTCTTCAATCAGATGATAGGCCGGTGAGGTGGTGTAGCTCAGCACCATATCCGCCTCTCCTTTCAGGAACAGGCCGTAGGCCTCGCTCCAGCCCTTGGTGACGGTGACGGTCTTCTTCGCCAGCTTCTGCCAGGCCGTTGGCGCGTCATCGGCATAGACCTTCTGCATCCACAGCAGCAGCCCCAGCCCCGGCGTACTGGTGCGCGGATCCTCATAGATCACCTTCAGCGGGCGGTCACTCTCTACCAGCTCGCGCAGGCTGGTCGGCGGGTTTTGCAGCTTCTGCTTGTTGTAGACAAACGCGAAGTAGCCGTAGTCGTAGGGCACAAAGGTGGTGTCCTGCCAGCCACCCGGCACCTTCAGCGCGGCGGTGTCAACGCCCGAGGGCGCAAACAGCCCGGTCTGGGCGGCGGCCTGCACCAGATTGTTGTCCAGCCCCAGCACCACGTCCGCCGGGCTGTTTTTGCCCTCCATCCGCAGCCGGTTGAGCAGCGAGACGCCATCCTCCAGCGGCACGAATTTCAGTTCACAGTGGCACTGGGCCTCAAAGGCTTTTTTCACCGCCGGGCCGGGGCCCCACTCGGAGGCGAAGGAGTCATAGGTATATACCGTCAGGACAGGCTGGGCAGCCAGCGTCGAGGCAGAGATAAACAGCAGGCAGGACACGATCTTTTTCAACACTTTGCGCTCCTTGGCAGAAGGGTGGCAAAGGAGTTTGAGCAAGCAGGAAGCACTCTCAAATCCCTCCGCCGGTATTAACCGGATCAGGTTCGACGGGACTCTCTCAGCCAAAGCCGGCAACTGACGCCAGCATTTCGCACCCCGTTGAGAACGCGCCATTGTAAAGGCTTACTCCGGCGGGCGAAAGGGCGGCGTGTCAAGGCTCCGGCGGCGCGAACCAAGCGGATTTGAAGTCGAACCAGCCGAGAGTGTTGAGCCGCACGCCGCGCATACTGCGCTGGCCCTGCAACTGCAACCAGTGGTGGAACAGCGGGTGGATCTGGTGGCTGGCGACCAGCGAACGGCACCACTCCGCCAGCGGCAGTTGCTGCTGTCGCCAGGCGGCGGCCTGCGACGCCGGTGGCTCCTCCAGACAGTGGTGCAGCAGCGGTAGCTCGTAGAGGCTGGCGAACAGCGAATACTCCAGCGGCAGCGTGAAGTTGACACTGCCGAGCCACAGGTCACTCTGCGCTTCCCCGGCGTGCCACTGGGCATACTCCAGCGCCTGCACCCGCAGGCTGATGCCCTGCGCCGCCAACAGCGGTTGTAGCGCGCGGCAGATGACGTCGAACTCCGGGTGATCGCGGTAGTAGGTGAGGGTCAGCGCCGTCAGGCCAGCCGGTTTGGCGGGCTGCGGCGGGTGGGTGCGGTGGTGCCAACGCGGCAGCAGCCCGAGTGCCGGTGACCAGTAGCGCTGGTAACGGCGCTCGGCATGGTTGAGCAGCGCCGCCGGGTTGAGCAGCTCCGCCAGCCAGGCGCGCACCTCTGGCCGGGCGGCGGTGGCGGATCGCCGGTCAAACAGCACGAAGTAGCACCCCTCCTCAAGCCGGTTCTCCAGCTCGCGCGAGCCGGTGTCGTCCGCCTGCAACTGCACGCCGGAGGAGACCAGCTCCTCGCTCAGCTCCGGCTGCACCCAGATGGTGACCTCATCAATCAGCGCGCGGTAGCCAAAGTAGTCATCAAAGGCGCGGATACGCAGCTGGCTGCGGTGGTTGCGCACCACCGCATAGGGGCCGGTGCCGACCGGGTGGCGCGCGAAGCCGGGCAGCGTCTGCCACTCGTGCGGCAGGATCATGGCGCTGACGCTGCTGAGCAGCCACGGCAGCCACTGGTCTGGCATGGTCAGGGTGATGTCGATGACGTGCGGCGTCGGCGAGCGGATGGTCGCCAGATGGTTGAAGAGCGGCAGGCGCTGGGCGCGCGTCAGGGCGGCGATCACATCCTGCATCTCCAGCGGCCGCCCGTGGTGGAAGGCGATGGCCGGGCGCAAATAAAAGCGCCAGTGCAGCGGCGTCAGCGCCTGCCAGTGGTGCGCCAGATCCGGCTCCAGTTCCCCGTTTTCCTCATTTATCCGCGTCAGGCCACTGAAGATCTGGCGCGCCAGATGGGTCTCCGAGCGGCGCAGGGGCGAGCCGGGCAGCAGGTTGCTCATCGGCCGGTAGTAGAGCACCCGCAGCAGGTGCCGCCCCTGACGAAAGCTGCGCCCCAACTGGCCCAGCAGCATCTGGCGCGCGACCTGCCGGTCGCCGAGTAGCTGCACCAGTTGGTCGGCGCTGCCCTGTTCCAACAGCTCCTCTGCCCGCTGGCGCTGCAACGCCAGCCCGGATTGCAGGAAGGTGAGGGTGGAGCGGCGGCCGCGGCCCGCCTCGGCCTGCCAGCTTAACCAGCCAGCCTGTTGCATGGCATTGAGCAGCGAGCGGACGTGGCGGCGCGAGCAGTTGAGCAGCGTGGCCAGATCCGCCAGCCGGGTCTCGGCCGGTTCGCCGTGGAAGTGTTGCCACAGGCGGATAAACTGCTGCTGGCGGCGGGATGTCGGCATAAAAGGGGAACTCCTTGGCAGAAGGTGAGCCATTTTTCTTTCCCCATATTACGCCGATACTTAGCTTCAGCAATCCTGCGCCGATCCGGTGCGTATGGCCGGGGCGACGACCATGCAGGCCAGCATTCCGCAAGTCCGCCGTGGGCGGGCTTCCCCTTTTCTGAGTAATGGTGTGTTCACCAGCCAGCCGGGTCCTCCGCTGGCTTTTTTTATGGGCAGCGGCGTGCCAGCGGTGAAAAAAGCGCCATTGCTGGCGTGGTGTGCGGTATCCTGCCGCAAAGCCGTCTACACTCCACCTTTTAAGGTTAAAAACCATCTATTTTTTGCAGGGATAACACCATGTCCAACCGGTCAATCACGCCGTACTCCACCCTGTTCCGTCGCCTGAACCCCGTGTTTGTCGCCTTTTTGGCCGTGGCGTTTCTCAGCGGCATCGCCGGGGCGTTGCAGGCACCGACCCTCAGCCTGTTCCTGACCACCGAGGTGAAGGCCAGTCCGCTCTGGGTCGGGCTGTTCTACACCATCAATGCGCTGGCGGGGATCGTGGTGAGTTTCCTGCTGGCGAAGCGCTCAGACCACAGCGGCGACCGGCGCAGCCTGATTCTGGTCTGCTGTTTGATGGCGGTTGGCAACTGCCTGCTGTTCGCCTTCAACCGCCACTACCTGACGCTGATTACCGCTGGCGTGCTGCTGGCGGCGATCGCCAACACCGCCATGCCGCAGCTGTTCGCGCTGGCGCGTGAGTATGCCGACACCTCGGCGCGCGAGGTGGTGATGTTCAGCTCGATGATGCGCGCGCAACTGTCGCTGGCGTGGGTGATTGGCCCGCCGCTCTCCTTTACCCTGGCGCTCAACTACGGCTTCACCCTGATGTTCTGCTTTGCCGCCGCCATCTTTCTGCTCAGCGCGCTGGTGGTGTGGTGGGTGCTGCCCTCGGTGCCGCGTGAGCCGCAGCCGGTAGACCAGATGGTGGTGTCGCCGAAGGCGTGGAAAGACATCAACGTGCGGACGCTGTTTTTCGCCTCGCTGCTGATGTGGACTTGCAACACCATGTACATCATCGATATGCCGCTCTACATCAGCCATGACCTCGGGCTGCCCGACCGGCTGGCGGGGCTGCTGATGGGCACGGCGGCGGGGCTGGAGATCCCGGCGATGCTGCTGGCGGGCTACTACGTGAAGCGGGTCGGCAAGCGGCGGATGATGATTGGCGCGGTGGTGGCGGGCGTGCTGTTCTACGGCGGGCTGGTGCTGTTCCAGGACCGGACGATGCTGCTGGTGCTCCAGCTGTTCAACGCCATCTTTATTGGCATTGTCGCTGGCATCGGGATGCTCTACTTCCAGGATCTGATGCCCGGCCGTCCGGGGTCGGCCACCACGCTATTTACCAACAGCATCTCCACGGGCGTGATTGTGGCGGGGGTGTTGCAGGGGGTGGTGGCGGAGCACTTCGGCCATTATGCGGTCTACTGCGTGGCGGGCGTGCTGTCGGTGCTGGCGCTGGCGCTCACCTGGCGGGTGCGCGACGTCTAAAAAAAGCCCGCCGGGCGGCGGGCTAGGTGGTGCTTACTTCATGAACGCTGGCTGCTGCGACTCATAGGCCGCGATGCTGGCGTCGTGTTGCAGCGTCAGGCCGATGCTGTCGAGGCCATTGATCATGCAGTGGCGGCGGAAGCTGTCGATCTCAAACGGGTAGCGCTTCCCACCGGCGATCACCTCCTGCTTCTCCAGATCCACGGTAAAGGTGATCCCTTCCTGCTCTTTCACCAGCGTAAACAGCTCATCCACCTGCTCATCGCTCAACGTCACCGGCAGCAGCTGGTTGTTGAATGAGTTGCCGTAGAAGATATCCGCGAAGCTTGGCGCGATGATCACCTTGAAGCCATAGTCGGTCAGCGCCCACGGCGCGTGCTCACGGGAGGAGCCGCAGCCAAAGTTCTCACGTGCCAGCAGAATGCTGGCACCCTGATAGCGCGGGGCGTTCAGCACAAAGGTTGGATCCGGTGACTGGCCAGCGTCGTCCAGGAAGCGCCAGTCGTGGAACAGGTGCTGGCCGAAGCCGGTGCGCGTCACCTTTTGCAGGAACTGTTTCGGGATAATCGCATCGGTATCGACGTTGGCCGCATCCAGCGGTGCGACCAAACCAATGTGCTGGGTAAATTTCGCCATGGTGCTGCTCCTTAATTCAGTTCGCGGATGTCGGCAAAGTGGCCAGAAACCGCCGCCGCCGCTGCCATCGCCGGGCTGACCAGGTGGGTACGGCCACCACGGCCCTGACGGCCCTCAAAGTTACGGTTGCTGGTGGAGGCGCAACGCTCGCCGGGGTTCAGGCGGTCGTTGTTCATCGCCAGACACATGGAGCAGCCCGGCAGGCGCCACTCAAAGCCCGCCTCGATGAAGATCTTGTCCAGACCCTCCTGCTCGGCCTGTGCCTTCACCGGGCCGGAACCCGGCACCACGATGGCCTGTACGCCGGTCGCCACTTTGCGCCCCTTGGCAATCTCCGCCGCCGCGCGCAGATCTTCAATGCGCGAGTTGGTGCAGGAGCCAATGAAGACCTTGTCGATGGCGACGTCGGTCAGCTTGATGCCCGGTTGCAGCCCCATGTAGGCCAGCGCCTTCTCGGCGGAGGCGCGCTCCACCGGATCGCTGAAGGAGTCCGGCGCGGGGATAATCTGGTTGACAGCAATCACCTGGCCGGGGTTGGTGCCCCAGGTCACCTGTGGCGCGATCTCGGCGGCATCCAGCGTCACCACGCTGTCAAAATGCGCGCCCTCGTCCGATTTCAGCGTTGACCAGTAGGCCACCGCCGCGTCCCAGTCCGCCCCTTTCGGCGCGAACTGGCGGCCCTCCAGGTAGGCGAAGGTGGTGGCGTCTGGTGCGACCAGCCCGGCCTTGGCGCCCATCTCAATCGCCATGTTGCACAGGGTCATGCGGCCCTCCATGCTCAGCGCCTCGATCGCTGAGCCGCAGAACTCCACCACATGGCCGGTGCCGCCAGCGCTGCCGGTTTTGCCGATCACCGCCAGCACGATGTCCTTGGCGGTGATGCCGTGCGCCGCGGTGCCCTTGACCTCAATCTTCATGGTCTTGGCGCGGCCCTGTTTCAGGGTCTGCGTCGCCAGCACGTGCTCCACCTCGGAGGTGCCGATGCCGAACGCCAGCGAGCCAAACGCGCCGTGGGTGGCGGTGTGGGAGTCGCCGCAGACGATGGTCATGCCCGGCAGTGTCATGCCCTGCTCCGGGCCGATGACGTGCACGATGCCCTGGAACGGGTGGTTCAGGTCATACAGCTGGACGCCAAACTCCGCGCAGTTCTTGATCAGCTCCTGCATCTGGATGCGCGCCATCTCGCCAGAGGCGTTGATGTCTTTGGTCTGGGTCGAGACGTTGTGATCCATGGTGGCGAAAGTCTTGCCCGGCTGGCGTACCGGGCGGCCCATGGCGCGCAGGCCGTCAAATGCCTGCGGCGAGGTCACTTCATGCACCAGATGGCGGTCGATGTAGAGCAGCGGGGTCTCATTCGGCGCTTCGTGTACCACATGGGCGTCAAACAGTTTCTGGTATAAGGTCTTGGCCATGTTATGCCCCTTCTGCTACAAACCGGGCGATGATGTCGCCCATGTCACCGGTGGAGATGGCGTTGCCGTCACCCGCCAGATCGGCGGTGCGGGAACCCTGTTCTAATGCCTGATTGACGGCGCGCTCAATCGCGTCAGCCGCCTCATCCGCGCCCAGGCTGTAGCGCAACAGCAGCGTCAGCGACAGGATCTGCGCAATCGGGTTGGCGATGCCCTTGCCAGCGATGTCCGGCGCGGAACCGCCCGCTGGCTCATACAGGCCGAAGCCCTCCTCATTCAGGCTGGCGGAGGGCAGCATTCCCATTGAGCCGGTGATCATCGCGCACTCGTCTGACAGGATGTCGCCAAACAGGTTGGAGCAGAGCAGCACGTCAAACTGCGACGGGTCTTTGATCAACTGCATGGTGGCGTTGTCGATGTACATGTGGGAGAGGGCGACATCCGGGTAATCCTTGGCGATGCCGTTCACCACTTCACGCCACAGGATCGAGCTTTGCAGCACGTTGGCCTTGTCGATGGAGGTCACTTTGCCGCGGCGCTTGCGGGCGGACTCAAAGGCGATGCGCGCGATGCGCTCAATCTCAAAGCGGTGGTAGATCTCGGTGTCGAACGCCTTCTCCTGCGCCCCTTCACCCTCGCGCCCCTTCGGCTGGCCGAAGTAGATGCCGCCGGTCAGTTCACGCACGCACAGGATGTCAAAGCCGCGCGCGGCGATGTCAGCGCGCAGCGGGCAGAAGGCTTCCAGACCGGTGTAGAGGCGCGCCGGGCGCAGGTTGCTGAACAGCTTGAAGTGCTTGCGCAGTGGCAGCAGCGCGCCGCGCTCCGGCTGCTGGTCTGGCGGCAGGTTTTCCCACTTCGGGCCACCCACCGAGCCGAACAGGATGGCATCGGCCTGCTCACAGCCAGCCACGGTCGCGGCTGGCAGTGGGCTGCCGTGCTTGTCGATGGCCGCGCCGCCGACATCATATTCGCGCGTGGTGATCGCCAGCCCAAAACGCTGGCGCACTGCATCAATCACTTTATAGGCCTGCGCCATCACTTCCGGGCCGATGCCATCTCCGGGCAGAACGGCAATGTGGTGGGTTTTGCTCATATTCACACCATTTCCTGATTATTATGTTGTTGAGTGGTTTGCAGGCGCTGTTTCTCTTTTTCTACCTGCTTGCTGCGCCAGATGCAGTTCAGCACATGCACCATCGCCTTGGTGGAGGACTCCACGATGTCCGTTGCCAGCCCCACGCCGTGGAAGCGGCGCCCCTCATAAGAGACCACGATATCCACCTGGCCCAGCGCGTCACGGCCGTGGCCCTTGGCGCTCAGCTGGTACTTCACCAGCTCGATCTGGTAGCCGGTGACGCGGTTGATCGCCTCGTAGACCGCATCGACCGGGCCATTGCCGGTGGCAGCCTCGGTCTTCACCTCGTCGCCGCAGCGCAGGTTGACGGTGGCAGTGGCGGTGATGCTGGAACCGGACTGCACGTTGAAGTTATCCAGACGATAGAACTCCGGCTCCTCCTGCTGCTTATTAATGAACACCAGCGCTTCCAGGTCATAGTCGAACACCTGGCCCTTCTTGTCCGCCAGCTTCAGGAAGGCGTCATACAGCGCGTCCAGGCTGTAGTCGCTCTCCTTATAGCCCATCTCCTCCATGCGGTGCTTCACGGCGGCGCGGCCGGAGCGGGAGGTCAGGTTCAGCTGTACCTGATTCAGGCCGATGGACTCCGGCGTCATGATCTCGTAGTTCTGGCGGTTCTTCAGCACGCCATCCTGATGGATGCCGGAGGAGTGGGCGAAGGCGTTGGAGCCGACGATCGCCTTGTTGCCCGGAATCGGCATATTGGTGATCTGGCTGACGATCTGGCTGGTGCGGTAGATCTCTTTATGGTTGATGTTGGTGTGCACGTTCAGGATGTCTTCACGGGTCTTGATCGCCATGATGACCTCTTCCAGCGCGGTGTTGCCAGCGCGCTCGCCGATGCCGTTCAGGGTGCCCTCAACCTGGCGTGCGCCCGCCTGCACCGCGGCGATGGAGTTGCCGACCGCCATGCCCAGATCGTCGTGGCAGTGCACGGAGATGATCGCCTTGTCGATGTTCGGCACGCGGTCATACAGGGTGGAGATGATGCCGCTGAACTGGTGCGGGGTGGTGTAGCCCACGGTGTCCGGGATATTGATGGTGGTGGCGCCGGCGGAGATGGCGGCCTCAACGATGCGGCACAGGTTATCAATCGGCGTGCGGCCGGCATCTTCGCAGGAGAACTCCACATCATCAGTATAGTTGCGGGCGCGTTTCACGGAGCGCACGGCCATCGCCATCACATCCTCAAAGGAGCGGCGCAGCTTGGACTCAATGTGCAGCGTGGAGGTGGCCAGGAAGACGTGGATACGGAACGCCTCCGCCACGCGCAGCGCCTCGGCGGCCACGTCGATGTCGCCATCCACACAGCGCGCCAGCCCACAGACGCGGCTGTTTTTGATCTGGCGGGCGATGGTCTGCACCGACTCAAAGTCGCCCGGCGAGGAGACAGGGAAACCCACTTCCATCACATCGACGCCCATTCTTTCCAGTGCCAGCGCAACTTGCAGCTTTTCGTTCACGCTCAGGCTGGCTTGCAGGGCTTGTTCACCGTCGCGCAGGGTGGTATCGAAAATAATAACTTGTTGGCTCATGGGGTTAATCCTTGTCTTGTCGTCACGTTTAGCGCCCAGCGAGTAAAAAAAAACCCGCGCAATGGCGCGGGTTTTTTATTTGGGGGAGAGTTGATTCAGTGTTGAATCCCGTCCACCGCCCTACCGCGCAATGAGAATGCGAGAAGTAGTAGGCGGTTTAGACGGGTAACGATAAACATAGGAATCAATCTCTCTCGTAACTGGTAAAAACTTCGTTGCCTAATTTGATACGGCATCGCGTTACCCTTGTCAACCCTCGGGTCAAAAATAGCGGCGGCAGGGCCGGGGGTGGCAAACAGAATAAAAAACTGCCGTGAAAAGTGCGGCCAACGGAATCTTTGGCAAGATGGGGCAGGGGGTAAGATGCAGGAAAAGTGGCTGGTTGGCTGCTTTTTTTGATGCTCGTCATGGCTGCATTTGAATTTATATTTATCACCAAAATTTTAAGGTTATGCAAACTCATTATTATTTGTGATAGTCGCTATTTATATCATTGAAAATAAAGTTCTGATAAATCAACAGAATGACATCAATTTAATGTTGGCTTAAATCATTATTCTCATGTGGCTATGTTGTATGTCATAAGGTGATGTGGTCATATTGGCTCGAAAAATAAATGGGCATGATGGTTTTTGATTGTCTCTGCTTATTATTTCCTTATATCTATTTCCGCCCATCGTAATCAGTGGGCACATAAAAGAGACGCCGCTGTCGGCCTTTTCTCTGGTATTCCACGCCCCCGGCGATAACCGGTTGCGGCTATTCGCCGACGGGGGGTTAAGACGTCCTGCCCTGGCCGGCGGGTTATTAAAGTGGCCAGCTTATTGGAGTTAAATATGTCTGACTATGTTGCAGAAAAACCGGCTCATGATGTTCAATTGCGTAACGTCGATCTGAATTTATTAACGGTATTTGACGCCGTCATGCAGGTCCAGAATATTACCCGCGCCGCACAGAGCCTTGGCATGTCCCAGCCGGCGGTCAGCAATGCCGTGGCACGCCTGAAGCTGATGTTTAATGATGAGCTGTTCGTGCGCTACGGGCGCGGCATCCAGCCCACCGTGCGTGCACGCCAGCTGTTTGGCCCGATACGCCAGGCGTTGCAGCTGGTGCTGAACGAGCTGCCGGGCGCTGGCTTCGAGCCGGTCAGCAGCAACCGCACCTTTAACCTCTCCATCAGCAGCCCGCTGGATATTCGGCTGGCGCCCAAGATCTTCAATATCATCGGCAACGCGGCGCCCAACGTGCAAGTGCGGCTTACCTCCTGCTTTGATGAGAATATTGAGCACCAGTTGCGTTATCAAGACGTAGAATTTTTTATCAGTTATAAAAAGTTTGAAAAAGACGCCTTTTGCAGCGATGTATTATTTAATGATGAGGTGGTATTGGTCTGCTCCTCAACGCACCCCAATATTAAGGCGCTGAACAGCCGCGCGCAGTTTTTAAGTGAACGCCATGCGGTGGTCAATTTCTCACAGACCGGTTCATTTAGCTCGGAATTCTATAACGGCTCGGAAGCCCGGCGCACCATTGCCTATTGCGCCAATGACCTGAGCAGCGCGATGAATATTGTGTCACAGACAGAGATGATTACCCTGGCACCGCGCTGGCTGGCCTCGGAATATATGCAGATGCTCAATATTACCCTGCTGCCGGTCAACTGGATGGAGAACAGCATGAAGTGCTACCTGACGTGGCATGAGTCCGCTGACAAAGACCGCGCACACCAGTGGCTGCGGGCACTGTTGAACCAGTCCAAGTCCTCCCTGTAATCTCTTCCCGCGTGCTCCATCTCGGCCAGAAAGCGATTGATACTGGCGAGATGGGGCAGCGCAAACGATCATCCTGCGCCAACCGGCCCAAAAAAATGGCATCCCGCCAGCGGTGATAAACATGTTCCCTCCCTAAAACAGGGCGAGCCAGCTGCCACGAACAGATGGCCTCGCAGAGCCATTGCCCCACGGCGACCCGCGCCGCTCCCTTTTAGGGCTGCATCAGCGAGGTTATTTTTTTATATGATTTACTTCTGCCTTTGACTCACCCCGCCATATATTTCCCGAGCGCAAGCCGCATTCGATAGTGAATAATCTCTTTTCCCCCGCATGTCACAGCGTGGCGCTATTTTAGTGGCGCCGCACTGCCATTTTTGCCGTTTGCTTGCCCCAAATTCTGACGTTAAGGTAATCAGTTATATCCGAACAATAATAATATCGGGGCAATGCCCTCTTACCCACAGAGTGGCGGAGAAGGGATCTCCCCATTCAGTAATAAAAACAGCAGTCTGGAGGCAAGTCATGGAGATGTTGTCAGGAGCCAAGATGGTTGTCCGATCGTTAATCGATCAGGGCGTGAAGCATGTGTTTGGTTATCCCGGCGGGGCAGTGCTGGATATCTACGATGCCCTGCATACGGTGGGCGGCATTGACCACGTGCTGGTGCGCCACGAACAGGGCGCGGTACATATGGCGGACGGCTATGCCCGCGCCACCGGCGATGTGGGCGTGGTGCTGGTCACCTCCGGCCCCGGTGCCACCAATGCCATCACCGGCATTGCCACCGCCTATATGGACTCCATTCCCATGGTGGTGCTCTCCGGGCAGGTGCCCAGCTCGCTGATTGGCTATGACGCCTTCCAGGAGTGCGACATGGTGGGCATCTCCCGCCCGGTGGTGAAGCACAGCTTCCTGGTCAAGCGCGCGGAGGATATCCCTACCATCCTCAAGAAAGCCTTCTATCTGGCGGCCAGTGGCCGGCCCGGCCCGGTGGTGATCGACCTGCCGAAAGATGTGATGAACCCGGCGATCAAACTGCCCTACGCCTACCCGGAGCAGGTGACCATGCGCTCCTATAACCCGACGGTGCAGGGCCACCGTGGGCAGATCAAGCGGGCGCTCTCCACCCTGCTGGCGGCGAAAAAGCCGGTGATGTACGTCGGTGGCGGGGCGATCAACTCCGCCTGCCATCAGGAGCTGACCCAGCTGGCGGAGAAGCTGAACCTGCCGGTGACCAGTTCACTGATGGGGCTGGGCGCTTTCCCTGGCTCGCACCGCCAGAGTCTAGGGATGCTCGGGATGCATGGCACCTATGAGGCCAACATGTCGATGCACCATACCGACCTGATCTTTGCGGTCGGCGTGCGCTTTGACGATCGCACCACCAATAACCTGATGAAGTACTGCCCGGATGCCACGGTACTGCATATCGACATCGACCCGACCTCCATCTCCAAGACCGTCAATGCCGACATCCCGATTGTCGGCGATGCCCGC
Organism: Chimaeribacter sp. YP20170169; assembly: GCF_056739715.1. Lineage (NCBI taxonomy): Bacteria > Pseudomonadati > Pseudomonadota > Gammaproteobacteria > Enterobacterales > Yersiniaceae > Chimaeribacter > Chimaeribacter sp. YP20170169. The sequence continues at coordinate 3,199,089 of NZ_CP176824.1, read as the reverse complement.
CAGGTGCTGACGCAGATGCTGGAGCTGCTGGATCAGGGCGACGCCACCCAGGAGCATGATGCGCTGCGCGACTGGTGGCAGATGATCGAACAGTGGCGCGCGCGCCACTGCCTCGCCTATGAGAAGGAGGGGAGCACCATCAAGCCGCAGGCGGTGATCGAGACGCTCTACCGGCTGACCGAGGGCAAGGCCTACGTCACCTCCGACGTCGGCCAGCACCAGATGTTCGCCGCGCTCTACTACAAATATGACCTGCCGCGCCGCTGGATCAACTCCGGCGGGCTGGGCACCATGGGCTTCGGTTTGCCCGCCGCGCTGGGGGTGAAACTGGCGCTGCCCGATGAGACGGTGGTGTGCGTGACCGGCGACGGCAGTATCCAGATGAATATTCAGGAGCTCTCCACCGCGCTGCAATATGGCCTGCCGGTGGTGGTGGTCAACCTGAACAATCGCTACCTTGGCATGGTGAAGCAGTGGCAGGACATGATCTACTCTGGCCGTCACTCCCAATCCTACATGGAGTCCCTGCCGGACTTCGTGAAGCTGGCGGAAGCCTACGGCCACGTCGGCATCGCCATCCGCACGCCGGATGAGCTGGAGAGCAAGCTGGCGGAGGCGTTGGCCGAGAAGAACCGGCTGGTGTTCGTTGACATCACCACCGACGAGAAGGAACACGTCTACCCGATGCAGATCCGCGGGGGCGGGATGAATGAAATGTGGTTAAGCAAAACGGAGAGAACCTGATTATGCGCCGGATATTATCGGTTTTACTGGAAAATGAATCGGGCGCGCTCTCGCGGGTGGTCGGGCTGTTCTCCCAGCGCGGCTATAACATCGAAAGCCTGACGGTGGCCCCGACCGACGATCCCACCCTGTCGCGCATGACCATCCAGACCGTCGGCGACGAGAAGGTGCTGGAGCAGATTGAGAAGCAGCTGCACAAGCTGGTGGACGTGCTGCGCGTCAGCGAGCTGGTGCAGGGCGCGCACGTCGAGCGTGAGATCATGCTGGTGAAGGTGCAGGCCAGCGGCCATGGGCGTGAGGAGGTGAAACGTTGCGCCGACATCTTCCGCGGCCAGATCGTGGATGTCACCGCCACGCTGTACACCGTTCAGCTGGCGGGCACCAGTGACAAGCTGGACGCCTTCCTCAACACGGTGCGTGAGGTGGCGGAGATTGTCGAGGTGGCGCGCTCCGGCGTGGTCGGCGTCTCACGCGGCGAGAAGATTATGCGTTAAGCCTTCATACCACAGACAAAATTGCAGCGCGGCCGGGCAGGGGATGCCCGGCCGCTTTTTTTTACGGCCTTGCTGATACCTTTCGGCAAAACACCTTGCTCTCCATCAGGGATTGGGATTAGATAACCGGAGGTTATTTATCCCGGTTATCTGGATCAGAGATCGATAACCCGTTGGGAAATAAAGGCACAGCGCCTTTCCTGCCTCCTTACAGGGAAGTGGCGGAATATTACTTCAAGCAATGAGAGGACGTCATGAAACTGGATGAAATCGCGCGGTTAGCCGGTGTTTCGCGTACCACCGCCAGTTATGTGATTAACGGCAAGGCGAAGCAGTACCGGGTCAGCGATAAAACCGTTGAGAAAGTCATGGCCGTCGTCAGGCAATATAACTACCACCCCAATGCAGTGGCTGCCGGATTGCGGGCGGGCCGTACCCGCTCCATTGGGCTGGTGATCCCTGACCTGGAAAATACCAGCTATACCCGCATCGCCAACTACCTGGAGCGTCAGGCGCGCCAGCGCGGCTACCAGCTGCTGATCGCCTGTTCGGAAGACCAGCCGGACAATGAGATGCGCTGCGTGGAGCACCTGCTGCAACGCCAGGTGGACGCGATCATCGTCTCTACCGCCCTGCCACCCGAGCACCCCTTCTACCAGCGCTGGGCGAACGACCCGTTCCCCATCATCGCCCTCGACCGGGCGCTGGATCGCGAGCACTTTGTCAGCGTGGTGGGGGCGGATCAGGAGGATGCCCAGATGCTGGCGAAAGAGCTGCGCAGCTTCCCGGCTGAATCGATCCTCTACCTCGGCGCGCTGCCAGAGCTGTCGGTCAGCTTCCTGCGCGAACAGGGCTTCCGTGAGGCGTGGCAGGGGGATACCCGCCGCATCGACTACCTCTATGCCAACAGCTTTGAGCGCGCCGCCGCCGGTGAGCTGTTCCGCAACTGGCTTGAGACGCATGAGATGCCGCAGGCGCTGTTCACCACCTCTTTCCCGCTGTTGCAGGGGGTAATGGATGTGGCGCTGGCACAGCAGGGCCGCCTGCCGACTGATTTGATTATCGCCACCTTTGGTGACAACGAGTTGCTCGATTTCCTGCAATGCCCGGTGCTGGCCGTGGCCCAGCGCCACCGTGACGTGGCAGAGCGGGTACTGGAGCTGGTGCTCGCCAGTCTGGATGAGCCGCATAAGCCGAAAACGGGCCTGACACGTATTCGGCGTACCCTCTACCGGCGCGGATCGCTAAATCGTAAATAATCGCAGGCGCAATTGATGCGCCTGACCCACTATCATGATTAATTATCTTCCGCTTCGCCTTTACGTTTTTTTACGCACTTGTAAAAAAGCTGTTTAAATTAGTTCAAAAAAAGCCTCTTTTAATATGTAAGAAATTAATTCAGCTTTATTTGGCAGAATTGAGATGAATCCGAAGGGAATGCCAATAAATGCCATGCGACCGGAAAAATATAGTCATCAATATTATTTGCTACATGGTAAAGCGGTATAACGCGGCAATAGGTTAATAAAAGCGAAAAAAGCGGGGCCATTGTGGTTATGGGCAAAGAAATCAACCTATTATTAGCCCCCTATGCGTATCAGGACAGGCAGCGTGCCCCCACGGCTGGCCGCGGCTGGGCGGAAAAAGTGGCGCTAGACGTCTAGCGAAGCGTAGTCAAAAGTGAGAGATTGATAGCAGAAGAATATGAGCAGTTATTTATTGCTCAATTTGACTTTTTTTTAATCTGTTATTAAGTGATGGCAAAAATTTCCTTAGCTAATCATGGCCTTAATTTTTATTGCCATGTCGTACCCTTCATGGGCAGTGAATTCCGCTCTGCTAACCTCCGAGAAATATTGCGAAACCGCCTCCGCGCTGGCTTGACAAGGTTTTCATACCCTCCGTAAACTCCTTTAGGTGGGAATTTGTGGGAGAAAGTGGTGAAAATGGTCATCAAGGGGTAGCGAACCATGTTCCGTGGGGCAACGCTTGTAAACCTCGACAGTAAAGGACGGCTCGCCGTACCCACCCGTTACCGGGAGATGCTGAACGAGAGTTCCCAAGGCCAGATGGTATGTACCATTGACCTTCACCAGCCCTGCTTGCTGCTTTACCCCCTGCCTGAATGGGAAGTCATAGAAAGAAAATTGTCCCGTCTGTCGAGCATGAATCCGACCGAACGTCGCGTGCAGCGTCTTCTTTTAGGACATGCCAGTGAGTGTCAGATGGATAACGCCGGGCGCTTGCTGATTGCCAGCACATTGCGCCAGCACGCCAGGCTCACCAAAGAAGTGATGCTGGTCGGGCAGTTCAATAAGTTTGAACTGTGGGATGAACAGACCTGGTATCAAAAAGTTAAGGAAGATATTGACGCTGAGCAATCGGGCCAGGGGCCGTTATCCGACCGATTACAGGATTTGTCATTATAAGCATGTTGGAAAATTACAAGCATAAAACCGTGCTGCTTGATGAGGCCGTCAACGGCCTGAACATTCGCAGCAGTGGCATCTACATCGACGGTACGTTCGGTCGCGGCGGTCACTCTCGCCTGATTCTGTCCCAACTTGGGCCGGATGGGCAACTGCTGGCAATCGATCGTGATCCTCAGGCCATTCAGGCCGCTGAATCCATTGCCGATCCCCGTTTTACCATCATACACGGCCCGTTCTCTGACTTGGCGCATTACGTGCGCGAGCGTGGGCTGGAGGGGAAAATTGACGGCATCCTGCTGGATCTGGGCGTCTCCTCCCCGCAACTGGATGACCCGGAGCGCGGTTTCTCCTTTATGCGTGACGGGCCGCTGGACATGCGCATGGATCCGACCCGCGGCCTCTCCGCGGCGGAGTGGCTGCAAAAGGCCGAGGCTGACGACATCGCTTGGGTGCTGAAAACCTTCGGCGAAGAGCGTTTTGCCAAGCGCATCGCGCGGGCCATTGTCGAACGCAATCGTGAACTTCCGATGACACGCACCAAAGAGCTGGCGGAGCTGATTGCTGCGGCCACGCCGATCCGTGATAAGCACAAACACCCAGCCACTCGCAGCTTCCAGGCCATCCGCATCTACATCAACAGCGAGTTGGAGGAGATTGAGCGTGCCTTGGAAGGGGCGCTGGAGGTGCTGGCACCGGGCGGCCGTCTCTCCATCATCAGCTTCCACTCGCTGGAGGATCGCATCGTCAAGCGCTTCATGCGCCAGCACAGCCGTGGCCCTCAGGTGCCAGCCGGCCTGCCGATGACCGAGGCGCAGTTGCGCGAACTGGGCGGACGCTCGCTGAAAATGATTGGCAAGATGATGCCTTCGGAGCCAGAAGTGGCCGAGAACCCACGCGCGCGCAGTTCCGTGTTGCGCTTCGCTGAGAGGACGGGCGGGTGATTGGCACCGAGCGGCATGGACTGGTCGGCGTTATCGGCGGCGACCTGCTGCGTCATGGCAAGCTTCCGGTCATCCTGCTGGTGTCGGTGCTGGTCTCCGCCGTTCTGGTGGTGACCACCGCCCACCGCACGCGCCTGCTGACGGCAGAGCGCGAGCAGCTGGTGCTGGAGCGGGACGCCCTCGACATTGAGTGGCGCAACCTGATTCTGGAAGAGAATGCCTTGGGCGATCACAGCCGGGTGGAGCAGATCGCGACCCAAAAGCTGCAGTTGCAGCATGTTGATCCTGCGCAAGAGAACATTGTGGTTAAACAATAATTTGAGGGAGCCGGTATACCGCGCATGAAAGCCACACGTGGAGTGAAGTTGAAACGCCAGGATGATCAGGCCAGCTTTGTCAGCTGGCGTTTTGCGTTGCTGTGTGGCTGCATTTTGCTGGCACTGGTCGGCCTGATGTTGCGCGTCGCCTACCTTCAGGTGATTAACCCCGACCGGCTGGTGCGCGAGGGCGACATGCGCTCCCTGCGTGTGCAGCAGGTGCCTACCGCGCGCGGCATGATCAGTGACCGTGCTGGCCGCCCGCTGGCGGTGAGCGTGCCGGTCAACGCCATCTGGGCCGATCCCAAAGAGCTGAATGAGCACGGCGGCATCACGCTCGACACCCGCTGGAAGGCGCTCTCCGACGCGCTCTCCATCCCGCTCGACCAACTCTCCACCCGCATCAACGCCAACCCGAAAGGGCGCTTTGTCTATCTGGCGCGTCAGGTCAATCCTGCCATCGGTGAGTACATCCACAAACTCAAGCTGCCGGGCATCTACTTGCGCCAGGAGTCGCGCCGCTACTACCCGGCCGGACAGGTCACCGCCCATGTAATTGGCGTGACCAACATTGATGGCAAGGGGATCGAGGGCGTGGAGAGCAGCTTCAACCGCTGGCTGACCGGCCAACCGGGCGAGCGCACGGTGCGCAAGGATCGCTACGGGCGGGTGATTGAGGATATCTCCTCCGTGGACAGCCAGGCGGCGCACAATCTGGTGCTCAGCATCGATGAGCGGTTACAGGCGCTGGTCTACCGCGAGCTGAACAACGCGGTGGCGTTCAACAAGGCGGAATCGGGCACAGCAGTGCTGGTGGACGTCAACACCGGCGAAGTGCTGGCGATGGCCAACAGCCCCTCCTACAACCCGAACAACCTGAGCGGCACCCCGCAGGAAGCGATGCGCAACCGCGCCATCACCGATATTTTCGAGCCGGGTTCCACCGTGAAGCCGATGGTGGTGATGACCGCGCTGCAACATGGTGTAGTACGTGAGAACAGCGTGCTGCAAACCCTGCCGTACCGAATCAATGGCCACGAGATCAAAGACGTGGCGCGCTACAACGAGCTGACCCTGACTGGGATCTTGCAGAAATCGAGTAACGTCGGCGTCTCCAAGCTGGCGTTAGCGATGCCCTCCTCGGCGCTGGTAGAGACTTACTCGCGTTTCGGGTTGGGAAAACCGACCAATTTGGGGCTGGTCGGAGAGAGCAGTGGCTTATATCCCCATAAACAACGGTGGTCTGACATAGAGAGGGCCACCTTCTCATTTGGCTACGGGCTGATGGTAACGCCGTTACAGTTAGCGCGTGTGTACGCCACCATCGGCAGCCTGGGCATCTATCGCCCGCTGTCGATTACCAAAGTGGACCCGCCGGTCTCCGGGGAGCGCGTCTTCCCTGAGCACTTGGTGCGTACCGTGGTGCATATGATGGAGAGTGTGGCACTGCCGGGCGGCGGTGGCACCAAGGCCGCGATCAAAGGCTATCGCATCGCCATTAAGACCGGTACGGCGAAAAAGGTCGGCCCGGATGGCCGATACGTCAACAAATATATTGCCTATACCGCAGGCGTCGCCCCGGCCAGCAACCCGCGCTTTGCGCTGGTGGTGGTGATTAACGATCCGCAGGCCGGGAAGTACTACGGCGGCGCGGTATCGGCACCGGTGTTCGGTGCCATCATGGGCGGCGTGTTGCGGACAATGAATGTGGAACCGGATGCCCTGATGACTCCCGGACCAGCCGGTGAGAAGGGTGATCTCGTAAACAACAAAAAAGAGGGTTCAGGTGGCCGATCGTAATTTGCGCGACTTACTCGCTCCTTGGGTGGCGAATGCCCCGGAGTGCGCGCTGCGGGAAATGACGCTGGACAGCCGCGTGGCGGCTGCCGGGGATCTGTTTGTGGCCGTGGTTGGCCATCAAGCGGACGGACGCCGCTATATCCCACAAGCCATTGCCCAGGGCGTGGCGGCCGTGATCGCGGAAGCGGACGGCGTGGCTGACAACGGTACGCTGGCGGAAGTGCATGGCGTGCCGGTGATCTACCTGCATAACCTTCACCAACAGCTGTCGGCGCTGGCCGGCCGCTTCTACCAGCAGCCCGGCGACGCGCTGCGCTTGGTGGGCGTGACCGGCACCAACGGCAAGACCACCACCACCCAGCTGCTGGCGCAGTGGAGCCAGGCACTGGGCGATACCAGCGCCGTAATGGGTACCATTGGCAACGGCCTGCTCGGGCAGGTGGTGCCGGCGGAGAACACCACCGGTTCCGCGGTGGATGTGCAGCAGGCGCTGCGCACGCTGGCAGACAAGGGCGCGACCTTCGCCGCGATGGAGGTCTCCTCCCACGGGCTGGTGCAGCACCGGGTCGCCGCGCTGCCGTTTGCCGCCGCGCTGTTCACCAACCTGAGCCGCGACCACCTCGATTACCACGGCGACATGGCCGGGTATGAGGCGGCGAAGTGGCTGCTTTTCTCTACCCATCAGGTGGGGCAGAAGATTATCAATGCCGACGACGCGGTCGGGCAGCGCTGGCTGGGCCAACTGCCGGACGCGGTGGCGGTCGCTGTCGAGCAGCCCCTGCCGGAAGGGTGGGCGGGCCGCTGGCTGGCGGCACGTGAGGTGCAGTACCACGATCAGGGCGTGCGCGTTGCCTTTGACTCCAGCTGGGGCGAGGGCGTAATGGAAGCGCGCCTGATTGGCGCATTCAACGTCAGCAACCTGCTGATGGCGCTGGCGACCCTATTGGCGCTCGGCTATCCGCTGGCGACGCTGCTCAAGGCCGCGCCGCAACTGCAACCGGTGTGCGGCCGCATGGAGGTGTTCACCGCCCCCGGCAAGCCCACGGTGGTGGTGGACTACGCCCATACGCCGGATGCGCTGGAGAAAGCGCTGGCGGCGGCCCGGCTGCACTGTAAAGGGCAGTTGTGGTGCGTCTTTGGCTGTGGCGGCGACCGTGACAAGGGCAAGCGCCCGCTGATGGGCGGCATTGCCGAGCAGTACGCTGACCGCGTGGTGGTAACGGATGACAACCCGCGCAGCGAAGAGCCGCGCGCGATTGTCGCGGATATCCTCAGTGGCCTGCTGGATGCTGGCCGCGCGCAGGCGATCCACGGCCGCACCGAAGCGGTCACCCATACCATCATGCAGGCCACGCCAGATGACGTGGTGCTGATCGCTGGCAAGGGGCATGAGGATTACCAACTGGTCGGCAACCGTCGGCTTGACTACTCCGACCGTTTGACGGTCGCCCGGTTGCTGGGGGTGATGGCATGATTCCCGTCTCCCTCAAGACACTGGCCGCGGTGCTGGACGCCGAGCTGATTGGCGCAGATTGCGAGATTGACGCGGTCGAGACCGATACCCGCAAACTGACCGCTGGCTGCCTGTTTGTCGCGCTGAAGGGCGAGAACCATGACGCCCATGACTTTGTTGATCAGGCGGTAATCGCGGGCGGCGCAGCGCTGCTAGTAAGCCGCCCGGTTGACGCCTCCGTGCCGCAGTTGCGGGTGGCGGACACGCGTATCGCCCTCGGCCAGCTGGCCGCGTGGGTGCGCAGCCAGATGCCGGCGCGCATCGTCGGCCTGACCGGCTCCTCCGGCAAAACCTCCGTGAAGGAGATGACGGCGACCATCCTGCGCGAGTGCGGCAACGTGCTCTACACCCAGGGCAACTTCAACAATGACATCGGCGTGCCGCTGACGCTGCTGCGCCTGAAGCCGCAGCACCAGTTTGCGGTGGTGGAGATGGGGGCGAACCACATCGGTGAGATCGCCTACACCACGGCGCTGGTGAAACCGGAGAGCGCGCTGGTCAATAACCTGGCGGCGGCCCACCTAGAGGGCTTCGGCTCGCTGGAAGGGGTGGCGATCGCCAAGGGTGAGATTTTCGATGGCCTGCCGCCGCAGGGCGTGGCAGTGATCAATGCCGACAGCCATGACGAGCCGCGCTGGGCACCTTCGCTGGCGGGCAAAACCGTCTGGCGCTTCTCGCCGCAGGCGGCAGAGGGCGTGGACTTCTATGCCAGCGACGTGCAGGTCGGGCAGCAGGGCACCACCTTTATGCTGCATACGCCGGTAGGTGAAGTGAGTGTTCGCTTACCTCTGCCGGGGCGGCACAACATTGCCAACGCGCTGGCAGCGACGGCGCTGGCGTTGTCAGTCGGCGCGTCGCTGGAAGCGGTGGCTCAGGGGCTGGCGAAGTTGCAGGCCGTGCCGGGCCGCCTGTTCCCGATCCCGCTGGGGGAGGGGAGGCTGGTGCTGGATGACAGCTACAACGCCAACGTCGGTTCCATGACCGCCGCCGCCCAGGTGCTCTCGGAGATGCCGGGCTACCGCGTGATGGTGGTGGGCGACATGGCTGAGCTGGGGGCTGACAGCGCGGCGTGCCACCGTCAGGTGGGCGAAGCGGCGCGGGCAGCGGGCATCGACAAAGTATTAAGCGTGGGGCGCGAGAGCCAATTGGTGAGTGATGCCAGCGGCTGTGGCGAACATTTCGCAGACAAAACAGCAGTGGTGGCCCGGTTAACGAGCTTACTGTCTGAACATGCGGTTATTACCGTTTTGGTTAAAGGTTCACGTAGTGCCGCAATGGAGCAGGTAGTACGCGCGTTACAGGAGAGTGCAACATGTTAGTTTGGCTGGCCGAACATCTGGTCAAGTATTATTCCGGCTTTAACGTCTTTTCCTATCTGACGTTCCGCGCCATCGTCAGCCTGCTTACTGCGCTGTTTATTTCACTCTGGATGGGGCCGCGCCTGATCGCCTACCTGCAAAAGTTGCAGATTGGCCAGGTGGTGCGTAACGACGGCCCGGAGTCGCACTTCAGCAAGCGCGGCACCCCGACCATGGGCGGGATCATGATCCTCACCTCCATCACCATCTCGGTGCTGATGTGGGCCTACCCCTCCAACCCCTATGTCTGGTGCGTGCTGTTTGTGCTGGTGGGGTATGGCATCGTCGGCTTTGTGGATGACTACCGCAAGGTGGTGCGCAAAAACACCAAGGGGCTGATCGCCCGCTGGAAGTACTTCTGGCAGTCGGTGATTGCGTTGGCGGTGGCCTTCGCGCTGTACACCATCGGCAAGGACACGCCAGCGACCCAGCTGGTGGTGCCGTTCTTCAAGGACATCATGCCACAGCTGGGGCTGCTCTATATCCTGCTCTCCTATTTCGTGATTGTCGGCACCAGTAACGCCGTCAACCTGACGGATGGGCTGGATGGCCTGGCGATCATGCCGACCGTCTTCGTGGCGGCCGGGCTGGCGCTGGTCTCTTGGGCGACCGGAAACATGAACTTCGCCAACTACCTGCATATCCCGTACCTGCGACATGCCGGTGAGCTGGTGATTGTCTGTACTGCCATCGTGGGGGCCGGGCTGGGCTTCCTGTGGTTCAACACCTATCCGGCGCAGGTCTTTATGGGTGACGTCGGTTCACTGGCGCTGGGCGGCGCGCTGGGCACCATCGCGGTGCTGCTGCGTCAGGAGTTCCTGCTGGTGATCATGGGCGGCGTGTTCGTGGTGGAGACGTTGTCGGTCATCCTGCAGGTGGGTTCGTTCAAGCTGCGCGGACAACGTATCTTCCGCATGGCGCCGATTCATCACCACTATGAACTGAAAGGCTGGCCGGAGCCGCGCGTCATCGTGCGCTTCTGGATTATTTCGCTGATGCTGGTGCTGATTGGCCTGGCGACGCTGAAGGTACGGTAATTATGGCTGACTATCAGGATAAAAAGGTCGTCATTATCGGGTTGGGGCTAACGGGCCTCTCCTGTGTGGAGTTCTTCATGGCGCGTGGCGTGACGCCGCGGGTCATGGATACCCGCGCCAACCCGCCGGGACAAGACGCACTGCCCGCTGGCGTGGAGTGCCATGTCGGCTCGCTCAATGAAGCGTGGCTGATGGCGGCTGACCTGATTGTCGCCAGCCCCGGTCTGGCGCTGGCTACCCCGGCGCTGAGTGCGGCGGCGGAAGCGGGCATTGAGATCGTCGGCGACGTAGAGCTGTTCTGCCGTGAGGCACAGGCCCCGATTGTTGCCATCACCGGTTCCAACGGCAAAAGCACTGTCACCACCCTGGTGGGCGAAATGGCGAAGGCCGCCGGCTGGGCGGTCGGCGTGGGCGGCAACATCGGGCTGCCGGTGCTGTCGCTGCTGGAGAACCCTTGCCAGCTTTACGTGCTGGAGCTGTCGAGCTTCCAGCTGGAGACCACCTCCAGCCTGAAGGCCACGGCCGCCACCATCCTGAACGTCACCGAAGACCATATGGATCGCTATCCATTTGGGCTGCAACAGTACCGCGCCGCCAAGCTGCGCATCTATGAGAATGCGGAAATTTGTGTGGTAAATGCCGATGACGCCCTCACGATGCCGGTGCGCGGTGCCGATAAACGTTGCGTCAGTTTTGGCACCGACGTTGGCGACTACCACCTTAACCGCCAGCAAGGCGAAACCTGGCTGCGGGTGCGGGGCGAAAAAGTCCTGAACACCAAAGAGATGGCGTTGACCGGTCAGCATAATTACACCAATGCCCTGGCGGCGCTGGCGCTGGCGGATGCCGCCGGCATTCCGCGCGCCTCCAGCCTGAAAGCGTTGACCACCTTTGGTGGGCTGGCACACCGCTTCCAGCTGGTGCACCAGCAGAACGGGGTGCGCTGGATCAATGACTCCAAGGCCACCAACGTCGGCAGTACTGAGGCGGCGCTGAAGGGGTTGCAGACCGACGGCACGCTCTACCTGCTGCTGGGCGGCGACGGCAAATCCGCGGACTTCTCGCCGCTGGCGCCTTACCTGGCGCGGCCAGACATTCGCGTCTACTGCTTTGGCCGGGATGGCGATGCGCTGGCTGAATTGCGCCCAGAGGTGTCGGTGCGTGTAGAGACGATGGAACAGGCGATGCGGGCGCTGGCCCCGGCGCTCCAGAGCGGCGACATGGTGCTGCTCTCGCCGGCCTGCGCCAGCCTTGACCAGTTCCGCAATTTTGAGCAGCGGGGCGATGAGTTCGCCCGGCTGGCTAAGGAGTTGGGCCAATGAAGATCCCGGGCCTGCGTCTGATAGGCGGCCTGTTTGCCAGCCTGTTTGGCAAGCTCAATGACTGGGTGATGGGCGCGCGCGAAAGCGACGACACCAGCATGGTGCTCTATGACCGCACCCTGCTGTGGCTCACCTTCGGTCTGGCGATTATCGGCTTTGTGATGGTCACCTCGGCTTCGATGCCGATTGGCCAGCGGCTGGCGGACGATCCTTTCCTGTTCGCCAAGCGTGATGCGCTCTACCTTGGGCTGGCATTCGTGCTCGCGCTGGTGACGCTGCGCGTACCGATGGCCGTCTGGCAGCGCTACAGCAACGTGATGTTGCTGCTGTCACTGGTGATGCTGCTGATTGTGTTGGTGGTGGGCAGTTCGGTCAACGGCGCCTCGCGCTGGATCGCGCTCGGGCCGCTGCGTATCCAGCCGGCAGAGTTCTCCAAGCTTTCGCTGTTCTGCTACCTCGCCAGCTATCTGGTGCGGAAAGTGGAGGAGGTGCGCAGTAACTTTTGGGGCTTCTGCAAACCGATGGGCGTGATGGTGATGCTGGCGGTGCTGCTGTTGGCGCAGCCAGACCTCGGCACCGTGGTGGTGCTGTTCATTACCACGCTGGCGATGCTGTTCCTGGCCGGTGCGAAAATGTGGCAGTTTTTGGCGATTATCGGCTCCGGTGCCTTTGCGGTAGTGCTGCTGATCATTGCCGAGCCGTACCGTATGCGCCGCGTTACCTCGTTCTGGAACCCGTGGGCCGATCCCTTCGGCAGCGGCTACCAGTTAACCCAGTCGCTGATGGCGTTTGGCCGGGGCGAATTCTGGGGACAGGGGCTGGGTAATTCCGTACAGAAACTGGAGTATTTGCCGGAAGCGCACACCGATTTTATTTTCTCCATTCTCGGTGAGGAGCTGGGGTATTTCGGTGTGGTTTTGGCCTTGTTAATGGTATTCTTCGTCGCTTTTCGGGCGATGTCCATCGGCCGCAAGGCGTTGGAGATCGATCAGCGCTTTTCCGGCTTCCTGGCCTGTTCGATTGGCGTCTGGTTTAGCTTCCAGGCACTGGTCAACGTCGGCGCTGCCGCCGGTATGCTGCCGACCAAGGGCCTGACGCTGCCGCTGATCAGTTACGGCGGCTCGAGCCTGTTGATTATGTCCACGGCAATTGTTCTGTTGCTGCGGATCGATTTTGAAACGCGGATGACGAAAGCGCAGGCGTTTGTAAGGGGTTAATGATGAGTGGCAAGACCAAGCGTTTACTGGTGATGGCAGGCGGGACTGGCGGGCATGTGTTCCCAGGGCTGGCCGTGGCCCATCACCTGATGGCGCAGGGCTGGCAGGTACGCTGGCTGGGAACTGCCGACCGGATGGAGGCGGATCTGGTGCCCAAACATGGCATTGAGATCGACTTTATCCGCATTTCCGGACTGCGCGGCAAGGGGCTGAAGGCCCAGCTGCTGGCCCCAGTGCGCATCTTCCGCGCGGTGCGTCAGGCGAAAGCGATTATCCGCCGCGACCAGCCGGATGTGGTGCTGGGCATGGGCGGTTACGTCTCCGGCCCCGGCGGCCTGGCGGCCTGGCTCAGCGGCGTCCCGGTGGTGCTGCATGAGCAAAACGGCATCGCTGGCCTGACCAACCGCTGGCTGTCAAAGATCGCCAAAAAGGTGTTGCAGGCGTTCCCCGGTGCCTTTGCCAAGGCTGAGGTAGTGGGCAACCCGGTGCGTACTGACGTGCTGGCGCTGCCGCTGCCAGCTACCCGACTGGCGGGCCGTGAAGGCCCGATTCGCGTACTGGTGGTGGGCGGCAGTCAGGGCGCGCGCGTCCTGAACCAGACCCTGCCAGCGGTGGCCGCCGCAATGGGCGAGCGCATCACCCTCTGGCATCAGGTGGGCAAGGGCGCGCTGGCCGAGGTTGAGCAGGCGTACCGCGCCGCTGGCCAGCCGAGGCACCGGATTGCCGAATTCATTGATGACATGGCCGAGGCTTACGCTTGGGCTGATGTGGTGGTCTGCCGCTCCGGCGCGCTGACCGTCAGCGAGATCGCCGCTGCGGGCCTGCCGGCAATCTTCGTGCCGTTCCAGCATAAGGATCGCCAGCAATACTGGAATGCCTTGCCGCTGGAAAAGGCGGGTGCAGCCCGCATTCTGGAGCAACCAGACTTTACCGCCGAGGCGGTGTGCGGATTGCTGGCCCAGTGGGATCGTCCGACGTTGGCTGAGATGGCGCAACGGGCTCGGGCGGTCGCTATTCCGGACGCCACCGAGCGGGTGGCTGCCGAGGTGTGCGCCGCGGCGCATATTGACTATGAGCGAACCGCGCCGCGCGCGGTTGCCAATCAGTAACGATGGAAAAGTGAAAAACAACGTGAATACACAACAATTGGCGAAACTCAGAACCTTCGTGCCCGAGATGCATCGCGTCCGGCACATCCACTTTGTTGGCATCGGTGGTGCCGGCATGGGTGGCATCGCCGAAGTGTTGGCTAATGAGGGCTACCAGATCAGCGGCTCTGATCTGGCGCCGAACCCGGTGACGCAGCACCTGACGTCACTGGGTGCACAGATTTACTATCACCATCGCCCGGAAAACGTGCTGGACGCCAGCGTCGTGGTGGTCTCCTCCGCCATTACTCAGGATAACCCGGAGATCGTGGCAGCCCGCGAGGCGCGCATTCCGGTAATCCGCCGTGCGGAGATGCTGGCGGAGCTGATGCGCTTCCGCCACGGCATTGCCATTGCCGGCACCCACGGCAAAACCACCACCACGGCGATGGTGAGCAGCATTTACGCCGAGGCCGGGCTGGACCCGACCTTTGTGAACGGTGGGCTGGTGAAGGCCGCCGGTACCCATGCCCGGCTGGGGAGCAGCCGCTACCTGATCGCGGAAGCGGATGAGAGCGATGCCTCCTTCCTGCACCTGCAACCGATGGTGGCGATTGTGACCAATATCGAAGCCGATCACATGGATACCTATCAGGGCGACTTTGAGAACCTGAAGCAGACCTTCATTAACTTCCTGCACAACCTGCCATTCTATGGGCGCGCGGTGATGTGCATTGATGACCCGGTGGTGCGCGAGCTGTTACCGCGCGTCGGCCGCCATGTCACCACCTATGGCTTTAGCGAGGATGCGGACGTGCGGCTGGAGGATTACCAGCAGCAGGGCGCACAGGGGCACTTCACCCTGCGCCGTCAGGACAAGCCGCTGATGACCGTGACGCTGAACGCGCCGGGCCGCCACAACGCCCTGAACGCCGCGGCGGCGGTGGCGGTGGCGACCGAGGAGGGCATTGCTGATGCGGCCATCCTCAGCGCGCTGGCGGGCTTCCAGGGTACCGGGCGCCGCTTTGACTTCCTCGGCGAGTATCCGTTAGCCGCGGTCAACGGCAAAGAGGGCGCGGCAATGCTGGTGGATGACTACGGCCACCACCCGACCGAAGTGGACGCTACCATCAAGGCGGCGCGTGCCGGTTGGCCGGACAAGCGGCTGGTGATGATCTTCCAGCCACACCGTTACACCCGTACCCGCGATCTGTATGACGACTTCGCCAATGTGCTGTCGCAAGTGGACGTGTTGCTGATGCTGGACGTCTATGCGGCCGGCGAAGCGCCGATTCCGGGGGCGGATAGCCGCTCCCTCTGCCGCACGATCCGCGGGCGCGGTAAGATTGATCCTATTTTGGTTTCCGATGTGGATACCGTGCCGGAAAATCTTGCCCAAATCCTGGAGAATGAGGACTTGGTGCTGGTGCAGGGCGCCGGCAATGTCGGCAAGGTTGCCCGTAAATTGGCTGAGCAGAAATTTCAGCCCGTAAGAAAAGGTGAAGAGCAACATGGCTGATAAAGTCGCGGTATTACTGGGCGGCACCTCCGCTGAACGCGAAGTATCGTTGCAATCCGGGCAGGCAGTGCTGGCCGGATTACGTGAGTCGGGCATTGATGCCCATCCGGTCGATCCGCAAGAGACGCCGGTGACGCAGCTGAAAGAGCAGGGCTTCACCAAGGTATTTATCGCGCTGCATGGCCGCGGCGGTGAGGACGGCACTTTGCAAGGGCTGCTGGAGCATCTGGGTCTGCCCTATACCGGCAGCGGCGTGATGGCCTCGGCGCTGACGATGGACAAGATGCGCACCAAGCGCATCTGGCAGGCGATGAACTTGCCGGTCGCGCCGTTCGTGGCGCTCAACCGCCAACAGTTCACCTCTGGTGAGCTGGGCGAGGATGCCACTACGCTGGCCGCGCTCGGTTTCCCGCTGATTGTGAAGCCGAGCCGTGAAGGCTCGAGCGTTGGTATGAGCAAGGTAGACGGCATCGAACAGCTGCAACCGGCGCTGGAAGCGGCGTTCCGCCATGACGACGATGTACTGGTGGAGAAGTGGCTGAGTGGGCCGGAGTTCACAGTTGCGATCCTGGGTGATGAGGTTCTGCCCTCAATTCGCATCCAACCGGCTGGGGTGTTCTATGATTACGAGGCGAAGTATCTCTCTGACGAGACGCAATATTTCTGCCCTAGCGGTGTCAGCGAACGTGAAGAGGCGCATCTGGCCGATCTGGCCCTGCGCGCATATCGCGCGCTGGATTGCCAGGGTTGGGGTCGGGTCGACATCATGCAGGACAGCAATGGCGGGTTCTACCTGCTTGAGGTGAACACCTCGCCGGGGATGACCAGCCACAGTCTGGTGCCGATGGCCGCCCGCCAGCATGGTTTGAGCTTTGCCCAGCTGGTGGCGCGCATTCTGGAGCTTGCTGACTGATATGTCGCAAGCGGCGTTGAATGCACGCGAGCGTAATGAGCCAACGGTCAGCCGTGGCCTGCGCCGCAGTAACGGTACTCGGCTGGTGGGGGTGCTCTTCCTGCTGCTGGTGCTTGGCACCATCGGCTGGGGCGGTTGGGCCGTGGTGGGCTGGATGAAAGATGCCAGCCGGCTGCCGCTCTCACGGCTGGTGGTGACGGGTGAGCGCCACTACACCACCAACGACGACATCCGCCAGGCGATTCTGGCGCTGGGGTCGCCAGGCACCTTCATGACGCAGGATGTGGATGTCATCCAGCAGCAGATTGAGCGGTTGCCGTGGATCAAGCAGGCCAGCGTGCGCAAGCAGTGGCCGGATGAGCTGAAGATCCACCTGGTGGAGTATGTACCCGTCGCCCGCTGGAATGACCTGCACATGGTGGACGCGGACGCGAAGTCGTTCAGCGTGCCGTCAGAGCGGGTGGGCAAACAGACGTTGCCCCTGCTCTACGGGCCGGAGGGGAGTGAACAGGATGTTTTGCAAGGTTACAGAACGATGAGCCAGACGCTGGCGGCCAGTAAGTTCACGCTGAAGATGGTCTCCATGACCGCGCGTCACTCCTGGCAGCTGGCTTTGGACAACGATATCCGTATTGATCTGGGCCGTGACGACCGGGCAGGACGCTTGCAGCGCTTCATTGAGCTGTTCCCGGTGTTGCAGCAGCAGGCGCAGACCGACAGCAAGCGCATCAGCTACGTCGATCTGCGGTATGACACCGGTGCGGCAGTTGGCTGGGCTCCGGCGTTCGTGGAGCAGCAAAACAGTAATCAGGAACAAAATCAGGCACAGGCAAAACAACAATGATCAAGTCGACGGACAGAAAACTGGTAGTTGGACTGGAAATCGGTACGGCAAAGGTTGCGGCATTGGTAGGGGAAGTTCTGCCCGATGGCATGGTCAACATTATTGGGGTGGGCAGTTGCCCGTCCCGCGGTATGGACAAGGGTGGCGTTAACGACCTGGAGTCAGTGGTAAAATGCGTACAACGCGCCATTGATCAGGCGGAACTGATGGCAGATTGCCAGATTTCGTCAGTGTATCTGGCGCTTTCTGGCAAACATATCAGCTGTCAGAACGAAATCGGGATGGTTCCTATTTCGGAGGAGGAGGTCACGCAGGAAGATGTGGAGAATGTGGTCCACACCGCCAAATCGGTACGTGTGCGCGATGAGCACCGTATCCTGCATGTCATCCCCCAGGAGTACGCCATCGACTATCAGGAAGGCATCAAGAACCCGGTCGGCTTGTCCGGTGTCAGGATGCAGGCGAAGGTGCATCTGATCACCTGCCACAACGACATGGCGAAAAACATCGTCAAAGCGGTGGAGCGTTGTGGCCTGAAAGTTGACCAACTGATTTTCGCCGGGCTGGCGGCCAGCTATGCGGTCTTGACTGAAGATGAACGCGAGTTGGGCGTCTGCGTGGTGGATATTGGCGGTGGTACGATGGATATCGCCGTCTACACAGGCGGGGCGCTGCGCCACACCAAGGTTATCCCTTACGCGGGGAACGTGGTGACCAGCGACATCGCCTACGCTTTCGGCACCCCGCCAACGGATGCCGAGGCGATTAAAGTGCGCCACGGATGCGCGCTGGGATCGATTGTCAGCAAGGATGAGAGCGTTGAAGTACCGAGCGTGGGCGGGCGTCCGCCACGCAGTCTGCAAAGGCAGACCCTGGCCGAGGTGATTGAGCCGCGCTACACCGAGCTGCTGAACCTGGTCAATGACGAGATCCTGCAGCTGCAGGAGCAACTGCGCCAGCAGGGCGTTAAACATCATTTGGCCGCCGGCATTGTCCTGACCGGCGGCGCGGCGCAAATTGATGGTCTGGCGGCTTGCGCCCAACGGGTGTTCCACACCCAGGTGCGTATTGGCCAGCCGTTGAACATCACCGGGCTAACGGATTATGCGCAGGAGCCTTACTACTCGACAGCGGTCGGGCTGCTGCACTACGGAAAAGAGTCTCACCTGAGCGGTGAGGCGGAAGTGGAAAAACGCGCCTCAGTGGGCAACTGGTTCAAACGAATCAACAGCTGGCTGAGAAAAGAATTTTAATGTTTAACAAGAGATCAAGCTGATCCTCTTTTTTTGATCTCGAAGCGACAGGCACAAAACGGAGAGAAATTATGTTTGAACCTATGGAATTAACCAATGACGCGGTGATTAAAGTCATCGGCGTCGGCGGTGGCGGCGGTAATGCCGTTGAACATATGGTGCGCGAGCGCATCGAAGGTGTTGAATTCTTCGCCGTAAACACAGACGCTCAGGCGCTGCGTAAGACGGCGGTGGGCCAAACCATCCAGATCGGCAGCGGCATCACCAAAGGGCTGGGCGCGGGCGCCAACCCGGAAGTGGGTCGTAACTCTGCTGAAGAGGACCGCGAGGCACTGCGTACGGCGCTGGAAGGCGCTGACATGGTCTTCATCGCAGCCGGCATGGGCGGCGGCACCGGGACGGGCGCAGCGCCTGTCGTGGCTGAAGTGGCCAAAGATCTGGGTATTCTGACCGTCGCTGTGGTGACCAAGCCTTTCAACTTTGAAGGCAAAAAGCGCATGGCGTTTGCGGAGCAGGGCATCGCCGAGCTCTCCAAACACGTTGACTCGCTGATCACCATCCCGAATGACAAGCTGTTGAAGGTGCTGGGTCGTGGCATCTCCCTGCTGGACGCGTTCGGCGCGGCCAACGACGTGCTGAAAGGCGCGGTCCAGGGCATCGCTGAGCTGATTACCCGCCCAGGCCTGATGAACGTCGACTTTGCGGACGTGCGCACCGTGATGTCCGAAATGGGCTACGCGATGATGGGTTCTGGCGTTGCCTGTGGCGAAGATCGCGCCGAGGAAGCGGCAGAGATGGCCATCTCCAGCCCGCTGCTGGAAGACATCGACCTCTCTGGCGCGCGCGGCGTGCTGGTCAACATCACCGCGGGCTTCGACCTGCGTCTGGATGAGTTCGAAACCGTGGGTAACACCATCCGCGCCTTCGCCTCTGACAACGCGACCGTGGTAATCGGTACCTCGCTGGATCCGGAGATGAACGACGAACTGCGTGTCACCGTGGTGGCGACCGGTATCGGCATGGACAAACGCCCAGAGATCACCCTGGTCACCAACAAGCCGCAGACCCAACAGCAGCCAGTGATGGATCACCGTTACCAGCAGCATGGCCTCTCCCCACTGCCACAGCAGCAGGAGAACAAACCGGCCGCCAAAGTGGTGAACGAGCAGAACACCCAATCCAACAAAGAGCCTGATTATCTGGATATTCCGGCCTTCCTGCGTAAGCAGGCGGATTAATTGTCGCTGCTTTTTCATCTCCGCTCTTTGTGCTAAACTGTCCCGCCGATCCTGGTATAAGCTAGGGTCGGTAGGATGGATAACATTGCGAGATAAAACGATGATCAAACAACGCACACTAAAACGTATTGTTCAGGCGACTGGCGTCGGTTTGCATACCGGCAAGAAAGTCACCCTGACCTTGCGCCCTGCACCGGCAAATACCGGGGTCATCTATCGTCGCACTGACTTGAATCCACCGGTTGATTTTCCGGCAGATGCAAAATCCGTGCGTGATACCATGCTCTGTACTTGCCTGGTCAATGAGCATGACGTACGTATTTCTACGGTTGAGCACCTGAATGCCGCACTGGCGGGATTGGGTATCGACAACATCGTAGTGGAAGTGGATGCGCCTGAAATCCCAATCATGGATGGCAGCGCCGCGCCTTTCGTCTACCTGTTGCTTGACGCCGGCATTGAAGAGCTGAACTCCGCCAAGAAATTCTTACGTATTAAGCAGCCTGTTCGCGTGGAAGAGGGCGACAAGTGGGCCGAACTGACACCGCACAACGGTTTCAGCCTCGACTTTACTATCGACTTTAACCACCCGGCGATCAACGCCAGTTCGCAGCGCTACCGCATGGACTTCTCTGCCGACGCCTTTGTCCGCCAGATTAGCCGCGCGCGTACCTTCGGCTTTATGCGTGACATCGAGTACCTGCAATCCCGTGGCCTTTGCCTGGGCGGCAGTTTCGATTGCGCGATTGTCGTGGATGACTACCGTGTGCTGAACGAAGATGGCCTGCGTTTTGAGGACGAGTTTGTACGTCACAAAATGCTGGACGCCATCGGTGACCTGTTCATGTGCGGCCACAACATCATCGGCGCGCTGACGGCTTTCAAGTCCGGCCATGCGCTGAATAACAAGTTGCTGCAAGCGGTGTTGGCGAAACAGGAAGCGTGGGAATATGTGACCTTCGAGGACGAAGCGGAAATGCCGCTGGCATTCAAAGCCCCGTCCGCCGTACTGGCCTAATTCCGACGCGACGCGTCACTTGCCTCTGTTGGTTGCACTGGTACCCTCTCCGGCCAGTGCAGCCAGCCGTTCCAAGGCTTTCTTAAGCTTCTCAGGACTGCGCTCTGCTACCCCACGTAATACATCCGCGCTCTGCGGGCTAAGCTGCCGGAATACTTGCTGTTTTTCCTGTTCAATGCCTGAGTTTTTTTGCGTGGCCGCTTCCGCTTTTGCCATGAGCGACGGATTAATCCTGATGTCGATCGCACTCAATGATGGTAAGATTTGCGCTCGCAGAGCCGAGAGCAAAGTGGACTGTTCGTAGCGTAATCGCATCATCCAACTGGCATTCGCGGTTTCAAGCACTAAAATACCCTGTCGGTAATTGGCAACACGACACCAGGGGTGCAATTGAGCAGGCAACAGGCCTTTCACTGCACGATTAAGTTTCAAGAGCGCGGTTGCACGCTGCTGTACGCTATGCAGCGGGCTTTTTTCTCCCGCAGAAGCATCGTCGAACAGAACTTCTAATAATTGTGGGCGGCTATCACGCATGGCGGGGCTCCGGCGGATCTGAACTCGTAATGGGTATTCTAAATCTTTGGCGACAATTTGGCAGACGTTATTTCTGGCCGCATCTCCTGTTGGGGATGGTCGCGGCAAGCTTTGGGGTCTCCTCAAGCCTGAATGGCGCGTCTGAACAGTCGTCACTGCCCAATCCTGCCTCCTCGCTCAATCGCCAGAACAGCGCCAGCACCGCCTTCAGCCGGCTGATGCTGTTGCAGGAGTCGCAACGCCGCGCCTTCGCCGTGGATTACTGGCACCAGCACGCCATTCGCACCGTCATTCGTCACCTCTCCTTCGCCTTTACGCCGCACACAATGGCGGAGAAGGATGAGGCGCAGGGTGCCCCCCTGCAAGCACAGCGTCTGGCGCTGCTGGTTTCGCTCAATGCGTTGCTGACGCAGGAGCCGAAGCCGCCCACCATTGTCCATCTCACTTCCCCCTCACTGTATGTCACTGTCTCACAACATCAACCGGGATTGTGGCTGGCCCAAGTGCAAGGTATTCGTGCCGGGCCGTTTGCATAATTCGATCAATACCTTTAAAACCATAAGTAGATCCAATGACATAGTGGCTTATTTATAACCACAAAAGAGATATGACGAATTATGTTGATTAAATTATTGACCAAAATTTTTGGTAGCCGTAACGACCGCACCTTGCGTCGCATGCGCAAAGCCGTAGACCTGATCAATCGTCTGGAGCCGGAGATCGAAAAGCTCTCTGATGAGGCGCTGAAAGCCAAAACCGACGAGTTCCGTGCGCGTCTGGCCAAGGGCGAGAGCCTGGAAGCCCTGTTACCGGAAGCCTTCGCCGTAGTGCGCGAGGCGAGCAAGCGCGTGTTCGGGATGCGTCACTTCGACGTCCAGCTGCTGGGCGGCATGGTGCTGAATGATCGCTGCATCGCCGAGATGCGTACCGGTGAGGGTAAAACCCTGACCGCGACCCTGCCGGCCTACCTGAACGCCCTGAGCGGCAAAGGCGTGCACGTTGTGACCGTCAACGACTACCTCGCCCAGCGCGATGCGGAAAAGAACCGCCCGCTGTTTGAGTTCCTTGGCCTGACCGTCGGCATCAACCTGCCGGGGGTGCCGGCACCGGTCAAACGCGCCGCCTATGCCGCAGACATCACCTACGGTACCAACAACGAGTACGGCTTCGACTACCTGCGTGACAACATGGCTTTCAGCCCAGAAGAGCGCGTGCAGCGCAAACTGCACTATGCGCTGGTGGATGAGGTGGATTCCATCTTGATCGATGAGGCGCGTACCCCGCTCATCATCTCCGGCCCGGCGGAAGACAGCTCCGAGATGTACATCAAGGTCAACAAGCTGATCCCGAAACTGATCCGCCAGGAGAAAGAGGACTCCGACACCTTCCAGGGTGAAGGCCACTTCTCCGTGGATGAGAAAGCGCGTCAGGTACACCTGACCGAGCGCGGTCTGGTACTGATCGAAGAGTTGCTGATGGACGCTGGTATCATGGAAGAGGGCGAATCGCTCTACTCGCCGACCAACATCATGCTGATGCACCATGTGACCGCCGCCCTGCGCGCCCATGTGCTGTTCACCCGTGACGTCGATTACATCGTCAAAGATGGCGAAGTGATCATCGTGGATGAGCACACTGGCCGTACCATGCAGGGCCGCCGCTGGTCTGATGGCCTGCATCAGGCGGTGGAAGCCAAAGAGGGCGTGGATATCCAGAACGAGAACCAGACGCTGGCCTCCATCACCTTCCAGAACTATTTCCGCCTGTATGAGAAGCTGGCCGGCATGACCGGTACTGCTGATACCGAGGCCTTTGAGTTCAGCTCCATCTACAAACTGGACACCATCGTGGTGCCGACCAACCGCCCGATGCAGCGTAAAGACCTGCCGGATCTGGTCTACATGACCGAAGCGGAGAAAATTGGCGCCATCATTGAAGACATCAAAGAGCGCACCGCCAACGGCCAGCCGGTGCTGGTGGGTACCATCTCGATTGAAAAATCGGAAGTGGTCTCCAACGAGCTGACCAAGGCAGGCATCACCCACAACGTGCTGAACGCCAAGTTCCATGCCCGCGAAGCGGACATCGTGGCACAGGCTGGTCAGCCGGGCGCGGTCACCATCGCCACCAACATGGCGGGCCGTGGTACGGACATCATGCTGGGCGGCAGCTGGCAGGTTGAACTGGCCGAACTGGAAGAGCCGACGCAGCAGCAAGTGGACGCCATCAAGGCAGCATGGCAGGCCCGCCACGAAGCGGTGCTGGCCTCCGGTGGTTTGCACATCATCGGCACCGAGCGCCATGAGTCGCGCCGTATCGACAACCAGTTGCGCGGCCGTGCGGGCCGTCAGGGTGATGCCGGTTCCTCCCGCTTCTACCTCTCGATGGAAGATGCCCTGATGCGTATCTTCGCTTCTGACCGCGTCTCCAACATGATGCGCAAGCTGGGCATGAAGCCGGGTGAAGCGATTGAGCACCCGTGGGTGACCAAGGCGATCGCCAACGCCCAGCGCAAGGTGGAGAGCCGCAACTTTGACATCCGTAAACAGCTGCTGGAGTACGATGACGTCGCCAACGACCAGCGTCGCGCCATTTACACCCAGCGTAATGAGCTACTGGATGTGTCGGACGTCAGCGAAACCATCGCCAGCATCCGTGAGGATGTGTTCAAGGCGACGCTCGACAGCTACATCCCACCGCAATCTCTGGAAGAGATGTGGGACATTCCGGGGCTGGAGCAGCGCCTGAAGGCCGATTTCGATCTGGAACTGCCGATCAAAGAGTGGCTGGACAAAGAGCCGCAACTGCATGAAGAGACGCTGCGCGAGCGCATTCTGCATAGCGCCATTGAGGTGTACCAGCGCAAGGAAGAGGTGGTTGGCGTCGAGATGATGCGCAACTTCGAGAAGGGCGTGATGCTGCAAACGCTGGACTCCCTGTGGAAAGAGCACCTGGCAGCGATGGATTACCTGCGTCAGGGCATCCACCTGCGCGGCTATGCCCAGAAAGATCCGAAGCAAGAGTACAAGCGCGAGTCGTTCGCCATGTTCGCCTCCATGCTGGAGTCACTGAAATATGAGGTGATCAGCACCCTGAGCAAGGTACAGGTACGCCTGCCGGAAGAGGTGGAAGCCCTAGAGCAGCAGCGCCGTGAAGAGGCGGAGCGTCTGGCGCAACACCAGCAGCTGAGCCACCAGACCGACGCGGCCATCGAGGCGGAAGCCGCGATTGGCGCGGCATTGGGCGAACGCAAAGTGGGGCGCAACGACCCTTGCCCATGCGGTTCCGGTAAAAAATATAAGCAGTGCCATGGCCGCCTGCAGAAGTAAGGCCACTTGCCGCCCCGCTGCCTGAGCGCCGGGGCGCAACACATCCACGGGGTTCAGCATGCTGAACCCCGCTTTTTTTGCTAAAACAGCAGACAGAGAAGAGGGCAGCAGCGTGAAACAGTTGGAGATCGCAGTCGGTATCATCCGCAATCCGCAGCAAGAAATTTTTATCACCCAGCGTGCGGCCGGGTCACATATGGCAGGGTTCTGGGAGTTTCCCGGCGGCAAAATTGAGGCCGACGAAACGCCGGAGCAGGCGCTGGTACGTGAGCTGAGCGAAGAGACCGGCATCATCCCTACCGCCATCCAGCCGCTGGAGAGTGTGGCGCATACCTTCAGCGATCGGCAGATCACGCTCCACGTCTTTTTGGTCGAGGCATGGCAGGGGGAACCCTATGGCCGTGAGGGCCAGCCCATGCGTTGGGTCAAGCAGCAGGCGCTGCGCGCGGAGGAGTTCCCGCCCGCCAACGCCGGTATCATTGCAAGGCTGACCGCCTAACGGCGGCCAGCGGCGGCAGGTCGGGACTAGCGCTCGTCCTGCTCGCTCCACTCATCCGAGTCATTCACATCCCCCTGACTCGGGATGCGCTTCTCTTCATCCGCCCACTCGCCCAAATCAATCAACTGGCAGCGCTTGCTGCAAAAGGGCCGGTAGGGGCTACTCGCGTCCCAGCGCACCGGCTTCTGGCAGGTCGGGCAGCTTACGACAGGGGTTTCGGTACTCATAACATCTCCAATCATCAACATCCCCGGCTTAACAGCAGGCCAGGGTAAAAGTGAGACGCGCCGGCACCTGGCCGCGCTCGCTGTCCAGCGACAGGAAGCGGATGGCATAACGGGTCTTGTGGCCGGAGATCTGTGGGTAGATCTGGTGCTCCAGCGCCACCCGCAGCCGCAGCAGATCCGCGTCCTCGGCATTGTCCTGGAAAAAGCCGTTCAGGCTGATCTGGTTTTTGAACGCGCCGGACTGGCGGATCAAATCAAGGATAATGGTCAGCGCCTCATTGAGCGGGGCAAGGGTGGCCAGCCAGGCGCTCACCTGGCTGTCACGCGCCTCCTGCTCCAGGTGCAACCACATATGCAGGGTCGGCAGGTCGAAGCTGCAACAGCCACCCGGAATGCTCAGCCGTTGCTTCACCAGCGCGATCAAACGATCCTCGCGCAGTGCCTGCCCCATACGCGGCGCGGCCATCAGCACGCTGGAGCGCTGCTTGAGCTGCTGGCGCAGCGCATCGACGCGGGCCATGTCCACGCCCGGCACATCGGCCCAGAGCATCAGTTTTTGCTGCTGGCGTTCCAGCTCCTTGAGCAATTCGGTGCGCACTTCGCCGCGCTCCAGTACATCCAACAAATCAGAGATGGTGCGGAAAAAGCTGAGCGCGGTGGCGATATCGCGCAACACCGGGTACTGGTAGATCTGTTGTAGCAAAAATTCGATGCGCAACCAGGTGCGCATCTTCTCATTCAGGGGGTGTTCGAACAGAACGGTCGGGGAAAGGTCGCTCATTGTGTTAATCCTGTTGGGCTGCCGCCGCCAGCTGCAAATAGTGCTGGTGGAGGGCGGCAACACGCGGCACGATCGTCGAGGGATCGCCGCGGTTATCAATAACGTCGTCGGCGCAGGCCAGCCGCTGTTCGCGGGATGCCTGCGCCGCAAGAATATTTTCCGCCTGCTGGCGGGAGACGCCATCACGCGCCGTGGTTCTTGCCAGTTGGGTCTCGCGATCGACATCGATCACCAGCACCCGGTCAGCCCGCGCCTGCAGGCCATTTTCGATCAGCAGCGGCACCACCCACAGTACATAGGGGGAGGTGGCCTGCTGGATCTGCCGCTGGGTCTCCTGCTGGATCAGCGGGTGCAGCAGGGCATTCAGCCACTGCTTCTCATCCGGGGCGGCGAAAATTCGCTCGCGCAACCGGGCGCGATGCAGGCTGCCATCAGGATGGAGGATGCCGTCGCCAAAATGCCGGGCGATCTCTGCCAACGCCGGTGTCCCCGGCTCCACAACCTGACGCGCAATAATGTCGGCATCAACAACGGTGATACCCAATGCGGCAAAGGCATTGGCCACGGTACTTTTGCCACTGCCGATGCCCCCTGTCAGTGCCACAAGATAGTTCATGGTCATGCTCTCATTAATAATGATAGATAAAACAAGATGTTATTTGGCATGGCTCGCAAAATGATGTCAACGCCCGGTTGCTGGGATGGCCATACGGCGGCACCCAACAGGCGATAACAGTGAGCCGGGTCACGCCACATTTCTATGGTTAAATTTCTGTGATTGTAGCGTAAATAAAGTCGGAATCGCAGACTTGTACGGTGATTAATCCGGCGTATGATGACATCACTGGGAGTGGCCGCACGACCTGTCGCGCACCCCTCTGTCCGAACACCCTTAGCGATCCGTCGCCTACTACCAGGAAACTGCACCATGCGTATTGAAGAAGATCTGAAACTGGGCTTCAAAGATGTCCTGATCCGCCCGAAACGCTCCACCCTGAAAAGCCGCTCTGAGGTTGAACTGGAACGACGCTTCAACTTCAAACATGCCGGATGCGCATGGTCAGGTGTGCCGGTCATTGCCGCTAACATGGATACCGTGGGGACCTTCCAAATGGCCACCGTGCTGGCCTCCTTTGACATGCTGACCGCCGTGCACAAGCACTATAGCGTGGAGCAGTGGCGCGATTTTGTGGCACAGGCGCCAGAGTCCGTGCTCAACCATGTAATGGTCTCCACCGGCACCTCCGAGGCAGATTTTGCCAAGATGAAGCAGATCCTGGCGCTGTCGCCGGCGCTGAAGTTCATCTGCATCGATGTCGCCAACGGCTACTCTGAGCACTTCGTTGCCTTCCTGCAACGGGCGCGTGAGGCCTGCCCGGATAAGGTGATCTGTGCCGGCAACGTGGTGACCGGCGAGATGGTGGAGGAGCTGATCCTCTCCGGCGCGGATATTGTCAAAGTGGGCATCGGGCCGGGTTCGGTCTGCACCACCCGCGTCAAAACCGGTGTCGGCTACCCGCAACTCTCCGCCGTGATTGAGTGCGCCGACGCCGCCCACGGTTTGGGTGGGCAGATTGTCAGCGACGGTGGCTGCGCGGTGCCGGGCGATGTGGCAAAAGCCTTTGGCGGCGGTGCCGACTTCGTGATGCTGGGCGGGATGCTGGCCGGCCACAACGAGTGCGGGGGTGAGGTGGTGGAGCAGGACGGTGAGAAGTTCATGCTGTTCTACGGCATGAGTTCCGAATCCGCCATGAAACGCCACGTGGGCGGGGTGGCCGAGTACCGTGCCGCCGAAGGCAAAACCGTGAAACTGCCCCTGCGCGGCCCGGTTGACCACACCGTGCGCGACATCCTGGGCGGCCTGCGTTCGGCCTGCACCTACGTTGGGGCGGAGCGCCTGAAAGAGCTGACCAAGCGCACTACCTTCATCCGCGTGGCGGAGCAGGAAAACCGCACCTTTAACGGCAACTGATCCTGATACCGGCGGGCACGCCCCGCCGGTCAACCACTCCCCATCACACCACCCAGCTGGAATATCGGCAGGTACATGGCGATGACCAGCCCGCCAATCACGCCCCCCATCACCAGCATCATCACCGGTTCCAGCGTCTGCGCCAGCCCTTCGGCCAGTTCAAACGTATGCTGCTCATACCAGTGCGCCAGCCGCTCCAGCAGGCTGTCCAACGAACCAGACTCCTCGCCGACCCGGATCAACTGCCGGCACAGTGGGGTAAAAAGCGGCTGCGCGCTAATCGCCCGATGCAGTGGCACCCCTTGCAGCACCTGCTCCCGTACCGCCAGCAGTGCCTGCTGATAGCAGAGATTGGGTACCGCCCGCGCGGCGGCCTGCAATCCGGTAAGCAGATCCAGTCCGGCCTGTTGGGTCAGGGCCAGCGTAAAGAAGATCTGCGCCAGCGCGCCGCCCTGAATCAGGCCGCGTGCCAGCGGCAGGCGCAGCATCAGCCGCTGCTCACGCAGATGCCAGCCGGGCTGAGGGCGCAGCCAGACGCCATACCCCGCCGCCGCGCCGATCAGCACCGCCAGCAGCAGCGCGCCATGCCTGACCAGCCAGGAGGAGAGCGCCATCAGCCACTGGGTAAACCACGGCAGGGGCGCATCAAAGCTGCGGTAGATCTCCGCAAACGCTGGCAGCACCAGCGTCAGCATCAGCACGCAGACCAGCAGGGCAATCAATGAGACGATCAACGGATAGCGCAGCGCTTTGCCGACCATCTGGCGCAACTTGCCCGCGCGCGTCTCCAGCAAGGCGTACTGCCGGCAGCAGTGGTCGAGGTTGCCAGTCAGTTCACCCAGCTTCATCATCTGCACCGCCAGTGCCGGAAAGATAGTGGGATAGGCCGCCAGCGCCTGCGAGAGTGGAATCCCATCCGCAATCTGGCGCGCCAGTTCGCGCAGGATACAACGCCACCCGGCCCGTGGGTGCCCCTCTGCCAGCAGCGCCAGCCCCTCCATGAGCGGCAGGCCCGCCTGCAACAGGGCAGCCAGTTGCTGGAACAGGGCGGTACGCTCCGTGGGTTTCCAGTAACGTTTGCCCAGACGGCCACGGGAGGTCACGCGCAGCGGCTGAAGCCCGCCCTCAATCAGCCCCTCGATCACCGCCTGCCGGTGAAGCGCCAGCTGCTCGCCCTGTTGCAGCGTGCCCTGGGCATCTATGGCCTGCCATACGAACAGCGCAGGATCGGCCATCTTAATGTCCCACCACCCGGTACACCTCCTCCAGCGAAGTGACGCCTTGCGCCACCAGCGCCAGCCCGGCATGGAACAGGCTGGCCTGATCCTGCTGCCGGGCAATGGCGGCCAGTTCATCGGCGGCGGCATTCAGGGTCAGCGCCCGCTGGATCGCCGGGGTCACCACCAGCATTTCATAGAGGCCGGTGCGTCCATAGTAGCCGCCCATACAGTGGTTGCAGCCAGCGGCGCGCCACGGATGCAAGGGAGTGGGCCAGCTGTCGGGCGGCAGCACGGCAGGCTGTGCCGACTGCCGTCGGCAGTGTGGGCAGAGCCGGCGCACCAGCCGCTGCGCCACCACCAGCTTCAGGCAGGAGGCGATCAGGTAGCCCGGCACGCCCATCTGGTTGAGGCGGGTCAGCGTCTCGGCCGTGGAGTTGGTATGCAGGGTCGAGAGCACCAGATGGCCGGTCTGGGCGGCATTGACCGCAATCTCCGCCGTCTCGGCATCACGGATCTCGCCAATCATGATGACGTCAGGATCCTGGCGCAGCAGCGCCCGCAGTGTGCGGGCAAAGCTAAGATCCGCCTTAGGGTTAATTTGGGTCTGGTTAATGCCCTCTACCGGGATCTCCACCGGATCCTCCACGCTACAAATATTGCGCTCTGGCTGGTTGAGCTGCCGTAGCCCGCTGTAGAGCGTGACGGTTTTGCCGCTGCCGGTGGGGCCGGTGACCAGCACCAGCCCCTGCGGTTGGGCCAGCGCCGTCAGGTAACTGGCCAATGCCTCAGGTGCCATGCCCAGCTGCGCCAACGCCAGCGCCTGTTGCTGGCCCTGCTGGAGGCGCAGCACCAGCTTTTCGCCATGCAGCGTCGGCAGGGTGGAGAGGCGCATCGCCAGACGCTCCCCCGCCAACCGGGCCGCACACTGCCCATCCTGTGGCAGACGCCGCTCGGCGATGTCCAGCTTGCCCATCACCTTCAGCCGAGCGCCCACCTGATGCCCCAGCGCCGCCGGTGGTGCGGCTGCCTCCTGCAATACGCCATCCACCCGCAACCGCAACCGGTAGCCGCGGGCGCACGGTTCCAGATGGATGTCCGAGGCGCGCCCCTGTACCGCCTGCCGCAGCATCTGTTGGATGAAGCGTGCGGCCGGCGTCTCATCCTCCAGCGCGTCGGGCGGCTCTGCGCCCAGCGAGGCAGGCTCGGTAGGCGCCAGTTCAGCCGCTTGCCGTGCCTGATCCAGTTGCGCCACCGGCCAGCACTCCAGCCGCAGGGGCAGGCGGCAGGCAAAGCGCAATGCCTCCTCCAGCGCGGCTCGTTGCTCAGCGGAGACCGCTACCTGCAGGCCATCGGGCGTGTGGCTCAGCAGCACCGCCCCGAAACGTGCGCAGAGTTGCCGCAGCGCGCTATCCTGCTGCGCCAGCTGGCTCATGATGCGCTCCCGTTTGCATCAAACCGGAAAATTTCTTCGCACCGCGCTTTCAACTCATTGTCGGAAGCCGTGCACTGCCGCTGCCAGAGTAGCCCACCGGCCTGCGTGTCTGGCACCGGGGTCAAGGTCACGTCCAGCCCAGTGAGCGCGGCCTGCCCGGTCAGGGTGATGACACCGTTGCTGACGGTGATGGCGCTGACATAGTGGGTAGTTTTGCTGGCTGGAATGCCCGCGGTGCCGAGGTTGCAGCCTGTCACTGCTCCCTGCTCAATGGCACATAGCTCGGTCGCCATTTTGTAGGGGGTGAGGGCCTGGAGCATGTCGGTCAAGGCCGCCTTCTGGATATAGCTCTGATAAGCCGGGATGCCGATGGCGCTCAGGATGGCGATGATGGCAATGACCACCATCAGTTCAATCAGGGTAAAGCCTTGCTGGTGACGCATAGTGTCGCTCCATAGAGATTGGGTGGCGTCACGGTAATCAGGTGGCACGCCCGCTGCCAGCGGCAGAACGCGGGGCTTCGGCACACCTCCAGAAAATAAACGGCGTTGCAAAGCACCGGGAAAAAGGTTGGGAGGCGGCTCGCAGGCCGTCAGAATGGCGCTGGGTTTCTGGCGGCAACGGCGTATAACGGCGGCAGGAAAAGGCGGGGTAGCGAGACGCTGCCGGAAACATGTTAACCTGGGCGCCCAGACACCCTGCGAACCGGGCCACTCCGGGGCAGGGCAGAAACAGAAGAAGAGGTTAACGATGAGAGTGGAAGAGGGATGGCTGACCGGCGTGAGAAGGGTGGTATCGCCGCACTGTGACCTGCGTCCGGCGGAGGAGAAGCCGAGCCTGCTGATCATTCATAACATCAGCCTGCCGCCCGGCCAGTTTGGCGGCCCCTACATTGACCAGCTGTTTACCGGTACGCTTGACCCGCAGGCGCACCCCTTTTTCGCCGAGATCCATACCCTGCGCGTGGCGGCGCACTGCTTGATCCGCCGCGATGGCGAGATTGTGCAGTATGTCTCCTTCAATGACCGCGCCTGGCACGCTGGCGTGTCGCAGTGGCAGGGGCGGGAGCGCTGCAATGACTTCTCCATTGGCATTGAGCTGGAGGGCACAGACACCCAGCCCTTTACGGCGGCGCAGTACCAAAGTTTGGTTAGCGTGAGCGAGTTGTTAATTAGTGAGTATCCTATTAGTGTAGAAAATATTACGGGTCACAGCGATGTG
Organism: Chimaeribacter sp. YP20170169; assembly: GCF_056739715.1. Taxonomy (NCBI): domain Bacteria; kingdom Pseudomonadati; phylum Pseudomonadota; class Gammaproteobacteria; order Enterobacterales; family Yersiniaceae; genus Chimaeribacter; species Chimaeribacter sp. YP20170169. The sequence goes on along the minus strand of NZ_CP176824.1, from coordinate 3,166,826 downwards.
GCACCGGGGCGCAAAACTGACCCCGGCCCGGCATTTGACTGGGCAGGCTATCGCCATGCGCTCCATGCGCAGCCCTAAGCCGGCAAGGCAGGAATAAGAGGATACCGCAGCATGACGCTTTTTACTTTATTGCTGGTACTGGCGTGGGAGCGCCTGTTCAAGCTGGGCGAGCACTGGCAACTGGATCACCGCATGGTGGCCTTTTTCCAACGTACGCAGGGGGCGGCCGGGTGGAAAACCCTGCTGATGCTGCTCTGCTGGATGGGCATGGTGGCCGGGCTGCTATGGGTGGTGCATGGCCTGTTCTTCGGCGTGCTGAGCCTGCTGCTGTGGGTGCTGGTGGGTGGGTTGTGCATTGGGGCGGGCAGCAAACGCCGCCACTACCGCGCCTACCTGAAGGCCGCACGCCAGGGAGACGATCAGGCTGGCAAGCAGATGGCTGAGGAGCTGGCGCTGATCCACGGCCTGCCGGTGGAGTGCTCCCCCGAGGTGCGGTTGCGCGAGCTGCAAAACGCGCTGCTCTGGATCAACTTCCGCTACTATCTGGCGCCGATGTTCTGGCTGGTGATTTGCGGCCCCTACGGGCCGGTGTCGCTGGCGGGCTATGCCTTCCTGCGCGCCTACCAGAGTTGGCTGGCGCGGCGCGAGTCACCGTTGTTGCGCGCGCGCTCTGGCATTGACCGCCTGCTGCACCTGTTGGACTGGGTGCCGGTACGGCTGGCGGGTGTCGCTTATGCGCTGCTGGGGCATGGCGAGCGGGCACTGCCCGCGTGGTTTGCCTCCCTGTGGGATCGCCGCCGCTCGCAGTATCAGGTGCTGACCGGGCTGGCACAGTTCTCGCTGGCGCGGGAGCCGCATCTGGACCCCATCCAGACGCCGCGCGCCGCCGTGGCGCTGGCGAAACGCGTGACGTTGATCATCGTGGTGGTGGTGGCGCTGCTGACCATCTACGGCACGCTGGTCTAGCGCCAGTGGGCCGGGGTGGCCCGGCCTGAAATGGCTCGGCGCGGGAAAGCCCGGCGCAGGGCAGGCATAAAAAAAGCACGGTATACCGTGCTTTTTGGTGGGCGGCGCAAAGGGGTATGCAGCACTAGCCAGCTACAGTACCCGGTGCGTCGGTTTGGAAGGTGCTGGAAATATCACGGTTTTCCGCTGGCGGTTCACCAAAGACCGGCATCCCCTTTTCATCCCAGCGCAGGTCAAGGATGCGCGTATGGCGGTTGTGGTCATACAGCGGGTCGCCCTCAATCTCCCGGTAGTTGCGGGCATGGTAGACCAGCACGTCGCCCCCTTCGGCATTGGTGGTGAAGCTGTTGTGGCCCGGCCCGTACTGGCGGTTGCGGTCGCTGGTGGAAAAGACTGGCTCCGGGGATTTGTGCCAGCTTGCCGCGTCCAGCAGGTTGCTGTCGATGTCGGCCCACAACAGGCCCATGCAGTAGTTGGCATCCGTCGCGCTGGCGGAGTAGGTCATGAAGATGCGTTTGCCGTGTACCACCACCGCTGGCCCCTCATTGACCCAGAAGCCGCGCGTCTCCCAGTCAAACTCTGGCTGGGTGAGCATGACTGGCGTGCCTTTCAGGGTCACGGCATCCTCCATCTCGCACAGGTAGATATTGGAGTTGCCGCGCGTGGCCGGATCTTTCTGCGCCCACGCATAGTAGCGCCGCCCCTGATGCTCAAAACTGGTGGCATCGAGCGAGAAGGTATCCAGGTGTGACTCAATGCGGCCGCGCTCGACCCACTTACCGTGCAGGGGGTCGGCATCCGCGCACTCCAGGGCAAACATCCGGTGCTGGAACAGGGTGTCAATCACCGTGATGTCAGGGGCGGCGGCAAAGTAGATGTACCATTTGCCCTCAATGTGGTGGATCTCCGGTGCCCAGATCAGGGCGCTCATCGGGCCGCTCTCCGGTTTGCGCCATACCACCACGGGTTCTGCATCGGCCAAACCCTCCAGGGAGGTGGCGGCCCGCAACTCGAGCCGGTCATACTCCGGCACCGAGGCAATAAAGTAGTAGTGTCCATTAATTGGATGGGTAATGAAGGGATCGGCCCGCTGGAGGATCAGAGGGTTAGGGTAACGAGTTACGGTCATGCCAATGGTTCCTTATCCGTTGCAATCAAAGCAACACCTTCTCGATGTTTCATGCTCTGGTAATCCGCCAGTTCACGGTAGTTCTGACGGCGTTTTTCCAAATCACTCTGAATCTGCGCCATCAGGTTGCGGTCAACCTTCAACAGGCGCACCACCCCGGCGGTGATCAGGTAGCCAATGCCGGGAATGACGGTGAACAGCAGGACGATGCCATTCAGGGCGGTGGCACCCTGCTGTTTGGCACCGGCATCGTAGCCATAGAAGGAGAGCAGGAATCCCACCATCGCCCCGGCAATTGCCAGCCCCACTTTCAGGAAGAAGAGGTTGCCGGAGAAGCTGATGCCGGTGATGCGCTTGCCGGTTTTCCATTCGCCGTAGTCATCCACATCCGCCATTAAAGACCAGTGTAGCGGCGATGGGATTTGATGCAGGATATTCAGGACAAAATAGGCAACCAAAATCAGCGTGGTGGCGTGTGGGTCCAGGAAGTAGAAGCCGCTCGAGCAGATCGCCAGCACGATATTGGTCCAGAAAAAGACCTTCAGTTTGCAGAACTTATCCGTCAGTGGTTTTGCCAGCGCCGCGCCAATCATCATGCCGACCACGCCGAGGCTGATAAAGAAGCTGGCAAAGGAGGCGGATTGCCCCATCACCCAGGTGACGTAGTACATGGTGGCCGCCATGCGGATGAAGCCGGGGCAGACGTTGCACAGCGTCAGCAGCAGGATGCGCACCCACTGGTCATTTTTCCACGCGTCTTTCAGGTCAGATTTCAGCGCGTCACGGGTCGGGACGGCCGGCTGGATGCGCTCACGCACGGTGGCAAAGCAGAACAGGAACATGAACAGCGCGATCACCGCCATCACACCCATCGACATCTGGTAGCCGCGCGCCCGGTCTGCCCCGCCGAAGAACTCCGCCATCGGCAGCAGGGTGGAGGAGAGGATCAGCGTGGCGATGCCAACCATAAAGAAGCGGTAGGATTGGCAGGAGACGCGCTCATGCGGGTCGGCAGTGATCACCCCGCCCAGCGAACAGTAAGGAATATTGATGGCTGTGTAGGTCAGCGACATCAGGAAGTAGGTCACGAAGGCATAGACTACCTTGCTGTTGTAGCTCCACTCTGGCGTGGTGAACATCAGCACCGCAAACAGCACGTAGGGCAGGGAGATCCACAATAGATAGGGGCGAAAACGTCCCCAGCGGGTGGTGGTACGGTCGGCAATCGCGCCCATAATCGGGTCGGTCACCGCATCAATGACCCGCACCGAGAGCAACAACACCCCCACTAACGCCGGGGCCAGCCCAAACACATCGGTATAGAAGTAGTTGAGAAAAAGCATGATGGCGCCGCCGATCATATTGCAACCGGCGTCGCCCATCCCATATCCGATCTTCTCTTTAATCGAAAGCGCACCCTGTTTCATGGACTCTCCGCGATGGATGAAAACTGCTGATAAGAGACGATTATTGCGCCCCCGCCCAGCACTATGCAGAAGACGATGGTTATAGAGATGGACAAATTGGTTGCGATGATGGAAATGTGATTTTGCTAGCAACTTATTAACATTTCGGCCGATCCATTAGCCTCTTGCTTGCTGCTATAAAAAAGCCCGGCAGAGCCGGGCTTGGAAGGGGGTAGGGAAGGTTAGCCGCGTTTGCGGGTAAACAGGTAACCAATACCGAGGATGGCCACCCAGACCGGAATCAGCAGCACGGAGATGCGGATGCCCGGTGTCAGGTACATGATCACCAGAATGGCACACATAAACGCCAGGCAGAGGTAGTTGCCGAACGGATACCACATCGCCTTGAATTTCGGCTCAATGCCCTGCAGGCGCTTGGCCTTGCGGAATTTCAGGTGCGCCAGGCTGATCATCGCCCAGTTGATCACCAGCGTGGAGACCACCAGCGCCATCAGCAGCTCAAACGCCTTGCCCGGCATCAGGTAGTTGATCAGCACGCAGAATGCGGTCGCGGCGGCAGAGACGCCAATCGCCACCACCGGCACGCCACGGCGATCCACTTTCATCAGCGATTTTGGGCCGTTGCCCTGTTTCGCCAGGCCGAACAGCATACGGCTGTTGGAGTAGACGCAGCTGTTGTAGACCGACAGCGCCGCCGTCAGCACCACGATGTTGAGGATGGTTGCAACCACGTTGCTGTTCAGCGCATGGAAGATCAGCACGAACGGGCTGCCGCCTTCCACCACTTTGCCCCACGGGTAGAGCGAAAGCAGGATTGCCAGCGAGCCGATGTAGAAGATCAGGATGCGGTAAATCACCTGATTGGTGGCTTTCGGGATGGTCACATCCGGCTTGTCAGCCTCTGCCGCGGTGATGCCGATCAGCTCCAGGCCGCCGAAGGAGAACATGATGACCGCCATCGCCATCACCAGCCCGCCAAAGCCGTTCGGGAAGAAGCCGCCCTGCGCCCACAGGTTGGTGACGCTCGCTTCCGGGCCGCCATTGCCGCTCAGCAGCAGCCAGCCGCCGAAGACAATCATGCCGATAATCGCCACCACCTTGATGATGGCGAACCAGAACTCCAGCTCCCCATACACCTTCACGTTGGTGAGGTTGACGGCATTGATCAGCACGAAGAAGGCTAGCGCCGAGACCCAGGTCGGGATCTCAGGCCACCAGTACTGGATGTAGATGCCCACGGCGGTCAGTTCCGCCATCGCCACCAGCACATAGAGCACCCAGTAGTTCCAGCCGGAGGCGAAGCCCGCGAAGTTGCCCCAATACTTGTAGCAGAAGTGGCTGAAGGAGCCGGCCACTGGCTCCTCCACCACCATTTCGCCGAGTTGGCGCATGATCAGGAAGGCGATGAAGCCGCCGATGGCGTAGCCGAGCAGCACTGACGGGCCTGCCATTTTGATGGTCTGCGCGATACCGAGGAATAACCCGGTACCAATGGCGCCTCCCAGTGCGATGAGCTGAATGTGGCGGTTTTTTAGCCCGCGCTTCAGCTCCTCGCCATGCTGTTGATCGTCCATTTACTGTCCTCTGTCACTTGGTGCAAACGCCGAACCAAAACGCTTTCGCGCCGTGTAAGGCTGTGATTACAGTTATTGTATTAGTAGGTTTACGGTTTTTAGGGCAGCAAAATGGGCTGTGCCCTACCGTTGCGGCCAGAATAGTGTTAAGCGCAAAAGTTTGCACCTGGTTTCTGGATGTAACTGATTAATAAACGCGCAAACCCGCGTAGGCAGGAGGAATCTGGAAAAAAAGCGTCGGCAGGACGCGGCGCGAGGGAACCGGGGCTAATATGTAAGGTCAATAAAACGGTTAACCATTATTAATGAAAAAACAGGTTTAAACCCCCGCCTACTGGGCAGGTTTTTGTGCGCTTACCTGACCATTGCCTTTTTATGCACCGGCTGCAGCAAGTTATGCATCCATTTTGCCTGCTCAATCTTTTAGTTCTACCGCTTAATTGTTTCAAAAAGGTTAAAACAGAATTTAGATCAAAATTGGTTATACCAAGCCCTGATGCCGCCTTTGATCTGGTCACGTAAAAAGGTTGTTAAAATGTGCGGGCATGGCGGAATTCATTCGCCCGATATGGACAGAAGGTGAATACTTTGTTAGTTTACGGGCACGTTTTAGAAATTGGTATTACCAATTTACTACGCGCTTTCGGCGAGAAGAATAATATGGCTTACAGCAAAATCCGCCAGCCCAAACTTTCGGATGTGATTGAGCAACAACTCGAGTACCTGATTTTGGAAGGGACGCTGCGTCCCGGCGAGAAGTTGCCCCCGGAACGTGAGCTGGCGAAACAGTTTGATGTTTCCCGTCCTTCTCTCAGGGAAGCCATCCAGCGCCTGGAGGCCAAGGGGCTGCTCTTGCGCCGTCAGGGCGGCGGCACCTTCGTTCAAAAAAACCTGTGGCAAAGCTTCAGCGACCCGCTCGCTGAATTGCTGGCCGATCACCCTGAATCACAATTCGACCTGCTGGAGACCCGCCACGCGCTGGAGGGGATCGCCGCCTACTATGCGGCGCTACGCGGCACGGAAGAGGATCTGCTGCGCATCCGCGACTGCCATCTGGTTATCCAGCAAGCGCAGGACAGCGGCGACCTGGACGCCGAAGCGGACGCGGTGATGCAGTACCAGGTGGCGGTGACCGAGGCGGCGCACAACGTGGTGCTGTTGCACCTGTTGCGCTGCATGGGGCCGATGCTGGAAAAGAACGTCCGACAGAATTTTGAGCTGCTCTACTCGCGCCGGGAGATGCTGGCGCAAGTGAGCAGCCATCGCGCCAGGATTTTTGAGGCGATTGTGGCGCGCGAGCCGGAAAAGGCGCGCGAGGCCTCACACCGCCACCTGGCGTTTATTGAGGAGATTTTGCTGGATCTCAGCCGAGAGCACAGCCGGCGCGAGCGTTCGCTGCGCCGCCTCCAGCAACGCAAGGATTAAGCGCTTGGTTAAGCACTGAAAGCGGCAACCCATGACGGGCCTGTCTTCGTGTGCTTTGACGTTCGCCGTCAGAGTACAGGGAGACAGGCTCCACTACACAAACGTATAGAGAAGATAAGGAATCCCACCATGTCAGATCGTTTAAACAATGACGTGGATCCGATCGAAACCCGTGACTGGGTGCAGGCGATCGAATCGGTCATCCGTGAAGAGGGTGTTGAGCGTGCACAGTTCCTGATTGATCAGGTGTTAGGTGAAGCGCGCAAAGGCGGCGTCAACATCGCGGCCGGTGCGTCTGCCCGCCACTATGTCAACACCATCAGCGTGGAAGACCAGCCGGAGTACCCGGGTAACCTGGAGCTGGAGCGCCGTATCCGTTCTGCCATCCGCTGGAACGCAGTGATGACCGTGCTGCGCGCCTCCAAAAAAGATCTGGAGCTGGGCGGCCACATGGCGTCATTCCAGTCCTCCGCGACCTTCTATGAAGTCTGCTTCAACCACTTCTTCCGCGCCCGCAATGACAAAGATGGCGGCGACCTGGTTTACTTCCAGGGCCACATCTCGCCGGGCGTCTATGCGCGTGCCTACCTGGAAGGGCGTCTGACTGAAGAGCAGATGAACAACTTCCGTCAGGAGGTGGATGGCAAAGGCCTCTCCTCCTACCCGCACCCGAAACTGATGCCGGAGTTCTGGCAGTTCCCGACCGTGTCGATGGGCCTTGGCCCGATCAGCGCCATCTATCAGGCGAAGTTCCTGAAGTACCTGGAGCACCGCGGCCTGAAAGACACCTCTGAGCAGACCGTTTACGCCTTCCTGGGCGACGGCGAGATGGATGAGCCGGAATCCAAGGGCGCGATCACCATCGCCACCCGTGAGAAGCTGGACAACCTGGTGTTCGTCATCAACTGTAACCTGCAACGCCTTGATGGCCCGGTGACCGGCAACGGCAAGATCATCAACGAGCTGGAAGGCATCTTTGGTGGCGCGGGCTGGGAAGTGATCAAGGTGATCTGGGGCTCCCGTTGGGACGAGCTGCTGCGCAAAGACACCAGCGGCAAGCTGATCCAGCTGATGAACGAAACCGTGGACGGCGACTACCAGACCTTCAAGTCCAAGAACGGTGCCTATGTGCGTGAGCACTTCTTCGGCAAATACCCGGAGACCGCGGCGCTGGTGAAAGACATGAGCGACGACGAGATCTGGGCGCTGAACCGTGGCGGCCATGATCCGAAGAAAGTCTTCGCCGCGCTGAAAAAAGCGCAGGAGACCAAGGGCAAGCCGGTCGTTATTCTGGCGCATACCATCAAGGGTTACGGCATGGGCGTCACCGCCGAGGGCATGAACATCGCCCACCAGGTGAAGAAGATGAACATGGAAGGCGTTCGCTACTTCCGTGACCGCTTCAACGTGGAAGTGACCGACGAGAACCTGGAATCCCTGCCGCTGATCAAGTTTGAAGAGGGTTCCGACGAGTACAAATACCTGCATGAGCGCCGTCAGGCCCTGAAAGGGTATGTGCCGACCCGTCTGAAAGCCTTCACCCAGTCGTTGCAACTGCCGACGCTGCAGGACTTCTCCCCGCTGCTGGAAGAGCAGAAGAAAGAGATCTCCACCACCATCGCGTTCGTGCGTGCACTGAACGTGATGCTGAAGAACGACTCCATCAAGGATCGTCTGGTGCCGATCATTGCGGACGAAGCGCGTACCTTTGGTATGGAAGGCCTGTTCCGCCAGATCGGTATCTACAGCCCGAACGGCCAGCAGTACACCCCGCAAGACCGCGAGCAGGTGGCCTACTACCGTGAAGATGAGAAGGGTCAGATCCTGCAGGAAGGGATCAACGAACTGGGCGCCGGCTCCTCCTGGCTGGCCGCGGCAACGTCGTACAGCACCAACGACCTGCCGATGATCCCGTTCTATATTTACTACTCCATGTTTGGCTTCCAGCGCATCGGCGATCTCTGCTGGATGGCGGGCGACCAACAGGCACGCGGCTTCCTGATCGGCGGCACCTCTGGCCGTACCACCCTGAACGGCGAAGGCCTGCAGCACGAAGATGGCCACAGCCACATTCAGGCGCTGACCATCCCGAACTGCATCTCCTACGACCCGGCTTACGCCTACGAAGTCGCAGTGATCATGCATGACGGCCTGGAGCGCATGTACGGTGAGTCGCAGGAGAACATCTACTACTACATCACCACGCTGAACGAGAACTACCACATGCCGGCGATGCCGGAGGGTGCGGAAGAGGGTATCCGTAAGGGTATCTACAAGCTCGAGACGCTGGAAGGCAGCAAAGGCAAGGTGCAGCTGCTTGGTTCCGGTGCCATCTTGCGTCACGTGCGTGAAGCGGCGGAGATCCTGGCGAAGGATTACGGCGTGGGTTCTGACGTCTACAGCGTCACCTCCTTCACCGAACTGGCACGTGATGGCCAGGACTGCGAGCGCTGGAACATGCTGCACCCGACGGAAGAGCCGCGTGTACCGTACATCGCTCAGGTGATGAGCGATGCACCGGCCGTGGCCTCCACCGACTACATGAAGCTGTTCGCCGAGCAGGTGCGCAACTTCATCCCGGCGACCGAGTTCCGCGTACTGGGCACCGACGGCTTTGGCCGCTCCGACAGCCGCGAAAACCTGCGTCACCACTTCGAAGTGGACGCCTCCTACGTGGTGGTGGCTGCCCTGGGTGAGCTGGCAAAACGTGGCGACATCGACACCAAGGTAGTGGCAGAAGCGATTACCAAGTTCGGCATCGATGCTGACAAAGTCAACCCGCGTCTGGCATAAGAGGTAAAGATTACATGGCTATCGAAATCAACGTACCGGACATCGGTGCAGATGAAGTTGAAGTCACCGAAGTGATGGTGAAGGTTGGCGATAAGGTTGACGTAGAGCAGTCGCTGATCTCCGTTGAGGGTGACAAAGCCTCAATGGAAGTACCCTCCCCGCAGGCGGGTGTGGTGAAAGAGATCAAGGTTTCGGTGGGCGACAAGGTCGAAACCGGCAAACTGATCATGATCTTCGAAGAGGCCGGTGCGGCCAAAGAAGAGAAAGCTGCGGCCCCGGCCGCAGAGAAACCGGCTGCGGCCGCACAGCCAGCCCCGGCGGCTGGCGGCGCGAGCAAAGAGGTCACCGTGCCTGACATCGGTTCCGATGAGGTAGAAGTGACCGAGCTGCTGGTGAAGGTCGGCGACCAGGTTGAGGCCGAGCAGTCCCTGATCACCGTAGAGGGCGACAAGGCCTCAATGGAAGTGCCTGCGCCGTTCGCCGGCAAGGTCAAAGAGATCAAGATTGTCAGCGGTGACAAGGTGAAAACCGGCTCCCTGATCATGATCTTTGAGGTGGCAGGCGCTGCCGAGCAGCCGCAAGAGGCACCGAAGCCGCAGGGCGAAACCGCACCGGCTCCGGCTCAGGGCGGCTCCGCCAGCAAAGAGGTGAACGTGCCGGACATCGGCGGTGATGAAGTCGAAGTGACTGAGGTGATGGTCAAGGTCGGCGACAAAGTGGATGCCGAGCAGTCCCTGATCACCGTTGAGGGCGACAAGGCCTCAATGGAAGTGCCGGCACCGTTCGCCGGTACGGTCAAAGAGATCAAGATTGCCAGCGGCGACAAGGTGAAAACTGGCTCGCTGATCATGGTATTCGAAGTGGAAGGCGCTGCGCCGGCCCCGGCCGCCGCGAAGCAGGAGACCCAGGCCCCGGCGAAAGCCGAGCAGGATGCCCAGGTCGCCCAGTCCACGCCGGCGAAAGCCGAGAGCAAGCCAGAAGGCAAGGGCGAATTCGCCGAGAACGACGCCTACGTGCATGCTACCCCGGTCATCCGCCGTCTGGCGCGCGAGTTTGGCGTCAACCTTGGCAAGGTGAAGGGCACGGGCCGCAAGGGCCGTATCCTGCGTGAAGACGTCCAGACCTACGTGAAAGAGGCGGTGAAACGCGCCGAGTCCGCCCCTGCCGCCGCGGCGGCAACCGGTGGTGGCCTGCCGGGCATGTTGCCGTGGCCGAAAGTGGACTTCAGCAAGTTCGGTGAGGTGGAAGAGGTGGAGCTGGGCCGCATCCAGAAGATCTCTGGTGCCAACCTGAGCCGCAACTGGGTGGTGATCCCGCACGTCACGCAGTTCGACGAAGCCGACATCACCGAGCTGGAGAACTTCCGCAAACAGCAGAACCTGGAAGCCGAGAAGAAGAAGCTGGATGTGAAAATCACCCCGCTGGTCTTCATCATGAAGGCGGTTGCCAAGGCGCTGGAAGAGTTCCCGCGCTTCAATAGCTCCCTCTCCGAGGATGCCCAGAAGCTGACGCTGAAGAAGTACATCAACATCGGCGTGGCAGTGGATACACCGAACGGTCTGGTGGTTCCGGTGTTCCGCGACGTAAACAACAAGGGCATCATCGAGCTGTCGCGTGAGCTGGCGGTCATCTCCAAGAAAGCGCGTGACGGCAAGCTGACCGCGTCTGACATGCAGGGCGGCTGCTTCACCATCTCCAGCCTCGGCGGCATCGGCGGCACGGCGTTCACGCCGATCGTCAACGCGCCGGAAGTGGCAATCCTGGGCGTCTCCAAGTCGTCTATGAAGCCGGTCTGGAATGGCAAGGAGTTCGCGCCGCGCCTGATGCTGCCGCTGTCGCTCTCCTTCGATCACCGCGTGATCGACGGTGCGGCGGGCGCACGCTTCGCGGCCTTTATCGGCACCCTGCTCTCCGACATCCGTCGGTTAGTGATGTAACCACACAGGCCGGCCCACTGGGCTGGCCTGTCTGTTTTTGCACCGAAATGCTGGCGGGCCGCCCTCCCGGATGGGGGTGCCAGCCGGCATGGTTAAGACACTGAACACTCGAACTTGCTTTGCAGGTTGTTAACAATTCTGTAAACTGCTCGCGGTGTAAGCGTCCCGGTGGATGAAGGGCGTTATGAATTCTATGAGCGACAAAAGTGACGTCTGACCCGCCGGACAATCAATTAAGAGGTCATGATGAGTACAGAAATCAAAACCCAGGTGGTGGTACTTGGGGCAGGCCCGGCAGGATATTCCGCGGCCTTTCGTTGCGCTGATTTAGGTCTTGAAACGGTTCTGGTTGAACGCTATTCCACGCTGGGCGGGGTGTGCCTGAACGTTGGCTGTATCCCTTCCAAAGCGCTGCTGCACGTTGCCAAAGTGATTGAAGAGGCCAAGGCCCTGGCCGAGCATGGCGTGGTCTTCGGTGAGCCGAAAACCGACATCACCAAGATCCGCACCTGGAAAGAGAAAGTCATTAACCAGCTGACCGGCGGCCTCTCCGGCATGGCCAAGCAGCGCAAGGTTAAAGTGGTGAACGGCCTGGGCAAATTCACCGGTGCCAACACCCTGCAAGTGGAAGGCGAAAATGGTGCGACCACCATCACCTTCGACAACGCGATCATCGCGGCGGGTTCCCGTCCGATCCAACTGCCTTTCATTCCGCATGAAGACCCGCGCGTGTGGGACTCCACCTCTGCGCTGGAGCTGAAAGAGGTGCCTGAGCGCCTGCTGGTTATGGGCGGCGGCATCATCGGCCTGGAGATGGGCACCGTTTACCACGCGCTGGGTTCCCAGATCGATGTGGTAGAGATGTTCGACCAGGTGATCCCGGCGGCTGACAAAGACGTGGTGAAAGTGTTCACCAAGCGCATCAGCAAGCAGTTCAACCTGATGCTGGAGACCAAGGTCACCGCCGTCGAAGCCAAAGAAGATGGCATCTACGTCACCATGGAAGGCAAAAAAGCGCCAGCCGAGCCGCAGCGCTATGACGCGGTGCTGGTGGCGATTGGCCGCGTGCCGAACGGCAAGCAGCTGGACGCGGGCAAGGCCGGCGTGGAAGTGGACGACCGTGGCTTCATCCGTGTGGACAAGCAGATGCGCACCAACGTGCCGCACATCTTCGCCATCGGCGACATCGTCGGCCAGCCGATGCTGGCGCACAAAGGCGTGCATGAAGGCCACGTCGCGGCGGAAGTGATCTCCGGCAAGAAGCACTACTTCGACCCGAAAGTGATTCCGTCCATCGCCTACACCGAGCCAGAAGTGGCATGGGTTGGCCTGACCGAGAAAGAAGCGAAAGAGCAGGGCATCAGCTACGAAACCGCGACCTTCCCGTGGGCCGCGTCGGGCCGTGCCATCGCGTCTGACTGCGCGGACGGCATGACCAAGCTGATCTTCGACAAAGAGACCCACCGCGTCATCGGTGGTGCCGTGGTCGGCACCAACGGCGGCGAGCTGCTGGGCGAGATCGGCCTGGCGATCGAGATGGGCTGTGACGCGGAAGACATCGCGCTGACCATCCACGCCCACCCGACCCTGCATGAGTCGGTCGGCCTGGCGGCTGAGATCTTCGAGGGTAGCATCACCGACCTGCCCAACCCGAAAGCGAAGAAGAAGTAAGCTTCGCACCCAAGAAACGGCGCCCTTCGCGCCGTTTTTTTATGCCCGTGGTGACCCCACCGGGAGGCGGCAGCAACCCGATGCCTGCCGCCGCTGCCCTTAGCAGGCGATTTGACGCAGGTCAACGTTTGGTCGAGGTTTTTATGTTGCTTTTATGTGAACGAATTAACAACTGCTTCAAGTTCTGGTATGCTTCCTGAGCGGAACCGGGCACTGTACTTTCCTACAGTCCAGGCGATCGACAGCAGTGCTGTGGCGTTTCATAAGTTAAGCGTTGATAAAGGCGGAGAATCTCATCAGGCGAAAACCCTGTGCGCAGGACGGCAGGTTTTACACCGGTATGAACATGGATAGCCAGGCACAATAAATGACAATGAGAGCGAGGAGAGAGTCGTGCTAGAAGAATACCGTAAGCACGTAGCCGAGCGTGCTGGAGAGGGGATTGCCCCGAAGCCATTGGACGCAACCCAAATGGCCGCGCTGGTTGAGTTACTGAAGAATCCGCCTGCGGGCGAAGAAGAGTTCCTGTTAGACCTGCTGATTAACCGTGTACCGCCGGGCGTTGATGAAGCTGCCTACGTGAAAGCCGGCTTCCTGGCCGCGATTGCCAAGGGCGATGCCCACTCCCCCCTGATTACCCCGGAAAAAGCGGTCGAACTGCTTGGCACCATGCAGGGCGGTTACAACATCCAGCCACTGATTGAGGCGCTGGACCACGAACAGCTGGCACCGATTGCCGCCAAAGCGCTCTCCCACACGCTGCTGATGTTCGACAACTTCTATGATGTGGAAGAGAAAGCCAACGCGGGCAACCGCTATGCCCAACAGGTGATGAAATCCTGGGCTGATGCCGAGTGGTATCTCTCCCGCCCGCAGCTGGCTGAAAAACTGACCGTCACCGTCTTCAAGGTGACCGGCGAAACCAACACCGATGACCTGTCACCGGCACAGGATGCGTGGTCGCGCCCTGACATCCCGCTGCATGCGCTGGCGATGCTGAAAAATGCCCGTGAAGGCATTGAGCCAGACCAGCCGGGCAACGTTGGCCCGATCCGCCAGATTGAGGCGCTGAACCAGAAAGGCTTCCCGCTGGCCTACGTCGGCGACGTGGTCGGCACCGGCTCCTCCCGTAAATCCGCTACCAACTCGGTGCTGTGGTTCATGGGCGACGACATCCCGAACGTGCCGAACAAGCGCGGCGGCGGCGTGGTGCTGGGCGGCAAGATCGCCCCGATCTTCTTCAACACCATGGAAGATGCTGGCGCACTGCCGATTGAGCTGGACGTCTCCAACCTGAACATGGGCGACGTGATTGACATCTACCCCTATCTGGGCGAGGTGCGCAACCATGACACCAATGAAGTGATCGCGACCTTCGAGCTGAAAACCGACGTGCTGCTGGACGAAGTGCGCGCTGGCGGCCGTATCCCGCTGATCATCGGCCGTGGCCTGACCTCCAAGGCGCGCGAGTCACTGGGCCTGCCGCACAGCGATGTGTTCCGCATCGCCAAGCCGGTAGAGGCCAGCGACCGTGGCTTCTCCCTGGCGCAGAAGATGGTGGGCCGCGCCTGCGGCGTGACCGGCGTGCGTCCGGGCGAGTATTGCGAACCGAAAATGACCTCGGTTGGCTCACAGGACACCACCGGCCCGATGACCCGTGACGAGCTGAAAGATCTGGCTTGCCTCGGCTTCTCGGCGGATCTGGTGATGCAATCCTTCTGCCACACCGCCGCCTATCCGAAGCCGGTGGACGTCACCACCCACCACACGCTGCCGGACTTCATCATGAACCGTGGCGGCGTCTCGCTGCGTCCGGGCGATGGCATCATCCACTCCTGGCTGAACCGTATGCTGCTGCCGGACACCGTCGGCACCGGCGGTGACTCCCACACCCGCTTCCCAATCGGCATCTCCTTCCCGGCCGGCTCTGGTCTGGTGGCGTTCGCTGCCGCGACCGGCGTCATGCCGCTGGACATGCCGGAGTCAGTGCTGGTGCGCTTCAAGGGCAAAATGCAGCCGGGCATCACCCTGCGCGATCTGGTGCACGCCATCCCTTACTACGCCATCCAGCAGGGCCTGCTGACCGTGGAGAAGAAGGGCAAGAAGAACATCTTCTCGGGCCGCATTCTGGAGATCGAAGGGTTGCCGGAGCTGAAAGTGGAGCAGGCATTTGAGCTGGCTGACGCCTCGGCGGAGCGCTCTGCCGCAGGCTGCACCATCAAGCTGGATCAGGCCCCGATCATTGAGTACCTCAACTCCAACATCGTGCTGCTGAAGTGGATGATTGCCGAAGGCTACGGCGACCGCCGTACGCTGGAGCGCCGTGTGCAGGGCATGGAGAAGTGGCTGGCCGATCCGCAGTTGCTGGAAGCGGACGCTGATGCCGAGTACGCCGCGGTGATCGAGATCGATCTGGCGGAGATCAATGAGCCGATTCTCTGCGCGCCGAACGATCCGGACGACGCGCGCCTGCTCTCCTCGGTGGCCAACAGCCACATCGACGAGGTGTTCATTGGCTCCTGCATGACCAACATCGGCCACTTCCGCGCCGCGGGCAAGCTGCTTGACCAGCACAAGGGCCAACTGCCGACCCGCCTGTGGGTGGCACCGCCGACCAAGATGGACGCGGCCCAGCTGACGGAAGAGGGCTACTACAGCGTGTTCGGCAAGAGCGGCGCGCGCATCGAGATCCCAGGCTGCTCGCTCTGCATGGGTAACCAAGCACGGGTCGCCGACGGCGCGACGGTGGTCTCCACCTCCACCCGTAACTTCCCGAACCGCCTTGGCAACGGGGCCAACGTCTACCTCGCCTCGGCGGAGCTGGCGGCGGTTGCCTCCCTGTTGGGCCGCCTGCCGACCCCGCAGGAGTACCAGCAGTACATCGAGCAGGTCGATAAGACGGCAGTGGACACCTACCGCTACCTGAACTTTGACCAGCTGGCGGAGTACACGGAAAAAGCGGACAACGTGATCTTCCAAACCGCGGTGTAATTGGCTATATTGCGCCACGCAACAGAGGGAGCCGGAAGGCTCCCTTTTTTTATGTCTAAAAAAGCGTGCCCACCCACGCCTGCCAGCGGGCGGCGCGGGTTACACTTAGGGTATCAACCGGGAGGTCACTATGGATTACGAATTTTTGCGCGATATTACCGGCCAGGTACAGGTGCGTTTCTCAATGGGCCATGAGGTGATTGGCCACTGGTTCAATGAAGAGGTGCGCGGCGACCTGTCGTTGCTGGACGAGGTGGAGGCGCAGGCAGCGGCGGTGTATGGCACCGAACGCCAGTGGCAGCGCGAGGGGCGTGAGTACACGCTCTGGCTCGACGGCGAGGAGGTGATGATTCGCGCCAACCTGCTGGAGTTTGAGGGCGACGAGATGGAGGAGGGCATGAGCTACTACAACGAGGAGAGCCTGTCACTGTGCGGCGTCGAGGACTTCCTGAAGGTGGTGGCGCAGTACCGTGCCTTCCTCAAGGGGCGCTAATCCGCCGGCCAGCGGCCAGCGGCGGCTTCCCTGTCGTTGGCATCAATCAGTAGTAGAACCCGATCTCCAAACCTGCGGAGGAGGTGGTGGTGGCAGGCTGGTAGAAGTTCATCTCCTTGCTGCCGAGCGTGCCGCGCTGGTTGTCTGAGCGGCCATACTTCTGGTGCACGTAGTAGGCTTTCACGAACATATCGCGCGTCGGGTTCCAGGTCAGCGCCGCGTAGGGTGACAGCCGCGAGGTCGGCTCCAGCCAGACGTCACCGACGTTGCTGTGCGTCCAGGTCTTGATCGGGTAGAGCGCGCCACCCTCCAGGCTGATCATGGTAGCTGGCGTTGGCTGCCAGTTCACCCCGGCACCCGCTTTCGCATAGGGCTGGATCGACACCTCCACTGCGCCAAACTGGCGGGTGCGGTTCTCGGCGGCGATGTAAACCTCGTCGGAGCGGATGTTGCGCAGCCACGCCTTGGCGCCCAGCGTCCCTTTCAGGTCAAACGAGAGGCGCTCGGAGGCGCGCACCCGGTAGCCACGGGTGAGGTCGGCATGGTAGCCGGTGTACCAGGTAGTACCCTTCAGCGAGCCGGGCGGCAGGTTATAGTCCGGGTCGATCGCGCCGCCGCGGTAGCTGACCGCGCCCAGCATCAGGCCACTGTCCCACCCCTTCAACAGCCCGCGATGGGCATCGGCGTAGTTGTTGGCGCCAGCATTGACGCGCAGGCGCGGCCCGTGCTCCTGCACATAGCTGCGGTTGAGGTTCGCGACCCGCTCATCCCATTTGAAATATTCTGCCCCGACGCTGACATAGGGGCGGGTAGGCGTGCTGAATGGATTTTCCCCGGCTTGGGCTGTGCTGGACATAAACGCACTGCCGGCAACCAGAGATAACCCGGCGGTGCAAAAGAAGGTTTTCATTATTGATATCTTGTGTGAATAAACAGGGAAATTGATTATAAAAACGGCGCGGGAATGCTAACGGCGGAACAGCATAAGATACAGCGGCTATTTCCAAAATTGGCAAGAAAAGATCAATAAAAAAGAGTTAAGTCAAATCAATGGGTTAAAATGGGATGATATTTGACTTAGGGCAACGCGCTTATATTTTTAATTTTTGTTAATGAACGGATCATTTTCTGATCAATTGTGCGAAAAAATGGGCAAAAATAAGCGAAGCACGCGGCAAGGTGCCAGCGGAAAATAGCGCCAGCAAAAAAAGGCCGGGTGCGGAATAATGGAGCGGGTGGGGGAGAGGAAAATGCGCCCGCAGAGCGGGCAGCGGCGCTACTGCGCGTAGGCAAGCAGGCTAAGGGAGTCGCGGGCCAGCGATTTGCATTTATTGGGCGTTGGGATGGCGATGCCGCTCAGGTCGCGGTAGCTCTCTTCCCCAAGCTGGCGCATGTTGAAGCTGTTGTAGTTGCTCAAATCCCAGCTATTCTGCTGGGCAAAATAGAGGATTGCCCGCTTGATCTGGGTGTTCGGCAGGTCATGGTAGCCGCAATTGTTTTTCAGGTAGACAAACACCGCCGTCAAATCGGCAAGGTCTTCGGCTTCGGCTTCGCTCAGTGCTTGGCTGGCGGAGGAGAACCCCAGCAAACCCAGCAGCAGCATTATCAATGTCGTTCGTTTCATTGCCATTTTTGACTTATTCATGGTGGGTTGACGTTATCACACTTAGTAAGCGCGGCACCAAATTTATTCTGTGCCGCGACGGCTTGACCTTGCCGTTAGGGCAGGGTGTAGTCTGGCTTCCGCCTGATGGGAAAGATCCTAAGTATAGTGTCCGGCGCACCCCGCCGCCGAAATTAAGAAAAGTGAGAAAGGAGAGCCATGCACCGTCGCCACTTCCTGAAACTGGCCGCCGCCACCGGCACCCTGCCGCTCTGGTCGCGCGCCGCCTGGGCCGCTGGCCAGACGCCACTGCCCATTCCGCCGTTGCTGGCACCCGACGCGCAGGGCAATCTGGCGCTGCGGCTCCAGCCCGGCACCAGCGCGTTGCTGCCGGGCGTGCGTACCGCCACCTGGGGCATCAATGGCCCGCTGATGGGGCCAGCGATCCGCTTGCGGCGCGGGCAGGCGGTCACGGCGCAGATCCACAACGCGCTGCCGGAGACCACCACCCTGCACTGGCACGGGCTGGAGGTGCCAGGCGAGGTGGATGGCGGCCCGCAGGCGATGATTGCGCCGGGCGCGACGCGGCAGGTCAGCTTTACCCCCGACCAACCAGCGGCGACCTGCTGGATCCACCCCCATACCCACGGCGCAACCGGCCAGCAGGTGGCAATGGGGCTGGCCGGGCTGGTACTGATCGAGGAGCCGGGCGCGGCGTTGCCGCTGCCCACGCAGTGGGGCGTGGATGACATCCCGCTGGTGTTGCAGGACAAGCGCTTTACGGCGGACGGGCAGGTTGACTACCGGCTCGACGTGGAGAGCGCGGCGGTGGGCTGGTTCGGTGACCACCTGTTCACCAACGGCGCGCACTACCCGCAGCACGCCGCACCGCGCGGCTGGTTGCGGCTGCGGCTGCTGAATGGCTGCAACGCCCGCCCATTGCGGCTGGCAGCCAGCGATAACCGCCCGCTCTATGTGATCGCCAGCGACGGCGGCCTGCTCAGCGAGCCGGTGAAGGTCACGGAACTGCCGCTGCTGATGGGTGAGCGCTTTGAGGTGCTGGTTTCGACCGCTGACGGCAAACCCTTTGACCTACTGACGCTGCCGGTCACGCAGATGGGAATGGCGCTGCCGCCGTTCGACCAGCCGCTGCCGGTGGTGCGCATCCAGCCCACCCGCACGCCAGGGCAGGGCGCGTTGCCAGATAGTCTGGCAACCCTGCCGCCGCTGCCCGCCAGCGCCGGGCTGAAATCCCGCTGGCTGCAACTGATGATGGATCCGAAACTCGACCAACTAGGGATGCAGGCACTGGCGGCGCGCACTGGCGCGGCGGCCAGCCACCACGGCCACGCTGGCATGGCGATGGATCACGGCGCGCTGGGCGTCCCGCTGATGGGGGCCAACCGCATCAACGGCAAGGCGTTCGACATGGCGAAAACCCAGTTTGACGTCCGGCGCGGCGAGCTGGAGAGGTGGACGATCTCGGGCGAGGGCGACATGATGTTGCACCCGTTCCACATCCACGGCACGCAGTTCCGCATCCTCAGTGAGAATGGTCAGCCGGTGGCGGCGCATCGCCAGGGCTGGAAGGACACCGTCTGGGTGGAGGGCGGGCGCAGCGAGGTGCTGGTGCGCTTCGCCCATCTGGCCCCCGCGGCGACGCCCTACATGGCCCACTGCCACCTGCTGGAGCACGAGGACACCGGCATGATGCTGGGCTTTAGCGTCAGCGCCTGAGCTGCCCCCTGCGTCGATCCGGCGCGGGGGCTATGCTAGAATCGGATTCCACCTTCCGGTAACAGACAAGATATTTATGAAACACAGTGTAGAGATCGTGATCTCCGAGCAGGAGGTCAAAGCGCGCATCGCCGAGCTGGGCCAGCAGATTACCGCCGACTACCGTGACAGCGGCAGCGAGATGGTGCTGGTGGGCCTGTTGCGCGGCTCCTTCATGTTTATGGCTGACCTTTGCCGCCAGATTGAGGTATCGCATGAGGTGGACTTCATGACCGCCTCCAGCTATGGCAACAGCATGTCCAGCAGCCGGGATGTGAAGATTCTGAAGGATCTGGATGAGGATATCCGTGGCAAGGATGTGCTGATCGTGGAGGATATCATCGACTCCGGCAACACCCTCAGCAAGGTGCGCGAGATCTTGGCGCTGCGCGAGCCAAAGTCGCTGGCCATCTGTACGCTGCTCGACAAACCCTCCCGCCGCGAAGTGCCGGTGCCCGTGGAGTATATCGGTTTCTCGATCCCCGATGAATTTGTGGTCGGATACGGAATCGATTACGCGCAGCGTTACCGCCATCTGCCCTACATTGGCAAAGTGGTGCCGCTGGCGGAGTAATACCCACCCGCCGTTGCTACTTCCTTGTCCCCAATAAAGAAAACCGCAGAATAAAAGCGCTTGGAAAGCTAATTTTTACTCTGCGGTATTGGCTATGCTTCAGGCCAGCGGGTCACCCTCAGGCGTTGCCAGGCAGCAGCTTGGCGATCGCGCCATGGTAGTTGGCTTCCAGGCTTTCGCGGTTGGCGGTGGTCATGTCCAGATCATTGAGCTGGCCGTTCTGCAAGCCGTAGACCCAGCCGTGCAGCATCACTTTCTGCCCGCGCTTCCAGGCGCCCTGCATGATGGTGGAGTGGCCGAGGTTGTAGACCTGCTCAACCACGTTGATCTCGCACAGGGTATTCAGACGATCCTCCTGCGGGAGTTCGTTCAGTAACGAGCTATGCTTGTACCACAGGTCGCGGATGTGCAGCAGCCAGTTGTTGATCAGACCCAGATCCGGGTTCTCCACCGCTGCGGCCACGCCGCCGCACCCGTAGTGGCCGCAGACGATGACGTGCTCAACTTGCAGGACGTCAATCGCATACTGCACCACGGAAAGGCAGTTCAGATCGGTATGGATAACCAGGTTGGCCACGTTACGGTGAACGAACAACTCACCCGGCTCCATGCCGGTCAGGCGCTCAGCGGGCACCCGGCTGTCGGAGCAACCAATCCACAGGAAACGCGGTTTTTGGGCTTCGGCCAGGCGCTCGAAGAAGGCTGGGTCGTCTTTAGTGATGGTCTCAGACCATGCACGGTTGTTGGCTATGAGCCTTTCAATCTCTTTCATGGGGGATCTTTCTCGTATGAAATGTGAACAATCTGTGAAGCACAGGTTGTCAGTTTAATATAGGGCATACATCACGAATTTGAAATCTGATCCTGCCCTTGAGTCAGAGAAAACAGCAAAACAAGGCGATCCTACGTTTATGACATATGCACTGGAATTAGCGCAGCTTACCAAAACCTACGCAGGTGGGGTACAGGCGCTGCGCGGCATCGACCTGCAGGTGGAAGCCGGCGATTTTTATGCCCTGCTCGGCCCGAACGGCGCCGGGAAATCCACCACCATCGGCATCATCAGTTCGCTGGTCAACAAGAGCGCCGGTAAGGTGCGGGTGTTTGGCTATGATATTGACCGCGACATCGTCAACGCCAAGCGCCAGCTCGGGCTGGTGCCGCAGGAGTTTAACTTCAACCCGTTTGAGACCGTGATGCAGATTGTGGTCAATCAGGCCGGCTACTACGGCGTGAAGCGCCGCGAGGCGCTGGAGCGGGCAGAGAAGTACCTGACCCAGCTTGACCTGTGGGGCAAGCGCAACGAGCGGGCGCGGATGCTCTCCGGCGGCATGAAGCGCCGCCTAATGATTGCGCGCGCGCTGATGCACGAGCCAAAGCTGCTGATCCTCGATGAGCCGACCGCAGGCGTCGACATTGAGCTGCGCCGCTCCATGTGGAGTTTTTTGCAGGAGCTGAACGCTGGCGGCACCACCATCATCCTTACCACCCACTATCTGGAAGAGGCGGAGATGCTGTGCCGCAACATCGGCATCATCCAGCGCGGGGAGCTGGTGGAGAACACCAGCATGAAGGCACTGCTCGCCAAGCTGAAGTCCGAGACCTTTGTGCTCGATCTGGCGGCGAAAAGCCCGCTGCCGAAGCTGGAGGGGTACAAGAGCACGCTGGTGGACACCTCAACGCTTGAGGTGGAGGTGATGCGTGAGCAGGGGTTGAACGGCGTGTTCAGCCAGTTGAGCAAGCAGGGCATCCAGGTGCTCAGTATGAGGAACAAGGCCAACCGGCTGGAGGAGCTGTTTGTCGGGCTGGTGAATGGTGTGGAGGAGGAGGCATGACACATCTCTATTGGGTGGCGCTACAGAGTATCTGGTACAAAGAGATCAACCGGTTTGGCCGCATCTGGATCCAGACGCTGGTGCCGCCGGTGATCACCATGACGCTCTACTTCATCATCTTCGGTAACCTGATTGGTTCGCGCATCGGCGAGATGCACGGCTTTGACTACATGCAGTTCATTGTGCCGGGCCTGATCATGATGGCGGTGATCACCAACTCCTACGCCAACGTCGCCTCCTCGTTCTTCAGCGCCAAGTTCCAGCGCAACATTGAGGAGCTACTGGTGGCACCGGTGCCGACCCACGTGGTGATCGCCGGCTATGTCGGCGGCGGCGTGGCGCGCGGCATCTGCGTCGGCGTGCTGGTGACAGCGGTGTCGCTGTTCTTCGTGCCGCTGCATGTGCATTCATGGTGGGTGATCGCGCTGACGCTGCTGCTGACCTCGATCCTGTTCTCGCTCGGTGGCCTGCTGAACGCAGTATTTGCCAAGACCTTCGACGACATCAGCCTGATCCCGACCTTTGTGCTGACGCCGCTCACCTATCTGGGCGGGGTGTTCTACTCGCTGACGCTGCTGCCGCCCTTCTGGCAGGCGGTGTCGAAGCTGAACCCGATCGTCTACATGATCAGCGGCTTCCGCTACGGCTTCCTCGGCATCAGTGACGTGCCGCTGGCCCTCACCATGGCGGTGCTGGTGGCCTTTATCGTGGTCTTCTACCTGCTGGCGTGGATCTTGATCCAGCGCGGACGCGGCCTGCGTACCTGATCGCTTTTCGCTGACAAAAAAGGGAACCCGCGGGTTCCCTTTTTTTATGGCATTCAGGCCACCTGCACCGGAATGGCGCTGGCGCGCCGCTGGAGCTGGTTGTCACCCTCGAAATAGGCAACCTTCGGCTGGTGGCGGCGCGCGTCCGCTTCCTCCATCTGCACGTAGGAGCAGATGATCAGCTTGTCGCCAACGCAGGCGAGGCGGGCGGCCGCGCCATTGACCGAAATGATGCGCGAGCCGCGCTCGGCGACGATGGCATAGGTGGAGAAACGCTGGCCGTTATCGACGTTGTAGATGTCGATGGCTTCATACTCCAGGATGCCGGCGGCCTCGAGGAAATCCTGATCGATGGCGCAGGAGCCTTCATAGTGCAGATCGGCTTGCGTGACCTTCACCCGGTGGAGTTTGCCTTGCAGCATTGTGCGTACCATAGCGTGTTACCTTGGCAGTAGAGTCATGGTGCCGGCCGCCGTCGGCGGCCGGGTAGGGCGGGGTGCGTCCTGCGTCCGGGGGCGGCGTGCCTGCCGCCCGTTAAGCATCATACCGTCAGGTCAACCTGACAGTTATCAATCAAACGCGCCTTGCCGAGCCAGGCGGCCATCAAAATCACCGCGCGGGTGCTGGCAACCGTTAGCGGTTGCAGGCTGTCGGCATCGCGGATAAACAGCTCATCCGGCGTCAGGCCCGCCTCGCGCAGCTCGGCGGCCGCGCCCTCCAGCAGATCCTCCACGTGGCGCTCGCCCTGCAACAGCGCCTCCGCCAGTTGGTTCATGATACGGCTGAGGGCCGGGGCCAGCTTGCGCTCCTCCGGCGTCAGGTAGCCATTGCGCGAGCTGAGGGCCAGCCCATCCTTGGCGCGCACCGTCGGCACGCCGACAATCTCGATGTCGGTGCCCATGTCATCCACCATCTTGCGGATCAGCGCCAGCTGCTGGTAATCCTTCTCGCCAAAGCAGGCGATGTCTGGCTGCACTAGATTGAACAGCTTGCTGACCACGGTGGCGACGCCGCGGAAGTGGCCGGGGCGGCTGGCGCCCTCCAGCATCTCGGAGAGCACCGGCACCTCCACATAGGTGTGGGTCGCCATGCCATGCGGGTAGATGTCCGCCGGGGCGGGGGAGAAGACCAGATCGACGCCGCGCCGCGTCAGCTTCTCGCAATCCTCTTGCAGGGTGCGCGGGTAGCGCGCCAGATCGTCGGCCTTGTCGAACTGCATCGGATTGACGAAGATGCTGACCACCACCACGTCGGCGCGCGCCCGCGCCTCGTCCACCAGCGTCATGTGGCCGTCGTGCAGGTTGCCCATGGTCGGCACCAGCGCAATGCGCTTGCCCTCCTGTCGCCAGCGGCGGATCTCACGGCGCAGCAACGGTATGGTTTCAATGATTACCACGTTCCTCTCCTTTTTATTTAAAGCTGTGCTCTTCCGCCGGGTACGCGCCGGAGGCCACCTGATCGACGTAGAGGCGCACCGCGCTGCGCAGGTCGCCCGCCTCGGCCAAAAAGTTCTTGGCGAACTTTGGCACATGGCCGCCGGTAATGCCAAAGGCATCATGCATCACCAGAATCTGGCCGTCGGTGGCGTTGCCCGCGCCGATGCCAATCACCGGGATCTGCAACGCGCGCGTCACTTTTTCAGCCAGCGATGCCGGTACGCACTCCAGCACCAGCACCTGTATGCCGGCCTGCTCCAGGTTGAGGGCGTCCTGCAACAGCTGGTTGGCCGCCGCCTCGTCGCGCCCCTGCACCTTGTAGCCGCCGAAAATATTGACCGATTGCGGCGTCAGGCCAAGGTGGCCGCACACCGGCACCGCGCGCTGGGTCAGCTTTTTCACCGTCTCGCACAGCCAGCTACCGCCCTCCAGCTTCACCATGTTGGCCCCGGCGCGCATCAGCATCGCGGCGTTGTCGCACGCCTGCTCCGGCGTGCCGTAGCTCATGAACGGCAGGTCAGCCATCACCAGACTGTGGGGCGCGCCGCGCCGCACGCAGCGGGTGTGGTAGGCGATCTCCTCCACCGTGACCGGCAGGGTGGAGTCCTGCCCCTGAACCACCATCCCAAGCGAATCGCCAATCAGCATCACGCTGATGCCCTGCTCCTCGAACAACTGGGCGAAGCTGGCGTCATAGGCGGTGATGGTCGCGAACTTGCGCTGCTGCTGTTTCCACTCGCGTAAGTGGCTGACCGTGGTGGGTTTCATAATGACCTCGTCTACGACTATTTATCGGTATTCACCAAAGAGGTCATTTTAATGATAAGGCGAGGCGCTGGATAGCCAACCGTGCGTTTCGCATCGCATGGTTAACAAAAAAGGGGAGAAAAAGTTGGCGGAACAGGCACCCGGCCGGGCACCTGTTACCAGAGCGTCAGGCCGTTGCGGTCGATGCCACGCAGGTGCGCGTCCAGCGCCACGCCGCTGGGGAACACCAGATCGGGGGCGATCTCAAACAGCGGGTAGAGCATGAACTCGCGGTTCATAATGTCATAGTGCGGCACCGTCAGGCGCGGCGTGCTGATCACCTGCTCACCGTAGAGCAGCATGTCGAGATCCAGCGTGCGCGGCCCCCAACGTTCAGCCTTGCGTACCCGGCCCTGCTGCTGCTCAATCGCCTGCGTGGCGTCAAGCAGCGCCTCCGGCGGCAGGGCCGTCTCCAGCTCCACCACCGCGTTCAGATAGTCCGGCTGGTCCTGCGGGCCAAGCGGCTTGCTGCGGTAGAGCGAGGAGCGGCGCACCAGCCGCGTCTGCGGCAGGGCGTCCAGCGCCGTGAGGGCCGCATTGACCTGATCGAGCGGCTCGGCCAGGTTGCTGCCGAGCGCCAGATAGACGCGGATCACTCGGCGTTGTCCCGGCGCGGCGCGCGTTTGCGCGGACGGCGTGGGCGGCTGCGGCGCGGGTTGCCCTCTTCGCCGAGGTTGGAGAGCATCCCTTTCTGGCGCATCGGGGTGGCGGTCTGGAACTCGCCCCACCACTGGGCCAGCTGCACCAGCTCACGGTTGTTCTCCGCCTCGGCGCGCAGCGCCAGCAGATCGTAGGCGGCGCGGAATTTCGGGTGCTCCATCAGCTTGTGGGCACGCTTGCCCTGACGGCGTGACAGGCGCAACTGCAACAGCCAGATGTCGCGCACCAGCGTGGTGATGCGTTTCGGGATCGCCAGCGAGCGGCACTGCTCGTCCAGCACATCATTCATCGCCAGCGCGAAGGCGTCGAAGTAGGCCAGCCCGCTCTCTTGCGCCAGTTTCTGCGCATGTTCAATCAGCGGATACCAGAGCATGGCCGCGAACAGGAACGCCGGGTTGACGCGCATGTCATTGTGCAGGCGATGGTCGGTGTTCTTCAGCACCTGCGCCAGGATGCGCTCCATCGGGCTGTCGCCGCTCTCGGTGAACTGGCGGGAGATGAGCGGGAACAGCGGCTGGAACAGCTGGTATTCGCACAACAGGCGGTAGGTCGGGTAGCCATACCCGGCCTGCAACAGCTTCAGCGACTCCTCAAACAGGCGCGCTGGCGGGATCTCATGCAGCAGCGCCGCCAGACGCGGGATCGGCTCGGCGGTCTCCGCGCTGATGCGCATGTTCAGCTTGGCGGCGAAACGCACCGCGCGCAGCATCCGCACCGGGTCTTCACGGTAGCGGGTCTCCGGGTCGCCAATCAGGCGGATGACGCCCTCCTGGAGATCGCGCAGGCCGCCGGTGTAGTCACGCAGGCTGAAATCGGCCACGCCGTAGTAGAGGCTGTTGATGGTGAAGTCGCGGCGCTGCGCGTCCTCCTCGATCGAGCCGAAGATGTTGTCGCGCAGCAACATGCCGTTGCGCCCCTGCTGGGAGGCATTTTTGTCCTGCTGCGGCTGCTCCTGCTCGTGGTGACCACGGAAGGTGGCGACCTCGATGATCTCCGGGCCAAACATCACGTGGGCCAGACGGAAACGGCGGCCAACCAGCCGGCAGTTGCGGAACAGCTTACGCACTTCATCCGGCGTGGCATTGGTGGTGATGTCAAAATCTTTGGGTTTTTTGCCGAGCAACAAGTCACGCACGCCGCCGCCGACCAGGTAAGCCTCAAAGCCGGCTTTGTTCAGGCGATAGAGCACCTTCAGGGCATTTTCACTAATGTCCCGGCGGGAGATCGCGTGTTGATCGCGCGGAATGACAGTGAAAAGAGGCGCTTGCACGGGTGCGACCGTGTCAGGGACGTCGTTTTCGCGGGCCAGCACCTTTCGGCAAAAATTGGCTACTCGGGTAAAAATGGGACACCTCGATAGTGACTAAAAAATGAGAGCAAAAAACAGCGGCTAATCATAGCTCATGCCGGGGGGTTTGAGAATAATGTTGTAAAGATGTGCCAAATCCCCTCATCGCGGCACCGCCTCCAGTTGCCAGTGCGCCACCGCGTGCGCCAGCAATTGCGCCAGACTCAGGTCGCGCCAATCCGCTGGCAGCGGCTGGTTAAGGAAGCGCAGCGCCTCCGCCAGCACCGGGCGCGGATCGCCCTCCGGCAGCGCCGGCGCATGGTTCTGCTTGGAGAGTTTGTCGCCATGCTCATTCAGCGCCAGCGGCAGGTGGATATAGCCGGGCGCCTGCCAGCCGAACTGGTGGTAGAGCGCGATCTGCCGCACCGTTGGTTCAATCAGATCCGCGCCGCGCACAATCTCCGTCACCCCCTGAGCGTGGTCGTCCACCACCACCGCCAGGTTATAGGCGAACAGGCCATCACGCCGGTGGATAATGAAATCCTCCTCCGCCAGCCGTGGGTCGGCTGCCAGCCAGCCGCGCAGGCCATCCTCAAAGCCGTAGACCGGCTGCGACTGCACCAGCCGCAGGGCGGCGTTGTGCGCGCCCAGATGCAGCGAGCGGCAGTGGCCGTCATAGACGCCACCTATCGACTGGATGCGGCTGCGGGTGCAGGTGCAGTAGTAGGCGCGGCCGGCAGCAATCAGCTGGCTTAGGGCCTCGCGGTAGGCGTCATGGCGCTGCGACTGGTAGAGCACCTCGCCGTCCCAGTGCAGGCCGTAGTGCTCAAGCTGGCGCAGGATGCGCGCCGCGGCACCGGGCATCTCGCGCGGCGGATCGATATCCTCGATGCGCACCAGCCAGCGACCCTGTTGGGCACGGGCGCGCAGGTAACTGCCAAGCGCGGCGATCAGGGAACCAAAGTGCAGCTCGCCGGAGGGCGATGGCGCAAAGCGGCCAATATAGGGAGCGGGGGAGAGGCGTTCAGGCATGGTGTAGGGTGACGAAAGCGCGGCGCCAGGGGCGCCGCGGCAGTCGTGATCAGACATCAGAGCTTAGCCTGCCATCTGCTTTTCGCGGATTTCGGCCAGCGTTTTGCAGTCAATGCACAGGTCTGCGGTCGGACGGGCTTCCAAACGACGGATGCCAATCTCAACCCCGCAGGATTCGCAGAAGCCGAAATCTTCGTCTTCCACTTTTTTCAGGGTCTTTTCAATCTTCTTGATCAGCTTGCGCTCACGATCGCGGTTGCGCAGCTCCAGACTGAACTCCTCTTCCTGGGCAGCACGGTCAACGGGATCAGGGAAATTAGCGGCTTCGTCCTGCATGTGCGATACAGTACGGTCGACTTCATCCCTGAGCTGGTTGCGCCATGCTTCAAGAATACGTTTGAAGTGGGCGAGTTGCGCCTCATTCATGTACTCTTCGCCCACCTTCTCTTGGTACGGCTCCACCCCAGCGATGGCGAGAATGCTCAAGGAGGATGTTTTACGGGTTTGCCCTTCTTGCATGTTGCTTCTCCTACATAACACGCACTATCGATCCCCAACGTGGGGAAAAATCAGGCCGCTATAAATAACAGATGGAAGGATAGATGGCAATTATTCCTCACATCCGCTTGACAATCCTGTGATACGCGGCTTTATTGCGCTCGCCGCAGGATGAGGCAGCCTTATGTTTTTGGTATCCCTATCAACGGGATGGGGTTCATCAGGTCAATGCCGGTGGGTGAGAGCTGTGCTCCGTAGCAAATCACCTCAACCCCCTGATTTTGTACTTCTGCCAATAGATTAGCGTAGCGTGGATCAATATGGCGGGCGGGAGAGACCATAGAGATGCCGGAGTGCAGCACGGCAAAAAACAGCACCGCACGCCGCCCGGTTGACGCTACCTGCTGCAACTCCCGCAGATGCTTCTGCCCACGCAGTGTCACCGCATCCGGGAAGTAGCCGCCGCCCTGGTGGAGCAGCGTCACCGACTTCACTTCAATATAGCAGTCAGGACGGTTTTCTGCCTGTAATAACAGATCGATACGGCTGTTTTCACTGCCATACTTTATTTCGCCCTGTAGCTGGGTGTAACCAGACAATTCCGGCACTCTTCCCGCCGCTATCGCCTCGCGCACTACACTATTAGCACGCTGAGTATTGATGCAAATCCAATGGTTTTCTTGAGTTTCAGACAACTCCCAGGTGTGGGCGTACTTGCGCTTGGGGTTGCTGGAGGTGGAGTACCAGACAGTGTCGCCCGGCGTGGCGCAGCCGGTCATGGCGCCGGTGTTGGGGCAGTGCAGTGTCAGTTGTTCCCCCTCGGGGGTGACGACATCTGCCAGAAACCGTTTGTAACGTGTGATCAACGTAGCCCGTTGCAGCGGTGGGGTAAAAAGCATAACTCTCCTGACTGGCCTTAGCCAAGCGGCCACGCCTGCAGGGCGCGGTAGCGGGTCTGGCCGCGTTCAAAGCGGGATTCATACAGGCAGAACTCGGTGGCCTCCAGCGTCCAGTTGGGCGTGGCGGGCGGCAACGCCACCGGGCGGGTAGCACCGCGCAACAGCGTAATGTGCGGGTGGAATGGCTGTGCGCTCTGGTGGCAGCCGTTGCGCGCCGCCTGCGCGCGCAGCAGCGTCGCCAGTTGCAGCAGCGGGCGCGGCGCGCGGCGCGGGCCAAGCCACACCACACCGGGGCGCGGCCAGTGGCCAAGGTCATCCAGCGTCAGCTGGAAGCCGCTCTGGCGCACCCGGCCCGCCAGCTGGGCCAGCGCCGCGGCCTTCTGGTCGCTCACCTCGCCAAGGAAGGCCAGCGTCAGGTGCAGGTTGGCGGCGGCAATCGGCCGGCCCGCCTCCGGCGCGAACGCGGTGGCGCGCCAGCCGATCACCTGTTGTTGCAGGCCAGCCGGCAGCGGCAGGGCGAAGAAGAGGCGTTGGGCGTCGGGCATGGGCATCCTGTATGAATTTACCAAAGGGTCTGGGGCTGAATGCTACAATGCCCGGCTCAGAAAGTTAACCGATGTAAGGGGAAGGGGTATGGACGCGGTGACCACCGGGGCATCTGCGCTGCCGGTCAGCGAGGTGGTGGAGGAGGTGCTGACGGCGCTGGCATCGTCGCCACAGGTGCTGCTGAATGCGCCGACCGGCGCGGGCAAGTCAACCTGGCTGCCGCTGACCATCCTGGCGCGCGCCGGGCTGCCGGGCCGTATCATTATGCTGGAGCCACGCCGTCTGGCGGCAAAGAACGTCGCGCACCGGCTGGCGCAGCAACTGGGCGAAGCGCCGGGGCAGACAATCGGCTACCGGATGCGCGCCGAGAGCAACACCAGCGCCGCCACCCGGCTGGAGGTGGTGACCGAGGGCATCCTGACCCGCATGGTGCAGCGCGACCCGGAGCTGAGTGGCGTGTCGCTGGTGATCCTCGATGAGTTCCACGAGCGCAGCTTGCAGGCCGATCTGGCGCTGGCGCTGCTGCTGGAGGTGCAGCAGGGGCTACGCGATGACCTGAAGCTGCTGGTGATGTCCGCGACACTGGACAACGCCCGGCTGGCGCAGGCGCTGCCGGACGCGCCGGTAATTGTCTCGCAGGGGCGCAGTTTCCCGGTCGAGCGCCGCTATCAGCCGCTCGCCAGCCATGAGCGGCTGGAGGAGGGGGTGGCCGCCGCCGTGCTGCGACTGCTGCGCGAGGAGTCAGGCTCGTTGCTGCTGTTCCTGCCCGGCGTGGCCGAGATTCTGCGCGTGCAGGAGCGGCTGGCGGGCAACGTCGCCACCGATACCGATCTCTGCCCGCTCTATGGCGCGCTGCCGCTGGCGCAACAGCAGCAGGCGATCCAGCCAGCGGCGGCCGGGCGGCGCAAGGTGGTGCTGGCGACCAACATCGCCGAAACCAGCCTGACCATCGAGGGCATCCGGCTGGTGGTGGACAGCGGACTGGAGCGCGCCACCCGCTTTGACCCGCGCAGCGGCGTCACGCGGCTGGTGACCCAGCGCATCAGTCAGGCCTCCATGACCCAGCGCGCTGGCCGTGCGGGACGCCTGTCGCCGGGCCTCTGTGTGCACCTCTTCAGCCGTGAGCAGGCGGAGCGTGCGGCGGAGCAGGGCGAGCCGGAGATCGTGCAGAGTGACCTGAGCAACCTGTGGCTGGAGCTGTTGCAGTGGGGCTGCCGTGACGCGGCCGACCTCACCTGGCTGGACGCGCCGCCTGCGCCCGCGCTGGCAGCGGCACAGGCGCTGCTGCGGCAACTGGGCGCGCTGGATGCTGGCGGGCGGCTCACCCCGGCTGGGCAGCGCATGGCGCGGCTGGGCGTTGACCCACGGCTGGCGGCGATGCTGGTGGCCGGTGCGGCCGAGGGGGCGGCGCTGGCCACCGCCGCGCTGCTCGCCGCCATGCTGGAGGAGCCGCCGCGCGGTGGCACGCCGGATCTCAGTGACTGGCTCAGCCGCCGCCAGCCGCATTGGCAGCGCCGCGCTACCCAACTGGCGAAGCGCTGCGGCCAGCCCTTTGGCCAGCCCGACCCTGACCACACCGCCTGGCTGCTGGCGCGCGCCTTCCCGGATCGCCTCGCCCAGCGGCGCGGCACGGAGGGGCGCTATCTGTTGGCGAATGGGTTGGGTGCCTCGCTGCCGCAGGATGAGGCGCTGACCCGCCACGGCTGGCTGATTGCACCGTCGCTGTTGCAGGGCAACGCCAGCCCGGACGCCCGCATCCTGCTGGCACTGCCGGTGGAGATGGAGGCGCTGGCCGCGCGCCTGCCGGATCTGGTGACGCGCCATGCCGCCGTGGAGTGGGACGAGGCGCGCGGCACCCTGCGCGCGTGGCAGCGCGACATGGTGGGGCGGCTGGTGCTGCGCGCCCGCCCGCTGGCAAAGCCCTCCGATGAGGAGCTGCAACAGGCGCTGCTGGAGTGGGTGCGCCAGCAGGGGCTGGCGGCGCTCAACTGGGAACCGGCGGCCGAACAGCTGCTGCTGCGGATGCGCTGCGCCCGCCGCTGGCTGCCAGAGGGCGACTGGCCGGCGGTAGAGGAGGAGGATCTGCTGGCGAGCCTTGAGAGCTGGCTGCTGCCGTCGCTCGGCAAGGTGCGCGACATGCGCGCCCTGCGGCAGGTGAATCTGCTGGAGGCGCTCGGTCGGCTGCTCAGTTGGCCGCAGCGGCAACGGCTGGATAGTGCGTTGCCAAGCCACTACACTGTGCCGACCGGTAGCCGGCTGCCGCTTCGCTATGACGCCGATAAGCCGCCGGTGCTGGCGGTGCGGTTGCAGGAGATGTTCGGCGAGGAGGCCAGCCCGCGCGTCGCCGAAGGGCGGGTGGCGGTGGTGCTGGAGCTGTTGTCGCCAGCGCACCGCCCCTTGCAGATCACTGCCGATCTGGCGGCGTTCTGGCGCGGTGCCTACCGCGAGGTGCAAAAGGAGATGCGCGGGCGTTACCCCAAGCATCCGTGGCCGGACGATCCAGCGCAGGCGCTGCCCACGCGCCGCACCAAGAAACACGCCCCCTAGCCCCGGTGGCTGGGCGGTTTTCAGATGTTTCCGCTGGCCGGGCCGGGCAGCGGGTAACAAAGTAGCGCCTTTTCCGGCCTCCGTTGATAGCACAGCAATCTGAAAAGCCACTGCAGGACGCCGCGACTTTTCTTTAGGAAGGGTAATGATGAACAAGAACAGTAGCGTGGAGAACAGCAATGTCAGGTGATGACCGCGAGCCCATCGGGCGCAAGGGACGCAACACTCCCCCAGAGCGCAAGCCCGCGCGGCAGCGGCCGCGTCACCGCAGGGAGGAGGACGCTGGGGATGATTTTGGCGACTATCAGGATGACAACCAAGACAATAAAGGTAAGCAACAGATGCCACGCAAGGTAAAGGCGGGCAAGCCGCGCAAAAAACGCGGCTGGCTGGGCCTGGCAGTAAAAATCGGGATTGTGCTGGCGCTGCTGCTGGCGATCTATGGCTTCTATCTGGATGGGCAGATCCGCAGCCGCATTGACGGCAAGGTGTGGCAACTGCCGGCGGCGGTCTATGGCCGGATGGTCAACCTCGAGCCGGGCATGGGCTACAGCAAGAAGGAGATGGTTTCGCTGCTGGAGGGCACCCAGTACCGCGAGGTGTCACGCATCACCCGGCCGGGCGAATTCACCGTGCGCGGCAACAGCATTGAGATGCTGCGCCGCCCGTTCGACTTCCCGGATGGCAAAGAGGGGCAGATCCACGCGCTGCTCACCTTTAAGGGCGACAGCCTGGCGCAGATCCAGAACATGGACAGCAAGCGCAACTTCGGCTTCTTCCGCCTCGATCCGCGCCTGATCACCATGTTGCAGTCGCCAAATGGCGAGCAGCGCCTGTTCGTGCCGCGCAGCGGCTTCCCTGACCTGCTGGTGGATACGCTGCTGGCGACGGAAGACCGCCACTTCTATGAGCACGACGGCATCAGCTTCTACTCCATCGGCCGCGCGCTGCTGGCGAACCTGACGGCTGGGCACACGGTGCAGGGGGCGAGTACCCTGACGCAACAGCTGGTGAAGAACCTGTTCCTCAGCAATGAGCGCACCTACTGGCGCAAGATCAATGAAGCCTACATGGCGCTGCTGGTGGACAGCCGCTACAGCAAGGATCGCATCCTCGAGCTGTACCTGAACGAGGTCTACCTCGGGCAGGATGGCAATGACCAGATCCGCGGCTTCCCGCTTGCCAGCCTCTACTACTTTGGCCGCCCGGTGGATGAACTGAGCCTCGACCAGCAGGCGCTGCTGGTGGGCATGGTGAAGGGGGCGTCGCTCTACAACCCGTGGCGCAACCCGAAACTGGCGCTGGAGCGCCGCAACGTGGTGCTGAAGCTGCTGGAGACCCAGCAGATCATTGACCACGAGCTTTACACCATGCTGAGCGCCCGCCCACTGGGCGTGCAACCGAAGGGCGGGGTGATCTCGCCGCAGCCAGCCTTTATGCAGCTGGTGCGCCAGGAGTTGCAGCAGCGGATGGGCGACAAGGTGAACGACCTCTCCGGCGTGAAGATCTTCACCACCCTTGATCCGGTGTCGCAGGACGCCGCCGAGCAGGCGGTGGAGGAGGGCATCCCGCAGCTGCGCAAGAAGAGTGGCCTGAACGACATCGAAACCGCGATGGTGGTGGTCGATCGCTTCAGCGGCGAGGTGCGGGCCATGGTCGGCGGGTCGCAGACCCAGTTTGCTGGCTTCAACCGCGCCATGCAGGCGCGCCGCCAGGTTGGCTCGCTGGCCAAGCCAGCCACCTACCTGACCGCGCTGGCGCAGCCGGACAAGTACCGCCTTAACACCCTGCTGGCTGACCAGCCGCTGGCGCTGCGTCTCTCCAACGGCCAGACCTGGAAACCGCAGAACGATGACCACCAGTTCCGCGGCCAGATGATGCTGGTGGACGCGCTGGCGCGTTCGATGAACGTGCCGACGGTCAATCTGGGGATGGCGGTCGGGCTGGATGAGATCACCAAAACGCTGGTGACGCTCGGCGTGCCAGCCAACGTGCTCAACCCGGTGCCGTCGATGCTGCTCGGGGCGATCGCGCTGACGCCAATGGAAGTGGCGCAGGAGTACCAGACCATCGCCAGCGGCGGCAACCGCGCACCGCTCTCCGCCGTGCGCTCGGTGATTGCCGAGGATGGCTCGGTGCTCTACCAGAGCTTCCCGCAGGCCGAGCGCGCAGTACCGGCGCAGGCCGCCTACCTGACGCTCTACGCCATGCAGCAGGTGGTGAACGAGGGCACCTCGCGCGCGCTGGCGGTGAAGTACCCCGGCCTGCATCTGGCGGCCAAGACCGGTACTTCGAACGACCTGCGTGACAGCTGGTTCGCGGGCATTGACGGCCAGCAGGTGGCGATCACTTGGGTAGGCCGCGACAACAACGGCCCGTCGAAACTGTGGGGCTCCACCGGGGCGATGGCGCTCTACAGCCGCTATCTGGCAAACGGCACCCCGCAGCCGCTGGATCTGCAAGCGCCAGAGGAGATCAGCCCAATGGGCGTTGACTCCGCCGGTAACTTTGTCTGCGGCGGCGGTGGCGGCCTGACCGGTGGCGTGGTGCGCACCATGCCGGTCTGGACGGATGACCCGGACAGCCTGTGTCAGGCCAGTCTGGCGGCTCAACAGCAGCAGTGGCAGTTGCAACAGCAGCAACAGGCGCAAGCGCCGCAGGGCCAGCCGCAGCAGGCACCGCAGGATGAGCAGAAGGAGAGCGAGGGCGTCGCTGGCTGGATCAGGGAGATGTTCGGCCAGTAACTCCCCGCCTTGAGCCGAGAGGGTGTGATGCGTGTCAAACGTGCATCACACCCTTTTTTTATCAGCTTTATCAATGATTATCGCTGACCGTTGGTGATTGGCGTCGGCCCGGCGGGGCGGGGCACTCTCTGGGGATCCCCCACAGAAGGAGCCAACCATGAAACGCGCACTACCCCTGCTACTGATGCTTATCTGGCTGAACCCCCTATCACGCGCCGAGGCCGCCGATGCCCAGGTTCACGTGGTGTGTGACTACAGCCATACGCTGCCCGATGACGCGATCATGATGCCCGCGATGCCCGGTATGGCGATGTCCCATGATTTCTTCGGCAGCACCCACGCCAACGCCTACAGCACCAACGAGCAGCTGGTGGCGGACTTCTCCACCACCTGCAACAACCTGGCCGACCACTCTGCCTACTGGGCGCCGTCGCTGCGCCTGCCGGATGGGAAGGTGATCCGCCCCGCCTACCAAAAGACCTACTACCAAGCCAACAACGTGCAGGAGTTCCCGCTCAGCCCGTTCCCGGCCGGGCTGCAACTGCTGGCTGGCACCCACAACGGCACTACGCCCAACAAGGTGGCGATTGACTACTTCTGTCAGGGGCTGGGCTACTCGGATGTGCCCAAGAGCCGCTGCCCGCCGCAAGCGGATGGCACGGTGCAGATGAACATCGCCATCAAATTCCCCAACTGCTGGGACGGCGTGACGCTCCGCCCGGCAATTGGGGTCAAGAACGCGGATTACACGGTGAACAACGCCTGTCCGGCGGCTTACCCGGTGAAGATCCCGACCGTCAACATGAACATCGCCTATCTGGTGCCCAACTCGCCGCCGATTGACATGACCAAGGTAGAGCTATCGCTCGATCCGAAAATAGTAGAGGGCAATGTGGTGGAGCGGTGGGGGTCGATCTACAGCGCCCACGCCGACTTTATGAATGGCTGGTCGGATCAGGCGTCTGATTACATGGTCAACCACTGCATGAACCACGCGCTGGATTGCGGCTTGAATGTGCCGCTGGCCTATGAGCCAGCGTTGCAGGATGTGACCGTCAGCAATCAGGAGTCGGCGGAGAGCAACTTCGCGGGCAGCAGCACGCTGGTGGTGCAGGACAACTGGCAGAATGACCGCAGCAAAAACCGTGAGGAGGTGGGGCTGATCCAGTTCGCCATCCCGGCGTGGCCGGCGGCGCTGGACATCGATAAAGACACCTCCTTTATTTATAAGGTGCGGCTGTTTGGTAACAACGTCTCCGACAGCGCGTCGCGCCAGCTCTTCCTCTACCCGACCAGCAACGACTGGCAGGAGCAGGCGGTGACCTGGAACAGCCGCCCAAGCTGTGGCCGTGACGCCGACGGCAAAACGCAGGTGACCAGCAAACCCAGTTACCTCTATTTCAGCGTTGATGCCGCTGTGAAACGGGCGATTAAAAATAAGCAGTCCACCATCTCATTCTGCATTGGCGGCGAGCGGCAGGGACGTATTTACCATTTCGATGCCACCGAGAGCGGTAATCCACCGCTGCTGATATTACTGGGCGTTAGAAAATAGTCATCAGGATAAAAAGTTTTATAAACCCGCGACATAAACGTTGCGGGTTTTTTTATTTGCGTTAATGAAATTTAACCATAACGGAAATAAGGTGAATTCTTCACCCGCTTATCAGGCGTCAGGCGCTTTCTGCTTGAGTTTAAAAATTCATCCGAATATGATTCGCTCTGCATAATAATAATTCTCGTTTACATTCCTGTTAACATCATTAGAGAAGCAACCATGCGCACACGCACACGTTCAGGCTTTACCTCAGCGGCTTCGTTCCCCCGTGGGAAAGTGGCGCTGGCCATTGCGGTTACACTCGGGCACGTCGCCCTGCCGGCCCTGGCGGCCGACACGACCCAGACCAACGGCAACGACACCATTACCGTGGTGGGCAGTGGGCCGAATGTGGCGCAGGAGAGCGCATGGGGGCCAGCCGCGACCGTGGCGGCCAAACGCAGTGCCACCGGCACCAAGACCGATACCCCGCTGCTGAAGACGCCGCAGTCGGTCTCCGTGGTCACCAGCGAGGAGCTGGAGATGCGCCAGCCGGACTCGGTCAAGGATGCGTTGCGCTACACACCGGGCGTTTTCGCCAGCCGTGGTAGCTCCGAGGCGCTGGATGTGGTCTCAATCCGCGGCTTTAGCTCGGTCAACACCAACCAGTACCTCGATGGCCTCAAGCTTCAGGGCGACAACTACAATGAAGCCGCGATGGATCCCTATATGCTGGAGCGCGTGGAGCTGATGCGCGGCCCGGTGTCGGTGCTGTATGGCAAGAGCAACCCCGGCGGCATCATCTCGATGGTCAGCAAGCGCCCGACCACCGAAACCCTGCGCGAAGTGCAGTTCTCGATGGGCACCGATAACCTCTACCAGACCGGCTTTGACTTTGGCGGCGCGCTGGATGACAACGGCGTCTACTCCTACCGCCTGACCGGTGTGGCCCGCAGCCAAGATGCCCAGCAGGAGCTGGTGAACGAGAAGCGCTACGCCATCGCCCCGGCCTTCACCTGGCACCCGGATGACCGCACCACCTTCACCTTCCTGAGCAACTTCCAGAATGAGCCAGAAACTGGCTACTACGGCTGGTTGCCGCGTGAGGGCACCGTGGTGCCTTACACCGACGCCAACGGCAAGGCGCGCAAGCTGCCGGTGGACTTCAACGAGGGGGAGGCGAGCGACACCTACTCCCGCAACCAGAAGATGGTGGGCTACAGCTTCGAACATGGCTTTGACGACACCTGGACGGTGCGCCAAAACCTGCGCTACAGCATGATCGACAGCCACTACATCGGCCACTACGGCAATGGTTACAGCGCGCCCGCCACCATCAACCGTGGCTACGTGGACTCCAGCGAGAAGCTAAATAACTTTAGCGTGGACACCCAGGGGCAGGCCAAATTCGCCACCGGCGACGTGGATCACACCCTGCTGGCGGGCGTGGACTACATGCGGATGCGCAACGATATCAATGCCGACTACGGCACCACCGGCGGCATCAACATGACCGCGCCGCAGTATGGCAATGATGACTACGACATCAATTTCCGCTATCACATCCTCAACCGTCAGGAGCAGACCGGCCTCTATGTGCAGGATCAGGCGGAGTGGAACCACTGGCTGCTGACGCTGGGCGGCCGCTATGACTTCGCCAAGAGCACCGTGCTGACCCGCAGCAGCAACACCACCGACAAGCGCCGCGACGAGCAGTTCACCTGGCGCGGCGGCCTGAACTACCTGTTCGACAACGGCATCTCGCCTTACTTCAGCTACAGCGAGTCCTTCGAGCCAGTCAGCGGCACCAGCCTGAGTGGCAAGGCGTTCGATCCTTCCCACGGCAAGCAGTATGAGGCCGGGGTGAAGTACATCCCGGAGAACCAGCCGATCAGCCTGACGGCAGCGGTCTACCAGCTGACCAAGGACAACAATCTGACCGCTGACCCGGCTAACTCTCTGTTCAGCGTCCAGAGCGGCGAGATCCGCTCACGCGGCGTGGAGCTGGAAGCCAAGGCGGCGGTCAACGCCAACATCAACCTGATCGCTTCTTACACCTTCACCGATGCCGAGTACACCAAGGACACCAACCTGAAGGGGCTGCGTCCGGTTGAGGTGCCGCGCAACATGGCGGCGCTGTGGGCAGACTACACCTTCCATGAGACGGCACTGAGCGGCCTGACCGTGGGCAGCGGCGTGCGCTACGTTGGCGCGACCTCCAGCCTGAACGCCGCCAACGAGCCGTTCAGCGTGGCGTCCTACACGCTGGTGGACGCCACCATCAAGTACGATCTGGCGCGCGCTGGCCTGCCAGGCTCCTCCGTTGGGTTGAACATCAACAACCTGCTGGATCGTGAGTATGTCTCCAGCTGCTACCGCGACTACGCCTGCTACTGGGGCACTGACCGCCAGATCGTGGCGACCGCCACCTTCCGCTTCTGAGCCTTGGGCCTCGCGGCAACGCGCGCATCCGGCCAGTCAGACTTTGGGCGCGCTGAAGCGCGCCCGTTTGCAAGACAGGGAATTATGCAGGATAACCACGTCAACACCCACGTTTCGCTGAGCCTGGAACAGGCCAGCTTCACCGTTCCGGGGCGCACCCTGCTGGCGCCCCTGACCCTCACCTTCCCGCAGGGCAAATTTTGTGGCCTGATTGGCCACAACGGCTCTGGCAAATCCACGCTGCTCAAGATGCTAGGCCGCCATCAGCCGCCCTCCAGCGGCGCGCTGCGGCTGAACGGCAAACCGCTGGGCACATGGGAGAGCAAAGCCTTCGCCCGCGAAGTGGCCTATATGCCGCAGCAACTGCCGCCCGCCGAAGGGATGACCGTGCAGGAGCTGGTGGCGATTGGCCGCTACCCGTGGCACGGCGCGCTCGGGCGCTTTCGTCACCATGACCGCGAGGCGGTCGAGCAGGCCATCGCGCTGGTGGGACTCAAGCCCTTCGCCCAGCGGCTGGTGGACAGCCTCTCCGGCGGCGAGCGCCAGCGCGCCTGGCTGGCGATGATGATGGCGCAGGAGACGCGCTGCCTGCTGCTGGACGAGCCGACCTCCGCGCTGGACATCGCCCATCAGGTGGAGGTGCTGGCGCTGATCAAGCGCCTGAGCGCCGAACGCGGCCTGACGGTGGTGGCGGTGCTGCACGACATCAACGTGGCGGCGCGCTACTGCGACCATTTGATTGCCCTGCGTGAGGGGCAGATGATTGCCAGCGGCAGCCCGCTCGAGCTGATGCAGGGGCCGGTGCTGGAGAAAATTTACGGTATCCCGATGGGCGTGCTGCCGCACCCCGGCGGCGGCGCCCCGGTGAGCTTTGTCTGCTGATGAGATCCCTGACCCAACCTGACGGCGTGCGCCGTCGCCTGTTGCAGGCGCTGGCGCTCTCGCCGCTGCTTGCCGCCTGGCCCTCACTGGCGGCCGCCCGCCCTGATTTGCGCCGTATCGTCTCGCTGGAGTGGTCTACCGTGGAGCTGCTGCTGACGCTCGGCGTGGTGCCGCTCGGCGTGGCCGATACCCACAGCTACCGCGAGTGGGTGAAAGAGCCAGCACTGCCGCCCGGCGTGGTGGACGTCGGGCTGCGTACCGAGCCAAACCTGGAGCTGCTGCAACAGCTGCGTCCCTCGCTGCTGCTGCTCTCCGCTGGCTATGGCCCGACGCCGGAGGCGCTGGCGCGTATCGCACCGACCCTCTCGCTGGCCTTCTATGACGGCAGCGGCCAGCCGCTGGACTCGGCACGCAAGGCGCTCTATCTGCTAGCTGACCGGTTGGCGCTGCGCCCGGCGGCCGATCGCCATCTGGCGGAGTTTGAAACGCTGCTGGCGCAGACGCGGGTAGCGCTACGCCCCTACGGCCAGCGGCCGGTGCTCCTTTTCTCTTTCCTCGATGCCCACCACGTACTGGTGTTTGGCAAAGGCAGCTTGTTTATGAATGTCCTGAATGAACTTGGCATCCCCAACGCCTGGCAGGGGGAGACCAACTACTGGGGCAGTAGCGTGATTGGTATTGAGCAGCTCTCAACCGTGAAGGGCGTGCGGGCGCTCTGCTTTGATCATGGCGATCGGGCGCAGCGTGACAGCATCATGGCCTCGCCGCTGTGGCGCTCCCTGCCGATTGCCCGTGACAATGCGGTCTCCATCGTGCCAGCCATCTGGTTCTACGGCTCCACCTCCAGCGCCATGCGCTTCTGCCGTTTGCTGCCAGCATCGCTGGGGGTGACGTCATGAGCCGCCGTCCGACCGCCACCGCGCTGCTGGTGCTGGGGTTGCTGGCCGCCGCCTGTCTGGCGCTGAGCGGCTATAACCTGCGTTGGCAGTTGCCGACGGATCGCTGGGCGCAGGGGTTCTGGCAGCCCGAGATCGATGACGTGCGCCAGATGGTGTTCCACTATAGCCTGTTGCCGCGTATCGCCGTCTCCTGGCTGGCCGGGGCCGGGCTGGCGCTGGCGGGCGTGCTGTTCCAGCAGGTGCTGCGCAATCCGCTGGCGGAGCCAGCGACGCTGGGCGTGGCCTCCGGAGCCAAGCTGGGGCTGACGTTAGCGACCCTCTGGACGCTGCCGGGCGGCCTGCTGACCCAACAGTTCGCGGCGCTGGCAGGCGCGCTGGTGGTGGGGGCGCTGGTGTTTGGCGTGGCGTGGGGCAAGCGCATCTCGCCGGTGACGCTGATCCTCGCCGGGCTGGTGCTGAGCCTCTACTGCGGCGCAGTGGATGGCCTGCTGGCGCTGTTCAACTATGATCAGTTACAGAGCCTGTTCCTCTGGAGCAGCGGCGCGCTCAACCAACAGGATTGGAGCGTGGCGCGCTTCCTGCTGCCGAGACTGGTATTGGCGCTGGTGCTGGCGCTGCTGCTGCTGCGGCCGATGACGCTGCTGGGGCTGGATGACGGCATCGCCCGCAACCTGGGACTCGGGCTGTCGGCGGCACGGCTGGGCGCGCTGGCGGTGGCGATCACGCTCAGCGCGATGATCGTGAATGCGGTGGGCGTGGTCGGCTTTGTCGGGCTGTTTGCGCCGCTGCTGGCGACGCTGCTTGGTGCTCGGCGCTTGTTCAGCCGCTTGCTGCTGGCCCCGCTGGTGGGGGCGCTGCTGCTGTGGCTGACAGACCAGATCA
The DNA here is from genome assembly GCF_056739715.1 of Chimaeribacter sp. YP20170169. Lineage (NCBI taxonomy): Bacteria > Pseudomonadati > Pseudomonadota > Gammaproteobacteria > Enterobacterales > Yersiniaceae > Chimaeribacter > Chimaeribacter sp. YP20170169. Next base: position 3,124,766 of record NZ_CP176824.1, on the reverse strand, counting down.
TGCTCTGGCTGAGCCACTTCTGGCAGGACATCGCCACCGGTGCGGCCACCGCGCTGATTGGCGCGCCGCTGCTGCTGTGGCTGCTGCCGCGCCTGCGTAGCCGCAGCGTGCCGGGCCAGAGTGACGTGGTGCCTGCGGAGCGCGGCCACCTGCCGTGGTGGATTGGCGGCGCGTTGCTCTGTTTGCTGGGTGGCCTGTGGCTGGCGCTGGCCTTTGGCCGCGACATGGCGGGCTGGGTCTGGGCGCAGGGCGATCTCTTCACCCAACTGCTGCCGTGGCGGATGCCGCGCGCGCTGGCGGCGCTGGCCGCCGGGGTGATGCTGGGTGCGGCGGGCACCATGATGCAGAAGCTGACCGGCAACCCGATGGCCAGCCCGGAAGTGCTCGGCATCAGTTCCGGCGCGGCCTGTGGCGTGGTGCTGATGCTGTTCTTCGTGCCGGGCGACGCCTTTGTCTGGCTGCTGCCTGCGGGCAGTCTTGGGGCGGCGGCGACGCTGTTCATCATCCTGCTGGTGTCGGCGCGCAGCAGCTTCTCGCCGGAGCGGATGCTGCTGGCGGGGATTGGCCTGAGCACCGTCTTCACCACGCTCATCACCCTGCTGATGGCGAGCGGCGATCCGCGCATGGGGCAGTTGCTGAGCTGGATCTCCGGCTCGACCTACTCGGTGACTTGGGCGCAGGCATGGCGTAGCGTGGCGTTGGCGGCGATCCTGCTGGCGTTGACGCCGCTCTGCCGCCGCTGGCTGATGATCCTGCCGCTGGGCGGCGCGCTGGCGCGCTCGGTCGGGCTGGCGCTCGGCCCGAGCCGGTTGGTGATTCTGCTGTTGGCGGCGATCATGACGGCGGTGGCGACCCTGACTATCGGGCCGCTCAGCTTTGTCGGCCTGATGGCACCGCACATGGCGCGGATGATTGGTTTCCGCCGCGCGCTGCCGCAACTGGTGATGGCCTCGCTGATTGGCGGCCTGCTGATGTTGCTGGCCGATTGGGGCGGGCGGATGCTGCTGTTCCCCTACCAGATCCCGGCCGGGCTGCTGGCGACCTTTATCGGCGCACCCTACTTTATCTACCTGCTGCGCAAGCAGGCGTCATAAAAAAACGGCCACCCCTCGGGGTGGCCGTTTTGTTTGGCAGGGCAGGGCGCTTACCAGTTGACGCGTACGCCAACCGACCCCTGATAGTCGCTGTAGTGGTGCTCACCCCACTCGCCGCCGACCTGTCCCCAGAGTTGCACATGTGAGTTGGCGCTGCCTGACAGGCCAATCACCGCCTGATAGCGATTCTCCGGCATATCCTGATTCACCCACTCGCCGTCGAAGGCCATGCCGCCAACATCGGCACCGTTCTTCCAATTCGCCTCACCATAGAACTGCACAGCCTGTGAATCCAGCACGTTGCGGTTGGTCAGCCGCACGCCAAGGCGGGAGAAGAGTGCGTCATCGGCACCACTGCTTACCCGGGTGCCGTTGGCCTCGGTATGGTCGTCGCTCTCAAGGTGCGAGTAGATCAACTGTGCCTGCGGCGTGACGGCCCACTCGCGTGTCTCACCCCGGCCAAAGGGCAGGGTGTAGCCCGTTTCCAGAGAGGCCTGCACCCCCTGGCTATGGTAACTTTCGGACGCCAGATCCGCGCCGGTGACGTGGTTGTCGAATTTGTTGTACTGCACCCAGCTATCGGCATACAGCCCCTGCTGGCGCGCCGCATCCTGGAACCAGGTGGCGTAGGCTCCAACGCTGTAACCGGTGACGTCGCCCTTGGCGTTGTAGCGGTTCCCCTTGGCATGAGCATCGTTCTCACTGTCACCGATGCCGGCCATCAGCCCGGCATGCCAGCGCGCATCGCTGCTGGTGAAGAGATCGCCCCCCACCTGAAGCAGGGTGGTGGTGGTATCAACAGACAGCCCGCCGTTGCCCGCCTGGCTCTCGCTGGCGTTGCTCTTGATGCGTGCCCAGCCAAGGCCGCTCTCCTGGCTGCCCGCCGGGGCGTAGCGGTCGCTCATCTGGCTGATGAACATCTGCTGCGCGGCCAGTTGGTTACCCAAATAGGCACCCACTTCCGGGCGGTAGAGGGTAGGGGCATCCGGCACGGGTTGCAGCTCAGGCTGCGGTTCTGGCGTCGGCTCAGGTTGTGGTTCTGGCGTTGGCTCAGGCTGTGGGTCTGGATCAGGGGTTGGTTGCGGCTCGGGTTCCGCCTGCGAGCTAAGATACCAGCCGCCATTGCCGCTGTTCTGGAACAGGTTGTACTCATAGGCCCCGCTGACGGCACGGCCCGTCAGCGTAAATTGGCCGGAGGAGTCGCCGCCCACCGAGATCACCTCCATGCCCTGCACGGTCTGTGCGCCGAGGCCACCGATGTTGTTCACCACCAGCGAGGAGCTGCCGCGGCTGTCGCCCTCAATCACCAGCGCGTCCGTGGGGGCATTATCCCCCGCCAGTGCGCTGTTGATCACCACGGTGCCGTTGTCACCGGTGTAGTTGCCGCTGATGGTCAGGATGTTGCCAATCTCACTGCCGCCCAGTTGCAGGGTACCGCTGTTGGTGAGATTGCCGTTGACGCTGGTGGCGCTGGCCGGGCCATCCACGATGGCGTTATAGGCGGCAAAGGTGCCGGCATTGTTGACGTCGCCGGTCAGGGTGCCGGCGACGGCTGCCTGCGCATTAGTGGCGATGTTGAGCTGTGGCGTGGTCAACGTGCCGCTGCCATCCACCAGTAGGGTGGCCCCGCTCGCCACTTGCGTATTGCCTTTGGCGGTGACGTTGCCGGCCAGCGTCAGGCGACCACTCTCCACGTTGAGGGTGGTCGCATCACTGCCGGTCAGGTTGACGTTGCCGGAGAGCATCCAGTCGTCGCCTTGCATGGTCAGGGATTTGAAGCCATTCTGCGTGCTGTTTTTGTCACCCACAAAGTTGGCATCTTCACTGCCGCTGCCAATAAGTGTCAGGGTATTGGTGTCCGCAGTGCTGCTGACCACATCGCCCTCAATCACCGAACCCGTGCCGAGCGTCACTGCGTTGCTGCCGTTGGTGAGGTCAATGGCAGTGCCACTTTCACTGGAGATCGTGCCTTGGTTCAGGATGTTGACGCCGGTGGTGCTGTCAATTTTGATCGCCTGGGTTTTCGAGGCGATCACGCTGCCCTGCTGGTTGGTGAGGGTGCCCGTGGTGTCGTTGCCGAAATAGATGCTGACAGCGTCGGTCGTGATGGAGCCAGCATTATCCACCACACTCCGGGTGTTGCCGCCCATCATGTAGAGGCCATACGAAGCGCCTTCCAGCACGCTGCCCGCTGACCCATAGTAGCTGCCGCCCTGTTTATAATAGACGATTGACCCATTTACCTTGTGGCTGATGATCTTGCCGTCATTATTGACGGTCAGACTATTGCTCCCATAAATGGCATCGGATTCCGAGATGATAACCCCGCTGGCGCTATTATTGATGGTGGCGGAGCCAGACGCCAGAATGGCGGCGTCGGAACCAGCCAGTTTCGTCCCGGTGGCGGTGATCTGACCATTATTGGTAAAGGTATTATTTTGGCCAGTGATAGAAACGCCATTTTTACCAAAAATCATCATGTCTGGCGTGTCGGGGGTGTAGGTAATGGTATTGTTATTACCAGTAAGGCTAACCGCCGACCCGCTGCTGTTTGCGATATCATTATTAATAAGGATAGCTTGGTTGTCACCGGTATAGGTGACGGGTGCATCTGCCGCTCTGGCTGGGCCAGACAGCAAGGCGGTGCCTAGCAGAACCGGCAGGGTATGTTTGATATAGAGTGAAAGGGGCGAAAGTGTGCCCACGTAATCTTTATTAACGTCACCTTTAGTATGTTTTATTTTCATTATCTTATGACCGTGGAGTATTGGAAATCATTAAATTAACAAACTGTCCCTCCGGAGAGTCATATAGGTAAAAAGTGGAAGCGCTATGTAACTTAAAAGGAGGGGGTAGGTAGGAATCTATAGGGGGAATTTAAAGGCCGGGTCAGGGTTGTTCAATTAATTTTATTTTAATGATGTATTGATGTTGAGTTAAATGTTAAAGCTGAAAGGGTGAAGAACAGTTCGGGTGATCTGATGAAAAACCTCTTAACGCGCACCTTGGCAATAATAAAAATAAAAGGGGCCGTAGCCCCCTCATTATATTTTATCTAACGCTTACAGCTTGGCGAAGCAGCGGCGTGCCGCGTCCACGGTACGCTGGATATCTTCCGGGCTGTGCGCCAGCGACATGAAGCCCGCCTCAAAGGCAGATGGCGCGAGGTAGACGCCCTCGTCCAGCATCAGGTGGAAGAAGCGCTTGAAGCGCTCCACGTCGCACTGCATCACATCCTGATAGCAGGTGATGCTCTCTGCCTCGGTGAAGAACAGGCCGAACATGCCGCCGACGCGGTTCACCACCAGCGGGATGCCGCTCTCCTGAGCCGCGTTCAGCAGGCCGGTGGCGAGCTGCTCGGTCAGGTCAGTCAGGGTGGCGTGGGTGCCCGGCTGGGCGATCTGCGTCAGGCAGGCGTAGCCAGCGGCCATGGCGACCGGGTTGCCAGAGAGGGTGCCAGCCTGATAGACCGGGCCGGTCGGGGCCAGCGCTTCCATCACTTCACGACGGCCGCCAAAGGCGCCCACCGGCATCCCGCCGCCGATGATTTTGCCCAGACAGGTGAGGTCAGGCACCACATTGTAGTAGGCCTGCGCGCCGGCCAGCGCCACGCGGAAGCCGGTCATCACCTCGTCAATGATCAAGAGCGCGCCGAACTCGTCACACAGCGCGCGCAGGCCCGGCAGGAATTCTGGCAGCGGCGGCACGCAGTTCATGTTGCCAGCCACCGGCTCAACGATGATGCAGGCGATCTCCTCCGGGAACTGCTCAAAGGCAGCGCGCACCGAATCCAGATCGTTGTAGGTGCAGGTCAGGGTGTGTTTGGCGACGTCCGCTGGCACGCCCGGCGAGTTCGGCTGGCCGAGGGTCAGCGCACCGGAACCGGCCTTCACCAGCAGGTGGTCGGCGTGGCCGTGGTAGCAGCCCTCAAACTTGATGATCTTGTCGCGGTGGGTGTAGCCGCGCGCCAGACGGATGGCGCTCATGGTGGCCTCGGTGCCGGAGTTGACCATCCGCACCATGTCCATCGTCGGCACCAGTTCGGTCACCAGCTCCGCCATGGTCACTTCCATCTCGGTCGGCGCGCCGAAGCTCAGCCCGCGTGCCGCCGCCTCAATCACCGCCTCGCGGATGCCAGCGTTGTTGTGGCCCAGCACCATTGGCCCCCAGGAGCCCACATAGTCGATATAGGCCTTGCCGTCGGCGTCATACAGGTAAGCCCCGTCGGCATGTTCAATGAACAGCGGCACGCCGCCGACGCCGGTAAAGGCACGTACCGGCGAATTGACACCGCCGGGAATAAGTTGCTGCGCCTTGGCGAACAGACTTTCGGACTTGCTGTGTTGGCTCATGGTTAAGGCTCCTGAATGGTTCGCATCCCAGGGGATGCAGAGGTAAACCCCCCTATTCTAGTGAAACAGGGCGCGTTATGAAATCGTTGCTGGCCTGCTACGCGCCCGGCGGGGCGGGGAAATCGTGCCAATGTGTTGCAGAAAACGAATGGTGGCGATTCAGGCGGGACGCCCCGCCTGCCATCGAGTAGTATGATCCGCCGGGCTTTTTGGTGATTTCCGATCCTGATAAACGAGACCGTGATGATAACGCAACAAGAGAGGCAGCTTTCCGCCGCGCCCCGTCTGCGGCGCAGTGAGGTGTTACGGCAATTTCTGCGGCGTGACAAGACGCCAGTGGCGATTTTGGGGGTGGCGGCGCTGGTCGGGTTGGTGACCGGCCTGCTGGGCGTGGGCTTCGAGCGGGCGGTCGGCTGGGTGACGCAGCAACGGCTGGCGGCGCTCCAGGAGGCGAGCGCGCACGCCTGGCTGCTGTGGCCGCTGGCATTTGTGCTGTCGGCGCTGCTGGCGATGGTCGGCTACCTGCTGGTGCGCACGCTGGCGCCGGAGGCGGCGGGATCGGGCATCCCGGAGATTGAGGGGGCGCTGGAGGAGCTGCGCCCGGTGCGCTGGTGGCGCGTGATCCCGGTGAAGTTCATCGGCGGCATGGGCAGCCTCGGCGCGGGCATGGTGCTGGGGCGCGAGGGGCCGACGGTGCAGATCGGCGGCAACGTCGGCAAGATGCTGGTTGACCTGTTCCGGCTGAAGAGCGCCGAGTCGCGCCACTCGCTACTGGCGACCGGCGCGGCGGCCGGGTTGTCGGCGGCCTTCAACGCGCCGCTGGCGGGCATCCTGTTCATCATCGAGGAGATGCGGCTCCAGTTCCGCTACAGCCTGATCTCCATCAAGGCGGTGTTTATTGGCGTCATCACCTCCAGCGTGGTCTACCAGTACTTTAACGGCGCGGCCTCGGTGATCCAGATTGGCCGGCTCCAGGCGGCCGCCAGCGATACGCTCTGGCTCTACCTGCTGCTGGGGATGCTGTTCGGGGTGGTGGGCGTGGCCTTCAATGCGCTGATCTTCCGCATCCAGGATCTGTTCCAGCGCCTGCACGGCGGCAACCTGCGGCGCATCCTGCTGATTGGCGGGCTGCTGGGCGGCGTGTGCGGCCTGCTCGGCCTGATCCAGCCTGCGGCAGCGGGTGGTGGCTTTGGCCTGATCCCGGCGGCGGCGTTGGGCCACTACACGCTGGGGATGCTGCTGTTTATCTTCCTGAGCCGCATCGTGACCACGCTGCTCTGCTTCTGCTCCGGCGCGCCCGGCGGCATCTTCGCGCCGATGCTGGCGCTCGGCACACTGGCTGGCACCGCTTTCGGCATGGCGGCCGCGGCGCTGTTCCCGCACTACGGGTTGCAGCCGGGCGCCTTCGCCATCGCGGGCATGGGGGCGCTGTTTGCCGCCACGGTGCGCGCGCCGTTGACCGGCATCGTGCTGGTGCTGGAGATGACCGACAACTACCAATTGATCCTGCCAATGATCATCACCTGCCTCGGCGCGACGCTGCTGGCGCAGTTTCTTGGCGGCCAGCCCTTGTATTCCACGCTGCTGGCCCGCACCTTACAACGGCAGGAGCGTGAGCAGGCGGCGCGCGCCGCCGCAGAAAATGCCCCCGGGACGGTCAATACTTGAACGTATCAGCCGGGTATAAGATAATTGATCGATGTTCGGGCGCCATTGGTGCGGCCTGAAGTGAAACTGGTTGGGAGTATAAAGATGAGTGATGACGTAGCACTGCCCCTGCAATTTACTGAGGCGGCGGCACATAAGGTGAAGAACCTGATTGCTGACGAAGAGAACCCGAACCTGAAACTGCGGGTCTATATCACCGGGGGTGGTTGCAGTGGTTTCCAGTATGGCTTCACTTTCGACGATCAGATCAATGACGGCGACATGACCATTGAGAAAGCCGGTGTGGCGCTGGTGGTCGATCCGATGAGCCTGCAATATCTGGTGGGCGGTTCGGTGGACTACACCGAAGGGCTGGAAGGATCGCGCTTTATCGTCACCAACCCGAATGCCAAAACCACCTGCGGCTGCGGCTCCTCATTCAGCATCTGAGGCGTTCGTCAGGCAGAAAAAAACCCGTGTGCCAGTGGCAGACGGGTTTTTTTATTACTGTTTTTCTTATGGGTAAAACAAGGTTGCTGTGTATAGCTGCGAAGCGTCCTGACTCACCATTCAACCGTGATAAGCCGGGTGGTGCGCTCCACATTGCCCGCCAGATGGGTCTCTTGTTTCAAGGTTTGGGTACGGATAACCGGCTGATAGCGGGCATCGCTGCCGCACTCGGCCGTAGGGGTGCTGCCGGTCAGGGTAACCGCGCATTGAGGCACAATCACCAGACGGACATTGATCACGCCCTGGGCACCCTCGCCCTGACTTCCGATGGCCATTGCCGGCAAAATCCCCAGCGCCAGTAGCGCGCTGCACAGGAGGTATCGCATCGGTGGTATTCCTGGTGTTGAAGTACTCCAACGTACCGGCCGGTGACCCCGGCCTGATAAGGGTATCGGCAGGGGAGGGCGCTGGCTTTAGCCAATCTGGATCTCCCCAGGGTTAACCGGTTTACCGGTACGTGGAGCCCGCGCCGCAAAACAGACCGAAAAGGGAGTGTGTGGCGGCGGCAGGGCGCATGAGCAACCGGCCAAAGGCCGGGCTGCTCAGACGCGGTGAATATAACAGAACCGATCGATGGGGTGAATATGTTTTAATCAATAAATAATTAATTGATATTTCATCCCGGTTGAAGATTAATTTGCCAGTTGCTTATCCGTGGCTTTCCAGCTCAAAGGTCGGCAACTTCAGGTGCCAGCGGATGGCAGCCAGACGAATCACCAGCGTAATCGCCATGCCCAGCAGCGTCGCCTGCGGCAGCGGCAGGGCAAAGACCGAGTAGGCGAGGGTGTGGGCAATGCCGCCGACGATGCAGGCGGTGGCATAGATCTCGGTACGCAGGATCATCGGGATCTCACGCGCCAGAATGTCGCGGATGATACCGCCGCCGACGCCGGTAATCACTCCCATGCAGACCGCCACCAGCGGGCCAGTGCCCGCGGCGAACGCCTTGTTGACGCCGATGCCGACAAACACCGCCAGGCCGACCGCATCCAGCACCGGCAGCACCCACTTCGGCAGGCGGCGCGGCTGGCGCACCAGCAGGATGGTGAGCAGGCAGGTGAGCATCGCCACCACCAGATCGGTGGGATCGCGCACCCAGAACACCGGGCCATGCGCCAGCGCCATGTCACGGATGGTGCCGCCACCGACCGCCGTCACCACGCCCAGCACCAGTACCCCGAAGGGGTCCATCCGCAGTTTGCCCGCCAGCAATACGCCCGAGATGGCGAATACCGCGGTGCCTAAGATATCCAGAATTGAGAGCAACATATCAACGATCGTTCCGCGCAGAAGTGGGATCCGGCAGCGCCGCCAGCTGTGGGCAGAGCTGCTGTGCGGCCAGCATAATACGCGGGCCAGCGCGGCTGAACCAGTCAGAATTAACGGCGATCACCGGCACCGTCAACTGCGGCCGCCAGAAGGCGCTGACCGCCTGCTGCTGCGCCGCCTCACCGGGGGTGACGATCGCCGCCGGGTGGCGCATCAGCACCTGTTCGCGGCTCACCTGCGGCCACGGCATCCGGCTGTCGGCAAACACATTGCGCGCGCCGCACAGCGTCACGATCTCGCTCTGGAGAGTGTCGGCGGAGGCGGTGAACAGCGGCCGGGTGCCGAACTGCAACAGCACCGGCAGCGGGGTGGCGCGTGCGTAGTGCTGGCGCAACGCCTCCCGCTGCTGGCGCAACTGCGCGGCGGCCTGTTTGCCCAGAGCCGGCTGGTCGCTGTAGTCGGCGAGCCGTTCCAGCGTCTCTGCCACCTGCTCAATGCTCTGCGGATCGAGGGTGATCACCGGGATCCCCAGCGACGTCAGCTGGTCGAGGGCGCGCTGCGGGTTGCCGCCGCGCCACGCCAGCACCAGATCGGGCTTCAGCGCGACGATGCGCTCCAGGTTGATCCCCTGCCAGTTGGCGACCCGCTCCAGCGCCTTGGCCGCGGGCGGGTAGTCGGCGTACTCACTGGCGGCCACCAATTTCGGCTCCAGCCCGGCGGCGTAGGCCAGCTCGGTGAGGTTGGGGGCCAGCGCCACCACCCGCTGCGCCGGAGCCGCCTGCGCTGTTGCGATAAAAAAAGGCACTGCCAACAGCAGTGCCTTGAGGGAAGCGAACAGCCGCATCAGCCGCGCGACGCCAGCGCCTGAAGCATGGCATCTACCATGCGCGTGGATTGCTCAGCCGCCACCACCAGAAACTCCTCAAAGCTCAGGTGGGAAGCCTGATCCGCCACGTCGGAGATGGCGCGCACCACCACGAACGGGGTGCCGAACAGGTGGCAGACGTGGCCGATGGCTGCCGCTTCCATCTCCACGGCCGCCACCTGCGGGAAGGTCGCGCGAATGCGGGCCAGCGGCTCGGCGCCATTGATGAAGGCGTCGCCGCTGCACACCAGCCCGCGCACAGCATTCAGGCCCAGATCGCTGATGCAGCGTTCGGCCAGCGCAATCAGCTCGCCATCGGCGGTGAAGGCCGCCGGGCAGCCAGCCATCTGGCCCGGCGCGTAGCCGAAGGCGGTGACGTCGGCATCGTGGTAGCGCACTTCGTCAGAGACCACGATGTCGCCCACTTTCAGGGTGGCGGCCAGGCCACCGGCGGAACCGGTGTTGATCACCACGTCCGGGCGGCAGTGCTCCAGCAGCAGGGTGGTGCCCATCGCGGCGGAGACCTTGCCAATGCCCGATTTGAGCAGGGCCACCTCCACGCCATGCAGCGTGCCGGTGTAGATTTCGCAGCCGGCGCGTTGCAGGGTCTGACGGTTTTCGATCTTGTCGCGCAGCAGGGTAACTTCCTGCTCCATTGCGCCGATGATGCCAACTTTCATAGAGATACTCGCTGATAAAGGTAGAGGACGATTTCGCATTTTCCTGTGGCCGAGTAGTCTATCATGGCTAAAAGCCAGAGATAATGCGTAATGGGCCGCGTCCTGCGGCGGGGGAACAGCATGGCGGCAATTGATTTTCGTAAAAAATTCAGCGTGGAGCGTCCCTTCAGACCGCAGCGGCAGGTGCTGGAGGAGCTGGACGCCTATGACATTGTGCGCCAGTTCGAGAGCGATCGCGGGCGCATCATCAACTCGGCGGCCATCCGCCGGTTGCAGCAGAAGACGCAGGTCTTCCCGCTGGAGCGCAACGCCGCGGTGCGCAGCCGGCTGACCCACTCGCTGGAGGTGCAGCAGGTGGGGCGGCACATCGCGAAAGAGATCCTGCACCGCCTTGGTAAGGCTGACCGGTTGGCGGCGCTGGGGCTGGAGCGGCTGGTAGCCCCGTTTGAGAGCGTGGTGGAGATGGCCTGCCTGATGCATGACATCGGTAACCCGCCGTTCGGCCACTTCGGCGAGTCCGCCCTCAATGACTGGTTCGGCCGACGGATGCGGGTGGCCGACTGCGCGCCCGGCGCGGAGGATGCCTGCCCGGTGCCGTTCCTGCGGCTGCGCGCTGGGGAGGAGACGCTCAATGCGCTGCGTGGCCGCATTCGCCACGATCTCAGCCACTTTGAGGGCAACGCGCAGGCCATCCGGCTGGTGTTCAGCCTGCTGCGCCTCAACCTCACGCACACCCAGGTGGCCTGCATCCTGAAGTATACCCGCCCCGCCTACTGGGCCGGGCCGGTGCCGGAGCCATACAGCTACCTGATGAAGAAGCCGGGCTACTATCTGGCGGAGGAGCCGCAGATCCGCCAGCTGCGCACGGCGCTGGATCTGGGCGAGTTCCAGCGTTTCCCGCTCACCTACATCATGGAAGCGGCGGATGACATCTCCTACTGCATTGCCGATCTGGAGGATGCGGTGGAGAAGAAGATCTTCACCGTTGACCAGCTCTACCACCACCTGCAACAGGAGTGGGGCAGTGCGCAGGCTGGCGACCTGTTTGATCTGGTGGTGGGCACCGCCTATAAAAAGATGGCGGCCGCGCGCGACTATCGCCACCCCATTGACTACTTCTTTATGGAGTTGCGGGTGCAGACCGTCAAACGGCTGGTGCCCCATGCCGCGCAACGCTTCATCGACAACCTGCCGCAGGTGTATGAGGGGACGTTGAATCAGGCGCTGCTGGAGGATGAGAGCCAGGCTAACCGGCTGCTGGAGGTGTTCAAGACCGTTGCCTTCCGCCAGGTGTTCAACCACCATGAGGTGGAGGAGCTGGAGTTGCAGGGCTACCGGGTGATCAGCGGCCTGCTGGATATCTACAGCCCGCTGCTGGAGATGCCGTGGGAGGATTTCCGCCAGCTCAACGAGCAGGATACCCATCGCCGCTACCCGATTGAGACGCGCCTGCTGCACAAGCTTACCGCCAAATACCGGCTGGCCTACAATCAGGCGGTGAATCAGCTGGTCACGCTGCCGGAGGTGGAGCAGCCGGTGTGGGAGTACTACTACCGCGCGCGTTTGATCCAGGATTACATCAGCGGCATGACCGATCTCCATGCCTATGATGAGTACCGACGGCTGGCGGCGGCGGAGTGATTAAAATCTGTTCTTTTGTAAAGGCGTTGAACACTTTTTTACCATTGCTGAATCGACGCCAGTGAACTTAAGGTAGTTAATTACATCTTATTCAGCATGGCTGCACAGTCAGTATTGTTTTTATCGTATTAATAAATTAAAGAGATACAGACGCATGAAAAACTCCTCTTTGTTCCTCAGCGCCTTGGCGCTTAGCATTGGAATGGCTTTTGGCCCCGCCTCCTCCGCACTGGCTGCGGAAACCGCCTCCTCGGCACTGGCTACGGAAACCGCCTCCTCGACACCGGCTGCGGAAACCGCCTCCTCGAACATGACCCAACTGCCGAGTCTGGCGCCGATGCTGGAGAAAGTGATGCCGTCCGTTGTGAGCATCAACGTCGAGGGCAGCACCACGGTCAACACGCCGCGCATGGGCCAGCAGTTCCAGCAGTTCTTCGGTGACGACTCGCCGCTCTGCCAGGATGGCTCGCCGTTCCAGCAATCCCCGCTCTGTCAGGGCGGCGGTGACAACCCGCGTGGCGGCAACCCGCGTGGCGGCCGCCAGTCCCAGCAGCCGTTCCAGGCGCTTGGCTCCGGGGTAATCATTGACGCCGACAAGGGCTATGTGGTCACCAACAACCACGTGGTGGACAACGCCACCAAGATCGTGGTGCAGCTCAACGATGGCCGCAAATTTGATGCCAAGGTGATCGGCAAAGACCCGCGCTCCGACATCGCGCTGATCCAGCTGAAAGAGGCTAAAAACCTGACGGCCGTGAAGATAGCCGACTCCGAGGCGCTGCGCGTCGGTGACTACACCGTCGCCATCGGCAACCCGTACGGGCTGGGTGAGACCGCCACCTCCGGCATCATCTCGGCGCTGGGCCGCAGCGGGCTGAACATTGAGAACTACGAGAACTTCATCCAGACGGATGCCGCCATCAACCGTGGCAACTCCGGCGGCGCGCTGGTCAACCTGAACGGTGAGCTGATCGGCATCAACACCGCGATCCTCGCGCCGGACGGCGGCAACATCGGTATCGGGTTTGCCATCCCCAGCAACATGGTGAAGAACCTCACCAGCCAGATGATTGAGTTCGGCCAGGTGAAACGTGGCGAACTGGGCATCATGGGCACCGAACTGAACTCCGAACTGGCGAAGGCGATGAAAGTTGACGCCCAGCGCGGCGCGTTCGTCAGCCAGGTCATGCCGAAATCGGCGGCGGCGAAGGCCGGTATCAAGGCCGGGGACGTGATCCTCACCATGAATGGCAAGGCTATCTCCAGCTTTGCCGCCTTCCGCGCGGAGGTGGGTACGCTGCCAATCGGCACCAAGCTGGCGCTGGGCCTGCAACGTGACGGCAAGCCAATAACGGTAGAAGTGACGCTGGAGCAGAGCCAGCAGGCGCAGGTCGATTCCGCCACCATCTTTACCGGCATTGAGGGCGCGGAGCTGAGCAACACCGAGGTCAACGACCAGAAGGGCGTGAAAGTGGACAACGTGAAGCCGGGTTCTGCCGCAGCACGCATCGGCCTGAAGAAGGGCGACGTGATTCTCGGCGTCAACCAGCAGCCGGTGGCCAACCTTGGCGAGCTGCGTAAGATCCTCGATAGCAAACCGTCCGTTCTGGCGCTCTCGATCCAACGCGGTGACAGCCAGCTCTATCTGCTGATGCAGTAAGATCCTGACGGTCCACACGATTTAAAAGGCACGGGAGACCGTGCCTTTTTTACGTCTGTGGTGGTCATTATTTCTGCCGCACCTAAAATCGTCTTTCATTCCGTTGTCATCGCTTATTTATCCACTGTGTGCATTTTGTGCGTTTATACAAGGCGGCGTGGCGTGCGGCGGCGTATGCTGCCAGACAGGTCAGAGCAGTGGAGGGAGCAGATGGCGGCATATCAACTGGAAGCGGGCATGGCGCAGGAGATCGTCTCCCGCACCATGCAGATCATCGACAGCAATGTCAACGTGATGGATGGGCGCGGGCGCATCATCGGCAGTGGCGATCCGCAGCGGCTGGGTGAGCTGCATGAGGGGGCACTGCTGGCGATCGCGCAGGGGCGGCGGGTGGAGATCGATTCCGCCGTGGCGCGCGGGCTGCACGGCGTGCGGCCGGGGGTGAATTTGCCGCTGCGCATCGACGGCGAGATTGTCGGCGCGGTGGGGCTGAGCGGCGAGCCAGAGACGCTGCGTCGCTACGGCCAGCTGGTCAGCATGACCGCTGAGATGATGCTTGAGCAGGCGCGTTTGCAGCAACTGCTGGCGCGCGACAGCCGGCTGCGGGAGGAGTTGGTGCTCAACTTGATCCGGGCGGAGGGCGGCACGCCCTCTTTGGCGGAGTGGGCGCAGCGGCTGGGGGTCAACCTTGACCAGCCGTGGGCGGTGGCGCTGATTGAGGTGGAGGGGCAGGGGCCAGACGCTGGCAGCGCGCTGCATGAGATGCAGGCACTGCTCGCCGCGCCGGGGCGGGAGCCGCTGCTGGCGCTGGTGTCACTGCATGAGCTGGTGTGGCTGGTGCCGGCGCCGGAGGGGAGGCGCGTGGCGATGCGCTGCGGGCGCGGATGGAGGCATTATTGGCGCGCGCGGCGGCACAGGGGCTGGAGGTGCGGCTGGCGCTCGGCAACGGCTTCAGCGGCCCCGGCGGCATTGCCCGATCCTACCGCACGGCCCGTGCGACGCTGGCGGTGGGCAAGCAGCAGCTGCCGGCGCAGCGCGGCTACTTCTACCCGGATCTGCGGCTGCCGGTACTGCTCGACAGCCTACGCGATGGCTGGCAGGCCGAGGAGTTGGCGCAACCCTTGGCGCGTCTGCGGGAGACGGACAGCAACGGCCTACTGCGGCGCACGTTGCGCGCCTGGTTCGCCCACGACGTGCAGCCCGGCGCGGCAGCGCGCGCGCTGTTTATCCATCGCAACACGCTCGAGTACCGCCTCAACCGCATCGCCGACGTGACCGGCCTCGACCTCACCCGCTTTGACCACCGGCTGCTGCTCTATGTGGCGCTGCAACTGGAGGCTCCCCAGCCCGAGTGATCGGCTTAGCCGCCGCGCAGCTGGATCTTCGCCGCGTTGGTGACGTTCTCAATCTCATCCAGCAACTCTAGCCACTCCGGCTCCAGTGACAGCGGGCTGGCGTGCTGGCGCAACTGCTGCTCCAGATAGAAACAGAGATGCTTGAGGCGCGGTACGCCGCTGTAGCTGCAACTGCCGTGCAGCTTGTGGATCAGCGCCTGAATGGTGTCATCGTTGGCGCCGTCCAGCACCGCCTGTACCCGCTCGCTGACCTGCGGCAGGAAGTCGATCAGCATCTGCAACAGATCGCGCGCTAGATCCTCTTTATTGGCGGACTGGCGCAGCGCCAGATCCCAATCCAGCGAGGGCAGCGGATCGCCCGCGGTGGGGCTGATGACCAGCGCCGCTGGCTCGAGCGGTTCCACCTCCGGCGCGTGGTAGCGCGCCAGCACCCGTTTCAGCATCGCCTCATCGATCGGTTTCGCCAGATAGTCGGTCATGCCGGCCGCCAGCAGGTGCTCATGCTCGCCAGCCAGCGAGTGGGCGGTGACGGCGATGATCGGCGTCTGGCTGTGCTGCGGCAGCTGGTGGATCAGTTCGGCGGCGCGAATGCCGTCAATCTCCGGCATCTGGATATCCATCAAAATCACATCCAGTGCCTGTTCGCGCGCCAGCGCCAGCGCATCCACCCCGCTGTCACACAGCAGCACCTCCTCCACCAGCTCCTCCAGCAGGGTGCCGATCAGCTTCAGGTTGGCCGGGTTGTCATCCACCGCCATCACCGTCAGCGGCAGGCGCGGCGGCTTGTTGCCGAGCAGCCCGGCCTGACGGTCATCCAGCAGCAGCGGCAGCAGGCGCACGCTGGAGATGGGCTTGATCAGGCAACCCTGCACGCCCAGCTGCTTGAGCGCTTCGGCGTCAATCTGCAACTGCGAGGGGAGCGCCATGATCACCCGGTCGGCCAGCGCCACGATGCTCGGCATCCGCTGCTTGTACTCACGCAGCATGTGGCGCTTCTTCAGCGGCACGCCAATCAGCAGGATGTCAAAGTGCTCCTCCGGCAACTGGCTGAGCAGCGAGGCGTAGGTGATCTCCAGCGGCGTAGTGGCGAGGATCTCCAGCGTCGCCTTGGCGGCGGCGTCGTTGGCCTCGACGTAGGCCAGCCGCTTGCCCTGCAAGGGTGCCATCGGCTGCGGGCTAGGCAGGAAGTTGTCGTTCAGCTCAATGTTGATGTGGAACCAGAAAGTGGAGCCGCGGTTAAGCTGGCTGTAGAAGCTGATGTCGCCCCCCATCTCCTTGACCAGCTTTTGGGTGATCACCAGCCCCAGCCCGGTGCCGCCGTGGCGGCGCGAGATGCTGGCATCCGCCTGGCGGAAGGCCTGGAACAGCTGCGACTGCTGGCGCTCGGAGATGCCAATGCCGGTGTCGTGGATCTGCACTTCCAGCTCCGCCTTCATGTGGTCATGGGAGCGCAGCTCGACGTTGATGTCGATATTGCCGGTTTCGGTGAACTTGATAGCGTTACCGAGCAGGTTGGTCACCACCTGTTGCAGGCGCAGCGGGTCGCCGATCACCTGCTCCGGCACGTTGTTCTGCACGTTCAGCGTCAGCTCCAGCCCCTTCTCATGGGCGGAGTGCGCCAACAGCACCACCACCTCATCCAGCGTCTCGCGCAGCGCGAACGGGATGTGCTCCAGCACCAGCTTGCCGGCCTCCAGCTTCGAGAAGTCGAGCACGTCATTGATGATGGTCAGCAGGTTGTTGGCGGAGCGCTCAATGGTTTGCAGGTAGTCGCTCTGGGTCGGCGTCAGCGGGGTCTTCAGCGTCTGGCGGGTGAAGCCAATCACGCCGTTGAGTGGGGTGCGCAGCTCATGGGACATGTTGGCCAAAAATTCAGACTTGATGCGCGCTGCCTCTTGGGCACGCTTCTTCGCCAGATCCAGTTCGACGTTCTGGATCTCCATCTGCTCCAGCGTCTCGCGCAGGTCAGAGGTGGCCTGATCGATATTCTGCTGCATCTCCTCATGGTAGGCGGTCAGGGACATCGCCATCGAGTTGATGCCGTTTTTCAGCATGTCCAGCTCACCCAGCATGTAGCCCTCCACCCGGCTGTCGAGCTGGCCGCGGCGGATGCGGTCAACGGTGTTGACCATGTTGCGGATTGGGCCGGTGACATCGCGCATCAGCCGGTAGGCGAACAGGATGGCGATGCAGAGGCTGAGCACCAGCAGCAGGGTGGCGACAAACACCTCCTTATACTGCTGGAGGCGCACCGAGTTGAGATCCAGCTCAATGGCGATGTAGCCGAGGTTGTCGGTTTTCAGCGCGGGCGCGTTGTCGCTCTCGTCCGGCGCGCTCTCCTCCGGGGTAATGGGCGTGCGCAGGATCAGTTCGTCGCCGATGCGGCTCACCATCAGTTCCGTGGGCATCGGCGTGCCCTGGCTGATTTGCAGCTGGGTGTAGTTGCGGTGGTAGTTGGAGGTGACGAACAGCCGGTTGTCGCGGTCAAACACCGTAATCGAGCGCACGATGTCAGAGTGGCGGCGGTGCAGCAGGCTTACCAACTGGCGCACCGACTCGCGGTTATTGAAGGTCATGCCATACTCGCTGGCGACCGCCAGCGGCTCAATGATGCCAGCACCGGCATCCACCAGCTGATCCTGCAACTCATTGTACCGGTGGACCACAAAGAAGGTGCTGAGCAGCAGGCCGATCAACAGGGTCGGTGCCAGGATCAAAATCATCATCCGTGCGCGAAGGCTAT
Source organism: Chimaeribacter sp. YP20170169 (assembly GCF_056739715.1). Classification (NCBI taxonomy): domain Bacteria; kingdom Pseudomonadati; phylum Pseudomonadota; class Gammaproteobacteria; order Enterobacterales; family Yersiniaceae; genus Chimaeribacter; species Chimaeribacter sp. YP20170169. Next base: position 3,106,950 of record NZ_CP176824.1, on the reverse strand, counting down.
ATTTGGTCATGGGATTCCAATATGGGAGAATTGGCAGCTAATTAGCTTCATTAACACGCGTGCAATCAATATGGCCCAATTCTACTCTCCAAACCGCCGTGTGACGACCCGGCAAACGGTGACGGTTACCGCCACCGATCTCGATACCTTCGGTCAGGGCGTGGCGCGCCACCAAGGCAAAGCGCTGTTTGTGCCCGGTGTGCTGCCCGGCGAACAGGCGGAGGTGACGCTCACCGAAGAGAAGCGCCAGTTCGCCAAGGGCAAGCTCAAGCGTCTGCTGACGCGCAGTGAGGAGCGCGTGGCCCCGCCATGCCCGCACTATGGCGTCTGCGGCGGTTGCCAGATCCAACACGCCGCCACGCCGTTGCAGCAGCGCAGCAAATCGGCCGCCCTGCTGCGGATGATCGCGCGTGAAACCGGCATCACGCCAGAGGCGCAACCGGTGATTGCCGGGCCGGAGTATGGCTACCGCCGCCGGGCGCGCCTCGGGCTGGTGTGGCAGCCGAAGGCGAACCGGCTGGTGATGGGCTTCCGCCAGCAAGGCTCCAGCGAGCTGGTGGCGGTCAGCCGCTGCCCGGTGCTGGTGCCTGCGCTGGAGGCGCTGCTGGTGCCGCTGCACGCCTGCCTGAGCGGGCTGGCGGCGGTGCGTCGGCTCGGCCACGTGGAGCTGGTGCTGGCGGAGGCCGGGCCGCTGGTGGTGCTGCGCCACCTCGACCCGCTGAAAGAGGGCGACCGCGCGCGGCTGGCGGCCTTTGCCGCGCACCACGCGCTGACGCTTTTCCTCGACGGCGGGGAGGGGCAACTGACAAAAATGTGCGGTGACGATCCGCACTATCAGGTGGATGGCTTATCATTGCGTTTCAGCCCGCAGGATTTCATTCAGGTGAATGATGCCGTCAACCAGCAGATGGTGCAGCAGGCGCTGGCCTGGCTGGCGCTGACGCCCGACGATCGCGTGCTCGATCTGTTCTGCGGCATGGGCAACTTTACCCTGCCGATCGCCCGCCGCGCGCGGGAGGTGGTGGGCGTGGAAGGTGTTGCCACGCTGGTGGCGAATGGGCAATATAACGCACAGATAAATTCGCTGAATAATACCCAGTTCTTTCATGCCAACCTGGAGGATGAAAGTACCTGGCAGCAGTGGGCACAACAGGGGTTCGACAAGGTATTGCTCGACCCGGCGCGGGCTGGCGCGGCAGGGATCATGCCGCACATCGCCAAACTTTCTCCATCACGGATTGTCTATGTGTCCTGTAACCCCACCACACTGGCGCGGGACAGCAATGTCCTGCTCGGGGCAGGCTACCGGCTTGCAGAAGTGCGGATGCTGGATATGTTTCCACAGACTGGCCATCTGGAGTCCATGGCCCTGTTCATCAAGCCGCCCGCGACGCCGGGCAAGTAGGGAGAAGATATGGTTGCGGTAAGAAGTGCGCATTTGAATACGGCTGGCGAGTTCGCGCTTGATGCGTGGATTGAGAGTTTGGGGCTCCCCAGCCAGCAATCATGTGAGCGTCTGGCCGAAACCTGGCGTTATTGCGAGCAGCAGACCCAGGGCCACCCCCTGGCCTCGCTGCTGCTGTGGCGCGGGCTGGAGATGGTTGAGATCCTCTCCACCCTGAGCATGGACAATGACAGTATGCGCGCGGCGCTGCTGTTCCCGCTGGTCAATGAGGGGATCATTGACGAGGCCACCCTGACCGTCGAGTTTGGCGGCGGCATCACCGCGCTAGTGCATGGCGTGATCGACATGGACGCCATTCGCCAGCTCAAGGCGACGCAGAATGACTCGATGGCCTCAGAGCAGGTGGACAACGTGCGCCGGATGCTGCTGGCGATGGTCGAGGATTTCCGCTGCGTGGTGCTGAAGCTGGCGGAGCGCATCGCTCACCTGCGCGAGGTCAAGGACGCGCCGGAGGATGAGCGCGTGCTGGCGGCGAAGGAGTGTACCAACATCTACGCGCCGCTGGCGAACCGCCTCGGCATCGGCCAGCTCAAGTGGGAGCTGGAGGATTTCTGCTTCCGCTACCTGCACCCGGACGAGTACAAACGCATCGCCAAGCTGCTGCATGAGCGCCGCATCGACCGTGAGCAGTACATTGATGATTTCGTTAACAACCTGCGCCGCGCGATGCAGGAGGAGAACATCAAGGCCGACATCTACGGCCGCCCCAAGCACATCTACAGCATCTGGCGGAAAATGCAGAAAAAGGCGCTGGCCTTTGATGAGCTGTTTGACGTGCGCGCGGTGCGCATCGTGGTGGATCGCCTGCAAGATTGCTACGCGGCGCTGGGGATTGTGCACACCCACTATCGCCACCTGCCAGATGAGTTCGACGATTACGTCGCCAACCCGAAACCCAACGGCTACCAGTCGATCCACACCGTGGTGCTCGGCCCGCGCGGCCTGCCGCTGGAGATCCAGATCCGTACCCGCCAGATGCACGAAGATGCCGAATTGGGCGTCGCGGCGCACTGGAAGTATAAAGAGGGCACGGTGGTGGCCGGCCGCACCGGCTACGAGGAGCGCATCGCCTGGCTGCGCAAGCTGATTGCCTGGCAGGAGGAGATGGCCGACTCCGGCGAGATGCTCGACGAGGTGCGCAGCCAGGTGTTCGACGACCGGGTCTACGTCTTTACGCCGAAGGGCGACGTGGTCGACCTGCCGACCGGCTCCACGCCGCTCGACTTCGCCTACCACATCCACAGCGACGTCGGCCACCGCTGCATTGGCGCGAAGATTGGCGGGCGCATCGTGCCCTTTACCTACCAGTTGCAGATGGGTGACCAGATCGAGATCATCACCCAGAAGCACCCGAACCCGAGCCGCGACTGGCTCAACCCGAACCTCGGCTACATCACCACCAGCCGTGGGCGTTCGAAGGTGCACAACTGGTTCCGCAAGCTGGATCGCGACAAGAATATCCTCGCCGGCCGCCAGATTCTGGATGATGAGCTGGCGCGCCTTGGCATCAGCCTGAAAGAGGCGGAGAAGCTGTTGATCCCGCGCTACAACGTCAATTCGCTGGATGAGGTGCTGGCGGCCATTGGCGGCGGCGACATCCGCCTTAACCAGATGGTCAATTTCCTCCAGTCGCAACTGAACAAGCCGACCGCCGAGGAGCTGGATCGCGAGGCGCTGCGCCAGCTGACGCAGAAGAGTGGGCCATCCCAGCAGCGTGCGGCCAACAAGGACAATGGCCGCGTGGTGGTGGAGGGCGTCGGCAACCTGATGCACCACATCGCCCGCTGCTGCCAGCCGATCCCCGGCGATGAGATCGTCGGCTTCATCACGCAGGGGCGCGGCATCTCGATCCACCGCGCCGACTGCGACCAGCTGGCGGAGCTGCGCTCCCACGCGCCGGAGCGGCTGGTGGACGCGGTGTGGGGCGAGAGCTACTCCAGCGGCTACTCGCTGGTGGTGCGCGTCACCGCCAACGATCGCAGCGGCCTGCTGCGCGACATCACCACCATTCTGGCGAATGAGAAGGTGAATGTGCTGGGCGTCGCCAGCCGCAGCGACACCAAAGAGCAGCTCGCCACCATCGACATGGAGATTGAGATCTACAACCTCCAGGTGCTGGCGCGCGTGATCGCCAAACTTAACCAGCTGCCGGACGTGATTGAGGCGCGACGCCTGCACGGGAGCTGACTCTTCTGGCGGCCCTGCGTGGCCGCCCCTCCTCTTTTTTTGGGGCCACTCTGGCCCCGCCACCCTTGAGATGCCGTCATGACCGAGATGTCCCCGCTTGAACGCCTGCTTGCCCTGATGAAAACCCTGCGCGACCCGCAACACGGCTGCCCGTGGGATCGGGCGCAGACCTTCGACACCATCGCCCCCTACACGCTGGAGGAGACCTACGAGGTGCTGGACGCCATCCAGCGCCGTGACTACGCCGACCTGCGCGACGAGTTGGGCGATCTGTTGTTCCAGGTGGTGTTCTACGCTCAGATGGGCAGCGAGCAGGGGCTGTTCAGCTTTGATGAGATTTGTGATGCCATCAGTGACAAGCTGGAGCGCCGCCACCCGCACCTGTTTGGCGGCGACAGCGCCGCGCCGTCACTGGCGCGCTGGGAGCAGGCCAAGGCGCAGGAGCGGGCAGAGAAGTCGCTGCACTCGGCGATGGATGACATCCCCGAGGCACTGCCGGCGCTGATGCGCGCCCACAAGATCCAGAAGCGCTGCGCGGCGGTGGGCTTTGACTGGACAACCCTCGGCCCGGTGGTGGACAAGGTGCATGAGGAGATTGATGAGGTGATGCACGAGGCGCAGCAGGCGGTGGTCGATCAGGAGAAGCTGGGCGAGGAGATTGGCGACCTGCTGTTCGCCACCGTCAACCTGTCACGCCACCTCGGCCACAAGGCGGAGAACGCGTTGCAGGCCGCCAACCGCAAATTTGCCCGCCGCTTCCGCGAGGTTGAGGCGATCCTGCGCACGCAGGGCATGAGCACCGACGAGGCGACGCTGGAGCAGATGGAGGCGGCCTGGCAGCAGGTCAAACGCAACGAGCGCTGAGTGGCGATTTTCAGCCAAAGTGCAAGCTTACAGCCGGCGTGCGGCAGGGTAGAGTAGCGCGGTTTTTTATCCGGGGATCGCCAGGCCATTGGCGCGCCCTGACGCCGTACCGTAAGGCGTTTTGCTGGCCCTGAGTACCGGACAACCATCGGCAGCAAAGGGGCGGAAATACAGGGTTTGTCGCAGGATAAAGCCGGGGAAAACAGAGGGGCAAGGCGCTTTTTCATCGCCGAGCCATAAAACGATCAATTGTGGCGCCCTCCAGGTTCGGGTATACTACTTTCCCGTCCTGGTACTCCCATCGTCTTTAAACCTAAACTCTCAGGTTCAGCATGACAACTAATTATATTTTTGTGACCGGCGGGGTCGTCTCCTCTCTGGGTAAAGGCATTGCCGCAGCCTCTCTGGCGGCTATTCTCGAAGCCCGTGGCCTCAACGTTACCATCATGAAGCTGGACCCGTATATCAACGTGGATCCGGGCACAATGAGCCCAACTCAGCATGGTGAGGTTTTCGTTACCGAAGACGGCGCAGAAACTGACCTCGATTTAGGTCACTACGAACGCTTTATCCGCACCAAAATGTCTCGCCGCAACAACTTCACCACCGGCCGCATCTACTCTGATGTGCTGCGCAAAGAGCGCCGTGGTGACTATCTGGGCGCGACCATTCAGGTTATCCCGCACATCACCAACGCCATCAAAGAGCGCATCATTGAGGGTGGCGAAGGCCACGACGTGGTGCTGGTCGAGATCGGCGGCACCGTCGGCGACATCGAGTCCCTGCCGTTCCTGGAAGCCATCCGCCAAATGGCGGTGGACGTGGGCCGCGAGCACACCCTCTACATGCACCTGACGCTGGTGCCGTACATGGCGGCGGCCGGTGAAGTGAAGACCAAGCCGACCCAGCACTCCGTGAAAGAGCTGCTCTCCATCGGTATCCAGCCAGACGTGCTGATCTGCCGTTCTGACCGTGCAGTGCCGGCCAACGAGCGTGCGAAAATCGCATTGTTCTGTAACGTCCCGGAAAAAGCGGTTATCTCCCTAAAAGATGTTGATTCGATTTATAAAATCCCGGCGCTCTTGAAATCACAGGGCCTGGACGATTATATTTGTAAACGATTCAGCTTGAACGCGCCGGAAGCCAACCTGGCCGAGTGGGAGCAGGTGATCTACGAAGAAGCCAACCCGGGCGGCGAAGTGACCATCGGCATGATCGGCAAGTACGTGGAACTGCCGGATGCCTATAAGTCGGTGATTGAGGCGCTCAAACATGGCGGCCTGAAGAATCGCCTGACGGTCAACATCAAGCTGATTGACTCGCAGGACGTGGAGACGCGTGGCGAAGAGATGCTGAAGGATCTGGATGCCATCCTGATCCCAGGCGGCTTTGGCTACCGCGGCGTGGAAGGCAAAGTGGCCGCCGCCCGTTATGCGCGTGAGAACAATATTCCTTACCTGGGCATCTGCCTGGGGATGCAGGTGGCACTGATGGAGTTCGCCCGCCACGTGGCCGGGATGGAGAACGCCAACTCCACCGAATTTGTGCCAGACTGTAAGTACCCGGTGGTCGCGTTGATCACCGAGTGGCGCGATGAAGACGGCAACGTTGAAGTGCGCGATGAGAAGAGTGATTTGGGCGGGACCATGCGCGTTGGGGGGCAACCGTGCCACCTGACCGAGAACAGCCTGGTTCGCCAGCTGTACGGCGAGCCGACGATTGTTGAGCGCCACCGCCACCGTTATGAGGTGAACAACATGCTGTTGAAGCAGATCGAAGCGGCGGGCCTGCGGGTTGCCGGTCTCTCTGCTGACAAAAAGCTGGTGGAGATCATTGAGGTGCCGAACCACCCGTGGTTCGTGGCATGTCAATTCCACCCGGAATTTACGTCAACGCCGCGTGATGGTCACCCGTTGTTTGCGGGCTTCGTCAAAGCCGCCGGTGAGTATCAGAAGCGCCAGGTAAAATAAGATAGATGATAAGCAGTGCGCACCCTAGGGTGCGCACTGTTTGTCTGGGGTTTTAGTTTAACTTGTACTGAGGAAAATCTAATGTCCAAAATCGTTAAAGTCATCGGTCGCGAAATCATCGACTCCCGTGGTAACCCGACGGTAGAAGCTGAAGTGCATCTGGAAGGTGGTTTCGTAGGTCTGGCGGCTGCGCCGTCAGGTGCCTCTACCGGTTCCCGCGAAGCGCTGGAACTGCGTGACGGTGACAAATCCCGTTTCCTGGGTAAAGGCGTCACCAAGGCGGTTGCCGCGGTTAACGGCCCGATCGCACAGGCCGTGACCGGCAAAGATGCCAAAGATCAGGCTAACATCGACAAGATCATGATCGAGCTGGACGGCACTGAGAACAAATCTAACTTCGGTGCAAACGCCATTCTGGCGGTTTCCCTGGCTGCTGCCAAAGCTGCCGCCGCGTCCAAAGGCATGCCGCTGTACGAACACATTGCTGAACTGAACGGCACACCGGGTAAATTCTCCATGCCGCTGCCGATGATGAACATCATCAACGGTGGTGAACACGCTGACAACAACGTCGACATCCAAGAGTTCATGATTCAGCCGGTTGGCGCGAAGAACGTGAAAGAAGCCATCCGTATGGGTTCTGAAGTGTTCCACAACCTGGCTAAAGTGCTGAAATCCAAAGGCATGAACACCGCTGTGGGCGACGAAGGCGGCTACGCGCCGAACCTGGGTTCCAACGCCGAAGCACTGGCTGTGATCGCGGAAGCGGTAAAAGCAGCGGGCTACGAGCTGGGCAAAGACATCACCCTGGCGATGGACTGCGCGGCCTCTGAGTTCTACAAAGATGGCAAATACGTGCTGGCTGGCGAAGGCAACAAAGCCTTCACCTCCGAAGAGTTCACCCACTTCCTGGAAGATCTGACCAAACAGTACCCGATCGTCTCCATCGAAGATGGTCTGGACGAATCTGACTGGGACGGTTTTGCATACCAGACCAAAGTGCTGGGCGACAAAATCCAGCTGGTGGGCGACGACCTGTTCGTCACCAACACCAAGATCCTGAAAGAAGGCATCGAGAAAGGCATCGCTAACTCCATCCTGATCAAGTTCAACCAGATCGGTTCCCTGACCGAAACCCTGGCTGCGATCAAAATGGCGAAAGATGCAGGCTACACGGCGGTTATCTCCCACCGTTCCGGTGAGACCGAAGATGCCACCATCGCTGACCTGGCAGTAGGTACAGCAGCAGGCCAGATCAAGACCGGTTCCATGAGCCGTTCTGACCGCGTTGCCAAGTATAACCAGCTGATCCGTATTGAAGAAGCGCTGGGCAACCGTGCGCCGTTCAACGGTCTGAAAGAGGTGAAAGGCCAGTAATTCCTGCGCCTTCGCTGATAAAACCCGCTTCGGCGGGTTTTTTTATGCCGGTTTACCACTGGAAACAGATAACACTGCGCTAAATTTGGTCAGCGCGCGGGAATCTGCCATAATCACGCCCCTTCAAATTAACAACATTGAGAGTGCCATGCAGTACCCGATTAATGAGATGTTCCAAACCCTGCAAGGGGAAGGCTACTTTACCGGCGTGCCAGCCATTTTTGTTCGCTTGCAAGGATGCCCGGTGGGATGCAGCTGGTGCGACACCAAACACACTTGGGACAAGTTGGCCGATCGGGAAGTGGCGCTGGATGAGATTCTGGTCAAAACCGTGGAGACCGACGCGTGGGGTGCGGCCACCACCGAGGATCTGCTGGCGGTGATTGAGCGCAACGGCTACACCGCCCGCCACATCGTGATCACCGGCGGCGAACCGTGCATCTACGATCTTGGCCCGCTGACGCTGCTGCTGGAGAAGAGCGGTTTCACCTGCCAGATTGAGACCAGCGGCACCCATGAGGTGCGCTGCTCGCCTAATACGTGGGTAACGGTTTCGCCGAAGGTCAATATGCGCGGCGGCATGGCGGTGCTCGATCAGGCGCTCAAGCGTGCCGATGAGATCAAGCACCCGGTGGCGCGTGAGCGAGACATTGAGGCGCTGGATGCCCTGCTGGCGCGGCTGCATGATGAGAAGCACCGCATCGTGGCGCTGCAACCCATCAGCCAGAAAGAGGAGGCCACCCGCCTCTGTATTGAGACCTGCATTGCGCGCAACTGGCGGCTGTCGATGCAAACTCACAAATACCTCAATATCGCCTGATTCCCAACCCGCCCACGTGGCGGGTTTTTTTTATGATGAAAATTGATGCCCCTCACAGATCTCATCTCTTGCCGCCCGGCATCCGGTGAGCGGCAACCCCTCCAAATAACGCCATACCTCTTCAACGCGACCAGCCCGTTTTCTGGGCGAATCCACAGCGAATCAATGGTCTGACATGTTTGAGCCGCACCACAGTTAACAGTAAAAATGCTGGATAGCGGCGCGGATCCGCGTGGAAGAAATTACTCAGGTAATGATTTTGTTGCTTAGCAATAAACCCTGTACTTTTAACCCGTTATCGCCCTCTTGCGCTTTCTTAAATGCGGGTATTTTATAAGCAAGGGAACGTTTCCCTGAAGAGAATGCGCGGAGTTAATCATGAGTAAAAATATAGTTTTCTGTGCCGACGGTACATGGAACGGTATCCGCACTGATGATAACCATGACGGGCAATTTGAACTCACCAATGTCCTGAAGCTGTATAAGAGCCTGCAAGGGATACCCGAGGATCTGGACAGTAACCCAGAGGAGCAGGAGAAACTGCTGACGGAGGGGCAGGCGGTAATTCAGGTGGCCAAATATATCCACGGCGTCGGTGACACCACCAATTGGCTGATTAGAAATTTAGAGGGAATATTTGGCGGCGGCACCATCCAGCGGATTGTGCGCGGCTACACCTTTATTAGCCGCCACTACCAGCCCGGCGACAAAATCTTCCTGATCGGTTTTAGCCGCGGGGCCTACACCGCGCGGGCGCTGGCGGGCATGATCGCCTCACAGGGGTTGCTGGACGCGGGCAAGCTCAATCTGGCGGATGAGAGTGAAGCCCATAAGGCACAGGCTTACCGCTGGGGAACTGCCGTCTGGTCTCAATTCCGCGAGCAGGCCAAAGGGGAGAAATCCTGGCAGGAGAAGCTGGCCTCTATCAAACATGGGCTGCCGGGATTTGCCTCCGAGCGCGTCAATCCTGATGCCATGATCTATAACGTGCCGATTGAGATGGTGGCGGTCTTCGACACCGTTGGCGCGCTCGGCATCCCGCATTATGAGGATGAGGACACCAGAGTCGATCTCTTCCGCTTCGCCGATACCACGTTAAGCCAGCGCGTCAGGTTGGGGCGTCATGCCATCTCGCTGGATGAGCAGCGGCTGGACTTTACCCCAGTGCTGTGGGAGGCGCGGCAGGGCATCCAGCAGGTGCTGTTCCCCGGCGTGCACTCGGATGTCGGCGGCGGCTACCCGGAAGAGGAGAGCGGGTTATCGAACGGTGCCTACGGCTGGATGCATGAGGAGCTGGAGCAGGCTGGGGTGAAGTTGCGTCCACACCACTATCAGGCGGACGCCTGCGCGATCTGTCACTGCCCGTGGTTTGACAAGGCGATCTACAAAATCGGCCATCGGGAATTGACCACGCCTTTGAAAAAGAGTTTGCCCTATCTCGCGGAAGGCAACTACACCCTGGCGGTGCACCAGTCAGTGGTTGCGCGGCGAGCGGGCAAGGAGATTTGGTTCCAGGATCCAAAGACAGGCAAAAAGCTTGCCGGCCCCTACCAATCGGCGTTTCTGGACAGCTTTATTGATGACCCGGAGATTATGGTGATGCCAGTGCATGAGTGAAGGCAGAGGGGAAAATCAGGCCGCGTGAGCCACGCTCCGGTGGGTCACGCGGGTGGGGTTATTCGCCCTTATAGATGCAGCCGGCGGTGCAGGTCTCTTTAACCAGCACGGCGCTCAGGATCGGCAATTGCGGCTTCAGTTCGTCCCAAATCCATTTTGCCAGCACTTCGCTGGTTGGGTTCTCCAGACCGGGAATATCATTCAGATAGTGATGATCCAGACGCTCCCAGGTGGGCTTGAACATTGCCTTCAACTCGGAGAAGTCCATCACCCAGCCGGTATGCGCATCCACTTCGCCAGTGATCTCCAGACGTACCATAAATGAGTGGCCGTGCAGGCGCCCGCATTTATGGCCTTCCGGTACGTGGGGAAGCCGGTGGGCGGCTTCAAATTGAAAATCTTTAAACAGCGTGGTTACCATTGCTACCGTCTCATTGACTCAAAAAACCGGCGGATATTACCGGAAAGCCGCCGCCCGCGCCATGACAACCCACTTTCGCGCCACGTTCAGCTAAAACTTTTTTAACTGCCTGAAAAACAGCCATTCGTCATGCGGTCAACGGGTTAGCGCCAGCAGGCCAGTAAAAAGCGAACGAATTCAACGTTATAAAAATTCAAATCTATTACTTTTTCCGGTAAGCATAACCGTTAAATCAGCTTAGTCGTTTTTGTTATTTATTATTTCCATCCCTTATTTAAGTGTTGCCAGCGCGCTGGGTAACCTTACAAACTCTCTACTTTCTCACTTTTTTCCTAGTATCACCCGACTCTACGAAAAACAGACACTGGCTTACGCACAAGGGAATCGGTACTGCAATGACGACTCAGGCTCCACCCACTTCACTGCTCCCGCTCACGCCCGAGCAACTGGCACGCTTGCAAGGCGCCATCGGGGAGTTCTCCCCGACGCAGCTGGCGTGGCTCTCCGGCTACTTCTGGGGCATGGTTAACCAGCAACCGGGCGCGGCGCTGCCGACGGCCCCGGCTGCCCCGGTTGCCAGCACCATTACATTGATCTCAGCCTCGCAGACCGGCAATGCGCGCCGTCTGGCGGAGCAACTGCGTGACGACCTGCTGGCCGCCAAGCTGACCGTGAATCTGGTCAATGCCGGCGACTACAAGTTCAAGCAGATCGCGCAGGAGAAGCTGCTGATCATCGTGGCCTCCACCCAGGGTGAGGGCGAACCGGCGGAAGAGGCGGTGGCGCTGCACAAGTTCCTGTTCTCGAAAAAAGCGCCGAAGCTGAATGAGACGGCCTTTGCGGTGTTTGGGCTGGGTGATACCTCCTACGAGCGCTTCTGCCAGGCGGGCAAGGACTTCGACAGCAAGCTGGCCGAGCTGGGCGCGGAGCGCCTGCTGGATCGCGTGGACGCGGACGTCGAATATCAGGCGGTGGCCGAGCAGTGGCGCAAGCAGATTGTTGAGGTGCTGAAGGCACGCACCCCGGCAGAGCCAGCCGCTGCCGTGCAGGCGGCGCAGAGCGGCGCGCACAACATCGTCGACTCCAGCCCCTACACCAAAGAGCAGCCGCTGACCGCGACCCTGCTGATGAACCAGAAGGTCACGGGCCGCAACTCCGACAAAGACGTGCGCCACATTGAGATTGACCTCGGCGACTCTGGCCTGCGCTACCAGCCGGGCGATGCCCTCGGCGTCTGGTTCGACAACGATCCGGCGCTGGTGGACGAGCTGCTGGGGCTGGTGTGGCTGAAAGGTGATGAGAGCGTGGAGGTCGAGGGCAAAACCCTGACGCTGCGTGACGCCCTGATCCACCACTACGAGCTGACGCAGAACACCACGGTGATCGTCAGCAACTACGCCGCGCTGGCACGTGACGAGACGCTGAATGCGCTGCTCAGCGACAAGCCGCGCCTGCAACACTATGCGCAGAACACGCCGATCGTTGACATGGTGCGTCAGGCGCCGATGGAGCTGAACGCCGAGCAACTGACCGGCCTGCTGCGCCCGCTGACGCCACGCCTCTACTCCATCGCCTCGTCGCAGGCGGAGAGCGAGGGCGAGGTGCATGTCACCGTCGGCGTGGTGCGCTACGAGATTGATGGCCGCCCGCGTACTGGCGGTGCCTCTGGCTTCCTGGCGGATCGTCTGGAAGAGGAGGGCGAGCTGCGGGTGTTCATTGAGCACAACGACAACTTCCGCCTGCCAGCTGACCCGGAGACCCCGGTGATCATGATTGGCCCCGGCACGGGCATCGCGCCGTTCCGCGCCTTCATGCAGCAGCGTGACAACGACGGCGCTGGCGGCAAAAACTGGCTGTTCTTCGGAAACCCGCACTTCACCGAGGACTTCCTCTATCAGGTGGAGTGGCAGCGCTACGTGAAAGATGGCCTGCTGACCAACATCGATCTGGCATGGTCACGCGATCAGGCCCAGAAGGTCTACGTGCAGGACAAGCTGCGCCAGAAGGGCGCGGAGGTGTGGCGCTGGATCCAGGAGGGCGCGCACATCTACGTCTGTGGCGATGCCAACCGCATGGCCAAGGATGTTGACCGCATACTGGTAGAGCTGGTGGCGGAGCATGGCGGCATGGACACCGAGTCAGCCGATGAATTTTTAAGTGAGCTGCGCCTTGCGCGCCGTTATCAGCGAGATGTGTACTAATGAGCGACAAACACCCTGGGCCTCTGGTTGTGGAAGGCAAACTAAGCGACGCCGAACGCATGAAGCGCGAAAGCAACTTCCTGCGTGGCACCATCGCCAACGATCTGAATGACGGCCTGACCGGCGGCTTCAACGGCGACAACTTCCTGCTGATCCGTTTCCACGGCATGTACCAGCAGGATGACCGTGACATCCGCGCCGAGCGTGCGGCACAGAAACTGGAGCCGCGCCACGCGATGATGCTGCGTTGCCGCCTGCCGGGCGGCGTCATGACGCCAGCGCAGTGGCTGGGCATCGATAAGTTTGCCGCCGAGAGCACGCTCTACGGCAGCATCCGCATCACCAACCGCCAGACCTTCCAGTTCCACGGCATCCTGAAACCCAACGTGAAGCCGGTGCACCAGCTGCTCAACAAGCTGGGGCTGGACGCGCTGGCGACCGCCAATGACGTGAACCGCAACGTGCTCTGCACCTCCAACCCGGTGGAGTCCGAGCTGCATCAGGAAGCCTACCAGTGGGCGAAGAAGATCTCTGAGCACCTGCTGCCACGCACCCGCGCCTATGCGGAAGTGTGGCTGGATGCCGAGAAGGTGGAAACCACCGACGAGGAGCCGATCCTCGGCCCAACCTACCTGCCGCGTAAGTTCAAAACCACGGTGGTGATTCCGCCGCAGAATGACGTGGATCTGCATGCCAACGACCTCAACTTCGTGGCGATTGCTGACAACGGCAAGCTGATTGGCTTCAACGTGCTGGTGGGCGGTGGCCTGTCGATTGAGCACGGCAACAAGAAGACCTACGCGCGCACCGCCAGCGAGCTGGGCTTCATCCCGCTCGAGCACACCCTGGCAGTAGCGGAGGCGGTGGTGACCACCCAACGCGACTGGGGCAACCGTACCGACCGCAAAAACGCCAAGACCAAGTACACGCTGGAGCGTGTCGGCGTGGACACCTTCAAGGCTGAGGTGGAAAAACGCGCGGGCATCACCTTTGCCGCCGTGCGCCCCTATGAGTTCACCGGACGCGGCGACCGCATCGGCTGGGTGAAGGGCATCGATAAGCAGTGGCACCTGACGCTGTTCATCGAAAATGGCCGCATCCTCGACTATCCGGGCCGCCCGCTGAAAACTGGCCTCGCGCAGATTGCGCGTATCCACCAGGGTGACTTCCGCCTGACCGCCAACCAGAACCTGATTGTCGCGGGCGTACCGGAGTCAGAGAAGGCAAAAATTGAGGCGCTGGCGCGCGAGCACGGCCTGATGGATGACGCCGTCACCGAGCAGCGCAAAAACTCGATGGCCTGCGTCTCCTACCCAACCTGCCCGCTGGCGATGGCGGAGGCGGAGCGCTTCCTGCCGGAGTTCGTCACCAAGGTAGAGGGGATCATGCACCAGCACGGCGTGGGCGACGAGCACATTGTCCTGCGCGTCACCGGTTGCCCGAACGGCTGTGGCCGCGCGCTGCTGGCCGAGATTGGTCTGGTGGGCAAGGCGATCAACCGCTACAACCTTCATCTGGGCGGCAACCGCAGCGGTACGCGCATCCCGCGCATGTACCGTGAGAACATCAGCGCGGAAGAGATTCTGACGCTGATTGATGAGCTGGTGGGCCGCTGGGCGCAAGAGCGCCAGCCGGGCGAGGGCTTCGGTGACTTCACCATCCGTGCTGGCATTATCCGTCCGGTGCTCGATCCGGCCCGCGATTTCTGGGAGTAAGGCCGCTGCGGCGGCTGATTAGCTGAGGAGAACCCGATGTCCCAATTTAATCTGGCGGAACTGAATGCCCTGCCAAAATCTGGTCAGGCCCTGGCGCTGGCGGAGATCAACGGCGAGCTGGAGGCCCTGACGGCCGAGCAGCGCGTGGCGTGGGCGCTGGAGCACCTGCCGGGCGAGTTCGTGCTGTCGTCCAGCTTTGGCATTCAGGCCGCGGTCTGCCTGCATCTGGTGACGCGCCAGCGCCCGGATATTCCGGTGATCCTGACCGACACCGGCTACCTGTTCCCGGAGACCTACCAGTTCATTGACACGCTCACCGAGCAGCTCAACTTGAACCTGAAGGTGTTCCGCGCCGAGCAGTCGCCAGCCTGGCAGGAGGCGCGCTACGGCAAGCTGTGGGAGCAGGGCGTGGAGGGGATCGAGCGCTACAACCAGATCAACAAGGTCGAGCCGATGAACCGGGCGATGGCCACGCTGAAGGCTGGCACCTGGTTCGCGGGCCTGCGCCGCGAGCAGTCCGGCAGCCGCGCCCATCTGCCGGTCTTGGCCGTGCAGCGTGGCGTGTTCAAGGTACTGCCGATCATTGACTGGGACAATCGCCAGATTTACCAGTACTTGAAGCAGCACGGGCTGGGCTACCACCCGCTGTGGGATCAGGGCTACCTCTCCGTTGGCGACACCCACACCACCAAAAAGTGGGAACCAGGCATGAAAGAGGAAGAGACCCGCTTCTTCGGCCTGAAACGTGAGTGTGGCCTACACGAATAATTTTCATCTTCGAGGGCGCGGCTTCCGCGCCCTCGCTCTCTCTGCGCCGGTTCCCTTCGCTTTTACGCTTCCCGTACTTTTCCCCGCTGTGAACCGCAATACCTTGGCCCTTGCAGCCAGCAAAAGGCCATTTTGCCGTCGGCCTTTACTTTCGGTCATTAACTATTCTTATCTATTAACGCCAGTCTCTCTTCAAGAATGAACAAAAGCCCCCAATTTAGCTGTTGAAATTAAACCGGTTTAATTGAGGCTTATGAATAAAACGACGGTAAGTTGGGATTTGTCGCGCAAAGAATGATCACTTAATCTTATCTGTGTCTATTTGTTAACAGGAAGATAACAACGTGATCAAACCCCTTCGCCCAGCGTCGCCGCTTACCGTGCTAGACCGCACGCTTCACTTCAGCCGCCAGCCGACGCCTGAGGGCATTACTGTGCGCGGTGTCAGGAACCTCCAGGAGTTTTACAGCGGGATGCGCCTGCTGCACCAACAGTACCGGCGGCTGGGCATCATCACGCCGCAACCGGGTGAGATGATCTTCTCGCCCGGCCTTTTCCAGCACGGTAGTCGGCTGTTCATCGCCACCCGTGGCAATGCGGTGGTGGGCACCATCGCCTACTTGCGCCACGGGGCGCTGGGCATCCCGGCGATGTCGCTGTATGGCGAGGAGATCCAGCCCTGGCTGGCACGCGGCCCCGTTGGGGAGATTGGCGCGCTCTGCATTGAGCCATCGTGCCGCAATCAGGGCGTGCTGCGGCTGCTCTATGCCTACGCCATGCTCTACGCCTGCGTTGCCGAACGTACCGAAACGCTGTTTATCCAGGTAGACCGGCGCAAGGCGGCGTTCTACCAGAAGATGTTCTTCTTCCAGCCAGCCAGCGAGGGCAAACGCCACCCGGCCTACGGCAACCTGGAGTCGATGCTGATGCGCGCTGAGATCCGGCCACTGCTGCGGCAGTTGCGCCATAGCCTGCTGCCAGCGCAGCGGCTGAGCATCCGGCAGCGGTTGGGCCACCTGCATATCCTCCCGCTTTACCAGCAGTTGTGCTACCGGATGCAGCATAGCCGCCCCTTCCTGTGGCAGGCCGACAGCGTGCGCGACTACTGCCGCCAGTGCCATGTCAGCGGGCCGCGCATCAGCCCGGCACTGCGCCGTTTGCTATGGCAGGAGTGGGGCTGGGTGCCGGGGCCGTAGCCGGAAAAGGGGGGAAGGAGAGGGAAAAAGCATTTCTATATTCCAATAAGGAACTAATAATTCCATTTCGTCATTTCATAACGCCAAAGGGCACACCGTATAGTCATGTGATTATTCTGTTACATAGATAAAGGCTGTTGTGGACTATCTCCCCCTATTTGCTGACCTGAAACAGCGTCCGGTACTGGTCGTTGGCGGCGGCGAAGTTGCATCGCGCAAGATCGACCTCCTCCTGCGCGCCGGTGCGGAAGTACGGATAGTGGCGCACTCGCTCCACCCTGAACTCCAGACACGTCATGAACAACAGCAGGTTATCTGGCTGGCGACGGACTTTGTGCCCGAGCAGCTGGATGACGTCTTCTTTGTGATCGCCGCCACTGACGACACCGTGCTAAACGCCGAGGTGTTTGAACAGGCCGACCGCCGCCGGGTGCTGGCGAACGTGGTGGATGACCAGCCGAAGTGCTCTTTCATCTTTCCGTCGATCGTTGATCGCTCGCCCTTGGTGGTCGCCATCTCCTCCAGCGGCAAGGCACCGGTGCTGGCGCGCCTGCTGCGTGAGAAGCTGGAGGCGCTGCTGCCCACCAGCCTTGGCACGATGGCGGAGATCGCCGGCAACTGGCGTGGCCGCGTCAAGGATCGCCTGCGCTCAATGACCGAGCGTCGCCGCTTCTGGGAGAAGGCTTTCAGCGGGCGCTTTGCGGCGCTGGTGGAGAGCGGCCAGCACGCGGAGGCGGAGCAGGCGCTGGACGACGCCCTGAGCCAGCACCAGCGTGAGGGCGGCCAGGTGACGTTGGTCGGCGCCGGGCCGGGCGACGCCGGGCTGCTGACGCTGCGCGGCCTACAGGTGATGCAACAGGCGGACGTGGTGCTCTATGACCATCTGGTCAGCGACGAAATTCTGGATCTGGTGCGCCGCGATGCCGACCGCATCTGCGTCGGCAAGCGTGCTGGCGCGCACTCGGTGGCGCAGGAGGAGACCAACCGCCTGCTGGTGGAGCTGGCGCTGAAGGGCAAGCGCGTGGTGCGGCTGAAGGGGGGCGATCCCTTTATCTTTGGCCGCGGCGGCGAGGAGTTACAGGCCGCCAAGGCGGCAGGTATCCCGTTCCAGGTGGTGCCGGGCGTGACGGCGGCGGCAGGCGCGACCGCCTACGCTGGCATCCCGCTGACCCACCGCGACCATGCCCAGAGCGTGCTGTTCATCACTGGCCACTGCCGGCCAGATGGCGACGGCATCGACTGGGCAACGCTGGCGCGGGCGCGCCAGACGCTGGCCATCTACATGGGCACCGTCAAGGCCGCGGAGATCAGCGCACAGCTGATCGCCCACGGCCGGGCGGCCGACACGCCGGTGGCGGTGATTGGCCGTGGCACCCGCGCTGACCAGCAGGTGCTGACCGGCACGCTGGCACAACTCGATACTCTGGCCCAACAGGCGCCGACCCCGGCGCTGCTGGTGATAGGCGAAGTGGTCTCGCTCCATTCGCAACTTGCCTGGTTTGGGCATCAACCGCAGGCTGACGGCTTCCAACGCCCGTCAGTCGTGAATTTGGCTTAAGCCGCTGCGCCGGGATACCCCCGGCAGCAGGGCCTGAAAGGATCTGTTATGGACGAAAAACGACTCACACATTTGCGGCAATTGGAGGCGGAGAGTATCCATATCATCCGTGAAGTTGCCGCTGAATTCAGTAACCCGGTGATGCTCTACTCCATCGGGAAAGACTCCTCGGTGATGCTGCACCTGGCGCGCAAAGCCTTCTACCCCGGCACCCTGCCGTTCCCGTTGCTGCACGTGGACACCGGCTGGAAGTTCCGCGAGATGTATGAGTTCCGCGATCGCACCGCCAAAAACTATGGCTGCGAACTGCTGGTGCACAAAAACCCGGAAGGGGTGGCGATGGGCATCAACCCGTTCGTGCACGGCAGCGCCAAGCATACCGACATCATGAAGACCGAAGGGCTGAAGCAGGCGCTGAACAAATACGGATTTGACGCCGCGTTCGGCGGCGCACGCCGCGACGAGGAGAAGTCCCGCGCCAAGGAGCGTATCTACTCCTTCCGCGACCGCTTCCACCGCTGGGACCCGAAAAACCAGCGCCCAGAGCTGTGGCACAACTACAACGGCCAGATCAACAAGGGCGAGAGCATCCGCGTCTTCCCGCTGTCGAACTGGACGGAGCTGGACATCTGGCAATATATCTACCTGGAAAACATCGAGATCGTCCCGCTCTACCTGGCCGCGCCGCGTCCGGTGCTGGAGCGCGACGGTATGCTGCTGATGGTGGATGATGACCGCATCGAGCTGCAACCGGGCGAAGAGATCAAAGATCGGATGGTGCGCTTCCGTACGCTCGGCTGCTGGCCGCTGACCGGTGCCGTGGAGTCCGAGGCGCAGACCCTGCCGGAGATCATCGAAGAGATGCTGGTCTCCACCACCAGTGAGCGCCAAGGGCGCGCCATCGACCGCGATCAGGCGGGTTCGATGGAGTTGAAAAAGCGTCAGGGATATTTCTAAGGAGCCACCAGATGAACAATGCTATTGCACAACAGATCGCTGAACAGGGTGGCGTCGAAGGTTACCTGAAGAACCAGCAGCACAAGAGCCTGCTGCGTTTCCTGACCTGCGGCAGCGTCGATGACGGCAAATCCACGCTGATTGGCCGCCTGCTGCACGACACCCGCCAGATTTATGAGGATCAACTCTCCTCGCTGCACAGTGACAGCAAGCGCCACGGCACCCAGGGCGAGAAACTCGATCTGGCGCTGCTGGTGGATGGCCTGCAAGCCGAGCGCGAGCAGGGGATCACCATTGACGTGGCCTACCGCTACTTCTCCACCGAGAAGCGCAAATTTATCATCGCCGACACGCCGGGGCATGAGCAGTACACCCGCAACATGGCGACCGGCGCCTCCACCTGCGACCTGGCGATCCTGCTGATCGACGCGCGCAAAGGGGTGCTGGACCAGACCCGCCGCCACAGCTTCATCGCCACCCTGCTGGGCATCCGTCACCTGGTGGTGGCGGTGAACAAGATGGATCTGGTGGAGTACAGCGAGCAGGTGTTTGAGCAGTTCAAAGATGACTACCTGACCTTCGCCCAGCAGTTGCCGAGCGATCTGGACATCAAATTCGTGCCGATGTCAGCGCTGGAGGGCGACAACGTCGCCACCGAGAGCCGCCGCATGCCGTGGTACAGCGGCCCGACGCTGCTGGAGTTGCTGGAGAGCGTGAACGTGGTCAACGTCAGTGAACAGCAGCCGATGCGCTTCCCGGTGCAGTACGTCAACCGCCCGAACCTCGATTTCCGTGGCTATGCCGGCACCCTGGCCTCTGGCGTGGTGCGCGTTGGCCAGCGCGTGAAAGTGCTGCCGTCGGGCGTCGAGTCCACGGTGGCGCGCATCGTCACCTTCGATGGCGATCTCCAGGAAGCATGGGCCGGTGAAGCCGTGACGCTGGTGCTGAAAGATGAGATCGACATCAGCCGTGGCGACCTGCTGGTCGATGCGGGCGAGAGCCTGACGCCGGTGCACAACGCGCTGGTGGACGTGGTGTGGATGGCGGAGCAGCCGCTGGCACCGGGCCAGAGCTACGACATCAAGGTGGCGGGCAAGAAATCCCGCGCGCGCGTCGAGGGCATCCGCCACCAGGTGGAGATCAACTCGCTGGCGCAGCGTGAAGTCGATAGCCTGCCGCTGAACGGCATCGGGCTGGTGGAGCTGGCCTTTGATGAGCCGCTGATGCTTGACCGCTACCAGCAGAACGCGGTGACCGGTGGCATGATCCTGATTGACCGCCTGAGCAACGTGACCGTGGGCGCGGGCTTGGTGCGCGAAGCACTGGAGAGTGCCCCGGCCGCCGCAGGCAACTACAGTGCCTTTGAGCTGGAGCTGAACGCGCTGGTGCGCCGCCACTTCCCGCACTGGGGCGCGCGCGACCTGCTGGGTGGTAAATAAACGTGTCTGAACGCGACGAAAATATCGTCTGGCACCCGCACGCCATCGCGCGTGCGGAGCGTGAGGCGCTGCATGGCCATCAGGGCGTGGTGCTCTGGTTCACGGGCCTCTCCGGCTCTGGCAAATCCACCGTCGCCGGGGCACTGGAGCAGGCGCTGCACGCCCACGGCGTCAGCACCTATTTGCTGGATGGCGACAACGTGCGCCACGGCCTGTGCAACGACCTCGGCTTCTCGGATGCCGACCGCCGCGAAAACATCCGCCGGGTGGGCGAGGTGGCGAAGCTGATGGTGGACGCCGGGCTGGTGGTGCTGACCGCCTTCATCTCGCCGCACCGTGAGGAGCGCCGCATGGTGCGTGAGCTGCTGGGCGATCGCTTTATCGAGGTCTATGTCGATACGCCGCTCGAGCTGTGTGAGGCCCGCGATCCCAAGGGCTTATACAAGAAAGCGCGCGCTGGCGAGCTGAAAAACTTCACTGGCATCGACTCCGCCTATGAGGCGCCGGAAGCACCTGATATCCATCTAAAAGGTGAACAATTAGTAACAAATTTGGTCGAACAAATGTTAGACGTCTTGCGTCGCCGCGTTATCATCGAACCCTGAGCCAGCTGCGGCAAAACGCCTGAGAGCGTGCCGCGGCACTGATAATACAGGGATCACCTTATGCAGAACGTCAGCCCCTACACCACTGACCGCCGCCGGGCGCAGGACTCTCCGCGACCGGCCCGGCAGGCCGCTGACCAGACCGAAGCCGAGGAGCCGTCATACTCCTTTCTGGGCGGCACCACGGGCTTTATCTTCTACTGGCTGGCCTTCGCCATCCCCTTCCTGATTTACGGTGCCAACACGCTGTTCTTCCTGCTCTACACTTGGCCCTTTTTCCTCGCGTTGATGCCTATCTCCGTGGTAATCGGCATGGCGATTAGCGTGCTGCTGCGCGGAAGGGTGCTGCTGACCGTGCTGCTGTGCGGCCTGGCGGTCACCTGCCTATTCTGGATGCTCTTCTCCTTCCTCACCGGCTGGTAAGCCGCTCCCCCCACTGCACTGCCTTTCCCGCACGCCTGCCGTTCGCTATTCTCCCCATCAATAGATCGCGCCGGTGGAGTCCGACGGAAAGTTATGGGATGATTGCCGAGGTTTTTCAGGGGGCGGGGATGGGCAAACTAACGCTGCTATTGCTGGTTTTACTTGGCTGGTTACAGTATTCGCTGTGGCTGGGAAAAAATGGGATTCACGATTATGTCCGGGTCAATGATGACGTTGGGGTCCAGAAGGCCAACAACGCCAAACTCAAGGCGCGGAACGATCAGCTGTTTGCTGAGATCGATGATTTGAATGGCGGTCAGGAGGCGATCGAGGAGCGCGCGCGCAACGAACTCGGGATGATCAAGCCGGGAGAGACCTTCTACCGTCTGGTCCCTGACCAATCCAAACGCGGGACTGCCACGGCATCCACGCAAAATAACGCACAATAAAGACGATGAACAACGCAGGTTCCCTTCCAGAGATCATTGCCGTTGTGCCGGCTGCCGGGATCGGCAGCCGGATGCAGGCGGAGTGCCCTAAGCAGTACCTCACCATCGGCCACCAGACCCTGATCGAGCACGCGATTGCCGCACTGCTGCGCCATCCGCGCATTACGCGGGTGATCGTGGCGATCAGTCCGCAGGATTCGCACTTTCGGCATTTGCCGATTGCTGCCGATCGGCGGGTTGACGTAGTGTCGGGCGGAGCCGAGCGCGCCACGTCGGTGATGGCCGGGCTGGCGCACGCCGGCGACGCGGGCTGGGTGCTGGTGCATGACGCCGCGCGCCCTGCCTGCACCCGGACGACCTCGACCGGCTGCTGGCGCTGACTGCCACCAGTCAGGTGGGGGGGATCCTGGCGGCCCCGGTGCGCGACACCATGAAGCGCGCTGAAGTGGGCGTGGCGGCGGTGGCGCATACCGTTGACCGCCAGAACCTGTGGCACGCGCTGACGCCGCAGCTCTTTCCGCTGGCACTGCTGAAGTCGTGCCTTGAGCGGGCGCTGCGCGAGGGCGCGACCATCACGGACGAGGCCTCCGCGCTGGAGTACTGTGGCTACCACCCGGAGCTGGTGGCGGGCCGCGCGGACAACATCAAGGTGACGCAGCCCGAGGATCTGGCGCTGGCTACCTTTTATCTATCCCAATTTTCACTACAGGAGAGCGCATGATGCGTATCGGTCACGGTTTTGATGTCCATAAGTTCGGCGGCGAAGGCCCGCTGGTGATCGGCGGCGTGCGAATTCCCTACCCGCAGGGGCTGCTGGCGCACTCTGACGGCGATGTGGCGCTGCACGCCGCCACCGACGCCCTGCTGGGCGCGGCGGCGCTGGGGGACATCGGCAAGCTGTTCCCGGACACCGATCCCGCCTTCAAGGGCGCAGACAGCCGTGCGCTGCTGCGTGAAGCCTACCGCCGCATCCTGGCGAAGGGTTACCGCCTCGGCAACCTGGATGTCACGATTATTGCGCAGGCACCGAAAATGGCTCCGCACATCCCGCAGATGCGTGTGAACCTGGCAGAAGATTTGCAATGCCATATGGATGACGTCAACGTGAAGGCGACCACCACCGAGCAGCTGGGCTTTACCGGCCGCGGCGAGGGCATCGCCTGTGAGGCCGTGGCGCTGCTGGTGAAGGCGTAACCGATGGACATGACAACGCTGACCTGGCTGCATGGTGAACCGCTCTCTGCCGGTATCCTGAAGGCCAACCCGGAAGATTTCCAGGTGCGCGAGGATCTGGGCTTCGAGCCAGACGGGGAGGGGGAGCACCTGCTGGTGCGCATCCGCAAGACCGGCTGCAATACCCAGTTCGTCGCGGACGCGCTGGCGCGTTTTGCCGGTATCCCGGCGCGCGCCGTCAGTTACGCTGGCCTGAAGGATCGCCACGCGGTGACCGAGCAGTGGTTCTGCCTGCACCTGCCGGGCAAGGAGACGCCGGATCTGGCGGCGTTCCAGCTTGAGGGGTGCGAGGTGGTCGCCAGCGCCCGCCAGCGCCGCAAGCTGCGCATCGGCACCCTGAAGGGCAATGACTTTACGCTGGTGCTGCGCCACATCACCGATCGCGAGGATGTCGAGCAGCGCCTGCAACGTATCGCCACCGCTGGCGTGCCGAACTACTTCGGCGTGCAGCGTTTTGGGCATGGCGGCAACAATCTGGTGCAGGCCGGGCGCTGGGCGCGCGATGAGATCCGCGTCAAAGAGCGTAGCAAGCGCAGTTTTTACCTCTCCGCCAGCCGTAGCGCGATGTTCAACCTGATCGCCAGCCAACGTCTGGCGCAGGGATTGCAACGCACCGTGCTGGAGGGCGATGCCCTGCAACTGAGCGGCCGCGGCAGTTGGTTTGTCGCCAAGCCGGAGGAGCTGGAGGCGCTGCAGGCGCGTCTGGACGCCGGTGAGTTGCAGGTGACCGCCCCGTTGCCGGGCGATGGCGAGCTGGGCACGCAGGCGGCGGCGCAGGCGCTGGAGCAGGCGTGCCTGCAAGACCAGGAGACGCTCTTGGGTTTGCTGCGGCGCGAGCGGGTGGAGCCGGCACGCCGGGCAGTGCTACTGATGCCACAGCAGATGCAGTGGAACTGGTGGGATGATGTCACCCTTGAACTGAATTTCTGGCTGCCAGCGGGCAGCTTCGCCACCAGCGTGGTCCGTGAGATTCTGCGACAGGACAGCAACGATGCGGATATTACTGAGTAATGATGATGGCGTGAGCGCGCCGGGCATTCAGGCGCTTTCGACGGCGTTGCGTGAGTTCGCCGAGGTGCAAGTGGTGGCCCCGGATCGCAACCGCAGCGGCGCGTCCAACGCGCTGACGCTGGATGCGCCACTGCGCACCCTGACCCTGCCCAACGGCGATGTCGCCGTGCAGCAGGGGACGCCGACCGACTGCGTCTACCTTGGCGTCAATCAACTGATGCGGCCACGGCCAGATATTGTGGTCTCAGGCATCAATGCCGGGCCGAATCTGGGGGATGATGTCATCTACTCCGGCACGGTGGCGGCGGCGATGGAGGGGCGTCACCTTGGCTACCCGGCGCTGGCGGTGTCACTGGATGGCCACCAGCACTATGACACCGCGGCAGCAGTGACTTGCATGATTTTGCGGGCATTGAGCCGTGAACCGCTGCGAACCGGCAAGATTCTCAATATCAATGTGCCGGATCTGCCGCTGGCGGAGATTAAGGGCATCAAGGTTACACGCTGCGGCAGCCGCCACCCGGCGGAGCAGGTGTTCCACCAGCGCGATCCGCGCGGCCAGGATCTTTGGTGGATTGGGCCGCCGGGCGAGAAGTTTGACTACGCGCCCGGCACCGATTTTGCCGCCGTGGAAGAGGGATATGTATCGGTCACCCCGCTTCAGGTCGATTTGACGGCCTACGCGGCTCAGGATGTGGTGGAGAGGTGGTTAACCCAAGCCGAGGTCAATGCGGAATGGTAAACAGTCGTATGCGAACCCTGCTGGATCAGCTGCGCCAGCAGGGCATCCAGGATGAGCGGATATTGCAGGCGATGGAGGCGGTGCCGCGCGAGCGCTTTGTGGATGAGGCGCTCGAGCACAAAGCCTACGAGAACACCGCGCTGCCCATTGGCTCCGGGCAGACCATCTCACAGCCCTATGTGGTGGCGCGGATGACCGAACTGCTGCGGTTGACGCCCACCTCACGCGTGCTGGAGATCGGCACCGGATCGGGCTACCAGACCGCCATTTTGGCGCAGTTGGTCGATCATGTCTGCTCCGTGGAGCGCATCAAGGGGTTGCAGTGGCAGGCAAAACGCCGGCTAAAGCAGCTCGACCTGCACAACGTCTCCACCCGCCACGGCGACGGCTGGCTCGGCTGGCCCTCACGCGGGCCGTTTGACGCCATCATCGTCACCGCTGCGCCGCCGGAGATCCCCACCGCGTTAATGGAGCAACTGGATCAGGGCGGCATTTTGGTACTGCCAGTGGGCGACCAGTCGCAGTTGCTGCAACGAATCCAACGCAAAAACAGTGAGTTTCTCATCGAAACCATTGAGCCAGTGCGCTTCGTGCCGCTGGTGAAAGGGGAGCTGGCCTGATTACCCGGGACGATCGCTCCCGGCTTTTCCCCGCCTTCTTGCCACCAATCAAAAATTCCATACATCTCTCCTATGGCGCTGTACCAGCGATTGTTGATAGCATCCGTGCAGCGTTTTTCTCTCCCGCTGGCCGCCATGGCAGCTGCGGGGAGGCCTTGGGGTCGCGCAGCGGGGCCGCGTGGCCCGGTTGCCGCCGATTGATAAGGTTTTTTGGATAGTTCACTGATTTTGCTGTCATGGGGGAAGCATGAGCACGGGAAGCCCGATTATTACATTGCGCCGCATCGCGGCGTGTACAGTGGTGAGTTTATGGCTGGCGGGCTGTTCCAATAACGCCACCAACACTGCGCCGATCTCGAGCGTCGGCGGTGGGGGCGGTAGCCAGGGCGGTATGATGCAAGGCTCTGCCCCGCAAGGAAATATGCAGGGCGCGCCGCAGGGGCGGATCGTCTATAACCGCAGTTACAACACCATCCCCAAGGGCAGTTATACCGGCAGCACCTACACCGTCAAACGGGGCGATACCCTATTCTATATCGCCTGGATTACCGGCAATGACTTCCGCGATCTGGCCGCCCGCAACAATATTCCGGCCCCCTATAGCCTAAATGTTGGGCAATCAATTCAGATCAATAATGTCTCCTCTGGAGCCAGTACTGGCGGGGCTTTGGTGGCCACTGACGCCACCCGTGGCGGGGTACCGAAACCCCCATCCAGTACGCAGATACAAAGCGCAACGGTTGATTCTCGTCCAACTAGCGCGTATTCTGATAATTCTGGTAAACAGAATGTAGGCCATATGTTGCCTTCATCAGGGGCTGTAGTGGCTACGACAGCGCCTGTTACCGCACCGAGCACTACCGTCAGCAGTACAGCGAATACCGGCGCGCCGGTAAGCAGCTGGAGATGGCCTACTGACGGTAAAATTATCGATAGCTTCTCAGCGTCTGAGGGAGGCAATAAGGGGATCGATATCGCCGGTTCGCGTGGTCAGTCCATCGTCGCGACCGCCAGTGGGCGGGTTGTGTATGCAGGGAATGCGCTGCGCGGTTACGGTAATCTGATCATCATTAAACACAATGATGATTACCTGAGCGCCTATGCACATAACGACACAATGCTGGTTCGGGAACAACAAGAAGTGCAGGCGGGTCAGAAGATAGCGACCATGGGTAGCACCGGAACCAGTTCGACAAGATTGCATTTTGAAATTCGTTACAAGGGGAAATCCGTAAACCCGCTGCGTTATCTTCCGCAGCGATAAATTGGGCAGAATCCTTGTATTCTGCCTTGGGATCACGGGTAGGAGCAGCTTATGAGCCAAAGTACGCTGAAAGTTAACGAGTTACATGATGACGCGGATTTCGACGAGAACGGCGGTGAAGCCTTTGACGAGAAAGCACTCGTTGAAGAGCCTGTTGATAACGAGGCTTCTGAGGAAGAACTGTTATCACAAGCTGTGAGCCAACGAGTGCTGGATGCTACTCAACTGTATCTCGGTGAAATTGGTTATTCGCCTCTTCTGACCGCAGAGGAAGAGGTCTATTTTGCGCGGCGAGCACTGCGCGGTGACGTGCCGTCCCGCCGTCGTATGATTGAAAGTAACTTGCGCTTGGTAGTAAAAATCGCCCGTCGTTACAGTAACCGTGGTCTGGCACTGTTGGATCTGATTGAAGAGGGTAACCTCGGTTTGATCCGTGCCGTTGAGAAATTTGACCCGGAGCGCGGCTTCCGATTTTCTACCTATGCGACCTGGTGGATTCGCCAGACGATTGAACGGGCTATCATGAACCAAACCCGTACCATCCGTCTGCCGATCCACATCGTGAAAGAACTGAACGTGTATCTGCGTACCGCACGTGAGCTTTCTCACAAGCTGGATCATGAACCGAGCGCGGAAGAGATTGCCGAGCAACTCGACAAGCCGGTGGATGATGTCAGTCGCATGTTGCGCCTGAATGAGCGCATCACCTCAGTGGATACCCCGCTGGGTGGCGATTCTGAGAAAGCGCTGCTGGATATTCTGGCAGACGAGAAGGACAATGGTCCGGAAGACACCACGCAAGACGATGACATGAAACAGAGCATCGTGAAATGGCTGTTCGAACTGAACGCCAAACAGCGTGAAGTGTTGGCGCGTCGTTTTGGCCTGTTGGGCTACGAAGCTGCCACACTGGAAGATGTTGGCCGGGAAATTGGTCTGACCCGTGAACGTGTTCGTCAGATTCAAGTTGAAGGTCTGCGCCGCCTGCGTGAAATTTTGCAGGGTCAGGGGCTGAGCATTGAGGCACTGTTCCGCGAGTAAGTGGCGCATCCTATTGCTCTGGAAAAGCCGTGAATCATTAACCTGCTCAGGATGTTAATGATTCATTGAAAAAGAAAGCAAAACGGTGGGCCTTGCCCACCGTTTTTTTTCGCCTGTACATTGGTGACCGCAGACGATCGTTCACCCAACGCTTCGTTAAAACGATCCGTGGGGATCGGGCGGATCGCGATCGCCGCCCGCCAGGATCGATCCTTGCTACACCATATTTTTCAGCCGGTAGATCCACTCCAGCGCCTGCTTGGGCGACAGGGAGTCAGGGTCTAGTGCCTCCAGCGCCTCCACGGCCGGTGAAGTCTCCTCACTCAGCAGCGTCAGCTGCGCGCTATCCACATGGCTGCCCGCCGCATGGTTGGAGAGGCTCTCCAGCTCCCTCAGCTTCTGCCGCGCGCGCTTGATGACATCACGTGGGACACCCGCCAGCGAGGCGACGGCCAGACCATAACTTTTGCTGGCCGCGCCCTCCTGTACATTGTGCATGAAGGCGATGGTATCGCCGTGCTCCACCGCGTCCAGATGGATGTTGACCACCCCCTCCATCTTCTCGGGTAGGGTGGTCAGCTCGAAGTAGTGGGTGGCAAACAGCGTCATCGCCTTGATGCGGCTCGCCAGGTTTTCGGCGCAGGCCCAGGCCAGCGATAGGCCATCGTAGGTGGAGGTGCCACGGCCAATCTCATCCATCAGCACCAGACTGTTCTCGGTGGCGTTGTGCAGGATGTTGGCGGTCTCCGTCATCTCCACCATGAAGGTGGAGCGGCCGGAGGCCAGGTCATCTGCCGCGCCGACGCGGGTAAAGATGCGGTCAACCGGCCCAATGACTGCGCCATCCGCTGGCACAAAGCTGCCAATGTGCGCCAGCAGCACAATCAGCGCCGCCTGACGCATGTAGGTGCTCTTGCCGCCCATGTTCGGGCCGGTGATGATCAGCAGGCGACGCGCCGAGGAGAGTGCCAGCGGGTTGGCGATGAAGGGATCTTTCAGTACCTGCTCCACCACCGGGTGGCGGCCCCCGCTGATTTTGATGCCGGGCTGGTCGCTCAAGGTTGGGCAGTGATAGTTCAGCGTCTCGGCGCGCTCCGCCAGGTTGCACAGCACATCCAGCTCTGCCAGCGCGGCCGCGCTCTGCTGCAACGCGGGCAGGTGCGGCAGCAGCAGGTCGAACAGCTCCTCGTAGAGCGCCTTCTCAAGTGACAGCGCCTTGCCTTTGGAGGTGAGCACCTTGTCTTCATACTCCTTCAGCTCTGGGATGATGTAGCGTTCGGCATTTTTCAGCGTCTGGCGGCGCACATAGTGCATCGGCACCAGATGGCTCTGGCCACGGCTGACCTGAATGAAGTAGCCGTGCACGCCGTTGAAGCCGACCTTCAGCGTATCAAGGCCCAGCTTCTCACGCTCGCGGATCTCCAGCTGGTCGAGGTAGTCCGTCGCGCCGTCTGCCAGCGCGCGCCACTCATCCAGCTCCGCATGGTAGCCGGGCGCGATCACGCCGCCGTCACGCACCAGCACTGGCGGTGACTCAATGATCGCCCGCTCCAGCAGTGCCACCAGCTCGGTGAACTCCCCGGCGCTCTCTTGCAGCGCGGGCAGGTGTCCGGCCGTCAGCGGGGCCATCACTTCGCGAATCTCCGGCAACTGCTGCAAGGCAAAGCGCATCCGCGCCAGATCGCGCGGGCGGGCGCTGCGCAGCGCCAGACGGGCCAGAATGCGCTCCAGATCACCCACCTGACGCAGCAGGGGTTGCAGATCTTCCGCCGCCTCCTGCAGCGCTGCAATCGCCTGCTGGCGCTGGGTCAGCAGGGTACGGTTGCGGCTTGGCATGTGCAGCCAGCGCTTGAGCATCCGGCTGCCCATTGGCGTGACGCAGCGATCCAAAATGGCCGCCAGCGTGTTGTCGGTGCCGCCGGCCAGGTTCTGGGTCAGCTCCAGATTGCGGCGCGTGGCGGCATCCATGATGATGCCATCCTGCTGGCGCTCCATCGTCAGCCCACGGATGTGGGGCAGGGAGGTGCGCTGGGTATCTTTCACATACTGGAGCAGGCAGCCAGCCGCCCGCAGCGCCTGCGTGGCCTGCTCAACGCCAAAGCCGGTCAGGTCACGGGTGCCAAATTGCAGGTTGAGCTGCTGGCGCGCCGTCTCCAGTTCGAACTCCCAGATCGGGCGACGACGCAGGCCGTGGCGCTGCTCAATCAGCGCCATCTCCGGGAACTCCTCCGGGTAGAGCAACTCGGCTGGGTTGGAGCGCTGTAACTCCGCCGCCATCGTCTCGCTGTCGGCAGGCTCTACCACCTGGAAGCGCCCGGAGCTGATATCGAGCGTGGCGTAGCCGTAGCCACGCCCATCGCGCCAGATGGCGGCCAGCAGGTTATCCTGCCGCTCTTTGAGCAGTGCCTCGTCACTGACGGTGCCAGGGGTGACGATCCGCACCACCTTGCGCTCCACTGGCCCCTTGGTGGTGGCCGGGTCGCCGATCTGCTCGCAAATCGCCACTGACTCACCCAGCTGCACCAGCTTCGCCAGATAGTTCTCCACCGCGTGGTGCGGCACGCCAGCCATCGGGATCGGCTCGCCCGCCGACTGGCCGCGCTTGGTCAGGGAGATATCCAGCAGCTGCGAGGCGCGCCGGGCATCGTCAAAGAAGAGCTCGTAGAAGTCACCCATGCGGTAGAACAGCAGGATGTCGGGATGGTCGGCCTTCAGGCGCAGGTACTGCTGCATCATCGGGGTGTGGTCTACGTAAGCGTTATGTTCCATAGTCTTCACTGCAAATTAGGTTGGGTCTGCGCCGCAGGGACAACGACGGACTGACGAAAAGAGAGGGACCGGCAAGGGTTCCCCTTGCTCAAAGTGACGTGATGTTAACAGCTGGCTCCAAGGTTGAAAACGCATCCGCACCAATCCAATCGGGTTTTCATTTGCTCCTTCGGCACGTCTCGCAAAAAAGCGCACTATCGCCCATGCTTCCCTTGAGAAGTGCTAACATTGGACCCACTTACCCTCTTCACAAACAGGATATGTCATGAGCGAAAAAACCTTGCATGCGCTGAGTGTGCGACTGGGGGAACTGCTACAGCAGCAGGAGGCTTGGGTCACCTGTGCGGAGTCCTGCACCGGTGGGCTGGTGGCGAAATCCATCACCGACATCGCTGGCAGCTCGGCCTGGTTTGACCGCGGCTTTGTGACCTATAGCAACACCGCCAAGCATGAGATGCTGGGGGTGGCAGAGGAGACCCTCAGCAGTTATGGCGCAGTCAGCGAGGAGGTGGTGCGTGAAATGGCCTACGGCGCGTTGAAGGCGGCCGTCGCGGATTATGCCGTCGCCATCAGCGGCATCGCTGGCCCCGGCGGCGGCAGTGAGGCCAAACCGGTTGGCACCGTATGGTTTGGGCTGGCGAACGAAGAGGGGCAGATCCTGGCCTTTAAGCAGCACTTTTCCGGTGACCGCGAGGCGATCAGAATGCAAGCCGCTGTTTTCGCTTTGCAATCCCTACTTGATGAATTTCTGGAAAAATAAGCTTGTGGTACTGTATGCGCATACAGTATAATTCGTCTCGTTTTCCGGCACACCAAATTACAATCAGTGACAGTCCCGGGGTGATGACCTTGCACTGTCCGAGAGGAGTTAACATGGCTATTGATGAGAATAAGCAAAAGGCGTTAGCTGCAGCACTGGGTCAAATTGAGAAGCAATTTGGCAAAGGCTCCATCATGCGCCTCGGTGAAGATCGCTCTATGGACGTGGAAACGATCTCTACCGGTTCTCTGTCGCTTGATATTGCATTGGGTGCGGGTGGTTTACCGATGGGTCGTATCGTTGAGATCTACGGGCCTGAATCCTCGGGTAAAACCACGCTGACCCTGCAGGTGATCGCTGCCGCGCAGCGTGAAGGCAAAACCTGTGCCTTCATCGACGCCGAGCACGCCCTGGACCCAATCTACGCCAAAAAGCTGGGCGTAGACATCGACAACCTGCTCTGTTCCCAGCCGGACACCGGTGAGCAGGCGCTGGAGATCTGTGATGCCCTGACCCGCTCTGGCGCGGTTGACGTCATCATCGTTGACTCCGTGGCGGCCCTGACGCCGAAAGCGGAGATCGAAGGTGAGATCGGTGACTCCCACATGGGTCTGGCGGCCCGTATGATGAGCCAGGCGATGCGTAAGCTGGCCGGTAACCTGAAGCAGGCCAATACCCTGCTGATCTTCATCAACCAGATCCGTATGAAGATCGGTGTGATGTTTGGTAACCCAGAGACCACCACCGGCGGTAATGCGCTGAAGTTCTACGCCTCCGTGCGTCTTGATATCCGCCGCATCGGCGCCATCAAAGAGGGCGACGTCGTGGTCGGGAGCGAAACCCGCGTGAAAGTGGTCAAGAACAAAGTGGCTGCACCGTTCAAGCAGGCTGAGTTCCAGATCATGTACGGCGAAGGGATCAACATCAACGGCGAGCTGATCGACCTGGGCGTGAAACACAAACTGGTGGAGAAAGCCGGTGCCTGGTACAGCTACAACGGTGACAAGATCGGTCAGGGCAAGGCTAACGCCTGCAACTACCTGAAAGAGAACCCGGCCATTGCCGCCGAGCTGGACAAGAAGCTGCGTGAGCTGCTGCTGACCACCAACGGTGAGACCGCCAACGCGTCCGCCTCTGAAGCCTTCGATGACGACGGCGCAGAGATGAGCGAAGAGTTTTAATCGATAGTCCGCGTTGAACCAGCCAGGGTGCGAAAGCACTCTGGCTGTTTTTTTATCTGCCGATCGGATGGTCGCCGCCATCCCACCGAGGAGATGCCGATGAGCAATCAATCCCCCCCACCTGCCCGCAGCGAAAAAGAGCAACTCAATACCCTGCTGGCGCGCGCCATGCGCCTGCTGGCCCAGCGTGACCACAGCGAGTCAGAGTTGCGCCGTAAGCTGGAGACACCGCCGGTGTTCAAGCCGCGCCAACCCTCATTCTCCCGCGCCTCACGTCGCCCCTCTGAGGATGAAGATGCCAAGCCCCAGCCGCTGCCCGCGCCGGTGCCAGTGGAGGAGATTGATCCGCAGTTGGTCGAGCAGATCATCGACTACTGCCTAATGCATCAATACCTGGATGACCAGCGCTTTACCCGTAGCTATATCAATAGCCGCAGCCGCAGGGGATATGGGCCGCAACGCATCCGTTCCGAACTGGTGCAGAAGGGAGTGGCAAAAGAGACCATTAATGTCGGCTTCGAGGAGAGTGAGGTGGACTGGTGCCTGCAGGCGCGCGAACTGGCGCAGCGCAAGTTTGGCGACCACCTGCCGACGGAGTGGAAGGAGAAAGCGAAGGTTCAGCGCTTTTTGCAGTACCGCGGCTTCTTCCAGGAGGAGATCCAGTCGATTTATCGCGATTTTGAGGATTGAGCGCATACTGGATTTTACTTCCCAGTGAAGAAATTTTATCTTATTCCCACTTTTTGTTCGTAAGCTGTTTGCCCGCGTCAGGATGTAGGGCAGGGAGCTTACGGGCCGTTCTTCTAGCCTGATTCCGGGACATTTATGAGCAAGAGCACCGCTGAGATCCGTCAAGCGTTTCTCGATTTCTTCCAGAGCAAAGGACACCAAGTTGTATCAAGCAGCTCGCTGGTGCCCAACAACGACCCGACGCTGCTGTTTACCAACGCCGGGATGAACCAATTCAAGGACGTTTTCCTTGGCCTGGACAAGCGCGCCTATTCGCGCGCCACGACCTCACAGCGCTGCGTGCGTGCGGGCGGTAAGCATAATGACCTCGAAAATGTGGGTTACACCGCGCGTCACCACACCTTCTTTGAGATGCTGGGTAACTTCAGCTTTGGCGACTACTTCAAGCATGACGCCATCCAGTACGCCTGGGAGCTGCTGACCGGCGAAAACTGGTTCGCCCTGCCGAAAGAGCGCCTGTGGGTTACCGTCTATGAAACCGATGACGAAGCCTATGACATCTGGCTGAAAGAGATTGGCGTGCCGCAAGAGCGCATCATCCGTATCGGCGACAACAAGGGCAAACCTTACGCCTCTGACAACTTCTGGCAGATGGGCGACACCGGCCCATGCGGCCCGTGCACCGAGATCTTCTTTGATCACGGCGATCACATCGCTGGCGGCCCGCCGGGCAGCCCGGATGAGGATGGCGATCGCTATATCGAGATCTGGAACGTGGTCTTCATGCAGTTCAACCGCCAGGCCGATGGCACCATGGAACCGCTGCCGAAACCCTCCGTGGATACCGGCATGGGGCTGGAGCGTATTGCCGCGGTATTGCAGCATGTGAACTCCAACTATGAGATCGACCTGTTCAAAACCCTGATCAAGGCAGTGGCGGACGTTACTGGCGCCACCGATCTGGATAACAAATCCCTGCGCGTGATCGCGGACCATATCCGCTCCTGTGCCTTCCTGATCTCTGATGGCGTCATTCCGTCGAATGAAAACCGTGGCTATGTGCTGCGCCGCATCATTCGCCGCGCCATCCGCCACGGCAACATGCTGGGCGCGAAAGAGACCTTCTTCTATAAGCTGGTGGCCCCGCTGATCGCGGTAATGGGCCCGGCGGCAGAGGAGCTGCAACGCCAGCAGGCGCTGGTGGAGCAGGTGCTGAAGACCGAAGAGGAGCAGTTCGCCCGTACCCTGGAGCGCGGTCTGGCGCTGCTGGATGACGTGCTGGCTAACCTGCAAGGCGATACGCTGGATGGCGAAACCGCCTTCCGCCTGTATGACACCTACGGCTTCCCGCTGGATCTGACGGCGGACGTGTGCCGTGAGCGCAACCTGAAGGTTGACGAAAAGGGCTTCAATCAGGCGATGGAGCAGCAGCGTCGTCGTGCCCGTGAGTCCAGCGGCTTTGGCGCGGACTACAACAGCCTGATCCGCGTGGATGGCAGCACCCAGTTCCTAGGTTATGACCAGCTGGATCTGCAAGCGAAAGTCGTGGCCCTCTACCGTGACGGCCAGCCGGTGGACACCATCAACGCTGGCGACAACGCGGTCATCGTTCTGGATGAGACCCCCTTCTACGCCGAGTCCGGCGGCCAGGTGGGCGACAAGGGCCAGCTGCGTACTGCCGCTGCTGAGTTCGATGTCATCGACACCCAGAAGTATGGCCAGGCTATCGGCCATCAGGGTGTGCTGAGCCAGGGTACCCTGAGCATCAATGACGCCGTGGAAGCCCGTGTGGACGTGGCGCGCCGCAACCGCATCCGTCTGAACCACTCGGCAACTCACTTGCTGCACGCGGCACTGCGTCAGGTGCTGGGTGAGCACGTCGGCCAGAAAGGCTCGCTGGTTAACGATAAGTACCTGCGTTTCGACTTCTCCCACTTCGAAGCGATGAAGCCGGAAGAGATTCGCGCGGTAGAGGATATCGTCAACGCCCAGATCCGTCGCAACCTGCCGGTGGAAACCCAGATCATGGCGCTGGAAGAGGCGAAAGCAAAAGGCGCAATGGCGCTGTTCGGCGAGAAGTATGAAGACCATGTGCGTGTACTGAGCATGGGCGACTTCTCCACCGAGCTGTGCGGCGGCACCCACGCCAGCCGCACCGGCGACATCGGCCTGTTCCGCATCCAGAGTGAGTCTGGCACCGCTGCAGGCATTCGCCGTATCGAAGCGGTGACCGGGGAGGGGGCTATCGCCACCCTGCACCAGGAGACCGATCTGCTGCACAGCATCTCCTATCTGGTAAAGGGCGATGCCAACACCGTCTCTGACAAAGTCCGTGCGCTGATTGAGCGTTCGCGCCAGCTGGAGAAAGAGCTGCAACAGCTGAAAGACCAGCAGGCGGCACAGGAGAGCGCCTCGCTCTCTTCCAACGCCAAAACGGTGAAGGGCACGCAGCTGCTGGTGAGCAAGCTGGACAACGTCGAGCCGAAGATGCTGCGCACCATGGTAGACGATCTGAAAAACCAGCTCGGTTCCGCGGTGATTGTGCTGGCAACGGCGGCAGAGGGCAAAGTGAGCCTGATCGCTGGCGTGACCAAAGACCTGACTGACCGCGTGAAAGCAGGCGAGCTGATTGGCTTTATCGCCCAGCAGGTGGGCGGTAAGGGCGGTGGCCGCCCGGATATGGCACAGGCGGGCGGCAGTGACGTTAATGCCCTGCCAGCAGCGCTGGAGAGTGTTACAGCCTGGGTAGAAGATAAATTATAATTTTGTCATAATTCAGGTTCATTGATACGCCATAACGCGTTGCGCGTTATGGCGTTTTTATTTTTACCAGGGATAGGGTACTTGAGCTGCCGCCACAAACCTGCCGAATTCGACTAAACTAAACAGAGATGACGTTGGTGCCCTGACACTAACTTATAGTTAATGCAGTCGCATGGTTTACGTTTTCACAGTATATGATGGATAATGGCGGGGAAA
Organism: Chimaeribacter sp. YP20170169; assembly: GCF_056739715.1. Lineage (NCBI taxonomy): Bacteria > Pseudomonadati > Pseudomonadota > Gammaproteobacteria > Enterobacterales > Yersiniaceae > Chimaeribacter > Chimaeribacter sp. YP20170169. The sequence goes on along the minus strand of NZ_CP176824.1, from coordinate 3,070,628 downwards.
CCGAGAGACCCGACTCTTACAATCTTTCAAGGAGCAAAGAATGCTTATTCTGACTCGTCGAGTTGGTGAAACCCTCATGATTGGCGATGAGGTGACTGTCACTGTATTAGGGGTGAAAGGTAACCAGGTACGTATTGGTGTCAACGCCCCCAAAGAGGTTTCTGTCCATCGCGAAGAAATCTACCAACGCATTCAAGCTGAAAAGTCCCAGCAAACGACCTACTAATTCAACCGGCGTCACGCGGGAAGCGAGGCGCCAGTCACTTTTTCCCTCCGCTTTCTGCCTGTCGGCTACCTTTTCTTGTCTCTTTTTACCATTCCTGCTGCTTCTCAATTCTTATGGTTATGCCCTTTTTGCGTTGATAAAAAAACCATTTTGTCTTTAAAGTGCCCATGTTGGGTATGTTTTGCTCAAACGCGCATGAGATTAAAAAAAAGGGTTTGACTTATAAAGCCGGGAAAGTAATATGTGCGCCACGCAGCGACGATGAGCTTTCAAAAAGTTAGTCAGCGCAACTCGAAAGAGGCGTAAGGTGAGGTGGCCGAGAGGCTGAAGGCGCTCCCCTGCTAAGGGAGTATGCGGTCAAAAGCTGCATCGAGGGTTCGAATCCCTCCCTCACCGCCATTTGCATCCATAGCTCAGCTGGATAGAGTACTCGGCTACGAACCGAGCGGTCGGAGGTTCGAATCCTCCTGGATGCACCATATTCTACAGTATGGTGATGTGGTAATAGCAATACCATACAGTATCAAAGAAAGTAATTCCGTTGCATCCATAGCTCAGCTGGATAGAGTACTCGGCTACGAACCGAGCGGTCGGAGGTTCGAATCCTCCTGGATGCACCATCTTTGCTTTTATCGAATATATTATCGGTAAGGGCTGGCAGTAAAAAACCTACCAATGCATCCATAGCTCAGCTGGATAGAGTACTCGGCTACGAACCGAGCGGTCGGAGGTTCGAATCCTCCTGGATGCACCATCTTTGCTTTTGTCGAATGCCTTTCGGTAAAGGCCAGCAGTAAAAAACCTACTAATGCATCCATAGCTCAGCTGGATAGAGTACTCGGCTACGAACCGAGCGGTCGGAGGTTCGAATCCTCCTGGATGCACCATTTTCCCTGTATTGATTCCCCTTTCGTTCTACCCGCACTAATACGCACCATTACTTCTGAATGGCTCCATCAGCACAGCTCATCTTTCGCTGGCTCTGTGCATTACTAAAACATATCTTATCTATTGCGTTTAGCTAATGCCACGTCGCTTTACGGCCACTCGCTACCTGCCGGTTTTCTCCACTTTTCCAGCAACCATTTCCGCCGTCGCCAAAGCCGATTTCCAATAAAGATAAATCCCGTTTATTCCGAAATTTCATCATGTTAAGTGGTGATTAAAACGCCAGACTCCGCCGTGGAATTCAGGTTGTTTTCTGTTTTATAGGGATTTTTTTAATGCTGGCCTATTTTCATTGATTGATTGTCTGTGCCACTTCGCTACCGTCAATTAACCAACATGCGACATTCAAAAGAGTTTCAGCTAAAGTAGTTTTTCTCTTTTCAGTGAATGCGGAGTACATGATGTACGATCGTTACGAAGGACTGATATTTGATATGGATGGCACCATATTGGATACCGAGCCGACACACCGCAAAGCCTGGGATCATGTCTTGTCACGTTATGGCATGCACTATGATGCCGAGAGCCTGGCGGCACTGAATGGCTCGCCCACCTGGCGGGTTGCCGAAACCATTATTGCCACTCATCAGGCGGATCTGGATGCACATCAGCTGGCGGCGGAGAAGACCGCTGCGGTGAAAGAGATGCTGTTTGACAGCGTGCAACCACTGCCGCTGCTGGAAGTGGTGAAAGCCTACCACGGGCGTCGGCCTATGGCAGTCGGCACGGGCAGTGAGCACGCTATGGCGGAAGCGCTGCTGCGCCATCTGGGTGTGCTGGAGTGTTTTCAGGCCATTGTCGGCGCGGATGACGTGACCGAGCATAAACCGGCCCCCGAGACATTTTTACGCTGCGCCACCCTGCTGGGCGTTGCGCCCGAGCGCTGTGTGGTGTTTGAGGATGCTGATTTCGGCATTGAAGCCGCCCGGCGGGCCAATATGGCCTATGTGGATGTGCGCACGTTGTGAGTGACACACTGGCGGCTGCCTCGTTATTTGGCAGCAGCTTTCTCAGTGCAACCCTGTTGCCGGGAAATTCAGAAATTTTATTGGTCGCGCTGCTTGCCGCTGGCAATACCGAGCCTTGGGTGCTGGTGTTGTCTGCGACAGTGGGTAACACGCTGGGCGGCGTGACCAATGTAATAATAGGACGCTTTCTACCGGCAACGTTAGTCCAGCGGGGGCATAAATTGGCCCTGGCCTGGCTGACCCGTTTCGGGCCTGCTGCGCTACTGCTCAGCTGGGTTCCTGTAGTCGGCGATGTGTTATGCGTGTTTGCGGGTTGGTTGCGTATGCCCTGGTTGCCGGTGGTGCTCTGTCTGTGCCTTGGCAAAGGGGCGCGTTATGCGGCATTAGCCTGGTTTACTGTGCAGGGAGTTTCCTGGTGGCATTGAACAGCTTTAAAGCAACGGGGCGCCTTGGCTGCCCTGCTTATACGCTATCGTTTTTTGAGAGCGGGAGGTCAATTTGATCCCGGACGTATCCAAGGCGCTTTCATGGTTGGAAGCGCATCCTGAGGCAATTAAGGGCATTCGCCGCGGTATTGAGCGTGAGACATTGCGCGTGAACGCGGATGGCTCACTGGCCCAGACTGGTCATCCAGAAGCGTTGGGCGCAGCCCTCACGCATGAGTGGATCACCACGGACTTTGCCGAGGCGCTATTAGAGTTTATTACCCCCGTCGATGCCGACATCGATCACATGCTGGCTTTCCTGCGTGATATCCACCGCCACACCGCGCGGACACTGGATCAGGAGCGCATGTGGCCATTCAGCATGCCTTGCTATGTGGGTGACGAGCAGGATATTGAGCTGGCGCAGTATGGAAAATCCAATATTGGCCAGATGAAGACCCTCTACCGTGAGGGGCTGAAGAACCGCTATGGCGCCCTGATGCAGATCATCTCTGGTGTCCACTACAACTTCTCGCTGCCACTCTCCTTCTGGCAGGCGCGGTTGGGCGTGAAAGATGCGGAAAGCGGTAAAGAGGAGATCTCGGCGGGCTACTTCAGCCTGATCCGAAACTACTACCGCTTCGGCTGGGTTATCCCTTATCTGTTCGGCGCGTCGCCGGCCATCTGCTCCTCTTTCCTGAAGGGGCGTGAGGGCAAGAGCACCCTGCCATTTGAGCGGGATGAGAACGGCATGATCTACCTGCCGTATGCCACCTCGCTGCGTCTGAGCGATCTGGGCTACACCAATAAATCGCAGAATAACCTCGGCATCACCTTCAACGATCTGCACACCTATGTGACGGCGTTGAAAAAGGCGATCCGCACGCCGTCTGAAGAGTATGCCGCGATGGGTGTGAAACGCGATGGCCGCTACCTGCAACTAAACACCAACGTGTTGCAGATTGAAAATGAGCTGTATGCGCCTATCCGCCCGAAACGCGTCACCAAGCGGGGTGAAACGCCATCTGACGCCCTGCTGCGCGGTGGCATTGAGTATATCGAGGTACGCTCCCTCGACATCAACCCGTTCTCGCCGGTGGGCGTTGATGCCACGCAGGCCCGCTTCCTGGATCTGTTCCTGATCTGGTGTGCGCTGGCGGATGCGCCAGAGATGAGCAGCGACGAGTTGTTGTGCAGCCGCAAAAACTGGAACCGCGTGATCCTTGAGGGGCGCAAACCGGGCCAGACCATCGGCATTGGCTGTGAAGTCTCCCACGAGCCGCTGGCGGATGTCGGCAAGGCGCTGTTTGCCGATCTGCGCCGTGTGGCGGAAGTGCTGGATAAGCTCAACGGCGACAGCCAGTATCAGGGCGTCTGTGATGAGCTGGTTGCCTCGTTCGACAATCCCGATTTGACATATTCCGCCCGGATATTGCAGGCTATGAAAGAGGGTGGCCTGAAACAGGTTGGCCTGGCGCTGGCCGAGCAGTACCGGCATATGCTGAGTGAAGAGCCGTTGGAGATTCTGGACAGTGACACACTGACAGAGGAGCAGCGTGCTTCCTTTGAGCGGCAGCAGGCGCTGGAGGCGGCGGACACGCTTAGCTTCGACGCGTTCCTGGAACAGGTTAACGCCGCCAAATAAAAGAAAAAGGCCACAATCACTGTGGCCAAATATGCATCTCTGCTAACAGGGATGATGATAACAAATGCGCGTCTTTCACTAATTCAGACTCGCTGGATGCGAAAAGGTTTCCTTCGTTCGCTAAAAATATCTTTTTTCTTAGAGGAGGTGTCACGATGCCACTGCTGGACAGCTTTACTGTAGATCATACCCGGATGGCAGCCCCTGCGGTCCGTGTTGCGAAAACCATGCATACACCTCACGGCGACACCATCACCGTGTTTGACCTGCGCTTCTGCCGGCCGAACCTGGAAGTGATGCCAGAGCGCGGCATCCACACCCTGGAGCACCTGTTCGCAGGTTTCATGCGCAACCACCTGAACGGCGATGGCGTAGAGATCATCGACATCTCCCCGATGGGCTGCCGCACGGGCTTCTACATGAGCCTGATTGGCACGCCGGATGAGCAGCGCGTGGCCGATGCCTGGAAAGGTGCGATGGCAGACGTGTTGAAAGTCAGCGAACAGAATCAGATCCCTGAACTGAACGAGTACCAGTGCGGCACCTACCAGATGCACTCCCTGGATGAGGCGCAAGAGATTGCCCGCCATATCCTGGATCATGATGTGGTGGTTAACCGCAATGACGATCTGGCGCTGCCGAAAGAGAAGCTGCAAGAGCTGCACATCTAGCGCTATTTTGCAGGCACAAAAAAAGACGCGTTGAACGCGTCTTTTTTTATGGCCGTCGCGCCGGTTATGACTGCTCGACGCTGGTGCGAATGGGTTGGATCGGCGTCACCCGCACCTGTTTGATCATGTTGTCCTGCACGTCAAGAATATCGATGTCGTAGTTCTCCACGCGGATCTGGGTATTGACCGGCGGGATCTCCTCGAGGATCTCCAGTAGCATACCGTTGATGGTGCGCGCGTCCTCCTCCGGCAGCTTCCAGTTGAAGGCCTTGTTGAGTTCACGCACGTTGGCACTGCCCTCAATCAGCACGGAGCCATCGCTCTGCGGTGTGACTTCCTCCGCCAGGGTAGGGGACATGGAGGTGGTGAAGTCGCCGACAATCTCCTCCAGAATATCCTCGACCGTGACCAGCCCCTGGATATCGCCATACTCATCCACCACGATGCCGACCTTCTCTTTATTGCGCTGGAACTTCACCAGCTGGATATTCAGCGGCGTGCCCTCAGGGATAAAGTAGATCTCATCCGCCGCCCGCAGCAGGTTCTCCTTGTTGAACTCTTTCTTCTCCGTCATCAGGCGGTAGGCTTCGCGCACGCGCAACATGCCAATCACATCATCCAGCGATTCGCGGTAGAGCACGATACGGCCATGGGGCGAGTGCGTAAGCTGGCGCATGATCGATTTCCAGTCGTCATTGACGTCAATGCCGACAATCTCATTGCGCGGCACCATGATGTCATTCACCGACACACTCTCCAGATCGAGCACGGAGAGCAGCATGTCCTGATTGCGGCGTGAAATCTGCGAGCGTGACTCATTCACGATGGTGCGCAGTTCTTCCTTGCTCACCGCGTCGCTCAGGTGCGGGTTGGCCTTAATGCCAAACAGCCGCATTAGTAGACGGGAGAGGGTATTGAGGATCCACACCAGCGGCAGCATGATTTTTTGCAGCGGCATCAGCAGCAAGCTGCTGGGGAAGGCAATGCGCTCCGGGTAGAGGGCGGCGAAGGTTTTCGGCAGCACCTCGGCGAACAGCAGCACGGCAAAGGTCAGCACACCGGTGGCAACTGCCACGCCGGCATCGCCATACAGGCGCATCCCTACGATGGTTGCCAGCGCCGAGGCGAGGATGTTGACCAGGTTGTTGCCGATCAGCACCAGACTAATCAGGCGATCGGGCTGTTTGAGCAGTTTCTCTACCCGGCGGGCGGCACGGTTTCCCTGTTTGGCCTGATGGCGCAACCGGTAGCGGTTGAGCGTCATCATGCCGGTTTCAGAGGCAGAAAAGTAAGCGGACACGATGATCATAATGACCAGCGTAATAATCAGGGTGCCTGTAGAGACGTGCTCCAACGCGGTCTTCCTTATAGCTGTGTGAATTCCCCCAGCGGGGGAATGTAGGTTCAGATAATGATATGTCAGCCCATCATGATCTGCTGGATAAGGCGGCTGCCGAAATAGGCCAGGGTGAGCAACAGCGCGCCGGCCATGCTGAACCAGACCACGCGGCGGCCGCGCCATCCCTCATGGTAGTGCCCCCAGAGCAGCACCACATAGACAAACCATGCCATGATCGACAGCACCGCCTTGTGGATGTTCTCTTTGCTGAACAGGTTGTCCAGGTAGAAGAAGCCAGTGCAGAGGGTCAGCGTCAGCAGCACCACACCCACCTGGGTGACATGGAACAGCTTGCGCTCAATGCTCATCAGCGGCGGCATGTCAGCGTTGAAGGTCAGGCGTTTGGTCTTCAGCAAGTGATCCAACCACGCGAGCTGGAACGCATAGAGTGCCGCGATGATCAGGGTTGAGTATGAGAAGAGCGCCAGCCCGATATGTACCAGCAGCCCGGGGCTGGACTCCAGGTGGGTGATGAACTCGCCCGGCAGCAATCCAACAAAAATCAGGTTGATCAGGGCGAAGCTATACACAATTGGTAACAAAAACCAGCCACGGTTACGGGAGGCCACCACGGTCATCACCGTACAAATAATCAGGCTGACCATCGAGCCGATATTGACCAGACTGAGGTTCTGTCCGGTGTTGACGTCGAAAATCCGCTGCTCCAGAGCAATGGCGTGGCTGACCAGTGCAACGGCCGCAAAGAACAGCGCCAGACGGCGGAAACCGCCCTGCTGCCTGACCAGGCTGGGGAGAACCAGCGCAAGGCTGAGCAAGTAAGCAATCATGGCCACAAAGGCAGGAATTGGCATAAGGTGTCGTCAGGGTTCAGAAAATAAGTCAGAGGGTCAGTATAACGTCAGCGGCGTCATGCTCCAACCGTTCCCCACGGCGGGGCAGAGATCGCACAGACTTCGTGTTATAATCCCGCCATTGTGTCGCCAAGGCGGCCTGTCATTACGTTGAGCAAGAGACGATGTTTGATAACTTAACTGATCGATTGTCGCGCACACTGCGCAATATCAGCGGCCGCGGGCGGCTGACCGAAGAGAATATTAAAGAGACCCTGCGCGAAGTACGCATGGCGCTGCTGGAGGCCGATGTCGCGCTTCCCGTGGTGCGGGACTTCATTAACCGCGTGAAAGAGAGTGCGGTGGGGGTCGAGGTCAACAAGAGCCTGACGCCGGGGCAGGAGTTCGTCAAGATCGTCCGCAATGAGCTGATGACCGCGATGGGCGAGGCGAACTCCGAGCTGAACCTGGCCGCGCAGCCGCCAGCCGTAGTGCTGATGGCGGGCCTGCAGGGTGCGGGTAAAACCACCAGCGTCGGCAAGCTGGCAAAATTCCTGCGTGAGAAGCGTAAGAAGAAGGTGCTGGTGGTCTCCGCGGACGTCTACCGTCCGGCGGCGATCAAGCAGCTGGAGACGCTGGCCGAGCAGGTGGGCGTGGACTTCTTCCCGTCCGATGCGCAAGAGAAGCCGGTTGATATCGCCAACCGCGCGCTGCAACAGGCTAAGCTGAAATTCTACGACGTGCTGCTGGTGGATACCGCCGGCCGCTTGCACGTTGATGAAGCGATGATGGACGAGATCAAGCAGGTCCACGCCGCCATCAACCCGGTCGAGACGCTGTTTGTGGTGGACGCCATGACCGGCCAGGACGCCGCCAACACGGCGAAAGCCTTCAACGAAGCGCTGCCGCTGACCGGCGTGGTGCTGACCAAGGTTGACGGTGACGCGCGCGGCGGTGCGGCGCTCTCCATTCGCCACATCACCGGCAAGCCGATCAAGTTCCTCGGTGTCGGTGAGAAGACCGAAGCGCTGGAGCCGTTCCACCCGGATCGTGTCGCCTCACGTATCCTCGGCATGGGCGACGTGCTGTCGCTGATCGAGGACATCGAGAGCAAGGTTGACCGCGAGCAGGCGGAGAAGCTGGCTTCCAAATTGAAGAAAGGCGATGGCTTTGACCTGACCGACTTCCTGGAGCAGCTGAAACAGATGCGCAACATGGGTGGCATGGCCAGCATGTTGAGCAAGCTGCCGGGTGCCGGCCAGCTGCCAGACAACGTCAAGTCGCAGATGGATGACAAAGTGCTGGTACGCATGGAGGCGATCATCAACTCGATGACGCTGAAAGAGCGCGCCAAGCCAGAGATTATCAAAGGCTCGCGCAAACGCCGCATCGCGATGGGCGCGGGTATGCAGGTGCAGGACGTTAACCGCTTATTGAAGCAGTTTGACGAAATGCAGCGCATGATGAAGAAGATGAAAAAGGGCGGGATTGCCAAAATGATGCGTGGCATGAAGGGCATGATGCCGCCCGGTTTCCCAGGTCGTTAACCCCCGAGGCACTTATTTATCGCAGCGTGTGGCAACTCTGTACGCTTTAGATTGCTTTTTGCGCCAAAATGAGTAAAATTTTCGGGCTTTTTATATTGCACCCGGGCCCCGTTCCTCGATGGGGCCCGGCTGTTTTATTAACTAAAGAGGATGTTATGGTAACAATTCGTTTGGCACGTGGCGGCGCGAAAAAGCGTCCGTTCTATCAAGTAGTAGTGACCGACAGCCGCAATGCGCGTGACGGTCGTTTCATCGAGCGCGTAGGCTTCTTCAACCCGATCGCTGCAGGTCAGGCTGAAGCACTGCGTCTGGACCTGGACCGTATCGAGCATTGGCTTGGTCTGGGTGCAACCGTTTCTGATCGCGTAGCTTCGCTGATCAAAGACGCTAAGAAAGCAGCTTAATCTGTCGCGGTGGTAACGATGAGCAAGCAATCCAAGCCTGTGGCGCCTGAGAAGCCGATTGTGCTCGGCAAACTGGGATCCACCTACGGCATTCGTGGTTGGCTCAGAGTGTTTTCATCCACCGATGACGCCGAAAGCATTTTCGACTATCAGCCGTGGTTTACACAGCAGTCGGGTAAGTGGCAGCTTATCGAGCTGGAAAGCTGGAAGCGCCACAATCAGGACCTGATCATCAAAGTCAAAGGCGTTGACGATCGGGATGCGGCAAATCTACTGACCAATTGCGAAATTGTCGTGGATTCAAGCCAGCTTCCAGCACTGGGAGAGGGCGACTACTACTGGAAAGACCTGATTGGTTGCCAGATAGTGACTACTGAGGGTTATGTGCTGGGTAAAGTCATCGATATGATGGAAACCGGCTCTAACGATGTCCTGGTAGTGAAAGCCAACCTGAAAGATGCCTTCGGAATCAAGGAACGGCTGATTCCGTTCCTCGATGGGCAGGTTATCAAGAAAGTCGATCTCACTACGCAAGTGATTGAAGTAGATTGGGATCCTGGTTTTTGACCTCCGCAATGACCGGAGATGATGAGTGGAACGGCAAGATGGGGATGGGCGTATGTTTATCGGTATAATCAGCCTGTTCCCGGAAATGTTCCGCGCCATCACCGATTACGGGGTAACTGGCCGGGCAGTTAAAAATGGCCTGCTGAGCGTAGCCTGCTGGAGTCCACGTGACTTCACCTACGATCGGCACCGCACCGTGGACGATCGCCCCTATGGAGGTGGTCCCGGTATGCTGATGATGGTGCAACCCTTGCGGGAAGCCATCCATGCAGCAAAAGCGGCGGCAGGCGAAGGCGCTAAGGTGATCTACCTTTCGCCGCAGGGGCGCAAACTTGATCAGCAAGGCGTGCGCGAGCTGGCTACCAACCCGAAGATGATTCTGGTTTGTGGCCGCTACGAAGGGATTGATGAACGTATCATCCAAACCGAAATTGACGAAGAGTGGTCAATCGGCGATTACGTTCTCAGCGGGGGCGAGTTACCGGCCATGACGCTGATCGACTCGGTGGCCCGGTTTATTCCGGGTGTGCTGGGGCATCAGGGTTCCGCGGAGGAGGACTCCTTCTCCGATGGCTTGTTGGACTGCCCTCACTATACCCGCCCTGAGGTATTGGAAGGGATGGAGGTTCCGCCAGTTCTGCTGTCGGGCAACCATGCCGAGATCCGCCGCTGGCGCTTGAAGCAGTCGCTGGGCCGCACCTGGCTTAGAAGACCTGAACTTCTGGAAAGCCTAGCTCTGACTGACGAGCAACAGGTGTTGCTGGCAGAGTTCCGACGTGAACATCTGGCCAGTCAACCAGATTATGAAGGGTGAAGTTGGCTACGGCTGATTTTCCCGAGATATCAGTTTACCTAGGGTAAGAGACATATTATGAGCAACATTATTAAGCAACTTGAACAAGAGCAGATGAAGCAAGACGTACCTGCATTCCGTCCGGGTGATTCCGTGGAAGTGAAGGTATGGGTCGTTGAAGGTAGCAAAAAACGTCTGCAGGCATTCGAGGGCGTGGTTATCGCTATCCGTAACCGCGGTCTGCACTCTGCATTCACTGTTCGTAAGATTTCCAACGGCGAAGGTGTTGAGCGCGTATTCCAGACTCACTCCCCAGTAATCGACAGCATTACTGTGAAACGCCGTGGTGCCGTTCGTAAAGCCAAACTGTACTACCTGCGTGAGCGTACTGGTAAGTCTGCTCGTATCAAAGAGCGTCTTAACTAAGATACAGCTAACGCTGCATCCAAAAGTTAATAGATATGAAGGGGTTAGCCAATGGCTAACCCCTTTTTTTGCACTTAGTGTCCACACAATGTCCACGCAGCCCATAATTGTGTTCAATCGACACATTTTATACCTATAAAATGTATTAGCTCAGAGCAGATCTGACAGTTCAATCTCACCGCAGGCCTCATCATCAGCTTTACGCGCCAGCGCGGCGATCTGATTGTCGGTCAGCTCAATGCCATCCCAGACTACTTTCTCTTCCAGCGCTTTCAGGCGTTTTTGAAATTCTCAAAGCTATGGCGTAACCAGACGGAACGGACACCGCTACCGGAGATAAAAACGCCCTGTTTACGTAGCTCGTTGCTGGCCGTGAGCCGGGAGTGCGACAGCATAATCAGCTCAGTGGCCTCATCGGTACGGTTCTTAAGGTTAGGTGTGCGACGGCTGCGATTTATCAGTGCATCCACGCCGCCTTCATCGGCCAGTTCGCGGTAACGATAAAACGTATCACGTGAAACGCCCATGATTTTACAGGCTTTCGATACATTGCTGAGTTCTTCAGCCAGATTGAGTAAACCGGCTTTGTGTTTGATGACGGGATGGATAGTATGAAGCATGAGAGTTACCTCGTGTTTTGTATAAGGATTCGACACCCATATCAAAACCGGTCACTCTGAACCTTTCAAAGCCATGTGTCAGATCAAGTCGCGACTAATACAAGAAGAAGCCACAGAACTCAATCTTATCGCTAACCTGGTGTCCACACGCTGACCACACAACTTGTACGTAATGGCTCTTGCTTACACTTAATTTATATTTAACTCATTGTTTTTTATAAGAAAATACATATAAAACAGTTGTATTTCATAAATGCGTCTTAACTTATTGCGGCGCCCCTCACTGACTTATGTGTTGGAATGGTAATGGGATACCAGACGCCATCATCTTAGTGATGTAAATAAAAATGTACAAAAAACTTGGGCTGCTGAGGAAATTTTTATCTCTGAGTTTAGCTAAAGCTTGGGCTTCTTTAACTCATTGATTGGGCTATGCATCGTAGAGAGCGGCTTCTCATCTTTTACTCCTGCCACCCGCAAAAAATCCAAGGTGTAATTTATAATTTACGTTTTATGGATTGAAATATTTACATGGGGTGGTAAGGTAGGGGGTATCGCAGCGGCAGAGCCGGCTGCCTCAGAAACCGACAGGATAGAAGCCATGCAAAAAGATGCCCTGAACAATGTGCATATCAGTGCCGAAGAAGTGTTGATCACCCCGGAAGAGTTGAAGCGCCAGTTCCCCCTCAGCGAAACGGCTGAGCACAAAATTGCCCAGTCGCGCGAAACCATCGCCAATATCCTGACCGGCCGTGACCACCGCCTGTTGATCGTGTGTGGGCCGTGCTCCATCCACGATCCGGATGCCGCGCTGGACTACGCGCGCCGGTTGAAAGTGGTGGCAGAGGAGCTGAGCGATCACCTCTACATCGTGATGCGCGTCTACTTTGAAAAGCCGCGCACCACCGTGGGCTGGAAAGGGCTGATCAACGATCCGCACATGGACAACTCGTTTGATGTGGAAGCTGGCCTGCACATTGCCCGTCGCCTGCTGCTGGAGCTGGTCAACATGGGCCTGCCGCTGGCTACTGAGGCGCTCGACCCGAACAGTCCGCAATACCTGGGCGATCTCTTTAGCTGGTCAGCCATCGGTGCGCGTACCACTGAGTCGCAGACCCACCGGGAAATGGCCTCCGGCCTCTCCATGCCGGTCGGCTTCAAAAACGGCACGGACGGCAGCCTCGGCACCGCCATCAACGCCATGCGCGCTGCGGCGATGCCGCACCGCTTCGTCGGCATCAATCAGGCTGGCCAGGTCTGCCTGTTGCAGACCCAGGGCAACCCGGATGGCCATGTGATCCTGCGCGGCGGCAAAACGCCGAACTACAGCGCGGAGGATGTGGCCGCCTGTGAGAAACAGATGGAACAGGCGGGACTGCACCCGGCGTTGATGATAGATTGCAGCCATGGCAACTCGAACAAAGATTACCGTCGCCAGCCGCTGGTGGCGCAATCCGCGGTCGAGCAGATCAAGGCGGGCAACCGCTCCATCATCGGCCTGATGCTGGAGAGCCATCTGCACGAGGGCAACCAGTCCTCTGAGCAGCCGCGCGGCGACATGCGTTACGGTGTCTCCGTCACGGATGCCTGCATCAACTGGGAGAGCACCGACACCCTGCTGCGCGAGATGCACCGCGAGCTGGGCAGCGTGCTGGTTCAACGTCAGGCAGGAGAGTAATCGGAATGGTGGCTGAGCTGACCGCGTTGCGCGATCAAATCGATGAGGTAGACAAGGCACTGCTGGATCTGCTGGCAAAACGCCTGTCACTGGTGGCGGAAGTGGGTGAGGTCAAGAGCCGTTACGGCCTGCCCATCTATGTGCCGGAGCGCGAAGCCTCCATGCTGGCGTCACGCCGCAAAGAGGCCGAGTCACTGGGGGTGCCGCCCGATCTGATCGAGGATGTGCTGCGCCGCGTGATGCGAGAGTCCTACTCCAGCGAGAATGACAAAGGGTTCAAAACCCTCTGCCCGCAGCTGCGCCCCATTGTCATTATTGGCGGGCGCGGCAAGATGGGGCAGCTGTTCCAGCGGATGCTGGCGCTCTCCGGTTATCAGGTGCGCGTACTGGAGCAAGAGGATTGGGCGCAGGCGGACACGCTGCTGGCGGACGCTGGCATGGTGATCGTTAGCGTGCCGATCCATGTGACGGAGCAGGTGATCTCGCGCCTGCCGCCGCTGCCCGCCGACTGCATTCTGGTCGATCTGGCCTCGGTGAAGAACCGTCCGTTGCAGGCGATGCTGGCGGTACATGAGGGGCCGGTGCTCGGCCTGCACCCGATGTTCGGGCCTGACGTCGGCAGTCTGGCGAAACAGGTGGTAGTCTACTGTGATGGCCGGCAGCCTGAGGCTTACCAGTGGCTGCTGGAGCAGTTGCAGGTCTGGGGTGCGCGGCTGCACCGTATCAGCGCTGTGGAGCATGACCAGAACATGGCCTTTATTCAGGCGCTGCGCCACTTCACGACCTTTGCCTATGGGCTGCATCTGGCCGAGGAGAATGTCCAGCTGGAGCAGTTGCTGGCGCTCTCATCGCCCATCTACCGGCTGGAGCTGGCGATGGTTGGGCGGCTGTTTGCCCAAGACCCGCAACTCTACGCGGACATCATCATGTCCTCCGAGAATAATTTGGCGCTGATTAAACGCTATCACCAGCGCTTCGGTGAGGCGATTGCCCTGCTGGAGCAGGTGGACAAGAGAGCGTTCGTCGAGAGCTTCCGCAAGGTGGAGCACTGGTTCGGCGATTACGCCAAACGCTTCTTGGTGGAGAGCCGCACCCTGCTGCTGCAAGCCAACGACAACCGCCAGTAAAAAAAACCACGCCCAAAGGCGTGGTTTTTTTATCAGCTCGGCTCGACCGGCACCACACTCTCGGTAGGGTAGCACCCCAGCACCTTCAGCGAACGGGTAATGGGCGCCAGTTCGCGCAGCGCTTTCTGCATACTCTCATTGCGCAGGTTGGCCTGTACATCAATGTAGAACATCTCTTCCCACGGGTTGCCGTTGATGGGGCGCGACTCCAGCTTGGTCATCACGATGCCATGCTCGCGCAGCACCAGCAACGCCTCCACCAGTGCGCCAGACTGCTGGCCGGTCGCCATGATCAGCGTGGTCTTCGCTGGCACCTGCTCCGAGACATCAATGGCCTTGCGCGCCAGCACGATAAAGCGGGTAATGTTCTGCTGCTGGTTGGCCAGCTTATGCTCCAGCACCTGGAGCTGGTAGAGCGCGCCACCGGCCTCACTGCCGAGCGCTGCCACCTCTGGGGAGTTCAGGGCCGCCACCTTCTCCATCGCTGCGGCCGTGCTCTCGCAATACTCAATTTTCCACTGCGGGAAGCGGTTCAGGAACTGGCTGCACTGCTGGAAGGGTTGCGGATGGCTGTAGACGGTTTTAATGGCTGACAGGTCGGTGGGCGTACTGACCAGCACACAGTGGTCAATCGGCGTGGTCAACTCGCCCACAATCGACAGGCTGGTGTGTTGCAGCAGGTCATACACATCATTGATGGAGCCGGAGCTGGTGTTCTCAATCGGCAGCACCGCATAGTCAGCCTGTCCGGTCTCCACCTGGGCGAAAATATCCTGGAAACGCTGGCAGCCGCACTCAATGAACTGGTCGAAGTGGCGGGCGGCGTAGTGGCGAGCCGCCAGGTGAGAGTAGGAGCCTTTCGGGCCGAGGAAGGCGATGCGCGCTGACTGGCGCGACGTCTGGTTCAGCTGGTGTTGCAGCAATGCCTGCTGGGTCAGCACTGAATCCTCAATGATCAGCTGGAACAGGCGGGTGATGTAGAAACCATCCAGATTGCGCTGCTTACCGGCATCAATCAGGGTATCCAGCAGATCCCGTTCACGCGCCTTGTCGCGGATAGGGCGGTGGGTATGCAGTTTTGCCTTCGCCACCTCCAGCGCCAGTCCGCGGCGCTCGGCCAGCAAGTCCAGCAATTTGATATCCAGCGCGGTGATATTTTCGCGCAGCGCGAGTAACGGGTTGTCGGTCATGATCTCTGCCTTTTTGGTTTTTTATCTGAATCTGCCCATAAAAAAAGCCTCCCACCGGGGGAGGCTTTCTTGTTCGTCTTCGCATTCTTTATCGTGTGACGAATCGCCTCCCAATCAGGGGAAGGTAAAAAAGAATGCGAAGAAGAACAGGTATTGGCGCAAAAGGGTGTACCAGATAAATAAGTGATAACAAGTAAAGTAACGGCTGGCGGTTTTTTGTCAATAAAAAACGCGCCCAGTGGGCGCGCTCCTTATGAAGAGGGGAGGGATCAGCGTTCTGGCTCGAGATTGACCTCTTTGATACAGGTGGCGGCCCGGCGTGCCTCATCTTTATGCTGCGCTTTGTTAAGCTGCCTTTCGAGCTTGCTAATCAACTCATTAACCGCCGCATACATGTCATCATGTTTTGCGCTGGCGACCAGTACCCCGCAATTGGGCGTACTCACCGTGGCGTCGGCCTGGAAACCATCAGGAACTTTAGAGAGTACCACATGGGGGTTAATCAGCTGGGTTTGCCACTTATCCAGTTTGGCTAGACGGTCTTCAACATGCTGGCGAATTGCATCAGTGATATCCATTTGTTTGCTGGTAATGTTGACTGTCATAGAACTTACCTCTCTCTTTCCGTCTTGGATACCTCCAGCATAACGAACTGACCGGGTAATTTTGTGATCTATATCACACATTTTTGTCACTTTTTGTCAGTGAGGGCGCTTCTGTGAAGTGTGATCCAGTTCAGAAAAACAGTGCTTGAGAGTTGGTGCCGGATATCGCAATATCGATGAGTTAACCTGATGGTAATATGCAACCTACCATGAAATAAGTGTTTAACATTCAAAATAATAGACACAAAAAAGGCAGCTTACGCTGCCATTTTTTTATGCGGTGCCGACGGGCTTACGGGTTGGCAGCGATAATTTTCGCCACTTTATCCGCCTGACCATTCATCTGCAACTGCTTGTAGGCGTTTTCCATCAGCGGCAAGGCGTCACGGGTGGCCTGCGTATCCGCGTAGTTCTTCATCATCAGCTCAACACGATTAACTACTGCAACGTAAGCGCCGCGTTTCGTGTAATATTGCGCCACGGACAGCTCATATTTCGCCAGACGATCCTTCAGGTAAACCAGACGCTTTTGCGCATCCGTGACATACTGGCTGGTCGGGTGAGCCTGAATCAGCTGGCTGAAGTCGCGGAACGCGGCACGCGCGTGTTGTGGGTCACGGTCAGAACGGTCAACGCCGAAGAAGCCCTGCAACGCGCTATCATCCAGCGCCATGTCGGTCAGGCCACGCATGTACATGACGTAGTCAATGTTCGGGTGCGTCGGGTTCAGGCGCGCAAAGCGTTCGATTGCCGCTTGGGCCATTGGCAGATCCGCTGACTTGTAATAGGCGTAGATCAGATCCAGTTGAACCTGCTGGGAGTAAGGCCCGAATGGATAGCGGTTATCCAGCGCCTCCAGCTGGGTGATGGCTCCCTTGAAGTCACCGTCCTGCAGTTTTTGCTGAGCGGTTGCATAGATTTCCGAAGGCGGGTTGTCGGGAACCGCATCCTTCGAACTGGAGCAACCTGCCAGAACCAGGCTCAACGTGGCTGCAGCCACCAGATATTTCATACGCGTCATGACGTTTTGATTATCCTCAGGGTGTTGTTCCGGGAGACTGTCCGTTAAGTTCCCGGCAAAGACCAGCTACAATAGCACATTATTTTAAACGGCATCGCCGTGAAAACCCAACGTTAACGAAGAAGCTGCATATGGCACAACTAGTACAACTCACCGCAACGGTGGCCGAATCTCAACTCGGTCAACGTTTAGATCAGGCTTTGGCGGAATTGTTCCCTGATTATTCACGTTCGCGCATAAAAGAGTGGATTTTGGATGATCGTGTCCTGGTCAACGGTAAGCGAGTGAACAAACCGAAAGAGAAAGTGTTGGGTGGCGAGGCGGTGGCCATTGATGCGCAGATTGAAGAGGAAGCCCGCTGGGAAGCCCAGCCAATCGCGCTGAACATTGTATATGAAGACAGTGATATCCTGGTGATCAATAAGCCGCGCGACCTGGTAGTACACCCCGGTGCCGGTAACCCAGACGGCACCGTGCTCAACGCGCTGCTGCACCACTACCCGGAGATTGCAGATGTGCCGCGCGCCGGCATCGTGCACCGTCTGGACAAAGACACCACCGGCCTGATGGTGGTAGCGAAAACCGTACCGGCGCAAACCCGTCTGGTCGAGGCGTTGCAAGCGCGTGAGATTACGCGTGAGTATGAGGCCGTTGCGATTGGCACCATGACCGCGGGCGGCACCGTTGAGCAGCCGATCAGCCGCCACTCCACCAAGCGTACCCACATGGCCGTCCACCCGATGGGCAAGCCAGCGGTAACGCACTACCGCATTATGGAGCACTTCCGCGCGCATACCCGTTTGCGCCTGCGTCTGGAGACCGGCCGTACCCACCAGATCCGTGTCCATATGGCGCACATTAACCACCCGCTGGTGGGCGATCAGCTCTATGGCGGCCGTCCGCGTCCGCCGAAGGGCGCATCCGAGGCCTTCATTGCCACGCTGCGCGGCTTTGACCGCCAGGCGCTGCACGCCACTATGCTGCGCCTCTATCATCCGATCAGCGGCATCCAGATGGAGTGGCATGCGCCACTGCCGCAGGATATGGTCGATTTGATCAATGACCTCAAGGCCGACACCGAAGCCTTCAAGGATCAGATGGACTGGCTATGAGTGCCCTGATCCGCCCGCAATGGCCGGTGCCCGCTGGCGTTGGCGCATGTAGCACCACCCGCCTCGGCGGGGTCAGCCTGCCGCCCTATGACACCCTGAACCTGGGTGCGCATGTGGGCGACGACCCGGCACGCGTGGCGGAAAACCGTCAGCGTCTGGTGGAGATGGCCGGCCTGCCAGCCATGCCGCACTGGCTGGAGCAGGTGCATGGCACCCAGGTGCTCCGGCTGGAGGGGGAGGTGCCGAGCGCCGACAGCCTGCGCGCCGACGCGGTCTATACCCGGTTGCCGGGGCAGGTGTGCGCGGTGATGACAGCTGACTGCCTGCCCGTGCTGTTTTGCTCCCGGCATGGCGATGAGGTTGCGGCCGCCCATGCTGGCTGGCGTGGCCTATGCGCGGGGGTACTGGAAAATACCCTGAGCCAGTTCCGTTGCGCGCCGGCGGATGTCATGGTCTGGTTTGGCCCGGCTATTGGCCCGCAAGCGTTTGAGGTGGGGGCGGAGGTGCGCGCAACCTTTATGGCGCACGATCCTGTCGCCGAAGCGGCTTTTCACCCATCGGGTGAGAAATATATGGCGGATATTTATCAGTTGGCGCGCCAACGCCTGTTGGCTGCAGGCGTGCGCCAGCTCTACGGCGGCAAGCATTGCACCGTCAGTGACCCGGTTAATTTCTTTTCATATCGCCGGGATAGCATTACGGGTCGGCTGGCAACTTTAATCTGGCTGATATAATCTACGGCTCCGAGACGATCCGTGACGCATAAAAAAACTCCGAATTTAGGGTTGGGATAACCTTGAAAACGTGAGGGTTGACCTCATTTAATCTCCAGTAGCAATTCTGACCGTATTGGAGGAGTTATGCGTCTGGATCGTCTTACCAGCAAATTCCAGCTTGCTCTCGCTGATGCCCAATCCCTTGCCCTTGGGCGTGACAATCAATTCATTGAACCTCTTCACCTGATGAGCGCACTGCTCAACCAAGAAGGGGGCACCGTACGCCCGCTGCTGACTGCCGCAGGGGTGGACGTCAACCGTGTTTGCACCGATATCGACAGCAATCTTGCCCGCCTGCCACAGGTGGAGGGGACTGGCGGCGATGTGCAGCCTTCCCATGATTTAGTCCGGGTGCTGAACCTGTGCGACAAACTGGCGCAGAAGCGCGCCGACAACTTTATCTCATCAGAACTGTTTGTCCTGGCCGTCATGCAAGATCGCGGCACCTTGACCGATCTGCTCAAGGCAGCCGGTGCCGATGCCAATAGACTCAGCCAGGCCATTGATCAGATGCGAGGTGGCGAAAAAGTGAATGATGCGAACGCAGAAGATCAACGCCAGGCGTTGAAGAAGTTCACCATTGACCTGACGGAGCGCGCCGAGCAGGGGAAACTCGATCCGGTGATTGGCCGTGATGAGGAGATCCGCCGTACCATCCAGGTGCTGCAACGCCGTACCAAAAACAACCCGGTGCTGATTGGTGAACCGGGGGTGGGGAAAACCGCCATCGTCGAAGGGCTGGCACAGCGTATCGTCAATGGCGAAGTGCCGGAAGGGCTGAAAAACAAACGCGTGCTCTCGCTGGACATGGGCGCGCTGGTGGCCGGTGCCAAATACCGCGGTGAGTTCGAAGAGCGCCTGAAAGGGGTGCTCAATGACCTGTCGAAACAGGAGGGCAGTGTCATCCTGTTCATTGATGAGCTGCACACCATGGTTGGCGCGGGTAAAGCCGATGGCGCGATGGACGCCGGCAATATGCTGAAGCCAGCGCTGGCGCGCGGTGAGCTGCACTGCGTGGGCGCGACTACTTTAGACGAGTACCGCCAATATATAGAGAAGGATGCCGCGCTGGAGCGCCGCTTCCAGAAAGTCTATGTGGCGGAGCCGTCCGTTGAGGATACCATCGCGATCTTGCGTGGATTGAAAGAGCGCTATGAGCTGCACCACCATGTGCAGATCACTGACCCGGCCATCGTAGCGGCGGCTACGCTCTCTCACCGTTACATTGCCGATCGCCAGTTGCCGGACAAGGCGATTGACCTGATCGACGAGGCAGCCTCCAGCATCCGGATGCAGATCGACTCCAAGCCAGAGTCGCTCGATCGCCTTGAGCGCCGCATCATCCAGTTGAAACTGGAGCAACAGGCGCTGATGAAGGAGTCCGATGAGGCCAGCCAGAAACGGCTGGAGATGCTGAACAACGAGCTGTCGCAGAAAGAGCGCGAATATTCGGAGCTGGAGGAGGAGTGGAAGGCGGAAAAAGCCTCGCTGTCTGGCACCCAGAATATCAAGGCCGAACTGGAGCAGGCGAAGATCAGCCTGGAGCAGGCGCGCCGTGTAGGCGACCTGGCCCGGATGTCAGAGCTGCAATATGGCAACATCCCCGCACTGGAGAAACAACTGGCGGCGGCCACGCAGAGCGAAGGCAAGACCATGAAGCTGCTGCGTAACCGCGTGACCGATGCGGAGATTGCTGAAGTGCTGGCACGCTGGACGGGCATTCCGGTCTCCCGAATGATGGAGAGCGAGCGCGAGAAGCTGCTGCGCATGGAGCAGCAACTGCATGAGCGCGTCATTGGCCAGGATGAGGCGGTGGATGCGGTGTCGAATGCGATTCGCCGCAGCCGTGCCGGCCTTGCCGACCCGAACCGCCCCATCGGCTCCTTCCTCTTCCTTGGGCCAACCGGGGTCGGGAAAACTGAGCTGTGTAAGGCGTTGGCGCGATTCCTGTTTGACAGCGACGACGCGATGGTGCGCATCGACATGTCCGAGTTTATGGAGAAACACTCCGTCTCACGGCTGGTGGGCGCGCCTCCGGGCTACGTTGGCTATGAAGAGGGGGGCTACCTCACGGAGGCAGTACGCCGCCGCCCTTACTCCGTTATCCTGCTGGATGAGGTCGAGAAGGCTCACCCGGATGTCTTTAACATCCTGTTGCAGGTGCTGGACGATGGCCGCCTGACGGACGGGCAGGGGCGCACGGTCGATTTCCGCAATACCGTGGTGATCATGACGTCTAACCTGGGATCTGATCTGATTCAGGAGCGGTTTGGCCAGATGGACTACCCGGAGATGAAAGAGACGGTGCTCGAGGTGGTCAGCCATCACTTCCGTCCGGAATTTATCAACCGTATTGATGAGGTGGTGGTATTCCATCCGCTGGGCCGCGCGCATATCAAGTCGATTGCCGCCATCCAGCTGGAGCGCCTCTATAAACGTCTGGGAGATCGTGGCTATAGCGTGACGCTCAGTGATGCGGCGTTGGAGCTGCTGGGCGAAACAGGCTTCGACCCGGTATATGGTGCGCGACCGCTGAAGCGCGCCATCCAGCAGGAGATCGAGAACCCGTTGGCGCAACAGATACTCTCTGGCAAGTTGCTGCCGGGCACGCCTATCAAGCTGGATGTGGAAAACGGCCATATCGTAGCGCAGCAGTGATAAAGAGCAGTATAAAGAAGAGGCCCGCGATAGCGGGCCTCTTCTATTATGTGCGGGAAATAGGGATGGGGCTGGTTAGAAAAAGGACTATCAGGCGAACCCTTAATCATAATTAGCGAGTTTTGGCTAATTATTCACCGGTTGAATAATTTTTTAAAATTAGGGGTTGCGGCCCGCCGAGAACTCCCTATAATGCGCCTCCACTGACCGGGAACAACGACCAACACGTCGCCGGGTCAGCGGAGAGGCCCTCAGCGGAGACGCTGAAAACACTAGAAAATAGTGCTTGACTCTCCGGTGGGAAAGCGTAATATGTGCCTCCCACGTTACCGAAACGAAACGGTAACGACTGCTCTTTAACAATTTATCAGACAATCTGTGTGGGCACTCACAAGACGATATCAAGCATCCTCGGATGCACAAAATATTAAGTCTTGAAGAGTGACTAACTGAAGTAAAATTCAAACAGTAACCTTTGAGCATCGCTACCTTGTGTAGCACATCAAGCTTTTAATTGAAGAGTTTGATCATGGCTCAGATTGAACGCTGGCGGCAGGCCTAACACATGCAAGTCGAGCGGCAGCGGGAAGTAGCTTGCTACTTTGCCGGCGAGCGGCGGACGGGTGAGTAATGTCTGGGGATCTGCCTGATGGAGGGGGATAACTACTGGAAACGGTAGCTAATACCGCATAACGTCGCAAGACCAAAGCGGGGGACCTTCGGGCCTCGCGCCATCAGATGAACCCAGATGGGATTAGCTAGTAGGTGGGGTAATGGCTCACCTAGGCGACGATCCCTAGCTGGTCTGAGAGGATGACCAGCCACACTGGAACTGAGACACGGTCCAGACTCCTACGGGAGGCAGCAGTGGGGAATATTGCACAATGGGGGAAACCCTGATGCAGCCATGCCGCGTGTATGAAGAAGGCCTTCGGGTTGTAAAGTACTTTCAGCGAGGAGGAAGGCGGTAAGGTTAATAACCTTACCGATTGACGTTACTCGCAGAAGAAGCACCGGCTAACTCCGTGCCAGCAGCCGCGGTAATACGGAGGGTGCAAGCGTTAATCGGAATTACTGGGCGTAAAGCGCACGCAGGCGGTTTGTTAAGTCAGATGTGAAATCCCCGAGCTTAACTTGGGAACTGCATTTGAAACTGGCAAGCTAGAGTCTCGTAGAGGGGGTAGAATTCCAGGTGTAGCGGTGAAATGCGTAGAGATCTGGAGGAATACCGGTGGCGAAGGCGGCCCCCTGGACGAAGACTGACGCTCAGGTGCGAAAGCGTGGGGAGCAAACAGGATTAGATACCCTGGTAGTCCACGCTGTAAACGATGTCGATTTGGAGGTTGTGCCCTTGAGGCGTGGCTTCCGGAGCTAACGCGTTAAATCGACCGCCTGGGGAGTACGGCCGCAAGGTTAAAACTCAAATGAATTGACGGGGGCCCGCACAAGCGGTGGAGCATGTGGTTTAATTCGATGCAACGCGAAGAACCTTACCTACTCTTGACATCCAGAGAAATTGGCAGAGATGCCTTGGTGCCTTCGGGAACTCTGAGACAGGTGCTGCATGGCTGTCGTCAGCTCGTGTTGTGAAATGTTGGGTTAAGTCCCGCAACGAGCGCAACCCTTATCCTTTGTTGCCAGCGATTCGGTCGGGAACTCAAAGGAGACTGCCGGTGATAAACCGGAGGAAGGTGGGGATGACGTCAAGTCATCATGGCCCTTACGAGTAGGGCTACACACGTGCTACAATGGCGCATACAAAGAGAAGCAAACTCGCGAGAGCAAGCGGACCTCATAAAGTGCGTCGTAGTCCGGATTGGAGTCTGCAACTCGACTCCATGAAGTCGGAATCGCTAGTAATCGTGGATCAGAATGCCACGGTGAATACGTTCCCGGGCCTTGTACACACCGCCCGTCACACCATGGGAGTGGGTTGCAAAAGAAGTAGGTAGCTTAACCTTCGGGAGGGCGCTTACCACTTTGTGATTCATGACTGGGGTGAAGTCGTAACAAGGTAACCGTAGGGGAACCTGCGGTTGGATCACCTCCTTACCTAGAGATATTTGACTGTGCAGTGCTCACACAGATTGTCTGATGAAATTCGAGCAGAAATACCTTTATAGGCTTGTAGCTCAGGTGGTTAGAGCGCACCCCTGATAAGGGTGAGGTCGGTGGTTCAAGTCCACTCAGGCCTACCACAAAGGTATCTTAAGACTGCACGGGGCTATAGCTCAGCTGGGAGAGCGCCTGCCTTGCACGCAGGAGGTCAGCGGTTCGATCCCGCTTAGCTCCACCATCTCGTACGGTCTGAATAATAGTTCTGAGTATACTGGCAACAGTATGCTGTGAAGTATTTGCTCTTTAACAATCTGGAACAAGCTGAAAATTGAAACCTTACAGCCCTGTCTCTCTCCGTAGAAGTTCTGAGAGATGGCGCATGTAAGAGAGTCTCTCAAATAATCACACCCTGATGGAAACATCTTCGGGTTGTGAGGTTAAGCGACTAAGCGTACACGGTGGATGCCTAGGCAGTCAGAGGCGATGAAGGGCGTGCTAATCTGCGATAAGCGTCGGTAAGCTGATATGAAGCGTTATACCCGACGATACCCGAATGGGGAAACCCAGTGTGATACGTCACACTATCTCTGCATGAATACATAGTGCAGTGAGGCGAACCGGGGGAACTGAAACATCTAAGTACCCCGAGGAAAAGAAATCAACCGAGATTCCCCCAGTAGCGGCGAGCGAACGGGGAACAGCCCAGAACCTGAATCAGTTTGTGTGTTAGTGGAAGCGTCTGGAAAGTCGCACAGTAAAGGGTGATAGTCCCGTACACAAAAATACACAGGCTGTGAGTTCGATGAGTAGGGCGGGACACGTGACATCCTGTCTGAATATGGGGGGACCATCCTCCAAGGCTAAATACTCCTGACTGACCGATAGTGAACCAGTACCGTGAGGGAAAGGCGAAAAGAACCCCGGCGAGGGGAGTGAAATAGAACCTGAAACCGTGTACGTACAAGCAGTGGGAGCCTTGATTTATCAGGGTGACTGCGTACCTTTTGTATAATGGGTCAGCGACTTATATTTTGTAGCAAGGTTAACCGAATAGGGGAGCCGTAGGGAAACCGAGTCTTAACTGGGCGTCTAGTTGCAAGGTATAGACCCGAAACCCGGTGATCTAGCCATGGGCAGGTTGAAGGTTGGGTAACACTAACTGGAGGACCGAACCGACTAATGTTGAAAAATTAGCGGATGACTTGTGGCTGGGGGTGAAAGGCCAATCAAACCGGGAGATAGCTGGTTCTCCCCGAAAGCTATTTAGGTAGCGCCTCGTGAATTTATCTTCGGGGGTAGAGCACTGTTTCGGCTAGGGGGCCACCCCGGCTTACCAACCCGATGCAAACTGCGAATACCGAAGAATATTATCACGGGAGACACACGGCGGGTGCTAACGTCCGTCGTGAAGAGGGAAACAACCCAGACCGCCAGCTAAGGTCCCAAAGTCATGGTTAAGTGGGAAACGATGTGGGAAGGCATAGACAGCCAGGATGTTGGCTTAGAAGCAGCCATCATTTAAAGAAAGCGTAATAGCTCACTGGTCGAGTCGGCCTGCGCGGAAGATGTAACGGGGCTAAACCATGCACCGAAGCTGCGGCAGCGACGCTTAGGCGTTGTTGGGTAGGGGAGCGTTCTGTAAGCCTGCGAAGGTGGACTGTGAGGTCTGCTGGAGGTATCAGAAGTGCGAATGCTGACATAAGTAACGATAAAGCGGGTGAAAAGCCCGCTCGCCGGAAGACCAAGGGTTCCTGTCCAACGTTAATCGGGGCAGGGTGAGTCGACCCCTAAGGCGAGGCTGAAAAGCGTAGTCGATGGGAAACAGGTTAATATTCCTGTACTTGGTGTTACTGCGAAGGGGGACGGAGAAGGCTAGGCTGGCCAGGCGACGGTTGTCCTGGTTTAAGCGTGTAGGGGAGAAGGCAGGTAAATCCGCTTTCTTATTAACCCTGAGGCGCAATGACGAGCCACTACGGTGGTGAAGTAGCTGATGCCCTGCTTCCAGGAAAAGCCTCTAAGCTCCAGGTAACACGAAATCGTACCCCAAACCGACACAGGTGGTCAGGTAGAGAATACTCAGGCGCTTGAGAGAACTCGGGTGAAGGAACTAGGCAAAATGGTGCCGTAACTTCGGGAGAAGGCACGCTGGCACGTAGGTGAAGGGACTTGCTCCCGGAGCTGAAGCCAGTCGCAGATACCAGCTGGCTGCAACTGTTTAATAAAAACACAGCACTGTGCAAACACGAAAGTGGACGTATACGGTGTGACGCCTGCCCGGTGCCGGAAGGTTAATTGATGGGGTTAGCGGCAACGCGAAGCTCTTGATCGAAGCCCCGGTAAACGGCGGCCGTAACTATAACGGTCCTAAGGTAGCGAAATTCCTTGTCGGGTAAGTTCCGACCTGCACGAATGGCGTAATGATGGCCAGGCTGTCTCCACCCGAGACTCAGTGAAATTGAACTCGCTGTGAAGATGCAGTGTACCCGCGGCAAGACGGAAAGACCCCGTGAACCTTTACTATAGCTTGACACTGAACATTGAGCCTTGATGTGTAGGATAGGTGGGAGGCTTTGAAGTGTGGACGCCAGTCTGCATGGAGCCAACCTTGAAATACCACCCTTTAATGTTTGATGTTCTAACTCGGCCCCGTTATCCGGGGTGAGGACAGTGTCTGGTGGGTAGTTTGACTGGGGCGGTCTCCTCCTAAAGAGTAACGGAGGAGCACGAAGGTTAGCTAATCACGGTCGGACATCGTGAGGTTAGTGCAAAGGCATAAGCTAGCTTGACTGCGAGAGTGACGGCTCGAGCAGGTGCGAAAGCAGGTCTTAGTGATCCGGTGGTTCTGAATGGAAGGGCCATCGCTCAACGGATAAAAGGTACTCCGGGGATAACAGGCTGATACCGCCCAAGAGTTCATATCGACGGCGGTGTTTGGCACCTCGATGTCGGCTCATCACATCCTGGGGCTGAAGTAGGTCCCAAGGGTACGGCTGTTCGCCGTTTAAAGTGGTACGCGAGCTGGGTTTAGAACGTCGTGAGACAGTTCGGTCCCTATCTGCCGTGGGCGTTGGAAGATTGAGAGGGGTTGCTCCTAGTACGAGAGGACCGGAGTGAACGCACCACTGGTGTTCGGGTTGTCATGCCAATGGCACTGCCCGGTAGCTAAGTGCGGAAAAGATAAGCGCTGAAAGCATCTAAGCGCGAAACTTGCCTCAAGATGAGTCTTCCCTGGGGCCTTGAGCCTCCTGAAGGGACGTTTAAGACGAAGACGTTGATAGGCCGGATGTGTAAGTGCAGCGATGCATTGAGCTAACCGGTACTAATGACCCGTGAGGCTTAACCTTACAACACCGAAGGTGTTTTTAGAGACGCGATATTCAGCTTGGTTCAGATATCTGATGGCCCAGTGGGCGGTCAGAGCACAGAATTTGCCTGGCGGCACGAGCGCGGTGGTCCCACCTGACCCCATGCCGAACTCAGAAGTGAAACGCCGTAGCGCCGATGGTAGTGTGGGGTCTCCCCATGCGAGAGTAGGGAACTGCCAGGCATCCATTCACAAAACAGCCTCATGCAACAGCATGGGGCTTTTTTGTTTGTCTAAATTCTTCACATTATCCGTATTAACAAGAAATATGGATGTAATATCAGACAAGATTTGTTTGGATTTTCATCAACCCCTCCCACACCTACCGCCGTTTTTTGTTTATTCCTTTTCTTAAACTCCTGCTGCTATCACAAATCCGTCAGTAATCGGCTGAAAACGGTGATTTCATTAGCCTGCTTCCTAATTCATCGCTTAAATTTTTCCCTACCAATAATAATGGGAAAGTTATCTATCCCCATCGCACAGGTTAATGGAGAGCATAATGGCCGAGATTTCACAAAGCGCCGCGCAACACGAGGAAAGGATCGATAAAAAGAAGCGAGTGTTCGCGATTGTTGGCGCATCATCTGGCAACCTGGTGGAGTGGTTTGACTTCTATGTCTACTCATTCTGCTCGATCTACTTTGCTGCCGCTTTCTTCCCGGCTGGAAACGCCACTACCCAACTGCTGCAAACCGCCGGTATCTTTGCGGCTGGCTTCTTTATGCGCCCGATTGGCGGTTGGTTGTTTGGCCGCATTGCTGATAAGCATGGTCGCAAAACCTCCATGTTGATCTCTGTCTGTATGATGTGCGGCGGATCGCTGGTCATTGCCTGCTTGCCGACCTATGCCACTTTGGGGGCCTGGGCGCCGGCGCTGCTGCTGTTGGCACGCTTATTCCAAGGATTATCCGTGGGTGGGGAGTATGGCACCAGCGCCACCTATATGAGTGAAGTGGCGGTGAAAGGGCAGCGCGGTTTTTATGCTTCATTTCAGTATGTCACGCTGATTGGTGGGCAACTGCTGGCGCTGCTGGTGCTGCTGGTATTACAGCAACTCTTCACGGCGGAGGAGTTGCGGGCGTGGGGCTGGCGCATTCCATTTGCGTTGGGCGCGGCGCTGGCGATCGTGGCCTTGTTCCTGCGCCGCTCGCTGAATGAGACATCAGATCGTACCACCCGCCAGCACGAAGATGCCGGCACCCTGAAAGGCCTGTGGAAACACAGCAAAGCGTTTTTGATGGTGCTTGGCTTTACTGCCGGGGGATCGCTCAGCTTCTACACCTTCACCACCTACATGCAGAAATATCTGGTGAATACTGCTGGCATTGACGCCAAGGTCGCCAGCACCATTATGACGGCGGCGCTGTTTGTCTACATGCTGTTGCAACCATTGATTGGCGCACTGTCAGACCGGATTGGCCGCCGCAACTCTATGCTGATCTACAGCGGGTTAGCCACGATCTGCACTGTGCCGATCCTCTACACGCTGAAAGAGGTGAGCAATCCCTGGCTGGCCTTTGCGTTGATTATCACCGCGCTGACCATTGTCACCTTCTACACTTCCATCAGCGGGTTATTGAAAGCGGAGATGTTCCCGCCAGAGGTGCGCGCATTGGGCGTTGGGCTATCTTATGCGGTGGCGAACGCCATGTTTGGTGGCTCAGCGGAGTATGTCGCGCTGTCGCTGAAATCGTGGGGCATTGAGAATGTCTTCTTCTGGTATGTGTCGGGCATGGCCCTGCTCGCATTTTTGGTGTCGATGAGCCTGCATCGGAAGGGGAAAGAGATCCAGCTGTAATCAGTTGGCTGACTCATAGAGGGTGTAGCCGGCCAACGCGCCGGCCACATCCCAGCTAAAATCCCGCCAGCTCCACCCCGACCCCGCCGGCCGACTGTCATACGCCTCTTTTACCAATCCCAGTGACAGTGAAAATAGCAGCCCAACATTACGCCGCACCGGCTCACTGGCACCTTGCCGTTCTGCATACGCGCTGCCGGCCGCCGCCAGTACCGCCGAGCCGATAAAGTGCTCAACCTTATCCTGCCCCGTCCAGCGGTCGTGCGCATAGTGGCTGCATCCGCCGTTGGCAAGCAGCGCCAGCGTAAGGGGTAAGAGCGTCAGGCGGGCGGCATACATAGTCAGCCTCCATAAAAAAACCCCGCGATGCGGGGTTGATAGGCTTACAGGATACGGCTAATCAGCCGGTCGATGCGGATACGGCGCAGGCGGCGAATCAGTTTGCGTACTTTCACCGGATATTGCTGGATGCTCTCCAGCTCCAGGTAGGTATTGACCACCGTGGTGTGCTGGCGAATTGTCTCCAGCTCCACGCGGCGCTGCTCGCGCATCTGCTGTTGCGGATCGTGGATCAGCACCGCATTCTCCAGATCGAGCCGCCAGGCGCGCGGGTTGAGGTTATTGCCGGTGATCAGCTGCCACTCCTCATCGACCCACATTCCTTTCAGGTGATAGCTGTTGTCGCCATCTTTCCACAGCCGCACCGTCAACTGGCCGTTATCGACAAAGCGTTGCAGGCGGGTAAGGAAGCGGCGCAGGTTAATCTCATACAGATAGGGCAGGGCACCAATGATCTTGAAGGGCTGATCCTGCGGGATGTAGAAATCGTTGGCCGTCTTGTCCCCGACGATAATCTCCACCTGTTTGCCCTGACGCAGCAGCGCCACCAAATTGCGCACCAGCAGGGTTGGCAGGTTGAAGTAGGGCGTGCAGAGGATCAGGCGCTCATCGGCGCAGGCCATCAAGTGGAAGATGGTTTTGTTCAGCAGGCTCTGTTTGCCCAGCCCAACCAGCGGCGTGACGGCCAGCTCATGGTTGCTGGCGCTGCCAAGGAAATGGTAGCCGGCGGCGCGCAGGCTCTGGCGGAACATGCGCGTCTCGTTCTTGATCTCCGGGCTTTTGGGGCGATCGCTGCGATCCAGCCGTGATACCGCCTGCGCCTTCAGCAGATGCTGATTGATGTAGCCGATCATCGCATCAGCCATCGGCGCATTCTGGATCAGCTGGTAGCGGTCATAGCGATATTTATCGTGCTGATGCAGGTAGACGTCGTTCAGGCTGGCACCGCTATAGATCACCTGATCATCGACGATAAACCCCTTCAGGTGCAGGACACCCAAGGCTTCACGGGTATTGACCGGCACGCCATACACCGGCACGTCAACGCCAGGGTGCTGGCTTGCCAGCTCGCAATACCAGTCGGCGTTGGTATGGCCCGCGGCGGCGCCAATACGCCCGCGCTGGGCGCGATGCCAGTCAACCAGCACGGCGATCTCCAGTTCCGGGCGTGCCTGTTTGGCCTGATAGAGGGCCTCCAGCACACTGCGGCCGCCATCATCATTCTCCAGATAGAGCGCGACCAGGTAGATGCGCCGCGTGGCCTGGGAGATGGCATCCAGTAACGCCACACGGAAATCCGCGGGCGCATAGAGCGTGCGGATGGCGTCAACCGACTGGGGAAGTTTGGGCAATTGTGCAAGGTGTTGTTGATGTTTATTGCGTTTGAATTTAGACAACATCACAGTGCGCTTCTTCTCTCTATAAATAGGGCAATAGTGCCACGGGCGAAAATCATAAACTGTCGAATAGGCGATAATAACATTAGTCACCCCCCGGCGCGCATTTTTTGCCAATCGCCACCCGGATCATATTGATTCTTCGGGTTCTGTCAGCAGCAGGGTCAAATTCACGATCCCCTCCTCCAACAGCACCTCGACACGGAAACCCACCTTTTTTGCCAGTGCGATCATGCCACGGTTGTTTGGCATGGTAATACCGGTCAAGCGTTTCAAGCCGTGATCGGTGGTGTAGGCAATCATCTTGGCGAGCAGCCGTCCGCCCAACCCCAATCCCTTTAAATCTGAACGAACCAGCACCGAAAATTCCGCGTCGATATTGTCTGGATCCGACACCGCACGGGTCACGCCAATGATCTCCTGGCCTTCACTGCCGGGCCGCACCGCAACAAACGCCATCTCCCGATCGTAGTCGATCTGGGTCATATTCGCCAAATCTTCGTGGGTAAACTCATTGATCTCGCTAAAGTAGCGGTAGTAGAGATCTTCCTTGGTTACGCGGCTGATAAAGTGCTTCAGCAGCGGCTCATCTTCGGGCAGGATGGGGCGGAACAGGCAGACGCCGCCATCTTTCAGCACCACCTGCTCCTCCAGCGCGTGGGGGTAGGGGCGGATGGCCAGCCGCGCCTGCGGATCGCCCACAAAGGGCGCGAGCTGCATCGAGACATCCAGCAGGGTGAACTCACTGCCGGAGGCCAACAGCGGGTGGATGTCGAGCCGGCCAATCTGCGGGCAGTCCAGAATCAGGTTGGAAACCTGCACCAGCAGGCGGCTAAGCGCTGGCACGTCCAGCGCCTGTAACGCGCTGCGCCCGCGGATTTTGCCGCCCTTGACCGCCTGCATCACCAGATAGCGCGCCAGCGTCATATTGAGCGGCGGCAGCGCCACCGCGGCCTGCTCCTCTGGCCGCCACTCCACGCCGCCTTCACCCAGCATCACCAGCGGGCCGAACACCGGGTCTTGCTCCACCACGATCCGCAACTCCTGCGCGCCAGCACGGTTGGCCATGCTTTGCACCAGCAGCCCCTGAATGCGTGCCTGTGGGAAGGTGCGCTGTACCCGCTCGAGAATCGCGTCGGCGGCGTGCTGCACTTCCGCGGCACTACGCAGGTAGAGCATCACCCCCTGCACCTCGGACTTGTGCGGAATGTCCGGCGAGCGCAGTTTCAACGCCACCGGATAGCCAATCTGCTCCGCGATGTGCACCGCCTCGGCGCTGTCGCCAGCGATCCAGGTCGGCAGGGTGGAAAGCCCATAGGCGTGCAGGATGGCACGCACCTCATGGGTGTCGAGTTGGGTGGCGCCAGCGGCCAGCGCCTGCTCAATCAGCTGGTGGGCATGGGCGGCGTCAGTGGCCAGCGCCACCGGCAGCGCTGGCGTCTCACGTAGTTGCTTCTGGTTACGCCGGTACTCCACCATATGCATAAAGGCGGTGACCGCGCCCTCAGGCGTACGATAGGTCGGGATGCCAGCCTCGGTAAACAGCCGGCGCGCCTCTTGGGAGGAGTGTTCGCCGCTCCAGTTGGTCAACAGCGTAATG
Organism: Chimaeribacter sp. YP20170169; assembly: GCF_056739715.1. Classification (NCBI taxonomy): domain Bacteria; kingdom Pseudomonadati; phylum Pseudomonadota; class Gammaproteobacteria; order Enterobacterales; family Yersiniaceae; genus Chimaeribacter; species Chimaeribacter sp. YP20170169. The sequence continues at coordinate 3,038,472 of NZ_CP176824.1, read as the reverse complement.
CGTTTGCCGCGCGGATGCTGGCGCAGGGCCTCAATCAGCGTCGCGGCGGTGGTGGTGGCGTGGGCGGCCGCGCTGGGCGCATGGAGCAGCAGCAGCGCGTCATACTCCTGGCTGTCAAGCAGCGCCTGCAACGCCGCTTGGTAGCGGGCAGGGGTGGCGTCATCACGCAGGTCGAGCGGGTTGCCGGGCGCAATCACCGGCGGCAGCGCGGTCGCCAGCGCGCCGAGGGTCGTCTCCTCCAGCGTTGCCAGCTTGCCGTGGCGGCGCAGCAGCTCATCCAACGCCATCGCCGCCGGGGCCGCGCCATTACTGACGATCAGCAGCCGCTCGCCACGCAGTGGCCGCATGTGGCTGAGCGTCTCAACCGCTGAAAAGAGTTCATGGGTATCGCGCACCCGCAGCAGGCCAGCGCGCTGGATGGCGGCATCATAGGCGGCGTCCAGCCCCTGTTGCCCCTGCAACAGCTGTTGCGCCTGTGGGCTGCGGCCGCTCTTGATCACCAGAATCGGTTTATTGCGTGAGGCGCTACGCGAGGCGGAGAGAAAGCGGCGAGCGTCGCTCACCTGTTCGAGGTGGAGCAAAATGGCGCTGGTCTTAACGTCACGCGCCAGAAAATCGAGCAGGTCATCGACATCAATATCGAGGCTGTCGCCGAGCGAAATAAAGTAGGAGAACCCAATGGCACGTTGTTGCGCCCAGTCAAGGATGGTGTTGGCGACGGCGGCGGACTGGGAGATAAAGGCCAGCTTGCCCTTCTGGATCGGCACCGGCGAGAAGCTGGCGTTGAGTTGTTGCCACGGGGCCAGCAGGCCGAGGCTGTTGGGGCCAAGCAACCGCATGGCGAAGCGCTGGGCGCAGGCTTTCAATTCCGCAAATTGCGCCGGGTGGGAGGAGAGGACAATGGCGGTTTTGCACCCCTTGCGCCCGAGGGCCTCCAGCAGCGCCAGATTACGCTCGGCGCGGGTGCAGAGCACCGCCAAATCAGGCGTCAGCGGCAGGCCATCGACGTCGGCATAGGCCAGCACGCCACACACCGCGCGCACCGCTGGCGTCACAGGCAGCACCGGCCCACTGAAGCCGCCCTCCAGCAAATTGCGCATCATCAGGTTGCCGGCGCGCCCCGGTTTGTTGGAGGCGCCGATCACGGCAATCGATTTTGGCCGCAACAGCGCCTCTAATCCGCGTTGGCTCATAAGCCCACTCCTTGCTTGGGTGAGCCAATGATTTTACGCGCAAATCGTGGATTATGTTGTGAGTTCTACCGGACGATGGGGTTTTCCCGCCAGATAGCGCTCGCGGAAGGTGTGGAAGTGCTCGGCCAATTGCTGGGCGGCGGCGGCGTCACCGGCCTGCGCCAGCAGCACGGCGGCCACCTCGGCGGTGCAGTGCTGCTCCGGGCGCTGCGCCTCGCGCAACAGGTAGCGGGAGGTGGAGGGCACGTTCAGCGAGAACATCGGCAGCCCGTTCAGGTAGGGGCTTTTGCGGAACATCTTTTTCGCCTCAGTCCAGGTGCCATCCAGCATGATGAACAGCGGCGGCTTGCCGCCAGCGGGCAGTTCGGTAAACACCTGTCGGCCCGGCTCCGCGTAGGCTTCCGGGAAGATGACGTAGGGCTGGCGCGACGGGTCAGCGACGGCCGCCAGCAGCGCTGGATCGGTCTCCGTGCGCGACCAGACAAAGGCTTCGGTCTCCGGCAGGATGTCAGCGATCAGGCGGCCAGTGTTGCTGGGCTTCAGCGGCTCGGTATCAAACATCACCAGACAGAAACGGCTGCGCGCTGGCTGCGGCACGATGGTGTCGCACAGGCAATTGATCTGGGGCAACAGGCAGGATTGGCAGCGCACCACGCGACAGCCGCGGGCGCGGTAGGGGCGGGTTGAGCGCGCCAGGCGCTCACGGCGCAGGCGTAAAACGGCATTGTCTGGCATGGGGGTTCCGCACTGGGGGCGTAAAGCGCGCTATTCTAAACAACTGCCGCAGCTGGTGCCACCGTGAAACCGGTGGCACCAGCCTAATGCATCAGGCTGATTAACCATTCATGCATTACACTAAGGGGAAATGCGGTTTATTTCGCCACCAGCGCGTCGTCAAGCCACTCTTCAAATGGCGCTTTTGGCATCGCGCCACTCAGCAGATCGACCACCTGTCCCTTATGGAACAGCATGATGGTCGGGATGCTGCGGATACGGAAACGGGCGCTGAGGGCCTGCTCCTGTTCGGTGTTGATCTTCAGGAAACGCATTTTGCCGGCTCGCTCCTGAGCCACCGCCTCAAAGACCGGGGCGAAGTTCAGGCACGGCCCGCACCAGGGCGCCCAGAAGTCGACCACGACGGGCAGGTCGTCCTGCAACAATTTATCCAGGGTTGCGCCGGTCGCGTGGGCCACTTCGCCATCGAACAGCGGATGACCGCAGCGGCCACATTTCGCGCCGTCATCAATGCGGTCTTCAGGCAGGCGGTTGGTTGCCTGGCAGGATGCACATACGGTGTTCATAACAGAGCCTCAATCAGAAGGATGGGTGTCAGCCTGTCGCGCCACACGGCGGGGAAGCTCCCCCTGACGCACAGATGTTGCTGTGATGTTATCAGTATGGGGAGTTTCCCGCCGTTGGACAAAACGATTTGTTCAATGAGTGCAATAGATTTTAGCTTTTGGCGGTTTCGAGTGGTGCACCCGGCCCATATCAGGTAATCTGCGCGCCCAGCGCGTAGGTAGGTGGAGAGAAGAATGAGTGATTCATTAAGTGGTAAAAGCGGCAAAGTCAAAGTGATGTACGTCCGCAGTGAAGATGAGGGCGAATCCCGTAATAAGGATCGCCGTCCAGCCGGCAAGGGGCGCGATGGCGCACGGCCGGAAAATGGTCGCCGTAACGACCGCCGCAGCGAGACGCGCGGCAGTGACGCCCGTGGCGGCAGCGACAACCGCGGTAGTGACAGACGCAATGACACCCGCCGCAACGACCCGAATCGCCCACGCCGCCCGGCACGTGACGATCGTGACGACGGCCCATACAGCTCGCCGTGGAAGACCGTCTCCCGCGGCCCGGCGGATGAGACTACCCCGGATCACGGTGGCATCACCGGCAAGAGCTTCATCGACCCGGAACAGCTGCGCCGCCAGCGCGCCGAAGAGACGCGTGTCTATGGCGAAAACGCCTGTCAGGCACTGTTCGCCAGCCGCCCGGAGGCGATTGTCCGCGCGTGGTTCGTGCAGTCCGTGACCCCGCGTTTCCGCGAGGCGCTGCGCTGGATGGCGGCCAACCGCAAGGCTTACCACGTGGTGGAAGAGGAGGAGCTGGCGAAGGCGTCCGGCACCGAGCACCACGGCGGCGTCTGCTTCCTGATTAAGAAGCGTCAGGGGCTGGCGGCGGAAACCTACCTGGAGACCGCACCGGCGACCGACTGCGTGCTGGCGCTGGAGGATGTCGGCAACCCGCATAACCTCGGCGGCATCATGCGCACCTGTGCCCACTTCGGCATCAACGGCCTGCTGGTGCAGGATCCGGCGCAGCTGGAGTCTGGTGCGGCGGTGCGTACCGCTGAGGGCGGCGCGGAGCATGTGAAGGCGATCAACGCCGATGATTTCCTCGGCGTGCTGGATACCTTCCGCCGCGCGGGTTACACCATCGTCACTACCTCCAGCCACAAGGGCAACCCGCTCTCCAAGGCGACCCTGCCAGCCAAAATGGTGCTGGTGCTGGGTCAGGAGCGCGCTGGCCTCTCTGACAGCGCCTGGCAACAGGGGGACGTCAGCGTCTCCATCGGCGGCACCGGCAATGTCGAGAGCCTGAACGTCTCCGTCGCCACCGGCATCCTGCTGGGCGAGTGGTGGCGCCAGAATCAGGGCTAATCCTCTGATGCTGCAAAGAAAAACGGACGCCTCGGCGTCCGTTTTTTTATGCGTGTCACTCAGTGCGCGCCACCGCCACCACCCGGCCCGGCGCCAAACGGCGGACGGGCAAACCACACCAGCGCCAGCAGCAGGATAAAGATGCAGCCGGAGAGCCAGAAGATCTCATTGGCCGACATAATCAGCCCCTGATTGGTGATCTGCTGCGCCAGATAGGCGGACGCCTGTTGCTGGCTCATGCCGAGCTGCTCAAGCTGCTGGTAGCTCTGCTGCGCCAGCGGATTGTAGGGGTTTACCGACTCGGTCAGGTGCGCATGGTGCATCGCCTCACGGTCGGTCCACATGGTGGTGGTGATGGAGGTGCCGATGGAACCGGCCAGCGTGCGCATAAAGTTCGACAGGCTGGAGGCCGCCGCCAGCCGCTCCGGCGGCAGGCCGGAGAGGGTGATGGTGGTCAGCGGCATGAAGAAGCAGGCTACGGCGAAGCCCTGAATAAACTGCGGCCAGGCCGAGGCCCCGAAGTCCATGCCCGGCTCAAAGGTCCAGGCGCGCCAGAAGAAGCAGACCGCGTACATGATGAAGCTGAAGGTCACCAGCCGCCGCATATCCAGCTTGTGGGCGAAGCGGCCGATAATCGGCGACAGGATCACCGGCAGTATGCCGACCGGCGCGGAGGCCAGCCCAGCCCAGGTGGCGGTGTAGCCGTAGACCTCCTGCAACAGCTGCGGCAACAGCACAATCGCGCCAAAGTAGAGCATGTAGGCGAGGCTGATGCTCAGACAGCCGATGGTAAAGTTGCGCTGCTTGAACAGCGACAGATCGACAATCGGGTGGTCGTCCGTCAGCTCCCAGACAATCAGGAAGGTCAGCGCCACTACCGCCACCACTGTCAGGATGATGATCTCCGGCGAGCTAAACCAATCCAGCTCCTTGCCCCGGTCTAGCATCACCTGCAGGCAGCCGATGCCCACCACCAGCAGCACCAGCCCGACGGTATCAATCGGCTTGATCTCGGTACGCGTCTCGCGGTCGCGCAGCGTCTGCAACGTCAACATCACCACCGCCACGCCAATCGGCACGTTGATGAAGAAGATCCAGCCCCAGTGGTAGTTGTCGCTGATGTAACCGCCAAGGATTGGGCCACAGATGGGCGCGACAATCACCGTCATCGACCAGAGCGCCAGCGCGATGCTGCGCTTCGCGGGTGGGTAGTTGCCCAGCAGCAGGCTCTGTGACAGCGGGATCAGCGGCCCGGCGACGATGCCCTGCACCACGCGGAAGAAGATCAGCATCTCCAGGCTGTTGGAGATACCGCACAGCCAGGAAGCGATGGCGAACATCGCCGTTGACCAGACAAACAGCCGCACCTCGCCGAAGCGCTTTGCCAGCCAGCCGGTGATGGGGATCGAGATGGCGTTCGCCACCCCGAAACTGGTGATCACCCAGGTGCCCTGGGAGTTGGACGCGCCGAGGTTACCGGCGATGGTCGGGATGGCGACGTTGGCGATAGTGGAGTCCAGCACTTGCATAAAGGTCGCCAGCGCCAGCGCGACCGTCATCCAAGCCAGCTGCGCGCCCTCAAGGGGTTTTCTAACCACGCTTACCTCCGCTGGCCTCAGCCGCCATTTGCCTGAATGATGTCAGCGATCAGCTTATCGACCGGTGCCAGATCCAGCGTCAGGGCGTTGGTCTCATACAGCGCCCCCTTGCGTGGCACGGAGGCGAGCATCAGGCCCTGCGGATCGCGGGTATCGACCTTGACCAGCGTGGAGAGGCCGATGCGCAGCGGGTGGTCTGCCACCTGTTTCGGGTCCAGCTCAATCCGCACTGGCAGGCGCTGTACCACCTTGATCCAGTTGCCGGTGGCATTCTGCGCCGGCAGCAGGGAGAAGGCACTGCCGGTGCCCATGTCCAGCCCGACCACCTTGCCCTGATAAACCACGTCATCACCATAGATGTCGCTGACCACGGTGGCCGGCTGGCCGATGCGCATATTGGCGAGCTGTGTCTCTTTGAAGTTGGCATCGACCCACAGGTTGTTGGCGGGCACCACTGCCATCAGCGGCGTATTGGTGGTGATCTGCGCGCCCACCTGCACACTGCGGCGGGAGACATAGCCATCAATCGGCGCGACCACGCGGGTGCGTTGCAGCGCCAGCCAGGCTTCACGCAACTGGGCGGCGGCCTGTTGGATCGCCGGCTGCTGCACCAGCGGGGTAGAGAGGATCATGGCTTGATTGGCGTTGTACTGTTGCTGCGCCACATCCAGCGACGCCTTGGCGCTCGCCACCGCGTCACGGGCGTGTTGCAGCTCCTCACGGCCAATGGCGTTGGCCGCTCCTAGCACCACGCGGCGTTGGTAGTCATTCTCAGCCTGACTCAGCTCGGTCTTGCGCAGGGCAATGGTCGCCTGATATTGCTTGCTGTTGATGATCAGCTGGTGGGTCTGGCGCACGCTGCTGGCCAGTTCGGTCTGGGCGCGCTCAAAGGCCTGCTCGGCGTCAGTGGGGTCGAGGGTCAGCAGCACATCGCCCTTGTGCACCAGATCGGTGTCATCGACGTTGACGCGGGTCACGCTGCCCGTCACCTGCGCCATAATCTGCACCTGATTGCCCGCCACATAGGCGTCATCCGTCTCCTGATAGTGTCGTGCCACCAGATACCAGTAAGCCAGATAGGCCGCGCCGGCCAGCAGGAAAATGATGCCAAGGATCAGCAACGCGCGTTTGCGCGAGCGTTTTTTGGCAGTGGGTTGCTGCGGCTGTTGGCTCTCCGCCTGTGCACTCATGGTTATCTCCACGTTTTTTTTAGTGTTTATACGCGCCACCCTGAGTGGGGGCGCGAGTCCGATCCTTGCCAGTTGCCGGGGGCGGCAACAGAGACCGCCCTGTTACCGGAGCAACAGGGCGGTCAAAGTCATACAATCATTTGCCAGCGTAGCCTGCCTGGTGGCGCATCCCACGCCACACCGCCTGCGGGCCAGACCGGCGCGGAGCCGGCGGTTACAGCGCGGCCGCGTGCTCCTTGACATCCATCTGGTCAAGCCGGCTCAACAGCTTGCGCGTCAGCACCTCCAGTTGCTTCTGTTCGCCCTCGTCCAGCGTGGACCACAGGAAGTGCAGGGCCTGATGCTGAGGCGGCAGCAGTTGACGCAGGAAATCCTCGCCCGCCGGGGTCATGTGTAGGTGCAGGCAGCGGCGATCGTTGTCGCTCTCGCGGCGCTCAATCCAGCCACGTTTCTCCAGCTCATCGGCGATACGGGTGGCATTGGTGCGTGAGGAGCCGAGCGCCGAGCTTAACTCAGAGGGCTGAATGCTGTGGCTCTCCTGCGCATCCAGGGTGATCAACGCCATAAACAGGGTTTCGTTGATGCCTTGGGCCTTGAGCATCTTGTTGCGGTTTTCCAGCAGTTTGCTCTGCATATGCATGCAGAGGCGCGTCAGCAGGATCTCCTGATAGGGAAAATCCTTCTGGCGTTTAGCGCGGAATGCCAGCATCTGTTCAATAGGGGTAAACGAACTGTCCATATAGAGCAACCTCTTTAGTTACAGGCGGTATAGTAACCATAGTTATTAATAAAGTAAACGCTGTGCCAGACGCATGGGCCAAGCTTTAAGTATCGGAGAGAGTGTCACGCGGGACGCACGCGGCGCCGCCAGCGGGCGGTGCCGGCAACCGATGAACCGGCAGGAAACGGTTTCCGCCGGGGCGGTCAGCCAAAAGGGTGGGTACTGCGCTCATTGGTTACATCCTTGGTATCCACGGCAAAGGGTTGGTCTGACAGGCATGGAGGCGCCCCTGCAGGGAGCATCCGGCGCCCGGCAATCACTACACCCGCGTGTCCCGGCCAGCAAGCCGGGGAAAACGGGCATTTTCCGCCAGAGGGCGGGGCATCAGCGCCCCGACAACTCTCTTTCTTCGCAGGCGGCGCTTCCCCGACAGGTGCCACGCGGGCAAGTCGGGGAAGGCCACGAAATTTAACATGTCTTAACAGTGATAACAGGTAGTCAAAATATAATTTATTACGCAAACATTACCAGAGTGTTAATACTGTTAATACCCTTTAAGTCAAATAAATCGCAATTATTACTATTCGCAGGCTAATCAGGTTCAGTGCTTCGCATTGAGCAGCCAATGCAGCAGATTCACCGCCGCGATGCTAGCGCCCACGCCCGCCACCCCAGCCCAGCCAAAGTGTTGGTAAGCACTCGCTGACAACAGTGAACCGGCCGCGCCGCCGATGAAGTAGCTGGTCATGTAGCCGGCGGTCAGGCGGTTACGCGCCTCCGGCAGGGTACGGTAGATCACGCTCTGGTTGGTGATGTGCACCCCCTGGACCGCCAGATCCAGCACCAGAATGCCGACCACCAGCCAGCCCACCGAGACGCTTCCCCAGTAGATTGCCCCCCACGAGAGCAGCAGCAACAGCAGCGCGGCGGTGGTGGTGTGCTTGGCGAACCCTTTGTCCGCCAGGTGGCCAGCGCGGGTCGCGCCCAATGCCCCGGCTGCCCCGGCCAGACCAAACAGCCCAATGGTTCCTTCAGAAAAGTTGAAGGGTGGGCTGGCGAGCAGGAACGCCATGGAGGTCCAGAGAATGCTGAAGTTGGCGAAGGACATCATGCCAATCAGCGCGCGGGTGCGCAGCAGCGGATTGCGCAGGAACAGGGTGAAGATGGAGCCGAGCAGCTGGGCGTAGTTTAGGTCGCTGTGCTGCTTGTAGCGCGGCAGCACGCGCCACAGCACGCCCGCCATGATGAACATCAGCACGCTGGCGATCCAGTAGATGGCGCGCCAGCCGCCGACGCTGGCCACCGCTCCAGCCACGGTGCGCGCCAGCAGAATGCCGAGCAGCAGGCCGCTCATGATGGTGCCAATCACCTTGCCGCGCCGGTGCGGTTCGGCCATGGTGGCCGCCAGCGGCACCAGCACCTGCGCCACCACTGAGAACAGGCCGGTCAGCGCGGTGCCGAACAGCATCAGCGGCAGGGTGGAGGAGGAGGCGGTCACCAACATCCCGGCGGCGGCCAGCAGCATCATCAGCACAATCATGTTGCGGCGTTCGAACTTGTCGCCAAGTGGCACCAAAAACAGCAGGCCGCAGGCGTAGCTGACCTGCGCGACAGTGACAATAAAGCCAGCCTGATTGACCGACAGCGCGAAGTGCTGCGCGATGGTCTCCAACAAGGGCTGGGCATAGTAGTTGCTGGCGACGGCCAGCCCGGTAGCGATGGACATCAGCAGGGTAAGCAGCGGCGTCAGCGTCGCTTTTTTATGTTCTTGTGTCATGGGCGTGCATTGTTCAGAGGAAAGGAGCGGGGATTATTACCCAGAGGGGAGGGGGTGGCAACCAACCAGAAGGCTGAGCACGCCGCCACCGGGGCGGCGTGGGAGTATCATTATTGCGCGGCCGCCGCCTCCTTGACCCAGCCATCAAACAGCGCCTGATGCGCCTGGATCCAGCCGTCGGTCTGGCGCTCGATATCCGCTTCCGAGCTTTGGCCAGCGTGCATCGCCGAGTTCTGCGCGTTGATGTCCTTCAACGGCAGCTTCATGATGGCGAACAGTTTCGCCGCCGCCGGGTTCTTCTCCGCCCACGCGCGGTTGGCGACGATGTGCATGGTGTTCACCTTGAAGCCATAATCCTTGCCGTTCGGCAGCTTGGTACTGCCATTTGGATCGCCCGGCACCACCGAGAAGGGCACCTGCAACCACAGCACGTCACGGCCCGGCACCAGCACATCGCTGACCCAGTAAGGCGTCCAGGTGTAGTAGAGGATCGGCTTGCCCTCTTTATAACGGGTAATGGTGTCCGCCATCATCGCCGCGTAGTTGCCTTGGTTGTGCGTCACGGTATTGGTCAGATCATAGGCCTTGAGTTGGGCATTCAGCGCCGCCTCACAGCCCCAGCCCGGCGTACAGCCAGCCAGATCGGCCTTGCCGTCGCCGTTGGCATCAAACAGCTTGGCAATCTCCGGATCCTTGAGCTGCTCGACATTGGTGATGTGGTGCTGCTCGGCGGTCTTGCGATCGATCAGGTAGCCCTGCGCCGCGCCGCTGACATAGTCACCCTGACGGTAGAACAGCTTATCGCCGCCAGCGGCATCATACATATCATCATGCAGCGGCTGCCAGTTGACGGCCATAAAGGTGGCATCGCCAGCCGCCAGCGTGGTGTAGGCGACGTTGTAGTCCACCTCGCGCGTCTCCTGCACGGTGTAGCCCAGCTTCTCCAGCGCCTTGTTGACCAGCAGGGTCTGGAAGGTCTCCTCACTGATGGTGCTCTGGATCGGCTGGACAGTGACGCCCTTGCCGGGCAGATCGGCGGCGGTGGCGGCGGTGGTCAACAGGGCGCTGCCGAGCGCCAGCACCTGCCATGTGCGTGCTTGCATATCATCTCCTTAATCAGAATTGTTAACCGGCGGGACAGCCCCGCCGGGGAGGGAATCAGGCGTCAGCCCGGCGCAGGAAGGGGCGCGACAGCAGGCCGAGTGGGCCGGTGGCGAACCAGCGGCGCGGGCCTTTGTGGCGGCGGGTGCGGCCGAGGGACTGGGTCAGGCGATCGAGGATGATCGCGAGGATCACGATCCCGACGCCGCCGACCGAGGCCAGCCCCATGTCGAGGCGGCCAATGCCGCGCAGCACCATCTGGCCGAGGCCACCGACGGCGATCATCGAGGCGATCACCACCATCGACAGCGCCAGCATCAGCGTCTGGTTAATGCCAGCCATGATGGTCGGCATCGCCAGCGGCAGCTGCACCTTGAACAGCAGCTGGCGCGGATTGGCGCCGAAGGACTCCGCCGCCTCCACCAGATCGGCCGGCACCTGGTTGATGCCAAGGATGGTCAGGCGCACCACCGGCGGCAGGGCGAAGATGATGGTCACCACCACGCCGGGCACGTTGCCGATGCCGAACAGCATCACGATCGGCACCAGATAGACGAAGGCTGGTGTGGTCTGCATCGCATCCAGCATCGGGCGGATCACCCGGCTGGCACGTGGGCTGCGCGCCAAAAAGATGCCGAGCGGCAGGCCAATCAGCACGCAGAAGAACAGCGCGGTCAGCACCAGCGCCAACGTGACCATTGCCTGTGACCACGCACCGATGGCGCCAATCGCCACCAGCGCTACCAGCGTGGCGGCCCCCATGCCCGCACCGGCGATCTGCCAGGCGATCAGCGCGAACAGCACAATCGCCACCGGTGACGGCAGCCCCTGCAACAGCGCCTGAAAGTGGGTCAGGATGATGTCAATCGGCACCCGGATGCCCTGAAACAGCGGGCGGAAGTGCAGCACCAACCAGTCGATCGCCACCGTCACCCAGTGGTCGAGCGGGATCAGCGTCTGGTGGAACGGGTCGAGCCAGGAAAAGTGCTCCGGCGCGGCCTGCGGCCCGGCGCTCAACCAGTCATTGCCAGCGGCGCTGGCCTGATGGGCGCTCTCCACCGCGCCCTGACTGGCGGCGCTGGCACCGCCGGAGGCGTTGTCCGCTGACCAGGGATCGATGCTCGCGTCGAGCGGGGCGGCAGAGGTGGCCGCATCGGCCTGCCCGCTGCTGGCCCACGGATCGCTCTCGGCCTGCGCCGCCTGGGCGAATTGGGTAATGGTGTCAGGATTACGCATTGGCATTGCCCTCCTTGTCCAGTGCCTGCAACAGCATGGCTTTCGAAATGATGCCGAGGTAGTGGTTCTCCTCCGCCACCACCGGCACCGCACAGGGCGCGGCGGCCACCTGGGCGATCAGCTCGCCGAGCGGCGTATCGGCCGCCACCGGGGTTGGCTCCGGCAGCAGCGCGCTCTCCAGCGAGCGGCCCCCCTTCAGCGCCTCTTTCAGCGAGTCGGTAGAGACCACGCCGACAAAGCGCTGCCCGCGCTCCAGCACGTAGCCGTAGTCACGGTCTTCATCCTCCAGCAGCTTCAGCGCCGAACGCGGGCCAAAGCCGGGGGTGTGGCGCAGCAGCGTCACCGCGCGGCGGCGGGCGATGTCCTTGGCGCTGAAGACGTTGCTGATGTCCACGCCACGGAAGAAGGTGCGCACATAGTCATTGGCTGGGTTGTTGAGGATCTCGTCCGGCGTGCCGACCTGCACCACGATGCCGCCCTGCATGATGGCGATGCGATCGCCGATGCGCATCGCCTCGTCGAGGTCATGGGAGATAAACACGATGGTGCGCTGGTGGCGTGACTGGAGTTTCACCAGCTCATCCTGCATCTCGGTACGGATCAGCGGGTCGAGCGCCGAGAAGGCCTCATCCATCAGCAGCACGTCCGGGTTGTTGGCCAGCGCCCGCGCTAGCCCGACACGCTGGCGCATCCCGCCGGAAAGCTCATCGGGGTAGACGTGGGCGTAGTTCTCTAGCCCCACCTGACGCAGCGCGTCGATCGCCTTCTCCTCGCGCTCCGCCGCGGGCATTCCGGCCAGCTCGAGGCCAAAGGCGGTATTATTCAGCACCGTCAGGTGCGGCATCAGGGCGAAGGATTGGAATACCATACTGATCTTATTCCGCCGCACCTCACGCAGGCGGCTGGCGGATATTTTGGCAATGTTCTCGCCATCGATCAGCACTTCACCGCGGGTCGGTTCGATCAGACGATTGAGAAGGCGTACCAGCGTGGATTTGCCCGAGCCAGAGAGGCCCATAATGACAAAGATCTCGCCTTCTTCAATGGCCAGACTGGCATCCTTGACGCCCAACGTCAGCCCGGTTTTTTCAAATATCTCCTCTTTGCTCTTTCCAGCCTCAATCATTTTGAACGCCCGCTCCGGGTGTTCACCAAATACTTTATACAGGTTCTTCACTTCAAGTTTTATTGCCATGCGATGCTTTTCCTCGCGGGTGGTAATAGAAAATTGGATGTGAAAATTACATGGAATTCATCAATATCGAATATCCGATCCAAAATTTAAACGCTCTATACCCTAGCATAAAGAGAATCCCTGACAACCCTGGGCGGGGGAGGGAAAATAGCTAGCAACCCATTCGCAGAATATTATTCTGTGAATGGGGTGTCGTGAATTTCCCAGTTATTTCCCGTGCGATGATGTGCTATTTACCAATTAATAGGACGTGGTTTCCCCAGCAATAACAATGGCTGCGGCCATAGGGTTGACAAATGGCCGGAAATGCGCCGCCGCAGCTATTTTCAGGACAGGGAGTGGGGGAATTTCCGTGAGGTGAAGTAGGCTAATCGCCGGCAAACAGAATATCTCGCTGTTTGCCGGGCAGATTATTTCACGCTGGCTGGCTGGTTTTGCGGTAGAGACGGCGGGGATGGCCAATCTTGCCGTACTGCATCTCCACCTGCACAAAGCCGCTTTCGACACAAAACTCCAGGTAGCGGCGCGCGGTGGTTTTGCTGATGCCGCTCTGCGCCACCACCTCATCCACCGACCAGGCGACATCCGGCCGGGCGGTGAACAGCCCTTTGACCAGCGCGAGGGTGTTTGGCTCAATCCCCTTCGCGCCCGCGTCATCCGCCGGGCGGCGCGCCTGTAAGTTATAGAGCGCGTCAACGTTGCTCTGGTCAATCACCTTGAAGCTGCGCTGCGCTTGGGTGAACTGCATAAAGCGCTCCAGCGAGTTGCGCAGCCGTTTGTAGGAGATGGGCTTGATCAGGTAGTCAAAGGCCCCGCCACGGATTGCCTGACTACAGGTGTGCATGTCGCTGGCGGCAGTGATAAAGATCACCGAGCACTCGCTGCTCTTGAGCAGCGGCGTCTCCACTAGCTCGATGCCCTGCCCATCGGGCAGGAAGTTGTCCAGCAGCAGCAGGCGCGGGCGGTGGGCGGCGATCAGCCGACGCGCCTCCGCCAGCGAGGCGGCGATGCCCACCACCCGCAGCGCAAAGTTCTGCTCGATAAAGTCGGCGTGCAGCCGCGCCAGCGCGGCCTCATCCTCGACGATCACCACCTCCAGCCGGGAAAAGCCGGGATCGGGCGTCAGGTTCTGTTCCATCATGTGTCCCTTCAGGTTAATGCGGCCGGCGGGTTGGGAATAAACAGCGAAAACAGCGTGCCGCGCGGCGTGTTGTCCGCCACCTCAATCAGCCCCCCGGCCTGCGCGACGTAGCGTGCCACCAGATAGAGGCCGATGCCGTGGTCGCCCTCCGGCTTGCTGGTGACGCCCGCCTTAAACAGTGAATCACGCAGCGCTGGCGCAATGCCGCAGCCCTGATCCGCCACCTCGATCACCAGCTCATCATGGGCGTCCGCCAGATAGAGCGACACCTCACCGCCCGGCGGCGTGGCGGCAAGGCTCGCCTCCACCGCATTGTCCAGCAGGTTGCCGAGGATCGACATCAGTTCGCTCTCGCTTAGCCGGGTCAGCGGTTGTTGCAGGCGACAGGCGGGGTCGAACGTCAGGTGCACTCCCTTCTCGTGGGCGGCGGCGAACTTGCCGAGCAGTAGGCCGCACAGCGCCGGCGAGGCAAAGCGCCCCGAGAGAAAGTCGAGCAGCGCCTGCGTACCGGCGGACTGCGCCTCTATATAGCGCACCGCCTCGTCATAGCGCTTCATGTGCAGCATCCCGGCCAGCGTCGCCGTCCAGTTGAGCTGCTCATGGCGCATGATGCGCAGGCTGTCGGCGTAGCGCGTCACCTGGCTGAGCTGGCTGCTCAGGGTGTTGATATCATTTTTGTCGCGGAAGCTGATCACCCAGCCCTGCGGCCCGCGCTCATCCACCATCTCCACCCGGTTGGCGATCACCTGCCGCTGGTTGAAGCGGCAGATCTCATCGTGGCGGTTGGTGGCGTCATGGGCATGGAAAAAGTCGGGCGTGGCGTGGATCACCGCCTCCACCGGCAGGCCAATCAGCGCCTCCTCCGGTGGGTGGATCGCCAGCAGGTCGCGCGCCGCCTGATTGATGCTGATGATGCGCCGCGCCGGGTCCAGCGCGATCACCCCCTCATAGATTGCCGCCAGCAGCGCCCGTTGCTGGCGCACCAGCTGACCAATCTGCTCCGGCTCCAGCCAGAACATCTGCTTTTTCAGCCGGCGCGAGAAGGCCCAGGAGAAGAGGAACAGCGCCAGCAGCAGCAGCAAAACAAAGCCGACAATCTGCGACACCTGCCGGGCATTGAGCCGGGCGATGTGCGACTCCAGATAGCCCACCGACACCAGCCCAATCACTTGGCCCTGCGCATCCCGCACCGGCGCCTTGCTGCGCAGTGACAGCCCGGTGCCGCCCTGACGCACCGAGATGATCCCCTGGCCGCGCAATACCTCGCGGTTGTCGCCGCCGACCAGCGGCGTGCCGACGCGCTCCGGGTGCTCTGAATGGTAGAGGTGGCGCGCCTGCCGGTCGCCAAACACCAGATAGCTGGCGTCGCTCTGCGCCCGCAGCCGGTCGCCCATCTGCCGCAACGCCGCGCGATCGCCCCGCGCCATCGCCTCGATCAGTGAGGGGATCTGTGCAATCTCCCGCGCCTGCACCTGCGCCCGCAGGCCCAGATCGCGGTGCAATTGTTGATCAAGTGTATGGTAAAGGTAATAAGCAATCAGCCCCAGCAGCAGGCAGGAGCAAGCGACCAGACTGAGGAACAGCCTGATTTGGAATGAAAGTCGGGGTTGGTCAGCGGTCATGCGGCGCAGGTTTGGCAAAATGGAGCATTTGTTTAACCTACCATTAACAATGCGGCGGCGTTACTCCCTTTTTGTGCGCCGGGGTGAAAACACCACAAACCCTGCAATCTTTCTGAAGAGAGTTGCATTAACACCATAGAAACCATTATCCCCATAATCCCCCCGATCTAATTTTGAGCACCTTCACACCCCGGGCAGGGGGGCTTTCCCTATCCTTGCCTGACAACGACAAAAAGGGGAATGCAATGAGCACGAGCGATGATGCCTATCTGGCGACAAAAGAGCAGGGCGTGGCCCACCCGACCCGCAGCGAACGCTGGTGGCGCGTGATGGACACCTACAAGGTCGGCATCATCCCACTGCCCCTGTTTGTGCTGGCGGGCGGGCTGATTTTGCTCGACTGCCTGGCAGGCAAGCTGCCGAGCGACATTGTGGTGATGGTGGCGACGCTGGCGTTCTTCGGCTTTGCCTGCGGCGAGTTTGGCAAGCGCCTGCCGCTGGTGGGCAAGCTGGGGGCGGCGGCGATCTGCGCCACCTTCATCCCGTCGGCACTGGTGCATTATGGGCTGTTGCCGGAGGTGGTGGTGAGTTCGACCATTGCCTTCTACAAATCCACTGACATTCTCTACCTCTACATCTGCTGCATCATTGTCGGCAGTATCATGAGCATGAACCGCGAGGTGCTGATTCAGGGCTTTATGCGCATCTTTGTGCCGATGCTGTGCGGTGAGCTGGTGGGGATGGTGGTCGGGATGGCCGCTGGCATGGCGCTGGGGCTGGATCCGTTCCAGACCTTCTTCTTCCTGATTTTGCCGATCATGGCTGGCGGCGTGGGCGAGGGGGCGATCCCGCTTTCGATGGGCTATGCCGCGATCCTGCACATGGATCAGGGCGTGGCGCTGGGTCGCATCCTGCCGATCGTGATGCTGGGCAGCCTGACGGCGATTGTGATCGCTGGCGTGCTCAACCAATTGGGCAAGCGCTACCCGCACCTGACCGGCGAGGGCACATTGATGCCAAACCGCCGCGGCCACATGGCGTCAATGACCGAGGATGAGGGGCGGCCAGACATTAACGCGCTGGCCTGTGGCGCGCTGCTGGCGGTGCTGCTCTATATGGTTGGGATGCTCGGCCACCGGCTGATTGGCCTGCCAGCCCCGGTCGGGATGCTGTTCGTCGCGGTGTTGCTGAAGCTGGTGAATGGCGTGTCGCCGCGCATCCAGCAAGGCTCGCAGATGGTGTACAAATTCTTCCGCACCGCCGTCACTTACCCGATCCTGTTTGCCGTCGGCGTGGCGATCACCCCGTGGCAGGAGCTGGTGGACGCCTTCACCATGCAAAATCTGGTGGTGATTGTCTGCACCGTCAGCGCGCTGGTCGGCACCGGTTTTCTGGTTGGCAAGAAGATCGGTATGCACCCGATTGACGTGGCGATTGTCTCCTGCTGCCAGAGCGGGCAGGGCGGCACCGGCGACGTTGCCATCCTCACCGCCGGCAACCGCATGTCGCTGATGCCCTTCGCGCAGATCGCCACCCGCATCGGCGGCGCTATTAACGTCTCCGTCGGGCTGATGGTGCTGGCGCACTTCCTGTCATAGGACGGGGGACAACGTAATAACCGCCCGGCCCTGTGCCGGGCGTTCTATTTTCTAAGGCGCCTGCGGGCGCGTGGCAAAGGATTGACGATGGCACCTGAACTGACCCATAGCTTCTCCCTCTCCCTAACGGTCGATCGACCGACGATCATTAGCCGGTCGCCAGATCGCGGCAAGCGGCAACTGATCCCGATCCTCTCCGGCACCCTCTCTGGCGCGTTGCGGGGCCATGTGCTGCCGGGCGGCGTGGACAGCCAGATCATTGACCGCGATGGCCTATGCCGCCTCTCCGCCCGCTACGCCGTCGAAACCGACAGTGGCGAGCACTTCTACATTGAAAACAACGGCCTGCGCCGCATCCCTCGCCAGTGGTGCGCCCGGCTGTTTGAGGATGATCTGGCCTTCTTCAACGACATTCCACCCGGCGAGATCTACTTTCGCACCACGCCCACCTTTGAAACCTACAGCGATAATCTGCGCTGGCTAAGCGAAAGCCTGTTCATCTGTAGCGGCCAGCGCAGCGCCAGCGGGTTGGAGCTGGCGTTTTACCGGGTGGAATAGCGCTCACACATCACACAGAAAGCGCGTAATCCTCCCCGCGTTCTACAGTGTAGAAACATGGCTGAGGATAAACATGAGACAGACGCTCAAACGCTGGGGCAACAGTCCGGCTGTTCGTATCCCGGCGGAGGTGATGAAAACGGTGCAACTGCGGCTGGACGATGACGTTGAGATCAGTGTCGATAATAAAGGACGGATCATGATTGACCCGGTGGAAAAGGCGTTAACGTTAGCGGCACTGCTTGAGCAGGTGACGCCAGAGAACCTTCATGGCGAGGTAGAGGTGGGCGAGGTAGGTAATGGAATACGTACCGGATAGCGGGGATATTGTATGGCTGGACGTTGATCCCCAGGCTGGTCACGAACAGGGCGGGCATCACCCGGCATTGGTGCTCAGCCCGCAAACCTATAACGGGCGGGTGGGGTTTATGCTCTGTTGCCCGCTCACCACCCGTATCAAGGGCTACCCCTTTGAAGTCCTGCTGAGCGGGGCGCCCTCCAGTGTCCGATCAGGCCAAGAGCCTGGATTGGCGTAGTCGCCAGGCCAGACACAAAGGCAGGGCCACCCCGCAGGAGATGGCGGCAGTACGCCAGCGCATCAAGGTCTTGATTGACTAAACGCGGGGCAACCCGGCCCCTCATCCCGCCATCACGCTCACATGGGCTGCCACGATGCGCCAGCCGCAGGGCAGCCTGACCCAGGTCTGCATCTGGCGGCCAATCTGGTCGCTCCCCTCACGGCGGAACTCGGTGCTGGTGACGCCCATGTCCTCGCCGAAGGTGGTGATGGTGGTGTTCTCCAGCGTGCGCGCCAGCCCCTGTGACGGGCGGTGCAGGCGGAAGTCGCGGATCGCCTCAATGCCGTAGAGGTTCTCGCCCGCGCCGTAGCGCACGGTGCGCGCGTCATGCCAGAACAGCTCATCCAGCACCTCAATGTCATTGCCGATTAGCGCCTGCTCATAGCGGTAGAAGGCGGCGTTCAGCTCCGCCAGGATCGCCGGGCGATCAATATGTTCACTCTTCATCTCAGTTTCCCAATCACTATGGAATGTGGCTCAGGCCACAGAAACGGCCACGGCTTTTACCACCCCTTGCTGCTCCAGCGCCCAGGCGGCGCGCAGGGCAAGATCCTCCCGCCACGGCGGCGCGATCAGCTGCACGCCAATCGGCAGGCCGCTGGCGGTGGCTAACGGCACCGTCACCACCGGCAGGCCAAGGAAGGAGAGGGGCTGGGTCAACATCCCCATGCTGGCGCGGGTCGGCAGATCCTGCCCGTTGATGTGGATGCTCTCCTGCCCAATCGGCGTGGCGCAACAGGGCGTCGCCGGGGCGATCAGCAGATCCCAGAGGTTAAACAGCGGCTGCACCAGCTGTTGCAGGTGGCGGCGGAAGCGCTGCGCCTGAATGTACCAGACGGCGGGGATCATCGCCCCGGCCAGCAGCCGCTCGCGTGACAGCGGCTCGAACTGCTCTGGCATCGTGCGCAACAGCGGCAAATACTGGTTGCCCCCCTCGGCGGCGGTGGTGATAAAGGCGGCGCTACGCGCCAGCTCCGCCTGTGGCAGCAAGACCTCCTCCTGCGCCTCCAGCGCCCGCGCCACCTGTGCCACCGCGGCGCGGGCATCATTGTCACACCACTCGGCAAAGAAGCCGCCGAGCGTCGCCACCCGTAGCCCCTGCTGGCCCTGTGGCAACAGCGGGGCGGTCAGGCCCAGCGGCTGGTCAGCCTGAAAGGCATCCTGTGCGTCTGGCCCCTGCAACGCGTCATAGACGGCGGCGAGATCGGCGCTGCGGCGCGCCATCGGCCCGATGTGGTCGAGGCTGGCGACAAACGGCTGGCTGCCGTGGCGCGACAGGCGGCCAAAGGTCGGTTTCAGGCCAAGGATGCCGCACAGCGAGGCGGGTACGCGGATGGAGCCGTTGGTGTCGCTGCCAAGGGCGGCGCTCACCAGCCCGGCCGCCACCGCCGCGCCGGAGCCGCCGGAGGAGCCACCGGCGATGCGGCTAAGGTCATGCGGGTTGCGCGTCGCGCCGTAGTGGCTGTTCTCGGTAGTGAAGCCGTAGGCGTAGGCATCCATGTTCAGCATCCCGGCCAGCAGCCCGCCAGCCTGTGCCAGTCGCGCCACGGCGGTGGCGTCGGTGGCCGCGCGTGGCCGCTGGCTGTAGAGGCTGCCCCGGCCAGCGTCACCTCGCCGGTGACATCGAACAAATTTTTTACCGCATAGGGAATGGCGGCCAGTGGCGGCAGCGCATCGCCAGCGGCGCGGCGGGCGTCCACCGCCTTGGCCTCACGCAACATGCGCGCCTCGGTCACGCCAGTGAAGGCGTTGATGGCCGGGTTGACGCGCGCAATGCGCGCCAGCGTGGCGGTGGCGATCTCATGGGCGCTCACCTCGCCCTGTTGCAGCGCGGCGCGCAGGGTGGCGATCGGGGCGGTCAGCAGCTCATTCATGCGCGGTACACCCCAGCGATCTCGGTGCGCGCGTCGAGTGGCAGCGCCATCAGCGGTTCGGCCATCATGGCGATGCGGCTGAACTGGGCCAGCAATTCGGCGCGGCGCGGCTCATCCAGCGTCAGGCCGAGTACCGCCTCCATCTGTTGCAAATAGGCCGCCCAGTCGAGGGCGGCGGGTTGGGAAGGGGTCATGCTCTCTCCTTAATGGTCAGAATCCGGCGGCACTGCCGTTGCTGCGCGGGTCGAACGCGCCCTCAAACATGCCGTTGGTGTGGCGCACAATCGCACCGGCGTGGCCGACCGCCTCGCTGAAGTCCGGCAGTGACTCCACCTGATGCCCGCGTTGGCGCAGGCTCTCCAGCGTGGCGGCGCTAAAGCGCCCCTCCAGTTTCAGCGAGTCAGAGCTATCGCCCCAAGTGCGTCCCAGTAGCCAGCGCGGCGCGCTGATCGCCTGTTGCAGCGGCACTCCCTGCACCACATGGCGCACGAACAGCGCCGCCTGCGTCTGCGGCTGGCCATCGCCGCCCATCGAGCCGTACACCAGCGTGCGGCCATCCGCCAGCCGCGCCGCCGCCGGGTTGAGGGTGTGGAACGGCTGCTTGCCGGGGGCCAGCTCCAGCAGGTGGCCCGGTTCCAGGCTGAAGGAGGCACCGCGGTTCTGCCACAGTACGCCGCAGCCCGGCAGCAGCACGCCACTGCCGAACTCGTGGTAGAGGCTCTGGATAAAGGAGACCGCCAGCCCGCTGCTGTCCATCACGCCGAGCCAGACGGTGTCGCCCGGCCCCTTGCCCTTGCCCCAGTCGGCGGCCTGCGTGGGGTCGATGCGGGCGGCCAGCGCGTCGAGGTGCGCCGGGTCGAGCAGCGCCTGTGCGTCCTGCGTCATGTGGCGCGGATCGGTGATAAAGCGGTCACGCAAGCCGAAGGCCAGCTTGGTGGCCTCGACAATGCCGTGCAGGGTGTCGGCGTCGTCGCTCCCCGCCAGATTGAGGCGGTCAGTGATGCCGAGCATCGCCAGCGACACCAGCCCTTGGGTCGGCGGCGTCAGGTTGAACACCTCGCCCTTGCTGTGCAGCAGGCGCAGCGGCGTGCGGCGCTGGGGGCGGTAGGCGGCCAGATCGGCGCGCGTGACGGGCATCCCGGCGCTCGCCATCTCGTCGGCCATGCGGTCAGCCAGCGCGCCACGGTAGAAGCTCTCCAGCCCCTCATCACAGAGGGTGGTGAGGGTGCGCGCCAGCGCCGGCTGGGTGAAGCGGCTGCCGCCGGTGGGGATCGTCCCGCCCGGCAGGAACACGCTGGCAAACTCCGGCAGGTGGGCCAGCTCATGGGCTTTGCTGCGGGTGGCGGCCTCCTGTGAGGCGGTAACCGGAATGCCATCGGCGGCGTAGCGGATGGCGTCCCGTAGCAGCCGATCGAGCGGCAACGGCTCGCCGCCCAGCTCGGCGCTGACCGCCAGCGCCTCCTGCCAGCCACCGACGGTGCCCGCCACCGTCAGCGCCGCCTGCGGCCCGCGGTGCGGGATCTGCGCCGCGCCAGCGTAGCGCGCCGGGGTCGCCAGACTGCCTGCCGCGCCGCTGGCGTCAATCGCCACCGGATCGCCCTGCGGCGGCACAATCAGCCAGAAGCCGTCGCCGCCCAGCCCGTTCATGTGTGGATAGACCACCGCAATGGTGGCCGCCGCCGCGACCATCGCCTCAATGGCGGTGCCGCCCTCGCGCAGTACCGCCAGCGCGCTCTGGCTGGCCAGATGGTGCGGGGTGACCGCCATGCCCAGCGGCGCGCAGTTACTGTTTATCATGCCTGTTCCTCTTGCTGCCCCTGCGGGCGGATTGATGGCGATAACCAAGCAAGAGGCGTTCCACTTTGCCGGGTGGGGCGGCAATGGCACTTGCCTCGCCCCTCCAGACTCGTGTTACCTTGCCGGTCATGCTGCCGTGGAGACGGTGAAACAGATGTTGCAAGGTGAGCCATGAAACAGATTGATGAACGCCTGCGCGGCCACTACGCCGCACTGACGCCGCAGGAGCAGCGGGTGGCGGACTTTATTTTCGAGAACCTCGACCACCTGATGAGTTACAACAGCGCCGAGCTGGCGCGGCTAAGTGGCGTCTCCAAGGCCACCGTCAGCCGGTTGTTCAAGCGGCTCGGCTACCCCAGCTACCGCGAAATGCGTGACGAGGTGCGGGCGCTGCGCCAGACCGGCCTGCCGCTGGCCGACAGCCGGGACGCGGTGCAGGGCAACACCCTGCTGGCCCGCCACTATAAGCAGGAGATGGCCAACCTGACGCAGTGGGTGAACCAGATTGACCCGGCACAGTTCACGGCGGTGATTGGGGCGCTGGCAGCGGCGCGGCGCGTCTGTCTGCTGGGGTTCCGTAACAGCTACCCGGTGGCGCTGCACCTGCGCCAGCAGCTGTTGCAGATCCGCCCCGGCGTGCAGCTGATGCCGCAGCCGGGCCAGACGCTCTCGGAGGAGCTGGTGGATTTGACGCCCGAGGATCTGGTGATCTTCGTCGCCTTCCGCCGTCGGCCGCGGGCGGTGCGCACCCTGCTGGCGCATTTGCAGGCGCGGCAGGTGCCGACGCTGCTGGTGTGCGAGCCGCAGGCCAGCACGCTGCCAGCACTGGCGCGCTGGCACCTGGCCGCGCCGCTCGACAGCGTGTCAGCCTTTGACGCCTACTCGGCGGCGATGAGCCTCGCCAATTTGCTGAGCAACGCGCTGCTGCACCAGATGCTCAGTAGCGGCCGCCAGCGCATCCACCAGATCGCCGATCTCTACGGCGATCTGGATGAGCTGGAGCAGCGCTAATCCCCGCACCCGCACAGTGCGCGCGCACCCCACTGGTGCGCGCCGCTGGGGCAATGCCCGGTTACTGACACCTCCCCTCGCCGTAAGGCCGCCACCGGGCGGCATTTTTTCCCTGTGGTCTGCATCACACGGTTGGCACATTAGTTGCAGAATCTCTGGCATAAGAATCTATCGTTTCATTCTTTGCACACCGGAGATATGCTCATGAACTTCAGGAAACCTCTTTTCGCCCTGGCCGGGGCGGCGTTGATGCTGATGCAGGCCTCCAGCGCGCTGGCCGACCAACTGGAACAGATCCAGCAACGCGGCGTGCTGCGCGTGGCGGTGCCGCAGGACTTCCCGCCGTTTGGCTCGGTGACGCTGGATCTGCAACCACAGGGGTATGACATCGACATGGCGCACTATCTGGCCGACAAGATGAAACTAAAGTTGCAACTGGTGCCGGTTACCAGCGCCAACCGCGTACCCTACCTGCAAACCGACAAGGTGGATCTGGTGATCTCCAGCCTCGGCAAAAACGCCGAGCGTGAGAAGGCCATCGACTTCAGCCGCGCCTACGCGCCATTCTTCCTCGGCGTGTTTGGGCCGAAAGGGACGACGCTCACCGACGCCAAGCAGCTGGCCGGGCAGAGCATCGGCGTAACGCGCGGCGCGGTGGAGGACATGGTACTGAGCGAGATCGCGCCGAAAGAAGCACAGCTGAAACGCTACGAGGACAACAACACCACGCTGTCGGCCTACCTCTCCGGGCAGGTGAAGTATGTGGCGACCGGCAATCTGGTGGTGGCGGCCATCGCCCGCCAAAACCCGGAGAAGGCGCCAGAGGCGAAATTCATGCTGAAGGACTCCCCCTGCTACATCGGCCTGCGCAAGGATGAGCCAGCGCTGAAGGCGAAAGTGGATGAACTGATTGGCGAGGCGCTGAAGGACAACACCCTGAACACCCTGTCGCAGAAGTGGCTGCACGCGCCGCTGCCAGCGGATCTTGGCGAGTAACGGGAGCCGGTGATGACCTACCAGCTCAACTTTTCCGCCCTGTGGCCCTACCTGCCGGAACTGCTGGCGGGGCTGCTGACCACCCTGCAACTGACGGCGATGGCGACCCTCGGCGGCATCGCCCTGGGCATCTGCGGCGCGGCAATCCGCTGCGGCCAGCGGCCATGGCTGCGCGCGCTGTGGGGCGGCTACGTGGAGATCATCCGCAACACGCCGTTTGTGGTGCAGCTGTTCTTCATCGTCTTTGGCCTGCCGGGCCTCGGGCTGATGCTCACCGCCGGGCAGGCGGCGCTGCTAGCCATGCTGATCAACCTCGGTGCCTACAGCACTGAGATTATCCGCGCTGGCATCCAAGCGACGCCCAAGGGGCAGTGGGAGGCGGGGCGGGTGCTGGGGCTGTCACGGGCGCAGACCTTTGTGCGGGTGGTGCTGCCGCCGTCGCTGAAACGCATCTACCCGGCGCTGGTCAGCCAGTGCATCATCGTGATGCTGGGCAGTTCGGTGGTGTCGCAGGTCTCCTACGAGGAGCTGACCTTCGCCGCCAACCTGATCCAGTCGCGCAGTTTCTTGAGCTTTGAGGTCTATCTGGTGACCACGCTGTGCTACCTGTTGCTGTCGCTGGCGATGCGCCAGCTGCTGCTGGCCGCTGGCCGGCGGATCTTTGGGGAGGCGAGGGCATGATGACCTTTACCGATTGGGATATCGTTCGCAACCTGCTGCTGGCCGGGCGCTGGACTGTGCTGCTCTCGCTGGTGGCCTTCTTCGGCGGCACGCTGGTGACGCTGCCCCTGTTGCTGATGCGCCTGTCGCGCCGCCGCTGGGCGCAGCGGCTGGTGCGCGGCTACGCGGCGCTGTTTCAGGGCACGCCGCTGCTGATGCAGCTGTTCCTCGCCTTCTTCGGCCTCGGGCTGTTTGGCATCAACGTCAGCCCATGGGCCGCCGCCGCGCTGGCGCTGACGCTGTTCACCAGCGCCTTTCTGGTGGACATCTGGTACGGCAGCATCGACGCGCTGCCCAAGGGGCAGTGGGAGGCGTCACGCTGCCTCGGGCTGGGCTTCGGCCAGACGCTCTGCCGGGTGATCGCGCCGCAGGCGGTGCGCATCGCCATCGCCCCAACCGTCGGCTTCTCGGTGCAGGTGGTGAAGGGCACCGCGCTCGCCTCGATCATCGGCTTTGTCGAGCTGACCAAGGCTGGCACCATGCTGAACAACGTCACCTACCAGCCGTTCAAGGTCTTCGGGCTGGTGGCGCTGGGCTACTTCCTGCTCTGCTACCCGCTATCGCGCTACAGCCACTCACTGGAGAAAAAATTCCATGCCGCTGATCACCATTAATCAGGTGCAAAAATATTATGGCCAGAACCACGTGCTGAAGGGTGTGGATCTCGATATCGGCATGGGTGAGGTGATCTCCATCATCGGCCGCAGCGGCTCTGGCAAAAGTACCCTGCTGCGCTGCATCAACGGGCTGGAGGGCTACCAGGAGGGGAGCATCAAGCTCGGCGGCATGACCATCACCCACCGCGAATCGCAGGCGCGCGAGATCAGCCGCTCGATCGGCATGGTGTTCCAGAACTTCAACCTCTTCCCGCACATGACAGCGCTGGAGAACGTGATGCTGGCGCCGCGCCGGGTGCTGGGCAAGAGCGCCGCCGAGTGCCGGGCGCTGGGGATCGAGATGCTCACCAAGGTGGGGCTGGGCGACCGCCTCGACTACCGGCCGGCCAGCCTCTCCGGCGGCCAGCAGCAGCGGGTGGCGATCGCCCGCGCGCTGGCGATGAAGCCAAAGGTGCTGCTGTGCGACGAGATCACCTCGGCGCTCGACCCGGAGCTGGTGGGCGAGGTGCTGAAGGTGCTGGAGCAGCTGGCGCAGGAGGGAATGACGCTGGTGCTGGTGACGCATGAGATGAACTTTGCCCGCGAGGTCGGCGACCGGGTGGTGTTTATGCATCAAGGCACCGTCTGGGAGCAGGGCGACAGCAAAACGCTGTTCGCCCGCCCGCAGACCGCCGAACTGAAACAATTTATCGCATCGGTGCGCGGCCTGACGGAGGCCTGAGGCGCGGCGGTGTACCCAACTGCAATGATGTCAGGGAGTAAACAGATGACCCAGTACGGACAGATCAACCCGCCCGCGCGCCTGCTGATGGGGCCGGGGCCGATTAACGCCGACCCGCGCGTGCTGCGGGCGATGTCCAGTCAGCTGGTGGGGCAGTATGACCCGGCGATGACCCACACCATGAACGAGGTGATGGCGCTCTACCGGGGCATCTACCGCACCGACAACCGCTGGACGCTGCTGGTGGACGGCACCTCGCGCGCGGGCATTGAGGCGGTGCTGGTCTCCGGCATCCGCCCCGGCGACCGGGTGCTGGTGCCGGTATTTGGCCGCTTCGGCCACCTGCTGTGCGAGATCGCCCGCCGCTGCCGCGCCGAGGTGCACACCATTGAGGTGCCGTGGGGCGAGGTGTTCGACCCGCAGCAGATCGAGGACGCCATCAAGGCGGTGAAGCCGCGCTGGCTGCTGACGGTGCAGGGCGACACCTCCACCACCATGCTGCAACCGCTGGCGGCGCTCGGCGACATCTGCCGCCGCCACGACGTGCTGTTCTACGCCGACGCCACCGCCTCGATCGCTGGCAATGCGCTGGAGACCGACGCATGGGGACTGGATGCGGTCTCCGCCGGTTTGCAGAAGTGCCTCGGCGGCCCCTCCGGCAGTTCGCCGGTGACCATCAGCCCGCGCTTTGAGGCGCAGATCCGCCGCCGCAAGTGCGTGGAGGAGGGCATTCGCACCGCCGAGCACACCGACGGCAGCGAGGAGATGATCTACTCCAACTACTTCGACCTCGGCATGATCATGGACTACTGGGGGCCGGAGCGCCTTAACCACCACACCGAGGCCACCAGTATGCTGTTCGCCGCCCGCGAGTGCGCGCGCGTGATTTTGGAGGAGGGGCTGGAGCACACCATCGCCCGCCACCAGTTGCACGGCGACGCGCTGCTGGCAGGCATCCGCGGCATGGGGCTGGAGGTGTTCGGCGACATGGCGCACCGCATGAATAACGTGCTGGGCGTGGTGATCCCGGCGGGCATCCACGGTGAGCAGGTGCGCCAGATGATGCTCAATGACTTCTCGATTGAGATTGGCACCTCCTTCGGCCCGCTCAACGGCAAGATCTGGCGCATCGGCACCATGGGCTACAACGCCCGCAAGGATTGCGTGATGCAGACGCTGGCGGCGCTGGAGGCGGTGCTGACCCGCCTCGGTTTCCGTTCGGCGCAGGGCGCGGCGTTGCAGGCCGCCTGGGATCGCTATGACGCCGCACAGGCAGGGGGCCGCTGATGCCACAGGCCGCGATGCCCCCGAGGCCGCCCGCGCCGCCGCGCAACGCATCATGGCGCGCTGCGCGGCGCTGGCCGAGATCAGTGAAACCCCCGGCGCGCTGACCCGCGTCTACCTCTCGCCGGAGCACCTGCGCGCCAACCAGTGCGTCGGCGCGTGGATGGAGGCGGCCGGGATGCGCGTCTGGCAGGACAGCGTCGGCAACCTGTGCGGCCGCTACGAGGCGGCCACGCCGGGCGCGCCAGCGCTGCTGCTCGGCTCCCACCTCGACACGGTACGTAACGCCGGTCGCTACGACGGGATGCTGGGCGTGCTGGCGGCGATTGAGGTGGTGGGCGAGCTGCACCGCACCGGCCGCCGCCTGCCGGTGGCGCTGGAGGTGATGGGCTTTGCCGACGAGGAGGACGCGCTTTGGCGTCACCCTGCTGGGCAGCCGGGGCCTCACCGGCACCTGGCCAGCGGCGTGGCTGTCGCGCACCGACGCCAACGGCACCAGCGTGGCGCGGGCGTTGCAGGAGGCGGGGCTGGACGCGGCGCGCATCGGCGCGGCGGCGCGCCCGGCCGCGGACATCCTCGCCTATCTGGAGCTGCACATTGAGCAAGGCCCCTGCCTCGAGGCCGCGGGCCTGCCGCTTGGCGTGGTGACTGCCATCAACGGCGCGCGGCGGCTCAACTGCCACTTTGTCGGCGAGGCGAACCACGCGGGCACCGTGCCGATGGGCCAGCGCCGCGACGCGCTGGCCGCCGCCGCCGAGTGGACGCTGGCGGTGGAGCGGCTGGCGACGGCGGCTGGGCAGCATCTGGTGGCGACGGTCGGCACGCTGCACTGCCTGCCGGGCGCGGTGAACGTCATTCCCGGCGAGGCGCGCCTGTCGCTGGATATTCGCGGCCCGCAGGATGCGCCGCTGGCCGCGCTGCTCGACACGCTGCTCTCTGAGGCACACGCCATCGCCGCCCGGCGCGGGCTGCTGTTCACCTCAGAGCAGTACTACGCCATCAACGCCACCGCCTGCGACGCCCGTCTGCAAGCCTGTCTGGCGCGCAGCGTGGCGGCGGTGCAGGGCAAAAGCCTGTCACTGCCGAGCGGCGCCGGGCATGACGCCATCGCCGTCGCCGAGCGCTGGCCGGTGGGTATGCTGTTCGTGCGCTGCGATCGCGGCATCAGCCACCATCCGGACGAGTCGGTGGCCGAAGCCGACGTGGCCGCTGCCGCTGCCGCTTACTTTGCCGCCGCGCTGGCGGTCGCCACGGAGCTGGCCCCTACCTGATCACCCGCGTTTCCGGCACAGGTTTTGCAGTAAGCATTCTGTGACGGCGGTGAGGAGAAAACGATGACACTCGATGAGTTCAATGCGCTGCCTGCTGACAGCGCAGCGGCCCGGCTACGCCCCTGTGTGGCGATCCCGGCCTGGGTCGAGGCGGTGGTAACAGGCCGCCCCTACGCCTCCCATGCGGCACTGCTGGCCGCCGCCCGTGAGGCCGCTGACGGGTGGCAGGCGGCGGAGGTTGAGCAGGCGCTCGCCAGCCATCCGCGCATCGGCGAGCGAGCCGCTGGCGCGGAGGAGGAGGCGGCGCACTCGCGGCGCGAGCAGGCGGGGTGGATGTCGGCCAGCCAGCGCTGGCCGCTGCCCTGCTGGCGGGCAACCGCGCCTATGAGCAACGTTTCGGGCGCGTGTTTCTGGTGCGCGCCAAGGGGCGCGACGCCCATCAGATTCTGGCCCTGCTGCACCAGCGGCTGACCCACAGCCCGGCGCAGGAGCTGGCCGAAACCACCGAGCAACTGCGGCAGATCACCCTGCTGCGACTGGAGGAGCAAATCACACCATGAGCCACATCACCACCCACATTCTGGACACCTCCCTCGGCCGCCCGGCGGCGGGGGTGACGGTCTGGCTGGAGCGGATCGAGCACGGCGAGGCGCGGGAAGTGGCGCGCGGCACCACCGATGCCGACGGCCGCCTCATGGCCCTGACGCCGCAGCCGCTGGCGGCTGGCCACTACCGGCTCTCGGCGGACATCGGCGGCTACTTCCGCGCCAGCGGACGCGACTCGCTCTACCGCGCCGCCGTGCTGGAGATAGAGATTGATGGGCAGCCGCACTACCACCTGCCGCTGCTGATTGCCCCTTACTCCTATTCAACCTATCGCGGGAGCTGACCCATGAAAGAGAAGATCATGTTAGGCGTGAACCAGTACGGCAAGGCCGAGGTGCGCGTGGTGAAGGTGACGCGTGACAGCGCGCGCCATGAGATTGATGACCTGAATGTCACCTCACAGCTGCGCGGCGACTTCCGCGCGGTGCATGAGGAGGGGGACAACGCCCACTGCCTGCCAACCGATACCCAGAAAAACACCATCTACGCCTTCGCGCGTGACGGCATCCGCTCGCCAGAGGCGTTCCTGCTGCGGCTGGGGCGGCACTTCACCGGCAACTATGAGGTGGTGAGCGGCGGCCACTGGTCGGCCGAGCAGTACCAGTGGCAGCGCATTGCGGCCCACGGCGCGGAGCATGACCACGCCTTCGTGCGCCACGGCCAGGAGACGCGTACCGCCTGCGTCACCATTGACGAGGGGGCGTGCTGGGTGGTGGCGGGGCTGACCGATCTGGTGGTGCTGAAGTCCACCGGCTCCGAGTTCCACGGCTTCATGGAGGATCGCTACACCACCCTGAAGGGGGCGAGCGACCGCATCCTCGCCACCTCCGTCACCGCCCGCTGGCGCTACAACCGGCTGGATATCGACTTCAACGAGGTCTACCACGACGTAAAGCGCCTGATGCTGGAGGCGTTCGCCACCACCCACTCGCTGGCGTTGCAGCAGACGCTCTACGCGATGGGCAAGCAGGTGCTGGAGGCGCACCCGGAGATTGATGAGATCCGCTTCTCGATGCCCAACAAACACCACTTCACGGTGGATCTGTCGCCCTTTGGCCTCGACAACCCGAATGAGGTGTTCTTCGCCGCCGATCGCCCCTACGGGCTGATTGAGGCCAGCGTGCTGCGCGAGAACAGCGCGCCAGCTGGCAAGGCGTGGGAGAGTGTCACCGGCTTCTGTTAATTCCCGTGGGAGGATCTATGCACCAGCGCACACACGCGGCCAGCGGCCGCCCGGAAGATGGCCGACTGCCGTGGGGAAAAACCCTCGCCTTCGGTATGCAGCATATCCTGACCATGTATGGCGGGTTGATCGCCCCGCCGCTGATCATTGGCACCGCTGCCGGGCTGGGCACCGCCGAGATCGGCATGTTGATCAGCGCCGCGCTGTTTGTCAGCGGGCTGGCAACGCTGTTGCAGACCCTCGGCCTGCCGTTTTTTGGCTCACAGCTGCCGCTGGTGCAGGGCGTCTCCTTCGCCGGGGTGGCGACCATGGTGACCATCGTCAACGGCGGCGGCGGGTTGCCAGCGGTGTTTGGCGCGGTGATGGTCTCAGCGGCAATTGGGCTGCTGGTCACGCCGTTTTTCGCCCACATCATCCGCTTCTTCCCGCCGGTGGTGACCGGCACGGTAGTCACCGTGATTGGCCTGTCGCTGATGCCGGTGGCGGTACGCTGGGCGATGGGCGGCAACATGCGGGCGGCGGATTGGGGCGCGCCCGGTAACATCGGGCTGGCGGCCTTTACGCTGGCGGTGGTGCTGCTGCTGAACCGGCTGGGTGGCCGGGCGGTGGCGCGGGTGGCCGTGCTGCTGGCAATGGCGATCGGCACGCTGGCGGCAATGCTGGCTGGCAAGACCCACTTCGGCGCGCTGCCAGCCGGGGAACTGCTGGCGCTGCCGCACCCTTCGCCTTTGGCTGGCCGGTGTTTGAACTGCCAGCGATCCTGTCGATGCTGCTGATTGTGCTGGTGCTGCTGACCGAAACCACCGCCGGGCTGATGGCGGTGGGGGAGATCGTCGGCACGCCGGTGGATGGCCGCCGCATCGCCAACGGGCTGCGCGCCGACATGCTCTCCAGCGCGCTGTCGCCGGTGTTCAACTCCTTCCCGCAGAGCAGTTTCGCGCAGAATATCGGGCTGGTGGCGCTGACCGGCGTCAAGAGCCGCTTTGTGGTGAGCGCCGGTGGGCTGATTCTGCTGCTGCTCGGCGTGGTGCCAGCGCTGGGGGTAGTGGTGGCCGCCATCCCGCTGCCGGTGCTGGGCGGGGCCGGGGTGGTGCTGTTTGGATCGGTGGCGGCGAGCGGCATCCGCACCCTCGCCAAGGTGGAGTATAAAGACAACATGAATCTGGTGGTGGTCGCCACCGCCATTGCCTTCGGCATGATCCCGATTGTGATGCCGACCTTCTACGATCGCTTCCCCAGCTGGGTCGGCACCCTGCTGCACTCCGGCATCAGCGCCTCCTGTCTGGCGGCGCTGCTGCTGAACCTGCTGTTCAACGCGACGCGGCCCGCCGCCGTGGTGGCAAGCCGCTCCAGCCTGCCGCCGGGCTAGTCCAGACGCAGGAAGTTGTCCTGATCCATCCACGCCGGGAAGGCCTGGCGGTAGGCCTGCAACTGCTCCAGCGACAGATCGGCGTGCAATACCGCCGGGGTGGCGGGCGCGGCCTCCGCCAGCCGCACGCCCTGCGGGTCATGGATCACGCTGTCGCCCCGGTAGGCGTGGCCGTTGCCATCCTCGCCGACGCGGTTGCAGCCCGCGACATAGCACTGGTTCTCGATGGCGCGTGCCGCCAGCAGGGTCTGCCAGTGGGCTGCGCGCGGCGCGGGCCAGTTGGCGACGTAGATCGCCAGATCGTAATCCTGGTGGCAGCGTGACCAGACCGGGAAGCGCAGGTCGTAGCAGACCTGCGGCAGGATGCGCCAGCCGCGCCACTCGACAATCTCCCGCCGCGTGCCAGCCCGGTAGTGCTGGTGCTCACCGGCCATGCGGAACAGGTGGCGCTTGTCGTAGTGGTGCACCCGGCCGCCCGGCTCGGCCAGCAGGAAGCGGTTGACCGCCCCGGCTGGCGTGCGCACCGCCGCGCTGCCGCCCACCAGCGCGTGGCAGGCGCGCGCCTGTGCCTGCAACCATGCCCGTACCTCCTCCTCTGGCAGCGCGCTCTCCGCCGCCTCCATCGCGAAGCCGGTGGTGAACATCTCCGGCAGGATAATCACGTCACGGCCATCCAACCCGCTGAGCAGGGTGTCAAAATGGCGCAGGTTGGCCGGGCCATCCAGCCAGGCCAGCGGCTGTTGCAGTAGGGTCAGTTTCAGAGTTGACACAGGCGCTCCGCGGCGGCGTCCAGCGTGGCATCCTGCTTGGCAAAACAGAGCCGCACCAGTTTGTGGGGGAAGGGATCGGCGCAGAACACCGACAGCGGAATGGCGGCGACGCCGACCTGCTCGGTCAGCCAGCGGCTGAAGGCGACGTCATCCAGATCTGAGACGGCGCTGTAGTCCACCAACAGGAAGTAGGTGCCCTCGCATGGCAGCACCTCCAGCCGGCTGGCGGCCAGCGCCTGCACCAGCCGGTCACGCTTCGCCTGATAGAAGGCCGAAAGCTGCGCCCAGTGCGCCGGTTCATGGCGCAGCATATCCGCCAGCGCCAGCTGCACCGGCGTGGTGATGGAGAAGGTGAGGTACTGGTGCACCTTGCGCAGCTCGGCGGTGAGGGGCGCGGGCGCGACGCAGTAGCCGACGCGCCAGCCGGTCATGTGGGTGCTCTTGCCGAAGGAGTAGACCGCCAGCGCCCGCTGGCGTAACTGCGGGTGGGCCAGCACGCTGGCGTGCCCCTCGCCGGTGAAGCAGATGTGCTCATACACCTCGTCGCTCAGCACGAAGATGTCACGTTCGGCAATCGCCTGCCACAGCGCCTCCCGATCCGCCGCCCGCCAGCTGGTGGCCGAGGGGTTATGCGGCGTGTTGACGATCACCAGCCGTGTGCGGTCGCTCAGCAGCGCGGCAAACTGATCCCACGCCACGCGGAAGGCGGGCGGTTGCAGGGTCAGGCGTTTCATCACGCCACCCGCCAGCGCCACCGCTGGCGCATAGCTGTCATAGCTTGGGTCAAAGCAGATCACCTCATCGCCCGGCCGCACCAGCGCGGTGATGGCCGCGTAGAGCGCCTCGGTGGCCCCGGCGGTGATGGTCACCTCCTCACCGGCATCGGGCCGCCAGCCATACGCCGCGCCGGTCTTGTCGGCAATCGCCTCGCGCAGTGCCACCACACCGGCCATCGGCGCGTACTGGTTCGCGCCCTGCGCCACGTGCCAGGCCAGCCGCTCCTGTAAGTAGGCCGGGCCGTCGTAGTCTGGGAACCCCTGTGAAAGGTTGATGGCCTGATGCTGCTGGGCCAGCGCGCTCATCTGGGTAAAGATGGTGGTGCCGAGGGCCGGCAATTTACTTTGTGGAATCAACGCTGCACTCATGGGGAACCCGTCATTTGGTGAAGGATGTCACAACAATATAACATCTCTCCGGCACTTGGCAATCAAGACGTGTAGACGGCTAAATTCAGCAATCTGCGGTGAATAAAGCGGTTTTTCAGCCCATAATCCCTCTATAATGCACCCCGGCAACATGGCTCACGCCACTCTCTCTTTAAAACAGGAAACACCCTTTATGATGAACAACGACGTTTTGCGCAGCCTTCGCTACATGCTGGATCTGAGCGACGCCCGCCTCCTTGAGATTTTGGCGCTGGCTGGCCAGACCGCCACCCCGGAGGAGATGCAAAGCTACCTGAAGAAAGAGGAGCAGCCGGGACACCAGCCCTGCCCGGATACGGTGATGGCGCACTTCCTCAACGGGCTGATTGTGCACCGCCGTGGCCGTGACGAGTCGCGCCCGATGCCAGACGTTGAGCTGCCGCTGACCAACAACATCATCCTGAAGAAGCTGCGCGTGGCCTTTGAGCTGAAGACCACCGACATTCTGGAAGTGCTGGCGGCGGTGGATTTCCGCGTCTCCGAGCCGGAGATTGGCGCCATCTTCCGCAAGCCGGGCCACAAAAACTACCGCCCGTGCGGCGACCAGTTCCTGCGCTACTTCCTGAAAGGGTTGACGCAGCGCCTGCGCCCGGCAAAAGCACGCTAATAAAAAACGGCACCCGAGGGTGCCGTTTTTCATACTGTGGGTCTTTGCCCTAGGCCGCCTCAGGGTGGCGCGGTGAGTGCGTCTCCGGGGCTGGCTGTTTCGCCGCCAGCGCTTCCGGTTCAAAATCATCGACGTTAATGGCAAGTAGCCGGCTCTCTTCAGCCTGCGTCAGGATGCGCGCCTCCTCCTCACTGATGCGCCCTTCGCTGCGCGCCTGAAGCGCCAGCTGGTCGAGCCGGGTGAAGGGCAGGGACTTGCCGCTCTCAGTGCACAGGCGTTTGTGGATCGCCTCGGCGGCGATGATGTGCTGCAACGCCTGCTCCAGCAGTCCGAACGGGTTATTCTCGCCCGGCGTCAGGTACTGGCCGCGCCCCAGCCGCGCGCGGGTGGCGGAGGGCTGTTGCAGCAACTGCGCCAGCTTGTGATCGAGCCGGTCACTTGGCCCACGCTGGGCGCGCCCGAGCGGGAAGACCACCAGCCGCATCAGCCCGGCCACCAGCCGGTTCGGGAAGTTGCGCAGCAACTCATCCAGCGCCTGCTCTGCCTGATGCAGGCAGTCCTGTACCCCCCAGTGCACCAGCGGCAGGTCGGCCTGTTGGCGACCCTCATCCTGATAGCGTTTCAGGGTGGCGGTGGCGAGGAACAGTTGGCTCAGGATATCACCCAGCCGCGCCGAAATGCGCTCGCGCCGCTTCAGGCTGCCGCCCAGCGTCCCCATCGAGACATCGGCCAGCAGCGCCAGGTTGGCGCTCAGCCGGTTGATCTGCTGGTAGTAGCGGGTGGTGGCGTCACGCACCGGCGTGCGGCTGGTGTGGCCGTTGGTCAGCCCCAGCCAGAGGCTGCGCGCGGTGTTGCTGCCGACGTGGCCGAGGTGGCCAAGCAGCGCCCGGTCAAAGGCCGGCAGGTCGCGCGCCGCCGCGGCCGCCATCTCTGCCAGCACGTAAGGGTGGCAGCGGATCGCCCCCTGGCCGAAGATGATCATGCTGCGGGTCAGGATGTTCGCCCCCTCGACGGTGATGGCGATAGGCGCGCCTTGGTAGGCCCGCGCCAAAAAGTTGCTGCTGCCCAGCATGATGCCCTTGCCACCGGTGATGTCCATTGCATCCATGATGGCGCGCTGGCCGCGGTGGGTGCAGTGGTATTTGACGATGGCCGAAAGCACGGCTGGCTTCTCGCCAGCCATGATGCCGGTGGTGATCAGCGTGGCGGCGGCGTCCATCACATAGGCGTTGCCCGCGATGCGCGCCAGCGGCTCCTCGATCCCCTCCATCTTGCCAATGGCGATCTTGAACTGGCGGCGGATGTGGGCATAGGCACCGGTCGCCAGCGCCACGGATTTCAGGCTGCCAGTGGAGTTGGAGGGCAGGGTGATGCCGCGCCCGACTGACAGGCACTCCACCAACATCCGCCACCCCTGTCCGGCCATCGCCGGGCCGCCGATGATGGTGTCAATCGGCACAAAGATGTTGTTGCCGCGCGTCGGGCCATTCTGGAACGGCACGTTGAGCGGGAAGTGGCGGCGGCCAATCTCCACGCCGGGGGTATTGGTGGGGATCAGCGCACAGGTGATGCCGAGATCCACTGTCTCGCCCAGCAGGTGATCCGGGTCGGAGAGCTTGAATGCCAGCCCGAGCACCGTCGCCACCGGCGCGAGGGTGATGTAGCGCTTGTTCCAGGTGAGGCGCATCCCCAGCACTTGCTGGCCCTGCCACTCACCCATGCACACCACGCCGGTGTCCGGGATCGCCCCGGCATCAGAGCCAGCCTCCGGGCTGGTGAGGGCGAAGCAGGGGATCTCCTGCCCACGCGCCAGACGCGGCAGGTAGTGATCTTTCTGCGCGTCGGTGCCGTAGTGCTGCAGCAGTTCGCCGGGGCCAAGGGAGTTGGGCACGCCGACGGTGATCGCCAGAATGCCAGAGACGCCCGCCAGCTTTTGCAGTACCCGCGCCTGCGCATAGGCCGAGAACTCCAGCCCGCCATACTCCTTCTTGATGATCATCGCGAAGAAGCGGTGCTCCTTGAGGTAGGCCCACAGCTCCGGCGGCAGGTCGGCCAGTTCATGGGTGATCTCGAAGTCGTTTGCCATGCGGCACGCCTCTTCTACCGGGCCATCAAGGAACGCCTGCTCCTCGGCGGTCAGGGTCGGCAGCGGGTAGGCGTGCAGCGTGCGCCAGTCGGGCGCGCCGCGGAAAATTTCCCCCTCCCACCAGGTGGTGCCAGCGTCAATCGCCTCTTTTTCGGTGCGCGACATCGGCGGCATCACCTGGCTAAAGGTGCGCATCGCCGGGGCGGAGAAGAGTGAGCGGCGCAGGCCGGTGAGGTTGAGTGGCAGCAACAGCAGCGCCAGCAGCAGCAGGAACCAGAATGACCAGAGGCCCACCACGCCCATCAGCGCGGTGTAGGCCAGCAACGCCAGCGTACTGAGGTGCAGGTTCACTTTGTGGTAGAACAGCACGCCCAGTAGCCCGACGAAACCAATAAGGGTGAGCAGCAACATAACAAGCTCCGTAAGTTGTAGGAGGTCTGACCTGTTGGGGATGTATTGGTTGTAGATGATGGCTAATTATTTATCAACGCGTTTACATGCTATTTACAACATGGCTCACATTCCGGCCGTACGCGTGGCGAAAAGCCCCGGCAGCCTGTGACAACGCTTCTCGCTTATGGGGCAATCCGCTACACTGCACAGCGGAAGAATTTTCATGCCCACCGGCTACCAAGAGGCTGTCATGTACCAGGATTTGATCCGTAGTGAACTGAACGAAGCTGCTGAAACTTTGAACAAATTTCTCAGTGATGAGGCCAATCTCGCGGCCATCCAACAGGCGGCGGTGCTGCTGGCGGACGCCTTTAAGTCCGGCGGCAAGGTGCTCTCCTGCGGCAACGGCGGCTCCCACTGCGACGCCATGCACTTCGCCGAGGAGCTGACCGGCCGCTACCGCGAAAACCGCCCCGGCTACCCGGCGATTGCCATCTCCGATGTCAGCCACCTCTCCTGCGTCAGCAACGATTTCGGCTACGATTTCGTCTTCTCCCGCTTTATTGAGGCGGTCGGCCAAAGCGGCGACGTGCTGCTTGGCATCTCCACCTCCGGCAACTCCGGCAACGTCATCAAGGCGGTGGCGGCGGCGCGCGCCAAGGGGATGAAGGTCATCACCCTGACCGGCAAGGATGGCGGCCAGATGGCCGGCAGCGCCGATGTCGAGATCCGCGTGCCGCACTTTGGCTATGCCGACCGCATTCAGGAGATCCACATCAAGGTGATCCACATCCTGATCCAGTTGATTGAGAAAGAGATGGTGCGCGGCTAACAGGCCAACGCAGGGGAGGAGAGGCGATGTGTGAACTGCTCGGGATGAGTGCCAATGTGCCCACGGATATCTGCTTCAGCTTTACCGGGCTGGTGCAGCGCGGCGGCCGCACTGGCCCGCACAAGGATGGCTGGGGCATCACCTTTTATGAGGGGCTGGGCTGCCGTACCTTCAAGGATCCGCAGCCGAGCTACAACTCCCCGATTGCCCGACTGGTGCAGGAGTACCCGATCAAATCCTGCGCCGTGGTCTCCCACATCCGTCAGGCCAACCGGGGCGAGGTGGCGCTGGAGAATACCCACCCCTTCACCCGTGAGCTGTGGGGGCGCAACTGGACGTTCGCCCACAACGGCCAGCTCAAGGGGCATCGCCAGCTGGAGAGCGGGACGCTGCGGCCGATTGGCCAGACGGACAGCGAGCACGCCTTCTGCTGGCTGCTGCACCAACTGACGCAGCGCTACCCGCGCACCCCCGGCAACTGGCCCGCAGTGTTCCGCTATATCGCGACGCTGGCGGATCAGCTACGGCAGAAGGGGGTGTTCAATATGCTGCTGTCGGATGGGCGCTTCGTGATGGCCTACTGCTCCACCAACCTGCACTGGATCACGCGCCGCGCGCCCTTTGGCAAGGCGACGTTGCTGGATCAGGATGTGGAGATCGATTTTCAGCAGCAGACCACGCCAAATGATGTGGTGACGGTGATCGCCACCCAGCCGCTGACCGGCAACGAAACCTGGCACAAGATTGCGCCAGGTGAGTTCGCGCTATTTTGTCTCGGTGAACGCATACTCTGAGATGTTCTGCGTGCCGATAATCGCCGGGTGCACCACGTACTGACCATTATCGACCGTGATGGTCGGCGGCAGGTGCTTCTCGTTGAAGTAGCGGTAGCCCGGTTGCAGGCCGCGCCAGAAGTTGTAGTAGGTGGAGAAGCGGTGGCGTTGCAGGTTGGCGTCCGTCATGCGGAACGGGTAGATGGCGATATCCACCTTCACCTGGCCATAGTGCAGCGCGGCCTGGACATAGGTGAAGATCTCATCCATGTAGGCGTTGGTCATCGCGTAGCAGCCAATCGAACGGCAATCGCCGTGGATCATCAAGTAGTTACCAGAGTAGCCCTGCGCCCGGTCATAGGCGTTCGGGTAGCCAATATTGATGGCGCGATAGAAACGGCTGTCTGGCTTCAGGTGGCGGATGTCAACGCTGTAGAACCCCTCCGGGCTTTTGAAATCCCCTTCACGCCGTTTCGGCCCCAGCCCACCCGAGAAATTACAGATGCGATAGGCGCCCAGCAGACGGTACTCATTGCCCATCTTGCCGTATAACTCCAGCAGGCGCTCCTCTTTGAAAATTTGAATATAGACCGGTGTACCCAATAATTGCTGTTTAATATTTTGCTTAACGGGCACCAACTCACTGGCGGAGCTGGGGGTGACCCAAGGCAAACAGAGAAACATCGCAAGCATCAGCGCGATTTTGCCCATTATCATTCCTGCTTTATAAATGTTGAACTGCCGAAGGCGAACGCCCCGGCATTGGCACTGCCTGACCCAATGTGGGAGGCAGCCCCATCTTAATGGTGATTAAATAATTAGCAATGGGGCATAAATACTATTTTTGTGGCCGATCGCGATTAATAGAAAAATAGCGCGGCCACCGAGTGGTGGCCGCTCAAAATAACAGCAATAGCAAAAAGTCAGGTGCGGGGCGCGAGGGTGGCAGGCGAGTCAACCAGTACGCCATCCGCACCGAGCGCCTGCGCCTGCTGGTACTCCTCCGGCGTATTGACGCCAAACAGGATGATGTGCGCCGCGCCCTGACGGCGGAAGCACGCCATCGCCTCGTTGTCCCAGACCAGCGTAGAAGCGGAGCGCGCCTCGCCAAGGGTGTACTTCTCCACCACCTCGACCTTGCGTTTCAGCTCCAGCCCATACCAGCGCTCGTCCGCTGGCGTGGCCGGTAGGGTGCACTGGTGCGCCATCGTGACGTTCGCCAGCACGGTGCGCGTCAGGTCGCGGCTCGCAAAGCGCGCCACCTCTGGCGGCAGGGCGGCCAGATAGCGGCTGTCAGTGCTGTAGACGCGGGTGCGCGTCAGGCTGTTGCTCTCATGCAGCACCGCCGCCAGTGCGCCAGCCAGCGCGGCCGGCTCAGCGTCCGGGGATTTGAGGTCAATATAGAAGAAGAGATCCGGGTAGCGGAACAGGGTGGCCGCCAGCGTCGGGATGCCCACCCCCTTGCCGCGCCACGGGTGCGTTTCGCCCTTGCCAAAGGCCCAACCGGCGTCCACCTGCGCCAGCTCCGCCGCCGTGTGCGCCGAAACCGGGCCACTGGCCGGGGTCAGGGCACTGAGATCGGAGGGACGGTAGAGCACCGGCACCCCATCCTTGGCGAGTTGCACCGTGATCCAGATGGCCTCCGCGCCATTTTTCCGTGCCAGATCAATGGCGGCAAAGGTGTTTTCCGGCGCGTCGCCGGTGCCGCCGCGGTGGGCGATCAACTGGGGCCGCTGGCCTTGTGCCGGTGGGGCGTCCGCCGCGCCAGCGACAGACGCGCCAATTAACAGTGAGGCGGCCAACAACATGAGTTTGGGTGTGGTCATGATCCTGTCCTTCATCCTTAAGTAGAGGGAAGCGCCCGGTTGCCGGGCGCGCCGCCATGATTACGCCACGCCTTGGCAATAAAAGCCAAATAATCTACCGTTTTTCAATGACATATATATGACAGCAATGGGCTTTACCCAAATCATCCATCGCATCCATGCTTTTCGGCCGATGGGTTGAGCCGGGGCTGCCTGCGCCTGTATACTTATACAGGGAGGGATTATGCGCAAAATCATTCATGTCGATATGGACTGCTTCTACGCGGCGGTTGAGATGCGTGACGACCCGAGCCTGCGCGACATCCCGATCGCCATCGGCGGCAGCTCTGACCGGCGTGGGGTAATCAGCACTGCCAACTACCCGGCGCGCAAATATGGCGTGCACAGCGCGATGTCCACTGCGATGGCGCTGAAACTCTGCCCGCACCTGAAAGTGGTGCCGGGCCGGATGGCGGTCTACAAGGAGACCTCCGAGCATATCCGTGGCATCTTCGCCCGCTACACGCCGCTGATTGAGCCGCTCTCCTTGGATGAGGCCTATCTGGACGTCACTGACTCCCCGCAGTGCCGTGGCTCGGCCACCCTGATTGCCCAGGAGATCCGCCAGTCCATCGAGCAGGAGCTGCAACTCACCGCCTCCGCTGGCATCGCGCCGGTGAAGTTTCTGGCTAAAATCGCCTCTGACCTCAACAAGCCCAACGGCCAGTACGTCATTCCGCCAGCCGGGGTGGCGACCTTTTTGCAGACGCTGCCGCTCAAGAAGATCCCCGGCGTCGGCAAGGTGACGGCGGCGAAGCTGGAGGAGCTGGGGCTGGTGACCTGCGCCGACGTGCAGCGCTATGACCTGGCGGAGCTGCTCAAGCGCTTTGGCAAATTTGGCCACGCGCTGTGGGAGCGCAGCCACGGCATTGATGAGCGCGACGTCTCCGCCGATCGCCTGCGCAAGTCGGTGGGGGTCGAAACCACGCTGGCGAATGATATCCACCAGTGGGAGGCGTGCGAGGCGCTGATCCGCGAGCGGCTCTACCCGGAGCTGGAGACGCGGCTGCGGCGGGTACGGCCCGATTTGCAGATTGCGCGCCAGGGGGTGAAGCTGAAGTTCCACGACTTCCAGCAGACCACGCAGGAGCACGTCTGGCCGTCGCTGAATTTGCCGGATCTGCTCTCGGTGGCGCAGCAGGCGTGGGAGCAGCGGCGCGCCGGGCGCGGGGTGCGGCTGGTGGGGCTGCATGTGACGCTGCTGGATCCGCAACTGGAGCGGCAACTGCTACTGCCGTGGGACGAGGGCGGCTAGGGCAAAAAAAAGGCGAAGCCGCAGCTTCGCCTGAGGGGAGGGGGGACGTTACGCCTTCGCCGGAATCGCCTTCAGCAGGGCGGTCAGCAGCTGCCAGTAGAGGCCGACGCTGCCGATGTGCACCTGCTCATCCGGGGAGTGCGGGCCAGTGATGGTCGGCCCGATGGAGACCATGTCCATCTCCGGGTAAGGCTTCTTGAACAGGCCGCACTCGAGGCCCGCGTGGATCACCTGGATGTTCGGCGTTTTGCCAAACAGCGAGTGGTAGGTCTCACGCACCAGTTGCATCACTGGCGAGTGCGGGTCTGGCTGCCAGCCAGGGTAGCCGCCCTTCGGCGCGGTGGTGGCCCCAGCCAGCTGGCCGAGCGCGGTCAGGATGCCGACCACATCATCCTTGCCGCTGTCGATCAGCGAACGGATCAGGCAATTCACCACCACTTCGTCAGCGTTCATGGTCACCACGCCGAGGTTCAGCGAGGTCTCAACCACGCCCGGCACCGCGTCGCTCATGCGGATCACGCCGTTCGGTGTGGCGTTCAGCAGCGCCAGCAGACGCTCCTGGCTCGCTTTGTCCAGCGCCAGCGCGCTGCTCTCGCTCTCTTCCAGCTGCACCACCAGCTTCTTCTCTTTCGCTGACAGTTCATTTTGCAGCGTCGCCTGATACTCGCTCACCAGCGATTTCAGCGCATCCACGTTGACCGCCGGCACCGCCAGGGTGGCGAAGGCTTCACGCGGGATGGCGTTGCGCAGGGTGCCGCCGTTCAGGTCGAGCACACGCAGGCCGAGCGCCGCGGCGTGCTCAAACAGGAAGCGCGCCAGCAGCTTGTTGGCGTTGCCGAGGCCGTGGTGGATATCCGCGCCAGAGTGGCCGCCCTTCAGCCCCTTGATCGCCAGCTTCAGCACGCTGTAGCCGCTGGCCAGCGCCTCGCGTTGCAGCGTCAGGGTGGTGGTGAAGTCAATGCCACCGGCGCAACCCATGTAGATCTCACCCTCCTCCTCGGAGTCGGTGTTGATCAGGATCTCGCCCTGCAACCAGTTCGGCTGGAGGCCAAACGCGCCATCCATGCCGGTCTCCTCGGTCATGGTCAGCAGCACTTCCAGCGGGCCGTGCGCCACGCCCTCATCCGCCAGCACCGCCAGCGCTGAGGCCATGCCGATGCCGTTGTCCGCGCCCAGCGTGGTGCCGCGCGCTTTGACCCACTCGCCATCCACGTAGGGCTGGATCGGGTCTTTGGTGAAGTCATGCACGGTGTCATTGTTCTTCTGCGGCACCATGTCCAGGTGCGCCTGCAACACGACCGG
Organism: Chimaeribacter sp. YP20170169; assembly: GCF_056739715.1. Classification (NCBI taxonomy): domain Bacteria; kingdom Pseudomonadati; phylum Pseudomonadota; class Gammaproteobacteria; order Enterobacterales; family Yersiniaceae; genus Chimaeribacter; species Chimaeribacter sp. YP20170169. The sequence continues at coordinate 2,995,770 of NZ_CP176824.1, read as the reverse complement.
CTTGCGGTCTTCCATGCCCGGCTTGGCCGGTTTGCGCAGCAGGATGTTGCCTACCTGATCGCGCTCCGCATGGATCCCTTTCTCGTTGGCCCAGGCCATGATGTCCTGCGCCAGCGCCTCTTCGTGGAATGAGGGGTGCGGGATGGCGCAGATGCGGGCAAAGATGTCCCACAGCGGTTGTGGCGAGAGTTGCGACAGTTCAGACACAGTGAGTCTCCTGTGGCAGCATCCCCGGATTGGCCCCCGCCGCGCCGGCGGCAGGGCAGGGGAACAGGGAGGCCGCGGTGTTAAGGTTGAGAATACAGCGCCATAACGCGATGGCGGAAACAGGGAGAATATCACTTTCCCCCGCGCCGTGCGCGTGGCGGGGCAGCAAAAAGCCGGGGCTTTTTTGGATTGCCGCTGGTTTTTATCCGGCCGCCTCTCTATAATCTCGCGCAACCTTTTTCCCCCTGAATATTTTTAAGCCAATCCACAGCTGGCTGGGACACGATTTTATGAGCGAAAAATACGTCGTAACTTGGGACATGTTGCAAATGCAGGCCCGTAAACTGGCACACCGTCTGCTTCCTGCCGATAAGTGGCAGGGCATCATCGCGGTCAGCCGCGGCGGGCTGGTGCCGGCGGCGCTGCTGGCGCGTGAACTGGGTATTCGCCACGTCGACACCGTCTGCATCTCCAGCTATGACCACGACAACCAGCGCGACCTGCATGTGCTCAAGCGCGCTGAGGGCGACGGTGAAGGCTTTATCGTGATTGATGACCTGGTGGACACCGGTGGCACCGCCAAGGCGATCCGTGAGATGTACCCGAAAGCCCACTTCGTCACCATCTTTGCCAAGCCGGCTGGTCGCCCGCTGGTGGACGACTACGTGGTCGACATCCCGCAGGACACCTGGATTGAGCAACCTTGGGACATGGCTGTGACCTTCGTCGAGCCAATCGGCGGTCGTTAAGCGCCTTCCCCCACACGCCCGGCATCAGCCGGGCGTGCTGTTTCTGCCCCTGCCTTGACCTCACCCGCCCCCTTTACCAGGTTCTTTGGTACACTTTGGCATTATGTCCGGCCGCATTTGCGCCCGCAGCATCATGGAGGCTGTTGATGACCCAAGCCAATCTTTCGGAAATCCTGTTCAAACCCCGCTTCAAGCACCCTGAGACCTCCACGCTGGTCAAACGGGTGCACCACCCAACCGCGCAACCGCTCCAGTCCGCCCTCGACGGGCAGGCCGGCCCACGCTGGTATCGCATGATCAACCGGCTGATGTGGATCTGGCGCGGCATCGACGCGCTGGAGATGCAGCAGGTGCTGGCGCGCATCGCCGCCTCGGATGCCGAGCGCACCGACGAGCGGCTGCTCGATACCGTGGTCGGCTACCGCAACGGCAACTGGATCTATGAGTGGTCGCATCAGGCGATGCTGTGGCAGCAGCGGGCGCTGGAGAGCCAGGATCCGGCGGAGCGCGGTAAGCTGTGGCTGATGGCGGCCAACTACTACAACATCGCCGCCTACCCGCACCTCAAGGGCGACGAGTTGGCGGAGCAGGCGGAAGTGCTGGCCAACCGCGCCTATCAGGAGGCGGCCCACCATCTGCCCTACCAGCTGAAGGAGTTGGAGTTTGCCATCCCCGGCGGCGCGCCCATCACCGGTTTCCTGCACCAGCCTGCGCAGGGGCAAGCGCCGTTCCCGACGGTGCTGATCTGCGGCGGGCTGGATATGTTACAGAGCGACCACTACCGGCTGTTCAGCGACTATCTGGCGCCGCGCGGCATCGCAATGCTGACCATCGACATGCCCTCGATCGGCTTCTCCTCCCGCTGGAAACTGACGCAGGACACCAGCTTCCTGCATCAGCAGGTGCTGGCGCAACTCGACAAAGTGCCGTGGGTGGATCACACCCGCGTCTCGCTGTTCGGCTTCCGCTTCGGGGCCAACGTCGCGGTGCGGCTGGGCTACCTGGAGTCGCGCCGGTTGCGCGCCGTCGCCTGCCTTGGGCCGCTGGTGCATGAGTTGATGAGCAACCGCGCCTGCCAGGAGGCCGCGCCTGACATGTACATGGATGTGCTCGCCAGCCGGATGGGCATGAGCAACGCCTCCGACGCCGCGCTGCGCATCGAGATGGGGCGCTACTCGCTGAAGACCCAAGGGCTGCTCGGCCGCCACTGCCCGACGCCGATGCTCTCCGGCTACTGGGCGCATGAAACGTTCAGCCCGAAAGAGGAGTCGCGCCTGATCGCCTCCTCCTCACGCAGCGGCAAACTGCTGGAGATTGGCCGCAAACCGGTCTATCGCAGCTTTGACCGGGCGCTGAATGAAGCGTGTGACTGGTTGCAGGGTAAAATGTGTGAATAGAGTTGCTATTTCCGCGCGGTTTGTTAAAAAGGATCGTCGCCATAAGGAGGTAGAAGATGACATTACCAAGCGGACACCCAAAAAGCCGTCTCATGAAGCGTTTCGCGGCCCTGGGCCCCTATCTGCGTGAAGGGAAGTGCCAGAATAATCAGTTCTTTTTTGATTGTCTGGCGGTGTGTGTCAACGTCAAGCCGGCGCCGGAAAAACGTGAGTTCTGGGGCTGGTGGATTGAGCTACAGGACGAGGCCACGCGTTATACCTATGTTTACCAGTTTGGCCTGTTTGATAAAGAGGGCGAGTGGACGGCCCAAAAGATCAAAGATCCGGAAGTGCAGGAGAAATTGGAAACCACGTTGCGCGATTTTCACCAACGTCTGGCGGCCATGCTGGGCGAGATGAACCTGGCGCTGGAGCCTGCCGATCACTTCACGGACGAGCCAGTCAAACTCTCTGCCTGATCCCCCGGTGGCGCTTCCAGGCCGCCGGGCCTGCGCGCCGCCCTGCTGGGCGGCCCTTTTATTTTATGTCCCCCCGTTGGCAACCCGCCTCTCTCCTGTTACAAAGATCCCTCTGATGGCCCCGTGGCCACCTCCCTATTCATTTGCTATGGCAGAGTAATTATGAGTGGCAGCCAGACTTTGGTTGTAAAACTGGGCACCAGTGTGCTCACCGGCGGATCGCGCCGCCTTAATCGCGCCCACATTGTGGAGCTGGTGCGCCAGTGCGCCCGGCAACACGCCGCCGGGCACCGCATCATCATCGTCACCTCCGGCGCGATTGCCGCTGGCCGTGAGCACCTGGGCTACCCTGAACTGCCCGCCACCATCGCCTCCAAGCAGTTGCTGGCGGCGGTAGGGCAGAGCCGCCTGATCCAGCTGTGGGAGCAGCTTTTCTCCATTTATGGCATCCACGTCGGCCAGATGCTGCTAACCCGCGCCGATCTGGAAGACCGTGAGCGCTTCCTCAACGCCCGCGACACCCTGCGCGCGCTGCTGGATAACCACATCGTGCCGATCATCAACGAGAACGACGCCGTCGCTACCGCGGAGATCAAGGTAGGCGATAACGACAACCTCTCGGCGTTGGCGGCGATCCTTGGCGGGGCCGACAAACTACTGTTGCTGACCGACCAGCCGGGGCTGTTCACCGCTGACCCGCGCAAGAACCCTGAGGCGGAGCTGATCCGCGAAGTGACCGGCATTGATGACGCGCTGCGCGGCATCGCCGGTGACAGCGTTTCGGGCCTTGGCACTGGCGGCATGGCCACCAAATTGCAGGCCGCCGACGTCGCCTGCCGCGCTGGCGTGGATGTGATCATTGCCGCTGGCAGCCGCCCGGACGTGGTGGCAGACGTGATCGCGGGCAACTCGGTCGGCACCCGTTTCCACGCGCTGGAGACGCCGCTGGAGAGCCGCAAGCGCTGGATCTTCGGCGCGCCGCCAGCCGGGGAGATCACCATTGACGACGGCGCGGTCGCCGCGATGCTGGAGCGCGGCAGTTCGCTGCTGCCGAAAGGCATCCGCGAGGTGAAGGGCAACTTCTCGCGCGGCGAGGTGATTCGCATCCGCAATCTGGCGGGCCGCGACCTGGCCCACGGCGTCAGCCGTTACAACAGTGATGCGATGCGGATGATTGCCGGGTATCACTCGCAGCAGATCAGCGATATCCTTGGTTATGAGTACGGTCCGGTGGCGGTTCACCGTGACGATATGATTGTTAGCTAAGGAGTTGCCATGCTGGAGCAGATGGGGCAGGCCGCGAAACAGGCCTCCTACCAGTTGGCCGTGTTGAGCACGGCGAAGAAGAACCAGGCGCTGTTGGTGATGGCCGACATGCTGGAGGCTGAGGGTGAGATTATCCTCAGCGCCAATGAGCAGGACGTCGCCGCCGCCCGCGCAGCGGGCATGGGCGAGGCGCTGCTCGATCGCCTGCAACTGACGCCAGCGCGTCTGGCGGCGATCGCCAACGACGTGCGGCAGGTCAGCAAGTTGCACGACCCGGTGGGGCAGGTGATTGACGGCAGCCTGCTGGACAATGGCCTGAAGCTGGAGCGCCGCCGCGTGCCGCTCGGCGTGGTCGGTGTGATCTATGAGGCGCGCCCGAACGTGACCGTGGACGTCGCCTCGCTCTGCCTGAAGACCGGCAACGCGGTGATCCTGCGCGGCGGCAAGGAGACGCACCTCACCAATCAGGCGACGGTGAGCGTCATCCAGCGCGCACTGGAGCGCTGTGGCCTACCGGCCGCGGCGGTGCAGGCGATCGATAACCCAGACCGCGCGCTGGTCAATGCGCTACTGCGCCTCGACCGCTATGTGGACATGCTGATCCCACGCGGCGGGGCGTCGCTGCATAAGCTGTGCCGCGAGCACTCGACCATTCCCGTCATTACCGGCGGCATTGGCGTGTGCCACATTTTCGCTGATGAGAGCATCGACGTGGAGAAAGCACTGACGGTGATTGAGAGCGCCAAGGTGCAGCGCCCGAGCGCCTGTAACAGCCTGGAGACGCTGCTGGTGCACGAGGCGATCGCCAGCACCTTCCTGCCGGCGCTGAGCCGCCGCATGGCCGACGCTGGCGTCACGCTGCACGCCAGCCCGGAGGCGCTGCGCCTGCTGCAAGATGGCCCGGCCGCCGTGGTGCCGGTCACCCCGCAGGATTACGAGGATGAGTGGCTCTCCAACGACCTCAACGTCACGCTGGTCACTGGCCTGGAAGCGGCGGTGGAGCACATCCGCGCTTACGGCACCGCCCACTCCGACGCCATCCTGACGCGCTCCATCAGCAACGCCGAGCGTTTTGTGCGCGAGGTGGACTCGTCCGCGGTCTACGTCAACGCCAGCACCCGCTTCACCGACGGCGGCCAGTTTGGCCTTGGCGCGGAAGTGGCCGTCAGCACCCAGAAGCTGCACGCCCGCGGCCCCATGGGTCTGGAAGCGCTCACCACCTACAAATGGATCGGCTACGGCGACGACCTCATCCGCGCCTGATGCCTCCCCCCGCGCCCCGGCGCGGGGATTCTATCATTCGCGATTTTTCATTCATCAAATCAATGCGTAACGCCCTTACCGAGCACGTTTCCCCGCGCGCGTCCCAAATTGGCGATAAAATCACCCGCCGACGCTCACCCTCTTGACTTGCCGCGCGCTTTTCAATAATTTGTCACTCCGTAGTCCCCCGGCAGCACCTCTCAACGCCGATATAGCTCAGTTGGTAGAGCAGCGCATTCGTAATGCGAAGGTCGTAGGTTCGACTCCTATTATCGGCACCAATCAAGCATCTTTTGACGTCTACTAAAGTCCACAAGAGCCCCTTATACTCTGCCTTGTAGCGCTCCTGCTAGTATCCCAACGTCTACTAACAAAGCCCAAAATCTACATGTCATTGGGGGTATTTTTGGGCGGATATACTGTTTGGCCTTGTGTAGATATCACCAATAAATCTCAACAGATCTCGCCAATGTATTTCTGACCTGTTATTCTAATCTGAAAAAATATTATATCCTTATAAAAGTTGGATGATGAATAAGTGACAGTTAGTTATGTACCAAAGGCGGAAATTGTACGTACTGAATGACCAAACAATTTTATTTATGCAGAATGTCTTTATTATGAAAATTAATGATCATCATTAATTAATGTGAATAATAAATGACGGGTTTTATTTTTCTTTTTAATGCCTATGTATATTAGTAAAAAAATCAGGTGATTTTCTATACTAAATTTGATAGTTTATGTTTTGTTAAGCCTGTATATGGATGTATTTTAAATTTTATTTTGAGATGTTATCAACATGTCAATTTTAAACGGTGTTATTGATTTTTTAAATAGTCATCCTGAGTGGTTATCATCTTTTATTCCTGCGTTCATTGGGGCAGTCACTGGGGGAATCTTTACTCTAGGGGGGGTTAACCTTAACGCCAGGATTAATCGAAAACAAGCAGAAAGGAACTCGCTTGAGTTGCAGTTGTCAGTGTTACAGGGAATTAAAAGAGAAGTTGTTACCCTGATGAAACTCTACAATGAAAGGATGCGGTCCCATCTTGATGATATCGGCCCAGGTGAGTTTCTGCCTATTACCTTCCTTATTGGGGATGATAATTTCACCTTCTACGAACAAAATGCAAGGGTCATTGCAAATTTAAATGATACATCAATGGGTTCAATAATTAGCATTTATACTTATATTCGGTCGCTAATTCAAACTTTTAAAACAAACAACCAGCTTATTGTAGATTACAGTAGAATTGTTTTTGACATGGCTGATAATAATAGAAATAAAGAATTATATGAAAGATTATTTATTGAGCAGGAAAAAATAATGGTGAATTATACAAAAGAAATTATCAAGATTGATGCAGAGGTTAAGGAAGTTGTCGATAAAGGAATTGAAACTATCGATCAAGAAATAGCGGGGCTTCAAGCGAAATTAAAAAACTGATAAGCGTAAAAATTATGTGCAATTTTCAATCATGGCTGGTTGTATCATCTATGATGATTACTACATTCCAAAGACGGTTTTTCTAACATAATAGAGTGCGTAAATATTGAGATTTCTTTCAATGCGTTTTGCTTAACAAAAACAGCGAGTTGAAATTTTTTGACCTGATTAAGTTAACGCTTGAAAATAATTGTCATATCGAGAACAAATTGTTCTGCCTTTGCCCTACCTTCGGCCACGCTTCTATATATATAGGTTATGTCTCAGTTCAGGAAAGCAGGTGCTTAGCTGTGCCACAATATCTTCAGTCACGCATGAGAACGTAGGCTGCATTTCATGATGTTTTGACAGGCTAATGTAGCCATTGTGATTGATTACTATTCCTCCTCCCTTCTACAGCAGTATTCTTCCAAACAACATGCAACTTAATTTTCAAATTATCATGTCTCAATTTCCATTCTTCGCTTAAAGAAAACACTCTTCGCTTGCTGTAAAGTCATATAGAAACATGTTTTAGTAACTGCACCAGCCTCCAATTTATAAATCAAATCATTCTACTAAACCTCTCTTTATTGCTCTCACTCCGAATCCCCCCAAACCTAAAATCCCATCTTCACCCCCCGCACCTACACTTTCCCCCCGCTCTGCCGATAACTCTTGTGCGTAATGCAGGCGCGCGAATGCGGGAAGGGCAGGTGGCCCTTTAGCTCATCACTCCACTCGCCTTGTTAATTACATAACTCATACTCAGGGGTAAAGATGGATAATTTTCAAAAAGATATCGATGAGCGGGCTAACCTCGCACTCTCCAATAAGTTCGAGCTGCTGCTGTTCCGGCTGGGCAATGACGTCACGGACGGCAAGGCGGAGCTGTTTGGCATAAATGTCTTCAAGCTGCGCGAAATCGTGCCGATGCCGACCATCACCAAGGCGGCAGGCATGAAGTCGCCGCTGCTCGGCGTTGCAAGAATCCGTGACCAGATTATCCCGGTGATTGACCTGCCGGCGGTGGCGGGCTGTACGCCCTCCACTGGGCTGAATTTGCTGTTGGTGACCGAGTATGCGCGCAGCACCCAGGCGTTCGCGGTGGAGGCGGTGGATAACATCGTGCGCCTCGACTGGAGCCAGGTACATGCGGCGGACGCCGGCGTCAGCAACCGCAACATCACCAGCATCGCCCGCCTCAACAGCGATGAGCATGGCGGCGATCTGGCGCTGGTGCTCGACGTCGAGCAGATCCTCTATGACATCATCCCGACGGTGCGCAGCGTGCAGGCGGATGAGATCAAGGCGCGCCCCTTCAAGATGAAGCCCGGTGCGGTCGCCATCGTCGCGGAGGACTCCAAGGTGGCGCGCTCCATGCTGGATCAGGGGCTGAAGGGCATCGGCATCCCGGCGCTGATGCACACCACTGGGCTGGAGGCCTGGGAGAAGATCAAGCTGATGGCGCAGCAGGCGCAGGCGGAAGGGGTGCCGCTCACCGACAAAATCGGGTTGGTACTCACCGACCTGGAGATGCCGGAGATGGATGGCTTCACCCTGACGCGCAATATCAAGCTGGATCCCACGCTCAAACGCATCCCGGTGGTGATCCACTCCTCGCTCTCCGGCAGCGCCAACGAGGAGCACGTGCGCAAGGTCGGTGCCAACGGCTACGTGGCAAAGTTCGAAATCAACGAACTCTCCAGCGTCATCCACCAGGTGCTGGAGCAGGTGGAGGGCTAAGACCCGCCCTGTGCTGGGGCGAGAGGCATCGCCCCGCATATAAACAATCGATAATTTTACGGTGACTGATAAAGTGGGGATACTCATCTCTGCGTCTTACTATGGAGCTTCTCTGCGATGGAACACCCAACCGCCTCATCCCCTGATGTAAACCAAATCTTCTACGGGCCGCCCGGCACCGGCAAAACTTACACCACGCTCAATGAGGCGCTCAGGATACTTGATGCCGAGTTTTTGGCGGCGCATGAGCAGGATCGTGAGGCGATCAAAAGGCGCTTCGATGATCTGGTGGCCGAGGGGAAGATCCGTTTTGTGACCTTCCACCAGAGTTTTAGCTATGAGGATTTTGTTGAGGGGCTGCGGGCGGAGAGCGATGAAGAGACGCAGCAACTGCGCTACGAAGTGGTGGATGGCGTCTTCAAGAGCCTGTGCGAAACGGCTGCCACCAAGGTGGTGCTGCAAGCGCCCGCGCCAGTGACCCTCGCGGGCCGCAAGATCTGGAAGATGTCCCTTGGCAACACGCTCGGCAGTGATGCTGGCATCTATGATGAGTGCCTGGCGGGCGGCTACGCGCTGCTGGGGTATGGCGGCAACATCGACTTTACCGGCTGCCAGACCCGTGCGGAGATCGAGCAGCGCTTCGCTGACCGCGGGGTAGCGGTCAGCAGCGCTTATGACTACGCGGTCACCAGCGTGATGACCTTTATCAACCGCATGAAAATCGGCGATCTGGTGGTGGTGAGCGACGGCAACTTCAAGGTCAGGGCCATTGGGGAGATCAGCGGCGATTACCGCTACCAGCCGCATAGCGAGTACCTGGATGGTTATGCGCAACAGCGCCCGGTGAAGTGGCTGCGCCAATACCAGCCCTCGCTGCCCTACACGGAGCTGGCAAACAACCAGTTCAGCCAGATGACGCTGTACGAGCTGCGCGCGCCCACGCTCAACCCTGAGAAACTGCTGTCGCTGCTCGGCCAGGGCAGCGCCCAAGCTACCTTTACCGTGGGGCAGGTCTTCTCCTCCAACTACCGGGTGGTGCAAGCGACGCCGGAGATGGTGGAGCTGTGCAAGCCCAACGGCAACCTCATCACCTTCAGCCTGAGAATGCTGAATACCCTGTGCGAGCACATCCGCCAGGGGGAGATCACGGTGCAGGACATCCGTGACAAGAAGATCTTTGAGCGCGTCACCGACTCGCAACTGGAGCCGTATGTGGTGCATGGCTACAACAATGTCATCGCGCACCTGGTGGAGTTTTTGCTTGGCGGCCAGCCGGGCAACCTGCCGCTACTGCCAGAAGCGCCGGTGAATGACGCGCGCGTGCTGATCATCGATGAGATCAACCGTGGCAACATCTCCCGCATCTTCGGCGAGCTGATTACGCTGATCGAGCCATCAAAACGTGCCGGCGAGGCGGAGGCGCTCTCGGTGGTGCTGCCCTACTCAAAAACGCCGTTCAGCGTGCCGAACAATGTCTACCTGATCGGCACCATGAACACCGCCGACCGCTCGCTGGCCGGGCTGGACATGGCGCTGCGCCGACGTTTCACCTTCAAGGAGATGCCGCCGCGTCCCGAGTTGCTGGATGGCGTCACCGTCGAGGGCGTGGACGTCGGCGCGCTGCTGCGGGTGATGAACCAGCGCATCGAGGTGCTGCTCGATCGCGACCACTGCCTCGGCCACGCCTACTTTATGCCGTTGCGCGCGCAGCCGGCGCTGCCGCTGCTGGCCCAGCTGTTCCAGCAGCAGATCGTGCCGCTGTTGCAGGAGTACTTCTTTGAGGACTGGCAGCGCATCCAGTGGGTGCTGAATGACCACCGCAAACCCGAGGCGCTGCGCTTTATCCGCCAGCCGGCCAACGATCTCAGCCAGCTCTTTGGTGAGGAGGTGCCGCTGAACGGGCAGGGGCGTTGGGAGCTTAACGACGCAGCCTTTAGGCAGGTGGAAGCCTACGCTGGCATCCTTGGCCCCGCAGGCGGCGCGGTGTGACGCCGACCATCACGGTGCGGGAGTACGCCCGGCTCACCACCGAGCCGGTCAGCGTGCCGACGCTCGATCGCGCCCACATCCCGCCCTCGGCCTTTGACTGGATCTGCCGCATCAGCCAGCGCTACCGCACCAGCCATGCGCCGGCGCTGGCGGAGCTGGAGGATCGCCGCACGCTGCATCTGGATAACTACGTCGGCGTGGTGGAGACGCCCTGTGGCACGCGGCTGGAGATCTTGCCGAAAACCTTTGATGAGGCGGAGGACGCCAACGAGAGCCGCCGCCTGCTGCAACGGCTGATCGCCGCCTCCCTGGAGATCACCCCGCGCGAGGCGGGCATGGCCTCGCTGGAGCGCTTTGACATGCCGGTGAACGAGTGGGTGATGGCGCAATTTTTAGCGGCGCTGGAGCACCTGGTGAAGCGGGGCATCCGTTCGGATTACCAGCGGGTGGAGGGGTGCGAGCGCTTCCTGCGCGGACAACTGGATAGGGTACGGCAGATGCGCCAGCCGCCGGGGCGGGCGCACCTGTTCAACATCCGCCATGACCTCTTCTTGCCGGATCGCGCCGAAAACCGCTTGCTGAAAACGGCGCTGGAGCGGGTGGCAAAAGAGACGCAGCAACCGGCCAACTGGCGGCTGGCGCAAGAGCTGCGCACGATGCTGATGGAGATCCCCGCTAGCCGCGACATTGAGGGGGATTTCCAGCGCTGGCGCAACGATCGCCTGCTGGCGCACTACCAGGTCGCCAAACCCTGGTGCGAACTGGTGCTCTACCGGCAGATGCCGCTGGCGTTGCAGGGCGCGTGGCGCGGCATCAGTATGCTCTTTCCGATGGAGCGGCTGTTTGAGCGCAGCGTGGAGCGCGCGCTCCAACAGGGGCTGGCACCGGGCGTCAGCCTCACCGCCCAGGCGCGCAGCCACTTCTTGTGCCGCCAGGAGACGCATTCGCTGTTCCAACTGCGGCCGGATCTGTTGCTGCGCGAGGGAGAACGCGCCTGGGTGCTGGATGCCAAATGGAAGCGCATCGACGCCGACGATCGCCGGCGCAAATATGGCCTCAGCGAGGCGGATTTCTACCAGCTGTTTGTCTATGGGCAAACCTACCTGGGCGGCAAGGGCGAGATGGCGCTGATCTACCCGCGCTGGAGCCGCTTCACCACGCCGTTGGCCCCGTTTGAGATGAGCGACACGCTGCGCCTGTGGGTGCTGCCCTTTGACCTGACCGCGCCGCCCCACGGCCAGTTGCTGCACCACAACCTGACCCAACTGCCGTTGCGCGATCACTAAACAGGCGGCGCAGTGTCGCCCACCGGTTCCCTCCCGCCCCAATACCCGGTACAACACTCTTTTGATCCCGATCAGGAGAGTGTTATGTCATCACAACGTCCACCGCTGCCGCCCTTTACCCTTGAGAGTGCCATCCTGAAGGTGAGGGCGGCGGAAGATGCCTGGAACAGCCGCGACCCGCGGCGGGTCGCGCTGGCCTACACCGAGCAGTCACGCTGGCGCAACCGCGATGAGTTCGTCACCGGACGGGCAGAGATCGAGGCGTTCCTTACCCGTAAATGGCAGCGCGAGCGCCACTACCGGCTGATCAAAGAGATCTGGGCGTACAGCGAAAACCGCATTGCGGTGCGCTTTGCCTATGAGTGGCAGGATCAGGCCGGGCAGTGGTTCCGCGCCTATGGCAATGAAAACTGGCAGTTTGATGCCAATGGCTTGATGGAGACACGCCATGCCTCAATCAACGATCTGGCGATCGCTGAGGCGGAGCGTAAGTTCCACTGGGAGGAGGGCACTTGCCGCCCGGTTGACCATCCGGGACTCTCCGCGCTCGGGTTATAAATCGCCTGGCAATTATACCACGCGCGCCAGTAGCACGTTATTTCCCACCATTTAGCCGTTGGTGGGAATAATAGGGCTGCCAGCTGGGAAAGGTGCGAATAATCCGCGGGGGAGCGGCTTTAAAATAACTGAAATATAAATGGCTTACCCTGTGGCACGTGAAATTAACCGCCAGCTGACGGTGATGTGCGCATAATCGCCGAAACATTCAGAAACATCCAAAATAAGAGCCAAACGCGCTATTTATGAGCGGGCATCCGTCATTTATGCTGGTTGCACACTATTTGTCGTACCAAGTTGGCGTTAAGGAGTATTATTTAACGGGTAAATTTACCCGTAATGCGGGTAAATGCCTTCTATCTTGCGAAAAAACTAAGAGTATCTTAGTCATTTAAGCCAGGAAATTAAGCATGGTGGTTAAACGATTAAAAGAAGCGCGGCTACGTGCCGGCCTGACCCAATATAAACTCGGCATTTTGGCCGGATTGGATGAGGCGTCCTCCAGCGCCCGGATGAACCAGTATGAGAAGGGCAAACACCAGCCCGATCAGGCCACGGCAATGCGCATTGCCGGGGCGCTCGGCCTGCCGTTGGCCTATTTCTATGCCCAGGAGAACGATCTGGCGGATGCCATCCTCGACTATTGGCAGCGTTGCTCCCTTCATCAGGGAGGGCCGGGCGTTTTATAGGAAAGCGGTCTAAGCTCAACACTCTCTGATGTTCTCCCAGGAAAGACACAATGAAAGGACTCTCCCGCCCGGTGCTGTTAGCCCTGCTCACCCTACTGCCCTCGTTCCTTCAGGCGGCGCCCACCCTCGGCACCGGCTGGAACTGGGCAGATGGGCAGGATGGCAGCGGCCAGGGCGCCACTTACGCGCAGTCCAGGGCGCTCTGCAACCGCCTGCGTGACCGGCAGCCGCCGGCGCAGGACTGGCCCGATGCCGCCACCGCCGCGCGCCTGACGGGCTGCGACGCCGAGGCGCTCTACTACGGCATCATGACACCCGCCGATCCGGTACAGGCGCGCCAGTGCGCCCTGCTGGAGGCGCAGCGAGGTGAGAATCAGGCATTCCACGGCATCTCGTTGCTGATGGAGATCTACGCCAATGGCCGTGGTGCCGCGCGTGACTTGGATCTGGCGACCGCACTGGCCTGCACGCTGGAGGGCGCGCCAGCGGAGAATGATGACCGCCCGCGCACCCTCCAGATGCTGGCCGCCAAAAAGTGGAACGGCGACAGCTTCAGCTTCTGTGACAACATCACCAGCGGCTACAACATGGGGGTCTGCACCGCCCATGAGGCGCGCATCAGCGAGGGCAAGCGCCACGCCCAGACCACGGCCCTTATCGCCCACTGGCGCACGGCCGATCGGCAGGCGCTGCAACCGCTGCAACAGGCGCTGCAGGAGTACGCCAATGCCAGCGCGGATCATGAGGTCGATCTCTCTGGCACCGCGCGCGCCGCTTTCCAGGTAGAGCAGCGCCAGCATCTGTTGCAGCAATTTGACCAGCTGCTACACGCGCTGGAGCACCAGTCGTTGCCGGTGGCCTCGGCGCGCCACTATCAGGCCGCGGACGCCGAGCTTAACCGCGTCTACCGGTTGGTGATGGCGATAGCGCCTACGCCGGGCGAGGGGGCGGATCATCTGCCCTCCATGACCGTCACTAAAAGCGGCATCCGTGATACCCAGCGCCGCTGGTTGCACTATCGCGATGCCTGGCTGGCCTTCGCCGCGCAAAAATACCCGGCAGTCAAACCAGAAAGTCTGCTCACCCTGTTGACCCGCCAACGCAGCAAAGAGCTGCGCGCCTTTTTGCCGCACGAATAATTCTGAGACTGATCCCATGACCATGCCCGCCGCCCCGCAAGGATGGCGGGCAGCGCATTATTTTTTTGCCTGAAGCGGCCACTGAAATAGCGGGTAGAATGAACTGACATCGTAAAGGGTTTATTTCGATTGCGCGCCAGGGGACGGAAAAATAAGCAAAGAGGCGGGCGGGAAATAAGCGCCCCGAGGGGCGCTGACGGTTATAACGGGGCGCGGCCGGCGAGGGCGGCGATATCCTGTGGGGTGGTACGGCAGCAGCCGCCAATCAGGCGCGCGCCGAGGGCCATCCAGTCGGGCAGGTGATCCGCCAGCTGGCTGGCGTGGGCGCAGCTGTGCCAGCGCTTGTGCACCGCGTCATACTGCTCGCCGGAGTTGGGGTAGACCAGCAGCGGCTTGTCGGTCAGCGGACTGAGGGACTGGAGCGCTGGCGTCACCTGATCCAGCGCGATGCAGTTGATGCCCAGCGCCAGCGCCTGCGGGGTGGCGTTGATCAGCGCCGCCACCTCGGTCAGCGGCGTGCCGTCGCTGAGGTGGTCGCTGTCGCGCAGGGTAAAGGAGAACCATGCGCCCAGCGTCGGGAACTCCGCCAGCAGCGCCACCAGTGCCTGCAACTCGGCGAAGGAGGGCAGCGTCTCGCAGGCCAGCAGATCCACGCCCGCCGCCGCCAACGCCTCAATGCGCGGGCGGTGGAAGGCCATCATTGCCTCCTGTGGCAGCGCGTAGTCGCCCCGGTACTCAGAGCCATCCGCCAGATAGGCGCCGTAGGGGCCGACGGAGCCAGCCACCAGCAGCGCGCCGCTCTCCGGATGCTCCGCCAGATAGTCACTGCGCGCCTGTTGGGCCAGCGCCACGCTCCTGCCAATCAGCGCCCGCGACTGCGCCTCGTCCAGCCCGCGCGGCGCAAAGCCCTGCGGCGTCGCTTGGTAGCTGGCGGTGATCGCGCACTGCGCGCCGGCACGGAAGTAGTCCAGATGCACCTGCTGGATCAGCGCCGGGTTCTCCATCAGCACCTTGGCTGACCAGAGCGGATCGGCCAGGTCGCAGCCGCGCGCCTCCAGTTCGGTGGCAAGCGCCCCGTCAAGGATCAGGCAGCGGTGCTGCGCCAGATGGCGGGCAATCGGATTTTCAACCGGCATGGGTTTCTCCTGGTTCGGCAGAGGGTGGGGTCGCCAGACGTTGTGTCAGGTGATAGGCCAGGTAGCAGAGCACAACAAACGGCAGCCCGCAATAGAGCGCGATGCGCTGCGACGGATCAAATGCCAGCCCGACGCAGGCCAGCAGGCAGAGCACAAAGCCGAGAATCGGCGTCACCGGATACCAGGGCGCGCGGTAGGGCAGCGCCTCCAGGCGGTTGCCCTCGGCCAGATAACGGCGGCGGAACACATAGTGCGAGGCGCAGATGCTCAGCCACACCGCCACCACCGCAAAGCCAGAGATGGCGGACAGCGCCACGAACACCGTGTCCGGCGCGATCACGCTGGAGAGCAGCGCCAGCAGGCCGCCGACCATGCTGATCAGCAGGGCATTCATCGGGATGCCGCGGCGGTTGACGCGGGCAAAGGCGCGCGGCAGCGTGCGCTCATTGGCCAGCGACCAGAGCATCCGCCCGGAGGCGTACAGCCCGGAGTTGGCCGCCGACAGGATGGCGGTCAGGATCACGAAGTTAAAGATGTCTGCCGCGTAGGGGATGCCAATCTTCTCAAACACCGCCACAAACGGGCTTTTGACAATCCCGGCCTGATCCATCGGAATCAGCGCCGCCAGCACAAATACCGAGCCAAGGAAGAAGATCACCAGCCGCGCCACCGTGGTACGGATCGCCATCGGCACCACTTTCTGCGGCTGGTCAGTCTCGCCAGCGGCGATGCCAATCAGCTCAGTGCCGGAGAAGGCGAAGTTGACCGCCACCATGGTCATCAAAATCGGCAGCCCGCCGTGTGGCAGCCAGCCGCCAGCCGTCAGGTTGTGCAGGAAGGGCGGCGGCGTGCCATCGCCCATCGGCACCAGCCCGACCATCGCCCCGGCGCCAAGGATGATGAAGGCCAGAATGGTCACTACCTTGATCAGCGAGAACCAGAACTCCCCCTCGGCAAACACCCGTGTGGTGATGACGTTCATCAGGAAGATGGTGAGGCAGAACAGCAAACACCAGATCCACACCGGCACCGACGGGAACCAGTATTGCATACAGAAGCCAGCAGCCGTCAGGCTGGAGCCGAGCGCCACCGTCCAGGTGAGCCAGTAGAGCCACGCCACGGTGTAGCCGGTGGCCGGGCTAAGGTAGCGGGCGGCATAGAGGTGGAACGCGCCGGTCTCCGGCATCGCCACCGACAGCTCGCCGAGGCTGAGCATCACCAGATAGACCACCAGCGCGCCAATCAGGTAGGCCAGCAGCGTACCGGGCGCGCCGGTGGTGGAGATGATATAGCCGGTATTGAAAAACAATCCGGTGCCGATAACGCCACCCAACGAGAGCATCACCAAATGGCGGGCTTTCATGGTGCGCTGGAGCTGGCCCTCTTGGCCGGCAGTGCGTGGGGATTGGCTGCTCATTCTTATCCGTATAGACGTCTAAACTTCTAAAGTGGGGAGCAGTTATACCTTTTACACTTGCTGAAATCAATATTAAGCCCGTCATGGGTATTGATGGCCAGCTATCACCCTCCCTTACTGGTTCTGCCGCGTGACGATTGCGCAACGGCACCACCCAAGGGTGCAAAAAAACGATGAATCGACACGCCTTGGTAGCCACGCAAATAAAATCGTCTGGTGAAGTTGAGAAATAATAGAAATAAACAGGCCAATTAAACAGCCGCCGCCGAAATTCACGCAAAGTGGGGTGCTATTTTATTAGCAGGCGAAGGAGATAGCGAGAGTATGGGATTTTCGCGCACACTCCTAAATGAACTGTATTGATTTATAAGGGTTTTCACTGGGGTTTCATGACTATTTCACCCGCTTTTTTGGCAGGGAAAAGATAAAAAATATCATTTCATATTAAGGCAATTCTTAAATGGGTTAAGCCATCTAATGTTATTTGTTTTCCAAAATCAAAGCGCCTAATTTTTAAATCCGCAGGGCAGGAAGAATGGTAAGGAATTCTGCCAGCAAGGGCGGGAAATAATGGTTTTTCTGGCAGCACGCAATAAACAAAACAGAGCGTCTGCCCTACAGGAACAGCCGGCTAGCCCGCCACTCCCAAGACCGCACAGCAATAAGATGGAGAATAGCGTGATGAAAAATAAGGTGCTCGCCGCAACCGGCATGATTTTCGCCCTGATGGTATCTGGCTCTGCGCTGGCAGCACAGACCGCGGGCAGCAGTGCAACTTCCCTGAGCAAGGGCCAGTCTGACGCCATCGGGGTGGGCAGCATCGTTGCCATTGCCGCCGTGGCGCTGCTGCTGGAGAACGGGGGTTCTGACAGTAACGGCAACACCGCCAGCACTTCCACCACGACCACTACCAGCCGTTAATCCCGCTGGCTGCTATGAGCCGCGTGCTTGCGGCTCTTTTCTGCTTTCCCGGCAATCTGCCCTCTCCCGCACCCTAGGAACCCTCTGAGATTTCCCAGCCTGGGTTATCCTGCGCCGCCCCACGCCGGGAATTTCCTATCCTTATAGCAGTGGCCGGCCATCGCCGGCCTCCCAATCCGGGGGAGAGCAGCCATGGGCAGTGAAAACCAGAAGGTCGCCATTGTGACGGGCGCGTCGCGCGGTATCGGCGCGGCAGTGGCGGAACGGCTGGCGAAAGAGGGGTTCGCGGTGGTGATCAACTACGCTAATCAGGCCCTGCCAGCGGAAGCGCTGGTGGAGAAGATCACCTTGCTGGGCGGCCGGGCGCTGGCCTACCGCGCCGATGTCAGTGACGCCAAGGCGGTGGCTGGCATGTTTGATCATGCGGAGAAGGCTTACGGCGGCATTGATGTGCTGGTGAACAACGCTGGCATCATGGCGCTGTCGCCGCTGGCGCAGGCCGAGGAGGCGGATTTCGACCGGCTGGTGGCGGTCAACCTGAAAGGGACGTTTTTGGCGCTGCGCGAGGCGGCGAGGCGGCGAGGCGACTGCGCGACGGCGGCCGTATCATCAACTTCTCCTCCAGCGTGGTGGGGCTGTTGCAGCCGGGCTACGGGCTGTACGCCGCCACCAAGGCGGGCGTTGAGGCGCTGACGCCGATTCTGGCGCGTGAATTGCGCGGCCGCGGCATCACCGTCAACGCGATTGCGCCGGGGCCGACCGCCACCGACCTGTTCCTCGATGGTAAATCCGAGGAGCAGGTGGAGCGGCTGGCGAAGATGGCGCCGCTGGAGCGGCTCGGCCAGCCGGAGGATATCGCCCAGGTGGTGGCCTTTTTGGCCGGGCCACAGGGCGGCTGGATCAACGGCCAGACGCTGCGCGCCAACGGCGGCATTATCTAGGCGGCACGCACCGCACGCCGCCAGCGCAACAGGTCAATCGCCAAAAACAGCAGCAGGCTCGCCCCCATCACCGGCAGCGCTGCGCCGAGCGCGATGGCCAGCAGCAGCGCGACCAGCCGCAGCGGCAGGGTGAGGGCGGCCCAGGCGGCGCATAGCGTCTGGGCCGGGTGCTGGGCAGGCGCGGCCGGACGGCGCAGCCACCAGAGGCGGTAACCCAACACGATCAGGGTACACAGCCCCAGCCCGAAGGCCGCCAGCAGTAGCTGGTTGGGCAGGCCGAACAGCACGCCCATGTGGGCATCCACCCCCAGCGCGTCAATTTGGCGGCCAGCGGGAAATCCGCAAAGCGCACCTGATCCACCACCCGTCCCTGTGCCGGGTCTACCGCCACGGCATCGACCTGCGTCGGCCAGCGGCGATCGATCTCATTCACCGTCCACGCCTGCCCATCCGCTTTCGCCGGGCGGATCTCCAGCCGATCGGCCGCCAGCCCGGCCTGCCGCGCCGATGCCAGCACGCGGTCAAAGGTCGCGGCCGCCTGTGGGGCGGGCATCGCCATCCCGGCCATATGGCCGTGGTGTTCAGCGTGCGGATCGGGCATCGCCATGCCAGCCATGTTGCCGTGGTGCGCGGCGTGCGGATCGGGCATCGCCATCCCGGCCATGTTGCCGTGGTGTTCAGCGTGCGGATCGACCACCGCCGGGCGGCCGCCGTGCAGGTCAGTGGTGACCGCTGGCGTCATCCAGTCGAGGGCGCTACGCATCCGGTCGATATTGCCGCCCGCCCAGTTCGACCAGGTCAGCCCGGTGACGGATAAGAACAGTAAACCCAGTGAGAGGCACCAGCCGGTAATGACATGGCGGCGGGTGCGCTGGCGCTGGCGGGCGGCCTCGGTGGCGTAGCGCGTCACGCGGGGCGGGCGCTGTACCAGCCAGAGCGCGATGCCACCCAGCGCCGCGACCCACATCCAGGAGGCGGCCAGCTCGCTATAGACGCGGCCCGGCTCACCCAGCAGCAGGTTGCGATGCAGGTAGTCGAGGGTGGTACGAAACGGCAGCACGCCGCTGGTGCCGTAGACCGTCAGATCGCCGCGCACGGCCAGCGTGTGCGGGTCGATGAACAGCGCCCGGCTCTCCGAGGGGCCAAGGCCGGGCGCGGCGAACATCACGCGGGTGGTCTCGCCGGGCGTCGGGGCCGGGCGCACCGCCATGATGCGCGCGTCCGGGCCAGCCTCTGCCTGCGCCGCCGTCACCTGGCGTGACAGCGGCTGGAGCGGGCCAGCCGCCGGGGTAAAGAGCTGCTCGGCGTAGAGGGCATCCTCCAGCTGCGGGGTGAGCACGTAGAGCGCACCGGTCAGCGCCGCGACAAAGATAAAGGGGCCGACAAACAGGCCAATGGCGAAGTGCAGGCGTTTAAGCAGCGCCACCAGCGCCGCCTGTGGGGCATGGGTACGGGCAGGCGAAGTGGCCTGCGGCAGTGTGTCCACCGTCATGGGGATCTCCTGATAAAGCAAAATGGGCGCGGCCCCTGTCCAGATGGGCAGCGGCAACGGGCATTACGACGCAGGGCGTCAGGCGTTTATCAGCAGCGGGGGAGCACGGGCCGGCGGGCGGCGGTTGGGCGGCGCATCCGGCAGCGGCAGGCGCAGCAGGGGCAGCGGGGGACGGGTAGCCAGCAGGGTGAACCAGAACAGCAGCGGCAGCACCATCTCCAGCAGCGGCGCATGGGCCAGCAGCACGCAGTAACCACAGGCCGGGCCGTCGGGCATCATGCCCTGCTCATGATCCATGCCGGGCATCGGCATCTCATGCATGGGCATCTCATGCATCGGCATGTCTGGCATGGTGGCCGCCATCTCCGCCATCTGCCCGGCGCGCGCCTGCGCCAGTGAGGTTGAGATCACCGGTGCAACAAACAGCATCAACAGGGCAAACAGTCCCAGCCACGCCGCCAGTCGGCGGAGGGGGGCGCGAAACATCAACAACAGCGGCTCCTTGGAAGCCAGTGCATCGGGCAACCGGCGGACGGATTGTACGTCATCCGCCCGCCGGTTGTTAAATCATTGATGATAAAAATTGATATTTGAGTGAAGGAAACGGCGGGTTTGTTAACACTCAACCGGCCAGCGGCATCGCCAGCACATCCATCAGGCTGCGCTGGCTGGCGCTGGAAAAGGGCAGCGTCTCCACCGTCACCATCCCCTGCTTGATGTAGAAGTCGCGGCCATGGTTGTTGTCCTGCAACACCGTCACCCACAACGTCGGCTGGTGGCACTGCTTTGCCTCGTCGATCACCCGGTGCAGCAGGTGGCGGCCGTGGCCCTTGCCGGTCTCCTCTGGCAGGAAGTAGAGCTTCTGCAACAGCGCGCCCGGCTCGCCGTTGTCCGGGCGCGGGCGATCCCACCACACCTTGGCAAAGCCGATGGGCTGGTTCTCACGCTCGGCCAGCAGCCACAAGATGGTCGGGTCGGACAGGCTCGCCGCCAGCGCCTCGCGACCATACTCCTCCGCCAAATACTCCTCCATCTCCTCGGCCGCCAGCCACAGGTGGGAGAAGTGGTGCAGGTAAGTGTCGCGCGCCACCTGTTGCAGGATTTCGGCGTCGGCGACGCCGGCGGTTCTGATAGTCAGCATGCTCATTCCTTCGATAATAAGAGAAACATTTCCTGTCAAAGAGATTCGGCCTACATCTATTTAACAGTACCGAAGTAAAAAGTTTAGCCGCTCATCCCCGTAACCGCTGGTTCCTTTCATGTTGCAGCCGCTCAAGGCCAAAGATCACCTGCTGCAATTCGCGCTCCTGCAGCGCGCTGAGCATCGGGAAGCGGAAGCTAAAACGGGTCTGGGACTGGGTATCGCCCTTGCGATCCAGCACCTGGCTCACCATCACATCCACGAACTGGATATCGAGCGTGAAGCGGCCAAAGGCGGCCAGATCCAGCTCGACGTTGCGGATCAGCGTGCGCTCCTCCAGCGTGCCGTTGAACGCCTTGTCAGCGTAGAGGCAGATGCCGCCGAGCGAGATGTCCTTCACGCGGAAGCTGAAATCGCCGTAGCCCGGCAGGGTGCCGTTGCAGCAGAAGTCGAGCGACAGCGGCGTGTTGACGCGGAAGTACTCGCGCCGCTGGATGGCGTAGAGTGAAGCGGGCAGCGGCGCGAAGAAGGCTGGCAGCCCCTGCCACGCCTGCTCAACGAGCGGTGCCGACAGGGTGAGCTCAATCTTGGCGGCGGCTGGCTCCGCGACGATGGTCAGCGACTCGGCTTCGCGCACCAGACGGTTCTCATACTCCACGCTGCTCAAATCCAGCACCCACTGGCCGCTCTCCGGCAGCACCTCCAGCACTCTGGTAATGAACTGCCCGCGCGCGTGGCTCACCATCACCGCCGTGCCTTGCGTCTTCAGGTCGCGCAGGGTGGCAATAATGGAGAGCGGATGGGTCTTCAAAAACTGTTCTTTGTCGCTCACCCTGGTTCCCTCATGTTGGCGGGCCGCCGCGCGGCCCCCGGTGTCAATCCATCACTATCGGCAGCGGGCGGGGCGGGCTTTAGCACCAGCCAAAAATTTCCCTGCCGCGCGCAGGTTGCCCGGCAGGTGCCGCAGCGGCTACCCTTAGAGCGCACATAATAAGAGGAGTCATGGATGCAACAGTGGATCATTTTAATCGCCGCCATTATCTCCGAGGTGATTGCCACCTCGGCGCTGAAGGCCAGCGAAGGCTTTACCCGGCTGTGGCCCACGCTGCTAATGACCGTGGGCTATGGCATCGCGTTCTATCTGCTGTCATTGACCCTGCGCACCATGCCGGTGGGCGTCGCCTACGCCATCTGGTCGGGGATGGGGGTGGTGCTGATCACGTTGGTCGGCTGGGTGCTGTTCGGCCAGCGGCTGGATATGCCTGCGCTGATCGGCATGGCGCTGATCGTGATTGGCGTGGTGGTGATGAACCTCTTCTCCCACAGCGTCGGCCACTGAGGTCGCCGCGTGCCTGACTTTGTGAGGCACCTCCCACCCTGAATGGCAGGGTGCTCTATGCTGGAAACAGATGCAGGATCAATCGGTTGACCACAAGGGCAAAAAGGGAGAGGGCAATGGAGAGAAAGGCAACATGGATCGCGTGCGCCGCGCTGCTGCTGGCGGCACAGGGCGCGGGGGCGGCGGAACAGGGCGCGCCGCAGGGCTACCAGCTGGAGAAGGTGGTGGTACTGAGCCGACATGGCATCCGCGCGCCGCTGGTGAACTACGGCGATGCGCTGGCAAGCGCCACCCCGCACCAGTGGCCCGCATGGCAGACCGCCGGCGGGCTATTGACGCCAAAGGGCGGGCAGGTGGAGGAGCAGATGGGGCGTTACTTCCGCAGCTGGCTCGGCGAGGCTGGCCTGCTGGCGGCGCAGGGTTGCCCGGCGGAGAAGCAGGTCTTTACCTACGCCAACAGCTTGCCGCGCACCATCGACACCGCGCGCCACTTTTTGGCCGGTGCCTTCCCCGGTTGCGCCCTCAGCGTTACCCATCAGGCGCTGGTGGGGACCATGGATCCGACCTTCAACCCCATCATTACCGCCGAGGTGACGGAGACGTTCCGCCAGCAGGCGTTGCGCGCCATTGACCAGCACGTGGGCGAGGGCGGCCTCAGCGGCCTGAACCGGCGGCTGGCTCCCCACTATGCCGAGCTGGAGCAGGTGCTGGACTACCGCAACAGCCGCGCCTGCCTTGAGGACAAACAGTGCGCGCTGGCGGATCAGCCCAACCGCGTGCAGTTGACGCAGGGCAAGGAGCCAGCCATCAGCGGGCCGCTGCGCACCGCCACCGGCGCGGTGGACGCCTTTATGTTGCAGTACTACGAGGGCTACCCGCTGACCGATGTTGCATGGGGCAAGGTGACGACGCCAGCCCAGTGGCAGCGGTTGCAGGCGATCAAGAACCTCTACCATGAGACGCTGTTTGGTTCGTCCGTGATCGCCAGCAATGCCGCCGCGCCGCTGCTCAGCTTCATCAGTCAGGCGATGGAGGGCGAAAATGGCAAAAGCGCCAACCAGCAGGCGGCGCAGCAGGCCAGATTGGCGGTGCTGGTGGGGCATGACTCCAACATTGCCTCGCTGCTGGCGGCGTTGCGCACGGCGGAGTACAGCCTGCCGGGGCAGTATGAGCGCACGCCCATCAGCGGGGCGGTGGTGTTTGAGCGCTGGCATGACGGCAACGGCAACCGCGACCTGCTGAAAATTGAGTATGTCTACCCGACGGCGGATCAGATCCGCAATAGCAACGCCCAGACGCCGCAGCGTGTCACCTTGCGGCTGGCAGGCTGCCCGGTGGATGCGCAGGGCTTCTGCCCGCTGGCGAGTTTCCGCCAACTGGCCGGGCAACAGAGCGCCGTGCCCGCCAACTGACGCTGACCCCGCGCCGCTGGCGCGGGCCAACTGATAAGGAGCGCCATGAGCCAGATCCTCTCCTTTCCGCGCCGTGCCGCGCCGCATCTGGCCGCCGGCCAGCAGGTGGTGCTGTTTGACGGCGAATGCCCGCTCTGCCACCGGCTGGTGCGAGTGCTGCTCCATGCCGATCGCCAGCGCACCCTGCACCTTGCCACCGTCCAGTCGGACGCCGGGCAAGACCTGTTGCGCTGGGCCGGGCTGCCGACCGATAACTTCAACACCATTGCCTGGATCCACGGCACGGATCTCCAGGTGCGATCGGACGCCTTTTTCGCCATTCTGGCGCAACTTGGCTGGCCGTGGCGGGCGCTGGGGGCCTTGCGGCTCTGTCCGCGTGGGCTGCGGGATGCGGTCTACAATGGCGTGGCGAAAAATCGTTATCGCTGGTTTGGCAAACTGCCAGCAGGATCGGCACTGCCGGGGGAGGGGGAGCCGGGGCGCTACCTGCCCGAGGGCCGGCGCGCCGCCAGTTGAGTTGTAATTTTTTACATTTTAATAACATCGACCGGCCGAAACCGGTCTATGCTTAAAACGTTGAAAGAAAACCCCAAGCACTTCTATGATGAATCCAGTTTTGTTGCGCCCGCTACCCTGCGGGCCTTTTTTTGCCCGGATTCAGCCCTTCGCCACCGGCTGGCTGCCGTTCAGATCGCCCCACTCCGTCCATGCGCCGTCATAGAGTTTCGCCTCCACGCCCAGCGTCTCCAGTGCGAACACCAGCGCGGCGGCCGTAACGCCAGAGCCACAGCTCGCGACGATCGGCTGCTCAAGATCCACGCCCTGATCAACAAACGTCTGCTTCAGCGCCTCCGGCGATTTCAGCTTGCCGTCGGCGGAGATCAGCGTAAAGGGCACGTTCAGGCTGTTCGGGATATGGCCGCTGTGCAGGCCAGCGCGCGGCTCCGGCACCTCGCCACGGAAACGGCCAGCGGCGCGGGCATCAATGATCTGTGCCGTGCCCTGCTCGCTGATGGCCTGCACCTGCGCCAGCGACACCACCTGCTGGCGGTCAAAACGGGCGCGGAAGGTCTGCGGCGCGCGGCTCACCTCACCCTGCTCCAGCGGGCGGCCCTCGGCGCGCCAAGCGTTGATACCGCCATCCAGCACCCGCACATCGGTCGCGCCATAGTGGCGCAGCATCCACCAGATGCGCGGCGCGGAGAAGAGGTCGCCCTCGTCATAGGCGATGATGGTCATGTCATTGCGCAGGCCAAGCTTGCCCACCTCGCGCGCGAACCAGGCGTCCTCCGCCAGCATGTGCGGCAGCGGCGTGTTCTGGTCAGAGAGCTTGTCGATATCGAAATAGACCGCGCCGGGGATATGGGCGTCGCGGTACTCCTCCTCCAGCGGGCGCGGCGGCGTGGTGCCGGGCTTGGCCTTGCGGCAGTCTAGAACGATCAGGTTGTCCTTGGTCAGGTGCTTTTCCAGCCAGTGTGGCGAAACAAGTTGGGAAGTCATGGTGTGGCATTCCTTGGTGTCATTAACAGGGCGGCATCCGGGGGGCTGATGTCGCCGGGGATCAGGGAGTAAACCCAGGCATGGCAGGGCTTGCCATGGAAATAGAGCCGGTTGCGGTGCAGCCCCTCGGCGGTGGCACCCACCTTCTCCGCCACCCGGCAGCTACGTAGGTTGCCCTCCATCGCCACAATCTCCAGCCGCGTCAGCGCCAGCCGTTCGAAGGCGAAGGCGCTGATGGCACGCACCGCCAGCGGGGCCAGCCCGCGGCCCGCCAGATCGCTGCGTATCCAGTAGCCGATGTTGGCCATCCGGTATTCGTAACTGATGCGGTTGAGGGAGATGGCACCCGCCACCTCGCCGCTGGCGCGCTCAAACAGGTTGAAGTTATATTCGCTGCCGCGTGAGCGCTTCTGCGCCGAGTCGCGCAAAAAGCGCAGGCTCTCCGCCACCGTGTAGGCGCTGGTGCACCAGCTCTCCCAACGGCCAATCTCTACCAGTGAGCGGCGTACCGCGCTGCACAGCTGGGGCGCATCCTCCTCCTCGGGAACACGGATCTCAATGTCACTGTCACGGTAGAGCAGGTGTGGGATCATGGCGTCTCCTTAGCCAGGGGGAGCATCAGCCAGGCTGGGCCTGGCACTCAATGGTTTCAGCCGGTGCGCCCGGCAGCAGCATCACCAGCTTCAGCGCCGGGCTGCCAGCGGGGAAGAAGGTCTGCTGGTGGTAACCCAGTTCACCGTGCTGTGGGTGGTGGAAGCGGCGCAGGCCGCCCTCGCGCGCCAGCACCGCCTGCTCATGCCAGCCACGGTAGAAGGTGTCGCTGGCGGCGCACAGCCGTTGCACCTGCTGGCGCACTGGCTCGGAGTGGGGCAGCAGCCGGGTGTCGGCGCGGAACTCCGCCACCACCCGGCGCGCGCGCTCCGGCCAGTCAACCACCAGCTCACGCGCCGCCGGATGCAGGAACATGAAGTTTAGCAGGTTGGGCGCCGGTTCCACGCCAAGGAACGCGCTGAACAGCGCGCCAGCCGGGCATTCCACGCCAGCACGTTCCAGGTGCTGTCGAGCAGATAGCCGGGGCAGGTGAGCTGTTGCACGCTCTCCAGCAGCGCCGGGCTGGGGCGCGGGTCGGCGTGCGCCCCTCCGGGTCGCTGGTCTGCGCCAGTGAGAAGAGGTACTCCCGCTCGGCCGCGCCAAGTTGCAGCGCCTTCGCCAGCCGCGCCAACGCCAGCGGCGAGGCGGTGACGTCGCGCCCCTGCTCGATCCAGGTGTACCAGGTGGTGCTGATGTTACTGAGCTGGGCCAGCTCCTCGCGCCGCAACCCACGGGTACGGCGGCGCGGTGCGGTGGGCAGCCCGGCCTGCGCCGGGGTAAGGCGCTCACGGCAGGCGCGCAGGAAGGCGCCGAGCGCCTGGGGGCCATTTAACGCATCATGCTGCATCGGTGCTCTCCATGTAAAAAACGGCCGGGTGTTACTGTTTATACCAGCATAACTGCTCATATTGTACCCGTATCACGCGCTGCTATAGTGGCCCCACGGCAGCCGGTGACAGCCCGGCACCGCCCTTTATCCCATTACGGCAATCAGGAGGCAACATGACAACCCCATCCACCCACGCAGATCACGTTACCCAGCAGTTCGGCGAGCAGGCCGCCGCCTACCTCAGCAGCGCGGTGCACGCGCAGGGCAGGGATCTGCGGCGGCTGGCCGAGTTGCTGGCGGACGCCCCACAGGCGCGGCTGCTGGACATCGGCTGTGGCGCAGGCCACGCCAGCTTTGTGGCGGCGGGCGCGGTGGCGGAGGTGACGGCCTACGATCTCTCGGAGCAAATGCTGGCGGTGGTGGAGCAGGCGGCGCGCGACCGGCAGCTGGGCAATATCCGGGTGGCGCAGGGGGCGGCGGAGTCCTTGCCCTTTGCCGACGGGGCGTTTGACGTGGTGATCAGCCGCTACTCGGCCCACCACTGGCATGACGTTGGGCAGGCGCTGCGCGAGGTGCGCCGGGTGCTGAAGCCGGGCGGCCGGGCAATCTTTATGGACATGGCCTCGCCGGGGCAGCCGGTGCTGGACATCCATTTGCAGACCGTCGAGGTACTGCGCGACACCTCCCACGTGCGCAACTATGCGCCCGGCGAGTGGCTGGCGATGTTCAACGCGGCGGGCCTGACGGTGGAGCGGGTGGCGCGTGACCGGCTGGCGCTGGAGTTCAGTAGCTGGATTGCGCGGATGCGCACGCCTGAGCACTTCGTTACCGCCATCCGCGCGCTGCAACAGGGGGCATCGGCGGAGGTGGCGGCCTATTTCGCCATCCAGCCGGACGGCAGTTTCAGCAGCGACACCCTGATGATTGAGGCGCACCGCCCGGCATAAAAAAGGGCCGGCATCAGGCCGGCCCCGTGGGGAAGGGGAGACAGGCTTACGCCTGTTTCTCCTTCTTGCCGAACAGCTTCTGCCCGAGGCTCACCACGCCAAGCACCAGCGCGCCAGCCACCAAGCCAACCACCAGATCGGTCGCGCCGGTGATCAGGCTGCTGACCCAGCCCTGATGGCCGTGGTTCAGCACATCCACCAGACTGTGCATGAACGGCAGGCCGTGGCTCAGGATGCTGCCGCCGACCAGGAACATGGCGATGGTGCCGACAAACGCCAGGGTTTTCATCAGCAGCGGCGCGGCGCTGATAATCAGCCCACCCAGCCCGCGCAGCGCACGGCGGAACAGCCCTTCGCCCTCCAGCTTGCCAAGCCAGACGCCGACGTCATCCATCCGCACGATGCCAGCGACCAGCCCATAGACGCCCAGCGTCATCACCACCGCGATCATCACCATCACCATCAGCTGGTCAATCAGCGGCACGTGGGCCACGGTGTTCAAGGAGATCACGATGATTTCAGCCGACAGGATAAAGTCAGTGCGCACCGCGCCCTTGACCTTCTTCTTCTCCAGCGCCAGCAGCTCCTCCTGCGTTTTCGGCACCTTGGTGGCCGCGACCGGCTTCTCGGCGTGATCCTTGCCGTGGAACAGCTTCTCGGCGATCTTCTCAAACCCCTCGTAGCAGAGGTAGGCACCGCCCACCATCAGCATCGGGGTGATCGCCCAAGGGATAAAGGCGCTGATCAGCAGCGCCAGTGGCACCAGGATGGCTTTGTTCAGCAGCGAGCCTTTCGCCACCGCCCACACCACCGGCAGCTCGCGGTCAGCCTTCACGCCGCTGACCTGTTGGGCGTTCAGCGCCAGGTCATCGCCCAGCACGCTGGCGGTTTTGCGCGCCGCCACCTTACTCATCGCGGCAACGTCGTCCAAAATGGTGGCAATGTCATCAATCAAGGCCAGTAGGCTAGTACCTGCCATTCTCGTTTCCTTTCAGTTAAGTGTTGCAATGGGCCGGGATAGTAGCAACAACCGCCAATACGATAAACTCTCCCGCACCCCTCTCATCTCCGCCCTCTGTCGGGTCGTCCCCCTTAAAGATAGGTGCTGGATGGGCATTCGCCTATCGGCGCGGCCAGATTCAGAGGATTACACCCGATAACGTGAATGCTCAGGCAAGCGGCCACATTAACCGGCTTTTTATATATAGATATTTTCGGACAATACGCTAGCGACAAAATAATCGGTGGACGCGGCGGCAACTCCAGCAATTTCATTGACTATTTCCAGCGGCACTGGCACTTCTTCAAATTTCCTCCTTATTTCCTACACGATAATTAAATTTCTTTACAACCTGACGCCTCCACTTTTTGTGAATTGGCGCATAATTACATCTCCGGAAATAATCCGAGCTGTTATGAGGAATGTGTCATGAAACTTTTACCCATCATTACCGCCGCACTGTTGACGACCGCCTCCTTCGCCACCCTCGCGGCCAGTGAAATCAGCGCCAGTGAAGCCAACCGTAGCAACCTGCAAAGCATGGGCACCATCCAGGTCAGCAACATCACTGGCTCGCCGGATGACGCGCTCAGTGCGCTGCAACAGAAGGCGATGGAAGAGGGCGCCAGCCACTACCGGGTGATCGGCATCGATACCCCGAGTGACTCCAGCCAGCAGCGCGCCAACGCGGAGATCTACCGCTAAATGACCCATCAGGCAACCGCCACCTGACGAAACAGGAATCCTGGCTTATTTAAGCCACCCCTGCCTGTTGGCCGCCAGTGGTTAATTTCCCCTGATTAGGGCAGTAAAGATGTTTATATATGTTATCAATGAAATAATGCCATGAGCATGATTCAATAATGCCATTAATAATAAGCGGCACGGCAACGTATGGCTGAGGGTAAATAAAAAAGAGGGATATTTCACGCCATAGAAATCGCGGGCGGTTATCCCATGTTTTTATTGCTCCCTTCGCCCGCTGCCGTGTCCGTTTCTCCTTTTTCCTGCCGTTTCTCTCCTTCCCGGCTGGCATCAGCCATTGCGTCTGTATCATGAACAGGTATGATTCCGCTTCATTAAACCACGCGTGGGCCGCGATCCGGCGCGCAGCAGGAAGGACAGCAATGATACAACCGCTCTTTATGGTCGGCGCCCGTGGCGCAGGCAAAACCACGGTCGGCAAGGCGCTGGCGCGTGCGCTGGATTATCGCTTCACCGACACCGACCTCTATATGCAGCAGCACACCGGCCTGAGCGTGGCGGACGTGGTGGCGCGCGAGGGGTGGATTGGCTTTCGCCAGCGTGAGACCCAGGCGCTACAGGCGGTCAGCGCGCCGCAGACCGTGATTGCCACCGGCGGTGGGGCCATTCTGGCGCCAGAGAACCGGGCCTTTATGCGCGCCACCGGGCTGGTTATCTACCTGCGCGCGCCGGCTGGCACACTGGCGCACCGGCTGGAGGAGTACCCGCAGGACGCCCAGCGCCCGACGCTGACCGGCAAGCCGATTGCCGAGGAGATGGTGGAGGTGCTGGCCGCCCGCGAGGCGCTCTACCAAGAAGCGGCGCACTATGTGCTCGACGCCACCGCCAGCCCGGATGAGATTGTGGCTGACATCCTGCGCCGGGTGCAGGGCGAGCTGGTGCGTTAGGCTTTCTTCCATTTTTCAGAGGTTTCTGTGATCGACTGCGGCCGCCACCTGGCCGTGGGGCGTCTATACTGAGTATTCAGGCCCTCAATAAAAAAGGAGTGTACTATGCCAGGCAGACCCCCCTATCCGCGCGAGGCGCGCGTCGTGCCCGTAGAAAAGGGCGATCCCGGCCAAACCGTGACCTGGTATCAGTTGCGTGCCGATCACCCGACCCCGGACACCCTGATCAGCGAGCATGAGACCGAGGAGGAAGCCCTCGACTCCAAGCGCCGCTACGAAGATGAAGACATGGTGTGACGCCCTCCCGAGGCCGGCCTGACAGCCGGCCTTTTCTTTGCCACCGGCAAATGCGCGCCGGATCGCGCCCCCCGATAATAATCAGTGACAGCCGGGGCAAACTCACCCTACTATGGCCGTTCCATGTCTTCTGTCACAGGGCGAAACGATGCTGAAAGTAAACGAGTATTTTGCAGGGAAAGTGAAGTCGATCGGGTATGAGAGCGGGACAATCGGGAACGCCAGCGTGGGCGTGATGGAAGTGGGAGAGTACACCTTCACCACCAACCTGCCGGAAGAGATGACCGTCATCACCGGCGCCCTGAAGGCGCTGATCCCCGGCTCGCCGGACTGGCAGACGTTCCTGCCGGGCGAAACCTTCTACGTGCCGGGCCACAGCGAGTTTAACCTCCAGGTCGGCGACACCACCTCTTACCTCTGCAAGTACCTCAGTAAGTAAGCGGCAAACAAAAACCCCCTGCACCGGCAGGGGGTTTTTGCATTCCAGCGGGGGCGCTTAGCGCTGTGCCTCGCCGCCCAGCGCCTCAATCACATTGGCGATCAGGGCCGTCAGCTCGCTGGTCATCAGTATGAAGTCGGCGTCAAAGCGCGCCGCCGGGTCATCGCGGTCGATGTCATCATTCTGCTCGCGCAGCTCATCCGAGAACTTCAGGCGTTTCAGGCTGCCATCTTCGGCCAGCAGCAGCTGGACGCGATCCTGCCAGTCCAGCGCCAGCTTGGTGACCAGCTTGCCCGCCTCAATGTGGGTGGCGATCTCGTCGCTGACCAGATCCTGCTTCTTGCAGCGCACCACGCCGCCATCATCCAGCAGCGCCTTCAGCTCCGCCTCATCCATCAGGGTGAAGCCCGCCGGCAGTTCGCCCGCGCGCACCCACTCGGTGAGGGTCTGCTCAATCGGCTTCTCCAGCGTCAGCGGCACCACCGGCAGCGAACCCAGGCTCTTGCGCAGCAGCGCCAACGTGTCCTCGGCCTTTTTGGCGCTGGCGCAATCGACCATGATCAGGCCGTTGACGGTGTCGATCCAGAGGAAGGTCTGGCTGAAACGGCTGAAGGCGCGCGGCAGCAGGGTGTGCAGCACCTCATCCTTCAGCGCGTCCTTTTCGGTCTTCTTCAGCTTGCGCGCCTGCTCGCCCTCAAGCTGGCGCACCTTGGCTTCCAGCGCCTGTTTCACCACCGGCGAAGGCAAAATCTTCTCCTCCTTGCGCGCGCAGATCACAATCTGGCCATTGGCGGTGTGGGTGAGGGCGTCACTCTGGGAACCCATCGGCGAGACCCAGCCGGTCTTTGCCATATCCTGGCTGCCGCACGGCGTAAAGGTAAACGCGCTGAGCTGTTTTTCCATCTCTTCCGCAGACAGTGACACTTCACGGCTCAAACGGTAAACCATCAAATTCTTAAACCACAACATCGTTTTATCCCTGTCCGGGCGCGCCAAAGCGCGCGGTTAATCACAAGCAGGGCGGCATAATAACCAATTGGGCGGCGGTCGTCGTTAAGAAAAATCCCGCGCCTGACGCGCCCAGGCTCGGTGCAGCGCGTCGGCTAGCTGGCGCTGGGTGTAGGGCTTGCGCAGCCGCTCGCAGGCTGGCAACGGCTCCTCGCTGGCCTGCCGCCGATCCTGCCCGCTCACCAACAGCGTGGCGAGGGCGGGGTAGCGCGCCTGCGCCTGCCGCACCACCTCCGCGCCGCTCTCGCCCGGCAGCATCAGGTCGCTGATGAGCAGCCCGATGTCCGGCGTCTGCGCCAACAGCGCCAGCGCCTGCGCGCCGGTGGCGCACTCCAGCGTCAAATAGCCGAGGCGGTGCAACTGCTCGCACAGCGTCTGGCGCACATCCTCCTCATCCTCCAGCACCAGCACCAGCCGATCGCTGGGCGGCGGCTCCTCGCGGGGCGCGGGCGTCGGCACTGCCGGGGCGGCGGAGGGCGCGCGGCAGTTGCAGCTGCACCCGCGTCCCTTCGCCCAGCTGGCTCTCAATCTCCACCCGCCCGCCGGACTGGCGGATAAAGCCATACACCATCGACAGCCCCAGCCCGCTGCCCTGACCGACCGCCTTGGTGGTAAAGAAGGGTTCGAACACCTGTGCCTTCACCTCGTCGGACATGCCACAGCCGCGATCCTCCACCTCCAGCACCACCATCTCCTGCTGGCGGCCGCCGCTGCGCGTCACCCGCCGGTTGCCGATGCGCAGCCAGATGTCGCCAGCGCGGCCAGCCATCGCGTCGCGGGCGTTCATCACCAGATTCAGCAACGCATTCTCCAGCTGGTTGGCGTCAATCCATGCTGGCCACGCGTCGGGCTGCGCCTCCACACGCAGCGCCAGCGGCGGCGGCAGGGCGTGCTGCAACAGTTCACGCAGGTTCTCCACCAGCGCCGCCAGCGACACCGCCTGCGGTTGCAGCGACTGCTTGCGCGAAAAGGCCAACAGCCGCTGGGTCAGTTGCGCGCCGCGCTCCGCCGCCTTCAGCGAACGCCCGATGCGCGCGGCGGTCTGCGCCTCCAGCGGTTGCTGCTGCGCCAGTTCCAGACTGCCAATGATCACCGCCAGCAGGTTGTTGAAGTCATGGGCCAGTCCGCCGGTCAGCTGGCCGACCGCCTTCATCTTCTGGCTGTGCGCCAATGCCTGCTCCAGCGCCCGCCGCTCGGTGCGTTCCAGCACCACGTTGACCATGCCACCATCCGGCAACGGGCTGAAGCGCAACTCAATCACCCGGCCATCATGCAGCCGCACCTCCTGTGGCGCGGGCAGCTGGCGCGCCAGATCGGCCAGCGCCTGCTCCCAGCTGCGCTCACCCAGCCAGGGCTGGCGCGGCGGGTCAACGCGCCGCAACAGGTCGCGGTGGTGCTGGCCACGGTGCAGCAGGCGCGCCTCCAGCCCCAGCAGCAGCGGGTATTGCGGGTTCCAGGCCACCAGCTCGCCGCGGTGGTCAAACAGCGCGAAGCCGTCACGCATCGCCTGAAAGGTGGTCTCCAGCTGGGTACTCTTCTCCTTCAACAGGCGCGAGGCCTGCTCCAGCGAGGCGGTGTTGCGGGCGAAGACGTTGAAGGCGCGCGCCAGATCGCCCAGCTCGTCGCGCCGTTGCAGTGCTGGCACGCTGACGTCGCGCTCGCCCTTGGAGAGCCGGGTCATGGCGTGGGCAATCGCCGTCAGGTTGGAGCCAAGGTTGCGGTAGATGTAGAAGCCAGCGAAACCGGTGATCACCAGCGCCAGCAGCGCGAACAGGCCGATAAACAGGATGCCGGAGCTAAGCTCGCGATGGGTCTGCTGGGTGCGCTGCGCCGACGCCTGCGCCACCTGCTCCACGTAGCGGTTGATGTCCTCATTCAGCGCCGCCACCAGCGCCTTGATGCGGTAGGTGTAGTAGGCGATCGCCAGATCGCTCTCCGCCAGCCCGGCGGCCAGCGGCGTCAGACCGGCGGTGGTCTGCTGGAACTGTGCCATCTTCTCCGCCAGCAATGGGTTGGCGGGGGAGGGCGGCCAGCGCACCATTACCCGGTCGATCTGCTCGGTCACCGCCTGCGGCGAGGGGATCTGGATGGCGATGGTCAGCAGCCGGTTCAGCTCAATCGCCAGATCCGACGGCAACGGCGAGGGAGGCTGGCGGTCGGCGATGGCGATGATGTGGTGCAGCGCCGACTGATCTTGATAGAGCGCGCTCAGCAACTGGTTGCGCTGCACGTGGCGCTGGTGGCCGAGCCGCAGCAGTTGGCTGACGCTCTGCTCCAGCCGGGTGGCGCGGCCGGTGATGCGCGCCGCCAGCGCCGGATCGCGCGCGGCGGGCGGCGAGTGCGCCAGGGTGCGCAGCGAGGACTGCAACGCCAGCTGGGTCTGTTGCAGGCGCGCCGACTCGCTCTGGTACTCCAGCGCGCCCACCACCTGTGACAGGCGCACGGCGGCGGTCGCCACGTTGGCGGTGTCACGTGCCAGCGCCATGCTGCCGGTCATCTCGCTCAGTGTCTGCGCCTGTGCCTGCTCATGCAGGCGGCCAGCGTGGTGGAAGCCCCACACCGCCACGGCGCTGGCGGCCAGCGTCACCGCCGCCACCAGCAAATTGAACATCAGCAGGCGGCCACGCGCGCCGGCCAGCAGTCGGGAGGGCACCATGCGCCATCGGCTCCAGGTCAGGGAAGGGAGGCGTTGATGATAAGAGCGGCGCGCCGCCGGATTATGACAAAGATGAATGGCGGCTGACATGCAGCATTTATCTGGCGGCGGTGAAGTGGTGACCTTCCCCCCGACAGGAGAGGCCGATGAGCGCCACCCCGATTCTGGAAATGAGGCACATCTCGCGGCGTTTTGGTCAGTTCTACGCGCTCAAGGATGTCAGCCTGACGGTCTACCCCGGCGAGGTACATGCGCTGATGGGCGAAAACGGCGCAGGCAAGAGCACGCTGATGAAGATTCTGGCCGGTGCCTACACCGCCAGCGGCGGCGACATCCTGATTGATGGGCAGCCGCATCCGATCCGCGGGCCGAAGGATGCGCTGGCCGCAGGCATCACGCTGATCTACCAGGAGATCAATCTGGCACCCAACCTGACGGTGGCGGAGAACATCTTCCTCGGCAGCGAGATCCAGCGCGGCGGGCTGGTGCGGCGCGGCCTGATGGCGCAGGAGGCGCAGAAGGTGATTGACCGCCTCGGCGCACAGTTCCGCGCCACCGATCTGGTGATGCGGCTGAGCATCGCCGAGCAGCAGCAGGTGGAGATTGCGCGCGCGCTGCACCGCAACAGCCGCATTCTGGTGATGGACGAGCCAACCGCCGCGCTCTCCAGCCGCGAGACTGAGCACCTGTTTGGCCTGATCAAGCGGCTGCGCAGCGAGGGGATGGCGATCATCTACATCAGCCACCGCATGGCGGAGATTTATGAGCTGTCCGACCGCGTCAGCGTGCTGCGCGATGGCGAGTATGTCGGCAGCCTGACGCGCGATAACCTCAACGCCGCCGAGCTGGTGCGGATGATGGTTGGCCGCCCGCTGAGCGACCTGTTCAATCAGGAGGGGCACAGCCGACAGCCCGGCGCGGTGCGGCTGGCGGTGGAGGGGCTGACCGACGGCGGCAAGGTGCAGCCGTGTAGCCTGACGGTGCGCGCCGGGGAGATTGTTGGGCTGGCCGGGCTGGTGGGCGCCGGGCGTTCTGAGCTGGCCGGGCTGATTTTCGGCGTGCAGCGCGCCCGCGGCGGACAGATCCGCATCGACGGGCAGACGGTGACGGTTCGCTCGCCGCGTGAGGCGATTGCCCACGGCATCGGCTTCCTGACCGAGAACCGCAAGGAGCAGGGGCTGTTTTTGGAGCTGGCGGCGCAGGAGAATATCGTGATGGCGACGCTGGAGCGTGACGCCCACTACGGCCTGCTGGATCGCGGCAAGGGGCGCACCCTCGCCCGCGACGCGATTCAGGCGCTCAATATCCGCGTGCCGCACGCGCAGGTGCGCGCTGGCGGGCTGTCGGGCGGCAACCAACAGAAATTGCTGGTCTCGCGCTGGGTGGCGATTGGCCCGCGCATCCTGCTGCTGGATGAGCCAACGCGCGGCGTGGATGTCGGTGCCAAGAGTGAAATCTACCGCATGATGAACCAGATGGCGCAACAGGGCGTCGCCATCCTGATGATCTCCAGCGAACTGCCGGAGGTGGTCGGCATGAGCGACCGGGTCTACGTGATGCGCGAGGGCACTCTGGTCGGCGAGCTGGCGCGGGGCCAGATCTCGCAAGAGAGCATCATGGCGCTGGCGACGGGCGCGCCCCCATCCCCTGACACTTCCCTTTAAGGAGCCGAGATGATGAGCAAAACTGACGCCGCCGGCAAGGCACCCACCCTGAAGCGGGCGCTGATTGGCGACCTGATGCAGACGGTCGGTATCCTGCCCATTCTGATCCTGATCGTGGCGGTATTTGGCTTTATCGCCCCCAACTTCTTCACCGATGCCAACCTGCTGAACATTACCCGGCAGGCATCGATCAACATCGTGCTGGCGGCAGGGATGACCTTCATCATCCTGACCGGCGGCATTGACCTGTCGGTAGGCTCGATGCTGGGCGCGACGGCGGTGGTGGCGATGGTCGCCTCGCTCGACCCGGCGCTGGCGGGCCTCTCCATCCCGGCGGCGCTGCTGGCCGGGCTGCTGATGGGGCTGTTCAATGGCGCGCTGGTGGCGTGGGCCGGGCTGCCGCCGTTTATCGTTACCCTCGGCACCTATACTGCCCTACGCGGCGCGGCCTACCTGCTGGCGGATGGCACCACGGTGATCAACTCTGACATCAACTTTGAGTGGATCGGCAACGGCTACCTGGGGCCGATCCCGTGGCTTATCATCATCGCCTTCGCGGTGATCGCCCTCTGCTGGTTCATCCTGCGCCGCACCACGCTGGGCGTCCATATCTACGCCGTCGGCGGCAACATGCAGGCAGCGCGGCTGACCGGCATCAAGGTGAGCGCGGTGCTGCTGTTCGTCTACGCCATGAGCGGGCTGCTCTCCGGGCTGGGCGGGCTGATGAGCGCCTCGCGCCTCTACAGCGCCAACGGCAACCTCGGCGTAGGCTATGAGCTGGACGCCATCGCCGCGGTGATCCTCGGCGGCACCAGCTTTGTCGGCGGCATCGGCACCATCACCGGCACGCTGGTCGGCGCGCTGATCATCGCCACCCTCAACAACGGCATGACGCTGATGGGCGTCTCCTACTTCTGGCAACTGGTGATTAAGGGCGCGGTGATCATCATCGCCGTGCTGATCGACAAGTACCGTACTCGCCACCACCAGGCGGCATAACACCCTCCACCTTATAATAAGGAAGCCCTATGAAACTTCGCTTTAACCCCCTGATGGGCGCGCTGCTGGCTGCGGGCGTGCTGCTGGCCGCCCCCCTGGCGCAGGCCAAAGAGCTGAAATCCATTGGTGTGACGGTCGGTGACCTCGCCAACCCCTTCTTTGTGCAGATCACCAAGGGCGTCGAGAAAAAGGCGCGTGAGCTGGCGGGGGACAACGTCAACGTTACGCTGGTCTCCAGCGGCTATGACCTCGGCCAGCAGGTCGGCCAGATCGATAACTTCATTGCCGCGAAAGTGGACATGATCGTGCTCAACGCCGCCGACTCCAAGGGCATCGGCCCGGCGGTGAAACGGGCGAAAGAGGCCGGCATCGTGGTGGTGGCGGTGGACGTGGCGGCGGTGGGCGCGGATGCCACCATCACCTCCGACAACACCCAGGCCGGGCAGATCGCCTGCAAATATATCGCCGATCGGCTGAAGGCCAAGGGCAACGTGGTGATCATCAACGGCCCACCGGTCTCCGCCGTGCAGAACCGTGTCGAGGGCTGCATGACCGAGCTGAAGCAGCACCCGGAGATCAAGTTGCTCTCCTACAACCAGAACGCCAAGGGCAGCCGCGAGGGCGGGCTGGAGGTGATGACCTCGCTGCTCTCCGCGAACCCGCACATCGACGGCGTGTTCGCCATCAACGATCCGACGGCGATCGGCGCGGATCTGGCGGCGAAACAGGCGCAACGCAGCGAGTTCTTTATTGTCGGCGTGGATGGATCGCCGGATGGCGAAGAGGCGCTGAAGCGCAAGAACTCGCTGTTTGTCGCCACCCCGGCGCAGGATCCGCAGGTGATGGCCGCCCGCGCGGTGGAGATTGGCTATGACCTGCTGCAAGGCAAGCCCGCGCCTGATGCGCCGGTGCTGATCCCGGTGACGATGATCGATCGTGACAACATCGGCAGTTATAAGGGCTGGACCGTGAAATGATGGGGGGCTGGCGCGCCCGCGCCGGCCCGTTCACCGCAGGAGGACGCCTATGTCCACCCCACATGAAGCGAGCGGCCTGGCCCGCTCGCAGGTCAACCAGATTTTGCAGGAGACGCGGCACTTCTTCGCCCTGCACGATCTGCACCTGCCACCGTTTGCCGACTTCAGCCCGGAGGCATGGGCGCGCCAGCCCGCCGAGGCGTGGCAGGAGGTGTTCGATCTGGCGCTCGGCTGGGACGTCACCACCTTTGGCAGCCACGACTTCCGGCTGCGCGGCCTGACGCTGTTCACCCTGCGCAATGGCTCGCCGCAGGGCCACCCCTACCCGAAAAGCTACGCCGAGAAGGTGATGCACTGCCGTGAGCGGCAGGTGACGCCGATGCACCTCCACTGGCGCAAGCGGGAAGACATTATCAACCGTGGCGGCGGCAACCTGATTTTAGAGCTATACAACGCCGACGGTGGCCCCGGCCACGACCAGCCGCCCGGTTTGGCGAATACGCCGGTGGCGGTGGTCACCGATGGCTACCGCCAGACACTGCCGCCCGGCAGCCGCTTGCGGCTGGCCCCCGGCGAGAGCGTGACCCTGACGCCGGGGCTGTACCACAGTTTCTGGGCGGAGGAGGGGTATGGCGACGTGCTGGCGGGCGAGGTCTCCACGCCCAATGATGACCGGCAGGACAACTGCTTCCTGTCGCCGGTGGCGCGCTACACCGCACTGATCGAGGATGAGGCACCGCACTGGCTGCTGTGCCATGAGTACCGGCAGCACCTGCCGGGCTAGCTCAGGCGATGTGGCGCGGGGCGGCGGCTGGCTCCGGGCGCTGCACGTCAGCGGCGAACACATAGCCCAAACCGCGGATCGTGCGGATCAACACCGGTTGGTGAGGATTCGTCTCGATCTTGCGGCGCAGGCGCATGATCAACACGTCAATGGTGCGATCGAACACATCCAGCGTCTCACTGTGGGTCAGCTCCAGCAATTGGTCGCGCGTCAGCACCCGGCGCGCATGGCTGACCAGCGCCCGCAACAGCGTATATTCGCCCTGCGTCAGGTTCACCTCCTCCTGGCGCGGGTTGTGCAACATGCAGCGCCCCTCATCCAGCTGCCAGCCGCAGAAGCCCCAGACGCGGCCGGTGGCGGCCGGGGTGCCAGCGCGCCACTGCGGCGCAGCACCGCCTTGGCGCGCGCCACCACCACGCGGGCATTGAAGGGCTTGGCGATGTAATCATCCGCACCCATCTCCAGCCCGACCACGATGTCAGACTCCGCGCCAAGGCCGGTCAGCATCATCACCGGCAGGGTGGGGCGCAGGCGGCGCAACTGCTGCAACACCAGCAGGCCGTTGGTGTCCGGCAGGATCAGGTCGAGCAGCACCAGCGCAATGTCCTGCTGTTGCGCCAGACAGTGCAGCGCCTCATCGCCCCGGTGGCAACAGTAGACGGTAAAGACATGTTCACTCAGCACATCACGCAGCAGATCGCAGATGGCTGGATCGTCATCCACCACCAAAATGGCAGGCTTCATCGTAGGATCCTCGCTGGCTGGTGACGCCGACAACTTCATGACCGCAGCGGGCCTGAAACAGCGCAGTTTGTGTTAAGGAAAGGTTAAAATGATTGTACCTGATGGGTTCCGGCTGTCGGCATTGGGGCAGTGGAACTGTGAGCAAACTCTCTCGCCCGTCGGCATTTCCACCCGGCTTGCCAGTGCGGGAAAATGACCGCCGTCGCGGCGCGCGTGCTGGAATGCCGCCATAATCAGACAGGTCAGGCTTGCCGTCGAGGCGGCCCAACCGTCACACTAGCCAGATAATTCAGTAAGGGAGAGAGCAACGTGCGCATTGGGATTGATTTGGGCGGCACCAAAATAGAGGCGGTGGCGTTAGCCAGCGACGGGCAGGAGATGTTCCGCAAGCGGGTCGATACGCCGCAGCATGATTATGACAAGACGCTGGCCGCGATCGTCGGGCTGGTCACCGACGCGGAGCGGGCCACCGGCGAGCGCGGCACGGTAGGGATGGGCATTCCCGGCACCCTGTCGCCCTACACCGGGCTGGTGAAGAATGCCAACTCCGTCTGGCTGAATGGTCAGCCGCTGGACAGCGATCTCTCCCGCCTGCTGCAACGCGAGGTGCGCATCGCCAATGACGCCAACTGCCTGGCGGTCTCCGAGGCCACCGACGGTGCGGCCGCTGGCAAGCAGACGGTGTTTGCGGTGATCATCGGCACCGGCTGCGGCGCGGGCATCGCCCTCAACGGCCAGGTTCACGCGGGCGGCAACGGCATCGGCGGCGAGTGGGGCCACAACCCGCTGCCGTGGCAGGATGACGACGAGCTGCGCTACGCCCGCGAAGTGGCCTGCTACTGCGGCAAGCCGGGCTGTATCGAAACCTTTATTTCTGGCACCGGCTTCGCGCAGGACTACCAGCGCCTGAGCGGGCAGCCGCGCAAAGGCGCAGAGATCATGGCACTGGCCGGGCAGGGCGATCCGGTGGCGGAGCTGGCGATCAGCCGTTATGAGCTACGGCTGGCGAAGTCGCTGGCGCACGTCATCAACCTGCTCGACCCGGATGTGGTGGTGCTGGGCGGCGGCATGAGCAATGTCGACCGGCTCTACCGCACCGTGCCGCTGCTGATCAAACCGTGGGTCTTTGGCGGCGAGTGCGAGACGCCGGTGTTGAAGGCGCAACATGGCGACTCCAGCGGCGTGCGCGGCGCAGCCTGGCTCTGGCCGCCAGCCTGATGCGGCGGGTTTTGCCCCGGCGCTAACCATTAGCTTGATCTGGCTGGTTTTTTCTCGGATCTGGCCGTCAGCCTAATCCGGTTGGCTTTTTTCCCAGTTCTGGCCAGCGGGCTGCTGCCCCGGCACGGGGCGTCACTTTTTTCAGGAGAGG
This sequence comes from Chimaeribacter sp. YP20170169, assembly GCF_056739715.1. Classification (NCBI taxonomy): domain Bacteria; kingdom Pseudomonadati; phylum Pseudomonadota; class Gammaproteobacteria; order Enterobacterales; family Yersiniaceae; genus Chimaeribacter; species Chimaeribacter sp. YP20170169. Next base: position 2,954,339 of record NZ_CP176824.1, on the reverse strand, counting down.
CCGATGGAGAGTCAGGCACTGTCAGTCACCGTCATACTGCGTTTTTCAGGTGCGGTGCCGCCGCCGTTTGCCGGTAACCCACTGTTTGCCGAGTATCAGGGGACGGCAGAGGCGGCCTGGCCCGATCCCGGCACGCCCGGCAGTGCCAAGCTGCGCGCGATCCTCGCCGAGGCGCAGCGCAACAGCGGCGGGTTGGCGAAAGTGCATAGCCTGACCGCCTCGCTGGAAACGCCCGCTGAGGGCGAGGCGCTGGCTAGCCTGTTGGGACTGGCCGACCAGATGGCAGCACAACCGTGGCGGGACGCGGATGCGCTGCTGGTGGCCGGGCTGGCACTCAGCCCCACGCTGATGCAGGTGGAGGTACAGAGCGCGCGCTTGCTGCCCTCTGGTGTGGTGGCGCGCACCACCCAGCAGGCTGAGCGCCGCCTCTATGTGATGAACAGCAACGGCCTCTGCTTTGTAGTGGATGCGGAGATCGCGCTGTCACCGGAGAAGCTGGCGAATGCCCGCTTCTTTGCCTCTGAGGAGGCACTCGACGCCGCTGGCATCAGCCTGTGGGGCGAGAACGGCAGCCAGATGTGGCGTTGCCGGGTCAGCAACATTGATGGCCGCGCCTGCGCCCTGACCGAGTATGGCAATGTCATCGATTTAGGTGAGGAGCCGGAGATTGCCCTGAGCAGTTTCTCCCACTGATCGCCCGACCGCAGGCCATCGCCTGCGGTCGGGTTTACCTCGCACCAACCCACTGTTTCGGCCCAAGCGGGCAGCACCACTCTCCGCACTCGCCGGAGCCATTTCGCATAGTCAGCGGGCAGGACGGCAGTGCGCTTCTGCCTGCCCCAACCCACTGGTTCAGCCCAGCAGGCAGCACCACTCTCCGCACTCGCCGGAGCCATTCCGCATAGTCAGCGGGCGGGACGGCAGTGCGCTTCTGCCTGCCCCAACCCACTGTTTCAGCCCAAGCGGGCAGCACCACTCTCCGCACTCGCCGGAGCCATTTCCCATAGTCAGCGGGCGGGACGGTAGTACGCTTCTGCCTGCACCAACCCACTGATTTAGCCCAAGCGGGCAGCACCACTCTCCGCACTCGCCGGAGCCATTTCGCATAGTCAGCGGGCAGGACGGCAGTGCGCTTCTGCTTGCACCAATCCACTGGTTTAGCCCAGCGGCAGCGCCGGGCCATACGCGTTGCCAAGGCGAATCAGACTGCAAACTCCTTGCCGAGCCGGCTGACGCCGAGGCCGTTGACCTTCTTCACCCGGATCTGCACTGGGATGCGCTCTTTCATCGCGTCCACGTGGCTGATGACGCCAATGGTTTTGCCGGAGGCGTTGAGGTTGTCGAGCGCATCCAGCGCGGTGTCCAGGGTTTCAGCGTCGAGCGTGCCGAAGCCCTCATCCAGGAACAGCGAGTCGATGCTGGTTTTGTGGCTGACCAGATCGGAGAGTGCCAGCGCCAGCGCCAGACTCACCAAGAAACTTTCGCCACCGGAGAGGGTGCGGGTATCACGCAGCGCGTCAGCCTGCCAGGTGTCCACCACCTGCAACTCCAGCGCGTCGCTCTCTTTGCGTTGCAGCAAGTAGCGGCCATGCAGCCGCTCCAGTTGCCGGTTCGCCAGATAGACCAGATGATCCAGCGTCAGGCTCTGGGCAAAACGGCGGAACTTGGCGCCGTCGCTCGAGCCAATCAGCGCGTTCAGGGCGCTCCAGTCGCGGAACTGCTGCTGGCTCTCCTCGATTTGCGCAAACAGTTGCTGCTGACTGCCGCGCCGCTGGCAATCGCTCTCTAACTGCTGGCGCAACTCACCCTGCTGCTGCGCCGACTGGCGCAACTGCTGGCGCAGGCTGGCAAGTTCGCTCTCCAAGGCACTGGCCTCGGCGTCCGGTGCCAGCGTGGCGGGCCGCTGCGTTGCGCTGTGCGCCAGCGCCTCGGCGGCCTGTTTGCGCAGCGTCTCGCTCTCCTGACGCTGCTGGATCAGCGCCTCACGCTGCGCGGTCAGCGCGTCACGCGTCGGTTCGTCCAACAGGGCGGCGTTGAGCGCCGCCTCATCCGCAAATGGGCTGGCGGCCAGCGCGGTGGCCCAACGGGCGTCAGCCTGTTGCGCCAGTTCATCCAGCCGCTGCTGCTGCTGGCGTAGCGTCGCCAGTTCGCCCTCCAGCCGGCTCAGCTGCTGATGCGCCTGCTGCTGCGCCGCTTCCGCCTGACGGCTGGCGTGCTCCGCCTCCGTCAGTTGACGGTGCAGGGCGTCGCGCGCTTCACTGATTTGCCGTTCGCCAAACAGGGCAGTGCGCTGCTGGCGAACGGTTTGCTGTTGCGCCTCCAGTGCCGTACAGCGCGTCTGGTGCTGCGTCAGCGCATTTTGGCTCTCGGCCAGGGTGCGCTGTTCAGCCTCGCGGCGGATCTCGTGCTCTTTCAACGAAACTGCCAGTGCCTGCTGGGCCTGCTGCTGCTGTTGCCACTGCCGCCACTCCTGCTGGCGCGCCTCAAGCCACGGCTCATCTGGCTGTGACGGCGGCAGGCCAGCGTCAGCCAGCCCGGCGCTGAAGAGGGCATGAGCCTGCTCCAGCGCCTGTTGCTCCTGTGCCAGCGTCTGTTGCTGGGCGTCATGCTGCTTCTGCTGCTCCTGTTGCCGCTCGGCCAGCAAATCATGCTGGTGCTGCCACTGCTGTTCCGCCTGCTGGGCTTGGGTCAGCGCATCCTGCGCCTGCCGCACCGCCTGTAACTGGTGCTCCCGCGCTTGCCACTGCTGCTGTGCCTGCGTCTCCTCCTGCTCGCGCGCCTCCAGCCAGAGGGTGGCCTCGTCGGCCTGCGCCAGCGTGAAGGGCAGGGCGAGGGACTCCGCCAGCGCCTGCCACTGCTGTTGCCACTGCGCCTGCTGCTCCGTGAGGCTCGCCAGCGCTTGCGCCAGTTGCGCCTCCTGCTCCTTCAGGCCCTTGGCCTGTGCGCCCAATTCGGTGCCACTGGTGCGCGTCTCGTCTACCTGCTGCTCCAGCGCCGCAAGCCGCTGGGCGGTGGCGGAGGGCTGGATCGCCTGATAGTGGGCGATTGCCGGGTGCTCGGTGGCCCCGCACAGTGGGCAGGCTTCACCGGCCTGAAGCCGGGCGCGTTCCGCCTCCAGGCTGACAATCTGTTTCTCGCGCTCATGCAGCGCGCGCAAATCTTCAAGGTGCTGCTTTTGTTGCTTGAAGTGGCGGCGCTTCTCCTCCAGCTGCTGTTCGGCTTGCGTCAGGCGCTGGTGGAGCGCCTGTTGCTGCCGCGTCAGCTCCGCCTGTTGCCGCAGGCCCTGCTGCACCAGCGGAGCCAGGCTGGTCAACTGACGCCGGTGCGGGCGCTGGGCGTGCAGCGCGTCCAGCCGCTGGCGCAGCGCTGCCTCCGGCTGCTGTTGCGCCAAAACGGCCAGTTGCTGCTGCTGGCCGCGCAACTGCGCCTCGGCCTGCTCCCGCGCCTGTAGCAGGGCCGGCCGCTGGTGCGCCAGCGTCTGTTGCGCCTGTTGCAGGTGGCTAAGCTGCTGCTGGGACGCCTCACACTGCTGCTGCGCGTGCTGGACTCGCTGGCGCAACGCCTGCTGCTGCGCCAGCTGCGCACGCCACTGCGGCAACAGGTCGCCCCACTGGGCATGGTGGGCGTGGTCGTGCTGCCACTGCGCCAGTTCGGCCTGCTGGGCGCGTTCTGCGTGGAGTTGCTGCTCAATGGTTTGGCACTGTTGGCGACAAGCCGCCAGTTGCTGCTGCTGTGCCGCTTCCGCTTGCCGCGCCTCCGTGCACTGTTGGGTCAGTTGCGTAAGTTGGGCATCCAGCGGCATCACTTGCGCAATCAGCGCCTCCTGCTGCTGCTGTTGCTGCAACAGTGCCTCTCGCTGCCGCTGCGCCTGTTCCACGGCGGCGGCCAGTGGTGTCAGTGCCTGTTGCTGCTGCTGTTGCCGATTGAGCAGGTCGCCAAGCTGCTGCTGGTGCGTACGCTGGGCGGTAAGCGCCTGATCGCGCTCCCGTTGCAGCGGCCGCAGCTTCTCGGCAGGCTCATTGTGTGCCAGCCGGGTGAGCTCTGGCTGCGCCTGCTGCCATGCGGCATCTGCGGCCTGCACACGCTGCTCGGCCTGCGCCAGCGCCTGCTGGTGGGCATGATCCTGCTGGATCCAGGCGATCCCGCGCTGCTGCTCTGCCGCCTGCGCGGTTTGCTGTGTCTCCTGCTGCGTCAGTGCCTCAAGCTGCGCCTCCAGCGCCTGCCGCTGTGCCTCGGTGAGCAATTCAATGCCGGCGGCACGGTGGTGCAGTGCCTCCAGATCCAGCCGCGCCTGCTTGTGCTGCTCAAACACCCGCTCAGAAAGCTGGCCGTAGATCTCGGTGCCGGTCAGCTCCTCCAGCAGCTCGGCGCGGTCATTGGCGTCCGCGTTCAGGAAGGCGGCGAACTGCCCCTGCGACAACATCATCGACTTGGTGAAGCGGCCAAAGTCCAGTCCGGTGATCTGCGCCACCGACTCCAGTTTGTCCCGCACCTTGTCGGCCAGGATCTTGCCATCGGCGCAGCGCGCCAGCTCCACCTTCGGCGCCTGCAAATTGCCATCCGGCGCGTTTTTGGCGCGTCGCTGGCTCCAGAAAGCGCGGTACGCCACGCCCTTCACCTCAAACTCCACCTCCGCCAGCGACTCGGCGGTGTGGCGGGTCATCAGCTCGTTATGGCTGGGGGTGACATTCAGCCGCGGCGTCTGGTGGTAGAGCGCCAGACAGATGGCATCCAGCAGCGTGGTTTTGCCCGCGCCGGTCGGCCCGGTGATGGCAAACAGGCCGTTGCTGAGGAAGGGCTCCTGGGTAAAGTCGATCTTCCACTCGCCTTGCAGGGAGTTGAGGTTTTTCAGCCGCAGGCTCAGGATTTTCATACGGATTGCACTCCTTCATTGGCTTCACGCACCTCTTCCACCACCGCGCGGAACATCTGCCGCATCCGTTCATGGTGCGCCTCGTCCGTGTCGGTCTCCAGCGCGATGCGCCGGTCAAACACCTCCGCCACCGACAGCTCATTCAGCGTTTCGCGCGCCTGCTGATCCAGCATGTTCTGGCGCTGCGCCTTGTGGCGGCGCAACAGCACCACCTCCACCGGCAGCCCTTCGGTGAGCTGCTGGATACGGCGCTGGATGTCGCTGAGGTAGTCCTGGGTGGCGACCTCAATGTCGAGCCACACCGGGCGGGCCGGATCGGCGCTGGCGAACGCCTGCAACTGCTGCTCAATCTCCACCAAAGTGCCCTTGACCACCGCCAGCGGCTGGGTGACCGGCACCGGCAGGGTTTCGACGCCCGCCAGCGCGCCGCCGTCAAACTCCAGCAGGTAGACGCTTTTCTGGTTATTCGCCTCGTCAAAGCTGAGCGGGATGGGCGAGCCGCTGTAGCGGATGTGCTCGGTTTTCGCTACGCACTGGGCGCGGTGGATATGGCCGAGGGCGATGTAATCCACCGGCGGGAACGCCTGCGCCGGGAAGGCGTCCAGGGTGCCGATATAGATGTCGCGTACCGAATCGGTAGTAGAGACGCCGACGGTAGTGAGATGGCCGGTGGCGATGATGGGCAGCGGCAGGCCCAGTTGGTCGCGCTTTTCCAGCGCTGACTGGTGCAGGGTGTGGTAGTGGGCGGCGATGGCCTCTTGCAGGGCCAGCTGTTTCTCACTGCCGGACTGGCCGGCGCGACTGAGCAGCAGGTCACGCGGGCGCAGGAAGGGGATGGCGCACAGCAGCGCGCCGGGGGTGCCGTCGCGCTGGTTCAGCACACAGAGCTGCGGCCGGTGATCGGCCTTCACATTGGCGATCACCGTGGTATTGAGGCAGGCGAGCAATTCACGCGACTCATTGAGCGTCGCGACCGAGTCATGGTTGCCGCCCAGCACAATCAGCTGGCAGCCGGTGCGTTGCAGATCCACCACAAAGCGGTTGTAGAGCTGGCGCGCATAGCTCGGCGGCGCGCCCGTGTCGAAGATGTCCCCGGCCACCACCACCGCATCCACCTGGTGGGCCTCCACCTGATCAATCAGCCAGCCCAAAAAGGCCTGGTGCTCGGCCGCACGGCTCTTGGTAAAAAACAGCTGGCCAAGGTGCCAGTCAGATGTGTGAATCAGGCGCATAACACTCTCTCTCGGTAATCCGCTCACGCTACCGCACCCGCCCGGCGGCAGATGCGGGGATTGACGCCAGCCCCGGCGTAATGGAGGCTGATTATAAACACCCGGCTGGCACGCTGTCGCGCCGCAAACCCCCCGATGTTTGCGAGATGCTTTCCAACTTCGTGATTTTACCCTGGCAGTCGCCGCCGTTCGCCGTAAGGTAGGCACCGGGACACGGCGTGGGGGAAACATTACCGAAACAGATATTCATAAATGTGTCATAAATCTGACGCATAATGGCGGCCGCAAACAAACGTGATCGCTAACCTATTGGCAGGATTGACGATGGTAAGACGCATATTGGTGGTTGAGGATGAAGCCCCGATTCGGGAGATGGTCTGTTTTGTCCTGGAGCAGAACGGTTACCAGCCGCTGGAAGCGGAAGATTTCGACAGTGCGATAAACCGCCTGGCGGAACCCTATCCCGACCTGGTGCTGCTCGACTGGATGCTGCCGGGAGGATCCGGGTTGCAATTTATCAAGCACATGAAACGTGAGGCGCTGACGCGCGACATCCCGGTGATGATGCTCACCGCCCGCGGTGAAGAGGAAGATCGCGTGCGGGGTCTCGAGGTGGGGGCGGATGACTACATCACCAAGCCCTTCTCGCCGAAGGAGCTGGTGGCCCGCATCAAGGCGGTCATGCGCCGCATTTCGCCAATGGCGGTGGAAGAGATGATTGAGATGCAGGGCCTGAGCCTTGATCCCTCCTCGCACCGGGTGATGGCCAATGAATCGCCGCTGGAGATGGGGCCGACCGAGTTCCGGCTGCTACACTTCTTTATGACCCATTCAGAACGGGTCTACAGCCGCGAGCAGCTGCTCAACCATGTCTGGGGCACCAACGTCTACGTCGAGGATCGTACCGTGGACGTGCATATCCGCCGCCTGCGCAAGGCGTTGGAGAGCAGTGGGCATGACCGCATGGTGCAGACTGTCCGCGGTACGGGCTACCGGTTCTCAACGCGCTACTGACGCCGCGCCGGAGATTATCACGTGCTGGAACGTCTATCCTGGAAGGGTCTGGCGCTGGAGCTGGCGCTGTTCTGCCTGCCCGGCCTGCTGCTGGGGCTGCTGTTTGGCGGTCTGCCCTGGTGGCTGCTGGCCAGCGTGCTGGTCGCGCTGGGCTGGAACTACTATAACCAGCTTCGCCTCTCTTATTGGCTGTGGCTCGACCGCAGCATGACTCCGCCCACCGGCCGCTGGAGCTGGGAGCCGCTGTTCTACGGCCTTTACCAGATGCAGCTGCGCAACCGCCGCCGTCGCCGCGAGCTGGCGCTGCTGATCAAGCGCTTTCGCAGCGGGGCAGAGTCCTTGCCTGATGCGGTGGTGCTGACCACCGAGGAGGGGATCATCTTCTGGTGCAACGGGCTGGCCCAACACCTGCTCGGCCTGCGCTGGCCGGAGGACAACGGCCAGAATATCCTGAACCTGTTGCGCTACCCGGAGTTCACCCGCTATTTGCAGGAGCCGCAATTCAACCGCCCGCTGACCTTGGTGCTCAATAATGGTCACCATGTGGAGTTTCGCGCCATGCCTTACTCTGAGGGGCAGCTGCTGATGGTGGCGCGTGACGTCACCCAGATGCGCCAGCTGGAGGGCGCGCGCCGTAACTTCTTCGCCAACGTCAGCCATGAGCTGCGCACGCCGCTTACGGTGTTGCAGGGCTATCTGGAGATGATGGGCGAGCAGACGCTGGAGGAGCCGTTGCGCAGCAAGGCGCTGCACACCATGCAGGCGCAGGGCCGGCGCATGGAGGGGCTGGTGAATCAGTTGCTGACGCTCTCGAAAATTGAGGCCGCGCCGCCGCCGGACATGCAGGAGCGGGTGGATATCCCGCGTATGTTGCGCATGTTGCAGCCGGAGGCGCAGACCCTGAGCGGCGGCCAGCATCACATTGAGTTCCGCATCAATGACACGCTGAAGGTTTACGGCAATGAGGAGCAGCTACGCAGCGCCTTCTCCAATCTGGTCTATAACGCCGTCAACCATACGCCGCCGGGCACCCGTATTGAGGTCTCCTGGCAGCGTACCGCGCAGGGCGCGCAGTTCCAGGTGAGCGACAATGGGCCGGGCATCGCCGCCGAGCACTTGCCGCGCCTGACCGAGCGCTTCTACCGCGTGGACAAGGCGCGCTCCCGCCAGACCGGCGGCAGCGGGCTGGGGCTGGCGATTGTCAAACACGCGCTTAACCACCACGACAGTCGGCTGGAGATCCTCAGCGAGCCGGGGGAGGGCGCACGCTTCATGTTCACCCTGCCAAAACGGCTGATTGTACCGGATACATTGACTCATGGCGCCGCGCAGACATAATCATCGGCTTTACGGACTTTTCAGCCGGACATCCGCATGATTCTTCGGTTCTACCGGCAGGCCAGCGCCTGCCTGCTGCTTATTCTCTCGGTGTGCGCGCCGGGCGTCGCTGCCGTGCCGCCCGCGGCGGGCCACGGTATGCTCTCTGGCAACCTCTCCAGCGTGGGTTCCGATACCCTGGCGACCCTGATGGCGTTGTGGGGCGAGGGGTTTTCCCGCCGTTATCCCGGCGTTAACTTGCAGATCCAGGCTGCTGGCTCCTCTACCGCGCCCACTGCGCTGGCCGCCGGTGCGGCCCAGCTGGGGCCAATGAGCCGGCCAATGAAAAATGCCGAGATCGCCTCGTTCCGCGAGCACTTCGGCTATGTGCCCGTTGCCGTGCCGGTGGCGGTGGATGCGCTGGTGGTGCTGGTGAATCAGGATAACCCCCTGACCGGCCTGACCCGTGGGCAGCTGGACGCCATCTTCTCGGTGAACCGCCGCTGTGGCGAGGGCGGCGCGGCGCGCCATTGGGGGGACGTCGGGCTGGGTGGCAACTGGGCCAACCGCACCTTTGAGCGTTACGGGCGCAACTCCGCCTCCGGCACCTATGGCTATTTCAAGCTACGGGCGCTGTGCGGCGGCGATTTCCTGCCACAGGTCAACGAGCTGCCCGGCTCCTCCTCCGTGGCGCAGGCGGTGGCTGGCTCGCCCAATGCCATCGGCTACGCCAGCATCGGTTTCCACACCAGCGGCGTGAAGGCACTGCCGCTGGCGGAGGATGGGCATACCTTTATCAAGCCCTCGGCAGAGAATGTGCGCAACGGCAGTTACCCACTGACCCGCTTCCTCTATATCTACATTAATAAGCCGCCCGGCCAGCCACTTGAGCCGCTGACCGCCACCTTCCTTGGCTACGTGCTCTCGGATGCCGGGCAGCAGCTGATCACCCGCGACGGCTACCTGCCACTGCCGCCGGAGACACTGAAACAGGTGCGGGCGCAGCTGGCCCTGCCGTAAACCGGTTTCTGCTCCCGATTTTGCAACCTGCTAAAGCAATAGCGCCACAGAGAGATTCTGCGGCGCTTTTTTCATCTTGCGCGCCTAACTTGAATTTTTTTCATGTGCCATGAAAATTCCTCGTTTGCCGTTGAGCAGATCTCATGACAAATTAGCCTTCAAGCCATTTAGACGTCTGGAAGTCCCAGAGTCACCTTGGGTAACTATTTACTTGATAAACTACTTTGTCGCCGGGATTGAGCGGCAATGTTCAGGAGCCAGAGATGTCCAATACGCATGCCACCGTTGCCGTTCCCGCTTTCCCCGCTGACGTTGTCGGCAGCCTGCTGCGCCCGGCGGCGTTGAAGAAGGCCCGTGTGCAGTTCCAGAGCGGCGAGATCTCCGCCGAACAGCTGCGTGAAGTGGAGAATGAAGAGATTCGCCACATCGTGGCCAAACAGCGTGAGCTGGGCCTGAAAGTGGTTACCGACGGTGAGTTCCGCCGCGCGTGGTGGCACTTTGACTTCTTCGAGGGCCTGGACGGCGTGGAGCCTTACGAAGCCGATCAGGGCATCCAGTTCAATGGCGTGCAGACCAAGGCGCGCAGCATCAAGGTGGTCAGCAAGCTGGGCTTCAATAGCCAGCACCCGATGCTCGACCACTTCCGCTTTCTGAAAGAGATTGCTGGCGATGCGGTGCCGAAGATGACCATCCCTAGCCCGAGCGTGCTGCACTTCCGCGGTGGCCGTAAAGCCATCAGCACCGAGGTCTACCCGGAGCTGGACGCCTACTTCGACGATCTGGCGCAGACCTACCGTGACGCCATTCAGGCCTTCTACGACGCTGGCTGCCGCTATTTGCAACTGGATGACACCGTCTGGGCCTACCTCTGCTCCGAAGACCAGAAGCGCCAGATGCGTGAGCGTGGCGATGATCCGGAAGTGCTGGCGCGCACCTATGCGGACGTGCTGAACAAAGCCATTGAGGGCAAGCCGGCTGACCTGACCATCGGCCTGCATGTGTGCCGCGGCAACTTCCGCTCCACCTGGATCTCTGAGGGCGGCTATGAGCCGGTGGCGGAGCTGCTGTTTGGCGGCGTGAACATCGATGCCTTCTTCCTGGAGTATGACAATGAGCGCTCCGGTGGCTTTGAGCCGCTGCGCTTCCTGAAGCCGGGCAAACAGCAGGCAGTGCTGGGTCTGGTGACCACCAAGAGCGGTGAGCTGGAAGATCCGGCGGTGATTGAGCAGCGCATCAAAGAGGCGGCCCAGTATGTTCCGCTGGAGCAACTGCGCCTGAGCACCCAATGTGGCTTCGCCTCGACGGAAGAGGGCAACAGCATCACTGAAGCCCAGCAGTGGGAGAAACTGCGCCTGGTGATCGATACCGCCAATCGCGTTTGGTAACCTGCGGATCCGTATGGGAATTGTGTATGAAACCGCCAGGGAGTGGCGGTTTCATGCATTTCAGGTAGCAAAGTGTCACACTTTGTGTGCTGCAAGATTAAAAAACATACAAATCATGTAGGGTGGATAAGAGATTAAACGGCATGATTCTCTATCTGGGAAATTTTATACAGTCAATGCCTCTGCTTTTTCGATCCCGTCTTGCCTTCATACGCTATAAACGTTTACCTTAGCTCCCGTTGTCGCGCTAAACCACCTGCAATACGTCACTTTTCCACCTTATCGGTGCGTAGTCGCTTCCAGCATGGAGAGCCGCTGCTTCGGCAGCCAACGTATCGCCCAATCATGACGATAAAAACAATTTTAGCAGTCGGGCACTGTTACTCCGGTTCAGGCCGGGGCGCGGTATGCCGGCAACAGGGTATCTCTTTTTCCATTTGAACAGGCAACACGACACACCATGAGTCATCGTTTAGCAAGTAAAGATATTCTGGCGTTGGGGTTCATGACCTTCGCCCTGTTCGTCGGTGCCGGGAACATCATCTTCCCGCCGATGGTTGGTTTGCAGTCTGGCGAGCATGTCTGGTGGGCCGCGCTTGGCTTCCTGCTCACTGCCGTCGGTTTGCCGGTCGTCACGGTGATTGCGCTGGCGCGCGTCGGCGGCGGCATTGATGCCCTTAGCTCGCCGATTGGCCGCAAGGCTGGCATCGTGCTGGCAACCGTCTGCTACCTGGCCGTTGGCCCGCTGTTCGCCACCCCGCGTACCGCCACCGTCTCCTTCGAAGTGGGCATCGCGCCCCTGACCGGCGACGGCGCCATGCCGCTGATGGTCTATAGCCTCATCTACTTCGCGCTGGTGATTGGCGTCTCCCTCTATCCGGGCAAGCTGCTGGATACCGTGGGCCACGTGCTGGCACCGCTGAAAATCGTCGCGCTGGCGATCCTGGGCATCGCCGCCGTGCTGTGGCCGGCAGGCCAGCCGATCCCGGCGACCGAGGTCTACCAGAACGTGCCGTTCTCCACCGGCTTCGTGAATGGCTACCTCACCATGGATACCCTGGGCGCGCTGGTGTTCGGCATCGTCATCGTCAATGCGGCGAAATCGCGTGGCGTGAAAGAGGCGCGACTGCTGACCCGTTACACCATCCTGGCTGGCCTGATCGCCGGTGTGGGCCTGACGCTGGTCTACCTGAGCCTGTTCAAGCTGGGCGCGGGCAGTGGCGTGCTGGTTCCGCACGCTGAGAATGGCGCGGTGATCCTGCATGCTTACGTCCAGAACACCTTTGGCGGCATCGGCAGCACCTTCCTGGCGGCGCTGATCTTCCTGGCCTGTATGGTGACGGCAGTGGGCCTGACCTGTGCCTGTGCTGAGTTCTTCGCCCAATACCTGCCGTTCTCCTACCGGACGCTGGTGTTTATGCTGGGCCTGTTCTCGATGGTGGTCTCCAACCTCGGCCTGAGCCACCTGATCCAGATCTCGGTGCCGGTACTGACCGCCATCTACCCGCCGTGCATCGTGCTGATCGTGCTGAGCTTCACGCTGCGCTTCTGGAACAGCCTGCCGCGCATCGTGGCACCGGTGATGCTGGTGAGCCTGGTCTTCGGCATCATTGACGGCATCAAGACCTCCTCCCTGGCGTCGGTGCTGCCGGCCTGGACTGAGCACCTGCCGCTGTCGACGCAGGGCCTGGCCTGGCTGCCGCCCTCTCTGGTGATGCTGGTACTGGTCGGGATTTACGACCGCGTTGCCGGCGAGCGTAGCGTCACAGTTCACCAATAATGTGGTAAGGTTCGCCTCACCCCTTCGATGCCACGGGCCCTCCCGTGGCATTTTTGCGTGAGCGATGCGCGGTTTTGCCGTGTTCCCCTCGCTATTTTTGGTTTATTTACAGGTTTAATCGTACATGGAACAACCAGCCACCCAGCTCAAGCGCGGCTTGAGCACCCGGCACATCCGTTTTATGGCCTTGGGTTCCGCCATCGGAACCGGCCTGTTTTATGGCTCTGCCGATGCCATCAAGATGGCCGGCCCCAGCGTCCTGCTGGCCTACCTGATTGGCGGCGTCATCGCCTTCATCATCATGCGCGCCCTCGGCGAGATGTCGGTCAACAACCCGCAAGCCAGCTCCTTCTCCCGCTATGCGCAGGATTACCTTGGCCCCTTGTCCGGTTACATCACCGGCTGGACCTACTGCTTTGAGATCCTGATTGTGGCGATCGCGGATGTCACCGCCTTCGGCATCTACATGGGCGTCTGGTTCCCGGAGGTGCCGCACTGGATCTGGGTGCTGAGCGTGGTGCTGATCATTGGCGCCATCAACCTGATGAGCGTGAAGGTGTTTGGCGAGCTGGAGTTCTGGTTCTCCTTCTTCAAGGTGCTGACCATCATCATCATGATCGTGGCGGGCATTGGGATTATCGTCTGGGGCATCGGCAACGGTGGGCAGCCCACCGGCATCCATAACCTCTGGAGCAACGGCGGCTTCTTTAGCAACGGCATCATGGGGATGATCCTGTCGCTGCAACTGGTGATGTTTGCCTACGGCGGCATTGAGATCATCGGCATCACCGCTGGCGAGGCCAACAACCCGAAAGTCTCCATCCCGAAAGCGATCAACTCGGTGCCGTGGCGCATCCTGGTGTTCTATGTCGGCACGCTGTTCGTCATCATGTCCATCTACCCGTGGAACCAGGTGGGGACGCAGGGCAGCCCGTTCGTGCTGACCTTCCAGCACATGGGCATCACCGTGGCGGCAGGCATCCTGAACTTTGTGGTGATCACTGCCTCGCTCTCGGCGATTAACAGTGACGTGTTTGGCGTCGGCCGGATGCTGCACGGCATGGCGGAGCAGGGCCACGCGCCGAAGATTTTCGCCCGCGTGTCGAAGCGTGGCATCCCGTGGGTGACAGTGGTGGTAATGATGTCCGCGCTGCTGGTGGCGGTCTACCTCAACTACATCATGCCGGAAAATGTCTTCCTGGTGATTGCATCCCTGGCGACCTTTGCTACGGTTTGGGTATGGATAATGATTCTGTTGTCACAGATCGCCTTCCGTCGCAGCCTGACCAAGCAGCAAGTCTCCGCGCTGGCCTTCCCGCTGCGTGGCGGCATTGCCACTTCGGTGTTGGCAATTGTTTTTCTGGTGTTCATCATTGGCCTGATCGGCTACTTCCCGGATACGCGGGTCTCGCTCTACGCGGGGCTGGTGTGGGTGGCGCTGCTGATTGCCGGCTATGTGTGGAAAGTGAAGTTCCAGCGTCGAGTGGCTGCCCAGCAGCATGATGCGTAACCGCTAATCCTCTCCACCTCCGCCCTCCGCCCCGTCATTCTGTTTGGGGAGAGGAGGGCGGATGTCGCCTGGCATGGCATGGTGAACGCTTTATGATGCGAATCAGGAGACACTATGCTCAATGCCTGGCACTTGCCAGTTCCCCCCTTCGCCATCCTGCGTGGTAACTACCTCTATCTGACCCTCTGGCTGGAGAGCGACGATCCGCCGGAACAGGTGATGCTGCGCGCTGAACCTGACAATGAGGAGCTGTTGCAGGCTATGGAGTCGCAGCAGATCGGCCGCTATCGCCGCTACCACACCGCGCTGGCGCTGGATGAGGGGCAACCCGCCCGCCGTTACTGCTTCAAGCTGCTGTGGGAGACGCATCAGCGCTGGGTCGGGCCGCTCGGCGTCAGCGAGCTGCAACCCGCCTCGCTCCAGCAATTCTCCCTCTATGCCCCCGATCCTGACCCGGAGTGGGTGACCGATCAGGTCTTCTACCAGATCTTCCCTGACCGCTTTGCCAGCAGCGGTGGCCCGCACCTGATCCAGAGCGGCAGTTACTACCACCACGCCGAGGGGCGGGAGGTGAAACGCTGTGACTGGGAGGATCCGATTGAGAGTGAAGGCTCACCTTCCACCTTCTATGGCGGCGATCTGGATGGCATCATCAGCAAGCTGCCCTACCTGCAAAAGCTCGGCGTCACCGCGCTCTACCTGAACCCGGTGTTCAAGGCCCCTAGTGTGCATAAATATGACACCGAGGATTACTATCAGGTCGATCCCTATCTGGGCGGCAATGAGGCGCTGGTGCGGCTGCGTGAGCAGACGCGGGAGTTCGGCATCCGCCTGATGCTGGATGGCGTGTTCAACCATACCGGCGACTCCAGCCCGTGGTTTGACCGCCACCAGCAGCACCATAATGGCGCGTTTGGCAATGAGGAGGCGCCCACCCGCAGTTGGTACAGCTTCTGGCCGGATGGCAGCACCTGCGACTGGAAGGGCTTCAGCAGCTTGCCGAAGCTGGATTACGCCAGCGACGGCGTGGTGGAGCAGATCTATCGCGGGCAGGATAGCGTGGTGCGCCACTGGCTGCGCCCGCCCTACAGCATCGATGCGTGGCGGCTGGATGTGATCCACATGCTGGGCGAGGGGGGCGGCGCGAAGCGCAACCTGCACCACCTGGCGGGCATCAAGCAGGCGATCCGTGAGGAGAACTCTGACGCCTACATCCTCGGCGAGCACTTCAACGATGCGCGTGAGTGGCTGCACGCGGGCGTGGAAGATGGTGCGATGAACTATCGCGGCTTTGTCACGCCGGTGTGGGCCTTTCTGGCGAACGTGGACAACGCCGGCGACCCGATGACGCTGAGCGCTGAAGCCTGCGCCGAGTGGGTGGAGTCCTACCGCGCCGGCCTGCCGCATCAGGTGCAGCTGCGCCAGTTCAACCAGCTCGACAGCCATGACACCTCGCGCTTCATCACTCTACTTGAAGGCAACCAGGCGCGGATGGCGATGGCGGTGGTGTGGCAATTCTGCTGGATTGGCGTGCCCTGCATCTACTATGGCGATGAGATCGGGTTAGATGGCGAGAACGATCCCTACTGCCGCAAAACCTTCCCGTGGCACAAAGAGCGCTGGGACGCCGACCTGCTGGGGCTTTATACCCGCCTCGCGGCCCTGCGCCATGACAGCCCGGCGCTGCGCCGCGGCGGCTGCAAAGTGCTCCATGCCGAGGGGGACACGCTGGTGTTTATGCGCCGCTATGAGCAGGAGCAGATTGTGGTGGCGTTGCAGCGTAACCGGGCGGCCAACGTGGCCCTGCCATTGACACCGATGCTGGAGAGTGCCGAATGGCAAGCGCTGGAAGGTGAGGGAGTACTTACTTCACATTCAGGCGCGCTGACGCTGGCCCTGCCGGGTGAAAGCGTCACCCTGTGGCGCGGGCAGGCCAAGGCCTGAGCATGATCCCGCCGTGGCGGCGGGATCAGTTTCATCAGTAGCCGATGGCGGCGCCGGCAGGCCGGCGCACGTCATTCGCGCCATACAGGTAGCCCTCCCGCACCTTGCCCGACACCGCCGAGTCATTGCCAGAGTTGGCGGGCGTCACGCCAGCCGCACCCGGCAGCCCCACCATAATCAGCTCCGCCGCGCCCCACGGCGTCTGCTCGACCATCTTGTAGCCACGCTCCTTCAGCAGCGCCAAACTGTCTGCGGAGACACCGCGCTGCTCATAGTAGACCTCATCCGGCAGCCACTGGTGGTGGATGCGCGGGGCGTCCACGGCCTCCTGCGGCGGCATACCGTAATCAATGATATTGATCGCCGCCTGAAGCGTGATGCTGATGATGCGCGAGCCGCCCGGCGAGCCGAGCACCAGGAAGATCTTGCCATCCTTGGTGACCAGCGACGGGCTCATGGAGGAGAGGGGGCGCTTGCCGGGGGCGATGGCGTTACGCGTGCCCTGCACCAGCCCATAAAGGTTCTGCTCGCCGACCTTGGTGGTAAAGTCATCCATCTCATCGTTCAGGAAGAAGCCGGTGCCGGGGGCAATCACTACCGCGCCGAAGCGGCCATTGATGGTGTAGGTGGTGGAGACGGCGTTGCCCTGCTGGTCAACGATGGAGTAGTGGGTGGTCTCTGGCTTCTCATGCGGCTCCATACCCGGCTGCACCTGCTCGGAGGGGGTGGCGCGCAGCGGCTCGATCTTCTTGCGGATCTCGGCGGCGTAGCTCTTGCTGGTCAGGCGGCCGATGGGGTTGGTGACGAACGCCGGGTCGCCGAGGTAGGTGTTGCGATCCATATAGGCGTGGCGCATCGCCTCGGTCAGCACATGGATTGAGGCGGCAGAGTTGAAGCCCATCTCCTTCAGGTTATACCCCTCGAGGGTATTGAGGATCTGGCACATCGTCGTGCCGCCGGAGCTGGGGGGCGGGGAGGAGACAAACTTGTAGCCGCGGTAGCTACAGGTAATGGGCGCGGTTTCGGTCACGCGGTAGTCGGCGAAATCCTTCACCGTCAGCAGGCCGCCGCCCTTTTTCGACGCCGCCTCGACTGCCGCTGGGATCTGCCCGTGGTAGAAGGCCTCTGGCCCACGGCGGGCAATCGACTCTAGCGTATTGGCCAGATCGGTCTGCACCAGCCGGTCGCCCGGTTGCAGCGCGCTGCCGTCCGGGCGCAGGAAGATGCGCGCCGCCTCGGGATCGTCACGGAAGCGCTTGACGGTGGTGTCCAGAATGTCCGTGTCGGCGCGGGTCAGGACAAAGCCCTCGCGCGCCAGCCGGATGGCCGGTGCCATCACCTGTTGGCGCGTCAGCTTGCCATATTCGCGCTGGGCGGTGTCCAGCCCCAGCACCGTACCGGGCACGCCAGCGGCCAGGTAGCCATAGAGGGAGGCGTCTTTGCGCACCTTGCCCTGTGCGTCAAGGTACATGTCCGCGCTGGCCGCCGCCGGGGCAGTCTCACGGAAGTTGATAAAGGTGTCCCGGCCATCCGCCAGGTGGACGGTCATAAAGCCGCCGCCACCAATGTTGCCGCAGCAGGGGTTCACCACCGCCTGCGCGTAACCCACTGCCACCGCCGCATCAATGGCGTTGCCGCCCATCTTCAGGATATCCACGCCGACCTGCGAGGCCAGGTGTTGCGAGGAGACCACCATCCCATGCTGCACTTCCACTGCCGGCATGGAGGCCGCGTAAAGATTGCCGCTGACCAGCAGCGCCAGCGCGCTCAGCGGCGCCGTCCATTTTGTTGACCACATAACCACTCCTGTCTGTGCTGATTATTATCCGGGCATTTGCCCCAAGTGAGTTGCAAAGGCCGCGCCAGATCGGCGCGCAAGCGTTACCTCACCAGCCTACCGGCAATCAGGGCGAAAAAGCAGCGGAAGTGAAAGAAAAGACAGGAAAAATTTTCATTTGGCGGGCAGGGTGGTGCAGCGGGGGCACCGTGGGCGTGCAGGCATAAAAAAACCGGCGGGCAAGGCCGCCGGTCATTACCTGAGTCTTTAGCCGGCAGGGCCGGCACAGCATTACAGGTTGGTCGCGTTTTCAGACAGGTACTTGGCAACGCCGTCCGGAGACGCGCCCATGCCGGTTTTCCCTTTTTCCCACTGAGCCGGGCACACTTCGCCGTGCTCTTCGTGGAATTGCAGCGCGTCAACCATACGCAGCATTTCATCGATGTTACGGCCCAGCGGCAGGTCGTTCACCACCTGGTGACGCACGATACCTTCTTTGTCGATCAGGAAGGAGCCACGCAGCGCCACGCCCGCTTCCGGGTGCTCGATGCCGTAAGCTTTCTGGATTTCACGCTTCACGTCAGCAACCATCGCGTACTTCACTTCGCCGATGCCGCCGTTCTCAACCGGGGTTTTACGCCATGCGTTGTGAACGAACTCGGAGTCGAAGGAAACACCGATCACTTCCACGCCACGGTTCTGGAATTCAGCGTAACGGTTGTCGAAGGCGATCAGCTCAGACGGGCACACGAAGGTGAAGTCCATCGGCCAGAAGAAGACAACGGTAGGTTTGCCAGCGGTGTGTTTTTTGAAGTTGAAGTTATCAACGATTTCACCACTGCCCAGTACGGCAGCTGCGGTAAAGTCTGGGGCTGGACGAGTTACCAGGACCATAATTACTCCTGTAATATCAGGTTAAAGGACAATTGATGAATAAGACCGAGGCAGTATAGGGATTTAGTCCGGTCGAATAAAGGGCGCGAGACCAATCAATCAGATAGTTTACGGCTATCGTTACAAGCTATAAAAACTATCTTGTTTTAACAATAACCGTTATAAAAGAGCGGCTTATTTTTTGTTCATTCGACAGATTTAAAGCTCCCCCGCGCGCGCTTTTGCCATCATCTCCGGATAAAATTCGAAGAAGATCGCCTCAAAGTGCGGGTATTGGCGCTCAAGATCGGCATAGGAGCCAGCCAGCCGGTGCAGGCGAGGGCGGCGGATCGCCATTCGCTCAAGTACCGTCGCCAGATAGGGCAGATCGGCGTAACGCTCCAGCCAGCGCTCTGGCCACAGGTAGCGGTTGAGGTTCTGGAAACGCTCCGGCATCGCTGCGGAAGCGGGCAAAATTTGACGCTGCGCATGGTTGATAAAGGCTGACAGCGTATAATCCGCCTCCAGTTTGGCCCAGTGCAACGCCAGGAAGTGATCCCACAGCACATCCATAGTAATGGGTGCCACGCGGCGGTAGTCGTCGCTGAACAGGGCGCGGGCGCGCTTGACCGCCGGCAGGCTGTCGGTCAGCACGTCAACCCGGCGATGCATCATGATCCCGGCCGCCACTTCCGGCGGGTAGTCATGGCGCGGGTCGCCCCGGACGAAGTCCGCAGCCAGGTTGCCGAGCAGTGAGCTTTGGGCCAGCTCGGCCAGATGAAGGTGGGCTAGAAAATTCATCCGGCGAGTATAACCATTTCGGGCCATCCGCGCCCTTAATTGTTGCAGCGCGGCGGTGCTCCCTCTAGACTAAGCCGCCTGTTTTTCATGTGAACTAAATTGCTATGCGCGTCGCTGATTTCTCGTTTGAACTTCCAGAATCCCTTATTGCCCGCTACCCGCAGGCCGAGCGCAGCGGCTGCCGCCTGCTCTCCCTCGACGGCCCGACCGGTGAATTGACGCACGGCGTCTTTACCGACCTGCTGGAGAAGCTGGAGGCGGGCGACCTGCTGGTCTTCAACAATACCCGGGTGATCCCGGCGCGGATGTTTGGCCGCAAGGTCAGCGGCGGCAAGATTGAAGTGCTGGTGGAGCGCGTGCTGGATGACCACCGCGTGCTGGCGCACGTGCGCGCCTCCAAGGCGCCGAAGGTCGGCGCGGAGCTGCTGCTGGGTGATGACGAGAGCCTCTCCGCCACCATGGTGGCGCGCCACGACGCGCTGTTCGAGCTGCGCTTCAACGATGCGCGCGACGTATTCACCGTCCTCAATGACATCGGCCACATGCCGCTGCCGCCTTACATTGATCGCCCGGACGAGGAGTCCGACCGCGAACTGTACCAGACGGTCTACAGCGAGAAGCCGGGTGCGGTCGCTGCGCCGACTGCGGGCTTGCACTTCGATGAGCCGCTGCTGGCGGCCCTGAAGGCGAAAGGCGTGGAGATGGCCTTTGTGACGCTGCACGTCGGCGCGGGCACCTTCCAGCCGGTGCGGGTGGAGAGCATCGAAGATCACATCATGCACTCCGAGTACGCTGAGGTGCCGCAAGAGGTGGTGGATGCGGTGCTGGCCTGTAAGGCACGCGGCAAGCGCGTGATCGCCGTCGGCACCACCTCGGTGCGCTCGCTGGAGAGCGCGGCGCAGGCCAGCCAGGAGGCCTCGATCGCCCCGTTCTTCGGCGATACCCAAATCTTCATCTACCCCGGTTATGAGTACCAGGTGGTGGATGCGCTGGTGACCAACTTCCACCTGCCGGAGTCCACGCTGATCATGCTGGTGTCCGCCTTCGCTGGCTACCGCCCGACCATGAAAGCCTATGCCGAGGCGGTGGCGGAGCAGTACCGCTTCTTCAGTTACGGTGATGCGATGTTCATCACCCGTAACCCCCTGGCCCCGCAACAGCAGGTCGGCCAGTAATTCCCGGCCCGGCGCACCGCCGGGCTTACTCTTTCCGGGGCGGTCGTCCCGGAGTCAACCTCATCAGACTGTTTCTCTGATGCCGGAGGCAATGTGAAGTACGAATTAATAACGAAAGATGGTCGCGCCCGCCGCGGCCGTTTGGTGTTTGAGCGCGGTGTGGTGGAGACCCCGGCCTTTATGCCGGTTGGTACCTACGGCACCGTAAAAGGGATGACGCCGGAAGAGGTGAAAGAGACCGGCGCGCAGATTCTGCTGGGCAACACCTTCCACCTGTGGCTGCGCCCGGGGCAGGAGATCATGAAGCTGCACGGCGACCTGCATGACTTCATGCAGTGGCATGGCCCGATCCTCACCGACTCCGGCGGTTTCCAGGTCTTCAGCCTGGGCGCGATGCGCAAGATCAAGGAGGAGGGCGTCCACTTCCGCAATCCCATCAACGGCAACCCAGTGTTCCTCAGCCCGGAGAAGTCGATGGAGATCCAGTATGACCTCGGCTCCGACATCGTGATGATCTTCGACGAGTGCACCCCGTACCCGGCTGACTGGGACTACGCCAAGCGCTCCATGGAGATGTCCCTGCGTTGGGCGGCCCGCAGCCGCAAGCGCTTTGATGAGCTGGAGAACAAAAACGCACTGTTCGGGATTATCCAGGGCAGCGTTTACGAAGATTTACGAGATGTCTCCGTGAAAGGGCTGGTGGAGATTGGCTTTGATGGTTACGCTGTGGGCGGCCTGGCGGTAGGCGAGCCGAAAGAGGACATGCACCGCATCCTGGAGCACGTCTGCCCGCAGATCCCGGAAGATAAGCCGCGCTACCTGATGGGCGTCGGCAAGCCAGAGGATCTGGTTGAGGGTGTGCGCCGGGGCATTGATATGTTTGACTGCGTGATGCCGACGCGCAACGCGCGCAACGGCCACCTGTTTGTCACGGAAGGCGTGGTGAAAATCCGCAACGCGAAGTACAAAGAGGACACCTCACCGCTGGATGCGGAGTGTGATTGCTACACGTGTCGCAATTACAGCCGCGCCTACTTGCATCATCTCGACCGTTGCAACGAAATATTGGGTGCACGCCTGAATACCATCCATAATCTGCGTTATTACCAGCGCGTGATGGCAGGTTTACGCCAGGCTATTGAAGAAGGTAAATTGGAACTGTTTGTTACTGACTTTTATCAGCGTATTGGCAAACCGGTTCCGCCTTTGGACGCGTAATTTCACACTACTGATTTCGATAACAATGAGGGAAATTCAATGAGTCTTTTCATTTCTGATGCTGTTGCCGCGGCAGGCGCGCCGGCCGGCCAATCCAGCTCGTACTCTCTGGTAATTATGCTGGTGGTCTTCGGTCTGATCTTCTACTTCATGATCCTGCGCCCGCAGCAGAAACGCAGCAAGGAACATAAAAAGCTGATGGATTCGATCGGTAAGGGTGATGAGGTGCTGACCAACGGTGGCCTGATCGGCCGTGTATCCAAAGTGGCAGAGACCGGTTACATCGTAATTGCGCTCAATGACACCACGGAAGTGACCATCAAGCGTGACTACGTAACCGCCGTTCTGCCGAAAGGTACGATGAAGGCTCTGTAATTGAATTTTCCCGAAGGGAACTGCCGTGTTAAACCGATATCCTTTGTGGAAGTACCTGATGTTGATCGCCGTGATCCTCATCGGTTTGCTTTATGCGCTTCCCAACCTTTATGGTGAGGATCCGGCTGTGCAGATTACTGGCGCTCGGGGCTCCGACGCCAGTATGGCCACGCTGGACCAAGTCAAAAGTGTATTAGAGCAAGACAAGATCGCGAGCAAGTCCATTGCCTTGGAAAATGGGGCCATCTTAGCTCGCTTTAAAGATACTGACGTTCAGCTGCGGGCGCGTGAAGTGCTGACCACCGCGCTGGGCGATAAATATGTGATTGCCCTTAACCTGGCACCGGCCACCCCGACCTGGCTCACCCGCCTCAAAGCCGAGCCGATGAAACTCGGCCTCGACCTGCGCGGCGGTGTGCACTTCCTGATGGAAGTGGACATGGAAACCGCCATGGGCAAGCTGCAAGAGCAGATGATGGATACCCTGCGCGGTGACCTGCGCGACAAGAGCATCCCTTATGCGACGGTACGCAAGCTGCCGGATAACGCGGTGGAGATCCGTTTCCGTGACGCCGCCACCCGTGACAACGCGCTGAGCTACCTCTCGCCGCGCCACCGCGATCTGGTGCTCAACACCTCGGGCGACAATGCGCTGCGCATCGTGATGACCGATGACCGTCTGCGCCAGTCCCGTGAAGATGCGGTGCAGCAGAACATCAACATTCTGCGTAACCGTGTCAACCAGCTCGGCGTGGCTGAGCCGCTGGTGCAGCGCCAGGGTGCTGACCGCATCGTGGTTGAGCTGCCAGGCATCCAGGACACCGCGCGCGCCAAAGAGATCCTGGGCGCCACCGCGACCCTGGAGTTCCGTCTGGTGAACACCAACGTCGATGCCACTGCGGCAGACGCGAACCGTGTACCGGGCGACAGCGAAGTGAAATCCACCCGTGACGGCCGTCCGGTGGTGCTCTACAAGCGTGTCATCCTGACCGGTGACCACATCACCGACTCCAACTCCAGCATGGATGAGTACAACCAGCCGCAGGTCAATATCTCCCTGGACGGCGCGGGTGGCTCAGCGATGTCCAACTTCACCAAGGACAACATCGGCAAGCCGATGGCGACCCTGTTTGTGGAGTACAAGGACAGCGGCAAGAAAGATGCCAACGGTCGCAGCATCCTGGTGAAACAGGAAGAGGTGATCAACGTGGCGACCATCCAGTCACGTCTGGGCAACAGCTTCCGTATTACCGGCATCAACGATCCGAATGAAGCGCGCCAGCTCTCGCTGCTGCTGCGTGCCGGTGCGCTGATTGCGCCGATCCAGATTGTTGAGGAGCGCACCATCGGCCCGACCCTGGGTATGCAGAACATCACGCAGGGCCTCGAGGCTTGCCTGTGGGGTCTGGTGGCGTCCATCGTCTTTATGGTGGTCTTCTACCGTAAGTTCGGCCTGATCGCGACCGCTGCGCTGATCGTCAACTTGGTGCTGATTGTCGGCATCATGTCCCTGCTGCCGGGGGCGACCCTGACCATGCCGGGCATTGCCGGTATCGTATTGACGCTGGCGGTGGCGGTTGACGCCAACGTGCTGATCAACGAGCGCATCAAGGAGGAGATCCGTAATGGCCGCTCCATCCAGCAGTCGATCCATGAAGGCTATCGCGGCGCGTTCTCCAGTATTGTTGACGCCAACGTCACCACATTGATCACGGCCATCATCCTGTATGCCGTGGGGACAGGTTCCATCAAGGGCTTCGCCATCACCACCGCAATCGGTGTAGCGACCTCGATGTTTACCTCCATTGTCGGTACTCGTGCCATCGTCAACCTGCTTTACGGCGGCAAGCGCATCAACAAGCTGTCTATCTGAGGAGTGCGTTGTGGCACAACAACAATATAGTGTTGAACAACTGAACTACGGCCGTAAAGTCTATGACTTTATGCGCTGGGACAACCTGGCCTTCTGTATCTCCGGGCTGTTGCTGATCGCTTCGGTGATCATCATGGGCGTACGTGGCTTCAACTGGGGCCTGGACTTCACCGGCGGGACGGTCATTGAGATCACCCTCGACCAGCCGGCGAACCTCGATACCCTGCGCGGCGCGCTGGAGAAGGCCGGCTTTGCCGAGCCAGTGGTGCAGAACTTCGGCAGCAGCCGTGACGTGATGGTGCGTTTGCCACCCGTCAGCGGCAGCGCTGGCCAGGAGCTGGGCAACAAGGTGATTTCGCTGGTCAACAGTGAAGTCGACAAGAATGCCACGGTGAAACGGGTGGAGTTCGTCGGCCCGAGCGTCGGCAGCGATCTGGCGCAGGCCGGCGGCATGGCGCTGCTGGTGGCGCTGATCTCCATTCTGGTGTATGTCGGTTTCCGCTTTGAGTGGCGACTGGCGCTGGGTGCCGTACTGGCACTGGCGCACGACGTCATCATCACCATGGGTGTGCTGTCACTGTTCCACATCGAGATTGACCTGACCATCATCGCCTCGTTGATGTCGGTCATTGGTTACTCGCTGAACGACAGTATCGTGGTGTCAGACCGTATCCGTGAGAACTTCCGCAAGATCCGCCGCGGCAATGCTTACGAGATCACCAACGTCTCCCTGACCCAGACACTGAGCCGTACTATCATGACCTCCGCCACCACGCTGATGGTGGTCTTGATGCTCTACATCTTCGGCGGCGCGCTGCTGGAAGGCTTCTCCCTGACCATGCTGATTGGTGTCTCCATCGGTACGGTCTCTTCCATCTATGTGGCTTCGGCGCTGGCGCTGAAACTGGGCATGAAGCGCGAGCACATGCTGCAACAGAAGGTGGAGAAAGAGGGGGCAGACCAGCCCAACATCCTGCGCTAAGCACCCAGGCTCTGATAAAAAACCCCGCATCGCGGGGTTTTTTTATGGCTGCGGAGCGGCGTCCGGGGCGGGCGCGCTCTGGGCGGTGGGTGTGACGTCACGCAGCCGGATAAAGCCGAGCTGCTCTGGCGTCTGGCCACTGAAGCGCAACTCCAGCGTTACTTCAGTGCGTGGCAGCAGGGCATCGCTGACGCTGATGGGCTGGGAGAGCATATCAACCAGCAACGGCTGGCCGGTTGTAGGGTCGAGGTGGCCCCAGTCCACCACCGCCGTAAAGCCGGGCAGGGTGGTGCCGGAGCGCGCGCGGAGATGCAGCAGCGCCTGCGCGCCATTTGCCTCCGGGGCGAGGTGGCTTATAGAGACGCTGAGCTCGCCGATGGCGCTGCGCAGCGCCGCCGGGTTATTGGCCGCCGGCAGCAGATAGACGCCGCTCTCTGACTGGCGATTAAGCTGGCTCTGCTGCTCCAGCGCGGTGGCCTCGTCGGTCAATGCCTGCAATTTCTGGTTAAGCTGGACCACTTCGGATTTCAGCTTTGGCACCTCGGGGTTTTGGGCGCAGGCACTCAACAACAGCGGGAAGAGCAGGGCGGCCCGCCGCAGCACACGCGGGGCGGGAAGGCAGTAACTGGTTGTCATGTCGGTGATTTCCTTTTCCAGATTCGCTCTCTAGAGCTTAGTCCGCCGGCCAGCGAAAGTCATGCAAAAGCCGGGCGTGGGTCGGTCAATCCGGGAAGCGCTTCCCAACAAATGGGCATCAGCCTTTGTAGTCGCGGCAGTTCGCGGTAAACTAACAACCAGTCAGAAATGCTAATCAGGAAGCGCCATGCACTGTCCATTTTGTGCCGCAGTTGATACGAAAGTGATTGATTCACGCCTGGTGGGTGATGGTTCGCAGGTTCGCCGCCGTCGCCAGTGTCTGGTCTGCAATGAACGCTTTACCACCTTTGAAGTGGCGGAACTGGTGATGCCGCGCGTTATCAAGAGCAATGATGTGCGCGAGCCGTTCAATGAGGACAAGTTGCGCAGTGGGATGCTGAAGGCGCTGGAGAAGCGTCCGGTCAGCTCCGATGACGTTGAGATGGCCATCAGCCATATCAAGTCCCAGCTGCGCGCCACCGGCGAGCGCGAAGTGCCCGCCAAGATGGTCGGCGGTCTGGTCATGGATGCGTTGAAGCGTCTCGACAAGGTCGCCTATATTCGTTTCGCCTCGGTCTACCGCAGCTTCGAAGATGTCCGTGAGTTCGGCGAAGAGATCGCCCGCCTGCAAGATTAAGGGATCCCATGCAGCACGATGAATTTTACATGGCGCGC
The DNA here is from genome assembly GCF_056739715.1 of Chimaeribacter sp. YP20170169. Lineage (NCBI taxonomy): Bacteria > Pseudomonadati > Pseudomonadota > Gammaproteobacteria > Enterobacterales > Yersiniaceae > Chimaeribacter > Chimaeribacter sp. YP20170169. The sequence continues at coordinate 2,927,879 of NZ_CP176824.1, read as the reverse complement.
GCCTTTGAATTGGCGCGGCTGGGCCGTTTTACCACGACGCCTAACCCCAATGTGGGCTGTGTTATCGTGCGCGACGGCGAGATTGTCGGCGAAGGGTATCACCTGCGCGCCGGCGAGCCACATGCTGAGGTACATGCGCTGCGCATGGCCGGGGAGCGCGCGGTGGGCGCGACCGCTTATGTCACGTTGGAGCCATGTAGCCACCACGGGCGTACGCCGCCCTGCTGCGATGCGCTGATTGCCGCTGGCGTCAGCCGGGTGGTGGCAGCGATGCAAGACCCCAATCCCGAAGTGGCGGGGCGCGGCCTCTACCGCCTGAAACAGGCAGGCATTGAGGTGCGCCACGGATTGATGCTGCCCGAGGCGGAGGCGATCAACCGCGGTTTCCTCAAGCGGATGCGCACCGGCTTCCCCTATGTGCAGCTGAAGATGGGCGCATCGCTGGATGGACGTACCGCCATGGCCTCTGGCGAGAGCCAGTGGATCACCTCACCGGAGGCGCGCCGCGATGTGCAGCGCTTCCGCGCGGAAAGTTCTGCCATCCTTAGCAGCAGCGCCACGGTACTGGCAGACGATCCCTCGCTGACGGTGCGTTGGAACGAGCTGGATGAGACGCTGCGCCAGCGCTATCCGGCGCGGCAGGCGGCGCAACTCTCTGCTGACTGCCCGGCGACGGCTGACGATCTGCGCCAGCCCTTGCGGATCATCATCGACAGCCAGAACCGCGTGACGCCGCAGCACCGGCTGGTGAGCCAGCCCGGCCAGACCTGGCTGGCGCGTCTGGAGGCTGACCAACAGGCATGGCCTGACAGCGTCGAGCAGTGGCGGGTGCCGGGCCGGGATGGGCAGGTTGATCTGGTGCTGATGATGATGCAACTGGCGAAACGCCAGGTGAACAGCGTGTGGGTTGAGGCGGGCGCGCAGCTGGCCGGGGCGCTGCTTCAGGCCGGGCTGGTGGACGAACTGATCGTCTATCTGGCCCCTAAATTGTTGGGCGACAGCGCCCGCGGCCTGTGCGCGCTACCGGGCCTGACCCAGTTGGCCGACGCGCCACGCTTTGCCTTTAGCGAGGTACGGCAGGTTGGCCCGGATCTGCGGGTACGCCTGAAACCCGCGTGAGAGATGGCCGGATTGGGGCCGAATCCACGCAAAGAAACCGATTGCCTGGGCGTGGAGATTAAAACCGCACGCGCAGGTGAGTAAAGAGTGTGATAGAATCCGCCCCCCTGCGGGGTATTGAACCCAACTTAAGGAAAGCGTATGAACGTTATCGAAGGTGCTGTTGCGACTCCTGACGCACGTGTGGCGATTGCAATTGCTCGTTTTAATAATTTCATCAATGACAGCTTGCTGGCAGGCGCCATTGATGCCCTGAAACGCATTGGTCAGGTTTCTGAAGACAACATCACCGTGGTATGGGTCCCAGGCGCTTATGAGCTGCCGCTGGCTGCCCGTGCTCTGGTCAATACCAAACGTTATGACGCCGTCGTCGCGCTCGGCACGGTAATTCGTGGGGGCACCGCGCACTTTGAGTATGTGGCCGGTGAGTGCAGCTCTGGCCTGGCCAGCGTTGCCATGAACAGCGAAGTGCCAGTGACCTTCGGCGTGCTGACCACTGAAAGCATCGAGCAGGCCATTGAGCGTGCTGGTACTAAAGCGGGCAACAAAGGTGCAGAAGCTGCACTGACCGCACTTGAAATGATTAATGTTATCAAGGCCATCAAGGCCTGAATCTAGTTAAGGGGATATCCGTGAAACCTGCTGCCCGTCGCCGCGCCCGTGAATGTGCCGTCCAGGCGCTTTACTCCTGGCAGTTGTCTAAGAATGACATTGCCGACGTAGAATTACAGTTCCTGAGTGAGCAGGATGTCAAAGATGTCGACATCGCCTATTTCCGTGAGCTGTTGTCCGGCGTGGCCGTCAATGCGAGCAGCCTGGATGCCATGATGGCGCCGGTTCTCTCCCGTCAGCTCGAAGAGCTGGGCCAGGTGGAGCGCGCGGTGCTGCGCATCGCGCTGTTTGAACTGAGCAAGCGTGAAGATGTCCCCTACAAAGTGGCAATCAATGAAGCCATTGAACTGGCAAAAACCTTTGGTGCAGAGGACAGCCACAAGTTTGTGAACGGTGTGCTGGACAAAGTCGCGCCGACCGTGCGCAAGAAACGCTGATCGCAGGGCCACCCTGCCAGCCACTGACGGTGTCTGCTTGTAACGCATCATAAATAAGGCCGGTTATCCGGCCTTTCTTATTTATCTTACTTGTTGGAAAAGCACTATGGCATGCGGCGAATTTGACGTAATTGCCCGTTATTTTGACCGGTTTAAATATAGCCGCCGGGATGTGCAGCTCGGGATTGGCGATGACTGCGCCCTGCTGACCGTCGCAGAGAAACAGGTGCTGGCGGTCAGCACGGATACCCTGGTCGAGGGTACCCACTTCCTGCCGGATATCGATCCGGCGGATCTTGCCTACAAGGCATTGGCGGTGAACGTCAGCGATCTGGCCGCGATGGGTGCCGACCCGGCCTGGCTCTCACTGGCTCTGACCCTGCCACACGTGGACGAGCCTTGGCTGGCCGCCTTCAGCAACAGCCTGTTCGAGCATCTCAACTACTACGGTATGCAACTGATTGGTGGCGACACCACGCGCGGCAACAGCCTGAGCCTCACCCTGACGGTGCACGGTCTGGTGCCGGCGGGCCGGGCGCTGACCCGTGGCGGCGCGCGGGTAGGGGATTGGGTCTACGTCACCGGCTCACTGGGCGACAGCGCGGCCGGGCTGGCGCTGTTGCAGCAGCGGCTGACGGTCGCGGAGGCAGAGGATCGCGACTACCTGCTGCGTCGCCACCTGCGGCCACAGCCGCGCGTGCTGCATGGGCAGGCTCTGCGCGATCTGGCCAGCGCCGCCATCGACCTCTCTGATGGCCTGATCTCTGATCTCGGCCATATCCTGAAGGCCAGTGCCTGTGGCGTGCGCATCGATCTGGATGCCATTCCCTGCTCAGACGTGCTGAAAAAGCATGTGTCACCGGAGCAGGCGCTGAAGTGGGCGCTCACTGGGGGGGAAGATTACGAGCTGTGCTTTACGGTGCCGGAGATTAACCGCGGCGCACTGGACGTGGCGCTGCACCATGCTGGCGCACCCTTTACCTGTATCGGCCAGCTGGCGCCGCAGGCGGAGGGCATCCAGTACCTGCGCGGTTCACAGCCGGTCACGCTGGCGTGGCACGGGTTCGATCACTTTAAGGCAGATGAGTAGATGGCAAAGAGTATGAAACCGTCGCTGCAGGCGACGGAACAGGTGCTGGACGAGGCAATCGACCAGATGGACGCCGCCAAAAAGCGGCTGCGGATGCGCAACCCCTGGCATCTGCTGGCGACCGGCTTCGGCAGCGGGCTATTCCCTTGGGGGCCGGGCACCGCTGGCTCCGTGGCAGCAATTCCCTGCTGGGTGCTGCTGAATACCCTGCCGTGGCAGGTCTATTCACTGGTGGTGATGTTCAGCATCTGTATCGGTGTTTACCTCTGCCACCAAACCGCCAAAGACATGGGCGTGCACGATCACGGCAGCATTGTCTGGGATGAGTTTGTCGGTATGTGGATCACGCTGATGGCGATCCCGGTCAATGACTGGCAGTGGGTGCTGGCGGGCTTTGTGGTGTTCCGCATTCTGGATATCTGGAAGCCCTGGCCAATCCGCTGGTTTGACCGGAATATTCAGGGCGGCATGGGGATTATGGCCGACGATGTGGTGGCGGGCGTCTGTTCTGCCCTGATCATCTATCTGGTGGGTCACCACTGGCCATTCTAAGCCGGTGAAAAGAGTGAAACGGGCGCGATGGCGCCCGTTTTTGTTACTGGAAGCCAGTTTCCGGGTGGGGCTGGTAGTGGCGCTCCAGATCGGCAATCTCTGCCTCGCTCAGGGTCAGCGCCAGCGCCGCCACGGCATCCTCCAGATGGGAGGCGCGTGACGCGCCAATGATGGGCGCGGTGACCACCGGCTTGCTCAGCAGCCAGGCCAGCGCGACTTGCGCGCGTGGCACGCCACGCTGCTCCGCCAGCGCCGCCACCCGTTCCGCCACTTGTCGGTCAGAGGCCGCGACGGCATCATCTGCCTGATCGTAGAGGTTCTTGCCCACCTCATCGGTCTGCGTGCGCACGGTCTGTTCGCCCCACGGGCGGGTCAGGCGGCCACGCGCCAGTGGGCTCCACGGCAGCACCGCAATCCCTTCCTCCGCGCACAGCGGGTACATCTCCCGCTCCTCCTCACGTTGCAGCAGGTTGTACTGATCCTGCATCGACACAAACCGCGCCCAGCCCCGCTGTTGCGAGAGATCCAGCGCCTGACGGAACTGCGCAGTATGCATGGAGGAGGCACCGATGTAGCGCACTTTACCCGCTCTTACCACCTCATCCAGCGCCGCCAGCGTCTCCTCAATCGGCGTGTCGTAATCCCAGCGGTGAATTTGCAGCAGGTCGATATACTCCATGCCGAGGCGGCGCAGGCTGTCGTCCACCGACTGTACGATTGAGGCGCGCGACAGGCCGCCAGCCAGATTGCTGAGGGGGAAGTAGACCTTGGTCGCCAGCACGATCTCATCACGGCGGGCAAAATCGCGCAGCACGCGGCCAACAATCTCCTCGCTGCTGCCGTCGGAGTAGCTGTTGGCAGTATCAAAGAAGTTGATGCCCGCCTCCACGGCCTGCTTAATCAGCGGGCGGCTCTCCGCCTCTGGCAGCGTCCAGCTATGGTTGCCGCGAGATGGCTCGCCGTAGGTCATGCAGCCGAGGCACAGGCGCGATACCTTCAGATCGGTACTGCCTAACTGGGTGAATTTCATCGGGACTCCTTGGGCAAAAGGGCAGGGGAAATGCCTAACTTTAGCCGCCAGAGAGAGTTATGGCGAGGGGGAAGGGGAAACAGGGGCGCGGCGCGCCCCTGAGGCTGTCAGGCCAGCCACTCCGTGATGCGGCGCTCAATGCCTGCCGCATCCAAACCGAAGTCTGCCCGTACTTCTTCCTGCGTGCCCTGCGGGATAAAGAGATCCGGCAGGCCGAGGTTGAGTACTGGCGTCATGCGGCGTTTGCTCATCAGCAGCTCGTTGACGCCGCTGCCCGCGCCACCCATGATGGCGTTCTCCTCCAGCGTTACCAGTGCGTCGTGGCTCTCCGCCAGCTCCAGCACCAGCGACTCATCCAGCGGCTTGACGAAGCGCATGTCCACCAGCGTGGCGTCCAGCGCCTCGGCAGCCTGACGCGCTTCCGGCAGCAGCGTACCGAAGTTAAGGATCGCGATCTTCTTGCCTTCTCGGCGCACCACGCCCTTGCCAATCGGCAGCATCGCCAGCGGCTCACAGGTGGCGCCGGTGCCATTGCCGCGCGGGTAGCGCACCGCCACCGGGCCAGCGTTGTGGTGGTAGCCGGTATGCAGCATCTGGCGGCACTCGTTCTCGTCGCTTGGCGTCATGATCACCATGTTTGGGATGCAGCGCAGGAAGGAGAGATCGAACGCCCCCTGATGGGTCTGACCATCCGCGCCGACGATGCCGCCGCGGTCAATGGCGAACAGTACCGGCAGGTTCTGGATCGCCACGTCATGGATCACCTGATCATAGGCGCGTTGCAGGAAGGTGGAGTAGATCGCCACCACCGGCTTGTAGCCGCCAATTGCCAGACCGGCGGCGAAGGTCACCGCATGTTGCTCGGCAATCGCCACGTCGAAGTACTGCGTCGGGTACTCGCGGGAGAACTTCACCATGCCGGAGCCTTCGCGCATCGCCGGGGTGATGGCCATCAGCTTGCTGTCGGTGGCGGCGGTTTCGCATAGCCAGTCGCCGAAGATTTTCGAGTAGGTCGGCAGGCCGCCGGCGCTTTTCGGCAGCGTACCGGTGGTTGGGTCAAATTTCGGCACCGCGTGCCAGCTGATAGGGTCATTCTCCGCCGGGGCGTAGCCCTTGCCCTTTTTGGTCATGATATGCAGCAGCTGTGGCCCCTTCAGGCCGCGCATGTTTTTCAGCGTCTGCGCCAGCGCCTGGACATCATGGCCATCCACCGGGCCGATATAGTTGAAGCCCAGCTCCTCAAACAGCGTGCCCGGCACCACCATGCCCTTCAAGTGCTCTTCAGTGCGGCGCACCAGCTCCTTGATGGGCGGCACGCCAGAGAGCACCTTCTTGCCGCCTTCACGCAGGCGAGAGTAGAGCTTGCCGGAGAGCAGATTGGCTAGATGGTTGTTGAGCGCGCCGACGTTCTCAGAGATCGACATCTCGTTGTCGTTGAGGATCACCAGCATGTCGGAGTTGATATCGCCAGCGTGGTTCATCGCCTCAAAGGCCATGCCGGCGGTGATGGCACCGTCACCAATCACACAGACGGTGCGGCGGCCCTTGCCCTCGCGCTCCGCCGCCGCCGCCATGCCCAACCCGGCGCTGATGGAGGTGGAGGAGTGGCCGACGGAGAGCACGTCATATTCGCTCTCGCTGCGCCACGGGAAGGGGTGCAGGCCATTCTTTTGGCGGATGGTGCTGATGCGGTCACGGCGGCCGGTCAGGATCTTATGGGGATACGCCTGATGGCCAACATCCCACACCAGATGATCAAAAGGCGTGTTGTAGACATAGTGCAGCGCCACGGTCAGTTCGACCGCGCCGAGGCCCGAGGCAAAGTGTCCGCTGGATTGGCTGACGCTGTCCAACAGGTACTGACGAAGCTCATCACACAGCTTGGGTAAACTTTCTTTGGGCAACAGGCGCAGCTCTTCCGGGGAGTGCACCAGTGCCAAGGTCGGGTAATTAGCGAGATTAAGACTCATCAGATACTCGTATCAGAGGGTTTACGATACTCATCAGTTATCGCGTTCAATAATGAAACTGGCCAGCGCCTGCAAAGGGGCGGTGTTATAGGACTCTGCGGCCAGCGGCGCCAGGGCCGCCAGCGCGTCCTGATAGAGATCCCAGGCCTTGGTTTGCGCCTGCTCCAGCCCCAGCAGCGCCGGGTAGGTGCTTTTGCCCAGCTGCTGGTCTGCGCCCTGACGCTTGCCGATTTTGTCGGTATCGCCAATCACGTCCAGAATGTCATCCTGCACCTGGAAGGCGAGGCCAATGGCCTGTGCGTAGCGATCCAACAGCGGCAGGGCGCGGCGGCCCCGCTCGCCAGCGGCATAGGCGCCAAGGCGGACGGCGGCCTGAATCAGCGCGCCGGTTTTGTGGCGGTGGATCTGCTCCAGTGCCGTCAGCCCCACCTGCTGGCCTTCGGCGGCCAGATCTAGCGCCTGTCCGCCCGCCATGCCGGCAGCGCCGCTGGCGGTGGCCAGTTCCGACACCATGCTTAATCTATCATGAATAGCCACTCCGGGCATCGGGGCGTCGGCCAGAATGGAGAAGGCCAGGGTTTGCAGCGCGTCGCCAGCCAGAATGGCGCTCGCCTCACCGAACTTGATGTGGCAGGTGGGCTGGCCACGGCGCAGGTCATCATCGTCCATCGCTGGCAGGTCATCATGGATCAGCGAGTAGGCGTGGATTGACTCAATCGCCGCCGCCGGCGCGTTCAGCGTCTCGGTGGGCAGGCCAAACATCTCCCCGGTGGCATAGACCAGGTAGGGGCGCAGGCGCTTGCCGCCCAGCAGTGCGCCGTAGCGCATCGCCGCCACCAGCTGCGCATCCGGCGCGTGGCGATCGGCAATGTAGCCGTTCAGGGCCTGATCGATCTGCTGCTGGCAGGCACGCAGGCGCGCAGGAAAATCGATCACAGCCGCCTGTGATTCTTCATGGGCCATAACTATTACTCTTCCGGGGTAAAGGGAGTCAGGGGGGTGTCAGGCTGGTTGTCGCTCTCCAGCAGGATCTGCACGCGCTGTTCAGCCTGTTGCAGGGTCTGTTGGCCCTGGCGCGCCAACTGCACGCCGCGCTCAAACTCGTTCAGTGCCTCTTCCAGCGGCAGGTCGCCAGATTCCAGGCGGGTGACAATCTGCTCCAGCTCGCCGAGGGCGGTTTCAAAATTGGCAGGTGGTACGGCTTTTTTTGGCATAGTTCTCTTTTAATAAGTTGGGCGGCGCGGCCAGAGACCTTCACACCGCACTCTGCGCTGGGCGCAGGGGCTAATTCACGGCAAAGTGCATGGATTTGCGCGCAGCGTAGCCCGATATGATGATATACTGTGCGGCCTGAACAGTATGGGTACGGCTGCGGAAGGGTTCCGCCATGACTCACTTTCTGATTCTAGATCGTTATTCACACACTGACGACCCACTCATTCACACCTTAAATCAAAGACTGCCATGAAGTTTATCATTAAATTGTTCCCGGAAATCACCATCAAGAGCCAATCCGTGCGTTTGCGCTTTATAAAGATCCTGACCAGCAACATTCGCAACGTACTGAAAGAGCTGGATGAGACGCTGGCGGTGGTGCGCCATTGGGACCATATTGAAGTCCGCAGCAAGGATGAAAGCAAACGCGAACTCCTCTGCGACGCGCTGACGCGCATTCCGGGTATTCATCATGTGCTGGAAGTGGAAGAGCGTGAGTATCGCGATCTGCATCATATTTTTGAGCAGACCCTGGAAGCCTACCGCGACGAGCTGGAAGGAAAAACCTTTTGCGTGCGCGTGAAGCGCCGTGGCAAACACGCCTTCACCTCTGGCGACGTTGAGCGCTACGTTGGCGGCGGCCTGAACCAGCACATCGACTCCGCCAGCGTCAACCTGACGCAGCCGGAAGTCACGGTGAAGCTGGAGGTCAATGATGAGAAGCTGGTGCTGGTGAAGGCGCGCCACATCGGCCTGGCTGGCTACCCGATCGGCACGCAGGAAGATGTGATGTCGCTGATCTCTGGCGGCTTTGACTCCGGCGTCTCCAGCTACATGCTGATGCGCCGTGGTTGCCGTGTGCACTACTGCTTCTTCAACCTCGGCGGCGCGGCCCACGAGATTGGCGTCAAGCAGGTGGCGCACTACCTGTGGAACCGCTTCGGCAGTTCGCACCGCGTGCGTTTCGTGGCGATCAACTTTGAGCCGGTGGTCGGCGAGATCCTTGAGAAGGTGGACGACGGCCAGATGGGCGTGGTGCTCAAGCGCATGATGGTGCGCGCCGCCTCCCAAGTGGCTGAGCGCTATGGCGTGCAGGCGCTGGTGACCGGCGAGGCGCTGGGCCAGGTCTCCAGCCAGACGCTGACCAACCTGCGCCTGATCGACAACGCCACCGACACGCTGATCCTGCGTCCGCTGATTGCGCACGACAAAGAGCACATCATCAAGATTGCGCGTGAGATCGGCACCGAGGACTTCGCCAAGACCATGCCGGAGTACTGTGGTGTGATCTCGAAAAGCCCAACCGTCAAGGCGGTGAAGGGCAAGATCGAGGCCGAAGAGGCGAACTTTGATTTCGAGATCCTGGACCGCGTGGTGCGCGAGGCGAAGAACGTGGACATCCGCGAGATCGCCGAGCAGACCGAGGAGCAGGTCACCGAGGTGGAGACCGTCGCGGCTCTGGCCCCGGACGATGTGCTGCTGGATATCCGCTCCCCGGATGAGCAGGATGAGCATCCGCTGGCGCTGGAGGGTGTGGTGGTGAAATCGCTGCCGTTCTACAAGATCAGCACCCAGTTCGGTGATCTGGATCAGAGCAAAAATTACCTGCTCTACTGCGACCGTGGCGTGATGAGCCGCCTGCAGGCGCTCTACCTGCTGGAGCAGGGCTTCAAAAACGTGAAGGTCTACCGCCCGTAAGCGCGGCAGGACAAAAAAACCGGGGCCAAGGCCCCGGTTTTTTTATGCCAGCAGGGCAGGGGACTAGGCGGGATCGCGGTAGTCGTAGACGCCGGGCGGCAGCACCAGTTGGGCCGCAACCTCGGCGGCCTTGGCCTTGCCGACCAGCAGGTCAATCAGCTTCAGGGCGAACTCAATGGCGGTGCCCGGCCCCTGGCTGGTCAGCAGGTTGACGCGCGGATCGTGCACCACCCGTTTGTCCATCCACTTCTCGGGGCTGATCTTCTCTTTCAGCGCCGGAAAGCCGGTCATGTTGCCCACTGGGAAGAGCTGGTGGTGCTCCAGCACCAGTGCTGGTGCGGCGCAAATGGCTGCCACCAGCTTGCCGCTGAGGTGCGTCTGGCGCACCGTCTCCACCAGCAGCGGGCTGTCGCGGAAGCACTCCGCGCCGGGGCCGCCGCCGGGCAGCACCAGCGCGTCATGCCCGCCGTCCGCCACTTCGGCCAGCGTGGCGTCAGCCAGCAGCCGCACCCCGCGTGAGCAGGTGATCTCGCGCGTGCCATCACCGGCCACGCTGGCGGTGGTGACCTGGATGCCGGCACGCACCAGCAGGTCAATCACCGTGACCGCTTCCATCTCTTCACTGCCAGGCGCCAGGCAGACCAGAACCGATACGCTCATACTCATTTTCCCTTCTTTTAATCTGTTCAAACAGCCGGCTGTTCTCCGGCAGGTGCAGCCCGTGGCTGCGGGCGCGCCGCAGCAGGTAGCCGGTAATGTAGTCGATCTCCGTGTGGCGCTGGGCGCGCACATCCTGGAGCATCGAGGAGTGGTTGGCGGCAGTGCGCTGCATCACCTCATAGACATAGGGCAGCAGCGCCTCGCCCGAGGTGTGGAAGCCCTCAATGGTCATCACCTGTGCCACTTCGTGGCAGATACGCTCGATCTGCTCCGGGTAGGCGACCAGCTCGCCGTTGCTACAGCCGTAGAGGGCGGTCAGCGGGTTGATGACGCAATTGACCGCCAGCTTTTTCCAGCTGGCGGCGGCAATGTGGTCATGCCAGGCGACGTCCGGCAGCGCTAGATGCAGCACCTCTGCCAGGTGGCTCATCGCCCGCCCGTGTGGTGAGGTGGGGCCGATATGGGTGATGCCGCTGGCCACATGGTGGATCAGGGTGCCATCGCGTCGCGCCGCATGGGTGGTGATACCCTGCAAAATCGGCAGGCGGTTGGGCGGCAGCTCATCCTGCGCGCCCATGCCGTTGTGCAGCAGCAATAGGGTGCACTCTGGGTTGAGTTGCGGCAGCAGCGGGATCAGCGCGCCCGACACCTGCCACGCCTTCAGCGTCACCAGCAGCAGTTCGCTCTCCGCCAAATGCGCCGGATCGTTGGCCGGCAGGGTATGGTTGTACACCATCCCCTCTTCATCAATGACGTTAACGGAGCAAAACGGCTGTGGCACGCGCAGCCAGCCCTGGACATCATGCCCATGCCGCGTGAGGGCCGAGAGCCAGACCTGCCCCAGCGCACCGCAACCAAGAACGGTTATTTTCATCTTTTTTTCTCCCCCTGGCCGCCAGCGGAAAATCCCGCCCAACAGGGCTAGTATAGTCATTCAGGCAACCGACCCCCGGCAGTATGCCGTCTGGCGTGCCGCGATGCCACCGGCGCGGCTACGATTTTGCATCCGCCCGGTAAGCGGTTATCATGCTCGCCATGTCGAGTTAAGGGAGGAAAGGCGATGCCATCTTTCGATATTGTTTCTGAAATTGATATGCAAGAAGTTCGTAATGCCGTGGAAAACGCCAGCCGTGAGCTGACCAACCGCTGGGACTTCCGCAACATACCGGCCAGCTTCGAGCTGAATGAGAAGAATGAGACCATCAAGGTCGCCAGCGAGTCTGACTTCCAGGTCAACCAGCTGCTGGATATCCTGCGCGAGAAGCTCTCCAAGCGCGGCATTGAGGGCGGGGCGCTGGAGATCCCAGAGCAGATCGACCACAGCGGCAAGACCTACAGCGTGGACGCCAAGCTGCACTCCGGCATTGAGACGACGCTGGCGAAGAAGGTCGTCAAGCTGATCAAAGACAGCAAGCTGAAGGTGCAGGCGCAAGTGCAGGGGGAGGAGGTGCGCGTCACCGGTAAATCCCGCGACGATCTGCAAAGCGTGATGCAACTGGTGCGCGGGGCCGATCTCGGCCAGCCGTTCCAGTTCAAAAACTTCCGCGACTAATAAAACGGGCCGCATCAGCGGCCCGTCGGGAAGCATGAAGGGGGCCGCCAGCGCGGCCCCTTTTTTATGCGCCGGTGCCCAGATCGCCGAGGAACTGCTCCAGCGCCTGACGGTTGGTGACCTTGCTGTCAATCTTGATATAGGCGCTCCGCTCCGCTGGCACCACCACCACGTCGGCCACGCCTGGTTGCGCCTTCAGGCGTGACGCCAGCGCCGGATGGTTGACCGCCCGCTCAGAAAGGGTGAGGCGCAGGCTGCTGACGTAGGGCGGCTCCTGCATGGTGGCGCTGACCGCCAACCACACCACGGCAATGGCCGCGCAGGCGATAAAGACCGCGCCCGCCCCGGCCATGCCAAAGATCCAGCCACCCAGGCTGCCGCCAATCGCCACGCCAATAAATTGGCTGGTGGAGTAGACGCCCATCGCCGTGCCTTTGTAGCCCGCCGGCGACTCCTTGCTGACCAGCGATGGCAGGATCGCCTCCATCAGGTTAAACGCCAGGAAGAAAAGTTGGATGCCCGCGATGATCACCCACAGGCGCTGGCCACCGGCCGACCAGAGCACCAGCTCCGCCAGCAGCAGCACCGCCACGCAGCTCATAAAGACCTGCTTCATGCGGCGCTTCTTCTCGGCGTAGATGATGAACGGGATCACTGCCACGAAAGAGGTGAGCATGGTCACCAGATAGACCTTCCAGTGGTCGCTGGCCGGGAAGCCGGCCTGCTCCATCACGCGCGGCAGCACCACGAAACTGGACATCAACAGGATGTGCAGGCACATGATGCCGAAGTTGAGCTTCAGCAATTTCGGGTTGCCAAGTACCTTGCTGAAACTGCCCTTGACCATGCTCGACTCACGGTTGAGCACGTGGCTGGAGGCGTTTGGCACCACCGCAACAGTGATGGCAATGCCGCACAGCGCTAGCAGGGCAATCATCCAGAACAGCGCGTGCAGCCCCAGCGCGTGGGTGATGATCGGGCCAAGCACCATCGCAATGGCAAAGGTGATGCCAAAGCTGATGCCGATAAAGGCCATCGCCTTGGTGCGGTTCTGCTCACGCGTCAGGTCGGAGAGCAGCGCCATCACGGCGGCGGCAATCGCCCCCGAGCCTTGCAGCGCGCGGCCCAAAATCACGCCCCAGATGGAGTCGGTGAGGGCGGCAATGGCGCTGCCGAACGCAAAGATTGCCAGGCCAAACACAATCAGCGGCTTGCGGCCAATCCGGTCAGAGAGCAGGCCAAAGGGGATCTGGAAGACCGCCTGTGCCAGCCCATAGATGCCGATGGCCAAACCAATCAGCGCTTCGCTGGCGCCGGAGAGCGCCATGCCATAAGTCGTCAGCACCGGCAGTACCATGAACATGCCGAGCATCCGTAAAGAGAAAACGGTCCCTAATCCCCATGTCGCCCGACTCTCTAGCGGGGTCATTTGGTTATCTTTCATTACCACCTCAAAATGACAAACTGCGCCATTGTAGTGTTGTTAATGCATTGCGGTAAATCGCCGGATGTTTAGCAGATATTACGGTCAGGTTATTTCCTCTGCCCCACTTGAGCATAGCGGGCAGGGCGGGGGAGGGGAGGGCAAAAAAAAGAAGCGCCCGGAGGCGCTTCTTAGGAACCGTGTTGTGCGGCGCTTACCCGTTGTAGGTGAGCAGCGTGCCGGTGGCCGGGACATTGAAGTCCACGGACATCATCACGCTCAGCGAGGTGATCGCCACGATGGAGAAGACGAACAGCTTGCGCGCCCACACCCGGTCGTTGGAGGTTTTGTAGCCACGCAGGGCCATCCCCAACCACCAGACGCTCACCGCGGCTGCCACCACCAGATACTTGTACCCGGCGTAGCCGCCCAGCGAGAGCATGACCGTGGCAATCATAAACGCCAGGATATAGAGCGTAATATGGTTTTTTGCCACCGAGATGCCTTTCACCACCGGCAGAACCGGGATGTTCGCGGCCTGATAATCCTTGAAGCGGAAAATCGCGATCGCGTAGGAGTGCGGCATCTGCCAGAGGCTGAAGATCAACAGCAGGATCAGCGCCCCGGCGTCAAACTCATTGCTAACCGCGCAGTAGCCAATCACCGGCGGCGCAGCGCCGGAGAGGCTGCCAATCAGCGTGCCGTAGACGGAGTTACGCTTCATGTAGAGGCTGTAGACCCCGACATAAATAATGAACCCCGCCAGCGCCAGCCACATGGAGAGCGCATTGGCGGCAAAGTAGAGCAACGCGCCACCAGCAATACCCAGCAAGGATGCGTAAACCAGGGAGCTTTTCGGCTGAATAAGGCCCTTTACCAGGACCCGGTTCTTCGTTCTCTCCATTTTCTTGTCGATGTCGCGGTCAATGTAGTTGTTAAACACACAGCCCGAAGCGACAACCAACGAGACGCCCACCAGGGTGGCGAGAAAGAGGGGATAATCAATGTTTCCTTTGGAAGCAAGGAGAAACCCTCCGACGACAGAAATTAAATTACCGAAAATAATTCCTGGCTTCGTTACTTGCAGGTATTGCTTAATCATCACGTGCAACTCGGCTCTTAGCTGACCATCATATTGAGGTTGAGGTTGTACATAATCCAGAGAGAGCCCACAACAACAATAAGAATGATCATGGCGGTGAACAGGAATGCCACCAGGTTCCAGCGCTCTTCCGACGACGTGTTCATGTGCAGGAAGTACACCAGGTGTACCACAATCTGAATCACGGCCATCGCCACGATAGTGGCCAGGATGGTGCCATGGGTCGCGGTGCCATTCATCACCATCCAGAACGGAATGATCGTCAGGATGACGGAGAGGATGAACCCAATCAGGTAGCTTTTAACGCTGCCGTGGCTGGCGCCGCCGTGCCCTGTAGAAGAATGACTCATTACATGGCCCCCATCAGATAGACAACGGTAAATACGCAGATCCACACCACGTCCAGGAAGTGCCAGAACAGGCTCAGGCACATCAGGCGGGTTTTGTTCACAGAGGTCAGGCCGCGGTTCTTCACCTGTACCATCATGGTCAGGATCCAGATAAGACCGGTGGTCACGTGCAGACCGTGGGTGCCGACCAGAGTGAAGAAGGCAGACAGGAACGCACTGCGATCCGGGCCAAAGCCTTCAGCGATCAGGTGATGGAATTCATAGATTTCCATGCAGATGAACGCCAGACCGAACAGGAAGGTCAGGCCCAGCCAGGTGTTGACGCCCGCTTTATTACCCTTGTTCATGGCCAGCATGGCCATGCCGTAGGTGATACTACTGAACAGCAGGCAGAAGGTCTCTACCAGCACGAACGGCAGTTCAAAGATGTCTTTACCAGAGGGACCGCCCGCGGTCCCATTTACCAGTACCGCATACGTCGCGAACAAGCTCGCAAACAGTACGCAGTCGCTCATCAGGTAGATCCAGAAGCCAAAGACTTTGGTCTCACCTGCATCGTGGTGCCCATGCTCCGCATGGGCTACGTTGTGGTTAGTCAGAGAATCAGTTGACATGTTTCACGCCTGCTTTGCTGATTTGTTCAAAATGTTGGTTCTCAATACGCTCGATTTCGGCAACCGGCACATAGTAGTCAACATCGTTGTCGAAGCTCTTCCAGATCCAGGCCACAGCCATCGCCAGGAAGCCCACGCCTGCCAGCCACCAGATGTCCCAGATGGCCGCGAAACCGAACACCAGGCTGGCGAACGCAATCACGATACCGGCACCGGAGTTCTTCGGCATGTGGATCTCTTCATACTTGGCGGGCTTCTTGTACGCTTCGCCTTTCTCTTTCATGTCCCAGAACGCGTCGCGGTCATGCACTTCCGGCACGATGGCGAAGTTGTAGAACGGCGGCGGAGAGGAGGTTGCCCACTCCAGGGTACGCGCGCCCCACGGGTCGCCAGTCAGGTCGCGGTTTTGGTCGCGGTCACGGATGGAGACGTAGAACATAATCAGCTGGCACAGGATGCCACAGGCAATCAGCAGAGCACCAAACGCTGCCACAATCAGCAGAGAGTGGAATTCCGGGTCAATGTTCTGGCTCAGGCGACGGGTCATGCCCATGAAGCCCAGCACGTACAGCGGCATGAACGCCACGAAGAAACCAATGATCCAGAACCAGAAGGAGCGTACTGCCCACTTCTCATTCAGCATGAAGCCAAAGGCTTTCGGGAACCAGTAGATCAGGCCAGCGAAGCAACCGAACACCACACCACCGATGATAACGTTGTGGAAGTGCGCGATCAGGAACAGGCTGTTGTGCAGTACGAAGTCTGCGCCCGGTACAGCCAGCAGTACGCCGGTCATCCCACCGATGGAGAAGGTGATGATGAAGCCCACAGTCCACAGCATGGCGGAGTTCAGCTGAATACGGCCCTGGTACATGGTGAACAGCCAGTTGAAGATTTTCACCCCGGTCGGGATGGAAATGATCATGGTGGCGATACCAAAGAAGGCGTTGACGTTCGCGCCGGAACCCATGGTGAAGAAGTGGTGCAGCCAGACGATGAACGACAGAACGGTAATCGCGATGGTTGCCCATACCAGGGAGGTGTAACCGAACAAACGCTTCTTGGAGAAGGTCGCGGTCACTTCCGAGAACACACCAAACACCGGCAGAACCAGGATGTACACTTCCGGGTGGCCCCATGCCCAAATCAGGTTGACATACATCATCATGTTGCCGCCCATATCATTGGTGAAGAAATGGGTGCCCAGATAACGGTCCATCGTCAACAGCGCGACGGTAACAGTCAGGATTGGGAAGGAGACGATGATCAGCACGTTGGTGCAGAGTGCGGCCCAGGTAAAGACCGGCATTTTCATCAGCGGCATGCCCGGCGCGCGCATCTTCAGGATGGTCGCGAAGAAGTTAACGCCTGTCAGCAGGGTACCAACACCGGAAATCTGCAAGCTCCAGATCCAGTAGTCAACGCCCACGCCCGGACTGAACTCCTTACCTGACAACGGCGGATAGGCCAGCCAGCCAGTCTGCGCGAACTCACCCACACCCAGAGAGATGTTGATCAGAATCACGGCAACGGCGGTGAACCAGAAGCTGATGTTGTTCAGGAACGGGAAGGCCACGTCACGCGCGCCAATCTGCAACGGCACCACGATGTTCATCAGACCGATAACGAACGGCATCGCCATGAAGAAGATCATGATGACGCCATGCGCGGTAAAGATCTGGTCATAGTGGTGTGGCGGCAGGAAGCCCGCCTCGCCCGCCGAGGCCAGCGCCTGCTGACCACGCATCATGATGGCATCGGCAAAGCCACGCAGCAGCATGACGATGGCGACGATGATGTACATGATACCCAGTTTTTTGTGGTCAACTGAAGTCAGCCACTCGCTCCACAGATACTGCCATTTGCCGAAGTAGGTGATGGCACCTACGAGTGCCGCACCAAGTACGGCAATACCAGCAAGTGTAAACATAATGATGGGTTCATGATAAGGAACCGCATCAAGCGTTAATTTTCCGAACATCTTTTATTCCTCGGCTCCGGCTTTCGCGTGCTCACCCATGTCCATGCCTTTGCTCATGTCCATACCGTCTGGCATGGCATCGATATCTTTATGCGACTTCATTTCACCCATAAATTTACCAATGACTTCCTGGAACAGGCCCGGCTTGACGCTGGAGAAGTACTCAACCGGGTGAGCTTCGCTCGGCGCAGCCAGTTTGTTGAACTCATCAGTGCTGTTCAGGGCATGAGGCGCCTGTTTCACCTTGGCCACCCAGCTATCGAAATCTTGCTGAGTAGGTACGGCGATGGCGTTGAACTTCATCCCGGAGAAGCCGCGACCGCTGAAGTTGGAGGAGATACCTTTATAGGTTCCCGCCTCGTTCGCAATCAGATGCAGTTGAGTCTGCATACCGGCCATCGCGTAGATTTGTCCGCCCAGTTGGGGAATAAAGAACGAGTTCATTACCGTGTCAGAGGTGACCTTGAACTGCACAGGCACATCTTTCGGGATAGCGATCTCGTTGACGGTAGCGATACCTTGTTCTGGATAGATAAATAGCCACTTCCAGTCCAGGGCGACCACTTCAATCGTTAACGGCTTTTTGTCACTGTCGATAGGTTTGAAGGGGTCTAGCGAGTGGGTGGTTTTCCAGGTAATCGTTGCCAGGATGGCAATGATGATAATTGGAACGGTCCAGACCACTGCCTCGATTTTGTTGGAGTGGGACCAGTTTGGACTGTACTTAGCGTCCTTGTTGGAAGCGCGATACTTCCAGGCAAAGGCGAAAGCCATAATGATCACTGGTATCACTACAATCAGCATCAAGCCGATGGCGGTTAAGATCAGTGTTCGTTGCTCAAGTCCAACTGCTCCCTTGGGATCCATTAATGCCGTATCGCAACCACTGAGCAAGACAGTGGAAGCAAATAAAGACAACATCCCAATACTTTTATTGTATTTCTTAAGTCTCATCTAACGACCTCAATTACAAGGGCTCTATTGTCGTTTCATGTGTGCGGGCATTTTACGGGAAGGTTGCAGTACTGTAAACACGCTTAAGAGAGTGTCAGTAGCATGTTGACACTTTATGTTAACATGCTCACATCTGTAACAGAGGGTGATGATTTCTCAAGGGCAACAACGCGTTGAGCCAACTAAACTGCGGAAATTTAATCAAATTGTTGAAAAAATAGCAGCCTCCAGCCGGGTTTATTCCGCTAACCAGACATATTTAGAAATTACAGGTTTAAAATATGTAAACAACTTGTTTAATTACGGTAAAAATAAAATAACAAAGCGCAGATAAAAAAAAGCGTTGTAACAAATAGGCAAATAATTAAAAAGGTGTTGATAACTGAAATTGCATCATCCCTTTTTTTGAAAAGTCAGGAAAAAGGCCACACCCTGCCGGGGTGGCGATTTTTTGTTCAGCTGCGCTACAGTGTCAGAGCAGCGCGCGCGCCTGTCGTTGGGCAGCGTAATCCAGCCCGGCGCCCCATGCCACGCCCACCAAGCCGAGCGCCATGCCGACCTCAAACAGCGGCGTCAGCAGCGGTTGTACTACCGGCCCCAGCAGGGCATTGATCGCCAGCAGCAGCACCCAACTCAGCAGCAGCAGGCAGCCGCCAGTGAACAGGCGCAGCGCCCAGCGGTAACCCTGCGCGTACTGCGTGCGGACGGGGAAGGCATCATGTTGCTGCGCGTACTCCAGCGTGGAGCGGCAGGCCAGCAGCAGCCCCAGTCCCGGCAGCGCCGCCAGGATGGAGAAGAGGTAGAAGAGCGGCCAGCCATGCGCCTCGACAAACCAGCCGGCGACCGGCCCGACATAGACCCGGCCCACCGCCGAGAGCGCCGAGAGCAGCGCGAATTGGGTGGCGGAGAAGGATTTGTTGCACAACGCCATCAGCAGCGCGACAAAGGCCGCAGTGCCCATGCCACCGCACAGGTTCTCAACAAAGATGGCGCTGGCCATGCTTAGCAGGTTTTTATCGGTGATGGCCAGCAGCCAGTAACCGGCATTGGAGAGCGCCTGCAACAGGCCGAAGATCAGCAGGGCGCGGAACAGGCTCAGCCGCTGCATCAGCGCCCCACCGTAGAGCGCGCCGACAATGGTGGCCGCCAGCCCAAGGGTCTTGTTCACCAGCCCCACTTCGCCGGCCTCAAAACCGACGCCACGGATCAGGAAAGTGGTGCTTAGGCTGCCAGCGAAGGCGTCACCCATCTTGTAGAGCACAATCAGGCTCAAAATCAGCCAGGCATTGTTGCGGCCGAAGAAGTCACGCAGTGGCGCGGCCACCGCCTGCTCCAGCGAGCGCGGCGGCGCGGCGTGCGCCTCAGGCTCTGGCGCGCGCAGGGTGGTCACCACCCCAATCACCATCAGCCCGGCCATCAGCCAGTAGGTCGCCTGCCAGCCAAGGTAGCGATCGGCAATCCACAGCGCCAGCCCGCCCGACACCAGCATCGCCAGCCGATAGCCCAGCACCGAGACGGCCGCGCCAGCGCCGCGCTGCTCGGCGCTCAGCAGGTCGGTTTTATAGGCGTCAAACACGATGTCCTGGGAGGCGGAGAGGAACGCCACCGCCACGGCCAGCGCCGCCAGCCACCAGAGGTCGCCCGACGGCTGCATAAAGCCCATCGCGGCGATCGCCACGATCAGCAGCAGCTGCGTCACCAGCAGCCAACCGCGCCGCCGCCCCATCAACGGTGGGGTATAGCGGTCCATCAGCGGTGACCACAGGAATTTGAACACATACGCCTGCCCGACCAGCGAGAAGAAGCCGATGGTTTTCAGATCTACCCCCGCCACCGTCATCCAGGCTTGCAGGGTGCCGGAGGTCAACGCCAGCGGCAGGCCAGAGGCGAAGCCAAGCAGCAGCATCACCGCGCTGTTGCGTTGGGTAAAGAGGCTGAGGGTTTGGCTGGGCATGGCTGATTTCCGCTGGCAGGGGGAGGGGGAAAAGAGGCCACCGGCGGCAAACCGGTGGCAACCAGACGCCGCGGAGCGCGGCGGCAGGATTAACGCGCGTTCTGCTTGATGAACTCGCTGACGCTGGTGTCTTGCGCCATGTCGGCAATCACGTCGCCCAGCACGGTGTTGACGGCGGCGGTGATCTTGTCATTGGTAGCGGTGAACGCGCCCTGAACGTTATAGGTTGAGCGGTAGTTTTTCACCTGTTTGCTGCCATTCTGCGCCGTGGCGATGATGGAGATGTCCGCCTTGGTGGTGATGTTGTAGCGCAGGTTGCCCTCTTGCACATCGGCATAGAGGTTGTTGACCACGATCTGCAGGTCAACCGCGCCATTGGCGCCAATCATATAGCCACGGGCGCCCATCTGCTTCTCCAACACCTCTTGCAGCAGGAAGCGCAGGTCGCGGGAGGGGGTCAGCACCACCAGCTGGCCGTCACGGTTCACCTTCGCCAGTGCCTGATCCTGACGCTGGTCCGCGCCGTTGATGCTGACGGTCACGCCCATCAGCGTCGGATCCTGGGTCGGCAGGACAATCTTCGGCGATACGTTAAGGGTATTGCTGTTGGTGGCACAACCGGCAAGCATCACCATTGCCAGTAAAGGGAAAATCATCTTCTTGAACATGATCACGTCTCTGTCGTTATTGTGGTGGGTAACGCAAAATTGCCGACATCATAACACTGCCGGCCAGCGGGGGAAGATCCTCGCCTACAGATTTTCGCCTTAGGTCATTTGCCCAGGCAGTCTGCCCATTCAAACAGCCAAGCCATGCCATTTCAATCAGATAATCACCCGGATGATTTGCGGGCTAGTGATGAGCCAACGAATGGTTATTGACTTTTTTAGCGCTTTCGCAGACAAAATTGCTCAAGCGAGACGATAAGAAGTTTAAAACCGACTAATATTGAACTAGATGGGGCGCAGCTCTCTGCTGGTGTAATAAGGAGATCTTTATGATTCGCGAGCAAATCGAAGCAAAACTAAGGGCGGCGTTTGAACCTGTGCATCTGGAAGTGGTGGACGAGAGCTATCGCCACAATGTTCCGGCCGGTTCAGAGAGTCATTTCAAGGTTGTTATGGTCTCAGATCGGTTCGTGGGAGAGCGCTTCCTGACCCGGCACCGCGCGATCTACAGTGTGCTGTCTGAAGAACTTTCCGATGGCGTGCATGCCCTGGCGCTCCATACCTATACCCTGAAAGAGTGGGAAGGGTTGCAGGACACCGTGCCTGCCTCGCCACCCTGCCGGGGGGCCGGCACCCTCGCCTGACGGCTCCGCCAGGCAGGTGTGGCGCGGCGTTCCGCGTTGCCGGTGGCATTTGCCACCTGAAATAGGGTATTAATAGAGATGCGTTGTTGAAACGGCCTGCGGGCCGTTTTTGTTTATGCAGCAGCGGCGTGTGCACCAGTGAGCGTGCTGTTAGCGGGTAAAACGGTGGAAGTGTGAGATTTAGCGCGCCTTCGTGGCCGTCCCCTCCTCGACTCGCACGGCTTGCGCCGCTATAATGCTGCGTCTTATTTTCCGGAATGGTTTCGGGACGCTTCTGAAAACAGGGATTGGGTTCTGATAAAGCGACCGTCCTGGTTCTTAGAAGCCGTTTTCAAAGTAAGCTGCCCTGCGCACTCATTTTGAGAACGGCTTCTGGAGTTGACCGAGCACTGTGATTTTTTTGAGGTAACAAGATGCAAGTTTCAGTAGAAACCACCCAAGGCCTTGGGCGTCGTCTCTCTATTACTGTACCGGCTGATACCATCGCCCAGGCAGTGAAAAAAGAGCTGGTGAATGCGGCGAAAAGCGTCCGTATCGACGGCTTCCGTAAAGGCAAAGTGCCGATGAATATCATTGAGCAGCGCTATGGCGCCTCTGTCCGTCAGGACGTGCTGGGCGAACTGATGCAGCGCAACTTTGTTGACGCGATCATCAAAGAGAAGATCAATCCGGCTGGCGCACCGAACTACGTGCCAGGCGAGTATAAAGAAGGTGCAGACTTCACTTACACGGTAGAGTTCGAAGTCTACCCGGAAGTGGAACTGAAAGACCTGGAAGGCATCGAAGTTGAGAAGCCGGTCGTTGAAGTCAACGAATCCGACGTGGACGCGATGCTGGAAACCCTGCGCAAGCAGCAGGCAGAGTGGAAAGAGACTGACGCGGCTGCTCAGGCAGAAGACCGTGTGACCGTTGACTTCTCCGGCTCCATCGACGGCGAAGATTTCGAAGGCGGCAAAGCCTCTGATTTCGTACTGGCTATGGGCCAGGGCCGCATGATCCCGGGCTTCGAAGAGGGTCTGGTCGGTCACAAAGCGGGCGACGAGTTCACCATCGACGTGAGCTTCCCGGAAGACTACCACGCAGAGAACCTGAAAGGTAAAGCTGCCCAGTTCGCTATCGTTCTGAAGAAAGTAGAACAGCGTGAACTGCCGGAGCTGACCGAAGAGTTCATCAAACGTTTCGGCGTGGCTGATGGCTCCCTGGAAGGCCTGCGCGCAGAAGTGCGTAAAAACATGGAGCGCGAGCTGAAAGGCGCCGTGCGTAACCGTGTGAAGACCCAAGCTATCGACGGTCTGGTAAACGCTAACCCGATCGACGTGCCAGCGGCACTGATCGACGGCGAAATCGACGTGCTGCGCCGTCAGGCTGCACAGCGTTTCGGTGGCAACGAGAAGCAAGCGCTGGAACTGCCGCGCGAGCTGTTCGAAGAGCAAGCCAAACGCCGCGTTGTGGTTGGCCTGCTGCTGGGCGAAGTGATCAGCCAGAACGAGCTGAAAGCGGATGAAGATCGCGTGAAAGCGCTGATCGAAGAGATGGCTTCTGCGTATGAAGATCCGCAGGAAGTGATCGAGTTCTACAGCAAGAACAAAGAGCTGATGAACAACATGCGCAACGTCGCGCTGGAAGAGCAGGCGGTTGAAACCCTGCTGGCCAAGGCGAAAGTGACTGAGAAAGAGACCTCCTTCACTGAACTGATGAACCAGGCTTCCGCCTGAGTCCCATCGCGGATCGGCTGAGAGGCCGGTCCCGCCCGCCAAGCCCACGGAGACCCGTGGGCTTTCTTTTTATCGGCGTCAGCCAATGACCTGCCAAAATTCTCATTCCCTTTGCCCCGATTTGCACTATATTCAAGATGTTGGTATACCCGGAGAAGGGGAGAGCGACGTCATTCGTCCCATTGTTGGCAGGCAATGAGAGGCAACCGCCCGGCGGCGTTTTTCCGGGCGACGCTTGAAATGGTGCCGGCCCGCCCCCACAGCTAAGGAACAGGGCTTCCATTACTCTGCATGAGGAACGACCACCGTTTATGGCCGGGGCAACCGGGCGCTTGAGCAATGGTCATCAGCGGCCAACTCAAGTAGAATCGTTTTTAATGGCGCCAAAGTGAATTATTTCTAGGAGACGGTGATGTCATACAGTGGCGAACGAGATCAATTAGCACCTAACATGGCTCTGGTACCGATGGTAGTGGAGCAGACCTCACGCGGTGAGCGTTCATACGATATCTACTCCCGCCTGCTTAAAGAGCGCGTGATCTTCCTGACCGGCCAGGTTGAAGACCATATGGCCAACCTGATTGTGGCGCAGATGCTGTTCCTGGAAGCGGAAAACCCGGAAAAAGATATCTTCCTGTATATCAACTCCCCAGGCGGCGTCATCACAGCCGGCATGTCAATCTATGACACCATGCAGTTCATCAAGCCAGACGTCAGCACCATCTGTATGGGCCAGGCGTGCTCGATGGGCTCCTTCCTGCTGGCCGCAGGCGCGAAGGGCAAGCGTTTCTGCCTGCCGAACTCCCGCGTCATGATCCACCAACCGCTGGGCGGCTTCCAGGGTCAGGCCACTGACATTGAAATTCATGCCAAAGAGATTTTGAAAGTGAAATCGCGCATGAATGAACTGATGGCAAAACATACGGGTCAGTCACTTGAAGTGATAGAGCGTGACACTGAGCGTGACCGTTTCATGTCTGCAGAACAATCTGTAGAGTATGGCCTGGTGGACGCCGTATTAACCCATCGCAACTGACCAATGAGTACGGGCCGATGCGCTATACTGGGTGAAGCCCCTGTGAACGCCACAGCTGACGCATCGGCGGCCAGCAGCGGAAAGGTTCGTTAACTGGTCATGCTTCTGCCGAATGGTGCGGCAGGACAGATACTAGAGAAGAGGTTTACTGATGACAGATAAGCGCAAAGACGGTTCAGGAAAGCTGCTGTACTGCTCTTTTTGCGGCAAAAGCCAGCATGAAGTGCGTAAGCTGATTGCCGGGCCGTCAGTGTATATCTGCGATGAATGTGTTGATCTGTGTAACGACATTATTCGCGAAGAGATTAAAGAAGTTGCGCCCCACCGTGAGCGCAGTGCACTCCCGACCCCGCACGAAATCCGCCAACACCTGGATGACTACGTCATCGGCCAGGAGCAGGCCAAGAAAGTGCTGGCAGTGGCGGTGTACAACCACTACAAACGTCTGCGCAATGGCGACAGCAGCAACGGCGTGGAGCTGGGCAAAAGCAACATCCTGCTGATCGGCCCGACCGGTAGCGGCAAGACCTTGCTGGCCGAGACTCTGGCTCGCTTCCTGGATGTGCCCTTTACCATGGCTGACGCCACCACCCTGACCGAAGCCGGTTATGTGGGTGAGGACGTTGAAAACATCATCCAGAAACTGTTGCAGAAGTGCGATTACGACGTGCAGAAAGCCCAGCGTGGCATCGTCTACATCGATGAGATTGATAAAATCTCCCGTAAGTCTGACAACCCCTCCATTACCCGTGATGTCTCCGGTGAGGGTGTGCAGCAGGCACTGCTGAAACTGATTGAGGGCACCGTGGCAGCCGTACCGCCGCAGGGTGGCCGCAAGCATCCGCAGCAGGAGTTCCTGCAAGTTGATACCTCCAAGATCCTGTTCATTTGTGGCGGCGCCTTTGCCGGCCTGGATAAGGTGATCGGGCAGCGTATCAACACCGGCACCGGCATCGGTTTCGGCGCGGAAGTGAAGGGTAAATCTGAAAAAGCCACCGAAGGCCAGCTGTTGGCACAGGCAGAACCAGAGGATTTGATTAAGTTTGGTTTGATCCCTGAGTTCATCGGTCGTCTGCCGGTAGTCGCGACCCTGAGCGAACTGAGCGAAGACGCGCTGATCCAGATCCTGAAAGAGCCGAAGAACGCCCTGACCAAGCAGTATCAGGCGCTGTTCAACCTGGAAGGTGTGGAGCTGGAGTTCCGTGACGAGGCCCTGACGGCCATCGCCAAGAAGGCCATGGCGCGCAAAACGGGCGCCCGCGGCCTGCGCTCCATCGTGGAAGGCGCACTGCTGGACACCATGTACGACCTGCCCTCCATGGAGAGCGTTGACAAGGTGGTCATTGATGAGTCGGTCATCGCCGGTCAATCTGAGCCGATGCTGATTTATGGCAAGCATGAGGCCCAACAGGCTTCAGGTGAATAATTACTCAGCTGTTCCAGTAAGTTAAACATCCAATGGGGGAAATCATCCCCCATTTTTTTTTCCTCGCATGCTGGTCGTTGAATGTAAGAGATTCATCCCCATATACTCAGTATCCTACTTGCTGAAACCCGTAAATCTGGAGTTTCACGAGATTTCTTTAACCTGGCGGAAGCTAAACTAAGAGAGAGCTCTATGAACCCTGAGCGTTCCGAACGCATAGAAATCCCCGTATTGCCTCTGCGCGATGTGGTGGTTTATCCGCACATGGTGATCCCGTTGTTTGTTGGCCGGGAAAAATCAATACGGTGCCTTGAAGCCGCAATGGATCACGATAAGAAGATCATGCTGGTGGCGCAAAAAGAGGCCTCAACGGATGAACCGGGCGTCAACGATCTGTTTTCTGTCGGTACGGTAGCGTCCATCCTCCAGATGTTGAAGCTGCCGGACGGCACGGTAAAAGTGCTGGTAGAAGGTTTGCAGCGCGCGCGCATCACCACCCTGTCTGACAATGGCGAGCACTTTGCGGCCCAGGCTGAATACCTCGATTCGCCAGCCATTGATGAGCGTGAGCAGGAGGTGCTGGTACGCACCGCCATCAACCAGTTTGAAGGCTACATCAAGCTCAACAAAAAGATCCCGCCGGAGGTGCTGACATCCCTGAACAGCATCGACGATGCCGCACGCCTGGCTGATACCATCGCCGCCCATATGCCGCTAAAACTGGCAGACAAACAGTCCGTGCTGGAGATGTCCGATATCACTGAACGCCTTGAGTACCTGATGGCGATGATGGAGTCGGAAATCGACCTGTTGCAGGTGGAGAAACGCATCCGCAACCGCGTCAAAAAGCAGATGGAGAAGAGCCAGCGCGAGTACTACCTGAATGAGCAGATGAAGGCCATTCAGAAAGAGCTGGGCGAGATGGATGACGCGCCGGATGAGCACGAGGCGCTGAAGCGCAAAATCGACGCGGCCAAAATGCCGAAAGAGGCCAAAGAGAAGACTGAGGCCGAGCTGCAAAAGCTGAAGATGATGTCGCCGATGTCAGCGGAAGCCACCGTGGTGCGCAGCTACATCGACTGGATGATCCAGGTGCCGTGGAACGACCGCAGCAAGGTGAAGAAAGACCTGCGCAAGGCCCAAGAGGTACTGGACTCCGACCACTACGGGCTGGAGCGCGTCAAGGATCGCATCCTTGAGTACCTCGCCGTGCAGAGCCGCGTCAGCAAAATCAAGGGGCCGATCCTCTGTCTGGTGGGGCCGCCAGGGGTAGGTAAGACCTCCCTCGGCCAGTCCATCGCCCGTGCCACCGGTCGCCAGTATGTGCGTATGGCGCTGGGCGGTGTGCGTGATGAGGCGGAGATCCGCGGTCACCGCCGTACTTATATCGGCTCCATGCCGGGCAAGCTGATCCAGAAGATGGCGAAAGTGGGCGTACGTAACCCCCTGTTCCTGCTGGATGAGATCGACAAAATGTCCTCTGACATGCGTGGTGATCCGGCTTCCGCCCTGCTGGAAGTGCTGGACCCGGAACAGAACGTGGCCTTCAACGACCACTATCTGGAAGTGGACTACGATCTCTCCGACGTGATGTTTGTGGCGACCTCCAACTCCATGAACATTCCGGCACCGCTGCTGGACCGTATGGAAGTGATTCGCCTCTCGGGTTACACCGAGGATGAGAAGCTGAACATCGCCAAGCAGCACCTGCTGCCGAAGCAGATTGAGCGCAACGCATTGAAAAAGGGCGAATTGACGCTGGAAGACAGCGCGATCATCGGCATCATCCGCTACTACACCCGTGAAGCCGGCGTGCGTAGTCTGGAGCGTGAAATCTCCAAACTGTGCCGCAAGGCGGTGAAACAGCTGCTGATGGACAAAACCATCAAGCACATCACCATCACCGGCGACAACCTGAAGGATTACCTGGGCGTCCAGCGTGTCGACTATGGCCGCGCGGATACCGAAAACCGCATCGGTCAGGTGACCGGTCTGGCGTGGACGGAAGTGGGCGGCGACCTGCTGACCATCGAAACCGCCTGCGTACCGGGCAAGGGCAAGCTGACCTACACCGGCTCCCTCGGCGAGGTTATGCAGGAGTCCATTCAAGCGGCGCTGACCGTGGTGCGCGCGCGTGCCGACAAGCTGGGCATCAACAACGACTTCTATGAGAAGCGTGACATCCATGTGCACGTGCCGGAAGGCGCGACGCCGAAAGATGGCCCAAGCGCCGGTATCGCCATGTGCACCGCGCTGGTCTCCGCCCTGACCGGCAACCCGGTACGCGCCGACGTGGCGATGACCGGTGAGATCACGCTGCGCGGCCAGGTGCTGCCGATTGGCGGCCTGAAAGAGAAGCTGCTGGCGGCCCACCGTGGCGGCATCAAAGTGGTGCTGATCCCGGATGAGAACCGCCGCGATCTGGAAGAGATCCCGGATAACGTCATCGCCGATCTGGAGATCCACCCGGTCAAGCGCATCGACGAAGTGCTGAATCTGGCGTTGCAAAATCCAGCGTTTGGTGCGCAGCCGGTGGCGGTGAAATAATCGCAGGCAGGCTTACGTTCTCAACAGCCGGCAAGCCGAGAGGTTTGCCGGCTTTTTTATGCCACCGCGCCGGGCGCGTGGTTGGCTTGCATAGCCCTGGTAGGCTTGATATAAAAGCAGCGCAGCCGCGCACCAAGGACTTTTTTCAGCGCGGCAAAGATTTCAAGAGGGGATGAATACGTGAATAAATCACAACTGATCGACAAGATTGCCGTGGACGCAGACCTTTCCAAGGCTGCCGCTGGCCGTGTGCTGGATGCCATTCTGGAATCCGTTACTGATTCACTGAAGAGCGGCGAAGAAGTGGCGCTGGTGGGGTTCGGCACTTTTGCCGTACGCGAGCGCGCCGCCCGTACTGGCCGCAACCCGCAGACCGGGAACGAGATTGCCATCCCGGCAGCCAAAGTTCCGGGTTTCCGCGCAGGCAAGGCGTTGAAAGACGCTATTAATTGATGAGTGTGCGGTAGATCGCGTTTCCACAGGCAGTTTGTTTCAAACAATCGCCTGACGCGACCAGCCGGGTAAGGTAAGATACAAGGCGCATCAAAATAGGTGCGCTTTTTTTATTTCTACAGCACAGGCAGGACGGGGTGATACTCGTTTTCTTTGCCTTTCGCTCTACCGCGCAACGGCGCAGGACGTGCCGGGCACCATGCCTGCGCAGGGTTGTTAATCTACATTACAGCGGAGTGTTGTCACATTATGATGGACAATTTACGCGCGGCCTCTAACCATGTCGTGCTCAAAGTCATCCTGGCGCTTATTATCCTCTCCTTTGTCCTGACCGGGGTGGGCAACTATCTGATCGGCGGTTCCGGCGACTATGCCGCCAAAGTGAACGGCCAGGAGATCAGCCGCGCCCAGTTTGAACAGGCTTTCCAGAATGAGCGCGCCCGTATGCAGCAGCGCCTGGGTGAGCAATTCTCCCTGCTGGCGGGCAATGAACAGTATATGCAGGGCCTGCGCCAGCAGGTGCTGAACCAGCTGGTGGACGTCACCCTGATTGACCAGTACGCCAAAAAGTTGGGCGTGACCATCGCGGATGAGCAGGTTAAAGAGAGCATCCTGGCGACCCCGGCGTTCCGCACCAACAACCAATTCGACAATGACAAATACCTGGCGGTAATCCGCAGCAATGGCTTCACCGCTGACAACTACGCGCAGGTGGTTCGCCGCCAGTTGCAGGCGCAGCAGCTGAATCAGGTATTTGGCGGTAGCGAGTTTGTCCTGCCGGTGGAAACCGATGCACTGGCAGCGCTGGTGCTGCAATCGCGCGAGGTGCGCGTTGCGGCCTTTGACACCGACGCGCTGGCGACCAAGCAGACCGCAACGGATGACGAGCTGAAAGCCTACTACGACCAGCACCGTGACGCGTTCATCGCGCCGCAGCAGATGAAGGTCAGCTATCTGGAGATGGACGCGGCCGCCCTGCAAGACAAGGTGACCGTCAGTGACGCGGAGATCGCGGCCTACTATGACCAGCACCAGAACACCTTTGGCCAGCCGGAGCGCAAAAAGTATGGCGTGATCGTGCTGAAAACTCAGGCGGATGCCGATGCAGTACTGGCTGACCTGAAAAAAGGCGCAGATTTCGCTGAACTGGCGAAGGCCAAATCCATCGATACCTTCACCGGCCAGCGCGGCGGCGAACTGGACTGGATGGAACCGGAAACCACGTTGGAAGACTTCAAGAATGCCAACCTGACGGAGAAGGGCCAGCTCTCTGGCGTGATCAAATCCTCCTCTGGTTTCCTGATCCTGAAACTCAACGATCTGGAAGCGGCGAAGATCAAGCCGCTGGCTGAAGTGCACGCCGACGTGCTGGCGAAACTGAAGCAGGAGAAGGCGCTGGATGCCTTCTATGCGCTGCAACAGAAAGTGAGCGAAGCGGCAACCAATGACAATGAGTCACTGGCATCAGCGGAAGAGGCCTCTGGCCTGAAAGTGGTACACACCGACTGGTTCACCCAGCAGACCATCCCGCAGGCGCTTAACAGCAAGGCGGTGGTGGATGTCCTCTTTGATGGCTCCCTGCAGGGCGACAATGGCACGCCGGGCAGCAACTCCAACGTGATCAGCGCCGACGGCGACCGTGCATTTGTAGTGCGTATCGATGCCCACAAACCGCAGGCAGAGAAGCCGCTGGCGGAGGTGCATGATGAGGTGCTGGCACTGGTGAAACGTCAGAAAGCTCAGGAGCAGGCGCAGGTTGAGGCAGATAAAGTGCTGACCGCACTGAAAGCGGGCAAGGGCGATGAGGCGTTGAAAGCCAATGGCCTTAGCTTTGGTGAAACGCAGAACGTCCAGCGTTCCCAACAGCCTTCTGCCTTTGAGCAGAACGTCTACAGCCTGCCGCAGCCGCAAGCCGGCAAGCCAAGCTTTGGCGTGACCAAGGATGAGAAGGGCAACGTGGCGCTGGTCGCTCTGGACAAAGTTACCCCCGGCCACCTGCCGCCGGACGCTATCCCGGGCTTCAGCAGCCAGGTGAAAGAGGGTGCCACCAACATCACCTTCGATGCCCTGCTGAGTAGCCTGCGTGAGTCTGCTAAAATCAAACTGGGCAGTGCTGCACAGGCGCAATAACGCTTCCAAGAAAATGTAATGCGTTGCAACAGACAAAGGCCGCTTTCGCGGCCTTTTCCACATTTGAAATCTGCCCTTTGTGCTCGTTTCCGCTTTTCGGCATTGTGTCCGTGCTGAACAACACAAGGAGAAACAGCATGAAAAAATTAGGAATTTCCGCCCTCGGACTGGCACTGGCGCTCGGTCTGTCAAGTTTACCGGTGCTGGTGCAGGCAGCTCCCACTGACGCCTCGCCTGCCACGCTCTCCGCCAAAAAAGCGGAGAAAGCGCCCGTCACACCCAGCGCCAAGGCGAGCGTAGCTAGCCAGGAGGAGAAGGTCAGCATCAACAGCGCCGATGCCGCCGCGCTCTCTCAGGGGTTGAATGGCGTCGGCCTGAAAAAGGCCGAGGCGATTGTCAGCTACCGTCAGGAATTTGGGCCTTTTACAGACATCGAACAGTTGCAGGAGGTGCCCGGCATTGGCCCGGCGTTAATCGAGCGAAACCGCGACCGGCTGGTTTTGTGAACCCCCTCGCGTAACGCTGAACTTCTGACCGACGACAGGGAGATTCTGCTACCCTCAAAGTGATCCGACCAGTGCGCCCGCGGGCGCACTTCAGGGCGCAGGTTTTTCCCTATCGTTGCAACAGGAGTGAGTCAGCCACCATGCAGATGCTGCTAAAAGTCCGGGGTTTTCATATCGATGTCTACCAGCATGTCAATAATGCCCGCTATCTGGAGTTCCTGGAGGAGGCCCGCTGGGAGTGGCTCTCTGCGCTGGAGGGATTCCAGTGGATGAAGGCGCAAGGCATCGCCTTTATCGTGGTCAATATCAACATTAACTATCGCCGACCAGCCGTGCTGGGGGATGTGCTGCGCATTGACAGCCAACTGGCGCGCCTCAATGGGCGCAGCGGCGTGGTCAATCAGGTGATCACCCTGGAGCCAACGGGTGAGGTGGTGGCGGATGCGGCCTTGACCTTCGTCTGCATCGATCTGAAAACCCAGAAGGCGCTGCCGCTGGAGGGGGAGTTGCTGGCGCGCTTGAGCCAGTTGGAGCAACCGGCGGGGCAGTAAACGGCCCCACCGTGGGGCAGGGCCGGCGTGCGGTTATTGCAGGCCGCTCTTCTGTTTCAGGCTGGCGAGCACGCCCGCGCGGTCTTGCTGGTAAACCGCCAGACCGTTGGCGCGCAGGTGGCAGGCAGCGCATTCGCCGCAGCCATCGCCCTGAATGCCGTTGTAACAGGTCAGGGTGTCGCGGCGCACGCGCTCCAGTTGCCCGTAGTAGTCGGCCAGCGCCCAGGTTTCCGCCTTGTTCAGCCACATCAGCGGTGTCTCAAAGCGGACATCACGCGCCAGCCCGAGGCTGACCGCGTGGTTCAGCGCCTTAACGAACTCGTCGCGGCAGTCCGGGTAGCCGGAGAAGTCGGTTTCGCACACGCCCGTGATCACCGCTTCCGCCCCGATCTGGTAGGCATAGATGGAGGCCAGGGTCAGGAACAGGATATTGCGGCCGGGCACAAAGGTGCTTGGCAACTGCCCCTCGGCATTGGCCTCATAGCCCGGCACCGGGATGTTGTCACGCGTCAGGCTGCTGACCGCCAGTTCATTCAGCAGGCCGACATCCAGTACCTTGTGCGCCCGCGCGCCCAGTGCTTGGGCCAGTTGGCGGGCCACGTCAATCTCTGCCCGGTGGCGCTGGCCGTAGTCGAAGGTGACGCAGTGCACCTCATCATACTGCGCCATTGCCTGAATCAGGCAGGTGGTTGAGTCCTGACCACCGCTGAATACCACTACTGCTCGTTTCATTGTTACTACCTTTACTGTGTGTACCTGCCCGGCAACGCCGCCGGGTATTCACTATAGGTTACTGTCCCGCGCCCGCTTTGAACAGCTGCATGGGTGGGCCGGTCAGCCGGGAAAGAGGGGAGGGATCGCGCCAATGTGCTCCGCCACCCAGCTATCACTGTAGTAGGTATCGGGGTAACGATCGCCGCTGTCGCACAGCAATGTAACGATGGAGCCTTGTTCACCGCGCTGGCGCATCTCGGCTGCCAGTTGCAGCGCGCCACAGAGGTTGGTGCCGGTTGAGGCGCCAGCGCGGCGGCCCAGCGCCCGCTCCAGCCAGTGCAGGGCGGCGATGCTGGCGGCATCTGGCACCGCGATCATGCGGTCAATCACATCCGGGATAAAGGAGGGCTCAACACGCGGCCGGCCAATGCCCTCAATCCGGCTGCCCAATGGCGAGGTGATCTGCGGGTCACGCCGGTGGTAGTAGTCGTGGAACACTGAGTTTTCAGGATCGACCACCACCAATTCGGTCGGGTGCCCCTGATAGCGGATATAGCGCCCCAGCGTGGCAGAGGTGCCGCCGGTGCCCGCGCCCATCACCAGATAGCGCGGCATCGGGAACGGCTCGCGCGCCATCTGGCGGTAGATGCTGTCAGCGATATTGTTGTTGCCGCGCCAGTCGGTGGCCCGTTCGGCGTAAGTGAACTGGTCCATATAGTGGCCGCCCAGATCGCGCGCCAGATGTTCAGACGCGGCATAGATCTGCGCCGAGTGCTCAACAAAGTGGCAACGCCCACCATAAAAGGCGATCTGCTCTATTTTGCGGCGCGCGGTGCTGGCCGGCATCACGGCGATAAAGGGCAGGCCAAGCAGGCGGGCAAAATAGGCTTCGGAGATGGCAGTGCTGCCGGAGGAGGCTTCAATCACCGTGCTGTTCTCCCGCAGCCAACCGTTGCAGAGCGCGTAGAGGAACAGGGAGCGTGCCAGCCGGTGTTTCAGGCTGCCACTGGGGTGGGTGCTCTCATCTTTCAGATAGAGATAGATGCCGGGGAAGTCCGGCAGCGGCAATCGGATTAAATGGGTATCCGCGGAGCGCTGGAAATCGGCCTCGATTTCCCGGACAGCGCCCCTGACCCAGCAAGCAGTCATCGGCTCGTTCTCAACAGGGGGAAGATGGCGCTTAGCCTACCCTGAGAACGGGAAAAAAGGATTGCTATCTTGCCTGCAAAATGGCCAGATAAGAGAAAATTTTTCTCAGGAGCGACCCTTGCTGGATAAAATTGACCGTACGCTGCTGCGTTTGCTGCAACAGGACTGCACGCTCTCCCTCCATGAGATGGCGGAAGCGGTCAACCTGACCTCCACCCCGTGCTGGAAACGGCTCAAACGGCTGGAGGAGCAGGGTTACATCCGCAGTCGGGTCGCGTTGCTGGATTGTGATAAGATCGGCCTCGGCCTGACCGCCTTTATGCTGATCAAGACTCAGCAGCATAACCGTGAGTGGTATCAGCACTTCGTCAGCCAGACTGAACAGATGCCGGAGGTACTGGCGTTCTACCGGATGGCGGGGGAGTACGACTATTTATTGCAAGTGCAGGTGGCTGACATGAAAAGCTACGACACCTTTTACAAAAAGCTGGTAAACAGTGTGCCCGGCCTGATTGAGGTGACCTCCAGCTTCGCGATGGAAAGGATCAAATACATCACGGCCCTGCCGCTGCCGGAGTAGGCGCACAGCGCCATCGCTTTTTTCCAACCATCTTCTATGCTGCTTGGGCGGCCATCATCCGGTGCGCCGGCGCTTCACTTTTTGGGAATAAAATCTTGTGAGATTGTTTGCACAACTAGGCTGGTATTTCCGCCGGGAGTGGCGTCGCTACCTCGGTGCGATAGCCCTGCTGATTATCATTGCCGTCCTGCAACTGCTGCCGCCCAAGCTGGTGGGGGTGATTGTGGATGGCATCACCCAAAAACGGATGGACACGTTCGCGGTACTGGGCTGGATTGGCGTGATCCTGGTGACGGCGGTGTTCGTCTACCTGCTGCGCTATGTCTGGCGAGTGCTGCTGTTTGGGGCCTCCTACCAACTGGCGGTGGAGCTACGCGAACGCTTTTACCAGCAACTCAGTCACCAGCATCCGGCCTTCTACCTGCGCCACCGTACCGGCGATCTGATTGCCCGCGCCACCAATGACGTGGATCGGGTGGTGTTTGCCGCCGGAGAAGGGGTATTGACGCTGGTGGATTCGCTGGTAATGGGCTGTGCGGTGCTGGTGGTGATGTGCACCCAGATTAGCTGGCAACTGACACTGTTGTCACTGGTGCCGATGCCTATCATGGCGCTGGTGATCAAGCGCTACGGCCAGCAGCTGCACGATCGTTTCAAGTCGGCGCAGGCGGCCTTCTCGGCGTTGAATGACCAGACGCAGGAGAGCCTGACCAGCATCCGCATGATCAAGGCCTTCGGCCTGGAAGATCATCAGTCCGGCCAGTTCGCCCGCGTGGCAGCGGATGCCGGTGCCAAAAACCTGCGAGTGGCGCGCGTGGATGCGCGTTTTGACCCGACCATCTACATCGCCATCGGCATGGCGAATTTGCTGGCGGTGGGCGGCGGCAGTTGGCTGGTGGTCAACGGCACCCTGACCCTCGGCCAACTCACCAGCTTTGTGATGTATCTGGGCCTGATGATCTGGCCGATGCTGGCGCTGGCCTGGATGTTCAACATCGTGGAGCGCGGCAGTGCTGCCTACAGCCGCTTGCGCAGCATGTTGAAAGAGGCCCCGACGGTGGTGGATGGCAGCCAGGGCGTGCCTGCGGGGCGCGGGGCGTTGCAGGCGGAGATCGTGCGCTTCCACTATCCAGAAAACACCCACAGCGCGCTGCATGACGTGCGCTTTACCCTCCAGCCGGGCCAGATGCTGGGCCTATGCGGCCCGACAGGCGCCGGGAAGAGCACTCTGCTGGCGCTGGTGCAGCGCCAGTTTGATGTGGATGAGGGGGCAATCCGCTTCCACGGTCTGCCGTTGCCCGCGCTAAAACTGGATGAGTGGCGTGGTCGGCTGGCGGTGGTGAGCCAGACGCCGTTCCTGTTCTCAGACAGCGTGGCGCAGAACATCGCCCTTGGCCGACCAGAGGCAACGCCAGCGCAAATTGAACAAGCGGCGCGGCTGGCTAGCGTGCATGACGATATTTTGCGCCTGCCGCAAGGTTACGAAACCCAGGTGGGGGAGCGGGGCGTGATGCTCTCCGGCGGGCAGAAGCAGCGCATCGCCATTGCCCGCGCGCTGCTGCTGGAGGCAGAGATTTTGATTTTGGATGACGCCCTCTCTGCGGTGGATGGCCGCACTGAGCACGAGATCCTAGCAAACCTGCGCCAATGGGGCAGCAACCGCACCCTGATCATCAGCGCCCATCGCCTGTCGGCACTGACCGAGGCCAATGAGATTTTAGTCTTTAACCAAGGCACGGTTATGCAGCGCGGCGATCATGACACGCTGGCGGCACAACCGGGCTGGTATCGTGATATGTATCGTTATCAACAACTTGAGGCCGCACTTGATGAGCCAGCGCCCGCTGCGGGAAACCGGGAGGCGCAGGATGCCTAAACTCCAGTCAATGTGGCCGACCCTGAAACGCCTGCTCACCTATGGCTCCCCCTACCGCAAGCCGCTGCTGCTGGCGGTGGTGATGCTGTGGGTGGCCGCGGGCGCGGAGGTAGGCGGCCCGCTGCTGATCAGTTACTTTATCGATCATGTGGTGGCGCACGGCAACCTGCCACTGGCGCTGGTTTCAGCGCTGGCCGGCGGCTATATCCTGCTCAACCTGCTGGCGGCAGCACTGCACTACTACCAGTCGCTGCTGTTCAACCGGGCAGCGGTCGGTGTGGTGCAGCGGCTGCGAATCGATGTGATGGATGCCGCGCTGCGCCAGCCGCTGAGCGAGTTTGATATTCAGCCGGTGGGGCAACTTATCTCACGCGTCACCAATGACACCGAGGTGGTGCGCGATCTCTACGTTACCGTGGTGGCGACCGTGCTGCGCAGCGCCGCCCTGATTGGCGCGATGTTGGTGGCGATGTACAGCCTCGACTGGCGCATGGCGACGGTGGCGGTCTGTATCTTCCCGGCGGTGCTGGTGGTGATGGTGCTCTACCAGCGTTACAGCACGCCTGTGGCGCGCAAGGTGCGCAGTTACCTGGCCGATATCAACGATGGCTTCAATGAAGTGATCAACGGCATGGGCGTGATCCAGCAGTTCCGCCAGCAGCAGCGCTTTGCTGAACGGTTGAGCGCGGCGAGCTGGGCACACTACCACGCGCGCATGAAGACGCTGCGCATTGAGGGGTTCCTGTTACGCCCGCTGCTGAGCCTCTTCTCCACCATGGTGCTGTGCGGACTGCTGATGCTGTTTGGTTTCAGCGCTGTCGGCAGCGTCGGGGTGGGCGTGCTCTACGCCTTCATCAACTACCTCGGCCGCCTCAATGAGCCGCTGATAGAGCTGACCTCCCAGCAGTCGATCCTGCAACAGGCGGTAGTGGCGGGCGAGCGCATCTTTGAGCTGATGGATCGCGTACAGCAGCAGTATGGCGGTGATGACCAGCCGCTCACCAGCGGCCAGATCGAGATTGATGACGTCAGCTTTGCCTACCGGGATGACAAAAAGGTGCTGGAGCACATCTCGCTGTCGGTGCCGTCGCGCGGCTTTGTGGCGCTGGTGGGACATACGGGCAGCGGCAAAAGCACCCTCGCCAACCTGCTGATGGGCTACTACCCGATCAGCGAGGGGCAGATTCGCCTTGATGGCCGTCCGCTTGACACGCTCTCCCACCAGACGCTGCGTCAGGGTGTTGCCATGGTGCAGCAAGATCCGGTGGTGCTGGCGGAGTCGGTCTACGCCAACGTCACGCTGGGCCGCGAGATTGCCGAGCAGGAGGTGTGGCAGGCGCTGGAGACGGTGCAACTGGCGGAGCTGGTACGCGCGATGCCCGAAAACATCCACACCCGGCTGGGCGAGCAGGGCAATAACCTGTCGGTGGGCCAGAAACAGCTGCTGGCGATGGCGCGAGTGCTGGTGCAGGCGCCGCAAACCCTGATTCTGGATGAGGCGACCGCCAATATCGACTCTGGCACCGAGCAGGCGATCCAGCGCGCGCTGCGTGCCATCCGTCAGCACACTACGCTGGTGGTGATCGCTCACCGCCTCTCTACCGTGGTAGACGCCGACTCCATTCTGGTGCTGCACCGTGGACAGGCGGTGGAACGCGGCACCCATGCCGAGCTGCTGGCGCATCAGGGGCGCTATGCCCAGATGTACCAGATGCAACTGGTGGGTGAGCAGCTGGAGGCAGAGAGCGCCACGCCACTCTCCGCCTGAGCGAGGGCGGGTGCTTGGCACCCGCTCCCTCAGTCCGCACCATTATCAGGCATATAACCCGCGCAATTCCCCCACGCTGCACCCCAGTAAAGCGGCTTGCACTAAAATGAGGCGCAGCTACGCTTTCTATGGGCTGACTTAAGTCAAATCGTCTCCTCCGGACTGGCCGGAGAGGACGTCGCCTGTCCCTAATTCCCTCTATTCCCAGACGAAATCATTTGTGGCACACCCTTTGCTTTAGACTAGCTATCCACGCGGGTTTAACGCGACAGGCTCTTAATTCGAGGAGTGGCAATATGAAACTGGTTACTGTGGTGATCAAACCATTCAAGTTGGAAGATGTGCGCGAGGCGCTCTCTGCCGTAGGCATTCAGGGACTGACCGTCACCGAGGTAAAAGGCTTTGGCCGCCAGAAAGGTCATGCCGAACTCTACCGTGGGGCTGAGTACAGCGTGAACTTCTTGCCGAAAGTCAAAATCGATATTGCCATTGCCGACGACCAGCTGGATGAAGTGATTGATGTGATTAGCAAAGCGGCCTACACCGGCAAGATCGGGGACGGCAAAATTTTTGTTGCAGAGTTGCAGCGTGTGATTCGTATTCGTACTGGCGAGACCGACGAAGCAGCATTGTAATTTCAGGCTCGGATGAGTGAACTAGGGGTGGATTGATAATGAAAAAACTTTTATCCATGATGGGCCTCGGCACGGCGGCCATAGCGCCATCGCTGGCGATGGCGGCACCGGCAGTCGCTGATAAGGCGGACAACGCCTTTATGATGATCTGCACCGCGCTGGTGCTGTTTATGACCGTGCCGGGGATTGCGCTGTTCTACGGCGGCCTGCTGCGCTCCAAAAACGTGCTGTCGATGTTGACCCAGGTGATGGTGACCTTCGCGTTGGTCTGCGTGCTCTGGATGCTGTATGGCTACAGCCTGGCCTTCAGCGAGGGCAACGCCTTCTTCGGCGGCTTCCAGACGGCGATGCTGAAGGGCATTACGGTGGACAGCGTTACCGGCACCTTCGCCCAATTGATCCACGTCGCCTTCCAGTGCTCCTTCGCCTGCATTACCGTGGCGCTGATTGTCGGGGGCTTCGCCGAGCGTATCCGCTTCTCCGCGGTACTGATCTTCACCGTGATCTGGATGACCTTCTCCTACCTGCCGATTGCCCACATGGTGTGGGGCGGCGGCTTCCTGGCGGCAGATGGCGCGCTGGACTTTGCCGGCGGCACCGTGGTGCACATCAACGCGGCGATTGCCGGGCTGGTGGGCGCGTACCTGCTGGGCAAGCGCGCGGGCTTTGGCAAAGAGGCATTCAAACCGCATAACCTGCCGATGGTCTTCACCGGTGCCAGCATCCTCTACGTGGGCTGGTTCGG
Source organism: Chimaeribacter sp. YP20170169 (assembly GCF_056739715.1). NCBI lineage: Bacteria > Pseudomonadati > Pseudomonadota > Gammaproteobacteria > Enterobacterales > Yersiniaceae > Chimaeribacter > Chimaeribacter sp. YP20170169. The sequence goes on along the minus strand of NZ_CP176824.1, from coordinate 2,888,423 downwards.
CTTCAACGCTGGCTCCGCCAGTGCGGCCAATGGCATCGCGGCGCTGGCTTTCGTCAATACCGTAATGGCTACCGCTGGCGCGATCCTCTCCTGGGTACTGGTGGAGTGGATGGTGCGCGGCAAGCCTTCCCTGCTGGGCGCCTGCTCCGGCTGCATCGCGGGTCTGGTCGCCATCACCCCAGCGGCGGGCACAGTGGGTGTCGGCGGCGCGCTGGTGATTGGTCTGATTGGCGGCGTGGCCGGCCTGTGGGGCGTAGTGATGCTCAAACGCTGGCTTCATGCGGATGACACCTGTGACGTCTTTGGCGTACACGGCGTGTGTGGTATCGTCGGCTGCATCCTGACTGGCGTCTTCACCTCCTCCTCCTTGGGCGGCGTTGGTTACGCAGAAGGCGTGACCATGGGGCACCAGGTCTGGGTACAGCTGTTCAGCATCGGCATTACCCTGGTGTGGTCAGGTGTCGTGGCCTTTATCGGTTACAAAATTGCTGATATGGTGGTGGGACTGCGTGTTCCGGAAGATCAGGAGCGCGAAGGGCTGGACGTCAACAGCCACGGCGAGAACGCCTACAACCAGTAATGGCAGAGTAGGGCATCAGCCTGACGAGCAGTGCGCTAAATAAAACAGGTTCCCCGGCGTGGGCGTGATTCCTACCCCCGCCGACTTAAGGAGCCGGGCAACATGCAAAAAACATCACAGATAATGATGCAAACATGATGATAGAGAGGCGGTGGCGCAATCCACCGCCTTTTTTTATGCGTCGCGGCGGCGGATGACCCCCTCCTGCACCGACGTCGCGACCAGCACGCCATCGCGGGTGTAGAACTGGCCGCGCACAAAGCCGCGCGCGCTAGAGGCGGAGGTGCTCTCCACCGCATAGAGCAGCCACTCATCCAAACGGAAAGGCCGGTGGAACCACATGGAGTGGTCGATGGTCGCCACCTGCATCCCCGGCTCGAGGAAGCCGACCCCATGAGGTTGCAGCGCGGTGGGCAGGAAGTTGAAGTCCGAAGCGTAGCCCAGCAAATATTGGTGGATACGCAGGTCGTCCGGCATCTCGCCATTCGCCCGGAACCAGACGTGCCGCTCTGGTGCGGCCACCGTGCCCTGCAACGGGTTGTGGAAAGCCACCGGCCGCATCTCAATCGGGCGCTGGCCAATGAACTTTTCCCGCACCTTCTCGGGGATCAGGTGGGCAAACTTCTGCGCAATCTCTGACTCTGAGATCAGCGCCTCCGGCGGCGGCACCTGTGGCATGGTGTTCTGGTGCTCGAAACCGCTCTCCTGACACTGGAAGGAGGCGGTCATGTAGAAGATAGGCTTGCCATTCTGCACCGCTTTGACCCGCCGGGCGCTGAAGCTGTGGCCATCACGCAAAATTTCCACGTCATAGATGATCGCCTTGCTGCTGTCACCGGGGCGCAAAAAATAGCTGTGGAAGGAGTGGATACCGCGCTCGGCGGGCACCGTTTGCTTGGCGGCATACAGCGCCTGACCGACCACCTGGCCGCCAAAGACCTGGCGTAATCCCAGATCCTCGCTCTGTCCCCGGAACAAGCCCTCTTCGAGTTTCTCCAGGTTGAGCAGATCCAATAAATTCGTTAATGCCTGACTCATGCGGTGATCCCTTTCAGCGAAAAACAGGGTAGGTGGGGCGCGTGGCCCCCTGTCGCCATAGTAGAGGATCCGGGGCAGTGAAAGAAGGGCGTGCCGGGGGGCGGCAGGAATTTTTCAGAGTTATGTGCCACAATTATTTCGTGATGTGGTGAATGCCACTAGTCCAATCCTGATGCTTGCGACCCGTAAGAAGTAAACAAAACAAGGAGTGCAACTGATGAAATTTTGGCAGATTGTAGGTGGAACCGCGCTGTCTCTCACATTGGCCGGCTGTGCATCCCAACCCGCCCAGCCTCCCTTGCCGCCACCCGGCAATGGCGCGCCCTCGACGGCGGCTATCCAGCAACCCTCAGTAAAAGGCACTATCTCCATCGACTCACGCGTGGCGTTGCCGCCTGATTCGGTGCTGACCGTGACTCTGGCAGACGCCTCCATCGCAGACACGCCGTCGAAAGTAGTGGCGCAGAGCGTTGCCTATACCCAAGGCCATCAGGCACCGTTCCCCTTCGTGCTGCCTTATAGCCCAAATGACGTGCAGCCTAAATCCAGGGTACTGCTGAGCGCGGTCATCGCGGACAAGCAGGGGCATTTCCTGTTCCAAACCGAACAGCCGACGCCCGCCGTGACCAATGGCGCAGGCACCCAGTTTGATCTGGTGCTGAAGCCGGTTGAGGCGCGGGCAGTGCCTACCAAGCCTTCCACGCTGGGGCCACTGGACACTTCACCGAACAGCCCGGTGCCTACTGGCATCAACCCGACACCGATGCCATAAGCTGAGCTGGCGGCGCTTGTCGCCGCCAGCGCTAGCCACGCCAGCCATAGCGCTCCAGGTCAATGCGACTTTCGGGGCCAAAGATAATGCCCTCTGACAGCAGTGCCTGACGCTGGCGCTGGAAGTCCTCCCCCTGAAGCGAAATACCGCCGTGACGATTCACTACCCGGTGCCACGGCAGGCTGCTCCCTTCCGGCAAACGGCGCAATACCCCACCCACCTGCCGGGCGGCACGGGGTGAGCCAGCCAGCCGCGCCACCTCGCCATAGGTGGTCACCCGGCCCTCTGGGATGGCCGCGACAATGTGGTAAACGCGTTGATTGAAATTTCCTTCCCCTTCCATAGCTGCCCCAACGTAGTGATATACCATGTCCGCGAGTATGAACCAAAACCGCTGCCATCGCAGGCCAGGCCAGACGCAGGTGCTTAAGAAACCATCGGTTGGCCGGTGGTGGGTTGCTTTTACCGGGGCCATCCCTGATAATGCTCCCCGCTCCACACCAGTGGGGCAACTCAATGGAGGCCCTGTTGGTTCTCCCGCAACACTAACTTGTGAACTCGGTCAGGTCCGGAAGGAAGCAGCCGCAGCAGGCGTCGTGTGTGCCGGGATGTAGCTGGCAGGGCCTCCACCCAATTTGGCTCCCCGCCTTTTTCTGCTCTCGTCCTCTCTCCCAAAGCGTTAACCATGCGACACTATTACTGCGTAATCAGACGTAGACTATTGATATTTCTTTTCGCTCGATAAATATTCCTAATCAATGCCGCCAATGCAGACGAAAAATGCCCGGTCGTTGGCCGAAAAGTGATTGCCATAAACAGACTGATGCGAAACGGAAAAAGCCAGGGCAGAAAGGGAATAAAGGGCTGACAGGAAACAGGAAGTGGGTGCCGCAGAAGGAAATGTTGAGCTAAGTGGTTGAAGCCGATAGAACTATCGGCTTCATGCTATTACCGCAATAACCGGCCTGAAGGCCATTAGCGCACGTATTTCCATACAGAAGTCGGCACTTTGTCATAGAGCTTATTCATCGTCAGTTCTGCCAGACGATGGTCAGCGGCAGAGTAAAACATTTCGAGTTCATCATCAGATAACTCATATTTATTCTTTTCAATAACACGCTCTAATGTGTCGATAGTGGTGCACTTACGCAAACGCATCAGGTAGTCGATTTTTTTCATCGTGGTCATAGTGTTTCTTATATAAGTAAATTGCGGTGGATTATCTATTAAGTTCTAATCAGCGTACAGGCATTCTCTTCTGAGAACATTCCGAATAGTCGCCGTTTGGTTTTTTGCCAGCGCTTCAAATCTGGTGCGCTGATGCCGTAATTGCCGAACAGGGTATAAGTATCGTCGAGATACTCTTCGACCCGGTCAGCTAACTGAAGTTCATCCTGATATTTTATTTTAAAGCTCATGACGAAAGAAGCAATATGCTCAATCAATTCGTTAAGCTGTAAGTTAACCTCTGACGTTGGATCATTAACCCAGCCGTGATGGCTATCCCCCAGGGTGGCGATCCCCTCGTCATAGAGGCTTTCGCACAGGAACTTGAGCTGGGCGACATCGTGCCGTTTTGGCGAATACTCATCCATATCATCTCCTCCGTAAGGTTGTTATTCAGTCGTGATAACACTCAGTGAGTAATGAAATAACCGGACAGGTGAGAGGCTGGTTAATCAGCGCGGTTTATATCCCTTCAATTAAATATAAGTCATTTTTTTGTTTTGTGACGTCTTGGATTACCCAACATTACAATTCATCGGCTGGAGAGGGTCGGTTGTTATCCACGATATCGAAAATCAGCGCAGACCCGCTATGGGTAAAGGTAAGGCGCTCCTCGCAATACTCCTCCGCATTGATATCCAGGCAGGCATTGAAAAGGATCCAACGATAACGGTAACGCATTGAATAACGGTTGGCAGAGAGCGGCTCTATCGCCTGAAGGGTCAGGCTGCCTGTCTCATACCGCGCACTCTCTGAATAATAGCTCAAATTCCCGACCAGTGTCTCTTCAAGCAGAGGAATATTTTCCTCGATGAACTCTTTTAAATCAGTAATGGAACCGAATTCACTGTTGGCAGGAAACGAAAGTGTAATTTGCATCGACTCATCATTATTTGTGCGACTCCTTTCTAGTATTGCACACTCCGGCGTCTTTTGTCAGGCAGGCAAGACACTTTTTCCGAAAGCACCTTACAATTATCAGTTTGATATCTATAGCAATTAATCCGACGTAATAAAAAATTACGCTTTAGTGGCGTTTTGCCTACCGACGCCCCAACGGGGCAACTTGAAACCCCGCCTCAAGTGTGATGTTATATTATAACAATTGCGTACCGGAGTAAATGTATGACCGCCTCACCCGCCCCCCTCACTGGCCGCCAGACCTGGCTGATGGCCTCAGCCTTTGCGCGCTGCGCTGCCACGATGCTGGTGCTGGCCGGTGTATGGGCAGCCATCACCTGGGCCAACCTGCTGCCATGATGACCTTACAACACTTGCAGGTTGGCTATGGCCGTTATGCTGTGGCTCCGCCCATTAGCGGCGCTTTCCATACCGGTTCACTGACGGCGATTATCGGTGCCAATGGCAGTGGCAAGTCCACCCTGCTGAAAACGCTGGCGGGCTTACTGCCGCCGGTGGCAGGCGCGGTGATCCGCCATGTCCGGCAGCCGCTGGCTTATCTGCCACAACAGGCGGAGCTGGATCGCCAATTCCCGCTGCTGGTGGAGGATTTGGTGGCAATGGGACGGGTCAGCCAGCGCGGGCTGTTTGCCCGGTTGCAACGCAGTGACCGGCAGTGGATCAGTGAAGCACTGGAGCGCGTCGGGATGCTCGCCTTCGCCCGCCAACCGGTCGGCATCCTTTCCGGCGGTCAATTCCAGCGTGTGCTGTTTGCCCGCCTGCTGGTGCAGCAGGCCCCGGTGATGCTGCTGGACGAGCCGTTCACTGGGGTCGATACCCCGACTATCCAACTGCTGTTGGAGATGATCGCCGAGTGGCACCAGCAACAGCGGACGGTGATTGCGGTGCTGCATGACCGGCAGATGGTGAGTGCCTGTTTCCCGCAGACCCTGCTATTGAGCGCCAGCGGCAACCATTGGGGTGCGACGCCCCATGTCATGCGCGCCCTGAATGCGGCCAGTGAGATCACGCCCGCGGCGGTGGCGCTATGATTGTCCACCTGCTGCTTGACCCTTTTCTGACGTTTGGTTTTATGCGGCGCGCGCTGGTGGCGTGCCTGACGCTCTCCCTGAGCGCCACGCCGCTGGGTGTTTTTTTGTTGTTGCGGCGCATGAGCCTCGCCGGTGATGCGCTCTCACATGCGGTATTGCCAGGCGCTGCCATCGGCTATCTGATCTCTGGCATGTCCCTGGTGGCGATGGGGGTGGGCGGCTTTATCGCCGGGCTGGCGGTTGCCATGCTCTCCGGCTGGGTGAGCCGCCACACGAGTTTGAAAGAGGATGCCAGTTTTGCTGGCTTCTACCTTGGTTCACTGGCGCTGGGGGTAACGTTGGTCTCGCTGCGCGGCTCCAGTGTCGATCTGCTGCATGTGCTGTTTGGTTCGATTCTGGCGGTGGATGCGTCGGCACTGCGGCTGGTGGGTGGCATCGCCACGCTCTCTCTGCTGCTGGCGCTGCTCTACCGGGCGCTGGTGATGGAATCCTTTGACCAGACCTTCCTGAGCCTGGCCGCTGGTCGCTGGGTGCCCGTAATCCACGCCCTGTTTTTGGCTCTGGTGGTGATCAATCTGGTCGCCGGTTTCCAGATTCTGGGCACTCTGATGTCCGTGGGCCTGATGATGTTGCCTGCCGCCTCCGCGCGACTCTGGACGCGCAACCTGCCCGCGACGCTGCTGACCGCCGCCGGGCTGGGCATGGTCGCCAGCCTCGCTGGCCTGCTCTGGTCTTACTACGCCTCGCTGCCCGCTGGCCCGGCCATCGTGCTGAGCGCCAGCCTGCTGTTTTTGCTTTCCGTACTATTTGGCTCGTGTGGCGGCATTTTCGCCGCGGCACGGCCTGCATTGCGTCATCAATAAGGAGAAAGAATGAAACGTTTACCTGTGGCGCTGGCCATGGCCACGCTGTTCGCCAGCCCATTGGCGATGGCCAACACCGTCAATGCCGTAGCCAGTTTTTCCATCCTCGGCGATATGGTTCACCAGATTGGCGGTGAGCATGTGGTCGTCAAAACGCTGGTCGGGCCGAATGGCGATCCGCACAGCTACGAGCCAAGCCCGCAAGACAGCCGGTCGCTGGCGAAAGCCGATGTGGTGTTTGTCAGCGGCTTGGGGCTGGAGGGGTGGATGGATCGGCTGATCGGTGCCTCGGGCTATCGCGGCAAAGTGGTGGTGGCCTCTGAAGGCGTCAGCTTCCGCCAGATGGAGGAGGAGGGGAAAACCATCACCGATCCTCACGCTTGGAACAGTATGCAGAACGGCGTGATCTATGCCCGCCACATCACGGAGGCGCTGGCCGCTGCCGATCCGCAGGATGCCGCCGACTTCCGCCAACGTGGTGCGGCTTACATCGCCAAACTGCAACAGCTCGACCAGTGGGCCAAACAGCAGTTTGCCACCGTACCCGCCAGCCAGCGCAAAGTGCTGACCAGCCATGATGCCTTTGGTTACATGGGGCAGGCCTATGGCGTGCAGTTCCTGGCACCGGTGGGCTTCTCCACAGATGCCGAAGCCAGCGCGCAGGATGTGGCGGCGTTGATTGCCCAGATCAAGCAGGCGCACGTGCGCCACTACTTTATTGAGAACCAGACCGACCCACGTTTGGTGAAGCAGATCGCCAGCGCCAGCGGCGCGCAGCCGGGGGGCGAGCTCTACCCTGAGGCGCTGTCCACCGCTGACGGGCCTGCGACCACCTATGTGCAGGCCTTTACCCATAACGTTAACACGTTGGTTACTGGCATGAAGTAAGCCGCTCCCCCTGCCAGCATGGCAGGGGGCAGGGCAAAAAAAAGCCCCGCTGGTAAGGGCGGGGCGAAGGCGTAGGGGCGGGATTAACGCTTCTTTTTTCTACCTTGAACGGCCTTGAAGCGCGGATTACTTTTGCAGATGACATAGGTGCGGCCATGGCGGCGTACCACCTTGCAATCTTTGTGGCGGTTTTTGGCTGAACGCAGTGAACTCAATACCTGCATGTTCCTCTCCTTAAGCAGATTTTGGGTTCAAGAAGCGGCCAAAACGCTGCTGGAAGCGCGCGGTGCTGCCCTCTTTGGAGAACTCTTTCTGCTTCCCGGTGTAGTAGGGGTGGGAGGCAGAGGAGACCTCAAGGGGAATGTAAGGCAGTTCACGCCCCTCCCACTCAATGGTGCGGTCAGTACGGATGGTCGAGCCGACGGTAAAGTAGGTGTCGGCGCTGGTGTCGTGGAATACCACGGTGCGGTAATCAGGATGGATGCCGGCTTTCATATTGCCTCCAGTGAAATGTTATAACATAACAATTGATGGCGACAGTATCGCGCAAACTCTGTCCGTTGGCAACCCCACCTTTTCAACAGGCAAAAAAAAGCCGCGCAGTGCGCGGCTTTTGTCAAAAATTCACCTTAGTGCTTGTCGAGCGACACTTGCTGCTTGTGGCTATGTTCCACATCATCAGACTTCTTGCTAAAGCGGCGGCGTACCACCACGAAGAAGACCGGGACGAAGAAGATGGCCAGAATGGTCGCGGTGATCATGCCGCCCATTACGCCCGTACCGACGGCGTTCTGTGCGCCGGAACCCGCGCCGGTAGAGATCACCAGCGGCAACACGCCGAGAATAAAGGCCAGTGAGGTCATCAGGATGGGGCGCAGACGCATCCGCACCGCCTCCAGCGTGGCCTCAATCAACCCTTTGCCCTCTTTCTCCATCAAATCCTTGGCGAACTCCACGATCAGGATGGCGTTTTTCGCCGACAGGCCGACAGTGGTCAGCAAGCCTACCTGGAAGTAGACGTCGTTGCTCAGGCCGCGCAGGGTGGCGGCCAGAACCGCACCGATGACCCCCAACGGTACTACCAGCATAACGGAGAACGGTATCGACCAGCTCTCATACAGTGCAGCCAGACAGAGGAAGACCACAATCAGCGAGATGGCGTACAGGGCAGGGGCCTGGTTGCCGGAGAGCCGCTCTTGATAGGACATGCCCGTCCAGTCATAGCCGATGCCGGTCGGCAGTTTCGCCGCCAGCGACTCCATCATCGCCATCGCGTCACCACTGCTTCGGCCCGGTGCTGGCTGGCCCAAAATCTCCATCGCAGGCAGGCCGTTATAACGCTCCAGACGTGGCGAGCCATACTGCCAGTGCGAGGTGGAGAAGGAGGAGAACGGCACCATCTGCCCATTGCTGCCACGGACATACCAGTTATTCAGATCGCTTGGCAGCATACGGTACTGTGCCTTCGACTGGATGTAGACCTTCTTCACGCGTCCGCGGTCAATAAAGTCATTTACATAACTGCCGCCCCAGGCCGCGCCCAGCGTGGTGTTGATGTCATCAATAGAGACGCCAAGGGCCTCCGCTTTCTCCTGGTCAATCTCCAGTTTAAACTGCGGCGTATCCTCCAGGCCGTTCGGACGCACCCCAACCAGCAGGTCTGGATGCTCCGCCACCATGCCCAGCAACTGGTTACGCGCTTCGGTCAGTTTCTGGTGGCCAAGGTTGGCCTGGTCAATCAACTCGAAGTCAAAGCCAGTGGCCGTGCCCAGCTCAACAATCGCCGGCAGGTTGAACGGGAATACCATGGCGTCCTTGATGACGCTGAAGGCGCGCATTGCCCGGCCAGTGATGCCCGCGACCTTGTTCTCTTCGCCTGGGCGTTCCGCCCAGTCTTTCAAGCTGATGAAGGCAATACCGGTGTTCTGGCCGCGGCCAGAGAAGCCAAAGCCGTTTACCGCAAACACCGAGTTGACGTTAGCCTTCTCTTTGTCCAGGTAGTACTTGGTGACCTCATCCAATACCTTCTGGGTACGCTCCTGCGTGGCGCCAGCTGGCAGCTGCGCCATGGTCAGGAACACGCCCTGATCCTCTTCCGGCAGGAAGGAGGTTGGCAGACGGATAAACAGCACTGCCATGCCCACGACAATCAGCAGGTAGACCAGCAGGTAACGGCCGGTGCTGCGCAAGATGTTGCCCACGCTGTCGGTGTAGTGGTCGGTGCTGCGCTCAAACATGCGGTTGAACCAGCCGAAGAAGCCCTTCTTGTCATCGTGGTGTCCTTTCGGCACCGGCTTCAGCATGGTGGCGCACAGCGCAGGCGTCAGGATCAACGCCACGATCACCGACAGCACCATCGCCGAGACGATGGTAATCGAGAACTGGCGATAGATAACCCCGGTTGAGCCGCCAAAGAAGGCCATCGGCACGAATACCGCGGAGAGCACCAATGCAATGCCCACCAGCGCGCCCTGGATCTGCTCCATCGACTTCTTGGTCGCTTCCTTAGGCGGCAGGCCCTCTTCCACCATCACACGTTCGACGTTCTCCACTACCACGATGGCGTCATCCACCAGCAAGCCAATGGCGAGCACCATGCCAAACATCGTTAGGGTGTTAATGGAGTAGCCAAAGGCACCGATGATGGCGAAGGTGCCGAGCAGTACCACCGGCACCGCGATCGTTGGGATCAGGGTGGCACGGAAGTTTTGCAGGAACAGGTACATTACCAGGAACACCAGCACGATCGCTTCGAACAGCGTCTTCACCACCTCTTTGATGGAGATCTGCACGAACGGCGTGGTGTCATACGGGTAGACCACCTTCAGGCCATTTGGGAAGAACGGCTCCAGTTTCGACAGCGTCGCCTTCACCGCATTCGAGGTATCGAGGGCGTTGGCGCCGGTCGCCAGCTTGATGCCAAGGCCGGAAGCCGGCTTGCCGTTATAACGCGCGATGACGCTGTAGTCTTCGCCGCCCAGCTCAATTTGCGCCACGTCACGCAGACGTACCTGCGAGCCATCCGGGTTGACCTTCAGCAAAATTTTGCCGAACTCCTCGGTGGAGGTGAGACGGGTCTGCGCAATGATAGAGGAGTTGAGCTGCTGGCCCTTCACCGGCGGCGTACCGCCCAGCTGGCCTGCGGCCACCTGGTTGTTCTGCACGCTGATGGCGTTGATGACATCCACTGGCGTCAGGGCGTAGTTGGTCAGCTTGTTCGGATCCATCCAGATGCGCATCGCGTACTGGGAACCAAACAGCTGGACGTCGCCCACGCCGCTGGTACGGCTGATCGGATCCTGGACGTTGGAGGCCACGTAATCCGCGATATCCTCCTGGGTCATGGAGCCGTTATCGTTGATAAAGCCGGCCACCATCAGGAAGCTGCTGCTCGACTTCTGGACGCTGATCCCCTGTTGCTGCACCTCTTGCGGCAGCAGTGGCATCGCCAGCTGCAGCTTGTTCTGCACCTGCACCTGCGCGATGTCAGGGTCAGTACCAGAAGAGAAGGTCAGCGTCAGGGTCACGGAGCCTGATGAGTCACTAGAGGAGGACATGTACATCAGGTTATCGATGCCGTTCATGTTCTGCTCGATAACCTGGGTCACAGTATCCTGCACTGTCTGGGCATCGGCACCCGGATAGTTGGCGGACACTTCAATCGCTGGTGGCGCGACGGTAGGGTACTGCGCAATTGGAAGTTGCAGTATCGTCAGGGCGCCAGCCAGCATGATAATAATGGCGATAACCCACGCAAAGATGGGCCTATCAATAAAGAACTTAGCCATGAATCACCGGCTCCTATTAAGACTGCGGGGCTTGTTCAGACGGCGCTTGCTGCTTGGCGGAAGCGTCGTCAGTCACTTCCTGCATCTTGACCTGGGCGCCCGGTTTCACTTTCTGCAATCCGGTCACAATTACCCGGTCGCCCGCTTTCAGGCCGCCGGTCACCAGCCACTTGTCACCAATCGCTTGTGAAGTGGTCAGGGTACGGGTTTCAACCTTGTCGCCAGCGCCCACCACCATCGCGGAAGCTTCACCGCGCGGGGTACGGGTCACGCCCTGTTGTGGCACCAGCAGCGCGTTCTCATTTACGCCCTCATCAAGGCGCGCACGAACAAACATGCCCGGCAGCAGGGTCTCGTCAGGGTTCGGGAATACGGCGCGCAGGGTGATGGAGCCGGTGGACTCATCCACGGTCACGTCGGAGAACTCCAGGGTGCCCTCCTGCTTATACTGCGTGCCGTTCTCCAGCGTCAGCTGTACCTTGGCCTTGCCATTTTGCTGCTTCAGCGTGCCTTCGGCCATCTCCTGCTTCAGGCGCAGGAAATCGGTGCTGGATTGGGTGACATCGACGTAGATTGGGTCAAGTTGCTGCACGGTAGCCAGTGCGGTGGTCTGCCCTTCGGTCACCAATGCCCCTTCGGTCACGCTGGATTTACCAATCCGGCCACTGATGGGAGAGGTCACCTTGGTGTAGGCGAGATTAATGCGGGCGGTCTCAACGGCGGCCTTGGCAGCCAGCACTGCCGCATCAGCGGAGCGCAAATCAGCCTGGGCCTGATCGTAATCCTGCTTACTGATGTAGTTGGTGCCGAGCAGGGGCTTGTAACGGTTGACCGTCACACGTGAGATTTCAGCGGTTGCCTGTGCCTTGGCCAGGTCGCCTTTGGCGCTGTTATAAGCAGCCTGATAGGTTGCGGGATCGATCTGATAAAGGGAGGTGCCTGCCTGAATGTCGCTACCTTCAACGAAGTTGCGCTTCAGGATGATGCCGCTGACCTGTGGACGGACTTCCGCCACCCGGAAAGCGCTGGTACGGCCGGGGAGTTCAGTGGTGATGTTCAGTGGCGCCGCCTTCAGCGTCACCACACCCACTTCCGGCATATGTTGCTGCTGCGCACCCTGTTGAGACTCATCATCGTTGCATCCTGCAAGAACCAAGCTGCCCGAAAGCATCAGAACTGCCGCCAGAGGCGTTAACCCTCTGTTTTTGTTCATAGGTAAACCTCAAGTGTCCGATTTCAAATTGACCAATGGATCGCAAGCTGTAAAACCCATTGCTGCTTAATAAATATGTGCGTACCATCGTACATACATACGTGAATGTATGTAAGCTATCCCTCCGCGAAAACCTGATGCCATGGCACGAAAAACCAAACAACAAGCACTTGAAACTCGCCAACAAATCCTGAACGCTGCGGTGCAGCTCTTCTCGGATTGTGGGGTTTCAGCCACTTCGCTAGCTGACATTGCTGCCGCCGCTGGTGTCACGCGAGGTGCCATCTATTGGCACTTTAAAAACAAGGCCGATCTATTTAATGAGGTCTGGGCGATCTCTGAGTCAAAAGTAACCGATCTCGAAATAGAGTATCAGGCAAAGTATCCCAATAATCCACTGTGCGTCCTGCGTGAAATTCTAATCTATATTTTGTGCGCTACTGTAGAGGATCCACGCCGTCGCGCCCTGATGGAGATCATTTTTCATAAGTGTGAATTCGTAGGAGAGATGATTACCCTGCATCAGGCGCGCAAGGATCTCTATCTGGCGGGCTATGAAAAGATTGAGGTTATTCTGCGCAACTGCATGGCGCAGGATCTGCTGCCCGCTGACCTGCACACCCGCCGCGCTGCCGTGACCCTGCGCGCCTACATCACTGGGCTAATGGAGAACTGGCTGTTCATGCCGGAGAGTTTTGACCTGCGCGCACAGGCGGCGCTGTATGTGGATTGCTATCTGGACATGCTGAAGCTCAGCCCCCATTTGCGCCTTGGCGCGGGGGAGGGGGCGAGCGCCAACCCGCCGGGGCAGTGACCGGCGGCGGCAAGGAGGGCATCAGACGCCGAGGGGATATTCACCGTGGCGGCGCAGCTTCTCCTGATAGTCACGGGTGACGATCTCCAGCGCCGCCAGCGCGGTGTGGGGATCGATCTCATTGCACTCCAGCAGGTAGATCAAATCTACCGCCAGTTGCAGCTCTGGGGGGGCATTGTCAACGGACATCGGGGGCCAACTCAATAGTTACGTTTGCGAGAGACAAACAGAATCAGGATTGCGCCCGTCAGTGCGATCAGCAAGCTTCTGAAACTGAACCCTGCGACAGTGCCGGCATCCAGGTAGGTACTGACATAACCGCCAACCAGCGCACCGCTGATCGCCAGCACCACCCATAACACCACACTGCCGTCATTTTTGCCTGGCATCAGCACTTTTGCCAGTAACCCGACCACCAGTCCCATAATGATCCAAGAAATCAGGCCCATAATGTTCTCCAGTCAGGTCTCTCTCTATAGTATAGATAATCACTTGTCTTGGCAGGCGGCAGCGGCTTAAAAAATTGTGATAAACCTTCAAAAACCTCGCTCTTTCCGCTCAATGGTGCGTTCAATGCGTGCCAGCGCCTCACGGCAGCGCTGCAAACGTCCCTCAAGTGCCGCCAACTCTTGCTGAACCTTGCGCTGCTGCGCCAATGACTCCTGTCGCCCCAGCAAGCTTTCGCGGTCACGTACCATCGCCAGCAGGCGGCGCTCGAAATCCTGATGCTGCGCCAGCCGGTGGTAGATGTCCTCCTGGCCATCACGCGCGGGCCGTATGGTGGCTTTGCGCAGCCGCTGGGTCGCCAGCTCCCGTTGTAGGGCAGCGATCTGCGCCACCAGCCGCTCCGCGAGGAAGGCCACTTGCGCGGTGCGCCCCTCTGCCACGGCCTCGGCCAGCTGCTGCTGGTTCTGGCGCACCTCCGCCAAATAGTCACGCAGGCGCGTGCCATGGGTACGGAACAGCTTGCTGTCAAAGCGCGCCTGCGGGGTCGGGGTGTGGCCGACAGGCTCGATGGCGGCGGCCAGCGCGCTGATCTGCTGGTCCAGGGTCTGTAAAACTCGTTGCGTATTCACGTTGTCTCTCCGGCGGGATTCCTGCGTAGCTTGCCGCTGAAAGGGCGGGCTGGCAAGCCGGCGGATTGTGCCCGCCCGGCCATCAACGCTATGATTGCCGCTTAACAGCGCGAAACAGGGCAAGAGACAATGAAACAGAAGATTGGGCGCGGGGTACTGATTGCCACCGGCTGGCTGGCCGTCGGGCTGGCGGCGCTTGGCGTGCTGCTGCCCCTGCTGCCCGCCACACCCTTCCTGCTGCTGGCCGCCTGGTGTTTCTCCCGCTCGTCGCCCCGTTTCCACCAGTGGCTGCTCTACCGCTCCTGGTTTGGCGGCTATCTGCGCCACTGGCAGGCGCACCGCGCACTGCCGCCCAATACCAAGTGGAAAGCAATGCTGTTCACCGCGATCTCCATCAGCATCTCTCTCTTTTTTATAAAGATTATCTGGGTACGTGTGCTGCTGTTTGGGCTGATGCTGGTGCTGCTCGCGATAATATGGCGTCTGCCGGTTATTGACCAACGACAATAAAATCCGGGATTAACGGCCGGCTGCGGTTGCATTTTCAGGTGAGTTTGCATAAATTTGAGCGTTTTCGTGCGTGGGTCATCTCCTCTTTCTCCCCTGTTGTCCTTCTTCCAAGGCATATGCACGCCATTTCATGGCGAGGCAGGGATATCAGACGGCCTGCGTTTAAGTTAGAACACCAGCTTTTTCAGGCACATATTATGACCGCTACTGCACAGCAGCTTCAGTTTATTAAAGACAGTATCAAGACCATCCCCGACTATCCGAAGCCGGGCATACTGTTCCGTGACGTCACCAGCCTGCTGGAAGATCCGCAAGCCTACGCCGCCAGCATCGCGCTGTTGGCCGAGCGCTATCGCGACAAGGGCGTCACCAAGGTGGTCGGGACTGAAGCCCGTGGTTTCCTGTTTGGTGCGCCGGTGGCCCTGGCGCTGGGCGTGGGCTTTGTTCCGGTACGCAAGCCAGGCAAACTGCCGCGCGCGACCCTGTGCGAAAGCTATGAGCTGGAGTACGGCACCGACAAACTGGAGATCCACACCGACGCGATCCAACCGGGCGACAAAGTGCTGGTGATCGACGACCTGCTGGCGACCGGTGGCACCATTGAAGCGACCGTAAAACTGATCCGCGCCCTTGGCGGCGAGGTGAGTGACGCCGCATTCATCATTGATCTGCCGGAACTGGGTGGCGAACAGCGCCTGACCCGTCAGGGCATCAACTGCTTCAGCCTGGTCTCCTTCGCCGGTCACTAAGACCCGCATTCAGCCTCGCCGCTCTGGCGAGGCTGTGTTAGCATTACCCTCCAGATTTCCCAACTTCTCCGGTATTAATGAGCTATCAGGTTCTTGCCCGTAAGTGGCGCCCGCAAACCTTCGCTGATGTTGTCGGCCAGGAACATGTCCTGACCGCGCTGGCCAATGGCCTGTCGTTGGGGCGGATTCACCATGCCTATCTCTTTTCCGGAACCCGTGGCGTCGGGAAGACCACCATTGCCCGCCTGCTGGCCAAGGGGCTGAACTGCGAAACCGGGATCACCGCCACCCCGTGCGGCAAGTGTGACAACTGCCGGGAGATTGAGCAGGGGCGTTTCGTCGATCTGATTGAGATTGACGCCGCCTCGCGCACCAAGGTTGAGGACACCCGCGAGCTGCTGGATAACGTCCAGTACGCGCCGGCGCGTGGCCGCTTCAAGGTCTACCTGATCGATGAAGTGCACATGCTGTCGCGCCACAGCTTCAATGCCCTGCTGAAAACGTTGGAGGAGCCGCCGGAGCACGTCAAATTCCTGCTGGCGACCACCGATCCGCAAAAGCTGCCAGTCACCATCCTGTCACGCTGCCTGCAATTCCATCTGAAGGCGCTGGACGCCAGCCAGATCCGCCAGCAACTGGAGCATGTGTTGCAGGCCGAGCAGATCGCCGCCGAGCCGCGTGCGCTGCAACTGCTGGCGCGTGCCGCCGATGGCAGTATGCGTGACGCCCTGAGCCTGGCCGATCAGGCGATCGCGATGGGGCAGGGGCAAGTGAGCAGCGACACCGTCAGCCAGATGCTCGGCACACTGGATGATGAGCAGCCGCTGGCGATCATTGAGGCGCTGGTGAGCGGCGAGGGCGAGCGGGTGATGGCGCAGGTCGAGCAGGCCGCGTCGCGCGGCGTGGACTGGGAGGCGCTGCTGGTGGAGACCCTCTCGCTGCTGCACCGCATCGCCATGCTGCAACTGCTGCCTACCACGCTGGATGAGCACTACGCCGCCGTGGAGCAGCGCCTGCGCGAGCTGGCGCGGGTGGTGCCGCCCACCGATCTGCAACTCTATTACCAGACCCTGCTGATTGGCCGCAAAGAGCTGGCTTTCGCCCCCGATCGCCGCATGGGCGTGGAGATGGCGCTGCTACGCGCGCTGGCCTTCCACCCGAAAGCGGTGATTGCCGAACCGGTGATGCCGGCGCAGCCTCAGCCCCAATCGGCACCGGTCGCGCCCGCCTACACGCCGCCGCGCCCAATGCCGCAGCCGGTTGCCGCGCCGCAAGCTGCCACCGCACCCGTCGCGCAACCGGCCACGCCGCCGGTTCAGCCCACTGCCGCCCCGGCGCGCCAGCCGGCTCCGGCCACTGAGCCGCCACCGGCCGCGCCGCCCGCTGGCCTGTCGGACACTGCCAAGCTGCTGGAGGCGCGCACCCAGCTGCTGCGGCAACAGGGAAACCACAGCCCAAAAAGTTGAGCCGGCGGCGCCTTCTGCGCGGCCGGCCACCTCAGCGCTGGAGCGTCTGGCGTCCGTTACCGAGCGCACCCAGCAGCGGGCGGCGGCCCGTCCGGTAGAGCCGGAAAAACCGGCCAAGCCGGAGGCGTACCGCTGGCGCGCACAGGCGCAGCCCAACGCCGTGGAGCAGGTGCCGGTAGCGACGCCTAAGGCGCTGCGTTCGGCGCTGGAGCATGAGAAGACCCCGGAGCTGGCGGCAAAACTGGCCGACGAGGCGCTGGAGCGTGATGACTGGGCCGCCTACGTGCACCAGCTGGCGATTCCCAAGCTGGTACAGCAGCTGGCGCTCAACGCCTTCCGCGAAGTGCTGGGGCCGTCATCCTTGCGGCTGCACCTGCGCCCTGCCCAGCGCCATCTGAATAGCCCGTCGGCACAAAAAGCGCTGGCGGAGGCGATCAGCCGCTGCGAGGGGCATCCGGTTGAATTAACAGTGGTTGAAGACGATAATCCAGCGGTGCGGACGCCGCTGGAGTGGCGTCAGGCCATCTATGAAGAGAAACTGGCGCAGGCGCGTCAGTCAATTATCGCGGATAATAACATCCAGACCCTGCGTCGCTTCTTTGATGCGGATCTGGATGAAGACAGTATTCGCCCCCTTTAACTGCCGCGGTGCATGTTGCACCATGCGGCCCAGCGCAAAGAGAGATGACTATGTTTGGTAAAGGCGGTCTGGGTAACTTGATGAAACAAGCCCAGCAGATGCAAGAAAAGATGCAGCAGATGCAGGAAGAAGTCGCCAAGATGGAAGTAACCGGCGAATCCGGCGCTGGCCTGGTTAAAGTCACCATCAACGGCGCGCACAACTGCCGCCGGATCGAGATCGATCCGAGCCTGATGGAAGATGACAAAGATATGCTGGAAGATCTGGTTGCGGCAGCCTTCAACGACGCGGCGCGCCGCATCGACGAAGCGCAGAAAGAGAAGATGGCCTCCGTCTCCAGCGGTATGCAACTGCCGCCGGGCTTCAAGATGCCATTCTGATGCAGACCAGCCCGCTCCTCGAATCCCTGATGGAGGCACTGCGCTGCCTGCCGGGCGTTGGCCCGAAATCGGCGCAGCGCATGGCGTTCCAGCTGTTGCAGCGTGACCGCAGCGGCGGTATGCGTCTGGCGCAGGCCCTGACCCGCGCCATGTCCGAGATTGGTCACTGTGCCGATTGCCGCACCTTCACCGAGCAGGAGATCTGCACCATCTGCGCGAACTCGCGTCGCCAGCAGAATGGTCAGATCTGCGTGGTGGAGAGCCCGGCGGACATCCACGCCATTGAGCAGACCGGCCAGTTCTCCGGACGCTACTTTGTGCTGATGGGGCACCTCTCGCCGCTGGATGGCATCGGCCCGGATGACATTGGCCTCGACCGTCTGGAAGAGCGCTTGGCTACCGAGTCGATCCAGGAGCTGATCCTGGCGACCAACCCCACGGTGGAGGGCGAGGCGACCGCCAACTACATCGCCGCGATGTGCGGGCAGTATGGCGTCCTCGCCAGCCGCATCGCGCACGGCGTTCCGGTAGGCGGCGAGCTGGAGATGGTGGATGGCACCACGCTCTCCCACTCCCTGGCGGGCCGGCACCCGATCCGCTGACAGCACAGGCCGGATCCTCAGGCGCGGGCAACCGCGCCTTTGTCTATTTTCGCACCACTCACATCATCCGCTGGTTGAATTCTTTTTCCCCTATCCCCATCTCCTCTCCATTGTCGGGTTCATCCCGTTGCATTCAGCCCAAACACTGTTTTTAGGATTGAGGTAGAACATGAGTATGAAAGGTCAAGAAACCCGCGGGTTCCAGTCTGAAGTGAAACAGCTGCTTCACCTGATGATCCACTCGCTCTATTCGAATAAGGAAATTTTCCTGCGTGAGCTGATCTCCAACGCCTCCGACGCCGCTGACAAACTGCGCTTCCGCGCGCTGTCTACGCCGGATCTGTATGAGGGCGACGGTGAACTGCGCGTGCGCCTCTCCAGCGATAAAGAGAAGCGCACCCTGACCATCAGTGACAACGGCATCGGTATGCGCCGTGACGAGGTGATCGACAACCTCGGCACCATCGCCAAATCCGGCACCAAATCCTTCCTTGAGTCCCTCGGTTCTGATCAGGCCAAAGACAGCCAGCTGATTGGCCAGTTCGGCGTCGGCTTCTACTCCGCCTTTATCGTGGCTGACAAGGTGACCGTGCGTACACGTGCGGCCGGCGCGGCAGCAGACGAAGCGGTGTTCTGGGAGTCCGCTGGCGAGGGCGACTACACCATCGCCGACATCAGCAAAACCGAACGCGGCACCGAAATCACCCTGCACCTGCGCGAGGGGGAGGATGAGTTCCTCGACGACTGGCGTTTGCGCTCCATCATCGGCAAATACTCTGATCACATCGCGCTGCCGGTGGAGATCCTGAGCCGCAGTGAAGGCGAGGGCGAAGAGGAGAGCACCGAGACCTGGGAAAAGATCAACAAGGCTCAGGCGCTGTGGACGCGCAACAAATCCGAGGTGAGCGAGGAGGAGTACAAGGCGTTCTACAAACACATCGCCCATGATTTCACCGACCCGCTGACCTGGAGCCACAACCGCGTGGAGGGCAAGCAGGAGTACACCAGCCTGCTCTACATCCCGGCACAAGCGCCGTGGGACATGTGGAACCGCGACCACAAGCATGGCCTGAAACTCTACGTACAGCGCGTCTTTATCATGGACGACGCCGAGCAGTTCATGCCGAACTACCTGCGTTTCGTGCGCGGCCTGATTGACTCCAACGACCTGCCGCTGAACGTCTCGCGTGAAATCCTGCAAGACAGCCGCATCACCCAGAGCCTGCGCGGCGCGCTGACCAAGCGCGTACTGCAAATGCTGGAGAAGCTGGCGAAAGACGACGCTGCCGCGTACCAAACCTTCTGGCAACAGTTCGGTCTGGTGCTGAAAGAGGGGCCGGCCGAGGACAGCGCCAACAAAGAGAGCATCGCCAAACTGCTGCGCTTTGCCTCCACCCACGGCGACAGCGCCGTGCAGAACGTCTCTCTGGAAGAGTACGTCAGCCGCATGGTGGAAGGGCAGGAGAAGATCTACTACATCACCGCAGACAGCTACGCCGCCGCGAAGAGCAGCCCGCACCTGGAGCTGTTCCGCAAAAAAGGCATTGAGGTACTGCTGCTCTCCGATCGCATCGATGAGTGGATGATGAGCTACCTGACCGAGTTCGACGGCAAGCCGCTGCAATCCGTGAGCAAGGCGGACGAGGCGCTGGACAAGCTGGCGGACGAGGAGAATGAGCAGCAGAAAGAGGCCGAGAAGGCGCTGGAGCCGTTCGTCGATCGCGTGAAAACCCTGTTGGGCGAGCGCGTGAAAGAGGTACGCCTGACCCACCGTTTGACCGATACCCCGGCGATTGTCACCACCGGCGCGGACGAGATGACCACCCAGATGGCGAAACTGTTCGCCGCTGCCGGCCAACAGGCGCCGGAAGTGAAGTACATCTTTGAGCTGAACCCGGAGCACGCGCTGGTCAAGCGCGCCTCAGCGGTGAGTGAGGACGCGCACTTTGCCGAGTGGATCGAGCTGCTGCTCGATCAGGCCCTGCTGGCAGAGCGCGGCACGCTGGAGGATCCAAACCTCTTCATCCGCCGTATGAACCAATTGCTGCAAGCCTGATCCCCGGCCTGCATCTGATAAAAGCCTGTATTGCTTGTGCAATACAGGCTTTTTTATGGATCAATTTGCCACTTTCACTCGTAAGTAAAAGTCTGCTATTACCGCCGCTTCCTTGAGCCGTGCGGCCTGCAATGGTATCGTTGAGCGCTTTCGACATTTTTATAAAAACTACATAGCAAGGGGATTTACGCAATGCGTATTATTCTGCTGGGCGCTCCGGGCGCCGGTAAAGGTACTCAGGCTCAATTCATCATGGAGAAGTACGGCATTCCGCAGATCTCCACCGGTGACATGCTGCGTGCCGCGGTTAAAGCAGGTTCGGAGCTGGGCAAACAGGCCAAAGAGATTATGGATGCCGGCAAACTGGTCACCGATGAGTTGGTGATCGCGCTGGTGAAAGAGCGCATTGCGCAGGAAGATTGCCGTAACGGCTTCCTGCTGGATGGCTTCCCACGTACCATTCCCCAAGCTGACGCCATGAAAGAGGCCGGCATCAAGGTGGATTGCGTGCTGGAGTTTGATGTGCCGGACGAACTGATTGTGGATCGCATTGTGGGCCGCCGCGTGCACCCCGGTTCTGGTCGCGTCTACCACATCAAATTCAACCCGCCGCAGCAGGAAGGCAAAGATGATGTGACCGGTGAGGAGCTGATCACCCGCAAGGACGATCAGGAAGAGACCGTGCGCAAGCGTCTGGAAGAGTACCACACCCTGACCGAGCCGCTGGTGGCCTACTATCGTCAGGAAGCGGACGCTGGCAACACCCAGTACCACAAAATCGACGGCACCCGTAGCGTGGCCGAAGTGCGTGAAGAGCTGGCCAAGCTGCTCGGCTAAGCGTCACCCTTGATATTTAATGCCAGGCCCCGGCCTGGCATTTTTTTAACCATACACTCCCCATATGTATATTTAGCCAGCACCTGTTGCTGCTATCGGTGCCGGTTTTCCCCATATTGGTTACAATAGCTCATCAAAGATTCAACCTGTTACCCTGACGCCCCGGTGTGGTGCGGGGGGCGGATTACGAAAGGAAAGGCTCATGGGGCAAGAGAAAGTTGGGGTCCTGCTGGTTAACCTCGGTACGCCTGAGGCACCGACCCCGCAGGCAGTAAAACGTTATCTGGCGGAGTTCCTCGGCGACAGCCGGGTTGTGGACACTAAACGCTGGCTGTGGTGGCCGATCCTGAACTTTGGGATCCTGCCGTTCCGTTCGCCGCGCGTCGCCAAGCTCTACCAGTCCGTCTGGATGGAGGAGGGCTCGCCGCTGATGGTCTTCAGCCGCCGTCAGGAGAAAGCGCTGGCCGCCCGTCTGCCAGGGGTGCCGGTGGAGCTGGCGATGAGCTACGGCAAGCCCTCGCTGCCAGACGCCATCCGCAAGCTGATGGAGCAGGGCGTCACCCAACTGGTGCTGCTGCCGCTCTATCCGCAGTACTCCTGCTCCACCAGCGCCGCGGTATTTGACGCGGTGGCGCGCCACCTGGTGCCGCTGCGCCGGTTGCCGTCGCTGCACTTCATCCGCGACTACGCCGAGCACCCACAATATATCGAGGCGCTGAAACAGACGGTGCTGCGATCCTTTGAGCAGCACGGCAAGCCAGATCGCCTGATCCTCTCGTTCCATGGCATTCCACAGCGCTACGCCGATGAGGGCGATGACTACCGCACCCGCTGCGAGGACACCACGCGCGCGCTGTTCGCCGCGCTCGACCTGCCGCCAGGCATGGGCATGATGACCTTCCAGTCGCGTTTTGGCCGCGAGCCGTGGCTGACGCCCTATACCGACGAGACCATGCAGGCGCTGCCCTCGCAGGGCGTCAAACATGTGCAGCTGATCTGCCCCGGCTTTGCTGCCGACTGTCTGGAGACGCTGGAGGAGATCAAGGAGCAGAACCGCGAAATCTTCCTGGAGGCGGGCGGTGAGACCTTCGAGTACATCGACTGCCTGAACGATGAGCCAGCGCATATCGACCTGCTGGAACAGCTGGTGCGCGACCAGTTCTGATCCCCCAGACCGGCTGCCCATGTGCAGCCGGTAATACAAACGGCTCCTTCCGGCGGCAAGTTATGCTACTATCGCCCGCCTGTTTCCCAAGCTGCGCCAATCCCGATGAAATTCCCAGGCAAACGTAAATCCAAACACTATTTTCCCGTCAATGCGCGCGATCCGCTGCTGCAACCGGCCCAGACCGAGAGCGAAACGGCCCGTTCCTACGTGGTCGGCATTGACCAGACGCTGGTGGACATTGAAGCCAGGGTTGATGACGAGTTTATCCAGCGCTATGGCCTGAGCATGGGCCACTCTCTGGTCATCGAAGATGATGTCGCGGATGCGATGTACCAGGAGCTGATGGCGGGCAACCTGATCACCCACCAGTTTGCCGGTGGCACCATCGGCAATACCCTGCACAACTACTCGGTGCTGGCGGACGATCGCTCGGTGCTGCTCGGCGTGATGTGCAACAACGTCCAGATTGGCGGCTACGCCTATCGCTACCTCTGCAACACCTCCAGCCGTACCGATCTCAACTATTTGCAGGGCGTGGATGGCGCGATTGGCCGCTGCTTCACCCTGATTGGTGAGCACGGCGAGCGCACCTTTGCCATCAGCCCCGGCCAGATGAACCAGCTGCGCCCGGAGAGCATCCCGGAAGCGGTGATCGCGGGCGCGTCCGCGCTGGTGCTGACCGCTTATCTGGTACGCTGCAAGCCGGGCGAGCCGATGCCCGAGGCCACCATGCAGGCCATCGCCTACGCCAAGAAGTATCAGGTGCCGGTGGTGCTGACCCTCGGCACCAAGTATGTGATCGCCGACAACCCGGAGATGTGGCGCGAGTTCCTGCGTGAGCATGTCTCCATCCTGGCGATGAACGAAGAGGAAGCCGAGGCGCTGACCGGCCTGAGCGACCCGCTGCTGGCCTCCGACCGGGCGCTGGAGTGGGTGGATCTGGTGCTCTGCACCGCCGGGCCGAATGGCCTCTACATGGCGGGCTATACGGAAGAGTCCGCGCGCCGCCAGAGCAACCGCCCGCTGCTGCCGGGCGCGATTGCCGAATTCAACCTGTATGAGTTCAGCCGCGCGATGCGCCGTGAGCACTGCGAAAACCCGTTCCGCATCTACTCCCACATCGCCCCCTACATGGGCGGCCCGGAGAAGATCATGAACACCAACGGCGCGGGCGACGGCGCGCTCTCGGCGATCCTGCATGACATCGCCGCCAACGGTTACCACCGCACCAACGTGCCGAACTCCAGCAAGCACAATCACACCTACCTGACCTACTCGTCGCTGTCGCAGGTGTGCAAGTACGCCAACCGCGTCAGCTATCAGGTGCTGAACCAGCACTCGCCACGCCTGACGCGCGGCCTGCCGGAGCGGGAAGACAGTCTGGAAGAGGCATACTGGGAGCGTTAAGCCCAGCCAACAAAATGACGACGGGGCGCCTTAGGGCGCCCCGTCTGTTGGTGGGGGTCAGGTCGGTGACACCGGGCAGACCGGCAATTTCTCTTCCTCGGTCAGGGTGTCCACCTCCAGCATGTTGAGCATGTTGTTGGCGATCTCCCGTTCGCCCATCACCACCTGGGTGGCGCCGCGATCCAAGATGTAGCTCACCTCGTCGTCATAATGCGCGCGAGCAATGATGATGAGATCTGGCCGACGGGCACGGGCGGCGGCGACAATTTCACCCGCCTCGTAACCATTCGGAATGGTCAGCAGCAGCCAGCGGGCACAGTCCAGCCGCGCCAGATCCATGATCTCCGGGTTGGCAGCGTTGCCCAGCAGGGTAGGGATGCCCTGCTCGCGCAGCGCCTCGACCCGTGGGCGGGTATTCTCTATCACCACCAATGGCACGCCCGCCGCTTGCAACTTGCCGCCGAGCAGGCTGCCGACGCGGCCATAGCCCACCAGCAGCGCATGGTTGCACAGCTCCATTGCCGCCTGTGACTCCTCTTCCGTCACCTCCTCCAAACTCTGGTCCTCCAGGCTCTCGCCCTTCTCCAGATAGCGCTCCAGCAGGGTGAACAGCAGCGGGTTGAGCATGATGGAGAGGATGGCACCCGCCAGCACCAGATTGCGGCCATGCTCCGACAGCAGGCCAAGCGAGATGCCCAATCCGGCGAGGATAAAGGCGAACTCGCCAATCTGCGCCAGACTGGCGGAGATGGTCAGCGCGGTGCGCGTCGAGTGGCGGAATAGCTTGACCAGCAGGAAGGCGGCGGCCGATTTACCGAACACAATGATCGCCAACGTCGCCAGCACCGTCAGCGGCTCGCGCAGCAGGATCATCGGGTCAAACAGCATCCCCACCGAGACGAAGAACAGCACCGCGAAGGCGTCGCGCAGCGGCAGGGTGTCATGGGCGGCGCGCTGGCTCAGCTCCGACTCATTCAGCACCATGCCAGCGAAGAAGGCCCCGAGCGCAAAGGAGACGTCAAACAGCTTCACCGCGCCATAGGCAATGCCGAGCGCCAGCGCCAGCACCGCCAGGGTGAACAGCTCACGCGAGCCCGTGCTGGCGGTGCGGGCGAGGATCCACGGCACCAGGCGGCGGCCGACCACAATCATCAGGGTAATGAACGCAATCACTTTGCCGATGGTGATCCCCAGCTCAATCGCCAGCTCCTGTATGCTGGCGTGGTGATTGTCGATCATATTGCTGAAGGCTGGCAGCAGCACCAGTGTCAGCACCATTGCCAGATCCTCGACAATCAGCCAGCCGATGGCGATCTGCCCACGCTGGCTCTCAATCAGCTGTCGCTCCTCCAGCGCCCGCAGCAGCACCACGGTACTGGCGGTGGAGAGGCAGAGGCCAAATACCAGCCCGGCACCCAGATCCCAGCCCAGCATCTGTGACAGCCCGACGCCAAGCAGCGTCGCCACCGCAATCTGTGCCACCGCGCCCGGAATGGCGATGGATTTCACCGCCATCAAATCTTTCAGGGAGAAGTGCAGCCCCACACCAAACATCAGCAAAATCACGCCAATCTCTGCCAGCTCTGGGGCCAGCGAGGTATCAGCGACAAAACCGGGGGTAAAGGGGCCAGCCAGCACGCCGGCAGTCAGGTAGCCCACCAGCGGCGAGATGCGCAGGCGGTTAGCCAACATGCCCAGCAGAAAGGCCAATACCAGCCCGCCAACAATCGTGGTAATCAACGGCGTAGAGTGATGCATCCAGGCTCCTTCTTGTCTGCATGGGGGAAAAGGGGCGCGTTTTTTAAGTGTATTGCATAAGGAATGATTATGCCCGGCGCGAATTCATATTCAGCAACAAAATAACACGTTTGGGCATAAAAATATCCTGGAGGCAGATTTATTGCAAAATTTTACGAAAGTGTTGATGGGATAAGGAAAATTCATGGCTGGGCCGGGCAGCGCGGCCATGAATTGCATGTCAATTAGCGGGATTTGATTTCAGTATTTGGCAAAAATAGCGTCAGGATGCCCAGCAACGGCAAGAAAGCACAGAGTTTATATACCAGCTCAATGCTGGTGTGATCAGCCACATAGCCGAGCACTGCCGCCCCCAGCCCACCCATGCCAAAGGCCAGCCCAAAGAACAGCCCGGAGACCATGCCGACTTTGCCGGGGATCAGCTCCTGCGCATAAACCAGAATAGCGGAGAAGGCCGAAGCCAAAATCAGGCCGATGATTACCGTCAGAATGCCCGTCCACTCCAGGTTGGCGTAGGGCAACACCAGCGTAAAGGGGGCGACGCCGAGAATCGACACCCAGATCACCCGCTTGCGGCCGATACGGTCGCCCACCGGCCCGCCGATGATGGTGCCCGCCGCCACCGCGAACAGGAAGGCAAACAGGTGATACTGCGCGTTCTGCACCGACAGCCCGAACTTATGCATCAGATAGAAGGTGTAGTAGCTGCTCAGGCTGGTGAGATAGAAGTATTTGGAGAACACCAGCACCATCAGGATGCACATCGCGAAGGCCACGGTGCGACCCGGCAAGCGGGCGACCACCGGGCTGGGGCGCACCTTGCTGGCACGCTGTTGTTGCTGATACCACTTGCTGATCTGCAACAGCACTACGATCGCCAGCAGCGCCGCCAGCGAGAACCAGGCCACCTCGCCTTTGCCGTAGGGGGCAATCACCAGCGCCGCCAGCAGCGGGCCGAGGGAGGCACCGACGTTGCCGCCCACCTGGAACAGCGACTGCGCCAGCCCATGCCGGCCACCAGAGGCCATGCGCGCCACCCGCGACGACTCCGGGTGGAAGATGGAGGAGCCGGTGCCGACCAGCGCCGCCGCCAGCAGCACCATACCGAAGCTATGGGCAAAGGCCATCAGCAGCAGTCCGCACAGGGTAAAGCCCATGCCAATCGGCAGAGACCAGGGTTGCGGCCGCTTGTCGGTGTAGAGGCCGATCAACGGCTGTAACAGTGAGGCGGTAAGCTGGTAGGTGAGGGTAATCAGGCCAATCTGGGTGAAGCTCAGTGAGAACTCACGTTGCAGCAGCGGATAGATGGCGAGGATCAGCGACTGAATCATGTCATTCAGCAGGTGCGACACGCTGATAGCCGCCAAAATGGAGAACGCCGTGCGTTTGACGGCCCCGACGCTTTGCTCGGTCATGGGAGAATTTCCTTATTATCGGGCGGTGCAGGCGTCGCCCAGAGCGTGGAAGATCACGTCATCTTAAGCACTCCCTTGCATGAATACCACATCAGTCATATTTTGAGCAGGCTGGCCACCCCGCTGGCTGGCCCTCTCCGTCCCCGCCCGGCTGGAAGAACAAGAGGCAGGACGATCTGGCAACCGCGGTTTTATTGACATCATTATAGGGAGTGTTTATGCGTGCACTGAAATTGACGGCGGCAGCGATGCTGGCGGCCACCTGGCTGGGCCTGCCCGCCACCGGTTATGCCTGGGAAAAAGACCGGACTTACGAGATAACCATCCTGCACACCAATGACCACCACGGCCACTTCTGGCAGAACGGTGATGGCGAGTATGGCCTGTCGGCGCAGAAAACGCTGGTGGACGGCATCCGCAAGGAGGTGGCGGCAGCGGGCGGCAGCGTGCTGCTGCTCTCGGGCGGCGACATCAACACCGGCGTGCCGGAGTCCGATTTACAGGATGCCGAGCCAGATTTCCGCGGTATGCGGCTGATTGGCTATGACGCAATGGCGCTCGGCAACCACGAGTTCGACAACCCACTTAGCGTGCTGCGCCAGCAGCAGAAGTGGGCCGGTTTCCCGCTGCTCTCCGCCAATATCTACCAAAAGAGCACGCAGACGCGGCTGTTCCAGCCCTATGCGCTGTTTGAGCGGCAGGGGATCAAGATTGCGGTGATCGGCCTGACCACCGATGACACCATCAAAATTGGCAATCCGGAGAACTTCACCGACATCGAGTTCCACAAACCGGCCGACGAGGCGAAAAAGGTGGTGGAGTCGCTGCGTGAGAAGGAGAAGCCGGACGTGATCATCGCCGCCACCCATATGGGCCACTATGACAACGGTAACCACGGCTCCAACGCCCCCGGCGACGTGGAGATGGCGCGCAGCCTGCCAGCTGGCTATTTGGACATGATTGTCGGCGGCCACTCGCAAGACCCGGTCTGCATGGCCAGCGAGAACAAAAAGCAGGTCGATTATGTGCCCGGCACCCCCTGCGCACCAGACCGGCAGAACGGCACCTGGATCGTGCAGGCCCATGAGTGGGGCAAATATGTTGGGCGGGCGGATTTCACCTTCCGCAACGGCGTGCTGACGCTCAAGCACTACCAGCTGATCCCGGTCAACCTGAAGAAGAAAGTGGAGAAGGCGGACGGCAGCAGCGAGAAGGTCTACTACACGCAGGAGATCAAAGAGGACAGCAACATGCTGAAGTTGCTGACGCCCTTTGAGAACCACGGCAAAGCGCAGCTTGACGTCAAGGTCGGCAGCGTCAATGGCCGGTTGGAGGGCGACCGCAGCAAGGTGCGCTTCGTCCAGACCAACCTGGCGCGCCTGATCCTCAGCGCCCAGAAGGAGCGCACCAACGCCGATTTCGCGGTAATGAGCGGCGGCGGGGTGCGGGACTCCATTGAGGCGGGCGATATCACCTATAAGGATGTGCTGAAGGTGCAGCCCTTTGGCAACACGCTGGTCTACGTGGAGATGAAGGGCAGTGAGGTGGCGGAGTACCTGGCGGCGGTGGCCAACATGCAGGTGGACTCCGGGGCCTACGCCCAGTTCGTTGACGTCGGGCTGGTGGCGGATGGCAAGGGCGTCAGCGACATCATGATCAACGGCCAGCCGTTGCAGGCAGATAAGGTCTATCGCATGGCGACCCTGAGCTTCAACGCCACCGGCGGCGACGGCTACCCGAAAATCAGCGATCGCCCGGACTACGTCAACACCGGCTTTGTGGATGCCGAGGTGCTGAAGCAGTATATCGAAAGCCACTCACCGCTGGATGCCGCCCGCTTCCAGCCGCAGGGCGAGATCGTCTACAAATAAGCGCGCCGGGCCGGGTGGCAATCACCCGGCCTTGGCGATGTCCGCGAACAGCCCATCCAGCAGCCGCCGCAGGTCTTGCGGGTTCAACTCAATATCCAGCCCACGCTTGCCGCCAGAGACATAGATGGTGGCGAACGCCTGCGCCGGGCCATCAATCACCGTCGGCAGGCGTTTCTTCTGCCCCAGCGGGCTGATGCCGCCCACCAGATAGCCGGTGGTGCGCTGCGCCAGTTGTGGGTCAGCCATCTCGGCCTTTTTCGCGCCGAGCGCCTTCGCCACCTTTTTCAAATCCAGTTGGCAGGCCACCGGTGTCACCGCCACCGCCAGCGCCTTGGCGTCACCATTGAGTGAGACCAGCAGGGTTTTGTAGACCTGGCGGGCATCCAGCCCCAACTTTTTTACTGCCTCTTCGCCGAAGTGGGTGTCGTGACTGTCATGCTCATAGGCGTGCAGCGTGAAAGCAACCTTCTGCTTTTCAAGAAGTTTGATTGCGGGTGTCATGGCCTCTCCCTGAATGTGGACGGATGCCCGATTATTGGCGATAACCCCGGCGTCGGCAAGAGCACGCACAGGCCGCGTATTGCCAAGGGGACAGGCCATTGTTACTCTGGCGCCGCCGGCAGCGCCATCACTGGCCTGCAAGAGACAAAAATAGAGTTATTCCTCTTTGACGGCCAATAGCGATATTGGCCCCTTTTTTATCCCGCGCGCTCGCCTTTCAGCAGATCCGGCAGGTTGCCCTCGCCATACAGATGTAGCGCCCCGACCGCCACCACATAGCGACCGGGCGGCAGCGCCACCAGCAGCTGTTGCCAGCGGCGGTTGCGCTGGTGCATCAGCACATCATAGAGATCGTTGCTGAAAGTGGAGGGCAGCACCTTGCCCGCGGCGCTTGACGAGCCAGCCATCCACCAGCCCATCATGGTTTGCAGCAGGCGCGCGTTGGTGTGCCAGTGGGTCAGGGTATCCTCCAGCAGCATCAGCCCGTCCTGGGGCAGTTGCACCAGCAGCTCGACCTGCTGTTGCGCCCCCTCCAGTTCAATGATGCGTTTCTGTTGCTGGCCGGCGGCGGCAATTAGCTGGTAATCGACGCCATACTCCGGCCGCAGCCCCAGCTGCTGCGCCTGTCGCGCCTGCAACATCAGCGCCACCTGCCAGGCAGGCAGTGGATCGAGTTGCGCCTCGTTGGCGGAGAGGGTATCGCAGATATCGAGGAACTGGCGGTACTGCGCTGGCGGCAGACGCTCGGCCAGCGGTGGCTGTGGCGGCGGATTACCGAACGGCGACTCACTGCCGCTGATGTCCGCCTCGACGATCAGCGCATCCGCCCCCTTCAGTTGCGCCAGCAGCGCTGGCGGCAGCGGCGACATATCCATGGTGCCCATATGGATGCTGCCGACCAGATGGAGATGGCGCTCGCCCGGCAAGCTGACATCCAGCGCCGGGTAGGCATAGGCCACCGGCGCAATCAGGCCGACGAACGAGGCAAGGCGGTGCAGCAGTTTTCTCATGTAAGGCTCCTGATGGCTCATACATCGTATGCTAACCGCTTGCGCGCGGCAGGTGTAGGGGGATTCGGCTGAATTGAGCGGGCCGGGCGGGGTGCCCGGCCAGTGCATCAGGCTTTCGGCGGGGTGTAGCGCAGCAGGCGGTTGGCGTTGCCGACCACGGTGATGGAGGAGAGCGCCATCGCCGCGCCAGCAATCACCGGGCTGAGCAGCGAACCGGTCAGCGGGTAGAGCACCCCCGCCGCCACCGGGATGCCGAGGCTGTTGTAGATGAAGGCCCCCAGCAAATTCTGCTTCATGTTGCGCAGCGTGGCGCGTGACAGCGCGATGGCATCCGCCACCCCAGCCAGCGAGGGGCGCATCAGCGTCAGGGCGGCGGTCTCCACCGCCACGTCGCTGCCGCCGCCCATCGCGATGCCCACGTCGGCCTGCGCCAGCGCTGGCGCGTCATTGATGCCGTCGCCAACCATCGCCACGCGGCACCCTTGCTGTTGCAACTGCGCAATCGCGTCTGCCTTGCCATCGGGCAGCACGCCAGCGATCACCCGATCGATGCCCGCCTCGGTGGCAATCGCCTGCGCCGTGGCCGGGTTGTCACCGGTCAGCATCACCAGTTGATAGCCTTGGGCGTGTAACCTTTGCAGCGCCGCCCGGCTGTCGGCGCGCAGCGGATCGCGCAGGGCGAACAGGGCCGCCACCTGGCCCTCCACCGCCAGCAGCACCGGCGTCGCGCCCGCCGCCGTCTGCTGTTGCAGCGCGGCCTCGAGCGGGCCAATCTCCACCTGCCGCTGCGCCATCAGCGCCGGGTTGCCAAGCAGTAGCCGGTTACCCTCCACCGTTCCCTCCAGCCCCAGCCCGCCCAGGGTGCGGAACCCTTGTGCTTCCGGCAGTGGGATGCCCTCTACCCGCGCCAAAATTGCCTGCGCCAACGGGTGGTGGGAGCCTTGCTCCAGCGCGGCTGCCCAGCGCAGCGCCTGCTGTTCGCTGATGCCGTTGGTCGTCTCCAGCGCGGTAAGGCGCGGGCGTCCCTCGGTCAAGGTGCCGGTCTTGTCAAACACCAGCGTATCCAGCGCGGCGGCTTTTTGGAGGGCGTCGGCATCTCGGATCAACACCCCCAGCTCGGCGGCGCGGCCAACGCCCGCGATGATCGACATTGGTGTTGCCAGCCCCAGTGCGCAGGGGCAGGCGATGATCAGCACCGTGGTGGCCACCACCAGCGTATAGATGCCCTGTGGCGCAGGGCCGAACAGATACCACATCAGGGCGCTGAACAGCGCGATCAGCACCACCGTCGGCACAAACACCGCTGAGATGCGATCCGCCAACCGGCCCAGCGCCGGTTTGCTGCTCTGCGCCTGCCGCACCAGCTGGATGATGCGCGCCAGCGTGGTCTGGTTGCCAATGGCATCGGCGCGGAACACCACACTACCGTCAGTCACCAGCGTACCGGCGCGAAGCATGGCGCCCGCGCCCTTGTGCTGCGGCACGGCCTCGCCGGTCAGCATCGCCTCATCCAGCCAGGCCTCGCCACGCAGGATTTCGCCATCCACCGGCACCCGGTCGCCGGTGGTCAACCGCAGCGCCATGCCGCGCGTCACCTCCGCCAGCGGCAGGGTGCGCTCACCGGATGGCTCCACCACTTTCGCGGTGGGCGGGGTGAGGTCGAGCAGCCGCTCCAGCGCCTGCGAGGAGCGCTGGCGGGCGCGCTGCTCCAGCGCATGGCCGAGGTTAATCAGGCCAACAATCATCACGCTGGCCTCATAGTAGAGGTGGCGCGCCTGTGGCGGGAAGTGCTGCGGCCAGAGGTTGACCAGCATCGAGTAGATCCAGGCCGCGCCGGTGCCCAGCGCCACCAGTGTGTCCATGGTGGCGCTGCCGTGGGTCAGGCTGACCCACGCGTTGCGGTAGAAGTGGCCGCCGGCGATGGCGAGCACCGCCAGCGTCAGCACGCCGACCATCAGCCACAGCGTCTGGTTGGCGGGCGTCACGCTCATGCTGCCGCCCAGCAGGCCCCAGGCCATCAGCGGCACGCCGACCGCCAGGGCCAGCGCCGCCTGCCAGCTAAAACGCCGCAGCGCCACGCGGTTGCCCTGCTGCTGGCGCGCGCGTCGCTCGGCGTCATCCTCAATGATCTCCGCGTCATAACCGGCGTGGCTGACGGCGGCGACCAGCGCCGCATTGTCCGCCTCGCCCAGCACCAGCGCGCTGCGATCGGCGAGGTTAACCCGCGCCTGCGCCACGCCCGGCACCTGTTGCAGCGCGTTCTGTACCTTATTGACGCAACTGGCGCAGCTCATGCCACCGATCAGCAGGTGTTTGCCTGACTGATCAACATGCACCGCTGCACCAGGGGTTGCCGGGGTATCCATCGGGGCCGCTGCCTCAGGTTCCGGCGGGAGAGGGGCAGTAGGGGGCAGCGGCTCAGTTTTTGGGAGCGTTGGCTCCGGCGATGCATAGCCAGCCTCCTCGACCGCTGTCCGCAACGCGGCGCGATCCGCCTGGCCGAAGACGCGCGCATGGTCGAGGGAGACCTCCGCCGCCGCCACGCCCGGTACGGCTTCCAGCGCCTGCTGCACCGCACGGATGCAGTGGCCGCAGCTTAGGCCATCCAGTGGCAGCTCGATATCCGGCTGGCTGGCCAGCTGTGCCTCGTAGCCAGCCTGTTCAACGTTCTCAATCAACTGTTGCGCCGGCACCTCGCCGGCGACGCGGGCGTAGTGCAGCCCAACCTCGGCGGCCGTGACCTGCGGCAGCGCCTCCAGACTCTTTTTCACCCGCTGGACGCAGTGTTGGCAGCTCAGCCCATGCAGGGCGAGCAGGGTAGTGGCAGACATGGGGTTCTCCTCTCTCTGGCCGATACGCAGGGGGAGCCTGCTTTGGCAATGTGTGGCAGAATAAACCTTCCAGCAACAGGAAGGTCAAGGGGCAGCACCATGAACATCAGTGATGTGGCAAAAAAAACCGGCCTGACCAGCAAGGCAATCCGTTTTTATGAAGAGAAGGGGCTGGTCACCCTGCCGGCGCGTAGTCTCAACGGCTATCGCACCTACAGTATGAAACATATTGAAGAGTTGACCCTGCTGCGTCAGGCGCGGCAGGTGGGCTTTACCCTGGAGGAGTGCCGCGAGCTGCTGGCGCTGTTCCACGATCCGGCGCGCCACAGTGCAGACGTCAAGGCACGCACGCTGGAGAAGGCAGCGGAGATCGAACGGCATATTGACGAACTCCAGCTGATGCGCGCCCGCCTGTTGGCGCTGGCCGAGCAGTGCCCCGGCGACGACGGGGCCGCCTGCCCAATTATCGACAACCTGACTGGCTGCTGCCACGCGCCTAAATAATCTAAGCATTGCCACATTTTTGCCAGCCCATACCGATATCCGGAAACGGGCTGGTCATTACATAAAGTGGAGAACTCCCTTTAATATTGGCCAGTATTGGTGCTTGTTCGGCATTACTTTGACTGGCAATTGAGTGGGGATTTTCAGGGCTTCATCAAATTGCATAAGCTGGACTGAAGATGATCTACTATTCCAAGCAGCTACTTAATCCTACAAGAAGATTGTAGCCATGCTTAAATATCATTTGTGTTTGATAATATTACTAATTACCTGTTATCCGCTTTACGCTGGCTCGAGTTAGGAGACAACAGGCGTCGTCACGCATCGAAAACGGGCACTGCTGGCAGCAACGGCAAACCGGCTCTGTGCCATCAGCGCGGCTGATAAAACGACCTATGGCGGTAAGATCATGACGGGGGCAGAGGATCATACTTTGTTCAATAAACCTGCTGCTTAGGAACAGGAGAGTGTGACCTGCCGGACGCTACAAAATAGCCAGTGGCATGGATAACGACACCCTTCACGGCAGGCGAG
The DNA here is from genome assembly GCF_056739715.1 of Chimaeribacter sp. YP20170169. NCBI lineage: Bacteria > Pseudomonadati > Pseudomonadota > Gammaproteobacteria > Enterobacterales > Yersiniaceae > Chimaeribacter > Chimaeribacter sp. YP20170169. Next base: position 2,853,973 of record NZ_CP176824.1, on the reverse strand, counting down.
TGGCTGGAACTCTCGACTGCTACAGCACCTGCCCCTGCAAGGCAACGTTCATTCCGTCGATGATGCAGGATACCGATGAGAAATAAGCCCCCAGGGGGCTCGACTACTTCAAGCCGCTATTTATGGGCGGCGCAGCGGCCGCACCTCTAGCGTGATGCCGTCGATGGCGACGACCTCCACTTCGTCGCCGGCCTGCAATGGCGCATCGCTGTGGATGCGCCAGCTGCTGTCACCAATCTCCAGCCGGCCGTAGCCGTTGTGCAGCGGCGCGCGCAGGGTAGCGCGGGTGCCGACCAGCTGCTCGCCGCGCCGGTTGAGCCGCCGGGCCGCTGGGGTGCCGGGGCGGCGTTTCAGCCAGAGCCACCAGCCGCCGGCGGTGAGCAGCGTCAGCAGCGCGAAGGCCAACAGTTGTACTTCCCAGCCGAGCGGCAGTAGCCAGAGCAGCAGGCCGGTCAGCATCGCCGCCACGCCGCTCCAGAGCAGATAACCGCCCGCGCCGAGCATCTCCGCCGCCAGCAGCAGGCCGCCGAGCGTCAGCCAGATGCCCTGCGGGTGAAGCGCCAGTGTTTGCCACATCTATTTTTTGCTCTCGTTCAGCAGTTCGGCGATGCCACCAATCGAACCCATCAGGCTGGTGGCGTCAACCGGCATCATGATCACCTTGCTGTTGTTGGCAGAGCCAATCTGTTGCAGGGCGTCGGTATACTTTTGCGCGACGAAGTAATTGATCGCTTGCACGTTGCCAGCGGCAATCGCCTCGGAGACCATTTTGGTCGCTTGTGCTTCTGCCAGCGCCTCCCGCTCACGCGCCTCCGCCTGAAGGAACGCCGACTGGCGCTCGCCCTCGGCCTTCAGGATCTGCGCCTGCTTCTCCCCCTCGGCGCGCAAGATCGCCGCCTGACGCACCCCCTCAGCCTCCAGAATGTCGGCGCGCTTGGTGCGCTCCGCCTTCATCTGCGCGTTCATCGAGTCAATCAGCTCCGCCGGCGGTCGCACGTCGCGGATCTCAATGCGGGTGATCTTGATGCCCCACGGGTTGGTCGCCTCATCCACAATCTGCAACAGGCGGGTGTTGATGTTGTCGCGCTGCGAAAGCATCTCATCCAGCTCCATCGAGCCGAGCACGGTACGGATATTGGTCATGGTGAGGTTAACGATCGCCTGCTCCAGGTTGCTCACCTCATAGGCGGCGCGCGCCGGGTCAATCACCTGAATAAAGCAGACCGCGTCAATCGCCACGTTGGCGTTGTCACGGGAGATAATCTCCTGCGACGGAATATCCAGCACCTGCTCCATCATATTGATCTTGCGGCCAATGCGATCCATAAAGGGCACAATCAGGTTGAGACCGGGCATCAGCGTCTTGGTGTAGCGGCCAAAGCGCTCCACTGTCCACTGGTAGCCCTGCGGCACGGTTTTTACGCCGGCAAACACCACCACCAGCAACACCACAATAATCGGAATGACGGTAAACATAGCAAAACTCCTGTAAGGCTGTCCTGAGGTCTACGGCGGGCACGCCGCCGATCCGCAGATCATAAAACGATAGCCATAATGGGCAAGCAGAGGCGGAGAAATGCGCGAAAATCGGGCAAAAAAAGCGGGGAAGGGGGGAGCCGGCGGGGAAAGCCGGCTCCGGGGTGATGGATTGGCAGTGAATCAGTAGAGCAGTGAATAGAGTTTACGGCGATATTTTGCCGCCAGCGCATCGCCGGTGCCGAGCGCGGCCAGAATGTCCATCAGCGTCTTGCGCGCGCCGCCGTTGGCCGCGCCAAGGTCACGCGTCAGGAAGCCCATCAGCAACGCCAACGCCTCTTCATTGCGGCCTACCTGGTGCAGTTGCAGCGCCAGCTTCATCGCCAGTTCGGCATCTTCCGGGTTCTGCGCCATCTGCTGTTGCAGCTGCTGGATCTCTGGGCTATCGGCCGCCTGCTTCAGCAGCTCAATCTGCGCCACCAGACTCTGGTAACGGGTATCGCGATCCTGCAACGGCACCACCGCCAGCACCGCCTCCGCGTCATCGCTGCGGTTCAGGTGCAGCTGGGTCTCTGCCAGCAGGAACCCAATCTCACTGTTCTGGTTGCTCAACTGCCAGGCCTCTTTCAGCAGCGGCAGCGCCTCGCTATAACGCTCCTCCTGCATCAGCTGCGCCGCTTCGGCGGCTTTCAGCTCTTCCGGGCGCGGCAGCACCTTCTCCAGCAGGGCGCGGATCGCCTCTTCCGGCTGCGGGCCTTGGAAGCCGTCCACCGGCTGGCCCTCTTTGAACAGGTAAACCGTGGGAATGGAGCGCAGACCGAACTGGGAGGCCACCATCTGCTCGGCATCGCAGTCCACTTTCGCCAGGATGAACTGGCCAGCGTACTCCGCCGCCAGACGATCCAGAACCGGCGTCAGTTGCTGGCAGTGCTGGCTACGCTCTGACCAGAAATAGAACAGCACCGGGACAGACATCGACTGCTCCAGCGTCTGGTGCAGGTTGGCTTCATTAATCTCTACAACTGTGGCTTGTGCTAGCATGGCATTCTCTCTCATCCGTTTCTAAGGTAGATGGGGGCAGCCAGCCGCGCTTCAACCCCCCGGTCCATCCTGATTAACTTTTCCTGCGCAGCAGCCAATCCAGCGCCCGCCCCGGCAGCAGCCGGCGCAGCAGGCTGAGCGCGTGGGCCACCAGCGTCACCGGGTAGCGCAGGCGGGCGGTGGGACTCTCCAAAGCATGGCGCAACTTGGGCAATACCGCCTCTGGCGGCAGCGTGAAACGTGCGGCGATGCCCGGATTTTTCACCGGCTTGTCGCTCTGCGTCTGGTTGACGTTCTGCGTGAAGTGGGTGCTGAGCGGCCCCGGCTCAATCAGGCTGACCTGGATACCGGTGCCGTGCAGCTCCATGCGCAGGGTGTCAGACCATGCCTCCAACGCATATTTGCTGGCGGCATAGGCGCCGCGGCCCGGCGTGCTCACCAGCCCCATCACCGAACTGGTCTGGATGATGCGCCCCTCGCCGTGCGCCTGCATCGCGGGCAACAGCCGCATCGTCAGCTGGTGGACGCCAAACAGGTTGCTGGCGAACTGCCCCTCCAGCTGGCTACGGCTCAGAGTGTGCAGCGGGCCATAGACGCCAAAGCCAGCATTGTTGAACAGGCCGTAGAGCCGGTTGCCGGTCAGGGCGATCACCTCGTCAGCGGCGCGATCAACGCTTGCGGGGTCATCCAGATCCAGCGCCAGGCTCTCAAACCCCAGCTCGCGCAGGTTGCCGACATCCTCCAGACGGCGGCAGGCGGCCAACACCCGGTAGCCGCGGTTGCGCAGATCCTGCGCGGCAATCAGGCCAATCCCGCTGGAGCAGCCGGTAATCAATACCGCTTTTTGCATAACTTTACCTGTTCACTTTCCCTATTTTTTAAGACGCATGATTTACTAAAGGGGCGAGGCGCTCCGCCATCCAGTCCGCGATAAACGGCTGGGCGTCCCGGTTGGGGTGCAGGCCGTCGTCTTGCATCCACTGCGGCTTGATCGCCACCTGCTCCATAAAGAACGGCAACAGCGGCACTTCATACTGCGCCGCCAGCGCCGGGTAGATATTGTAAAACGCATCGCCGTAGCGATGCCCATAGTTGGGCGGCAAACGGATTTGCATCAGCAACGGCTGGGCGTCCGCCTGTTTCACCAACTCAATGATCCTGCTCAGGGTTTGCTGGATGTCCTGCGGCGCAAAGCCGCGCAGGCCATCGTTGGCGCCCAACTCAATCAGCACCCAACGGGGTTGATGCTGTTTTAGCAGGGCCGGCAGACGCGCCAGCCCCTGCGCTGCGGTATTGCCGCTGATGCTGGCATTCACCAGCCGTGGCGCGGAGGGGGACTGCCGCCAGTTGTCGGCCAGCAGCGTCGGCCAGGCGTTGGCAACCGGCATCCGGTAACCGGCGCTTAAACTATCGCCTAAAATCAACAGGGTATCAGCCGCGGCAGCGCGCAGGCTGAACAATCCCAACAGCAAAAGGAAGGGCAGATGCCAGCGGAAAACGTTCTTGAAGTTCATCATCTTAGTAAGCACGTCGGTCAGGGTGAGCACAGGCTTTCCATCCTCACCGGAGTTGACCTGCTTGTCAAACCCGCGCAGACCCTAGCGCTGATTGGCGAGTCCGGCTCCGGCAAGTCCACGCTGCTTGGCATCCTCGCCGGGCTGGATGATGGCAGTGAGGGGGACGTGCGGCTGCTCGGCCACTCGCTCGGCAGTCTGGATGAGGAGGGAAGGGCGGCGCTGCGGGCGCAGAACGTCGGGTTCGTGTTCCAGTCCTTTATGCTGGTGCCGACGCTAAATGCATTGGAGAACGTCCAACTGCCGGCGCTGTTGCGGGGCGACAGCGAGAAGCAGAGCCGTGAGCAGGCGGCCCAGCTGCTGGCGCAGCTGGGGCTGGGGCAGCGCCTGACCCACTTGCCCGCGCAGCTCTCCGGCGGTGAGCAGCAGCGGGTGGCGCTGGCGCGCGCCTTTATCGGCCATCCGAAAGTGCTGTTCGCGGATGAGCCGACCGGCAACCTCGACCGCCAGACCGGCGACCGCATCGCCGACCAGCTTTTCTCCCTCAACCGCGACTACGCCACCACCCTGATTCTGGTGACCCACGACAATGAACTGGCCGCGCGCTGCCAGCGTCGGCTGCGGCTGCGTGACGGCAAATTATGGGAGGAGGCATGATTGCCCGCTGGTTCTGGCGCGAGTGGCGCTCCCCCTCGCTGCTGATTGTCTGGCTGGCGCTGACGCTGGCGGTGGCCTGTGTGCTGGCGCTCGGCACCCTCAGTGACCGGATGGAGAAGGGGCTAAGCCAGCAGAGCCGCGACTTCCTCGCCGCCGACCGGGTATTGCGCAGCGCCCACCCGGTGCCGGAGGGGTGGCTGCTGGAGGCGCGCCAGCAGGGGCTGACGGTCAGCCAGCAGCTCTCCTTCATGACCATGGCCTACGCCGGTGACCGGCCGCAACTGGCGTCGGTGAAGGCCACCGACCGCGCCTACCCACTCTATGGCGAACTGCAAACTGATCCGCCGGGGCAGCGCGTCGCGCCCGGTCAGGTGCTGGTGGCCCCGCGGCTGCTGGCGCTGCTCGACAAACGCGTCGGGGATAATCTGGATGTGGGCGACACCACGCTGCGCATCGCCGGGGTGGTGGTGCAGGAGCCGGACGCTGGCTTCAACCCGTTCCAGATGGCGCCGCGCCTGATCATGGACATCAGTGACGTGGCGAAGACCGGGGCGATCCAGCCCGGCAGCCGCCTCACCTACCGCTACCTGTTCGCCGGAAAGCCAGCGGATCTGGCGCGCTTTGGCGACAGTCTGACGCCGCAGCTGACGCCCGACCAGCGCTGGTATGGGCTGGAGGAGTCGGGCGGCCCGCTCAGCAAGTCGCTGCAACGCTCCCAGCAATTCCTGCTGCTGTCGGCACTGCTGACGCTGCTGCTCTCGGTGTCGGCGGTGGCGGTGGCGATGGGCCATTACTGCCGCAGCCGCTACGATCTGGTGGCGGTGCTGAAGACGCTCGGCGCTGGCCGGCGCGCGTTGCAGCGGCTGATTGTCGGGCAGTGGCTGTCGGTGCTGCTGCTGGCGGCGGTGGCAGGTAGCGCCATCGGCAAGCTGTTTGAGCTGGCGCTGCTACGCGCGCTGGCACCGGTACTGCCCGCCGCCTTGCCGCCGGCTGGGTTGTGGCCGTGGATCTGGGCGCTTGGCGCGCTGGTACTGATTTCGCTGCTGGTGGGGCTGCGCCCCTACCGCCAGCTGCTGGCAACCCAGCCGCTGCGCGTGCTGCGCCGTGACGCGGTGGCCGCCGTCTGGCCGCTCAAATACTACCTGCCAGCGATTCTCTTGCTGGTGGTCGGGATGCTGGCGCTACTGGTGGGCGGCAGCCAACTGCTCTGGTCGCTGCTGGCTGGCATTCTGGTGCTGGCGCTGCTGCTCGGCCTGATTGGCTGGGGCGGCCTGCTGCTGTTGCGCCGCCTGACGCTACGGCAACTGGCGCTGCGGTTGGCGGTCAACCGCCTGCTGCGCCAGCCTTGGGTGACGCTCAGCCAGCTCGCGGCCTTCTCGATGTCATTTATGCTGCTGGCCTTGCTGCTGGTGATGCGCGGTGACCTGCTCGACCGCTGGCAGCAGCAACTGCCGCCCGAAAGCCCCAACTATTTCCTGTTGAACATGACGCAGGAGCAGGTGCCGCAGGTGACGGAGTTCCTGCAAGCACATCAGGTGACGCCCTCCACCTTCTACCCGGTGGTGCGGGTGCGGCTGAGCAAGATTAACCAGCAGGTGGCGACCGAGCGGGTGAAGGAGAGCGATCCGGGCGGCGAGGCGGTCAACCGCGAACTCAACCTGACCTGGCAGGCGGAACTGCCGCCCCACAATCCGCTGGTGGCGGGCCAGTGGCCGCCGAAAGAGGGGGAGGTGTCGATTGAGCAGGGCATTGCGGAGCGCTTGGGGCTGGGAGTGGGTGATCGGCTGACCTTCAGCGGCGACACTCAGGAGTTCTCCGCCACCATCAGCAGCGCGCGCAAGGTGGATTGGGAGAGCCTGCGACCCAACTTCTACTTCATCTTCCCGCCGGGCGCATTGGACAGCCAGCCGCAGACCTGGCTGACCAGCTTCCGCTATCAGGGCGACAGCCGCATGGTGTCGCAGCTTAACCGCCAGTTCCCGACCCTCAGCCTGCTGGATGTCGGTGCGATCATCAAACAGGTGGGACAAGTGCTGGCGCAGGTCAGCCGCGCGCTGGAGGTGATGGTGGTACTGGTGATGATCTGCGGCACGCTGCTGTTGCTGGCCCAAATCCAGGTGGGGATGCGCCAGCGTCGGCAGGAGCTGGTGGTCTATCGCACCCTTGGCGCGGGCAAACGGCTGCTGCGCGGCACCCTGTGGTGTGAGTTCGCGGTGCTCGGGCTGGTAGCTGGCGTGGCGGCGGTGGTCGGGGCAGAGGCGGCGCTGTGGCTGTTGCAGACGCGGGTATTTGACTTCCCGTGGGAGCCGAACCTGATGCTGTGGTGGCTGCTGCCGCTGTTGAGCGCGCTGCTGCTGTCACTGTGCGGTGGCTGGCTGGGTGTGCGGCTGTTGCGTGGACGGGCGCTGTTCCGGCATTACGAGGGCTAGCCAAAAAGAACCCCAGCCTGGCTGGGGTTTTTTTGTGGGCTACAGGGTGGCTTGCGCCCAGCTGATGCCGCTCTGGTACTCTGGCGGCAGCAGCGGCACCAGCGCCGCCAGCGTCCGGCGCAGGGCGTCGCGATCCGGGTCGCTGAGGTTGAGGTGACCCACCTTGCGGCCCGGCCGTACCTCTTTCTCATACCAGTGCAGGTTGACCAGCGGCAGGCCAAGCCACGCCAGATTGACGTCGGTGCCGATCAGATTGACTATCACGGACGGGGCGCTCACCACCGGCTGCGGCAGCGGCAGGCCAAGGATGGCGCGCAGGTGCAGCTCGAACTGGCTGATGGAGGCACCATTCTGCGTCCAGTGGCCGCTGTTATGGACACGCGGGGCCAGCTCGTTGATCAGCAGCCCCTGTTCCACCACGAAGCACTCCATCGCCATCACGCCGACGTAGCCCAGCTCCTGCATGATCGCCGACAGCATCGACTCCGCCTGCTGTTGCAGCGCGGCGTCTGGCGCGGGCAGGGCGACGCTGGTGCGCAGGATGCCCTCTTCGTGCAGGTTGTGGGTCAGCGGGTAGAACACCATGGTGCCGTCGTGGCCGCGCGCGCCCACTAGCGAGACTTCGCCGGAGAAGGCGATGCCCTGCTCAACGATGCACTCGCCGTAGCACTCCGTAGGCAGGCTCGGCTCCTCGCCGGGACGCAGGCGCCACTGGCCGCGGCCATCATAGCCACCGACGCGGCGCTTGACGATCGCCAGATCGCCCAGCGTGCTGAACACCTGCGGCCACTCCTCGGCGGCCGCCAGCAGTTGCCACGGTGCGGTCGCCAGCCCAAGTTGGTCCAGCAGCTGCTTCTGCGTCAGGCGGTCAGCCAGCCGCGGGAAGATGTCACGGTTGACGAACGCCGGGTGGTCGGCGAGCTGGCGGGTGAGGGCGGTCTCCGGCCAGCGCTCAATCTCCGCGGTGATCACGCTCTGTTGGAACGGCACCGCCTCTGGCTCGGCATCCAGCCCAACCGGGTAGACGGCGATCCCCAGCGGCTCGCCCGCCTGACGCAGCATCCGGCCAAGCTGGCCGTTGCCCAGTACGCAAACCGGCTTCATGCCTCCTCCCGCGGATCGGGATGGTTGAGCACCTCGTCCGTCTGCGCCTGACGCCAGGCCGCCAGACGGCTGGCCAGTTCGGCATCGTGCAGCGCTACAATCTGCGCCGCCAGCAGCGCCGCGTTCGCCGCGCCCGCCTTGCCAATCGCCAGCGTCCCGACCGGGATGCCGCGCGGCATCTGCACGATGGAGTACAGGCTGTCCACGCCACTCAGTGCCGCGCTCTGCACCGGCACGCCCAGCACCGGCACCAGCGTCTTCGCTGCCAGCATTCCCGGCAGGTGCGCCGCGCCGCCCGCGCCGGCAATGATCACATCAATGCCATTGCCCGCCGCCTGCTCAGCAAAGCTAAACAACTTGTCGGGAGTGCGGTGGGCAGAGACCACCTCAACGTGGAAGGCGACATTCAGCGTGGTGAGGATTTCAGCGGCAAACTGCATGGTGGCCCAGTCACTCTTGGACCCCATGACGATGGCGATCTTTGCCGGGGAAAGGTTGGATGACATGCCTGTAGTGCTCCTGTGAATATGCAAGCGTCGCCAGAGCGGTTGTTTCTGGCGGAGAGGGCGCAAATCATAGCATGGCCTGCGGGCAAGGAAAACGGTTGCGTAGCGCTGGCAGGCTGCGAAAATCGGGGGTAATTTGTATAATGGCCGCAAAATGACCCTAATAGGACAACGATTATGATGGAGTCCCTGCTGGCACCGATTCAGGAGTTCCTGCACTGCGCCACTCCGGCCCGCTGGATTGACGTGGCGCTTACCCAGCAAGATATTCTGCTGATCGACCACGCCAACTGTGAAAAGAAGGCCGCCGCCTCGGCGATGTCCTTGATGACGCGCTACTTGGATCGCACCGAGCTGCTGATCTGCGCCGCCCGGCTGGCGCGTGAGGAGCTGCATCACTTCGAGCAGGTGGTGGAGATCATGACCCGGCGCAACGTGGCCTATGTGATGCTGTCGCCGTCGCGCTATGCCAATGGCCTGCTGAAACATGTGCGCCATCAGGATGAGCTGGGGCTGCTGGTGGATCGGCTGATCATCGGTGCCTACATTGAGGCGCGCTCCTGCGAGCGTTTTGCCGCCATCGCGCCGCACCTTGATGATGAGCTACGCCGCTTCTACGTCTCGCTGCTGCGCTCAGAGGCGCGCCACTATCAGGACTATCTGTCACTCGCCCAGCAGTATGCCGGTACGGACATCAGCGATCGGGTGGAGGAGCTGGGAAGGATTGAAGCAGAGCTGATCCTCTCGCCGGATGAGCAGTTCCGCTTCCACAGTGGGGTGCCGGCGTAAAATCAGAAGGGGAAGCGGGAGAGATCCACGCCCTGCGGCGTCACGGCGATCATCCAGCCCTCATGGTGCCAGGCACCCAGCACCGCGCGGTGTGCCTCGCCCGTCGGCAGGGCCAGCGTATGGATGGCCGGGCGGTGAGTATGGCCATGGATCAGCCAGTTCACCTGATGGCGCTGCATCACGGCGGCCACCGCCTGCGGATTGACGTCCATGATCGCCATCGATTTGCTCTGGTTGGCCTGCTGGCTGTCCGCGCGCATCTTACTGGCAATCTTGAGCCGCCAACGTAATGGCAGGCTGAGGAAGATGCGCTGAATCAGCGGGTTGCGCACCTTTTTACGAAAGCGCTGGTAGCCTTCGTCGTCGGTGCAGAGCGTATCGCCATGCATCACCAACAGCCGGCGGCCATAGAGTTCCAGCACCTGCTCCTCCGGCAGCAGCGTCATGCCGCTGGCGCGGGCAAAGCGCTGACCAACCAGAAAATCCCGGTTGCCGTGGATGAAGTAGCAGGGCACCCCGTGCGCCGAGAGCGCCTTCAGCGCCTGCGCCACCTGGGTATGCAGCGGCTGCGGATCGTCATCGCCAATCCACGCCTCGAACAGGTCACCCAAAATGTAGAGTGCGTCCGCGCGGCGCGCTTCACCGGCCAAAAAACGCAGAAAACCGGCAGTGATTGCCGGTTCCTGTTCGCAGAGATGCAGATCAGCGATAAAAAGCGTGGTCATGCCGTCTTGGTGGCCTTACTCGCCGACGGTCACGCTAGTGATCACCACATCTTCTTTCGGCACGTCCTGGTGCATGCCGCTGCGGCCAGTGGAGACGCCCTTGATCTTGTCAACCACGTCCATGCCCTCAACCACTTCGGCAAACACGCAGTAGCCCCAGCCCTGAGAGTTTTCCGCGCGGAAGTTCAGGAAGTCGTTGTCCACCACGTTGATGAAGAACTGCGCAGTCGCGGAGTGCGGATCGTTGGTACGCGCCATCGCCAGGGTGCCACGGGTGTTTTTCAGCCCGTTGTTGGCTTCGTTTTTCACCGGTGCGTCGGTGGCTTTCTGCTTCATGCCCGGCTCAAAACCACCGCCCTGGATCATGAAACCGTTGATAACACGGTGGAAGATGGTGTTGTCGTAGAAGCCTTTACGGCAGTAGTTCAGGAAGTTTTCAACGGTGGCCGGCGCTTTGTCGGCGAAGGTATTGATGACGATGTCACCGTGATTGGTGTGGAAAGTAACCATAATTATTCATCCTGCTTGATTGGAGAGGTGCCCCGCCGGGCGGCGGCACAATAGAGGGCTGTTATAACATAAACCCGCGGGCGGAGTCAGCAGCCGGCACGGTGGCCCAATTTGCTGATATGCTTATGCAGAGGCCGGGTGCGGGATGTTGCAAACACCGGGCGTTCAAGGTTCAATAGGCCTTTCGGCGGTAACCATCTCGACGTTTTACCCCTTTTTATTGCCAACCACACATGTAAACCACGGAATGACCCGATGCTAAAGATATATAACACCCTGAGTCGCCAAAAAGAGGAATTCAAGCCTATCCATGCCGGCCACGTTGGCATGTACGTGTGTGGGATTACCGTTTACGACCTGTGTCACATCGGCCACGGCCGCACCTTCGCCGCCTTTGACGTGGTGGCGCGTTACCTGCGCTACAGCGGCTATACGTTGAAGTATGTGCGCAACATCACCGATATTGACGACAAGATCATCAAACGCGCCAATGAGAACGGCGAGAGCAGCGATGCGCTGACCGATCGTATGATTGCCGAGATGCACGCCGACTTTGACGCGCTGAACATCCAGCGCCCGGACGAGGAGCCGCGTGCCACCCGCCACATCGCTGAGATCATTGAGCTGGTCGAGCAGCTGGTGGCGCGTGACCACGCCTACGTTGCCGCCAATGGCGACGTGATGTTCGCCGTCGACAGCGACCCGCAGTATGGTTTGCTGTCACGCCAGGATCTGGATCAGTTGCAGGCTGGCGCGCGCGTCGAAGTGGCTGACGTGAAGCGCAACCCGATGGACTTCGTGCTGTGGAAGATGTCCAAGCCGGGCGAGCCGAGCTGGACTTCACCGTGGGGCGAGGGTCGCCCTGGCTGGCACATCGAGTGCTCGGCGATGAACTGCAAGCAGCTGGGCCACCATTTCGACATCCACGGCGGCGGCTCTGACCTGATGTTCCCGCACCATGAGAATGAGATTGCCCAGTCCACCTGCGCCCACGACGGCCCCTATGTGAACTACTGGATGCACTCTGGCATGGTGATGGTCGATCGCGAGAAGATGTCGAAGTCTCTCAACAACTTCTTCACCGTGCGTGACGTGCTGGGCTACTACGACGCTGAGACCGTGCGCTACTTCCTGATGTCTGGTCACTATCGTAGCCAGCTCAACTACAGCGAAGATAACCTGAAACAGGCGCGCACCTCGCTGGAGCGTCTCTACACCGCGCTGCGCGGCACCGATGCCAGCGCCACCGCAGCTGGCGGCGAAGTCTTTGTCGCCCGCTTCAAAGAGGCGATGGATGATGACTTCAACACGCCAGAGGCCTACTCCGTGCTGTTTGACATGGCGCGTGAGGTGAACCGCCTGAAGGGTGAGAACCCGGCGGCCGCCAACGGGTTGGCTGCCGAGCTGCGTACCCTGGCGGGCGTGCTGGGCCTGCTGTCGCAGGAGCCGGAGCAGTTCCTGCAGGGCGGGGCGCAGGCAGCAGATGAAGACGACGTGGCGCAAATTGAGGCGCTGATCAAACAGCGCAACGACGCGCGCGCCACCAAGGAGTGGGCGCTGGCTGACTCCGCGCGTGACCAGCTGACCGCGCTCGGCATCATCCTTGAGGATGGCCCGCAGGGCACCACTTGGCGTCGCAAGTAACATTCGACCATAAAAAAAGGCGACGTATCGACGTCGCCTTTTTTATTGCCCGCTGAGGCCAGCGGGCGGGGTCAGTTACGGCTTCACCACCACGGTAGCGCCATCGAACTCGACCTGCTGGTCAACCACGATTTTGCAGCGTTTGCGCGTTTCCACTTTGCCGTTCACTTTCACCAGCCCGTCGGCGATCACGGCCTTGGCCGCGGCACCGCTTTCGCACCAGCCCTGGAATTTCAGCAGATCGCACAGTTCAACGTGCGGGTGTTTTTCGAGATTAAAAATGTCCATCTGTTCCTGACTTAACGCGCCGGACGCGTATACATGCATGAGTGTGCCGCCGTGCGGCGGCACCTAAGGGTCAACCGGCGTTATTGTCGTGGTACTCCTCGCATGCCTGCAAGGTATTTTGGATCAATGTTGCCACCGTCATCGGCCCAACACCGCCCGGCACCGGGGTAATGAAGGCCGCGCGCTCGGCTGCCGCATCAAAATCGACGTCGCCGACCACCTTGCCGCTCTCCAACCGGTTGATACCGACATCGATCACGATGGCACCCGGTTTGATCCAGTCGCCGGGGATGAAGTTCGGCTTGCCAACCGCCACCACCAGCAGATCGGCGTTCTCCACATGGTGACGCAGGTTCTTGGTGAAGCGGTGGGTAACAGTGGTGGTGCAGCCTGCCAGCAGCAGCTCCATGCTCATCGGGCGGCCAACGATGTTGGACGCGCCCACCACCACGGCATTCAGGCCGAAGGTGTCGATGTCGTAGCGCTCCAGCAGCGTGACGATACCGCGCGGGGTGCAGGGGCGCAGCTTCGGCGCACGCTGGCACAGGCGGCCGACGTTATAGGGATGGAAGCCATCCACATCCTTGTCCGGGCTGATGCGCTCAAGCACCTTGACGTTATCGATGCCAGCAGGCAGTGGCAGTTGCACCAAAATGCCGTCGATGGCGGTGTCATTGTTCAGCTTATCGATCAACGCCAGCAGATCGGCCTCAGAGGTGCTGGCCGGCAGGTCGTAGGAGCGGGAGAGGAACCCCACCTCCTCACAGGCGCGGCGTTTGCTGCCGACATAAATTTGCGAGGCCGGGTTCTCGCCAACCAGGATAACCGCCAGGCCGGGCGCACGTTTGCCCTTAGCCAGACGTTGTTGCACACGCGCCGCTACTTCGCTTCGAACCTGCTGCGCAATCGTTTTACCGTCAATAATTGTTGCTGCCATCAGTGGGAAATCCATCAAAAGTCATTATGCAGGGGAGTGCGCCTATTCTGTCAGAAGCCAGGCGCGCTGTCAGGCGCTGCGTGGAGATAAATTGGCGCACCCCGCGCCAAAAGCCGCCGGTGGCAGGGCGTTATCTCCTTGAGTTGTACATGGAATCGTCGTCCGGCAGCTTTCCACTGCGATTTCGTTGACTCATCGGGGAGGGTGGGTATAATTCCAGCCCATTGCCCCCGCGGCAGTCGCATCACCATGCGCCCTTAGCTCAGCTGGATAGAGCAACGGCCTTCTAAGCCGTAGGTCACAGGTTCGAATCCTGTAGGGCGTGCCATTACGAATCAATAACTTAACCTCACCCGCTAACTTTCAATTTTCCTTCGTGGGACGGATTTGGGACGCGAGCGCCAAGAATTGCATCAATATGACGTGCGTGTTCGGTCAGATGGTTAGGTGCCAAGTGAGCATATCGTTGCACCATCTCAATGCTTTCCCAGCCTCCCATCTCCTGCAATGTAGAGAGTGGAACTCCAGCCTGAATCAACCAGCTTGCCCACATATGCCGCAAGTCGTGGAAGCGAAAATCCTCGATGCCTGCTCTCTTTAAGGCTGCTCGCCATGCCGTATTGGAATCTACACGCATTTTCCTGACAGCCGCCATTGCCTTACCTGCGTTATTTTTCACTGACTCAGTGTGCACAAACACCCAACTGTGATGACGTCCCAGTTGTCTCCTGAGAATAGAGCAAGCAGTATCATTCAGCGCAACGCCAATTGCCCTGCCTGATTTGCTCTCCTCAGGTTAGATCCATGCCACCTTGCGTTGCATATCAATTTGCTGCCACTTCATGTCCACAATATTTGACCTGCGCAATCCTGTTGCCAAGGCAAACTCTACAGTAGACTGGAGGGGTTCGGGGCATTCATCTATCAGTCGCTGTGCTTCTACGGGTTCGAGCCACCGAACCCGCTTATTTCTTTCCTGAGGCACCTTGATCACTGGCGACTTCTCTAATCGCTTGAGCTATAGTCACTGTCTGTTTTCACGACATCTTGAACTATGGCTCGCTACGACCTTCCTGATGAAGCGTGGATTATCATCCAGCCTTTACGGCCTGCTGAACCTTTATCCCCACGGGCCGGACGGCCATGGGCTGAGCATCGTAAAATTATCAAAACCTCAATTTCTGTAGACGTAACCGGGGCTGGATTTACTGCCAAGCCAGTCAGCGCATCTATGCAGTTGACAACTTAGCCAGCCGTGCGACTCGTCTATAGTTACGGCAACTCAAACACGACGACCCTTTACTTTACAGCTATAGGGACATCGGTAGCGCAAACAGATCGGTGGGTACTGGATGCCAGTGGTTTTTCGCCATTAGGATTCTAAAGAAAAAGGGCACAAATTCGTGCCCTTGAATTTATCCAGCAACCCTGTGTTTGAGGAGAAACGCGTCAGTGCATATTTTCATCACTGATACGATGCACATCATCTCAAACATCATATCAACGCGCAGGCCTGATGCGTACACTGTAGGTGTCAGCCCCATCATTGATACGGTCATGTAGCCGATCAGCATCGCTATGATGGGGGTGGCTCCCATATATCGATTCAATGCCATATCTAGCATGATGATGAACATTGAAGATATAACAAAGAACAAGTAAAGATAAGAAAGATATAGCTTGCCCGCAGACCATATGGCGGCATTAACAGGTACGCTGACAAAGAAGAACCCGACATTAGGTATTCCAGTAAGCGCTTTCGCAATAGATACTGCCACGAAGCTTGTCACTATAAGCATTGCCATCTTTATGGTGACACTCATGGTGCCACTGACTGACCTGAAGCAGACAATAGCTAAAGACAGGACGATAAGTGGGAAGTTGGCGCGCATGGTCATTAGCTGGTGAAGCTTATCAAAGCCTAAAGCTAATTTGATAGAAAGGCCATATGTCTGGTACTCAGGGTACCACCTCCAGATCTCCTCGGAAAACCTTCTTTCATTTCCCGGAGCCTTAAGGCAAATAATTAGATTTATTACAGCAATGATTATCAATGCGTAATTGATTTTGTTTCTGCTCTCCTTTTTGAATGCAAACAGCGCGGCCATTGCTACAATGAATGCGATCCCCGCTTGCTCCATGTAAGGGAAATAAAGCGCTAGAGCTAAACAAGCAATATTTTCAAAGATGCTATTGATATTAGAAATTGCAACCGAGAAAGCATATAGAGAGACAGATATGGGCAGCAGGTAATTGTAAAAGCCCGTTATCCACCATGAAGCATCTGAATTAATATCATATGGTATTGATGCAAAAAGAATTAGAGCTATTGAGCACCCTATGATGTTTGCTTTCTGGCCTGCAATGCGGCATGCAGAGTAGCATGAGAGCATGATAGATGCTGGGACGCCAACCTTCCACAGCCATGTGTAGCCTATTGTGGATGTCATTAGCCACTCAAGCATAAACCTCCCGCTCCATTGATTGTATCGAGTGGTGAGAATTTCCATCATGTTGCTGGAGTTGAATATTGACAAAAAAATCTTGTCATCATCATAGTCACGAAGAGCCAGGCTATATGCAATAAAAAGCAGGTAGACCAGAGATGATGAAACCAGTGTCAGCGAAACCCATTTATTTGCATTCGTATTTAGCTGCATGGACCACCCCCTGCTCATCCATTGAAAATATTTCGATTTGCTTTTTGAAATCCGACATGGCCGATGAGTCCCTTCTTGTGGCTATGAATCCAGACTTGTCGTATTTGCTGCCAACACTATAGGCTTCGCTTACATCTCTGCGATATTGAAGAGAACTCATTAGCTCTACCTTTTCGCCATCATTCTTTTCAGCAAAGACTCTATTCAAAACCCTCCCGTTACCGGGAACAAAAGCCCACCCACCAACGGTAATGCCACTCACATTAAAAATGCACTGATCTACATAAAAATCTTTTAAAGGTTGAGTTATATTATGTGGTATATCTGACGCCGGTCTGTTCCATGCGCGATAAAACATGAATGAAATAACGATTGAGAAGACAATCATTATTAAGAATAACAAGTCGAGATTCAGCTTTGCTATCTCTCTTACTCGGTCACTCCTGGCTGGCATAACATTTCCTTTTAATAAGCAAACCACCATTGCGCGGATGACCTTTCCTGGCCATCGATACTGCGAGGATGGAGTCTAGATCCAGTTTGAGTTGAGTGTAAAGGGTGGTGTGCGATTGTTGATCAGCGAGGAGGGTGGAACCATTTTGGGACATGCAAGGGCTTGGATCACTTTCTAAGCCTTTGCATGTTTTGGCATCGTGGGACGTGTGAGCGCGGTAAGATGCGGTAAATAACTGTGTTAAAAGGTGGTTCTAGGAAATTCTAAGCCGTAGGTCACAGGTTCGAATCCTGTAGGTGCCATTCTGACCTCTCCCTGTGTGTTCACATTTATAAAATCCCGGTTTTCAATCACCTGAAAAAATTACTCCAGCGCCTTACCCGCCCGCAAAGACTGGGGTGGGATGCCGTAGCCTCGGACGAACACTTCGCGCATGTGGCGGCGGTCGCGGAATCCGGCTTCGCGGGCGATGGTGTCCAGCGACAGGCGGCTTTGTTCGATCATGAGTCGGGCAGCCTCGAGGCGCAGGCCCTCAATGGCTTTTGCCGGGGATTTGCCAGTCTCGGCGCGGAACAGGCGGCTGAGCTGGCGGGCGCTGAGGTGGACGGCATCGGCCAGATCCTCCACCGTCAGGGGCTTGCTGAGGTTGTTGCGCGCGTACTCCAGCGCATTCTGCAAACGGTCGGAGCGCGGTGCCAGCGCCAGCATCTCGGAGTGTTGCGTCTGGCCGCCGGAGCGGCGTTGATTCATCACCAGCCGATGCGCGACGTTGCGCGCGATCTCCGCGCCGAAATCCTTCTCCACAATCCCCAGCGCCATATCCAGCCCGGCGGTCATACCGGCGGAGGTCCAGATATGCTCATCGATAATGAAAATGCGATCGTCCTGCACCTGAATGGTGGGGTAGCGCTGTTGCAGGCTCTTGGCATGTGCCCAATGGGTAGTGGCGCGTTTGCCATCCAGCAGCCCGGCTTGCGCCAGCACAAAGGCACCGGTGCAGATGCCGGCCACCCGGCGGGCGTGGCGTGGGGCGTCGCGCAGGAACAGGGTGGTCTGCTCGGAGGCGGGCGCGGCCAGCGGGTCGAGCACCCCGGCGACCATCCACGTGTCGGCGCTGGCCGTAGCGTCAAGAGGCTGGGTCTGGAGCGTCACGCCGGTGGAGGAGCGCACCTCGCCGCCCTGATCGGAGTAGATGCTTAGCTGGTAGAACGGCTCACCAAGCACCAGGTTGGCGAACTCAAACACCGACATGGTGGAGAGCGCCAGCAACTGGAAATTATCCGTCAGCAATACCCCGATTCTATGCACATCTCCCTCCGTTCGCGGCTGGTTGCCGCCACTGTTCATCATGATGCCTGCACCTTCAGGCAGGTTGCCTGCCGCGCCCGGACGCGCTCTGAGAGCCAGAGCGTCAGCAGCGCCAGTCCCAGTAGGAGGGCCGAGCTAAGCAGGATGCCGCTGACCCCGGCCAGCGGGTAGATCCAGGCGGCCACCGCCGAGCCAGCGCTGATGCCGCAGAACATAAAGGCACTGGTCAGCGCCAGCGCAAGGCCGCGTTGCTGCGGGGCCAACTCCACCACCCGCCGTTGCTGGCTCGGCCAAAGGATGTCGGTGGCAAAGGCCCACAGCACCAGCGCCAGATAGAGCAGGGGCAGGCGGGCGGGCATCACCAGCAGCAGCGCCACCACTGCCATCAGTAGGATAATGCCAGCCGTCAGCAGCCTTTCAGCACTGTACCTGCGAGCGGCGCGGGCGACAAACAGATTTCCGGCAATGCCAGCCACGCCAAGGATGAAAAGCGCCACTGTAACGGCCTCTGCGTCACCATGGTAACGGGCGCGCACCAGCGGGGAGATGAAGGCGTAGGTCGCGAACACCCCGGCGGAGATGAAGAACACCACCATAAAAACGCTGAGGGAGCGGGCATCCGTCATCATCTGGCTGACGGCGCGCAGCGGCACCCGCTCGCCAGCATGTTGCCCCGGCACGGTCAGCAGGATCATCAGCACCGTCAGCAAACTGGCGACCCCAACGGCGATAAACAGCACCTTGGCTCCCCACAGGCTGGCGACCCAGGCGGCCAGCGGAATGCCCGCCATGCTGGCGACCGACAGCCCCAGCAGCACCATCGCAATCGCGCTGCCGCGATCTTTTTGCGCCACCAGTTCGGAGCCAAGGGCGACCAGCACCGGCCCCATCATCGAGGCACCCAGCCCCATGATGATCCGCGCGGTGACCAGCACCGGGTAGCCGGGCGCGAAGGCAAATAAAAGCGCGCCAAGGCCGAACACCGTTACGCCAGCCAGCACCTGGCGCCGCCGCGGCAGATGGCCAAACAGCACCTGTGACAGCGGGGCCGCGAGCGCGAAGGTCAGGCCGAACAGCGCCAGCAGGAAGGCGCTCTGTGACTCACTCAGTGCCCACTGGTGGGCGATCGGTTCCAGGCTGCCCGCGATGGCCAGCGCGCCGGTGGCCTGAACAAAATAGGCCGCGCTCAACGCCCGCAAGGCGCGGCGCTGAGGGAGAGGGATAGGGTGGCTCATGGACATCTCTCCAGCAGGGGAAGCGGGGCCGTGGCCCCGCAGCCGGTATCACTGCACCGGGATCGGGTTGTCCAGCACTGACTGGTTGAAGTGCTCGACCATCTGGTACTCATTGGCACCGGGGTTATCGCGAACCGGCAGCACGCGGTCAACAATCGCTTCTGGGCCATCCTCCGCCAGTTTTTGCATCGTCTCCTGAATGAAGGCCTCCAGTGGCATGGCGCGCGCATCGCCACTCTTGTAAATCAGGTCGGTATCGACCCACGGTGGCGCAATCTCAATCACCTGCACGCCACTTTTACGCAGCAAGAAGCGTTGTGACAGGGTATAGGAGTGGATGGCGGCCTTGGTAGCGGAGTAGAGCGCGTTGGTCGCCAGCGGCAGGAAGGCCAGAATCGAGCTGTTGTTGATCAGCACCGCATCCGGTTGCTGTTTCAGGTGCTCAATAAAGGCGGCGCTGGTGCGCACGGTTCCCAGCAGGTTGGTGTTCAGCAGCGTAACGGCCTGCTCGTCATCCAGTTCGCCGCTGGCGGGATTATCAAACGGCATGATACCGGCGTTGTTGATCACCACGTTCAGCGTTGGGTAACGGCCAATCAGGGTGCTGGCCGCCGCTTTCACCTGTGCCGGGTCGGTGATGTCCAGTTCGATATAATCCATGCTGGGGTTGGCGGCGGTCACACTCTGCAACAGCGCCGTGCGGCGGCCGGAGATGATGACCTGATTGCCCAGCCGGTGGAAGGCTTCTGCCAGTCCACGCCCAATGCCCGATGCGCCGCCAGTGATGAAGATGGTGTTTCCGGTCATTTTCATGATGTTTCTCCGTTCCGCTTGAGGTTAAGGGTCACTAATCTCGGTCAGTGAGTTCATCTTATGCGGAATCACGATGGCGTGAATGACGTACAAGGACGTGATTTAGGACATTATGGCAGAAAGGAGAGAAGTGAGTACGTGAGCCATACCCACTGGACGCCAAAGTCAGAGTGAGAGATAGAAAGCAATATCCCCTTGGCAAGGTTTCTCGTGGTTATAACTGGTCATCATCAGACGCTGACTGTCATGGGACAGAAAGTAGGGCACCTGCCCACGGGGCAGGGCATCGCTGATATCCTCTACCTTTCCTTGCTGGTAATCCTGCCAGGTACGCCAGCGGATCAGCCGATGGGTGTCTGTGTCATAGCCGGGGGCGTAACTGGGCGTAAAGTAGCTGGAGGCGTAGTAGTAACCCTTCAATTGGGTCACGCCATTGAGGATTGGGCCGGTCTTGCCATAGGCACCGGCATCCGCATCGGCTTGATGGGCGACGGTAGAAAACACCGTAATCTGGCCTTTGGAAAAATCATCAACCCGGATTATCTCGCCACGTGAGGCACTGATGACATGCACTTTGCCATCCAGCAGCGCGAGCGCCCGGACATAGCCCATCGGGTGGTTGCCGAAATTCAATATTTCGCCCTGCCCACTGAAATCCCAGATGCGGAATAGATGGTGGGCATCGACAATATAAGCCAAGCCATCACCCCCATCCAAAATATCATGCGGGCGCTGTAACCCCTTACCCGCGATATTATCCAGGTATTGCGGCTGGGGATCGCTTAGGCTTTTTATCTTTATTAATCTGTGGCTCTCGGTATCATCAATCAAATAGCTAAATCCTTTGATATAACGAATACTATGCGCCCCCACCAAAGAGAGCGGAGACTTCTGCCACTGCTGGGTGGCGGTTTTATACAGGACGCGGTCATTCTTATAATCAGAGATAATAATCTGCTTGTTTTCATAGGAAAACTGCGTGGGCCAGCAAAGCTGGCCGAATTCTTGCTGATAGACCAGCTGTTTTTCCGGTGTTTTATATAACGTAGGTGAGGTGACACAGAGTGCCGCACACAGCAAAAAGGGGATCTTGATATTATTTTTCATCGTTGGCTTCTTTTAATGAATACCAGAGCGCGTGGAATAAAGGTGCGGCTGAAAAAGGCATTCAATTGAGGAGGCCGAACTGATGAAACCAATTTTTCTTTGCAAAAATATTAACGTTGGATGTCAGTTAAAATGACGGGCAGGCATTGATTAAAATCCTTTATTCCTAATGACGCCGCGTGTTGGCTCATGCGTTCAGACAACGGCGTTGACGTGTAACACTTGAGTCTCCATGAAGGGCGCTAACCCGCTTTACACCCATTCCGTGATCCCCCATCCACTTTTCACTTTTCATACTTGTATGGTAGTTCATGCAGATCTAGAGTCATCCACTCGTTGTGGTGCTCATCGTTGAGCTGGCTGATAAGGATCGACCTATGAAGATTGTGAAGGCTGAAGTGTTTGTAACCTGCCCGGGGCGGAATTTTGTAACGCTGAAAATCACCACCGATCAGGGGTTGACCGGGCTGGGGGATGCCACGCTGAACGGGCGCGAACTGTCAGTGGCCTCCTACTTGCAGGATCACCTCTGCCCACAACTGATTGGCCGTGACGCGCACCGCATTGAGGATATCTGGCAATTCTTCTACAAAGGGGCCTACTGGCGGCGCGGGCCGGTGACCATGTCGGCGATCTCCGCCGTGGACATGGCGCTGTGGGACATCAAGGCCAAGGCCGCTAACATGCCGCTCTACCAGTTGCTGGGCGGGGCGTCGCGCGAGGGGGTTATGGTCTACTGCCACACCACCGGCCACAGCATTGATGAGGTGCTGGATGACTACGCCAAGCACAAGGAGCTGGGCTTCAAGGCGATTCGCGTGCAGTGCGGCGTGCCGGGCATGAAAACCACCTACGGCATGGCGAAGGGCAAGGGGCTGGCCTACGAACCGGCCACCAAGGGCGTCTGGCCGGAGGAGCAGCTCTGGTCAACCGAGAAGTACCTCGACTTTACCCCTCGACTGTTCGAAGCGGTGCGCAGCAAATTCGGCTTCAATGAGCATCTGCTGCATGACATGCACCATCGCCTGACGCCGATTGAGGCGGCGCGGTTCGGCAAGAGCGTGGAGGAGCACCGGCTGTTCTGGATGGAAGATCCGACGCCTGCGGAGAATCAGGAGTGTTTCCGCCTGATCCGCCAGCACACCGTCACGCCGATTGCCGTTGGTGAGGTGTTCAACAGCATCTGGGACTGCAAACAGTTGATTGAGGAGCAACTGATCGACTACATCCGCACCACGCTGACCCACGCCGGCGGCATCACCGGGATGCGCCGCATCGCTGATTTCGCGTCGCTCTATCAGGTGCGTACAGGTTCGCACGGGCCGTCTGACCTCTCGCCAGTCTGCATGGCGGCGGCGCTGCACTTTGATCTCTGGGTGCCAAACTTTGGCGTGCAGGAGTACATGGGCTACTCCGAGCAGATGCTGGAAGTCTTCCCGCACAACTGGACCTTTGACCGTGGCTACATGCACCCAGGCGACAAGCCGGGCATCGGCATTGAGTTTGACGAACGCCTCGCGGCGAAATATCCCTATGAGCCAGCCTGCCTGCCGGTGGCGCGTCTGGAAGATGGCACCCTGTGGAACTGGTAACGGAGAGCATCAGCATGAAAAGTGTCGTGATCCAACAGCCGGAGCGGCTGGTGATTGAGGAGCGCCCACTGCCGCACCCGCAGCCGGGCGAGGTGCGGGTGCGGGTGATGAGCGCCGGTATCTGTGGCTCGGACGTGCACATTTTCCAGGGCCACAATCCGTTCGCCAAATACCCCCGAGTGATCGGCCATGAGTTCTTTGGCCTGATTGACGCAGTAGGCGAGGGCGTGGAGGCGTCGCGCCTCGGCGCACGGGTGGCGGTCGATCCGGTGGTCAGCTGCGGCCACTGCTACCCCTGCTCGGTTGGCCGCCCGAATGTTTGCACCTCCCTGCAGGTGATCGGTGTCCACCGTGACGGCGGATTCAGCGACTACGCCTGCGTGCCGGATCGCTGCGCCTATGAAGTGCCGACGGCCATCCCTGATCAGCATGCCACCCTGATTGAGCCATTCACCATCGCCGCCAACATCTGCGCCCAGCTCCAGCCGACGGCGCGTGACATCGCGCTGATCTACGGGGCCGGGCCGATGGGGCTGACGCTGATTCAGGTACTGCGTGGCGTATTTGGGGTCGCGCAGATTATCGTGGTGGATCGCATCCCGGAGCGGCTGGCGATGGCACAGGAGAACGGCGCTGACTGGGTGATCAACAACCTCACCACTGATCTGAAAGCGGAATTGGAGCAGGCTGGCGTGCGGCCGACGCTGATTGTTGATGCCGCCTGCCACCCGGCCATTTTGCCGGAGGCGACCATGCTCGCTTCACCGGCGGGGCGTATCGGCATCATGGGCTTCTCGCCGGAACCCTGCACCCTCAGCCAGCAGGCAATAACCGGCAAGGAGCTGACCATCTATAGCTCACGCCTGAACAGCGGCCGCTTCCCGCAGGTCATCGCGTGGATGGCGGAGGGCAAGATCCAGCCGGAGAAACTGGTCACGCACCGCTTCCCGCTGGAACATGTCACGGACGCGCTGCAACTGTTCGAACAGGACCAAAAAACCTGCTGCAAGGTGCTGCTCAGCATCTCCGTGTAGCGCCCCGTGCCGCCACCCTGCCGGCATTGATAACGAGAAAGACGTGGAGTCATTATGATTAAGAACTTGCGTTGGATCATCGTCTTACTGCTGTTCCTGGTATACATGATCAACTACCTCGACCGTGTGGCCCTCTCTATCACCCTACCGATGATTGAGCAGGACTTGACGCTCAACGCCGAGCAATTTGGCCTGATCTTCGGCAGCTTCTTCTTTGGTTATGCGCTGTTCAACTTCGTCGGCGGGCTGGCGGTGGACAAGTTTGGCCCAATGCTGGTGCTGGGCGTGGCGGTTGGCCTGTGGTCAATCTTCTGCGGCATGACGGCGCTGGCAACCGGCTTCTACTCCATGCTGATCCTGCGGGTGCTGTTCGGCATGGCCGAGGGGCCAATCTGCGCCTCCGCCAACAAGATGATCAACGGCTGGTTCCCGCGTAAACAGGCAGCGACCGCGATGGGCCTGCTGAGCGCCGGTTCACCACTGGGCGGCGCGGTAGCCGGGCCGATTGTTGGCTATCTGGCGCTCTCTTTCGGCTGGCGACCTGCTTTCATGATCATCTGCGCCATCGGCATTGTCTGGATGCTGGTCTGGTTCTTCCTGGTAGCGGACTCGCCGGAGAAGAGCCGCCGCACCCTGGAGAGCGAGCGGGCGCTGATCGCGCAGCAAAAGGCCGAGGAGGGTGAGCAAGAAGCCGCGCCACAGGCGGGCCACTCGCTGGGCTACTACCTGAAGCAGCCGATCATTTTGGTGACTGCCTTCGCCTTCTTCAGCTACAACTACATCCTGTTCTTCTTCCTGAGCTGGTTCCCCTCTTATCTGGTGCAGGCGCACGGCCTGAACATCAAGGAGATGAGCATCACCACCATGATTCCGTGGATTGTCGGATTCGTCGGGCTGGCGCTGGGCGGCATCATCTCTGACGCCATCTTCCGCCTGACCGGCCGGCTGCTGCTGTCACGCAAAATCGTGCTGGTGACCTGCCTGCTGGCCTCGGCGGCCTGCGTGGCGCTGGCGGGCACCGTCAGCCAGGTGGTGCCAGCGGTGATGCTGATGTCAGTGTCGATCTTCTTCCTCTATGTCACCGGCTCCATCTACTGGGCGATCATTCAGGATGTAGTGCATAAATCCCGCGTCGGCGGCGCGAGTGGCTTCATCCACCTGATTGGCAGCGTCTCCGGCATTGTCGGCCCTATCGTCACCGGCTTTATCGTGCAGAACACCGGCAAGTTCGACAGCGCCTTTATTCTGGCCGGCGGTGTTGCCGCGCTGGGCGCGATTCTGGTGCTGCTGGTGGTGCGGTCGCCGCGTGCGGTGTCGCCGGCGGCCACCAGCCACTGAGTCGGGTCAGCCACTGAGTCGGGTCAGTTACTGAGTCGGGTCAGCCACTAAAGCGAATCGTATAATAGAAAGGGGAGCCTGATGGCTCCCCTTTTTTATTCGCCGCGGTAGCGCTCCAGCCAGTGGGCGTAGGGGGCGGGCATCACCCAGGAGGGGTTGTCGATGCCAAGCCGGCGCGCGGCCATGTAGGGCCAGTGTGGGTCGGCCAACATTGGTCGCGCCAGCATCACCATATCAAGCTGGCCCTCTTGGATCATGGCGTTGGCCTCCTCTGGCGAGCTGATGTTCCAGCTGGTGGCACAGGGCAGGCCGGTCTCGCGCCGCACCCGCGCCGTCAGATCGGCGAGCATGTTCGCCCCCCAAGGAATGGCGGCATCGGGCGTGGAGAAGCCCATGCTGACGTCAATGAAGTCCAGCCCGGCGCGCTTGAACTGCTGGATCAGCGCAATGGCCTCGGCAGTGGTCTGCTCGTCGCGGCCATCAAACTCAATCACGCCAAACCGCGCGGTCAGCGGCAGGTGATCCGGCCATACCTCACGCACCGCTTGCAGGGTCTCCAGCAGGAAGCGGCCACGGTTCTCCGCGCTGCCGCCGTACTTATCCTCACGCTGGTTGGAGTGCGTGGAGAAGAAGCTCTGCCCCAGATAGCCGTGGGCAAAGTGCAGCACCAGCCACTCAAAACCGGCGTCCCGCGCCCGCGCCGCCGCCTGCACAAAGTCAGTTTTTATCCGCTCGATATCCTCCAACGTCATGGCGCGCGGCACCTTCGGCAGGTTGGCGCCGAAGGGCAGGGCGGAGGGGGCGAGTGTCTCCCAGCCACGCGGATCATTTTCGGTAATGTGGTCATCCCCCTCCCACGGGCGGTTGGCGCTCGCCTTGCGCCCGGCATGGGCGATCTGGATACCGGCCACCGCACCGGCCTCCTTGATGTCACGCACAATCGGCACCAGTTTGTCCGCGTGCGCATCGCTCCAGATGCCTAGATCGGCTGGGGTGATGCGCCCCTCCGGCGACACGGCGGTAGCTTCCACCACCACCAGCCCCGCGCCGCCGCGTGCCAGCGAAGCGTAGTGCGGCCCGTGCCAGGCGGTGGTCAGGCCATCCTCCGCCATATATTGGCACATGGGGGATACGGCAATGCGGTTGCGTAGGGTCAGCCCCTTCAGCGTCAGGGGGGAAAAGAGTGAGCTCATGGCGTCTCCTTAAGGGTAGGGCAGGTGCGCCGGGCACCGTGCCGGGCAAAGGATCAGTGTAATGGCTAATCGGTCGCCTTGCCGCCGCCGCACGCCATAAAAAAAGCCACCCTGAAGGGTGGCTTTTGGATGTCAGCGTTAACCAAACCGCTGCGGATCAACGTCTGCTTAGTGAGAGCGCATACCTGCGGCGGTCATCAGCAGGCGGAACACGGTTGCGACGCAACCCAGGGCCAGAATACTGCCGGCGTAAATCGCGACCAGCCAGGCAATACGTTTCCACAGCGGGGAAGGAGCCTGAGCTTGGGTGTTCTCAATCATCTATTCCTCCTAGTTATAGCTAACAATCAATGAATCAATGGTAGCCTTCGTCCGGGCTGATCTTCCCACGGAACACGTAGTAGCTCCAGAAGGTGTAGGTCAGGATCACCGGAATGATCAGCAGGCCGCCCACCAGCATGAAGCCCTGGCTCTGCGGCGGGGAAGCCGCCTGCCAGATGGTGATGCTTGGCGGAATGATGTTCGGCCAGATACTGATGCCCAGACCAGTGAAGCCAAGGAACACCAGCGCCAGCGTCAGCAGGAACGGCGAGTAGTGCGCGTGGCGTTTCACGCTGCGCAGCAGGCCCCAGGCGGACAGCAGCACCAGTACCGGCACTGGCAGGAAGTAGAACAGGTTCGGCAGGGTGAACCAGCGGGCGGCGATAGCGCCGTGCGCCATCGGCGTCCAGACGCTGATCACGGCAATCGCGGCCAGCAGCAGGATAACCAGCGGTTTCGCCAGCGCCGACATCTTACGATGCAGGCCATGCTCGGTCTTCATAATCAGCCAGGTACAGCCCAGCAGTGCATAGGCAATCACCAGACCCACGCCGCAGAACAGGGTGAACGGGGTCAGCCAGTCCATCGCGCCGCCAGCGAAGGTGCGGCCTTCAACCGGGAAGCCGTTGATGAACGCGCCAACCACAGTACCCTGGCTGAAGGTGGCAAAAATGGAGCCGAAAATGAACGCTTTGTCCCAGAAGGCACGGTGCTCTTCGGTCGCCTTGAAGCGGAACTCGAAGGCCACGCCACGGAAGATCAGCGCAATCAGCATGATGGTCAGCGGAATCGACAGCGCATCAATGATCACCGCGTAGGCCAGCGGGAAGGCGCCATACAGCGCCGCGCCGCCCAGCACCAGCCAGGTTTCGTTGCCGTCCCAGACCGGGGCAACGGTGTTGACCATCATGTCACGTTCGATTGGATCTTTGTTGAACGGGAACAGGATACCAATCCCCAGGTCAAAGCCATCCATCACGATGTACATCAGCGTCGAGAAGACGATGATGGTGAACCAAATAATAGAGAGATCGATACCCACGTTATTTACCCTCTTCCGATTGGTTTAACGGTTCCTGAACCGCGGAGAGCGGACGTGCAGGGGTATGTTTGGTGCCTGGGCCACCCTCTGGGGTGTGGTCGCCTTCGCCGGTCTGCGGGCCTTTCTTGATCAGGTGGATCAGATAGGTGTAACCCACGCCGAATACCGACATGTAGACCACGATGAACGCCAGCAGGCTGATGCTCATTTGCAGGTCACCGTGCGCGGAAACCGCATCCTTGGTGCGCAGCAGGCCATAGACCACCCACGGCTGGCGGCCAACTTCAGTGGTGAACCAACCTGCCAGAATCGCGATCAGGCCAGATGGGCCCATCATCAGGGTGAACCACAGGAAGGCGCGCGAGGTGTAGAGGCGATCCTTGAAACGCAGCCACAGGCTGACCACGCCCATCAGTACCATCAACATGCCGAGGCCGGCCATGATGCGGAACGACCAGAACACAATGGTGGAGTTCGGGCGATCTTCTTTCGGGAAGGTCTTCAGTGCCGGAACCTGCTTATCCAGGCTGTGCGTCAGGATGATGCTGCCCAGGTAAGGGATTTCCACGGCGTATTTGGTCTTCTCCTGCTCCATGTCCGGGATGCCGAACAGGATCAACGGCGTCGGCTCATTCGGCGGGTTCTCCCAGTGGCCCTCAATCGCAGCGATTTTCGCTGGTTGGTGCTCCAGAGTGTTCAGGCCGTGCATGTCGCCCAGTACTGCCTGGATCGGGGAGACAATCAATGCCATCCACAGCGCCATAGAGAACATCTTACGGATTGCCGGGGTGTCATTTTTGCGCAGCAGGTGCCAGGCCGCAGACGCACCCACAAAGAAGGCGCTCGCCAGGAAGGCCGCGGTTGCCATGTGCATCAGGCGGAACGGGAAGGACGGGTTGAAGACAATCGCCATCCAGTCAGCCGGAACCACCAGCCCATCTTGCAGCGCATAGCCCTGCGGCGTCTGCATCCAGCTGTTGGAAGCCAGGATCCAGAAGGTGGAGATGATGGTGCCGAGGGCAACCATGCAGGTGGCGAAGAAGTGCAGGCCACGGCCCACGCGGTTCCAGCCAAACAGCATGACGCCGAGGAAGCCAGCTTCGAGGAAGAAGGCCGTCAGTACTTCATAGGTCAGCAACGGACCGGTGATGCTCCCGGCGAATTGGGAGAAACCGCTCCAGTTGGTGCCGAACTGGTAAGCCATCACCAGACCGGAAACCACACCCATACCAAAGTTAACCGCAAAGATCTTGGACCAGAAGTGGTAGAGATCGCGATAAACTTCATTTTTGGACTTCAGCCACATCCCTTCCAGAACGGCAAGGAACGTCGCCAGGCCAATGGTGATGGCTGGGAAAATAATATGGAAGGAAACAGTAAAAGCGAACTGTATCCTGGCGAGATGAAAGGCGTCTAATCCAAACATTGCTTACCTCGATCTAGCATAGCATCCTCATTTATTATTTATTTACCAGCAATTAACAGGTGAGCTACATTTCCGTGCGGTTCAGGCAATTAACTGCGGACTTCTTTCCTGTTTTGATCGCAAAAACCAACCCAGGAGAATGGGCAAGCACAATAAATTGATCTGCATCAAAGCGGTGGTGATTATTGATATGAATTGTTTCTGGCGCAGGTTATTCAGACTTTGTTGCAATGTTGAGCTTTTACCAATGTATGATAATGAAATGTGAAAATGGTGTACTTTATGTGGCTATATTGGGATAAAGGAGATGAAAATTAACCAGAGTATTTCTCTGCCTATTTTGTTTATTTTAGCGTGAAGTATTGGCATTCACGCTGGGCAAAAAGCGTTGGAAAGAGAATGCCCTCGGGCAGGGGTCATGGGGTAAATAGCGCTTTGGTAAAATCGATAAAGTGAATCACCGTGGGCGAGCGCTCCCACTTCCGGTAGATGATGTTGATTTCAGAAGGAATGGCGGGTGGCGCCAGCGGGCGATAGACCACCTCTGGCAGGAATACGGTGTTAGACAACACATCCGGCACCACGGCGACGCCCTCATTGAATGAGACGCGTGACAGCACATCCACCAGGCTGCCGGGGCTTTCACTGCGCTTGACCTTAAAGCCGCCACGCCGCGACACCTCTACCGTGCCATGCGGCTGTTCCGGCAGGATAAATTTCTCATTGCGTAACTCCACAGGTTCAATTGGCTGCTGGCGCGCCGCCAGTGGATGGCCCGCCGGCAGCGCTACGCAAAAAATATCCTGCTGAATATGAAGGCTTTTTATATCGTCTGGTAGCCGCATCGGGCTGCGGATAAAAGCGACGTCCAGCTTTCCCTCACTGACCATGATAGGCAGCTCATTCATCGGGTATTCGCGCGGCGTAATGGTGACATTGGCCGTTGCCTTCCTGAATTGCGACAACAACTTACTCAGAATACCAGACCAGAGCGCGGAGCTGACGTAGCCCAGTCCCAGATGCCCCACCTCGCCACGGCTGGCCAGCCGGCCAATCTCCATCGCCCGATCCGCCTGTGCCAGCGTGGCTTTCGCCTCCACCAAGAACAGGCTGCCGGCCTGAGTCAGGCTGACACTACGCTTGGTACGAACGAACAACTCTACGCCTACCGTCTCTTCCAATTGGCGAATTTGCACCGACAGGGTAGGCACCGAGATGCCGAGCTTTTCCGCCGCAGCGCCAAAATGGAGCTTTTCCGCCAGAACGATAAAATAGTGAAGATGCCTGAGTTCCATGTGTTACCTACAATTAGCTTTTAACTAATAGTAATGCAAAAAAAGTAAAACATCGATAACGGAAAATCTTCACAGCCTGAAAAATATTGTTACATCCGTGCTGTAATAATAACCAGTGGTGGGGCGCAAAACGATAAAGGAGATAAATCACACAATAGACAGGGGTAAGCCGTTAACACCACGAGATGCAACGCCTTCCGCTTTCTTATGCCATAACGTGCCGTGGCGTTGGGCACAGTTGAGGCACTTGCCATCTACATCGGGATTTGTAACAGCCAGCGAGCGGAGGCTAATGCCATGTTTTCTCTATGCAGCAACAAAAGGCAGGGTTAATTGCGAAAGGCACCCCAAGCGACAGTACCTCTTGCTCTAGTTATTGTTACAACATACTGTAATCGGAAGGAGAGTAAACAGGTCATAACGAAGGGAGCATTGTTAATGATCATAAGGCATCACAGAAAGATATTTAGCCTGGCATACTTTCGCTATCACTTTCATCCTCTCTCCATGCGATCAGTTAGCGAATAGAAAAAGTCCATGCAGGCATCCATTTATTCCGAATAAAAGATGAAAAAGCGCGGAAGAGGGGTGTATTAAAAAGCGCCTTAATAACTTATCCATTCATTTTGTATAACATTAATGAAAATCGTTGATAACGATTAAGTAAAGATTGCGCGCCCCTGCCTTATTCAGCATAGTGAAAAAATAAACAGGAGAGTGCAAATGGAAAGTGAATGGTTAGCTCTGTTATCTATCAGCGGTGTCATTGCGCTCGGTGCCATGACGCCAGGGCAAAGTTTTATTCTGGTGGCACGTGTCACCATGGCCTCTTCCTTACGTGAAGGCATCGCTGCGGCGGCAGGCATGGGGGTAGGGTGTGCGCTCTTTGCGTTGATCGCCCTACTGGGTCTGCATACCTTGCTACTGGTCGTCCCTTGGTTGTATACCGCGCTTAAAATTGCCGGGGGTATTTACCTACTCTATCTGGCGATGAAAATGTTGCTGGGCAGCCGTTCTACAGCGGTGGCTTCCCCGCCCTCTGAGGCACCGGCCAATGTCTGGCGGGCCTTTCGGCTTGGGTTGGTTACGCAAATCAGTAACCCCAATACCGCCGTTGTTTTCGGCAGCGTATTTGTCGCTTTCCTTCACCAGCAGATCGCTGGCTGGATGTTTCTGGTACTGCCGGCTCTGGCCTTTACCATCGATTTCGTCTGGTATGCGCTGGTGGCCTGCTTGCTGGCAACCCCGGCGCCGCGTGCTTTCTATCTCTCATGCCGGCGTGGTTTTGATCGCACGGCGGGCACCGTCATGGCATTGCTGGGCCTCAAGCTGATTTTACAGCGCTGACGGCCGGGCCGGTGCAGGCCGGCCCGGCCTTTGTCAAAGCTTATCGGCACTGCCGCACATGATGATTTTCTCCTCTACTACCCGTTGCATGGCCTCTTTGGCGGGTTGTAGATAGTGGCGGGGATCGTTGGCCTGCGGATGGGCGGTGAAGTAGGTTTTCACCGCATCAGCAAAGGCGATTTTCAACTCAGTGGCCACGTTGACTTTGCAAATCCCGTTGGCAATCCCTCGCCTGACCATGACGTCTGGAATGCCTGACGCCCCATGCAGTACCAGTGGCGTCTCTGTCTGGCTACGGATCTGCGCCAGCCGCTCAAAATCAAGCTGTGGCTCCCCGTCATACAGGCCATGTGCCGAACCGATGGCGACGGCCAGTGAGTCAATGCCAGTGCGCGCGATATACCCCGCGACACTGTGCGGATCGGTAAAGAAACTCTCCTTCTCCGCGACCTGAAGATCATCCTCCTGGCCCCCCAGCCGACCCAGCTCTGCCTCAACGCTCACCTCATAGCGATGGCAAAAACGCACTGCCGCCGCCACGGTCATGATGTTCTGCTCAAAGGGCGCGTGGGAGGCATCGATCATCACTGAACGCACACCGGCACACACCTTGCGCTCAATGTCAGCCAGCTCTTCATGATGATCCAAATGCAGCGCCAAGGGGCGTTTTAGTTTCTGCGCGGCCTGTCGGCAGAGGGCCACCAGATAACCAACCCCCGCATAGGTAAAGGTGCCGGGCGTGCCAGCCAGAATCACCGGTGAGTTGAGCCGGGCGGCAGTTTCTGTCACTACCTGGATAGTCTCCAGATTGTGGATATTAAAAGCAGGCACCGCGTAGCCCTCACGCTGTGCCTTTTTGAGCATCTCCCGGGTGGGTATTAAATACATAGCGATATCTCTAAAAAAGGGTCGCCTGACAGACGGGCAGGCGCAGACCGTAATCAGTGGGAAGCAAAGCCCAACAGCAACTTGCCCTGCATTGGCCGACCCTGTAGGGCGCTGACCTGACTGGCAAAGGTTTCGGCATCGCCGACATGGGCAATCAATGGCGCAAGGTTAAGCGCCTGCTGCTGAAACAGTGTGCTGGCCTGTTGCCACTCCATGCCCGGCCAGGCTGCCGAGTAGTTCATCCAACTGCCAATCAGCGTTAGCTCCTTGCGCAGGATCTGGCCGAACTGCGAAGGCGTCAGGGTGATCTCCCGGTGCACTGTGCCGACCAGTGCCACCTGCGCGCTCGGCCCGGCAATCTCCAGCGCCAGCGCCACGGTTTGTGGGGTGCCAGCGGTCTCCAAAATCAGCTGGTCAAAACGGCGCTCGTGCAGCTGTTCAGCGATCTCCTTGGCGCTTAGCAGGGCGCTGTTGCAGAGGTGGGTGGCGCCGGAGATCTGCGCCAGCTCCAGCTGTTGCGGGACGATATCAAGGGCAGTCACTGACGCCGCGCCCAGCGCCCGGGCGCATTGAATCGCCAGCTGGCCGATGGTGCCCGCGCCTATTACCACCACATGTTTGCCTTCGCAGCCGCCTGCCAAATTGAGCGCATGTAGCCCCACGGTGATGGGCTCGAAAAAAGCGCCCTGCAACAGGGTCGTGCCGGTCGGCAGCCGGAACAGGTTCACCCGCCGCACCACCACATATTCCGCATGGCCCCCGGCCGAACGCGAGCCGATGAACTGGTAGTGGTAGCACTGGGAGTAGAGGTGGCGCTGACATGCCTCACAGGCAAAGCAGGGTTGCAGCGGCACACAGGCCACCGCGTCGCCGACCTGCAAGTCCGTAACCTCTGCGCCGCAGGCCACCACTTCACCGCTGAACTCATGCCCCAGGGTGATGGGGTAGAAGTGCGCGCCCCCGGAAAAAATGCGTGGAATATCTGAGCCGCACAACCCGGAGTACGCCACGCGCACCAGCACCTCATCGGGGTGGGTGAGCGTCGGTTCTGGCTGCTCTTCAACCCGTATCGCACCATCGTTATGAATGACAACTGCTTTCATCACCAACTCCTGCAAGGGGGCGAGCCGCCCCCGGTCAATTAAAGGGCTGTAGGTTTTTCAGCGGTAGTTTTTGCAAGCTCTGCCGTGGCGCGGGTGGCGTTACGCGCCCGTCGCCAGGTGAGCAGGACGCCCGCCAGGTAGATCGCGCCAATCACCAACAGGCCAGTCACGTTCTGCCAGGTCAGCAGTTCAATCAGCAAGTAGGTGATGGGTGAACCGCCCTGATCCATTGAGGCGACCAGTCCACCGCTCGCTTTCAGCGTGCCAGCATTGGTGGCCAGCTGAGTGTGGAGCGGGATGGTCTGGGTGGCGATCCAGAGGGTGATACCCATGATCAGCGTGCCGGAGATCAGGGTGCGGAACAGGTTGCCCTGATGCACCGCTACCGCCATCGCGACGAAGAAGCCAATCGTCGCCAGATCGCCAAACGGCAGAACCTGGTTGCCCGGCGTCACTACCGCCACCAGAATGGTCAGCGGAATGAAGATCAGGCTGGCGGAGACCACTGAGGTGTGGCCGAGTAGCAGCGCTGGGTCAAGGCCGATAAGGAACTCCTGCCCGCCAAATTTCGCCTGCAACTTTTTGCGTGCCTGACGGGCAATCGGGGTCAGGCCATCCATGATCGGCTTGATGACGCGTGGCATCAGCAGCATGACGGCGGCAGTCTTGACCGCCAGTTGCAGCACGCCCTTCACGTCATAGCCAGCCAGCAGGCCAATCAGCAGCCCCATCACGAAGCCGACGGTGACGGGTTCGCCAAAGGGGCCGAAGCGTTTTTGTACGTCATCGGCGCTGAAGTGGATCTTGTTCAGGCCCGGCACCCGCTCAATCAGGGTATCCACCAACACGGCAATCGGCCCAAGATAGGCTGAGGAGCCGTGCGGAATGGCGATCCCTTCCAAAGCGAAGAAGTCACGGGTGTCCTTGGCGAACCAATCCCCCAGCTTGTAGACAAAGGCGGCATGTACCACGACCCCCAGAATCGCCAGCCAGTAGGAGCCCGTCGCGATGTGTACCAGCGCGCCGGTAAAGGTCATGTGCCAGATATTCCAGATATCGACATTGACCACCCGGGTCATGCGGGTGACCAGCATCAGGATATTGACGCCAATCGCAATCGGAATCGCCACCAAAGCAATTTGCGAGGCCCAGGTCATCGGCGATGAGCCGGGCCAGCCGATGTCCACGACCTGCAAGTTGATGTCGAATTGCTCCGCCATCGCTTTCGCCGCCGGGCCGATGGAGTCGAGCATCAGCCCAATCACCAGCCCGATGCCGACAAACCCAATGCCGATGTGGATACCGGATTTAAAGGCTTCGCCCAGTTTCATGCCCAGTAACAGCGAAAAGAGCATGATCACGATAGGCAGCATCACCGTCGGCCCCAAATCGAGGATATAGCGCATGATGTCAGTGAACATGGCGACTACTCCTCCAACAGGGCCAGTATCTTCTGTTTCAGCTCTTCAATGCCGACGCCAGAAACGAAGGGCATACCATGTACCACCGGGATGTCACCGAATGTGCGATCGACCCGGGCTGTGGTGCAGATCAGGTCAGCGCCATCCATATAGGTTTCGATTTCCGTCACGCGGCACTGCACCAGATCAAGCTGGATATGGTGTTCGGCGCACAGCTCTTTTATCTCTTCCGCAGCCAGGGTTGAGGTCGCCACGGCGCCCCCACAGGCAACAATGATTTTTCTTTTCATAGGACAACTCCTTGTGGTTGTTTTTGTTGAAGATCAGAGGCAGGGCAGGGGACGAACAGATGGCGGGCGAAGTACGTCCCCAGCTCGTCATCGGGTACAGAGAGCAGCGCGTCCAAGAAGCCAGGCTCCTGTAACTGGCTGAACAGTGTGCGCAGCAGAACCAACTGTTGCTGCGGGTCAGTGACAATCAGCGCAATGATCAGCGAGACAGCCACCAAACAGGCATCATCGGCCTGCTGAAACGGCACCGGCGCCGTCGGGCGGATCAGGTAGAGGGCCGGGTGGCAGGCATGTTCGGCGCTACAGTGCGGAATGGCGACCGCATGGCGCTCCAGAGCGATGCCGGTGGGGAACTCCGCCTCGCGTGCCAGCAAAGCCTCCGGGTAACTGGCTTTCACCACCCCCTGCGCCAGCATCTGCTGGCCGATATGGCGCAGCGCGGTTTCCGCGTCGGCAAAGTCAATCTGGGTCTTGATGAAGAGATCACAGGGTTGCATCAGCTTCAGCCTCCCATTCGGTGGCCTGTGGCAAGCAGCCATAACGGTAAGCGCGCAACACATCCTGGATCTTGTCGATAATCAGCGTATGCGGCGTGGCCTCCAACGTGCCCGCCATAATCCGTTGGAATTGGTGCGGCAGGTACTGGCTGAGCAGGCCCAACGGCAGCGGCGTCTGTTCAAGGTTGCCAATCAGCTGGGCCAGCGCCGTCTGAATGCGGGCATGTGACCAGTAGTAGCGGATGCGATCTGACAGGCTGAAGTGCAGGTCAACCAACGCCTTGCTGAAGGTAGGGTGGTAGTACTTCTTCCAGTAGTGCGGCTCATCCAGCATCACCTGATCAATCACCTCCCGGATCTGGCTGCGCTGTTCTGGCGCCACCAACGTCTGTTCCATCTGCGCCAAGGCAAATACCGCCTCACGTAGGGCAAAGGTCAGCGCTGGCCCCACCTTGAGGATGGCATAGTGATCCTGCACCAACTGGCGGTAGGCCTGTGGCGTCTGGTAGTCCGTGGAGTGGGCCTCATAAACCAGTGGCGTTTCAGCAATGAAGCGGGAGAGCGACTGGGCGGCCTCCGGCTGGTAGGGAATGACGCGGGAGTGATCGAACTCAACCCCGGGCTGCACCACCAAGGCAATAATCCGTGGAATGGCCTCCTCCAGACCCGCTTGCCGGAAGGCAACCTCATGCAGGCGCAGGGTTTCGGCGGCATCGCTGGGGCGGGTGATATGCACCTGCTCAATGGCGCTGGCCTCACCGCCCGGCACGGGCACCTCGGTGCCGATGACATAGGTAAGCCGCTGCTTTTGAGCCGGTGTCGCAACATGTTCCGCCACCCGGCACAGTCGCGCCGCCCGCTCGGCCACCACCGCAGGGGGCAGCGGGGTGGGATCATCGGCACAGGACATGGAGGCATCCAGATGGATTTTGCTGAATCCGGCGCTGACATAGGCGGCAATCAGGGCCTCCGCCTTTTGCATCGCGACTTCTGCCGGCTCATGTTGCCAACAGTTCGGGCCAAGGTGGTCGCCGCCCAGAATCAGGCGCTCCGAAGGGAAACCTACGCGTTCGGCAATACTGAGCACCCCTTGGCGAAAATCCTCCGGCATCTGACCGGTGTAGCCGCCAAATTGATTGACCTGATTGGAGGTGGCCTCAATCAACACTTTCTGCCCACTGGTCAAATCAAAACGCAGGGCAGCTTCAATGACCCAAGGGTGTGCTGAGCAGACTGAACAGATCCCCGCCTGACCATCACGCTTATGTTGTAGGATAACGTCTTTCATTTTTAATCTCCGTTTGTTTTCGAATAACAATCTATTTATTTCGAAATGTCAGCAAGGCGCGGTGCGCCAATTCGTGACCCGGATCGTAAATATTCTTCGTTTGTTTTCACATTTGCGGGTGTCTTTCGAAATGTCGCACAAAAAAATGGTGGGTTAAGGCGGGCCTTTCAGAAGTGTGGTGAATGAATAAATTTAAAGCATAATTCAATGTTATTATTAGTTTTTATGCAAAGGAGTCAGGTTTTTTCTGATAAGTTTCTTGAAGCGGTAATGCCTCTGCGGTCGGCCATTCAGGGGTGATAAGATTTCCCTCCCCTTTCGTATGCCGATTGTTTACACTGTCAGG
Organism: Chimaeribacter sp. YP20170169; assembly: GCF_056739715.1. Lineage (NCBI taxonomy): Bacteria > Pseudomonadati > Pseudomonadota > Gammaproteobacteria > Enterobacterales > Yersiniaceae > Chimaeribacter > Chimaeribacter sp. YP20170169. The sequence continues at coordinate 2,816,355 of NZ_CP176824.1, read as the reverse complement.
AATACAGTGAGATGGACCCATATTTATGAACTCTTATGAAAGGCGTAACAGAATTATCGAGCTGGTCAATCAACAAGAGAGCGTGTTGGTGACCGATCTTTCTTCTGCTTTCGATGTCTCCGAGGTGACGATCCGCGCGGATCTTCGCCTGCTGGAGGAGAAGGGGCAGGTGATGCGTTTCCACGGCGGGGCAGCCCGGCCGCCGGCTGGGCAACAGAGTGAGGCGGAGATTCAGGAAGTGGTTCTGGAGGATCGCTACAGGCTGGCCAAGGATCCCAAGAAACGCATTGCCCAAGCTGCGGCGGCTATGGTGCAGCCGGGTGATACCCTCATTCTGGATAGCGGCAGCACGACCATGCTGATTGCCGAGGAGCTGGCAAGTCACCGCGACATCACCATCATCACCAATAACCTGCCGGCGGCCTTTATGCTGTCAGATAACCGGGAAATCACGCTGGTGGTCTGTGGCGGCACCCTGCGCCATAAGACGCGATCCCTGCATGGGGCGTTGGCGGAAAATACCCTGCAAGGCATCTCGGCCAACCTGATGTTTGTGGGAGCGGATGGCTTTGATATGCACAACGGCATCACCACCTTTAATGAGGGTTACTCCATCAGTGGTGTCATGGCAGAAGCGGCAGAGCGGGTCATCGTGGTCACGGATGCGTCGAAATTTGGGCGGCGAGGATTCAATCAGGTACTGCCGCTGGCGAAGATCAACGGCATCATTACGGATGAGGGGATCAGCGCTGACGACCGTCAGACGCTCGCACAGTGTGATATTGAGTTAACTATCGTCTGAGGATGAGGCGAAAGCCCCATACTCATGGGGCTTGCCGAAAACTATTTGGCAGGTGCGGGCATCGGGGGAAGTTCTATCACCGAGAGGCGAACTTCATAGTGACCACCGCTTTTTTGCGGCATGGCAGAGAGCAGTTTATTCAGCCCCTCGGTTGGGTTGTCAGTCTGCATGGATGCCTGATACAGCGGGATCATGGGCGGTGGCGGATTGCCAGGGAAACCGCCATGTGGCCCCTTGCCGTCAAAAGCTGTCGGCGGGTTGCCATGCGCATTGTCCGCCGGAGCGGCAAAGGCAGAGAGGCTGGATGCAGAAAGCGCCAGTGCCAGTAGGCTGGCCGTTGCTAAAATCTTTTTCATTATTCCCTCCAGAACCGTGCAATATCGCCCGGTGCCGCTATCAAACGCTTTCTCAGCGTGGCGCTCAAGACGCTTTACGCAACATTTTCCCTGCTAACGCAAAACTGAATATTGAGACACATCTGGGCCAAAAGCTGACAAATGCGACGATAACGCCTTGATTCAACAGATCTCTGGAGGTTAACAGTGATGTCAGGAGGAGAGGGGGAGGCTACTGGGGAAAACACAAAACCCAGCATGAGGCTCCTATAAACTGCATCGGGCTGTGGCGTGGCGTGGATGAACATGAGCTCCAAAGGCCAGGGACAGCAAAGCAGGTTGTTTTTTATTTTCCCTTATTGGGGCAAGCGCACCCAGGGACAGGCTAAAAATCAGGAGCGGCCTGTAAAAGCACACAGCGGACGGATTAGAAGATCTGGCACGCCAGGGCAATCAGCACGACCCAGAAGGCTGCGCACCCGCCAAGGATCAATTTCCATGCCACCGGGCGGCTGATCGAATCAATGTTAAAAACAGGTTGCTGTTGCTGCTGCTTGATAACGTGTTGATGATTGTTCATGGTGCTCAGTTCTCGCCAGTAAAAATTAGGAATAATCGTATGAAGTGCCTAACGGAGCGTGAATATAAACTATACAAACTGATAATGCATTCTAAAAAATCATATAAAAGAGTGTATTTTCTTCTAGGAAAAGTCCTATCCATAAATAATAGTGGTTTAACAACCAGTGGTTTTGTTAACTCAATCAAGAAATTTCTATATTTATTTGATTTTATTAAATTTTAAAAGTGCTATTGCTTGCGCCGCTAGCGCTTACGAAGGAGCCAGCTGCCACCAAGCGTGTCTTGGGAGGGGGTTATTGTAAAAATGGCTTTTCTATTAGAGCAAGAAACTCGGTAACAATTGGTCAATTAAAATAATGTGATTATTCGATTAAGAAAATCTATCAGAAAGTTAAAAAAAAGAGATGGCTGGCGTAGAGGCCACAGAGGCTATCAGGCCTATGCTCGTTAGGGACTTTCAATGCCGCAACAACTTAATACTGCTTCGTAAAATATTTATGTTAAAAATCAATAGATTATAAAATATCGGTGGAGGTTGGGAGCGCTATGGAAAGCCTGATGGCAGAAAATCGTCTATATATCAGCAACGTCAAAAGAGTCCATAGGCAAACACCGCTTTTATACTCTTAACTGCGTTAGATCAAAAATTTTGCGACATTTATCGCTTTATCGATACCTGGCGCTGGACAAAACTCCTGCTAGTTGCTGTACTGTTACCCGACACACGTTTTGTGTCGTTCATTCACGTAAAGGTAAGTTTGATGTCTAAGATTAAAGGTAACGTTAAGTGGTTCAATGAGTCCAAAGGCTTTGGTTTCATTACCCCTGAAGATGGCAGCAAAGATGTATTCGTGCACTTCTCTGCTATTTCTGGCAATGGTTTCAAAACCCTCGCTGAAGGTCAGCGTGTAGAGTTCGAAATCACTAACGGTGCCAAAGGTCCTTCAGCTGCTAACGTTGTTGCGATCTAATTGCCCCCATTCTATAAAAAACCCGCCTCGGCGGGTTTTTTTATGTCCTGAGATCACTGCTCGCTGCGTGCGGGTCGGCGTACCAGCAGGGTAAAGCAGAGAATGGCCAGCAGGTAACACCCCAGAATGGTACAGGCCATCGAGAGCGTTGATGTCCCTTTCAGGCCAGTCAACGGCACGCTGATGGCACCCAAGGTAAACATGGTCATCCCAATCAGCGCCGAGGCGCTGCCCGCACTGTTGGCCTGCGACTGCATGGCCAGTGAGGAAGCATTTGGCCCGACTACGCCAATGGTCAGTACCGAGAAGAACAGCGGTATTAACAGCATCACGAGCGGGGCATGCATGGCACCGGCCACCACCAGCAGTAGCGACGCGAGCGCGGCAATCGTCAACCCTAGCTTCACCACTTTCAGCTCGCCCCATACCAAACTCAGGCGGGTCGAGATTTGGGCGGCAATCACTAAACCAATGCCGTTCAGAGCAAAACAGAGGCTGAACATCTGGGGCGAGAGGTGGTAGATCTCCTGCAAGACAAAGGGTGAGGCACCGATATAGGCAAACATGCCCGCGGTCACGAAGCCTTGAGTCAGGCATAACCCCATAAATTGACGCTGGCGCAACAGCCCACCCAGGTTACTGAGCAATGCCCCGACGCCGCCATGCGCCCGGCGCTCGGTGGGCAGGGTTTCATGCAGCCGCCAACGGGAGAGGGCTATCAGCAGTGCGGCAATCGCGGCCAGCACCACAAAAATGCCCCGCCAATTCATGATTCCCATCAGGGCTCCGCCCAACACCGGCGCAAGAATAGGGGCCAGACCATTCACCAACATCAGCAGGGCAAAAAAGCGGGTCAGGTCATGCCCTGAATAGAGGTCGCGGGCAATCGCGCGCGACAGCACGGCACCGCCGGCACCGGCCAATCCCTGTAGGAGACGGGCGGCGATCAGCTGGTGGATGTCCGTTGCCAGCGAGCACCAGACCGAGGCGGCCAGCAGCAACAGCAAGGAGAGCAGCAGCGGGCGCATCCGGCCCAAATTATCGCTGAGCGGCCCGAAAATCAGCTGCCCCAGCCCGAGTCCAAACAGCCCGGCGGTCAGGCTGAGCTGCGCCTGAGCGGTAGTGCTGCCCAGTTCGGTGGAGAGCTGCGGCAGGGCCGGCAAGTAGAGATCGGTACACAGGGGGCCAAGGGCGGCCAGCGCACCTAACGCCAGCGCATAACCGAGGCGCTGGCGGGCAAGTTGTGGATTCATGGTTTATCCGACGCAGGTAAAATGGTTGAGAAAATGGAGAAGTAGAGGGTATTGAGCAGGTCGGGGTCAGCCTTTTGGTTATTGCGTACCCGAAAGGCCGTGCCTTCACACATCACGGCGATGAATTCGGCACGCGCCGCCAGCTGCTCTTTGCTCAGGTGCGGGTAGGTAGCCATCAGCAGTTCCATTGACTGACTGAATAGCCGATCGTCTGCCTCACGCAAAATTCGGGCAACAGTGGGGTTACGGGTTGCTTCTGCGGCAACCTCCAGCATCAACGCGCGGTCGATCTCTCCCTCATCCTGTTCACCCATTAATATCCGATGTGACAATCTGTGGGCCATTTCACTCATCGCGCCCTGTTTGAGCTGCATCCGGCTGACTTTCTTCTCCACGATGCGTCGCACAATCTCTTCGATGATGGCGTCTTTATTGGTGAAATAGCGATAAATCTGGCCGACGCTCAGGGAGGACATCTGGGCGATCTCCGCCATGCCAGCACCGTGGAAACCGTGGTTGCGGAAGCAGATCCGCGCCGCGGTAATGATCTGGTCGCGCCGCAGGCGGGCGCGCTCTTCTTTATTGAGCGGCTGATTCATTGCATGTTCCAAAGTCAGCATGGCAGGGTACTCTCATGCCAGTACAGTATAGGCAGGCAAATGAGAACGAACGTTCACAGCGAATTGTATGACATTCAATAACGCAGGGAAATATTAAATTCGTGTTGGTTAGGGCGCGGTTGAGGCAGGAAAAATACCGGGCGAAGCCGCCCGGCGGGGGCTCAGAGCGAGAAGTATTGATACAGGAAGCTGATGACCGTCACCAGACAGAAAGTGACGGCAAGGCACTCAACAGGCGTTTTCGGCAGGGCGAACATAATGCATCTCCACACAGACAGGGCTGTATGATTATCACTCGCCAACATGAAGAAAAGATTAAGTGCCTACCGGCCGCTGTAGGCATTGACCAGCATAAAGGCCAGCGCGGTCATCAAAAGCGATCCGGCCAGATTGAGCAGCACGTTCAGCGCCGCCGCCGCCAGCCGCCCCTCTTGCAGTTGGTAGACTACTTCCAGCGAAAAGGTGGAGAAGGTCGTCAGGCCCCCGCAAAAACCGGTGGTGATCAGCATCTTCCAGACAGGATCACACTGCGTTATGCGCGTCAGCGTCGCGATGCCCAACCCAATAATGAACGCGCCCACCAGATTGACGGTAAGGGTGCCAAAGGGCAGCACGGCAGAGAGAGGATTCAATTTCAGGCTGACATACCAACGGGTAACACTGCCCAACCCCCCGCCAATAAAAACTGCCAAAAGCGTAGCAAACATAGTAAACCTACCAGTAGAGTGAAAGAATAGGGACGAGCGAACTACCCTGGCACGTCGCCTGCATTTATCAAAGAGTAACGTATTCACCATCACGGCGTCATCTGCGCACGGCAGGGTATGGGCGCTATCGGCGAAAGCGTAGTGAATCCTCAGGAGTCAGTTATGAAGGTTGCTTTGGGCCAGTTTGTCATCTCCACCGAATGGCAACGTAATGCGGAAACCTGCCAGACGCTGATGGCTGCGGCGGCTAGCGCCGGGGCCGCGCTGCTGGTGCTGCCAGAGGCTGCGATGGCGCAGAATGCCGCCGATCCAGACGCGGTGCTCTCCTTCGCCCAGCCGCTGGAGGGGCCGTTCCTCCGTGCATTGCTGGCTGCCAGCCGCGGCCAGTCGTTGACCACCTTAGTTGGTATGCACACCCCCGCCAATGATGGCCGGGTTTATAACACGCAGGTGGCGATTCGGGATGGCGAGCTGCTGTGCCATTACCACAAGCTGCACCTCTATGATGCCTGGAACATCAAGGAGTCGACCCATGTTACGCCCGGCACACAGTTGCCCCCGGTGCTGGAGGTGGGGAAGTTTAAGGTCGGCCTGATGACCTGCTACGACCTGCGCTTCCCTGACTTGGCGCGCACGTTAGTGATGGAGGGCGCCGATGTGCTGGTGGCTCCGTCAGCGTGGGTGGCGGGGCCGTTGAAGGAACGCCACTGGGAGATGCTGCTCGCCGTACGGGCGCTGGAGAATACCTGTTATATGGTGGGCGTCAGTGCCTGCGGCGGACGCAATATCGGCAATAGCATGGTGGTGGACCCCTTGGGTGTTGCTGTGGCGCGCGCCGCGGAGGGGCCAGCCTTGATCTATGCCGAGCTGGAGAGTGATAGGATTAAAAACGCGCGCGAAGTATTGCCAGTGCTAAAAAATAGCCGGTTTGCCAAGCCACAACTGCGGGAGATGTAATGGGTTCGTTCTTAATCTGTTACATATTGTCGTTGAGTCGCGCCACAGAATGACAGTAAATGAGCCATCGCTGTGTTTGCTGGGGCATACAGCATTTTAGATAACTGAGAAGGTGTGTATGGAAGGTATCAGTATTACAAAACTGTTGGTCATCGGCGTGCTTATCATCCTGCTGTTTGGTACCAGCAAACTGCGTTCGCTGGGTGGCGATCTGGGTGCGGCGCTGAAAGGCTTCAAAAAAGCGATGAGCGATGACAATGCGCCGGCCAAGGCCACCGCAGAAGAGCCTCCGGCCGCTGGCCGTGTAGAAAACAAAGAGTAAGCGGGCAGCCTGCCGCCAGTCATGGCGGCCACTTGCCAAGAAAAAACGGATGCTCGTGAGATCATCCGTTTTTTGTGTGGCTGTCGCCAATGTCGTAACAATTTATGTCTGCCGCACTGGGCGGCAGCACAGTTACTTCACTTCAATCCCTTTTGCCTGCAGGTCGGCATGGTAGGAGGAGCGGACGAACGGCCCGCACGCGGCATGGGTGAAGCCCATCGCCAGTGCTTCCTCTTTCATCTCATCGAATTCAGCCGGGCTGACGTAACGCTGCACTGGCAGGTGGTGACGGCTGGGTTGCAGGTACTGGCCGAGCGTCAGCATGGTGACGCCGTGGCGACGCAGGTCGCGCATCACCTCAATGATCTCAGCATTGGTCTCACCCAGCCCAACCATCAGGCCAGACTTGGTAGGGATCTCCGGGTGCAGCTCCTTGAATTTCTCCAGCAGTTTCAAAGACCACTCATAGTTAGCACCGGGGCGCACCTGACGGTAGACGCGTGGCACATTCTCCAGGTTATGGTTGAAGACGTCCGGCGGCGTGGCATCCAGGATCTCCAGCGCCCGATCCATGCGGCCACGGAAATCTGGCACCAGGGTCTCAATCTTGATGGTCGGGTTTTTTTCACGGATCGCGCTGATGCAGTCAGCAAAGTGCTGGGCACCGCCGTCACGCAAGTCATCACGGTCCACCGAGGTGATCACCACATAGCGCAGCCCCATATCGGCAATGGTTTGCGCCAGCTTGGCCGGCTCGTTGGCATCTGGGGTCAGCGGGCGGCCGTGGGCCACGTCGCAGAATGGGCAACGGCGGGTGCAGATGGCACCCAAAATCATAAAGGTCGCGGTCCCGTGGTTGAAGCACTCTGACAGGTTAGGGCAGGAGGCCTCCTCACAGACCGAGTGCAGGCCATTTTTTCGCATCGCCGCCTTGATGCCCTGTATCCGGCTGGAATCCGCAGGAAGTTTGATTTTCATCCACTCGGGCTTGCGTAACATCTCCTGGCGTTCAGTCACCACGGTTTTCACCGGGATCAGGGCCATCTTGTCCGCATCGCGGTACTTGACGCCGCGTTCCATCTGAATTGGTTTACTCATAGTCGTGCAGGTTCCAGTTTTGACACTCCCGGCAAGAAGGTCAGTGAATTCAACGAACTACATGTTAATTCAAATTAATTTGAAAATATGCCCGGAATTATATCACTTTTGCCGGTAAGCATTCAGCCCTTCAATGTCGATTGCCGGGGCAAAAACTGGTCATAACGGCGGATATTGCCGGGAAAACGGGGCAATGAGCGGTGAGGTTCCTATTTTAACCTAATAATATCAACAGCTTGATTCTGATGGCGTGACGAAATAGTGTGTTGTAAAAATGTTACCTTTTTGTGCGTTTCTGGTCACGCCAACGAGTAAAGAGAGGCTTAGCTCGCGGCCTCTGTCGGTGGATCAAGCTGGGGCACTTGCTCGCCATTGAAGGATTCAATGATGTTGTTAATCAGCTGCATCAGCGTTTTATCTTTTCTGGAGGCCCGGTTGTAGTAGAGGAAGAGGTCCATATCACCAAACACGAAATCGCTGGTAACTTTTTTTAGCGGGTAGGCGTGTTGGTACAGCTCGTATAATCGCTCTGGAACAAACCCTACCAGCGCGCTGTGTGCCACGATATGCATGGCGTTCATGGCGTTATAGGTGTGGAAGCCAAAATTGCGGTTAGTCTCGTTTAGATCGATGGACTGCTTGCTCTGTTTCAGTAGGATATCGTTGACTTCAATAAAAGTGAATTTCTCGTGGACGGAGTCAGCCAGTGAAAGATGGTTATCAATTCGCGGATGATTTTGATGGCAAATACAGATGAATCTTTCTGAGAATAATTTTACGCCAACGATAGATTTACTATATAACGGTTTTATATCTATCATGATATCCGTATTAAACTGATTAAGAATGTCTTGATTATCAGGGATATCATGATGCTTCAGGACATAATTTTCATTCAGACCAACCAGTTGCTCATAGACCCTGGGTAATACCAGCAAACCGATATAGGGGTGGCAACTGACAGTAACAAACCGGGACTTATGAACATCCTGGCTGAAGTCCAAACCGGTAATAATGGCGCCCAATCCCTGGCTGATGTGATTGTGCAGATTTTTGGCGTAGGCGGTGGGGGTAATGCCCTTGCCAGAGCGAATAAACAGGGGATCAGGAAAGGTATTACGCAGTTTCTGGATTGACTGGCTAATGGAGGAGGGCGTCAGGTTCAGCGCCTTGGCGGCGTTTACAATGCCATTATGTAAATAGACGGCCTCAAAAACTGTTAATAAATTGAGATCTATATTTCTCAATTTATTTAAGCTGGAACTTATATTGTTCTCATCCATAAAATCATCTCGCTATTAAAAAAGGCGTTTTTTATTCGGTAACGCTGTCAGTTAATCACGTAAGTTCACTCGCCGGGGAAGCGTACCAGATTTACTATAACTTAAGTTAGCCTAAAGGAGAGATTTAATTTGCGATCCAATACTTATAGTGATGAAATGGGAGGAATAAATTTATAAGGATAATTAAAATCTAAATGAGCATGATGAATTAATTCACCATGCCTATTTGTTTGAATTTAAATATTGTCTTCCCACGACTTTAGGGTAATTTGTTGAAATCCAACCTGGTGGGCGAAGGTGTCAAGCAGGATTGGCTGGACGTCTGCCAGCGTAATACCGGGAACCAGCGCGCTGAGTTGGGTCATCTGCATACCGGCATAGCCGCAAGGATTGATGCGCAGGAAAGGGGCCAGATCCATCGCGATATTGAGCGCCAAACCGTGGAAGGAGCGGCCATTGCGGATACGCAGGCCAAGGGAGCAGATCTTCTGCTCACCAACGTAGACACCGGGCGCATCGGGGCGGGCATGGGCGGTCACGCCGAAGTGGGCCAGCGTCTGCACCACGGTCTCCTCAATCGCCGTCACCAGTTGGCGTACCCCCAGTTTGTTGCGTTTCAGATCCAGCAGCACATACATCACCTGCTGGCCCGGCCCGTGGTAAGTCACCTGGCCGCCGCGATCGCTTTGGATGACCGGAATCTCCCCCGGCATCAACAGATGTTCCGCCTTGCCGGCCTGGCCTTGGGTGAAGACCGGCGGATGCTCCACCAGCCAGATTTCGTCGGGCGTCTCTTCAGTGCGACAATTCGTGAAGGTGTGCATTGCCTGAGACACAGGCTGGTAGGGTTGCAGGCCAAGCTGCCTGACGATCAAGTTACTCTGTTGCAAATTGGTCATCACAAGGTAAAGAAATGATGGCAGTAGTATAACCAGCGACCTGTTTGCCTACCAGCCGGGCTGATTCCGTTCTGCGGCGGGCGTGATTTACAGCACCATGCGGACAATATCAATGTTGCCCAGCTCTTCGTACAGGGTTTCAACCTGTTCAATGTGGGTGGCGGTGATGGTAATGGAGACGGAGTGGTAGTTGCCTTTGCTGCTCGGTTTCACCTGCGGGGAATAGTCGCCCGGAGCATGGCGTTGCACCACTTCAATCACCTGGTCAACCAGCTCGGGTTGCGCCAGCCCCATCACTTTATAGGTGAACGGGCAGGGGAATTCGAGCAGTTCGTTCAGTTTGGTTTTCATGTGTGCTCCAGATTGTTACGGTGAATAAAAAGTATAACTCCCGCCGGGGCAGGAGTTAATCAATGATGATGATATGGGGGCAGAACGCCCGGTTTCAAGCCGTTTAGCCGAACCAGTGGTGGAACATCAGTTTGATGTAGTCAATCAGGCGGCCGAAGAAACCACCCTCTTTCACTTCATTCAACACCACCAGCGGGCGCTGGTCGATGGTCTTGCCGTCAAGCTGGAAGTTGATGCTGCCCACCACCTGATTTTTTGCCAGCGGTGCGTGGATCTCTGGCGTGGTCAGCACGTAACTGGCCTTCAGGTCTTTCATGCGGCCGCGCGGGATGGTCAGGTAGAGATCTTTGTCCACACCCAATTCCACGCGATCGGCATCACCAAACCAGACCGGCTCAGACGCGAACTCTTTGCCTGCTTTCAACGGTGAGACGGTCTCAAAGAAACGGAAGCCCCAAGTCAGCAGCTTTTTGCTCTCTGCTTCACGGCCCTTGTAGGTGTGGCCGCCCAGTACCGCGGAGATCAGGCGCATCTGGCCTTCGGTGGCGGAGGCCACCAGGTTGTAACCTGCCGCCTCGGTGTGGCCGGTCTTGATGCCATCAACGTTCAGGCTGGTGTCCCACAGCAGGCCGTTGCGGTTGACCTGGCGGATCTTGTTGAAGGTGAACTCTTTTTCGCGGTAGGTCGAGTACTCATCCGGCACGTCGCGGATCAGTGCCTGACCAATCAGCGCCATGTCACGCGCGGAGCTGTACTGGCCGTCGGCGTCCAGACCGTGCACCGTCTTGAACTGGGTGTTTTGCAGCCCAAGCGCCTTGACGTAGTTGTTCATCAGGCCGACGAACGCGTCCTGGCTGCCCGCCACATAGTCGGCCATCGCCACGCAGGCGTCGTTGCCCGATTGCAGGATGATGCCGCGGTTCAGCTCAGAGACCGGCACGCGGTCACCTGGCTTCAGGAACATCAGGGAGGAGCCTTTGAACTCCGGGTTACCAGTGGCCCAGGCATCCTTGCTGATGGTGACCACGTCATTTGGCGTGATCTTGCCGGCCTTAATGGCCTGGCCGATGACATAGCTGGTCATCATCTTGGTCAGGCTGGCCGGGTTGCGGCGGGTGTCGGCGTTCATCTCTGCCAACACTTTACCGGAGTTGTAATCGATCAAAACATACGCTTCCGCATCAATCTGCGGCACGCCAGGGATCATTGTTTTGAGGTTGACGTCATCAGCCTTGGCGACGGAAGTCGCGCCAAGCGCCAGAACGGTGCCAAGAGTGATGCTCTTCAGTAAACGCGAGGTAGTTACATGTTTCATGATCGGGACTACAACATCCGTGAAAGTAAGTGAAAAAACGTGCCACACTATAGCAGACACTCGATTTCCCAGCATCTGCCAAACAGAATAGCAGGCGGCGTTTACATAGATTTACTTAATAAATTAGGCATATTTCACACTATGCAAACGCCACCTGCATGGCAGATATTTCAAGCAATTACTGTCCAGCCGCCACAATAAAGGATTGCTGCTGCGCCTCACCGGCCAGCCGCTGTTGCAGCGCTGCGGCCTGCTGGCGGCTACTGAACGGCCCCAGCTGCACTCGGTATACGCCACTGCCGGCATTGACCTTGCCCGGCACGCCAAACTGTTGGCTCAGGCTGTGTTGGAACTGTTGCGCGCGTTGGGCGTCGCTCAGGGCGCCCACTTGAACCATGTAACCACCTGCCTGCGGCACGGCAGCACGTGGGGCAGGGGCAGGGGCGGCGGCTGGCATTACGGCCGCAGGCGCGGCAACAACCGGGGCAGCCGGTTCATCGCTCTCCAGAATGCCCTGTGGCACCGGGCGCGGGGCATTCAGGAACCCGCCGCTGGCATTGCCCGGCGAACTGGTTCCCTCCGCCATACTGCCGTCACTGAGCGCGCTGTTATCAATGGCACGTACCGGCGCGTCAGTGGGAGCCAACGTCTGCATCGGGGTGCCCAGGCCGCTGCTGCCCAACTCCGGGCGGCTTGGCAGGGCATAACTCTGCTTGGCGACCACAGTCCCCAGGGTGCCGGGGCCGGAGAGTGTGCCGTCTGGCGCAACGTTGATAAAGTCAACTTTGACCTTGGTATTGTTGGAAATATTCAGGCGCTCGCCGGCCGCCTTGGAGAGATCGATAATCCGCCCCGGCTGGAAGGGGCCACGGTCATTGATGCGCACGACAATGCGGCGGCCGTTGCTGAGGTTGGTGACGCGCACGTAGCTCGGGATCGGCAGGGTGGGGTGGGCCGCCGTCAGCGCGTTAGGATCGAAAGGCTCGCCCAGCGCCGTGGTGTTACCGCTGGCCTCGGAGGCATACCAGCTCGCCAGCCCGGTTTCGCTGAAATTCTGCGGGTTGCGCACAATTTTGTAGCTCTTGCCGTTGACGCTGTAGTCCTGATTGGCGTTGGGGCTGTAAGGCTCATACTGCGGCTCCGCGCCGCCAATTTCTTCCACCGGGCCGGCGTAGGCCGGCTGCTGTGGGGCGGGCTGCTGTTGTGATACCTCGGTGGTACAGGCGCTCAACAGCGCCCCCATGATGCCAACCCATAGCCACTGCTTACGCATTGCTCACCTCTTATAAATTTTTAGACAACATTTTGCGATGAGTATGTATCGACATCACGATACCAAACCCGGCCATCAGAACAATCAACGCCGACCCGCCATAACTGACCAGCGGCAACGGCACGCCCACCACCGGCAGGATACCACTCACCATGCCGATATTGACGAAGACATAGACAAACAGGATCAGCATCAGGCCGCCGGCCATTACGCGGCCAAAGGTGGTTTGGGCGTTGGCAGCGATCACCAGCCCGCGCATGATCAGGCAGAGGTAGAGCGCCAGCAGAATCAGCACGCCCGCCAGCCCCAGCTCCTCCGCCAGCACGGCGAAGATAAAGTCAGTGTGGCGCTCGGGCAAGAACTCCAGCTGCGACTGGGTGCCATGCAGCCACCCCTTGCCGGACAGCCCGCCAGAACCGATGGCGATCTTCGACTGGATAATGTGGTAGCCCGCGCCCAGCGGATCGGACTCTGGGTCAAGCAGCATCATGACGCGGTCGCGCTGGTAGTCATGCATCAGGAAGAACCAGAGGATTGGGATGAAGGCGGCGACCAGCAGCGCGGCGACGCCAATCAGTTTCCAGCTCATGCCGGAGAGGAACAGCACGAACAGGCCGGAGGCGGCGATCAAGATTGAGGTGCCAAGGTCTGGCTGCGCCGCCACCAGCAGGGTCGGGATGAAGATCAGCGCCAGCGCGATGCCGGTATTTTTCAACGAAGGTGGGCAGACGTCGCGGTTGATGAAGCGCGCCACCATCAGCGGCACGGCAATTTTGGCAATCTCCGAGGGCTGGAAACGCACAATGCCCAGATCCAGCCAGCGCTGTGCGCCCTTACTGATCTGGCCGAAGGCATCAACCATCACCAGCAAAATCACGCAGACAAAGTAGAGATAGGGCGCCCAGCTCTCATAGACCCGCGGTGGGATCTGCGCCATCACCAGCATAATCACCAGACCCATCGCGATCTGGCCGATTTTGCGCTCCATCATGCCCATGTCCTGGCCGCTGGCGCTCCAGATGACGAACGCGCTGTAGGCCAGCAGCGCCATGATCACCAGCAGCAGCGGCATATCAATATGCAGCTTGGCCCACAGCGAGCCTTTCTTTTGCCCTTCAGTCATTTATTCACCTTCCGTACCGGGCGGCAACGGGGCGGCGTCCGGCAACTCTGTATTGTTGTCACCCAGCAGGATATGGTCGAGGATCTGGCGAGTGATGGTACCGACCGCCGGGCCGGCGCCGCCGTTCTCCAGGATCACCACCACGGCCACCGTCGGTTTGTCATAGGGGGCAAACGCGGTCATCAGCTTGTGGTCACGCAGCCGCTCAGCGATCTTGTGGGCGTTGTAAGTCTCATTCTCCCGCAGGCCAAAGACCTGAGCGGTACCGGATTTGGCCGCCGCCCGGTAAGGGGCATCGGCAAAGCTTTTGTGTGCCGTGCCGTTGGCACGGTTGGCGACGCCATACATGCCATCTTTGGCAATCTCCCAGAAGCCGGAGTGGATGTCGCCAATATGGGTACTCTCCTCCTGGCGATAGGGCGAAGGCTTGCCATCTATCTGGGTGCTCTGCAACAGGTGGGGCGTTTTGACCGTGCCGTCGTTAATCAGGGTCATCATCGCTTTCGCCATCTGGATTGGGGTGGCCGTCCAGTAGCCCTGACCGATGCCGACCGGGATGGTGTCACCCTGATACCACGGCTTTTTGAAGCGCTTGAACTTCCATTCGCGGTTCGGCATGTTGCCGGAGCGCTCCTCAGAGAGGTCAATGCCGCTGTAGTGCCCATAGCCAAACTTGCCCATCCATTCGGAGAGGCGATCGATACCCATGTCGTAGGCCACCTGATAGAAGAAGGTGTCGGCCGACTCCTCCAGCGAGCGCGTGACGTTCAGCCGGCCGTGGCCCCACTTCTTCCAGTCGCGGAAGCGTTTCTCCGAGCCGGGCAACTGCCACCAGCCGGGGTCAAACAGACTGGTATTGCGGGTGATGACGCCAGCGGAGAGCGCCGAAACGGCGATGTAGGGCTTGACCGTGGAGGCTGGCGGATAGACGCCTTGGGTAGCACGGTTGATCAAAGGCTTGTTGGCGTCTTCCAGCAAGCCTTTGTAATCCTTGCTCGAAATGCCATCCACAAACAGGTTGGGATCGTAGCTCGGGGTGGAAACCAGCGCCCGAATGCTGCCATCACGCGGGTCAGTGACCACCACCGCCGCGCGGCTGCCGGCCAGCAGCTGCTCGATGTAGGTTTGCAGGTTGAGATCCAGCGTCAGGGTGATGTCTTTGCCCGCCTGCGGCGGCTGCTCATGCAGCTGGCGGATCACCCGGCCGCGGTTGTTGACCTCGACCTCTTCGTAGCCGGTTTTGCCGTGCAGCACATCCTCATAGTAACGCTCAATGCCCAGCTTGCCGATGTCATGGGTAGCGGCGTAGTTGGGCAGGATGCCGGCTTTGTCCAGGCGTTCGACGTCCCGGTCGTTGATCTTGGACACATAGCCAATCACGTGGGTGAGGGCAGAGCTATAGGGGTAGTAGCGGCGTTGGTAGCCCTTGACCTCCACACCGGGGAAGCGGAACTGGTTGACCGCAAAGCGCGCCACCTGCACCTCGGTCAGCGCGGTTTTGACGGCGATCGAGGTGAAGCGGCGCGAACGTTTGCGCTCCTTCTGGAAGTTGGCGATATCCTCATCCGTCAGGTTGACCACTGGCCGCAGCTGGTCCAGCGTCGCCTGCAGGTTATCCACCTTCTCCGGCACCAGCTCCAGCTGGTAGATGGTGCGGTTAAGCGCCAGCGGCGTGCCGTTCCGGTCATAAATGATGCCGCGGCTGGGCGCAATCGGCACCAGCTTGATGCGGTTCTCATTGGAACGGGTGCGGTAATCCTCAAACCGCAGGATCTGCAGGTTATAGAGGTTGGCGACCAGAATGCCGCTGAGGAGCAGAATGCCTGCGAATGCCACCAGAGCGCGGCGGACAAACAGGGCCGATTCAGCCGAATAGTCGCGAAAAGGGTTACGGTCTATTTTCATCCCACTACTTATGGTTCACTCTGCTGACATTCACCGACCGTTTATTCGCGGTGGTAAGGGTGATTGGTGGTAATGCTCCAGGCGCGGTACAGGCTCTCCGCCACCAGCACCCTGACCAACGGGTGTGGCAACGTCAGCGGCGAAAGCGACCAGCTCTGCTCCGCTGCCGCCTTGCAGGCCGGCGCCAGCCCCTCGGGGCCGCCAATCAACAGGCTGACATCGCGGCCATCCTGTTTCCAGCGCTCCAGTTGGGTCGCCAGGTGCGGCGTCTCCCACCGGGTGCCGGGAATATCCAGGGTCACTATGCGGTTGCCTTTACCGACCGCCGCCAGCATCTGCTCACCCTCTTTTTCCAGGATGCGTTTGATGTCCGCATTTTTTCCGCGCTTGCCTGCTGGGATCTCCAGCAATTCAAACGGCATATCCTTCGGGAAGCGGCGCAGGTAGTCCATAAAGCCGGTCTGGACCCAGTCCGGCATCTTGGTGCCGACCGCCACCAGTTGCAGCTTCACCGCTTAACTCCAGAGCTTTTCGAGTTCGTACAGGGCGCGGCTCTCTTCCTGCATCACGTGCACAATCACTTCGCCCAGATCGACCACAATCCACTCGGTATCATTAACGCCTTTCACGCCCAGAGTATCCAGGCCTGCGGCTTTGGCCTCTTCCACAACGTGGCCAGCGATCGACATCACGTGGCGGCTGGAGGTGCCGGTGCAGATGATCATGCAGTCAGTGATGCTGGATTTCCCAGTCACATCCAGGGAAATAATGTCCTGACCTTTCAAATCATCAATTTTATCAATAACAAAATCTTGGAGCGCTTTACCTTGCAAAGGTTCCCCCTCGGGTAGTATGTGGAGTGGCATGGGGTTCACACAATGGCAGCACACAGGCTGCGATGGGCGGTGAGGCCCCATGCCGTAACAGATAGTTGGCCGGGTGCCGGTGGGCTTGATTATTTTGTGCCAAAAAATCAACCATTTATATGTAAATGGAAAACGGCTGAGCGGACACCCGAAATTAAGCGGCGCAGTATAACATGGGTATTCTACTCGCGATATAAACCCTGTGAATCGATAAAGCGTTCTACTGCCGCCGGAAGCAGGTGATCGCAGCTCTGCCCGGCATGGCGGCGCCGGCGGATCTCGGTGGCCGAGACATTAACCAGCGGCGTGTCCGCCAAAAAAATCGTGCCTGCGGGCCGTGTCGCCAACTGTGCGACATCCGGGGTCTGGTGGGCCTCGAACCAAGCCTGAAGCTGCGGGGTATCAAGCTGTTGGCGATAGCCGGGACGGGCGCACACCAGCAGATGGCACACATCCAACAGCGACTCCCAACGGTGCCACTTATAGAGCGACAGCAGTGAGTCCTGCCCAATGATAAACGCCAATGACGCGTGGGCGCCACGTTCTTTACGTAACGTTTCAAGCGTCTCGATGGTGTAGGAGGGCGTCTCGCGCTGCAACTCCCGGTCATCCACCCGGAACAGCGGCTGGTCAGCGATCGCCAGCTCTACCATCCGCAGGCGCTGGCGGGCGCTGGCCTCCGGCTGGGGGCGGTGCGGCGGCACGTTGTTCGGCAGCAGGGTGACGCTGGCCAAACCGATTTGCCGTGCCAGCGCCGCCACCGGTGTCAGGTGGCCGTAGTGGATGGGATCAAAGGTGCCGCCAAAAAAGGCATCTACAGGGGCCAGGGATGCAGGGGTAGTGTCAGGCATAGCAAGCCGTCTCGTGGCGATGGGGGGTCAGTAAAAGATAGCAGGCAGCGCCTTGCCGCACAGCAGCAGGGAGAGCGTCTCCAGCTCCGGCCACACTGACTGGCCATAATCCTGCTTGAGGGTGCGCTCCAGATCCGCCAGCAGCCGGATGGACTGGTGCAGTTGCGGCAGGGAGAGGCGTTGCAGCGCCTGCGTCATCAATGGGCGGCGGTTCTGCCACACCTTGTGCTGGTCAAACAGCGCCCGCAGCGGCTGGGCATCGCCAGCCCGTTTCAAGGTCAGCAGCAGCAACAGCTCGCGTTGCAGCGTCCGCAGCAAGATCACCGGTTCGCTCTCCTCCAGCCGCAGTTGGTGAAGAATGTGCAGCGCCCGCTTGCTCTTACCAGCCAGCAGCGCATCCAACCAGTGATAAGGGGTAAAGTGGGCGGCGTCATTGACGGCGGTCTCGACGCGCGGCAGGGTGAGTTTGCCATCCGGGAACAGCAGGGAGAGCCGCTCCAGCGCCTGCGCCAACGCCAGCAGGTTACCCTCGTAGCAGTAGCAGAGCAGCTGGTTGGCTGGCTCATCCAGCGACAGCTTCATCGCCGCCGCCCGCTGGGCGACCCAGCGTGGCAGTTGCGCCTGCTCTGGCGTCTGGCAACTGACCCAGGCACCGCCCGCACTGCCCATTGCCTTGTACCAGGCGCTGTTCTCCTGCGCCCGTGTCAGGCGCGGGGCGCGCAGCATCAGCAAGATATCCGGGTGCAGCAGCCCGGCAAGTTTCACCAGCTGTTCGCCGATCGGGGCCGTGGGGCCGCTCTCCGGCAGCATCAGCAAAAGCGTCTGGCGACTGGAGAAGAGGCTCAGCGCCTGACAGACGCTGAAGATGGCGTCCCAGTCGGTATGGTTATCGAGCGCAAAGCTGTAGTGCTCGCTAAACCCCGCTTGCTGGGCCGCCGCGCGGATCTGGTCCTGGCTCTCCTGCAACAGCAACGGGTCGTTGCCGCACAGCAGATAACAGGCGCGCAGCCCCTCACGGAGCTGCGCGGCAAGTTGTTCAGGGTAGAGACGAATCATTGTGCGCGGACGCTGGCAGGCTGAAGGGCATCCGTGGCCGGTGGCGGGGTGCTCTCCGCACCGGGGGCGCTCAAGCTGACTTTCTGCGGTTTGGCGGCCTCAGCGGCATGGACGGTCAGCAGCTTACGCACCAACTGTTGCGCTACCTGCTCACGCATCTCCTGCAGGATCAAGTCTTGCTCGGCATCTTTGGCCAACGCCGTCAGCGGGTTGTCAAAGAAGGAGCGGAAGGCTTTGGCCTGAATCGGATAGAGATCGTGGCCCGGCAGCAGGACTTGGGCATCGACCGTCATCACCAGCTGGTACTCAGCGGTCTTACCATCCTGGAAGATCGAGACCGTATCCTGGCTCTGGTTCGAGCTGACAATACGTAGCGACGGCAGATCCTGGCGGGCGGACTTCTGGACAATCTTCACATCACTCAATCGCAGCTGTTCACGAACGGCCCGCGTGAGCGGGCCATAGGGATCGTAGCTGTCGAGCATCATGGTTTTCAGTTCCTCGGGCACCTGGGTGGTGCCGCGAAGGTGGAAGCCGCATCCAGAGGTCACCAGCACGGCGACCCCCAATAGCAGCAGCATCAAACGATGTCGCACAACGCCTCCTTGTCTCAACCTACCACCAGGTTCAGCAGTTTGCCGGGCACATAGATCACTTTACGGATGGTCACGCCATCCAGATATTTGGCCACCAGATGCTCCTGACCGGCGCGCGCGCGCACCTGCTCTTCTGTCGCATCGGCGGGCACGGTGATTTTGCCGCGCACTTTACCGTTAACCTGCACCACCACCAGTTTCGAATCCTCGACCATGGCGCTCTCATCGGCAACCGGCCACGGCGCGGTGTCGATGTCGCCTTCGCCGCCCAGTACCTGCCACAGGGTGAAGCAGATGTGCGGGGTGAACGGGTAGAGCATCCGCACCACGGCCAGCAGCGCTTCCTGCAACAGTGCGCGATCCTGCTCGCTCTCCTGCGGGGCACGGGCCAGCTTGTTCATCAGCTCCATCACGGCAGCGATCGCGGTGTTGAAGGTCTGGCGGCGGCCGATGTCATCGGTCACCTTGGCGATGGTTTTGTGCAGGTCACGGCGCAGCTCTTTCTGTGCGTCATTCAGGCCAGCGACATCCAGCGGCTGCGCGGTGCCCTTGTCCACATGCTCGTAAGCCAGTTTCCAGACGCGCTTCAGGAAGCGGTTGGCCCCCTCAACGCCAGACTCCTGCCACTCCAGCGTCATTTCAGCCGGGGAGGCGAACATCATGAACAGACGCACGGTGTCAGCGCCGTAACGCTCAACCATCACCTGCGGGTCGATGCCGTTGTTTTTCGACTTCGACATCTTGCTCATGCCAGCATAGACCAGCTCGCGGCCCTCTGGATCGGTCGCCTTGATAATGCGGCCCTTCTCATCGCGCTCCAGGGTGGCGTCAATCGGGGAGACCCAGTTGCGCTCGCCGTTGGCACCGGTGTAGTAGAAGGCGTCTGCCAGCACCATGCCCTGACACAGCAGGCGCTTGGCCGGCTCGTCGGAGTCCACCAGCCCTGCGTCGCGCATCAGCTTGTGGAAGAAGCGGAAGTACATCAGGTGCATGATGGCGTGCTCAATGCCGCCCACATACTGATCCACTGGCAGCCAGTAGTTGGCAGCGGCCGGATCCAGCATCCCTTGGTCATACTGCGGGCAGGTGTAGCGCGCGTAGTACCAGGAGGACTCCATGAAGGTGTCGAAGGTGTCAGTCTCACGCAGCGCTGGCTGGCCGTTAACGGTGGTTTTGGCCCACTCCGGGTCAGACTTGATTGGACTGGTGATGCCATCCATCACCACATCCTCCGGCAGCACCACCGGCAGCTGGTCTTCCGGCGTTGGCATCACGGTGCCATCTTCCAGCGTGACCATCGGGATCGGCGCGCCCCAGTAACGCTGGCGCGACACGCCCCAGTCACGCAGACGGTAGTTCACCTTGCGCTGGCCGCGGCCCAGAGAGACCAGTTTGTCAGCAATGGCGTTGAAGCCCTGCTGGAAGTCCAGGCCATCAAACTCGCCAGAGTTGAACAGCACGCCCTTCTCGGTCTGCGCCTGCGCGCTCAGGTCTGGCTCGCTGCCATCGGCATTCAGGATAACCGGCTTGATCGGTAGGTTGTACTTGGTAGCGAACTCCCAGTCGCGCTGGTCGTGGCCCGGTACTGCCATGACCGCGCCGGTGCCGTACTCCATCAGTACGAAGTTAGCGATCCAAATCGCCACTTTCTCGCCGGTCAGCGGGTGGATGGCAACCAGCCCGGTGTCCATGCCCTTCTTCTCCATCGTCGCCATATCGGCTTCTGCTACCTTGGTGTTGCGGCACTCGGCGATGAAGTCAGCCAGCGCTGGGTTGCCAGCGGCGGCTTGCAGGGAGAGCGGGTGGCCCGCGGCAACGGCCACGTAGGTCACGCCCATAAAGGTGTCAGGACGGGTGGTGTAGACCGTCAGCGTCTCTTCACTCTCTTCGACGTCGAAAGTGATCTCCACGCCTTCAGAACGGCCGATCCAGTTGCGCTGCATGGTTTTGACCTGCTCAGGCCAGCTCTCCAGCGTATCCAGGTCGTTCAGCAGTTGATCGGCGTAGTCGGTGATCTTGATGAACCACTGGGGGATCTCTTTGCGCTCGACCTTGGTGTCACAGCGCCAGCAGCACCCTTCGATAACCTGCTCGTTGGCCAGCACGGTCTGGTCATGCGGGCACCAGTTCACGGCGGACGTTTTCTTGTAGACCAGACCCTTCTCATAGAGCTTGGTGAAGAACCACTGCTCCCAACGGTAGTAGTCAGGTTTGCAGGTAGCGATTTCACGATCCCAGTCATAGCCGAAGCCCAGCACTTTCAGCTGGTTCTTCATATATTCAATGTTTTCGTAGGTCCAGGGCGCGGGCGCGGTGTTGTTTTTGACTGCCGCACCCTCAGCCGGCAGGCCGAAGGCATCCCAGCCGATGGGCTGGAGCACGTTTTTGCCCAGCATACGCTGGTAACGGGAGATCACATCGCCGATGGTGTAGTTACGCACGTGGCCCATGTGGAGGCGGCCGGAAGGGTAGGGCAGCATGGAGAGGCAGTAGTACTTCTCCTTGGTTGCATCCTCGGTCACCTTAAAAGTTTGCTTCTCTTGCCAGTGAAGCTGGACGTTTGACTCTATGTCTTCTGGGCGGTATTGCTCTTGCATGGCGGCCGGTGGTCCTATAGTGAAAACAGCTACGCCTGTAGCCTTATCTGATTCATATAAAGAGATCCGCATAGCATAGCTGATAAGCGCCTGACGCAACAACACCCAGCGCCCGCCGTGGGCGTATTTCTCCCGGCCCGGCAGGCAATTTTGCGAAAGGGGCCGTAAAGCCAGAATTTTCCCCGAATCACATCAGGCGTTTACGACTAAACTGAACAGCAGGAGAGGCGCGCCCGGCGGGCCGCAGCATGATTACGCCGAACAGAGTGAGGATCGTATGAGTAACGTTGCACACTATTACCGTGAACTGGTTTCATCCCTAACGGAGCGCATTAAGGGCGGCGATCGTGACATTGACGCATTGGTACGCAGCGCGGAGGCGCGGCTGAGAACCGCGGGTGACCTGAGCGAGGAGGAGATCCGCCAGGTGACGCAGGCGGTGCGGCGCGATCTGGAGGAGTTTGCCCGCAGCTACCAGGAGAGTGACGAATTCACTGACAGCGTCTTTATGCGCGTGATCAAAGAGAGCCTGTGGCAGGAGCTGGCGGACATCACCGACAAAACGCAATTGGAGTGGCGCGAGGTGTTCAAGGATGTGACGCACCACGGCGTCTACCACACCGGCGAGGTGGTGGGGTTGGGGAATTTGGTGTGTGAGAAGTGCCACTACCACATGCCGATCTACACGCCAGAGATCCTGCCGCTCTGCCCGAAGTGTGGCCATGACCAGTTCAACCGCAAGCCGTTCCAGCCCTAGGGGAAAGTGGCCGCGCCCAAGTGGCGCGGCCAGCGTAACGGTCAGTGCAGGATTTTGGCCAGAAAATCACGCGCCCGCTCAGATTGCGGGTTGGTGAAGAAGTCGTTTTTGTCGCGGTCCTCGACGATGCGCCCCTCATCCATAAAGATCACGCGGTTCGCCACCTTGCGGGCAAAGCCCATCTCATGGGTCACCACCATCATCGTCATTCCCTCCTGCGCCAGCTCCACCATGACATCCAGCACCTCGTTGATCATCTCCGGGTCGAGGGCCGAGGTAGGTTCGTCGAACAGCATGGCGACCGGGTCCATGCAGAGCGCGCGCGCAATCGCCACCCGCTGCTGCTGGCCGCCGGAGAGCTGGCCGGGAAACTTGTTGGCGTGCGCAGCCAGACCCACGCGATCAAGGAGTTTTAGCCCCTTATCACGCGCCGCGGCCTTGTCGCGCTTGAGCACCTTGATTTGCGCCAGCGTCAGGTTATCGACAATCGACAGGTGCGGGAACAGTTCGAAGTGCTGGAACACCATGCCCACCTTGGCGCGCAGTTGCGCCAGATTGGTTTTGCGGTCATTAACTGGGATGCCGTTGACAATAATCTGGCCCTGCTGGATAGGCTCCAGACCATTCACGGTCTTGATCAGGGTGGATTTGCCAGAGCCGGAGGGGCCGCAGACCACCACCACTTCCCCTTTCTGCACTTCAGTGCTGCACTCGGTCAGCACCTGGAAATGCCCATACCACTTGGAAATACTCTTCAGGGTGATCATCACACGGTCCTTTTCTTCAATACGCTGACCAGCAGAGAGGCCGCGATGCTAATAACGAAATACACTAGCCCGGCAAACAGCACCATCTCCACCTGGGTGCCGTCGCGCTCGCCAATGGTGGCGGCAGTGCGGAAGAAGTCCGCCAGGCTCAATACGTAGACCAGCGAGGTATCCTGGAACAGCACGATGCCCTGTGTCAGCAGCAGCGGGATCATGGCGCGGAACGCTTGCGGCAGGATCACCAGCTTCATGGATTGCCACGGGGTCATGCCCAGCGCCAGCGCGGCGGCATTCTGGCCGCGCGCCACGCTCAGGATGCCGGCGCGGATGATTTCGGAGTAGTAGGCTGCCTCAAACAGCGAGAAGGCCACCATCGCTGAAATCAGGCGAATATCGGTGTGCGGCGACAGCCCCAGCCCCTTTTGCAGCAGGCTCGGCACCACCAGATAGAACCAGAGCAGCACCATCACCAACGGCACGGAGCGGAACAGGTTGACATACAGGGTGGCGAACCAACTCACCGGCTTGAAGGTGGAGAGGCGCATCACCGCCAATAGCGTGCCCCACAAAATGCCAAACACCACGGCGGTCACGGTGATCTTCAGGGTGATCACCAGCCCGTCCAGCAGGTAAGGGAAGCTTGGCGGTATGGAACTCCAGTCAAACTCGTACATTATTTACCTCCCGCATGGCCGGGCAGTTTCACCCTGGATTCCACCAGCCGCATGATCACCATGATCACGGCGTTGATCAGGATATAGGCCAGCGTAATGGCGGTGAACGACTCATAGGCATGGGCCGAATAGTCAAGCAGCTTGCCGGCCTGTGCCGCCATGTCCACCAGCCCGATGGTGGAGGCAATGGCGGAGTTCTTCACCAGGTTCAGCATCTCGGAGGTCATTGGCGGCACAATCACCCGATAGGCGTTGGGCAGCAGCACATAGCGGTAGGTCTGCGGCAGCGTCAGGCCCATTGCCAGCCCGGCCGCCTTCTGCCCACGTGGCAGTGACTGGATGGCGGCGCGCACCTGTTCGCAGACGCGGGCCGCGGTAAACAGCCCGAGGCAGACCATCGAGGAGACAAAGAACTGCACATTGGGGTCCAGTTCCGACTTAAACCACATGCCGATGTCCACCGGTAGCAGCTCCGGCACCACCAGATACCAGATAAAGAACTGAACGATCAGCGGCACATTGCGGAACAGCTCGACATAGCAAGTACCCAGCCCGGCAAGAAAGCGGTTGGGCACGGTACGCAGAATGCCGAACAGCGACCCGACCAGAAACGCGATGATCCAAGCGCAAAAGGAGAGGGCAACCGTGACCTGAAACCCTGACCAGATCCAGCCCAAATAGGTAGTGTTGCCGAAGGGGGCCTCTTGCAAAAAGATGCCCCAGTTCCAGTTTGTTGACATACATCACTCCAGACAGCGGCCCGGCAGGATGGGGGACGGCAGAAGCGGCAAAGCCGGCGCGCGTGGGGCAGGGAACGGCCACCCCGGCTACCGGCTTCTCCTCTCTCCTGCCCTCATCCGGCCAGGACTCACAGGGGATTACGGCTTATCGTTCGGTGCCTTGAACAGGGCTTTCATGTCATCCGACAGGGCAAAGTTCATGTTCAGGTTCTTCGGCGGGATCGGCTGCTGGAACCACTTGTCATACCATTTGGTCGCCTCGCCGGAGGTCTGCGCCTGTACGATGGTGTCATCCACCAGCTTCTTGAAGGCCGTGTCACCCTTCGGCAGCATACAGCCGTATGCCTCATGGGATTGCGGCGTGCCGAGGATCTCCCACTGGTCCGGTTTCTTCGCCTTGGCGCGCTCGCCAGCCAGCAGGGCGTCATCCATCATGAAGGCCACCGCGCGGCCGCTCTCCAGGGTACGGAAGGAGTCGCCGTGATCCTTGGCGCTGATGATGCGCATACCCATCTTCTGCTCATCATTCAGCTTGTTGAGCAGGATCTCGGAGGTGGTGCCAGAGGTCACCACCACGGTTTTGCCCTTCAGATCCGGGAAGTCTTTGATAGGGGAGCCTTTCTTCACCAGCAGACGGGTGCCGACCACAAAGATGGTGTTGGAGAAGGCCGCCTGCTGCTGGCGCTCCAGGTTGTTGGTGGTGGAGCCGCACTCAAAGTCATAGGTGCCGTTCTGCAACAGCGGGATGCGGTTTTGCGAGGTGATGGGCAACATTTTCACCTGCAGGTTAGGGGCATTCAGTTGTTTCTTGATCGCCTCAACAATTGCATTCGAGTAGTCCTGGGAGTATCCCACCACTTTCTGCGTATTGTCGTAGTAGGAGAAGGGAACGGAAGATTCACGGTGCCCGACCACAATCACGCCGTTTTGTTTGATTTTTTGCAGCGTATCGGGGGATGCCCCGGCGGTGGTCTGTTCCGCGTGTGCACTGCCTGCGGCGATCCCGGCGAGCAGCAGCGATAACGCCAGTTTGCGCATTTGCATGGTCCTACTCCTTGCTGTAGTGGTGACGGTGGCGCAGCGCACCCCGCCAAAAAAAGAGACCGCGTTAGCGCGGCAAGCGGCCCTCGAAAAGCCTGTTTGAACATAGCTGAATGTAAATTTATTGAAACCAAAACGTTTCTTTTTTGCGACCAGCGCCGCACCAAATCAAGGCAAAAAAGCGGCCACGCACACTGCCGGTGCAGCAGGTGTCTTCAGATGGTGCATTCGCCAGACGAAACGTCAGGGTGGGTTACACGTCCAACTAAATCCTAACGTTATCAAGCAAGAGGCGTGCCAGCAGGCAAGGGGAAGGGAAGAAAAAGCCGGGGAGGACTCCCCGGCAGGGGGCATCAGGATGCACGCGGACGGCGCAGGGTGGCGTACAGCGACGCCACCCCGGCCAGCAGGGTCAGGAGCCACAGGGGCAGA
Organism: Chimaeribacter sp. YP20170169; assembly: GCF_056739715.1. Taxonomy (NCBI): domain Bacteria; kingdom Pseudomonadati; phylum Pseudomonadota; class Gammaproteobacteria; order Enterobacterales; family Yersiniaceae; genus Chimaeribacter; species Chimaeribacter sp. YP20170169. The sequence continues at coordinate 2,790,182 of NZ_CP176824.1, read as the reverse complement.
TCGCCCATGCGGGCATAGGGGGTCAGGCCGGTGGTGGGAGCCACCTTCACTTCCAGCACCTGGCGGGTAAACTGTGGCAACATTTTGATCACTTCACCGTGGGCATCCACGGCGGCAGTCACGCCATTGTTGGTGCTGCGCAGCAGCGGGCGGCCCAGCTCGACGGCGCGCATCCGTGCCATCTGGAAGTGCTGCCACGGGCCAATCGAGTGGCCGAACCAGGCGTCATTGGAGATGGTCAGCAGGAAGTCAGTGTCCGGGCGGAAATTCGCCCGCACCTGTTCACCCAAGATAATCTCGTAGCAGATGGCTGCCGTCAGGTTGAAGCCAGCCGCATGGAGCTGTGGCTGCACATAGCCGCCCCGGCTGAATGAGGACATCGGCAGGTCAAAGAAGGGAGCCAGCGGGCGCAACAGGCTCTCCAGCGGCACAAACTCGCCAAACGGCACCAGATGGTGTTTGTTGTAGCGGTCAGCGCTCGGGTAACGGTAGGGCGTTGGTTCGCCCAGCGCAATCACGCTGTTATAGTAGGCGTAGCCCTGCGACGTGCGGCGCGCATCCACGATACCGGTGATCAGGCTGCTGTGGTGGGCGCGCATCAGGTCATCCATCATCGTCAGGAAGGGTTGCTGATCGCTCTCAATGTCCGGGATAGCCGACTCCGGCCAGATAATCAGCGGCGCACGGCCAGCGTAGGGGCGGCTGGCATCCAGATAAGTTTCGAGGGTGGCGCGCAGCACTTTCGGATCCCACTTCATCGACTGCGGGATATTGCCCTGCACCATCGCCACGTTCACCGCCTTTTCCGGCTGCGGCGTAAACCAGCTGATCTGGCGCAGCGGCCAGGGGAGCAGCAGCATCGCCAACGCCACCACCGCTGGCACCACCTGCCGACGGCAGAGGGCATAGACCAGCAGGCCGCTGAGGGACATCAGAATAAAGGTGATGGTCTCGACGCCGAGCACCGGGGCGATGCCCTTCAGCGGGCCATCAATCTGGCTGTAGCCAAATTGCAGCCACGGGAAGCCGGTCAGTACCCAGCCGCGCAGGAACTCCGTCACCTGCCACAATGCCGGTGCCGCCAGCGCCACGCGCCACAGCGTCAGGCGCGGCCAGAGGCGCGCCAGCACGCCAGCGAACAGCATGGTATAGAGCGACAGGTAGGCGGCCAGCAGCACCACCAAGAACAGGTTGATCGGCATTGGCATACCGCCAAACTGGGCGATGCTGACATAGACCCAGTTGACGCCGCTGCCAAACAGCCCCAGTCCCCAGAAGAAGCCGATCCAGGCGGACTGGCTGGCGGAGCGGTTGAGGGTCAGCCCTTGCAGGCCACAGAGCGCAATAATCGCCGCGGGCCAGAAATCATAGGGGGAGAACGCCAGGGTGCCGCAGGCACCAAATAAGAGCGCCAGCGGGAGGCGTATCCGCTGGCGTTGTAATAGGGCGAGAGACATGGATTACGTTATTCTTCCATTTCCAATTTTGGTTGCGGTGCGTCATCCGGGATCTTGACGTGAACCTGGATGATACGTCGGCTATCTGCCATCGCAACTTTAAATACGTAACCATCAATCTCAATGGTTTCGCCACGGGCTGGCAGGTGGCCGAAGCCCTGCATCACCAGGCCGCCGATGGTATCGACCTCTTCATCACTGAACTGGGTGTTGAAGACCTCGTTGAAATCCTCAATCGGCGTCAGCGCGCGCACGGTGTAGGTGTGGCGGCTGAGCTGGCGGATGTCACGATCCTCTTCATCGTCATACTCATCCTCAATCTCACCCACGATCAGCTCCAGGATGTCCTCAATGGTCACCAGACCCGAGACGCCGCCGAACTCATCGATCACGATTGCCATATGGTAGCGCTGGGAGCGGAACTCCTTCAGCATCCGGTCAACGCGCTTGCTCTCTGGCACCACCACCGCCGGGCGCAGCACCTTGTCGATGCTGAACGGTTCGGATTCGGTGCGCATGAAGGGCAGCAGATCCTTGGCCATCAGGATGCCTTCAATGTGGTCCTTGTCTTCGCTGATCACCGGGAAGCGGGAGTGGGCGGACTCAATGATCACGTCCAGACACTCCTCCAGCGGCTGGTTTCGCTTCAGGGTCACCATCTGGGAGCGGGGGATCATGATGTCGCGTACGCGTTGGTCAGCAATGTCCATCACCCCTTCCAGCATATCGCGGGTATCGGGGTCAATCAGGTCATTCTGCTCGGAATCGCGGATTAGCTCGACCAGGTCGCCACGGTTTTTTGGCTCACCGTGAAACAGTTGGTTGAGGATAAGGGAAAAGAAGCCCTTCTTGGGACTGGGGCTGTCACTGCTCTGTGAATGGTCGTCGCTCATGGCGGTCTGGTTAATATTACTCGAGTTGGGAGGAAAAAATTATTATTAGTGAAATCGCGGCGTTTGTCGCCGGTTTCCGGCCAGATCGGGCACGAAAAACGCCGCGCGTCATCAGTTCACGTCAGGCATCGTCTTTTTCAGACAGGTAGGGGTCAGGGTAGCCCATCCCTTGCATGATCTCTGTCTCCAAAGATTCCATCTCTTCGGCCTCTTCGTCAACAATATGATCGTACCCTAGCAGATGCAGCGTGCCGTGGACAACCATATGTGCCCAGTGGGCCTCCAGCGCTTTCTCCTGCTCCTTGGCTTCCTGCTCCACCACCTGACGGCAGATGATCAGGTCGCCAAGCAGCGGCATCTCGATGCCCGGCGGGGCTTCAAACGGGAAGGAGAGCACGTTGGTTGGCTTGTCCTTGCCACGGTAGGTGAGGTTCAGCTCATGGCTCTCGGCCTCATCCACCAGCCGAATGGTCACCTCGGACTCCTCCTGGAACTGCGGTAAAACGGTATCAAGCCAACGCTGGAAATCAGCCTCGGCCGGCAGGCCCGCCGTCTCTTCACAGGCAATTTGCAGATCAAGGATCACGTTGCTCATGGGGCCTCCTGCGGCGGCACGGCGGCGGGGGCAGCCTGCTGTTGGGCATAGGCTTGCGTCTCACGCCGGCGCTGCTCCGCTTGGGCATCTCTGCGCTTCTGATCCTCGGCTTCCCACGCCTCATAGGCGATGACCACGCGGGCCACCACCGGGTGGCGTACCACGTCCTCGCTGTGGAAGAAGTTGAAACTGATCTCCTCCACGTTGGCCAGCACCTCAATGGCGTGGCGCAGGCCCGATTTCTGGTTGCGCGGCAAGTCAATCTGCGTGACGTCGCCGGTGATCACGGCCTTGGAGTTGAAGCCAATGCGCGTCAGGAACATCTTCATCTGCTCAATGGTAGTGTTCTGGCTCTCATCGAGGATGATAAAGGCGTCATTCAGCGTACGGCCACGCATGTAGGCAAGCGGTGCCACCTCAATCACGTTGCGCTCAATCAGTTTCTCAACCCGCTCAAAGCCGAGCATCTCAAACAGCGCGTCATACAGCGGGCGCAGGTAGGGGTCTACTTTCTGGCTGAGGTCGCCGGGCAGGAAGCCCAGCTTCTCACCGGCCTCTACCGCCGGGCGGGTCAGCAGGATGCGGCGCACTTCCTGACGCTCCAGCGCGTCCACCGCCGCGGCCACCGCCAGGTAGGTCTTCCCAGTACCGGCCGGGCCGATGCCGAAGGTGATGTCATGATCCAGGATGTTGGCGACATATTGTGCTTGATTGGGCGTACGCGGCTTCACCACCCCACGCTTGGTGCGGATGGTCACGGCCTTGCCGTAGTCAGGCACGCTCTCCGCGCTCTGCTCCAGCACGCGGCTCTCTTTAATCGCCAGGTGAATCTGTTCCGGGTCGATATCTTTGATCTCACCGCGAACCGGCGCCGTCTCCACGTAGAGATGGCGCAAAATGTCGATGGCGGCATTGACGATCAGGCTTTTGCCGACCAGTTTGAACTGGTTGTCACGGTGGTTAATCTCGATACCCAACCGGCGTTCAAGGTGTTTGATATTGTCATCAAACGGCCCGCACAGGCTCAGTAAGCGCTGGTTGTCGGCGGGTTCTAGCAGGATTTCTTGTGTCTCGACGTTCAAGCTGTTCCTCTGGGTCACATAGGGCCTGTTGATAGAGAAAAGTGCACTCTGCCGGAGTTCCGGCATAGGGTAATCATACATGCCATTTACCCCTTCTTCCTCTTTCTGGCAAGGGAGCAGAGCGCCTGGAGTATGAATATGAGGGTTAAATCGAAAAAATAAATGGTTGGCTGCAAGAAGTTTCTTGCGCCCGCGAAGCGGGTTCCAGCCGGGCAGGGGGCAGGGAGGGCGCACCGGGCGCCCTCTGGGGAGGCATTATGGCTGGTGGAGGCCGACGCCCAGTTCGCTCTCTTTGCGGGTACGGGCAATGACCGAGGAGGGGGACTCATGGATGCGCAGGTTCATCTGCTCCTCCGTGAGCACCACCACGCCGCGCAGGGAGTTGGCATAGACATCCACAATCTCTACGTCCACGAACTTGCCAATCATGTCTGGTGTGCCCTCAAAGTTGACCACGCGGTTGTTCTCAGTGCGGCCCGTCAGCTCCATCAGGCTTTTGCGTGACGGCCCCTCTACCAAAATACGCTGGACGGTGCCAACCATCTGGCGGCTGAACTGCATCACGTGCTGGTTGATGCGATCCTGAAGAATATGCAGGCGCTGCTTCTTCTCCTCTTCGCTGACGTCATCCACCATGTCCGCCGCCGGTGTGCCGGGGCGCGCGGAGTAGATGAAGCTGTAGCTCACGTCGAAATTGATCTCGGCAATCAGCTTCATGGTCTGCTCAAAGTCTGCCTGCGTCTCGCCGGGGAAGCCGACGATAAAGTCAGAACTGATGTGGATGTCCGGGCGCGCCTGACGCAGCTTGCGGATGGTGGCCTTGTACTCCAGCGCGGTGTGGGCGCGCTTCATCATGGTCAGCACCCGGTCAGAGCCGCTCTGCACCGGCAGGTGCAGGAAGCTCACCAGCTCTGGCGTGTCACGGTAGACATCAATGATGTCATCGGTGAACTCAATCGGGTGGCTGGTGGTGAAGCGCAGACGGTCAATGCCATCAATCGCTGCCACCAGTCGCAGCAGGTCGGCAAAGGTGCAGAGGGAGCCATCGAAATTCAGGCCGCGATAGGCATTGACGTTCTGCCCCAGCAGGTTGACCTCGCGCACGCCCTGTGCCGCCAGCTGGGCAATCTCAAACAGGATGTCATCGCTCGGGCGGCTCACCTCTTCACCACGGGTGTAGGGCACCACGCAGAAGCTGCAATACTTGTTGCAGCCCTCCATGATGGAGACAAAGGCGGTCGGGCCGTCGGCACGCGGCTCCGGCAGGCGGTCAAACTTCTCAATCTCCGGGAAGCTGATGTCCACGATGGGGCTGCGGGTGCCCTGCACATGGTTGATCATCTCCGGCAGGCGGTGCAGGGTTTGCGGCCCGAACACGATGTCCACGCAGGGCGCGCGCTGGCGCAGGAATTTGCCCTCCTGGGAGGCCACGCAGCCGCCGACGCCAATCACCAGCCCCGGCTTCGCCTCTTTCAGCTGCCGCCAGCGGCCCAGTAGAGCAAACACTTTTTCCTGCGCCTTTTCACGGATTGAACAGGTATTGAGCAGCAGAAGATCGGCGTCCTCCGCGTTCTCTGTCAGCTCATAACCATGAGTGCTGGCTAACAGGTCAGCCATCTTCGATGAATCGTACTCGTTCATCTGACAGCCCCAGGTTTTAATATGCAGTTTTTTGGTCATTGACGTGCCATTACTCAATGCGGAAGAGAAAGCTTCTCGGGTAAGCTTGGGTTGCAGGGCTGCTATTCTAATCGCTCACCGCGGTGGTGACCAGTGTGGGAAAACCGGGGTGTGCCTGTTGCAGGCAGAAAAATCCGGTACACTTCCTGATGTTGTCATCACAATTTGGTATCTAGCCATTATGAAGAGTTCAGAGAATCAGTCAGACATTGCGGTGGTGGGCGGCGGAATGGTTGGCGCGGCAGCCGCGCTGGGGCTGGCTGAGCAGGGGTTCCGCGTCGCCCTGCTGGAACATGCCGCCCCGACGGAGTTCGATCCGCAAAGCGCGCCTGACCTGCGCATTTCAGCGCTGGGGAGCGCCTCGGTCAGGTTGCTCGACCAGCTGGGGGCCTGGCAGGCGGTGAAGCAGATGCGCTGCGCGCCCTATCGCCGGCTGGAGACCTGGGAGATGCCCGGCTCAGAGGTGGTGTTTGACGCGGCGGCACTCGGCTTGCCGGAGCTGGGGTATATGGTGGAGAACCTGGTGCTGCAACGCGCGCTCTGGCAGCGGGCGCAGCAACAGCCCCGCATCAGCCTGCACTGTCCAGCCTCTCTGGAGGGGATGGCGCGTGAGGCGGACGGCTGGGCATTGACGCTGGCCGATGGGCAGGTGATTTCGGCACGGCTGGTGATAGGTGCGGATGGCGCGCAGTCGCAGGTGCGGCAGCTGGCGGGCATTGGCGTCAATGGCTGGCAGTATCGCCACGCCTGTATGCTGATCAGTGTTGAAACCGAACAGCCAGATCAGGATGCCACCTGGCAACAGTTCTTCCCCAGCGGCCCGCGCGCCTTCCTGCCGCTGTTTGGCCGTTATGCGTCGCTGGTGTGGTATGACAGCCCGGCGCGCATCCGCTACCTGCAATCCTTGCCGATGGCGCAATTGAGCCGCGAGATTGAGCAGGCCTTCCCGGCCCGCGTCGGCAAGGTGACCGCGCTGGCCGCCGGTGCCTTCCCATTGACGCGTCGCCATGCCCATAACTATGTGCAGTCGGGTCTGGCACTGGTAGGCGATGCGGCCCACACCATCAATCCATTGGCGGGGCAGGGCGTTAACCTTGGCTACCGCGACGTGGAGGCGCTGATCGATGTGCTGGCGACTGCCCGTGAACGTGGTGAGTCGTGGGCGGGTGCGGAGGTGCTGGGGCGTTACCAGCAGCGCCGCAAGCTGGATAACCTGATGATGCAGAGCGGCATGGATCTCTTCTACACCGCGTTCAGCAACGATCTGGCACCGGTGCGCATGGTGCGCAATGCGGCGTTGATGCTGGCGCAGCGGGGCGGACGGCTAAAGGAACGGGCATTACGTTACGCGCTAGGGTTGTAAGGGCCGGGCCGGGCAGTGTCCCGGCCTTTTTATCTGCTCTGAACGCAGAAAAGCAAAAAGCCCGCCGAAGCGAGCTTTTTGCTTTTTTTTGGCTGGGGTACCAGGATTCGAACCTGGGAATGCCGGAATCAGAATCCGGTGCCTTACCGCTTGGCGATACCCCAATAAATTGGTGGCTACGACGGGAATCGAACCTGTGACCCCAGCATTATGAGTGCTGTGCTCTAACCAGCTGAGCTACGTAGCCAAATTGTACTTCTGTGTGCTTGCGCTGCTATATATATTACATATCAACGTCTTAATTGCAACTCTTTGTTGTTTGGCTGGGGTACCTGGATTCGAACCAGGGAATGCCGGTATCAAAAACCGGTGCCTTACCGCTTGGCGATACCCCAACTGGAGTCAACAACAAAAATACTGCATTCTTCCGAAGAAGATGGCTGGGGTACCTGGATTCGAACCAGGGAATGCCGGTATCAAAAACCGGTGCCTTACCGCTTGGCGATACCCCATCCGTACAACAACGTGAAGAGAAATGGTGCGGGAGGCGAGACTTGAACTCGCACACCTTGCGGCGCCAGAACCTAAATCTGGTGCGTCTACCAATTTCGCCACTCCCGCAACAAAAAGATGGTGGCTACGACGGGATTCGAACCTGTGACCCCAGCATTATGAGTGCTGTGCTCTAACCAGCTGAGCTACGTAGCCATCTTTTTTCGCGTTACCTTCATCGGCGTTGCGGGGCGCATTATGCGTATATGACCGAATTGCGTCAACAAGTTTTTTCCCGAAAAATCGCATCCCGATACTGTTTGTTTGGCTTGTGTACAGTATGCTGGCAAATTCGTCAAAAAGTGTCATTTATCACGCAATTGGGGCATAAAAAAACGGGCCATAGAGGCCCGTTATGGAAAAACATGAGATTACTAGTAGGCGGACTGGTGCACGCCCACTGCGCGGCCAGACGGGTCATCCATCTTTTTGAACGACTCATCCCACTCAATGGCCTTGGCGGAGGAGCAGGCCACCGACGGGCCGCCTGGTACGCACTCGGCTGCGCTCGGCACCGGGAACAGCTCTTCAAAGATCGTCCGGTAGAGGTAACCCTCTTTTGAGGACGGGGTGTTGTACGGGAAGCGGAAGTGTGCCGTCTCCAGCTGCTGGTCAGTGATCTGTTGTGCCGCCACCTCTTTCAGGGTGTCGATCCAGCTGTAGCCCACGCCGTCAGAGAACTGCTCTTTCTGGCGCCACGCCACACTCTCCGGCAGGTAGGATTCAAAGCACTCACGCAGGATGTGCTTCTCCATCTTGCCGTTGCCGCACATTTTGTCCTGCGGGTTGATGCGCATCGCCACGTCCAGGAACTTCTTGTCCAGGAAGGGTACGCGCGCTTCTACGCCCCAGGCAGCCATCGCCTTGTTGGCGCGGGCGCAGTCATACATATGCAGCGCCAGCAGCTTGCGCACGGTCTCTTCGTGGAACTCTTTGGCGTTTGGCGCCTTGTGGAAGTAGAGGTAGCCGCCAAACACTTCGTCCGCCCCTTCGCCAGAGAGCACCATCTTGATGCCCATCGCCTTGATCTTGCGTGACATCAGATACATCGGCGTGGAGGCGCGGATGGTGGTCACGTCATACGTTTCGATGTGGTAGATCACGTCACGGATGGCGTCGAGGCCCTCTTGTACTGTGAAGTGAATCTCATGGTGTACGGTGCCCAGATGGTTAGCCACCTCTTGCGCGGCGCGCAGGTCGGGCGAGCCCTCCAGACCGACGGCAAAGGAGTGCAGTTGCGGCCACCAGGCTTCGCTGCGGCTGTCATCCTCGACGCGGTGACCCGCGTATTTCTTGGTGATCGCCGAGATAATCGAGGAGTCCAGACCGCCAGAGAGCAGCACGCCGTAAGGCACGTCAGTCATCAGGTGGCTTTTCACGGACTCTTCCAGCGCGGTGCGCAGGGCAGCGGCGTCAGTGACGTTATCTTTCACGTTCTCATAGTCAAACCAGTCGCAGCGATAGTACTCACGCACGGTGCCATCTTGGCTCCACAGGTAGCTGCCAGCCGGGAACTCTTTGATGGTCTTGCACACCGGCACCAGCGATTTCATCTCAGAGGCGACAAACAGGTTGCCGTGCTCATCGTGGCCCATATAGAGCGGGATGATGCCGAGGTGGTCGCGGCCAATCAGGTAGGCATCGCGCTCGGTGTCATAAAGGATGAAGGCGAACATCCCCTGCAACTCGTCCAGAAACTCCGGGCCTTTCTCCTGATAGAGCGCCAGGATCACTTCGCAGTCGGAACCGGTCTGGAAGGCGTAACGGTCGCCCAACTCCTGACGCAGCGCCTGATGGTTGTAGATTTCGCCGTTCACCGCCAGCACGTGGGTGTGGGCAGGGTTGTAGAGAGGTTGTGCGCCAGTGTTGACGTCGACGATGGAAAGACGCTCGTGGGCCAGAATGGCCTTGTCACCCGCGAAGACCCCGGACCAGTCCGGTCCACGGTGACGCATCAGGCGGGAGAGCTCCAGCGCTTTTTTGCGCAGTTCAGAAGCATCAGTTTTGATATCGAGCACACCAAAAATAGAACACATATAACTTCTCCTAACGACCTTTCCAAAGCGGTAATGATGTAGTGTAGGCAGCGTCTGGCTAAGAAATCCCCGGCTGCTTGTCTGATTAAGAACATGCGCCAAAACCTGCAGATGATGCAAGCGATTTAGCGTTGAGGGGTAAAATAGTTCATTGACCCCTGAACATTCTTAGCGGATCTGCAATTTAACGGGGGATAAATTAGGGATTGTTCAATTTTTACGGCAGGCACGGCAAAAGAGGAAAAGTACTCGAGAGCGGGGCGCCTGCCACTGACCGGCGCCCTATGCAGTTAAATGACGTCAATCTCTGCCACGGAAGGGTAGATCCAGGTCGGGCGGAACGGCATGGTGTCCACGTCACTGAGGGTCGAGACGCCAGAGAGCACCAGAATGGTCTCCAGCCCAGCCTGGAAGCCGGCCAGAATGTCGGTGCGCAGGTTGTCGCCGACAATGACCGTATCCTCAGAGTGCGCCTGCATTTTGTTAAGGGCAGAGCGGATGATCCACGGGCTAGGCTTGCCGACGTAGAATGGCTTGCGCCCGGTAATCTTCTCAATCGGGGCGCAGAGCGCGCCGCAGGCCGGGAAGAAGCCACGCCCGTGGGTGTCTGGGTTGGTGGCGATAAAACGCGCGCCGTTGGAGACGAAGTAGGAGGCCTTGTGGATCATGTCGAAGTTATAGGAGCGGGTTTCGCCAACGATCACAAAATCAGGGTTAATGTCAGTGATGGTGAATCCCGCTTTATACAGCTCATGAATCAGCGCGCCCTCGCCAATCACATAGGCTTTCTTGCCCTCTTGGCGGCGCAGGAAGTCGGCGGTTGCCATTGCAGAGGTAAAGAAAGCGCTGTCTGGCACCTCAATGCCCGCCGCCAGAAAGCGGTTCGCCAGATCCTGGGCGGTCTGGGAGGGGTAGTTGGTGAGAATCACCAATGGCATACCCTGCTCCTGCACGCGCGCCAAAAAGGCCGCCGCGCCGGGGACTGCGGTGTTGTCGTGCATCAGCACGCCATCAATATCACAAATTACATTCTTTATTGTCATGGGCTGCATACTCGCGTTGGATAAGGGCGGCGTGGCCTGCCCCGTCGGCCGCCTTTCCAGGCCGAAGGTCAACAGTATAGGCCAGCGCCGCAGCGAAAGTGTGTCAGGATTCCAGCAGGCGTTGCAGCAGGACGCCATTTAGCATGGCGCGTTTGACCAGCGCAAAGGCACCAATAGAGGACCGATGGTTCAGCTCAGAGGTAACGATGGGCAGGTTATGGCGGAAATCTTTCAACACCTGCGTATTGATGCACCCCTGAATGGCAGGCAGCAGCACCTTCTCTGCCTCAGTGATCTCACCAGCCAGCACCACTTTTTGTGGGTTGAACAGGTTGATGGCGATGGCAATGGCCTTGCCAAGGTAGCGGCCAACATTTTCGATCACCTCCACCGCCAGCGGATCGCCACGGTTGGCGGCCTTGCAGATGGCAGCAATGCTGTGATCCTCCAGCGTCAGCTTGCTGGGGTAACCTTGGGTCAGCAGGTGGCGCACCCGGTTCTCAATCGCCGCATTGGCGGCGATGGTTTCCAGACAGCCGAAGTTGCCGCAGTGGCAGCGTTCGCCAAGCGGGTCTACCTGGATGTGGCCTATCTCGCCAACGTTACCGTTGCTACCGAGGAAAATTTTCCCATTCACCAAAATGCCAGCGCCGGTTCCACGGTGCAGGCGAACCAGAATGGAGTCGCCGCAGTCGCGGGTTGCACCAAAGTAGTGCTCCGCCAGCGCCAGGCTGCGAATATCATGGCCAACAAAGCTAGTGGTACCGAAGCGCTGCTGCAACTTTTCCACCAATTGCCAGTTGCTGACCTGGATATGCGGCATGTAACGCACCACGCCGTGCTCCGGGTTCACCAAGCCGGGCACAATCACCGCGATGGCGATCAGCTCACGCAGCTTGCGCTGGTTCTCTTCGATAAAGCGCGCCAGCGCGGCAAACAGCGCCTCCTCCAGTGTCTCTTGGGTGCGCTGGGGCAGGGGGCAGGAGGACTCGCTCAACGCCTTGCCGCCCATGTCATACAGGGTGATGGTGGCGTCATGGCGGCCCAGCCGCACGCCGAGGGCATGGAAGTGGCGGGTCTCGGTGATGATGGAGATGGCACGGCGGCCACCGGTGGACGCCTGCTGGTCTACTTCGCGGATCAGGCCGCGCTCTAGCAGTTGGCGGGTAATTTTGGTGACGCTGGCCGGCGCCAGTTGGCTCAATTCCGCAATCTGGATGCGTGAGATGGGCCCCTGTTGATCAATCAGCCGGTAGACGGCCGCGCCATTCAACTGCTTGACCAGATCAACGTTTCCGATTTGTGACTGCCCGCCGGTGCCCATGTCCTTACCCGCTCATGATTAAACGCCGTTACCGTTAACAAACGTTTTGGTGATAGTAAAATCGCGGTCAAATGCTGTCAGGTTGGCGACCTTGCCGACCTCCAGCGTGCCTAATCTGGCTTCCACGCCGATTGCCCGCGCCGGGTAGAGAGTCGCCATGCGCAGGGCTTCATCCAGGGCGATGCCGGCATGTTCGACGCTGTTGCGTACTGCTTCGATCATGGTCAGTGCAGAACCGCTCAGCGTGCCGTTGTCATCCACGCATAACCCATTGCGATAGTATATTGTTTTGCCAGCAAAAATGAACTGGTCAATGTCGGCGCCCGCCGGGGCGGTGGCGTCGGTGACCAGCACCAGCTTGTCACCCTTGAGCCGTTTGGCGTTACGGATGCTGGCCCAGGCAACGTGGTGGCCGTCAGCAATAATGCCGCTATAAACCTCTGGGGTGTCAAAAATCGCCCCCATCAGCCCCGGCTCACGGCCAGTCAGGTAGGGCATAGCATTATAGAGGTGCGTCGCGAAGCTGACGCCCGCGGCAAAGCCCTTGCGCGCCTCATCATAGGTGGCGTTGGAGTGGCCGGCGGAGACCACGATCCCAGCCTGATGCAGTTGGCGGATCACGCTGGCGTCCACGCGCTCCGGTGCCAGCGTCACCTTGGCAATCACATCGGCGTTCTCGCACAGGTAGTCAATCATCGCGGCATCCGGCGTGCGGATGAAGTCCGGATTGTGGGTGCCCTTCTTCAGCGGGTTGAGGTACGGCCCTTCCAGATGCAAACCAAGCGCCTGATTCTGGTGCTGTTGCAGGTAGGCGCGCATCACGTCCACGCCGTGGCGCATATGCTCATCACTGCAGGTAATGAGCGTCGGTAGGTAGCTGGTGCAGCCCGACTTCTCATTCGCCTTCTGCATAATCTCCAGCGTCTGTGTTGAGATGGCCTCCAGCGAGTCATTGAACTGCACGCCGCCGCAGCCGTTAAGCTGCAGATCGATAAATCCGGGGGCCAGGTTCGCACCGTCCAGATCGAAGGTTTGGATGCCAGTTGGCAGCTCCGCTTCCGGGCAGATTTTGCTGATCATGCCGTTTTCAATGACCACGGCATGGCCATCCAGAATGTCATGGCCGGTATAGAGTCGGCCGTGGATTAACGCGTACATCTTCGCCCCCTGATTACTTAGACGTTTACTGATTTGACCATCCTGTCATGCCAGCGGACGCAACGCCCCCGCTGGCCGCAAGAGATTACAGATCTTTTATGTTTTCCGCTTCCAGCTCGCGGAAATATTTCACTGTTTTTACCTTCAGCTCCATGGTGGAAGGCTCATCGCACACCACCACCGCTTTCGGGTGCAGTTGCAGACAGCTGATAGTCCACATATGGTTAATGTTGCCCTCTACCGCCGCCTGCAATGCCTGCGCCTTCAGGTGGCCGGTCACCAGAATCATCACCTCTTCGGCATCCAGCAGGGTGCCTACGCCCACGGTCAGGGCATATTTGGGCACCTGGCTGACATCACCGCCAAAGAAGCGGGAGTTGGCGATACGGGTGTCTTCCGTTAGCGTCTTGATGCGGGTACGGGAGGACAGCGAGGAGGCCGGCTCATTAAAGGCGATGTGGCCGTCATTGCCCACGCCACCCATAAACAGATGGATCTTGCCGTAGGACTTAATTTTCGCCTCGTAACGACGGCACTCCTCATCCACATCGTCGGCATTGCCGTTCAGCAGGTTGATGTTCTCAGCCGGAATATCCACATGGTCGAAGAAGTTACTGTACATGAAGCTATGGTAGCTCTCGGGATGTTGCTGTGGCAGGCCCACGTACTCATCCATATTGAAGGTTACCACATGTTGGAAGCTGACCTGGCCCGCTTTGTGCATGGCGATGAGGTGCTTGTAGGCTTCAAGTGGGGTGCCGCCGGTCGGCAGGCCCAGTAGGAAGGGGCGATCGGCAGTGGGGTTGAAGGCATTGATGCGATTGACGATGTGACGCGCTGCCCATTTGCCAACTTCCGCAGGGGATTTTAGTGGGATTAATCTCATTATTCACCTCTTAAATGCTTGAAATAAAGATATACTGCCAACCGACAGAATCCGTGGTGCCTGACCCATCGCTACCGGTGCCACCAGGGTCGCTTCAATTTTTTCGGATAATAAAATAAGTTTTGCACGTTGACCAGTGTATCACCAATAAAAGTGGGGTTCAGGGTGATTTGACTCACAAAATCCGCGCTTTTAATTTGCGATACGAATTAATTTTTTTACACTCCGCGTAGCAGTCGTTTTCAATACTAAAGCGTAGTTATTAAGTACAGACACCGCTTGAATCGTCCGCCAACGGACACATAGGGGGAAATGGTGAATATTCTGGGATTTTTCCAACGTTTAGGCAGATCGCTTCAGTTGCCTATTGCGGTTTTGCCGGTCGCCGCGCTGTTGTTGCGGTTTGGCCAGCCAGATCTGCTAAACATGCCGTTCATCGCCCAGGCGGGCGGAGCGATCTTCGATAACCTGGCGCTGATCTTTGCCATTGGCGTGGCATCCACCTGGTCCAAGGACAACGCCGGTTCAGCGGCGTTGGCAGGCGCAGTGGGCTACTTCGTGCTGACCAAGGCGATGGTCACCATCAACCCGGCCATCAATATGGGCGTGCTGGCGGGGATCATCACCGGGCTGGTAGGCGGTATGGTCTACAACCGCTGGGCCGACATCAAGCTGCCGGACTTCCTCAGCTTCTTTGGCGGCAAGCGCTTTGTGCCGATCGCCACGGGCTTCTTCTGTCTGGTGCTGGCGGCCATCTTCGGCTACGTCTGGCCACCGGTACAAGATGCTATCCGCGCTGGCGGCGAGTGGATTGTGTCGGCGGGCGCGTTCGGTGCCGGGATCTTCGGTTTCGTCAACCGTCTGTTGATCCCAACCGGCCTGCATCAGGTGCTGAATACCATCGCATGGTTCCAGATTGGTGACTTCACCAATGCGGCTGGCACGGTATTCCACGGCGACATCAACCGCTTCTACGCTGGTGACACTACCGCGGGGATGTTCATGTCCGGCTTCTTCCCGATCATGATGTTCGGTCTGCCGGGCGCGGCGCTGGCGATGTACCTGGCGGCACCGAAAGCGCGCCGTCCTATGGTGGGCGGGATGCTGCTCTCCGTGGCCGTAACGGCGTTCCTGACGGGCGTCACGGAGCCGCTGGAGTTCCTATTCATGTTCCTCGCGCCGCTGCTCTATCTGCTGCATGCGCTGTTGACCGGTATCAGCCTGTTTGTCGCCACCACGCTGGACATCCACGCGGGCTTCTCCTTCTCCGCCGGGGCCATTGACTATGCGTTGATGTTCAACCTGCCAGCGGCCAGCAGCAACGTCTGGATGTTGCTGGTGATGGGGCTGGTGGCCTTCGCCATCTACTTCGTGATATTCAGCGCGGTAATCCGCATGTTCAACCTGAAAACACCGGGACGCGAAGATCAAACGGCCACGGCGCAGCCCGCGTCTGCGGCGGCCGGTGAAGAGGGGCTGGATGGGCTGTCACGCAGCTACATCAGCGCCATCGGCGGCTCTGCCAACCTGAAGGGCATTGATGCCTGCATCACCCGCCTGCGCCTGACCGTTGAGGACGCCGGGCTGGTGAACGATGCCGAGTGCAAGCGTCTGGGCGCTTCGGGCGTGGTCAAACTGAACAAGAAGAGCATTCAGGTGATTGTTGGGGCGAAAGCGGAGTCGATTGCGGACTCCATGAAACGCCTGCTGGCGGCTGGGCCAGTGGCGGCGACAGCACCCGCCGCGCCTGCCGCGGCCAAAGCCCGCCCATCCAAGGGCACCAAGCAAGATAGCGCGCTGAAGGCCGTGGTGGAGAGTCTGGTGGCCCCAGTGTCAGGTGAAGTCATGCCGCTCTCGGCAGTGCCGGATGAGGCGTTCGCCAGCGGGGCGGTCGGCGAGGGCGTCGCCATCAAACCGACCGACAAGCGGGTGGTCTCGCCCGCAGATGGCACGGTGGTGAAGATCTTCAACACCAACCACGCCTTCTGTCTGGAGACCAACAATGGTGCCGAGGTAGTGGTGCACATGGGCATCGATACCGTTGGGCTGGATGGCAAAGGCTTCACCCGTCTGGTGGAGGAGGGGACAGTGGTCACCGCCGGCCAGCCAGTGCTGGAGATGGATCTGCCGTTCCTCGAGGCCCATGCGCGTTCGATGATAAGCCCGGTGGTGGTCAGCAATGCGGATGACTTCTCGGCAGTCACCACGCTGGCCAGCGGCCAAGTTATCGCTGGCCAGACCAAACTGATTGATCTGCAAGGCAAGTAAATCCACTGCATTTCATCATCATGGCAACGGGAGGGGAGCAATCCCCTCCCGTTGTGCTTTTTGCCGGCATGTCCGCCGGATTTTCTGCAACAAACGGTTGTGTCCCAGCGTGGCTTGTTGGAACATAAGCGGTTATCTGTAGTGCTTTCGCATAGAGGAATTGAGCGATGAGTGAGGCTGAAGCCCGCCCAACAAATTTTATTCGTCAGATTATTGATGAAGATCTGGCATCCGGTAAACACGCTAGCGTGCATACCCGTTTTCCGCCTGAGCCTAACGGCTATTTGCACATCGGCCATGCCAAGTCGATCTGCCTGAACTTTGGCATTGCGAAAGATTATCAGGGCCAGTGCAACCTGCGTTTCGATGACACCAACCCGGTGAAAGAGGATATCGAGTACGTCGAATCCATCAAACGTGACGTGCAGTGGCTGGGCTTTACCTGGAGCGGTGACGTCTGCTACTCCTCCGACTATTTCGACCAGCTGCACGCCTACGCCGTGGAGCTGATCGGCAAGGGGCTGGCCTATGTGGACGAGCTCTCGCCGGATGAGATCCGCGAATACCGCGGCACCCTGACGTCGCCGGGCAAAAACAGCCCTTACCGCGATCGCAGCGTGGAAGAGAACATGGCGCTGTTCGAAAAGATGCGCAACGGCGGTTTCGCCGAGGGTGCGGCCTGCCTGCGCGCCAAAATCGATATGGCCTCGCCATTTATCGTGATGCGTGACCCGGTGCTGTACCGCATCAAGTTCGCGGAACACCATCAGACCGGCAAAAAGTGGTGCATCTACCCGATGTATGACTTCACCCACTGCATCTCCGATGCGCTGGAGGGGATCACTCACTCTCTCTGCACGCTGGAGTTCCAGGACAACCGCCGCCTGTATGACTGGGTGCTGGACAACATCACCATCCCGTGCCACCCGCGCCAGTATGAGTTTTCGCGTCTCAACCTTGAGTACGCCATCATGTCCAAGCGCAAGCTGAACCTGCTGGTGACCGAGAAGATCGTGGAAGGGTGGGATGACCCGCGTATGCCGACCATCTCCGGTCTGCGCCGCCGTGGTTACACCGCAGCCTCCATCCGTGAGTTTTGCCGCCGCATTGGCGTCACTAAGCAGACCAACAACGTCGAAATGATGGCGCTGGAGTCCTGCATCCGTGACGAACTGAATGAGGATGCGCCGCGCGCGATGGCCGTGATCAACCCGGTGAAGGTGATCATCGAGAATTTCGATGCTGACCAGACCCTCTCCGTGACCATGCCCAACCATCCGAATAAACCGGAGATGGGCGAGCGCGAAGTGCCGTTCAGCCGTGAAATCTACATCGATCAAGCTGACTTCCGTGAGGAAGCCAACAAGCAGTACAAGCGTCTGGTGCTCGGTAAGGAAGTGCGCCTGCGCAACGCCTACGTCATCAAGGCAGAGCGGATTGAGAAAGATGCGGATGGCAACATCACCACCATTTTCTGCCACTATGACCCGGAGACCCTGAGCAAGGATCCGGCGGATGGTCGCAAGGTGAAAGGCGTGATCCACTGGGTCTCCGCTGCCCACGCGGTGCCGGCAGAGTTCCGCCTGTATGACCGCCTGTTCAGCGAAGCCAATCCGGGTGCGGCCGAGGACTTCCTCGCCACCATCAACCCGGAGTCACTGGTGATTGCCAACGGTTTCGTTGAGCCATCCCTGGCGACAGCCCAGCCGGAAGTAGCTTACCAGTTTGAGCGTGAAGGTTACTTCTGCGCCGACAGCCGCTACTCTAGCGCCGAGAAACTGGTGTTTAACCGCACCGTGGGCCTGCGTGACACTTGGGCGGCGAAAGCCACTGCCTGATTGTTGAAAGCCTGAAAAGCGTGGCAACTGCCACGCTTTTTTCTTTATTTTCGATATGAATTAAGCAATGCCCCGCATTATCAAAAATATCACCTTCCCTGATTCTTCCTCTACAAGCTATTTCTTTGATTGATCGTTAAAAAAATCAGGCCACGCCACGTGCCCCTTGATTGCGTTTAGCGCCGTTACCTTTCTGTGCACTTTGTCATAAAGCGTAAAATTTACGCACTCCTCGCGTTGATAATTCGCGATGCGAAAAATAGATTAGCCCTTGCGTTAAGAGGGGTTATTGCCTGCCTCTGGCGCGTTTTCCGGCCGTGGTGTGGCCGGGCGTTTTTTTCGTCAAAGAGGAGTTGCTATGGTTACGCCAAACAGACAGCGTAACGGGCTGCTGATCGTCAGCAGTTTGTTGGCTGGAGCAGCGGGGCTAGCCGCCCCGGAGGCGGAAGCGGAGGGGTTTATTGAAGACTCCACGCTCTCCGGCGGGATCTACTACTGGCAGCGCGAGCGCGACCGCTGGGATCTCAACCCGACCAAAACAGTGGACGCCCCGGATGGCTCACCCACCACCATCGCCAACCCGGACTATGATCGCTACGCCACCAATCTGTCACACGCCACCGCCAACCTGAACCTCGACTTCTCCTCCGGTTACGCCTGGGACATGTTTGGTGTCGATGTGGCGGCGTTTACCGCCATTGAGCTGGCCGAGTCCAGCGACAGCGCCCACCCGAACGAAATCGCTTTCTCCACCAGCAACCGCGCCTATGAAGAGGACTATGGTGGCGACAAGAGCGGCGTCAGTCTCTACCGTGCGGCGGCGAAATTCAAAGCGGGCGGCGCGTGGGCACAGGCCGGTTATATCCAGCCGAAAGGGCAAACCTTGCTGGCACCGCACTGGAGCTTTATGCCCGGCACTTATCGCGGCGTCGAGATGGGCTACCAGAAGGATTTCCAGCAGGCGGGCGAACTGAGCTTCTCCTACATGTGGGCGGATGAGTACAAATCGCCGTGGCACCTGGAGATGGATGATTTCCGTCAGGCCGATCGGCAGACGCAGATCGATTACTTACACTCGCTGGGCGCGAAGTATGATTTTAAAAATGATTTTGTGCTGGAGGCGGCCTACGGCCAGGCTGAAGGTTACATCGATCAATATTTCCTGAAAGGATCTTACACGATCCCGGTTGCGGGCAGCCCACTGGATCTCTCCTACCAATTTTACGGGGCAGAGGATCGTGTGAGCAACAAAGACGATCCTAACAGTCTCTACGATGGGTTGGCGTGGTTGCAAGCGCTGACCTTCGGTTACCAGACCGGCCCGGCCACCTGGCGGCTGGAGGGCACGATGGTCAAGGCCGAGGGCAATCAGGGCTACTTCCTGCAACGCATGACGCCCACCTACGCCACCTCCAACGGCCGGCTGGATATCTGGTGGGACAACCGCTCTGACTTCAACGCCAACGGTGAAAAGGCGATCTATGCCGGTGTGATGGTGGATCTGAAGCGCTGGAACCTGCCCGGCGTGTCGGTCGGCGGATCGGTGGTCTACGCATGGGACGCCCACCCCAGCAGCAATCCCATCTATGACCAGAGCCAGCGGCTGAAAGAGAGCGCCTGGAGCCTGGACGCGGTCTACACCGTGCAGGATGGGCGCGCCAAAGATACCCAAATCAAGCTGCACTACACCCAATACAACAACCACTCTGACTTGCCGAGCTGGGGTGGGGGTTACGGCAACATCTTCCAGGATGAGAAAGACGTCAAGTTCATCGTGATCGCACCCTTCACGCTATTTTAACCACGCGGCAGGGTGCCGCTGCTGGCGGGCCCACCGCCCCAGACAGAGGTTGAACACCATGAAATTTACACCCACTGCGCTCTCCGCCGCGCTGTTTGCCCTGATGCTGACTACCCCCGCCCAAGCGGGCCAGCAGACGGTCGATCGCATCAGCGCCTTCACGTTGCACTACCAGATCAATGACAACCAAGCTGGCCAGCACGGCACCGACTGCCGCTCGCTGGGGGCTGACTGGGCCGCCTGCAACACCGTCACCCTGACGCTAAGCAACCCCGGCGGCGCGGTCAATGACCGCGACTGGGCGATCTACTTCCACAGTGTGCGGCAGGTGCTACAGGTTACCGATCCGCAATTTACCGTCACCCGCCTGACCGGTGACCTGCACCGCCTGACGCCGACCGCCGCCTTCAAGGGCTTCCCGGCCAAGGGCCGCACCGACATCCCGATGGTGGTGGAGTACTGGCAGGTCGCTAACAGCGATATTATGCCGCGCTGGTACGTCACCGCTGAGGGCGCGGAACCGAAAATCATCCGCAACACCGATACCGAGGATGTCTCCCAATTTGTCGGCGAGATCACGCCAGCGAACCTGAAGCGCGCCCCGGAAGATAACAACATTGCGATGACCCCGGCCACCCGTTTTGTGAAAAACCGCGATGTCGCGCAGGTGCCTGCCGCCTCGCTGCGTGGGCAGATCATGCCAACGCCGTTGCAGGTGAAGGTGAGCGCTGGCGACGTGGTGCTGGACAAAGGATTGGCGGCTGATTTGTCAGCGCTGCCGATGCCGTCACAGCAGGCGGTACGGGCGCGCATGGCACTGCTGGGCCTGACGGAGCAGCCCGGCGGCTACCCGCTTACCACCCGCATTGACCGTAACGCCTTCAGCGGCAAGCAGGCGGTCGATGGGGCCTATCGGTTGGTGATTGGCGAGCGCGGCGCGGAGGTGGTGGGCTTCGACCACAGTGGCGTCTTCTACGGCGTGCAGTCGCTGCTCTCTTTGGTGCCGGTCAATGGCGAGAAGCGCATTGCCCAGCTGACGGCTGAGGATGCGCCGCGCTTCCCTTACCGAGGGATGCACATGGACGTGGGCCGCAACTTCCACAGCAAGGCGGCAGTGTTGCGGCTACTGGATGAGATGGCGGCCTATAAGCTCAATACCTTCCAGTTCCATTTGAGTGATGATGAGGGCTGGCGCATTGAGATCCCCGGCCTGCCGGAGCTGACGGAGATCGGTAGCAAGCGCTGCCACGACCTGAAGGAGACGCGCTGCCTGCTACCACAACTGGGGTCTGGCCCCTTTAGCAACAATAACGGCAGCGGCTACTTCAGCCGGGCGGATTACATTGAGATTGTGAAGTACGCGCAGGCGCGGCAAATTCAGGTGATCCCAGAGATAGACATGCCAGCCCACGCCAGAGCGGCGGTAGTTTCAATGGAGGCACGCTATCAGCGGCTGCAACAGGCTGGCAAACTGGAAGAGGCGGAGGCCTACCGGCTGCTCGACCCGACCGACACCTCCAACACCACCTCGGTGCAGTACTACGATCGCCGCAGCTACCTCAACCCCTGTATGCCGTCGTCGCTGCGCTTTGTTGACAAGGTGATTGGCGAGATTGCCGCCATGCACCGGGAGGCGGGGCAGCCGCTCACCACCTGGCACTTTGGCGGTGATGAGGCGAAAAATATCCGCCTTGGGCCGGGCTACCAAGATCTGAAAGCGCCAGCAGACCCGACGAAAGGGGCCATCGACCTGAGCAAAGAGGATCTGCCGTGGTCGAAATCGCAAGTGTGCCAGACGCTGGTCAAATCGGGCGGGGCCACGGCCTTTGACCACCTCTCCAGCTACTTTGCCATCCAGGTCAGCAAGCTGGTCAAGGCGCATGGCATCGACCGGATGCAGGCCTGGCAGGATGGCCTGAAGGATGCGAAAGATGCCCGCGCCTTCGCCACCCCGCGTGTAGGGGTAAACTTCTGGGATACGCTCTACTGGGGCGGGGCGCAGACTGCCGGCGAGTGGGCGGCCAAGGGTTATGAGATTACCCTCTCCAACCCTGACTACCTCTACTTTGACAAACCCTACGAGGTCAGCGCCCGTGAGCCGGGCTACTACTGGGCCACGCGCGCCAGCGATGAAGCCAAGATCTTCAGCTTCGCGCCGGACAACCTGCCGCAGAACGCCGAGACCTCCGTTGACCGCGACGGCAACGCCTTCACCGCCCGCAGCGATGCCCCGTGGCCGGGCGCGCACGGCATGTCCGGGCAGGTGTGGAGCGAAACCATCCGCACCGACAGTGACCTGGAGTACCGCATCTACCCGCGCCTGATGGTGCTGGCGGAGCGCGCCTGGCACCGCGCCGACTGGGAGCTGCCGTACCAGCCTGGCCGGGAGTTCCAGGGCGGCAAGACCCACTGGGTCAACCGTGATCAACTGGCCACCGACTGGCAGCGCTTCGCCAATCTGATGGGGCAGCGTGAGATCGCGAAGCTGGATCGGCAGGGTGTCGCCTACCGGCTGCCCGTGCCGGGGGCGCGCATCAATGCCGGCGTGCTGGAGGCAAACGTGGCGCTGCCGGGGCTGGTTATCCAATATTCAGTAGATGGCAAAAACTGGCAGGCGTATAACCCGCAGGCCAAGCCCACGGTAGGGGAGAAGGCGTGGGTGCGCACCCTCAGCCCAGATGGCAAGCGCGTCAGCCGTAGTGAGGAGGTCGCCCTCTGACGACATGGCCCCGCCCGGCCAGCGCGCCGGGCAGACAACAGGCGAAAAAAAACCGCATCAAAGCGGTTTTCACTGGCAGTTACCTGCCGCTCCCGTGCTGACGGGAGCTTTATACTGCGGGGGGCGTCCTGCGTCCCGCAGATTGGTTACTTGTCGTGCAAACCTTCGTTTTCGCGACAATCACCGGCTTCACAATGACCATAGAGGTAGAGGCTATGGTTGGTCAGCTTGATGCCATGTTTCTTGGCAATTTCACGCTGGCGGATCTCAATAGATTCATCACTGAATTCAATCACTTTACCGCAATCAAGGCAGATCAGGTGATCGTGGTGCTGCTGCTGCGTCAGCTCGAATACGGACTTGCCGCCTTCAAAGTTGTGACGGGTCACGATGCCGGCGTCGTCGAATTGGTTCAGCACGCGGTAAACCGTGGCCAGACCAATCTCTTCGCCCATATCAATCAGCTTCTTATAAAGATCTTCCGCACTGACATGATGGCATTCCGGATCTTGCAGCACTTCCAGGATCTTAAGTCTGGGAAGCGTGACTTTCAGGCCGGCCTTCTTTAATGCGGTGTTATTGTCAGTCATGCGGATTCTGTCCTGTTACTATGCTATTCACGTTGAGGCATACAGCCTATGACATCAGGCGGCGCAACGGTTTTAATTGCGTCTCATTATAGAACTCACGGGTTCAAAAGAAAACGCCGCCTGTTAACGCCGTTCGCGCCATTGTTAATACACTGTTGCAATGCGTTGATGGATAGGAAATACACCGGCGCCAGTGTACCCCGATACTGTATAAAGTTACAAACTTGTAGCCGATCTTTTGGTGTCTGGCGGGATAAATCCGGCCCGTTCGGTCAGAAATCGACACCCCGGGCCGTGAGGGAGCTTAGCCGATGATCTCAGCCAGGCTCAGCTCTTCGGAGATCTGCTTCACCCAAGCGTCGACGCGCTCGTTGGTCAGCTCCGGCTGGCGGTCTTCGTCAATGGCCAGACCAATGAAGTGGCTGTCGTCGGCCAGGCCCTTGGAGGCCTCAAAGTGGTAGCCAGCTACCGGCCAGTGGCCGACCAGCGTCGCGCCGCGCGGCTCGATGATGTCACGCACGGTGCCCATCGCGTCACAGAAGTACTCCGCGTAATCTTCCTGGTCGCCGCAGCCAAACAGCGCCACCAGCTTGCCGTTGAAGTCGATCTCTTCCAGCGTCGGGAAGAAGTCATCCCAGTCACACTGCGCTTCGCCGTAATACCAGGTCGGGATGCCCAGCAGCAGGATGTCAAACTTTTCCAGATCTTCTTTGCTGCTCTTGGCGATGTCATGCACTTCCGCCACATCGGCACCCAGTTGCTTCTGGATCATTTTGGCGATGTTCTCAGTGTTTCCGGT
This sequence comes from Chimaeribacter sp. YP20170169, assembly GCF_056739715.1. Lineage (NCBI taxonomy): Bacteria > Pseudomonadati > Pseudomonadota > Gammaproteobacteria > Enterobacterales > Yersiniaceae > Chimaeribacter > Chimaeribacter sp. YP20170169. The sequence goes on along the minus strand of NZ_CP176824.1, from coordinate 2,766,098 downwards.
GTCAGATCCGAAGAAGATTCCCACTACGGCCATATAATTCTTTAACCTCTTGTTCTTAATTAATTTACCTGCCATTGACAGGTGCGGATGCTGCTGATGATAGCAAAGTCACCGCGGGGTGAACATCATCACGCCGCCGCGCCCAGGGAGCCAGCCGGCTTCCCAACAGCCAGAATGGTCAAATATTCTATCGGCCAAATGGCGCGGGTGTTATCGCCTTTGTGTGCTTGCGGCGCTTTTTTCCTGCATTGGTGCCCTACGATCAAAGACATCCGCGGGCAAGCGTTAGGGAGGGCGGGGGAGGAGGCAGGGCCATGCTGGCGGCGAAGGGTGTCACCGCCGGCAGGCCGTCAGGCGTCGTCTTGCTGCTTGCGCAGTTGCGCCAGCAGCATCTGCTCAATCAGCTCGCTGCGGCTGATGTTCTGCTGCTCCGCCAGCTTATTGAGCGCGTCCACGGCGTCCGCGTTGATCTTCAGCTCTACCCGGCGCAAGCCCCGCACCTTGTCGCGTCGCAACTGGTTACGTTTGTTGATCCTGAGCTGTTCATCACGGGAGAGTGGATTGGTTTTTGGGCGTCCCGGCCGGCGTTCATCTGCGAACAGATCCAGCGTGGTGCGATCCGTTTGTTCTTTTGCCATAGGTAGAGGTACGACTAAGGAGTCAACATCTGCCTGCGCCTGAGCACAGCCGGATGGCTCGGTGAATACATGTTGAGGTCAATCAACCTTAACCCACTTTACCGCCGCCGCGCGGCGTAACCGACGCTGACGGGGCAAGACATAGCGCGCCATAATACCCCAGCACGCGCGGCCTGAACAATGCCTAACTGCCTGTTCGGCTTCATCTGTTGGCGTTTCACCCCGTTTCTCACTCCGTGCGATCAATCGGGGCGGCAGGTGCCAGAGGTGGAAAAACCTGACAGAATACGCGCCTTCTGCTCAGGGATTAAGCATAAATGTTTGATATAAAATACTTTAAACCATTTTTACCCGTGATGATTGCCATGTTGGTAGGGGGATGTGGCGCGCAGGGCGACACCGCCGCCCAGCAACGTCAGGCCATCCAGACGCTCAAGCAGGACACGCTGAAAGAGGTGCGCGCCCGCTACCCAGAGGCGACCAACGCGCTGGCCCACGCCAGCGGCTACGGGGTATTTGCCGCCAACAGCAGCAAAATCATGGTGGTGGGATTGGGGTCGGGCTATGGCGTGGTGCATGACAACCGCAGTGGGCGTGAGACCTATATGAAGATGGCGCAGGCCGGTGCCGGGCTGGGGCTGGGCATCAACCAGACGCGGACGCTGATGGTGTTCCACACCCCTGAGAGCCTGCATGGCTTTATCGACAATGGTGTGATGGTCGGGGCCAGTGCGCAGGCGGCGGCCAAGTATCAGGACAAGGGTAAGGCGCTCTCCGGCAAGGCGATCAATGACGCCCTGCCGGAGGAGTTGCGCGCCGCCAGCGGCGTCAGCCTCTATCAGGTGACAGACAACGGGCTAGTGGCGCAGGCGATGGTCAACGGCTACAAATACTGGCCAGACAGCGCGCTGAACTGAGGGCCGGTCAGGCTTCTGTCAGGAAGCGATCGATGGCGCGCAGCACCGCCTCTGGTTTTTCCGCATGGACCCAGTGGCCGGTGCCAGCCACCACGTGGGCGCGCGCCTGCGGGAACTGGCGCGCGATCTCATCGCGGTAGCTCTCCTTGATATAGGGGGAGAGGCCGCCGCGGATAAACAGCGTCGGGTGCGGCCAGGTGGGGATCGGCTCCCAGCCGGTGATGTGCGCATACTGCTCCCATAGCACTGGCACATTGAAGCGCCACTCGCCCTCATGGAACGACTTCAGCAGGAACTGGATGACCCCCTCCTCAGCGAGATGGTCACGCATCAGGGCGGCGGCGGCGCTGCGCTGGGTGATGCCCGCCTCGCTCACCGCGCGGATGGCGGCGAAGATCTCGTCGTGGCGGCGGGTCTGGTAGTCCACCGGCGCGACGTCAATCACCACCAGCTTGTCCACCACCTCCGGGGCGACGGCGGTGAGCGCCATCGCCGCCTTGCCGCCCATTGAGTGGCCAATCACGATGGCGCGCGGGATAGCCAGCTCCTCAAGCAACTGCTTCAGGTCGGCGGCCATCTCCGGGTAGCGCATACCCGGCGCGCGTGGCGAAAGGCCGTGGTTGCGCATGTCGACCTGCACAATCGGGTGGCGGTCGCGCAGGCCGCGCGCCAGGATGCCAAGGTTATCAAGGCTGCCGAACAGGCCGTGAATCAGCACCACCGGCAACGCCCCCGCCGGCGAGTGTTCAGTTTGTAAGCGATAATTCAATTTCATAGCGAAGTTCGTACTGAGAGACAATCCGCTTAGGGTATCATGGCAAACAGCGATCTTCCCCATGATTGAGAGACGGCAATGCGCCCGGCGACGTAGCAAATTTGGGTAATAGTCTGCATTTTAGGTACGACCTGAAGGAAGCTGTTCGCGAAACCGGATTAGCTTGTATACTCTTTTCGATTGAATTAAGTAGAAAAACAGTACTGGATAAAGATGAAAACTATTGAGGTTGACGAAGAGCTCTATCGTTATATCGCGAGCCACACCCAGCACATTGGTGAAAGCGCGTCCGATATCCTGCGCCGTATGCTGAAATTCACACCGGGCCAGCAGGCACCGGCGCGCGCCGCGACAGCCAGCATGGCCGCCCAATCGCAGGCCCAGCCTGCCCCCGCGCCGGCCCCGGTGCAGCCGCAGGCCGCCGCCCCCTCCGTGACCGCGCCAGCCCCGGCCGCGCAGCCGCGTGACAAGGTGCGGGCGATGCGTGAGCTGCTGCTTTCGGACGAATACGCCGAGCAGAATAAGGCCGTCAATCGCTTTATGCTGGTGCTGTCAACCCTCTATAGCCTGGCGCCGCAGGAGTTCGCGGCGGCGACAGACACGTTGCACGGCCGCACGCGCACCTACTTTGCCGGCGACGAGCAAACCCTCCTCCAGAGCGGCAACCACACCAAGCCCAAGCCAGTGCCGGGCACGCCGTACTGGGTCATCACCAATACCAATACCGGTCGCAAACGCAGCATGATTGAAACCATCATGCAGGCCATGCAGTTCCCGGTGGAACTGACCGATAAAGTTTGCGGCACCATTTAATTTACGCGAAAGGGAGAAGTGCCGGTGGCCAATCATCCACGCGCAGGGCAACCTGCTCAGCAGAGCGATTTGATTAATGTGGCACAGTTGACGTCGCAATATTACGTATTGCAGCCGGAGCCGGGCAATGCCGCACACGCGGTGAAGTTCGGCACCTCCGGCCACCGTGGTAGCGCGGGCCGTCACAGCTTTAATGAAACGCACATTCTGGCCATCGCGCAGGCGATTGCCGAGGTGCGCAAACAGCACGGCATTACCGGGCCGTGCTACGTGGGTAAGGATACGCACGCGCTCTCGGAGCCGGCCTTCATCTCCGTGCTGGAAGTGCTCACCGCCAACGGCGTTGACGTGATTGTCCAGCAGGACAATGGCTTCACCCCGACCCCCGCCATCTCCAATGCCATTTTGGTGCACAACCAGAACGGCGGCGCGCAGGCCGACGGCATCGTGATTACGCCGTCCCACAACCCGCCGGAAGATGGCGGCATCAAGTACAACCCGCCGAACGGTGGCCCGGCTGACACCAACCTCACCTCGGTGATTGAGAAGCGCGCCAACGCGCTGCTGGCCGATGGCCTGAAGGGTGTGCAGCGCCAGTCGCTGGACAAAGCCTGGCAGGGCGGCCACCTGCATGAAAAAGATCTGGTGCAGCCCTACATTGAGGGCCTGACCTCCATCATCGACATGCCAGCTATCCAACGCGCGGGCCTGAAGCTGGGCGTGGATCCGCTCGGCGGCTCCGGCATCGCCTACTGGGAGCGCATCGCCGAGCACTACCAGCTCGACCTGACGCTGGTCAACAACGAGATCGACCAGACCTTCCGCTTCATGCACCTCGACCATGACGGCATCATCCGCATGGACTGCTCCTCCGAGTCGGCGATGGCTGGCCTGCTGGCGCTGCGTGACAAATTTGATCTGGCCTTCGCCAATGACCCGGATTACGACCGCCACGGCATCGTCACGCCGAAAGGGCTGATGAATCCGAACCACTATTTGGCCGTTGCCATCCAGTACCTGTTCCAGCACCGCCCGCAGTGGGGCCAGGATGTCGCGGTAGGCAAGACGCTGGTCTCCAGCGCGATGATTGACCGCGTGGTGGCCGATCTGGGCCGCAAGCTGGTGGAAGTGCCCGTGGGCTTCAAATGGTTTGTGGATGGCCTGTACGACGGCAGCTTTGGCTTCGGCGGCGAGGAGAGCGCAGGCGCCTCCTTCCTGCGCTTCGACGGCACGCCGTGGTCCACGGACAAAGATGGCATCATCATGTGCCTGCTGGCCGCCGAGATCACCGCGGTCACCGGCAAGAACCCGCAGCAGCACTATGACGGGCTGGCAGAGCGCTTTGGCGCGCCGAGCTACAACCGCATTCAGGCAGCCGCCACCCACGCACAGAAGGCCGCGCTCTCCAAGCTCTCCCCAGAGCAGGTGAAAGCTGACCAACTGGCCGGTGACAAGATCACCGCCCGCCTGACGGCGGCACCGGGCAATGGCGCGGCCATCGGCGGCCTGAAAGTCATGACCGACAACGGCTGGTTCGCCGCCCGTCCGTCCGGTACTGAGGAAGCCTACAAAATTTACTGTGAGAGCTTCCTTGGCGCGGAACACCGCGAGAAGATCGAGAAAGAGGCGGTCGACATCGTGGGCGAAGTATTGGCGAACGCCAAATAACCCGCGGCTAACCGCATGATTAAGGCGCTGTTTCGACAGCGCCTTTTTTTATGCCTGCAAAATGAGCAAAAAGATCTTGCCGGCATCGTGCATCGCCGTTATTTTAGATATATCTAAAATAATTCGATATATCTAAAAACAAGGTGACTGATGATGAATGAAGAGATGACCACTCGCAAACCCGGCGGCCGCCGTCGCCGTGACAAAGTCTATAACCTGATCCGCCGCGGTGGGCACCATGAGCACCGGGGCGGCCATGAGGGGCGCCGGCGCGGCCGGGGTGAGAAGCTGCACCGGCTGTTTGAGCACGGTGAACTGCGCCGCGTGCTGCTGGCGCTGGTAGCCAAAAAGCCGAGCCACGGCTATGAGCTGATCAAGGCGATTGAGGTGGCCTCCTCCGGGCTGTATGTGCCTAGCCCTGGCGTGATCTACCCGACCCTGACGCTGCTGGAGGAGCAGGATTTTCTGGTGGCAGAGGCGGCAGAAAATGGCCGCAAGCGCTACCGCATCACGCCAGCAGGCGTGGCAGAGCTGGCGGAGCACCAGACGGCGGTGGATGTGATCTTCGCCCGGCTGGCGCAGGTGACGGCGAACCGGGAGGGCAATCTGGCCGAGGGGATCGCGGAGACCATGAAGCGCCTGAAACACGCATTGCGCAGCAATATGATGCGCACCGACCTGAGCGCGGAGCAGATCGCGCGCGTCAATCTGGCGCTGCAAACGGCGGTGGAGAGCATTGAGCAGGAGCTGGCCGCCGCGCCACGGGAAGAGGGCGAATAGGCGCGGCAAGGGCGGGTATTATTTAACCTGAAATTAGCGACTATTTAGCACTCCTGTAACTTAATCACGCCATTGGTAAGGATCCGATCAAAAAAGTGAAAAAGAGTGGTCGGAGGAGTAGCCATAGCTCATTGTGCAGGGTAATATTTGAGCTAGCTCACATAATCACCGTGATTAACTTTCAGCGAAACGTTTCAGGAGGAACAGTATGCCAATCTATACCGCCTTTCCCCGCCACCGGGTCCTGATGCGCCGCGGCGCAGTCATCGCCGCTGGGGCGCTGGCCCTGCCGGTGATGCTGCTGCACCGCGATCGCGCCCGTTTCTATAGCTACCTGCACCGCGTCTGGCACAAAACCAGCGACAAGCCGGTGTGGCTGGCGCAATCCGAACTGGCGGCGCAGGATTTCTATTGATTCCCGTCAGGCCATAAAGCGGTAGCCGACCCCGGTTTCGGTCAGCAGGTGCTGCGGCCGGGTGGGGTCGGCCTCCAGTTTTTGGCGCAGATGCCCCATGTAGATGCGCAGGTAGTGGTTGTGCTCCACTGCGTTCGGCCCCCACACCCGGCTCAATAACTGCCGCTGCGTCAATACTTTGCCACGGTTTGCCAGCAGCTCTGCCAGCAGGCGGAACTCAATCGGCGTCAGGTGCACCGGTTGGCCCTGGCGTGTCACCCGCCGGTTGGGCAGATCCACCGTCACCTCTGAGAAGGTCACCAGCGGGCTGTCATTGCCGCCGTGGCCGTTATGGCGGCGCAATGAAGCGCGCGCCCGCGCCAGCAGCTCACCCACGCCAAACGGCTTGCTCAGATAGTCATCCGCGCCCGCGTCCAGCGCGGCGATCTTCTCCGCCTCCTCACTGCGCGCCGACAGCACGATCACCGGGATCGCGCTCCACTGGCGCAGATCGTGGATGAAATCCAGCCCATCGCCATCCGGCAGCCCGAGATCCAAAATGATCAGATCTGGCTTGCGGGTCGCCGCCTCGATCAGCCCACGTTGCAGGGTGCCAGCGTCATGCACGCGCCACCCCTCCGCCTCCAGCGCGGTACGCACAAAGCGGCGGATCTCATTCTCATCTTCCACTATCAGGATCTGCACCGGGTTCAGGGCCATTCTCCTCAAGGAATTCTGCCGCAAGGGCCGGGGGCGGGGTGAGGGGCAGCCAGAAACGGAAGGCCGCGCCCCCCTCAGGGCGATTCAGCGCCTGAATCTCCCCGCCGTGAAGCACCATAATGGCACGGCAAATCGCCAGCCCCAAGCCCACGCCGGGGATCGCTGACTCCCGCTGCCCACGGGCGAACTTGTCAAAGATGCGCAGCTCCTCGCCGGGCGGGATGCCGGGGCCATCGTCCCAGACCGTCACCCACAGCCGCCCCGGCTCCTCCTCGGCGCGGATGCCGAGGGTGGCGGTGGGGCCAGCGTACTTATGGGCATTCTCCAGCAAATTGACCAGCACCCGTTCAATCAGTCCGGCGTCACACTGCACCAGCAGCAGCGCCGGCGGTAGCTCAAGACGCAGCGGATGCCCCTCCAGCGTTGGCTCCAGCGATCGCAGCGCGCTGCCCACCAGCTCATCCAGTGCCTGCCACTCCTTGCGCAGCTGGAGGCCGCCGGACTGGATGCGCGCCATGTCGAGCAGGTTGTTCACCAGCCGGGTAGTGCTCAGTACCTGCTGGCGGATCTGGCTGGCCTGTGGCGCAAAGGGGGAGTGCGCCGCCGCCAGATCGAGGGTGAGAATCTCCGCCTGACCAAATAGCACCGTCAGCGGTGTGCGCAGATCGTGGGAGAGGGCGGCGAGCAGCGAGTTGCGTAGCTGCTCCCGTTCGGCGTCAACCCGCGCGTGCTCCGCCTGTGCCGCCAGATGCAGGCGCTCCAGCGCATTCGCCAGCAGCACGCTGAAGGTCTGCAACAGCCGCTGTTGCTCTGGCACCATCAACTGGCGCGGGCTGGCCGGCTCCACCGCCAGCAGCCCCAGCGCCTGCCGGCCGGTGGCCAGCGGCAGCAACTGGTAAGGGACGCCGGGCAGGGTGTCGGTGCCTGCCCCGGCCGGGGCGCGGGTGTCGAAGCTCCAGCGGGCGATGGCCGGATCGATCGCGCCCGGCGTGGATTCTGGCTCGCTGTAGGGGTGCAGCTCGCCCTGCTCGTCAGGCAGCAGCAGGCTGACGCGCGCCTGAAAACTGCCCGCGACAAAGCGGCAGCCAGCCTGCGCCACCGCCTCCGGCGTCAGCGCCTGACTCAGGGCGGTAGAGATCTCATACAAATGGCGGGTGCGCTGCTCGCGGTAGCGCGCCACCCGCGCCTGATAGCGTACCCCGGCGGTGAGGTTACCGATCAGCAGGCCGACGGTGAGCATCACCGCAAAGGTGACCAGATATTGCGCCTCACTGACCGCCAGCGAGCCGCGCGGCTGGACGAAAAACAGGTCGAAGCTGGCGACGTTCAGCAGCGCCGCCACCACCGAGGGCCAGCGGCCAAAGAACAGCGCCACCACCACCACCCCGAGCAGGTAGAGCATCACCAGATTCGACAGGTCAAAGCCGGGCAGCAGCCACTGTGACGCGCCGGTGATCAGCGCGCAGAGCGCCAGCGCCGCGCCGCATCCCTGCCACTGGCGCTGCCAGCGCGTCGCCAGCGGGCGGGCGTCAGATGGCCCGCTGGCGGCGGGCACGGGGGTGAGCGGGATCAGCAGCAACTCGGCCTCCGGGGCCAGCCGCGCCAGCCGTTCACCAAAGCTGCGCCGCCAGCGGCGACCCTCACGCGGGCGGCCTGCGAGGATGCGCCCCAGCCCATGCTGGCGGGCGTAGCGCAGCAGCGCCCGCTCCGGTTCGGCGTCCGCGAGGGTGGCGGTCTCCGCGCCGAGCGCCTGCGCCAGCTTCAGTGCCTGCAAAATCGCCCGCCGCCGCGCCTCTGGCAGGCGGTACAGCCGTGGCGTTTCGGCATAGACCGCATGCCAGGGGCAGTTGAGCCGGCTCGCCAGCCGGGCGGCGGCGCGCACCAGCCGCTCCTGCCCGGCGGCGGGGCCGATGCAGACCAGCAAGGCGTCACGCGGCGTATTGCCGCCCTCCGGCCCGTGGCGCAGGGCGCGAATCTGCCCATCCACCCGGTCGGCGGTGCGGCGTAGCGCCAGCTCCCGCAGGGCGATCAGGTTGCCGGTGCGGAAAAAGTGCTCGATGGCGCGCTCCGCCTGACCGGGCAGGTAGACCTTGCCCTCCTTCAGGCGGCGGCGCAGGTCATCCGGCGGCAGATCGACCAGCACCACCTCGGTGGCCTGATCGAAGATCTGGTCGGGCACCGTCTCCCGCACCCGGATGCCGGTGATGCCGCCGACAATGTCATTCAGGCTCTCCAGATGCTGCACGTTGACGGTGGTCAGCACATCGATGCCGGCGTTGAGCAGCTCCTCCACATCCTGCCAGCGCTTGGGATGGCGTGATCCCTCGACGTTGCTGTGCGCCAGCTCGTCCACCAGGATCAGCGCCGGGTGGCGCGCCAGCGCGGCGTCGAGGTCAAACTCCGGCAGCGCGCGGCCACGGTGGCTGACGCGGCGCGGCGGCAGCTGCGGCAGGCCCGCCAGCAGCGCCTCGGTTTCGCGGCGGCCGTGGGTCTCCACCACACCGGCCAGCACTGCCAGCCCGGCCTGTTGCAGGCGCTGCGCCTCCTGCAACATGGCGTAGGTTTTCCCCACCCCGGCGCAGGCACCAAAAAAGATCTTCAGTTGCCCGCGCGGGCGGGCGTTCGCCAGCGCCAGCAGGGCGTCCGGGTCAGGGCGTTCAGGCGCCTCATCCACCATGCATTATCCTTTGAGCGCATCCAGGGCGCGGTTCAGTTCCAGCACATTGACCACCGGCTCGCCAAGCAGCGCCGGGAAGGGCGTTTCGGTCTGGGCCGCCACCAGCCGCTCCAGCGTCGCCGGTGGCAGGTGGCGGACCCGCGCGATGCGCGAGATCTGCCAGCGCGCCGCCTCGGGCGAGATGTGCGGGTCCAGCCCACTGCCGGAGGCGGTCACCAGATCCACCGGCACTGCCGCCGGGCTGCCGGGGTGGGCGGCACGTAGCGCGGCGATGCGGTCGGCCAGTGCCTGATCGAGCGCCGGGTTGCTGCCCGCCAGATTGCTGCCGCCCGACGCCAGCGTATTATAGGGCGCGGCCGATGTCGCGGAGGGACGTCCCCAGAAATAATTGTCATGGCTGAAGGGCTGGCCAATCAGCGCCGAGCCGACCGCCCGGCCCTCGGCGTAGATCAGCGAGCCGTGCGCCTGCGGGCTGAACAGCCAGCTGGCCAGCGCGGTAGTCAGCAGCGGGTAGGCGAGGCCGGTCAGCAAGGTCAGCAGCAACAGCAGCACAGCGGGTCGTAAATGGCTCATGGGGTCTCCTTTCAGGCCATGCCCAGCAGGGTGAGGAACAGATCGATAAGCTTGATGCCAGCGAACGGCACCAGCAGCCCGCCCAGCCCGTAGATCCAGAGATTGCGCCGCAGCAGCGCCGCCGCGCCCATCGCCCGGTAGCGCACGCCCTTCAGCGCCAGCGGGATCAGGAATACGATGATCAGCGCGTTGAAGATCACCGCCGACATGATGGCGCTGGCCGGCGAGTGCAGGTGCATCACGTTCAGCGCGTTGAGCTGCGGGTAGGTGGCAGCGAAGGCCGCCGGGATGATGGCGAAGTACTTGGCGACATCATTGGCGATGCTGAAGGTGGTGAGCGAGCCGCGCGTCATCAGCATCTGCTTGCCGATGTGCACCACCTCAATCAGCTTGGTGGGGTTGGAGTCGAGATCGACCATATTGCCCGCCTCCTTGGCCGCCTGGGTGCCGGAGTTCATCGCCACCGCCACGTCGGCCTGCGCCAGCGCCGGGGCGTCATTGGTGCCGTCGCCGGTCATCGCCACCAGCCGCCCCTCGGCTTGGTACTGGCGGATAAGCGCCAGCTTGGCCTCGGGCGTCGCCTCCGACAGGAAGTCATCTACCCCCGCCTCGGCGGCGATGGCCGCGGCGGTCAGTGGGTTGTCGCCGGTGATCATCACGGTTTTGATGCCCATCTTGCGCAACTGGGCGAAGCGCTCGCGGATGCCGCCCTTCACGATATCCTTCAGCGCCACCACCCCCAGCACCTGATTGCCGTCGGCCACCACCAGCGGTGTGCCGCCCTCGCGTGCCACCCCTCCACCAGCGTGTTGACCGCCAGCGGGAAGGCACCGCCGTTGGCCTCCACGTGGCGGCGGATGGCGTCCACCGCCCCTTGCGCACGCTGCGCCCCGGCAGTTCCACGCCGCTCATGCGCGTCTGGGCGGAGAAGGGCACAAAGCTTGCGCCGAGTGCGCTGAGCGGCCGCTCGCGCAGATTGAAGCGCTGTTTCGCCAGCACCACGATGCTGCGCCCCTCCGGTGTCTCATCCGCCAGCGAGGCCAGCTGGGCGGCGTCGGCCAAGGCCTGCTCTGCCACGCCCGGCGCGGGCAGGAAGGCGCTGGCCTGCCGGTTGCCGAGGGTGATGGTGCCGGTCTTGTCGAGCAGCAGCACATCGACGTCACCGGCCGCCTCCACCGCCCGGCCGCTGGTGGCGATCACGTTGGCCCCCAGCATCCGGCTCATGCCCGCCACGCCAATCGCCGACAGCAGCCCGCCAATGGTGGTCGGGATCAGGCAAACCAGCAGCGCCACCATCACCGTGACGGTGATCGGCGTACCGGCCCCGCTCGCCAGCACGCTGAACCAGGAGAAGGGGAAGAGGGTGGCGGTCGCCAGCAGGAAGACGATGGTCAGCGCCACCAGCAGGATGGTGAGGGCGATCTCGTTGGGCGTCTTGCGGCGCTGCGCCCCCTCCACCATGCTGATCATCCGGTCAAGGAAGGTGTCGCCGGGGTTGGCGCTGCACTCCACCACCAGCCAGTCGGAGAGCACCCGCGTGCCGCCGGTGACGGAGGCGAAATCGCCGCCGGACTCGCGGATCACTGGCGCGGACTCGCCGGTGATGGCGCTCTCATCCACTGACGCGCCGCCTACCCGCACTTCACCGTCGCAGGGGATGATGTCACCCGCCTCCACCAGCACCCAATCGCCCTTGCGCAGGCTCTCCGCCGCCACCTGCTCATGGGCGGCCTCCGGCTGTGGCGCAGCCAATTTTTTCGCCCAGTTGCTCTTTTTCACGCCGCGCAGGCTGGCGGCCTGTGCCTTGCTGCGTCCCTCGGCCAGCGCCTCCGCCAAATTGGCGAACAGCACCGTGAACCAGAGCCACAGGCTGACCGCGCCGGTAAAGCCGCTCTGTTGGCCAGCCAGCCACTGTTGCAGCCAAATCAGGGTGGTCAGCAGGCTGCCGAGGTAGACCACAAACATCACCGGGTTGCGCCACTGGGCGCGAGGGTCGAGTTTTTTCAGCGCGCCCAGCAGCGCGGCGCGCAACAGCGCTGGCGTCAGCAGGGACGAAGGTTGTCGTGTCATCACAGGCTCCCTGAGTACCCAATGGGCTGAAGGTGTTCGGCCACTGGCCCCAGCGCCAGTGCCGGAATAAAGGTCAGCGCGCCGACCAGCAGCACGGTGCCGACCAGCAGCCCGACAAACAGCGGGCCGTGGGTCGGCAGGGTGCCAGCTCCCGCCGGCTGGCGCGGTTTTGCCGCCAGCGAGCCAGCAATCGCCAGCACCGGCACAATGACGCCAAAGCGCCCGACCGCCATCACCACCGCCAGCAGCAAGTTGTAGAAGGGGGTATTGACGCCCAGACCGGCGAAGGCGCTGCCGTTGTTATTGGCGGCCGAGGAGAGGGCGTAGAGCACCTCACTGAAGCCATGCGCGCCGGGGTTAAGGATGCCCGCACGCCCGGCGGGCAGCGCCAGTGCCAGCGCGGTGCCGAGCAGCACCAGCGCCGGTGTCACCAGAATCGCCAGCGCCGTCATCTTCATCTCGCGCACGTCGATCTTCTTGCCGAGGTACTCCGGCGTGCGGCCAATCATCAGCCCAGCGATAAACACCGTCAGCAGCACGAACAGCAACATGCCGTAGAGGCCGGAGCCGACGCCGCCAAATACCACCTCGCCAATCTGCATCAGCCACATCGGCACTAGCCCGCCCAGCGCAGTGAAGGAGTCGAGCATCGCGTTGACCGCGCCACAGGAGGCGGCAGTGGTCACCACGCTGAACAGCGCGGAGGCGGCGATGCCAAAGCGCGCCTCCTTGCCCTCCAGGTTGGCGGCGCTCTGCGCGCCGAGGGCGGTGAGGTGCGGGTTGCCCGCCAGTTCGGCGTACATCACCACCGCCACGCAGACCACGAAGATCAAGGACATCGCCCACACCAGCGCATTGCCTTGGCGGCGGTCGCCCACCACCTCGCCGAAGGCGAAGCAGAGCGCGCAGGGGATGAGGAAGATCGCCAGCATCTGCAACAGGTTGCTAAAGGCGGTCGGGTTCTCAAACGGGTGGGCGGAGTTGGCGCCGAAGAAGCCGCCGCCGTTGGTGCCGAGCATCTTGATCGCCTCCTGTGAGGCCACCGGCCCCATCGGTAGCACCTGCACGCCGCCCTCCAGCGTCGCCACCTGCTGGTAGGGCGCGAGGTTCTGCAACACCCCTTGGCTCACCAGCATCAACGCCAGCAGCAGCGACAGCGGCAGCAGCACGTAGAGGGTGATGCGCGCCAAATCGACCCAGGCATTGCCAAGGGTGGCGGTGGCGGGGCGGGCGAAGGCACGGATCAGCGCGAAGGCCACCGCGATGCCGCTGGCGGCGGAGAGGAAATTCTGCACCCCCAGCCCGGCCATCTGGCTCAGGTAGCTCAGGCTGTTTTCGCCGCTGTAGGCCTGCCAGTTGGTGTTGGTGACAAAGCTGACGGCGGTGTTCAGCGCCAGATCCCAGTCCAGCCCCGGCAGGTGTTGCGGATTGAGTGGCAGCACGCCCTGCGCCAGCAGCAGCGCCAGCAACAGCAGCAGCCCGAGCGCGTTGAACAGCAGCAGCGCCAACAGGTAGTGCACCCAGCCCATCTCGTTGGGCTGCGGTGCCAGCAGGCGCTCCAGCCCGCCAAGCCCCGGCGGCGGCCCGCCCTCCACCAGCCGGGCCATGCCACTGCCGAGCGGCCGCGCCAGCGCCAGCAGCACCAGCATAAACAGGGCCAGCAGGCCCATGCCTTCCATTGTCATTAGAATGCCTCCGCCCGGATCAGGGCATAGACCAGGTAGGCCAGCACCAACAACACCAGCCCGGCCCCGGCGATTACGCTGAGACTCATCTTCTTCTCCTGTGGGATTTCGTTACCCGCAGGCTAGGGCGTGGCAGGCAAAGAAGCTGAAAAAATCGGGCGTGCGGGTGTAAAGAAAAGATAAAAACCATCCTCATTGATAATTTTTTAAACGCTAACCTGTACAAAACCAGTAATTTGTATAAATTGTTGGCCCCGAGGGTGGGACAGTGGCCCGCTCTCTTCTACACTTAATTCATCATGCACAACACCAGGGAGCCGTCGTGAGTGAAAAAATTCCTATTGGAATCAGCGCCTGCCTGCTGGGTGAGAATGTCCGGTTTGATGGGGGGCATAAGCGATTCGGCTTTGCCGTGGAACAGTTGGCCCCCTATGTTCGCTTCGAACCGGTATGCCCGGAGATGGCGATCGGTCTGCCGACGCCGCGCCCGGCGCTGAGGTTGGTCAAAGCCGATCAGGGCATCGTGATGCGTTACAGCAACGATGAGTCGGTGGATGTCACCGAGGCCATGCAGCACTACGCCGAAACGCGGGTCAGTTCACTCGGCCACCTGTGCGGCTACATTGTCTGCGCCAAGTCGCCGAGCTGCGGCATGGAGCGGGTGCGGGTCTACAGCGCCAATGGCAAGGACGCGCGTAAAAGTGGCGTCGGCCTCTATACCGCCGAGCTGATGAAGCGCTACCCGTGGCTGCCGGTGGAGGAGGATGGTAGGCTGCACGATCCGGTGCTGCGCGAGAACTTTGTGGAGCGGGTGTTCGCGCTCTATGAGCTGAATATGTTGTGGAAGCAGGGGTTGTCGCGCGGCGGGCTGATCGCCTTCCACAGCCGCTACAAGCTGTCGCTGCTGGCGCACTCCCAGCCAGAGTACCGCGAGCTGGGGCGCTTCGTCGCCGCCATTGACCAGTGGGAGTCGTTGGAGGAGTTCACGGTGGAGTACCGCAGCCGGCTGATGAAGCTGATGTCCCACCACGCCACCCGCCGCAACCACACCAACGTGCTGATGCATGTGCAGGGTTACTTCCGCAACCAGCTGACAACTGACCAGAAGCAGGAGCTGACCCAGCTGATCGATCGCTATCGCCGTGGTGTGCAGCCGCTGCTGGCCCCGATCACGCTGCTCAAGCACTACATGCGCGAGTTCCCGGATGGCTACCTGCAACAACAGCGCTATTTTGAACCCTATCCCGAAGCGCTCTGCCTGCGCTACGGACACTGAACCGGGCGGCCTGCGGGCCGCCCGTTTGTTGACAGGATCTGTTATGGCAACCCATCTGGTCTGGTTCCGAAATGACCTACGCGTCACGGATAACCGCGCGCTGCACGCCGCCTGCGAAGACCCGGAGGCGCGGGTGCTGGCACTGTTTATCGCCACCCCGGCGCAGTGGGCCTCCCACAGCATGGCCCCGCGCCAGGCGGCCTTCATCCGGCAGAATCTGGCGGCGTTACAGGCGGCGCTGGCGGCGCGCCACATCGAACTCTTCTACCACCAATGCCCGGACTTCACCGACAGCGCGTTGTGGCTGGTGGAGTTCTGCCATGCGCAGCAGGTCGATCAGCTTTTCTACAACCGCCAGTATGAGCTGAATGAGCGGCGGCGTGACGCCACGCTGGAAAAAGCGCTGGCAGGCACGGTGCTGTGCCGCAGCTTTGATGACAGCCTGTTATTGCCGCCGGGTAGCGTGGTGAATGGGCAGGGCGAGATGTACAAGATCTACACCCCGTTTCGCAAGGCGTTTGTCCGTCGGCTGACGGAGTCAGACACCCGCTCGCTGCCCGCGCCCAAGCCGCGCCACACCAACGAGGTGGCACGCCACCGGTTAACACCGTTTGACTACCCGCAACAGGAGCCGGATGCCGAGCTCTACCCGGCGGGCGAGGAGGCGGCACTGGCGCAGCTGCGCCGCTTCTGCCGCGAGCAGGTGGAAGATTACTCGCGCCAGCGTGACCAGCCCGCGCTGGAGGGCACCAGCCGCCTGTCGGCCTATCTGGCGATTGGCGTGCTCTCGCCACGCCAGTGCTTCAACCGCCTGCGCACCGAGTGCCCGCAGATGCTGGAGCAGCAGGAGGGCAGCGCTTTCGGCTGGTTCAATGAGCTGGTGTGGCGCGACTTCTACCGCCATTTGCTGGTGGCATGGCCGATGCTCAACAAACACCAGCCGTTCGTGCCGTGGACGAAGTTTGTGCCGTGGCGGCGTGATGAGGCGGCATTCGAGGCGTGGAAGCGCGGCCAGACCGGCTACCCGATCGTGGACGCCGCGATGCGCCAGATGAACCAGACTGGCTGGATGCACAACCGGCTGCGGATGATCACCGCCAGCTATCTGGTGAAGGATTTGCTCATCGACTGGCGCGAGGGCGAACGCTACTTCATGTCGCAGCTGATTGATGGCGACTACGCCGCCAACAACGGCGGCTGGCAGTGGGCGGCCTCCACCGGCACCGACGCGGTGCCCTATTTCCGCATCTTCAACCCTACCACCCAGGGCGAGCGCTACGACAAGCAGGGCGCGTTTATCCGCCGCTGGCTACCGGAGCTGGCGGCGGTGCCGGATAAGTTCATCCACCAGCCGCACCGCTGGGCGGAACAGCACCAGCACGTGCTAGACTATCCGGCACCACAGGTCGATCATGCCGATGCGCGGCGCGACACGCTGGCCGCCTTCGAGGATGCCCGCCGCCATGCGCAACGCCTTGAGGATGGCGGCCTCTCGGAGGATCGTCAAGGAGCAGGCAGATGGGCAGAGGAAAATACCGGGCAACCTTACTGATTGGCGCGGCGCTACTGGCGCTGTGCCCGACGGCGGCACTGGCTGGCTTTGAGCTAGTGGCGCTGGGCGTGCGTGGCGGGGTGGATCAGCAGAACCTGAGCGCCTACCTGATCCGCAGCGATCAGGATACGCGCTGGCTGGCGCTGGACGCCGGCTCGCTGTTGCCGGGCATCCGGCAGGCGTTGGCGAAAGGCAGCCTACCAGAGGCGACGCCGCAACAGGCCGCGCCGCTGACGCCGGAGGGCTACGTGTTCCGCGAGCTGATTGCTGGCTACTTCATCAGCCACGGCCACCTCGACCACCTGGCCGGATTGCTGCTCAATGCGCCCGAGGATAAGCCGCGCAAGCCCATTTACACCACCAGCGACACCGCCAACACCCTGCGTACCCACTACTTCAACTGGAAAAGCTGGCCCAACTTCAGCGACAGCGGCAACGGCACGCGGCTCGGCACCTACCGGATCTACACCCCGCCGCCCGGCCAGCGCTTCACCCTGGCAGACACCCGCATGAGCGGCGTGATCTACCCCCTGAGCCATGAGGGCGGCGCCTCGGCGATGCTGCTGATCCGCCACGGCGAAGAGGCATTCGCCTACTTTGGCGACACCGGCGCGGATGCCGTCGAGCGCTCCCGCCATTTGCACGCCGCCTGGGCGGCGCTGGCACCGCTGGTGCAGGCGCGCCAGCTCAAGGGCATTATGCTGGAGAGCTCCTACGCCGATGACCAGCCCAGCGACCGGCTCTACGGCCACCTGACGCCCGCGCTGCTACTCAGCGAACTGGCGCGGCTGGCGGCGCTTAGCGGCGGCGAGGAGGCGCTGCGCGGCCTGCCGGTGGTGGTCACCCACATCAAGCCGTCGTTGCAGGCCAGCAAGGATGTGCCCGCCGAGGTGAAACAGCAACTTGACGCCGGAAACCGCCTCGGGGTTAACTTTATCTTTATGCAGCAGGGCGACCGCCTGACCTTTTGATGCCCTGCGTGACCTACCAAGGAAATGAACCATGCGCAATACCGAACTGGAACGCCTCATCAACCAGAAACTCAACGTCAGCGACTTTAAAGACTACGCGCCGAACGGCCTCCAGGTGGAGGGGCGTGAAGAGGTGCAACGCATCGTCACCGGCGTGACCGCCAGTCAGGCGCTGCTTGACGCCGCCGTCGCGCACCGGGCCGATGCCATCGTGGTGCACCACGGCTACTTCTGGAAGAACGAGCCGGTGGTAGTGCGCGGCATGAAACGCAACCGCCTGAAGACCCTGCTGACCGAGGATATCAACCTTTACGGTTATCACCTGCCACTGGACGCGCACCCGGAGCTGGGCAATAACGCGCAGTTGGCGCAGATGCTGGGAATTGAGGTGCGGGGCGAGGTGGTGCCACTGGTGCCGTGGGGCGAGCTGACCACGCCGCTCACCGGCGAGGCGCTGCGCCAGCGGCTGGAGCAGCAACTGGGGCGCAGCGTGCTGCACAGCGACACCCACGCCCCGGCCACCATCCGCCGCGTCGCGTGGTGCACCGGCGGCGGGCAGGGCTTTATCCAGCAGGCGGCGGAGTTTGGCGTCGATGCCTTTATCAGCGGGGAGGTGTCGGAGCAGACCATCCACATCGCGCGTGAGATGGGGCTGCACTTCTTTGCCGCCGGCCACCACGCCACCGAGCGCGGCGGCGTGCGGGCGCTCGGCGAGTGGCTGGCGCAGGCGCATGGGTTGGAGGTCACCTTCATCGACATCGATAATCCGGCCTGATGCGGTGGGGGCAGGGCGCTGCCCCCTTTTTTAAGCCATGTGGGTCGGAATGGCTTGCCGGGATTGGATAAATTCATCCAGCGCGTCAACAATGGCATCGTTAATTGCCTCGCGCACCTCCGCCTCCAGCAAGGTACTTCGATCGTGCTCGTTACTGATAAAACCCAATTCAATTAATACCGCTGGCCCGGTAAATTTTAATACCGCCAACTCCGGGCGATGCTTTATTCCCCGGTCACGGAAATGGGTGGTTCTCACCAGCCGCTCCTGTATTAACCGTGCCAACGGCTTGCTATTGTCACGGTTATAGATCACCTCGACGCCCTGTGCGGCGGGATCGTCCGAAGCGTTGAGGTGCAGCGAGATCAGGATGTCGCCGCCCGCCTCCTTGACGCGCTGGGCGCGCTGCGACAGCGGCGTCGGTGTCTGGCTATCCTGACGGGTGATAAACACCTCGAAGTCGCCTGAGCGCAGCCGCTCCTTCAGCGCCAGCCCATACTCCAGCACCACATCCGCCTCAAACAGCGGCGGGTGTGAGGGGGTGTGCACGGCACCGGGATCAAAGACCCCCGCCTTGCGGTTTGCCATGCCATGTCCGGGATCGATGCCTATTTTCATAGTGGTTCCTTACTGCCATTACAGTGGTTAAGTAGGTGGGAAAATCCTCCTTATTAAAATAAAAATCAGGATGTAATAAGCGTAACGGCTGTTCGCTTGCCGCTGGCAGAACCATCAGCCCGGCAGGGAAAAGTTTATAAATAGAGTGTGCAAGGACGGCGAAAAATAAAAATCACATTAATGTGATTTATTCTTTTCATAAAAAATGGGCGAAAGATGAGATCTATTTCTCATCTTTTAGCCTAATCAAGTAAATTTATTATTTCAATGATCATGGTTAGGCAAGTAATAATAGGCCAGCCAGCCGGTGATGGGGCAGGCCTGCGCGCTACCCGTGATGAACGCGCTTCTCCGGCTCCTCGGGCAGGGCGTCATCCTCAAGCAGGATAAACGCTTTTTGCAGGCCGGTGTCGGCGTCCGGGTCGGCCCCCTGTGGCGGGAAGGGGGACGTCGAGTCATCATTCACCGGCATCGCCTCCTGGATCTGCTGCTCATCAAACGCCGGGTTAAGCGCTGGCGAGAGCGGCGAACTGGTCAGGCTGTCGGGGATCACGGCGTGCGGCACCGGCGCATCCTCGGCCAGCGGCACCTCCTCCGCCTGTGGCACCGGCCGCGCCAGCGCCGCCATCACCGCGCCGCACAGCGCAAAGAAGGCGTAGAGGATATGGCCGCCCAATGGCTCCATCAGCGAGCCGACCAGCAGCGGGCCAAGACAGGCGCCAACGCCAAAGGCCATCAGCAAACAGGCGGAGAGCGACACCCGCCGCTCCGGCGCAATCTGGTCATTGGCCAGCGCCACCACCAGCGGGTAGAGCGAGAACTGCATCAGGCTGACCACGAACCCGATCCCCAGCAGCAGCGCGAACGGCAGGCGCGGCAGCAGCGCCAACGGCAGTGCCGCCAGCAGCAACAACAGCGCACCGATGCAGAGCAGCCGGTTGCGGTTGTAGCGGTCAGAAAGCCAGCTCAGCGGGAACTGCGCCAGCAGCCCGGCGAAGATCGCCAGCGCCATGAACAGCCCGGTCTGGCGGGTGGTCAGCGCCTGTTGGCTGGTATAGACCGGGGCCAGCCCGTAGAACGCGCCCACCACCATGCCGGTCAGCAGCGTCAGCGCCAGCACCTTGGGGATCGCCCCGAGGAAGAACTTCAGCTCCAGCGGCGCGGGTGACATGTGGTTGGCGTGGGTGCGGGTGGTGAGGGCAATCGGCACCAGACAGAGGGCAAAGCAGAGCGCGATCAGCAGCAGCGTGCTGATGCCCAGCCCATCCTGCCACATCAGCACCACCTGGCCGAGCGACATCCCCAGATAGGAGGCGGCCATATAGAAACCAAACACCAGCCCGCGCTGCTCTGACTGCGCCTGATCGTTGAGCCAGCTCTCCAGCACCATGTACTGGCACATCATGCACAGGCCGATGATCAGCCGCAGCCCAACCCACGCGGGCAGGCTGTCCGTCAGCCCGTGGCCGAGCACCGCGGCGGTGATGATGCCGGAGCAGGAGACATAGGCGCGGATGTGGCCGACGCGGGCGATCAGCACGTGGCCCACTTTGCCGCCAATCACCAGCCCGATATAGTGGGCGGCGATGATGGCGCCAATCAACATGCCGCCCACCTGCATCGCCGTCAGCCGCAGCGAGACATAGGTGGTGAGCAGGCCGGAGCCAAGCAGCATCAGCAGGGTGGTGGTGTAGAGGGGAAAAAAGACGCCCAAGGTTTTTTTCACGCTATCTCCCTTATTCCATGCAAGAAAGGCGGGGCATGAGGCGCCCCGGCGCACCTTCACCGGCGCAGGATGAACAACCCGATACACTTGATACTAGCAGGTGTGTAAGGGCGTGAGGCCGCTGCCACGTAACAGGTTGACAGCGCACCAATAGTTGCAGCATAAATATGCATGTTTTGATTGATAAATATTCTTTATCTAAGGGGTGGCCAGTGCAGCGAGCACGTTGTTATCTGTTGGGGGAGCGCGCGGTCGTTCTGGAGCTGGAGCCGCCGATTTCGCTGTTGAGCCAGCAGCGCATCTGGGGGCTGACGGCGCGCCTACGCGAGCGGCCGGAAGTGCGGGAAGCCATTCCGGGCATGAATAACCTGACCATCCTGCTGGCCGAGCCGCAGGCGGTGGCGCTGGACGCCATCGAGCGGCTGCAACGCTGGTGGGAGGAGAGTGAGTCACTGGTGCCGGAGGCGCGCCAGGTGGAGATCCCGGTGATCTATGGCGGCGCGGATGGCCCCGATCTGGCGGGGGTGGCGCGCCACACCGGGCTGACGCCGCAACAGGTGGTGGAGGCGCACGCCTCGGCCCACTATATCGTCTATTTCCTCGGCTTCCTGCCGGGCTTCTCCTATCTGGGCGGGATGCCGCCACAGCTTGCCACCCCGCGCCACGGCGAGCCGCGCCTACAGGTGCCGGCTGGCTCGGTGGGCATCGCCGGTGAGCAGACCGGCATCTACCCGCTGGCCTCGCCCGGCGGCTGGCAGTTGATTGGCCGCACGCCGAGCCGTTTGTTCATGCCGGAGCAGCAACCGCCCACGCTGTTGCAGCCGGGCGACAGCGTGCGCTTTGTGCCGCAGAAGGAGGGCGTATGCTGAAAATTGTTCGTGCCGGGATGCTGACCACCGTTCAGGATCAGGGCCGCCACGGTTTCCGGGCGCTAGGCATCAGCCAGACGGGCGCGCTGGATCTCCCGGCGCTGCAACTGGCGAACCTGCTGGTCGGCAACGCGCCGCTGACGGCGGCACTGGAGATCACCCTCGGCCAGTTCTGCGCCGAATTTTTGCGTGAGGATTGGATCGCCCTGACGGGCGCGGGCTGTGACGCTGAACTGGATGGCGAAAAACTCTGGACCGGCTGGCGCTACCGGGTGAAGCCGGGGCAGCGGCTGGTGCTGAAGATGCCCAAGCGCGGGATGCGCAGCTATCTGGCTGTCTCTGGCGGCTTTGATGTGCCAGAAGTATTGGGGTCGCGCAGCACCGACGTCAAGGCGGGCATCGGCGGCCATCAGGGGCGCGCGCTGCGGGATGATGACCTGTTGCCGCTCGGCACGCTGCATCACTTGCCGCGCCGCCCGACCGGCATCAAGCAGCTGCTGTTCAACAACCGCGTGCGGGCGGTGCCGGGGCCGGAGTATTTGGAGTTCAGCCCGGCAGCGCGGGCGTCCTTCTGGCGCACGGCGTGGCAGATCAGCCCGCAGAGCAACCGCATGGGCTACCGGCTGCATGGTCACGCGCTGGAGCGCACCACCGACCGCGAGATGCTCTCCCACGGCCTGCTGCCGGGCGTGGTGCAGGTGCCGGGCAACGGCCAGCCGATTGTGCTGCTGGCGGATGCCCAGACCACCGGCGGCTACCCGCGCATCGCCTGCATCATTGAGGCAGATCTCTATCATCTGGCGCAGATCCGGCTGGGCGAGCCGATTCACTTTATCAAGTGCACGCTGGAGCAGGCGCATCAGGCGCAGGCCGAGCAGGCGCGCTTCCTGCAACAGGTGCAGTGGGGGTTACATGAACGTTGATTTGAACGCCGATTTGGGCGAAGGGTGCGCCAACGACCGCGAGCTGCTGCAACTGGTGAGCTCCGCAAACATCGCCTGTGGCTTCCATGCGGGTGACGCGCAAACCATGGTGCAGTCGGTGCGCTGGGCGCGCGAGTTTGGCGTCGCCATCGGCGCACATCCCAGCTTCCCAGATCGGGAGAACTTTGGCCGCACGGCGATGCAGCTGCCGCCGGAGACGGTCTATGCGCAGGTACTCTATCAGGTGGGCGCGCTGGCGGCGATTGCCCGCGCCGAGGGCGGCGAGCTGGTTCACGTCAAGCCACACGGTATGCTCTACAACCAAGCGGCCAAGGAGCCAGCGCTGGCGGAGGCGATCGCCCGCGCGGTGCAGGCGGTGGACAGCCAGCTGCGGCTGGTGGGGCTAGCGGGCAGCGAGCTGATCCGCGCCGGGCAGCGGCTGGGGCTGGCGACGCGCGAGGAGGTGTTTGCTGACCGCCGTTACCAATCCGATGGTTCGCTGGTGCCGCGCAGCCAGCCAGATGCATTGATTGAGAGCGACGAGCAGGCGCTGGCACAGACCCTGCATATGGTTCAGCACGGGCAGGTCATCAGCCGCGACGGCCAGACGGTGCCGGTGCGCGCCGATACCGTCTGCCTGCATGGCGACGGCGCGCACGCGCTGGCCTTCGCCCGGCTGCTACGCCGCAGCTTCGCCGACCGGCAGATTGCGGTGCGCGCCGCCTGATCACACCGCCGCCCTGTGCGGCATCACGCATCACACGCCGGGCCGCGCCCGGCGTTTTTATCTGGGAGCAGGGAATATGCAACAGGCTGTGAATATGTGGCCGCTGATCGGCATTGCCGTGATTGTGGTGGGGTTTGTATTGCGCTTTAACGCGGTGCTGGTGGTGATGGTCGCTGGCATCGTCACCGGGCTGGCGGCCGCCATGCCGGTCATGGACATTCTGGAGAAACTGGGCAGCGGCTTCCTCAACACCCGCACGCTGCCGCTGATCCTGCTGCTGCCGCTGGTGGTGATTGGGTTGCTGGAGCGCCACGGTCTGAAGGAGCGGGCGCAGGCGTTTATCGCCACCATCCACAGCGCCACCGCTGGCCGCCTGCTGACCGTCTACCTGCTGGCGCGTGAGTTGACCGCCGCGCTGGGGCTGACCAGTTTGGGCGGCCACCCGCAGATGGTGCGGCCGATGCTGGCCCCAATGACTGAGGGCGCGGCCGCCCGTGACGGCCACCTGCCAGAGGCGACCCGCCACCGCCTGCGCGCGATGGCCGCCGCCACCGACAACATCGGGCTGTTTTTCGGTGAGGATATTTTTGTGGCCTTCGGGGCCATCATCTTCATGCACAACTTTATGCAGGAGTCGGCGGGCATCCAGACGGAGCCGCTGCACATCGCGCTGTGGGGCATCCCGACGGCGGTTGCCGCCTTCCTGATCCACGCCTTCCGCCTTAACCGGATGGATCGCCAACTCAAGCGGGAGCTGGCGGCGCTCAATGACGCCGCGCTGACGCGCAAAGGGGGCCACTGATGTTCCAGCAACAATATCTCTATACGCTGGCGGGCATCCTGCTGTTGCTGGTGGCGCTGCTCTCGCTGCGCGATCGCGCCAACCCCCGCCGCCTCTTTACCGGCCTGTTCTGGGGATTGTATGGGCTGATCTTCCTGCTCGGCGACTGGGCGGCGGAGTGGGTGGGGCAGATAACCGGTGGCGACGGCACCCGCGGCCTGCACATTCTGGTGGGCGTGCTGGTGGTGGTGATGGCGCTGATCGCTGGCTGCGGCGGCGTGCGGCTCGGCAGCTACTCCCAGCGCAGTGAGCGAGCGCGCAGCGAGAGCGCGGCCCGCCTCGGCAACCGGCTGTTCCTGCCGGCGCTGGCGATCCCGGTGGTGACGGTGCTCGGCGTGCTGGCCTTCAACAACATTCCTGGGCTGGCGGGCGCGGTGTTCGGCACCGGTAGCCCGCCGGCGCTGGTGACGCTCTTCTCCATGCTGGTGGGCTGCCTGATTGGGCTGGGCATTGCGCTGGTGATGACGCGCGACTCGGCGTTGCAATCGGTGCAGGAGGCACGCCGGTTGCTGGACGCCATCGGCTGGGCATTCATCCTGCCGCAGCTGCTGGCGACGCTGGGGCTGCTGTTCACTGCCGCTGGCGTCGGCAGCGCCATCGCTGACCTGACGCAGACCTACTTGGCGGTTGACCACCGGCTGGTGGCGGTGGCGGTCTACGCCATTGGCATGGCGCTGCTGACGATGATTATGGGCAACGCCTTCGCTGCCTTCCCGATTGTCACGGCGGGCGTTGGCATCCCGATTCTGGTGCTGCAACAGGGCGGCAACCCGGCGGTGATGGCGGCGATCGGTATGTTCTCCGGCTACTGCGGCACCCTGATGACGCCGATGGCCGCCAACTTCAACCTGGTGCCGGCGGCGCTGCTGGAGCTGCCGGATCGCAACGCGGTGATCAAGGCGCAGATCCCCACCGGGCTGGCACTGTTGCTGGTTAACATTTTCCTGCTCTACTTTTTGATGTTTTTATAGGCCACTGGCTATGCTGATCATAAGGCCGCCCAAGGGGCGACAAAACCGGGGGAGAAGAGGATGCAAACGGTACTGGTAACAGGGTTTGAACCCTTTGGCGGCGAGCGCCTCAACCCCTCGTGGGAGGTGGTGAGGCGGCTGCACGATATGGAGTTAGGCAGGGCGCACATTGTGGCGCGTCAACTGCCCTGCGTATTCCACCATGCGCTGGAGGCGCTGCACGCGGCGATTGAGGAGACGCAGCCGCGGCTGGTGCTGGCGGTGGGCCAGGCCGGTGGGCGGGCGGAGATCAGCCTTGAGCGGGTGGCGATCAACGTCGATGACGCGCGCATCCCGGACAATCAGGGCCAGCAGCCGGTGGATGAACCGGTGGTGCCGGGCGGCCCGGCCGCCTACTTCTCGCTGCTACCCATTAAGGCGATCGTCACCGGCCTGCGTGAGGCGGGCATCCCGGCGGCGGTGTCGCAGAGCGCTGGCACCTACGTCTGCAACCACGTGATGTACGGCCTGCTGCACCACCTGCACAGCCGCGGCAACTCGCGCATCAAGGGCGGCTTCATCCACATTCCTTACCTGCCGGAGCAGGCGGCCCACCATCCGGGCGCGCCCAGCATGGCGGCCTCCACGGTGCTGACCGCGCTGGAGCTGACCATCGCCATTGCGCTGAGCACCGAACGTGACCTGCTGGTGAGTGGCGGCGCGACCCACTGATTTTGCGCTATACTTCAAGGCGTTAACAGGCACGCTGCGGCGTGCCTCTCTTTAGCTGCCAAGGAGTTGTGCCCATGCCTGAAGGCCCGGAGATTCGACGTGCCGCCGATAAAATTGAGAAAGCCATCGCCGGGAAGCCGCTGACCGAGGTCTGGTTTGCCTTTCCCCACCTGCAACCCTACCAGTCAGAACTGATCGGCACCCATGTCATTCGGTTTGAGACGCGCGGCAAGGCGCTGCTGACCCACTTCTCCAACGGCATGACGCTCTATAGCCATAACCAGCTGTATGGCGTCTGGCGGGTGATGAAGCCGGGTGAGGCCCCGGCTGGCAAGCGCTCGCTGCGGGTGCGGCTGGAGACCGCGGATAAGGCGGCGCTGCTGCTGAGCGCCTCGGACATTTCGCTGTGGATGACGGAGGAGATTGAGCAGCACCCCTTCCTGGTGCGCATCGGCCCGGATGTGCTGGACAGCGCGCTGACGCCTGACATGGTGCGCGAACGGCTGATGTCGCCGGCTTTCCGCCGCCGCCAGCTGGCCGGCACGCTGCTTGACCAATCCTTTATCGCCGGGCTGGGCAACTACCTGCGCGCTGAAATCCTCTGGCAGGCGCAGCTTGCCCCCCACCACAAGCCGCAAGATTTGAGCGAGGTGCAGCGTGAGGCGCTGGCCGAGGCGGTGCTCTCCATCGCCCGCCTCTCCTACGCCACGCGCGGCCGGGTGAAGGAGGATAAACACCACGGCGCGCTGTTCCGCTTCCGGGTATTTGGGCGCGCGGGCAAGCCCTGCGAGCGCTGCGGCGGCACGGTCGAGAAGACCACGCTCTCCTCGCGCCCCTTCTACTGGTGCCCTACCTGCCAGCGCTAGTGGCGGTCAGAAGGTCGCCTTGATCCCGAGCGTCCCGGCGTACCCGTCCATATCCCCATCAAAGGCGCGCTGGTAGCGCAGCTCGCCATAGGCGGAGAGGTTGGGGCGCAGGGTGGCGGCCGCGCCGAGGCCCGCCTGCCAGCTGCTATTGCTGAACTCGGCCCGCAGGGTCTGCGACCCGACGCGTACCGGCGGTTCATTGCCGATCAGCGTGGTGGCGTCCAGCGTCAGGTAGGGGCGGAAGGCCCCCGGCGTCACGCGCCAGGCGCAGCCCGGCCCGTGCCTCGCCGCTATGGTTGGCGACGCCTGAAACATCGCTAATCTCATCGTGGAAGGCATCCAGGTGCAGGTACTGGTACTTCAGCTGGAGTTGTGGCTCCAGCGCCCAGTCACCACCGAGCGCGAATGGCCGCCCAGCCTCGGCGGAGAGAGCCGCGCCCAGCCCATGCTGCGCGGCGTGGCTGGCGCTGAAGTAGTCATTGCGGTAGCTGTTGAACTGGCCAATCACATCGAGATAACTGCCGTCCGTCGCCTGCCGGGTGTAGTAGCCGCCGGCGCTGTAGATGGTGCTGTCGAGGCGGCCAGTGGCGATGGAGAGTGCCGGGTTGAGCGCCCGCTGGCGGTCTTCGGCGTCCGTGCGCTGGCTGCCCAGCGTGACCACCCAACCGGCGCGGGTGGTCTGGCTCTCATCCCGCTGCTCATAGAGATCGTTGCCGAACTGCACGTAGCGGGTTTCGCTGTCATAGCCAAAGCGACCGGCATCCCAGCGCTGCTGCTGGTCAAACACCCGTAGCCAGCTCCCGTCGAGGTGCGCTACGTCGCCGCCGGTGCGCTGGTGGTAGGTGCCGAGCGCATCAAAGGCGTAGTGCTGGTTGAGCAGCGGCGCGGCGATATAGCTCGGCACCTCTTCGCGCCATGGGATCTCGTCTGGCGGCAACGGCTGCGGCTCGTCGCCATCATCCGGCACCGGTTCGCCCCCATCATCCGGCACTGGCTCATCGTCAAGGCTGGAGCGCAGGAACCAGTCGTTGGCATCCTGCTCGCCGCCCTGATAGAGCAGGTACTCATAGGCATCGACCGCCACCCGCTGGCCGAGCGTCACGCTGCCCTCACTCTGCCCATCCACCTCCAGCAGCAGGATGCCGTCACCCTGCGTCAGCCCGCCCGCGCCGCCGCTGTTGTGGACGTAGAGCTGGTAGTCGCCGCGCATGTCGCCGCCGACCCGCAGGCGATCACTGGGCGAGGCGTTGCCACCCAGTGCGCTGTTCATCACCAGCGTCCCGCCGCCGGTCAGGTCGTCGTCAATGTTCACCGTGGTGAAGCCGGTACTGTGCGGCGTAAAATCCAGGGTGCCATGGAGCGTCAACGCGTTGAGCTGGCTATCGCCCGTGACCTGCCAGACACTGGTGGCGTCAACCGCCAGCGTCGGGGCGCTCAGGCTGCTGCCTTGCCAGAGTGAGCCGTCGCGTAGATCGACGCTAATCGCGCTGGCCCCGTCGCTTTTAATCTCGCCGAGGAGTTGCGAATTGTCGCTGGCGCTCAGGAGGATGGCGTCGTTAGTGGGTATATTGCCACTTGTCGTGGCGGGCAGCGCGGTGGCATCAAGCAGCACGCCGCTGTCACTGGCAAGCTGGCTGCCGTGGGTAAGGGCGAGATTTAGCCCGCCGCCCTGTGAGGTGATGGCGTGGGACTCACTGCTGATCTGGCTGTTGTCGAGGGTGATCTGGCTGGTGATGCCGTCGCCCGGTGCGCTGTTCTGCTGGAGGATGCCGGTGGCGTCCTGACCGCTGGCGCGGAGCTGGCTGTGGGTCAGGGCAGTGTCGCCATAGGCGTAAGTCCTGATGGCGGCGGCCGCGTTGCCGCTGGCACTGCCGGTCAGGCCGGTGGCCTCAATGCGGCTGTGGCCGAAATTGAGCAGCAGGTTGCTGTTGTTTCCCTCGGCGCGGGCCTCGACCCCCGTCAGCGTGGCGTCACCGCCGCGCGCGACAGCCACCGCCGCCCCGTTGCCGCCCAACGCCGCCAGCGTCAGGTTTTCGCCGGTGGTCTGCCCCTCTGTGTAGAGGGCGTGGGAGAAGGCCCCGGTGGTGGTGACGCGGCTCTCTGTCAGCTGCATCACGCCGCGGTTGTCGATGCCGTGGCCCTGTAGCCCGTCGGTGGAGAGGCTCATGCCGGTGGCGGTCATCTGCGCGTCAGGCTGGGTGAGCCAGACGCCATAGCCGAGCGGCCCACTGATGCTGAACTCGCCGCCGTTGACTTCCACCTCACCGCCGCTACCGACATAGAACAGGTAGCTGGGGGTGGAGAGGGTGGTGCGGCTGTTGGTGACGCTGACGTGGGCGTCATTGAGCGTCAGCGAGCCGGCACGGCTGCTGCTGCCAGCGACGTCGAACACATCCAGCGTGCCTTGGGTCTCGGCGTGGAAGGTCGCCTGATTGAGCACCACATCCGCACCGGTGATATCCACCAGCTCCATTACCGGTGTATCGCCGGCCGCGCGGTTGTCCACCTCTACCGTTAGGCGTTCGGCGGTGAGGACAGCGCCGTTGCGCAGCGACAGCGCGCTGGTACCCGCCTGCATTGCCACGGTGCTGTCAACCAGCCGGCCCTCTGTCGCCCCCTCCAGCACAATGCCCTGCGCCTGTGCGCCGCTCACCTCAACATGAAGGTGATCGGCACTAAAGTATGAGGGCGCGTCGGGATTGTCGCCGGTCGCCACCAGCCCCTTGCCGGTTTTTCCCAGCACCTTAATCTGGCTGTCATTCAGGAGCAGGGTGCTGCTGTCACTTAATTTGATGCCTTCGCGTTGGGCGCTGGAAATAACGCTGTTTTTAACCGAAACATGGCTATTTCCCATCAGGTTAAGGCCACTGGCATTGCCGTTAATGGTTATTTCACTTTGTTCCATCAGCATGGCGGCATTGAGCATGTTAATGCCATCCGCCTCACGCCCGCTGGTGGTGATCTGGCTGTTGACCAGCTCCAGGCTGGTGAGGTCTGAGAGTTTGATGCCAACACCATAGTCGCCCCCCGTGGTAACCGTGCTGTCGGTGAGCAACAGGGAGCTGCCGTGCTGGCGCAGGATAATCGCCGGTTGGTCAAATGCTTGGCTGTTGATGCTGGACTGGCTCATGCGGTGCGCCTTGCCATCTTCAATGGTCAGCGGGCCGAGGTCACCGGCCAGTGCGTCGGGCAGGGGAGCCAGCCCATAGAGTAGGGTGGCGAGCAGCGTTTTACGGTAACGGAGCGGGCGGTTTTTCATATTTTCCAATACGTAGACAAATCTGTCGGCTATTAAATAGGCGAAAGTGGGTGCGAGGCACGGAAAATAGGGGCTGGGCCGGGCGATTTCAACTATTTTCGCGCCAGCGTAAAACCGGAAAGGATTACTGTTTGAATGGCCTTGGGTTACGGGAAATATTTTTTTTGTGAATGTTTGAGATTAATTAATTAAATATATGCATCTCGGGATTAATTATTTATCCCTTCTATTATTTACGACGTCGCAGGCATAAAAAAACCGGGAGACCTGAGTCTCCCGGTGGGCATCGAGTCAGTAAAGGCTTAGCCCTTAATCTGGCTCTTGAAGTCGCGCTGGTCGTAGCCAGTGTAGAGCTGGCGCGGACGGGCGATCTTGATGCCATCCTGGTGCATCTCGTTCCAGTGGGCGATCCAGCCGATGGTGCGGGCCATCGCGAAGATCACGGTAAACATGGAGGAGGGAATGCGCATCGCCTTCAGGATAATGCCGGAGTAGAAGTCGACGTTCGGGTAGAGCTTGCGCTCAATGAAGTAGGGGTCGTTCAGCGCGATGTGCTCCAGCTCCATGGCGACTTCCAGCAGGTCGTCCTTCATGTTCAGCTCGTTCAGCACTTCGTGGCAGGTTTCGCGCATGACGGTGGCGCGCGGGTCATAGTTTTTGTAGACCCGGTGGCCAAAGCCCATCAGGCGGAACGAGTCGTTCTTGTCCTTGGCGCGGCGCAGGAACTCCGGGATGTGCTCCACGGTGTTGATCTCTTCCAGCATCTTCAGGCAGGCCTCGTTGGCGCCGCCGTGTGCCGGCCCCCACAGTGAGGCGATGCCCGCGGCGATACACGCGAACGGGTTCGCGCCGCTTGAGCCGGCGGTACGCACGGTGGAGGTAGACGCGTTCTGCTCATGGTCGGCGTGCAAAATCAGGATGCGGTCCATGGCGCGCTCCAGCACCGGGTTCACCTTATACTCTTCGCACGGGGTAGCGAACATCATATGCAGGAAGTTGCCAGCATAGGAGAGGTCGTTGCGCGGATAGACGAAAGGCTGGCCGATCGAGTACTTGTAGCACATTGCCGCCACGGTCGGCATTTTCGACAGCAGGCGGAAAGCGGCAATCTCGCGGTGGCGCTCATTTTCCACGTCAATCGAGTCATGGTAGAAGGCTGCCAGCGCACCGGTCACGCCGCACAGCACCGCCATCGGGTGGGAGTCACGGCGGAAGCCGTGGAACAGGCGGGTGATCTGCTCATGCACCATGGTGTGGCGCGTCACGGTGGTGCGGAACTCATCAAACTGTGCTTTGGTCGGCGCTTCACCGTACAGCAGGATGTAGCACACTTCCAGGTAGTTGGACTCTTGCGCCAACTGGTCGATCGGGAAACCGCGATGCAGCAGGATGCCCTCATCGCCGTCGATATAGGTGATCTTTGATTCGCAGGATGCGGTCGAGGTGAAACCCGGATCGAACGTGAACAACCCTTTGGAACCCAGGCTACGGACGTCAAGTTCATCCTGACCGAGGGTACCGGTTAGGACATCCAGTTCAATCGGATCACTCCCCTCGCGGGTCAGTGTCGCTTTCTTGTCAGCCATTTTACTGTCTCCTTAGCGCCTTATTATTAAAATCTGTTACAACCGAGGCCCATTCTCCGGGAATACCGGATGCCTGTCGGTGCATGAGCGGCTGTAAATGGGGAGGGGTACAGCGTTCATGGCATGCAGCCCAGCCCGGAAGACCGGACACTGTGGCTGACCAGTAGAGGGCTGACAAGCTGTGTTCCTGGTTGTTAACGACTCAGTAATCTCGGGGTGATAGAACGCCTCACCCTACGACATCGCTCAACGTGCGGTGTGCTAAGCCCTGTGCGAGCCTTTCAATTGTCATCACAAATGGCACGTGTTCCGTTAATACACTGTTGCATAACTTAGGCGACCAGGGAAGAGCCATCTGATAAGCCTCAGGTCATAGGGGAGATTGCTTGCCTATATGTAATGGAAATGTTGATCTAATGTCAAACTACATAATTAAATTTGTATCATTTGTGAAATCTATGACCCAGATCACTGTTTTGGTCAAATGTGACCAAAGCATTTGTGTGGGAATTGTAATAATAATGTGAACAGCCTATACTGCCGCCAGGTCTCCGGAACACCCTGAAGTAGGAGCACCCAGCGTTAATAAGACCGCGCCGTTTAAGCACAGTGGACGTTGATGTTTGAGCGCGTGACGTGAAGGGCCAAGGCTCTTAACGCTGTCTGATCCCCACCCAGGCCGGAGGAAGGAAAATAATAAGAGCTGTGTGGGCTAATCCGTGAAAAAACAAAGACCTGTCAATCTGGATCTGCAAACGATCCGGTTTCCTGTTGCTGCGATAGCGTCAATTTTACACCGAGTCTCTGGCGTAATCAGCTTCGTAGCGGTCGGTATCCTCCTGTGGCTTCTGGGCATCTCCCTCTCCTCTCCGGAAGGGTTTGCGCAGGCCGCTGCCATTATGAATAGTGGGTTCGTTAAATTCATATTTTGGGGCATCCTGACTGCACTTGCCTACCACACCTGCGCGGGCATCCGCCACCTGATGATGGATTTTGGCATGATCGAAGAGAGTCTGGCCGCCGGTACCCGCACAGCCCAAGTGGCTATGGTGGTCACCGTCGTGCTGTCAATTCTGGCTGGAGTTTGGGTATGGTAAGCAATGTTTCAGCATTAGGGCGCAATGGCGTGCACGACTGGCTTCTAATCCGGGCCTCGTCCATCGTCATCACCTTGTATATCATCTATATCGTGGGCTTTTTCCTCATCGCCCCGCCACTCACCTATGCCGTCTGGCATGATTTCTTTGCCTCTTCCACCACGAAAGTGTTCACCCTGCTGACGCTGCTCTCGACCCTGGTTCACACCTGGATCGGCATGTGGCAGGTGCTGACGGACTATATCAAGCCGTTGGCGTTGCGCCTGACGATCCAGCTGGCCATCGTCCTGCTGCTGTTTGTGTACTTAATCTATGGAACCATCGTGGTGTGGGGAGTGTAAATGAAACTGCCAGTCAGAGAGTTTGATGCAGTGGTCGTCGGTGCCGGCGGCGCAGGTATGCGCGCGGCGCTACAAATTTCACAGATGGGCCTCTCCTGTGCCCTGGTGTCCAAGGTCTTCCCAACCCGCTCCCACACGGTCTCCGCCCAAGGCGGCATCACCGTGGCCCTCGGCAACAGCCATGAGGACAACTGGGAGTGGCATATGTATGACACGGTGAAGGGTTCCGACTACATCGGTGATCAGGACGCCATCGAATATATGTGCAAAACCGGCCCGGAAGCGATTCTGGAGCTGGAGCACATGGGCCTGCCGTTCTCCCGTCTGGAGGATGGCCGCGTCTACCAGCGCCCGTTCGGCGGCCAGTCGAAGAACTTCGGCGGCGAGCAGGCGGCACGCACCGCGGCGGCGGCTGACCGTACCGGCCACGCGCTGCTGCATACGCTCTACCAACAGAACCTGAAGAATGGCACCACCATCTTCTCCGAGTGGTACGCGCTGGATCTGGTGAAGAACCAGGATGGCGACGTGCTGGGCTGTACTGCCATCTGCATCGAAACCGGTGAAGTGGTCTACTTCAAGGCGAAGGCCACGGTGCTGGCCACCGGCGGCGCGGGCCGCATCTACCAGTCCACCACCAACGCCCATATCAACACCGGTGACGGCGTCGGCATGGCGCTGCGCGCCGGTGTGCCGGTGCAGGACATGGAGATGTGGCAGTTCCACCCCACCGGCATCGCTGGCGCGGGCGTGCTGGTAACGGAAGGGTGCCGCGGCGAGGGCGGTTACCTGCTGAACAAGGATGGCGAGCGCTTCATGGAGCGTTACGCGCCGAACGCCAAAGATTTGGCGGGCCGCGACGTGGTGGCACGCTCCATCATGATCGAGATCCGCGAAGGGCGCGGCTGCGATGGCCCGTGGGGCCCGCACGCCAAGCTGAAGCTCGACCACCTCGGCAAAGATGTGCTGGAGTCCCGCCTGCCGGGCATCCTTGAGCTGTCCCGCACCTTCGCCCACGTTGACCCGGTGAAAGAGCCGATTCCGGTCATTCCAACCTGCCACTACATGATGGGCGGTATCCCGACCAAGGTGAGCGGTCAGGCGTTGCGCCTCAACGCCAAGGGCGAGGATGAGGTGATTCCGGGGCTGTTCGCGGTGGGCGAGATCGCCTGCGTGTCGGTGCACGGCGCCAACCGCCTCGGCGGCAACTCGCTGCTCGACCTGGTGGTGTTTGGCCGTGCGGCCGGGATGCACCTGCAAGAGTCGCTGATGGAACAGGGCACGCTGCGCGACGCCAGCGACTCGGATATCGAGGCCTCGCTGACCCGCCTCAACCGCTGGAACAATACCCGCTCCGGTGAAGACCCGGTGGAGATCCGCAAGGCGCTGCAAGCCTGTATGCAGAATAACTTCTCCGTCTTCCGTGAGGGTGACGCGATGGCGAAGGGACTGGCCGAACTGAAAGAGATCCGTGAGCGCCTGAAAAACGCCCGTCTGGATGACACCTCCACCGAGTTCAACACCCAGCGCATCGAGTGTCTGGAGCTGGATAACTTGATGGAGACGGCCTTCTCCACGGCGGTCTCCGCCAACTTCCGTACCGAGAGCCGCGGGGCGCATAGCCGCTTCGACTACCCGGAGCGGGATGATGAGAACTGGCTGTGCCATACGCTCTATGAGCCGCAAAATGAAAGCATGACCCGTCGCGAAGTGAACATGCAGCCAAAACTGCGCCCGGCCTTCCCGCCGAAAGCGCGTACTTACTAGTTGGCGCATGGTGCACAGGAGTATTAGATGAAAATTGAATTCTCGATCTACCGCTACAACCCTGATGTCGATGATGCACCGTACATGAAGGATTATGTGCTGGAGGCCGAAGAGGGCCGCGACATGATGTTGCTGGACGCGCTGATCCTGCTGAAGGAGCAGGACGCGATGCTGACCTTCCGCCGCTCCTGCCGTGAAGGGGTGTGCGGCTCCGATGGCCTCAACATGAATGGCAAAAACGGTCTGGCGTGCATCACGCCGCTGTCGGCGCTGCGCAACGGCAACAAGAAGATAGTGATCCGTCCACTGCCTGGATTGCCCGTGATCCGCGATCTGGTCGTAGACATGGGACAATTCTATAAGCAGTATGAGAAGATTAAGCCTTACCTGTTGAATGATCAGAAAAATCCGCCGGCGCGTGAATATTTGCAGATGCCGGAAGACCGGGAGAAGTTGGATGGCCTGTACGAGTGTATTCTCTGTGCCTGCTGCTCCACCTCCTGCCCATCATTCTGGTGGAACCCGGACAAGTTCATCGGCCCGGCCGGGCTGCTGGCGGCCTACCGCTTCCTGATCGACAGCCGCGACACTGAAACCCAGTCGCGTCTGGATGGCCTGAGCGATGCCTTCAGCGTGTTCCGCTGCCACAGTATCATGAACTGCGTCAGCGTCTGCCCGAAAGGGCTGAACCCGACCAAGGCAATTGGGCACATCAAGTCCATGCTGTTGCAACGGGGCGCCTGATCCCCGTGCGCCGGGGGCCAACTGGCCCCCGGTGCAACACTCAGGCCAGGAAACCTTTGAAAGCGGCCCCCGCGTGACCGCTTCCAAAGGTTCCTTTACGGGCCGGAGCGCCGTAAGCGCACACCCGTAATGCATGAACCGTAATGACGGCACACCGTTTGTACGGCACGACGATGTATGTTAACCACGGCGAAAACTAAAGCTTCAAAGCTTAAGGGATCATGATGCAGAACGGCGCAATGAAGGCCTGGCTGGATTCCTCCTATCTGGCGGGCGCGAACCAGTCTTACATAGAGCAGCTCTATGAAGACTTCTTAACCGATCCGGGCTCCGTTGAAGATAGCTGGCGTTCTATTTTCCAACAGCTACCCACCGCGGGTGTAAAACCCGATCAGCTCCACTCGAAAACCCGGGACTACTTCCGCCGTCTGGCGAAAGACAGTTCCCGTTACTCCGCGGCAATCAATGATCCAGACACGGACGCCAAGCAGGTGAAAGTGTTGCAGTTGATCAACGCCTTCCGCTTCCGCGGCCACCAGCAGGCCAACCTTGATCCCCTCGGCCTGTGGCAACGCGAGACGGTGCCCGATCTGGACCCGGCCTACCACAACCTCTCCGAGGCGGATTTCCAGGAGACCTTCAACGTCGGCTCCTTTGCCATCGGCAAGGACACCATGCAGCTCGGCGAGCTGTACAAGGCGCTGAAGCAGACCTACTGCGGCCCGGTCGGCGCGGAGTACATGCACATCACCAACACCGAAGAGAAGCGCTGGATCCAGCAGCGTATCGAGTCGGTGGTGGGGCTGCCCTCCTTCAGCAGCGAAGAGAAGAAGCGCTTCCTGAAAGAGCTGACGGCCGCCGAAGGGCTAGAGCGCTATCTGGGCGCGAAATTCCCTGGCGCGAAACGCTTCTCCCTTGAGGGTGGCGATTCGCTGGTGACGATGCTGAAAGAGATGATTCGCCACGCCGGAAAGAACGGCACACGTGAAGTGGTGCTGGGCATGGCGCACCGCGGCCGCCTGAACGTGCTGATCAACGTGCTCGGCAAGAAGACCGAAGAGCTGTTCGATGAGTTCGCCGGCAAGCACAAAGAGCACCTCGGCACCGGTGACGTGAAGTACCACATGGGCTTCTCCTCCGACGTCGAGACTGAGGGCGGCATGGTGCACCTGGCGCTGGCGTTCAACCCGTCGCACCTGGAGATCGTCAGCCCGGTGGTGATGGGCTCGGTTCGCGCCCGCCGCGACCGCCTCGACGAGGCGCGCAGCAACATGGTGCTGCCGATCACCATCCACGGTGACGCGGCGATTGCCGGCCAGGGCGTGGTGCAGGAGACGTTGAACATGTCTCAAGCCCGCGGCTACGAAGTGGGCGGCACCGTACGCATCGTCATCAACAACCAGGTGGGCTTCACCACCTCCAACCCGCAGGATGCGCGCTCTACCGAGTACTGCACCGACATCGCGAAGATGGTGCAGGCACCGATCTTCCACGTCAACGCGGACGATCCGGAAGCGGTGGCCTTTGTCACCCGTCTGGCGTTGGATTTCCGTAACACCTTCAAGCGCGACGTGATGATCGATCTGGTCTGCTACCGCCGCCACGGCCACAACGAGGCCGATGAGCCGAGCGCGACCCAGCCGCTGATGTACGCGAAGATCAAGAAGCATCCGACGCCGCGCAAACTCTATGCCGACCGCCTGAGCGAGACGCAGGTGGCTAGCCTGGAAGATGCCACGGAAATGATCAACCTGTACCGGGATGCCCTCGACCGCGGCGATTGCGTGGTGGAAGAGTGGCGCCCGATGAACATGCACTCCTTTACCTGGTCGCCGTACCTCAACCACGAGTGGGATGAGCCGTACCCGAACAAGGTGGAGATGAAGCGCTTGCAGGATCTGGCCCGCCGCATCAGCGCCATCCCGGACGGGGTGGAGGTGCAGGCACGTGTCGCCAAGATCTACAACGACCGCAAAGAGATGGCCGAAGGCAACAAGCTGTTCGACTGGGGCGGCGCGGAGAACCTGGCCTATGCCACGCTGGTGGATGAGGGCGTGCCCGTGCGCCTCTCCGGCGAGGACAGCGGCCGTGGCACCTTCTTCCACCGCCACGCGGTGATCCACAACCAGCGCAACGGCGCGGTCTACGTGCCACTGAACCACATCCACAACAGCCAGGGCGTGTTCCGCGTGTGGGACTCCGTGCTCTCTGAGGAAGCGGTGCTGGCGTTTGAATATGGCTACGCCACCGCAGAGCCGCGCACCCTGACCATCTGGGAAGCGCAGTTCGGTGACTTCGCCAACGGCGCGCAGGTGGTGATCGACCAGTTCATCAGCTCCGGCGAGCAGAAGTGGGGCCGGATGTGCGGGCTGGTGATGCTGCTGCCACACGGCTACGAAGGGCAGGGGCCGGAGCACTCCTCCGCGCGTCTGGAGCGCTACCTGCAACTCTGCGCTGAGCAGAACATGCAGGTCTGCATCCCGTCGACCCCGGCACAGGTCTACCACATGCTGCGCCGTCAGGCGCTGCGCGGTATGCGTCGCCCGCTGGTGGTGATGTCGCCAAAATCCCTGCTGCGCCACCCGCTGGCGGTCTCCAGCTTGGATGAGCTGGCGAACGGCAGCTTCCAGCCAGCAATCGGTGAGATTGACGAGCTGGATCCAAAACAGGTTAAACGTGTGGTGATGTGCTCTGGCAAGGTCTACTACGACCTGCTGGAACAGCGCCGCAAAAATGAGCAGACCAATGTGGCGATTATCCGCATTGAGCAGCTCTACCCGTTCCCTCATCAGGCGATGCAGGCGGTGCTGGAGCAGTACGCGCACGTGCATGACTTCGTCTGGTGCCAGGAAGAGCCACTGAACCAGGGTGCCTGGTATTGCAGCCAGCACAACTTCCGTGAAGTGATTCCTTTCGGGGCTTCTTTACGTTACGCCGGGCGTGCGGCTTCTGCCTCTCCGGCAGTGGGCTACATGTCCGTTCACCAGAAACAGCAACAAGCTCTGGTCAATGACGCGCTGAACGTTGATTAATACATAAGGATAGATAATGAGTAGCGTAGATATTCTGGTTCCTGACCTGCCTGAATCGGTCGCCGATGCCACCGTCGCCACCTGGCACAAAAAGCCGGGCGACAGCGTGGAGCGTGATGAAGTATTGGTGGAAATCGAAACCGATAAAGTGGTGCTGGAAGTGCCGGCGGTAGAAGCCGGCGTTCTGGACAGCGTACTGGAAGATGAGGGCGCGACCGTGACCTCCCGCCAGATCCTGGCGCGCCTGCGCCCTGGCAACAGCAGCGGCAAACCGAGCGAAGACAAGGTGCAGAACAACGAGCCGACCCCGGCCCAGCGCCAGACCGCCAGCCTGGATGAGGAGAGCAACGACACCCTCAGCCCGGCCATCCGCCGCCTGATCGCCGAGCACAACCTCGACGCCTCTGCCATCAAGGGCAGCGGTGTTGGTGGCCGCCTGACGCGTGAGGACGTGGAGCAGCACCTGGCGAAGGCCAAGTCTGACCAACCGGCCGCCCGCGCGCCAGAGACCGCCAAGGGCAGCAGCGAGCCGGCCCCGGCGCTCGGCAGCCGCAGCGAGAAGCGCGTGCCGATGACCCGCCTGCGCAAGCGTGTGGCAGAACGCCTGCTGGAAGCGAAAAACAGCACCGCGATGCTGACCACCTTCAACGAAATCAACATGAAGCCGATCATGGACCTGCGCAAGCAGTATGGCGAGTCCTTCGAGAAGCGCCACGGCGTGCGTCTGGGCTTCATGTCCTTCTACCTGAAAGCGGTGGTGGAAGCGCTGAAACGCTTCCCGGAAGTCAACGCCTCCATCGATGGCGATGACGTGGTCTACCACAACTACTTTGACATTAGCATCGCCGTCTCTACGCCGCGCGGTCTGGTGACCCCAGTGCTGCGTGACATCGATACCCTCGGCATGGCCGACATCGAGAAGAGCATCAAGGAGCTGGCGGTCAAAGGCCGTGATGGCAAGCTGAAAGTGGAAGAGTTGACCGGGGGTAACTTCACCATCACCAACGGCGGCGTCTTCGGTTCACTGATGTCCACCCCGATCATCAACCCGCCGCAGAGCGCCATCCTCGGGATGCACGCCATCAAGGATCGCCCGATGGCGGTCAACGGCCAGGTGGTGATTCTGCCGATGATGTACCTGGCGCTCTCTTATGACCACCGCCTGATTGATGGCCGTGAGTCCGTGGGCTTCCTGGTCACCATCAAAGAGATGCTGGAAGATCCGGCTCGCCTGCTGCTGGACGTCTAAGCCAAACGGGCGCCACGCTGGCGCCCGATACTTTCATCTGGCCGTGCCCTGGCCCACGACGGGCTGGTGGGGCGGCTGAATCTTTCAGACCTGAATGGATAGAAGATCATGAACTTACACGAGTATCAGGCAAAACAGCTGTTTGCACGGTATGGCCTGCCAGTACCGACCGGTTACGCCTGCAACACCCCGCGCGAGGCGGAAGAAGCGGCGTCCAAAATTGGCGCCGGCCCGTGGGTGGTGAAGTGCCAGGTACACGCCGGCGGCCGCGGTAAAGCGGGCGGCGTGAAGGTCGTGAAAAGCAAGGAAGAGATCCGTGCTTTCGCTGAGCAGTGGCTGGGCAAAAAATTGGTGACCTACCAAACGGACGCCAATGGCCAGCCGGTTCACCAGATCCTGGTGGAAGCCGCGACCGACATCGAGAAAGAGCTCTATTTGGGCGCCGTGGTTGACCGCAGCTCTCGCCGCGTGGTGTTCATGGCCTCCACCGAAGGTGGCGTGGAGATCGAGAAAGTGGCGGAAGAGACCCCGCACCTGATCCACAAAATGGCCCTCGACCCGTTGACCGGGCCGCAGCCGTATCAGGGCCGCGAGCTGGCCTTCAAGCTGGGCCTGAGCGGCAAGCAGGTTCAGCAGTTCACCAAGATCTTCATGGGTCTGGCAAACATCTTCCTGGAGCGCGATCTGGCGCTGATCGAGATCAACCCGCTGGTGATCACCAAGCAGGGCGATCTGGTCTGCCTCGATGGCAAGCTGGGCGCGGATGGCAACGCTCTGTTCCGCCAGCCGGAACTGCGCGAAATGCAGGACCCGAGCCAGGAAGACGCGCGTGAAGCGCACGCGGCACAGTGGGAGCTGAACTATGTGGCGCTGGATGGCAACATCGGCTGCATGGTGAACGGCGCAGGTCTGGCGATGGGCACCATGGACATCGTGAAGCTGCACGGCGGCGAACCGGCCAACTTCCTTGACGTTGGCGGCGGCGCGACCAAAGAGCGCGTGACCGAGGCGTTCAAAATCATCCTCTCCGATGAGAAGGTGAAAGCGGTGCTGGTCAACATCTTCGGCGGCATTGTGCGCTGCGACCTGATTGCTGACGGCATCATCGGCGCGGTCTCTGAAGTGGGTGTCAGCGTGCCGGTGGTGGTGCGTCTGGAAGGGAACAACGCCGAACTGGGAGCCACTCGTCTGGCTGACAGCGGCCTGAATATCATTGCTGCGACCAGCCTGACGGATGCGGCTCAGCAAGTTGTTGCGGCAGTGGAGGGGAAATAATGTCCATCTTAATCAATAAAGAGACCAAAGTTATCTGCCAGGGCTTCACCGGCAGCCAGGGGACGTTCCACTCCGAGCAGGCGATCGCCTACGGTACTCAGATGGTCGGCGGTGTGACGCCGGGCAAAGGCGGCACCGAGCATCTGGGCCTGCCAGTATTCAACACCGTGCGTGAAGCGGTTGAGCAGACCGGCGCTACCGCCTCTGTTATCTACGTCCCAGCCCCGTTCTGCAAAGACTCCATTCTGGAAGCGCTGGACGCTGGCATTAAGTTGATCATCTGCATCACTGAAGGCATCCCGACGCTGGACATGCTGGTGGTGAAAGCCAAGCTGGAACAGACCGACGCGCGTATGATCGGGCCAAACTGTCCGGGCGTCATCACCCCAGGCGAGTGCAAAATCGGCATCATGCCGGGCCACATCCACAAGCCGGGCAAAGTGGGCATCGTCTCCCGCTCTGGCACCCTGACCTATGAAGCGGTCAAGCAGACCACGGACTACGGCTTCGGCCAGTCCAGCTGCGTCGGCATCGGCGGCGACCCGATCCCAGGCTCCAACTTCATCGACATCCTGAAGCTGTTCCAGGAAGACCCGCAGACTGAAGTGATCGTGATGATCGGTGAAATCGGCGGCAACGCGGAAGAGGAAGCGGCAGCCTACATCAAAGAGCACGTCACCAAGCCGGTGGTGGGCTACATCGCGGGCGTTACCGCGCCGAAAGGCAAGCGTATGGGCCATGCGGGCGCCATCATTGCCGGTGGCAAAGGCACCGCAGACGACAAATTCGCAGCGCTGGAAGCGGCAGGCGTGAAAACCGTCCGCAGCCTGGCTGACATCGGCGAAGCCGTGAAGTCACTGCTGAACTGAGTTTTAGTAGCTCGACATATTGGCCACCCTCGGGTGGCCTTTTTTATAGGCGGTCGCCGCCAGTCTCGTGATCAGTCGCTGGCTACTTAACAAAGCAATTTTTATTGATGATCGCCTGAATCAGTCCCTTGCCGGGGAAATCCGCCGCGATGATGCCCTGCGGCTTCATGTCCGGGCGATTGTTCAGGGCGTTTTTCGTCAAGGTGTTGGTGCCCTCAAAGGCGATGGTGCCCTCAAAGGCGATGGTGCAGATATCGAGGAAGCAGGAGACGCGCGGGAAGTCCGGGTAACGGTGCTTGAAGCCCGGCGTGGTCAGGCCGGTGGCGAGACGCGGGGCGCTGGTGCCGCTGCTGGAGTGGCCACTGGCGACAAAGTAGGGGAAGGAGCCGCCAGAGGCGCTCAGATAGTTGAGGGCGATCTGCTGGCCGCTGAAGTGCTGGCTCGCCTCAAGGAAAGCCTTAACCTTTTCCCACTTGCCATAGAGATCCCAGTTGGTCTTGACATGATAGGCATCCTGCAACTGCTGGCCGAAGAACTGCCCGTAGGTCAGGGTACGTTGGGGGCGGAGATTGTCCCAGAGGAAATAGATCTGGCCGCGGTGCGCGCCCACCGTCTCCAACGAGTAGGCTTTGTCAGGGTGGCTGATCCACTTCTCATATTGTGCTAGATATTCATCCAGCGTCTCATTGGCGCTATGAATGCTATTGGTGGACTTGCCATCATATTCATCCCGCAGGCGCATGAAGACAATTTCGGTCGGATGAGCGCTCAAGAATTCGGTCACCTGTTTCATCACGTCATTGAAATTCATCTTCTGGTAAACAAACCCGTGATGGATGGCGAAGCTGTCATCGATATGGCGCACGCGGATATCTAAAAATCGGATGCCGGCACGCAACTGTTGGTCAATGGTCATGACCTGATTGGCCACAGCCGCACCGCCGTAGCGCGAGCCGGAGTCGTGGGTGCCAGGGATCACCAATTCTCCCAACGGGGTGTAATTATCCAGTTTGGCCATCCAGTCGCTTTGGCTATAATCCATAATATTGACATCATGGCTATATCCGCTGTCATTATGCGCGTAACTAATGACTGGCAGAGAAAATAGAGCTGCCAACAATATAAGGCTATATTTTTTTATCTTCATTGGATGTATTTCCGATTATTTTCCAGTTTCCAGGGGTAATTGGCGCGTGAGAATATAATCGCCCACAATTTTCTGTCAATAATACACATCCTCACTTGTCATGAATTAAAGGAATCGTCAAATAATAATTTGTCAGGTAATGAATAAGCAGCAACGATATTATAGGATTCTGCATTCACAGGTTTCTGACAAAATGAATATTAATCAGTAAATTGGGTGAAGGTTGCTAGCGCTTCGCCCTTGGGTTATGCAAAAAAAGCAAAGGCTTTTTTGTTTATCAGAGGTTTTATTGATTTAGATCAATTATCCAAAATATGCGTAAAAATAAAAACTTGATCTGTGAACAAAAATAGCCGCCATCCCTTGTCAGGCTATTTATTTCATCTAAGGGGAGGCGTAAGATAATTACCACACAAATGAAAGTAATTTATTTGTTAATTTTGTTGTGTTTTTAAAGGTAAAACCGTCCGGCATTCTGTCGGCGGCCAGGGTCTATTTTCGACATCACGCTTTTAAAATGATATTCACAGCTCAACGTCCTGGGGCGGATGCCGCTGCGCGCCGCTCCCGTACTGCGTAAGGGGTCACCATGTTTGATGTAGTCGAACTGTCACGCTTACAGTTTGCCCTGACGGCCATGTACCACTTCCTGTTTGTCCCGCTGACGCTCGGTATGGCGTTCCTGCTGGCAATCATGGAGACGGTCTATGTGCTCTCTGGCAAGCAGATCTATAAAGATATGACCAAGTTCTGGGGCAAGCTGTTTGCCATCAACTTCGCGCTGGGGGTTGCCACCGGCCTGACGATGGAGTTCCAGTTTGGCACCAACTGGTCTTACTTCTCTCACTACGTCGGCGACATCTTCGGCGCGCCGCTGGCGATTGAGGGGCTGATGGCCTTCTTCCTGGAGTCCACGCTGGTCGGCCTGTTCTTCTTCGGCTGGGATCGCCTCGGCAAGGTGCAGCACATGATGGTCACTTGGCTCGTGGCGCTCGGCTCCAACCTGTCGGCGCTCTGGATCCTGATCGCCAACGGCTGGATGCAGAACCCAGTCGCCTCCACCTTCAACTACGAAACCA
Source organism: Chimaeribacter sp. YP20170169 (assembly GCF_056739715.1). Lineage (NCBI taxonomy): Bacteria > Pseudomonadati > Pseudomonadota > Gammaproteobacteria > Enterobacterales > Yersiniaceae > Chimaeribacter > Chimaeribacter sp. YP20170169. The sequence goes on along the minus strand of NZ_CP176824.1, from coordinate 2,722,117 downwards.
TGCGCATGGAGATGGTCAGCTTCGCCGAACTGGTCTTCAACCCGGTGGCGCAGGTGAAGTTTGTCCACACCGTGGCTGCCGGCTACTGCACTGGTGCCATGTTCATCATGGGCATCAGCGCCTACTACCTGCTGAAGGGGCGCGATCTGGCGTTCGCCAAACGGTCATTTGCCATTGCGGCCAGCTTTGGCATGGCGGCGGTGCTGTCGGTGATCGTGCTGGGCGATGAGTCCGGCTATGAGATGGGCGACGTGCAGAAGACCAAACTGGCGGCGATTGAAGCGGAGTGGGAGACCCAACCCGCCCCGGCCAGCTTCACGCTGTTTGGCCTGCCCGATCAGGAGAAGATGCGAAATGACTACACCGTGCAGGTTCCTGCACTGCTGGGGCTGATCGCCACGCGATCGGTTGATAAACCGGTTGCCGGGCTGCGCGAGCTGATGGACGAGCATGAGACCCGCATCCGCAACGGTATGCGCGCCTACCAGCTGCTTGAGTCGCTGCGTGCTGGCAACAACGATCCTTCGGTACGGGACGCTTTCAACGACAGCAAGCAGGATCTGGGCTACGGCATGTTGCTCAAGCGCTATACACCCAACGTCAGCGATGCCACGGAAGCGCAAATCAAGCAGGCGGTCAAAGACTCCATCCCGCAGGTGGCGCCGCTCTACTTCTCCTTCCGCATCATGGTGGCCTGTGGCGTGCTGATGCTGCTGGTGATTAGCCTGGCCTTTATCAGCGTGCTGCGTAGCCGCATCGGTGAGCAGCGCTGGCTGCTGCGGTTGGCGCTCTATGGCATCCCGCTACCGTGGATCGCGATAGAGGCGGGCTGGTTTGTGGCGGAGTATGGCCGCCAGCCGTGGGCCATCGGCGAGTTGCTGCCGACCGCGGTGGCCAGCTCCTCCCTGACCGCTGGCGACATCCTCTTCTCAATGGGGCTGATCTGCGGCCTCTACACCCTGTTCCTGGTGGTGGAGATGTACCTGATGTTCCGCTTTGGCCGTCTCGGCCCCAGCAGCCTGAAGACGGGTCGTTACCACTTTGAGACCGGTGCCGTTGACGCCGCCCCGGCCCTGCAACAGGCACAGTAAGGAGCCTCAGCATGTTTGATTACGAAGTATTGCGTCTGATTTGGTGGGCGTTGATTGGCATCCTGCTGATTGGCTTTGCCATCACTGACGGCTTTGACATGGGGGTCGGGGTGCTGCTGCGCATTTTGGGCCGCACCGACATCGAGCGCCGCGTCATGATCAACGCCATCGCCCCGCACTGGGACGGCAACCAGGTGTGGCTCCTCACCGCTGGCGGCGCGCTGTTCGCCGCCTGGCCGATGGTCTACGCCGCCGCCTTCTCCGGCTTCTACGTGGCGATGATTCTGGTGCTGGCCTCGCTGTTCTTCCGCCCGGTCGGCTTTGACTACCGCTCCAAGCTGGAGGATCGCCGCTGGCGTAACCTGTGGGACTGGGGCATTTTCATCGGCAGCTTCGTGCCAGCGCTGGTGTTTGGCGTGGCGTTCGGCAACCTGTTGCAGGGCGTGCCGTTCCACATCGATGAGTACCTGCGCCTGTACTACACCGGCAGCTTCTTCGCGCTGCTCAACCCCTTCGGCCTGCTGGCTGGCGTGGTCAGCCTCTCAATGCTGGTCACGCAGGGGGCGGCCTATTTGCAGATGCGCACCACCGGCCAACTGCACCTGCGCAGCCGTGCCGCCACCCAGCTCTCGGCGCTGGTGGTGATGGCCGCCTTCCTGCTGGCTGGCATCTGGCTGGTGAGCGACATTGATGGCTACGTGGTGACTTCCAGCCTCAATCTGGCGGCGGAGTCCAACCCGCTGCGCAAAGAGGTGGCGCATCAGGCGGGCGCGTGGCTGCTCAACTTTGAACGGATGCCCGCGCTCTGGGCACTGCCCGCGCTCGGCGTGCTGCTGCCGCTGCTGACCATCCTGATGGCGCGGCTGGATCGTGCCGCCTGTGCGTTCGTCAGCAACTCGCTGACCATCGCCTGCATCATCCTCACCACCGGCGTCACAATGTTCCCGTTTGTCATGCCCTCCATCACCCACCCGAACGTCAGCCTGACGATGTGGGATGCGACCTCCAGCTTGCTGACACTGAAGGTCATGACGGTGGTGGCGATCATCTTCGTGCCGATCGTGCTGGGTTATACCGCCTGGGCCTACTACAAGATGTTTGGCCGGGTTGATAAAACCTTTATTGAAAACAATACCCACTCACTCTATTAAGGAGCACACCATGTGGTATTTCGCCTGGATTCTCGGCACGCTGCTGGCCTGTTCATGCGGCATCATCACCGCCCTGGCGCTGGAGCACCATGAGGCGCGTGAGACGGCCAAAAAAACCCACTGACAGGGGTAAAAAGCAAGAGGGGCCAGACGGCCCCTTTTGCCGCCTTAGGCGGCGTCAGGCGCGGGTTATGGGATACTTTTTTTTGCTAATAATTTACATTAATTTATAACGCCCTGACTGGACCGATAATTATTTCTCTGTAACTCTGGCAACCCATTCCAAACACTAATTCCATTGCGTATAGTAAGCGCGTTTAATTGCATTGCGGGATGTAGAGTGAGTAATACGTTGTTCCGATGGCCGGTTCGTGTCTACTACGAAGATACAGACGCAGGTGGCGTGGTCTATCACGCCCGTTATGTGGCCTTTTATGAGAGAGCGCGCACCGAAATGCTGCGCCAACACCACTTTTATCAGCAGCAGCTATTGGCTGACCACGTCGCCTTTGCCGTGCGCCGCATGACGGTGGACTATTATGCCCCGGCACGCCTGGATGATCTGTTGGAAGTGCAGAGTGAGATTACCGCTCTGCGCGGCGCCTCACTCACGTTCGTCCAGAAGATTTTCGATGAGCAGGGAACACTCCTGAGCAGCGCCGAGGTGCTGATCGCCTGCATCGACCCACACCAAATGAAGCCGATCGCGCTTCCCAAGTCTATTGTCGCGGAGTTTAAGCAGTGACTGACATGAACATTCTCGATCTATTTTTGAAGGCCAGCCTTCTGGTGAAGCTGATCATGCTGGTATTGATCGGCTTTTCGGTGGTGTCGTGGGCGATCATTATCCAGCGGACGCGCATCCTGAATGCCGCCACCCGTGATGCAGAGGCCTTCGAAGATAAATTCTGGTCGGGTATTGAGCTTTCTCGCCTCTACCAGGAGAGCCAGACGCGCCGTGACGCGCTGGCTGGCTCAGAGCAGATTTTCTACGCCGGTTTCAAGGAGTTCGCCCGCCTGCACCGCGCCAACAGCCATGCGCCGGAAGCGGTGATCGACGGCGCCTCGCGCGCCATGCGCATCTCCCTGAACCGTGAGATGGAGACGCTGGAGAACCACATCTCCTTCCTCGGCACCGTCGGCTCCATCAGCCCCTATATCGGCCTGTTTGGTACGGTGTGGGGCATCATGCATGCCTTTATCGCCCTTGGCGCGGTGAAGCAGGCCACCCTGCAAATGGTTGCGCCCGGCATCGCCGAAGCGCTGATCGCCACCGCCATCGGCCTGTTCGCGGCCATCCCGGCGGTCATGGCCTATAACCGTCTCAACCAGCGCGTAAACAAGCTGGAGCAAAATTACGACAACTTCATGGAAGAGTTCACCGCCATCCTGCACCGTCAGGCCTTCTCCAGCGAGCACAGCAAATAAGGTAGGGGGAGAAGATGGCACGTGGTCGTCGCGGTCGTCGCGAACTGAAATCGGAAATCAACATCGTTCCATTGCTCGATGTGTTGCTGGTGCTGCTGCTGATCTTTATGGCGACAGCACCCATCATCACCCAGAGCGTGGAAGTGGATCTGCCGGACGCAACGGACTCCAAGGCCGTTGGCAGCAATGATAACCCACCGGTGATCGTTGAGGTCTCCGGGGTAGGGCAGTACACCCTAGTGGCCGATCATCAGCGGATGGAGCAGCTGCCTGAGCAGCAGGTGATGGCGGAAGCCGCCGCCCGCCTGAAGGCAAACCCGAAAACGGTGTTCCTGATTGGGGGTGCCAAAGAGGTGCCTTACGACGAAATTATTAAAGCGCTGAATCTGTTGCATCAGGCAGGGGTCACCTCCGTTGGCTTGATGACACAACCGATCTGACACCTGCCGGCAGTTGGCCGGCGTTTATATGGGTTTTCAACGCGCAGGGAGAGGGCGGTTGGAAACCTTGTTTTTTGGTAATCCTGTTTTGGGAATCTATTGTGGTAAAGGCAACTGAGCAAGACGATAAGCTAAAACGCGCCGTTATTGTTTCGGTGGTGCTGCACATCATATTGATTGCCCTGCTGATCTGGGGCTCGCTGGCCGAAGATACCTCCATGAGCAGTGGTGGCGGCGGTGAGGATGGCGGCAGTGCAATTGACGCCGTCATGGTCGATCCGGGCGCGGTGGTTGAGCAGTATAACCGCCAGCAACAACAGCAGACAGATGCCCAGCGCGCCGCCCAGCTTCGCCAGAAAAAGGCTGAGCAGCAGGCGGAAGAGTTGCAGCAGAAGCAGGCCGCCGAACAGCAGCGGCTGAAAGAGCTCGAGAAAGAGCGCCTTGCGGCGCAGGAAGAGAGCCGCAAACAGGCACAGGCGCAGGCAGAGCAGCAGAAACAGGCGCAGGAAGCCGCCGCCAAGGCTCAGGCGCAGCAGAAGCAGGCTGAAGCCGCTGCCGCCAAGGCGAAAGCAGAAGCGGAAGCCGCCGCTGCCGAGGCGAAAGCACAGGCAGAGGCAGCGAAGAAAGAGGCAGCCGCTGCAGCGGCTGCCGCGAAGAAACAGGCGGCGGATGAGGCGAAGAAAGCCGCAGCCGCCGCAGCGGCAGAAGCGAAAAAGCAGGCGGAAGCCGAGGCGAAGAAAGCCGCGGAAGCAGAAGCCAAACAGGCCGCTGAAGAGGCGAAAAAAGCTGCCGCTGACGCCAAGAAACAGGCGGAAGCCGAGGCGAAGAAACAGGCAGAAGCCGAAGCCAAAAAGCAGGCGGCAGATGAGGCCAAGAAAGCCGCCGCTGCTGAGGCGAAGAAGCAGGCAGCGGAAGAGGCCAAACAGGCTGCTGCTGAAAAAGCGGCGGCAGAGAAAGCGGCCGCGGCGGCAGAAGCCAAAAAAGCCGCCGATGCCAAGAAAGCGGCAGATGCCAAGAAAGCTGCGGCCGCAGCCAAGCAGAGTGAGGACGTGGACGATCTGTTCGGCGGACTGGCCTCCTCGAAGAATGCGCCGAAATCTGGCGGCGGTGCCAACGGCACGCCTGACAAAGCCTCTGGCCCGGCAGGGCAGGGCAAAAACAAGAACAGTGGCGCGTCCGGTGCGGATCTCGCTAACTATGGTAGCCAGGTACAGGCTGCCATCCAGAGCAAGTTCTATGACTGGCAGAGCTACAAGGGCCGCACCTGTAACCTGCGCATCAAACTGGCGCCAGATGGCCTGCTGATCAGCATCTCGGCGGAGGGGGGCGACCCGGCGCTCTGTCAGGCAGCGATCGCCGCCGCCCGTCAGGCACGCATTCCGAAGCCACCGAGCCAGGATGTATACGAAGCCTTTAAGAATGCGCCGTTGGACTTCAAGCCACGTTAATCGCATAAGGCAACAAGTTTTAAGACTTTTACTATAGTGTCACGGGTGATGTTCTAGTTTTGTGGGCGTGGGTTAGTTAAAATTCAGCTAAGTTATCGTGGGCAAAATGCCCAGATAAGGGAGAGACAATGAAGCAGGCATTTCGAGTAGCGATGGGCCTTTTGATGTTGTGGGCCACTATGCTCCATGCAGAGGTTCGCATTGAGATTACCCAGGGCGTGGATTCCGCGCGTCCTATCGGTGTGGTGCCCTTCAAGTGGGCCGGCCCGGGCAGTGCGCCAGAAGAGATTGGTGCCATTGTGGGCGCGGATCTGCGCAACAGCGGCAAGTTCAACCCGATTGATGCCGCGCGTATGCCACAGCAGCCGGGCAGCGCTGCCGAAGTGACCCCGGCCGCCTGGACGGCGCTGGGCATTGACGCCGTGGTGGTAGGCCAGATCCAGCCGGATGCTGGTGGCAACTATCTGGTGACCTACCAGCTGGTGGACACCTCCGGCGCACCGGGTAGCGTGCTGGCGCAGAACCAGTACAAGGTGACCAAACAGTGGCTGCGTTACGCGGCACACACCGCCAGTGATGAAGTGTTCGAGAAGCTGACCGGCATCAAGGGCGCCTTCCGTACTCGCATCGCCTACGTGGTGCAGACCAATGGCGGCCAGTTCCCGTATGAACTGCGTGTGGCGGACTATGACGGCTACAACCAGTTCGTGGTGCACCGTTCGCCGCAACCGCTGATGTCTCCGGCCTGGTCGCCGGACGGCACCAAGCTGGCCTACGTGACCTTTGAGAGCGGCCGCTCAGCGCTGGTGGTACAGACCCTGGCCAACGGCGCGGTGCGTCAGATTGCCTCCTTCCCGCGTCACAACGGCGCGCCGGCCTTCTCGCCGGATGGCAGCAAGCTGGCCTTTGCCCTCTCCAAGAGCGGCAGCCTGAACCTGTATGTGATGAACCTCGGTTCTGGCCAGATCAGCCAGGTCACCGACGGTCGCAACAATAACACTGAGCCGACCTGGTTCCCGGACAGCCAGACCCTGGCCTTTACCTCCGATCAGGGTGGTCGTCCACAACTGTATAAAGTAAGTATCAATGGCGGTGCGCCGCAACGTCTGACATGGGAAGGTTCTCAAAACCAGGATGCTGACGTCAGTACTGACGGCAAATTCGTGGTAATGGTGAGCTCCAATGGGGGAGCGCAGCACATCGCTAAACAAGATCTGGAAACGGGAGCCGTCCAAACGTTGACGGACACGTTCCTGGATGAGACGCCTAGCGTCGCACCGAATGGCACCATGGTGATTTACAGCTCCACGCAAGGGCTGGGTTCCGTGTTACAGCTGGTCTCGACTGATGGGCGTTTCAAAGCGCGTCTTCCGGCTACCGATGGACAGGTCAAATTCCCTGCCTGGTCGCCGTATCTGTGATGCATGTGTAAATATGTATGGCAAACAATAAAAGGATCAAAGAGATGCAACTGAACAAAGTGCTGAAAGGGCTGATGCTGGCATTGCCGGTTATGGCTATCGCTGCATGTAGCTCCAACAAAAGCGCGAACAATGACCAATCTGGTATGGGCGCCGGCACTGGTATGATGGAGAACGGCAGCGCGGGTGCAGGCAACATGTCTTCTGAAGAGCAAGCGCGTCTTCAGATGCAAGAACTGCAACGCAACAACATCGTTTACTTCGATCTGGACAAGTACGATATCCGTTCTGACTTCGCTCAGATGCTGGACGCACATGCCGCTTTCCTGCGCAGCAACCCGTCCTACAAAGTCACCATCGAAGGCCACGCGGATGAGCGCGGTACGCCGGAGTACAACATTTCCCTGGGCGAGCGTCGTGCCAGCTCCGTGAAAATGTACCTGCAAGGCAAAGGCGTTTCTGAAGACCAGATCTCCATCGTTTCTTACGGTAAAGAGAAACCGGCAGTACTGGGTCATGACGAAGCGGCTTACTCCAAAAACCGTCGTGCCGTTCTGGTTTACTAAGAGCATCGCATGAGCAGTAACTTCAGACACTCCTTAGTGAGTCTGGCGTTACTGGTTGGCGTAGCGGCCCCCTGGGCCGCTACTGCCCAGGCGCCAATCAGTAGTGTCGGCTCTGGCTCGGTGGAAGACCGTGTCACGCAGCTTGAGCGCATTTCCAACGCGCATAGCCAACTTTTAACCCAACTCCAGCAGCAGCTCGCTGACTCTCAACGCGATGTCGATACACTCCGGGGCCAAATCCAGGAGAACCAGTATCAGCTCAACCAGATTGTCGAACGCCAGAAGCAGATCTACCAGCAGATCGACAGCCTGAGCAGCCAGGGTGCCGCCGCACCTGCCGCCGCCGCGACAGACAGTACCGCCGCCGCAGGCAGCGCTCCCGCAGCCAGTGCACCCACCGCACCGGCCAGCAGTGGCGATGCCAATACCGATTACAACAACGCCGTAGCCCTGGCACTTGAGAAGAAGCAGTACGATCAGGCGATCACGGCCTTCCAGGCGTTTATCAAGCAGTATCCGGACTCCACCTATTTGCCGAATGCCAACTACTGGCTGGGGCAGTTGTACTACAACAAGGGGAAGAAGGATGATGCGGCCTACTATTATGCCGTTGTGGTGAAAAACTACCCGAAGTCGCCGAAAAGCCCGGACGCGATGTTTAAGGTGGGTGTCATCATGCAGGACAAAGGGCAGAAGGATAAGGCCAAAGCGGTCTACCAGCAGGTACAGAAACAGTACCCGAACACGGACGCCGCCAAGCAATCGCAGAAGCGTCTTGCCGCACTTGGGTAAGATTTTACGTCCAGAAATTGGGCATTTCGCCTGATTTCTGGACGCGAGCGGGTGAAGAACAAGCAATCAGTAATTTTATTCAGAAATACAGGTTGCACTGCCCAGATAAATAAGTAATATATGCCGCCGTTGCCAAGACAACTTGTAAAGCGTTAAGGCAGCAAGGAATTATGGGTCGTTAGCTCAGTTGGTAGAGCAGTTGACTTTTAATCAATTGGTCGCAGGTTCGAATCCTGCACGACCCACCATCTTCCTGATGGTGCCCTGATTCCACCGCAGTAACCGCACAGCGGGTCGTTAGCTCAGTTGGTAGAGCAGTTGACTTTTAATCAATTGGTCGCAGGTTCGAATCCTGCACGACCCACCATCTTCTTGATGGTAAGTGTAAAAAAGTAAGCAGTACCTGATGGGTCGTTAGCTCAGTTGGTAGAGCAGTTGACTTTTAATCAATTGGTCGCAGGTTCGAATCCTGCACGACCCACCATCACAAAGTTTCTCAGCAGTAACCGCACAGCGGGTCGTTAGCTCAGTTGGTAGAGCAGTTGACTTTTAATCAATTGGTCGCAGGTTCGAATCCTGCACGACCCACCATCACGCATTCTCTCGTTGTTTCTTATATTCCCTTATATTTCCCGTTGTAACGCGTCTTCTCCTCTGTTTTAGTTTTTTCTACTTTGGCTTCTTTGGTGATTTGCGGCCTCGCTTAGGCCGGAGCAGGGTTTCGGGCATCGTGGGTGCCTGTGGCTCCGTTTAGGCCGGAGACTGGTTTCGGTTGTTTGGGTTCCTTTGTCTACCTGTACGCCTGCGCCTCAACCGAGCAGGGCCTGCCCGCTCACCCGGCCCTGCGACTCCACTCGGCAATGATTTAACGCCCCCACCGTTTCTGCAAATTCTTAGCTATGTAAGGAAATAGTTGGGGGGATTTTTATTTGTGGGGTGTTGTGGGTGGGCATGGCGGGTGCCTGTGGCCGCGCTAGGCCGGAGCAGGGTTTCGGTTGTTCGAGTTCCTTTGTCTACCTGTGCCTTGGAGCCTCAACCGAGCAGGGCCTGCACCACGCGGGCATGTTTAACCTTCAGTTTGGCTCTGTCTTTTTCTGCTTTGGCTTTCGTGGTTATTTTTGGCCTCGCTGAGGCCGGAGCAGGGTTTCGGTTGTTTGGGTTCCTTTGTCTACCTGTGCCTTGGAGCCTCAACCGAGCAGGGCCTGCCGGCGCGCCGGCCCTGCACCCGCGCGCTTTTGGGGGAATGGCTAATCATTGCCCGCTCTCGCGGGTGACCCTCGCTGCGTCTCCGGGCTTGCGGGCCGGCCCAGACGCGCTCCCGGCGCGGCTGGCCCTTTCGCGGGCGTCCTGCCCGCTCACCCGGCCCTGTGACTTCACTCGGCAATGATTAACGCCCCCACCATTGTGCAAATCCTTTGCTATGTGAGGAAGGAATAGGGGAGTTCGTTATATATGTGGAGTGTCGCGGGAGCATTATTATTGCCTGTGGTCTCGTCAGGCCGGAGCAGGGTTTCGGTTGTTTGGGTTCCTCTGTCTACCTGTACACCTGCGCCTCAACCGAGCAGGGCCTGCCGGCCCTGCACCCGCGCGCTTTTGGGTGAATGGCTAATCATTGCCCGCTCTCGCGGGTGACCCTCGTTGCGTCTCCGGGCTTGCGGGCCGGCCCAGACGCGCTCCCGGCGCGGCTGGCCCTTTCGTGGGCGTCCTGCCCGCTCACCCGGCCCTGCGACTTCACTCGGCAATGATTAACGCCCCCACCGTTTTTGCCAATGCTTGGCTATGTAAGGAAATAGTTGGGGGATTTTTATTTGTGGGGTGTTGTGGGTGGACATGGCGGGTGCCTGTGGCCGCGCTAGGCCGGAGCAGGGTTTCGGTTGTTTGAGTTCCTTTGTCTACCTGTACGCCTGCGCCTCAACCGAGCAGGGCCTGCCGGCGCGCCGGCCCTGCACCACGCGGGCATGTTTAACCTTCAGTTTGGCTCTGTCTTTTTCTGCTTTGGCTTTCGTGGTTATTTTTGGCCTCGCTGAGGCCGGAGCAGGGTTTCGGTTGTTTGGGTTCCTTTTTCTACCTGAGCCTTGGAGCCTCAACCGAGCAGGGCCTGCCGGCGCGCCGGCCCTGCACCCGCGCGCTCTGGGTGCCTCGGCTAATTATTGCCCGCTACCGCGGGTTCCCTCCGTCAGCTTCCGGCCTGTCGGGCCGCGGCAGACGCGCTCCCAGCGCGACTGCCACTTTCGCGCATATCCCTGTGCGCTCACCCGGCCCGGAATCTTCCGTCGGCAATAATTGAACGCCCCCACCGTTTCTGCAAATCCTCGGCTATGTGAGGAAAGAGTTGGGGCGGAATATGGGGGAATTATTTCTATTTAAAAGTTTCTGGATTCTATGCGGCTGGGTATGTGGTGTTTAAGTCTGCCGTAGACAAAAAATACAATCAGCTCCACAGCCAATCCATTTCCCCTTCCAATATAAAAACTCCCCCAACTATTTCCTCACATACTCACAGCGCGCAGAGGAGGTAGGGGCGTTAAATCATTGCCGAGTGAAGTCACAGGGCCGGGTGAGCGGGCAGGACGCCCGCGAAAGGGCCAGCCGCGCCGGGAGCGCGTCTGGGCCGGCCCGCAAGCCCGGAGACGCAACGAGGGTCACCCGCGAGAGCGGGCAATGATTAGCCATTCCCCCAAAGCGCGCGGGTGCAGGGCCGGCGCGCCGGCAGGCCCTGCTCGGTTGAGGCTCCAAGGCACAGGTAGAAAGAGGAACCCAAACAACCGAAACCCTGCTCCGGCCTCAGCGAAGCTGCACACAACAAAGAAGCCAAAGCAGAAAAAGACATGAACAAACTGAAGGTTAACACGCCCGCGTGGTGCAGGGCCGGCGCGCTGGCAGGCCCTGCTCGGTTGAGGCTCCAAGGCTCAGGTAGAAAAAGGAACCCAAACAACCGAAACCCTGCTCCGGCCTCAGCGAAGCCGCACACAACAAAGAAGCCAAAGCAGAAAAAGACATGAAAAAACTGAAGGTTAACACGCCCGCGTGGGGCAGGGCCGGCGCGCCGGCAGGCCCTGCTCGGTTGAGGTGCCGAGGCACAGGTAGAAAGAGGAATCCGAACAACCGAAACCCTGCTCCGGCCTCAGCGAAGCCGCACACAACAAAGAAGCCAAAGCAGAAAAAGACATAAACAAACCGAAGGCTAAGCTGCCCGCGTGGAGCAAGGCCAGCGCGCTGGCAGGCCCTTCTCCGGCCTAAGCGAGGCCACAGGCACCCGCCATTGCCTAAATCCCTCTAATGCCCATGAGAGTGCCCATGCCCATGAGAATGAGCGTGCCCATGCGCGCCCTGCGCCGCGCGCTCACTGATCCCGCAATCTGGTGTATCACAATGCTGATACTCCATCTGGATGGTGGCGTGGCCAATCTGGTAGTGATCCAGCAGGTAGTGCTGGATACGGTGCAGCAGCGCGTCATGGTCATGGGGCGGTACTACCTGCGCGTGGAGCGTCATCAGCCGCTGCTCACCCACTTGCCAGACGTGGACGTGGTGCACGTCGCGCACCTCCGGGATATTGCGTGACAGGTCTTTCTGCAACGCCTGAATGTCAATCTCCTGCGGCGTCCCCTCCAGCAACTCGTGGAAGCTCTCCTTCATCAGCCCCCAGGCGCTGCGCAATACCAGACAGGAGACCAGCACCGACAAAATCGGGTCGATGGGCGTCCAGCCGGTATAGAGGATAACCAGCGCCGCTACAATCGCCCCAACGGAGCCGAGCAGGTCGCCCAGCACATGCAGCGCCGCCGCGCGCACGTTGATATTGGCCTCGGCGTCGCCACGGTGCAGCAGCCAAAATGAGGCGAGGTTGGCGAACAGCCCGGCCACCGCAATCACCATCATGGTGCCACCCAGCACCGGCTGTGGCTGGACAAAACGCTCCACCGCCTCCCAGATAATCAGCACCACAATCACCAGCAGCGCTGCCGCATTGACGAAGGCGGCCATGGTAGTCAAACGCAGATAGCCAAAGGTATGGCGCGCGTTGGGCTTGCGCCGGGCAAAACGCACCGCCAGCAGCGCCATCAACAGCGCGGCGGTGTCGGTCAGCATGTGGCCAGCGTCGGCCAACAGCGCCAGCGAACCAGAAACCAGCCCGCCAATCACTTCCGCGACCATAAAACCACCGGTGATCAGCAAGGCCCACAACAAGCGCTTGCTGTTACTGTCACTCGGGGCGTGATGATGAGTATGAGCCATAAACTATCCTGTCAGCAGTCACTGACAACCGGCAGGAGGCCAGTCGTCATGTTATAACAATACATTTAATATCAGCCAGTTATGGCTGTTCAGATAGCATAAACCACGGGCGGCAGGTTGCAAGGGGGAAGGGGAGTGGAAAAACAAAAACGGGGGCCAGGCCCCCGTGATGGTGTTAATGGCGGGCGGATTACTTGGTGGTGTCGTCCGCGGCAGCCCCTGGAGTCTGGTCTGGGCAGCGGCCATCTTTACACATGGTTTTTTTATGTGCTTCATCCGCATCGGTGGTGCCAGTCGCGGTGCTGGTATCACCGGTGCCGGTATCAATGCTGGTATTGCCGCTCACATCGTTGGAGCCGGTATTGATCTGGCTATTGTCCACGTTGTTCGGCGGCAGGTTCTCTTTCGCGCCAGGGCCATCAGATTGGTTAGACATGCCATTATTGCTGGAAGAGCCAGCGGCCAGCGCAGCGCCACTACCGAAAGTACCGAGTGCCATGGTTGCGGTCAGAAAAATCAAAGCGAGCTTTTTCATTATGTCCTCTCCATTTTTTTGGTGCTGTGGGTCGGGTTATGTGAAACAGAATGGCAGACCGGGCGGTTAACGATTGCCCGTTGCCAGAAAATCACGTCCTTGTTCCCGCGCGGTATTGATTGGGGTAATGGACGTTTTAGCCGGGTAGCAGCCGGATAACCGGTTGCGCATATGGATAAAACGGGTCGCCGACATTGTGTGACTGATTCATATGCATACTTTAAGCCTAGATTAATCTCGCCAGTTATCAATCTGGCCGCGGAAAAAGCGCAGGTGTGAAAGTATATTTACAGCAACCGGGAGAGAGGATAAATTTAGGCAGATTCGCCCGTGTGTGCGCCCCTCCGAAGATCCAATGGAACAGTTATGAATTACCAAAATGACGATTTACGCATCAAAGAGATCAAAGAACTTCTGCCCCCTGTTGCCCTGTTAGAGAAATTTCCTGCCACTGATAAGGCAGCGGAGACGGTCTCCCACGCACGCAGCGCGATCCACAGAATCCTGAAGGGCAACGATGACCGCCTGCTGGTGGTGATTGGCCCCTGTTCCATCCACGATCCCAAAGCAGCCAAAGAGTACGCCAGCCGCCTGCTGGCGCTGCGTGACGAGCTGCATGGCGCGCTGGAGATTGTGATGCGCGTCTACTTTGAGAAACCGCGCACCACCGTCGGCTGGAAAGGGCTGATCAACGACCCGCAAATGGATGGCAGCTTCCAGATCAATGATGGCCTGCGTCTGGCGCGCAAATTGCTGCTGGAGATCAATGACACCGGTCTGCCCGCGGCGGGCGAGTTCCTCGACATGATCACCCCGCAATATATGGCGGACTTAATGAGCTGGGGCGCGATTGGCGCGCGCACCACCGAGTCCCAGGTGCACCGCGAGCTGGCCTCTGGCCTCTCCTGCCCGGTCGGCTTCAAGAATGGCACCGACGGCACCATCAAGGTGGCCATTGACGCCATCAACGCCGCTGGCGCGCCGCACAGCTTCCTGTCGGTCACCAAGTGGGGCCACTCCGCCATCGTCAACACCAGCGGCAATGGCGACTGCCACATCATCCTGCGCGGCGGCAAGGCGCCCAACTACAGCGCGCAGGATGTCAGCGCGGTGAAGGCCGGGTTGGAACAGGCGGGCTTGCCAGCGCGCATCATGATCGACTTCAGCCACGCCAACAGCAGCAAGCAGTTCAAAAAGCAGATGGAAGTGGCGACCGACGTCTGCGGCCAGATCGCGGGCGGCGACCAGAGCATCATGGGCGTGATGATTGAGAGCCATCTGGTGGAGGGCAACCAGAGTCTGGAGAGTGGCGAGCCGCTGGTTTATGGCAAGAGCGTCACTGACGCCTGCATCGGCTGGGACGACACCGAAACCGTGCTGCGCCAGTTGGCGGCGGCGGTGGAAGCGCGCCGCGGCTAATGCCTGCAGGGATAAAAAAACGGGGCCATCGGCCCCGTTTTTGTTACTTCGCTTTGCCCTGGTTGGCGACAGCGGCCGCTTTGGCGGCGATCTCGTCGGCATTGCCCAGGTAGTAGTGCTTGATCGGCTTGAAGTTTTCGTCGAACTCATACACCAGCGGCACGCCGGTCGGGATGTTCAGTTCGAGGATCTCTTCTTCGCTCATGTTGTCCAGGTACTTCACCAGCGCGCGCAGGGAGTTACCGTGGGCCGCGATGATGACGCGCTCGCCGCTCTCAATGCGCGGTTTGATCTCGTCAGTCCAATAAGGGATCACGCGATCGATGGTCAGCGCCAGGCTTTCGGTGGTCGGCAGCTCTTCCGCACGCAGTTTGGCGTAGCGCGGGTCGTGGCCCGGGAAGCGCTCATCTTCACGATCCAGCTCCGGCGGGGTCACGGCAAAGCCACGACGCCACTGTTTTACCTGCTCGTCACCATATTTCTGTGCGGTTTCGGCTTTGTCCAGACCCTGCAACGCGCCATAGTGGCGTTCGTTCAGTTTCCAGGACTTCTCCACCGGCAGCCACGGTTGGTCCAGCTCGTCCAGGATGTTCCACAGGGTGTGGATGGCGCGTTTCAGCACGGAGGTGTAAGCGAAATCGAAATGGAAGCCTTCCTGTTTCAGCAACTGTCCTGCCTGCTTGGCTTCGGTGCGGCCTTTGTCAGAGAGATCGACATCTTTCCAGCCAGTGAAGCGGTTCTCTTTGTTCCACTCACTTTCACCATGTCTTACCAGCACCAGCTTCGTTACAGCCATAGCTAAACTCCTTAATTTCCTGATTTTTAATGATAACAATTATCATTATATGGCCTGACCATCACGCCGACAATCGGATTGTGGCGCGGAAAAACCGCGCCTGTTGCCACCAACCCAATGGCGGGGACAATCTGTTGCCCTACACCATAGCGAAAATTGGCGGACAAAGAAAATGAAACGCGGGGCATGCCAGGACAGCCCGCCCGCTGGGGCCGGGCCATCGTGGGTAAAGGGTTGAACTAGCTGTTTTTCTTCAGGCACTTGCTCATGAAGGTCTTGCGGGCGTCACCGGTAATGTCCTGATGGTCGGCGTCGTCGTTGCAGGCTTTCATCTTCAGCTGGTGGGGCGTCAACTGCTGGTCAGGGTTGACCTGCGCTGGCAGGCACTGGCTCATAAATTTTTTGCGATCCTCGCCCTTCAGCGACTGTTGGGTGGCCTGCTGTTCGCAGTCGGTCATCTTCTGCTGGGTGGGGTTGTGCAGGGCGGCGGCGGCCTCGCGGCTCTGGGTGTCAGCGGCCAGCGCGCCCCCGCCAATCAGCAAGGCAAGCAGGGGAGAGAGCAGGTAAGCGCGACGCATAGGAACTCCTTGTAACTGAGGGGGAATCCTTTAAGCGTAGAGCCTGTCACGCGCCCTTGGCGGCTTTTCCGTGGGGATTGTGTGATATTTCACATTTTGCTGGGCGGGAGGAAAACGGGGGCCGAGGCCCCCGTTGGCGTTACAGCGCGAAGAACTGGTAGACGGTGGTGGAGCGGTAGCTCTTGCCCGGTGCCAGCCAGCAATCGGGCTGCGGCCATGCCGGGTGGTTGGGGCTGTCAGGCAGGAATTCGCTCTCCAACGCCACGCCGGTGTAGTTGGCGTAGGTGCCGCCGCTGCGGTTCGGTACGCCGTTGAGGAAGTTGCCGCTGTAGAGCTGCAACGCTGGGGCGGAGGTAAAGACGCTCATCTTCACCTTGCCATCGGACGACCAGAGGTGGGCGGCGGCCGTGTCGAGCGCGCCACTGGTGCGGCGCAGCAGGTAGGCGTGGTCATAGCCCTTCACCCGCTGCTGGTCACGATCTTTCAGGAAGTCCTGCGCCAGCGTTTTTGGCTGGCGGAAATCCATGCCGCTGCCATCCACCTCGGTCAGGTCGGCGCTGGGAATACCCTCGCTGTCCACCGGCAGGAAGCGGTCGGCAAACAGTTGCAGCCGGTGCTGGCGCACGTCCGCCCCCTCGCTGTCGAGGTTGAAGTAGGCGTGGTTGGTGAGGTTAACCGGGCAGGCGCGATCCACCGTGCCGCCATACTCAATCTCCAGCCGGTTGTCGTCGGTAAGGCGGTAGGTCACCGTCACGCTCAGATTGCCGGGGAAACCCTGATCGCCATCTGGTGAGTCGAGCTGGTAGCGCACGTGGCTGGCATCCGCCTCCAGGCAGGCCCAGCGGCGGGCGTTGAAGCCCTGCGGGCCGCCGTGCAACTGGTGCGCGCCTTGGTTGGCGGCCAGCTGGCGCGGTTGCCCATCCACCATGATGCGGGCGTGGGCGATGCGGTTGGCGTAACGGCCAACGGTCGCGCCCAGGTAGGCCTCCTGCTGTGGGTAGAGCGAGGTCGACTCGCAGCCCAACAGCAGTTCGCGCGTCTCGCCGCCCGCCAGTGGCAGCAGGGCGGAGAGCCAGGTGGCGCCCCAGTCCATCAGGGTCACGCTCATGCCGTGGACATTGTGCAGCGTGTGCAGGTTGAACGGCTGACCATCAGGGGCCGGGGTAGTGTTTAGCATACGCTGGCCCCCTGCATCGCGCGGCAGACGTAGAACGTCTCTTTCAGGCCGGTCTGCGCCGGGTAGTCGCGCGCCACCGCCTCACGCACCTCATCGACCAGCGCGGTTGGCATCAGCGCCACCACGCAGCCGCCGAAGCCGCCGCCGGTCATACGCACGCCGCCGCGCTCGCCAATCACGCCTTTGACAATCTCCACCAGCGCATCGATCGGCGGCACGGTGATCTCAAAATCATCCCGCATGGAGGCGTGGGATTCGGCCATCAGCTGGCCCATCTTCTTCAGGTCACCGGCGGCCAGCGCCTCGGCGGCGGCCAGCGTGCGGTCATTTTCGGTGATCACGTGGCGGGCGCGGCGTGATACTACCGGGTCCATCTCATGGGCGATGGGGAAGAAGAGATCCGGGTTGACGTCGCGCAGTGCCTTGACGCCAAAGAAGCGCGCCGCCACCTCGCACTGTTCGCGGCGGGCGTTGTACTCACTGCCCACCAGCCCGCGCTTGACGTTGGAGTTGATGATCACCACTGCCACATCCTCCGGCATCGGCACCGGGCGCGTCTCCAGCGAGCGGCAGTCAATCAGCAGCGCGTGGTCTTGCTTGCCGAGGGCAGAGATCAGCTGGTCCATGATGCCGCAGTTGCAGCCGACAAACTGGTTCTCCGCCTCCTGGCCATTCAGCGCCAGCGCCACGCCATCCAGCGGCAGCTGGTGGAGCGCCTGCATCGCCTGACCGACCGCCACCTCCAGCGAGGCGGAGGAGCTGAGGCCTGCGCCCTGTGGCACGTTGCCGCTGATCACCAGATCCGCGCCGCCCAGCGACGGGCAGCGCTGTTGCAGGTGTTTCACCACGCCGCGCACATAGTTGGCCCACGGCAGCGCGTCGTTGGAGAGGATCGGCGCGTCGAGGGAGAAGCTATCCTGCTGGTTGTCATAGTCGGCGGCCACCACGCGCACCTGGCGGTCGTCACGCTTGGCGCAGGCTATCACCGTCTCATAGTCGATGGCGCAGGGCAGCACGAAGCCATCGTTGTAGTCGGTGTGCTCGCCAATCAGGTTGACGCGGCCGGGCGCTTGCACGGTCAGCGCCGCCGGGTAGCCAAAGGTCTGTTCAAAAATCTGGTGGGTAGTGGTGGTCAGGCTCATTGTTCGGCTCCGGCTTCACGGTAGTGGATATCGCTGACGGCGCGCAGACGCTCCGCCGCCTGTTCGGCAGTCAGGTCGCGCTGGGTCTCTGCCAGCATCTCGTACCCGACCATAAATTTGCGCACTGATGCGGAACGCAGCAGCGGCGGATAGAAGTGCGCATGCAACTGCCAGTGCGTGTGGTCGCCGTCGGTGAACGGCGCGCCGTGCCATCCCATTGAGTAGGGGAAGGAGCACTGGAACAGGTTGTCATAGCGGCTGGTGAGTTTTTTCAGCGCCAGTGCCAGATCGCGGCGTTGCGCCTCTGACAACTCAGTCAGGCGCAGGACGTGGGCCTTCGGCAGCAGCAGGGTTTCGAATGGCCATGCTGCCCAGTAGGGCACCACCGCCAGCCAGTGCTCGGTCTCCACCACGGTGCGGCTGCCGTCCGCCTGCTCGCGCTGTACGTAGTCGAGCAGCATGGGCGAGCCTTGCTGTTGCAGGTAGTCGCGCTGCAACTGATCTTCGCGCGCCGCCTCATTTGGCAGGAAGCTGTTGGCCCACACCTGCCCATGCGGGTGCGGGTTGGAGCAGCCCATCGCCGCGCCCTTGTTCTCAAACACCTGCACCCACGGGTAAGTCTGGCCCAGTTCGGCGCTCTGCGCCTGCCAGGTCTCCACCACCGCTTCCAGTGCTGGCAGCGAGAGCTGCGGCAGGGTTTTGCTGTGGTCTGGCGAGAAGCAGATCACCCGGCTGGTGCCGCGCGCGCCCTGGCAGCGCATCAGCGGGTCATCGCTCTCTGGCGCGGCCGGGGTGTCCGGCATCAGGGCGGCGAAATCATTGGTGAAGACGTAGGTGGTGGTGTAATCCGGGTTGACGTCACCGGTCACACGCGTGTTGCCGGGGCAGAGGAAGCAGTCAGGATCGTGGCTGGGCAAAGTCTCCAGCGCCGGCGACTCCTGCTGGCCCTGCCAAGGGCGCTTGGCACGGTGCGGGGAGACCAGGATCCACTGGCCGGTCAGCGGGTTGTAGCGGCGATGTGGGTGATCAACCGGGTTAAAAGTCGACATAGCGTAAACATTCCTTTATCCAAACGCCCGGCAAGGCCTGTGGCCCGGGGCACAACAGGGAACAGCAATCAAAAAGGCCCACAAACGGGCTAGTGTAACCGCTTCCACACTCTCTGGCCGGGGGCCTTCTTGCCCACGGCTATACAACCATACCAAAAGATAGCACGCCAGCGGCAAAGAAAAGGTGATCCAGACTCAAGAAATGGAATCGCTTACACCCGGCAGCCTAGCACAAGCCGCCGGGAAAGAGCAGGGGGGAATTGGCTGAAAACCACGAGCGGCCAGACCTAGTGTAACCGCTACCACTTGGTCATGCAGAGTGGTAGCGCGGCGGTCACAGTGCCTGCGTCACATAGCGGTAGAGGTCGCCCTCGGGCACAAAGCTCAGGCGGTGGGTGATGCAGGCTGGCGCGTCCTCGGCATGGTGCGAGACAAACAGCAACTGGGTTTCGCCCTCGCCAATCAGCACGTCAATCCAGCGGCGCACCAGCTGGCGGTTGAGCGGGTCCAGCCCCTGCAACGGCTCATCCAGAATCAGCAGCGCCGGGTGTTTCACCAGCGCCCGCGCAATCAGCGCCAGCCGCTGCTGTCCCCAGGAGAGGCTGTGGAAGGGCGCGTCGGCGGCATCGGCCAGCCCCAGCAGCGCCAGCCAGTGGTCGGTCAGCTGCCGCTGGCGGTCAGAGGCGGCCTGATAGATGCCGATGGAGTCGAAAAAGCCGGAGAGGATCACCGTGCGCAGGCTGGCACTGACGCGGTAGTCAAGGTGCAGGCTGCTGCTGACGTAGCCGATGTGCTTTTTGATATCCCAGATGGTTTCGCCGCTGCCGCGCCGACGGCCAAACAGCGTCAGGTCATTGCTGTAGCCCTGCGGGTGGTCGCCGGTGATCAGGCTGAGCAGCGTGGACTTACCCGCGCCGTTCGGGCCGACAATCTGCCAGTGCTCGCCGGGATTGACCTGCCAGTCGAGGCCGTTGAGGATCGGGCGATCGTTATAGGAGACCACCCCGTGGTGCAGGATGATGCGCGGCTCGTCCGGCGGCAGGGCGGGGCCACGGCGCGGCTCCTCGGTCTCTGGCAGCGCCATGCCGCTCAGCCGCTCGCTGTGCGCCAGTTGCGCCACCAGCGCCTGCGCCATCACCGCCTCGCGTGGGCCAGTGGTGGTCAGGTGGCAGTCGGCCAGCACCCCGACCTGCTGGACAAACGCCGGGATCTCATCGAAGCGGTTCAGCACCAGCACCAGCGTGATCCCCTGTTGGGAAAGCTCGCCCAGCAGCAGCGCCAGCTGGCCGCGCGACGCCACGTCCAGCCCATCGAAAGGCTCGTCGAGGATCAGCAGGTCGGGTTGCGCCATCAGCGCCTGACAGAGCAGCGTTTTGCGCGTCTCGCCGGTGGAGAGGTATTTGAAGCGCCGCGCCAGCAGCGGGGCAATGCCGAACTGGGTCGCCAGCGCCGCCGCGCGCGCCGGATCCTTCACCTCCTCCTGGATGATGTCGGCGGTGGTGCGGCCGGTGTCATCCTCGTCGGCGCTCAGCAGGTCGGTGTTGTTGCGCTGCCACTCGTCGCTCAGTAGCTTCTGCAACTGCTCGAAAGAGAGGCGGGCGATGCGCGGGAAGTCATGCTGGCGCTGCCCCTCCAGCTGCACCAGCTCGCCGGCCAGTGCACGCGCCAGCGCCGATTTGCCGCTGCCGTTGGCCCCGACAAAGGCCCAGCTGTCGCCGGCGTGGATCGCCAGCTCGGGCAGGTGGAGGGTGCGAGAGTCGCTCAGGCGGAACACACCTTGCGCAATCTGCAATGACGCCATGTTTTATCCCTTAATATGCAACCAGTTTGGGGTTAGGGATAAGCGCCGCTGGCGCTGAAGTCAATTGACAAATCTGCAAAGTATTAACGCTGAAAATGCAACTACCTGATTTAACAGGCGATCACAGCAGGGTGGCGAGGATTACCCGGTCGGGCTGCACCTGCGCGGTGACCGCCAGTCCCGGCTGTAGCCCCAGCGCCGCCACCTGGGTGTTGGGCACGGTGGCGCACAGCGTCTCGCGCCCGGCGAACGTCAGCAGCACCTCGCTGTTGTCGCTGCCCGGCTCAAGGCTCTGCACCACGCAGGCGAAGGCGTTGGCGGGCAACGGGTCGCTGGCCGGGGAGATCGTCACCCACGGGGCCTTGATCAGCGCCAGCACCTCCTTGCCCGGCGCCAGTTGCAGCCGGTCGGCGCTCTGCTCGGTCAGTGCCGCGTTGAGGCGCGTGGTGCCGTCGGCCAGTAGCAGCTGCACCTGCTGCTGCACATGCTGGTGGCCGCGCTCAGTGACGGTGGCGAAAAACTGGTTGCGGGCGCTGGTCTGCAACGAGAAGCGTGAGATGGCGGCGAGCAGGCTGTCGAGCGGCAGGCTGTCCTCCTTCAGCACGTCGAAGGCTTTTTGCTGGATCTGCGCCAGCAGGTCATAGAGTTGCACCAGCCGCTCGCCATAGCGCGTCAGGGTCGCGCCGCCGCCGCCCTTGCCGCCGGTGGCGCGCTCCACCAGCGTCTGGTCGGCCATCTGGTTCATCTCATTGATGGCGTCCCAGGCGCTTTTGTAACTGATGCCAGCCAGCTTCGCCCCCTGGCTGATGGAGCCGGTGGTGCGCACCTGTTTCAGCAGGGCGATGCGGCGGGGGTCAGCAAAGACCCGCTGGTCGAGTTTCAGGGTCAGCAAAATTTCAGCGTGCATGGCAACATCCAACGGCGGGGAAGGGGGTAATTGTCGCTGATTGGCGGCAGGGAGGCAAACCGGCGGTTGGCGAATTGCTAACACCCCGGCGCGCCATCCCTGCTATTATCGCAAAGATTGACGCCAGCAATCGGCGTCCCATGGAAATGAGTGAGGCGATTATGTTGGAACTGCTGGAGAGTCTGGTGTTTGCCGTCGTCATGGTGCCGGTGGTGATGGCAATTATCCTCGGCCTGATCTACGGCCTGGGTGAAGTGTTCAACGTCTTTTCGAAGATCGGCCATCCCAAAGAGAGCCACCAGGCCCCGCGCCGCTGATTGGCTTCCCCCTCCCGCCCGGCCCCTGTGCCGGGCGTTTTTTTGGCCGTCAAGTTCCGCTGGCCGCCGCCGATAAAGCGAATGACAAGGTTTAACACGACGTTATATGATTTCCTATATAACGTTGACCCCTTCGGAGAGAACCCTATGCCATGCCCCACTTCGCGCGCGCCGCGCCGTTTGATGTCCCGTTCACTGATCGCCGTGGCGCTGCTCTCTGGCCTGTCGTGGCAGGCGCAGGCGGCGGAGAAGATCACCGTCTTTGCCGCCGCCTCGCTAACCAATGCTCTGCAAGAGATTGCTACCCAGTACCAGAAGGATCACCCGGTAGAGGTGGTGGCCTCCTACGCCTCCTCCTCGGTGCTGGCGCGGCAGATTGAGCAGGGCGCGCCGGCCAACCTGTTTATCTCTGCCGATCAGCAGTGGATGGACTACGCGCAGCAGAAGCAGCAGATCGTCAACAACAGCCGCTACACCCTGCTGGGCAACGAGCTGGTGCTGATTGCGCCGCAGCCGTCGGCGCAGGCCGAGGTGAAGATCGACAAGCAGACGCCGTGGGTGTCGCTGCTGTCAGGCGGCCGTCTGGCGGTCGGTGACCCGGACCACGTACCGGCAGGCATCTATGCCAAGCAGGCGTTGCAGTCGCTGGGGGCGTGGACGGCGCTGGAGCCGACGCTGGCACGCGGCAACAACGTGCGCGCGGCGATGGCGCTGGTGGAGCGGCAGGAGGCACCGCTGGGCATCGTCTACGGCTCAGACGCCAAGGCCAGCGCCAAGGTGAAAGTGGTCGGCACCTTCCCCGCAGAGAGCCACCCGCCGGTGGAGTACCCGATGGCGATCGTGCGCGATCACCAGAACAGCGCAACGCAGGCGTTCTACGACTACCTCAAGGGGCCGCAGGCGGCCGTGGTGTTCAAACAGTATGGATTTAGCCCCCGTTGATGAGTGAGTACGAGTGGCAGGCGGTGCTGTTGAGCCTGCAAGTGGCGGGCGTCGCGGTGTTGGGCAGCCTGCCGTTTGGCATTCTGGTGGCCTGGGTGCTGGTGCGCTGCCGCTTCCCCGGCAAGGCGCTGCTGGACAGTCTGGTGCATTTGCCGCTGGTGCTGCCGCCGGTGGTAATTGGCTATCTGCTGCTGATTGGCATGGGGCGGCGCGGGCTGCTCGGTGGCTGGCTCTACCAGACCTTTGGCCTGAGCTTCAGCTTTAGCTGGCGCGGGGCGGCGCTCGCCTCGGCGGTGGTGGCCTTCCCGCTGATGGTGCGCGCCATCCGGCTGGCGCTGGAGGCGATTGACCTGCGACTGGAGCAGGCGGCGCGCACGCTGGGGGCGTCGCCGTGGCGCGTCTTCCTGACGCTCACCCTGCCGCTGTCGCTGCCGGGCATCATCGTCGGCGCGGTGCTGGCCTTTGCCCGCTCGCTCGGCGAGTTTGGCGCTACCATCACCTTTGTCTCCAACATTCCCGGCGAGACGCGTACCCTGCCGCTGGCGATGTACACCCTGATTGAGACGCCGGGGGCGGAAGCCGCCGCCGCGCGCCTCTGCGTGATTGCGATTGTGCTGTCGCTCGGCGCGCTGCTGCTCTCGGAGTGGCTGGCGCGCTGGAGCAAGCGGCGGCTGGGGGGCTGAGATGCTGGAACTCGATTTGACGCACCGCCTCGGCGACCTGAGCTTATCAGTACAGGCCACGCTGCCGGCGGTGGGCATCACCGCCATTTTCGGCCTCTCCGGCGCGGGCAAAACCTCGCTTATCAATTTGATTGGCGGGCTGGCACGGCCCGATCGTGGCCTGATCCGTCTCAATGGCCGCACCCTGACCGACAGTGAGGCGCGCATCTGGCTGCCGCCGGAGAAGCGGCGCATCGGCTATGTCTTTCAGGACGCTCGCCTCTTCCCGCACTACCGGGTGCGCGGCAACCTGACCTACGGGATGCCAACATCGCAGCGCGGTGAGTTTGACAAGGTCGTCTCCCTGCTGGGCATTGAGGCGCTGCTGGAGCGCCACCCGCAGACCCTCTCCGGCGGCGAGAAGCAGCGGGTGGCGATTGGCCGCGCGCTGCTCACCGGGCCGGAGATGCTGCTGATGGATGAGCCGCTCGCCTCCCTCGACCTGCCGCGCAAGCGCGAGCTGATGCCCTATCTGGAGCGGCTGGCGCATGACGTCCAGTTGCCGATCCTCTACGTCACCCACAGCATGGACGAGCTGTTGCGGCTGGCGCAGCAGGTG
This sequence comes from Chimaeribacter sp. YP20170169, assembly GCF_056739715.1. NCBI lineage: Bacteria > Pseudomonadati > Pseudomonadota > Gammaproteobacteria > Enterobacterales > Yersiniaceae > Chimaeribacter > Chimaeribacter sp. YP20170169. The sequence goes on along the minus strand of NZ_CP176824.1, from coordinate 2,697,597 downwards.
CTGGTGCTGGATCGCGGCGAGGTGCGCGCACAGGGGCCGCTGGAGGCGGTGTGGGCCAGCAGCGCGCTGCGGCCATGGCTGCCGAAGGCCGACCAGAGCAGTGTGCTGCCGGTGACGGTGCTGGAGCACCACCCGCGCTACGCGATGAGCGCGCTAAGCCTTGGCGATCAGCACCTGTGGGTCAACCGGGTGGCGGCGGCGGTGGAGAGCCGGCTGCGCATCCGCATTCAGGCGGCGGACGTCTCGTTGGCGCTCTCCCCGCCGCACGGCAGCAGCATCCGCAACATCCTGCGCGCCAAGGTGCTGGAGTGTCTGGAGGTGGAGGATCAGGTGGAGGTGAAGCTGGCAATCGGTGAGCAGATACTCTGGGCGCGCATCTCCCCGTGGGCGCGGGATGAGTTGCAGGTCAAGCCGGGGCTGTGGTGCTACGCGCAGGTCAAGAGCGTCTCTATCTCTGGCTAGATGTTCGCAAGGGGCGGCGCGCTGGCCGCCCCAACCACTTATTGCAGGATATGCTGCTCAATCACGGCGGCGATGCCCGGCTCCTCGTTGGTGCCAATCACCAGCCCGGCGCGCTCCTTGATGAAGTCGTCGGCGTTGCCCATCGCCACGCCAAGGCCGGCGGTCTGCAACATGCTCAGGTCATTGTAGTTGTCACCGAAGGCCAGCACGTCCTTCATCGTCATGCCCTGCGACTCCACCCACTCCTGCAGGCGCTTGCCCTTGCTGTTGCCGCCCTTGGCGACATCCACCTGGTCAAACCATGACCACTCACAGGCCAGCCCCAGCTTCTCCTCTACCTCCATGGTGAAGGCCTTCAGGGCGTCCAGATCCGGGTGGGTAGTGGCGAATTTCCAGATGGCGTCGGCGCGCTCGGCGGCGGCGCTCAGGCTCTCCACCTGGAGGATGGTCGGGCGCTGCGCCTCCGGCAGGGTCTCGGCCCATGCCAGCGAACGCAGCACGTGCTCGGTCGGGCGCTCGTAGAGCATCGCGTCATCCACATAGAGCATACCGTGGATTTTGGAGTGGTCGAGCATGGTGATCACCTGCTGCGCCAGATCCTTGCGCAGCGGGTCGGACTTCAGCACCTTGCGGTTCTGGTAGTCATAGAGGTAGGTGCCGTTGCAGCAGATGGCCGGGGTGTCCAGCTTCAGCGCCTGATAGAAGGGGTGGATGGCGACGTGGTGGCGGCCAGTGACCACCAGCACGGTCACGCCCAGCTCACGGGCGGCGGCGATGGCCTTCAGGGACTCCGGCAGGATACGTTTTTGACGGTCCAGCAGGGTGCCGTCGAGGTCGAGCGCAATTACGCGATAGGTCATAACAGGTCTCGTTGTGAAGTGAATAAAAGTCAGCCGATTCAGACGATAGTAGCAGCGAACCGGCAGGGGGAAAACACACTCGGTGCTATGCGCCAGCCGGATGAATGGTTATGGTAGGAAACAACACGCGCTAAAATGCATTACGCCACCCATGCCGCGCCGGTGGGCGTGGCCCCAAAAGGAGAGATCATGAAGCAAGTCGTCTATGTCGCCAGCCCGGACAGCCAGCAGATCCACGTCTGGCAGCTTGCCGGCGATGGCACGCTCAGCCTGCTGCAAACCGTCGAGGTGCCGGGACAGGTACAGCCGATGGTGCTGCGCCCGGATAACCGTTTCCTGTACGTGGGCGTGCGCCCGGCGTTCGGCGTGGTGAGCTACCGCATCGCCGATGATGGCCAGCTGGAGCAGGCGGGCATGGCACCGCTGCCCGGCGGCCCGACCCACCTGGAGACCGACCGCCAGGGGCGCTTCCTGTTCGCCGCCTCCTACAGCGGCAACTGCGTCAGCGTCAGCCCGATTGGCCGGGATGGTGTGGTACAGGCCGCCTCGCAGACGCTGGAGAACCTCCACGCGCCGCACTCCTCCAACATCTCGCCAGACAATCAGGTGCTGCTGGTGCCGTGCCTGAAAGAGGATCGCATCCGCCTGTTCGATCTGGCGCAGGATGGCACCCTGACCGCCCACCAGCCGGAAGGGATGGGCACCGTCGAGGGCGCAGGCCCGCGCCACATGGCCTTCCACCCGAACCAGCGCTTCGCCTACTGTATCAACGAGCTGAACAGCAGCGTGGACGTCTGGCAGGCGGAAGAGGGCGGCTACCGCGCGGTGCAGACGCTGGACGTGATGCCGGCTGACTTCAGCGGCACCCGCTGGGCGGCGGATATCCATATCACGCCGGATGGCCGCTTCCTCTACACCACCGACCGCACTGCCAGCATCCTGAGCGTGTTCCAGGTCTCCGAGGATGGCAGCACCCTGACCGCCGCTGGCCACCACCCGACCGAGACCCAGCCGCGCGGCTTCAACATCGATCACAGCGGCCGCTTTGTCATCACCGCCGGGCAGAAGTCCGCTGGCATTGAGGTGGCTGAGATCGATGCGCAGAGCGGGGCGCTTACCACGCTGGCGCGCTACGACGTGGGCCAGGGGCCGATGTGGGTCACCATCCTCGATCTGGACAAGCAGTACGCTGACATTGAGTAATCTGGTGCCATAAAAAAAGCCCCGGCAATCCGGGGCTTTTTTGTGGGCGCAACGGTCAGTTGAAGGTGACCGTTAGGCTCGCCTTACCGAGGCTGTGGTGGTGGATGTAGAAGCCCAGCATCGCGCCGCTGGTATTCTCATCCACTTCAATCTGCTCCAGATCAAGCGCATGGACGGTGAACTGGTAGCGGTGGCTCTCGCCCTGCGGCGGGGCCGCGCCGCCGTAGCCCGCCTTGCCGAAGTCGGTGCGGGTTTGCACCGCGCCCGCTGGCAGGCTGCCCTGCCCGGAGCCGACGCCGGTTGCCAGTTCGCGCACGTCCGCCGGGATGTTGGCGACGCCCCAGTGCCACCAGCCGGAGCCGGTTGGCGCGTCCGGGTCATAGACGGTGATCGCAAAGCTTTTGGTGCCTTCCGGCGCGCCGTCCCAGGCGAGGTGTGGCGACAGGTTCTCGCCGCTGTAACCCATGCCGTTGAAGACCTGGCGCTGCGGCATTTTGTCGCCGTCTTTCAGGTCATGGCTGGTCAGTGTCAATGCCATCTCGGTTCCCCAATTGATGATGTCGTGGTGGGTGTGGTGCGGCAACCGCATGGCCGCCGCCCTCCATCTCTAGCCTAAACGTCCAATTTTTTCAATAACATCTGTGCGGTTTCCGCGGAGGAAGCCGGGTTCTGGCCGGTCACCAGATGGCCGTCGTCGATCACGTAGCTTTTCCAGTCCGCCTCTTTGCTGTAGTCGCCGCCCATGCGCTTCAGCTCGTTCTCCACCAGATGCGGCACCACCTTGGTCAGGCCGACGCCATCCTCTTCGCTGTTGCTAAAGCCGGTAACGCGCTTGTCCTGCACCAGCGGCGTGCCATCCGGTTTCTGCGCGTTGCGCAGCGCAATCGGCGCGTGGCAGACCGCCGCCACCGGCTTGCCTGCGGCGTAGAGGGTATTGATGAGCATGATCGAGTGACGGTCATCCACCAGATCCCACAGCGGGCCGTGGCCGCCAGGGTAGAACACCGCGTCATAGTCGTGGGCGTTGATCTCCGCCAGCGGCACGCTGTTGGCTAGCACCTGCTGCGCCGCCTCATCCTCACGGAAACGCTGGGTGTGGGCGGTCTGCGCGTCTGGTTCGTCGCTCTTAGGGTCGAGCGGCGGCTGGCCACCCTTCGGTGAGGCGACCGTCACCTCCGCGCCCGCATCAATGAATTCGTAGTAGGGCGCGGCGAACTCCTCGAGCCAGAAACCGGTTTTCTTGCCGGTGTCACCGAGTTGGTCATGTGACGTCAGCACCATTAAGATTTTCATCGTTTCCTCCTCATCAAGTGGCTGCGTGGGGATCACTCATCCTCCCCGACGCGTACCACAACCTTGCCAAAATTTTTCCCTTCCAACAGGCCAATCAGCGCGTCCGGCGCGTTCTCCAGTCCCTCGGTGATGTCCTCACGGAAGGCGATTTTCCCCGCGTCGAACCACTCGCCCATCTGGGCGGCGAACTCGTCATAGCGGTGGCCATAGTCATCAAAAATAATGAAGCCCTGCACCCGCAGGCGCTTGCGCAGGATCATGCCGGCCAGCAGCGGCAGGCGATCCGGGCCATCCGGCAGGTTGGTGGCGTTGTACTGCGACACCAGCCCGCACACCGGGATGCGCGCCTTGGTATTGAGCAGCGGCATCACCGCGTCAAACACCTTGCCGCCGACATTCTCATAATAGACGTCGATGCCGTCCGGGCAGGCGGCTTTCAACTGCTCGGCGAAATCCTCGGCACGGTGATCGATGCAGGCGTCAAAGCCAAACTCCTCCTGCGCGTAGCGGCACTTCTCCTCGCCGCCCGCGATGCCGATGGCCCGGCACCCCTTGATTTTGGCGATCTGCCCCACCAGCGAGCCGACCGGGCCGGTGGCAGCGGCGACCACCACCGTTTCGCCCGGCTGCGGGTTGCCGATGTCCAGCAGCCCCATAAAGGCGGTGAAGCCCGGCATCCCGAGCACGCCCAGCGCCAGCGACGGGTGGTCAGCGATGCGCGGGTCGAGCTTCTTCACGCTGTCACCAGCCACCGCGCTGTAGTCCTGCCAGCCGGTGGAGCCGAGTACCCAGTCACCCTCCTGGAAATCGGGGTGGCGCGAGGAGACCACGCGTGACACCGCGCCGCCGGTCATCACCTCGCCAATCTGGACGGGCGCGGCGTAGGAGGGGGCATCACTCATGCGGCCGCGCATATAGGGGTCGAGGGAGAGAAAGACGGTGCGCAAGACCACCTGCCCTTCGTCCGCCTGTGGGATCGGGTGCTCCTCTTGGCGGAAGTTCTCCGCCGTTGGCGCGCCATGCGGGCGCGACGCCAGGACCAGACGACGGTTAACGGTTTTGCTCTGACTCATCACTCACTCCTTTTGGTTGGATAGGAAACACCATCCCTAAGTATAGGCATGAGTTCTTAGGATTTTATGCGGTGTAAGCTGGCGGAAGCAGTGAAGGCGCGCCGGGCGGGGCGGCTGGGGGAAAAATAAAGGGGAAGCGCAGCGGCTCCCCCTTGGCATCAGGCCAGCGCGGAGGCGATAGCGCCGGTCAGGCGGCGCAGTTGCACCGGCGTGATGATGTAGGGCGGCATCAGGTAGATCAGGCGGCCAAAGGGCCGGATCCATACCCCCTGCTCAACGAAGTGGCGTTGCAGCCGCGCCATCTCCACCGGCTCGCGCATCTCTACCACGCCAATCGCCCCCAGCACGCGCACCGCCGCCACTGCCGGGTGGGCGGCCAGCGGCCCGAGTTCGGCCTTCAGCTGCGTTTCAATGGCCGCCACCTGCGCCTGCCAGCGGTTCTCAGCCAGCAGCGATAGGCTGGCGGAGGCCACGGCGCAGGCCAGCGGGTTGCCCATAAAGGTCGGGCCATGCATGAAGCAGCCCGCCTCGCCATTGCTGATGGTCTCGGCGACGTGGCGGGTGGTGAGGGTGGCGGAGAGCGTCAGGTAGCCGCCGGTCAGCGCCTTGCCGAGGCAGAGGATATCCAGCGTGATGCCTGCATGTTCGCAGGCGAACAGCTTACCGGTGCGGCCAAAGCCGGTGGCGATCTCATCGGCAATCAGCAGGATGCCGTGGCGATCGCACAGCGCGCGCACCGCCTTCAGGTACTCGGGATGGTAGATGCGCATCCCGCCCGCGCCCTGTACCACCGGCTCCAGAATCACCGCGGCAATCTCCGTGGCATGGGCCGTGAGCAGCGCCTCAAACGGCGCGATGTCGCGGGCGTCCCACGGATCGTCGAAGCCGCACTGCGGCGCGTCAGCGAACAGGTGGTGCGGCAGGTAGCCTTGGTAGAGGCTGTGCATCGAGTTCTGCGGGTCACACACCGCCATCGCGCCGAAGGTGTCGCCGTGGTAGCCGTGGCGCAGCGTCAGCACCCGCTGGCGGGATTCGCCGCGCGCCTGCCAGTACTGCATCGCCATCTTCAGCGCCACCTCCACCGCCACCGAGCCGGAGTCGGCCAGGAACACGCACTCCAGCGCCTCCGGCGTCATCGCCACCAGCTGGCGGCAGAGCCTGACCGCCGCCGGGTGGGTGATGCCGCCAAACATCACATGGGACATCTGCCCCAACTGCGCGCTGGCGGCGGCGTTCAGCGCCGGGTGGTTGTAGCCGTGGATTGCCGCCCACCAGGAGGACATGCCATCCACCAGCCGCCGGCCATCGGCCAGCGCCAGCTCGGCGCCCTCGGCGGCCACCACCGGGTAGCAGGGCAGCGGGGCGGTCATCGAGGTGTAGGGGTGCCAGATATGGCGTTGGTCAAAGGCTAAATCATCATCAGTCATCAGGAGAACCCGGCGGAGATTGGTAAACCGCACAGTCTACACAAAGTTTACCGTAAACTTAACAGATCTGTTTTGGTTGACAGGTCGGCGGCGTTATTTACACTGTGTCCACAACACTGATAAGGAGATGCCGCCGTGGCACAACGTATTCACTGGACGCTTGAGCAAACCCAGGCCCTGTTTGACAAACCCTTCCTGGAGCTGCTGTTCGAGGCGCAACAGGTGCATCGCCAGCACTTCGACCCGCGCCAGGTGCAGGTCAGTACGCTGCTTTCCATCAAGACCGGCGCCTGCCCGGAGGATTGCAAATACTGTCCGCAAAGCTCGCGCTACAAAACTGGGCTGGAGGCGGAGCGCCTGATGCAGGTGGAGCAGGTGCTGGAGTCGGCGCGCAAGGCGAAGGCCGCCGGATCGACCCGCTTCTGCATGGGCGCGGCGTGGAAAAACCCGCATGACCGCGACATGCCCTATCTGGAGCAGATGGTGCAGGGCGTCCGGGCGATGGGCATGGAGACCTGCATGACGCTGGGCACACTGAACAGCGAGCAGGCGCAGCGGCTGGCGCACGCCGGGCTGGACTACTACAACCACAACCTCGACACCTCGCCCGAGTTCTACAGCAGCATCATCACCACCCGCAGCTACCAGGAGCGCCTCGACACGCTGGATGAGGTGCGCGGCGCGGGCATCAAGGTCTGTTCCGGCGGCATCGTTGGGCTGGGCGAAACGGTGCGCGACCGCGCTGGCCTGCTGATGCAGCTCGCCAACCTGCCGACCCCGCCGGAGAGCGTGCCGATCAACATGCTGGTGAAGGTGAAGGGTACGCCGCTGGCCGATAACGAAGACGTCGATCCGTTCGACTTCATCCGCACCATCGCGGTGGCGCGCATCATGATGCCCACTTCCCACGTGCGCCTCTCGGCGGGCCGTGAGCAGATGAGCGAGCAGACGCAGGCGATGTGCTTTATGGCGGGCGCGAACTCCATCTTCTACGGCTGCAAGCTGCTGACCACGCCGAACCCGGCGGAGGACAAGGATCTGATCCTGTTCCGCAAGTTGGGGCTGAACCCGCAGGCCACCGAGGTGGAACACGGCGACAACCAGCAGCAGCAGGCGCTGGCGGCGCAGCTGGTCAACGCGGATACCGCGCAGTTCTACAATGCGGCCCTGTAACGCGCCATGAGCTGGACGGAACGCATCACAACGGCGCTGGCCGCCCAGCACGCCGCGGCCGCCTACCGCCGCCGTCTGCCGAATCAGGGCGGCAATGGCCGCTGGCTGGAGCAGGCGGGGCGGCGTTACCTCAACTTCTCCGGCAACGACTATCTGGGGCTAAGCCGTGATGCGTCGGTGATCGCCGCCTGGCAACAGGGCGCGGCGCGGCATGGCGTCGGCGCGGGCGGCTCCGGCCACGTCACCGGCTACAGCGAGACGCACCAGCGCTTTGAGCAGCGGCTGGCCGCGTGGCAGGGTTACCCGCGCGCGCTGCTGTTTATCTCTGGTTTCGCCGCCAATCAGGCGGTGCTGGCAGCGCTGTTGCAGGAGGGCGACCGGGTGCTGGCAGACCGGCTGAGCCACGCCTCGCTGCTGGAGGCGGCGATGCACGCGCCCGCCACCCTGCGCCGCTTCGCCCACAATGACCCGGCCGCGCTGGCGCGCCTGCTGGCAACGCCGCACAGCGGCGAGACGCTGGTGGTCACCGAGGGGGTGTTCAGCATGGACGGCGACGCCGCCCCGCTGGCGGCACTGGCGGCAGAGACGCGCCAACAGGGCGGCTGGCTGCTGGTGGATGATGCCCACGGCATCGGCGTGGTGGGGGAGCAGGGGAGCGGCAGCGCCCGCCTGCATGGCGTGCGGCCGGATCTGCTGGTGCTGACCTTCGGCAAGGCATTTGGCGTTAGCGGCGCGGCGGTGCTGTGCGATGAGGCGACCGCCGAATTCCTGCTGCAACGGGCGCGCCACCTGATCTACAGCACCGCGATGCCCGCCGCCCAGGTGTGCGCGCTGGACGCGGCGCTCACCGCCCTCCAGCAGGGCGATGCCCTGCGCGCGCGGTTGCACCAGCATATTCAGCGCTTTCGCGCCGGGGTGGCCGGGCTGCCGCTGCAACTGGCGGCGTCCCAGACCCCGATCCAGCCGCTGATTGTCGGCGACAATCAGGCGGCGCTCGATCTGGCCGCCCGCCTACGGACGCAGGGGCTATGGGTCAGCGCCATCCGCCCGCCGACGGTGCCGCCCGGCAGTGCCCGGCTGCGTGTGACGCTGACTGCCGCGCACCAGCCGGAAGATATCGACCAACTTTTGGAGGCGCTCCATGCTGCCTGTCGCTGACCGCCCAACGGGCGTCAACAAACCCGCGGTGGCGGCGGCCTTTAGCCGCGCCGCCCACAGTTATGATGCCGCCGCCGACCTGCAACGCCGGGTTGGCGAGCGGCTGATGGCGCTCGCCGCCATCCCCCGCAGGCCAGGGTGCTGGACGCCGGTTGCGGCACCGGCCACTTCAGCCGCTGCTGGCGCGCCGCTGGCCATGAGGTGTGGGCGCTCGATCTGGCGCCCGGCATGGTGCAGCAGGCGCAGGCGTTGGACTCCGCCGACCGCTACCTTACCGGCGACATTGAGGCGCTGCCCCTGCCGGATGCGGTGGTGGACGTCGCCTTCAGCAGCCTGGCGGTGCAGTGGTGCGATGCCCTGCCCGCGGCGCTGGCGGAGTTGTACCGCGTCACCCGCCCCGGCGGGGTGATCCTCTTCTCCACGCTGGCCGCCGGTTCGCTTAGCGAATTGGCACAGGCGTGGCAGCAGATTGATGGCGGCACGCACACCAACCGCTTCCTGCCGGTGGAGCAGATCGCCGACGCCTGCCGCCCCTACCGGCATGAGCTGGGTTTCAGCACCGAGGTGGCGCGCTTTGAAGACGTGCGCGCCCTGATGCGCTCGCTGAAGGGCATCGGTGCCACCCACCTGCATGAGGGGCGTAACGCCGGGCTGACCGGCCGCCAGCAACTGGCACAACTGGAGGCCAGCTTCCCGCGCCGCGACGGGCTATGCCCGCTGAGTTACCAATTGGTTTATGGAGTGATTTACCGTGATTAAACGCTATTTTGTCACTGGCACTGACACTGAGGTGGGCAAGACGGTGGCGAGCAGCGCCCTGTTGCAGGCGGCGGCACTGGCCGGCTACCAGACCGCTGGCTACAAGCCGGTGGCCTCCGGCAGTGAGATGACGCCGGAGGGCGCGCGCAACAGCGACGCGCTGGCGCTGCAACGCCACAGCACGCTGGCGCTGCGCTACGAGGAGGTCAACCCCTGCACCTTCCTCGAGCCGACCTCGCCGCACATCGTCAGCCGGGAGGAGGGGCGGCCGATTGAGGCGGCCACCCTCTCTGTCGGGCTACGCCAGCTGGAGGCGCGCGCCGATTGGGTGCTGGTGGAGGGGGCGGGCGGCTGGTTCACGCCACTGGGCGAGGGATTCAGCTTCGCTGACTGGGTGGTGCAGGAGCAACTGCCGGTGATTCTGGTGGTAGGGGTGAAGCTTGGCTGCATCAACCACGCGCTGCTGACGGCGCTGGCGGTGCAGCAGGCCGGATTGCCGCTGGTGGGCTGGGTCGCCAATGGCGTGCAGCCAGCGGGCCGCCGCCACGCCGAGTATATGGCGACGCTGCGCGACCTGCTGCCCGCGCCGCTGCTGGGCGAAATTCCCTATCTGGAGAACCCTGACGCGCCGCTGGGGCACTACCTGGATCTCAGCGCGCTGACCTAAGCGGCTACATCAGATAGTGGCTGATCAGCTGGTCGTCGAGTTGGTCGAGCGTCCCCTCCGCCACGTTGCGGCCACGGTCGAGCAGGAAGAAGCGGTCAGCGACGCGGCGGATAAACGGCAGGCGGTGCTCCACCAACAGCACCGTCAGGCCAAGATCGCGGTTGAGGCGGTGGATGATGTTGCCCATCTCCGCCATCAGCTCCGGCTGCCCGCCCTCCGTTGGCTCATCCAGGATCAGCAACTCCGGCTCCGGCACCAGCGCGCGCGCCATCGCCAGCTGCTGTTGCTGTGGCCCGGTTAGCTCCCCGGCGCGCCGGCTGCCCATGTCATGCAGCGCCGGGAAGAGGTCAAACACCACGTCAGGAATGGCGCGCCGGCCGTGGCGCGCGGCCATCAGCGCCACGTGCAGGTTCTCCTCCACGCTAAGCTGGGAGAAGATGGGCCGCCCCTGTGGCACATAGCTGATGCCGAGGGCGGCGCGCGTCTCCACCGGCTGTTGCAGCAGGTTCTGCGGCGGCTCATCGCCGCGCTGCCAGATGACCGTGCCGCTCTTCACAGGCAGATGACCCATGATGCAATTCACCAGCGTGGTCTTGCCGACGCCTGCGCGCCCCAACAGGCAGGCGCACTCGCCGCGCGGCAACTCCAGGTTGACATCCCACAGCGTGTGGGTCTGCCCATAATATTGGTTGACTGCTTTCACGCTTAACATCTCACACTCCCCCAGATACGCCTTCATGGTCAGTGCAAGCCCACCGTGTCAGGTGGCGCTCGCTGCGCGTGGTGCGCCGGCATACCTTCCCAGGCTGGCCGTCAATGTGCAGAACCGGTTATCCGTCATCAGCGTGCCGTTCATGCTGCATAGCGGGCGCAGAGTGCAGGGTGCTGAGTGAACCTTTATAGCCTGTCGCCCCCCCATCCCACCCGCACAAACCGCAGCGAAACGCCGCGTCGGCAGTGATAAATGGGCCAAAGCCAGCAAATGCCCGGCTAAAGCAGGGAGACGGCGACAGGAAGGCAGTGTATCGCCCCGGTGTCCTAAAACAGGAAAAACCTCCCCTGACAGAGAGAAAGCAATCTTCAGGCCACTTTCACACAGCGCGGGGAGAAACGTGAAGTTAAGCGGTTGTTAATGAATATCGGGCTGAAAAGGTGGCTCTATAAATAAGTAATCCTAATCTTTTGGCGCATCAGGGGGAGGGGGCCTGCACCCTGCCGGTGCCTTGCCGGATGGTGCTGGTGCAGTGCGGAATTCGGGTTGCTGCAACTTGCACCAATACCCCGGCGCAAAGTAGGGTTCCTGCCGCTGGCAAGAGGGCGCGTTAGTCTTTATCAGCATATATAGCCAGTAAAAGTGGAATAAAATTAACTAAAAAAAGCCATTTATTCCTCATTGATATGCCAAACGCCGTTTTTAGCCAACTCCCGCCGTCTGCGGGCCTGTGTGAGTTATCCACCATTCCTGTGGATAACCTTGTGCATTATATTGAGAAAACTCTCTGCAACCAAGGCGGGGCGCGGCTTGGAGCCAGATTGCCGTCAATCTCCCCTTTTTGTAAAAGGCTTTCCCTTTCAGCAGGTTATTAAAAAACAAGTCACCGATGACTGCGCGATGAAAACGGCGTGAATAAAATGCTAAATTTTAACGCCAGGTTAATTTGCGCTGCGTTCTGGGGATAAAATCTGGTATGTGACAAAACCATCATTTTTTTGTCACACCGCTGCGCATCGTCAAGCCCATCATGGGGCAGGGCTGCCAACCGGGCAAAAAATCGCCTTTGAACCTGGGATTATATCCAGTAGAATAGGAGTGGAAAAAATCGCGCCGGCCTCCATACTTACTAGCCGTGCGGGCGCCTTTTCGCGTCGTGGGGCATCTTCCCCTTACGCAGCGTTGCACGACTCTCCAACAGGTAGCCTATTCAATGAGTAAAACGTTCAAACTTCGTTCCGATTTCAAGCCGTCCGGGGATCAGCCCGAGGCGATCCGCCGCCTGGAAGAGGGGCTGGAGAACGGACTGGCGCACCAGACACTGCTCGGGGTGACCGGTTCCGGTAAGACCTTTACCGTCGCCAACGTCATCGCCGACCTCAACCGCCCCACCATGGTGCTGGCACCCAACAAGACGCTGGCGGCGCAGCTCTATGGCGAGATGAAGGAGTTCTTTCCCGAGAACGCCGTGGAGTACTTCGTCTCCTACTACGACTACTACCAGCCGGAAGCCTACGTGCCCAGCTCCGACACCTTCATCGAGAAGGACGCGGCGGTCAACGAGCATATCGAGCAGATGCGCCTGTCAGCCACTAAGGCGCTGCTGGAGCGGCGCGACGTGATCGTGGTGGCCTCGGTCTCCGCCATCTACGGCCTCGGCGATCCCAATACCTACCTGAAGATGATGCTGCACCTGACGCGCGGCATGTTGATCGACCAGCGCGCTATCCTGCGTCGGCTGGCAGAGCTGCAATATGCCCGCAACGATCAGGCGTTCCAGCGCGGCACCTTCCGCGTGCGCGGCGAGGTGATTGACATCTTCCCGGCGGAGTCCGATGACCTGGCGCTGCGCGTGGAGCTGTTTGACGAGGAGGTGGAGCGCCTGTCGCTGTTCGACCCGCTCACCGGCCACCTGGAGCAGGATGTGCAGCGCTTCACCATCTACCCCAAGACCCACTACGTGACGCCGCGTGAGCGCATCCTGGAGGCGATGGAGGGCATCAAGGAGGAGCTGGCTGACCGCCGCAAGGGGCTGCTGGCCAACAACAAGCTGCTCGAGGAGCAGCGCCTGACCCAGCGCACCCAGTTTGACCTGGAGATGATGAACGAGCTGGGCTACTGCTCCGGCATCGAGAACTACTCGCGCTACCTCTCCGGCCGTGGGCCGGGCGAGGCCCCGCCGACGCTGTTTGACTACCTGCCGGCCGACGGCCTGCTGGTGATCGATGAGTCGCACGTGACCATCCCGCAGCTCGGCGGCATGTACCGCGGCGACCGCGCCCGCAAGGAGACGCTGGTGGAGTATGGCTTCCGCCTGCCGTCGGCGCTCGACAACCGCCCGATGCGCTTTGAGGAGTTTGAGGCGCTGGCACCGCAGACCATCTACGTCTCGGCGACCCCCGGCAACTACGAGCTGGAGAAGTCAGGCGGCGAGGTGATTGACCAGGTGGTGCGGCCGACCGGCCTGCTCGACCCGCTGATTGAGGTGCGCCCGGTGGCCACCCAGGTGGATGATCTGCTCTCTGAGATCCGCAAACGCGTGGCGATCAATGAGCGTGTGCTGGTCACCACGCTGACCAAGCGCATGGCGGAGGATTTGACCGAGTACCTGGAGGAGCATGGCGAGCGGGTGCGCTACCTGCACTCTGACATCGACACCGTGGAGCGCGTCGAGATTATCCGCGACCTGCGTCTGGGCGAGTTCGACGTGCTGGTGGGCATCAACTTGCTGCGTGAGGGGCTGGACATGCCGGAGGTGTCGCTGGTGGCGATCCTCGACGCCGACAAAGAGGGCTTCCTGCGCTCCGAGCGTTCGCTGATCCAGACCATCGGCCGCGCGGCGCGTAACCTGAACGGCAAGGCGATTCTCTACGGCGACAAGATCACCAACTCGATGGCGCGCGCCATTGAGGAGACGGAGCGCCGCCGCGCCAAGCAGATGGCCTACAACGAGGAGCATGGCATCACGCCGCAGGGCCTCAACAAGCGCATCGCCGACATCCTGCAAATTGGCCAGCCGACCTCGCGCACCAAGCAGAGCAAACGCGCCGCCGAGGCGAAGGCCACCTACAACGCGCTGTCGCCAAAGGCGCTGGAGAACAAAATCCGCGAGCTGGAGGCCAAAATGTACGTCCACGCCCAGAACCTGGAGTTCGAGGAGGCGGCCAACGTGCGCGACGAGATCCAGCAACTGCGCGAGCAGTTCATCGCCGCCTCCTGAGGCCGGCGTTTGCCGGGGCGCATAAACCTGTTAAGGTGTGCGCCCCGATTTTTTGAGGCACGCGGCCATGACACACTCCCCCACATCTTCCAACGATCCGCTGCACGGCATTACGCTGGAGCGGCTGCTGACCGAACTGGTCGATCACTACGGCTGGCCGGGTCTGGCCCAGCGCATCAACATCAACTGCTTCAAGAGCGATCCGAGCATCAAGTCGAGCCTGAAATTCCTGCGCCGCACTCCGTGGGCGCGCCAGAAGGTGGAGGAGCTTTACCTCGACACCCAGCACAATAATCCCTGGAAGCAGCCATAAAAAAACCGCCGGTTCGGCGGTTTTTTTTCACTTCATCAACTGCAATGCCCGCTCCAGCGCCTGGCGCAGTAACTCGCGGTCGTGGCGGTAGGGGATATCGCTGGCCTCCAGCGGCTGCTGGATAACCAGCCGCCCGTCAAGCCCGTCCGTATTGACCTGTGGCCCGGCAATCACCGCCTGAATTGCCCGGCGGCCGATGCGTTTCTCCATCAGGCTCAGCTTGTCTGCCAGCGACAGCGAGGCGGCGGCAACGCTCAGTTCGCGTCCCAGATTGCCGATGTAGAGGATCGGCGCGCTGCTGCGGCGCAGGGCGGTCGCCAGCTCCTCCAGCAGCAGCAGCGGCATCAGGCTGGTGAGGAAACTGCCCGGCCCAATCAGGATGATGTCAGCGTGGGCGATCGCCTCCAGCGCCTCGGCGGTGGCGTGCACCGGCGGCGAGAGCATCAGCTGCTGCGGCATGTGCTGCAACTGATCAACGTCCACCTCGCCATAGACGTGGTTGCCCTCGTGGTCGAGCGCCACCAGATCCACCGGCTGCTCTGACATCGGGATCAGTTGGGCATCCACCTTTAGCAGGCTGCGCACCAGATTGATCGCCTCCAGCGGCCGCACGCTCAAATTGTCTAGCGCCTTCAGCATCAGGTTGCCGAGGTTGTGGCCAGCCAGTTCGCCATTGCCGCTGAAGCGATACTCAAACATCGCCGAGGCGACGCTTGGCTCGGTGATCAGCTGGTTGAGGCAGTTGCGCATGTCCCCCCAGGCGATGCCGCCCTCCGAGCGGCGGATGCGCCCGGTGGAGCCGCCGTTGTCGGTGGTGGTGACAATGCCGGTCAGGCGCGAGCCGAGCGGGGAGAGGGCGGACATCACTCGGCCCAGTCCGTGGCCGCCGCCAAGGGCGACGACCCGGTCGAGGTCAGCTAATGTTCTGTTGCGCATAGGGATCCTTCTTGAGATCGGTACGGGGGCCTGGCGGCAGGCAACCCTGACGCGACGGCGGCGATTTTACCTGAATTTTATCCCGGCTGTTACCGGTGGTTGCAAAGCAAGCGGTTGCGCGGCAAATTTCGTTATATATCAATGTATATAGCGAAAAAGCGGATTGGCGCTGCGCGCAATTTAGCGCTAAAATTTCCCACTCAATGCGTCCTGACCCCCCGCCACGCGCGGCCGGTTGGTGACCACACTCCTAGCCTTTGCGCCTAAGTCATTTTTCTTGCTGACATAAATGATATGGCGCCCTGGCCGTGGCGAACGCCACCAGGGTGCGAGGCAGAAATGCCTGCATCTCCCGTATTTGGAAAGGTGTTACAGGTGTCCCAACTTACCGATGCTTTTGCGCGCAAGTTCTACTACTTGCGCCTGTCGATTACCGACGTATGTAATTTCCGCTGTACTTACTGTCTGCCGGATGGCTACAAACCGAGCGGCCATGCCAAGAAGAGCTTTCTGTCGCTGGATGAGATCCGCCGCGTCACCCGCGCCTTCGCCGACCTCGGCACCGAAAAGGTGCGCCTGACCGGCGGCGAGCCGAGCCTGCGCCGCGACTTCTGCGAGATCATTGCCGCGGTGCGTGAGAACCCCGGCATCCGCACGCTGGCGGTGACCACCAATGGCTACCGCATGGCGCGTGACGTCGCCGCCTGGCGCGATGCCGGGCTGACGGCGATCAACGTCAGCGTCGATAGCCTCGACGCCCGCCAGTTCCATGCCATCACCGGGCAGGACAAGTTCCGCCAGGTGATGGCCGGCATCGATGCCGCCTTCGAGGCGGGCTATGAGAAGGTGAAGGTCAACGCGGTGCTGATGCGCGGCGTCAACCACAACCAACTGCCGGCATTCCTCAACTGGATAAAAGATCGCCCGATTCAGCTACGCTTTATTGAGCTGATGGAGACCGGCGACGGCGGCGACCTATTCCGCAAGCACCATCTCTCCGGTGAGGTGATCCGTGACCAACTGCTGGCCGCTGGCTGGCAACTGCAACTGCGCGGCCGCAGCGATGGCCCGGCGCAGGTGTTCCGCCACCCGGACTACTGTGGTGAGATTGGCCTGATCATGCCCTACGAGAAGGACTTCTGCGCCAGCTGCAACCGCCTGCGCGTCTCGGCGATCGGTAACCTGCACCTCTGCCTGTTCGGTGAACAGGGAGTGCCGCTGCGCGACCTGCTGGCCGATGACCGCGATCGCGAGGCGCTGCTCGATCGCATCCAGGGCGGACTGCAACGCAAAAAGCAGACCCACTTCCTGCATCAGGGCAACACCGGCATCACGCAAAACCTCTCATTTATCGGCGGCTGATCCGCCGTTTCGTCAAGGAGCTTCTATGAGCAAAGCCGGCAGCGTCTTTATTCCCGCCCAGCTTGCGGTGCTGACCGTGTCCGACTCCCGTACCGAGGCTGACGACACCTCGGGCGACTACCTGCGCGAGGCGGCGCATGAGGCCGGCCACCGCGTGGTGGTGAGTCGCATCGTGAAGGATAACCTCTACCAGATCCGCGCCGTGGTATCGGCGTGGATTGCCGACCCGGACGTACAGGTGATTTTAATCAACGGCGGCACCGGCTTTTCGGCGCACAACACCACGCCAGAGGCACTGCGCCCGCTGTTTGACCGCGAGATCGAGGGCTTTGGCGAGCTGTTCCGCATGGCCTCCTATGAGGAGATCGGCACCTCCACCATCCAGTCGCGCGCCATCGGCGGCCTCGCCAACCAGACGGCGATCTTTGCCATGCCCGGTTCGACCCGCGCATGCCGCACCGCCTGGGAGCGCATCATCGCCGAGCAGCTCGACGCGCGCCAACGCCCCTGTAACTTTATTCCGCACCTGAAGGCACTGCCGCAGGACGACGGAACGGATGAGAACGAGTAACCATGTCCCAACTGACCCACATTAATGCCGCTGGCGAGGCCCACATGGTGGATGTCTCCGCCAAGGCCGAGACGGTGCGCGAGGCGCGCGCCGAGGCGTTCGTCGAGATGCTGCCCGCCACGCTGGCGATGATCATTGACGGCAGCCACCACAAGGGCGACGTGTTCGCCACCGCGCGCATCGCTGGCATTCAGGCCGCCAAAAAGACCTGGGATCTGATCCCGCTCTGCCACCCGCTGCTGCTGACCAAGGTCGAGGTGCAGCTGGAGGCACAACCGGCGCACAACCGCGTGCGCATTGAGTCGCGCTGCCGCCTGAGCGGCAAGACCGGCGTCGAGATGGAAGCGCTGACCGCCGCCTCGGTGGCCGCGCTGACCATCTATGACATGTGCAAGGCAGTGCAGAAAGATATGGTGATTGGCCCGGTGCGCCTGCTGGCGAAAAGCGGCGGCAAGTCCGGTGATTTTGAGGCGGCCCCATGATTGAGATCCTGTTTTTCGCCCAGGTGCGCGAACTGGTTGGCACCGCCAGCCTGAGCCTGCCGGCCACCTACCCGGATGTGGAGTCGCTGCGGCAGGCGCTCTGCGCGCGCGGCGACCGCTGGGCGCTGGCGCTGGGGGAGGGCAACTTGCTGGCGGCGGTTAACCAGTCGCTGGTGGAGATGGCCCACCCGTTGCAGGCGGGCGACGAGGTCGCCTTCTTCCCACCGGTCACCGGGGGCTGAGATGGCAGAGCATGAGCAGACCCGTATCCGCGTCGGCGAGGCGCGTTTTAGCGTCGGTGATGAGTATCCTTGGCTGGCGGCCTGCGACGACGACGGCGCAGTGGTCACCTTCACCGGCAAGGTGCGCAACCACAATTTGGGCGCGGACGTCAGCACCCTGACGCTGGAGCACTACCCCGGCATGACCGAGAAGGCGCTGGCGGAGATCGTGGCGGAGGCGCGCGGCCGCTGGGCGTTGCAGCGCGTCACGGTGATCCACCGCATCGGCGCGATGTACCCCGGCGACGAGATTGTGTTCGTCGGCGTCAGCGCCGCCCACCGTGGCATGGCCTTTGAGGCGGCGGAGTTCATCATGGACTACCTGAAGACCCGCGCCCCGTTCTGGAAGCGCGAGGCGACGCCAGAGGGCGAGCGCTGGGTGGCGGCGCGTGACAGCGACCATCAGGCCGCCGACCGCTGGGCCGGGAAACCGGGGGCCTGAGGCAGCGGCCCGCCTGTGGTAGACTATACTTTTTGGAGGGCTGTGGTTGCAGCCTGACTTTTCTGTCATTTACGCAAAAGGTTTCACATGGACAGATATCCGCGTTCCAACAATACCATCATCCAAGGTGCTAGCACCGGCCTCCAGACCTACATGGCACAGGTCTACGGCTGGATGACCTGCGGCCTGCTGCTGACCGCCTTCGTCTCCTGGTACGCCGCCAACACGCCGGCGATCATGCAGGCGATCTTCTCCAGCCAGATGACCTTCTTTGGCCTGATCATCGCCCAACTGGCGGTGGTGTTTGTGCTCTCCGGGCTGGTGAACCGCATGAGCGGCGCGGTCGCCACCACGCTGTTTATGCTCTACTCGGTGCTGACCGGGCTGACGCTCTCCAGCATCTTCGTGCTCTACACCTACTCCTCCATCGCCAGCACCTTTGTGGTGACCGGCGGGATGTTTGGCGCGATGAGCCTCTACGGTTACACCACCAAGCGTGACCTGAGCGGCATGGGCAGTATGCTGTTTATGGCGCTGATCGGCATCGTGCTGGCCTCGGTGGTCAATATCTGGCTGAAGAGCAGCGCGCTGATGTGGGCCGTGACCTACATCGGGGTGGTGGTGTTCGTGGGCCTGACCGCCTATGACACCCAGAAGCTGAAAAACATCGGCGAGCAGCTCAATCCGGCTGACCGTGACAGCTTCCGCAAGTACTCGATCGTGGGTGCGCTGACGCTCTACCTCGACTTCATCAACCTGTTCCTGATGCTGCTGCGCATCTTCGGCAACCGCCGCTAAGCACAGGTAGGATGAAAAACCGGGCATCGCGCCCGGTTTTTTTATGCGCGCTGGCGTGCCAACCTGCGCAGGGGCAGCCGGACAGGGGCGGATTTTTCCCCACATTGTGAGCGGGTGCATAATATTTCACGAATCCCGGGGGTTATCTGCTACACTTTGCGCAACTGGCGCACTTGCAGTTTGTGCCGAATCCTCGTGGTAATGCCTCATCTTGCCTCGTCTGAATATCTCCCCGGAAACTGCACCAACCTGGTTGGTAACGGGAGATCTGGAGCTTTACTCTTTATGTCATTTGATTCTCTCGGTTTACATACCGATATTCTGCGTGCGGTAGAGGAACAGGGCTATCGTGAGCCGACCCCGATCCAGCGCCAGGCCATTCCTGTGGTGCTGGAAGGCCGTGACCTGATGGCCAGTGCCCAGACCGGCACCGGCAAAACCGCAGGCTTCACCCTGCCGCTGCTGCACCTGCTGAGCAGCACCCCGCACCAGAGCAAGGGCCGTCGCCCGGTGCGCGCGCTGATCCTGACCCCGACCCGTGAGCTGGCGGCGCAGATTGGCGAAAACGTGCAGGCTTACAGCAAACACCTGCGCCTGCGTTCGCTGGTGGTGTTTGGCGGCGTGAGCATCAACCCGCAGATGATGAAGCTGCGTGGCGGCGTCGATGTGCTGATCGCCACCCCGGGCCGCCTGCTGGATCTGGAACACCAGAACGCCGTGGATCTCTCCCACGTAGAGATTCTGGTGCTGGACGAAGCTGACCGTATGCTCGACATGGGCTTCATCCATGACATCCGCCGCGTGCTGGCCAAGCTGCCGCCGAAGCGCCAGAACCTGCTGTTCTCCGCGACCTTCTCCGACGACATCAAGGCGCTGGCGAACAAGCTGCTGCACAACCCGGCCTCGGTGGAAGTGGCGCGCCGCAACACCGCCTCCGAGCAGGTGGCGCAGAGCGTCCACTTCGTGGACAAGAAGCGCAAGCGGGAACTGCTGTCGCAGATGATTGGCGAGGGCAACTGGCAACAGGTGCTGGTCTTCACCCGCACCAAGCATGGCGCCAACCATCTGGCCGAGCAGCTCAACAAAGATGGCATCACTGCCGCCGCGATCCACGGCAACAAGAGCCAGGGCGCGCGTACCCGTGCACTGGCTGACTTCAAGGATGGCCGCATCCGTGTGCTGGTGGCGACCGACATCGCCGCGCGTGGTCTGGACATCGATCAGCTGCCGCACGTGGTGAACTACGAGCTGCCGAACGTGCCGGAAGATTACGTGCACCGCATCGGCCGTACTGGCCGTGCCGAAGCGACCGGTGAGGCGATCTCGCTGGTCTGCGTCGATGAGCACAAGCTGCTGCGTGACATCGAGCGCCTGCTGAAGAAAGAGATCCCGCGCATCGCGCTGCCGGGCTATGACCCAGACCCGACCATCAAGGCGGAGCCGATCATCAATGGCCGTCAGGGCGGCGGTCGCGGTCAGGGCGGCCGTGGCGGCAACGGCAATGGCGGCGGCCAGCGCACGGGCGGCAATGCCCCGAGCCGTGGCAACCGCAGCGGTGAAGGGCGCGGCGAAAGCCGCGGTGGCGAGGGCCGCAGCGGCCAGCCACCGCGCCAGCGTCAGGGCCACAGCGACGGCCAGCGCCGTCCGGGGAGCCAGCCACGCCGCTCCCGTCCGGCCACCAAGGCGGACTGATTTCCCCCCGCTGAAAAAAGCTGCCTCCGGGCAGCTTTTTTTTCGCCCTGACGGCGGCCCGCCGGGCATTGCCTTGGGCGGGGCATCGCCCGTATCATGGCGCCTCATTTTTTTAAGGTAACCGGCAATGCGTGTACTTCTCGCCCCGATGGAGGGCGTCCTCGACTCACTGGTGCGGCAACTGCTCAGTGAGGTCAATGACTACGATCTCTGCATCACCGAATTTTTGCGGGTGGTGGATCAGCTGCTGCCGGTCAAATCCTTCCTGCGCCTCTGCCCGGAGCTGGAGCAGGGGAGCCGCACCGCCTCCGGCACGCGGGTGCGGGTGCAGCTGCTCGGCCAGTACCCGGAGTGGCTGGGGGAGAACGCCGCGCGCGCGGCGGAGCTGGGCTCCTATGGCGTGGATCTCAACTGCGGCTGCCCCTCCAAACTGGTGAACGGCAGCGGCGGCGGCGCGACCCTGCTTAAAGACCCGGAGCTTATCTACCGTGGCGCGAAGGCGATGCGCGAGGCAGTGCCATCGCACCTGCCGGTGACGGTCAAGGTGCGCCTCGGCTGGGACTCCGGCAGCCGCAGCCTGGAGATTGCCGACGCCGTGCAGCAGGCCGGTGCCAGCGAGCTGACGGTGCATGGCCGCACCAAAGAGGATGGCTACAAGGCGGATCGCATCAACTGGCCGGCGATTGCCGAGATCCGCCAGCGCCTCACCATCCCGGTGATCGCCAACGGCGAGATCTGGGACTACCAGAGCGCGCAGCAGTGTCTGGCGGTGACCGGCTGTGACGCGGTGATGCTCGGGCGCGGCGCGCTCAACGTGCCGAACCTCAGCCGGGTGGTGAAGTACAACGAGCCACGGATGCCGTGGCCGGAGGTGGTGCGGCTGTTGCAGAAGTATGTGCGGCTGGAGAAGCAGGGCGACACCGGCATGTACCACGTGGCGCGCATCAAGCAGTGGCTTGGCTACCTGCGCAAGGAGTATGAGGAGGCGACCGGCCTGTTCAGCGAGATCCGCACCCTGACCCACTCGGCGGCCATCGCCCAGGTCATTGATCGGCAGTAGGCGCGTCGTCCCAGTAGTGGTACTGGTAGGCGGTGCTGATGTTGCGCGTCAGGCGCATGGTGGCAAACATCTCCGTCTCCAGCGTCTCGCTCAGGGTGCAGTTGCCATGCTCATCCCAGGACTGGCAACTCTCCAGACTGCTGCTCTCGCTGACGGCGGAGCGGTTGTGGCGCGTTGAGCTTTGCTCCACGCCCTTATCATTATAGCGGTAGCTGATGCCGCCCTTGTCGGAGTCGCTGGCCAGCAGCCACCCCTGCGGCGAGTAGCGGTAGCGCAGCTGCTCGTTGTTCAGCGCATCGGTGCCGCGCGCCGTGCTCTCCACCAGCCGCCACTGGTCATCATAGCGGTAGGTGCTGTTGGTGAAGCCGCTCTCCTCGTTGATCAGGAAGGTGTCGGTGGCGGCGGTGATGTTGCCATGCTTGCCGGTGGTGAAGTGCAGGGTGCCGCGCTTGCGGGTTAGCAGCGTCACCTGATTGTCGCGGAACATCGAGACGGCGATGTCATACTGGGTGACCCACCCCTCACTACTGCGTAGCGTATGGTTGGCCATCTCCAGCCGGACATTGCGCTCGGTCTTCTGGTACTTGAAGGCCGCCTCCTCCAGCTGGCCACAGCGGTCAAAGCTGCCGCTGTAGTGGGACTGCAAATTGACATCCTTGCCGATGGTGCCCGCGCTGAAGTCGCGGATCTCGCCGCGCCCGGTGCCGCCAAGCAGGATCAGCGCATTGCTCTCATTGATCTGCTGGTTTTTCATTGGGCAACGCTCTGCCGCGCCAGCCTGTGCGGCCAGTAGCCCGATGGCCAGAAGTGTCCCTGTTACCGCTTTTTGCGCCTGTTGCATACTTTTTCCATTATTCAGCCCACTCTCTTTCATAGTAGCGGAAAAGGGGCGCAGCTGGCGCTTGCACTTTGTCACAAATGGACTCGCACTCTCCCAGTGCCAACCCTCTGTCTGTCACTTATAATCCGGCAGCAGTGTTCTGGCCGTTAATCATCCATAATCCCAATAAGTTACAGAGTACGAGACGTGAAAATTCCTGTTCTGGCTTTAAGCCTGCTGGCACTGAACCTTGGTCTGGGCATGGCACCGGCCGTTTCCGCCAGCAGCAATGCGGCAATTGAGGGTAAAGTGACGCCGCTGGAGATCGCCTCTGGCAGCGCGATGGTGGTGGATATGCAGACCCATCAGGTGATCTACTCCCGCAACCCGGATGAGGTGGTGCCGATCGCCTCGATCACCAAGCTGATGACCGCGATGGTGACGCTGGACGCTAACCAGCCGCTGGATGAGGTGATTGCCGTTGACATCCACAACACGCCAGAGCTGCGCGGCGTCTTCTCACGCGTGAAGGTGGGCAGCGAGGCCAGCCGCCAGCAGATGCTGCATCTGGCGCTAATGTCCTCGGAGAACCGCGCCGCCGCGACGCTGGCGCACCACTACCCCGGCGGCTATGACGCCTTTATCCGCGCGATGAACGCCAAGGCGCGCGCGCTCGGCATGACCCACACCCACTACGTCGAGCCAACCGGGCTGTCGGTGCGCAACGTCTCCACCGCCCGCGACCTGACCAAGCTGTTGCAGGCGACGCGCCTCTACCCGCTGATCAGCCAGCTCAGCACCACCGAGCAGGCGCAGGCGGAGTTCACCCACCCGCGCTACAGCCTGCCGTTCCGCAACACCAACCACCTGCTGGCGACCGGCAAGTGGGACATCCAGCTGACCAAGACCGGCTTCACCAATCAGGCTGGGCACTGTCTGGCGATGCGTACCATCATTAACCGCCGCCCGGTGACGCTGGTGGTGTTAGATGCGTTCGGCAAATATACCCACTTCGCCGACGCCAACCGGCTGCGCAGCTGGATGGAGACCGGGCGCGCCGCGCCGGTGCCACAGGTGGCGAAGAATTACCGCAGGGAGAAGGATCAGCAGTTGGATCACCCGACGGTGGCGCAGGCGATCGAGTAGGGCGGGGGAGCCTGCCCGGCGCACGGCCGGGCAGGCCAGACATCAGAACAGCATCTTGAACACGCCGGTGATGGTCAGCAGGCCGACAATAAAGATAATGGCGATAATCCACAAAATGATTTTCATACCGTGCTCCTTTGTTTTTATATCACTACAACGCCGTGACGTTGCCATCCCAAACCGGGGGCGCCGGGCCTGCGGCGCATCCCTACCACCTCCAACGTAAGCGGTTGTTATCAGTATAGTCACTTTCGCCACAGTTGCCGGAAAGTGTGCAAATTGGGGCGGATAGCCAGCTGAAAAGCATGACGTTTATCGCAGGCTGGACATTTCCCCCCTCGCCGGGCGCGCTGCGCCTTGTATTCGGCCCGCGCTGGGTTATGGTTGAATTTCACAAACAGAAAGGACACTAAGGGGTGACAGATGAAAAGAA
This sequence comes from Chimaeribacter sp. YP20170169, assembly GCF_056739715.1. Classification (NCBI taxonomy): domain Bacteria; kingdom Pseudomonadati; phylum Pseudomonadota; class Gammaproteobacteria; order Enterobacterales; family Yersiniaceae; genus Chimaeribacter; species Chimaeribacter sp. YP20170169. The sequence continues at coordinate 2,673,254 of NZ_CP176824.1, read as the reverse complement.
TCGTACTGTGTTGTGCTGCCGGCATGTCGACCAGTATGTTGGTGCAGCGGATGCGCCAGGAGGCGGAGAAGCGCCAACTGGAGGTGGACATTGAGGCGGTGCCGGTGTCTGACTTTGAACTCATCGTCAAGGATGCGGATGTCATCCTGCTGGGGCCGCAGGTGAAGTTCCAGCTCAAGCGCTTGCAGGAGGCGGCCGCGCCGCTCAACAAGCCGGTGGATGTGATTGACATGATGGATTACGGCACCATGCGCGGTGACAAGGTACTCGACAAGGCCATCGCGCTGATGGGCTGACGCGTTTGCCGCGCGGCACCCGCCGCGCGGCCCTCCTCACGATTTTCCCACGCCTTTCTCAGTACAAATAGTAAACACCTCTATACTAAAAAAGGTCGTCCGGCGGCGGCGCGCCCTTGCGCCTGCTCAAGCCGGCCCGTCTGGTGCCGCCCCAGACGGGCGTCAGGAGGTATCTATGATTAACCATGTCTGGGGGCTGTTTGCCCATCCCGGCCCCGAACTGCAACAGATCAAGCGCGAGCATGAGAGCATCGGCCATCTCTACCTGCACCATGTGCTGCTGATGGCGGCGATCCCGGTGGTTTGCTCCTTCATCGGCACCACCCGCGTCGGCTGGAGTTTTGGCGACGGCGACTACTTGCGCATCCTGCCCTCTACCGCGCTGGCCATCGCGCTGGCGTTCTACCTGCTGATGTTGGGCGCGGTGGCGCTGATGGGGCGCGTGATCCATATGCTGTCGCGCCGCTTCCCCAGCCGCCCGTCGCTCAATGAGTGCATCGTGTTCGCTGGCTATGTCGCCACGCCGATGTTTCTCAGCGGGGTAGTGGCGCTCTACCCGGTGGTCTGGCTCTGCCTGTTTGTCGGCATTCTGGCGCTGGTCTACAGCGGCTATCTGCTCTACCTCGGTATGCCAGCGTTCCTCGGCGTGAACAAGGATGAGGGGGTGCTGATCTCTGGCTCGACCCTCGGCATCGGTGTGCTGGTGCTGGAGTTCGTGCTGGCGCTGACCGTCATCATGTGGGGCTACGGCGCGCACATTTTCTAGGGGGCGCGCGGCTTAGCTGACACGCGCCAATCTGCCATCATCGCCCGCTGGCGTCTGGGCTAACTCCAGGTGTGGCGGGCATTTTTTGCTTTTTCTGCGGGTAAACCGGTTGAGGGCGCACGCTTTAGCACGCAGCCGCGTGCGGCATTTGTTACAGTATCGGCCCACACGATAAGAGAGGCGCGGGCCGGATGCCCGTGAACGTATGCAACTTAAGGCTCTGTTTACCCTGGTGTCATGGATGGTGGCCCTGATTGGCATTCTGCTGGCGGCGGATGCCTTCTGGTTCGCGCCGCGCGATGAGGTGTTCAACCTCAATGGCTACGTGGCGCTGGTGATTTTGGCGGTCACCAACTTCACCACGCTGCTGCTGCATCTCGCGATGCTGACCATGCCACCCGCGCCACGCCGGGGCTTTCGCTGGCTGGTGGGCGGGCAGGTGGCCGGCGTGCTGATCTCCGCCGGCCTGGCAGGGTTTAACCTCTGGTAGCCGCTACTCGCGCCAGTTGCGCGCCTTTGGCGTCTTGCCAATGCCGGGGTTGAAGCTGTTGGTCGGGTCAATCTGCCGGTAGAACCCCTTCAGCGCTGGCTTGGCGGCGTAGAGGTGGCCGACGTTGTGCTCGGCCGGATACTCCGCCCCCTTGCGGTCTAACCTCTCCAGCATCTGCGCCTTCAGCGCATGGGCGTCCACGCCCTTCTTCACAATGTAATCCTGATGGAAGACGTGGCACATAAAGTGGCCATAGTAGAGTTTCGCCACCAGCTGGCTGTCGATCTCTGGCGGCAGCGTCTCAAACCACGCGGTCTCATTGCGCCGCAGGGCGATGTCCAGCGGCAAGATCTCCTCCACCTCCTCCTCATGCATCGCGTGGTAGCGCACCGCCGCCCCGGCGGCGACAAAGCGGTGCAGGAAGGCCTTGCGCCCCTCCTCCTCGGTGCAGGCAAAGAAATCCCCCTCGGCATCGCGGAAGAAGCCCTCCAGGAAGTGCTGCGCCTCCGCCACCCCCTCGCCGGACATCCGCAACAGCAGGTGGTGCTCGTAGCGGTCACGGTACTCGGTCAGGCGCGGCGGCAGGTGGCCGGGCATCAGGCGGCTGACGGACTGCATCACCCGGTCGGTGAGGTGGCGCGGCACCAGCGGCGCCTTGTTCAGCCGCGCGTCCACTTTGCCCTTCGCCAGAAACAGGTCGGGCATCCGGTCAGTGCCAAGCCGGTCAATCATCAGGAAGGTATCCTTGCCATAGATTTCGGCGATGTTGAAGCAGTCGCGGTGCATGTACTCGCCAGCCACCGGCAGGGCGCGGAAGTGGCTGAGGATGTGGCGGCGGATCGCCGTCAACACCGCGGTGTCATTGGTGCCGATGTAGAACACCTGCTGGTTTGGCTCGGCGGGGAAGGTGTCGAGCCGCACCGCGAACACCGCCAGCTTGCCCGCGCAGCCGCTGGCCTCAAACAGCCGACGCCGGTCGGCGTTGAAGCGCGACGGGGTGTCGGCATCCACGTCACGCACCCGGCTGGCGTAGTCCGGGTCGGAGGCGACGCGACCATTGTGGGCAATCTCATGCGGGCTGTAGGTGCCGCGCTCCAGCCGGGTCAAAATCTCCTCCGGCGTGTCGCCCAGATCAATCCCCAGATGGTTCACCAGCTTCAACTGGCCGTCGGTGCCCACCTGCGCATAGAGCGCCAGCTCGGTGTAGGCCGGGCCACGTTTCACCAGCGCGCCGCCGGAATTGTTGCAAATACCGCCAATCACCGACGCGCCGATGCAGGAGGAGCCAATCACCGAGTGCGGCTCGCGGCCATAGGGTTTCAGCAGCTTCTCCAGGTGGTGCAGGGTGCTGCCGGGGAAGGCGATCACCTGCTCGGCATTGTTGATCAGTTGCAGCTTGTCGAGTTTGCGGGTGCTGACGATCACGATGTCGCGGTCATAGTCATCACCGCTCGGCGTCGAGCCTTCGGTCAGCCCGGTGTTGGCGGCCTGCATGATGACAATGGTGTCAGCGGCCACGCAGGCTTGCAGGATGCGCCACTGTTGCAGCAGCGTCTGCGGGAAGACCACCGCCAGCGCCCGGCCGCCGCCGGAGCGGTAGCCGTGGCGGTAGCGTTCGGTACTGCGTTCATCGGTCAGCACATGGTTGCCGCCAACAATCTCTTGCAGGCGCGCCAGCAGCGCGCGGGTGTCGCGGGGGGTGGGGGCCATCGTCTCTCCCTGTCCTGAAAATGAGGATGATAAATAAACCTAAGCTTAACCGCGGGGATGCGCAATAAAAGGGCGGGGAAAGCACCGGCCGCGGGCGCGGCCGGTGGGGGATCACTTGGCGATCACCACCAGTTTCTGGTTGACGAACTCCTTGATGCCGAGGTCAGACAGCTCGCGGCCATAGCCAGAGCGCTTCACGCCGCCAAACGGCAGCTCCGGCGCGGTGTCAGTGGCGGAGTTGATGTAGACCATGCCGGTCTCAATGCGTGACGCCAGCGCCTTGCCGCGCGCGGTGTCCTGGGTGAAGATCGCGCCACCCAGGCCGTAGTGGGAGTCATTCGCCAGCGTCACCAGCTCCTCGTCATCTTTTACCACGTAGACCTGCGCCACCGGGCCAAAGAACTCCTGGAAGTAGGCCGGGTTGTCACGCGTGATACCGGTCAGGATGGTCGGCTGGTAGAAGTTGCCGTCGGTGTTCTCCACTTTTTTACCGCCGAGGTGCAGGGTCGCGCCCGCCTTGACCGCCTCATCCACCTGCTTGGCGAGATCTTTCAGCGCCTGCGCCGAAGAGAGCGGGCCGAGGGTGGTCTGCGGGTCGAGCGGATCGCCCGGTTTCACCGCCTGCATCTGTGCGGTGAAGCCCTTCAGGAAGGCGTCTGCCACCTTCTCATGCACGATAAAGCGCTTGGCGGCGGTGCATACCTGGCCGCAGTTGCTCAGGCGCGCCTGTGCCGCCGCCTTGATCGCCTTCTCCAGATCGCAATCATCCAGCACCGCGAAGATGTCATTGCCGCCCAGCTCCAGCGTCGATTTCTTCAGCTTGCTGGCGGCGCGGGCGGCGACGATGCTACCGGCCTTCTCTGACCCGGTCAGCGCCACGCCCTGCACCCGGTCATCATCAATCAGCGTGCCCACCTGATCAGTGGAGATAAACAGGTTGGTGTAGGCCCCCTCTGGCGCACCGGCCTCATGCACCAGCTGCTCAAACACCTCGGCGCAGTGCGGCACGATGCTGGCATGTTTCACCAAAATCGGGTTACCGGCGGCCAGGTTGGGTGCCAGTACGCGCATCAGCTGGTAGTAGGGGAAGTTCCACGGCTCGACGGCGACCAGCACACCAATCGGACTGTTCTCCACCCACGCCTCGCCCAGATCGGTCGGGTAGCGGGTGGGTTGCAGGAAGGTTTCCGCATGTTCGGCGTAGTAGCTGGCGATGGCGGCACACAGCTTCACCTCGCCCCGGCTCTGCTCAATCAGCTTGCCCATCTCCTCGCTGGCGATCTTCGCCAGATCGTCCACGCGGGCGGCGATCAGCGCGGAGAGCTTATGCAGCACCTGCACGCGCGACTGCACCGGCCCCTGCGACCACTCGGACTTATAGAGCCGATGGGCACGATCCAGCGCCTGCTGCACCTGCTGGTCACTGTGGTCGGGGTAGGTTTTGATGAGTTTATTATTGAAAGGGTTCACGGTTTGATAAGGCATTAAACGCTCCTTGGTGACGGCGAATCAGCGTGCGAATCAGGCCGCACGGCATAAAAAAGCTGGCCGTAGTGGGATAGTCTCTTGCGGCTAACTTGTTAAAGCGTAGTCCATAACAGCCGGTGGCTGGGCCGGGTGAGACGATCTGTAACAGAATTGCGCAACGAATATCCCACTGTGCTGAAAACCGGCATTTTTTCTTTCTGGCTGATTTACCTAACTTTTCAGAAATCTGCCCGTATCTGCTTTTTGAGGGCGGTATTAAGGTAACGAGAGCGCAACAGACAAGGAGCCGCAATGAAACTTTCCGCCATTCCCTTTGGCGTGACCGACTGGAGCACGGTTGAGGTCACGGCTTACCCCGGCGAGCGGGGCACCGCCTACTGGCGCACCCGCCACTTTGGCGACGAACAGCAGCCGGTGCGAGTGCGGATGGTCGAGTACTCGCCGGGCTATTTGGCAGACCACTGGTGCAACAAGGGGCATATTCTGCTCTGCCTCTCTGGCCGGCTGGAGTGCCGTCTGGAGGATGGCCGCACCTTCGTGCTGTCGCCCGGCATGAGCTACCAGGTGGCCGATGAGCATGAGGCGCACCAGTCCTACACCGAGGAGGGGGCGGTGCTGTTCATCGTTGATTAGCCGCCGTTTGCCGCTTTACTTTCGCCCCGCGCCCGCGCCATTATTTCGCTTTCACTCTTTGGGTAAGGAACGGGCGTGGCTAAGATTCGGGTAGGGGTTATCTTCGGCGGGAAATCAGCGGAGCATGAGGTCTCATTGCAGTCGGCCAAAAACATTGTCGAGGCGATGGACAAGGATCGCTTCGAGGTGACATTGCTGGGCATCGACAAACAGGGGCAGTGGCACCTTCATGACGCCGCCCACTATCTGCAACATGCAGACGATCCGGCGCGGATCGCCCTAAACCCCTCTAGCCGCGATCTGGCGCTGGTGCCCGGCCAGCAGCAGAACCAGTGGGTTGAGCGCCAGGAGGCTCGCGCACTGGCACAGCTCGATGTGATCTTCCCGATCGTACACGGCACGCTGGGCGAGGATGGCTCCCTACAGGGGCTGCTGCGGATGGCGAATTTGCCGTTCGTGGGCACCGGCGTGCTAGGGTCGGCGGTCAGCATGGACAAGGATGTCACCAAACGCCTGCTGCGCGACGCCGGGCTGGCGGTCGCCCCCTTCGTTACCCTGACACGCACTAACCGCGCGCGCTTCGGCTTCGACGCCGTCCGGGCGCGGCTCGGGCTGCCGCTGTTCGTCAAGCCAGCCAACCAAGGCTCCTCCGTGGGCGTCAGCAAGGTGCGCAACGAAGAGGAGTACCAGGCGGCGCTGGCGCTGGCCTTCCGTTTCGATCACAAGGTGCTGGTGGAGTCAGCCATTCAGGGCCGTGAGATTGAGTGCGCGGTGCTGGGCAACGATCAGCCCGTCGCCAGTGTCTGCGGCGAGGTAGTGTTACAGGATGAGTTCTACTACTACGACACCAAATATATCAATGAGCAGGGCGCGACAGTGTCCATCCCGGCTGATCTGCCGGAAGAGACGCACCAGCGCATCCGCGCCGTGGCGGTGGAGGCGTTCCAGGTGCTGGAGTGCAGCGGCATGGCGCGGGTGGATGTGTTCCTGACCGTCGACGGTGAGGTGATCATCAATGAGGTGAACACGCTGCCCGGCTTTACCAACATCAGCATGTACCCAAAACTGTGGGAGGCGAGCGGCCTCAGCTATTCAGCGCTCATCACCCGGCTGATTGAGCTGGCGCTGGAGCGCCACCAGCTTGACAGCGCCCTGCAAAGCTCGGTGCGCCTGCCCGAATGACCGCCCGGCCGGCGTGCGCGCCGGCCGCTTCAGGTTCCCGCCATCAGTAGATCGCCAGCCGCTCGGCCAGCAGCGCCAGCAGACGCGGGGTATCCACCTCGGTCATCACCCGCGTGTTGGGCGCATGCCCATGCAGGTGGCGCGGTTTCACCGCCGCCACTGTTTGGCCGCGCCCCAGCCCCGGATCGGTATTGACGGTAATGTGCGCCTCCACGCCGCCGAACAGCGTCGGGTCTATCAGCCAGGCAATCACACAGGGGTCATGCAGACAGGGATCGGCCGCGCCATAGCTGCGCATCATCGCCGCAATGCTTGCCAGCGCCGGGCTGCCCTGCTGCAACTGCGCCAGCCAGTCAGCATTCACCTGCGCCTGCATCGTCACGTCCAGACCAAACATCACTTGCGGGATGCCCGCGCTCAGCACCACCTGCGCCGCCCAGGGGTCAACGTAGAGGTTGAACTCCGCCAGCGGCGTCACATTGCCGGGGCAGAATGCCGCACCGCCCATAAACACCAGCTGGCGGATCTTGCCAGCAATCTCCGGTGCCTTGATCAGCGCCAGCGCGATGTTGGTCAGCGGGCCAATCGGGCAGAGCGTCACTTGGCCCGGCGCGGCATTGATCGTCTCAATGATGAAATCGACCGCATGTTGCCGCTGCACGGCAAACGCCGGTTCCGGCAGCGGCACGCCGCCCAGCCCATCATGGCCATGCACCTGCGAGCCATAACCCTGCGGCTCCAGCATCGGGCGCGGGCAACCAGCAAACACCGGGATCTCAGGCCGTTGCGCCAGCGTACAGAGGCGGCGTGCGTTGTACTCGGTCAAGTCAGCGGAGACATTGCCCGCGACGGTGGTGATGCCCGCCAGCTCAATCTCCGTGGGAGAGGCCAACGCCAGCAGCAGGGCAACGGCGTCATCCACGCCGGGATCACAATCAAGGATAATGCGGTGCAGCGCCATAAAGGGTTTCCGGTAACAGGGGAATCAGGCAGTTACAGTAAACGGTGGCGGGGGGAAGGGCAAGGCAGCGGGGGAAGAGAAAAAGGCGGCCAACGCCGCCTCTTCGACATGAAGCATTATTTGTAGAGTTCGGCATTGCCATACAGATGGTTATTGCCGGATGCCGAAATGATGCGGTATGAGGTCGCACCCTGCTCATCGGCTTTCTGTGCCAGTTGGCTCTCCAGATCGCTCAGGTTCAGGGAGCTGGTGGCGCTGACGGTGCCGATAGGCTGTGCGTCGGCCGGTGCCTGACCAACCTGTTGGGCAGCGAACGCACCAAAGGAGGCGCTGGTCAGGGCGAGGGCGGCAAGGGCAATTTTCAGGTTTTTCATGGTGTTATCTCCTGTCCGAATTTTAACGTCGTGATTTTTTTATGTTGATTAGTTGTAGATCTCAGCGGTGCCGTAGACCAGGTTGGTGCCGCCGGACGCAGAGGTGATACGGTAAGCGCTGGCGCCTTGCTCCTGGGCTTTCTGTGCCAGCTGGTTTTCCAGACCGGTCAGGTTAGTGGAGCGAGCGCTCACGGTGCCAATCTGTTGGGCATTGGCCGGGGCTTGCGTCACTTCTTGGGCAGCGAACGCGCCGAAAGAGGCGGTGGTCAGGGCAAGGGCAGCGATGGTGAGTTTCAGGTTTTTCATGATCTTATCTCCGAGGCAAAAAATGCGTTTTGGTTTTATCAGCTCATCGTTATTTAATTAACGATCGATAATTTAATGGTAGATCGCATTTTAGCCGGCTGCAACTATTTTTTTAACGATCGTTAATTAATCTTTGGCGATTCGTGCGAAACAGCGGGGCGGCCGGCAGGACGCCGGCCGGGGAGGGAATTAATTGTAGATGCTGCTGTCATCAAACAGGTGATTGCTGCCGGAGCTGGCGACCAGCTGCCGGGCCACCGGATCGCGCAACACCGTGCGCTGTGGGGTGACCGGTTTCAAGGTCGACAGGTCATCACTGGTGCGGGTGGTAAAGCCAATTTTCTGGCTATCGACCTGCATCGTGATAACCTGTTGGTTCGCTAGCGCGGCCAATGGGCTGCTGGCGACCAGCAGGGCGGCAAGCCATAGGGTGATGGTTTTCATGGTGGTAATGTCCGTCAGGGGCGAATCCCGATAACCGCCCCTCTGCCAGTGTCTGATGCCGGGAGGGCCGGCGGCACGGCAGGATACTGCGCGGTACAGGGGGAAGTCGTCATTTGTTTAACGATCGATAACTAAATTATAAACAGACCTCGACACTCCTGCCACCGTTTTTTATAATGATCATTAATAAATATTTTCTGACCTAATCACAGCAGTGATAAGAGAGGGTGTATGAGCACTGAAAATATGGCCTTGGCAAAAAAATGCCGCGGGCGCCCCAAACAGTTCGACCGGGATGATGCGCTGAACAAGGCGCTGAAATTGTTCTGGAAGTATGGCTATGAGGCGACCTCGCTGGCAGATCTGGTGGAAGCCACCGGGGCCAAGGCACCGACGCTCTACGCAGAGTTCGGCAACAAAGAGGGGCTGTTCCGGGCGGCGGTCGAGCACTACCTGACCCTGTTCATCGAGACTAGCAACCGCGCGCTGACGCACTCGGACGTCCCGCTGAAGCAGGCGATTGAGGAGTACCTGCGTGCCGCCGCCGCGCTGTTCACTGACTGCGACAACCCCTCCGGCTGCTTTATGGTCTGCACCTCCGCCACGCTCTCGGCGGCGTCGGAAGAGATCGCCTCGATGCTGCGCTCCCGCCACCATATGCAGGAGCAGACCCTGAGCGAGTTCCTCGACAGCCGCAAGGCGAGCGGCGAGCTGCCGGCGCAGGTCTCCAGTCAAGTGCTGGCAAAATATCTCAACTGCATGGTACAGGGGATGTCGGTGCAGGCGCGGGATGGCGCGAGCCGCACGGATCTCAACCTGTTGGTGGATGTGGTGATGGCCATCTGGCCGCAGCTGATTGCCTTTGATGCCACAAGCGAACCTGCCTGAGTCGCGGCTGCTGGCCCCGCTCCGGCAACGTATAGAGCGACAGGTACTGGGGCTGACCGGCCTGTCGCTGGGCGGCATTGACCTGGAGCAACCGCCGGGCGACCCCGGTCTCTACGGGCCGGACAGCGTTATCTGGCGCGTACACGGGGATTTTACCTCGATGCTGTGCGGCGGCATCTCGGCGCTGCTGCTCCAGATGCTGCACCCGCTGGCGCTGGCTGGCGTCTGGGATCACTCCAACTTCCGTGAGGATATGCTGGGCCGCCTGCGCCGCACCAGCCAATTCATCTCCGCCACCACCTTTGGGGCCACCGGCGACGCCGAACGGCTGATCCAGCGGGTGCGCACCATCCACCGCCAGGTGAAGGGGCAGGACGCCCACGGCACCCCCTATACCGCCGACGACCCGTCGCTGCTGGTTTGGGTGCATGTGGCGGAGACCTATAGCTTCCTGCAATCCCACTTGCGCTACCGCAACCCCCACCTCACCAAGCGAGAACAGAACGCCTACTACCGCGAGGCGGCGCGCATCGCTTACGCGCTGGGCGCTGGCCTGGTGCCGGAGAGCGTGGCGGAGGTGGCGATCTACCTGAACCAGATGCAGCCGCAACTGCGTTACGATGCACGCACCGCCGAGGTGGTGCGCCTGCTGCTGGGTGCGCCCGCTCCCAGTCGGCTGGCGGCCCCTGCCGGTACGCTCTTTATGCGCGCTGGCGTTGACCTGCTGCCCGGCTGGGCCGCCGACCAGCTCCAGTTGCCTATGGGCGGCAGCCAACGGCGGGCGGTACGCTTCGCCACCCGCCGCCTCGCCACGCTGCTGCGCTGGGCGGTACGCAATGGCTCCTGGCACCGCGCCATGCGGCGGGTAGGGCGCCTGCCAGCGTCCTAATAGGGTGCCGATGCCAGACAGAGGGGCACGGAGAGCGTACCGCTCTGCGTCGAGTAAGCGGCGGGCGCGTGGTAGTCATACACACGCCCCCGGATCGTAATCTTCAGGCACTTCTGCTGTTTCTCAATCGTGGCATCTGGATCATCCGTCACCAGAAAAGGGCGTTGCTTCTCTTTGATGCTCTTCACACACGCCGCCTCACTCTGGCGCGCATCACACACAAAATAACGATATGAGAAGGATGTGGTCGCCCCGGCGCTGGCTTCGGTGACATAGAGCGTCGCCAGCGGATTAATGGCGAGCTTGTGAATCACGGTCTGTTCAAAGGGCGTGATAGTCAGGACGCGCCACACGCCGTAGATTACTAGAATAATCAGCGCCACTGGCCATACGTATTTGAGCCAACCAAGAGAGTGCCGCGGACTTGCGTTATGTTGTTGATGGGTAGCCATTGCTATTGCTCCTGAAGATAGCCGCGCAAATTGTAAGTGTTTCTGGGCGCAGTCCTAAAGGGAGATTGCCGCCATAGCGCATCAAATCACCAAGAATTCGCGCCATATTTTGACGGCTGACCTGTCATTTCTGGTTATTCCTGCTTTGCTTATCGCGCCCCCCCCGGCTTTTTTCCGCCATAGCGGCGACTTTTGGGAGTTTTGCCCGTGCGCCCATGCTGGAAGAGGTTCTACACTTCGTTCAATGCGAGGAAAATGGGATTTTAACGAGGTGTCATGCGTCAGTCAGAATTGATCGCCGAAGTGAGCAACCACAAACAGACCCTTATTGCCGTGGTCGAGCAGGATGACCGCGTGGTTTACTTCTACCTCTATGCGCAGGGAGAGATGCGTGAGCGCTTCCCCGGCCTGCGCGCTTGCTGGGTGCGCAACCTGCAACCCGCCCCGCAGGAGGAGGATTGGCAGGCCGCCGAGCAGGGGCTGGCACCGATGATGCCGGCCGCCTACTGCCGCAGTCTGGATGGCGAGCCGCCGCTGCACCCGGAGGGCATCCAGGTCATCTGGAACGAGAGCGATGACGGCGCGGCGCTCTGGTATCACGGCCAGTTGCTGGCGGTGGTGCCGGGTTGGAGCCTCTATATTGATCATCAGGTGAGTTACGCCGCCAGTTGCCTGAAGGACAATGGCAGCACCTTCCCGCTCGGTTCTGCCTCTACCAACAGCCAGTACGCCCGTGCCGAGGAGACGCGCCAGTTCTGGCGCAGCTGGTTGCAGCAGGGGGAGCATCGCCCCTGGCAGAAGGCGCAACGGCAGTTTTTGGAGCACTACGAGGCACGCTTTGGCCCCTCGGTAAAATATTACGCCATCGATCAGGGCAGCTGGCCGCCGATGGCGATTTCGCAGCATGAGCAGGATGGCATCTACTACTTCCTGACGCTGGGTGCCAGCATCCGGCCGATGCCGGGCGTGGAGATTCTGTTTAACGATGACGCCAGCGATCACCGCCGCGCTGAGCTGGCCTTCGCCGTGGAGGCGCAGTATGTCACCGAGCAGAGTGCGGTACAGATGGCCAGCGCGCTCTCTGGCTTCGCCCAGTTGCCGTGGACTACCCTGAGCTGGCTGGGCGAGGGGCACACGCTGGCCTCGCCAATGGCCCCGCAGGGGTACGAGGGCTTTGTGCTCTCTGATGCCCTCTGTTCACCGGCCAGCAAGGTCGCCATGCCGACGCTGTATGGCGATAAGGTCAATCTCTACTGGGCCAGCCCCATTTTCGAGTCTGAACGCGAGTTTGCCCACAGCCAGCACCACGGCGGCTATGAGCTGGTGAAAAAGATGATCGAGGCCGGACTGGGCCACATCTTCACCCCGCGCGCGCCCGTGGTTTAGCACTACCGGGGAGCGACGGCTCCCCCTCAAATTCATCACGTATTTTATTTTTACATGAATCAATTATTAGCTAATAGAATCATTCATTTGCTATAGATTATGCTGCGCCCTTATCAAAAAAAGCACCGATATAAATTATTATTATTATCCGAGGCGGAAATTGAGGTGTACATCAGAAGGGTTAATTCAGCTGTTTAACAGACCCGCCTGATGTCTGGAGAGCGTCAGGTTATCATCGCCTCTGCATAGGTAGGGTGACGTATGGGATTTGAAAACCTCAATGTCATTGAAATTTCTATTTTAGTTATTATCTCTCTATTATTAGGTGCTGGAGTGCCATTTGGTATCTCTCTAAGCCGAAAAAATACGCGGGCAATGCGTGCAAGAAGACTATTGGATTTAGAAAAGTCATTGCACTTCAAAGAGCTTGGTGGATCGATGCTGCCTTCTTTTGAAGTGGTGAAACATAAATATCATATTATGCAAGATGAAGATAAGGAGCTAGCTGGTGAGCTGGAAAACAACGTTAACTATTTTTTACCCGTCCTACTCTATATTACGTTAACCTCAAGCTGCTTTTTTATCTCTTTGACAGTATTTCAACAGCTATATGGTAAAGAGTTTGAAATTTTGCATGAAACAAAAAATCTGAGTCGGCTAGTTTTTGCCTTCACTTTCCTTGGCGCTTTTCTATGGACCCTGAACTATTTGCTGCGCCGGGTCGCCAATTATGACCTGTCGCCGCTCTCCTATTTCCGAGCCTTTTACCGGATTCTGCTCTCTTTAGTCATTGTGGGAGCAGTCTATTACAGCGGTGTTTTCCAAAGCATGACAGATGAGGATATACAGCCAGCCAGTGCCATGACAGCAATGTCATCCATAGGTGCACAACCTACAGTCCCGCCAGCTGCTGCAGCTGCAGCTACACCTACGACTACACCTACGGCTACACCTACGACTACACCTACAACTACACCTACGGCTACGACTACGACTACACCTACGGCTACACCTACGGCTACACCTACGGCTACACCTACGGCTACACCTACACCTACGGCTACACCTACGACTACACCTACGACTACACCTACGACTACACCTACGCCTACGACTACGCCTACAGTTGCTCCCACTAGCAAAGCTGAGGAAACTGTTCGTAAAACCGGTCAGGTAACACTCTTGATTATTGCTTTGGCACTGCTGGTAGGGCTGTTTCCTCTTGCCTTTATCGATCTTCTGGTAGCGCGCTTTCCCTCATTAGCGTTGCGCAGGGTAGACAGTGACGACAAGAAGCTAATGAAAGAGTACCCGCTGGATATGATTATTGGCATCGACCCCTATATGAAGTTTCGGCTTAGTGAGTTCGAAATTGAGGATGTGCAAAATCTGGCGACGGCCAACCCTATTCAGATATTTGTTGAGACCCCCTATGGTCTGTATGAAGTGATTGACTGGATTGCACAGGCGCAACTGATTATTGCGGTTGGCTCAAAAAAAACTCGGCTGCTGCGGAACCTGAATATTCGCACTGTCTTCGATCTGGCCAATATCGGCCAGGATAGATTTTTGCGGCAGCGGATCTACACAATTTTGGTGGCCGATCCCACGGCTCCTGCTCTTTTTCCTGATGATCAAAAAGAGGTGGGCCAAAGCAAAAATATAGATGAAAAATCTCAAGAGGAAAAAAGTCAGGCGAAAAGTGAAATGAAGAAGCAAGATAAGCCAATTATCCAAACCCATCAAGGCAACGATGAACAGCTTCATAATAATTCATTGGAAAAAAACAAATTATGTAAACCGTCAGACGCGTTGACAGAAATTATCAGTATCATTACTGATGATCTTTATATCAAGCGCCTGAATCAGCTTTGGTTTATAATCGAAAAGAGACTAGATATAAAACCTTTTATCAATGAAAACGCGTCAGAAAAAAAATCTCCCTGACCTCAGGCAGCATTACCCTTGGGCAGGGCCGCCAGCAGCAGGTCACACTGCTGCTTGAGCATGGTATGCAACTGCCGCACCGCTGGCGAGAACTGGCCGCGGTGCGGGCAGATCAGGTTGAGCGGCACCGGCTCACCCAGCGCCCCGCCAAACAGTGTCACCAGCCGACCGGCCTGCACGTCGTCGCACACATCCAGCCAGGATTTATAGGCGATGCCCTCACCGGCGATCGCCCAGCGTCGCACCACATCGGCGTCGTCGCTCATCAGCGCGCTGTTGACCGCCACCACCTGTGGCTGCCCGGCCAGCGGGTGGAACGCCCAACGGTCATAGACCCGGCCATGCAGCACAAACGCCAGACAGGCGTGCCCCGCCAGTTCCGCCGGGGTCGTCGGGCGGCCATGACGGCGCAGATAGTCCGGGGAGGCCACCGCCACCCGCCGGTTCTCCGCCGCCAGCGGCAGGGCGACAAAACTGGCATCCTCCGGCTGGCCGTAGCGCAACGCCACATCCACCGGGTCTTTGAACACATCCGTAACCTGATCGGAGAGGAACAGCCGCAGCGTCAACCGCGGATGGGCGCGGCGGAAGGCGCTGAGGGTCGGCAGCAGCACATTGCGCCCCAGATCGGAGGGGGCGGCCAGTTGCAGTATGCCGTTGAGGTGCTCCGGCTCGCGGCGCAGCACTGACTGCCCGGCCGCCAGCGTTGCCAGCGCCTCACTGGCGTAGGGCAAATATTGCTCCCCCTCCGCCGTCAGCCGCAGGCTACGGGTGGAGCGGGCAAACAGCCGCGCCCCCAGCTCCCCCTCCAGCCGCTTGATGGCGGCACTCACCTGCGCCGGCAGCAGATCGGCCTCCCGTGCGGCGTTGGAGAAACTGCCCACCGCTGCCGTGCGGACAAACAGCGCCAGGTCATCAAGTCTGATCATTTTCACTCCCATCATGAAACTGTTGTTCTGTGGCGCGGCTGTATCCGGCCTGTGGAGGGCGGCTATGCTTGGGTCATACCCGGCTTCGGCCATTGAGGTGCGCCGCGGCGCACTGCCACACCATAATTGCGAGGAAGTGAAAATGAAAGCGATAGCCTATGAACAACCCGGTCTGCCGATTGATGATGCGCGTGCGCTGTTTGATACCGACCTACCGGTGCCGCAGCCGGGCGCGCGTGACCTGCGGGTGCAGGTGAAAGCGATCTCGGTTAACCCGGTGGACACCAAGGTGCGCGCTGGCGGTGAAACCAACGGGCCGCGGGTGCTGGGCTGGGACGTGGCCGGCGTGGTGGAGTCGGTGGGGCCAGAAGTGACGCTGTTCAAGCCGGGCGACGAGGTGTTCTACGCCGGTTCCATCATCCGCCCCGGTTGCTACAGCGAGCTGCATCTGGTGGATGAGCGCATCGTGGGCCGCAAGCCGGCCTCGCTGGGCTTTGCTGACAGCGCCGCGCTGCCGCTCACCTCCATCACCGCCTGGGAGCTGCTGTTTGACCGCCTCGGCGTGCCGGAGCAGGGCGGCGAGGGCGATGTGCTGCTGATCGTCGGCGCGGCCGGTGGCGTTGGCTCTATCCTGACCCAGCTGGCACGCCAGTTGACGAAAATGACGGTGGTTGGCACCGCCTCGCGCCCGGAGACCCACGACTGGGTGCGCCAACTCGGCGCGCACCATGTGATTGACCACCACCAGCCGCTGGCAGCACAGCTGGAGAACCTCGGCATCAATCAGGTGACCCACATCGCCAGCCTGACCCACACCGACAGCCACTACGCGCAGCTGGTGGAGGTACTGGCACCGCAGGGCAAGCTGGGGCTGATTGATGACCCGGCCACGCTGGACGCCATGCCGCTGAAGCGCAAGGCGATCTCGCTGCACTGGGAGCTGATGTTCACCCGCTCGATGTTCGAGACCGACGACATGATCAAGCAGCATGAACTGCTGAACCGCGTCGCCGCGCTGCTGGATGAGGGTACGCTCAGCACCACCCTTGGCCAGCACTTCGGCACCATCAATGCCGATAACCTCAAGCGCGCCCATGCGCTGATCGAGTCTGGCAAGGCACGCGGCAAGCTGGTGCTGGAAGGCTTCTGATCCCCTGAATGCCTCCCCGCTGGCCTTGGGCTGGCGGGGTACGCATCGTCTGAAAATCCCCCTTTTGTCGCACCCCGCGCCCTCCGGGCTGGTCAGCCGGGGAATCGCGGCTATCCTTTTGAGTGTCAGCGTGTTTATCCAGGGCAGCACGCCATAACAATCAGGAGGAGTCACCATGTCCCGTTCCCCTTTCCGTGGCCGTTGGCTGGCGGCGGCATTAATGGCCGTGGCTGGCCTGGCGCAGGCGGCCGAGCCAGTGCGCGTCGGTTCCAAAATTGACACCGAGGGATCGCTGCTCGGCAACCTCATCATCCAGGTGCTGGAAGCCAACGGCATCCAGACCACCAACCGCCTGCAACTCGGCAACACCAAGGTGGTGCGCGGGGCGATTACTGCCGGTGAGATTGATATCTACCCGGAGTACACCGGCAATGGCGCGTTCTTCTTCTCACAGGAGAGTGACCCGGCGTGGAAAAATGCGCAGGCTGGCTACGAGAAGGTAAAACAGCTCGACTACGAACAGAATAAGATTGTCTGGCTCGACGCCGCGCCAGCGAACAACACCTGGACCATCGCCGTGCGGCAGGATCTGGCGCAGCAGAACAATCTGAAAACCCTTGAGGATCTGGGCAAGTACATCAGTGGCGGCGGCAACTTCAAGCTGGCCGCCTCGGCGGAGTTCATTGAACGGCCGGATGCGCTGCCTGCTTTCCAGCAGGCCTACCACTTCACGCTGAAACAGGACCAGCTGCTGTCACTGGCCGGTGGCGACACGGCGGTCACTATCAAGGCGGCGGCGGAGCAGACTTCCGGCGTCAACGCCGCGATGGCCTACGGCACCGACGGCCCGGTGGCGGCGCTTGGCCTGCAAACGCTGGATGACCCGCAGAACGTGCAGCCGATCTACGCGCCCGCGCCAATTATCCGTGAGGCGGCGCTCAACCAGCACAAGAACATTCCGGCACTGCTGAAACCGGTGTTCGCCTCCCTTGACGGCCCGACGCTGCAAAAGCTGAACGCGCAGATCGCCGTCGGCGGGCGTGACGCCAAAAAAGTGGCGGCCAAATACCTGCAAGACCACGGCTTTGTGAAGTAATGGCCGAGCTGGGTATGCGCCGGGGCGTCAATCCGGTGCTGTTGCTGCTGCTGGCGCTAATGCTGCTGGCGCTCGGTGGGCTAGGGCTGGTCAGCCATGCGCCAAACCGGCTGGTCTCCGGCCGGGCGATAGGGCTGCTGGCACTGCCGCAGGGCGGCGGCGCGCTATTAGGGCTGCCATTGGCTGGGTTGCTGGTGCTGGCGCTACTGCCCCCGGCGCGCTGGCGCGCCCTGTTGACGCTGCTGCTGGCGGAGGGGCTGCTCTATGGCCTGACCTCTGTTGCTGGCACGGCGGCCACGCTGCTGGCGGGCGATGGCGACGGCATCGCGCGCACCTCGCTCGGTGGCGGTTACTGGGCGGCGGCGGCGCTCTGCGTGTTGGCGGGGGCCGACGCGGTGTCACGCCTGACCACCCACCGGGGCTGGCGGCTGCTGCTCAACGCGCAGATGGCGCTGCCAGTGGTGGCGCTGCTGGCGAGCGGGCAACTCAACGCGCTCTCGCTGCTCCAGGAGTATGACAACCGTGCCGATGTGTTCCACGAGGCGCTGTGGCAACACCTTGGGCTGCTGGCGGGTACGCTGGTGCCAGCACTGCTGATTGGCCTGCCGCTCGGCGTGCTCTGCGCCCGCTCCGTGCGCTGGCGCGGGCCGCTGTTCCCGCTGCTCAACATTATCCAGACCATCCCCTCCATCGCCCTGTTTGGCCTGCTGCTGGCACCGCTGGCCGGGCTGGCGGCCGCCTTCCCGTGGCTGGCGCGCGCTGGCATCAGCGGCATTGGTCGTGCGCCAGCGATCATCGCGCTGGTGCTCTATGCGCTGCTGCCGCTGGTGCGCGGCGTGGTGGCCGGCTTGCAGGCGGTGCCGCCACAGGTACTGGAGTCGGCACGCGGCATGGGCATGACGCGCGGCCAACTGCTGCGCCGGGTGGAGTTGCCGCTGGCGCTGCCGGTCATTCTGGCCGGTGTGCGGGTGGTGGCGGTGCAGACCGTCGGCATGGCGATGGTGGCGGCGCTGATTGGCGCTGGCGGTTTTGGGGCCATCATGTTCCAGGGGTTGCTGAGCAGCGCGCTGGATCTGGTGCTGCTGGGGGTGATCCCGGTGGTGGTGCTGGCCGTGGTGATCGATGGCCTGTTCACCCTTCTTGTCTCTGTTTTGGAACCCTCGCGCAGATGATCCAGTTTTCCCAGGTAAGCAAAACCTATGGCGGCAAGCCGGTGGTGGACGCGCTGACGCTCAACATTGCCGACGGCGAATTCACGGTGCTGATTGGCACCTCCGGCTCCGGCAAATCCACCACCCTGAAGATGATCAACCGGCTGGTGGAGCCAGACCACGGCGAAATCCTGTTTGCTGGCGAGGCGATCCACGCCTTCAAGCCGGAAGATCTGCGGCGGCGGATGGGGTATGCCATCCAGTCCATCGGCCTGTTCCCGCACTGGACGGTGGAGCAGAACATCGCCACCGTGCCGCGCCTGCTGAAGTGGCCGACGGCAAAAATCCGCGCCCGCGTGCGCGAACTGCTGGGGCTGCTGCATCTGGATGAGGCGTTCTTAAAACGCTACCCGCACCAGCTCTCTGGCGGCCAGCAGCAGCGGGTCGGGGTGGCGCGCGCGCTGGCCGCCGACCCAGAGGTCTTGCTGATGGATGAGCCGTTCGGCGCGCTGGACCCGGTGACGCGCGGTGCGCTGCAACAGGAGATGGCACGCATCCACCAGCTGCTGGGGCGTACGGTGGTGCTGGTGACCCACGACATCGACGAGGCGCTGACGCTGGCCGACCGCATCGTGCTGCTCGATCAGGGGCGGGTGCAGCAGCAGGGCGCGCCGCTCGACTTGCTGGAGCGGCCGGCCAACGCCTTTGTGCGGGAGTTCTTTGGCCGCAGCGATCTGGGCATCAAGTTGCTGGCGCAGCGGCAGGTGGCGCAGCGAGTCAGGCCGGGGCAGGCACCGGGCGCGCCCATCGAGGGCGGCCTTAGCCTGCGCGAGGCGCTGTCGCTGTTTGTGGCGCGCGGTGCGCAGGTGCTGCCGGTGGTGGATGGCGCGGGCGCGCCGCTGGGCGTGCTGCACCTGTCCGATCTGGTGGAGGAGGGTGGCGATGGCGCACCCCACGCATAGCTGGCGGCAGCTGCGTTCGCCGCTGCTCTGGGCGCTGCTGCTGTTGCTGGCCTTCACCTTCGGCATGGGACAGCTCGGCGGGGTGTTCCACAGCCTGTTCCCGACGCTGCAACGGCCGCTCTACCTGCAACAAAGCTTCCCGTCACTGGTGCTGGCGCACCTGACGCTGGTGGGGATCTCCAGCCTGATTGCGGTGGGCGTGGGCGTGGCGGCGGGGATTGCCGTCACCCGCGAGTGGGGGAAGCCCTTCCGCCCGCTGCTGGAGACGGTGGTGGCGATGGGCCAGACCTTCCCGCCGGTGGCGGTGCTGGCGGTGGCAGTGCCGGTGATGGGTTTTGGCCCGCAGCCCGCGATTCTGGCGCTGGTGCTCTACGGCCTGCTGCCGGTGGTGCAGGGGACGCTGGCCGGGCTGGCCTCGGTGCCGGCCGCCAGCCGCGAGGTGGCACTGGGTGTCGGCATGAGCCGTCTACAGATGCTGGCGCGTGTGGAGCTGCCGCTGGCCGCGCCGGTGATTGTCAGCGGTATTCGCACCTCGGTGATCATCAACATTGGCACGGCGGCGATCGCCTCCAGCGTCGGCACCCAGAGCCTTGGCTCGCCGATTGTGATTGGCTTGAGCGGCTTCAACACCGCTTATGTGATACAGGGGGCAATTCTGGTGGCGCTGCTGGCGATTGTGGTGGATATGCTGTTTGAGCGCTGGGCCGACGCCCTGCAACGGCGGCGCGGCCCGGTGGCGTAGCGGATCAGGCCGGAGGGCCGATGACAATGGCGTAACCGGCCAGCATCACGCCGCCGATCGCGCCAAGCGCCATCAGTGACACCACGATGATGAACACTTTTTTCGGGATACTCTTCATATCAGCTTCCTTTGGTTGGCAACAGGATTATAGAGCCTTTCCCCCACCAGGCAACCGCTGGCGGGGGCGGTGTTACGCCGTACCGTCCCGGCGGGTGAACAGCAACTTGCCGAGTGTCACCATCAGCACCGCGCCAAGGATGATCGCCAACGCCAGCCACTCGGTGCCGGAGAGCCGCTCGCCGCCGAGGCTGATGCCAATCAGCACCGCCACCATCGGGTTGACGTAGGCGTAGCTGGTGGCGAGTGCCGGGCGCACATTTTTCAGCAGGTACATGTAGGCGCTGACGGCGATCACCGAGCCAAACAGGATCAGGTAACCCAGCGCCAGCAGGCTGCGGGTGGAGGGGGCGCCCGTCAGCTGCTCGCCATGCAGGTGGCCAGCCAGCAGCAGCACCCCGCCCGCGATCAGCATCTCCGCCGCGCCAGCCATCGGCCCCTTCGGCAGCGGCAGCCGCGCGCTCCAGACCGAGCCGAACGCCCAACTCAAGGAGGCGATCAGGATCAGCACCGCCCCCAGCGGGTTCCCCACCAGATTATGGCCGGTGTTGAGCAGCACGATCCCCACCAGCCCAATCGCCACCCCGGCCCACTCCACCCAGGTGTGCGCGATGCCCCACAGGCGGCTGAAGCAGAGGGTGAACAGCGGCACGGTGGCGACCATCACCGCCGCGATGCCGGAGGGCACCTGCATATGCTCCGCCACGGTCACCAGCCCATTGCCCACCGCCAGCAGCAGCACGCCAATCACCCCGGCCGCCAGCCACTCGCGGCCAGTGGGCAGGGCGTGGCCGCGCAGCCGCAGGAAGGTGAACAGCAGGATGCCCGCCACCAGATAGCGCAGGCCGGCCATCGTCAGCGGCGGGAAGCTCTCCACCCCCAGCCGGATGGCGAAGTAGGTGGAACCCCAAATAAAGTAGAGTGCGAATAGCGATCCCAGCAGCAGCCAAAAGGCACGCGAGGCAGGTTGAGGCATAGTGATCATCCGTGGCGGGAAAAAGAGGGCCATAGCTAACAGGATTGTGGCCGGTTGCGCAAGGCAGGCCGCAAGAAAAGCAGGGGAGGGGAGAATAAACCGATTTACTGCGTAGGCAACCCTGAGTCGTCGCCTTGCAATGTGGCGGAGCTCCCCATCAGCTCCACATTCAGGCCCTGCGCCTGCCAGGCCAGGAACTGCTGTTGCTGGGCAGGACTGAGCCGCCCCTCTGACCAGAGCACGAAACGGTCACACAGCAGGGGTTCCAGTTGCGGCGCGGCCAGCGGTTCGGTCAACACCTCAACCCGCGCGCCCGCCTTGCTGCGTTTTAGCCCCTCCAGCCAGAGATCGGCACGGTCAGCGCGGCCCCAGCCGATGATCATCAAGTGCTCGCCGGGCGTTTTGCGGCCAGCGGTCAGGCAGAAGGCGGCGTACTCCAGCAGCAGGCCATCCAACAGGCTGCGCAGCGTCAGCAACTGCACGTTGCCGCTGGCGAGGCGCGCGCGCAGCGGCCGCAGCACCTGATCCACCAACTGGCCGGCCGGGTATTCGCGGCCATACTCATTGAGCATCTGGCGCAGGCGGTTGAATTGGCCGCCCTGCAAGGTAACCAGCAGGGCGTCGGTCAGTTGTACCCAGCCATCGCCGACCTGCTCCACCTTATCGCCGTTCTCCAGCAGCGCCCGCACCTGGCCGACCGGCACGCCGCGCTCAATCCAGGTCAGGATGGTGCGGATGCGCGCCAGATCCTCGTCGTCAAACAGGCGATGCCCGCCCTCAGTGCGTTGGGGTTTCAGCAGCCCATAGCGCCGTTGCCAGGCCCGGAGGGTTACCGGGTTGATGCCGCAGATCGCGGCCACTTCGCCAATGCTATAACGCCTCATTGTCTCCCCGAGAATTGCGAATCATTGAAAATTTGAATAGTGATCATGTTATCAAATATACGCTCGCCAGACATGATCTCGGTTATTTTGTTGGTCAAAAAAACTTTAAAAATGTATCAGCAATGGGGTATGGAAATTATGATAAAGATAAAAATTCATCAAAATGATGATTTTTTGTTGCGTTGTTCTCATTTTAGGGATAATTTCCCAAAAAAGAGAAAAGGAACGCCCATGCAAACCCAGGATACCCGGCTGGCCGCAAGGCTGGTGCAACTGCGCATCACCCAAGATCTGACCCTCGCCCAACTGGCTGACCAGAGCGGCATCAGCCGCGCCACTCTCTCCCGCATTGAACGGGCCGAAAACAGCCCGACCGCCGCCCAACTCGGCAAACTGGCGCAGGTATTTGGCCTCACCATGTCGCAACTGCTGCATGAGATTGATGAGGCACCGCCCGAACTGCTGCCCCGCGCCCTGCAACCCATTTGGCTGGATGCCGAAACCGGCTTTGAACGCCGCTCCGTGTCGCCGCCAGCCGCCGGTTTCCGCGCCGAGCTGATTGAGGGACGGCTACGCGCCGGGGCGGAGATCGCCTACGCTGGCGCGCCGGTCGCCGGTATGCAGCAGCACATCTGGCTGCTGGAGGGGACGCTGGAGTACCGCCTTGGCGAGCGCACTTACCAACTGGCCGCGGGCGACTGCCTGCGCTTCCGGCTTCAGGGGCCTTCCCATTTCCGTGCGACCGGCCCGGCCGACGCGCGCTATCTGATCGTTATCTGCCAACACTGACTGGAGCCTGCATGATGAGTGAGATTCACTATACTGTTACCCATTCCCTGACCCAAGACGATCTGCACCAACTGGCGCAGGTGCTGACGGCTTGCGTCGAACAGGGCGCCAGCGTCGGCTTTGTTCAGCCCTTTGGCATGGCGCAGGCGCTGGCGTTTTGGCAGGGCATCCAATCGGGGGTGGAGAGCGGCGAGCGCATCCTGCTGCTGGCGCGCCAGGCGGGGCGGATTGTTGGCACGGTGCAGTTGCTACCGGCCATGATGCCCAACGGCCCACACCGGGCAGAGGTGGCAAAGTTGCTGGTGCACCCGGCGGCGCGGCGGCAGGGTGTGGCGCGCGCGCTGATGCAGCGGCTGGATGAGGAGGCACTGGCGCGTGGCCGACGCCTGCTGGTGCTCGACACCCGCAGCGGCGATCATGCCGAACGGCTCTACCAGTCGCTGGGATACCAGCTGTGCGGGCAGATCCCGCGCTATGTGCTGTCGCCAGATGGGCGCGGCGCGTGGGAACCCACCACCGTTATGTACCGCCAGCTGGCATAGGGGCGGCCACTTATTATGCGGAGGAAAAAAACATGGGGGAGAGCGCAATCACGGTGCGGCGCGCGGCGGCCGAGGGGGCGGATGCCACCCTGTTGATGGAGGAGCTGTCGCGGATGCTGCTCTCCATCACCGGCAGCAGCGGCCGCGCCTCCTTTGATGCCGAGCAGATGCAGCAGCCGGGCTGCTGCTTTGCGCTGGCCTACGATCCGCACGGCAACCCGGTGGGCTGTGGCGCGTTCCGGCCGCTGGAGGAGGGGATTGCCGAAGTGAAGCGCGTGTACGCGCGTGACGGTGCGCGCGGCGTGGGTTCCGCGCTGTTGGCCTTTCTGGAGGCGGAAGCGCGGCGGCTCGGCTACCGCCAGGTCTGGCTGGAGACGCGGCTGGTCAACCTGAGGGCGGTGCGCTTCTACTTGGCGCATGGCTACCGCGAGATTGCCGCCTATGGCGACTACATCGGCAAGGCGGACGCGGTCTGCCTCGGCAAAACCCTCGGCGACAGTATGGAAGGGTGATCGTCGCCGAATTGGCGCCAGACGATATGGTCTACAGTTAACGGAGGAGCACAGACCCTATTTCACAGGAGCATGGCCATGAGTGGAACCTATACGCTGTTTGGCAGCAAAGGCTGCGGATCAGTGATTGTGGCGGCCGCGCTGGAGTTGACCCGGCTGCCGTACCATTACCAGGAAGTGGATTACCATAAGCCCAGCCCGGAGCGGGAGCGGCTGTTGCAGCTTAACCCGTTGTGTCAGGTGCCGGTACTGCTGTTGCCGGATGGCACCGTGATGACCGAGAGCGCCGCGATTCTGGTACTGCTGCACCTGCGCTGGCCGCTGGCCGGGCTGATCCCCTCCAGCGCCGGTGGCCACCTGCCGGCCTTCCTGCGCTGGATCATGGTGATCAACGCCCAAATTTACCCCTCCTTTACCTACGGCGACAAACCCGAGAAGTGGCTGCCGGGTGCCAGCAACGCCCAATTGCTGACCGAGAGCACCGACGGGCTGCGCAAAAAACTCTGGTTGCAGATTGAGGCCGAAGCGAACGCCACTGGCCCCTGGTTCTTTGGCGAAACCTTCACCGCACTCGACATCTATATCGCCGTGATGCACCACTGGCGGCCGGGGCCGGTCTGGTTCGCCGAGTACGCGCCGCGTCTGGAGGCGATCGCCAAAAATGTTGCCCGCCACCCGCGGCTGGAAGCGCTGTTCAAGGCGCACTTTGGTTAACGGATGTTCACCCGCAGGCTGACGCGCGCGCCGGTCTGTGGGAGAATGGCGACCAGATCCTCTACCGAACCGATGTGATGCCGCTCTCCTCCGCCGTAAAAAACCAAATCAGCCAGTGGTACAAAGCCCTGCAACAGCAGATCCCCGACTTTATCCCGCGCGCCCCCCAGCGCCAGATGATCGCCGACGTCGCCAAAACCCTCTCTGGCGATGAGAGCCGCCATCTGGTGATTGAGGCGCCGACTGGCGTCGGCAAGACGCTCTCCTACCTCATTCCCGGCATCGCCGTGGGCCGCGCCGATGGCAAGCCGCTGGTGGTAAGCACCGCCAACGTGGCGTTGCAGGATCAGATCTACAGCAAGGATCTGCCGCTGCTGAAAAAGATCATCCCCGATCTGAAGTTCACCGGCGCCTTTGGCCGTGGGCGCTACGTCTGCCCGCGCAATCTGGCGGCGATGAGCAGTGAAGAGGCGGCGCAGGGCGATCTGGGGCTATTTCTGGATGATGAGCTGGCACCGGCCAGCGGCGAGGAGCACGCGTTGTGCGTCAAGCTGGGCAAGGCGCTGGCCGACCACAGCTGGGATGGCCTGCGTGACCACCATCCGCAGACGCTGCCGGATCCGCTGTGGGGCAAGCTCAGTACCGACAAGGCCAACTGTCTGGGGCGCAACTGCCACTACGTGCGCGAGTGCCCCTACTTCATCGCCCGCAAAGAGATTGAGAGCGCCGACGTGGTGGTCGCCAACCATGCGCTGGTGATGGCGGCGCTGGAGTCGGAGTCAGTGCTGCCACCGGCCAAGGATCTGCTGCTGGTGCTGGACGAGGGGCACCACCTGCCGGAGGTGGCGCGCGACGCGCTGGAGATGGAGGCGGAGATTGGCGCGGTCGCCACCAACTTCCAGCTGGATAACCTGTGGCGGCAGATGGAGGTGTGCATCAGCCACTTCCCGCCGAAAAGCCCGCCGCCGCTGGCGAATCTGGAGCGGCTAAAAAACCACTGCGAGGAGACGCGCGAACTGCTGGCGCAGGTGGAGCGCCAGCTCTCCGGCTGGCTACCAACCGACGTGGTGGAGGCGGAGTACCGCTTCGCGATGGGCGAGCTGCCGCAAGATTTGCTGGAGGCGTGCGCCCGGCTGTTCAAGCTAACCGACGCGCTGCGCGGGCTGGTGGAGTTCATGATCAATGATCTCGGCGAGAAGACCGGCAAGCATGACGTCGTGCGGCTGCACCGCACTCTGTTGCAGATGAGCCGCTCCTTCGGCTACCTGGAGGCGATGAGCAAGCTGTGGCGACTGGCGGCGCTGGAGCAGGCCTCCAACGCGCCGATCAGCAAGTGGGTGACACGGGTGCAGCGTGACAACGTGGCGCACCTGTCGCTGCACTGCGTCGGCATCCGCGTCAGCGACCAGCTGGAGAAGATGCTGTGGCGCAAGGTGCCGCACGTGGTGGTGACGTCGGCCACGCTGCGCTCCCTTAATAGCTTTGCCCGTTTGCAGGAGCTGAGCGGCCTGAGCGAGCGCGCTGGCGATCGCTTCGTTACGCTCGATTCGCCCTTCAACCACGTTGAGCAGGGCAAGCTGCTGATCCCGCAGATGCGCCACGAGCCGCTGTTGGCGAATGAGGAGGCGCATCTGGCGGAGATGGCGCACTTCTTCCGCGCGCAGGTGGCGGCCAAACAGCACAAGGGGATGCTGGTGCTGTTCGCCAGCAACCGTGCGATGCAGACCTTCCTTAGCCATGTGCAGGATCTGCGGCTGATGCTGCTGGTGCAGGGCGACCAGCCGCGCTACCGGCTGGTGGAGACGCACCGTAAAAAGGTGGAGGAGGGGAGCCAGAGCGTGCTGGTCGGGCTGCAATCCTTCGCCGAGGGGCTGGATCTGAAGGGCGATCTGCTGACGCAGGTACACATCCATAAAATCGCCTTCCCGCCAGTCGACAGCCCGGTGATTGTCACCGAGGGCGAGTGGCTCAAGACTCTGAAACGCTACCCGTTTGAGGTGCAGAGCCTGCCGAGCGCCTCCTTCAACCTGATCCAGCAGGTGGGCCGCCTGATCCGTAGCCACCAGTGCCGCGGCGAGATTGTCATCTATGACCGCCGGTTGCTGACCAAGGGCTACGGCCCGCGCCTGCTCGGGGCGCTGCCGGTCTTCCCGATCGAACAGCCACCGATGCCAGAGGGCGCGCCGCCGAAACCCAAGCCCGCCGCGCCAGCCAAACGGGCGCGGCCCAGCTGGCGGCGCGGGCGCTAGGGGCGCTACTGGAAATCGTTCCGCATAATGGCCGACGCGCTGAAGTTGCCCGGCGCGGGCGTGGTGCCGGTGGTGTTGACCGGGTAGGCGTAGATCATCGCCTGCCCCGGCTCCGCCTAGCTCTGTACCAGATAGGCGCGGGCAGGCTCGGGGTTGCTTAACCCCAATGCGCTCTCTTGGCTTTTCCACCCAAAATAACCCAGGTGCCGCCAATCATAATGCCAGCCTGAATAGGCAGGGGTAAATAGAGCATCATCTCGATAATGATGCGCATAAATAACGTCATGGTCGCCACATCTCATTAAGGATAATAGTGTGAGTGTAGGCGCTGAATGGCGCGATTCAACGGGGTAGGCGCCAGTGATAAATTACGTCACGCTGTTGTGGCGTTAATTGAATAAATTCTCATTCTGTGCGGCAGGTAAAAAAAGAGCGGGCGATACGCAATGGCGCGCCGCCCGAAATATAAAGGATGATAATAAGAGGAAGCTGCAAGAAAAACAAAGACCGTCTCAATTATATAATTGTTTTTCACCGCCCACTGATTTCGGCCAATAATAAAGCGTGAAGTGTGAACTGGCGAAGGTTTTATTATGGGTAAACCAGCGTGAACTGGGCTGAGGCATTGGCCTCGCCTGCCGTCACCGTCTTGGCCGTGGACATGTAGCCGGCATAGAAGGTGAGGGTGTTGGCGCCGGGGGTGATCGCATAGGGCTTGGAGTTCTGGCCCAGCTTGATATGCGACTGCTCGCGGTCTGACAGCTCAATCGCCACGCCGGTGGCAGTGGTGGCGCCGCTGTTAAGCTCCAGCAGTTCCGGATAGGCGGCGTCCGCCGGGCCATCTAATTTGACCTCGACCGCGCTGTCAGCCGGGCAGTCGATCAACTCAATATTGAATTGCGTCTTTGCCGCACGTTTGCCCGCCGCGCCATTCAGCGAAGCCGCGGAGATCGATCCCAAATTAACCTCCTGGCTTGGCGTGTTAACGGTACAGGCGGCATCCGTGATGCTGCCGGTGAATTTAAGGGTGCCATCGGAAGCCTGGCTATTCGTTGCCATAAATAGCGCGGCCGCTGACAGGGCAGTCGAGGTAAAGAGTGTTTTTGCAGAATACATAATCCTACCCATGAGTGATTGACAAGTGGCTATTCCCGCCCGGTGGCGGGCGGCATCAGATTAACCGTTGGTGCAATAGTGGTTCTCCCTGTGGCCCATGCTGTTTAGGGGCGTCAGGCATGGCTATTTCGTGGGCTATATAATCATAGCGTGAATGATTACTTTAGTTGTCTATATTGGATTTTAATTTAATGGCTTATTACTTTATGGCGTAGGTTTCCGTGCGCCTGCGCACGGCAGTTTGCCCGGCGCGGAAGCTACGTTATGCTAGCCCCCTGGTGACGCATCTGAGGCAGAGCAATGGACTACACAAAAATTATCAAAGAGGTGGGGCGCGGCAAGAACCATGCCCGCGATCTGGAGCAGGCCGACGCGCTGGCGCTCTACCGCGAGATGCTGGCTGGCCGGGTGCCGGAGCTGGAGCTGGGCGGGCTGCTGATCGCCTTCCGTATCAAGGGCGAGGCGGAGCAGGAGATGCTCGGCTTCTATCAGGCGATGGAGGAGCAGACGCTGCGCCTCACCGCGCCCGCCGACCGGCCACTGCCGGTAGTGATCCCAAGCTACAACGGCGCGCGACGTCAGGCCAACCTGACGCCGCTGCTGGCGCTGCTGCTCAGCCGCCTCGGCCTGCCAGTGGTGGTGCACGGCGTCAGTGAGGATCGCACCCGCGTCACCAGCGCCGCCATTTTTGAGGCGCTCGGCATCGCGCCCGCCGCGTCGCAGCAGGAGGCGCAACAGCGGCTCGATCAGGGTGGGCAGCCGCTGTTCATGCCGATCTCGCTGCTCTGCCCGCCGATGGAGACGCAGCTTAACCTGCGCTGGCGGATGGGAGTGCGCAACAGCGCCCACACGCTGGCGAAACTGGCGACGCCGTTTGCCAGCGATGCCCTGCGGCTCGCCAGCGTGTCGCACCCGGAGTATGTGCAGCGCGTCTCCTCCTTCTTCCGCCAGATTGATGGCCGCGCGCTGCTGTTGCAGGGCACTGAAGGAGAGGTCTACGCCAACCCGCTGCGGATGCCGCCGCTGTATGGCATTCATCAGGGGGAGGTGGTGACCCTGACGGAGCGCCAGGAGTTTGATGGGGTGATGTTACCGGCGGATAAAGAGGTGGAGAGCACGGCGCGCTGGATTGAGCGCTGTCTGGCGGGAGAGGTGCCGGTGCCGCAGGCGCTGCGCATCCAGCTTGCCGCCTGCCTGCTGGCGGCGAGGGAGGCCGCCAGCCAGCAAGAGGCCAACGACCGGGTGGCGGCGCTGCTGGCCTGACGCCCGCGCCCCGCGGGGTCACACTTTTTTCAGGAAACAGGTTTTCAGCACCAGTCCCTTAATCTTGTCTGACCGGCACTCAATCTCATCCGCGCGGCCGGTCAGGCGGATATTCTTGATCACCGTCCCACGCTTCAGCGTGCTGGAGGTGCCCTTGACCTTCAAATCTTTGATCAGCTGCACCGTATCGCCTTCGTTAAGTTGCGCGCCGTTGCTGTCTTTGACTTCCATTACCTTTCATTCCGTCTGTTTATGATGGGGGCGCGGAGTATAGCCCAACCACGGCGGCAGACTTTGCGCCAGCTCAACGTCCGGGGCTGAAAATGCTAGACTGAAGCGAAAACGACATAAGAGAGGGTTGGCATGCAACAGGCACTGGAGTACTTCAACGCATTGAACCATGACTATCTCGCGGTCCATCAGGCGAAGGAGACGCTGTTCTGGCAGAACTACATGGGCACCGGGGCGGAGGACGTGGCGGAGCGTTTCGCGGAGGCGGAGAGCGCCTATAAGCGGTTTATCGCCAACCCGGCCCGGCTGGGCGAACTGCGGGCGATGATCGCCGAGGCCGAGGCAGAAGTGGGCGAGGGGCGTGACGCGTTGCTGCACGGCCTGCGCGGCTGGCAGCGCTTTTTCGAGAGCAACGCGATCGAAGACCCGGCGGCACAGGCGCTGATGGATGAGATTATCCACGCTGAGGGCGCGCTCTACAGCCAGCGCAAGGGCTTCCGGGTGACCCACAGCAACGCCGCTGGCGAGGAGGTGGAGGCATCTCTGGGCGAGCTGCTGACCAATCAGGCGACCAACGATAACGAGGCCTACCGCCACAGTTCGCAGCAGGCACTGCGCGGGCTGGAACAGTGGCTGCTGCATAACGGCTTCCCGCAGCTGGTGACGCTGCGCAACCGCTTTGCGCGCCAGATGGGCTTTCGCAACTATTTCGACTATAAGGTCAACCTGACCGAGCGCATGACGCCGGAGGCGCTGTTCACCATCCTCGACCGCTTTGAGCAGGAGACGCGCGAGGCCAACGCCCGCAGCCTGCAACAGCTGGCGACCAACAAGGGGGCAGGGGCGCTGGAGGCGTGTAACATCCGTTATGCCAGCGCTGGCGACGTGACCCGCCAGCTCGATCCCTACTTCCCGTTCTCGCGTTCGCTGCAACGTTGGGTGGAGAGTTTCAAGCGGCTGCACATTGGCTTCCGTGGCGCGAAAATGCAGCTCGATCTGCTGGTGCGGCGCGGCAAATATGAGAATGGCTTTATGCACGGCCCGGTGCCGCCCTTTTACGATCAGGGCAAGTGGGTGCCAGCGACCCTCAACTTCACCAGCCTGGCGCAGCCCGATCAGGTGGGCAGTGGCGCCTCTGGCCTGAACACCCTGTTCCACGAGGGGGGCCACGCAGCGCACTTCGCCAACATCACCCAGAACGCGCCCTGTTTTTCGCAGGAGTTCGCGCCGACCTCGATGGCCTACGCCGAGACGCAGTCGATGTTCTGCGACAGCCTGCTGGGTGATGCAGACTGGCTGAAGCGCTACGCGCTGGACGCGCAAGGCGAGCCGGTGCCGGATGCGCTGATCCGCGCCAGCATTGAGGCGCGCCAGCCGATGCGCGCCTTTAACGAGCGCCATATTCTGCTGGTGCCCTATTTTGAGTGGTCGCTGTATCAGTTGCCGGAGGAGGCACTGACGCCGGAGACCATCACGGCGCTGGCGCGTGAGATGGAGCAGCGAATCCTTGGCGTGGACAGCCCGCGTCCGACGCTGGCAATCCCGCATTTGCTGTCGATGGAGTCTGCCTGCTCCTATCAGGGCTACCTGCTGGCGCTGATGGCCGTGGAGCAGACGCGCCACTTCTTCCTGAAGCGCGACGGCTACCTAGCCGACAACCCGGCCATCGGCCCGGATCTGGCGGCGCACTACTGGCAGCCGGGCAACAGCGTCAGCCACAACGACACGCTGCTGAGCCTGACCGGAGAGGGTTTCAACCCGGACTATCTGGCGCAAGCCTGCAACCAGACCGCCGAGCAGGCGTGGCAGCAGGCGCAGGTCTGCATCCTTGCCGCCGCCAACCGCCCCCAGCCCCCGGCTGATTTCGACCTGAACGCCGAGATCCGTATCGTGGATGGTGACCGGCTAATCGCCGATAACCGTGATGGCGATAACGCCATGTGTCAGGCATTTGCGGAGTTTATTCAGGGGAATTATTAAGTCCCGGGCGGGCGAGGGCCGGAGCCACACTGGGGCCGGAGACTGGTTTCGGCTCCGGGAACCTGAATGTGGCCTTGCTAAAGCCGGAGACGGGTTTCGGTTGTTTGGGTTCCTTTTTCTGCCTCGGTTCCCGAGCCTCAACCGAGCAGGGCCTGCCGGCGCGCTGGCCCTGCACCACGCGGACGTGTTTAACCTTCAGTTTGGCTCTGTCTTTTTCTGCTTTGGCTTCTCTAGTTGTTTGCTGTTTCGCTGGGGCCGGAGCAGGGTTTCGGTTGTTCGGATTCATTTGTCTACCTGTACGCCTGCGCCTCAACCGAGCAGGGCCTGCCGGCGCGCCGGCCCTGCACCCGCGCGCTTTTGGGTGGAATGGCTAATCATTGCCCGCTCTCGCGGGTGACCCTCGCTACGTCTCCGGGCTTGCGGGCCGGCCCAGACGCGCTCCCGGCGCGGCTGGCCCTTTCGCGGGCGTCCTGCCCGCTCACCCGGCCCTGCGCCTCCACTCGGCAATGATTAACGCCCTCACCATTGTGCAAATCCTTTGCTATGTGAGGAAGGAATAGGGGGAGTTCGTTATATATGTGGAGTGTCGTGAGGGCATTATTATTGCCTGTGGCCTCGTCAGGCCGGAGAGGGGTTTCGGTTGTTTGGGTTCCTTTTTCTGCTTTGGTTTTTGTGGTTATTTTTGGCCTCGCTGAGGCCGGAGCAGGGTTTCGGTTGTTTGGGTTCCTTTTTCTACCTGAGCCTTGGAGCCTCAACCGAGCAGGGCCTGCCGGCGCGCCGGCCCTGCACCCGCGCGCTTTTGGGTGGAATGGCTAATCATTGCCCGCTCTCGCGGGTGACCCTCGCTGCGTCTCCGGGCTGTCGGGCCAGCCCAGACGCGCTCCCGGCGCGGCTGGCCCTTTCGCGGGCGTCCTGCCCACTCACCCGGCCCTGCGACTTCACTCGGCAATGATTTAACGCCCCTACCGTTTCTGCAAATTCTTGGCTATGTGAGGAAATAGTTGGGGGGATTTTTATTTGTGGGGTGTTGTGGGTGGACATGGCGGGTGCCTGTGGCCGCGCTAGGCCGGAGCAGGGTTTCGGTTGTTTGGATTCATTTGTCTACCTGTACGCCTGCGCCTCAACCGAGCAGGGCCTGCCGGCGCGCCGGCCCTGCACCCGCGCGCTTTTGGGTGAAGTGGCTAATCATTGCCCGCTCCCGCGGGTGACCCTCGCTGCGTCTCCGGGCTTTCGGGCCGGCCCAGACGCGCTCCCGGCGCGGCTGGCCCTTTCGCGGGCGTCCTGCCCGCTCACCCGGCCCTGCGACTCCACTCGGCAATGATTTAACGCCCTCACCATTGTGCAAATCCTTTGCTATGTGAGGAAGGAATAGGGGGAGTTCGTTATATATGTGGAGTGTCGTGAGGGCATTGTTGTTGCCTGTATCCTCATTAGGCCGGAGCAGGGTTTCGGTTGTTTGGGTTCTTCTTTCTACCTGTACGCCTGCGCCTCAACCGAGCAGGGCCTGCCGGCGCGCCGGCCCTGCACCCGCGCGCTTTTGGGTGAAGTGGCTAATCATTGCCCGCTCTCGCGGGTGACCCTCGCTACGTCTCCGGGCTTGCGGGCCGGCCCAGACGCGCTCCCGGCGCGGCTGGCCCTTTCGCGGGCGTCCTGCCCGCTCACCCGGCCCTGCGACTTCACTCGGCAATGATTAACGCCCCCACCGTTTTTGCCAATGCTTGGCTATGTAAGGAAATAGTTGGGGGGATTTTTATTTGTGGGGTGTTGTGGGTGGACATGGCGGGTGCCTGTGGCCGCGCTAGGCCGGAGCAGGGTTTCGGTTGTTCGGGTTCCTCTTTCTACCTGTGCCTTGGAGCCTCAACCGAGCAGGGCCTGCCGGCGCGCCGGCCCTGCACCCGCGCGCTTTTGGGTGGAATGGCTAATCATTGCCCGCTCCCGCGGGTGACCCTCGCTGCGTCTCCGGGCTTTCGGGCCGGCCCAGACGCGCTCCCGGCGCGGCTGGCCCTTTCGTGGGCGTCCTGCCCGCTCACCCGGCCCTGCGACTTCACTCGGCAATGATTAACGCCCCCACCGTTTTTGCCAATGCTTGGCTATGTAAGGAAATAGTTGGGGGATTTTTATTTGTGGGGTGTTGTGGGTGGACATGGCGGGTGCCTGTGGCCGCGCTAGGCCGGAGCAGGGTTTCGGTTGTTCGGGTTCCTCTTTCTACCTGTGCCTTGGAGCCTCAACCGAGCAGGGCCTGCCGGCGCGCCGGCCCTGCACCCGCGCGCTTTTGGGTGAAGTGGCTAATCATTGCCCGCTCTCGCGGGTGACCCTCGCTACGTCTCCGGGCTTGCGGGCCGGCCCAGACGCGCTCCCGGCGCGGCTGGCCCTTTCGCGGGCGTCCTGCCCGCTCACCCGGCCCTGCGCCTCCACTCGGCAATGATTAACGCCCCTACCTCCTCTGCGCGCTGTAAGTATGTGAGGAAATAGTTGGGGGAGTTTTTATATTGGAAGGGGGAATGCATTGGCTGTGGAGCTGCTTTTCGTTTTTCTGATTTATACAGCATAACCGTCAAACTCGCCGCCTAGCTGCATAAAACCCAGAACCCTTTAAACAGAAATAATTTCCCCATATACCGCCCCAACTCTTTCCTCACATAGCCGAGGATTTGCAGAGGAGGTGGGGGCGTTAAATTATTGCCGACGGAAGATTCCGGGCCGGGTGAGCGCACAGGGATGTGCGCGAAAGTGGCAGTCGCGCTGGGAGCGCGTCTGCCGCGGCCCGACAGGCCGGAAGCTGACGGAGGGAACCCGCGATAGCGGGCAATAATTAGCCGAGGCACCCAAAAGCGCGCGGGTGCAGGGCCGGCGCGCCGGCAGGCCCTGCTCGGTTGAGGCGCAGGCGTACAGGTAGACAAATGAATCCGAACAACCGAAACCCTGCTCCGGCCTCAGCGAGGCCAAAAATAACCACAAAAACCAAAGACAGGAAAAGACAGAGCCAAACTGAAGGTTAAACACGCCTGCGTGGTGCAGGCCCTTCTCCGGCCTAAGCGAGGCCACGGGCATTAGCTATGCCTGAAAAAGGGGGGATTAATGGGGGGCCCCCCCATTCCCCTCACCGTGCATCAGGCCTCACCAGATCAAACCGCTGATCCTCGGAAATCCCATAGTAGGCGCTGGGGCCACCGGCGCGCAGCACGGGCTCGGCGCGGGCGGTCTGGTAGATGCCCTCGTCCAGCAGGGCGGTGTCGATATGCACTGCCACCACCTCGCCCAGCACCAGCCAGGTGTCGATGGGCTGGCCGGTGGCGTCCTGCAACTGGATTAACTGCGACAGCTTGCACTCAAAGTTCACCGGGCTTTCCAGCACGCGGCTGGCGGCGACCCGGCGGCCGCGAACCGGCGTCAGGCCAGCGCGCTCAAACTCATCCATGCCGTTGGGCAGTGAGGCCGAAGTCTCGTTCATCCGCTCGGCCAGCGAACGGGTGGTCAGATTCCAGACAAACTCACCGGTGGCGCGGATGTTCGCCACGCTGTCCTTCCAGCCGGTGCTGGCGAAACCAATGATCGGAGGACGGTAGTTAAAACAGTTGAAAAAGCTGTAGGGAGCCAGGTTGCGCTGCCCCTCGGCGTTGCAGGAGGCGATCCAGCCGATCGGGCGCGGGCCGACAATCGCGTTCAGCGGATCGTGCGGCAGGCCGTGGCCAGCGGCTGGCTCATAGTAGTAACGGTTTTCCTCGGTCATGACTTACCTCTTGATGAGTAACACAATACCTAACGTTAGCTGCCAGGGGGGAGCTTCGTCCAGGGGGAGAATGTGCGCTTGCGTGGGGCGGGTGTGGTATCTTAGCCGCAGAAAATGTTGTCAGAGAGCTTTCAGGTGCAAAAAGAGACTCCCCCGCAGGAAAAAGCGGACTCCATGCGCGTAACCGGCATCGCAGCCGCTATGATTTCCCGGCGCTTATCGCCAGTAGCCCCGAACTGGCCGCTTTTGTCGCCGAAAATGCCTGGGGCGACCTGTCGGTGGACTTCGCCGACCCGGCTGCCGTCAAGGCGCTGAACCGGGCACTGCTGCGCCACTTCTACCAGATCGCCGAGTGGGATATCCCCGAGGGCTACCTCTGCCCGCCGATCCCCGGCCGTGCCGACTACCTGCACCACCTGGCCGACCTGCTGGCCGCCAGCAACCACGGTGAGCCGCCGCGCGGCAAAAATATCACCGTGCTGGACGTCGGCATCGGGGCCAACTGCATCTACCCAATCGTCGGGCTGCATGACTACGGCTGGCGCTTCACCGGCAGCGACATCGATGAGGTCGCGCTCGCCTCGGCGAAGCAGATCATCGCCCGTAACCCGCTGTTGACCCACAACGTGCGCCTGCGCCAGCAGAAGCAGTCGCAGCAGATCTTCGCCGGCATCATCAAGCCGAACGAGCGCTATGACGCCACCCTCTGCAACCCGCCGTTCCACGCCTCAGCGGAGGAGGTGGCCGCCGGTAGCCGCCGCAAGCGGCACAACCTAGGGCAGAGCGACGCTGACACTGCGCGGCTCAACTTCGGCGGCCAGAGCAATGAGCTGTGGTGCGAGGGCGGTGAGGGGCTGTTTATCAGCCGCATGATCGCCGAAAGCCGCCAGCTGGCGGAGAACTGCTTCTGGTTCACCACGCTGGTATCGAAAAAGGAGACGCTGCCGCGTATCTACCGCGAACTGGAAGAGGCCGGGGCGGTTGAGGTGAAGACGCTGGAGATGGCACAGGGGCAGAAGGTCAGCCGTGTGGTGGCCTGGACATTCCTCAATGCGCGCCAGCAGGCGGCCTGGGTCGCGGCGCGCTGGAAGTAAAAAAACGGCGGGCTGATGGCCCGCCGTTTCGCTTAGGAGACGTGTTGCAAAAACTCGCGCAGCCGATCGCTGGGCGGGTTGTTCACCAGCGTGTGCGGGTCGCCATCCTCGGCGATACGCCCCTTGTCGATGAAGATCAGGCGTGACGCCACCTTCTCGGCAAAGCCCACCTCGTGGGTGACGATCACCATCGTCATGCCCTCTTCGGCCAGATCCTTCATCACCGTCAGCACCTCGTGGCGCAGCTCCGGGTCAAGCGCGGAGGTCGGCTCATCAAACAGCATCAGCTTCGGCTTCACCGCCAGCGCACGGGCGATCGCCACGCGCTGCTGCTGGCCGCCCGACAGCTCGGAAGGGTAGTGGTGCGCGCGCTCTGAGAGGCCCACCTTGCCCAGCAGCTCTTTTGCCAGCTTCTCGGCGTCCGCCTTCTTCGCGCCACGCACGCGGATCGGGCCGAAGGCCACGTTCTCCAGCGCGGTCAGGTGCGGGAAGAGGTAAAATTGCTGGAACACCATCCCCGCCTCTTGGCGGATCAGGCGCTCATCCACTTTCGGGTCGTTGACCTTCAGGCCATCCACAATCAGATCGCCGCTGGTGATCTCTTCCAGCTTGTTGATACAGCGCAGCAGGGTCGATTTGCCGGAGCCGGACGGCCCGATAATCACCACCACTTCGCCTTGGTTAATCTTCAGGTCAATGTCATGCAGCACCTGGGTCTTGCCAAAGTGCTTGGAGACGTTCTTGAATTCGATCATATGATTTTCAGTTTTCTTTCAAGCCGGCGCAGGATAAAGCTCAATACCAGGGTGATGATCAGGTAGATCACCGCCACTGCGGTCCAGATTTCCATCGCACGGAAGTTGCCGGCGATGATCTCCTGTCCCTGACGGGTCAGTTCAGCCACACCGATCACAATAAACAGGGAGGTGTCCTTGATGCTGACAATCCACTGGTTGCCCAGCGGCGGCAGCATCCGGCGCAACGCCAGCGGCGCTATCACGTAGCGCAGCGTGTCGCGGCGGGAGAGGCCCAGCGCCAGCCCGGCTTCGCGGAACCCTTTGTGGATGGAGAGCACCGCACCACGGGTGATCTCGGCAATGTAGGCGCCGGAGTTAATGATGATGGTCACCACCGCCGCGCTGAAGGGATCAATGCGCACCGGGATCATCATCGGCAGGGCGAAGTAGATAAACATCACCTGCACCACGATCGGCGTGCCACGGATAAGCTCGATAAACACCAGTGCGATGTGGCTGGAGACCCAGCCACCCACGGCGCGGGCGAAACCCGCGATCACACCGATGAACAGGCCGCCCAGCAGACCGAGGATCGAGATCCACAGGGTCATCTTGGCGCCTTCGAGCAGGATAGGAAGAGCGGGCCAAATGGCGCTCCATTCAAACTGCATGGGTCATCTCCTGGAAAAACCGGCAGCGGATGCCGCCGGGAACGTCAACGTAACGCACTTATTTAGGTTCAGTGCCAAACCATTTCTGGTAAATCTCGGCGTAGGTGCCGTTCTCACGCAGCGTTTTCAGCGCGCCGTTCACCTTCTCGCGCAGGTCGCTGTTTTTCGGGAACGCAATGCCGTACTGCTGCGCCTTGATGGAGTCACCCACCGCCTTAAAGCGGCCCTGGCCGGCAGTCTTGATGAAGTAGAGGATGTTCGGCGTGTCATGCAGCACCGCATCGGCACGGCCAGTACCCAGCTCCAGGTAGGCGTTGTCGATGTTCGGGAACTGGCGCAGCTCTTTGGTTTTGATGTTCGCTTTCGCGTAATCCACCGAGCCGGTGCCGCTTTTCACTGCCACCACTTTGCCAGCCAGATCCTGCTCGCCTTTGATTGGGCTGTTGGTCGG
Organism: Chimaeribacter sp. YP20170169; assembly: GCF_056739715.1. NCBI lineage: Bacteria > Pseudomonadati > Pseudomonadota > Gammaproteobacteria > Enterobacterales > Yersiniaceae > Chimaeribacter > Chimaeribacter sp. YP20170169. The sequence goes on along the minus strand of NZ_CP176824.1, from coordinate 2,634,956 downwards.
CACCATCACCATCAGGCCGCTGTTGTAGTAGCCGTCAGAGAAGTCGATGGCGTTTTTGCGCTCCGGGGTGATGGTGATGCCGGCCAGCGCCAGGTCAACGTTGTGGGTTTGCAGCGCCGGGATGATGCCGCTGAAGTCCATCGGCTTCAGGCTGTAGTCCAGCTTCAGCTCTTTGGCGATGGCGTCCCACAGGTCCACGTCGAAACCAACATATTTGTCACCCTGCTTGAACTCAAACGGGACGAAGGCAGTGTCTGTGGCAACGATCAATTTGTCTGCTGCGTGTGAGGAAACGGCGAAGGCCAGCGTCAGGGCGGCCAGTGTGGCTTTTGCAAATGACTTCATGAAGGAGTTCCTTATTGGTGCCGGAGTGATAGCCGATTCTTATCTTTCACGCGATGCTATGAAAAAATCGTGCCAACTTTTCGACTTGTTGAAAATCAATAGGATTTTTCGCAAGAGAGCGCACGCAAAGCGAATTTACGCCCGATTGCACCAGAATAGTGCACCAAAGGAGTGCAATAGTGCGATGGTGGTGCAGGGGCTGTAGTTATGCCCTATTTAAGTGCAGCGCACTGCATTTATAGTCAAATCAGATCTGATTTTAGACCTTAATGCTGATTTTTCCGGCAGTCGTGCTGCAAAAATGTGCAGGGGAGCAAAGGGAGGGGAGAAGGGCAAGATAAGAGAGGCTGATGGATGGAAAAAGGGCCGGTTGCCCGGCCCGCCTTAACGTAATTGGCTATCTTTACTGCCACGCCGGTTATAGCCAGCATGATCGTGCTCGGCTTTGTCCAGCTCGGCCTGGCACTGCACACAGTAGCGCACGCCTTTCAGCGCCTGCCGTCGCGCCTCAGGAATCGGCTCCCCGCACTCCTGGCAAAACTTCTCGCTGACGCCATGTCCCAACGACTGGCGCGCACGCTGCACGGCGTCCTCTACCGTCGAGTCAATCTGATCCTGTACGGCACCATCTTGTGCCCAACCACTGGCCATTATGCCTCCGTAACGCGATGGAAAGATCAAAAAACCGGCGTCACTTTATCGGTGAATTATCCGGTTTGTGAGATTAATTATAGTCGCTGGAAGGGTGTTTTGCTGGGAGAGTGAAGTATTCCACCGGTCAATTTGCGTTAAGGAGGTGTAAACCTGTGAGCACGCCGTTACAAGCGTTAGCACTGTGTTACCTTTGTTTAAATTTTGAGCGTAAGGTGAGAATAATCTTAAATTTATTGTGTTCAATTATTTCATGTGATAAACAGGCAGCGTTTTAAACAGACCCTCTTTTTAAAGGTGTTATTTTCTGGTGACGCCATTTGGGGCAGCCATCCTGCCTGGCGTTATTTTTATTACCGGTTAAGGTCAATCCCGTGTCTGATACGCTGCTCTCCACACTTCCTCGCTATTCTGCATCGCCAGATAATATTGCGTCGATTAAACGCACCCTGAATGAGCAGGCTGAAGCCCTGCGCACTTTGGCAGAACATATTGATTCCACGCAATATCAGCAGGCGCTGACATTAATTAGCCAGTGCAAAGGGCATGTGATTCTCTCCGGCATGGGAAAATCGGGCCACGTGGGGCGCAAAATATCGGCCACGCTTGCCTCGACCGGCACCCCCAGCTTCTTTATCCATCCGGCGGAAGCGTTCCACGGCGATCTGGGGATGATTACTCCCTATGACCTGCTAATCCTGATCTCCGCCAGCGGTGAGACGGATGAGATCCTGAAACTCATCCCATCGCTGAAGGCGTTCGGCAACCGTATCATCGCCCTGACCAACGCCGCTGACTCGACCCTGGCACACCACGCCGATGCCGTGCTGGAGCTGATGATGGAGAGCGAAAGCTGCCCGAATAATCTCGCCCCGACCACCTCCACCACCCTGACGATGGCGATTGGCGATGCATTGGCGATTGCGTTGATGCAGCAACGCCAGTTCCGGCCCACGGATTTTGCTCGCTACCACCCCGGTGGTTCGCTGGGCCGCCGTCTGCTGACCCGTGTGGCAGACTTGATGCAGACCACGGTGCCACAGGTGCAGGAGTGCGCGACCTTCCGTGAGGTGATCCAGGAGATCACCGGCGGCTGTCAGGGGATGGTGGCGGTCAATGACGCCGCCGGGCGGCTGGTGGGCATCATCACCGATGGCGATCTGCGCCGGGCATTGGCGAAGTGCAGCAGTCTCGACACCTGCACTGCCCGCGACATCATGACCCATGACCCGATCACCCTGCCGCAGGAGACAATGATCGCTGATGCCGAACACCTGATGCAGCAGGAGCGCATCTCCGCGCTGCTGGTCACCGGCAGTGGGCAGGATGTGGTCGGCCTGATCCGTATATTCGATTAAAAAAGCAGCCAATTGAGTGAATAGCGCCCTTTTTTGCGCCATAACCTCTGCGTTACAGGGGATTAGTGCGCCAGATAATGGCACCAAGCCACGCCCCTTTTAGAAAATGATGAACCCTCATGTTAATGAATAACCTAAAAGCTGCACTGCCGGGCAAGCAACTCGTCCGGCGGCTGCGTCAGACCGTGAATCTGGCTTTCCTGCATCGCCACCTGGCAAAGATCATCATTATTGCGCCACTGGCACTGTTGATTATTTATCTGGTGTTATTCAGCCAGCCGCGTTTCCAAAGTGAATCCACGGTCGCAATTAAACGTTCCGATGATATCAACGGCAGCAGTTTGAATGTCGGCTTGTTGCTGGGGGCGAGTAATACCAGTTCGGCCGAGGATGCGCTCTATTTAAAAGCCTATATCAACTCGCCGGATATGCTGGCGATTCTGGACAAGCAACTTAATTTCCATCAGGCCTTCGGTGCCAGCGGCTGGGATATTTTCTACCACCTGCCGGCAGACCTGTCGCGTGAGCGTTTCCTCGAGTACTACCGCAATCGTATCAGCGTGATTTACGACGATAAAACCGGTTTGCTGACCATCGCCACCCAAGGCTTTACGCCGGCGTTCGCCCAGCGCTTTAACCAGGCGGTGCTGAAAGAGTCGGAGCGTTTTATTAACGAGCTATCCCACCGGATTGCTCGTGACCAGCTCGCCTTTGCTGAGAAAGAGATGCACGAGGCCAGCAGCCGCCTCGACGCCAGCCGGGCGGCGCTGCTCGCCTACCAGAACAGTAACAGTACGCTGGACCCTGGTGCACAGGCGCAGGCAGCTAGCGCTCTGGTAAATACCCTGATTGGCCAGAAAATCCAGATGGAAGCGGAGTTGCGTAACCTGCTGACCTATCTGCGTGAGGATACGCCGCAGGTGGTCAGTGTCCGCAATGCGCTGGAGTCGCTCTCTGCCCAGATTAAAGAGGAGCAGAGCAAAATCACTGCCCCGGACGGCCGCCAGCTCAATACCATGGCGGTGGACTTCGAGGCGATCAAGGCCAGGGTTGCCTTTGATACGGATCTCTACAAGCTGGCGCTCACCTCCATCGAGAAGACCCGCGTCGAAAGCGCACGCAAGCTCAAGGTGCTGTCGGTGATTAGCTCGCCGCAGATGCCGGAAGAGTCAACGTACCCCAACAGCCCTTATCTGATCATCAGCCTGCTGCTGATCTGCTGCTTACTCTTCGGCACCATCAAACTGCTGCTGGCAGTGATTGATGACCACCGGGACTAATAACGACTACCGCGAGCACGCCATGAAACTGTTTAACACCTTTGTTCTTGCCCTGATGTTGCCGCTGGCTCAGGCGCAGGCGATCTCCCTGACCGCCGATCCCTCCCTGACCGGCGCGGCACCGCTGCCGCAGGTGATCAGTGGCCAGACTGCCCAGCCCAAAAGCAGCAGCCAGTTTGACGACACCCCGCCCCCGGTGGTTCCGGCCCCCGCCAGCCGCATGTTCGGTGCCCAGATCTTTAGTGGCACCGGCGGCAACAGCGCCAGCAGCATCGGCTTTAACCCCAGCTACGTCATCGGGCTGGGTGACCAGATCCAGGTGCGGCTCTGGGGCGCTTTTAACTTTGAGGGCAGCCTGGCGGTAGACCCGAAAGGCAACATCTTCTTGCCTAACGTTGGCCCGATGAAAGTTGCTGGCACGCCGAACGGCCAGCTCAACAGTCTGGTTACCAGCAAAGTGAAAGAGGTCTATCAGGCTAACGTCAACGTCTACGCCTCGCTGGTGCAGGCGCAGCCGGTCAAGGTATTTGTCACCGGTTACGTCAACAACCCCGGCCTCTATGGCGGCGTGGCCTCTGACTCGCTGCTCTCCTACTTGAGCAAGGCGGGCGGGGTGGACACCGAGCGCGGTAGCTATGTGGACATCGAGGTCAAGCGCGGTAACCGTGTGCGCAGCCACATCAACCTGTATGACTTCCTGCTGAACGGCAACCTCAGCCTGTCGCAGTTTGCTGACGGCGATGTGATTGTGGTCGGCCCGCGCCAGCATACGGTCAGCGTGCAGGGCGAAGTCTTCAACAGCTATGACTTTGAGTTCCGCGATGGCACGCTGCCGGTCAGCGAGGCGCTGAGCTGGGCACGTCCAAAGCCGGGCGCCACCCACATGACCATTATCCGCCAGCAAGGCACCGTCAAACGCAGCGAGTACTACCCGCTCAGTCAGGCGAACGGCCGCTTCTTACAGGATGGCGATCAGCTGATTGTCAGCGCTGACCGCTACGCCGGCACCATTCAGGTACGCATTGAAGGCGCGCACTCCGGCGAACACGCGGTGGTGCTGCCCTATGGGGCCACTATGCGCCAGGTACTGGCGCAGATCCGCACCAACAACATGTCACAGCTTAATGCCATCCAGCTGTTCCGCCGCTCGGTGGCGGAGCGCCAGAAAGAGATGCTGGACCTTTCCCTGCAGAAGCTGGAGGAGGCGTCACTCTCTGCTCAGTCCGCTACGTCGGAAGAGGCCAACCTGCGGATGCAGGAGGCGCAGCTGATCAGCCGCTTTGTTGCCAAGGCGCGCAACGTGGTGCCTAAAGGGGCGGTGGTGCTCAATGAGAACAACCTCGATCAGGTGATTCTGGAAGATGGCGACATTATCAACATCCCGGAGCGCACCTCACTGGTCATGGTGCACGGCGAAGTGCTGTTCCCGAATGCCGTAGCTTGGCAGAAAGGGCTGTCGCCGGAGGATTACATCGCCAAGGTTGGGGGCTTGACCCAGAAGAAGGGCAACGCGAAGGTCATCGTGATCCATCAAAACGGCGAAGCGGATGACGCCGACAATGTTGACACCCTGCAACCGGGCGATGAACTGATGGTGCTGCCGAAGTTTGAATCGAAGAGCATTGAGGTCACCCGTGGCATCTCGACCATCATTTACCAGATCGCCGTCGCCGCCAAAGTTATTTTGACACTGTAATAAACTACGCTTGAGTAAAGGATATTAGTAACAGATGAACGTATTGATTTGGAACTCACCATGGATTGCACAGGGCGATATTCTTTTTTATAAGAATTGTTTTGTGAAGCACTTGGTGCCTCAGGCAAATATGTTACTCAGCATTGGCCACAATGTAAGTGTCGTCACGCATGATTTGATCAGCGATGAAGCAAAAAAAATCAATGCGAAAGCTTGCATCATTAATCTGTCACTTTCTGACGTGATTGGCATGGTAGGAGTACTTTCCGACCCTTCACAGGCGTTGTATGCCGATGCGCAGGGTGAAAAAACTGCGGCCATCCAGGCCGGGCTGGAAGGGCGGCTTGACGACCATTACGATCTGATTTTAGTGTGGGAAACGCCAGTGCCATTCCTGGAGGCCCGTTACCCTGATGCACTGGTGGTACACCAAATGCCAGGTGCGTTCTGCCGGGCGCCGTTCCCTCATATGGTGACATTCGACCCAATCGGCCTTTACAAACAAGGCTCCCTGTACCGCTATTTTGATCAGATTGTGGCGGCAGGCAAAGGTTATAGCGTAAATAGCCCGGCCAGCCAGTTTACCTCCAGCGTAAAAGAAGCGATTGCCCAAGTTTCCCCGTTTAGCCCGCAGGATTTTGACCCTAAAGGGCAGTTCCGCAACCTAGCACTGCTGCCGCTGCAGACGAGCGGGCACTACGCTTTTCTGGCCGATACGCCCTATATCTCGCAGGCGGACTACCTGGTCGACGTGTTGAGCAAAACGCCGTCAGATACCGGGCTGGTAGTCACGCAGTATGTGACGCCGCGGGTAAAAGATACGGTTCTGAGCAATGATGTGCTGCATGCGCTAAAACAGCAGTGGCCGAACCTGATCTTCGATGAGAAGTTTGACCAGATCAACAGTATCTCCCAGTACATTCTACCGGCGGTGGATCAGGTGATCAGTTGCTCTTCATCGATCGCTTTGCAATCAATGATCTGGAATAAAGAGATCATGGTGCCGCATGAAACCTTTATCCGCCCGCTCTCTGCAGATGTGCTGGCTGAAAAAGGACTAGAGCGCCGCCACGCTTATGCATCGGTGCTGGATTTCATTATTAACCGCCAGCAGCCACTGGCGCAGAACATCCTGACCAATAAACACTTCTTCTCCACACTGATTGAGGACATGGTCGCGCGCAAGCAGTCCGGCAAAACCGGTCTCGATCTGTTCGCCAATTTCACTGACATCGACCCAGATTACCACCAGAAACTGCATGACCAATTCAATATCGGCCGTGCAGCCCGTGATATCGATCAGGCTAACAGCGCTCTGGCGGCACAAAATGCGGATGCCCTGAAGCTGGATCGCATTATCCGGCGTGAAGGGGTAGAGCATATTACCTTTGATGTGTTTGATACCCTGATTGACCGGCCGGTAGAAACTCCGGCAGATGCCTATAAGTTCCTGGAAACCAAGGCGTTGCAGCTCAGTAACGGCCTGACCGAGGATTTCTATAAAGTACGTCTCATGGCTGAGGTAGAAACCCGCGCCAATAGCAATGCTGGCGAAATTACTCTGGATGAGATCTATCAGGCGATTGCCACCCATTATCAGCTGGATGACACCCTGACAACCCGCATTAAACAGGCGGAAATTGAGCTGGAGATTGGGCTTATCCAGACGCGCCCGGCCGGTAAACGTCTGTGGGACACCGCGATGCGCTCTGGCAAACCGGTATCCATTATCTCCGATATGTACCTGCCAGCTTGGGTTATTGAGAAGATGCTGGAGAAAGCGGGCTATCAGGGTTATCAGAAACTCTATGTATCCAGCGAATATGGCGTTCGTAAAAAAGAGGGTGGCCTGTTTGACCTGGTACTGGCAGAGCTGGATGTGCCGCCGGAAAAAATTATCCATATCGGTGATAACGCAGCGGCAGATATCGCAATGCCGAAGGCGCGCGGTATGCTGACCTTCCGCCTGATGCGTGCCCTTGATCGGATGCGCGGCAACCGCTATTACAAAGAGATTTTCCACCCACGCCGCGGTGCAGGTGAAAAACCGCGCAGCATTATCGCGGGTCTAATCGCCACTAAGCTGTTTGATATGCCAGCGGGTGACGAAGGGGAAGATACCATGTTTATGGGCAGTGCTTATAACCTCGGTTATGCAGCGATTGGCCCGATGCTGGTAGGGTATATGCAATGGTTGACGCGTCAGGCGCAAAAAGCGGGATTAGGTCGGCTCTATTTCCTGTCACGCGAAGGCTGGGTACTGAAGCAGATCTATGATGCTCTGAACAAAGATAACCTGCAGGCCGTTCCAAGCCACTACCTTTACTCGTCACGCCGAGCGGTACGAGTTGCGTCAATCCGCAGCCGTAACGACATTCTGAACGTTGCATCGCAACCTTATAGTGAAGGGGTCACAGTTGGGCAGCTGCTCAGTTACCGGTTTGGTTTATCTGCCGAAAATATTGATGCAGAGGTGCTATCTGGTTTCGGATACCTAAGTTGTGATGAAAAGCTGGGGATCACCAGTGCAGATAAAGTGCGCTTTAGCCGCCTTTGCCAAGCGCTAGACGCTGACATCCTGGCGCAGGCAGCCCATGAGCGCGATGCCTATCTACGCTATCTCACTGAAGCAGGCCTGATGGATAATAAGGAAGCAGGGATTGTAGATATTGGTTGGAAAGCTAACATGCAAGGATCGCTGGGCGCGTTATTGGGCAAGCGCCTGCATGGTTACTACTATGCGACTTTGCAGGGAGCAGAAGTCTGGCTGGCGAAAGGGCAGCATCTGAGCGCCTATGCTGGTGACTTCGTGACGCTGGAAAACCGTAGTTCAGCAGTCAATAATCGCCATCTGGTAGAGTTCTTGACTTGCCACATTGAGCGTAGCCTGGTCTCTATGAGCGTGGACTCGGCTGGGAGTTTGGTGAGGACTTACCGTGATGAACCAAACCATGCCATGCGCGCCAAGCTAATCGACGATGTGCATAATGGTGCGATCTGCTTTGCCCGCGACATTTCTACCCGTTTCGGCGCACTGGCGCAACAAGCCTATATTGACTGGACGCTGGCAGAAAAAGTCTTCTCCTATTTTGTTAATAGCCCGGCAGAGTTGGATGCGCGTCTCCTAGTGGGGCAGAGTTTTGAAGATTCCTTTGGCGGTATCAGCAAAAAATTTGTCATCGGTAGCCGTGCCGATCAGCTCTCTGTCTGGAAAAAAGGCGAAGAGGTGATCTACCCAAAAGTTAAACCTGCCCCAGCGAAAGCTATCGCGAAAACAGCCGCGCCAAAACCTAAGGTCATTACACCGTCGCTTAATACGAAACCGCAGCTCTCACGCCAAGTGCCGGTGCCACGCATCTATACCGGGCTGGAAAAATTGATGTTTACGCTGTTCCTGTCGAAACGGAAGTACAGCAAATATCTCAAAGACCGTGACCTATTCTTTACGGATACAAAAGTGAAGATGCTCAGCCGCTGGTATGACATGACCATCCGCAGCGAATAAGGCAACGACACGATGAATATTCAGGATTACGGTTCAGGTAACGTGGTGCGTTTCCCAGAGGAAACGCCTCCCGTTATTAAAGAAAAATTCCAAATCACCTTCAAAGGCTCGAATAACAAACTCGTATTTGGCGAAGGAGTAACCGGCAAACGGCTGCTGGTGGATGTGAACGGTGATAACAACAAAATCTTGATTGGGAAAGCCTGTGTGTTAAACGGGGCGATCTCTATGAAAGGGGACAATAACACCGTCAACATTGGCAAATTTACTACCATGGTTTCCGCCCGAATTGAGTGCGAGCATGGCACTGCCATCACGTTAGGCGTCGACTGTATGCTATCGAAAGATATCGTCATCCGCTCAGGTGATAGCCACTCGATTATCGATCTGAAAACTGGAGAGCGAATCAATTACAGCGCGTCAGTGGAGATTGGCGACCACGTCTGGATCGGCTATGGCGTCAGCATTGGTAAAGGTGCGGTAGTGCAGCGTAATACCATTATCGGTACTGGCTCTTTTGTAAATAAAAACATTACTGAAGGCAACGTAATCCTTGCGGGCACGCCAGCTAAAGTAGTGAAGCGCGATGTAATTTGGGACCGCCGCTATCTTACGGGGCCAATTCCCTCTTCTCATTTGGAGGCTCTGAAAACGCGTTTTATGTTTGATGAGAGTCTGCGCATCGGCTAATCCAGCGCACTTTTCACCTCCAGAACAGTTCTCCTATACAGCTCCCTGGCCGCCCGGCCGGAGGGCTGCTTTGGGTGCAGTATAGGCAATGGCGTAAACGTGCAGGCAAACAGATGATCGGTATCCATTCAGCAGGTATCCGGCGTATTCCGGCGCTGGGCAATTTTTTGCGGCAAGCCTTTTGTCCGCTCTCTCTTTCACGCCGGTCGGCCGAAGGGCTAACCGCTGTGGCTGTCTGGGGGCAACGGCCTACGGCCCGACGGCCAGCGGCTTGGGCAGCACGGCACGGCATTCCTTTGCTGCGGTTGGAGGATGGCTTTATCCGCTCGCTGGGGCTAGGCGTCTCTGGCGATCCACCACTTTCGATGGTAATGGATAGCCTCGGCATCTATTACGACGCACGCCAGCCTAGCACGTTGGAACAGCTGATCCAGCAGCGCACGGATGATCCCGCGCTGATAGCGGCAGCCCAACAGGCGATGGCGTTTATCGTTGAACAGGATATCTCCAAATACAATCAGGCCGCACCGTTCACAGGTCGGATACCGACCGAAGGGGCGGTGCTGGTTGTGGACCAGACCTTTGGAGATATGGCCGTGGCCTTTGGCCAAGCTGGCGCAGAGGATTTCACTACCATGCTCTCTGCGGCGATAGCTGAGCACCCCAGCGCCGAGATCTGGGTCAAAATTCATCCGGATGTTTTGAGTGGCAAGAAGGGCGGCTATCTGGGGAAGGAAGCCTTACTTGCAGCTACCCGTAATAAACGGGTCAAACTGCTGGCACAGGATGTCAGTCCACAGTCACTGCTACGGCACGTCAGTGAGGTCTACGTTGTGACCTCTCAATACGGGTTTGAAGCTCTGTTGGCTGGGAAGAAGGTACATTGCTTTGGGCAGCCTTGGTATGCCGGCTGGGGCATAACAGATGACCGCCATCCAGAGGCAACAGCCCTTCATGCCCGGCGCGGTAGTGCCACGCTGATGGATCTTTTTATCGCCGCGTACCTGCGTTACAGCTGCTATATCAATCCAGTGACAGGAGAATCGGCGACCCTGCAAACCGTGCTCTACTGGCTAATGGCGGCCAGGGAATACCGGAAAAGCCGCACTGGCACGCTCTATGTGCCGGGCCTGAGTATATGGAAAAAAAGCATTCTGCATCCTTTCCTGCACAGTGACGGTGCTTCGATTCGTTACTGTGGACCCAAACCACAAGGAAGCGCCTGCGTGGTATGGGGGATAAAGGGAGAGCGTCGCTGGCAGGCACAGGCTGAGCAGTCCGGGCTGGTGGTGTGGCGAATGGAGGATGGCTTCTTGCGCTCTTCTGGACTAGGGTCTGACCTTTACCCGCCGCTCTCACTGGTGCTCGACAAGCGCGGTATTTATTACGATGCCACTCGTCTGAGTGACCTGGAAGTCTATTTCACCACCCAATCGGTAACTCTCGCACAACAGCAGCGGGCGCGGGCGCTGCGTACCCGCTTAGTGGCTGCGAAGCTCAGCAAATATAATCTTGGTGCCCCCTTTGCCTTACCGCTAGAGGCTGCTGGTAAGCAGGTGCTGTTAGTACCAGGGCAGGTTGAAGATGACGCCTCCATTGCGACAGGAGCATTGGGCATCGCCACTAATGAGGCACTCTTAGAGACAGTACGTACGCGCAATCCAGATGCGTTCATTATTTATAAGCCACACCCCGATGTACTGGCTGGTAACCGCCGCGGCCACATTGACGTCACGCTGATGGAGCAACTGGCAGACCAGATAGCAGAGGATGCCGATATCATCGATTGCATTCATGCCTGCGATGAGCTGCATACTCTGACTTCGCTTGCCGGTTTTGAGGCTCTTTTGCACGGCAAAAAAGTGTTTTGCTATGGGATGCCTTTCTATGCGGGGTGGGGGTTGACGGAAGATGCTCTAACTCTTGAGCGGCGTACCCTGAGACTGTCATTGGATGCACTGGTTTACCACACGCTGATCAGTTATCCCACCTACATCCATCCACAACGGCGCCAGCCAATGAGCGCTGAACAGGCAATCGACACTATAGAAATGATGCCGCGTGCCGATATGTCTATTGGTGATAAAAAATTCAGCACTCTGAGGCGCCAATACCGCAAGGCCCTGATGTTGATAAAAGTTAAGTTAAAAATTTTATAACTTATTTGAGTAGTTATGGAAAACACAGCGCTTCAGACCCTGCTTGCAGGAAAAAAATATCTTTTACTGCAAGGCCCGATGGGTCCCTTTTTCAGTGACATGGCAAACTGGCTGGAAAGCATGGGGCGGGAAGCCGTCAATGTCGTCTTTAATGGCGGTGACGAGCACTATTGCCGCCACCGTAATCCCTTGGTTTACCGCAAGACGCCTGATGAGTTTGCTTCATGGTTGAGAGAGCTTTATCGGCACTACCCTTGCGATACTATTCTCTGTTTTGGTGACTGTCGCCCTCTACACCGGGTAGCGGCACGTTGGGCAAAATCCAAAGGTATCCGTTTCCTGGCATTTGAAGAGGGTTACTTACGTCCGCACTTTATGACGCTGGAGCAGGGCGGCGTGAATGCGCACTCTACATTGCCGCGGGCCGCAGAATTTTACCGAGCACTACCGGAAGCGGCCCCGCTGGTAGTTGATGTGCTTTCGCCCTCATTTTCTCTGCGGGTGCGGCGGGCAATCGGTTACTACGCGCATGGCTGGCTGCGTCGCCATCGTTATGAGGCCTATCGCCACCATAAATCGTTCTCGCCTTGGTATGAGGCACGCTGCTGGCTGCGCGCTGGTTGGCGTAAACAGTGGTACCGGGTTCAACAGCGCGGAATAGTGCAACAATTATCGGGCAACTTAAGTCAGCGTTATTACCTCGCTATTTTGCAGGTATATAACGATAGCCAAATTCGTCATCACAGTCCTTATGAAGATGTCCGTGACTATATCAATGAAGTAATGCACTCCTTTGCCAAGAAAGCGCCAGCTTCAGAGTGGCTGGTGCTCAAACATCACCCTATGGATCGCGGCCACCGACTCTATGGGCCGTTAATCCGTCGTCTGGCCAGGCTATACAAAATAGAGGATCGGGTGCTTTATGTGCATGACCTGCCGATGCCGGAGCTGCTCACTCATGCCCGCGGCGTAGTAACTATTAACAGTACGGCCGGGCTGTCTGCGTTGATTCACCATAAACCTCTCAAGGTGATGGGCCGCGCACTTTATGATATTCGCGGATTGACCTTCCAAGGGCATCTTAACCAGTTCTGGGGCGCGGATTTTCAGCCGGATTGGGCCTTATTCGAAAAATTCCGCCACTATATGCAGCAGACCACCCAGATCAACGCCGTATTCTACGGAGAAAATCGGATACTGTTTGAATCACGGCATGTTGCGGGAGAAGAGGGGAGCCCGGTAGGGGCGGTATCCCTTAGACAGACGTCGGTGTTAGAGATGGAATAAAAAAGAGGGGCCTACAGCCCCTCATCCTGCTGGTACACTGTGATGGCCTCATCCACGGTGTCGTAATAGGTCACCTGGTTATCACGGCCGATAAATAGGGCGGCGTCGCAGTATTCACGCAGGCTGTTAAGGCTGTGGGAGACCATCAGAAAACTTGATTCGGCGTGACGTGCCTTGAAGAGTTCCGCACATTTCTGTTTGAAACGCGCATCGCCTACTGCCGTGACTTCGTCTACCAAGTAGTAGTCAAAACGGAAAGCCATGCTCAGGCCAAATCCAAGGCGCGATTTCATGCCGGAGGAGTAGGTCTTGATCGGCATGTCGAAATATTTGCCCAGTTCGGCAAACGCCTCTACAAAGGCCACTTTCTCTTTCAGCTCCGCCGCGGGGGCGTAGAGCCGCGCCACAAATTTTACGTTTTCTCGGCCAGTCAGACTGCCCTGAAAGCCGCCCGCCAGCCCTACCGGCCAGGAGATGCTTTTGCTGGTCACGACCCGGCCGCTGTCCGGGCGGTCGATGCCGCCGATCATTCGTAACAGTGTCGATTTCCCAGCGCCGTTGCGGCCTACTAGCGCCACGCTTTTGCCTTCAGGCAGTACCACGTTCAGATCTTTATAGACGTAGTGGCGGCCGGCCGGGGTGCGGTAGGATTTGGTCAGGTTCTCAATGGTGATCATGATGTCAGCATCGCCTCTTCGCGTACCCGGTAGAGCGCAAGCCCAATAAACAGTACCCCCAACGTGCAGATCGCCAGATAGCCCAGGCTGACGCCATCGCTAATGTAACCGGGCATCACTGCCTGGCGGCACAGTTCGACCACATGTACCAGCGGGTTCCAGAGCAGGTAAGGCCAGTACTCTTTGGGGATGCTGTGCAGCGGAAACATCACGCAGGAGATGAAATAGAGCGGCTTGATCAGAATCGGCAGAAACTTCTCTGTCTCAGGGAAGCTTTTTCCTACCACCATGAAAATCAGTCCGACACCGCTGGCAAACAGCACCAGCAGCAGCCAGACGCAGATCAAAGTGATCAGCTGTGTAATGGCAAACTGCTCGCCCAACAATCCGACGCCCAGCATCAGCACCAGATAGACCACGCCATAAATCACCAGCTCCAGCCCGGCACGCGCAATAATAGTGTCGATCGGTTTGACCGGGCGATAGTTAAACAGCCCTTGGTTGGCCTCTATCGCGCCAATTGAGCGGTTGCTGATGTTGCTGAAAATAAAGAACGGAATGATGCCGTTAATCAGAAATACCGGGAAGGAGATATCGGGCATAGTGCGGTGCATGATATAGCCGAATATCGCCAGCAGAATCACGATATGGGCCGCTGGTTCCAGCGCCGCCCAAAGATACCCCAGGCGATACTTACCGAATCGGGTTTTTATCTCGCGTAAAAAAAGCGCTTTTACTGCGGCTTTTTGTACTTCCAGTCCACTACGGGCCATGAAAAATCCATCAGATAATAAAAGGTGTCCATGCGCTGCCGCGCCCTACTGCAACCCATCAATCTGGGCGACGGGCATGATAGCAACACCGCCATGACAGGGCCGGATAGTGCGCAGCCATGCCGGTCAGAAGATAATAATTTGATTTAAGGTGGTGTAATGCGCAGATAAAGGCACCAAAATTATGGTTATTTACGCAACGGGTTCTGGAAACTGCGGGGCTATTATCCGGCGGGGTTCCATCAATACACCTAAACAAAGTGTGGCGCACGTTACAGGGAACACCGGAAGGGAGTAAAGATGCTTTGCGCTATCAATAATCATAAAATCATTCACTAGCCCTATCAATTTAAGATAAGTCTTAGGTGCTGTCTGAAATTAACTGTTTTTCATAAGCTTACAGATAGGCTGGAAAATAAAAAAGGCAACCCTGGGGGGTTGCCTCTCTGGCTGGCCTTGCAGGCCATCACGATCAAAGTGCTGTATAACAGCGCCGTGGCGCGGCGCTACGACAGTTACTCAATATTCGATTCAATGAACCACAGGAATTTATCTAGGTCGCGGGAAGCCGCTGTCAGGATGTCAGCGGTGTCTTCATCTTGCACCTGCGTAATCGCTTTGCGGGTTTCGTTCGCGGTCACCGCATAACGGTCTGCCAGCGCTTTGACATGCTCCTGCACACTGTGGATGTTGGTCGGGTAGCTTTTCAGCGGGGTCTGGTCATTGACCACCTGCACGGTGCCCAGTGCCACGCCGCCCAGCTGCACCACACGCTCTGCCATGGTGTCCTGGTGATCGGTGATGGTGGTACGGAAGCCGTCCAGCATCTCATGTACGCCGATGAAGTTGCCGCCGCGCATGTTCCAGTGCGCCTGTTTGGTGATCAGTGACAGATCAATAAATTGCGCGACCAGACGGTTCAGCACCCTGATGGTTTCCAGCTTGACGTTCTCGTCTACATCATTGCGCGTATAGAGGAGCTCAGAAGAATTGGTTTTTACCAGTTTAGCGGTACTCATGTCATTATCCTCTTGATTGTCGGTTGCTGACTCAATAGGGATTAAGTATAGCAGCCTTTCCCGATTCTGCCGGAAATGTCAGGTCAGTGTTAAAATAATCCCTGACGGCAGTTCCCTTCCCGGCGTGAGTAATTTTTTCGGCAGTGCCGTGTTGCTATAAATAAACCTAAGGGCGATGGAGGATGAATTCAAGGCCATGTCGGTAATTTTTTTATAGTTCGTTGATTTAAAATAAATTTTATAGGGTTTCTGTAGGGTTGGTGATTATTCATTGGTGGGGGATGAGAATGATAATCCGCTGTTTTAGGATTTCTCTTGCTTAGCGATGGATTTATTATGGCATGAAAAATAAATTCACTGATCTGTAACAAAAGATAACGTGTTTACGGCCAGAAAATTGGCCCGGCAGGACACGGAAAATAAACGCCAGGCCGGGCAGGGGGTTATATTTTTTTACGCGCGACGATAAACAGTCGCGGGAAGGCCAGAAGCACCCGGCCATCACGGCGGGTTGGGTAGGCGAGATCAATCTCCGACTGGTAGTGCTGGAGGAAGGTCTCCTGATCCACCTTATTGAGCGGCGCAAGGAAGGGGCGCAGACCAGTGGCGCGCACCCACTCCACCACCGACGCCGGGCTGGGCAGGCTATGGAAATAGGTGGTGCGCCAGATATCCACGCTCTCCGCCTCCGGGGCCAGCAGGTCATAGTACTCGCCAGCGCTCAGGATCTTCACCCGCCCGGCCGCTTCCGGCCCAATCTTCTCCCGCCATGCATCCCGCGCCGCCACTTCACGCATCAGGCGATGGGATGGCTCCTCGCGGTTGTCCGGCATCTGGATCGCCAGTGAGCCGCCGGGCGCCAGCAGCCCCATCAGCCGTGGCAGCAGGCTGGCGTGGTCATCCAGCCACTGTAGCGAGGCGTTGGCGTAGAGCAGATCCTGTGCCTGCGCTGGCTGCCAGGTAGCGATATCCGCCTGCTCAAACTGGCAGTCCGGCAGCCGGGTGCGGGCGCTCTCCAGCATGGTGCCGGAGTTGTCGATGCCCGTGATGGCGGCGTGGGGGTAGCGCTGCTTCAGCAGCTCGGTTGAGTTGGCTGGCCCGCAGCCCAGATCGGTGATGTGTTGCGCTGGCTGGCGGGCCACCCGCGCCAGCAACTCCTGCGCGGGCCGGGTACGTTCTGCCTCAAACTGGCGGTAAAGCGCGGGGTTCCACTCCTGCATACCATTCTCCTCGAGGATGCTGTTCCATGCCTTTCAGTATAGAGCGCCTCAGTGCGCCCGCTTCACCGTCATGGTGGCACCGGCAGAGGCGACAATGATGGCGCTCAACGCTAGCCACTGCACCAGCGTCAGGTGCTCATTCAAAAACAGGATGCCAGAGAGGGCGGCCATCGCTGGCTCCAGGCTCATCAGGGTGCCGAAGGTGCGCGCAGGCAGTTTGGTCAGCGCCACGATCTCCAGTGAGTAGGGCAGCGCGCTAGAGAGGATGGCGATAGCCAGCGCCACCGGCAGCAGGGCGGGGGCGAACAGCACACTGCCCGCCTGCATCACGCCAATCGGGCAGTAGATCAGCGCGCCAATCAGGGAGCCGGCGGCGACGGTGGCCGGGCCGTTCTGGCTCCCCGCCCGCTGGCCGGAGAGGATATAAATGGCCCAGCAGCCACCGGCACCCAGCGCATAGAGCGCGCCCACCGGGTCAATGGTGCTGGCGTCATGGCCGATTGGCAGCAGGAACCACAGCCCCAGCACTGCCAGCGCCACCCAGACGAAATCCACCGGCCGGCGTGAGGCCAGCATCGCCAGCAGTAGCGGCCCGGTGAACTCCAGCGCCACCGCCACGCCGAGCGGCACGGTGCGAATCGACTGGTAGAAGAGGAAGTTCATGCTGCCGAGCGCCAATCCATAGACCAGCAGCGGCAGGCGATTGCCCGCGTGGAGCTTCATCCGCCACGGTTTGAAAATAGCGACTAGAATCAGTGTGCCCAATCCGAGGCGCAGGGCGGTGATGCCCGATGCGCCGACGAGCGGGAACAGGGTTTTGGCCAGCGCCGCCCCGCCCTGGATGGAGGTCATGGCAATCAGCAGCAAACAGACCGATCCCCATACTGGGGCCGGGTTGGAGAGCGGCGGAACAGAGGCGGTGGTCTTCATGGTTTTCCTTATCAGCAGGGAAGCGCCCGTCAATGGGCCAAAACCTGAGTGTAAGGGAGGGGGGAGGGCGGCGGGAAGTGGAAAATCCATGTCTGCGCCCCTAAACCGTGGTTCAACGGGATGGTGAAAATCGTGCGAATGGTGACCAAATTTTTAGGATTTTTCTGTATTGGCGAAAAAGTTCAATAAGATTGTCTTATAATCTTCATAAAGAAAAATGCAGTAAAAAGAAGGCGATAGGTTGTATTGGAAATTTCCTGTTACACGATATTATGGCTTAGACACCTGAACTCGGGCAGAGTTTCCTACGGATTTTTGTTATATTTTAATCGTGAAGGTACTTAATTTCTCATTTGAGGTGGTTATGAAAAAAATTGCATGTCTTTCCGCTCTGGCTTGTGTACTGGCTGTAGGTGCAACTAACGCTTTCGCTGGCGAAAGCACCGTAACCGCAGGTTACGCGCAGGGCGACCTGCAGGGCGTAGTAAGCAAAGCTAAAGGCTTCAACCTTAAATACCGCTACGAGTTCGACGAGAGCCAACCGCTGGGCGTCATTGGTTCTTTCACCTACCTGGAGCACAACGATGATGTCTCTGGCGCATACCGCAAAGGCCAGTACTACGGCATCACCGCAGGTCCGGCATTCCGCATCAACGACTGGGCCAGCATCTATGGCGTCGTGGGTATGGGCGTAGGCAAATTCCAGAACAACGCCATCAACGCGGCAACCGCTGACGGCCGTGACAAAGAATCCTCCAGCGATGTAGGCATCTCCTACGGCGCAGGTCTGCAGTTCAACCCGATGGAAAACGTCGCGCTGGACTTCTCCTACGAGCAGAGCCGCATCCGCAGCGTCGATGTAGGCACCTGGATCGCAGGCGTCGGTTACCGCTTCTAAGCCATACCGCCTGGCCCCTCAGCCAGGTGTTATGCTGTGTCTATAAAAAATCCGCCCTCGGGCGGATTTTTTTATGCCTAGATGCCGCTGAACCAGTTGTAGCCCTGATCCTCCCAGTAGCCGCCGGGGTTGTCGTTGGTGACGCTGATCGCCGCGATGTGCTTGGCGTTTTTGAAGCCGAGCTTGGTCGGCATCCGTAGCCGCAGCGGGAAGCCGTACTCATCCGGCAGCGCCTGCCCATCGAAATCGAGCGCCAGCAGCGTCTGCGGGTGCAGGGCGGTCGCCATGTCGATGCTGGTGTAGTAGCGGTCGGCGCAGTGGAAGCCAACATACTTCGCCCGCGTGTCCGCGCCTACCCGTTGCAGCAGCAGCCGCAACGGCACGCCGCCCCACTGGCCGATGGCGCTCCACCCCTCAATGCAGATCAGCCGGGTGATCTGGCTGGCCTGTGGCATCGCCTGCAACCGCGCCAGCGTCCAGGGCGTTTTGTCCTGCACCTGGCCGCCCACCTCCAGCGTCCAGCTCGCCAGATCGACTGCCGGCACGTTGTACTCCGGGTAGAAGGCGTTGAACGGGAAGGGACGGGTGATCTCCGCTGGCGTGTAGGTCTGCGCCAGCTTCTGGCCGTGGAACAGCCACGCCTGCACCCGATCATTCCAGCGCGACATTGCCCACAACACCTTGTCAACGCTGTCGCCATCCTGCAAGTTGCAGCCGCTCAGCAGCGACACCGCACCGAGCGTCAGGCCGCCGCGCAGGAGCATACGGCGTTGCAGGTTGACCAACTGCTTGCGCTGGTCTGGCTCCAGCACCAGCCGCGTGCGCTTCTTACTCATCACTCATCTCCTTGCCGCCGGTGATCATGGCCGGCAGGGTTTTCGGCACCAGTAGCACCATCAGCACGTGGATCAACACAAACAGCAGCACGCCGCTCATGGCGAAGAAGTGGACGTAGCGCGCCACCGCGAACCCGCCCATCAGCGCCACCAGCCCGCTAAGCTGCACCGGTTTCCAGATTGCCAGCCCCGAGAGCACCAGCAGCGCGCCCAGCAGCAGCACGCCGAGGTACATCGCTTTCTGCACCGCGTTGTAGTGCCCTAGCCGGTGCGGCAGGCGCAGCGTCACCGCGCGCCACGTGTCCTGCCAGATGGCGCGAGGCGAGAGCGGCAACAGCGTGCGCCGCAGGTGGCCGCTGGCTATGCCCCACAGCAGGTAAACCAGCGCGTTGGCCGCCAGCAGCCACATCACCGCCAAGTGCCAGGCAATGGCGCCGCCAAGCCAGCCGCCCAGCGTCGCGCCGGGCGGGAAGGTGAAACCAAACAGCGGCGAGGCGTTGTAGATGCCCGAGCCGCTCATCACCATGGCGACCATCACCGCCACGTTGAGCCAGTGGCAGAGGCGTACCGGCCACGGGTGGGCCGGTCGGGAAGATCGGGTCATGATGCCCTCCTTGCGCCATTACATCGGCGGTACGATGCCATCCTTGCCCACGGAGATGCCGCGTGCCGCCAGCGAGCCATCGGCCTGCTTGTTGGCGAACAGCACCACGTGCGCCCCCGGCGTCAGCAGGCTGCGGTCGCCCGGTGCCAGCGTCACCACCGGCACGTCATCCGGCACGATCACCGTCTTCTGCTGGTCATGGTACTTCACGGTCAGGGTGCGGCCATTGGACTCCACCAGCTTGCCGACGGTGCCATTGGTCATGGTGTTGACCTTGCCATCCGCTGACTCAAACGGGTTGAAGCCCTCGCCGGAGCCGCGCAGGCTCGGCGCGAACACATGCACCTCCAGCGCCTTCAGGGTGCCGTCCGGTTGTGGCGCGGCGGCGGTGCCGATGAAGCTGTCAGGTTTGATGTCGCTGATCTTGCCGGTGGCGACGCTGTTGATTCGGGTCTGGTCGGTCAGGCCGACCTCCACTTTCGCGCCGCGGCGGTCGGTCAGGGTCAGGCTGTGGTCAGTCACCTGATCCAGAGTACCGCGCATCGGCTTGATGATGTCGCCCGCCGGGGCGGCGTGGGCCGCGCCGCTCAGGGCGAGGGCGGCAATCAGGGTAGTGGCGAGACGGGACAGGGTACGCATGGGATTCTCCTTGGCAAAAGCAGCCGGCGGCTGCGGGTTGACCTGACTACTGTGGCCGGAAAACCGGCACAGTGGGATGACCGTTGGATGACAATAATGTCATCAAAGCCGAGGGGCGAAACTGATAGACTCCAGTGATTAACCAGTGGGTGTGAATACGATGCGATTATTGGTTGTGGAAGATGACGCCAGCACTGGCGACTACCTGAAGAAGGGGCTGACCGAGGCTGGCTACTGTGTGGATCTGGCGCGCAACGGCACCGACGGGCTGTTTCTGGCGCTGGAGCAGGCGTATGACGCCATCGTGCTGGACGTGATGCTGCCGGGGCTGAATGGCTGGCAGCTGATGGAGGTACTGCGCAAAAAGCAGGAGACGCCGGTGCTGTTCCTCACCGCGCGCGATGACGTGCAGGACCGTATCCGTGGGCTGGAGCTGGGCGCGGATGACTATCTGGTCAAGCCCTTCTCCTTTACCGAACTGCTGCTGCGCCTGCGCACCCTGCTGCGGCGCGGTGCGGTGCGCGAGGCGGATGCCTACCAGCTCGCTGACCTGCATGTGGACGTGCTGCGTCGGCGGGTGACGCGCCGCGAGCAGCCGATCCTGCTGACCAACAAGGAGTTCATGCTGCTGCACCTGCTGCTGCGCCGTGAGGGCGAGGTGCTGTCACGCACGCTGATCGCCTCACAGGTATGGGACATGAACTTTGACAGCGACACCAACGTGGTGGACGTGGCGATCAAGCGGCTGCGCGCCAAGATCGACCGCGACTATGAGCCGAAGCTGATCCACACGGTGCGCGGCATCGGCTACGTCTGCGAGATCCGGCCATGAGGCGGCCGGTCTCCCTGACGCTGCGCAGCACGCTGCTGTTCGCGCTGGTGGCCTCGCTGGTGCTGAGCGCGGTGGGCGTCTGGCTCTACAGTGAGATGGCGCAACAGCTGGTGCGCCGCAGCGAGTACCAGGTGATAGGGCGGGTGCAGTACTTCCGCCACCTGCTGGCGGATGACTTCTTGCTGTCGCAGTTGCGCCACAACCCCGGCCTGTTTGAGAACATGCTCGGCAACGAGCACGATATCCTGCGCTTCAAGCTGCACGACGGCGAGACGCTGGTGGATGTCAACTCCGCCCGGCTGGTGCTGCCGCCGGTGGCGGCGCTGCCAGCCAGCCAGCCGCTGACGCTGGCGGCGGCCCACGCCAGCGAGACGCCAGACGGGGTGCCGCTGCGCTACGTGGTGGCGCAGGTGCGGCTGATGGATGGCCGCCTGCTGGAGATCACCGCCGCCCATGTGATGACCAACGAGCAGCACCTGCTGGCCGCCTTCCGCTGGTCGCTGGTGGGCGCGGTGGCGGTGGCCTTTTTGCTGATCGCACTGCTCGGCTATCTGGTGCTGCGGCGCGGGCTGCGACCGCTACGTCGGCTGGCGCGCGAGGTGGCGGCAATTCACCCGGCCAGCCTCAGCACCCGTCTGGATGAGGCAGGGATGCCGCGCGAGCTGCATTTGATGACCGGCGCCCTCAACGCGATGCTGGCGCGGCTGGCGGAGGGCTACCAGCGGCTGACGCAGTTCTCCGCCGACCTGGCCCATGAGATCCGCACCCCGGTCAACGCGCTGATGGGCCACTGCCAGGTGGCGCTCTACCAGACACGCAGCGCGGCGGAGTATGAGACGCTGCTGGCGAACAACATGGAGGAGCTGGAACGCATCTCACGCATGGTGGAGAACATCCTGTTCTTGGCGCGCGCCAGCGACGCGCAGGCGGGCGTCAAGCCGGTGCCGCTGTCGCTGGCGCAGGAGGCGCAGCGCATCTGTGACTATTTCGAAGGGGTGGCCGCCGAGCGCGACATGACGCTCCAGTGGCGCGGCGCGGGCGAGATCCGCGCCGATGGCCTGATGGTACAGCGCGCCCTGAGCAACCTGGTGGCGAACGCCATCCGCTACGGCGAGGCGGGCGAGATTGTGCTGACCATTGAGCCGCAGGCGGGTGGGGTGGCGCTGCACGTCGATAACCCCGGCGCGCCGATCCCGGAGGCGCAGCAGGCGAAGCTGTTTGACCGCTTCTACCGCGCCGATGCCGCCCGCAGCGACGGGGCCGCCAACGGGCTGGGGCTGGCTATCGTGCGCGCCATCATGGATCTGCACCAGGGCCGCGTCACCCCCGACTGCACCCTGCCGGGCCGGGTCAGGTTCACGCTCTGGTTTCCTGCTGCCGGTGGGCAGCAGGCGTTGAAAGGGGCACTACGGGGGTAAGGTCAGGCGTGGTGTGGGTTAATCGTTCACTAAAAACATCACGTTTCCCCGGTAATAGGCGGACACCGCCAGCCGTTGCTGCCAGTCAGCCGCCCAGTCGCCATGCTGGATAATGCCGATGCGAAACGGGAGTCTTAACGCCAGCAAGGCCGGTAGATAGTCGCGGTAGCGCGGCACGGTCTGCCGCCCCTGATAGGTCTGCACCACGATTTCATCAACCGGCAAGGTATTCAGTTGCCTGACATCCCCGGTGCTGGCCCAGTCCAGCAGGCCGGTAACGCTCAGCCCACATGCAGGTGGGAGATGCGAACGTACCCGGCGCAGGAACCCGGCATAACCCGCCAGCTGATAACTGCCTGCATCAAAATCGATCTGGATGCCTTTTACCCGGTTACCGGCGGCTTGCCAGCGGCGGCAAAGCCTGGCGAAGCCCGTCAATAGGGTATCAGGCAGCGCCAGCGTCTCCAGCCGGATCGTCAGCCACAGGGCAGGCACTTTTACCCGGCTGACCGGCAGGCCGGGATTCATCCAAACCGCGTTTCCCATCCGCTGAACGACCTCGCCCTGATAGAGATAAAGCTCTGTTGCCTGACGCAGCACCGGCTGTGGGCGCACACCTGCCCACAGCCAGAATGCCTGGTCGTTAGCCGCCGTGGCGCCGGCGCGCACGCCAGTCGCCAGCATCAGCAGGAGCAGTAACCCGGCCCTCACCAGTAATACTCAGTTTGCTGATCCCAGCGTGACCCCTTATACCCCCGTTTCAGCGCCTGGAACCACGCCTTCCGGGTCTCTTGCGGCACTTCATCACTGCCGCAATGGTTGTAACTGCTGGGTGCAAAGCAGTGGACGGCACGGTAAAGGGCGTAACTTTTGTCCTCTGGTTCAAGGCCCGGCATCTCAATCACCTGCCAATAGAAATCCAGCACGTCATGGGGTGTACCGGCAAAGGTGGCAGGTGCCTGGGTCAGTTGCCATTGCATTCTCCACTCCGGCGTATCATTAACCCTGAGGTCGGTGAGGCGGAAAAATTCGCCCATGCAGTTGAGGGCATGGCCATCGTGGCGATTTTTAGCCAGCGCTTCGGCGGTGGCGGTCAGCCCAGCACAGAAATAGCCCTCCTCAACGTCGCTGCCGTCCCAGTTGAACAGGCTAAGGTCGGTATCGGTCTCCGCCTCAGTCTCAGTCTGGCCGGCATCTGGCTTGCCCTCCGTCAGCCCGGCCAGCAGCGCCCGGTCTTGCAGGTAGTCCTGATAATGCCCATTGAGCAGGTCACGCGTCAGTAAAGTGTGTACCGCGATGATTCGCTCTTTCTCCGTCAGGCCGGAAACTGCCTGACGCCGCAGCACCGGCGCATCCGCGAGGCGCTTCAACACCAGCGCGCGGATGCGCAGGTTAGTCACCGGGCTGTCCGGTGCGAAGATTTTCCCCGGCTGTTCCTGGAAGGCCAGAGCATTGGCCAGCATCAGCTGGACGAAACGCTGCTGAATCGGTGTGATGCGGCGGGTCAGGAGATGCCGCCAGTGGGCCTCAGCCTGCGGCCACTTCTGCTGCTGATGCATGGCCAGCCCGCGCAGCGCCTGATGGCTGAACGCCAGCGTACTGGTCAGAGGTATCTCCCCGGCCGCAGGAATAGCCGCTTCCACCCCGGCGTAGTCCTGTTGCTGATAGCGTGACATTAACACCAGATAATGGCTGAAATCGGCGTGCTGCTGTTCAGTCAGGCGCGCCGGGATCAGGGTGAGTTCTTCTTGCGTCAGCGGGTGCTGGCGCGGGGTGCCATCCTCATGGGTACGCAGGCGGCGCAGGGATTGGATAAAGGTCAGGATGGGGCTTTCGTCATCACTGAGAAACAGCGGCTTGTCTTTGCGATAGTAAAAATATTGGCTCAATAAACGCTGATCCAGCTCATTACTCAAGGCGACCAGTTCCGGCATATCGCCTGCCTGATGCAGCGCCGCTTCGGCAGTTTCCGCCAGCTGCGGGAGATCGCCGGTTGTCCAATAGACGCGGCGGTAAAGCCCCTTCAGGGAGTGGAGCCAGCGCCCGTCCGGATAGGCAGCCTGATAGCGGTCGCCCGCCTCAATGGCAGCGGCGGCCGTGGCCTTGTCGCCGTAGCCTGGCCCAAAAAAGCCGTACTCATCCAGGGCGTTGGCGGTCAGTTTATTCAGGGCGACCCGGAACAGCATATAGTGCGCCGCCTCTGCCACCCAGGGCTGCGGGCTGGTAGTCAATGCACTGAAGCGCTGTTGCGCCTCGTCAAATTGCTGGGCGTAGAAGACGCCAGCCGCTGACAGGTAATCCGCCAGGGCCTGAGCGTGCGATCCGGCCGGGAACGTGGCCTCCTCGATCTTTTCCAGCGGATAACCGGCCAGCATTAACCGCTGATACGCCAGTTGCCGGCGCTGCGGCGGGCTCAGCGTGGTATCCGCCAGCAACGCCTGAATAAATTCACGTTCCGCGCGGTCATCTTCATGTATTACCGGCGTGGCGGTCTCTGGCGAAAGCTGGAGCCCCCACTCGCTGATCAACGCATGTAAAGGAATGACCGCGCCTGTTTCAGCGGGATCCGCTGCTGGGTTAATCAACGCAAACGGGTTGTCACGGCGTTCTGTGGCGCGCGTTGAGGAATCGGGGAAGGGCGCGCTCAAGCCTTTCAGGTCAGCCATCAGCATCACCAGGTTGGCGCGGGTATCATTATCAGCAGATAAAAACGGGTAAGCGTCAAGCTCACAGGAGGGGTACCAGAAGTCGCAGCCATCTTCATCCATGTCAAAAGAGGCCAGGGCCGGCTGGCCTGCCATTGCTGATAACAGCAACGCCAGAGAACACCATCGTTTCATGTTTCTTCCTTGAGAAAGCGGGATTGGAGGGCGAGCATACGTGGGGTCATAGCGGAACGGCATTGCGGCATATCAAGGGCGCGGGAGATTGGCGGCGTTTGATCATGATCCCCATCCTGTTGAATCACTCCAGCCGAATTAATGCCTTGCATCAAATTTGCGTGAAGGCGGGTATAGGTATCATAGGCCGATAACCTTAATAGAAGCAGGGTGATTCATCATCCCGCCAGAAAATCAGGGCCACTATGTATACCCAAAAAGGATGTTCGTTTTGCCGGCGTGTGGGGCTGCCGATATTACCGGTACGCCCGTCGGCCATGGAAAAAACGACTGCCTGCCTGCGTTGCCGGGAAGTATTACCGTTCCGGTGGCGGCAGAAGGTGACACTGAATACACCGCCCGGCTACTGCGTCTATTCCTGTGGGAGAAAATAATATTCCGGCAGTTTACAGCGAGAAGCATGAACTGGAGGCCTTTCAGGCCCTGAGCACGGAGGCAGCCCATGTTTAAGCGCCACGCTTTTGACCCTTCCTGGATTCACAGAGAAAAGTTCAGCACTATCAAAGATAAATGCATCCTGAGTCGTTACTCTCAGCAAATGGGCAACCCGGCGGTGCCGTCTATATCCGGGCTGGATAACGTAGTGCGGCTGAACTCCACCTATCTGGAGTTCGCCGACCGACAACATTTTTGGCGCGGGGCGTTAACATTGTGCGGTGGATTTTTCTTTGGCCTGATGTTTATCGCTATTTTTCTCTGGCAACTGGTTGATATTTTATTACAGGGGGGAATGGAGCCGCTGGGCTGGGGCATACTGATTGTGGTCTGGGCCTTTATTGCATTACCCGCGTCCTGGGCATCAGCCAAGCTGATGCTGGGTGAAGTGTTTTACAGCACCTACTACCCGATCCGCTTTAACCGTAAAAACAAGATGGTGTATGTGTATCGGGAGGGTAACCCGGTGCTGGCGGTGCCCTGGCAGGAGATTGTGTTTGTGCTGGCATCGAATGGCGGTAAGTCGGAAACTTGGTCAATTTATGGCTGTGTAACGGGTGAGGATGGTGAAACAGTAACCGCGATTATCCCTTTGCCGGTAAGCCTGAACTGGGGCGCAGAGTATCTGGCGATCTTCTGGGAGTTTATCCGTTGCTATATGGAAGAGGAGGCCTGTCTGGCCGACCTGGCCGATACCATCCCTTACTGTCTGCCGCTGGATAAGCAGAAAGAGGGCTGGCTGTTTGGCCTCGCCTATATTTGTAAGCAAAACGGCCGCCTGGGGCTGCTGGTGAACTTTCCGCTGTTCCCGCTGTTGCTGCTGGTCAGCATTTCCCGCTGGTTGGTGATGCTGACCTGCCGGATACCGGTCTGGCCGCCGGAGGTGGAGGCGGCCTGTGCGGTAGCCGCGGATGACCCCATCAATAGAGGGGCAGAGACTAACCCGCCGCAGGTCTGGCGGTCGATGCTGGCGGTACAGGGGAGAGCGCGCTATGCGCGGGCGTTGGCCCGAGAACGCGGGGCGATGGATCGGATCATTGCTTACCTGAAAGAAAAATATGGCGAAAAAGCATAGGGCAGCCGTTGAATTGACTGACTTAACCCTAAGAATGCACTGAATTTTCAGGCAGGTGGCTGCCCGGGTTGGCAAAAGCGCGCGCAGTGTCATATATCTTAAACATTACTGCGCGCGCGTGCGGGGTACAGAACAACCACCACCCTCCGGTCACAGGTCACCATGCAACATTTCAGACGCCTTTCCCAGCAGCAGGTCATGCTGTTTATCGCCATCTATGTCGGGGTGTTCCTTAACGCCCCGGTTTTCTACCGCCGCTTTATGCGCGAACCGCATGATGGCCTGCTGATGCTGGCCGCCGAGATGCTGGCCGCCTTCTCGCTGGTCTACTTCCTCTGCCTGCTCGCCTCGCTGGGCGGCCGCTGGCTGTTCCGCCTCTTGATCAGCATCATGGTGCTCTGCTCGGCGGCGGCCAGCTACTACATGGCGATTTTCAACGTCGATATTGGCTACGGCATCTTGGCGGCGGTGATGACCACCGATCTGGATCTGTCGAAAGCCTCCATCGGCTACCACTTTATTTTGTGGATTGTGCTGGCTGGCCTACCGCCGCTGGCGGCGCTGTGGCTCAATGTCGTGCCGTCGGCGAGGCCGGGCCGTCGGCAGTGGCTGCGCAAGGGCGGCGTGCTGCTGGCGGCGGCGCTCGGCTGCTGGCTGCCGCTCAAGCTGATGGGCGAGGTGCGGGTGATTGATGGCGGCAACCCGCAACTGGCCGAGCAGTATGATGACACCGTGGCCAGCACCTATCTGCCCTCCAACTGGCTGTCGGCGCTGGGGCTGTTCGCCTACAGCGCTTACACCCAGCCGGAGGAGATCGCCAACCTGTTCGACCCGGCCAAACACTTCACCTACCTGCCGCCGCAGGACGTGGATGACATCGACGTGGTGTTCGTGATTGGTGAGAGCGCGCGCCGCGACCACTTCGGCCTCTATGGCTATGGGCGCGACACCACGCCCAACCTGTCGAAAGAGAAGAATTTGGTGGCGCTGAATGGCACCTCCTGTGACACCTCCACCAAGCTGTCGCTGCGCTGCATGTTCGTGCGCCTCGGTGGCACCACCGAAGACCCCTCGCGCACCCTGAAGGAGATGAATGTCTTCTCAGTGCTGAAGCAGCAGGGCTTCAGTTCGGAGCTGTTCGCCATGCAGACCGAGGATTGGTTCTACAGCAAGACGCTGGCGGATCGCTATGTGCTGCGTGACAGCATCGAAACGCAGGCGCGCAACGCTGGCAAACCGATCGGCGACATGCTGCTGGTGGGGCAGATGCGTGGCTCGCTCGAGCGCCACCCGCATGGCCGCCACCTGATCATCCTGCACACCAAAGGCTCGCACTACCTCTACTCGGAGCGCTACCCGCGCAGCTTCGCCCGCTGGCAGCCAGAGTGCATGGGCATTGATGAAGCCTGCTCCACCCAGTCGATGATCAACGCCTATGACAACTCGGTGCTCTATACCGACGCCTTCCTGAAGCAGGTGATCGATCAGGTACGCGATCGCAAGGCGATTGTCTTCTACGCCTCTGACCACGGCGAGTCGATCTCCGACAATATCCACTTCCACAGCACGCCGCGTGACCGCGCGCCGCCGGAGCAGCGGGCGATTCCCATCATGGTGTGGGCCTCCGACACCTTTTTGGCAGATCCGCAGCACCATGCCGCTTTCGCCCAACTGCGCCGCATGGCGGCGGAGCAGCGTCCGGCGTTCCACGGCAAGCTGTTTGACAGCCTGCTGGGCTGCATCGGTTTCAGTTCGCCGGATGGCGGGCTGATCCCGCAGCGCAACTGGTGCCAGACCCCGCCGCCCGACTAAATTTCACGGCAAAGCCGGGCGGAAACCGATAACATGGGTGAATGTTTCAGGGGTCACAACATCAAGGATAAGTTGGGGAATGGAGAGTATGCGGATACTGTTCAGCGTATTGACGGTGATGTTGACCGTCCTGACGCTGTTGCCGTTTTGGCGTTGCCAGGTGTGGTGGGTACGGATTTGGGACTTCCCACGGTTGCAGATGACCACCCTTGCGCTGCTGCTGCTGTGCGGTGAACTGTGGCTGCTGCCCGGCTCCGGTGGGCCGTCGTGGGCTGGCATCTCGAGCGGCGATTTGATCGTGCTGCTGTCGTTGGCCTGCACCCTCTATCAGGCGCACTGGATTATCCCCTACACCCGGCTGTGGCCGGTGCAGGTGAAGCGCTCGCGCCTCAGCGGGCGGCCGACGCTGCGCATCCTGACCGCCAATGTCCTGATGACCAACCGCAACGCTGGCGCGCTGGTAGAGCGGGTGCGCCAGGCCCAGCCGGATGTGCTGGTGGCGCTGGAGACCGACCGCTGGTGGGAGCGCCAGTTGGACGCACTGGCCGACGACTACCCGCACCAGTTGCGCTGCCCGCAGGAGAACCTCTACGGTATGCACGTCTACTCGCGCCTGCCGATGAAGGATGCGCTGGTGCAGTATCTGGTGGCGGATGGCATTCCCTCGATGCACTTCCGCGTGGTGCTGGCGTCCGGCGACGAGGTGGTGATGCACTGCCTGCACCCGATGCCGCCCAGCCCGACCGAGGATGAGGAGTCCACCAACCGTGACGGCGAGCTGGTGGCGGTCGGCCACTGTGCCGCCCGCGCCCGCTACCCGACGGTGGTCACCGGCGATCTGAATGACGTGGCGTGGTCACGCACCACCCGGCTGTTTATGAAGGTGAGCGGGCTGCTCGACCCGCGCCGCGGCCGCGGCATGTTTAACACCTTTCACGCTGGCATCCCCTGCCTGCGCTGGCCGCTCGACCACGTGTTCCATAGCCGCGACTTTACGCTGGTGCGGCTAGAGCGGCTGCCGGACATCGGCTCTGACCACTTCCCGATCCTTGCCGAACTGGCGCTCAACCCGCGCGTTGGCCGCCTGCAACAGCCGATTGAGTTGGAGCCGGGCGACCGGTTGGAGGCGCGGGAGAAGATGGTGTCAGCGGGGATCGTCAGCCGTCAGGTGCACAGCGCGGAGAACTGATCCGCGCCGAAAGGTTAGCTGTGGTTGGCGTTATGGATGATAGAGAGCACCGAGTGGAGATCGCTGGCCTCAATCTGGCCGGGCGCGGAGGCCTGGCCGACCATGCCGAAGGTGAGGGCGGAGCCGGTCAGTTCGCCCGCCAGCCGTGACACCACGCCCGCGCCGCTCATCGCCATCGTTAGCAGCGGCCGCTCGGCGTAGCGGCTGTAGACCTCCCAGGTGGCGCTCATCAGCCGCAGCACGTCGCCGGAGTCATGCGGCATGGTGGCCATCTTCAGCACGTCCGCCCCCAGTTCCTGCTGGCGGCGCAGGCGCTGCACAATCTCCTCCGCCGGCGGCGTCTGCTGGAAGTCGTGGCTCGACATCACCACTGCGATCTTCGCGTGGTGCGCTCGTGCCACCAGATCGCGCACAATCGCCTCGCCACGGAACATCTCCACATCCAGCAGGTCAGCCTGCCCCTGCTCAATGATCGCCTGATAGAGCGCGGCGTACTCCTCGTCGCTGATGGCGGTGTTGCCGCCCTCAGCCTTGGTGCGGAAGGTCACCAGCAGCGCCTGCGTGGGCAGCAGCGCGTGGGCCTGACGGGTAAGGGCCACCACCTGCGCCTTGTCCCGCGCGATGTCGAGCGAGTCAACCCGCAGCTCCACCAGTTGGATCGCCGGGTCGCCAGCGTATTTCTTGATCGCCGCCAGCGCCTCGTCGGCGGTTTTAGCGGTGGTCGGCACAATTAGCTTTGGCTGCCCCTCGCCAATCACGATGCCCTTGATGGTCAGGGTCTTGATGGGGTTGTTGGCTGGCGGCATCAGGGCGCTGCCCTGCTCCGGGGTGGCCTGGGTGGCGGCGACGGCATGGCGCATCACCAGTGAGCCAGCCGCCAGCGCGGCGCCTGACAGCAACAATTCTCGGCGTTTCATCATCTTGTCCTCTGTTGGGTTCCCTCTCTTACAGTCTAGAAGCTGACGGAGAAAGCGCCCGCCGTCAGGGTTTGAAGTCCGGGATAAAGCGCGACACGTCCACCTCCTTGAAGCGCGAGCGCTGGAACTGCGCCTTCATCTTGAACGGCACCGTGCAGTCGAAGATGGTCTTGCAGGTGATGCCGTTGTCCTGCAACTGCGGGTTAAACTCGGGCGACTGCGACGGGTCTAGCGGGTGGCAGCGCACGCCGGGAATGAACAGGGTACTGACATCGCCCTGATAGCGGGTCTGCATCGCCCACAGCACGTCGTTGGTGTCGAAAATATCGACATCCTCATCCACCAGAATCACATGCTTTAGCTCACCGAAGGCGGCGAAGGCCAGCAGCGCCGCCTGCCGTTGCCGCCCCTCATCGGTCGGCGCCGCCTTTTTGAACTGCATCACCGCCAGATATTTGCCGCCGCCTGACGGGTGGGCATAGACGTTCAGCAACCGGCCCGGCATCGCGCGCTCCACCATCTCAAGGATGCTCGCCTCGGTCGGGATGCCTGCCATGTTGACGTGCTCCTCGCTCGGGCCAATCACCGTTTGCAGGATCGGCTGCTTGCGGTGGGTGATCGCCTTCACCTTAATCACTGGCACCGCGGGCTTGGCCTCGCCGGTGTAGCCGGGGAACTCCGGCATCGCTTTGCCGGTGTTGGTGTTCTGGTCTTCGCGCACCCGGTAGTCCGGCACCAGCTCGCCCTCAATCACAATCTCGGCGTTGGCGATGGCGCGCGCGTCCACCGAGACGCACTTCACCAGCTCCACCGCCCGATCGCGCAGGCTACCGGCCACCGCCAGCTCATCGTAGCCGAGCGGGGTGGTGGGCGGCTCGAAGCAAGCGCCAATCTCAATCGCCGGATCCACGCCGATGCTGATGGAGATTGGCAGCGCCTTGCCAGCGGCCTCCGCCTTCTGGCGGAAGGTGTCGAGGTGACGGCCGGGCACAAAGTACATTGAGATCTCATCGGCGCTCTGGATGCAGAGGCGGTGGATGGTGACGTCTGACTCGCCGGTCTCCGGGTCAGAGGCGTAGCACATGCCCATCGTGAAGTAGGGGCCGGCGTCCTCCTCGGTATTGGTCGGCGCGGGCAGCAGCTTGCGCACGTCAAAGCCTTCGTCACTGGCGCGGTGCACCACCTCCTGGCAGGGGGCGTGCTGGCTGTCGATCACCACCGGCGGGATGGGGTTGTTGACCGAGTCCTTCAGCAGGAAGCCCAGCTTCTCCGGCTCGGTGCCGAGCAGACGCGCCACGCGCTGGCGCGAGGCCATCAGGCCAATCAGCACCCGCACATCTTCATACCCTTTCACCTTGTTGAACATCATCGCCGGGCCGAGGCGGGTCGGGCGCATCACGGTGCCGCGCGCGCCAACATAGCGGTAGACGCCGCTGATCTCGGCATTCGGATCAGCCTCGACATCCGTGCTGATCACCTCATCCGGGTAGCGCGCCAGCAAGGCCAGGGCCGATCGCAAATCATAAACCGTGCCGCGTTCCAGTGTCGATTTCACCATGTTTTCACCGTATTCTTGAGGGGTTTGGAATAAGCATAGGGTGCCGCACTGGCAGTGGGTAATACCGTTTAGGCGACGTGCCCCATACCAAAAAGGTTGTTAACGGCAGCCATCCATACTGATCTGGCGGGCAGCCAATACCATCAGGGAGGAGATATGGATCTAAAACGGTTACGGTATTTTTGTGTGGTTGTGGAGCAGGGATCAATCACCGGCGCGGCGCGGGTGCTGAACATCTCCCAGCCGCCGCTAAGCCGGCGCGTGCAGGAGCTGGAGGAGGAGGTGGGCGTGCCGCTGCTGGTGCGTGAGGGCGGCGGCATCCGGCCCACCGAGGCCGGGCGGGTGCTCTACCAGTACGGTTGTGACATTTTGCGCAGCGTCGAGGAGGCGTGCAGCGCGGCGCGGCAGGCAGGCAGCCACACCACCCAGTTGGTGCGCATCGGCATCTCCTACCTCTACCAGCACTACTTCAGCCCGCTGGTGGCGGCCTTCTGCCAGCAGGGCGAGGGCTTCAGGATAGAGACGGTGATTGCCGACTCCAGTTCGCTGGAGGCGATGTTGGCGGAGCGGCGGCTGGACGTGGCGCTGATCCAGCAGCCGCAGCGGCAGGAGGGCTACCAGTGCATCAGCCTGCCACCGGTGGCAGCAGTGGCAGTCATCTCGCGCCAGTTGCTGGCCGAGCCACCCGCCGGGCCGATGCCGCTGGCCGAGCTGGGGCGGCTGCCGCTGATTGTGATCCGCCGCATCCAGGGCGAGGGCACCTTTGAGCAGATTGCCAACCAGCTGACCCAATTGGGCGTGCGGCCAGAGGTGATCCTCTCCGCCAATGAGCCACGCATGGTGTTCGACATGCTGGCGCAGGGCATCGCCGCCGCCGCGCTGATGCCCGCTTCCGAGGTGCCCGCCACGGCGCACGCCTTCTGCCACGTGGTGGCGCTCTCCCCGGCACCGAACCTCTTCTTCCCGACCTTTGTCCGGCTTGCCAGTGCGCCGCAGCACGCCGAGCTGGTCAATATTCTGTTGCGTCACTCGTTTGTCGGCGATGGGGAGGCAGAGCCGTCGCCTGCCGGATAATCTGGCGGCTCTGTTTCAGCATCTTTTTGATCAGGTCATTGTCGACGCGCGCCCAGAAGATCGCCTGATCCATGCCAGCCCACTGGTGCAGGGTATGGAGGCGGAACTGCAACACGCCGTCATGGTTATTGACCAAGGTGAGCTGGCGCTGGCGCGCGTCGGCCACCTGCTCCTGATAGAACAGGATGATGAAGCAGCGCTTGCCCCCCTGCTCAAAAAATTGCTTGAAGGTGGCAAGCTTGCGCGTCAGCAGGTCGAGGTTGGATTTTTGGGTGTAGCGGTGGTGGTAGAGAAAGACATAGTGCTTTTGCCCAATCTCCTCATTCATCCTTTTTACGCGGCGCATCAGTGCCGCTTTACTTTCCGGGTGGGCCAGCCAGTCGTGGTGGGTAAATTCAAACCCCTGCGTATGCAGTTCATGGTAAATATCATCATCCAGCGTGTAGCTGATATTCCTCAACACTTTCTCTTGATCAACATAGCCATAAGTGGCATTGGCATCGTCAAATAGGCCACGGTAACCCTGCCGGTGCATGGCAATATTATAATCAATGTTTGAACGCCCGGACGCATAAAGAGAGCTGTAGCTTTTTAGGTAAAACCTTTTCAAAATATCATCAGAGAGGCAATTTTCGCCCAGAGATATCCACACGACGCCATCATCCTGATTCATGGTACATCGCATGCGGATATATTTTTGCTTCATCGCTTTAAGCGTGTTTTTAACTTTTGTAGTCATGTTCGTTTCCCTGAGTCAGACAGAAAATAAAAAGGAATAGTGTTCCTTTGGTTAATTAAATTCATGTCCAATAATCCGAAAAAGATTACTCGTAAGAATAATTCATCATATGGCTTAAATTCCCTGCCCGCCGGGCAGGGGAAAAGGCGCACCCCAGCGGGTACGCCTGCGCGTCTTATTTCGCCAATGTTTCGCCGGCCAGCGCCATCGGCTGGCCCCGGTAGCGGGTGGAGATTTTCTTGATCAGCGGCTTCTCCAGCTTGAGGTGGAACAGGATGCCGCACACCACCGCGCAGAGGGAGAGGGCAATGCCAATCAGGTCATCATTCAGGGCGCTCTTGTCGCTCAGCAGCTTGCTGATGATGGCAAAATTGAGGTGGATCAGGTAGATGCTATAGGAGGCGTCGCCCAGCAGCATCAGCGTGCGTTTGAGGCGCGAGGGCGGCAGGTCTGTCGCCTGGATCAGCAGCAGCACCACCATAAAGGCCGGCAGGCCGTAGATCACCAGCCGAGGCAGCCCGTGGTTGGTCAACTGGGTGGTCAGCAGGGTCAGCGCCAGCACCCCCAGCGCAGCCACGCCAATGTTGAGGCGCAGCCTGAGGTTCGCCTGCACAATGAAGAAGCAGAGCGACCCCAGCAAGAAGTCGAGCATCAGCGGATCGCCCACCATAAACTGGAAGTTAGTCCAGCCCAGCCGCTCACCGCGCAGCTCCAGCAGGTTGACCGACAGCACCATTACCAGAATGATGGCGCAGGCGAGCAGGATCGCCTGTACCCGGCGGCGCGAGAGCAGGATGGCAGCGGCGTAAATAAGATAAAAGAACATCTCATACACCAGCGTCCAGGCAACGCCGAGCAGCGGGCCATAGGTGGGCGAGCCGGTAAAGGTGGGCAGCAGCAATAAATTGCCCAGCAGGTGATAGGAGGTGAGCGCCGCAAACAGATCGGGCGCGCTCGCCAGATATTTCAGCACAAACGGGATGAGCAGAATTAAGTAAACCGGGTAAATACGGATGATGCGTTTAATAATAAAGTCGATGGCGGCTTTTTTCGGGCTGGCAAAGGTCTCCTTGAGGGTATAGCTCATGATAAAGCCGCTTATCACGAAGAATATATCCACGCCGAACCCGCCCATATGCGCCAGCCCAAGGCTGGTCGAGATCGCGCCCTGTTGCCAGGTATGGTTGAATACCACCAGAAGCGCCGCAAAGGCCCGCAGGTATTGCAATGTATCGATTTTTCCGGTCACAGGTAAATCCTCACGGGGTGAAAGTAGAAGAATTACAGTGCTGAAAATAAGAAAAAGGGAGGCAATAAATTAGAGTTTTTATGGGTGTAAAACGCCAGTCGGATATTTATCACTCCATTAACCTAGCTGCTGGCCGATTATTCCGTCAATACCTGTTGGCCGTTTAGGAGTATTCCCAACGGGCAAAAAAAATGCCGGCACAGGCCGGCATGGTGACAAAAAACGCGTTATGTCGGGTAGGTGAGTACCGCCCCCGGCGCCTCGCGGTGGAGGTGCAGGAAGTGCAGGTGGCGCTCGTACTGGTCGAGGATGTCGTTGATCACCTGCTCCTTGCTGTAGTCCATCAGGTCATTGCCCTGCGTGCCCTCCAGCAGGAAGGTCTCCAGCCGGTAGTAGTGCGACTTGCCGGCCCGCGCGCGGTAGGTGAAGGCGGGCACCGAGTAGCGCTGCGGCCAGATCTGGTAGATGAAGTTCTGCTCATCCCCCAGCTGCACGTGCAGCTCCAGGTGGCTCAGGCGCTCATCGCCCTGCGGCGGCTGTTCGCTGAACTCCACGCGCGCGCCGCGTACCGCCAGCTCGCGCGCCACCTCTTCCATCGCCGGGCGGCAGACGGTGTCCAGCATCTTCTGGGTGTAGGTGGCACCGGGGTGGTTCATCACTCGCGCCAGACGCTGTTTCCAGTTCAGCACGCCATCGCGGGAGACTGGCACCGGCGCGTTCTGCAACGCACTCGCCTTGCGGTAATCCTCGACTTTCAGCGACTTATAGAGACCGGCCATCACGAAGAAGATCACGAAGCTAAAGGGCAGGCCCATGATCACCGTGGTGTTCTGCAATGCCGAGACCCCGCCTGTCAGCAGCATCCCCAGCGTCAGCAGGCCAATCGCCACCGACCAGAAGACCCGCAGCCAGTTTGGCGCGTCATTGTTGATGTCCGCCAGCTTGGAGGTGAAGTTGCCAAGCACCAGCGAGCCGGAGTCCGCCGAGGTGACGTAGAACAGCAGGCCGGTGATGGTGGCGACCGAGGCACTCAGGCTAAAGCCGGGGTACTGTGCCAGCAGGCTGTAGAAGCCGCGCTCCGGGTAGGCCATCACCTCTTGGGCAAATGCCAAATTGCCATGCAGGATCTGGTAGAGCGCGCTGTTGCCGAACACCGACAGCCACAGCAGGGTGAAGACGAACGGGATAATCAGCGTGCCGCAGACAAACTGGCGGATGGTGCGCCCGCGCGAGATGCGCGCCAGGAACAGGCCAACAAACGGCGACCACGCCACCCACCAGGCCCAGAAGAACAGTGTCCAGCTGTTCATCCACTGCGTCGGGCGGTCAAAGGCGAAGCTGTTGAGGGTCATGCCCATAAAGCGGTTGATGTAGTCGCCGACGTTGAGCACCAGCGCGTTCAGCAGGAACTCGGTGTCACCGGCGAACAGCAGGAACAGAATCAGCCCCAGCGCCAGCAGCACGTTCAGCTCCGACAGGAAGCGAATGCCCTTGTTGACGCCGGAGGTGACGGAGACCGTCGCCATGATCACCGACAGCAGGATCAGCGCCGCCTGCACCGTCAGGTTCTCCGGGATGTGGAACAGCACCTTCAGCCCGTAGTTGAGCTGCACCACGCCAATCCCCAGCGTGGTGGCGATGCCGAAGATGGTGCCGATCACCGCCGCGATGTCCACCGTATGGCCAATCGGCCCGTTGATGCGCTTGCCAAAGATCGGGTAGAGCGCCGAGCGAATGGTCAGCGGCAGGTTATAGCGGTAGCTGAAGTAGGCGAGGGCGATGCCCATCAATGCATACATCGACCAGCCGGTCAGGCCGTAGTGGAACAGCGTCCAAACCATTGCCTGTCGCGCCGCCTCCAGCGTCTGTCCCTGGCCCTCGGGCGGCATCATGTACTGCGTCACCGGCTCGGCCACCGAGAAGAACATCAAGTCGATGCCGATGCCCGCGGCGAACAGCATCGCCGCCCAACTCATCATGCTGAACTCGGGCTTGGACTGCTCCGGCCCCAGCTTGATGTCGCCGTAGCGCGAGCAAGCGATGAAGATCACGAACACGATGTAGAGGGTGGCGGCCAGCAGGTAGTACCAGCCAAAGGTGGCCGATACCCAGTTCAGGGTGGCGGTGATCCAGCGACCCGACTCGGCGGTGAAAAAGATGGTCATCAGCGAGAAGGCCAAAATCAGCCCCGCTGAGGTAAAGAACACGACGGGGTTCAGTTGATCGCGCTGTGGTTTAACGTCTCCGGGTGTACTCATGGTTTCCCCATTGTTGTCTCAAGCCAAACTCTGCCGGGCGAGGGAAGCGCGCTTAGCGCATGTCAAAGGGCGTAAAAAAACGCCTGTTACAGGGCATCCGCTGAGCTCACTGGCCATCACCCTCGGTCAGAATAAAAAGTTTGTTGTTTGCGTTAGATCAAAAAAGTGGCCGCAAATCAACGAGATTAATCCTTAAATTACACAATTACATAACGTGACGGTAATAAAATATATTCATTTTTAATTGAACGTTCAATCAAAAAAAAGTTTAATAGAGCTCGAACAACGCGCCGCAGCCGGAAATGTGTTGCCCGGTTCTGACGCGAATCCAGGCTTTTTTTACCCGGAGAGGGACCATGCCTAAGGTGGGAATGCAGCCGATCAGACGGCAGCAATTGATAGAGGCGACGCTGGCGGCGGTGAACGAGGTGGGGATGCATGACGCCTCCATTTCGCAGATTGCGCGCCGCGCCGGGGTGTCCAACGGCATCATCAGCCACTACTTCCGCGACAAGAACGGGCTGCTGGAGGCGACCATGCGTTACCTCATCAGCCATCTGGGCGAGGCGGTGCGCCAGCGGCTGCAACCGCTGAAGGGGTGCGACGCCCGGCTGCGGCTGCGGGCCATCGCCGAGGGCAACTTCGACGAGAGCCAGACCAACAGCGCGGCGATGAAGACCTGGCTGGCCTTTTGGGTCAGCAGTATGCACAGCCCGCAACTGAAACGATTACAACGGGTCAACAGCCGCCGGCTGTTTTCCAATTTATCTGCCGAGTTCCGCCGCAGCCTGCCAAAAGCGCAGGCGCGCCGCGCCGCCAAAGGGGTGGCCGGCATGATTGACGGCCTCTGGCTGCGCAGCGCCCTCAGCGGTGAGGAGTTTGACCGCCGCGAGGCGCTGGCGCTGACCTACGAGTATATCGACCAGCTTCTGGCTGCCCGATAGCCTCGGCATCCAACAGAACAGACAGGAGAGACGTATGTCCCGCTACGGTTTGCAAAAACTCTACATCAATGGCGCGTACACCGATGCCGCCAGCGGCGAAACCTTCGACGCGATCAACCCGGCCAATGGCGAAGTGATCGCCCAAGTGCAGGCGGCGGGCGCGGCGGACGTTGACCGGGCGGTGGACGCCGCAGCGAAAGGGCAGAAGGTGTGGGCGGCGATGACCGCCATGCAGCGCTCGCGCATCCTGCGCCGTGCGGTGGACATCCTGCGTGAGCGCAATGATGAGCTGGCGGCGATCGAGACGGCCGACACCGGCAAACCGCTCTCCGAAACCACCACGGTGGATATCGTTACCGGCGCGGACGTGCTGGAGTACTACGCTGGCCTGATCCCGGCGCTGGAGGGGCAGCAGATCCCGCTGCGCGACAGCGCCTTCGTCTACACCCGCCGCGAACCGCTGGGCGTGGTGGCGGGCATCGGTGCCTGGAACTACCCGATCCAGATCGCGCTGTGGAAATCCGCCCCGGCGTTGGCCGCGGGCAACGCAATGATCTTCAAGCCGAGTGAGGTCACCTCGCTGACCGCCCTGAAGCTGGCGGAGATCTACACCGAAGCGGGCCTGCCGGATGGCGTGTTCAACGTCCTGCCGGGCAGCGGCCGCCAAGTGGGTCAGGCGCTGACCGAGCACCCTGGCATCGCCAAAGTCTCCTTCACCGGCGGCGTGGTGAGCGGCAAGAAAGTGATGGCCAACGCCGCTGGCTCGACGCTGAAAGAGGTGACGATGGAGCTGGGCGGCAAGTCCCCGCTGATCGTGTTTGATGACGCCGATCTGGACCGTGCCGCGGACATCGCGATGATGGCCAACTTCTACAGCGCCGGGCAGGTCTGCACCAACGGCACTCGCGTATTTGTGCCAGCGGCGTTGCAGTCAGAGTTCGAACAAAAGATTCTGGCGCGCGTCCAGCGCATCCGCATCGGCCAGCCGACCCAGCCGGACGTCAACTTCGGCCCGCTGGTGAGCTTCGCCCACATGGAGAACGTGCTGCGCTTCATCGAGAGCGGCAAAAAATCCGGCGCACGCCTGCTGGCCGGTGGCGAACGCCTGACCGACGGCGTGCTGGCACAGGGTGCCTGGGTGGCACCGACCGTGTTCAGCGACTGCACCGACGAGATGAAGATTGTGCAGGAGGAGATCTTCGGGCCGGTGATGAGCATCCTCACCTACGAGAGCGAGGAGGAGGTGATCGCCCGCGCCAACAACACCAACTTCGGTCTGGCAGCCGGGCTGGTCACCCGCGATCTGGCGCGCGCCCACCGCGTCATCCACCAGCTGGAAGCGGGCATCTGCTGGATCAACACCTGGGGCGAATCCCCAGCCGAGATGCCGGTCGGCGGCTACAAGCACTCCGGCGTTGGCCGTGAAAACGGCATCAGCACGCTTGAGCACTACACGCAGATCAAATCCGTGCAGGTGGAGCTGGGCGACTTCAGCTCAGTGTTCTAACCCCCACCACCCTTTTGTCAGGGGCAGCAGGCCCGCCCGCCGGGCCTGTGCTTCCTTGCGCCGGGGTGTGCCATGCCGCACCCCCGGACGCCGCACCCGTTTTGCGGCCCGCCTTGCCCCGACCCACAGCAATCACATTGAGGAGACATTCAATGGAATACGATTACATCATCATTGGCGCCGGTTCGGCTGGTAACGTGCTGGCGACCCGCCTGACCGAAGATCCGGGTGTCACCGTACTGCTGCTGGAAGCTGGCGGCCCCGACCACCGCCTGGATTTCCGTACCCAGATGCCAGCTGCGCTGGCCTTCCCGTTGCAGGGCAAGCGCTACAACTGGGCCTATGAGACTGACCCAGAGCCGCACATGAACAACCGCCGCATGGAGTGCGGGCGTGGCAAGGGGCTGGGCGGCTCCTCGCTGATCAACGGCATGTGCTACATCCGCGGCAACGCGATGGACTTCGACAACTGGGCGAAAGCACCGGGGCTGGAGCACTGGAGCTACCTCGACTGCCTGCCATACTTCCGCAAGGCGGAGACCCGCGACATCGGCCCGAATGACTACCACGGCGGCGATGGCCCGGTAAGCGTGGCGACGCCCAAGGCTGGCAACAACCCGCTGTTCGAGGCGATGATCCAGGCTGGCGTGCAGGCGGGCTATCCGCGCACCGACGACCTGAATGGCTACCAGCAGGAGGGCTTTGGCCCGATGGATCGCACCGTGACGCCGAATGGCCGCCGTGCCAGCACCGCACGCGGCTATCTGGATCAGGCCAAGGCGCGCAGCAACCTCACCATCCTGACCCACGCCACCACCGACCGCATCCTGTTTGACGGCAAGCGCGCCGTGGGCGTCAGCTACTTCCACAAGGATGAGTACAACGCCAAGACCGCGCGCGCCAGCCGCGAAGTGCTGCTGTGCAGCGGTGCCATCGCCTCGCCGCAGATCCTGCAACGCTCCGGCGTCGGCCCGGCCGCGCTGCTCAACAGCCTGGATATCCCGGTGGTGCATGACCTGCCGGGCGTCGGCGAGAACCTTCAGGATCACCTGGAGATGTACCTGCAATACAGCTGCACCCAGCCGGTGTCGCTCTACCCGGCGTTGCAGATGCACAACCAGCCGAAGATTGGCGCGGAGTGGCTGTTCAAGGGCACCGGTGTGGGTGCCAGCAACCAGTTCGAGGCCGGTGGCTTTATCCGCAGCCGTGAGGAGTTCGAGTGGCCGAACATCCAGTACCACTTCCTGCCGGTGGCCATCAACTACAACGGCAGCAACGCGGTGAAGGAGCACGGCTTCCAGGCACACGTTGGCTCCATGCGCTCGCCGAGCCGTGGCCGCGTGCAGGTGAAGTCCAAGGATCCGCGCCAGCACCCGAGCATTCTGTTCAACTACATGGCGACCGAGCAGGATTGGCAGGAGTTCCGTGACGCGATCCGCCTCACCCGTGAGATCATGGCGCAGCCAGCGCTTGACCCCTACCGTGGCCGCGAGATCAGCCCCGGCGCGCACGTGCAGAGCGACGAAGAGCTGGATGCCTTTGTCCGTGAGCACGCCGAAACCGCCTTCCACCCGTGCGGCTCCTGCAAGATGGGTACTGACGAGATGGCAGTGGTGGATGGCGAGGGGCGCGTCCACGGCATGAATGGCCTGCGTGTGGTGGATGCCTCCATCATGCCGCAGATCATCACCGGCAACCTCAACGCCACCACCATCATGATCGCCGAGAAGATGGCCGACGCCATCCGTGGCCGCCAGCCGCTGCCGCGCAGCACCGCCGACTACTATGTGGCGGGCGACGCGCCAGTGCGCACCGAGCCGCTGAAGAAAACTGCCTGATTGTCAGGCCACTTCCCCGCGATGCCCAAGGGCGCTGCCGATGCAGCGCCCTTTTTTTGCGCACGTCCTGCCACACCGGGATGCCCCTCCCGTTATACGCTTCATATATGTTTCATATATACCGCGTAGAGTGACTGACCGATGGGCATCATCAAAATTTCTGACTTTATCCATGACGAACTGCGGGTCGCCAGCGACGCCTACTGCCGTTCCATCAATGCGCAGGCCGAGTACTGGCTGCGCATCGGCCGGCTGGCAGAGCAGAACCCCCACCTGAGCTATACGGAAATTACCCAGCAGCTGCTTACCCCCCAGCCTGCCACCGCCGACAAGGAGCAACCATGAACAACATTACCCTGCACACCGCCGCTGACATTGAGAAAGCGCGCCTCGCTGGCCACCTGGCAGCCGAGGTGCTGGCGATGATTGGCGAGCACGTCAAACCCGGCGTCACCACCGAGGCGCTGGACGCCCTCTGCCACCGTTACATTGTGGAGACGCTGGGCTGCACCCCGGCCAATATCGGCTACCACGGCTACCCGAAAACCATCTGCACCTCGGTCAACCATGTGGTGTGCCACGGCATCCCCACCGACAGCAAGACGCTGAAGGCGGGCGACATCGTCAACATCGACGTGGCGCTGATCAAGGATGGCTGGTACGGCGACACCAGCCGCATGTACTTCGTCGGCGAGCCGGGCATCCGCGCCAAACTGCTGGTGGAGACCACCTACGACGCAATGGTGGCGGGCATCCGCGCGGTCAGGCCGGGCGCGACGCTGGGCGACATTGGTTACGCCATCCAGAACGTGGCGCATGAGAAGGGCTTCTCCGTGGTGCGTGACTACTGCGGCCACGGCGTCGGCACCGAGTACCACACCGAGCCGCAGGTGCTGCACTATGGCCGGCCGGGCGAGGGGTTGGTGCTGAAACCGGGGATGATCTTCACCATTGAGCCGATGATCAACGCCGGCAAGGCGGCAACCAGCGTGCTGGCCGATGGCTGGACGGTGGTGACGCGCGATCGCTCGCTCTCCGCGCAGTGGGAGCACACGGTGGCGGTAACGGAGGAGGGAGTGGATCTGCTTACGCCGTGGCCGGACGGTCTGGGGAGTTACCCGCCGATTTAACGCGAGGGAACCCCTGCCCGGTGTGCCGGGCAGGGGAGGGGCTTACTTGGCGTAGGCTTCGGTGGAGATGGCAATCACCACGTCGTCGCTGACGGCCGGGACATATTTGTCCAGCTTGAAGTCAGAGCGCTTGATGGTGGCGGCGGCGTCAAAGCCAATCGCCTGCTTCTTCACCATCGGGTGCTCACCCTGCTTGTTCAGCACGGCGTGCAGGGTCACTGGCTTGGTGATGCCCTTGATGGTCAGGTTGCCCTCGACGTCATACTTGTTGTCGCCAGCGTGGGTCACCTTGGTGCTGTGGAAGGTGGCAGTCGGATATTTGGCGACGTCGAAGTACTCCGCGCCCTTGAACTCGCTGGTCAGCGCGGCGACGTGGGTGTCGATGGTGCTGATCGGCAGGGTGACGTCAACCTTGGAGTTGGCCAGATCGTCGGCGTCAAACACGAGGGTGCCGGTGACGTTGGAGAGGTCAGCGGTGGGGTGCGAGAAGCCGAAGTGCGTCCAGGCTACCACCACGGAAGTATGGCCAGGGTCCATCGCGTAGGTCTGGGTGGCCGCCAGCGAAACCTGGGAGTAGAGGCCGAGGCCCAGCATGGCAGGGAGCAGCACTTTTTTCATGACTGACATTATTACGTCCTTTTGCAGTGAATTCAGGGTCAACAAGACCAATCAGTCTGTAAGAGGGCGCGCCGCGCTGCCAGCTAATATATTTGACCGGTATATTCAAAAAATTTTACTAATGGATTGGGGAAATTGCTCTAGCGGCATGGCCCAATAAAAAAGGCTGCCTATCGGCAGCCTTTTTAATCGCCTCAAAAACTTACTTGAAGCTGACGTTGTCGCTGATCGCCTTAACCAGCGCCTCATGCGCGGCCATATCATCAGAGATGGTCATGATCTGGATATTGATCATCTGTGCATTCTGCTGGGTGGTCAGGCTGGTGCTGATGGCCGCCCGATCCTGCTGTTTGATTTTGGACTCAAACTGGTAGAAGGGGTGGCCGGAGAGGGAGACCATGCCTTTTTTCAGCACATTCACGCTGGAGTACTGCTTTTTGAAGGTCTCAAGCAGTTTCGGGCCATTCTCTTCCAGCGCCTTTTTCAGCGCCTCGCGGTCAGCCAGCGGCGTCAGGCC
The DNA here is from genome assembly GCF_056739715.1 of Chimaeribacter sp. YP20170169. Lineage (NCBI taxonomy): Bacteria > Pseudomonadati > Pseudomonadota > Gammaproteobacteria > Enterobacterales > Yersiniaceae > Chimaeribacter > Chimaeribacter sp. YP20170169. The sequence continues at coordinate 2,590,379 of NZ_CP176824.1, read as the reverse complement.
GCCGTAGTTGACCAGGGTGACCATCTGGTTGGTGGTAGGGTTGGCGAAGATGCGGGTCAGCACGCGATCGCCCTCTTTTGGCGCGGGGGAGCGATCGACAAAGCCCTTCGGCAGCGTGAAACTAAGGCGCGGCTGGGCAGCTTCTGCGGCTGCAGCGGGCTGCGCGGCGTTGTTGGCCGGGGCGGCTTTCGCGTCTGCGGCAGCTTGCTCGGCCGGGGCGGCTTTCGCGTCTGCGGCAGCTTTCTCGGCCGGGGCGGCTTTCGCGTCTGCGGCAGCTTTCTCAGCCGGGGCGGCGCTGGCGGCCGGGGCGGCTTTGTCAGTGGCAGGTTTCTCGGCAGCGTTGTCACACGCAGTCAGGCTGGTCAGCATCAGGGCCGCCAGGCCATATTTCACAATTGGTTTCATGGTTACGTTTTCCTGGAAAAAAGATTTGGCGGAATATACTCAGCTGATGAGCAGGAACAAGCGAATCATGATTTCACGATTGCTACATTGACGGAGTTGAGTATAATTATATGATTTTTAAGGGATAATATTTTCCGCCGGTGAGTGGGGAAAACGCGTGGGGAAAATAGGATTTTTATTATAAATAATCTAAATGATTAACTTGGGAATTATTATGGCTGACATGTATTGGCAAGATCTGCACCACAGTGAACTGGGCGCCGCGCCGCTCTACGCGCTGCTGGCGCTGCGTTGTGAAGTGTTTGTGGTGGAGCAGACCTGCCCCTATCTGGATGTGGATGGGCGCGATCTGGCATCGGGCACGCGCCACCTGCTGTGCTGGCAACAGGGGCGGCTGGCGGCCTACGCCCGCCTGCTGCCGGGCGAGGAGGTAGCGATTGGCCGGGTGGTGGTCGCGCCCTTTGCGCGCGGACAGCAACTGGGGCGCACGCTGATGGCGCAGGCCCACTTGCAAGCGTTCTACCGCGATTTTGGCTTCTCGCCCTGCTCGGAAGTCTATGATGAGGATGGGATTCCCCATATCGACATGCGCCGAACTGTCTGAATTTCACGCAGGCACGATTTTTTGTCAAAAAAATCGGGTAACGTGGGCCTTCCCCCTGCTTGCTGGAGAGAACCAAGATGCCAAGAACACTCTCCCGTTACCTGATGGTGGTCACCGCGCTGCTGGTGCTGGCCGCCTGGATGACCATCACTGCGCTGAGTGACCTGCCACCCAGCACGCCGGTGCTGCTGGCGGCGCTCTCCGCGCTGCTGGGGGCGCTGGCGATCTGGTGCCTCTACTATGCCGCGCTGGCACAGCCGGTGCGCCCGGCGTGGCCGGGCAGCAGCGGCCACCTGACCCATGTGGTGATGATCATCGCCCTCTGTGCCTGGACGGTGGGCAATGCGCACGTCATCGCCTACCCGATGCAGGCCACCCACCTGCCAGCCGCCTGTGTGCTGGTCGGCGCGCCGCTGGCCTGGCTGGCGGCACTGATGCTGTGGCAGTACCGGCGCGGCCTGCGGATACCACGCCAGCACCTGATTGGGCTGCTGGCGCTGGCGCTGCTACTGCCGGTAAGCGGCTATGCCGACCTGCTGACCACCAATGGTCTGGCGACGCTGATCCTGCTGGCAGTGCTGCTGTGGGAGCCGCTGGCGCGCAGCCGCCGCGCTGCCTGGCGATCGCAATAGGGCGCGGCGAGATGCCCGCCCACTTCCCGCCCACTTCCTGACCTTTCCTGCCTGAAAAGCCAGCAAACGGACGCCACCGATTGCGTCTGGCTAAGTAAACGATTGCGTGGCCGCAAAAAAACAGTATCTTTACGGCCCGTTACAGATTGTGATCGTCCTCACGAAAAACATGTATCACTATGCAACTAAAATTGACATTTTTTGACATAATCGCATATTAAGTGACACCTGATTATTGCCGGTAACAAGGTTTGGAGCGCCGCCCCTCATTACGGCTGCTCACCGACCGGCTAAGTGGCTCCTGATGACACACCTGAATGAGCAATAACGCTGCCGCATGTTGTGTGGTTCACCACATCCCCGTTTGGCAGGGAACCGCCCTTTAAAGCACTGGTAATGACAATGAATAAAACTCTTCTCGCCGCGGGCGCTCTGGCTGCCCTCTCTTACAGCGCCACCTCAATGGCGGATGACACACAGGGTGAGTACCTCTCCGACTGGTGGAAACAGAGCGTCAACGTGGTGGGCAGCTACCACACCCGCTTCGGGCCGCAGCTGAACAACGATCTCTACCTGGAGTATGAAGCCTTTGCCCACAAGGATTGGTTCGACTTCTACGGCTATGTGGACGTGCCAAAAGCTTTTGGCGTCGGCAATGGCAACGACGTCGGTATCTGGGACAAAAACGGCTCCCCGCTGTTCATGGAGATCGAACCGCGCTTCTCCATCGACAAGCTGACTGGCACTGACCTGAGTTTCGGGCCGTTCAAAGAGTGGTACTTCGCCAACAACTACATCTTTGACATGGGGCCGGACAGCGACAACCGCCAGAACACCTGGTACATGGGTCTGGGCACCGACATCGACACCCACACTCCGCTGAACCTGTCACTGAACGTCTACGCCAAGTACCAGTGGGAGAACTACAGCGCCGCCAACGAAAACAGCTGGGATGGCTACCGCTTCAAGGTGAAATACTTCCTGCCGCTGGGCGATGTCTGGGGCGGCCACGTCAGCTACATCGGCTTCACCAACTTTGACTGGGGCTCTGACCTGAACGAAAACGGCAACAAGGCGCGCACCAGCAACTCCATCGCCTCCAGCCACATTCTGGCGCTGAACTACGCGCACTGGCACTACTCCTTTGTGGCGCGTTACTTCCACAACGGCGGCCAATGGCAGGATGGCACCGAGCTGAACTTCGGCAAGGGCAACTTCGACGTCAAGTCCACCGGCTGGGGCTACTACGCGGTGATCGGCTACAGCTTCTGATCCCCGTCCCAGACGCGCAAACCCGGCCCCGGCCGGGTTTTTGCTTTTTTGGCTGACTTTTTGCCCGTCTGGCTAAGTTTTGCGCAAAATCCTGCGCGATCCCGCCTGCCGGTTGTGGCATAATGCGCGCCTCATCACATTCCAAACCAAGAGCGAGCGTTGTGTTAAGTACTAACAACATCACCATGCAGTTCGGCAGCAAGCCGCTGTTCGAAAATATCTCCGTCAAGTTTGGCGGCGGCAACCGTTACGGTTTGATTGGCGCCAATGGCTGCGGCAAATCGACCTTCATGAAGATCCTCGGCGGGGATCTGACGCCGAGCGCGGGCAACGTCTTCCTCGACCCGAACGAACGTCTGGGCAAGCTGCGCCAGGATCAGTTCGCTTATGAAAACTACACTGTGCTGGACACCGTCATCATGGGCCACGTCGAACTGTGGCAGGTGAAAGAGGAGCGCGACCGCATCTACGCCCTGCCGGAGATGAGCGAAGAGGATGGCTACAAGGTGGCTGACCTCGAAGTGGCCTACGGCGAGATGGATGGCTACACCGCCGAGGCGCGGGCTGGCGAACTGCTGCTGGGCGTCGGTATCCCGGTGGAGCAGCACTACGGCCCGATGAGTGAGATCGCGCCGGGCTTCAAGCTGCGTGTGCTGCTGGCTCAGGCCCTCTTCTCCGACCCGGAGATCCTGCTGCTGGACGAACCGACCAACAACCTGGACATCGACACCATCCGTTGGCTGGAGCAGGTGCTCAACGAGCGCAACAGCACCATGATCATCATTTCGCACGACCGTCACTTCCTGAACATGGTCTGCACCCACATGGCCGATCTGGACTACGGCGAACTGCGCGTCTATCCGGGCAACTACGACGAATACATGACCGCCGCCACGCAGGCGCGTGAGCGCCTGCTGGCTGACAACGCCAAGAAGAAGGCGCAGATTGCCGAGCTGCAATCTTTCGTCAGCCGCTTCAGCGCCAACGCCTCCAAATCCAAGCAGGCCACCTCGCGTGCGCGCCAGATCGACAAGATCCAGCTGGATGAGGTGAAAGCCTCCAGCCGCCAGAACCCGTATATCCGCTTCGACCAAGAGAAGAAGCTGTTCCGTAACGCGCTGGAAGTGCAGGAGCTGTCAAAAGGCTACGACGACGGCCTGCTGTTCAAGAAGCTGAACCTGATGGTGGAAGTGGGCGAGAAGGTCGCGGTGCTGGGTACTAACGGCATCGGTAAGACCACCCTGCTGAAGACGCTGGTGGGCGAAATTGCGCCAAACAACGGCACCGTGAAGTGGTCTGAGAATGCCTCCATTGGCTACTACGCGCAGGATCACGCCGAAGAGTTCGACTGCGACCTGACGGTCTTTGACTGGATGAGCCAGTGGAAATCCGAGAAGGAAGATGAGCAGGCGGTGCGCAGCATCCTCGGCCGTCTGCTGTTCGGCCAGGACGACATCAAGAAGAAGGTGAAGGTACTCTCCGGTGGCGAGAAGGGCCGTATGCTGTTCGGCAAGCTGATGATGCAGAAGCCCAACATTCTGGTGATGGACGAGCCGACCAACCACCTCGACATGGAGTCCATCGAGTCGCTGAACATGGCGCTGGAGATGTATGAAGGCACGCTGATCTTCGTCTCCCACGACCGCGAGTTCGTCAGCTCCCTCGCCAGCCGTATTCTGGAGATCACCCCGAACAAGGTGGTGGACTTCAGCGGCAACTACGAGGACTACCTGCGCAGTCAGGGCATCTACTGATCGGCCACGCCGAGCAGCCAGAGATAAAAAAGCCGGGGACGCCCCCGGCTTTTTTTATGCCTGTGTCTCAGCGCTGCCAGGTGTCGCCCTCGACGCCCTCCACCAGCAGGCGGCGGGTTTCACCAGCCGGCAGGGTGAGGCGCAGCGCCTGCCAGGCTGGCTGGTAGTGACCGCGGCGCTGGAAGGTGAGGCGGATCTCGGTGTCGGTGCAGGCCATCTCCCACGTCAGCCACAGCGCCTCATCCTGTTGGTAGCCCCATGACTCGCCATCATCCTCAAACAGGCTGCCGTGGCTGACGCCGTGGCCGCGCAGCGGGTAGAGGCGCAGCTCGCGCTGGTCATCGGCCTGTGCGTCAACGTGCGTGATGCGGCTGCTGTGCGGCAGGGCACTGCCAGCGCGCGCCAGTAGCGGCAGGCGCTCCAGCGGCGCGTCGAGGGTGACCCACTGGCCACCGGCGTACCACTGGCCGGTGTAGTAGTCATACCAGCCGCTCTGGTTGTCCGGCAGCCACAGGCGGCGCTGGCGCTCGCCCGGCTCCACTACGCTCGCCACCAGCAGGTCACGCCCCAGCAGGAACTCGTCGCACTCGGCGAAGGTCTGCGGATCGTGCTCATGGTCGAGGAAGGTGGGGCGCAGCAGCGGCTCATCCTCGTCATGTGCCTGCCACAACAGCGTGTAGAGGTAGGGCAGCAGCCGGTAGCGCAGCGCGATGGCGTCGCGGATCGCCGGGGTGACGGTCGGGTACATCCACGGCTCGTTGACCGTCTGGTCATCGTTCCAGGAGTGGATGGTGAAGCGCGGGTGCATCACGCCATTCTGTACCCAGCGCACAAACAGCTCGGCGTCCGGTTTGTCGCCAGAGAAGCCGCCGACGTCGTGGCCGACGTTGTACAGCCCGGACAGGCTCATCCCCAGCCCCATGCGGGTGTTGTAGCGCAGCGTCTCCCAGTTGGTGCGGTTGTCGCCGCTCCAGGTCTGCACGTAGCGCTGCATCCCGGCACAGCCAGAGCGCGAGATGAGGTAGGGGCGCTTCTCTGGGGCGAAGGCTTGCTGCGCCTCCATCGAGGCACGCATCATCAGCAGCGGCATCACCGGGCGGATGTGCTTGATGGCGATCTCGCGGCCAAAGCCATGGCAGCGCGCCTCGCCGTCCCACACCTCATACTCGTTGTTGTCATTCCAGGTGGAGTCGATCCCCTTTTCGAGCAGCTGGGTGGTGACGCCCTGTTGCCACCACGCGATGGCCGCCGGGTTGGTGAAGTCGAGGTGCGATCCCTCATCATCCCAGAAGCTGGAGCGCTCCGGGCAGGGCTGCTCGGAGTCGCGGATGAACAGCCCGCGCTCCGCCACCTCCTGGTAGCGCGGGTGATCCTGCAACAGGCAAGGTTTGATGTTCGCCGCCAGCTTCAGGCCAGCGTCATGGAAGGCGCGGCTCATCACTTCCGGCTGTGGCACCTTGTCGTAGTTCCAGTTAAAGACGTAGCGCTTGTTGTTGATGGAGGTGTAGCCGGAGGAGAGCTGGAACGAGTCGCAGGGGATCGCCTGCTCACGGCAGAGGCGGATAAAGTGCATTAGCTGCTGCTGGGCGTCCGGCGCGTCGGTGTAGTGCATGGTGGAGCCGCTGTAGCCGAGGCTCCACTTCGGGCCAAACAGCGTCTTGCCGGTCAGGCGCACAAAGGTCTTGGTGACATCCAGCACGCGCGGGCCGAGGAACAGGTAGTAGTCGATGTCGCCCGCCTCCGCCTGCCAGCGGCGGTAGGGCAGGTGGTAGTTGTCCAGCTCATTCCCCAGATCGAGCCAGCAACTGCTCAGGTTGTCATAGAACAGGCCGAAGCTGACGCCGGGGCGCTGGGTGATGGTGAACGGGATGTGCTTGTAGAGCGGGTCGGTGCTGGCGGCGTTGTAGCCCATCGCGTCCAGGTTGCGCATCTCATAGCGCTTGCCGGTGCGCTGCAACGGCCCGGCCTTCTCGCCCAGCCCGTAGTAGCGCTCCTCCGGGTAGCGGCGCTGGTAGTGCGCCACGCCGTCGCCGTGGGCGTTGAGCTGGTAGGCGCTGGTGGGGCGGTCGCTGGCCAGCGGCTGCCATGCGCCAGCCTCGTCGCGGTGGTGCCACTCCAGCCACAGCGGCTGGTGCACGGTAACGCGCAAGCGATCGGTGCTGACGCGCAGGCCGCCGTCGATCTCCTCCAGTTCAAAGCCGGGCAGGGTGAAGCCCGCCAGACTCTCGCGTGGCCGCCCCTCCCACGGCGTCTCCCCCTCTGGCGCGATGCTCCAGGTACGATCCAGCGCCAACTGGTTGCGGCGCTTGAGCAGCACGCGGAACATGCCGCTCTCCAGCACATAGAGGCAGAGGCGGTGGCTGCCCTCCACGGCCAGTTCCACGTGGTGGGCGTCTGATGACAGCAGTGACCAATTTTTCAGGATTTTCATCATTCACATTCCATTTCAGGCACGCGCGGTGCGGCGTTCAGCAATAAAGGCAATCAGGAAAATCGCGCCAATCAGGTCGAAAAAGCCCATGGCGATAAACAGCGGGTTGAAGCCGATGCGGTCGGCGGTGACGCCAATCAGCAGCGAAAACAGGAAGCTGGCGATCCAGGCGGCGGAGCCGCGCATCCCGTTCACCGTCGCCATCTGGCCGCGGTCGAAGGTCTCCACCACCAGCGCGCTCAACATGCAGGAGATGATCTGGTGGCCGAAGCCGCCAATCGAGATCAGCGCGATGGCGATATAGGGGTCTTCCGTCAGGGCGACCAGCGCCAGCGCCACCATCATGCAGGCACCGGTGACGGAACTGGCGACCACCGAGTTGATGCGGGTGCAGCCAAACAGCTTCACGTAGAGGCGGGTCAGGTAGCCACTGGCGGCGCTGCCGAGGTCGGCGGCGAGGAACGGCAGCCAGGCAAACATGGCGATCTGTTTCAGATCCATGCCGCGCTCATTGGCGAGGTAGAGCGGCACCCAGAAGCTGAGCACGGCCCAGGCCGGTTCCGCCATAAAGGCCGGGATGGCGATGCCGTAGAAGCGGCGGTTCTTCGCCACGTTGCGCAGCGCGGTCAGGAAGGGCTGCTTGACCGGCGGCGGCTCGTTGTCCTGCTGGATGAAGGCCAGCTCATCCTTGCTCAGGTTGGGGTGGCGCTCTGGGTTGTGGTAGCAGAGCCACCACAGCACCACCCATGCCAGCGCCAAGCCGCCGGTGAACATGAACGCGCCCTGCCAGCCGAAGGAGACGTGGGCGAAGTAGACGATGGGCGGGGCCAGCATCGCGCCGATGGAGAAGCCGACGCCCGCCCAACCGGCGGCGATTGGCCGCTCACGTTTCGGGAACCACTCACCAATGGTTTTGGCGTTGGCCGGGGTGGCCGCTGCCTCCGCGCCGCCCATGAAGAAGCGCAGGATCGCCAGATGCAGCCAGCTACCGGCCCCGGCGTGCAGGATGCAGATGATGGCCCACAGGGTGGCGCAGATCATGAAGCCCAGCTTCAGGCCAATCACGTCAATCAGCCAGCCGCACAGTGGTTGGAACAGGGTATAGGCGAGCTGGAAGGCACCGACAATATAGGAGTACTGCTCGGTGGTGATGCCGAGGCTGGTCTTCAGCTCGGGTGCCAGGATGCCGAGGGAGTTGCGGGTGATGTAGTTGATGGTAACGCCAAGCAGAAACAGCACCAGCACCCACCAGCGTAGGTGGCGGAAGGTGCGTTTCGCCTTCACGGCGGTGACATCCTGATTTATGCCATGACTCATGGGGGTCTCCACGTAGCAATGATTCTCGGATTGGTATAACAACTTAATTTGGCAATCAGTGGTTTAACTTTTTGAATTTAATCTTTTTTATGTGATCTGACGCAGCATTGCCGGGGCAGGCTGTTCGACAAGTCGAGACTAATTGAGTTATAAATCGACCAACAGAGGAATTTATGAAAGCTTTTTCACCGTTACGGTAAAAACCGGTTTACGCAGCGGGAAATGCCATAGGAAAAGCGCATTTTTCCACCGTGAAAATTTTTTCATTGGCCAAATGGGCAGAGATCACAAAATGGAGAAAAAGCTAAAAATCAGCCAGATCGCCGCCCAGACTGGGCTGTCGATCAGCACGGTATCGCGGGTGCTGGCGGGCAAGGCCAACACCAGCGAGGCGGCGCGGCGGCAGGTGCTGGCCTGCGCGCAGCACAACGGGGTGTTGCAGGGGCTGGCGGCCGGGCGGCTGCTGCTCAACAGTTTGGTGGTGTTTGCGCCGCAACGCGCCTTCGACGAGCGATTGGATGTCTTCTACTACCGGGTGATTCAGGGCATCAGCAAGGCGCTGGCCCCCCATGAGGTGCGGCTGCGCTACTGCGCGCTGGAGGAGCATGACAGCGACGCCAACCTGTTTTTGGCGAAGATGAGTGAGGCGGAGAGCGAGGCGGCGATCTTGATCGGCATTGACGATCCGCACATCCACGATTTGGCGGCGAACGTCGGCAAGCCCTGTGTGCTGGTCAACTGCCGTGACCAGAAGATGCGCCTACCGGGCGTAGCACCCGATCACCAGCTGATTGGCGCGGGCGCGGCCAGCTACCTGTTTGAGCAGGGACACCGGGCGGTGCTGAACCTGCTCTGCCTGCGGCGCTACACCATGGAGCTGCGGCTGGCGGGCATCCGTGACGCTTGGGCAGCGCATAACCTGCCGTTTGACGAGGCGCGGCACCTGATCGCCGCGCAGGGCTTCAGCGCCCGCGAGAGCGAGCAACTGATCGCCGACTATCTGGCGGCCACGCCACGCGGCCAGTGGCCGAGCGCGCTGCTGGTGGGTGGGGATTTCATGGCCGCTGGCGCGGTCAGCGCGCTGCAAAAGGCTGGGCTGCGGGTGCCACAGGATATGTCAGTGATGAGCATTGATGGCTTTAATCTGGCGGCGATCCATGACGTGCCGCTCACCTCGCTGCACGTGCCGCGTGATGAGCTGGGAGAGGAGGCGGTGCACATCCTGCAACAGCGGCTGATTCGCCCACAGGCACCGGTGGGCAACTGGCTGTTCGGCGGCACGCTGGCGGTGCGCGAGTCGGTGCGCCGGGTGCGTCTGCACCCCGGCCACAGCCCGGTGAAGGATGCCGGGCTGTATGATGAGTGACGGCTAGTGGCCGCCGCACACCTCGCATTTCGGGTTTTTCGGCAGTTTCAGGCTACGGAACTGGAGGGTCATCGCATCAAACAGCAGCACCCGGTGGGTGGCTGGTTCGCCGTAGCGCGTCAGCACCTTGATCGCCTCCATCGCCTGCAAGCTGCCCACGGTGCCGACCAGCGGGGCCATCACCCCGGCCTCGACGCAGGTCAGGGCATTCTCACCGAACAGGCGGCTTAAACAGCGGTAGCACGGCTCATCCTCCTGCCAGGTGAAGACGCTGAGCTGTCCCTCCATGCGGATCGCCGCACCCGAAACCAGCGGCGTGCGCGTGGCGAAGCAGGCGCGGTTGAGCTGGTTGCGAGTGGCCACGTTGTCGCTGCAATCCAGCACCACGTCGGCCGCCGCCACCTCTGCCGCCAGCGCCTCCTCCTCGAGGAGCTGGTTCAGGGTGCGGATACGCACATGCGGGTTGATGGCGGTGAGCGCCAGCGCCGCCGATTCCACCTTCGCCATGCCGAGGCGCGCATCGCTGTGCAGCGTCTGGCGCTGCAAATTGGAGAGCGACACGGTATCGAAATCGACCAGCGTCAGCGTACCGATGCCCGCCGCCGCCAGATACTGCGCTGCCGCGCAGCCAAGGCCGCCGAGGCCAATCACCAGCGCGTGGCTGGCCTTCAGCGCCTCTTGGCCGTCAAAGTCAAAGCCGCGCAGCACAATCTGCCGGTTGTAGCGCAGCGTCTCCTCGTCGCTCAGTTCCGGGTGCATGGTCAGCCCCCCAGCAGGGCGTTGAAGAACTGGATGGTGACGGTCTCGCCCTCCGCCACCGACCCGCGCTCGCGCTCCAGCACGATAAAGCAGTTGGCTTGGCTGAAGGAGCTAAAGATGTGCGATCCCTGATGGCCGGTGGTGCGCACCGCCAGTTCACCCTGCTCGTTGGTGAAGGCGATGCCGCGCTGGAAGTCGAGCCGGCCCGGCTGCTTCTTCAGCCCGCTGGCGGCGACGGCTTTGAGCATCGGCGGCAGTTGCCAGTCACGGTGGCCGGCCAGCCGGGCGATCAGGGGCTGCACCAACTGGTAGAAGGTGAGGGCGGCGGAGACCGGGTTGCCCGGCAGGCCGCAGAACCACGACTGGCTGAGGCGGCCAAAGGCGAAGGGTTTGCCCGGCTTGATCGCCAGCTGCCAGAAGCCGATCTCGCCCAACTCCTCCAGCATGGTCTTGGTGTAGTCCGCCTCGCCCACGGAGACCCCGCCGCTGCTGATCACCAGATCCGCCGCCGCGTCCGCCTGCTGGAACGCCTTGCGCAGCGCCTGCGGGTCATCCGGGATGATGCCGAGGTCAACCACCCGGCAGCCGAGCTGCTCCAGCATCAGCCGCACGCCGAAGCGGTTGGTGTCATAGATCTGGCCCGGCTGTAACGGCGTGCCGACCGGTTGCAGTTCGTCACCGGTGGAGAAGACCGCCACCGTCAGCGGCTCATAGACCGCCACGTCAGTGACGCCCAGCGACGCCAACAGCGGCAGTTCCGCCGCCCCCAGCCGCCGGCCCACCGGCAGCACCGTCGCGCCCTGGGCGATGTCCTCACCGGCACGGCGGATGTTCTGCCCGGCCTTCACCGGCGCGGTGAAACGCACGCCCTGATCCATCACCTCGCTCTCCTCCTGCATCACCACCGCCTCGCAGCCCGGCGGCACCGGCGCGCCGGTCATGATGCGGATGCAGTGGCCCGCTGGCCACTCGCCGTCAAAGGGCGCGCCAGCGAACGCCTTGCCCGCTACCGGCAGCGGCTGACCGCTGGCGGCCTCCTCCACGCGCACGGCGTAGCCATCCATCGCGGAGTTGTCGAACGGCGGCACCTGCACCGGCGAGGTCACTTCAGCGGCGGTGATGTGGCCAGCGGCACTGGCCAGCGGGATGCGGGTGGCGATGCGCTGGCAACTGACCTGCGCGAGCATCTTCTCCAGCGCGTCATCCAACGACAGCAGGCCGGCAAGGTGGGGGTGTTGTGGGGTCATCAATTACTCCGTTGTACGGCGGCCGCGCCGGGAGGGCAGGCGGCAAAAAATCGGGGGAATCTGCCCATTATGGCAGAGAACGCCGGGCTGACCAATCTGGCCGGCCACCCCGTTTTGCCCGGCGGCCAGAGAAAGCGGGCAGCGGCGCGCGGCGAAATCGGCGGCCCACGGGGCGAAATCCTGTGATTTTGGTCACAAAGCACGGGGGAAAGCGGCGAACTGGCGCGGCAAGGGTGCCAGCGGCGCGGCGGCGGCATAGCATAGCCCTATTGACGCCGCCCCCCGGCGGCCCCCAGCCATAAACCAAAGAGAGTACAGCGATGAGTCAATCTGATTGGTCAATTTCCCCGCCGTTACCGACGCTGGAGTTCCACTGGGAAGAGGGCAAGGACCCGCAGACCCCGCAGGAGGTAAATCAGTTTTTCTACAGCGACGCGCTTCAGGTGATCAAACAGCGGATGGTCGCCATTGGCCAGCGCATGTGGCAGAAAGACTACGTGGATGGCAACGGCGGCAACATCTCGGTGCGCGTCGGCGACAACCTGGTGCTCTGCACCCCCACGCTGATCAGCAAGGGTTTCATGACGCCGGATGATATGTGTCTGGTGGACATGGCGGGCCGCCAGAAGGCGGGCAAACGCCCCTCCACCAGCGAGATCAAGACCCACCTCGGCATCATGAGCCGCGTGCCAGCCGCCAAGTCCTGCGTCCACGCCCACCCGGTGCACGCCAACGCCTTTGTCATCACCGGCAGCGTGCCGCCGACCGGCATCATGCCAGAGCCGGACATCTTCTTTGGCGAAGTGGTGCAGGCGAAGTACGCCACGCCCGGCACGCCGGAGAACGCCGACAACGTTGGCTCGGTGTCGCCAGACCACCAGTGCATCTTCATGGAGAACCACGGCGTGATCGTCTGGGGCAACCATGTGGAGGATGCCTACTGGAAGCTGGAGAACGTGGACTCCTACTGCCGCATCCTGCTGCTGGCGACCCAGCTCAACCTGCCGATCCAGCAGGTCAACGCCGCCTCGATGCATGACTTTATCGCCCTGCGCAAAAAGCTCGGGATGCCGGACAACCGCGACCAGCGCGGCACGGACACCCTGTTCAACGCGCGCGAGTTTGCTGGCAAACCGCTGAAATCCCACCCGGACGCCTGATCTGCCCTGATGCCCCGCCTGCCGGGGCATTTTCCTGCCATCTGCCTGATGTTGCGCAGCAAAACCGTGATCCCCATTCCATAATTCCGTTCCGATCCCCAAATTGTCATGCGCCACAGAGTATGCTGCCGGAGTCATTGCCGACGTGGAGATTGACCGGAGCATGAAAAACACCCGCCATGAAGCACTGCTGAAATTGATCGCCGAACAGGATGTGATGAGCGTAAACCAGCTCTCCGAACAGCTGAGCGTCTGCCGGGAGACGATCCGCCGGGATTTGAGCGAGTTGCAGGAGCAGGGGTTGATCCTGCGCCGCCACGGCAAGGCCAAGCGCATCATCCAGCAGGATGACATTGGCATCCCCTTCACCCGCCGGGTGAAGAGCCACCTCCATGACAAGGATGACATCACCCGCCAGGCGCTGGCCTACATCGAGGCTGGCATGGTGCTGGCGCTGGATGCCAGTACCACCTGCTGGCATCTGGCGCGCAAGCTGCCAGATGTGCCGCTGACGGTGCTGACCAACAGCGCCCGCGTGGTGCGCGAACTGGAGCGCCGCCAGTATGTCAGCGTGGTCTGCACCGGCGGCGAGCTGCTGCGCAAGGAGGAGGTCTACCGCAGCCCGGCGCTGCTGTCGCTCATCAAGCACTATGAGATTGACCTGTTTATGTTCTCCTGCGAGGGGCTGGACAAGCAGGGTACGCTGTGGGACTCCAACGACCACAATGCCGAGTTCAAGGCGTTGCTGGTGAAGCGGGCGGCGCAGTCGCTGCTGCTGATGGACAAGAGCAAGCTGTGGCGGCAGGGCGTGGCGCGCATCTGCGCCTTGCAGGAGGTGGACATCATCATCAGCAACCGCGAGCTGTCGCTGCCGCACGCAAGCTGCGCCTGATCCCCGCCGCGCCGCTTCCCCGCTGGCGCGCGCTATTTCCCTGAATAACTTGCGTAAATATCCGCATAACGCAGGCTAAGTTTCTGCTTTACTTAGCTGGCGCGGCTAAATATAGTCAAAAAAAAGCAGTCCCAGCCATTCAGTGCCACACTGATTTATATGACGATCATTCCGCCTACGGATTGGTCGCGCTGGCTAAGCCACGAAAACACTGTGTCAGGACGCGCCAGAACGTGCGCGTTTTTTATGGATTGAGTGATTAACAGGGTGCAGGGCCTCATGCAGAGATCAATGATGACCGTTCATGACGGGCTGGCCGCACGGGCCATCTCCCCTCCGGCCGGGCAGGGCGGCCACCGGCCGCGCCGGTGGCGGGGGCGATGCGTTGAACGGCGGAAGTAAACCGGTAAACGCCGCCCACGCCTCGCTGGCTGCCATGCTGCCGGAGGAGCAGGTGCTGGCGGTGCGCGATCTTAGCGTCAGCTTCCGCGCCGGACGCCAGCCGGTGCAGGCGGTCAGCCAGCTCAGCTTTGATGTGCGGCGCGGCGAAACGCTGGCGATTGTCGGCGAGTCCGGCTCTGGCAAGTCCGTCACCTCGCTGGCGCTGATGCGGCTGGTGGAGCAGGGCGGCGGCGTGATTGACCAAGGGCAGCTGCTGTTCCGCCGTCGGCGCGGGCAGGTGCTCGATCTGGCGCAGGCCGCCCCCGGCACGCTGCGCAGCCTGCGCGGCGCTGACATGGCGATGATCTTCCAGGAGCCGATGACCTCCCTCAACCCGGTGTTCACCGTCGGCGAGCAGATTGCCGAATCCATCCGCCTGCATCAGGGCCGGGATCACCGGGGGGCGCGGCAGGAGGCGCTGCGGATGCTCGATCAGGTGCGCATCCCCGAGGCGCGCAACATCCTGGATCGCTACCCGCACCAGCTCTCCGGCGGGATGCGCCAGCGGGTGATGATCGCGATGGCGCTCTCCTGCAAACCGGCGCTGTTGATTGCCGACGAGCCAACTACCGCGCTGGATGTCACCATCCAGGCGCAGATCCTGCAACTGATCCGCGTGCTGCAACAGGAGTTGCACATGGGGGTGATCTTCATCACCCATGACATGGGCGTGGTGGCGGAGGTGGCCGACCGGGTGCTGGTGATGCACCGCGGCCAGAGCGTCGAGCAGAGTGACGTCAACAGTCTGTTTGCCGCGCCGCGCCACCCCTACACCCGCTCGCTGCTGGCGGCGGTGCCGAAACTCGGGGCGATGCGTGGCCGCACCTTCCCGGCGCGCTTTGACCTGCTGAATGCCGAGGGCCGCCCCGGCGACCAGTTCGCCTTGCCACAGGACACGGTGCCCGCGCGGGCGCAGCCGGTGTTGCAGGTGCAGGATCTGGTGACGCGCTTTGACATCCGCAGTGGCCTGCTCAACCGCGTCACCCGCCGGGTGCACGCGGTTGAGCGGGTGAGCTTCGACCTCTACCCCGGCGAGACGCTGGCGCTGGTCGGCGAGTCTGGCTGTGGCAAGTCCACCACCGGGCGCTCGCTGCTGCGGCTGGTCGAGAGCCAGGGTGGCAGCATCACCTTCGATGGGCGGCGCATCACTGACCTGCACGGCGCGGCGCTGCAACACCTGCGACGCGATATCCAGTTCATTTTCCAGGACCCCTACGCCTCCCTCGACCCGCGCCTGACGGTCGGTTACTCGATCATGGAGCCGCTGCTGGTGCATGGCGTGGCGCGTGGGAGGGCGGCCGAGGCGCGCGTCGCCGCGCTGCTGGAGCGCGTCGGACTGCTGCCAGAGCACGCCGCCCGCTACCCGCATGAGTTCTCCGGCGGCCAGCGCCAGCGCATCGCCATCGCGCGCGCGCTGGCACTCAACCCCAAGGTGGTGATCGCCGACGAGTCGGTTTCGGCGCTGGATGTCTCCATTCAGGCGCAGATCATCAACTTATTAATGGATTTACAGCGCGAGTTTGGCATCGCCTTCCTGTTTATCTCCCATGACATGGCGGTGGTGGAGCGCATCAGCCACCGGGTGGCGGTGATGTTCCTCGGCCAGATTGTGGAGATTGGCCCGCGCCGCGCCGTGTTCGAAAACCCGCAACACCCCTATACACGCAAATTAATGGCAGCCGTACCCGTGGCCGACCCGGCGCATCGCCGGCCGGAGCAGGCCCTTTTAGTGGATGAGATGCCAAGCCCGGTGCGGGCGGTCGGCGATGAGCCGATCGTCGCCCCGCTGGTGCAGGTCGGCGAGGGCCATTTTGTGGCGCGCCATCCGATTGCAGGTGCTTACTGACAGGGATAACCCCAGGAGAAGAGAGATGACCCAGCAGACCCCAACCCAACGCGCGCTGGTGGCCGGTGCCATCCTGGCCGCACTGGCCGCCGCCCCCGCCTGGGCGGCCAAGGATGCCACCATCGCCGTTGGCTCCAACTTCACCACGCTCGATCCCTATGACGCCAACGACTCGCTGTCGCAGGCGGTGGCCAAATCCTTCTATCAGGGGCTGTTTGGCTTCGACAAAGATATGAAGCTGATGAACGTGCTGGCCGACAGTTATCAGGTGAGCGACGACGGCCTGACCTACACCCTCAAGCTGCATCCGGGGGTGAAGTTCCAGGATGGCACCGACTTCAACGCCGAGGCGGTGAAGGTCAACCTGGATCGCGCCAGCAACCCGGACAACCGCCTCAAGCGCTATAACCTGTTCAAGATGATCGCCTCCACCGAGGCGGTGGACGCCACCACGGTGAAGATCACGCTGAAAGCGCCATTCTCGGCCTTTATCAACAACCTGGCGCACCCCTCGGCAGTGATGATCTCGCCAGCGGCGCTGAAGCAGTATGGCAAGGAGATCGGTTTCCACCCGGTCGGCACCGGCCCCTACCAGTTTGTCGCCTGGAACCAGACCGATTTCGTCAAGGTGAAGAAGTTTGACGGCTACTGGAAGCCGGGCCTGCCGAAGCTCGACAGCATCACCTGGCGTCCGGTGGTGGACAACAACACCCGCGCCGCGATGCTCCAGACCGGCGAGGCCGATTTTGCCTACCCGATCCCCTATGAGCAGGCCGCCATCCTGAAGAACAACGCCAAGCTGGATCTGGTGGCGACCCCTTCGATCCTGCAACGCTACATCAGCTTTAACGTCACCCAGAAGCCGTTTGACAACCTGAAGGTGCGTCAGGCGATCAACTACGCCATCAACAAAGAGGCGCTGATTAAGGTCGCCTTTGCGGGCTACGCCGTGCCAGCCGAGGGGCCGGTGCCGCCGAGCATTGACTACGCCGCCCGCTACCAGCCGTGGCCCTACGACCCGGCCAAGGCGCGAGAGTTGCTGAAAGAGGCGGGCTACCCGAACGGCTTCACCACCACGCTCTGGTCATCGCACAACCACAGCACCGCGCAGAAGGTGTTGCAGTTCGCCCAGCAGCAGCTGGCGCAGGTGGGCATCAAAGTGACGGTCACGGCGATGGACGCTGGCCAGCGCGCGGCGCAGGTGGAGGCGGTCGGCCAGAAAGAGGCCAAGGTACGGATGTTCTACACCGGCTGGTCAGCCTCGACCGGTGAGGCCGACTGGGCGCTGACGCCGCTGTTCGCCAGCCAGTCCGCGCCGCCGACCCAGTTCAACACCGCCTTCTACAGCAACCCGCAGGTGGACAAGGATCTGGCCGGTGCACTGGCGACCACCGACCGGGCGGCGAAAGCGAAGCTCTACAAGGATGCGCAGGACAAGATCTGGGCCGATGCGCCTTGGGCCTTCCTTGCCACCGAGCGACTGGTTTCGGCGCACAACAAACGGCTGACGGGCTTCTACATGATGCCGGATACCCTGTTCAGCTTTGATGACGCGGATATCCAATAGGGGCTGCGGCGGGCGCGCCGGGGTGCGCCCGCCGGGGACATAAGAGCCGATGCTGAACTACTTTTTAAAACGATTGCTGGGACTGGTGCCGACGCTGCTGATTGTGGCGGTGCTGGTGTTCCTGTTTGTCCACCTGCTGCCGGGTGATCCGGCGCGGCTGGCCGCTGGGCCGGACGCCGATGAGAGCGTGGTGGAACTGGTGCGCCAGGATTTGGGCCTCGACCAGCCGCTGCCGGTGCAGTTCCTGCACTTCTTTGCCAACGTGGTGCAGGGTGATTTTGGCACCTCAATGGTCTCCAAGCGGCCAGTGAGCGAGGAGATCGCCCAACGCTTCCTGCCGACGCTGTGGCTGACGCTGACCAGCATGGTCTGGGCGGTGCTGTTTGGCATGGCGATTGGCGTGGTCTCCGCCGTCTGGCGCAACCGCTGGCCGGATCGCCTCGGCATGACGCTGGCGGTCTCCGGTATCTCCTTCCCGGCCTTTGCGCTCGGGATGCTGCTGATGCAGATCTTCTCGGTGGAGCTGGGCTGGCTGCCGACGGTGGGGGCGGAGAGCTGGCAGCACTACATTTTGCCCTCGCTAACCCTCGGCGCGGCGGTGGCGGCAGTGATGGCACGCTTCACCCGCGCCTCTTTTGTCGAGGTGATGCGCGAGGATTACATGCGCACCGCGCGGGCCAAGGGGGTGCGCGAGAGTCTGGTGATCGTCAAGCACGGGCTGCGCAACGCCATGATCCCGGTGGTGACCATGATGGGCCTCCAGTTCGGCTTCCTGCTCGGCGGCTCGATTGTGGTGGAGAAGGTGTTCAACTGGCCGGGACTGGGCCGCCTGCTGGTGGATTCGGTGGAGATGCGCGACTACCCGGTGATCCAGGCCGAAGTGCTGCTCTTCTCGCTGGAGTTTATCCTGATTAATCTGGTGGTGGACGTGCTCTACGCCGCCATCAACCCCTCGATCCGCTATAAGTGAGGCCGTAATGAAATTGTGGAGACGGGAAGCCACGCTGGCCGGTATGCCGCTGGTGCGGGTGTCTGGGCTAGCGGCGGGCGGCGGGCGCACACCGTGGCGCGCCTTCTGGCAGCGCTTCTGCCGTCAGCCAGTGGCGCTGGTGGCCGGGCTGTTTGTGCTGCTGCTGGTGGTGGTGGCGCTGTTCGCCCCTTGGCTGGCGCCCTATGACGCCGAAAACTTCTTTGACTATGACCGCCTGAATGAGGGGCCGTCGCTGGTGCACTGGCTGGGCGTGGACTCGCTGGGGCGCGACATCTTCAGCCGCATCCTGATGGGCGCGCGCATCTCGCTGGTGGCTGGCGTGGTGTCGGTGGCGATTGGCGCGGCGATTGGCACGCTGCTCGGCCTGCTGGCTGGCTACTACGAAGGGTGGTGGGATCGCATCACCATGCGCATCTGCGACGTGCTGTTCGCCTTCCCCGGCATCCTGCTGGCGATTGGCGTGGTGGCCATCATGGGCAGCGGCATGGCGAACGTGGTGGTGGCGGTGGCGATCTTTAGCATCCCGGCCTTCGCCCGGCTGGTACGCGGCAATACGCTGGTGCTGAAACACCAGACCTTCATTGAGTCGGCGCGCAGCATCGGCGCGCCGGACCGCACCATCCTGCTGCGCCACATCCTGCCGGGCACCGTCTCCTCCATCGTGGTCTACTTCACCATGCGCATTGGCACCTCAATCATCACCGCCGCCAGCCTCTCCTTTCTGGGGCTGGGCGCGCAGCCGCCGACGCCGGAGTGGGGCGCGATGCTGAATGAGGCGCGGGCCGACATGGTGATCGCGCCGCACGTCGCCATCTTCCCCAGCCTCGCCATCTTCCTGACGGTGCTGGCCTTCAACCTACTGGGCGACGGCCTACGCGACGCCCTCGACCCGAAACTCTGAGCTGTCCGGCGCTAAACCGGGACACCGGGCCAGCCGGGGGGCAACTAATCCTAAAAATCCGCTCTCCGGCCCCCTTTCGCCGGAGAGTTGGCTATACCTAAAAGTCCTCCAACATCAATAAGGAGTCACTGATGAAGTATCGCCAGCTTGGCCACTCCGGCCTGTTTGTGTCTGAATTGACCTTGGGAACCCTCACTTTTTCCGGCAGCGACGGCTTTGAGAAGACCGGCCAGGTGGATGCCAACACCGCCCGCCGGATGATGGATATCGCCTTTGAGCAGGGCGTGAACACCGTGGACACCGCCGACCTCTACTCCAAAGGCGGCGCGGAGAGCGTGGTAGGCGAGGCGCTGGGCCGCGACCGCCAGCGCATCATCCTCGCCACCAAGGCGCGCAGCCCGATGAGCGATGACCCGAACGACAGCGGCGCGACCCGTTACCACCTGATCAAATCCTGTGAGAACAGCCTGCGTCGGCTGAAGACCGACCACATCGACCTCTACCAGATCCACAACTGGGATGGCGTGACGCCGGTCGAGGAGACGCTCTATGCGCTGGAGTCGCTGGTGCAGAGCGGCAAAATCCGCTACTACGGCACCTCCAACTACACCGGCTGGCAGATGATGAAGACGCTGGGCAAAGCCGAGCTGCTGGGCGTCAACCGCCCGGTCAGCCAGCAGATCAACTACACGCCGGAGTCGCGCGAGGCGGAGTTTGAGCTGTTGCCGCTGGCGCTTGACCAGAACGTCGGCACGCTGATCTGGGGGCCAATGGGCGAGGGGCTGCTGACCGGCACCGTACGCCGCGGCCAGAAGACGCCAGAGAGTTCCCGTCAGGGCAACGGCTGGCCGGAACCCTACGTGCATGACATGGAGCACGCCTACGACGTGATCGACACGCTGGCGGCGGTGGGCGATGAGCATGGGGTGTCGCCGGCGCAGGTCTGCCTCGCTTGGCTCAACACCCGCCCGGCCATCAGCAGCCTGATTGTCGGCGCGCGCACCGAGGCGCAGTTGCAGGACAGCCTGGCTTCCGCGCGTCTGACGCTGACGCCGGAGCAGATCCAGCGCATTGAGCGCGCCACCCGCCCGGCACCGCGCTACCCCTACTGGCACCGCTTCACCTCCGGTATGGATCGCATCGACCCGGCGGAGCAGCCGTTCCTCGATGAGTACCGCGAGACGGTAGAGCACCGGCAGCACCAGAACCAGTAACGCAAAAAGCCGGGCAGTGCCCGGCTTTTTCTTGCGCTCGCGAGGGATCAGGCGGTGTGGTTGCCGCCGGTCACGCCAAACACCTCGGCGGTGATGTAGCTCGACTCCTGCGAGGCAAGGAACACGTAGATTGGCCCCAGTTCAGCGGGCTGGCCAGCGCGTTGCAGCGGGGTGGCGCTACCAAACTCCGGGATGTTCTCCTGCAACTGGCCGCCAGCCACCTGCAACGGCGTCCAGATCGGGCCGGGCGCGACGATGTTGACGCGGATGCCCTTGCTGGCGACCTGCTTGGCCAGCGCGCGGCTGTAGGCGATGATCGCGCTCTTGGTCGAGGCGTAGTCGAGCAGGAATTTGCTCGGCTGGTAAGCCTGAATCGAGGAGGTGGTGATAATGGAACTCCCCTCCGGCAGCAGCGGCAGCGCCGCCTTGGTGATCCAGAACATGGCGAAGACGTTAGTCTCAAAGGTCTTGCGGAACTGCTCGGTGGTCAGATCGCTGATGTTCTCAATCGCCACCTGCTTACCGGCCACCAGCGCCAGAATATCCAGCCCGCCCAGCTGCTCATGGGCATCGGCCACCAGCTTCTGGCAGAAGATTTCATCGCTAATGTCGCCCGGCAGCAGCACGGCCTCGCGGCCCGCCGCGCGTACCAGCTCCGCCACCTCTTCAGCGTCACGCTGCTCGGCGGGCAGGTAGTTGATGGCGACATCTGCCCCTTCACGGGCGTAGGCGATGGCGGCCGCGCGGCCGATACCGGAGTCACCGCCGGTGACCAGCGCCTTGCGGCCTTCCAACCGGCCGCTGCCGCGGTAGCTCTCCTCACCGTGATCCGGAGCAGGCTGCATATTGACGGCCAAACCCGGCGCGGGCTGAGTCTGCTTTGGATAACGGTCATGCTTGTACTGGGTGAGTGGATTCTGGCGGGTATATTGGTCTGGTTTTGACATCGTTTCTTCTCCATTCACTTGAAACAACAGGAGGCACCCCAGCACTTTCGGGGCGCATGACATTCGCTTCTGACCATAAAGTGTAGTAGATCCCGACGGTTGCGCCAGCCGGCGTGCGGGAGAGCGGCCCCCACCGCGGGTAGGCGGGGGCCGGGGGAGGGGGCAAATCAGGCGAACAGGTGCTGCGCGTGGAAGCGCAGGTGATCCTCGATAAAGCTGGCGATAAAGAAGTAGCTGTGGTCATAGCCGGGCTGGGTGCGCAGCGTCAGCGGCCAGCCGTGCTGGGTCGCCAGCTCCTCCAGTTTGCTTGGCTGGAGCTGGTCTGGCAGGAACTGGTCGGCGTCGCCCTGATCGACCAGCATCGGCAGCGGCTCGGCCGGGCGGCTCGCCAGCAGGTGGCAGCTGTCATAGGCCAGCCAGCGCTGCTCATCCGCGCCCAGATAGGCGGTGAACGCCTTGCGGCCCCACGGCACCTGGCTCGGGTTGACGATGGGCGCGAAGGCCGAGGCCGAGCGGTAGCGCTGCGGGTTACGCAGCGCCAGCATCAGCGCGCCGTGACCGCCCATTGAGTGGCCACAGATGGACTGGCGGTCGCTGACGTTCACCTGCTCGCGCACCAGCGCTGGCAGCTCATCCACCAGATAGTCATACATCCGGTAGTGCGCCGACCACGGTGCCTCGGTGGCGTTCAGGTAGAAGCCCGCCCCCTGGCCGAGGTCATAGCTTTCATCATCCGCCACCCCTGCGCCGCGCGGGCTGGTGTCTGGCATCACCAGCACCAGCCCCAGTTCGGCGGCGACCCGCTGCGCGCCAGCCTTCAACGTGAAGTTCTCGTCGTTGCAGGTCAGCCCGGAGAGCCAGTAGAGCACCGGCGGCGGGGCGTCGTCGCGCGGCGGCGGCAGGTAGAGGCTGAAGGTCATGTCGCAGTTCAGGCTGCTGCTGGCGTGGCGGTAGCGCTGCTGCCAGCCGCCAAACAGCCGGTGTTCCTCAAGAAGCTCAATGCTCATCCGGTGCGCCCCGCTTACTGGTCAAAGTGAATGACGGAGCGGATCGACTTGCCCTCATGCATCAGGTCGAAGGCCTCGTTGATCGCCTCCAGCCCCATGGTGTGGGTGATGAAGTCATTGAGCTGGAACTTGCCGTCGAGGTAGTCCTGCACGATGCCCGGCAGCTGCGAACGGCCCTTCACGCCGCCAAACGCCGACCCGCGCCAGACGCGGCCGGTCACCAGCTGGAACGGACGGGTGGCGATCTCTTCGCCCGCGCCCGCAACGCCGATGATCACTGACTCGCCCCAGCCCTTGTGGCAGCACTCCAGCGCCGAACGCATCACGTTGACGTTGCCGATGCACTCAAAGGAGAAGTCCACGCCGCCGTCGGTCATCTCGACAATCACTTCCTGAATCGGCTTGCTGTGATCTTTCGGGTTCACCAGATCGGTCGCGCCCAGTTTGCGCGCCAGCTCAAACTTGCTGGTGTTGATGTCGATGCCGATGATGCGGCTGGCTCCGGCCATCTGCGCGCCGATGATGGCCGACAGGCCGATGCCGCCGAGGCCAAAGATCGCCACGGTGTCGCCCTTTTTCACCTTGGCGGTGTTCATCACCGCACCCATGCCGGTGGTGACGCCACAGCCCAGCAGGCAGACCTCCTCCAGCGGGGCCTCCTTGCTGATTTTTGCCAGGGAGATCTCTGGCACCACGGTGTACTCCGAGAAGGTGGAGGTGCCCATGTAGTGGAAGATCGGCTGGCCATCCTTGGAGAAGCGGGTGGTGCCATCCGGCATCAGCCCCTTGCCCTGCGTGGTGCGGATCGCCTGACAGAGGTTGGTTTTGCCAGAGCGGCAGAATTTGCACTCGCCGCACTCCGGGGTGTAGAGCGGGATCACGTGGTCGCCGACCGCCACGCTGGTGACGCCTTCACCCACGGCTTCCACCACGCCGCCGCCCTCATGGCCGAGGATCACCGGGAAGATACCCTCTGGATCTTTGCCGGAGAGGGTGTAGGCATCGGTGTGGCAGACGCCGGTGGCGACGATGCGTACCAGCACCTCACCCTTCTGCGGCGGCATCAGATCCACTTCCTCAATGGTCAGCGGCTGGTTGGGGCCCCATGCCACGGCGGCGCGGGTTTTGATCATCTCCATGTGTTGCTCCTTACAGGGTATTTAGGGGTGTCAGAACAGGGATGGCGCAATAAGTGTACGTCACTCACCGGCAATCGGGTGTTTCAGCGCCGGAACGACGCCATCGTTGTACTCAATAATGATCTCCTTCAGCGCCCGCACATTGGGGCTGAAGGCTTCACGCCGCCAGATCAGGTGGGTGGCGGTCTCCGCCACCTCCGGCGGCAGCGGGTGGGCGGCCACCTGTCCTTCACCGGGCAGCTGCGCCAGCACCGTGCGCGGCATCAGTGCGATGCCCGCGCCGCTGGCGACGCAGGCCAGCATCGCGTGGTAGGAGCGCAGGGTCAGCACGTTGCCGACCAGCACGCCAGCCTGTTTCAGCCAGGCCAGCAGGGTGTGGCGGTAGCTGCACCCTCGCCGAAGGCAAACACCGTCAGCGGGCCACTGCCCGCCACGGGCAGGGTGCGCCGGCCGGTGCCACCAGCAGCAGCTCCTCACGGAAGGCGACGCAGGCGTTGAGGTCGTCCGGCTCAACCGGGCCATCCACCAGTGCGGCGGCGAGGGTGCCGGCGCGCACGCGCTCAATCATCTCGCCGGAGGTGCCGGTCAGCAGCGACAGCGACACCGCCGGGAAGCGCTGGTGGTAGCGCGCCAGCAACAGCGGCAGCCGGGTGGCGGCGGTGCTCTCCATCGACCCCAGGGCGAACTGGCCAGCTGGCTCACCGGCGTGGGTGATGCTCATCGCCTCATCGCTTAGCGCCAGAATGCGTTGGGCGTAGTTCAGGAAGTTGTGGCCCATTGCCGACAGCCGCACGCGCTGTTTCTCGCGGATAAACAGGTCTGTGCCCAGCTCCTGCTCAAGCTGGCGCAAGCGGGTAGTGAGGTTAGAGGGGACGCGGTGCAGCTGTTCGGCTGCCTTTACCAGCGAACCGGTCTCCGCCACGCAGCAGAACATCCTAAGCTGGGTCAGATCCATGTTTTCTCTTTTCGTGAGGAAGTGAAAGGATGTTATTCATTTTTTGTGAGTGTAGCGATCTGGTGACGCGTTGGCAACTGGCGATAACCGGGCGGGCAGGGGAGCACCCATCCATGCCACCGATAACTTGCAGCTATTTCATCAATCACGAAGCGTAATCGCTGGATAATCGCCGTCTACTCAACTACAGTGAGGCACCAAATTTTGGCGTGATCCCAGCCAAAATTGTAATACCTGTAGGAGAAGAAGAATGGCAACGCTGAGTAAAGAAGCCGCACTGGTTCATGAAGCGCTGATGGCGCGCGGCCTGGAGACCCCCTTGCGGCCGGAACCGATGCTTGATCGGGAGACCCGTACCCGCCACATCCAGGAGCACATGACCAGCATCATGCAGTTGCTGAACCTCGACCTGAACGATGACAGCCTGGCGGAGACGCCGAACCGCATCGCCAAGATGTATGTCGATGAGATCTTCTCCGGACTGGATTACAGCAACTTCCCGAAGATCACCATCATCGAGAACAAGATGCGGGTGGATGAGATGGTGACGGTGCGTGACATCACGCTGACCAGCACCTGCGAGCACCACTTTGTCACTATCGATGGCAAGGCGACCGTGGCCTACATTCCCAAAGATGGCGTGATTGGCCTCTCCAAGATCAACCGCATCGTGCAGTTCTTCTCCCAGCGCCCGCAGGTGCAGGAGCGCCTGACGCAGCAGATCCTGGTGGCGCTGCAAACCCTGCTTGGCACCAATAATGTTGCGGTATCCATTGATGCGGTACATTATTGCGTGAAAGCACGCGGTATCCGTGATGCGACCAGCGCCACCACCACCACTTCGCTGGGCGGTCTGTTCAAGTCCAGCCAGAACACCCGCCAGGAGTTCCTGCGCGCTGTCCGCCACGTCTGAGTCCGCACCCCGTTACCGGCGACGCCCCAAGGCGTCGCCTGACCCTACAGGATGTTGTGACCTATGCGCCAACCACGCATCGCCCCCCTTGACTGCGCCCGCGGGATCGCCATCCTTGGCATTCTTCTGCTCAACATCAACTCCTTCGGCCTGCCACGCGCGGCCTACCTGAACCCGGCCTATCTGGGACAGCCCTCCACCGGCGACGCCTTGACCTGGGTCATCATGGATGTGCTGGCACAGGCCAAATTCCTCACCATGTTCGCGCTGCTGTTTGGCGCCGGGCTGCAATTGCTGTTGCCGCGTGGCTCCGGCTGGATCCAGGCGCGCCTCTCCTGGCTGGTACTGCTTGGGCTGGTGCACGCCATCTTCTTCTGGGAGGGGGACATTCTGCTCTCCTATGGGCTGATTGGGCTGGTATGCTGGCGCATGATCCGCGAGGCACCCTCCAGCCGCACGCTAGTAACCACCGGGGGGCTGCTGTTTGTGCTGGGGGTGGCGGTGCTGGCGATGTTCGCCTTTATCACCAGCCCAGAGCCGGGCAGCTTCTGGCTGCCGGGGGTGGCCGACCGCCAGTATGAGGCGCTGTGGAAGATGCAGGGCGGCCCCGAGGCGTGGCGCAACCGGCTGGATATGCTCTCCTCCATGCTGATCTCGATTGCCGCGCAGTATGGCTGGGAGCTGATGGGCACGATGATGGTGGGCGCGGGCCTGATGCGCAGCGGCTGGCTGCGTGGCAAGTTCAGCCTGCGCCACTACCGCAATACGGCGCTCTGTCTGATAACGCTTTCATGGCTGATCCAGATCCCGACGGCGCTGGTGCAGTGGCATTTGGGCTGGGAGTACCGCTGGAGCGGCTACCTGTTGCAGGCACCGCGCGAGATTGGCGCCATGCTGCAGTCGATTGGCTATCTGGCGCTGGTTTATGGCTTCTGGCCGACGCTGGCGCGCTGGCGGGTGTGCGACTGGCTGTCGCAGGTGGGGCGCATGGCGCTCACCAACTATCTGGTACAGACCCTGATCTGCACCACGATCTTCTACCGCTTTGGCTGGGTGCAGCACTTTGGCCGCCTGCAACTGCTGGCTTTTGTGCCGGCGGTGTGGCTGGTGAACCTGCTGCTGTCCGTGGCCTGGCTGCGCTTCTTCCCGCAGGGGCCAGTGGAGTGGGTCTGGCGCCGCCTGACAGCGCTCACCGCCGGCCGCTCCGATTCCGTCTCCTGATCCCCCGGTGCCCGGCCTCTGCCGGGCACCAGCATATTCCTCCCTCAGTGCTGTGCTTTGCCGCATAATTTCCCCTAAAAGTTAAAGAAATGTATGAAAACGTTTTCTTTCCTGTGACGTGATTCACGAAGGGGATCGGGCAAAGTCGCTAGGATAGCGACGTGCAGTCAGTGCCCCTTTACCAGCCGAATAACAGGAATCTCCATGATCGTTTCCCTTTTCATTGCCTTTTGCCCCCGCCTTTCGCCCCTGCCACCGGCAGGCGGGAGGCTGCAATGATCACCATCCGTGATGTGGCGCGCCGCGCTGGCGTCTCGGTGGCGACGGTCTCCCGCGTGCTGAACAACTCGGCCATCGCCAGCAAAGAGACGCGCGAGCTGGTGCTGAAGGCGGCGACCGAGCTGGGCTACCGGCCGAATGCCAATGCGCAGGCGCTGGCGACCCAGTCCAGCGACACCATTGGCGTGGTGGTGATGGATGTCTCCGATCCCTTTTTCGGCGCGCTGGTCAAGGCAGTGGATACCGTTGCCCAGCTGCACCACAAGTATGTGCTGATCGGCAATAGCTACCATCAGGCGGAGAAGGAGCGCCACGCGATTGAGGTGCTGATTCGCCAGCGCTGCAACGCCCTGATTGTCCATGCCAAAGCGCTGGATGACCGCGAGCTGATCGCCTTTCTGGAGCAGGTGCCGGGCATGGTGCTGGTCAACCGCATCATTGCTGGCTATGAGCACCGCTGCGTCGGGCTGGACAACGTCAGCGGCGCGCTGATGGCGACCCGGCTGCTGCTCAGCCACAACCACCGGCGCATCGGCTATATCGGCTCCAACCACCCGATTGAGGATGACGTGCAGCGCCGTGAAGGCTACCGGCGCGCGATGGCAGAGGTGGGGCTGGCGACGCCCGAGGCGTGGTACGCCGCTGGCTCGCCGGATTTGCAGGGCGGCGAGGCGGCGATGGTAGAGCTGCTGGGGCGCAACCAGCAACTGACGGCGATTTTTGCCTACAACGACGCGATGGCCGCCGGGGCGCTGGCGGTGCTAAAAGAAAACGGTATCAGTGTGCCGCAGGGCTGCTCGCTGGTGGGGTTTGATGACATCCCGATCGCCCGCTACACCAGCCCGAAGCTGACCACGGTGCGTTATCCCATCATGTCGATGGCCACCCTGGCGACCGAACTGGCGCTGAAAGGGGCGGCCAACGAGCTGGAGAGCGATGTAACCCACTGTTTTATGCCGACGCTGGTGCGCCGCCATTCGGTGGCGCTGCGCTGAAATGTGGAAACAGTCACGAAGTGTCATGATTGCCTTGTGTAACCGCTTTCAAATTGTGAACACATTCACAGTTAATTAACAATACAGCGATTATGATGCAAACGTTTTCTGTCAGGATGTGTCAACACGTTTACAAATAGTCACATCCTGGCAATTTCCCGCCGCGCCGCCACCGGCGACACCACACACAGCGTGCGCGGGGGACAGAGCGGCAACCCCTGGTTCTACCCTACATAAACCGGAGACGACAAATGAATAAGAAGGTCTTTACCCTGGCTGCAGTGGCCGCCAGCATGCTGTTCGGCGCAGCGGCACACGCGGACACCCGCATCGGCGTCACCATCTACAAATACGATGACAACTTCATGTCGGTGGTGCGCAAGGCGATTGAGAAGGAAGCCAAATCCTCTTCGGATATCGAACTGCTGATGAATGACTCGCAGAACGACCAGTCCAAACAGAATGACCAGATCGACGTGTTGCTGGCGAAGGGCGTCAAGGCGCTGGCCATCAACCTGGTAGACCCGGCGGCCGCGCCAGTGGTGATTGACAAGGCACGCGGCAATGACGTGCCAGTGGTGTTCTACAACAAAGAGCCGAGCCGCAAGGCGCTCGACAGCTATGACAAAGCCTACTACGTCGGCACCGACTCCAAAGAGTCCGGCATCATCCAGGGCGAGCTGATCGCCAAGCACTGGAAAGCCAACCCCACCTGGGATCTGAACAAAGATGGCACCGTGCAGTTCGTGCTGCTGAAGGGCGAGCCGGGCCACCCGGATGCCGAGGCGCGTACCAAGTACGTCATCGATACCCTGAATGGCAAAGAGGGCCTGAAGACCCAGCAGCTGCAACTTGATACCGCGATGTGGGACACCGCACAGGCCAAGGACAAGATGGACGCCTGGCTCTCCGGCCCGAACGCCGACAAGATTGAGGTAGTGATCGCCAACAACGATGCAATGGCCATGGGCGCGGTGGAAGCGCTGAAAGCCCACAACAAGACAAAGATCCCGGTCTTCGGCGTGGATGCGCTGCCGGAGGCCCTGGCGCTGGTGAAATCGGGCGCAATGGCGGGAACCGTGTTGAATGACGCCAACAACCAGGCGAAAGCCACCTTCCAGCTTGCGAAGAATCTGTCCGAGGGTAAAGCCGCGGCAGAGGGCACCAACTGGAAAATTGAAAATAAAATCGTACGTGTCCCTTACGTCGGTGTAGACCAGGATAACCTGGCGCAATTTATCGGTAAGTAATCCCCGTTTAGTCTAACGGTGCAGTAAGCAATACCCCGCCGCGGGTCAGGATGGCCGGCGGCGTCCGCCACCTCAGGTTGTCGCTGGGCAGGCAGGTGGTCACCGGTTCGTCCGGCCCGCCGCATGCGCCCAGGATACCCCGAACAGCAGACTCCATCTTTTAGCCAGGTGTAACTATGGCCGATATCAGTACGGGACAGCCGCGTGAGTGGCTGTTGGAGATGACCAATATCTCGAAGTCATTTCCGGGCGTAAAGGCACTGGATAACGTTAATTTAAAAGTCCGCCCCCACTCCATTCACGCCCTGATGGGGGAGAATGGCGCAGGCAAGTCGACGTTATTGAAATGCCTGTTTGGTATTTACAGCAAAGATTCCGGCAGCATCCTTTTCCAGGGGAGAGAGGTTGATTTCAAAAGCTCCAAAGAGGCGCTGGAGCAGGGCGTGTCGATGGTGCATCAGGAGCTGAACCTGGTGCTGCAACGCACGGTGATGGACAACATGTGGCTAGGCCGCTACCCAACCAAGGGCATCTTCGTCGATCAGGACAAGATGTACAGCGACACCAAGGCAATCTTCGACGAACTGGACATCGACATCGACCCCCGGGAGAAGGTGGCGAAACTGTCGGTGTCGCAGATGCAGATGATCGAGATCGCCAAGGCGTTCTCCTATGACGCCAAAATCGTCATCATGGATGAGCCAACCTCCTCGCTGACTGAAAAAGAGGTCAACCACCTCTTTACCATCATCCGCAAGCTGAAAGAGCGTGGCTGCGGCATCGTCTACATCTCGCACAAGATGGAGGAGATCTTCCAGCTGTGTGACGAGATCACCATCCTGCGCGACGGCCAGTGGATTGAGACCCGGCCGCTGAAGGGGATGACGATGGACCATATCATCGCCAAGATGGTCGGGCGCTCCCTCAGCCAGCGCTTCCCTGACCGGCAGAACACGCCGGGCGAAGTCATTTTGGAGGTGAAAAACCTCACCTCGCTGCGCCAGCCCTCGATCCGGGACGTCTCCTTTGACCTGCATAAAGGGGAGATCCTTGGCATCGCCGGGCTGGTGGGCGCCAAGCGCACCGACATCGTTGAGACGCTGTTTGGCATCCGTGAGAAGGTGAGCGGCACCATCAAGCTGCATGGCAAGGCAATCAACAACCACAGCGCCAACGAGGCGATCAACCACGGTTTCGCGCTGGTCACCGAGGAGCGCCGCTCCACCGGCATCTACGCCTACCTGGACATCGGCTTCAACTCGCTCATCTCCAACATCCGCAACTACAAGAACAAACTGGGGCTGCTGGATAACCGGCGGATGAAGAGTGATACCCAGTGGGTGATTGACTCAATGCGGGTGAAAACGCCGGGCCACCACACCCACATTGGTTCGCTCTCGGGCGGTAACCAGCAGAAGGTGATCATTGGCCGCTGGCTGCTGACCCAGCCGGAGATTTTGATGCTGGATGAGCCAACGCGCGGCATTGACGTCGGCGCCAAGTTTGAGATCTACCAACTGATTACCGAACTGGCGAAGAAGGAGAAGGGGATCATCATCATCTCCTCGGAAATGCCGGAGCTGCTCGGGATTACCGACCGCATCCTGGTGATGAGTAACGGGCAGGTCGCCGGTATCGTGAATACCAAAGAGACCTCGCAGAATGAAATATTACGTCTTGCCTCCTTGCACCTCTAATCTTGTTGAAGGTTCTTATTATGACTGCATTAAATAAGAAAAGTATGCTCACTTATCTCAAAGAGGGCGGGATTTACGTTGTACTGCTGGTGCTGCTGGCGATCATTATTTTCCAGGACCCCACCTTCCTGAGCCTGATGAACCTGAGTAACATCCTCACCCAATCCTCGGTGCGCATCATCATCGCGCTGGGCGTGGCGGGGCTGATTGTGACGCAGGGCACTGACCTGTCAGCGGGCCGCCAGGTCGGGCTGGCGGCGGTAGTGGCGGCCACCATGTTGCAGGCGATGGATAACGTCAACAAGGTGTTCCCAGACATCCAGACCGTGCCGATCCCGCTGGTGATCCTGACGGTGTGCGTGATTGGCGCGCTGATTGGCCTGCTGAACGGCATCATCATCGCCTACCTGAACGTGACGCCGTTTATCACCACCCTCGGCACCATGATCATCGTTTACGGCATCAACTCGCTCTACTACGACTTTGTCGGCGCGTCCCCGATTGCTGGCTTTGACAGTGGCTTCTCCTCCTTTGCGCAGGGCTTTATCCGCCTCGGCGGCTTCAAGCTCTCCTACATCACCTTCTATGCGATCATCGCCATCGTGTTTGTCTGGGTGCTGTGGAACAAGACCCGCTTTGGCAAGAACATCTTCGCCATCGGCGGCAACCCTGAGGCGGCCAAGGTCTCCGGCGTCAACGTGCCGCTGAACCTGATCATGATCTATGCCCTCTCCGGTGTCTTCTACGCCTTTGGCGGGCTGCTGGAGGCGGGCCGTATCGGCAGCGCCACCAACAACCTCGGCTTTATGTATGAGCTGGACGCCATCGCCGCCTGCGTGGTCGGCGGCGTCTCCTTCGCCGGCGGCGTGGGCACCGTGGCCGGGGTGGTGACCGGGGTGATCATCTTCACCGTCATCAACTACGGCCTGACCTACATCGGTGTGAACCCTTACTGGCAGTACATCATCAAGGGCGGCATCATCATCTTCGCGGTGGCGCTGGACTCGCTGAAGTACGCTAAGAAGAAGTAAGCCAAAGCCAAAAAAAAGGCGCCGTCAGGGCGCCTTTTTTATGGTTGCGGCTCGGTGGCCGGCGGGGAAGCAGGTGGCCGGGGTGGGGCGGCGGCGCTTCTGGCGCAGCGGGTTGGCCCGTGGCTTCCTGCTGCTGGCGCAACAGTTCCGCCTGCTCCTCTTCATGCTGCTGGCGCGCGCGGGTCAGCGCCTCCTGTTTCTCCTGCTCCTGTTGGCGCTCGCGCGCCAGACGCTGTTGCAGCTCCAGCAATTGCTCCGGCGTGACGGCCGGGTAGCCCTGCGCGTCCGCTGGCACCGGGTGCACCGCCGGGATCGGGATCAGCGGCCCAAGGAAGCGCGGCTCGCGCTTGAGCAGATAGAGGTCAGTCAGCGCGCCGAGGCGCGCGGCAATCTCGCGCACCCGCACCGTCAACATATCCTTGGGCGAGGGCACGGCGTAGCACTGCGCCTGAATGCCCATGTGCAGGGCGATGAACAGCGCCCGCTCGCAGTGGAAGCGCTGGGTGATGACGATAAAGTCATTGGTGTCGAACACCTTGCGGGTGCGCACGATGGAGTCGAGGGTACGGAAGCCAGCGTAGTCGAGCACGATGTCGCTGGCCGGGATGCCGGCGGCGATCAGGTCGCGGCGCATGGTCATCGGCTCATTGTAGCTCTGGAGCGCGTTGTCGCCGCTCAGCAGCAGGTACTTCACCTTGCCGCTGTTGTAGGCGTTGATCGCCCCCTGGATGCGGTAAAGGTAGTACTGGTTAATCACACCGGTGCGGTAGTACTTGGCAGTACCGAGCACCACGCCCACCTGGCGGTGCGGCAGGGTGCGCACATCCTCATAGATGTAGGCGGTGGTTTTCCAGCTCATCCAGCGATCGAGCGCAATAGCCGCCGCGCCGATCGCGAACACGATAAGCAGTAAGCTGGCTATCAGGCGTTTCCACATGGTTCAGGCCCTACGGGATGAGATTTGCTTGGGGTTCCAAGGCTACTTTACCTGTTTGCGCGACGCAAGGTATGCCGGGTTTGTGCGGCGGTTTCGCTGTATTTTTCATCAACTTGTGGGAAAAGCCAATAAAAAGGCAAGGGCGGGCGCCCTTGCCAGATGCGCGAAGCCCCGCTTAGAACGAGGTGCGCTTGTAGTTGCGGTACTTCGGTTGCCAGAAGTTGTGCTCAATCGCCGTGGAGAGCGCATCCTCAGAGGTCACTGGCGCCACACCATGCAACTGTGCGGCCTTGCCGACTTCCATCGCGATAACGCGCGACACGCCCTGAATGTCATTGACGTCCGGCAGCAGCGAGCCGTGGCCTTCGGTCGCCAGCGGCGAACAGTCGGCCAGCGCGCGGCTGGCGGCCATCAGCATGTTGTCGGTGACGCGGGTGGCACCTGACGCCAGCACGCCAAGGCCGATGCCGGGGAAGATGTAGGAGTTGTTGCACTGGGCAATCGGGAACACCTGATCCTTGTAGTGCACCGGGGCGAACGGGCTGCCGGTGGCAACCAGCGCCGCGCCGTCGGTCCAGCTGATGATGTCCTCCGGGCGGGCCTCAACGCGTGAGGTCGGGTTGGAGAGCGGCATCACGATTGGGCGCGGGCAGTGGCGGTGCATCTCACGGATAATCTCCTCCGTGAACAGCCCCGGCTGGCCAGAGACGCCAATCAGGATGGTCGGCTTGGCGTTGCGCACCACGTCCATTAGCGAGATGGCGTCGTTGCTGACGTCCCAGTCAACCAGATTGTCGCTCTTCTGGATCAGCTTGGCTTGGAACTCCAGCAGGTTCGGCAGTTTGTCCGTCAGCAGGCCATAGCGGTCTACCATGAACACTCTGGCGCGCGCCTCCTCTTCGCTCAGCCCTTCGGACTTCATCTGGGCGATGATCTGCTCGGCGATGCCGCAGCCAGCGGAACCGGCACCCAGGAAGGCCACGGTCTGGTCGCGCAGGCGGCAGCCAGCGGCGCGGCTGGCGGCGATCAGGCTGCCAAGGGTCACGGCGGCGGTGCCCTGAATGTCATCGTTGAAGCAGCAGATCTCATCACGGTAGCGGTTGAGCAGCGGGGTGGCGTTGGCCTGTGCGAAGTCCTCAAACTGCAACAGCACTTTCGGCCAGCGGCGCTTGATCGCCTGAATGAACAGCTCCACGAACTCGGCGTACTCTTCGCCGGTGATGCGCGGGTGACGCCAGCCCATGTAGAGCGGGTCGTTCAGGCGTTGCGGGTTATTGGTGCCGACGTCCAGCACCACCGGCAGGGTGTAGGCTGGGCTGATGCCGCCACAGGCGGTGTAGAGCGACAGCTTGCCAATCGGGATGCCCATGCCGCCGATGCCCTGATCGCCAAGGCCGAGGATGCGCTCGCCGTCCGTCACCACGATCACCTTCACATTCTGTTTGGTGGCGTTTTGCAGGATGTCGTCGATGCGGTCGCGGTTGGCGTAGGAGATGAAGATGCCACGCGCGCGGCGGTAGATATCGGAGAAGTGCTCACAGGCCAGGCCCACGGTCGGCGTGTAGATGATCGGCATCATCTCGCTCAGGTGGTTATCCAGCAGGCGGTAGAACAGCGTCTCGTTGGTGTCCTGAATGTTGCGCAGGTAGATGTGCTTGTCGATGTCGGTTTTGAAATCCTGGAACTGGCGCCAGGCGCGCTCCGCCTGCTCCTCAATGGTCTCCACCGCCTCGGGCAGCAGGCCGTGCAGGTTGAAGTGGGTGCGCTCATCGTCAGTAAAGGCGCTGCCTTTGTTCAGCAGCGGCGCTTCCAGCAGGATCGGGCCAGCATAGGGGATATAAAGGGGGCGTTTGCTCTCGTTTTCAAGTTCCATTGATCTACTCTTGGCGGTCTTAAAGAAAAGGTTGCGCGCTGATCCTAAAAGATAACGCCAATATGTACAGCAATTGTTATCAATGTATGACAAAAATCGTGCAGTCAGTAACCTAACTTAACGATTTACAAGCCTTTTGGCGGAGAGCGGGAGTGGTCAAACCATTGGGCCGGGCAGGGTGCCCGGCCAGGGGGAGGGGCAATTTTAGACCGCGATCACGGTCAGGTCATCACAGCCGAGGGCCGCCAGCGTGGCGCGGGTGGCATCAACCTGTGACAGCAGCGCCGACTCACGCTCAATCAGCACCGCACGGCGCAGGGTGGCGTGGTCACTGCCCGCCAGGTTCATCAGGTTCAGCGCGGCCTGCAGCGGCGGCAGGCTGGGGTTGAACGCGGCATTTTCGGCGTAGCGGCCGGGGAAGATTTTGCCCTCCGCATCCTCCAGCGCGATGCCGCAGTGGGCGTGGCTGTAGGGGGCGTGGCTCTGGTTCATCGCCGCCAGGGCATACTTGGTCAGCGCATCGCCCTCCGCCTGATAGCCGTGATCCACTTGGTCCATCAGCAGGGTGGTGATGGCCAGATCGCGCGGGCCAAAGGCATCCGGCAGGTAGTGGCCAAGGGAGGCCACTTCACGGCCCGGCAGGTGGACGGCCAGTTGCACGCCGCTGTTCAGCTCATTCATAAACTGGCGGCAGTGGCCGCACGGCGTGTAGTTGACGGTGATCGCCTCTAGCTGGCGCTCGTTGCGCAGCCAGGCGTGGGTGACCGCCGATTGCTCCGCGTGCACGGTCTGTTGCAGCGGCGCACCGGTGAACTCCATGTTAGCGCCGAAGTACCAGTTGCCACTGATGCCACGGGCGATGGCCCCTACCTGGAAGTGGGAGACCGGTGCCAGAGAGCAGGCTGCCGCCAATGGCAGCAGGGCGAACGCCAGCGCGTCGGCGGAGAGGCCGCTCTCCTGTTGCAGTCGGGTAACCTCTGCTGCCGTGAAAAAGGCGGGGAAATCATTATGGCGCAGCAGCGGCTCCAGCGCCGTGGCCAGTTCCATTGAGAGCGCGGAAAACGCGGTATGAAATCGTGCGTGCATCGGTCCTTCCATCTTATGGCAACATTCGGGCAGCCAGTGTAGGGGGACGCAATGGATTGCAGTGTGATTAGTATCACATTTCTGGTGAAATTCATGCAAATGACATGGGAAAGTGAGCGAAGTCACGCAATCTGGCGCGGAGCGATCAGGCGGGAAAATGTCCCCCGCCGGAGCGGGGGAGCGGGATCACTGTGGGAACCACTTGTCGTTGATCGCCTTGTAGGTGCCGTTGGCCTTGATCGCCTCCAGTGCGCCATTCAGTTTCGCCAGCAGCGCCTGATTGTCCGGGCGCACCGCGATGCCGAGGCCGGTGCCGAAGTATTGCGCATCGGTCACGTGCTCGCCCACCGGGGCCAGATTCGGGTTGCTCTTCAGCCACTCATTGACCACGGCGGTGTCACCGAATACCCCATCCAGACGGCCATTTTTCAGGTCAAGGATGGCGTTCTGGTAGCTGTCATAGGCAACGGTGGTGATCTCCGGGTGCTTCTCTTGCAGGTACTTCTGGTGGGTGGTGCCGTTCTCCATGCCAACGCGCTTGCCCTTCAGGTCAGCCAGCGTCTGGAACTTGCCCTTCTGGGCGATGACGATGGCCGAGTTGGCGTAGTAGGGCTGGGTGAAGGCCACCTGCTTCTGGCGCTCTGGGGTGATGTCCATGCCGGAGATCACTGCGTCAAAACGCTTGAATTTCAGCGCCGGGATCAGGCTGTCAAAGGCCTGATTGGTGAAGGTGCAGTTGGCCTGAAGCTGTTTGCAGAGTGCGTTCGCCAAATCAATGTCAAAGCCAACCATCTGGTTGCTGGCATCCAGCGACTCAAACGGCGGGTAGGTGGCGGAAGCCGCGAAGCGGATGGTGTCAGCCGCGCTGGCGGTAAACGCGATGCCAGAGAGCAGGGCGGCGAGCAGCAATTTTTTCATGGTGATACTCCAGATTATTGTTGTGGTCCCCTGCGCCAGCCGGGATGGCCTGCGGAACGGGCAGCACTGCACGGTGGCCGGGACAGGTCTCTACGCTGACATTATTTGAATTTATATGCAATAAAATTGCTTAAAAAATTAGATGAGTGGGTGAGTTTTAATCAGGTGGGCAAGATGGCAGGCAAAAAAAGGGGCGGCCAATGCCGCCCCTGGAGGTCAGTTGCGCTGTTCAAAGCGCAGCGCACGGCGCTCGATCAGCCGCATCAGCAGCGTTAGCAAACCATTGACGCACAGGTAAACCAGCCCGGCCGCGCCAAACACCATCACATCGTAAGTGCGGCCATACAGCAGCTGGCTGTGGCCCATCACCTCCATCAGGGTGATGGTGTAGGCCAGCGAGGTGCTTTTGAACACCAGCACCACCTCATTCGAGTAGGAGGAGAGGGCGCGCTTGAAGGCGAACGGCAGCAGGATGCGCAGCGACTGCATCTTCGACATGCCGAGCGCCTCGCAGGATTGCCACTGGCCGGCGGGGATGGCGCGCAGCGCGCCGTGGAACAGCAGCGTGGTGTAGGCCGCGCTGTTGAGCGACAGTGCCAGCACCGCGCAGAGCCACGGCTGCGACAGCAGGTTCCACAGCCACGGGTAGTGCTGGATGGCGGGGAACTGGCCGGGGCCGTAGTAGATCAAAAAGATCTGCACCAGCAGCGGCGTGCCGGTGAACAGCGTGATGTAACCGCGCACCAGCTGGCTGATGACCGGCGTGCGCAGCGCCAATATCAGGGTGAACAGCAGCGACAGCACCAGCGCCGCCAGCAGCGAGGCGACCGTCAGCGTCAGGCTGGTGTGCAACCCCTTCAGGATCTCAGGTAAGTACTCCAGCATCAGTGCAGCCTCTGCTCAAAACGGGTGGTGCGCTGCTCAATGCGCCGCAGCACAGCCTGGCTGAACAGCGTTACCAGCAGGTAGATCATGGCGGCGATCAGATACCAGTTAAACGGCTCCTGGGTGCGGGTGGCGATGCTTTTGGTTTGCAGCATCAGGTCATTGACGCTGATCAGCGACACCAGCGCGGTATCCTTCAGCAGCACCAGCCACTGGTTGCCGAGGCCGGGCAGCGCGTGGCGCCACATCTGCGGCATCACCAGCCTGAAGAAGATGGCGGCCTTGCTCATCCCCAGCGCCTGCCCGGATTCACGCTGGCCGTGCGGCACGGCCTTCAGCGCGCCGCGCAGCGTCTGCGAGGCGTAGGCGGAGTAGAGCAGCGCCAGCGCCACCACGCCGCATAGGAACGGGCTGACCTCAAAGTTCTCAATGTTGAGCTGCACCGGCAGCTGGAACAGGTAGAAGTTGAGGGTAAAGCCGTCCGCCAGCAGCATCAGCACCTGAGAGGAGCCAAAGTAGATGAACAGCACCACCAGAATCTCCGGCAGGCCGCGCAGCAGCGTCACCAGCCCGGTGCCAAGCCAGGCCACCGGCCGCCAGCGCACCGACTCCCAGACGGCGAACAGCATCGCCAGCGCCAGACCGAGCACCAGCGAGCAGAGCGCCAGGCCGACGGTCATGCCGGCGGCGCTGAGTAGGGGTTGGAATTCACTCATCGGGAATTACTGCTGAAACCATTTCTGGTAGATGGTTTGGTAGGTGCCGTCCTGTTTCACCTTCGCCAGTGCGGCGTCCAGCTTGCCCAGCAGGTCGCTGTTCTGCTGACGCACGGCGATGCCAAGGCCAGTGCCAAAGTAGGCGGCGTCCGTGACCTTGTCGCCCACGGCGGAGAGGTTCGGGTTCTGTTTCAGCCACTCATTCACCACCGCCGTGTCACCAAACACCGCGTCCAGGCGGCCATTTTTCAGGTCGAGGATGGCATTCTGGTAGCTGTCATACGGCACCGGGGTGATGTCCGAATGCTTCTCGGTCAGGTACTTCTGGTGGGTGGAGCCATTTTGCATACCTACGCGTTTGCCCTTCAGCGCGGCGAGGTCAGCGAACTTGCCCTTCTGCGCGACAAACAGTGCGGAGTTGTCATAGTAGGGCTTGGTGAAGGCGACCTGCTTCAGGCGCTCCGGGGTGATGTCCATACCCGAGATCACCGCGTCAAAGCGGCGGAACTTCAGGCTGGGGATCAGGCTGTCAAAGGCTTGGTTGGTGAAGGTGCAGTTGGCCTGCATCTCTTTGCACAGCGCCTTGGCGAGATCGATGTCGAAGCCCTGGATCGTGTTGCCAGCGTCCACAAATTCAAACGGAGGGTAGGAGGCTTCCGTGGCAAAGCGGATGTTCTCGGCGGCGGAGGCGGAGAGGCTGAGACCGGCAAGCACCGCGGCAACGATATATTTTTTCATTATGAACTCCGAACCAACTTAATGGGAAAGATAACTTGCAAACGCATCGGTCTGCGGCTGTGTAAAGCGGCTGGCGTCGCCCTGTTCCACGATATGCCCATTCTCCATATAGACCACGCGGCTGGCAGTTTTGCGCGCCACCTCCACCTCATGGGTGACGATCACCTGAGTGATGCCGGTACCGGCCAGCTCGCGGATGATGTCCACTACCTGGGCGGTGATGGCCGGGTCGAGGGCGGCGGTCGGTTCATCGAACAGCAGCACCTGCGGCTCCATCATCAGCGCACGGGCAATCGCCACGCGCTGCTGCTGGCCGCCCGAGAGGTGCAGCGGGAAGCGATCGGCATAGTCGGTGAGCCGCAGGCGATCCAGCAGCTTTTTCGCCCGCGCGTGCGCCTCATTCTTGCTGAGGCCAAGCACCCGGCAGGGGGCTTCCATCAGGTTTTGCAGCACCGTCAGGTGCGGCCAGAGGTTGTATTGCTGGAACACCATGCCGACATTCTGGCGCAGGGCACGGATCGCCTTTTCGCCAGGGGGCTGGGCGAAATCGAAGCGATTGCCGGCAATCTGGAGCTGGCCGGAGCGTGGCATCTCCAGCAGGTTCAGCACCCGCAGCAGCGAGCTTTTGCCCGCGCCGCTCGGCCCGAGCAGCACCAGCGTCTCACCGGCCGGGCATGAGAGCGTGATGTCAGACAGCGCCTGATGGGCGCCGTAAAAGCAGTTGATGCCGTTAAGTTGAATACTCATGCGCAGAATTTGAATAGCAATTGATGCCGCAAATGTTAACTTCCACAGAATAGTTATGCAATCATTGTGCGTTAAAATTTATTAACCACCTTGAAAGAACGGGGCGGGCAGCACAAGATGCGGTGATGGCTCCGCGTCGGCGGGATTTGTCGCCCCGCTGCCATTTAGGATAGAGAATTTGCTTGTTTTGTGCGAATTGTGAACGCGATTTGCGCCCATCGCGCAAAATCAAGCGGTTATCCTGTTGGCAGCGGCGCGTGGGACGTTAGCGCCGCTCCAGCACCTGGCGCAGGGTGCCGCTGGAGGCGAACTCCCACGGCCCGAGGTAGCGGATGTCATCCACCGTCCAGCACTCCCCCTCGCGCACCATCAATATCTCATCCTGCCACTGGGTAGCGCTCTCCGCGCCCGGCTTTTGGTTGACCAGATTGACGCGCAGCGGGATGTTGCGGGCATCGCGATTCGGGATGGTGGAGGCGTCAGCAACCGCCACCTGGGTCGGGCCATCAAACAGGCTGGAGAAGAGATCGCCATCGCCCACGCCCGGTTTCTCATTCGGCGTGGCGGCGACATCCACCCGCCGATCCTGGTAGGCGTGGCGCAGCGCCTCATACAGCGCCTGGCTCAAGTAGGGGCGGTAGGCGGCCAGCGTGGCGCTGTCTGGCACGCCGTTGCTGCGCTGCTGGATGCGGAAATCGTAGAACTGCTGGGCCACGGCATCTGGCCCGCCCGCCACGCAGGCGGTGGCGTGGCTGCCATTCTCATTGGCCTTGAAGGCCGGCTCAACGGGGGTGGTGCAGGCGCTCAGCAACAGTGCCAATGGCAGGACGGCGGCGATTACATTATTTTTCATCTCATTGCCCTATTGGAGTTTTCTACCTTGAAGACGTTAGCTTAGAGTATACGTCTGATTTCTGCTGTTGCAGGGTTTCTCGCCCGCGGCGGCACGCCATTTCCCCCATAGAAGGAGAGCCTGATGCAATTCTCAACCACCCCCACTCTGGAAGGTTTTACCATCACCGATTACTGTGGCGTCGTGACCGGCGAGGCGATTCTGGGCGCGAACATCTTCCGCGACTTTTTTGCGGGCGTGCGTGACATCGTGGGCGGCCGCTCGGGCGCCTATGAGAAGGAGCTGCGCAAGGCGCGGCAGATCGCCTTCCGTGAACTGGAGGAGCAGGCCAAGGAGCTAGGCGCCAATGCCGTGGTGGGCATTGATATCGATTATGAGACAGTCGGCAAGGAGGGCAGCATGTTGATGGTCAGCGTGACCGGCACCGCCGTGAAGGTGGCGCGCTGAGCGTGCGGCGCGCGTGGCTGCTGGCGACGGCGCTGCTGCTCACCGCCTGCCAGAGTGCGCCACCGGCCGGGCTGGAGGCGCGCGGCAATCTGTGGGTGAACCACGCCCACCCGGCGCAGGGACAGGAGCCGCGCATCCGCTTTCTGGTGATCCACTACACCGCCGATGACTTCCCGACCTCGCTGGCCACCCTGACCGAGGAGCATGTCAGCGCCCACTACCTGATCCCGGCCACGCCGCCGCAGGCTGGCGGCAAACCGGTGGTGTGGCAGCTGGTGCCGGAGTCGCAGCGCGCCTGGCATGCGGGCGCGAGCGGCTGGCGCGGACGCATCAACCTCAACGACACCTCGATCGGCATTGAGCTGGAGAACCCCGGCTTCCGGCGCACGCTGCTGGGCCGCCGCTGGTACGCCTTCCCGCCGGGGCAGGTGGCGACGCTGGCGGAACTGGCTGGCCAGATTGTGCGCCGTTATGGCATCGCGCCGCAGAACGTGGTCGGCCATGCGGACATCGCGCCGCTGCGCAAGCCCGACCCCGGCCCGCGCTTCCCGTGGCAGGCGCTGGCGGCACAGGGCATCGGGGCCTGGCCAGACCCGGCGCGCGTCACCTTCTGGCTGGCGGGGCGCGACCCGCGCCAACCGGTGGCGGAGGCCGCGTTGCTGGCGCGGCTGGCGGCCTATGGTTACCCGGTCACACCGGGGATGGATGCGCAGGCGCGGCGGCAGGTGATTGCCGCCTTCCAGATGCACTTCCGCCCGGCGGAGTACAGCGGGCAGGCGGACGCGGAGAGTGAGGCGATTGTGCGGGCCTTGCTGGAGCAGTACCCGCCGCGTGGCTAGCTGACGGCGTTCAGGCCGCGCAGTTTGCCGTGGTCACGCAGCCAGTGGGCGGTGCGCAGGATGCCCTCATCCAGCGACACCAGCGGGCGGTAACCCAACTCCTCCTGGGCGCGGCGGGTGTCCAGCGTCAGGTCAAAGTTGAGCTTGGCGACGCTGTAGTGGGTCAGCGTTGGCTCCTTGTTGGAGCTGGCGTTGAGCCGCTCCATGCCGCGCGCCAGCACATCCAGCAGGGTATAGGGCACCGAGCGGATGCGGCACGGCATCCCCAGACACTCCATCAAATGGCGCACCAGCGTGCGCAGCGGGCGCGCCTGCTGGTTGGTGATGTTATAGGCGCGGCCAGAGGCGGTGCGGCTGTTTTCGGTCGCCAGCCACATGGCGTGCACGACGTTCTCGACATAGGTCATGTCCACCAGCGCGTCGCCGCCGCGCGGCAGCAGCAGCGAGCCGTGGCGGATCATCTGCAACAGGCGCGGCAGTAGCACATTGTCATGGGCACCAAACATCCCCTGCGGGCGCAGGATGGTGAAGTGGGTCTGCGGGTTGGCGAGCGCCAGTTGCTGGATCACTTCCTCGGCCGCCGCCTTGCTGCGCGCGAAGGCGTTGGCGAAACGCTGCGGCCGGAAATCCTCATGGATATCGCGGTGGTGGCGAAAATCGAAATAGATCGCTGGCGACGAGATGTGGACGAAATTACGCACGCCATAGGCGGCGGCCCACTCACCGAGGCGGCGGGTGGCGCGCACGTTGGCTAGCTCAAAGGTCTCTTCGGCACCCCACGGCGCGGAGAAGCCGGAGCAGTGCCACAGCGTCTCCACCTCGGTCAGCATGGCGCGCGCCTGCGAGGAGACCAGATTGGTGAGGTCAGTGTGGATAAACTGCGCCCCGGATTTGGCCAGCAGCGCGCCGATGGCCGGGTTGCTCCCCGCCGCCCTGACCTTTATCCCGCGCTGTTGCAGAGAGTCGACTGCATTCCTGCCCAGTCCGCTGGTTGCCCCGGTAACCAAAAACGTCATAAATCCATCCACCAAACCCGTGCTGCGTAGGGGCGACAGCCGCCACTGCAAATAGGGTGCCATTCTTTCGTGAAAATGTGCGGCAGGCAATCCCCCCAGCGGAGCCAGAAGGGGAAAAGGCGCGCGACCGGGTGAAAAATAGGCGCGCAGCCGGGGAGCGCCAGCCTGTTATGGAGGGAAGTATAGCAGGGAGGGGCCGCCAAAAATGCGGCCCCGCCGGGGTCAGGCGTATTCCGCCATAAAGCGTTGCCACAGTGCCACCAGCCGTTGCAGATCCTGACGCGTGACATCCAGATGGGTCACGATGCGGGTCACTGGGCCAGCGCTGAGCAAGATGCCCTGCGCGCGCATCCACGGGCCAAGTGCCGCGGCCTGCGCTGGTGGCACCCGCACGAACAGGATATTGGTCTGCGCGCCCGCGCCGACCATCTCCAGCCCCAGCGCGCGCAACTGCTGCTCCAGCCACTGCGCGTTGTCATGATCCTCTTGCAGGCGCGCCACGTGGTGCGTCAGGGCGTAGCTGCCGGCCGCCGCCATGATGCCGATCTGGCGCATACCGCCGCCAGCCATCTTGCGCCAGCGGCGGGCGCGGGCGATGTAGTCGGCGCTGCCGCACAGCAGCGATCCCATCGGCGTGCCCAGCCCCTTGGAGAGGCAGAGGGTGAAGCTGTCGCAGTAGCGGGTCAGCGCCTCCAGCTCGACCCCCAGCGCCACGCAGGCGTTCATGATGCGCGCACCATCAATGTGCAGCGCCAATTGGCGCTCGCGGGTGAACTGCCACGCCTGTTGCAAGTAATCCAGCGGCAGTACCTTGCCGTTGTGGGTGTTCTCCAGACTCAGCAGCCGGGTCGGCGCGAAGTGGATGTCATCGGGCTTGATGGCCGCCGCCACCC
This sequence comes from Chimaeribacter sp. YP20170169, assembly GCF_056739715.1. NCBI lineage: Bacteria > Pseudomonadati > Pseudomonadota > Gammaproteobacteria > Enterobacterales > Yersiniaceae > Chimaeribacter > Chimaeribacter sp. YP20170169. The sequence goes on along the minus strand of NZ_CP176824.1, from coordinate 2,546,198 downwards.
GGTCGAGGAGCAGGGTGCCATCCTCGGCCGCGTCAATCGGCTGGGGCTGGATGCTGCCGAGCACCGCCGCGCCGCCAGCCTCATACAGGTAGTTGTGCGCCTTCTGGCCGACGATGTACTCCTCGCCGCGCTGGCAGTGGCTCAGCAGCGCCACCAGATTGGCCTGAGTGCCGGTCGGCAGGAACAGCGCCGCCTCTTTGCCAGCGCGCTCCGCCAGTTGCGCCTCCAGCGCATTCACCGACGGATCGTCGCCATAGACATCATCGCCCACCTCCGCCTGCGCCATCACCTGACGCATGGCCGCGGTTGGCCGGGTTACCGTATCACTGCGTAAATCGATCACCACTGCTCTCCTTTTCAACTGGGAAACGCCGCCCCGGCTCGGGACGGGCAGGGTTATCATAACCGGAATGGCGTGGGACAGCAGGGGGCAGTGGGGAAAAAATGTGCGGGCGGAGGTCAGCGCAGCAGGTTCTCCTTCGCCAGCTCCACCACCTCGTCACCGCGGCCATTGATCAGCGCGCGCAGCATATAGAGGCTAAAGCCCTTCGCCTGCTCGAACTTGATGGCTGGCGGCATTGCCAACTCCTGCGTGGCGGTGACCACATCCAGCAGCACCGGGCCGGGGTGCGCCAGCGCCTCTTCAATCGCCGCGTCCAGCGCCATCGGGTCCGTGACGCGGATGCCGCGCACGCCGCACGCCTCGGCGATGCCAGCAAAGTTCGGGTTGTGCAGTTCGGTGCCGTCAGTCATGTAGCCGCCAGCTTTCATCTCCATCGCCACAAAGCCGAGCGAACTGTTATTAAACACCACCACCTTCACCGGCAGCTTTTTCTGCGCCAGCGTCAGGAAGTCGCCCATCAGCATCGCAAAGCCACCGTCGCCGCACATGGCGATCACCTGCCGCCCAGGGTGGGTGGCCTGCGCGCCAATCGCCTGCGGCATGGCGTTGGCCATTGAGCCGTGGTTGAAGGAGCCGAGCAGGCGGCGCTTGCCGTTCATCTCCAGATAGCGCGCCGCCCAGACGGTGGGGGTGCCGACGTCGCAGGTGAACACCGCATCTTCGCTGGCGTGGTGGCTGAGCCGTTTCGCCAAATATTGCGGGTGGATCGGGTGGCCTGCCTTGGCGCTGGCCAGCGCGTCCAGATCGCGGCGCGCCTCGCGGTAGTGCGCCAGTGCCTTGTCGAGGTAGCGACGATCCTGCTTCACCTCCAGCTTCGGCAGCAGCGCCGTCAGGGTGGAGTGCACGTCACCCATCAGTGCCAGATCCACCGGGCAGTGCGCGCCGATGCTGCCGGGATTGATGTCAATCTGGATGATGGTGGCATCCGTCGGGAAGAAGGCGCGGTAAGGGAACTGGGTGCCGAGCAGCACCAGCGTGTCGGCGTTCATCATCGCCTGATAGCCGGAGGAGAAGCCAATCAGCCCGGTCATGCCGACGTCGTAGGGGTTGTCCCACTCCAGATGTTCCTTGCCGCGCAGCGCGTGAACAATCGGTGCCTTCAACGTCTCCGCCAGCTGCACCACCTCATCATGCGCGCCAGCACAGCCACTGCCGCACATCAGGGTGATGTTTTTCGAGCGGTTGAGCACCTCCGCCAGCGTCTCCAGCTCGCTGATGTTGGGCAGCATCAGCGGTGGCTGTGGGGCCGTCCAGCTGATGCGAGTCTCGGGTGCCGGCTTCAGAGCCACGTCGCCCGGCAGCACAATCACCGAGACGCCCCGGTTTAAAATCGCCTTGCGCATCGCAATCTCCAGCACCTGTGGCAGCTGGTCTGGGTGGGTCACCAGCTCACAGTAGTGGCTGCACTCACGGAACAGCTCCTGCGGGTGGGTCTCCTGAAAGTAGCCACTGCCAATCTCACTGGAGGGGATGTGGGCGGCAATCGCCAACACTGGCGTATGGTTGCGCTGGCAATCATACAGGCCGTTAATCAGATGCAGGTTGCCCGGCCCACAGGAGCCAGCGCACACCGCCAGCTCGCCGGTCAGCGCAGCCTCCGCACCGGCGGCAAAGGCCGCCACCTCTTCGTGGCGGGTGCCCATCCACTCAATGGTGTTCATCCGGTTGAGGCTGTCGGTCAGGCCGTTGAGTGAATCGCCGGTGACGCCCCAGATTCGTTTTACGCCTGCTTTTTCCAGTGTTTGCGCCAGCAAACTGGCAACTGTCTGTTTCATGGCTTCCCCTAATGTCTGAGATGGATGACGAAGATCTGCCGGGAGATCCCTTTCACATTTTTCTGCACAGCTAAGCATAGACGATGGCGACACGTCCGCCGGTCAGCGGAAGATCGCAGGATGGTGGCGTTCCCCTTGACCGGATGCCCGGTTTATCGCCATGCTCAAGCCAGGCGGTGTAGCCTCGGAGGCGAGTTCATGATCCTGGAACAGATTGATATTGTGGGTTTTCGCGGCATCAACCGGCTGTCGCTGTCGCTGCTTGGCGAACGCCAGCCCGGCAGCACGCTGCTGATTGGGGAGAATGCCTGGGGCAAGTCCAGCCTGCTGGATGCGCTGACGCTGCTGCTGTCACCGGAGCCACGGCTCTACCGCTTTACCGCCGGCGATTTCCACGCCCCGGCTGGCGAGGAGGGAAGCCGCGCCCGCACGTTGCAGGTGGTGTTTCGCTTTACCGAACCGGTGCCCGGCCACCTCGACCTGCCGCGCTACCGCGCGCTGGTCAGCGCCGCGGTGGCAGGTGAGGGGAACCATCGGCGGATCTACTACCGGCTGGAGGGGGCGCTGGAGGCAGATAACAGCGTGCTGACGCTGCGCAGTTTTCTCAACGCCCAGGGGGAGGCGCTGCCGCTGGCGGAGATTGACAGCCTGGCGCTGACGCTGGCGCGGCTGCACCCGGTACTGCGGCTGCGCGATGCACGTTTTATCCGCCGCCTGCGGGATGAGGCGCTGCCGCCGGACGAGGAGGGGCCGCGGCAGGCGCTAACGCGCCAGATCGCACAGCTCACGCGGCAACTGGGGCGCAACCCGCAGCGCCTCAGCAACCGGGCGCTCTACCAAGGGGTGGCGGTGATGCAGCAGCTGCTGGAGCACTACTTCACCGAACAGCATGTCACCGAGCCGCCGCAGCCCGGCCGCCACAAGCCGCCGCGTGAGGCGCACACCGAGCCGCGGCTGGCGTGGCGTTCCCTCGACACCCTCAATCAGGCACTGGCCGGGCCGGACAGCCGTAGCATCCGCATGATTATGCTTGGCATCTTCGCCGCGCTGTTGCAGGCGCGTGGCGCGGCACGGCTCTCGCCGGAGGCGCAGCCGCTGCTGTTGATTGAAGACCCGGAGACCCGGCTGCACCCGATTATGCTGTCAGTGGCTTGGGGGCTGCTCAACCAGCTGGCGCTGCAACGCCTGACCACCACCAACTCCGGCGAACTGGTGTCATTGACGCCGCTGGAGGAGGTGAGTCGGCTGGTGCGCGAACCGGGGCGGGTGGCTGCCTACCGCCTTGGCCCAACGGGGATGAACCCAGCGGACAGCCGCAAAATCACCTTCCATATCCGCTACAACCGCCCGGCGGCGCTGTTCGCCCGCTGCTGGTTACTGGTAGAGGGGGAGACCGAGGTGTGGATCCTCGGCCAGTTGGCGCGCCAGTGCGGCTTCCACTTTGAGGCGGAGGGGATCAAGGTGATTGAGTTTGCCCAGTGCGGTTTGCGTCCGCTGCTAAAATTTGCCCGCCAGATGGGCATTGAGTGGCACGCGATGGTGGATGGCGACGAGGCCGGGAAGAAGTACGCCGCCACCGCTCGCGAGATGGCCGGGCGCGCCAACGAGCCGGAGCGCGATCGCCTGACCGCGCTGCCTGCCCCGGACATGGAGCACTTCCTCTACCGCGCCGGGTTCAGCGACGTCTACCACCGGGTGGCGAACCTGCCGGCCACGGTGCCGATGTCCGCGCGCCGCATCATCCACCGGGCAATCCAGCGCAGCTCCAAGCCCGATTTGGCAATTGAGGTGGCGCTGGCCGCCGGACAGCGCGGGCCAGAGGCGATGCCGCCGCTGCTGCGGCAGATGTTCTCCCGCGTGGTGTGGCTGGCGCGCGGCCACGCCGACTAACGCGCCGGGAAGTGGTGGTCAACGCCCGCGTCAATGCCATCCAGCAGCGCGTAGCGGCGGCGATACTCGGCGCGCTTCTTGCTGGCGATCTCCTCCATGCTTTTGCGCGCGGGTGTCAGCGGCAGGCTGAAGTAGCCCTCGGCCTGCTGCTCCGCCCCCAGCGAACGCCAGAAGCTGTCATAGTCGGCGTGTAGCTGTCCCTGCTTCTTCTTGTTGTAGCGCCAGCTCTGGTAGATGTGGGTCTGGTTGCCGACCGCCAAGATCTGCGTCATGCCCAGCTGGCTCGCCAGCCGGCAGAGCGCCTGCACCGCCAGCCGTTTCGGGAACAGCCCCTGACAGGCCTTGGTCGCCAGCTGGATGGCGTCATGCCCCAGCTTGCGATGCGCGCCCTGCAAGCCGCCAATGAACAGCGTTGGCTGCCCCTGATAGTGCATCAGCGTGAAGGTGATCTCTGCCAGAACGGTGCCATCCTGCTGGCTGAAGAGCAGCGTCGCCTCGCCCTCTTTGTCCAGCTTGCCGATAGCGCTGAGCGCCAGGGTGTAGCGCTCGCCCTCCTTGCCCTCCACCTCGGCCAGCGGGTAGGGCTGGTGGTCGAGGTAGCCGAGGCGCATCGCCTCCGGCATCGCATGGTTGATCAGCTGATAGTGATCGCACAGCGCCTGCAACGCCTGCTGGGTGCCGAGGTTGACCGCCAGATAGGGGCGATGCAGCTTGCAGGGCAGGTTGGGCTGGGCGCGCATCATCTCCGGCAGTAGCGGGTGCTGCACCAAGGCATTGAGCAGGGTGCGGGTGGTGCGCAGGTGCAGCGCGCTGCGCAGCAGGAACTTGAAGCGGTAGCCGGTGAACTGCCAGAGGAAACCCGGCATGATGCGGCCGCTCACCAGCCCGGTCGCCAGCCGCCAGGGCGTTTGTCGGCGCAGGTGGGTAAGCGGCAGGTAGAGGTGTGTCATGGCAATGGTCCAAAAAAAGTGCGTTGGGCGCATTTCAGCAGGCACTGACTAAACCGCGCCTCAATACCGGCGGGCGAAGGGAAAAAGTTAACGGGGAGTTGAGGTCTGGTTTATGTTGCGTGGCAGCGCGAGGGTGAAAAAAGATGAAAATTTAACCTTGAAAGCGCCTGCGACGCCCCCATCTGTAAAAATGCCAGTCAATTGACTGGCATTTTGAGGGACGTCGCCACAATCCAGGCAGTCAGGCAAGCGCGTCGTTGGTCTGAGGAATAATGAGGCTCGCATGGTTTCCTTTCGGCCCCTGATGGACATCGAAGCTGACCTGCTGTCCTGCTTTCAGTGTCCGGTAGCCATCCATCTGGATGGTGGAATAGTGGGCAAAGATATCTTCGCCGCCATTCTGCGGGCAGATGAAACCGAAGCCCTTGGCATTATTGAACCACTTAACAGTACCCGTCTCCATGCTTCTACATCCCTCGCGTCTCTTTTGTAGGTGAGAGGTAAGTTTTTTTATTGCGTGAAGGCTGATTGATTAAAACTCCATCAGTTCACGATTTTACACTCTAGTGGAATTGATTTTCACGTCAAGGGATCGCCATTTTCTCGGCCCGACCAGTTGTTTAAACTTTGAAGCAGATAACGCTATTGGCTTTCTGCGGACAAATTTTATACTCTCAGCGAAGGGGCCGCGCCGCCGCGCATCAGCGCGGGAAGATGGTAAACTAAGGAGTGAAGCGTGTACGCTGTACAGACATCCCCCGCCCCGGCGCGGGCATCCAACACAGACAATTGATGACGAGCAAGCAATGGGCAATAATCAGGATTGGCTAAATTTTGAGCACTTAATCCAGGATCAGCATTTGGATGCGGTAAAACCGCCGTCCATGTATAAAGTTATACTTAACAACGACGATTATACGCCGATGGAATTTGTGATTGACGTTCTTCAAAAGTTCTTTTCTTATGATATTGAACGTGCAACGCAACTGATGCTCACTGTGCACTATAAAGGAAAGGCCATCTGCGGCGTCTTTACCGCCGAAGTGGCAGAGACCAAGGTCGCGCATGTGAATCGCTACGCGAGGGAGAACGAGCATCCGTTGCTTTGTACGCTGGAAAAAGCCTGAAAGGGCAATCTATTGGGGAGGTGCTTATGCTCAATCAAGAACTGGAACTCAGTCTCAACATGGCTTTCGCCAGAGCGCGCGAGCACCGACATGAGTTTATGACCGTGGAGCACCTGTTGCTTGCGCTACTGAGCAACCCTGCGGCGCGCGAGGCCCTTGAGGCTTGCACCGTCGATCTGGTGGCGTTGCGTCAGGAGCTGGAAGCCTTTATCGAACAGACCACACCGACCCTGTCGGCCAGTGAAGAGGAGCGCGACACCCAGCCGACGCTTAGCTTCCAGCGCGTGTTGCAGCGGGCCGTGTTCCACGTTCAATCCTCCGGGCGCAACGAAGTCTCCGGCGCCAATGTCCTGGTCGCAATCTTCAGCGAACAGGAGTCGCAGGCTGCTTATCTGCTGCGCAAGCATGACGTAAGCCGCCTTGACGTGGTGAACTTCATTTCCCACGGCACGCGTAAAGACGAACCGGGCCAGGCTCCCAATGCGGAAAACCCGGTCAACGAAGAGCAGTCGGCAGGGGAAGACCGTATGGAAAACTTCACCACCAATTTGAATCAGCTGGCGCGCGTCGGCGGTATCGATCCGCTGATTGGCCGCGACAAAGAGCTGGAGCGCGCCATCCAGGTGCTGTGCCGCCGCCGTAAAAACAACCCACTGCTGGTGGGTGAGTCTGGCGTCGGCAAAACCGCCATCGCGGAAGGGCTGGCCTGGCGCATCGTGCAGGGTGACGTGCCGGAAGTGATGGCTGACTGCACCCTCTACTCCCTCGATATCGGCTCATTGCTGGCCGGCACTAAATACCGCGGCGACTTTGAGAAGCGCTTCAAGGCGCTGTTGAAACAGCTCGAGCAGGATCAGAACAGCATCCTGTTCATCGATGAGATCCACACCATCATCGGCGCGGGCGCGGCCTCCGGCGGGCAGGTGGATGCCGCCAACCTGATCAAGCCCCTGCTGTCGAGCGGCAAGATCCGGGTGATTGGCTCCACCACCTATCAGGAGTTCAGCAACATCTTTGAGAAAGACCGTGCGCTGGCACGCCGTTTCCAGAAGATTGACATCACTGAACCGACCGTGGAAGAGACGGTACAGATCATCAACGGCCTGAAGCCGAAGTATGAGGCCCACCACGACGTGCGTTATACCGCGAAAGCGGTGCGTGCTGCGGTGGAGCTGGCGGTGAAATATATCAATGACCGCCACCTGCCGGACAAGGCGATTGACGTGATTGACGAAGCCGGCGCCCGTAGCCGCCTGATGCCGGTCAGCAAGCGCAAGAAAACCGTCAACGTTGGTGACATTGAATCCGTGGTGGCGCGCATCGCGCGTATCCCGGAGAAGACCGTCTCCGCCAGCGACCGCGACGTGCTGAAAAATCTCGGCGACCGCCTGAAGATGCTGGTGTTTGGCCAGGATCCGGCCATCAGCGCCCTGACCGAGGCGATCAAGATGAGCCGCGCTGGGCTGGGCCACGACCGCAAGCCGGTTGGCTCCTTCCTGTTTGCCGGGCCAACCGGGGTCGGGAAAACCGAGGTGACGGTACAGCTCGCCAAGGCGCTGGATATCGAATTGCTGCGCTTTGATATGTCCGAGTATATGGAACGCCATACCGTCAGCCGCCTGATTGGTGCGCCTCCGGGCTACGTCGGCTTTGATCAGGGCGGCTTGCTGACCGATGCGGTGATCAAGCATCCGCACGCGGTGGTACTGCTGGATGAGATCGAGAAAGCGCACCCGGATGTCTTCAACCTGCTGTTGCAGGTGATGGACAACGGCACGCTGACCGATAACAACGGCCGCAAGGCGGACTTCCGCAACGTGATTCTGGTGATGACCACCAACGCCGGGGTACGTGAGACTGAACGTAAGTCGATTGGCCTGATTCAGCAGGACAACAGCACCGACGCGATGGAAGAGATCAAGAAAGTGTTTACCCCAGAGTTCCGTAACCGTCTGGATAACATTATCTGGTTCAACCACCTGTCGAGCGAAGTTATCCAGCAAGTGGTCGACAAGTTCATCGTCGAGTTGCAGGCCCAGTTGGATGCGAAAGGCGTCTCGCTGGAGGTCAGCGACGAGGCCCGCGACTGGCTGGCAGTGAAAGGCTACGACAAAGCGATGGGTGCCCGCCCGATGGCGCGCGTCATGCAGGAGAACCTGAAGAAACCGCTGGCAAACGAGTTGCTGTTCGGCAGTCTGGTCGATGGCGGCTCGGTGAAGGTCGAGTTGAACAAGGCCGAAGACCGGCTGACCTACGAATTCCTCAGCGCGCAGAAACGCAAAGAGGAGGGGGTCGTCCACTGATCCCGGTCTGAAAAAGCCGAAAGAGCGATAGTGATATCGCTCTTTTTTTTCGCCCAAAACCGGCTGGCGGCGCACATAACAAAACGCCCTGACCGTTGCCGGCAGGGCGGTTGGGACTTAGGTCCTGAGTATTTCGCCGGGAATCAGCGAGACGTGCGCCGATTAACGGCTACGGAAGACAATGCGGCCTTTGCTCAGGTCGTACGGGGTCAGCTCAACAGTGACTTTGTCGCCCGTCAGGATACGGATGTAGTTTTTACGCATTTTACCGGAGATGTGCGCGGTAACCACGTGTCCGTTTTCCAATTCAACGCGGAACATGGTGTTCGGCAGCGTATCAAGCACGGTGCCCTGCATTTCAATATTGTCTTCTTTGGCCATCGAGTCCTCTAGGTTTTACTACCTTAGTTTTTAACCGGCAAGATAATGCCGAAAATCCCACATTATGTAAAGGAGGCATTCGCTCCGCCCTAAATGGTTGTTAAACCGGGCCTGGTGGGAGAGGCAGCCAAAAACATACATAAATCAGGGGTATGGTGTATAGAAATGATACCATACTTCTGCCGGGGACATGGAATTAATTTCACACACTTGCCGGCAGTTGCAGCGCCTGTGGCTGCCAACAGCCAGCCGGCAGCGCTTGCCGTTGCAGTTGCCGCAAGGCAGAAAGAAAGTGGTGGCGCGGGATCTCCGTTGCCCCCAATGAGGCGGTGTGGTCATTCAGCACCTGGCAGTCGAGCAGTTGGCCGCCCTGCTGCACGAAGTGGTGGCAGAACATCACCAGCGCCGCTTTGGAGGCGTTGGTGCGGCGACTGAACATCGACTCGCCGCAAAACAGCGCCCCCTGCGCCACGCCATACATCCCGCCCACCAGCTCACCCTCCTGCCACACCTCAATTGAGTGCGCGATGCCCTCCCGGTGCAGCTGCTGATAGGCTTCCGCCACCGCCGGGCCAATCCAGGTGCCGTCGCTGCGTGCCTCGGCACAGGCGGCAATCACCTGGGGGAAGGCGTGGTTAAGGGTGAACTGGAACGGGCAGTGGCGCAGGAAGCGGCGCATACTGCGGCTGATGTGCAGCGCATCGGGGAACAGAACCGCGCGCGGGTCGGGCGACCACCACAAAATCATCTCGCCGGGGTTGTACCACGGGAAGATGCCGCTCTGGTAAGCGAGCTTCAGCCGGGCAGGGGAGAGATCGCCACCCACCGCCAGCAGTCCGTTAGGCTCCCGCAATGCCCCTTCAGGCGGCGGGAAGAGCAGGGAGTGGGGGGTGAGTTGCACAACGCGCATAGTGATCCTTACTTAACCCAGACGCCGCATAAAGTGGGCATACCGGCCACCGGCTGCCAGCAGTTCGGCATGGTGGCCCTGTTCAATGATGCTGCCATTTTCCATGACGCAGATGCGATCCATCTCCTGAAGCCCGTGCAGGCGGTGCGTGACCATCACCAGCGTTTTGCCAGCGCAGTGGCGGCGCAGTAGGGCAAGGATCTGCCGCTCGGTTTCTGCGTCCAGTCCTTCGGTCGGTTCATCCAGCAGCACCAACGGCGCATTGTGCAGCAGGGCGCGGGCGATGCCGATGCGCCGCTGCTCGCCGCCGGAGAGCGGGCGGCCGCCTTCGCCCAGCCAACCGTTCAGGCCGCTTCCCTCCAGCAGCGCCCACAGCCCCACCTGGCGCAGCACCTCGGCCAATTGGGCGTCATCGGCGGTGGGTGCCGCCAGCCGCAGGTTGTCGCGCAGCGTGGTGTTGAAGATGTGCACCCGCTGTGGGATCAGGGTGACCTGCCGCCGCAGCGTGGCTTCATCGTACTCCGCCAGCGCGTGACCGCCGAGCCGGATCTGGCCCGCGGGCGCATCCCAGGCGCGGGTCAGCAGTTGTAGCAACGTTGACTTGCCGCAGCCGGTACGCCCCAGCAGGGCGATATGCTCGCCTGCCGCGACCGTCAAATTTAGCCCCTCAAGCACCGGCTGCGGCTGACCGGGGTAACTGAAGCGCACGTCCGCCATTGCCAGCGTTGGTGCACCCGCGGGTGTCACGCCAGCGGCCGGAAAACGTACCTCTGGCGGCTGGTGGGTAACGGCATGGAGCCGCTCAGCGGAGGCGATGACATGCCCCAGATGCTGGAAAGCGGTGGCGACTGGCCCTAGCGCCTCAAACGCCGCCAGAGTAGTGAACAGTACCAGCGCCACCTGTGCGCTGCTCTCTCCCAGCTGCCCGGCGGCCAGCCAGAACATCAGGGTCACGGTCAACCCGGTAGCCGCCAGCAGCAGCGCCTGTGCCAGTCCAGTGAGCATCGCCTGCCGCTGCTGTTGCCGCTGCCACTGCTGCTCCGTTTCGGTCAGCGTTGCGCGAAAACGACCGGCCGCGCCGTAGAGGGCCAGCTCCGCTTGCCCCTGTAACCAGGCGGTGAGCTGGATGCGATAGTCAGCGCGTAGCCCGGTCAGCGCCCGGCCAATGGGTTGGCCAGCGCGGTAAAACAGCAGCGGCAGCAACAGCAGCAGCGCCAGCAGGATGACCGCCAGCGTCAGCGCCAGTGTGATATCCAGCCAGCCGAGGGCCGCGCACACCACCACAATCACCGCCAGCGCCGCCGCCAGCGGCGAAAGCACCCGCAAATAAAGGTGATCGAGCGTATCGACATCCGCCACCAGCCGGTTGAGCAGATCCGCCTGACGGAAACGCGCCAGCCCCGCCGGCGACAGTGGCAGCAAGCGGGCGAAGGTGTCCACCCGCAGGTGGGCAAGCACCCGGAAGGTGGCATCATGGCTCACCAGCCGCTCGGCATAGCGCCCGGCAGTGCGGAAAATCGCCGCCCCACGCACCCCGGCGGCGGGCAGCATATAGTTGAAGCTGTAGAGGCCCGCCAGCCCGGCCAGCGCCGAGGCGGCCAGGAACCAGCCGGAGAGCGCCAGCAGGCCGATGCTCGCCAGCAGGGTAATGATTGCCAGCAGCAGGCCGAGCAACATCCGACCACTGTGGCGGCGGTAGAGGGCCAGATAGGGCAGAAGCACACGCATCAGAGTTCCCCGTCGCGTTGGGCCAGCAGGCGTGCGAAGGGGCCGCCTTGCTGTTGCAGTTGCTGATAGGGGCCGCGTTCGACAATCGCGCCCCGTTCCATCACCCAGATCTCATCGCAGTGCCGGGCATCTTCCAGCTGGTGCGTCACCAGCAGCGTGGTCTGGCGCGCCGCCGCCATGGTCAGCGCGGCCATCACCCGCTGTTCACTATGGGCGTCGAGGCTGGCCGCTGGCTCATCCAGCAGCAGCAACTGGCTCGGCGCCAGCAGCGCCCGCGCCACCGCGACACGTTGCGCCTGGCCGATGGAGAGGCCGGCGGCATGGTCACCCACCGGTGTCTCCAGTCCGGCTGGCAGCAGCGGCAAGAACTCATCGACATACGCCTGTGAAACCGCGTGTGCCACCTCCGCCTCGCTGGCCTGTGGGCGGCCCAACGTGATGTTCTGCCGCAGCGTCGCCGCTGGCAAATGCGGGTTCTGCCCCATCCACGCGAGGTGCCGCCGCCAGCTGGCTACCTCCAGCGTATGCAGTGGCTGCCCATTGGCATCCAACTCACCACGGTAGGGCAGGAAACCGAGCAGGGCGTTGAGCAGCGAACTCTTGCCCGCGCCGCTTAGCCCGACAATCGCCACCCGCTGGCCGGCCGCGATCTGGAAGCTCAATGGCCCTGCCAGCACCGTGCCCTCCGGCGAAAGGATCTCCAGCCCCTCCGCTTTCAGTGCAATCGGCGCATCCGTTTCAAAGGAGACCTGCCCCTGCCCATGTTGTGGTGGCGTGGGCGCCTCCTCAAGGAGTGTGAACAGTGACTCGGCAGCACCCACTGCCTGCGCTTTGGCATGGTAGAAAGTGCCGAGATCGCGCAGCGGCTGGAAGAACTCTGGCGCGAGGATCAGCGCCAGAAAACCCGCGAACAGCGTCACGCCACCGCCATAGCTGCCGAAGTGCAGCTCGCCCAGATAGGAGAAACCGAAGTAGACCGCGACCAGTGCGATGGAGAGGGAGGCGAAAAACTCCAGCACGGCGGAGGAGAGGAATGCCAGCCGCAGTACTTCCATTGTTCGGGCGCGGAAATCCTCGGAGGCGTGGCGGATGGCGTCGGTTTCGGCGGCGGCGCGGTGGAACAGGCGCAGCGTCTCCAGGCCGCGCAGGCTGTCCAGAAAATTGCCGCTCAACCGCGCCAGCGCGGCGAAGTTACGGCGGTTGGCATCTGCCGCCCCCATGCCGACCAGCGCCATAAACAGCGGGATCAGCGGTGCGGTGAGCAGCAGAATCAGCCCGGCCGCCCAGTTGATGGGGAAGAGGCATAGCAGAATCAGCAGCGGGATGACACCGGCCAAAAACATCTGCGGCAGATAGCGCGCATAGTAATCTTGCATATCATCAATCTGCTCAAGCACCAGCGTCGCCCAGCTGCCGGCCGGGCGGCCATTGATCCAGGCCGGGCCGAGTTGCGCCAACCGGTCGAGCACCGCCTGGCGGATCTGTCGGCGCACGCTCAGGCCGCAGCGGAAGCCCACTTGCTCACGTCCTAACGCCAGCAGCGCGCGTAGTAAAAAGGAGAGGGCTAGCAGCAGAAACAGCGGAAGCAGGCGGTTATGCGGTGTCGCTTCCATGATCAGCCCATGCAGCAGGGCCGCCATCAGGCCAGCCTGCATCAGAATCAGCAGCGCGCTGAACAGGCCCAGCAGCATGGAGAGTTGCAGCCAGCGACGCGCGGGCGCGCGCTGCTGCCGCAGCCATCGAAGCAGTTGTTGTTGTCGAGTTTTTGTCATCAGCCATCTGTCATCGCACAACATGCAGGACGTGCATGGCGGTCACATGCGCCCTGGCGCATGGAAGTTATGGCACGAGGCCAAATCCCTGATCGTTTGGAGGTCTATTTCGATCGCGCACATGTTACCGCGTCCGTGGGGCGGCTGAAAATAATAAGGCGGCCCGAAGGCCGCCTTTTTTTGCGTGAGGAGCGGGGCGCGGGTTACTCGTTGTTGCAGGCCGCGGCTAGGCCGTCCAGGTAGCGCTCCGCATCCAGCGCGGCCATGCAGCCGGTGCCGGCGGAGGTGATCGCCTGACGGTAGTTGTGGTCCATCACGTCGCCGGCGGCAAACACGCCAGGGATGCTGGTCTGGGTAGCGTTGCCGTGGATACCGGACTGCACCTTGATGTAACCATTCTCCAGCTCCAGCTGGCCGTTGAAGATGGCGGTGTTCGGGCTGTGGCCGATGGCAATGAAGACACCCGCCACATCAACTTTCTCCAGCTGGTCAGTCAGTGCGTTGCGCAGGTTGACGGCGGTAACGCCCATCTGGTCGCCCAGCACTTCATCCAGAGTTTTGTTGGTGTGCAGCACGATGTTACCGCTGGCCACTTTGTCGTGCAGCCGGTCGATCAGGATCTTCTCGGCGCGGAAGGTGTCGCGGCGGTGAATCAGATGCACTTTCGCGGCAATGTTGGAAAGGTAGAGCGCCTCTTCCACGGCGGTGTTGCCGCCGCCGACCACGGCGACTTCCTGGTTGCGGTAGAAGAAGCCGTCACAGGTGGCGCAGGCGGAGACGCCGCGGCCCTTGAATGACTCTTCCGACGGCAGGCCCAGATAGCGGGCAGATGCGCCGGTGGCGATAATCAGGGCGTCACAGGTGTACTCGCCGTTGTCACCCGTCAGGCGGAACGGGCGGTTCTGCAGATCCACGCTGTGGATGTGGTCAAACAGGATTTCAGTGTTGAATTTAGCGGCATGTTCATGCATACGCTCCATCAGCAGCGGCCCCGTCAGTCCTTCCGGATCGCCCGGCCAGTTCTCAACGTCAGTGGTGGTGGTCAACTGGCCACCTTTCTCCATGCCGGTAACCAAAACCGGATGCAGGTTGGCGCGCGCTGCATAGACCGCAGCGGTATAACCTGCCGGGCCTGAGCCTAAAATCAACAATTTACTGTGTTTAACCGTACTCATGAATTCTTATCTCCGCGTGGGACGACATGCAATGAAAACGATTGTAGGGAAATAATCGCGTTAACAAAAGCCTCAGCCGCTGTTGTTATCAATTTGTTTGATAGTTTTTGCCTATTTTTGATGGGTTGATACAGGAAATTTTCGCCAAAGTGTGCTACCCACCAAATTTGGCTGGGTGTGCCATGTGCCAGTAGGAAGTGCTGCCATTTCAAGCCCCATCGGCTCTGGGCCGTGATGGCCCTCTCGTCAGGTAGTAGGGGAATTCACTGCAAAAATGGGAGTGATTATTTTTTAATCTGGCACGTTCTTCTGATTTTGGTTCTTTTACTTTGACAATCGGCTACGCATTTGCGAAAACATCTGTGTAAGAAGAAATTAAACCCGCGCAAATGGCCCCGCCAGTCGCAACTGGCAGGACATTCAGTGATTAATTCTTCTCTCAGCCAGATTTCATCGTGGCAAGGTACCAGTTGACAGGCAGGGGCCAGGCTGACGATGGGCAAGGGCAATTGGGTATTCGCTTGGGACAACCCTTAACACATTGAAGTTGGCAGGGTGTGTAAAGACAGGGAAGAACAGAAGAGAGACAATAATAATGGCAGACAACAAAAAACGACCGGGAAAGGACCTCGACCGGATAGATCGCAACATCCTGAATGAATTGCAGAAGGATGGCCGCATCTCCAACGTCGAACTTTCCAAACGGGTAGGCTTATCCCCTACGCCATGCTTGGAGCGTGTCCGTCGCCTGGAACGGCAGAATTTCATTCATGGCTATACCGCACTGCTCAATCCTCACTATCTGGATGCCTCGCTGCTGGTCTTCGTGGAGATCACGCTGAACCGTGGCGCACCGGATGTTTTTGAGCAGTTCAACGCCGCCGTACAGAAGTTGGAAGATATCCAGGAGTGTCATCTGGTCTCCGGTGACTTCGACTACCTGTTGAAGACCCGTGTGCCGGATATGTCCGCGTACCGCAAGCTGCTGGGTGAAACGCTGTTGCGCCTGCCGGGCGTGAATGACACCCGTACCTATGTGGTGATGGAAGAAGTCAAACAGAGTAACCGTCTGGTCATCAAGACCCGGTAAACGCTGCAGGTGCAAAACCTGAAGAGATTCGCTACACTGCTGTTTATCCATACAGCCCACGCGCCGGGAAGGGTTCCCGGCGCGGTTGTTATTTCCGTTCACAGGAACCTGGAGAGCCTTTCTTGAGCCAGGAATACACAGAAGATAAAGACATTGGCCTGAAAAAGCTCAGCAGCAGCCGGCGGCTCCTTGAAGCCTTGCTGGTGGTGATTGCGCTTTTCGGGATTTATCTCATGGCAGCGCTGCTCAGTTTCAACCCTTCTGACCCAAGTTGGTCACAGACAGCGTGGCATGAGCCCATCCATAATCTGGGGGGCGGGGTAGGGGCGTGGTTGGCCGACACCCTGTTCTTCACCTTCGGCGTGTTTGCCTACGCCATTCCACCGCTGATGGTTGTCAGCTGTGTGGTGGTCTACCGGCAGCGTGGCAGCCGTGACTACATCGATTTCTTTACGCTCTCCCTGCGGCTGATCGGCCTCCTGGCGCTGGTGCTTACCTCATGTGGCCTGGCGGCGCTGAACGTTGACGATCTCTATTACTTCGCCTCGGGCGGGGTAATTGGCAGCCTGATAAGCAACGCGTTGACGCCGTGGGTCAATGCCATGGGCGCCACGCTGGCGCTGCTGGCGGTATGGGCGGTAGGGTTTACCCTGTTCACCGGCTGGTCCTGGCTGACCATCGCCGAGCGCATCGGCGCGGTGGTACTGGGTGCCGGTACCTTTATGACCAATCGCTCCCGCCGTGACGATCGTTATGAGTATGATGACGAGGATGAGGCGTTCGATGACGCGTCCACACCGGCCAGCCACGCCCGTGAAGAGGCGCCACTGCCGCACCTGACGGCTGACGACGACGTACTTTTCTCTGCGCCTTCTGCCGCACAACCTGCGTCTTCAGCCGCACCCTCTGCGCCAGCTGCCGCGCAGCCTGTGGCCCAACCCTCCGCGGCCCCGGCTGTGCCAGCAGAGGCCACGGCCGTAGCGGCAGAGCGTGTGACGGCGGCTGCCAGCGTAGAGGCGGCACCTGCACCGGCCCTGCACCACGTCGAGGTGCAGACTGCCGCACCACAGACTACGCCTGCGCCAACCCAACCTACGCTGCCAGCGGCAGAAGAGGATGAGGGGCCACGGCTAGGGAATTGGCATGAGACAGAGAGCGCCCGTTCGCCATTCGATTTCAGCGCCGCACAGCGCGACAGCGATGAGCTTCCCGCCAGCGATGCCACGGGCAGTGATGGCGACGTACCCTTTATGCCAGCCTTCAGTGCGGTCAGCGACACCAATCCACAGGTGAAGCAGGGCATTGGCCCAGAGCTGCCCCGCCCGAACCCGGTACGTATCCCGACCCGTCGGGAGCTGGCCTCCTATGGCATTAAATTGCCTTCGCAACGTCAGGCGGAGCAGGCCGCACGTGAGGCTGCTGTCTCCTCCTCGCCGGAAGAAGAGGAAGCTGGCGAACAGGAAGCACTAGGACGGGCCTTCGCCGAGCAGCAACAGCAACGCTATGGCACACCGTCTGCGCCTGAGGCCGTGCACGCCGAGCCGGATGAAGAGGCGCAGCAGGCTGAACTGGCACGCGCTTTTGCCGCTCAGCAACAGCAGCGCTATGGCAGTGAAGAGCGTGAGACGCCACCTTCCGTGCCAGTGACTGACGCCCTGCACGAGGATGAGGACGCGCTTCGCCAGGCCTTTGCGGCCCGCGAAGAGGCGCGCTACGGTGCTTCGCCGAAGGCAGCCTCGCCGCTCTCCTCCGTCACGCCAGCCGCCGTGGCGACGGTAGCGGCCACTACGGCGGCTGTCAGCCAGGCGGGCAGTGCTTTTACCTTCTCTCCAGTAACGGATGAGACCCCGTCTGAACCGCTGTTTACGCTGCCGACTGAATCTTCCACACCTGCGCCCGCCTTTGCCCCGGCTTCGGCCGCGCAGCAGACGGCCTCTTACCGCGCGGAAACCACGTCCTTCACGCGCCCTAATGCGCCGGTACAAAGCGAAACCGCTGAACCACGTCCGGTTACGCCGACCAGTTCTTCGTATCGCAGCGAAACCGCTGAAGCGCGTCCGGTTGCGCCAGCGAGTTCTCCGTATCGCAGCGAAACCGCTGAAGCGCGTCCGGTTGCGCCAGCGAGTTCTCCGTACCGTAGCGAAACCGCTGAAGCGCGTCCGGTTGCACCAGCGAGTTCTCCGTATCGCAGCGAAACTGCTGAACCACGCCCGGTTACGCCGACCAGTTCTTCGTTCCGTAGCGAAACGGCTGAACCACGCCCGGTTACGCCAGCGAGTTCGCCGTACCGTAGCGAAACCGCTGAATCACGCCCGGTTACGCCGGCCAGTTCGCCGTACCGTAGTGAAACCGCTGAATCACGCCCGGTTACGCCGGCCAGTTCGCCATACCGTAGCGAAACCGTTGAATCACGTCCGGTTGCGCCAGTGAGTTCTTCGTATCGCAGCGAAGCGACAGGCACCTCCTACACAGAGGAGCGGCCTGCCGCCAGCCGGCCGGTGATCGCGCCGCAGGTTGAGGAGACCTACACGCCGCCTGCGGAAGAGGCGCCGAAACAATCGGCAATGGACAGCCTGTTCCACCCGTTTTTGGTGCGCAACGACCAGCCGCTGGAGAAGCCGACCACGCCGCTGCCGACGCTGGATCTGCTGACCGCCGCCCCAAAAGAGGTGGCACCGGTGGATATGTTTGCCCTTGAGCAGAAGGCCCGACTGGTGGAAGCCTCGCTGGCGGACTACCGCGTCAAGGCTGATGTGGTGGACATCCTGCCGGGGCCGGTCATTACCCGCTTTGAGCTGGATTTGGCACCGGGTGTTAAAGCCGCACGTATTTCAAACCTTTCACGCGATTTGGCGCGCTCGCTCTCTACCTCCGCAGTGCGTGTGGTGGAAGTGATCCCTGGCAAGCCTTACGTGGGCCTGGAACTGCCTAACACCAAGCGTCAGACCGTTTACTTGCGTGAAGTGCTGGACTGCCCGGCCTTCCGGGATAACCCGTCGCCGCTGTCGGTGGTGCTGGGGAAAGATATTTCGGGTGAGCCAGTGGTGGCTGACCTAGCGAAAATGCCTCACCTGTTGGTGGCCGGTACTACCGGCTCCGGTAAATCGGTGGGCGTTAACGCCATGATCCTCAGTATGCTCTACAAGGCGAAACCGGAAGATGTCCGCTTCATCATGATCGATCCGAAGATGCTGGAACTGTCCGTGTATGAGGGCATCCCGCACCTGCTGACCGAAGTCGTTACCGATATGAAGAAGGCTGCCAACGCGCTGAACTGGTGCGTGGGCGAAATGGAGCGTCGCTACAAGCTAATGTCCGCGTTAGGCGTGCGTAACCTCGCCGGTTACAACGAACGGGTGGATCAGGCCGAAGCAATGGGCCGGCCCATCCCAGACCCGTTCTGGAAACCGACTGACAGCATGGACATCACGCCACCGGTATTGGAGCGCGAGCCTTATATCGTGGTGATGGTCGATGAGTTTGCTGACCTGATCATGACGGTCGGCAAGAAAGTGGAAGAGCTGATTGCGCGCCTGGCGCAGAAAGCCCGTGCCGCCGGCATCCACCTGGTGCTGGCGACGCAGCGGCCGTCGGTGGATGTGATTACCGGCCTGATCAAGGCCAACATCCCGACCCGTATCGCCTTCACCGTGTCGAGCAAAATCGACTCCCGTACCATTCTGGATCAGGGTGGCGCGGAGTCTCTGCTCGGCATGGGTGACATGCTCTATATGGCGCCAAACTCCTCAATACCGGTACGTGTGCATGGTGCCTTCGTGCGTGATCAGGAAGTGCATGCCGTAGTGCAGGATTGGAAAGCGCGTGGCCGCCCGCAGTATATCGACAGCATCACCAGTGGTGCGGAAGAGGGTGAGGGCGGCGGCGGCCTGGATGGGGACGAGGAGCTGGATCCGCTGTTCGATCAGGCGGTCGCCTTTGTCATCGACAAGCGCCGCGCCTCTATCTCCGGCGTGCAACGCCAGTTCCGCATCGGCTACAACCGGGCGGCGCGCATTATCGAGCAGATGGAGATGCAGGGTATTGTCAGCGAGCCGGGCCACAACGGCAACCGCGACGTGCTGGCCCCTCCGCCGCACGAATAACCTCCAACGTTAAGGGCCGCTTTTGCGGCCCTTATGCAAAGATGCGTAAAAGCCAGCGTTTTGAGATAAATAGCCTACCTGCCGTGCAAAATAATCCGTTAAAGTTTCTTCACTTAGCTAACCTTAACGTTAGCCGGATGGGTAATGATGGAAGATATGAGGTTATGATAAGTATGAAAAAATGGTTAGTAGCAGGCTGCCTGTTGGCATCCTTTAGCTCATCAGGGTGGGCAGACGCCAGCAGCGATTTGAAAAGCCGCCTGGGCAAGGTAAACAGCTTCCATGCTAGCTTTACGCAGCAGGTCACGGCCGATGATGGCTCCGAAGTGCAGCAGGGCGAGGGCGAGCTGTGGGTAAAACGTCCCAATCTGTTCAACTGGCACATGACCTCGCCAGACGAAAGCGTACTGGTCTCCGACGGTGAAACCCTATGGTTCTATAATCCCTTTGTGGAGCAGGTTACGGCAACCTGGCTGAAGAGCGCCACCGGCAACACGCCGTTTATGCTGATTACCCGCAACAACAGCAGCGACTGGGCGCAGTATCAGGTTTCCCAGAAGGGCGATGATTTTGAGCTGACGCCGAAATCCGCCAATGGCAACCTGAAGCAGTTCGCCATCACTGTGACCCGCGACGGTACCATCAAAAGTTTTACGGCGGTGGAACAGGATGGGCAGCGCAGCGCCTATCACCTGAAAAGCCAGCAAAATGGGCCGGTAGCCGCAGACAAATTCAAATTTACCCCACCGAAGGGGGTGACGCTGGACGACCAGCGCCAGTGAGGTGCGCGTGAGTAACCTATCACTCGATTTTTCACAGAATGAGTTCCAGCCCCTGGCCGCCCGGATGCGGCCAAGCACGCTGGGGGAGTACATCGGCCAGCAGCACCTGCTGGCACCGGGCAAACCCCTGCCGCGGGCGATTGAGGCGGGCCAACTGCACTCAATGATCCTGTGGGGGCCGCCCGGCACCGGCAAGACCACGCTGGCGGAGGTGATTGCCCGCTACGGCAACGCTGACGTGGAGCGCATCTCGGCGGTCACTTCTGGCATCAAGGAGATCCGTGAGGCGATCGAGCGCGCCCGGCAAAACCGCAATGCCGGCCGCCGCACCATCCTGTTCGTGGATGAGGTGCACCGCTTCAACAAGAGCCAACAGGATGCCTTCCTGCCGCATATCGAAGATGGCACCATCACCTTTATTGGCGCCACTACAGAAAACCCCTCGTTTGAACTGAATTCGGCGCTGCTCTCGCGTGCGCGTGTCTACCTGCTGAAGGCGCTCACCGTCGAAGAGATTGAGCAGGTGATTGAGCAGGCGATGAATGACAGCGCCCGCGGCCTTGGCGGCCAGAAGATTGTGGTGCCGCAGGAGACGCGCCGGATGCTGGCGGAGCTGGTCAATGGCGACGCACGCCGGGCGCTCAACAGCCTGGAGATGATGGCCGACATGGCCGAGGCGGATGCCAGCGGGGTACGTACCCTGACGCCGGAGCTGCTGCGCGAGGTCTCGGGTGAGCGTAGCGCCCGTTTCGACAACAAAGGCGATCGTTACTATGACCTGATCTCGGCGCTGCATAAATCGGTGCGCGGCTCCGCACCGGATGCCGCCCTCTACTGGTATGCGCGCATCATCACTGCCGGGGGTGACCCGCTCTATGTGGCGCGACGCCTGCTGGCCATCGCCTCCGAAGATGTTGGCAACGCCGATCCACGGGCAATGCAGGTGGCGATCGCGGCCTGGGACTGCTTCACCCGTGTCGGCCCGGCGGAGGGGGAGCGGGCCATCGCTCAGGCGATTGTCTACCTGGCCTGCGCGCCCAAAAGCAATGCGGTCTACACCGCCTTCAAGGCCGCGCTGCGTGACGCCAAGGAGCAGCCTGACTTCGATGTGCCGGAGCATTTGCGCAATGCCCCGACCAAATTGATGAAGGAGATGGGGCTGGGCGCGGAGTATCGCTACGCCCATGATGAAGCCAACGCCTATGCCGCTGGCGAGAACTATTTCCCACCCCAGATGGCCGCTGCCCGTTACTATTTCCCCACCAGCCGTGGGCTGGAGGGGAAAATTGGTGAAAAGCTGGCATGGTTGTCTGAACAGGATCAAAATAGCCTGATAAAACGCTACCGCTGATGGATGGCTTGCGGTAAGGTTATTCCGTTATTATTCCCAGGATACCGCGCTGATTCGCGGTATCTTTCGTTACATATCATTCAATAACTACAAGCACAGGATTAGCATGCTCGATCCCAATCTGCTGCGTAATGAGCTAGACGCAGTCGCCGAAAAACTGGCTCGCAGGGGCTTTACGCTCGACGTGGAAAAATTACGTGCCCTGGAAGAGCACCGTAAAGTTTTACAGGTCGACACCGAAACGCTTCAGGCAGAGCGCAATGCGCGATCGAAATCGATCGGCGCGGCAAAGGCCCGTGGTGAGGATATCGAGCCCCTGCGCCAGGAAGTGAATGTGCTGGGCGAGAAGCTGGATAACGCGAAAGCGCAGCTGGACGCACTGCAAACTGAGATCCGTGACATTGCCCTGTCCATCCCAAACCTGCCTGACGACAGCGTGCCGAACGGCAAGGATGACAGCGAAAATCAGGAAGTCAGCCGTTGGGGCGAACCGCGCCACTACGATTTCCCGGTGCGTGACCACGTTGAGCTGGGCGAAATGGCCGGCGGACTGGATTTTGCGGCCGCTGTGAAACTGACCGGCTCCCGCTTTGTGGTGATGAAAGGGCAAATCGCCCGTCTGCATCGTGCGCTGGCGCAGTTCATGATTGACCTGCACACCGAGCAGCATGGCTACCAGGAGACCTACGTCCCTTATCTGGTGAACCACGATACCCTCTACGGTACCGGCCAGCTGCCGAAGTTTGGTGAGGACCTGTTCCATACCAAACCGCTGGAAGAGGAGTCCACCAGCAGCAACTATGCACTGATCCCGACCGCTGAGGTGCCGCTGACTAATCTGGCGCGTGATGAGATCCTCGATGAAGAGTCTCTGCCGCTGAAATTGACCGCCCACACGCCGTGCTTCCGCTCTGAGGCGGGTTCTTACGGACGTGATACCCGTGGGCTGATCCGTATGCACCAGTTCGACAAGGTCGAGATGGTACAGATCGTGCGCCCGGAAGAGTCCATGCAGGCACTGGAAGAGCTGACCCACCATGCGGAGAAGGTGCTGCAACTGCTGAACCTGCCTTACCGTAAAGTGCTGCTCTGCACCGGCGACATGGGCTTTGGCTCCACCAAAACCTACGATCTGGAAGTGTGGCTACCGGCGCAGGACACCTACCGTGAAATCTCCTCCTGCTCCAATATGGGTGATTTCCAGGCGCGCCGTATGCAGGCCCGCTGCCGCAGCAAAACCGAGAAGAAGCCGCGTCTGGTGCACACCCTGAACGGCTCCGGTCTGGCGGTTGGCCGTACGCTGGTGGCAGTGCTGGAGAACTACCAGCAAGCCGATGGCCGTATCGAAATCCCTGAAGTGCTGCGCCCTTACATGCGCGGCGAAACCCATATCGGTTAATGGATTACCCCTCCTAAAAAGCGCCTACGGGCGCTTTTTTTGTGTCTGTCTCACGCAATTCTTTGAGTTACCTCCCACTTTTCATTTCTGCCCAATTTAGCGTCCCATTTTGTTGATGGAAAACAAAAAAAACTCCACCTCGCAAGCGTAAAACAGCACACCTCAGCCGCGCGTCGGCCCTGTCTATAGGTATCGATAAGGAGAAAATATGAATGCTGCAAAAGTCCCTCTGCTGGCTATCAGTCGTCGAGCCCTGTTGAAAGGGAGCCTGGCGACGAGCGCGCTGGCGATAGCAGCAGAGGGCATCGCCTTGCCTTTCCAACAGGCAGAAAAAACGCTGGCTGGGGCAGGGGAGCCACAGACAGAACGGGTAGTCTGGAGTGCCTGTACGGTGAACTGTGGCAGCCGCTGCCCATTGCGAATGCATGTGACTGCGGGCGAGATCCGCTACGTCGAGAGCGACAATGGCCGTGACGATAGCGAGTTGCGACAGGTGCGCGCCTGCCTGCGCGGGCGCTCCATGCGGCGGCGCATCTACCATCCCGATCGCCTGAAATACCCGATGAAACGCGTCGGCAAGCGGGGCGAGGGGCGCTTCAAACGCATCAGTTGGGAAGAGGCATTCGATACCCTCGCGGGCACGCTGCAACGCATCATCCGTGAGTATGGCAATGAGGCCGTCTACCTCAATTATGGTACCGGCACCCTCGGTGGCACCCTGACGCGCTCCTGGCCGCCCGGCAGTACCCTGATCGCGCGTCTGATGAACTGCTGTGGCGGCTACCTTAATCACTATGGCGACTATAGCTCCGCCCAGATCGCCGCCGGCCTGAACTACACCTATGGCGGCTGGGCGGATGGCAACAGCCCGACTGATATTGAAAACAGTAAACTGGTGGTGCTGTTTGGCAATAATCCGTCGGAGACGCGGATGAGCGGCGGTGGGGTAACCTATGCGATGACACAGGCCCGGCAGAAGTCGGGGGCACGGCTGATTATCATCGATCCGCGTTATACCGACACCGGCGCGGGTCGCGAAGACCAGTGGATTCCGCTGCGGCCGGGTACAGATGCCGCACTGGCTTCGGCACTGGCCTATGTGATGATCACGGAAGGATGGGTGGATCAGCCCTTCCTTGACACCTACTGCGTCGGCTATGACGAAAAGACCCTGCCGCCCGGTGTGCCAGCTAACGCCAGCTACAAAGCCTACATCCTGGGGCAGGGACGAGATGGGATAGCCAAAACCCCGACATGGGCCGCCGGCATTACCGGCGTGCCGGAAGAGGTCATTATCCGGCTGGCTCGTGAAATTGGCTCGACCAAACCCGTCTTCATCAGCCAGGGATGGGGGCCACAGCGCCATGCCAATGGGGAGCTGACCACCCGGGCCATCGCGATGCTGGCAATCTTAACCGGCAACGTCGGTATTCCAGGCGGCAACTCCGGCGCCCGTGAAGGATCCTACGCCCTGCCATTTGTCAGGATGCCGACGCTGGAGAACCCGGTAAAAACCAGCATCTCAATGTTCCTGTGGACAGAAGCGATAGCCCGCGGGCCAGAGCTAACGGCCCTGAAAGATGGCGTGCGGGGCAAAGAGAAACTGGATGTGCCCATCAAATTCATCTGGAACTATGCAGGCAACTGCCTGATCAACCAACATGCCGACATTAACCGTACCCATCAGATCCTACAGGATGAGAACTGGTGCGAAATGATAGTGGTGATTGATAACCACATGACCGCCTCCGCGAAATACGCCGATATCCTGTTGCCGGACTGTACCACGGCGGAGCAGATGGACTTCTGTTTGGATGCCTCCAGCGGGGAAATGGGTTACGTCATCTTTGCCGATCGGGTTATTGCACCGCGTTTTGAGTGCAAAACCCTCTATGAAATGACCAGCGAACTGGCAAAACGGCTGGGTGTGGAAGCGCAATTTACTGAAGGGCGCAGCCAGGAGGAGTGGTTACGCCATCTCTACCAACAGTCACGAGAGGCGATACCTGCATTACCTGAGTTTGAACAGTTTCGTCAGCAGGGGATCTTCAAGCAACGCGATCCTGAGGGCCACCATGTGGCCTACCGTGCTTTCCGCGAAGACCCTATTGCCAATCCCTTAGCCACACCATCAGGGAAAATTGAGATCTACTCAGCGCAGCTGGCAACTATTTCGTCCACTTGGCAACTTGACACCAGAGATGTCATCGATCCTTTACCGATCTATGCCGAAGGCGCTGAGAGCTACAACGATCCTTTGAATCATCGTTTCCCGTTGCAATTGACAGGTTTCCACTACAAAGCGCGCACCCATTCCACCTATGGCAATGTGGATGTGCTCAGCGCTGCCTGTCGTCAGGAGCTCTGGATCAATCCGATCGATGCACAAGCACGTAGGATCAAAAATGGCGATCCGATCCGTGTCTTGAACGATCGCGGTGAAGTGCGTACCACTGCACGGGTGACACCACGGATTATACCGGGTGTGGTGGCGCTGGCGGAAGGCGCGTGGTACTCCCCCGACACACAGCGAATTGATCACGGCGGTAGCATTAACGTACTGACTTCCCAACGTCCTTCACCGCTGGCAAAAGGCAATCCTTCCCACAGCAACCTGGTGCAGGTTGAGAAAGTGCATGTGTAAGGAGCAGACACAATGACCCAATATGGTTTCTATATCGACGCCAGCCGGTGCACCGGCTGTAAAACCTGTGAACTGGCCTGCAAGGATTATAAGGATCTGACGCCGGAAGTGAGTTTTCGCCGTGTCTATGAGTATGCCGGCGGTAGCTGGCAGCAGGATGGGGCAGGGTGGCGGCAGAACGTATTCGCCTACTACCTCTCCATCGCCTGTAACCACTGTAGCGACCCGGCCTGTACCAAAGTCTGCCCTAGCGGCGCAATGCATAAGCGGGAAGATGGCTTTGTGGTGGTCAATGAGGAGGTTTGCATCGGCTGCCGTTACTGTCATATGGCCTGTCCCTATGATGCTCCCCAATACAATGCCAGCAAAGGGTGCATGACTAAATGTGACGGCTGCTATGAACGGGTCGCCGGTGGGAAGAAGCCAATCTGTGTTGAATCCTGTCCGTTACGGGCGCTGGAGCTGGCACCCATTGACGAACTGCGAGCCAAATACGGTGAATTGGCGGCCATTGCCCCGTTGCCAGCCGCACACTTCACTCAACCCAATATTGTCATTAAACCCAATGCCCATAGCCGCCCGTCAGGTGATACCAGCGGCTATCTGGCGAACCCGAGGGAGGTGTGAAATGGGAACCGGATGGAGTGAATGGCCGTTGGTGTTCTTTACCGTGCTCAGCCAGTGCGTCATAGGGGGTTTTGGGGTGATGGCATGGGCACTGGGGCGCAGCGAGCAAGATGCGGCGCAGGTACGCGCGCTGCATTGGCAGATGCTTTACCTGTGGCTAATGATGGGCATCGCCTTCTCTGCCTCAATCCTGCATCTGGGCATGCCATTGCGCGCGCTAAACGCACTGAACCAGCTTGGCACGTCGCCGTTGAGCATGGAGATCGCCAGCGGCTCCCTCTTCTTTGCACTGGGTGGACTCTACTGGTTGCTCGCCATGCTGGGCAAACTTTCACCATCGATCAGGCAGGGCTGGCTGGCTGTTACCGGGCTGATTGGGGCCATTTTTCTCTATGCCATGTGCCGGGTCTACACCATTGAAACGGTTCCTACCTGGGACACGCCCTATACGGCACTCAGCTTCTTGTTAACGGCGCTACTGGGCGGTTCGCTGCTGGGCTACCTGCTGCTTCATGCCGCCGGAGCCAGCATCAGTGGGGCTTTGCGCCTGCTGCCGGCCGTTGCGCTCTGTGCGTTGGTCGCCAGCTCTGTTTTTGGCTTTGGGCAGTTGGCGAGCCTTGGGCAAATTCAAAGTTCCGTCCAGCATGCAGCGGCGCTGATCCCTGATATAGGCACGCTGACCGGGATACGATTAATACTGCTCAGTACAGGGCTGGCTTGCTGGTTAGTGCCTCTGTTGAAAGCTAAAACGCCTTCGATAGGCTGGATGATGGCGGGCTTTATGCTAGTGCTGGCGGGAGAGTTGCTGGGGCGTTCCCTCTTTTATGGCCTACACATGACCGTAGGAATGGCGTATGGGAGTTGAGATGGCCGGAAGCGAGGAGCACGCGGTTGTCCTGGAGGCCATCGCCATGACAGGCCGCCTGCTCGGTGTACTGCTGCTGCACTCACCTGAACAGCCAGACTTCTCGGCCACTGCGCCACTGTTTGCCAACCCAGCTTGGTGTGCGTCCTGGCCCTATGGCACTGCGGAGGAGCTGGCCTATGTCGCTCGGCAATTTACCCAGCAGGCTGAGGAGTCACTTACAGCCGCGTATCAGCGGCTGTTTATTGGGCCAGAGGCACTGGCCGCACCGCCGTGGGGTTCGGTCTATCTGGATAGGGAAGAGGTGTTGTTTGGTGATTCGACATTGGCATTGCGCCACTGGTTAGCGGAGCACCAGATTCAGATGCTGCACAACCCACGGGAGCCAGAAGATCACATTGGCCTGCTGCTGTTGATGACGGCCTGGCTGGCGGAACAGCGGCCTTGCCTGCTGAATGACTTTTTAACCCGCCATCTTTTTCCGTGGTCAGAGCGCTACCTGACACGTCTGGCCGCTGCTGCCGAACACCCCTTCTATCAAGCCGTGGCAAGGTTGGCGATGATCACTTTAGCCGGCTGGCAGCATGAGGTGCCACAGATGCCAGCAGCAGGTACAGACAATGTCGCCCCGTAATGAGCGTTACTATCGTGCCTGGTTGAGTCACCGGCAGATCAGCCGCCGTGGTCTGCTGCGCAGCGTGCTACGAGCAGGGCGGCCTGAGCCAGCACTCGCGGTGCGTCAGGCGGCCAGGCCGCCGCAGGCGCAGCCAGACGCACTGTTTTTGGCACGTTGTGATGGCTGCGGTGCCTGCGTGGCGGCATGTCCATTAGGCATGATCAAGGTGGCAGGAGGAAAAGCGGAACTGGATCCAGAGACCGCTTTCTGCGATGGCTGCCTGATGTGTACTGCCGCTTGCCCCACTGGCGCATTGGCACCTGACCGTAACAGGGAAACAGGGCTACGTCCGATAATACGCGAACACTGTTTTGGGCAAACCACCGGCGGGTGCCGACTCTGCATAATGGCCTGTCCCAGCTCGGCAATATTTTTTAATCAAGAAAATCATCCAGCGCTAAGCGAAGCGCGTTGTTGGGGCTGTGGGGCATGTAAATTTGCTTGTTATCATGGGCATATCCAATTGGCGTTATCTCCACAGGCATTCAATAAGAATTAGTTAATAAATAATTTCAATCATCAAGTAACACTTTGTGCGGGAGCCTTTTTTTAGCCAATTGACTTTTCGCAGCTCGGTGGCATGATGCGCGCACTTTCCTTCTTGTGTTTATCATCACCCATTATGTCTGCCTACTCTCGCCCAGTGCTGTTATTGCTCTGTGGGCTATTATTGTTGACCGTGTCGATCGCGGTATTGAATACGCTGGTGCCGTTATGGCTGACCCATGCGTTGTTACCTACCTGGCAGATTGGGCTGGTAAGCTCATCCTATTTCTGCGGCAACCTGGCCGGTACGCTGGTGGCAGGTGCCATCATCAAACGTTACGGTTTTAACCGCAGCTACTACCTCTCGTGCATTATCTTTTCCCTGGCGACAGCAGGGCTGGCTTACTCTACAGAGTTCTGGAGCTGGTTGGCTTTCCGCTTCATTGCTGGGATTGGGTGTGCCTTGATTTGGGTGGTGGTCGAAAGCGCCTTGTTACGCAGCGGCACGGCACAAAACCGTGGGCAACTGTTGGCCGCCTACATGATGACCTACTACCTCGGCACCGTGGCTGGGCAGTTGGTCTTGGGCATGATGCCGACTGCACTGTTTAGTGTGTTGCCGTGGGTGACCGCTATGATTGTGGTGGCTATGCTGCCGCTCTTCTTCGCTGCTTTCGGCTATGAAGACCTGAATCAACCGCAGGCGTCAGTGTGGCCGATGCTGAAGCGTCGTGACGCCCGTCTGGGCATCAACGGCTGCATCATTTCCGGTATCGTGCTCGGCTCACTGTATGGCCTAATGCCGCTCTATCTGTCGCATCAGGGGATGAGCGACGGCAACGTGGGCTACTGGATGGCACTGCTGGTGAGTGCTGGCATTGTTGGACAGTGGCCGGTAGGCCGATTGGCCGATCGCTATGGGCGCTTGCTGGTACTGCGGATCCAGGTGTTTGTTATCATCCTGGGGTGCATGGCAATGCTGAGTGGCTATGCGATGGCGCCTACGCTGTTTATTCTGGGCTGTGCCGGTTTTACCCTTTATCCGGTGGCAATGGCTTGGGCCTGTGAACGCATTCCGCAGCATGAGCTGGTGGCAATGAATCAGGCGCTGTTGATGAGCTATACCATTGGCAGCCTGACCGGCCCGACCATGACGGCCGTGCTAATGCAGCACTATTCAGATCAACTGCTGTTTGTGATGATTGCTGCGGTGGCACTGATCTACATGATTATGCTGTTCAGAAAGCCGGGACACTCTCCGACACCTTTCGCAGCAGCGTAACGCTTCTGACAGGGCGGATAACCGCCCTGTTATCGTATGGTGTGGTCAGTACATGACTTTGTGGCCATACCCTTCCAGAATCTGTTTCACCCGATCCATAGTCTCTTTTGGCGGCGGCCTGACGCCATCCAGTTTGTACTCTTCCCCCATCGCTACCCATTTATGCTTACCCAGCTCGTGATAGGGTAGCAGCTCAATCTTCTCAATATTCCCCATGTCGCGGGTAAACTCGCCCAGTCTATGCGCCGAGTCATCATCATCAGACCAACCCGGCACCACCACATAACGGATCCAAGTGCGCTGGTTACGCTTCGCCAGATAGCGGGCAAAGTCCAGAGTACGATGATTCGAGACCCCCACCAGATTTTGGTGGATATCATCATTCATCTGTTTCAGATCCAGCATCACTAAATCGGTAACGTCCAGTAGCTCATCAATTACTGGATCGTAGCGCCGGACAAAGCCGTTGGTATCAAGACAGGTATTGATGCCCTCTGTCTGGCAGGCACGAAACCAATCACGTACAAATTCAGCCTGTAAAATCGCTTCACCGCCAGACGCCGTGACCCCACCGCCGGAAGCATTCATAAAGTGGCGATAGGTCACCACCTCCTTCATCAACTCTTCGACGGTGATCTCTTTGCCGCCGTGGGTGTTCCAGGTATCGCGGTTATGACAGTAAAGACAGCGCATCAAACAGCCCTGGAAAAACACAATAAAGCGAATGCCGGGGCCATCTACTGTGCCGCAGGATTCAAAAGAGTGGATACGACCTTTTACTGACATTGCGGGCTCTCCAAAATGTGACTGTTCAAATGCAGTCTGAATCACGCCAGGGGAGGTGCAGCGATACACAAGATATCAGGTGATATCTGCCTGGCGAGGAATAACGGTTTTGCCTGATACCCAGAGCAGTGGATGCCCGGCAAACCCGTCACCCGGTCGGGGAAATGAAGGGGTGAACAGAGGGTGGGGGGGAAAAGCTCCGTCCCTGGAGCTTTTGGCCATTTATGATTACAGCGACTTGGTAAAGGTACGGGTAATCACGTCTTGCTGTTGCTCTTTGGTCAGCGAGTTGAAGCGAACGGCATAACCAGAAACGCGGATGGTCAGTTGCGGATATTTCTCCGGGTGTTCCATCGCATCCAGCAGCATTTCGCGGTTCATGACGTTGACGTTCAGATGCTGGCCGCCCTCAATGGAGGCTTCATGGTGGAAGTAACCATCCATCAGACCTGCCAGGTTGGCCTTGCGTACATCATCATCTTTGCCCAGCGCGTTCGGCACGATGGAGAAGGTATATGAGATCCCATCCTTCGCGTAGGCAAACGGCAGTTTAGCCACCGAGGTCAAGGACGCTACCGCACCTTTCTGGTCACGACCATGCATCGGGTTGGCACCAGGGCCAAACGGCTGGCCAGCACGGCGGCCATCCGGGGTATTGCCGGTTTTTTTGCCGTATACCACGTTGGAGGTGATGGTCAGCACTGACTGGGTCGGCACGGCATGACGATAGGTGCGCAACTTCTGAATTTTCTTCATGAAGCGCTCAACCAGATCGCAGGCGATGTCATCCACGCGCGGATCGTTGTTACCAAATTGCGGGTATTCCCCCTCAATCTTGAAGTCCACGGCCAGGCCATCTTCATCACGGATGGTTGACACCTTGGCATACTTAATCGCTGACAGGGAGTCGGCAGCCACTGACAGACCAGCGATACCACATGCCATGGTACGGTAGACGTCACGATCGTGCAGCGCCATCAATGCGGCTTCGTAGCTGTATTTGTCATGCATGTAATGGATGATGTTCAGCGCAGTAACGTACTGTTTCGCCAACCAATCCATAAAGTGATCCAGGCGCTCCATGACTTTGTCATAGTCCAGCACGTCATCCATCATCGGCGCTTCTTTCGGGCCGACCTGCATTTTCAGCTTCTCATCCATGCCGCCGTTAATTGCATACAGCATGGTTTTCGCCAGGTTGGCGCGGGCGCCAAAGAACTGCATCTGTTTGCCGACAATCATCGGGCTAACACAGCAGGCGATAGCGTAGTCATCGTTATTGAAGTCAGGACGCATCAGGTCATCGTTCTCATACTGTACGGATGAGGTGTCGATGGAGACTTTGGCCGCAAACTTCTTGAAGTTGAGAGGCAGTTTTTCCGACCACAGGATGGTCATGTTAGGTTCCGGCGACGGACCCATGGTGTAGAGCGTGTTCAGGAAGCGGAAGCTGTTTTTGGTGACTAGCGTACGCCCATCCACGCCCATCCCTGCCAGGGATTCGGTGGCCCAGATTGGGTCGCCAGAGAAGAGTTCATCGTACTCCGGCGTACGCA
The DNA here is from genome assembly GCF_056739715.1 of Chimaeribacter sp. YP20170169. Lineage (NCBI taxonomy): Bacteria > Pseudomonadati > Pseudomonadota > Gammaproteobacteria > Enterobacterales > Yersiniaceae > Chimaeribacter > Chimaeribacter sp. YP20170169. Next base: position 2,514,137 of record NZ_CP176824.1, on the reverse strand, counting down.
GGAAGCGCACCATACGCAGTTTCATCACCAGATGGTCGATCAGCTCCTGCGCCTGCTGTTCAGTCAGGGTGCCGGCTTTGATGTCACGTTCGATATAGACATCAAGGAAGGTGGAGACACGGCCAAAGGACATGGCGGCGCCGTTCTGCGATTTCACCGCAGCCAGATAGCCAAAGTAGGTCCACTGTACGGCTTCCTGCGCGTTTTTCGCCGGGACAGAGATGTCATAGCCATATTTGGCAGCCATCTCTTTCATCTGCGCCAGCGCGCGGTGTTGCTCCGCGATCTCTTCACGCAGCTGGATAGTCATCTCCAGATCTTCGCCGTTTTCCAGTTTTGCCTGCAGGGATTTGAACTGGGCGAATTTGTCCGCCATCAGGAAATCGATACCATACAGTGCCACACGACGATAATCGCCGATGATGCGGCCACGGCCATAGGCATCTGGCAGGCCAGTCAGCACACCAGATTTACGGCAGCGCAGGATGTCTGGGGTATAGACATCAAATACGCCCTGGTTGTGGGTTTTGCGGTATTCGGTGAAAACTTTTTTCAGCTGCGGATCGAGTTCACGACCATAGACCTTGCAGGAACCCTCCACCATTTTGATGCCGCCAAAGGGAATCAGCGCGCGTTTCAGCGGGGCATCCGTTTGCAGGCCAACAATTTTTTCCAGCCCTTTCTGGATGTAGCCAGCATCGTGTGAGGTGATGGTAGAGGCGACGTGGGTGTCAAAATCAACCGGCGCATGGGTGCGGTTCTCAATTTTGACGCCTTCCATTACCTGTGCCCACAGGGCAGTGGTCGCCTCGGTTGCGCCCGCCAGGAAGGACTCATCGCCTTCATAAGGGGTGTAGTTTTTCTGGATGAAGTCACGGACATTGACGGTATTCTGCCATTCGCCCTGTTGGAAGCCTTCCCATGCACTTGCCAGTTTTTCATTAAGTTCGGACATATTGCACCTACCTTAAAATATGGATTTCTTTGTAAACCCGCAGTGACGTAATCACCGGTCAGTGGTGATTACCGCCACGTAAATAGATTGCCCAGTACGTCAGTCCTACCAGCACCCCGCCGCCGATGATGTTGCCGAGCGTCACTGGGATCAGGTTGTCGACAATAAAGTTGCTGATGGTGAGGTGGGAAAACTGCTCCGGGCTGGCGCCGACGGCTTGCCAGAACTCCGGCGTGGCAAAATTCTTGATGACGATGCCAAAGGGGATGAGGAACATGTTGGCGATGCTGTGCTCAAAACCGCTGGCGACAAACATGCCTACTGGCAGCAACATCGCCAGGCACTTGTCCGTCAGGGTACGGCCAGAGTAGCTCATCCACACCGCCAGACAGACCATCAGGTTCGCCAGAGTGCCGAGACAGACGGCTTCTATGAAGGTATGGTGGACTTTGTGATCGGCCGTCTGGAGCACATTCAGGCCCCACTGCCCATTGGCAACCATATATTCTCCGGAGTACCACATCAGGGCGACGAAGAAGAGGGCGCCCACCAGGTTGCCAAGGTAAACATTGACCCAGTTACGAACCAGTTGCCCCCATGTGATGCGCCGACTGGCCTTGGCGACGACGATCAGCACCGTGGAGGTAAACAGATCCGCACCGCCGACAATCACCAGCATCAGGCCCAAGGAGAAGCAGAGGCCGCCGACCAATTTGGCGAGGCCGTAAGGTACGCCAGCGGTGCCGGTAGTGGCAGTAATATAGAAAACAAACGCAATTGAGATAAACACACCCGCGGTAATCGCTAAATAAAAAGTGGTGAGCGGATGCTTAGTCGCTTTATAGACACCCGCATCTTCGGCAACTTTTGCCATTGCGGGTGGAAGCAGTAAATTGAAAGGGTTGTCAGCGTTCACACTAACTCTCTCTGATAGGTTAAGACAGTGCAAAGAGATACTAACAAAGCCATGATCGATAAAAATTGATTTAGATCATAAACGCACTGAGCGCATCCACATCCGTCATAAGATTTTCTTTATTTTTATAATTAATTCTTTGATTTATATGTATTAAATTTATTTTAACTTTTATATATTTTTTTGATTGGTAGGGGGTGTAAATCAAAGATCAGTTTAACTCTAATAGATAAATGTATTATTTCAAGCCTCTTCCGTGCGATAAATTTAATTTATAATTAACATTTACACGTCATCATTAACGTAGCTGAAGGGTATGAGTCGGGCTGGAAATTAATTTCTCCTAAGGTGTAGAAAAGTGGGATAAATAAAAAGCCCCGGTAATGTTATGCATTACCGGGGCTTGAGAATGGCACCTTAAAGCAGGGGCATCAGCCTGACATTACGCCCAGTGGCGACGCTTAGCCTGTTGTAGCTTCTCATAAGCCGCCAGCAACGCCTGATGGGCTGGCAGGGCCTGAAGCTCAGCATCAATGGCAAACAGCCCATGGAAACGCGCTTCGCCACTCAGGGCGGCGGAAGCCTGATCCACTGCTTCCTGACCATACATCTTCACAAAGGCAGCATAGTACTGTGCTGGCTCGCGCTCTGGCTCCTGCGCCAGCAGCAGCAGGGTTTGCAGGCAACGGTAGTAGTTGCTGCGCTCTGGCGTGAAGACAGAAGCGTTGAACTCCTGTGTCCACTCCGCCCAAATCAGCGCCTGATCCAGATCGCCACCCGCCAGGGCCAGCATGGATTTCAGCTCGCCAATGCGCAGTGTGTACCAGCCATTGTCTTTGCCGGTCGCCAGACCAAGCAGTTCACGCACGCGGGTAAAGTCATCCATACCCTCGTCGTCCAGCTCTTGGATCAGCGCCAGATACTCTTCGCGGCTCCAGTCGCTGTCCGGCAGCGCCAGCAGCTTCTCACGCAGCGGGGCACCCATGCTGTTGTTAGCCAGCAACAGATCTTCTGCCGGGTAGATATCCGACATGCCCGGCACCAGAATACGGCAGGCGTACACGCCCAGGTGCTCATAATCCGCGATATATACCTCGGCATCTTCTTGCTGGAAGATGGCCATCAGGGTTGCGAACTCCTCTTCGGTCGTGCCGCTGAAGTCCCAGTCAGCGAACGCGTAGTCCGCGTCCTGCTTGAACATATCCCAAGAGATCAGGCCGCTGGAGTCGATAAAGTGGGTCTCCAGGTTGGCATGTTCCGCGACCTCTTCGTCATCGAAGGTAGGCGGCGTGAAGACATCCAGATCTTTCAGGCTGCGGCCCTGCAGCAGCTCAGTAACAGTACGCTCCAGTGCCACGCCAAAGTCCGGGTGTGCGCCAAAGGAGGCGAAGCAGGTGCCATTGGTCGGGTTGAACAGCACGACACAAATTACTGGGTACTGGCCGCCCAACGAGGCGTCATAGGCCAGGATCGGGAAACCTTCCTCTTCCAGCTTGGCGATGGCCTCAACCACGCCAGGGTAGCGCGCGAGCACGTCTTCCGGGATGGCCGGCAGGCTGATGGATTCCGCGATGATGCGGTTTTTCACATAGCGCTCGAATACTTCAGAGAGACCCTGTACGCGTGCCTCATTGGCGGTGTTACCGGCGGACATGCCGTTCGACACATAGAGGTTACCGATGATATTCATCGGGATATAAACGGTCTGCTCATCCGACTGGCGGGTGAAGGGCAGGGCGCAGATGCCACGCGCCGCATTGCCGGATTGCAGGTCAATCAGATCGCTGCCAGACAGCGCCTGATCCGGATCGTAGAAGTCATGCAGACGCGCATCCAGAATCCCTTCCGGCAGGCTGTTGTCTTCTGGGATCGGGAACCATTTCTCATTAGGGTAGTGAACGAATTCGCCCTCGGCGATCGCTTTGCCCAGATAGAAGTCGGCGAAGAAATAGTTGGTGGAGAGGCGTTCGAAATACTCGCCCAGCGCCGAGGCCAGCGCGGCTTTCTTGCTGGCGCCCTTGCCGTTAGTGAAGCAGAGCGGGCAGTCGCGATCGCGAATGTGCACCGACCAGACGTGAGGCACCGGATTCAGCCAGGAGGCCTCTTCAATGTTGAAGCCTAAATCGGTCAGCTTTTTCTGGAAACGTGCAATGGAGTCTTCCAGTGCCGCGTCTTTGCCGGGAATAAAGGTTTGGGTCATGGGGATCACTTTTTATCATCGTACTGAAAGGCGCCATGATACGGACTTTTATTCTTCAGCTCCACGGATTGATCATGGCAAAGGGGGCAATAAAAAGATTGTTTTTTCGCCATCCAATAGCCCGTGTGTGATGACGTTGGCGGGAACGGGGCAAAAGATTGCCAAGCAGCCACCGCAGACCGTAGATTGTCGGCATCTGGTCATGGCCTTTTCTAAGGAAAGCAAGATGAAAGCGTTTGATCTTCAACGGATGGCGCTGGACAAGTTCCCGCTGGAGTTCCTGGCGGAAGTCGCGGCTCGTTGCCTGTTCACCTTTGTGCTGGTGTTTCTGTTCCTTAAAGTCAGTGGCCGGCGGGGTGTCAGGCAGATGTCGCTATTTGAGGTGCTGATCATCCTGACCCTCGGCTCGGCGGCAGGAGACGTCACCTTCTATGACGATGTGCCATTACTGCCGGTGTTCATGGTGTTTGCCTCTATCATGGTGTTCTATCGTCTAGCGACCAAGCTGATGTCCTACAACCGGCATGTACAGAACTGGATGGAGGGCAAGCCGCTGATGCTGGTGCGCAACGGTCAGTTTGAGTGGAAGACCATGAAAAAGCGTAACATTACTCACGATGAGTTTTTTATGGAGCTGCGGCTGGCTGGCGTTGAGCATTTGGGGCAGGTACGACTGGCGGTGCTGGAGGTCAACGGCGGCATCAGCGTCTTCTTCTTTGAGCCAGAGGAGGTAAAGCCGGGGCTGCCCGTGATGCCCGCCGATTACATCACCTTTATGACCCGTGCGACAAAAGAGGGTGACTACGCCTGCCATCAGTGCAGCCTGATCCATCACCTGAAAGCCGGCGAGTCATATCAGTGCCCGCAATGTAAAAGTGACAAGTGGGTGGCTGCGTTGACCCACCGCCGGGTAGGCTGAAATCAGCATATCCTGCCAGATTAACGCCCTGCCACGGGGGATCATCAAACCGGGAGCCATCGTGGCAGGCAGAGTATAAGAAGAGGATCTTGTTCTGGTTTCTGCCAGGGTGCCCCGCCGGGAGCGATAACCGTTGCAGGCCGCCGATTCGGATGATAAAACCGAAGGCTGGTGGTCATACATAACAGTTATCTTATCGTGAATGGTGAAGGGAAATGACTCAGGTTTTCAATTTTAGTGCGGGTCCGGCCATGCTGCCGGTCGAAGTTTTGCGTCGTGCCGAGCAGGAGCTCTGCAACTGGCATGGGCTGGGCACCTCCGTGATGGAGATCAGCCACCGCAGTAAAGAGTTTATCCAGGTGGCGGAAGAGTCGGAGCGTGACCTGCGAGACCTGCTGAAGATCCCGGACAACTATAAGGTGCTGTTCTGCCACGGTGGCGCGCGCGCGCAGTTCGCCGCAGTGCCGCTGAACCTGCTGGGTGACCACACCACGGCCGACTATGTTGACGGTGGCTACTGGGCACACAGCGCGGTAAAAGAGGCGCAGAAATATTGCAAGCCAAATGTGCTGGACGTGAAAACGTCTGTCGATGGCCGCCACGCTATCACGCCAATGAGCGAGTGGGCGCTGCGTGATGACGCCGCCTACGTCCACTACTGCCCGAACGAAACCATTGACGGCCTGGCCATTCACGATATGCCCGATTTTGGTGACAAAGTGGTGGTAGCGGACTACTCCTCCTCTATCCTTTCACGTCCAATTGACGTCAGCCGTTTCGGTGTAATTTATGCCGGTGCGCAAAAAAACGTCGGCCCGGCTGGCCTGACGCTAGTGATTGTGCGGGAAGACCTGCTGGGCAAAGCAAAAACCGAGCTGCCCTCCATCCTTGATTACAAGGTGCTGGCTGAGAACGACTCCATGTTCAATACGCCGCCGACCTTTGCCTGGTATCTCTCCGGCATGGTATTTAAGTGGCTGAAAGAGCAGGGCGGCCTGCTGGAGATGGAAAAACGTAACAAAGCCAAGGCGGAATTGCTGTATGGTGTCATCGATCAGAGCGACTTCTACCGCAACGAAGTGGCCCAGGCGAACCGCTCTTGGATGAACGTTCCCTTCCAACTGGCTGACGCGGCGCTGGACAAAGTCTTCCTGGACGAGTCCGTGAAGGCGGGCCTCCACGCTCTGAAGGGCCACCGTGTGGTGGGCGGCATGCGCGCGTCCATCTACAACGCGATGCCGATTGAGGGCGTGAAAGCCCTGACCGAATTCATGGCGGACTTCGAGCGTCGCCACGGCTAATCGCCGGCCCGCACCTGTAAGGCTGCGGGCATGTTCTGATAACCCGTTGATTTTCAGGAACCCCGGCTCAAACCGGGGTTCTTTTATAGCAAAGTATTTGGAGAGTGTGTTTTACATGCAGGACTCGTTAACCCTACAGCCGATTGCCAAAATTGATGGCACCGTCAACCTTCCAGGCTCAAAAAGTGTGTCCAACCGTGCGCTGCTGCTGGCGGCGCTGGCGCAAGGCACCACGACCCTGACCAACCTGCTCGACAGTGATGACGTGCGCCATATGCTCAACGCCCTGGAGAAATTGGGCGTGGCGTTTCGCCTCTCGGCCGATCGCACCCGCTGTGAGGTGGAAGGGCAAGCTGGGCCACTGCGCAGCGCGCAGGCGTTGGAGCTGTTCCTGGGCAATGCGGGAACGGCCATGCGCCCACTGGCGGCGGCGCTTTGTCTCGCGGACGGCGACATCACGTTGACCGGCGAGCCGCGCATGAAAGAGCGGCCAATCGGCCACCTGGTGGAGGCCCTGCGTCAGGGCGGCGCGCAGGTTGACTATCTGGAGCAGGAAAACTATCCGCCGCTGCGACTGCGTGGTGGGTTCAACGGCGGTGATATTGCCGTTGATGGCAGTGTCTCCAGCCAGTTTCTGACGGCCCTGCTGATGACCGCGCCGCTGGCGGCACGTGATACGGCGATCCGCATCAAGGGTGAGCTGGTCTCAAAGCCCTATATCGACATCACGCTCAACATGATGAAGAGCTTTGGCATTGAAGTGGTGAATGATGAGTACCGCGTCTTCCACATCAAGGGCCAGCAGACTTATCAGGCACCCGGCGAATATCTGGTGGAGGGCGATGCCTCTTCCGCCTCCTACTTCCTCGCGGCTGCGGCGATCAAGGGCGGCACCGTGCGCGTGACCGGCATTGGCCGCCACAGTATGCAGGGAGATATCCACTTTGCCGACGTGCTGGAGAAGATGGGCGCGCGCATCACGTGGGGCGACAGCTACATTGAGTGCAGCCGCCACGAGTTACATGGCATCGACATGGATATGAATGCCATCCCGGATGCGGCAATGACCATCGCGACCACCGCGCTCTTTGCCCAAGGGGAGACCACCATCCGCAATATCTACAATTGGCGGGTGAAAGAAACTGACCGTCTGGCGGCGATGGCGACAGAGCTGCGCAAGGTGGGCGCTGAGGTGGAGGAGGGGCATGACTACATCCGCGTAGTGCCGCCGGCGGCACTGCAGTACGCGGAGATTGGCACCTACGACGATCACCGCATGGCGATGTGCTTCTCGCTGGTGGCGCTCTCTGAAACACCGGTGACTATCCTCGATCCAAAATGTACTGCCAAAACCTTCCCAGACTACTTTGACCGCCTGGCTTCACTGAGCCAACCGGCATAATATGAACAAAACGGGCAAATTATGCCCGTTTATTCTCCCTCCCCACAGATTTTGTCTATCTTCTACACTCTCTGACAGTTTATGGGGGTAATTTCAGCAACTGCGCGCGCGAAAGGTAACAGTTATGCGTCAGGCAGCGTATAATGCTGCGGCTGAAGTAGCCTACTGAGTAATAAAGCGGGTTTCCCCGATCTAAAGGAGTGAGATATGACGGTTACAGCCCCGGTGATTACCGTTGATGGGCCAAGTGGTGCCGGTAAAGGTACGCTGTGCAAAGCGCTGGCGGAGTCATTAGGCTGGCATCTGCTGGACTCTGGTGCCATCTACCGCGTGCTGGCGCTGGCTGCGCTGCACCACCAGGTCGATATCCAGTCCGAGGAGGCCTTGGTGCCGCTGGCCGCTCACCTTGACGTGCAGTTCATCTCGCGCAACGGGCAGCTTGAAGTGATCCTGGAAGGTGAGGATGTCAGCAATGAGATCCGCACGGAAACCGTGGGCAATACCGCCTCTCAGGCCGCTGCCTTCCCGCGGGTGCGTGAAGCGCTGCTGCGCCGCCAGCGCGCCTTCCGTGAGGCACCTGGCCTGATTGCCGATGGCCGCGACATGGGCACGGTGGTCTTTCCTGACGCGCCAGTAAAAATATTTTTGGACGCCAGCGCGGAAGAACGTGCACGTCGGCGCATGCTACAGTTGCAGGAAAAGGGCTTTAGTGTTAACTTTGAACGTCTTTTAGCCGAGATAAAAGAGCGTGACGACCGCGATCGCAACCGCGCGATTGCACCGCTGGTGCCTGCTTCTGATGCCCTGTTGCTGGATTCGACCAGCATGTCCATCCATGAAGTGATTGAAAAAGCGTTGGCTTACGCCCATGACGTACTGGCACTGCCACAGAAATAAGCGTCGCGCTCACTGAATTTAGTACCCTGCTGCCAGGAACGGTGGCGGGGCATGTGAAACAACCCCATCCGGCGGGATGCTAGATGGACGTTAAACTTAAGAACCTAAAGATTATCAACATGACTGAATCTTTTGCTCAACTCTTTGAAGAATCCTTAAAAGAAATCGAAACCCGTCCGGGTTCCATCGTTCGTGGCGTTGTTGTTGCTATCGATAAAGACGTAGTGCTGGTTGACGCTGGCCTGAAGTCTGAATCTGCCATCCCGGCTGAGCAATTCAAAAACGCACAGGGCGAGCTGGAAATCCAGGTTGGTGACGAAGTAGACGTGGCTCTGGACGCGGTAGAAGACGGTTTCGGTGAAACCCTGCTGTCCCGCGAGAAAGCGAAACGTCACGAAGCATGGCTGATGCTGGAAAAAGCTTACGAAGAAGCAGCGACTGTTACCGGTGTTATCAACGGTAAAGTGAAAGGCGGCTTCACCGTTGAGCTGAACGGTATCCGTGCGTTCCTGCCAGGTTCCCTGGTTGACGTGCGTCCGGTTCGCGACACGCTGCACCTTGAAGGCAAAGAGCTTGAGTTCAAAGTCATCAAGCTGGACCAGAAGCGCAACAACGTTGTTGTTTCTCGCCGTGCGGTCATCGAATCCGAGAACAGCGCAGAGCGCGATCAGCTGCTGGAAAACCTGCAGGAAGGCATGGAAGTTAAAGGTATCGTTAAGAACCTCACTGACTACGGTGCATTCGTTGATCTGGGCGGCGTTGACGGCCTGCTGCACATCACTGACATGGCGTGGAAACGCGTTAAGCATCCGAGCGAAATCGTCAACGTTGGCGACGAAATCACTGTTAAGGTGCTGAAGTTCGACCGCGAGCGTACCCGTGTCTCCCTGGGCCTGAAACAGCTGGGCGAAGATCCGTGGGTTGCTATCGCTAAGCGCTACCCGGAAGGCACCAAGCTGACCGGCCGTGTAACCAACCTGACTGACTACGGCTGCTTCGTTGAAATCGAAGAAGGCGTTGAAGGCCTGGTACACGTTTCCGAAATGGATTGGACCAACAAAAACATCCACCCGTCCAAAGTTGTTAACGTTGGCGACGTAGTGGAAGTCATGGTTCTGGACATCGACGAAGAGCGTCGTCGTATCTCCCTGGGTCTGAAACAGTGCAAAGCCAACCCGTGGCAGCAGTTTGCAGAAACCCACAACAAGGGCGACCGCGTTGAAGGTAAAATCAAGTCTATCACTGACTTCGGTATCTTCATCGGCCTGGACGGCGGCATCGACGGCCTGGTTCACCTGTCTGACATCTCCTGGAACGTTGCAGGCGAAGAAGCAGTACGTGAATACAAAAAAGGCGACGAAATCGCAGCGGTTGTTCTGCAAGTTGACGCAGAGCGCGAGCGTATCTCCCTGGGCGTTAAGCAGCTGGCGGAAGACCCGTTCAATAACTACCTGTCTATGAACAAGAAAGGTGCTATTGTTACTGGTAAAGTCACTGCAGTAGACGCTAAAGGTGCTACAGTTGAATTAGCGGGCGGCGTAGAAGGCTACCTGCGTGCATCTGAAGCTTCTCGCGACCGCGTTGAAGATGCAACTCTGGTTCTGAATGTAGGCGACGAAGTTGAAGCTAAATTCACCGGCGTTGACCGTAAGAACCGCGTTGTAAGCCTGTCCGTCCGTGCTAAGGACGAAGCTGACGAGAAAGATGCCATCGCTTCTGTTAACAACAAACAGGAAGAAGGTAACTTCTCTAACGCTATGGCTGAAGCTTTCAAAGCGGCTAAAGGCGAGTAATGACGGGGGGCGGCCTTGCCGCCCCGAAACGGTAGTTAAGCTGCAAAGCTTGGAGGAAACATGACCAAGTCTGAACTCATTGAAAGACTTGCTGGCCAGCAATCTCATATTCCGGCGAAAGCCGTTGAAGATGCAGTGAAAGAGATGCTTGAGCATATGGCCGGTACGCTGGCTGAAGGTGAACGCATTGAAATTCGCGGATTCGGCAGTTTTTCACTTCACTACCGTGCGCCGCGTATCGGGCGTAACCCTAAAACTGGTGACAAAGTGGAGTTGGACGGCAAATATGTCCCGCACTTCAAACCAGGTAAAGAGTTGCGCGACCGCGCGAACATTTATGCCTGATATGATGGCATAAAGTTATTGCCTTAGAGATTATGAAACGGCGCCCTTGGGCGCCGTTTTTTTATGTTTGAAAAAAGTATCTTTGGAAAGCCGCTCTCAAAATGAGTTGTAACGCCAGTGCGTGCTTTTTTTCTTTCCCTGCCAGATTCCACCTCTGCTTTTTTCCTCAACTTACCCTGTGCGGCTTGCTGCACACTGCTTCTCCAGTGAAGTCTTTATAGCGGGGTGGGGTATCAAGCTGTCAATTAACCAGATCTCATCAGCCGTTATTATCGGCACCCTGCCTTTGCTGCTGTGGCATACGCTGCCACCATTATGGGTCTGCCCAGCACTGCTCGTCCTGACGCTGGCAGGCAGCTATGTTGCGCCCAAGCCAGCGGTGTGTTGGCTGGGAGTGATGCTGCTGGCGTTAGTCTGGTCACTTATCCACGCCCATCTGTCGCTAAAGCAGGTAGACAGACTTTATCAGCATCAGGTGAATGTGCAGGGTAGGATCACTTCGCTGGTTCTCAATGACGTGCCGGAGGAGCGGTATGCCATCACCCTCCATCAGGTAGAGGGACAGGGGTTGTTCCCACCGATAACGGCATGGGTAGAGTGGCCACCTCAGGATACTGTAAGGTGCGGCGGACAAACCTGGCAGTTGCAGATGGCACTGCGTCCCGTGCATAGCCAGTTAAATGAGGGTGGTTTTGATCGCCAACGCTGGGCAATGGCACGCCACCAGCTGTTGGAGGGCAGGGTCATCACTGCCACGCCATTGGATTTATCATGCGGTTGGCGTCAGCGGGTGATCCAGTATGCCCAGCGTATCCTGCCAGCGACCCACCATCAGGGCATCCTACTGGCACTGGCATTTGGGGAGAGCCGCTTTCTGGATCGCGAAACCAAATTGCTGCTTCAACAGACTGGCGTTGCTCACTTGATGGCGATTTCAGGGTTGCATATTGGCATGGCGGCGCTTTTTGGCTGGGTGCTGGCGCGTGGGCTACAGATTCTGCTGCCAGGGCGCTATATCGGTCATCGCTTTCCACTGCTGTTAAGCGGGGCAGTGGCTCTACTCTATATCATGCTCTCTGGCGTCAATCCGCCGGCGATAAGGAGCGGGATTGCACTTGGCCTGTGGTTGCTATTGCGGCTGTGTGCCATCCGGTGCAGCGGCTGGCAGGTAGGGCTATGGACGATGGCGCTGATTTTGGCGGTGGACCCTTTGATGGTGCTGTCAGACAGTTTCTGGCTCTCCTGTTTTGCCGTCGGCGCGCTGCTGTTCTGGTTTCACTGGTGCCCATTGCCAGTGCGCTATGCCAGAGGTTGGCGATGGCTTGGCCTGCGCTGGCTGCATCTGCAGCTCTGCATGTTTATGTTACTGGTGCCTTTGCAAATCGCCATCTTTCATGGCCTGAGTCTGGCTTCTTTGCCGGCGAACCTATGGGCCGTGCCCTTGGTCTCTTTTCTGGTGGTGCCACTGATCCTGCTCGCCCTCTGTCTGCTGTGGCTGCCGGCCATCGCCGGTACATTGTGGCAGGGGGCGGATGGTGTTCTGGGCTGGGCATTAGCACCACTGACGTTGTTACAGTCAGGCTGGATAGAGTGGGATCAGCGCGCGCTCTACTGGAGTGGGGCAGGCTGGCTGGCCGTCGTGGTCTGGCGCCTTGGCATAGTGAAACAGGCAGTGCCAGTGATAGTGTTAACCGGGGTGATCATTATGCATCTTAATGCCCCACCTGCTGCGCAGTGGCGAGTGGACATGCTGGATATTGGCCACGGACTGGCAGTGTTAATAGAGAAGGAGGGACGGGGCGTGCTCTATGACACCGGCAACCGCTGGCCGGGTGGCAGTAGCGCCGAGCAGACTATCTTGCCTTTTCTACGCTGGCGTCACGTTACCCTTGAAGAGATCATCATCAGCCACGCCCATCTTGATCATCAGGGTGGGCTGGCAGCGCTGCAGAAAGCCTTTCCCCATGCTACCCTCCGTTCATCACAGCGCGGCCTGCCGGGCTTGCCCTGCCAGCAGGGCGAACAGTGGCAGTGGCGCGGGTTGCATTTTCAGGCGCTGTGGCCGAAAAGGCTGGCGGAACAGGCGGGCAATAATGACTCCTGCGTGGTAAAGGTTTCAGATGGCACCCACCATCTGTTGCTGACGGGTGATATTGAACGGGAGGCGGAGCAGCAGCTATTGCGCGAACAGCGCCCGGCACTGGTGGCAACCATCCTGCAAGCGCCACACCATGGCAGCAATACCTCCTCTATTGCGCCGTTCCTGCGGGCAGTCCAGCCCCAGATCGCCATCGCCTCCGCCTCACGCTATAACGCCTGGCGATTGCCCTCCATTCGGGTTCGGCGGCGCTATCAGGCGGCAGGTATTCCGTGGCGTGATACCTCACGATCGGGACAATTGTCTGTACTTTTTTCACCCGATAGTTGGGAATTACAGGGTTTCCGCGAGCAAATAGTGCCACGTTGGTATCACCAGCGGTTTGGCGTACAGAAGGATAATGAGTAGAATGAGCCGCTATTACTTTCGAAGCTGGTTAATTGCATGATGAATGATAAAGATCTCTCCACCTGGCAGACCTTTCGTCGCCTCTGGCCGATGATCGCACCGTTTAAAACAGGCCTGATCGCAGCGGCCATCGCACTGATTCTTAATGCGGCCAGTGATACCTTTATGCTGTCGCTCCTGAAGCCACTGCTCGACAATGGTTTCGGCAAGGCGGACAGCTCCATCCTGCTGTGGATGCCGTTGGCCGTTATTGGATTGATGCTGGTACGCGGCATCACCAGCTTTGTTTCAAGCTACTGTATCTCATGGGTATCGGGCAAAGTGGTCATGCATATGCGTCGTCGCCTGTTCAGCCACATGATGGGAATGCCGGTCTCCTTCTTTGACCAGCAATCCACCGGCACACTGCTCTCACGCATCACCTATGACTCCGAGCAGGTTGCCTCTTCTTCCTCCAGCGCGCTGATTACCGTAGTACGCGAGGGGGCCTCCATCATTGGTCTGTTTACCTTGATGTTCTACTACAGTTGGCAGCTTTCGCTGATCCTGATTGTGATTGCGCCGATTGTCTCAATTGCGATCCGGGTAGTCTCCAAGCGTTTCCGCAACATCAGCAAAAACATGCAGAACACGATGGGGCAGGTGACCACCAGCGCCGAACAGATGTTGAAAGGGCATAAAGAGGTGCTGATCTTTGGTGGCCAGCAAGTGGAAACCGAACGTTTTGATCAGGTAAGCAACCGCATGCGCCAACAAGGCATGAAAATGGTTTCTGCCTCTTCTATCTCCGATCCTATCATCCAGCTGATCGCCTCGCTGGCACTGGCCTTCGTGCTGTATGCCGCCAGTTTCCCGAGCGTGATGGAGACCCTGACGGCCGGCACCATTACCGTGGTCTTCTCCTCAATGATCGCCCTGATGCGCCCGCTGAAATCTTTGACTAACGTCAATGCCCAGTTCCAGCGCGGCATGGCGGCCTGCCAGACGCTGTTCTCTATCCTAGACATGGAACAGGAGAAAGACGAGGGCAGCCGTCAGGTCACGCGTGCTATTGGCGAGATTGAGTTCCGCCACGTCACCTTCAGCTACCCTGGCAAAGATATCCCGGCCCTGCGTGACATCAACCTGCACATTCCGGCTGGCAAAACGGTGGCACTGGTTGGCCGCTCTGGCTCCGGTAAATCCACCATCGCCAGCCTGATGACGCGCTTCTATGACGTCCAGGAAGGCGAGATCCTGATGGATGGGCATGACCTGCGCGAATATACCCTGGCGTCATTGCGCCGGCAGGTGGCGCTGGTGTCGCAGAATGTGCACCTGTTCAATGACACCATTGCCAATAACATTGCCTATGCCAGCCAGGAGCGCTACAGCCGCGAGCAGATTGAGCAGGCAGCGCGCATGGCCTACGCCATGGACTTCATTGAGAAGATGGATAATGGTCTGGATACGGTCATTGGCGAAAACGGCGTGATGCTCTCTGGCGGCCAGCGCCAGCGTATCGCGATTGCCCGTGCGCTGCTGCGTGACTGCCCGGTACTGATTCTGGATGAGGCCACCTCCGCGCTGGATACAGAGTCTGAGCGCGCTATCCAGAAGGCGCTGGATGAGCTGCAAAAAAACCGAACCTCGCTGGTGATTGCTCACCGCCTCTCCACCATTGAGAGCGCCGATGAGATTCTGGTGGTGGAAGATGGTCGAATTGTGGAGCGCGGCAATCACGCTGATTTGCTGGCGCAGAGCGGCGTGTATGCCCAGCTGCACCGGATGCAGTTCGGCCAATGATTGAGAAGATCTGGGCCGGGCGCTCGCCCCTCTATCTGCTGCTGCTGCCGCTCTCCTGGTTGTATGGCGCCATCTCCACGTTGATTCGCCTGAGTTATCGCTGGGGTTGGCGCAAAAGCTGGCAAGCCCCAGTGCCGGTGGTGGTGGTGGGCAACCTGACGGCCGGCGGCAACGGCAAAACGCCGGTGGTGATCTGGCTGGTGGAGCAACTCCAGCAGCGTGGCTTGAAGGTGGGGGTGGTCTCACGTGGTTATGGCGGCAAAGCGGAGCACTATCCGCTGCGTGTGACCGCAGAGACCTCCACCCAGAAGGCAGGGGATGAGCCGGTTCTGATCTTCCAACGTACCGGTGCGCCGGTGGCCGTCGCGCCAAAACGCCGTGAGGCGGTCGAGGCGCTGCTGGCAGAGCAGGTTGACATCGTAGTGACCGATGACGGCCTGCAACACTATGCCCTGCAACGGGACGCAGAGATTGTGGTGGTGGATGGCGTGCGTCGTTTCGGAAATGGCTGGTGGTTACCGGCCGGGCCGATGCGTGAGCGCGCCGGACGCTTGCGCTCAGTGGATGCGGTGATCACCAACGGTGGGCAGGCCCAGCCAGGGGAGATTGCCATGACGCTGCACGCCGGCATGGCCGTAAACCTGCTGACCGGCGAGCGGCGCGCCGCTGCCAGCCTGCCGCACGTGGTAGCAATGGCGGGCATTGGCCATCCGCCACGCTTTTTTGCCACGCTGGAAGCGTTGGGTGTACAGATTAAGCATCGCGTACCCTTTGCCGATCATCAGGCCTACCAGCCAGACCAACTGGCCACATTAACTCCCGCCGGTGAGACGCTATTGATGACGGAAAAAGATGCAGTGAAGTGCCGCGCCTTTGCCCAAGCCTCATGGTGGTATTTGCCGGTCAATGCCGTTATGGAGAGTGCGCAAGCCACCGCGCTACTGGATAAACTGATCGCGCAGATAAAAAAATAGTGCGCCTAAAAGGCAAAGTAACGGGTAATGTCCACCGTGGCGATATAACTTTACATCCCGCGTTGAGGGACGATAGTAAAAAGCGTTGCTAACGCCCTGCGAATATGCGTAAATGATGGCCTGCCTGTGAGCAGGCCTATTTATGCGTTAAGTGATCCAATTAGAGTTAAGCCCTCCCTCCAAGCCATCGTATCGATTTTGCTTCCAGGTTGAACCCCCTCTCGTTGTACCCTCCATAAATGACGTTTCTGCCCTGGCTAATAATGCCGTTACGGTAATGTGATTAAAAATTTAAAGGTAATAAAATGTCCAAGAAAACTGGTCAGGTTAAATGGTTCAACGAGAGCAAAGGTTTTGGTTTTATTGAGCAGCACGATGGCGGAAAAGATGTATTTGTTCACTTCTCTGCGATTGCTTCTGAAGGTTTCAAAACTCTGGCAGAAGGCCAGCGTGTAGAGTACACCATTCAGGATAGCCCGCGTGGGCCAGCTGCTGCCAACGTGGTTGCGCTGTAAGAACCGCATAGTCGGTGCCAAGGCGGGATAAATTCAGATTATTGCTGATTCCCCTGACTCGCAAACTGATCAATTCTGAACCCGCAGCGATGCGGGTTTTTAAAACGGCTCAAAAGAGGTTGTTTATTGAAGACACGATTGAGCAACAGTATCCGGCGCACAGAAAAGCGTCCGTTGATGCTCAACAACAAAGGAATATAAAAATATGATGTTAAAAACCGGACGAGTAAAATGGTATAACCAAGCCAAAGGCTATGGTTTTATTTCCCCGAGTGACGGCGGCAGCGATCTTTATGTGAATCGCATGGCGATTGCCAACAATAAAAATAAGTCACTGCAAGAGGGGCAGCAGGTGGAATTTACCTGTTACCACAGTGTCTACCACGGTCTTTCTGCCGCAGATGTCATTGCATTTCGTTAATTTACCTTGGGTAGCGTGATTTTATCCATAGTCTGAATTGTGCTATCGATTATCCTGTATCATCCCACGATCAATGGATATCGTTATGCCCAGCCCGACCCTATCTCTGGCCGACACCCGCACACTTCACCTCGCTGCCCAAGGCCTGCTCCGCCTACCGACCGGATCGCCGCAACCCCACCAGTTGTTGGATGCCATACGGGCGATGGGGCTGTTGCAGATAGACACCATCAGCGTGGTCGCCCGCAGTCCCTATCTGGTGCTGTTCAGCCGCTTAGGGGCCTATCCGCCTACTTGGTTGGATGAGGCGCTCGCCCAACGCCAGCTGTTTGAGTACTGGGCGCATGAAGCCTGCTTTATCCCAATTGAAGATTTCCGCCTGTTGCGCCACCGGATGCTGGACCCGGCCAAGATGGGCTGGAAGTACAATGCCGCCTGGCATCAGGCGCACCAGCCCGCCATTGAAAAATTGCTGGCGCACATTGAGCAGCATGGGCCAGTGCGCTCGGCGGATTTCTCACGGCCCGCCGGCAGCGGTAATGGCTGGTGGGACTGGAAACCGGAGAAGCGCCACCTGGAGACGCTGTTTACGCTGGGGCAGGTGATGGTGGCGGAGCGGCGTAATTTCCACCGTGTCTACGATGTGACCGCCCGCGTCAAACCCGACTGGTCTGACACACGCGACGCGCTGGATGAGGCCACGGCGCGTCAGGAGATGTTGCGGCGCAGCGCGCGCAGCCTTGGCATCTTCAAGGCGGCATGGTTGCCAGACTACTACCGGCTGAAGCGGGTAGCGCTCAAACCGGCCATCGTCGCGATGCTGGAGGAGGGAAGTCTGCACCCGGTCAGCGTCGAGGGCAGCGATGAGCCTTGGTATTTGCACCACAGCCTGTTGCCGCTCTGCCAGCAGATGCAGCAGCGGCGCATCCGCTCCTCCGTCACTACGCTCCTTTCCCCCTTTGACCCAGTGGTGTGGCACCGCAAGCGCGCCCTGGAGCTGTTCGATTTTGACTACCGCATTGAGTGTTATACGCCGCAGGAGAAGCGCCGCTACGGCTACTTTGTGCTGCCAATTTTGCAGCGTGGGGCGTTGATTGGCCGCACGGATGCCAAGATGCATCGTAAGGAGGGGGTGTTCGAGATCAAGGGGCTATGGCTGGAGCCGGGCGTGCGGCTTGGGGCGCAACGGCTACGTGACCTGACCGAGGCGGTAACGCGCTGTGCACGCTGGCATGGCGCGACGCGCATTGCGGTGGACGCGGTGCCAGAGGCGTTGCGACCGCACTGGGGGCAGGGCTGGGCGTGCGGGCAGGAGATTGGCGGGCAGGCTTAACCGCCGGCAAACGAGTATGGTATCCTGACGGCCTTAGCGCTTTTAACCCCATCCCAGTATGGAGGAAATATGGATCATCGTTTACTGGAAATAGTGGCCTGCCCGGTCTGCAACGGCAAACTCTATTTCAACAAAGAGAATCAGGAACTGGTATGCAAGGCGGACGGCCTGGCCTACCCGGTGCGGGACGGCATCCCGGTGCTGCTGGAGAATGAGGCGCGCGCGCTGTCAGCAGACGAGAGGCACCCATGAGTTTCATCGCCATCATTCCTGCCCGTTACGCCTCCAGCCGCCTGCCGGGCAAGCCGCTGGCGGACATCCACGGCAAGCCAATGGTCGTGCATGTAGTAGAGCGGGCGCGTGAGTCTGGCGCGGATCGCGTGATTGTCGCCACCGATCACCCGGACGTGGCGGCTGCGGTGGAGGCTGCAGGCGGCGAGGTGTGCATGACCCGTCCGGATCACCAGTCTGGCACCGAGCGGTTGGCCGAAGTGATTGACCGCATGGGCTTTGGCGATGACGACATCATCGTCAACGTGCAGGGCGATGAGCCGATGATCCCGCCGGTGATTATCCGTCAGGTGGCGGAGAACCTCGCCAACTGTCAGGCGGGCATGGCGACGCTGGCGGTGCCGATTGAGACGGCGGAAGAGGCGTTCAACCCGAATGCGGTGAAAGTGGTACGTGACGCGCAAGGCTTTGCGCTCTACTTCTCCCGCGCCACCATTCCGTGGGATCGGGAGCGCTTCGCCCAGTCGCGTGACGCCATCGGCGATCACTTCCTGCGCCATCTCGGCATCTACGCCTATCGCGCGGGCTTTGTGCGCCGCTACGTCACCTGGGCACCCAGCACGCTGGAGAACATCGAGCTGCTGGAGCAGTTACGCGTGCTGTGGTATGGCGAAAAGATCCATGTTGACGTCGCGCAGGCCGTACCTGCGGTGGGCGTAGACACCCCAGAGGATCTGGCCCGCGTCCGCGCGGCGCTGGCGAAATAACCCTCCGGCCGGGCACCCCGTTGCCCGGCCGCATATATTCTGTTTTTATCCCGTCGCAAAGAATCCGTGCAATCTTGATCTACATTGAATAATTGACGGAGTAACACCTCCATCATGGACTGAACTTTTCAACTGAGGTCAGTGCCCCATGGAACAGCTCAAAGCCGAACTTAGCCAGGTGCTGGGCGAACCCTTGTCCCGCCTGGAGTGTGTCAGCGAACAGCCCTACGCCCACCTTTTTGCCCTCTACGACGCCCAAGGGCACGCCGTCCCGCTGCTGGCGAAGAGTTATCTCGCCGCCGGCATTGCCCGGCAGGAGGCCTATAAACTCTCAATGCTCGCGCGGGAGGGGCTGGTGCGGATGCCAGCGGTCTACGGGCTGGTGGTGACCCGCCAGTCGCCCTACAAGGATGTGCTGCTGATGGAGCGGCTGCGCGGCGTGCCGGTGGAGGCCCCGACGCGTAACCCGCAGCGCTGGGAGACGCTGAAGGAGCAGATTGTCGAGGGCATTCTGGCGTGGCATCGCATTGACAGCCACGGCTGCGTCGGCACGGTGGACAGCACGCAGGAGAACAACTGGCGCAACTGGTATCGCCAGCGGGTTGAGGTGCTATGGGTGACGCTCAGCCAGATGAAGGCCCCGCAGTTCACGGCGGCGGATCGGGCGTTGCTCTACCGCGCCCGCGCCAACTTGCCGCAACTGTTCCAGGATTTTGATGACTGCGCGGTGCTGGTGCATGGCAACCTAACCCTGCGCAGCATGATGAAGGACGCGCGCAGTGACCAGCTGCTGGCGATGGTCAATCCCGGCGTAGTGCTGTGGGCGCCGCGCGAATATGACCTGTTCCGCCTGAGCGAGGAGGGGGCCGCTGGCGAGCTGCTGGGGGCTTACCTGCAACGCGCGCCGGTGGCGGAAAGCTTTGTCGCGCGCCGCTGGCTCTATGCCCTGTGGGAGGCGGTTGGCCGGCTGCTGCATACTGGCCAGCTTGACCAACCGGCCTTCGCCCATGCCAGCCGTCAGTTGTTGCCCTGGCTATCCTGACTCCCCTGCAGCCGTTGCCACAGGCGGCCCAGCCCCTCATACCACACCCGCTCACTGTGGGCGAGATAGAGCGCCTGCGGGATGGCCTGCTCCCAGCCATTCAGCGGGGAGGTGATCGCCAGCTGGTTGGCCGGCACCGGAATTGGCTGCAACCCGCGCGCGTGGAAGAAACCAATGGCCCGTGGCAGGTGATTAGCAGAGGTAATCAGCAGGAAGGGCTGTTTTCCTACTAGCGTGGCCACCTGTGCCGCCTCCTGTTCGGTGTCGCGCGGCTGATCCAACATGATGATGTCGCCAGCCGGCACCCCCAGACTCTCCGCCACCAGCGCCGCCGTGCGCGCGCTACTGACCGGGTTGGTTGGCGCGGCCGCGCCAGTGAACACCAGTTTCGCGCCGGGGTGGCGCAGGTATTGCCGTACCCCCTCCGTCACGCGCGGCAGGCTGTTGCCAATCAGGTTGGAGCTCGGTGCCCACTCCGGGTTGAAGGTGTAGCCGCCGCCCAGTACCACAATGTAGCCCACCGATGTGGTGCCTTGATAAGTGGGGAAGCGTGCCTCCAGCGGCCTCAGCAAGCGATCGGCGACCGGTTGCAGGCTTAGCAGCAATAAAAACAGCCAGGCGCAGGAAATCAGCACTTTTCCCGTGCGTTGCCACTGGGTACACCAGAGCAGGAGGAGCGCAACGCCCATGATCAACAACAGAAAAGAGAGCGGCATCATCAGGCCACCCACCCACTTTTTCAGGTCAAAAAGCATGAAAACCGGTCCTTCTGGGTGAAAAAACGACATCCGGGCAACTTTGCGCGGCAATAAGATTTATTCTACGTCAGCCTGTGCCAAAATAGCAGGCTCGAAAATCTCCCCCAGCCTGCATGGAGCCTGTCGCCGATGTCGATACCTGGCCGCAATTTTGATGATATTGCTGAGAAATTTGCCCGCAATATTTACGGCACCACCAAGGGCCGGATTCGCGAGGCCGTGCTGTGGCAGGATCTTCACCAGCTGCTGGCCGCGCTCCCGCCACGCCCGTTGCGCATTCTTGATGCCGGCGGTGGCGAGGGAAAAATGGCCTGCGAACTGGCTGCTTTAGGACATCAGGTCTTGTTGTGCGATCTCTCCGGTGAGATGATCCAACGCGCCCAAGCGGCGGCAGAGGCCAAAGGCGTCAGCCATAACATGCAGTTTGTGCAGAGCGCCGCCCAGGATATTGCCAGCCACCTGGATGCGCCGGTGGATCTCATTTTGTTCCACGCGGTGCTGGAGTGGGTGGCGGAGCCGCAGGCAGTGCTGCACGCGCTGCATCACTGTCTGGCACCGGGCGGCGCGCTGTCGCTGATGTTCTTCAACCACCACGGTCTGGTGATGCGCCATATGGTGGTCGGCAACTTCGACTACGTGGACGCGAATATGCCGGTCAAGAAGAAGCGATCGCTGGCCCCGGACTATCCGTTGGTGCCGGCTGAGGTGTATGGCTGGCTGGAGCAGATGGGCATGGAGATCCGCGGCAAGACCGGGGTGCGCGTGTTCCATGACTACCTCAAAAATAAACAGCAGCAGACAGAGGAGTTCGCGGCGCTGCTGGCGCTGGAACAGCGCTACTGCCGGCAGGAACCTTTTGTGAGTTTGGGGCGCTACATCCACGTGATGGCGCACAAACCGAATGTGAAGGACGAATCATGAGTGAAATTTCCCAGACTGTACCCGAACTGGTCGCCTGGGCACGGAAAAATGACTTCTCCATTTCGCTCCCCACGGAGCGGCTGGCCTTTTTACTGGCAATAGCGACCCTCAATGGCGAACGCCTTGACGGTGAAATGAGTGAGGGTGAGTTGGTCGATGCGTTTCGTCACGTCAGCCAGGGCTTTGAGCAGACCAATGAGACCATTAACGTTCGTGCCAACAACGCCATCAATGACATGGTCAAACAGCGGCTAATCAACCGCTTCACCAGCGAACATGCGGATGGCCTCGCCATCTACCGCCTGACGCCGCTGGGCATCGGCATTACCGACTACTACATCCGCCAGCGCGAATTCTCCACGCTGCGCCTCTCCATGCAGCTGTCGATGGTGGCGCAGGAGCTGAAACGTGCCGCCGACGCCGCGGAGGAAAACGGCGATGAGCTGCACTGGCACCGTCAGGTGTTCGCGCCGCTGAAGTACTCGGTGGCGGAGGTGTTTGACAGCATCGACCTGAGCCAGCGCCTGATGGATGAGCAGCAGCAGGGGGTGAAAGAGGATATCGCCGCGCTGCTCAACAAGGATTGGCGCGCCGCCATCTCCAGCTGTGAGCTGCTGCTCTCCGAGACCTCCGGCACGCTGCGCGAGTTGCAGGATACCCTAGAGGCCGCCGGTGACAAATTGCAGGCCAACCTGTTGCGCATTCAGGCGGCAATGCCGATGGAGATGGAGCTGGGCTTTATCGACAAGCTGGTGTTTGACCTGCAAAACAAGCTGGACCGCATCATCAGTTGGGGCCAGCAGGCTATCGATCTCTGGATCGGCTACGACCGCCACGTGCACAAGTTCATCCGTACCGCCATCGATATGGACAAGAACCGCGTCTTCGCCCAGCGCCTGCGGCAGTCGGTGCAGAACTACTTTGACCAGCCCTGGACGCTGACCTACGCCAACGCCGAGCGCCTGATCGACATGCGCGATGAGGAGCTGGCGCTGCGCAACGAAGAGGTCACCGGCGAGTTGCCACCGGATCTGGAGTTCGAGGAGTTCAACGAGATCCGCGAACAGCTGGCGGCCATGATCGAAGCGGCTCTGGCGATCTACCGGGACGAAAACACCCCGCTCAATCTGGGCGCGGTGATGCGCGATTACCTGGCGCAATACCCGCGTGCGCGTCATTTCGATGTGGCACGCATCGTGGTCGACCAGGCGGTACGCCTCGGTGTGGCCGAAGCAGATTTCACCGGATTGCCGGCCGAATGGCAGGCAATCAATGATTACGGAGCCAAGGTACAGGCCCATGTCATCGACAAATATTGAAGCAGTGATGCCAGTCAAACTGGCACAGGCCCTGGCCAACCCGCTCTTCCCGGCACTGGACAGCCAGTTGCGCAGCGGCCGCCACATCGGCATTGAAGAGTTGGACAACCACGCCTTCCTGATGGATTTCCAGGACGAAATGGGCGACTTTTACGCCCGCTACAACGTGGAGCTGATCCGCGCGCCGGAGGGGTTCTTTTACCTGCGCCCGCGCTCCACCACCCTGATCCCGCGCTCGGTGCTCTCCGAGCTGGACATGATGGTCGGCAAGATCCTCTGTTACCTCTACCTCAGCCCGGAGCGGCTGGCCCACGAGGGCATCTTCAGCCAGCAGGAGTTGTATGACGAACTGCTGAGCCTCGCTGACGAGGGCAAGCTGCTGAAGTTCGTCAACCAGCGCTCTTCCGGCTCCGATTTGGACCGGCAGAAGTTGCAGGAGAAGGTGCGCACCTCGCTCAACCGCCTGCGTCGGCTGGGAATGGTCTACTTCATGGGCGGCGACAACAACAAGTTCCGCATCACGGAGGCGGTGTTCCGCTTCGGCGCTGACGTGCGCAGCGGCGATGACCCGCGCGAGGCGCAACTGCGCATGATCCGTGACGGCGAGGCGATGCCGGTCGAGAGCAGCCTCTCCCTGCGGGATGAGAGCGATGAGGGCGAAGGCGAACAGGCCGGTGATGCAGTGCCGGCGCGTGGAGGGGATGAAGAATGATTGAACGCGGTAAATTTCGCTCACTGACGCTGGTCAACTGGAACGGCTTCTTTGCCCGCACCTTTGACCTCGACGAGCTGGTCACCACCCTGTCGGGCGGCAACGGTGCCGGGAAATCCACCACCATGGCGGCCTTTGTCACCGCCCTGATCCCGGATTTGACGCTGCTGCACTTCCGCAACACCACCGAGGCAGGCGCCACCAGCGGCTCGCGTGACAAGGGGCTGCACGGCAAACTGCGCGCTGGCGTCTGCTACTCGGCGCTGGATGTGGTCAACTCCCGCCACCAGCGGGTGATTGTGGGCGTGCGCCTGCAACAGGTTGCCGGGCGCGACCGTAAGGTGGACATCAAGGCATTTACCATCCAGGGGCTGCCGACCGCGCTGCAACCGACGCAGATCCTGACCGAAACGGTCGGGGAGCGTCAGGCGCGCGTGCTGCCGTTGCAGGAGCTGAAAGAGAAAGTTGAGGCGATGGAGGGGGTGCAGTTCAAGCAGTTCAACTCCATCACTGACTACCACTCGCTAATGTTTGATCTGGGCGTTATCCCGCGCCGCCTGCGCTCCTCCTCGGATCGCAGCAAGTTCTACCGTCTGATTGAGGCGTCGCTGTATGGCGGCATCTCCAGCACCATCACCCGCTCGCTGCGCGACTATCTGCTGCCGGAAAACAGCGGCGTGCGCAAGGCGTTTCAGGACATGGAAGCGGCACTGCGCGAGAACCGCATGACGCTGGAGGCGATCCGCGTCACCCAGTCTGACCGCGATCTCTTCAAGCACCTGATCTCCGAAGCGACCTCCTACGTGGCCGCTGACTACATGCGCCACGCCAATGAGCGCCGGGTGCATCTGGATGGCGCGCTGACACTGCGCAATGAGCTGCTCGCCGGCCGCAAGCAGCTGATCCATGAGCAGTACCGCCATGTCGAGATGGCGCGTGAGCTGGGTGAGCACAGCGGCGCGGAGTCAGACCTTGAGACCGACTATCAGGCCGCGAGCGACCACCTGAATCTGGTGCAGACCGCGATGCGCCAGCAGGAGAAAATTGAGCGCTACCAGTCCGATCTGGATGAGCTGACCTACCGGCTGGAGGAGCAGAATGAGGTGGTGGCCGAGGCCGCCGACCTGCACGCCGAGCATGAGGCGCGCGCCGAGGCCGCCGAAGCAGAGGTGGACGAGCTGAAGAGCCAGCTGGCCGACTACCAGCAGGCGCTGGATGTGCAGCAGACGCGCGCCATCCAGTACCAGCAGGCGCTGCACGCGCTCAACCGCGCGCGCGAGTTGTGTGAGTTGCCGGATCTGGAGAGCGCCAACGCCGGGCAGTGGCTGGAGACCTTCAACGCCAGAGAGCAGGAGGCCACCGACACCCTGTTACAGCTTGAGCAGAAGATGAGCGTGGCCGCGGCGGCGCACAGCCAGTTTGAGCACGCCTACCAGCTGGTGGTGAACATCGCTGGCGAGGTGGGGCGCAGCGAGGCGTGGCAAACCGCGCGCGATCTGCTGCGCGAGTGGGGCACCCAGCAGCATCAGGCCGAGCGGGTCGCCCCTCTGCGCCTGCGCCTGAGCGAGCTGGAGCAGCGCCTGCGTGAGCAGCAGGAGGCCGAGCGCCAGTTGCAGGAGTTCTGCAAGCGCAGCGGGCGTGACTGCCCGCCGGAGGAGCTGGAGAGCGCCCAGTATGAGCTGGAGGAGCGCATTGAGACCCTCACCGCCGCCGTGGATGAGGCGGGTGAGCAGCGCATGGCGATGCGTCAGGAGATGGAGCAGCTGCAACAGCGCATCAAGGCGCTGACCGCGCGCGCGCCAGTCTGGCTGGCGGCGCAGGAGGCACTGGATCAGCTGGCCGCCCAGAGTGGCGAGGAGCTGGAGGGCAGCCAGCAGGTCACTGAGTACATGCAGCAGCTGCTGGAGCAGGAGCGCGAAACCACCGTGGAGCGCGACGAGGTGGCGGCGGCCAAGCGGCTGGTGGATGCGCAGATTGAGCGCCTGAGCCAGCCGGGCGGCGCGGAGGATCCGCGTCTGGTGGCGCTGGCCGAGCGCTTCGGTGGCGTGCTGCTCTCCGAGATCTATGATGACGTCACCCTGGATGACGCGCCGTACTTCTCAGCGCTCTATGGCCCGTCGCGCCACGCCATCGTGGTGCCAGATCTCTCGTTGATCCGCGAGCAGCTTAATGGAATGGAGGAGTGCCCAGAGGATCTCTACCTGATCGAGGGCGATCCGCAATCCTTCGACGACAGCGTGCTGGATGTCGAGGAGCTGGAGCGTGCGGTGGTGGTCAAGGTCGCCGATCGCCAGTGGCGCTACTCGCGCTTCCCGTCCGTGCCGCTGTTTGGCCGCGCGGCGCGTGAGAGCCGGCTGGAGACGCTGCATCAGGAGCGCGAGACATTGGCGGAGCGGTACGCGACGCTCTCCTTTGACGTGCAGAAGATCCAGCGCGCCCATCAGGCCTTCAGCCGCTTCATCGGCACCCACCTGGCGGTGGCGTTTGAGGACGATCCTGAGGCGGAGATGCGGGCGCTGGCCACACGCCGCAGCGAACTGGAGCGCGCGCTGGCAGCCCATGAGGCGCAGAACCAGCAGCAGCGCCAGCAGTTTGAGCAGGCGAAAGAGGGCATTGCCCAGCTGAACCGCCTGTTGCCACGGGTGGCGTTGCTGTGTGACGACACCCTGCCAGACCGCGTGGAGGAGATCCGCGAGGAGCTGGAGGAGGCGCAGGAGGCCGCGCGTGCCATCCAGCAGCACGGGGCCGCGCTGGCCAAACTGGAGCCGTTGGTGTCAGTGCTGCAGAGCGACCCGGAGCAGCATGAGCAACTCAAGGCGGATTACGCTGACGCGCAGCACCTGCAACGTCTGGCGAAACAGCAAGCCTTCGCCCTGACCGAAGTGGTGCAGCGTCGCGCCCACTTCAGCTACACCGATTCGGCGGGCATGGTACATGACAACAGCGACCTGAATGACAAGCTGCGCCAGCGGCTGGAGCATGCGGAGGCGGATCGCACCCGTGCGCGCGACCAGTTGCGCCAGCATCAGGCCCAACTGACCCAGTACAGCCAGGTGCTGGCCTCGCTGAAAAGTTCCTATGACGCCAAGCGCGACATGCTGAAGGAGCTGACGCAGGAGTTGCAAGATATTGGCGTCCGGGCGGATGCCGACGCGGAGGCGCGTGCGCGCAGCCGCCGCGATGAGCTGCACGCCGCGCTGAACAATAACCGCGCCCGTCGCAACCAGCTGGAGAAGCAGCTGACCTTCTGCGAAGCGGAAATGGACACCCTACAGAAGCGATTGCGTAAGGTGGAGCGGGATTACCACCAGCTGCGCGAGCAGGTGGTGGCCGCGAAGGCCGGCTGGTGCGCGGTGATGCGGCTGGTGAAAGACAACGGCATGGAGCGTCGCCTGCACCGCCGTGAACTGGCCTACATGGGTGCCGACGAACTGCGCTCCATGTCGGACAAGGCGCTGGGCGCGCTGCGGCTGGCGGTGGCGGACAACGAACACCTGCGCGATGTGCTGCGCCTCTCCGAAGATCCGAAGCGACCGGAGCGCAAGGTGCAGTTCTATATCGCCGTCTACCAGCATCTGCGCGAGCGCATCCGTCAGGACATCATCCGTACTGATGATCCAGTGGAGGCGATTGAGCAGATGGAGATTGAGCTGGGCCGCCTGACGGAGGAGCTGACCGCCCGCGAGCAGAAGCTGGCCATCAGTTCGAAGAGCGTGGCGAACATCATCCGCAAAACCATCCAGCGCGAGCAGAACCGCATCCGGATGCTCAATCAGGGCCTGCAGGCCGTAGCCTTCGGCCAGGTGAAGAGCGTCCGGCTCAACGTCAATGTGCGCGAGGCGCACGCCACGCTGCTAGAGGTACTCTCTGAGCAGCAGGAGCAGCATCAGGATCTGTTCAACAGCAACCGCCTGACCTTCTCTGAGGCACTGGCGAAGCTTTACCAGCGCCTCAACCCGCAGATTGATATGGGCCAGCGCACCCCACAGACCATCGGCGAGGAGTTGCTGGACTACCGCAACTATCTGGAGATGGAGGTGGAGGTCAACCGTGGTTCCGACGGCTGGCTGCGCGCGGAGAGCGGGGCGCTCTCCACCGGCGAGGCGATCGGCACTGGCATGTCGATTCTGGTGATGGTGGTGCAGAGCTGGGAGGAGGAGTCCCGCCGCCTGCGCGGCAAGGACATCTCCCCTTGTCGTTTGCTGTTCCTTGATGAGGCCGCGCGTCTGGATGCCAAGTCCATCGCCACGCTGTTTGAGCTGTGTGAGCGGCTGGAGATGCAGTTGATCATCGCCGCGCCAGAGAACATCAGCCCGGAGAAGGGCACCACCTATAAGCTGGTGCGTAAAGTGGTGCAGAACCATGAGCATGTGCACGTGGTCGGGTTGCGCGGTTTTGCCCCAGCGGAGCCTGTCATAGATAGCAGTGTTGCAGCTGAAGCCTGAAATAATCATGCTGAATAGTTGAGCAAAATAAATGTATCAAGCCGCCTCCGGGCGGCTTTTCATTTTCTGGCCTTTCTGCCACGCTATCCTTGGCGGTAGCTGACATGCCGGCCCCCTCCCTTTAGGGAATTGTGGGGTGGCGAACGCAAAAAATCAGTTCTGCTTTATACTTAGATAACGTTCCACCACAAGTAGATGATTGATATCTATTTGTATTTAACCAGGGGGCAAGGGATGATGCTTACGCGTCCTAGTACACTCAAGAGTTTGGTCGTCAGCTGCGCGCTGGCCTGGGGCACCACGTCACTTCACACCGCCGGCGCGGCGCCTGCGCTGCCTGCCACGGCGGGGAGCATCAGTATCCAGGATGCAGCCAGCCAGATCCGTGCGGCGCTGCCCGGAAAGATAACGCCTTTTTATCTAAATACCCTGACCTCCCTGTATGCGGCCAACTATATGCGGCCCATGTGGCGCGATGAGCAGGCAGTACAGCAGTTCCAGCAGCAGTTGGCGGAACTGGCGATCTCTGGTGTCCAGCCACAATTTACCCAGTGGGTGCGCCAGTTGAGCAATCCTGACCTGGATGGCATGGCGCGCGACATCGTGTTGTCAGATGCCAT
This sequence comes from Chimaeribacter sp. YP20170169, assembly GCF_056739715.1. Lineage (NCBI taxonomy): Bacteria > Pseudomonadati > Pseudomonadota > Gammaproteobacteria > Enterobacterales > Yersiniaceae > Chimaeribacter > Chimaeribacter sp. YP20170169. Next base: position 2,485,060 of record NZ_CP176824.1, on the reverse strand, counting down.
GCTCGGCTATCTGCAATTTGTCTCGGGCGTGGGCACCCACGGCAGTGACTGGCTTTACACCAGCGTGCCTTATAAGATGTCGCTGCCGGCTGCCACGGTGATCAACCAGTGGCAAATGGTGGTGGCGGGGCAGGCCACCCAGCCGCAGAGCCTGCGGAACTACATCACCTCACTGGCGCCGCAGCACCCGCAGTACGCGCGTATGCATCAGGCGCTGAAAGAGATGCTGGCGGATGGCCGTCCCTGGCCGCAGCTGGTCAATGGCCCCAGCCTGCGCCCCGGCCAACTGAGCGACGACATCCCGGCGCTGCGCGAGATTCTGGCGCGCTCCGGTATGCTGGATGCCAATGTCCAGCCACTGGCGGATGCCGATCCATTGCCAGAGAGCGGCCCCAACAATGGCCCGGTGGTAGACGACGATCTGTCATTGGATGAGGCCGCACCGCAGGAGAGCGCGCCGCCTACTACCGTCAGCCCAGCCGCTGCGCCGGTTGAGGATGTGCCGCCGTCGCCGCAAAGCCCGCCGGCCGCCACGCCGGAAACCGCCACCGAGGTGCAAGATAACCGCTATACCCCCGATCTGGTCGAGGGCGTTAAGCGCTTCCAGAAGTGGCAGGGGCTGGCGGACGATGGCGTGATTGGCCGCCGCACCCGCGACTGGCTGAACGTCTCGCCGCAGACCCGCGCTACCCTGCTGGCACTCAATATCCAGCGGCTGCGCATCCTGCCGGGCAACGTCTCCACCGGCATTATGGTCAACATTCCTAACTATTCGCTGGTCTACTACCGTGATGGCAATGAAGTGCTGGCCTCCCGCGTAATTGTTGGCCGCCCAAGCCGCAAGACTCCGCTGATGAGCAGCGCGCTGAACAACGTGGTGATCAACCCGCCGTGGAATGTGCCAACCACGCTCACCCGTCAGGACATCATTCCCAAGGCGTTGGGTGATGCCAGCTACCTGCAACGGCATGGCTATACGGTGTTGAGCGGCTGGAGCAATGATGCGGAAGTGATCGACCCGTCGATGATTGACTGGAGCATGGTGTCGCCGAACAGCTTCCCCTACCGCCTGCGTCAGGCCCCGGGGCCGACCAACTCGCTGGGGCGCTATAAGTTCAACATGCCAAGCTCGGATGCCATCTACCTGCATGACACGCCGAACCATGCGCTGTTCCAGAAAGATATCCGCGCCCTCAGCTCCGGCTGCGTGCGGGTGAACAAGGCCTCGGTGCTGGCGGACATGCTTTTGAAAGATGCGGGCTGGAACAGCGCCCGTCTCAGCTCCACGCTGGAGGGGCGGAATACCACCTATGTGCCGATTCGTCACCATATCCCGGTGCAGCTCTACTATTTGACTGCCTGGGTGGCAGAGGATGGGAAACCGCAATTCCGAACAGATATTTACAATTATGATAAAACCGTGCGATCCGGTGCACAAATCCTGCCTCAGGCTGAGCGCTTGCTGCAATAAATGTAGAAATTCCCACAAATTAACGGTCTGATTATCGGGCTGAATCCCCACAGTTGCTGCTGGAACGGGGGTTCAGCCCATTTTTTGGTGGGTTGACTCACCTAACGTTGGCAGTTAAGGTTCGGGACAGCACAGCTAATGTGCTTATTTTTTGACTCTCTTGCCGGGTAATCAGACAGTTCATGGACCAAATAGATAAACAGCGCCGAAAGTGGCTGGCGTTAGGCGGCGCCGCTATGGGGATCGCACTGCTTCCAGGGCAGGCGTTCGCAACTCTCTCAACTCCTCGTCCCCGGGTATTGACGCTCAATAACCTGCATACTGGGGAAACGCTCAAAGCTGAATTCTTTGATGGAAGGAATTACAACACGGACGAGTTGACCAGGCTGAATCATTTGTTCCGCGATTTTCGCGCCAATAAGATCAAGACCATTGACCCGAGCCTGTTTGACCAGCTCTATCGCCTCCAGGTGATGCTGGGCAACAACAAACCGGTTCAGCTCATCTCCGGTTACCGCTCGGTAGCCACCAATGACGACTTACGCAAGCACAGCAGCGGGGTAGCGAAGCACAGCTACCACACGCTCGGGCGTGCCATGGATTTCCACATTGAAGGTGTGCAACTGAGCAATATCCGCAAGGCCGCGTTAAAAATGCGTGCCGGTGGTGTAGGATATTACCCACGAAGCAACTTTGTGCACATTGATACTGGCCCGGTGCGTAACTGGTCCTGATAGGTGTGCGTTTACGCCGGTGCGGAAGGCGTTCCGCACCGGCCGTGGAGCCCTATGAACTACGTCACTATCCCCGTCACTGCCTTTGCCCAAAACTGTTCCCTGATCTGGTGCGATGCCAGCCATGAGGCTGCGATTGTCGATCCGGGCGGCGATGCCGACACCATTATTGCCGAAGTGGCCGCCCGGCCTATCACCGTCACCCAGATTTTGCTGACCCACGGCCACCTCGATCACGTTGGGGCGGCGGTTGAACTGGCGCAGCACTTTGGCGTGCCGCTGGTGGGGCCGCAGCAGGAGGATCGCTTCTGGCTGGAGGCGCTGCCGGTGCAGAGCCAGATGTTTGGGCTGGCCGAGTGCGCACCCTTTACCCCTGACCGCTGGTTGGAGGAGGGGGAGATCGTGCAGGTCGGCGAGATGCGGCTGGAGGTGCTGCACTGCCCCGGCCACACGCCGGGGCATATCGTGTTCGTCAACCGCGCCGCGCGCCTGATTATCTCCGGCGACGTGATTTTCCGTGGCGGGGTGGGGCGCACCGACTTCCCACGCGGCAGCCATGAGGCGCTGATTGATGCCATCCGCACCAAGCTACTGCCGCTGGGTGACGAGATGACCTTCCTGCCGGGGCATGGGCCAATCTCTACCCTCGGCCATGAGCGCCTGACCAACCCGTTCCTCCAGTAACGGGCGCGACGCCAATAAAAAAGCCAGCCCGCGGGCTGGCTTTTTTTATGCCGGATGCATCAGAGCACCGCGACAATCGCCTCACACAGCGGCGCCATGTTGTCTGGCGTCAGGCCCGCGACGTTGATGCGGCCAGAGTTGACAGCGTAGACGCCGAACTCGCTGCGCAGGCGCAGCACCTGTTCGGTGGTCAGGCCGCTGAAGGAGAACATGCCGTTCTGCTTGCTGATGAAGCTGAAATCTTGTTGTGCTCCCTTCTCCTGCAAAGTATTGACGAACAGCTGGCGCATACGCTGGATGCGCTGGCGCATGTCGGTCAATTCCTGCTCCCACAGGGCGCGCAGCGCCTCATTGCTGAGGATGGTCGCGACCACGGCCGCGCCGTGGGCTGGCGGGTTGGAGTAGTTGGCGCGGATGGTGGCCTTGATCTGGCTGAAAGCGCGATCGGCGCTCTCTGAATCGGCGGCCACTAGGGTGCAAGCCCCGACGCGCTCATTGTACAGCCCGAAGTTTTTCGAGTAGGAGCTGGCGACAATCAGCTCGGCATGGCTGGCAGCAAAGATGCGCAGGCCCTGTGCATCCTCTTCCAGACCGTTGGCGAAGCCTTGGTAAGCGAAGTCAAACAGCGGCAGCCAGCCCTTGGCCAGCGAGAGATCGGCCAGCTGTTGCCACTGCTCGGCGGTCGGATCGATGCCGGTCGGGTTGTGGCAGCAGCCGTGGAACAGCACCACGTCACCGGCCTGTGCCGCGTCGAGGCTCTTGAGCATACCGTCGAAGTCCAGCGCGTGGTTCTCCGCGTCATAGTAGTGGTAGCTCAGCACTTCCAGCCCAGCGGAACCAAACACGTTGTTGTGGTTCGGCCAGGTGGGGTTGCTAATCCAGACGCGCTTGGCGTCAGTCTGGGTCGCCAGAAAATCAGCGGCGACGCGCAGCGCGCCGGTGCCGCCCGGCGTCTGGGCCGTGCGGGCGCGTTTGTCAGCAATCAGGGCGCTGGCCTGACCAAACAGCAGCGCTTGGGTGCAGCTGGCGAAGGCCGGGATACCATCAATGCTCAGGTAATTTTTGGTGGCCTCATTCTCGAGCAGGTATTGCTCAGCCTTCTTGACGCTGGTCAGCACCGGCGTTTGGCCGGTCTCATCTTTGTAGACGCCAATACCCAGGTTGATTTTGGTCGGGCGGTCATCGGCACGGAACAGATCAGCCAGGCCCAGAATCGGGTCGGCAGGGGCAGCGGTGATTTTCTCAAACATGTAGAAACGTCCATGGCTTGTGATAAGCGGGCAGAAGCATCAGGTTAACGCCATGTCAGGCGTTTGCCAACCGTTTGCGGCAAAAAGAGCGGACAGGCTGGTGGGGGTGTGGCGGGGGCAGAAAAAGAGAAGGCAGGGCCGAAGCCCTGCCTTATTCACACTGGATAAACTAGGAGATCGTGATTAGAACTGGTAAACCAGACCCAGCGCCACGATGTCGTCGCTGTTGATGCCCAGTGCGTTGTCGTCATCAATCTGGTTGATGCGGTAGTCAACGTAAGTGGACATGTTTTTGTTGAAGTAGTAGGTCGCGCCCACATCGAAGTATTTGATCAGGTCAACGTCGCCGATGCCTTCGATGTCTTTACCTTTGGACTGAACGTACGCCAGGGACGGACGCAGGCCGAAGTCGAACTGGTACTGTGCAACCACTTCGAAGTTCTGTGCTTTGTTGGCATAGCCAGTTACGCTGGTGGTAGAACCGTCGCTGTTACCGATCTGCTGGGAGAACGGAGTCGCGTTGCGGGTTTCACCGTACATGGCGGCCAGGTAGACGTTGTTGGCGTCATATTTCAGAGCGGTTGCCCAGCTCTGTGCTTTCTCGCCGTTGCCCAGTACGCCCGGTGCGTTCTGTGCGTTGGTACGGTCAGATTCGCCGTATGCACCCACGATGCCTACACCGATTTCGCTGGTGTAAGAGGTGGACAGTGCCCAACCGTCACCGTTTGCACGGCGGATGTCAGAACGGTCGTTTTTGCCCTGGTACTGGACTGCGAAGTCCCAGCCATCCACCAGGCCGAAGAAGTTGTGGTTACGGTAAGTTGCCACACCGGTAGAACGGCCGCTCAGGAAGCCATCGGAGTAACCGGAGTCACCGCCGAATTCTGGCAGCATATCGGTCCAGGCAATCGCATCGTACAGCAGGCCATAGTTACGACCGTAGTCGAAGGAGCCGTAGTCGCCGAATTTCAGACCCGCGAAGCCCAGACGGGTTTTGTTGCCGTCTTGTGCGTCGGAACCTTCAGAGTTGTTCGCCTGAACGTTGTATTCCCACTGGCCGAAACCGGTCAGTTGGTCAGTAATTTGGGTTTCACCTTTGAAGCCGAAACGAACATAGGTCTGGTCGCCGTCGGAACCGTCGTCATCAGAGAAGTAGTGCAGACCAACAGCTTTACCGTACAGATCCAGCTTGTTGCCATCTTTGTTGTAGATTTCGGCGGCGTTCGCTGCGCCAGCAGCCAACAGAGCCGGGATAACCACTGCAAGAATGTTGCGCTTCATCATTATATTACCCTCATTGGTGTTATTCGGACACCTTGCCACTGCCGTTAATAGTTCTGGGAACTATTGTTGAAAGTTTGGTGTCTTCCTGTGTCTGCACGCAGTGTTCCATTGGTAGTACGGTTAATCTACCGCGAAAATGCTACGAAAGTACTAATGGGGTTTCAGAAAGCAACGATTTGTAACAATGTGTGAATTTTAGGGAACTTTGTGAGCAGGATCGAAGTTTAAAAAATGTAAAAGGCCAGCATTGCTGGCCTCTGATTTGTAACAATTTTGTATTAATAGTGTGAAAGTTAGCCGTTAGAAGCTGGCATTACGCGGCGTACGCGGGAAAGGAATCACATCGCGCACGTTTTGCACACCGGTGACATAGGCGATCAAACGCTCAAAACCAAGGCCAAAACCGGAGTGCGGCACGGTGCCATAGCGGCGCAGGTCACGATACCACCAGTAATCCTCTTTGTTCAGGCCCATCTCCTCAAGGCGCTGATCCAGCACGTCAAGGCGCTCTTCACGCTGCGAACCGCCGATGATTTCGCCAATTCCCGGTGCCAGCACGTCCATCGCGGCCACGGTTTTGCCATCGTCGTTCATGCGCATATAGAAGGCTTTGATGTCTTTCGGGTAGTTCTTCACCACCACTGGGGCCTTGAAGTGTTTCTCGGCCAGGTAACGCTCATGCTCGGAGGAGAGGTCAATGCCCCAGCTCACGTCGTTCTCAAAGGTCTGGCCCGACTTCAGCAGAATCTCGATCGCATCGGTGTAATCGACCTGAGCAAAATCAGAGCTGATGAAGCGCTCAAGGCGAGAAATCGCCTCTTTATCGACACGTTCGGCGAAGAACGCCAAATCGTCAGCGCGCTCATCCAGCACGGCCTGAAACACATATTTCAGCATCTTCTCTGCCAAACCTGCTACGTCATCCAGCGTCGCAAAGGCCACTTCCGGCTCGATCATCCAGAACTCAGCCAGGTGACGGCTGGTGTTGGAGTTCTCCGCACGGAAGGTCGGGCCGAAGGTGTAAACCTTGGAGAGCGCACAGGCGTAGGTTTCGCCATTAAGCTGGCCAGAAACGGTCAAAAACGCCTCTTTGCCAAAGAAATCCTCACTAAAATCAACCCGGCCCTGATCGTCACGCGGCAGGTTTTCCAGATCCAGCGTGGAGACGCGGAACATCTCACCGGCACCTTCCGTGTCAGAGGCGGTGATCAGCGGGGTAGAGACCCAGAAGTAGCCGTTCTCATGGAAGAAGCGATGGATCGCCTGAGCCAGGGTGTGGCGCACGCGCGCCACGGCGCCGATCAGGTTGGTACGCGGGCGCAGGTGTGCCACTTCACGCAGGTACTCGATGCTGTGGCGCTTGGCCGCCATCGGGTAGGTGTCCGGGTCATCAACCCAGCCGACCACCTTGATTGCCGTGGCCTGCAACTCGAAACTCTGGCCTTCGCCCGGCGAGGCGACCACGGTGCCGGTCACTTCCACGGAGCAGCCGGTAGTCAGGTGCAGCACCTCATCCTGGTAATTGGACAGAGAGTTATTCACGACGGCCTGTAACGGATTAAAGCAGGAGCCGTCATATACGGCGAGGAAGGAGATACCAGCTTTAGAATCTCTCCGGGTACGTACCCAACCGCGTACGGTGACTTCGCTGTCGACCGCAGCACGGCCTTGCAGTACGTCGACTACAGGCACAACGCTCATAGATTTCTCTCTTTAATAAGGGTTAATTCAAAATGACGGAACCCGCCGCGGCGGGTTTTGCTATGTTACTTACCGCGTCACAGGACACAAGCAGAAATCATGGGCGCACGGCAACATTCTGGACGAAATGGCCGGGAAAGTGAGCGGAAGTTGATCTTGGGCAGGGAGGGCAGCGGCGCCGCCCCAAGGGCGGCACCGTCAGGGCGCTTAGCTGGCCTTTTTCACCAGCGGCAGGTCGAAGGCTTTACGCAGTGCCTTCACAAACGCCTGATCCTGGCAGATGGTTTTGCCGGGGCTGTCCGAGAGCTTGGCGACCGGCTTGCCATTGCACTCCACCAGTTTGATCACGATATTCAGCGGGCGGACGCCCGGAATGTCGCAGGTGAGGCGGGTGCCGATGCCAAACACCAGATTGATGCGCGTATAGAAGTGGCGGTAGAGCGCCAGCGCCTTGTCCAGATCCAGGTTGTCGGAGAAGACCAGCGTCTTGCTCATTGGGTCGATGCCCAGCTTCTCATAGTGGGCGATGGCTTTCTCACCCCACTCCAGCGGGTCACCGGAGTCGTGGCGCAGCCCCTGATAGCGATGGGCGAAGCCGGGGCCAAAGTCACGCAGGAAGGCATCCATGGTGATGCAGTCGGTCAGGGCGATGCCGAGCTGGTCCGGGTACTCATCCAGCCAGGCCTGCAACGCGGCGCGCTGGCTGTTGGCCAGCACCGGCGAGATCTGCTGGTGCGCCTGGAACCACTCGTGGGCCTGGGTGCCGACCGGTGCCAGGCCAAGCTGGTGCGCCAGATCGTAGTTGCTGGTGCCGACCAGATAGGGGAAGTCGCCCTTCAGTTCGCTGACGATGGCCTGCTGCACGGCGCGCGAGAAGCGGCGGCGGGTGCCGAAGTCCATCAACCGGAAGCGGGAGATGTCGGTGTCGCCAGCCATCTCCTCAAAGCGCGCCAGTTTGCTGCGCAGCTGGCTGACCGCCTGCTCAGGCGTGGCATCCGGCGAGCGGTGGCGGTGCACCACCTCGCTGATCACCGCCAGCAGCGGCACTTCCCACATGATCACCTCACGCCACGGGCCGTTGATGCGGATCTCTAGCCGGCCGTTGCGATTGGTCACCTGCACCTGCTGCGGGTTGAAGCGGAATGCTTTCAGCCAGTCCAGGTAGTCCCGGTGGAAGAAGGGCAGCCCGGCGAGGAACTGGTACTCCGCATCGGTCAGGGCCAGGTCGCTCATCATGGTGATTTGCGCTTGGATCTCGTCACGGTATTCGCCCAGCAACTCATCGCCACGGCAGCGGAACTCCGCGGCCACGGTAATGTCATGATACCGATGGAAAACGGCCTGCTGCATGTGCAACTTATAGGCATCGGTGTCCAGTATTGACGTCAAAATCGGGGAGGCGTATTGAGTCATAGCGCGTTACAGCATCCTCGTAGGAGCATTCCATAGTCGGGATAATCAGCAAAAGTGCGTGAAGTATACCTTGATTATCCGGTTATTGAAGCCTCATCACACCATAAAAGCGAAACGGGGGTCGAGAGGAAAACGTGCCGTCGGGGGAGAGTATGGCCGATAAATGTTAATAAAATGAGATCACAACAAAGTAAAATTGTAAACATTTACAAGGCCCTTGCCGTCGTCAGGGCGTGGTACGCGCGGGCGGTGACCGCTTTTCCCGTAAACTTCTTACATTCTCGGATTTTATCGCAGCTATGATAAAGTCGATGGATCGCCGCAACCGGCCTACGCCGCCACCATGCTGGCAGCCCCGCGCGGGCGGAATACACTTTGTTAACCTCAACTACCGGACGTCAAAGGGCTTCTATGACACAGGTCACCACAGCAACGCAGCCGCAGGCTAAATACCGGCATGACTACCGTGCGCCGGACTATACCATCACTGACATTGACCTCGATTTTGAGCTGGACGCGGACACCACCACCGTCACCGCGACGAGCCGGATCACCCGTCGCGGCGAGGCGGGCGCGCCGCTGGTGCTCAACGGTGAATCCCTGACGCTGGTGAGCGTCGCGATTGACGGCCAGCCGTGGCCGCACTACCGCGAGGAGGCCCACGCGCTGGTGCTGGAGCAACTGCCCGCCACCTTTACCCTGACCATCGTCAACCAGATCTACCCGGCTGGCAACAGCGCGCTGGAGGGGCTGTACCTCTCTGGTGAGGCGCTCTGCACCCAGTGCGAGGCCGAGGGCTTCCGCCACATTACCTACTACCTGGATCGCCCGGACGTGCTGGCGCGTTTCACCACCCGCATCGTCGCGGACAAGGCGCGCTACCCCTTCCTGCTCTCCAACGGCAACCGGCTGGAGCAGGGCGAGCTGGAGGATGGCCGCCACTGGATCAAGTGGGAAGACCCGTTCCCGAAGCCGAGCTATCTGTTTGCGCTGGTGGCGGGCGATTTCGACGTGCTGCGCGACACCTTCACCACCCGCTCTGGCCGCGAAGTGGCGCTGGAGCTGTACGTTGACCGTGGCAACCTGGATCGCGCCGACTGGGCGATGACCTCGCTCAAGCAGTCGATGAAGTGGGATGAGACCCGCTTTGGCCTCGAGTATGACCTCGACATCTATATGATCGTGGCGGTGGACTTCTTCAACATGGGCGCGATGGAGAACAAGGGCCTCAACGTCTTCAACTCCAAATATGTGCTGGCGAAGGCGGAGACTGCCACCGACACCGACTACCTGAACATTGAGCGGGTGATTGGTCATGAGTACTTCCATAACTGGACCGGCAACCGCGTCACCTGCCGTGACTGGTTCCAGCTCAGCCTGAAAGAGGGGCTGACGGTGTTCCGCGATCAGGAGTTCAGCTCTGACCTCGGCTCGCGCCCGGTCAACCGTATTGGCAACGTGCGTTTGATGCGCAGCGCCCAGTTCGCCGAGGATGCCAGCCCGATGGCGCACCCGATCCGCCCGGACATGGTGATCGAGATGAACAACTTCTACACCCTGACGGTGTATGAGAAGGGTTCGGAAGTGATCCGCATGATACACACCCTGCTGGGCGAAGAGAAGTTCCAGGCCGGGATGCAGCTCTACTTTGAGCGCCACGACGGCAGCGCCGCCACCTGTGATGACTTTGTGCAGGCGATGGAGGATGCCTCCAACGTCGATCTCTCGCTGTTCCGCCGCTGGTACAGCCAGTCCGGCACGCCGGTGCTGACGGTACGCGACGAGTACAATGCCGAGCTGCAACAGTACAGCCTGCATGTCAGCCAGATGACGCCGCCGACCGCCGACCGTCAGGAGAAGCTGCCGCTGCATATCCCGCTGGACATCGAGCTTTACCATATGGATGGCAGCGTGATCCCGCTGGTGCGCGAGGGCAGCCCGGTGTCGTCGGTGCTGAACGTCACCGAGGCCGAACAGACCTTTGTGTTTGACAATATCACCCTGCCGCCGGTGCCGTCGCTGCTGCGCCAGTTCTCCGCGCCGGTGAAACTGGACTACCCCTACAGCGACCAGCAGCTGACCTTCCTGATGCAGCACGCCACCGATCCCTTCTCGCGTTGGGATGCCGCCCAGAGCCTGCTGGCGATCTATATCAAGCTGAACGTGGCGCGCCACCAGCAGAAACAGCCGCTCTCCCTGCCGCTGCATGTGGCGGACGCCTTCCGTGGCATCCTGCTGGATGCCTCGCTGGAGCCAGCGCTGGCGGCACAGATCCTGTCATTGCCGAGCGAGAATGAGATGGCGGAGCTGTTCACCACCATTGACCCGGAGGCGATCCACGCGGTGCATCAGGCGTTTGTCGGCTGTCTGGCGACCGAAATGGTGGATGAGTGGCTGGCGGTCTACTACGCCAACCGCACGCCGGAGTACCGGGTGGACCATGCCGACATCGGCAAGCGCAGCCTGAGCAACCTCTGCCTGAGCTATCTGGCGTTCGGCGACCGCACGCTGGCCGATAAGCTGGTGGCGAAGCAGTACCACGAAGCGAACAACATGACCGACGCGCTGGCGGCGCTGTCGGCGGCGGTCTATGCGGAGCTGCCTTGCCGCGACGCGCTGCTGGCGGCCTTTGATGAGCGCTGGCACCAGGATGGGCTGGTGATGGACAAGTGGTTCATCCTGCAAGCCACCAGCCCGGCGGCAGATGTGCTGACGCGGGTGCGCAGCCTGTTGCAGCACCGCGCCTTTAGCCTCAGCAACCCGAACCGGGTACGCTCGCTGATTGGCGCCTTCGCGTCCGGCAACCCGGCGGCGTTCCACGCGGCGGATGGTAGCGGTTACCGCTTCCTGACCGAGATCCTCACCGACCTCAACACCCGCAACCCGCAGGTGGCGTCACGGTTGGTGGATCCGCTGATCCGGCTGCAACGCTACGATGAGGCGCATCAGGCGCTGATGCGCACGGCGCTAGAGGAGCTGAAGGCACTGCCAAACCTCTCTGGCGATCTCTATGAGAAGATCAGCAAGGCACTGCTGGCCTGATCGTGAGCCATGAAAAAGGGCGCGATGATCGCGCCCTTTTTTATTGGTTGTGGGTCAGGCATAGCCGCGTGCTGGCGGCACGGCCTGTAGCGGCACCGGCACCGGAGTCAGGATGCGATCCAGCACCTGGCTCTCCAGCTCCGCCAGTCGCGCGTTGCCGTGGCGGCGCGGGCGCGGCACATCTACCGCCAGATCCAGGCCAATCTGGCCCTCCTCAATCAACAGCACCCGGTCTGCCAGCGCCACCGCCTCGCTGACATCATGGGTCACCAGCAGCACGGTAAAGCCATGCGCCAGCCACAGTGACTCAATCAATCCCTGCATCTCAATGCGCGTCAGCGCATCCAGCGCGCCCAGTGGCTCATCCAGCAGCAACAGGCGGGGACGGTGGATCAATGCCCGCGCCAGTGCCACCCGCTGTTTCTGCCCGCCGGAGAGGGCGGAGGGCCACTCGTTGGCGCGCTCGGCCAGCCGAACGGACGCCAGCGCCGCCTGCGCGGCCGGTCGCCAGTCACCCTTCAGCCCCAGCCCGACGTTATCGATCACCCGCTTCCACGGCAGTAAACGCGCCTCCTGGAACATCAGCCGGGTCTCCTCGCGGGCGTTGGCCAGCGGCGCGTTGCCGCTCAGCAGTTCGCCGTCGCTGGCCTGCTCCAGCCCGGCCAGCAGGCGCAGCAGGGTACTCTTGCCGCAGCCGCTGCGGCCAACCACCGCCACGAACTGGCCGGGGGCGATGCGCAGATCAATGTCTCGCAGCACAGCGCGCGCGCCATACCGTTTGCTGATGCGGTTCAGCGTCAGCGGGGTCCCCTGCGGGATGCGGATAGGCGTGCTCATGCGTTGCCTCCTTGGGACGTCAGTTGGTAGGCGGGATGCCAGCGCAGCCAGACACGTTCCAGCAGTTGCGCGCTCAGGTCGGCCAGCTTGCCGAGGATGGCGTACAGTACAATCGCCACCACCACAATGTCAGTCTGCAAAAATTCACGGGCGTTCATCGCCAGGTAGCCGATGCCAGCGTTGGCCGAGATGGTCTCCGCCACAATCAGCGTCAGCCACATGAAGCCCAGCGCGAAGCGCACGCCCACCATGATGGAGGGCAGGGCGCCCGGCAGCACCACCTGCATAAACAGCGGCAGCCCGGAGAGGCCGTAGCTGCGGGCCATCTCCAGCAGGCCGCGGTCAATGTTGCGGATGCCGTGGTAGGTGTTGAGGTAGATCGGGAACAGCGTCCCGAGCGCCACCAAAAAGATTTTGGCGGACTCATCAATGCCGAACCACAAAATCACCAGCGGGATCAGCGCCAGATGCGGGATATTGCGCAGCATCTGCAACGAGCTGTCGAGCAGCCGCTCGCCCCAGTGGGAGAGGCCGGTGATAAAGCCGAGCAGCAAACCGATGCTGCCGCCAATGGCAAAGCCGATGGCCGCGCGCCAGCTGCTGATCGCCAGGTGGTGCCACAGTTCGCCGCTGGCGCTCAGCGACCAGAAGGCGGTCACCACGGCGCTCGGGGCCGGCAGGATGCGGTTTGACAGCCAGCCGGTCTCCACCGCCAGTTGCCAGAGCAGCACTAACAGCACCGGCACCGCCCAAGGGGCGAGGCAATAGGCCCCGCGTTTGGCAAAGTTTCGCATCGTTCGCTCCTTAGCTCTGGGAGGCTTTAACGGTGTAGAAATCATTGGCGATCACCTCTGACTGCGGGCGCAGCACCCGCAGGTTGGTTTCGCCACCGTCCGGCGTGGCCAGATCGAGGTGCGGGAACAGCAGTTCGCCGACCCGGTAGGCCTCTTCAAGGTGCGGGTAGCCGGAGAGCACGAAGGTGTCGATGCCGAGATCGGCATACTCCTGCATCCGCGCCGCCACGGTCGGCCCGTCGCCCACCAGCGCGGTGCCTGCCCCGCCACGCACCAGCCCGACGCCGGCCCACAGGTTGGGGCTGATCTCTAGGTTATCTTTTTTGCCGCCGTGCAGCGCGGCCATCCGTTGCTGGCCCACCGAGTCAAAGCGGGCGAAGGATTGCTGCGCGCGGGCGATGGTCTCCTCATCGAGGTTGGCGATCAGCCGGTCAGCGGCCTGCCACGCCTCCTCCGTGGTATCGCGCACAATCACATGCAGCCGGATGCCGAAGCGCACCGTGCGCCCCTTGGCAGCGGCCTTGGCGCGCACCTGCTCAAGCTTCTCCTTGACCTGCGCCGGTGGCTCGCCCCAAGTGAGGTACAGCTCCACCTGTTCAGCCGCCAGATCCTGCGCCGCCTCCGAGGAGCCGCCGAAGTAGAGCGGCGGGCGCGGCTGCTGCACCGGCGGCAGCATCAGTTTGGCGTCACGCACCTGGATGTGTTTGCCGTTGAAGGTCACGGTTTCGCCCTCCAGCACCCGCCGCCAGACGTGGGTGAACTCCGCCGACGCCTCATAGCGCGCCTCATGGTCGAGGAACAGCCCTTCACCCGCCAGCTCATCCGGGTCACCGCCGGTCACCAGGTTGAACAGCGCGCGGCCGTTGGAGAGGCGATCCAGCGTCGCGGCCTGCCGTGCCGCCAGCGTTGGGGAGATGATACCGGGGCGCAGCGCCACCAAAAATTTCAGCCGTTGCGTCACTGGAATCATCGACGCCGCCACCAGCCAGGAGTCCTCGCAGGAGCGACCGGTCGGGATCAGCACCCCGCCAAAGCCCATGCGGTCCACCGCTTGGGCAATCTGTTGCAGGTAGGCGTGGTCTACGGTACGGGCGCCGTCATTGGTGCCGAGGTAGCGGCCGTCGCCGTGGGTCGGTAAAAACCAGAATACGTTCAGGCTCATGGTGTGCTCCTTTAGTGCCCGGCATCCGGCCGGGCTGAATCGCGAGAAAAGGTCAGGGTTACTGCGGCGCGCGCCAGACACGGCTGGCAATGTCGAGCCGTTTCGGCAACAGGTGGTTCTCAAAGAACAGGTTGGCGGTGTTCTGCTGCGCCTGCACCGTGCGGTCATCCACCGGCTTAATGATGGTCTCCGGGCGGTGGCTCAGGTAGGTGGCAATCACCGGCTCCGGCAGGCCCATCGCCTGCGCCAGCAGGGTGATGCTCTGGGCGCGGTCGCTGCGCGTCAGGGCATCGGCGGCGGTGAGCTGCGCCAGCACCTCTTTAATGAAGGCCGGGTGCGCCTCGGCATACTGGCGGCTCGCCAAATAGAAGGAGCCGGTCTGGTTGAGGGTGCTGCCATCTTTCAGCACCCGCACGCCACCCTGCAACTGCGCCGCCGAGTAGTAGGGATCCCAGATGGCCCAGGCATCCACGTTGTGCTGCGCAAAGGCCGCCCGTGCGTCCGCCGGGGTCAGGTAGACCGGCGTAATGTCATTGAAGGAGAGGCCGGCCTCCTGCAACGCCCGTAGCACCAGATTGTGCGAGCTGGAGCCGCGCTGGAAGGCCACCTTGCGGCCCTTGAGATCCGCCACCTGTTTAATTGGGCTGTTTTCCGGCACCAGAATCACCTCGGCCTTCGGCTTCGGCGGCTCCTGGCCGACGTAGAGCAGGTCGGCCCCGGCGGCTTGCGCGAACAGTGGCGGCAGGTCGCCGGTGCTGCCCATGTCAATGCTGCCGACGTTCAGCGCCTCCAGCATCTGTGGCCCGGCCGGGAACTCCACCCAGGTGATGTGGGTCTGCGGGTAGCGCGTCTCCAGCATCTGGTGGCTCTTGGCCAGCACCAGACTCACTGAGCCTTTCTGGTAGCCGATGCGGAACTGCGCCGGGTCATCCGCCGCCTGTGCCGCCAGGCTCAGGCTGCCCAGCAGGGCGAACAGCGCCGTGGCGCGTTTCCAGTGTCGTAATAGGGTTGCACTCATCCTTGTCCTCCGGGCCGCTATCAGGCGATATGCCGCAGTAAATGGGAATCAAACGACGAAACCGACGCCCGGCGGCTCAGCGCCAGATGGAAATTGGCGAGCGCCTCCTCCAGACGTTCGGCCAGCGCTGGCGCCAGTTGTGGCTGCGGCTGCGCTTTCATATCCACCTGGCTGTCATCGGCAAAGACGCCGTGCAGCACTTCCTGGGCTTTCAGCGCGGCCAGCACCGGTTTCAGCGCGTAGTCCACCGCCAGCATATGGGCGATGGAGCCGCCGGTGGCCAGCGGCAGCACCACCTTATGCTCCAGCGCACGCTCTGGCAGCAGGTCGAGCAGCGTTTTCAGCGCACCTGAATAGGCGGCCTTGTAGACCGGCGTGGCGATCACCAAGCCGTCGGCCCCGGCCAGATCCGTCGCCAGCGCCTTGATTTGTGGGCTGGCGAAATTGGCGAACAGCAGATCCTCTGCGGCAAAATCATGCAGGCTATAGCTGGTGACCTTGACGTCACGTTGTTGCAGCCACTGCTCGCCAAGGTGCAGCAGCACCGAGGAGCGCGACGGCAGGCGCGGGCTGCCAGCCAGGGATATAACGTGCATAATCACTCCTTATAACCAAAATGAATAATAATTCGGTTTTTCCTAACTAAGTGATAACAAAGCTAACAGCCCGTCCGCTTTTGATGAAATCTTAATTCCGGCATTCCTTTGCCAGAAAACGGATAAACGTGGGTGATGAATGGAGGGGGTAAGAAGAGGAAAAAGGTAAGCAGCCTGTGACGGGCTGGTAAACGATTGCGTAGAGGGCGGGAATCAGTTCCCTTTTGCCCGGCGATGCCGGATAATACGCCCCCGGTTTGCCACCGGGAACTCAGGAGATTTCATGTATTACCCGCTCGTCAGAAAAGCGCTTTTCCAGCTCGACCCCGAACACGCGCACGAATTAACCTTCCGCCAGCTTCGCCGCCTCTCCAGCTCGCCGTTTGAATTCCTTATCCGCCAGTCACTGCCAGCCAAGCCAGTCAGCTGTATGGGCCTCTCATTCCGCAATCCGTTGGGCCTGGCGGCCGGGCTGGACAAGGATGGCGAGTGCATTGACGCCTTTGGTGCGATGGGCTTCGGCTTTGTCGAGGTGGGCACCGTGACGCCGCGCCCGCAGGATGGCAATGAGAAGCCGCGCCTGTTCCGCATTGTGGAGGCGCAGGGACTGATTAACCGCATGGGCTTCAATAACCGCGGTGTCGATAATTTGGTCGAGAACGTGAAGAAGGCCCATTTCGGCGGCATTCTGGGGATTAATATCGGTAAAAATAAAGACACGCCGGTGGAGCAGGGCAAGGATGATTACCTGATCTGCATGGAGAAGGTCTACCCCTATGCCGGCTATATCGCGGTGAATATCTCCTCGCCCAACACCCCCGGTTTGCGCACCTTACAGTATGGCGACGCGCTGGATGAATTGCTGGCCGCCATCAAGAATAAGCAGGCTGAATTGCAGCAGCGCCACCAAAAATATGTGCCGGTGGCGGTGAAAATTGCGCCGGATCTCTCGGAAGAGGAGCTGGTACAAATTGCCGACAGTCTGGTGCGCCATAATATTGACGGCGTGATTGCCACCAATACCACCCTCGACCGCAAACTGGTGCACGGCCTGCCCTATTGCGAGCAGGCGGGTGGGTTGAGCGGCCGACCAGTGCAGCTGCGCAGCACAGAAATTATCCGCCGCCTCAACCAGGAACTGCAGGGCCGCTTACCAATTATTGGCGTGGGCGGCATCGACTCCCTGACCGCCGCGCGCGAGAAAATGCAGGCCGGGGCCTCGCTCATCCAAATTTATTCCGGTTTTATTTACCACGGGCCACGCCTGATTAAAGATATTATTCACTCAATTTGATATTTTTTAGGCAACTTGCTGGGCCGGGGGGTTTATTTCTCTCTCCGGCTCGTCTATATTTTGTCCACTGCCGGGGGTATTAGGCACGGGATGAGAGGCCGTTATCAGCGTAAATAATAAGTCCCGCTCCACTCACCGGTATCATTTATTAGCATGCCGTCACCCTGCACACATTTTCAGGCGGTCTTTTTTCTCTTTTTTTCATTAACAGGCGTTAAAGGGTAACCCATGAGAATCAAACCTGACGATAATTGGCGGTGGTATTTTGATGCCGATCACGATCGGCTGATGTTGGATCTGGCGAATGGGATGATATTTCGCTCACGGTTTCCTGCCAAAATGCTGACGCCGGACGCGTTCGGGGAGTGCGCATTTTCTGTCGATGATGCCGCGCTCTATTTTGATTATGAGGAGCAGTGCCGCCGAATTAAGCTTAAATCCGAGCTGCGGGCGGAACTGGTATTGAACGCGCTGGTGGCCTGCCGCTTCCTGAAGCCGCTGATGCCGAAAAGTTGGCACTTTGCGCAGCAGGCGCGCGCCATGCAACCGAAAAGCGGTGACGTGGTGGCGGTCGAGGTGACCGAGAGCAGCCAGCAGGCTCAACTGCTGGTGGTGGAAGCGGGCGACAATGCCAGCCTCTGCCTGCTGGCCCAGGGCCAGCTGACGCTCTCCGGGCGCACCATGCAGTTTGGCGATGCCATTAAGATCATGCATGACCGGCTGATCCCGGTCGCGGAAGAGGTCGATCTCGCCGCCCTGTACGATCAGGCGGTGTAGCGGGCAGGGCGCGCCCGGTGCGCGCCGCCTGCCTGACGGCGTCCGTTAGCTGAGTGCCACATCCCCAAGCGGTATGCAGCTGCAACTCAGCAGCGTGCCGTCATCTCCCAATGCGTCCTGCACCAGCGGGGCCACCTTTCCTTTCTCCAGCGTCAGGCGGCAACTGCCACACATGCCAGCCCGGCAGGAGTAGGGAATGCGGAACCCCTGCTGCTCCAGCTGATCCAACAGCACCTCTTGCCGGTTGCCGCTGAAACTCTGGCCTTGATAACTGATTTGCACGCTCTGGCCGCCTGCCATCGGCAGCGGTGGGGCCAGCCGCTCCTTTACCTCACCAGCATGGTAAGCGCGCGGCGTACCGGTGGTCAGCACCTCCACCCGATCGCCAACGCGGATAATGCCGCTGTTGTGCGCAATCAGGTTCATGCCGAAATCCACATCGCCATCGTCGGCGGTGCGGAAGGATTGCAGCGTCTTCAGCGGCTCGCCGCTGGGGTGCTTCTCGCCACGCTCAGTGCTGACGGTGGTCAGCACGCAGCGGCTACAGGGCTTGGTCACCTCAAAGGTCACCCCGCCGATACGCAGCGTGCGCCAGCCATCCTCGGCAAAGGCGGTTGCGCCTGCCACTACCAGATTGGGGCGGAACTGTGCCAGCTGTACGCCCGCCGGGCAGCGCTGGCGCAGCGCCTCTAGCGATGCCTCATTGATCAGCAGGAAGGGGAAACCATCCGCGAAGGTCAGCGGGATCTCCGGGCGCGGCTTCACCCGGCGGCTGAGTACCGGCCCCAGCCAGCGCAGTTGCACCTCACGGTTGAGCAGGCCGCTCAGCCACTGGTTGATGGCGTCCGGGGCGATGCGGGCGGTAAAATGGTTGCCCCACACCTCGGTTGGGCTGTCGCTGTCGCTGAACTCTTCGGTGCGCACCACCGCGCTGTCGCCGTTGGGGGCAGTGATGTAAAGGCCGCCCGGCAGCAGGGCCGGGGTGAACTGCACCAGGTGCGGGTACTGGCGCGCGGTAATAAAGGTGCCGTCCGGCTCAGTCAGCATAAAGGCGCGGTCAAATGCCAGACCGGACTCCGCCACGTGGGCTTGCGACAGTTGCAATCCCCGCATCGATTTCACTGGATGAATAAAGAGTTTGGTCAAGGTAATCATTGGTTGCCTCCTTGCTGACAAAAATGGGCGTCAGCAACTTTATGACAAGCGGGTGGGATTAGCTATAATGCGCAACAATTTTCTATTTGGTGATAAGTCGATATGAACTCTCTGTTTGCAAGCACGGCGCGTGGCTTGGAAGAACTGTTAAAAAGCGAACTGGAAGCGCTGGGCGCCCACGCCTGCAAAGTGGTGCAGGGTGGGGTACATTTTCAGGGTGACGATCGTCTTCTGTACCAAAGCCTGCTCTGGAGCCGTTTGGCCTCCCGTATCCTGCTGCCGCTGAATGAGTTCAAGGTGCACAGCGACCTTGATCTCTACCTTGGCGTGATGGCGATTGACTGGCCCTCCGTGTTTGGCGTGGACAAAACCTTCGCCGTGCACTTCAGCGGCCTGAATGATGAGATCCGTAACAGCCAGTATGGCGCACTCAAGGTAAAAGACGCGATCGTTGACAGCTTCGTGCGCAAAATTGACCAGCGTCCGAACGTGGCGAAGCAGCAGCCTGACATCCGCGTCAACGTCTTCCTGCAACGTGATACCGCCAGCGTGGCGCTTGACCTGAGCGGCGAGGGCCTGCACCAGCGCGGCTACCGTGACCTGACCGGCCTGGCACCGCTGAAGGAGAACCTGGCCGCCGCCATCGTGATGCGTTCCGGCTGGGCGGCCGGCACGCCGCTGCTCGACCCGATGTGCGGCTCCGGTACTTTGCTGATTGAGGGGGCGATGATCGCCGCCGACCGCGCGCCCGGCCTGCATCGCCAGCACTGGGGCTTTACCGCCTGGAGCGGCTTCAACGCCGAGCTGTGGCGCGAGGTGACCACCGAGGCGCAGGTACGTGCGCGCCGCGGCCTGCAAGAGACCACCTCCCGCTTCTTTGGCTCGGACATCGATCGCCGGGTAATTGAGATGGCGCGCGCCAACGCCCGCCGCGCTGGCGTGGCGGAGCTGATCACCTTCAACGCCGCTGATGTCAGCAAGCTGACTAACCCGCTGCCGGATGGCCCGCGCGGCACGGTCATCAGCAACCCGCCCTACGGCGAGCGTCTGGAGAGCGAGCCGGCCTTGATCGCCCTGCACAACCTGCTGGGCCGCATCATGAAGAGTCAATTCGGCGGCTGGCAGCTCTCGCTGTTCAGCGCCTCGCCGGAGCTGCTGAGCTGCCTGCAACTGCGCGCCGAGCGCCAGTTCAAGGCGAAAAACGGCCCGCTCGACTGCGTGCAGAAAAACTACCAGCTGGCGGAGAACGCCAACGGCGCGGCCGCGCCGCAGATTGCCGAGGATTTCGCCAACCGCCTGCGCAAAAACCTGCGCAAGCTGGAGAAGTGGGCGAAGCAGCAAGGCATTGAGTGCTACCGCCTGTATGACGCCGACCTGCCGGAGTACAACGTCGCCGTGGATCGCTATGGCAGCAAAGTGGTGGTGCAGGAGTACGCGCCACCGAAAACCGTCGATCCGCAGAAAGCGCGCCAGCGCCTGTTCGATGTGATCAACGCCACGCTGGCGGTGCTCGACCTGCCGTCCAACCAGTTGGTGCTGAAGACGCGTGAGCGTCAGAAGGGCAAGAGCCAGTATGAGAAGCTGGCGCAGAAGGGCGAGTTCCTGCTGGTGGAAGAGTACAACGCCAAGCTGTGGGTCAACCTCACCGACTATCTGGACACCGGCCTGTTCCTTGACCACCGCATCGCCCGCCGGATGCTGGGCGAGATGAGCCAGGGCAAGGACTTCCTCAACCTGTTTGCCTACACCGGCACCGCCAGCGTCCACGCTGGCCTGGGCGGCGCGCGCAGCACCACCACCGTGGACATGTCGCGCACCTATCTGGAGTGGGCGGAGAAGAACCTGCGCGCCAACGGCCTGACCGGCCGCCAGCACCGCCTGATTCAGGCCGACTGCCTCTCTTGGTTGCAAGAGGCGAATGAGCAGTTCGACGTGATCTTCATCGATCCGCCGACTTTCTCCAACTCCAAGCGCATGGCCGACACCTTCGACGTGCAGCGCGACCACCTGGCGCTGATGAAGCACTTGACGCGCCTGCTGCGCCGCAACGGCACCATCATGTTCTCCAACAACAAGCGCGGCTTCCAGATGGATATGGCTGGCCTTGCCGAGCTGGGGCTGGAGGCGAAAGAGATCACCGCCCAGACGCTGTCGCAGGATTTCGCCCGTAACCGTCAGATTCACAACTGCTGGCTGCTGAAACGCGCCGGCGAGGAAAAGTAACTGCTATGTCTTTAATCAGTATGTCCGGTGCCTGGCTCTCCTTCAGTGATGCACCGCTGTTAGATAACACCGAACTGCATATCGAGCCGAACGAGCGCGTCTGTCTGGTGGGCCGCAACGGCGCGGGCAAATCCACCCTGATGAAGATCCTCAACCGTGAGGTGCCGCTGGATGATGGCCGCATCGTCTACGAACAGGATCTGATTGTGGCGCGCCTGCAACAGGATCCGCCGCGCAACATCGGCGGCACGGTATTTGACTTCGTCGCCGAGGGCGTGGCGGAGCAGGCCGAGCACCTGAAGGCTTACCACGCCATCTCCCATCAGGTGGAGCTGGACCCGAGCGAGAAGAATCTGGCGCGCATGGCGCAGATCATGGAAGTGCTCGACCATCAGGGGCTGTGGCAACTCGACAGCCGCATCCAGGAGGTGCTGGCCCAGCTGTCGCTGAATGGCAATGCCGAGCTGTCGTCGCTCTCCGGCGGCTGGCTGCGCAAGGCGGCGCTGGGGCGCGCGCTGGTCAGCGCCCCGCAGGTGCTGCTGCTCGATGAGCCAACCAACCACCTGGACATTGAGACCATCAACTGGCTCGAAGGCTTCCTGAAGGAGTTCCAGGGCAGCATCATCTTCATCTCCCACGACCGTTCGTTCATCCGCAACATGGCGACGCGCATCGTGGATCTCGACCGCGGCAAGCTGGTCTCCTATCCCGGCAACTATGACCTCTACCTGACGACCAAAGAGGAAGCCTTGCGGGTGGAGGAGCTGCAAAACGCTGAGTTCGACCGCAAGCTGGCGCAGGAAGAGGTGTGGATCCGTCAGGGCATCAAGGCGCGCCGTACCCGTAACGAGGGCCGCGTGCGGGCGCTGAAGGCGCTGCGCCGCGAGCGCGCCGATCGCCGTGAGGTGATGGGCAGCGCCAAGATGCAGGTCGAGGAGGCGTCGCGCTCCGGCAAGATCGTCTTTGAGCTGGAGAACGTCAACTACCGGTTGGCTGACAAGGTGCTGGTGAAGGATTTCACCGCCCAGGTGCAGCGCGGCGACAAGATCGCGCTGGTAGGCCCCAACGGCTGCGGCAAGACCACGCTGCTGAAACTGATGCTCGGTCAGCTGAAAGCGGACAGTGGCCGCGTCCACTGCGGCACCAAGCTGGAGATCGCCTACTTCGACCAGCACCGTGCGGAGCTGGACCCGGAGCGCACGGTGATGGACAACCTGGCGGAGGGCAAGCAGGAGGTAATGGTCAATGGCCGGCCGCGCCACGTGTTGGGCTATTTGCAGGACTTCCTGTTCCACCCGAAACGCGCCATGACGCCAGTGAAGGCGCTCTCCGGCGGCGAGCGCAACCGCCTGCTGCTGGCGCGCCTGTTCCTGCGCCCCAGCAACCTGCTGATTCTCGATGAACCGACCAACGACCTGGACGTGGAAACGCTGGAGCTGCTGGAGGAGTTGATCGACAGCTATCAGGGCACCGTGCTGCTGGTCAGCCACGACCGTGAGTTCGTCGACAACTGCGTGACAGAGTGCTGGATCTTCGAAGGGCAGGGGAGCATCAACAGCTTTGTGGGCGGTTACCATGACGCCCACCAGCAGCGTGCGGCCTCCCGTAGCCTGCGCCAGCCTGCGGCCACGGCTCGCCCGGCGGAGTCAGCACCGAAAACCGACGCCCCCAAACGCGCGGCAAACAAGCTAAGCTATAACCTGCAACGCGAGCTGGAGCAGTTGCCGCAGCGCATCGAGGCGCTGGAGATTGAGATTGCCTCACTCCAGGAGACCATGAGCGATGCGGCCTTCTTCAGCCGTCCGCATGAGGAGACCCAGCGCGTGATTGATGCGCTGGCCAAGGCGGAGAGCGAGCTGGAAGTGGCGTTTGAGCGTTGGGAAAGCCTTGAGGCGCAAAAGAACGGATAACTGAGGTGGCGGCCGCGAGGCCGCCCTGTTGTCTGAGGAGACCTATGCCGTTGAAGAGTGAGGCTGTGCACGTGCATCGCCCGGAAGATCAGATGTTATGTCCGCAATGCGACCTGATGGTGGCCTTGCCGCCCCTCTCCCCCGGCAACCGGGCCAACTGCCCGCGCTGCCATACCACGTTGCACACGGCCTGGTCTGAGCCTCGCCACCGTCCTACTGTATTTGCCGCCAGTGCGCTGCTGATGCTGCTGCTGGCCAACCTGTTCCCCTTCATCAACATCCATGTGCGCGGGCTGAGCAGCGAGATTTCGCTGCACCAAATTCCGCAGGTGATGATGTCAGAAAACTACGCCAGCATGGCTGGCATGTTCATCCTGTTTGTGCAGCTGGTGCCGGCGTTCTGCATGGTCGCCATCATTTTGCTTTGCCAGCGGGTACGGATGCCACAGACGCTGAAAGTGCGGATGGCGCGCCTGCTGTTCATGCTGAAGGCGTGGAGCATGGTAGAGATCTTCCTTGCCGGGGTGCTGGTCAGCTTCGTCAAGCTGATGGCCTATGGCAACATTGGCGTGAACCTCAGTTTCTACGCCTTTGTGCTGTTCTGCCTGTTGCAGGTACGCGCCTTCCAATGTCTGGATCGGCGCTGGCTGTGGCATGACATCGCGCCAGCGCCGGTTATCCGGCAGGCAGTGCGGATCGGCGAGAGCGGCCTGCAACAGGGGCTGCGCGCCTGCCCCTGCTGTACGGCGGTGCTGCCAGCCGATGAGACGCTCTGCCCGCGCTGCCATACCGTTGGGCATCTGCGTAAAAAGCACAGCTTGCAGTGGACGATGGCACTGCTGATCACCTCGGCGATGCTCTACGTCCCGGCCAACATCCTGCCGATCATGAATACCGAGCTGCTGGGCAATGCCGC
Source organism: Chimaeribacter sp. YP20170169 (assembly GCF_056739715.1). Classification (NCBI taxonomy): domain Bacteria; kingdom Pseudomonadati; phylum Pseudomonadota; class Gammaproteobacteria; order Enterobacterales; family Yersiniaceae; genus Chimaeribacter; species Chimaeribacter sp. YP20170169. The sequence continues at coordinate 2,460,799 of NZ_CP176824.1, read as the reverse complement.
GCCCTCGACCATCATGGCCGGGGTGATTGTGCTCTGGAGCGACGGCGACTACCCGGTGGCGCTGGTGATCTTCATCGCCAGCATCATGGTGCCGACGCTGAAGATGATGGCGATCGCCTGGCTCTGCTGGGACGCGCGCCACCCACACCGCCAGCGTGACAGCGAGCGGATGCACCTGATCTATGAGGTGGTGGAGTTTGTTGGCCGCTGGTCAATGATAGACGTGTTCGTGATCGCCGTGCTCTCTTCCTTGGTCAGGATTGGGCAGTTGATGAATGTCTATCCGCAGATCGCTGCGGTACTGTTTGCCATGGTGGTGATTTTGACCATGATCGCCGCCATGACCTTTGATCCCAGGTTGAGCTGGGATGGCCTGAATAGAAAAAACCAGAAGGAGCTGCACCTTGACAGCAAATGAAGGCACCCACGCCAAGGTTGAGAAGATCAAACGCTGGTCGCCGGTGTGGATTGTGCCGATTGTGACGGCACTGATTGGCGCCTGGATCCTGTTCTACCACTTCAGCCACCAAGGGCCAGAGGTGACGCTGATCACCACCAGCGCTGAGGGCATTGAGGGGGGCAAAACCACCATCAAGAGCCGCAACGTGGACGTTGGCCGGGTGGAGAGCGTGACGTTGAGTGATGACCTCAACCACGTCATCCTGAAGGCACGCCTGAACCCGGAGATGGAGAAGCTGCTGAAGGGCGACTCCGCTTTCTGGGTGGTGAAGCCACAGATTGGCCGCGAAGGCGTGTCCGGGTTGGGCACGCTGCTCTCCGGCGCTTACATTGAGTTGCAGCCGGGGCGCAAGGGGGAGGCACCGGCCGAGTACCAGTTGCTTGACTCGCCGCCGCTGGCCGCACCCGATGCCAAGGGGATTCGCGTAGTGCTCGACAGTGAGCGCTCCGGCCAGCTTACGCCGGGCGACCCGGTGCTATTCCGTGGCTATCGCGTTGGATCGGTGGAGACCGCGAAATTCGATACCCAGTCGCGCTCAATGCACTACCAGCTGTTCATCAATGCTCCCTATGATTCGCTGGTGACCACCAACGTGCGCTTCTGGAAGGACAGCGGCGTCAACTTCGACATGTCCGCGCAGGGGATGCGGGTGGAGATGGGTTCCCTGACCACGTTGTTCAGCGGCGGTGTCAGCTTTGACGTGCCGAGCGGCTGGGAGCGCGGCGATGAGGCGCAGGAGCACGCGGAGTACGCGCTGTTTGATGACCAGCGCAGTATCCAGGATTCGCTCTACACCAAGCACCGCGACTTCGTGATGTTCTTCTCCGACTCCATCCGTGGCCTGACGGTGGGCGCGCCGGTGGAGTTCCGTGGCATCCGCCTTGGGACCGTAGCCGAAGTGCCGTTTGTGATGCGTGGCGTGGAGCAGCAGATTGACAACGACTACCGCATCCCGGTGCTGATCCGCATTGAGCCGGATCGCTTTGTCAAACAGCTGGGCGAGCACTTTGACATGGACACGGCATTGAAGGATGCGCTGAAGCGTGGCCTGCGTGCCTCACTGAAGTCTGGCAACCTGCTCACTGGGGCGCTCTACATCGACCTGGACTTCTACCCGAACGAGAAGCCGTGGAGCACACCGCGCGAACTGGCGGGCTATCCGTTGTTGCCCACCACCAGCGGCGGCCTGGCGCAGATCCAGCAGAAAGTGATGATGACGCTGGACAAGATCAACGCCTTGCCACTCAACCCGCTGATCAATGAGGCCACCCAGACGCTGGCACAGAGCAAGCGCACCCTGGCGGAGACGCAGCGCACCATGGCGTCGCTGAACAAAATCGTCAACAGCAAGGAGATGCAGGACTTGCCAGCGGACATGCAGCAGACGCTACGTGAACTGAACCGCAGCATGAAGGGCTTCCAGCCCGGCTCACCGGCCTATAACAAGATGGTCGCCGACATGCAGCGTTTGGATCAGGTGATGCGTGAGCTGCAACCGGTGTTGCGCACCATCAATGACAAGAGCAACGCGCTGGTGTTTGAAGCATCTGACAGCCCCGATCCTCAGCCGAAGAAGGCCAAAAAATGATGAAATGGATACTTCCCATGACGCTGGCGGCGCTGCTGGCCGCCTGTAGCAGCAGTGACGACAACAAAGCCTACTATCAGTTGCCGGATCTGCCGTCCAGCGCCGCCCCTGTCGCAACGGGCGCGCAGGTGGCGCAGCGCCAGCTGTGGATTGAGCAGGTGGAAGTGGCGGACTACCTGAATGGCACCGGCGTGGCCTACCAGACCAGCGCGGTGAAATACCACATCGCCAAGGACAACCTGTGGGCCAGCCCGCTGGAGCAGCAGTTGCAGCAGACACTGGCGGCCCAGCTGGGGCGCGAATTGCCGGGCTGGCTGGTCTCTTCCCGCGCCATGAGCGGCGAGCAGGCGGTACTGAATGTGACCGTGACCGGTTTCCACGGCCGCTACGATGGCAAAGCCATCATCAGCGGCCAGTGGACATTGAACCGTGACAACCAGATCATCAGTCAGCCCTTCAACCTGCAACTGGAGCAGGGTGAGGATGGCTATGATGCGCTGGTGAGCACATTGGCGCAGGGCTGGCAGCAGCAGGCAAAGGTTATTGCCACTTATCTAAAATAGGCTAACAAAAAAAGTCAAAGCCCGGTGGGCCAGCCGCACTCTGCGCTGACCCACCGGGCTTTTTTTATTATTATCAGGTAATTACGCTATCATCATTTACATCAGTGAGTTACCTGAATCGCCTAACATACCTCACAAATGTGACATTGGCGTGAATTTTGCGCATTGATCTTCCGCTTTATTCGGTCTATTGATCACATGTGGCGCGCGCAACTGGCGGCGTTACTGTTTTCTTTCCACCAGACTATCAATGAGGGAAATGAGGCATATGAAGAGACAAAAACGCGATCGCCTAGAACGGGCACATTCACGCGGGTATCACGCAGGTATTTCAGGGCGCCCCAGGGAGCTATGTCCCTATCAATCGTTGGATGCCCGGTCTCACTGGTTGGGAGGTTGGCGACAAGCCATGGAGGACAGGGCTGTGACCGCTTAAGCGGCGCCCTGTAAGAGAAAGGGATAACCTCCGCCACGGCGCGGAGGTTTTCATTTTGGCGCTTAGAACGCGCTAGTGTCCTTGAACAGGCCCACTTTCAGATCGGTGGCGGTGTAGATCACCTTGCCATCAACCAGCACTTCACCATCTGCCACGCCCATGATCAGCTTGCGGTTGATCACACGCTTGAAGTTGATGCGATAGGTCACTTTCTTCGCGGTCGGCAGCACCTGGCCGGTGAATTTGACTTCACCCACGCCCAGCGCACGGCCTTTGCCTTCGCCGCCCAGCCAGCCGAGGTAGAAGCCAACCAGCTGCCACATCGCGTCCAGACCCAGACAGCCCGGCATCACCGGATCGCCGATGAAGTGGCAGTCAAAGAACCACAGGTCAGGGCGGATATCCAACTCTGCTTCCACGTAGCCTTTGTCATGGCTGCCGCCGGTTTCGCTCATTTTGACGATGCGATCCATCATTAGCATGTTGCCAGACGGAAGCGGCGGGCCGCCTGCGCCGAACAGTTCACTGCGGCCGGAGGCTTCCAGATCTTCTTTCGTGTAAGAGTCGCGTTTTTCTACCATGTCGATGTAAGCCTTATTTTAATGAAGGTCGCAGATTAGCGTACAGGTGTAAGCTGAACAACTCCGATCAGCCGTGGTTAAACCAGTTTAACCAGCGCAGTCCCCAGGGCAGATGCCTGCGTTCCTGTGCGGTGACCTGTGCTATGCGATCCTGAATGGCGCCCAGCAGGCTGGGTTGCTGTTCGTCAGCATAGGTTACGCCTGTGATTATCGTTAATGCCTCAGCGGCGGTAGTGACAGCCCACACATGGAACTGCCCCTCACGCACGGCATCCACTACCTGCGGTTGCAGGCAAAGGTGGCGCAAGTTAGCCAGCGGCAGGATTACGCCCTGCTTACCGGTCAGCCCGCGCCGTTGGCAGACTTCAAAGAAGCCCTCAATCTTTTCATTGACCCCGCCGATCGGCTGGACGTTACCAAACTGATCCACGGAGCCGGTCACGGCAATCTGCTGGTTGAGCGGCTGCTGCGCGAGGGCGCTGATCAGCGCACATAGCTCGGCCAGTGAGGCGCTGTCGCCATCCACTTCACCGTAGGACTGCTCAAACACCAGCGAGGCGGAGAAGGGCAGTTGCTGGTCCAGCTCCAGTTCTGAGATCAGGAACGCCTGCATGATCATCATGCCCTTGGCGTGCAGGTTGCCGCCCAGCTCCGCCTTGCGCTCCACGTCATGGAACTCGCCGTCGCCAGCGTGCACCACGCAACTGATGCGTGATGGCTCGCCAAAGGCGCGCGGGTGGCCGGGGTACTCCAGCACCGAAAGGCCGTTGATCTGGCCCACCACTTCGCCTTCGGTTTCAATCAGGATCTGGCCCAGCTCAATCTCATCCTGCATCCGCTCGGCCAGATAGCTCTCGCGCCATGCCTTGGCCTGACGCGCGGCGTCGAAGGCCTGCTCGTCCAGCAGCGGGCCATTGCCATAGAGCGCGGCCTCTGAGAGCAGGGTGGCAATCCACTCCGGGCAGAGCGGCAGGCTGCCCTGATCGCCACTGAAGCGCACCGCCTCCGTCAGCAGGCCCGGCCAGGCGTCGGCCGCCGGGCGCGGCAAGGAAAGGGTGTCCGCCAGCGTATTGATATAGGCACACCAGGTCGCCATCTCTTCCGGCTCGGTGAGTGGCAACTCGCCCTCAAACTCGCCATACAGCCCTTGATCGACCAGCTCCGGCTCCATCTCATTGAGATCGGCCAGGCCCGGCCGGTCACCGACGATAATCAGCTTCAACGCCAGCGGCATGGGTGGGATGGCGACCGGCAGGGGGCGGCTCTCGTCCGGCGAGATCCAGCGGAACACCCCTTCGTTGACCATCTGCTTGAGCCGCAGCCACATCAGCGGCTGCGCCAGCAAGGTACGCACGCTCAGGATCAGCACGCCGCCATTCAGCTGGTGCACCACGCCCGGTTGCAGCACCAGCTGGCCGTCCAGCAGGGCGGCACGGCCAAACAGCTGCTCTGGCTCTATCCACTCATGGAACTGGCAACGCGACGTGGCGCTAAACGAGCCGGAAGCGGCAGGAATAAAGTGGGCGGTGGTACCCTCAATCTGGTAGTGGCCGCCAGCCGGGCCGTCGCGCTCTGGCAACAGGCCCTCTACCGCCTCAGCGATGACCGAGAGATAGGCACGACTCTCCTGGGCTTTAACCGTCATCATGCGTGGGCGGGACTGGGGATGACAGAACAGGGTCAAGCCATTTTCCAGTCGCGGTTGGATCGCGGAGAAGGTTATCGGGGCCAATTCTGGCGCCGCGGCGAATAATGCCTCATAAGGCGCGGCGTCAGGAAGAAGTGACTGCCATTCAAGTCGGTTATTGGTCAAAGTATCAGGGTCAATCAGTAATAGGTAAAGGGCGATTATACAAGAATAACGAAGGCTGCATATACGCAGAGTGTCTCATCCGGGATTCAGGTTCCAGGGTAGATGTGGAGTGCGCAAAAAACAGACAAATCACAGAAAGAAAAGGGGTAAAAAGTCGTCGCAAAGCTGTTATGCTTAATAACGTTACACGGTCACATTAAGGCGCGCAATGAAATACCAGCAACTCGAAAATCTGGAAAGCGGATGGAAATGGAAGTATCTGGTGAAAAAACACCGGGAAGGGGAGCACATCACCCGCCATCTTGAAAACAGTGCTGCGCAACACGCCGTACAGGCGTTGCTACAGATGGAGAGCGAGCCGGTTAAAGTCCTGCAATGGATCGCCGAGCATATGAACCCGGCGTTGGATAACCGCCTTAAGCAGACTATCCGGGCGCGGCGCAAACGCCACTTCAATGCCGAGCACCAGCACACCCGCAAAAAATCGATCGACCTGGAGTTCCTGGTCTGGCAGCGGCTGGCCGGACTGGCGCGCCGACGCGGCGTCACGCTGTCAGAAACGGTGGTACAGCTGATCGAAGACGCGGAGCGCAAAGAGAAGTATGCGAGCCAGATGTCCTCACTGAAACAGGATTTGCAGCAGATTCTGGCCAAGAAAGAGTAGGCCGTGGTCAAGGGAACATAAAAACCGCATTGGCGGTTTTTTTATGGTTGATTGCTGGCATAAAAAAACCCCGCCGAAGCGGGGTTTTTATTATCTGGAGCGTTTAACTTAAGCCTGCGGCTGAGTTACAACGTCTTTAATGCCTTTCACTTCGATCTCAACACGACGATCCGGAGCCAGGCAGTTGATCAGGGCGTTACGGCCTTTCACGCTGTCACAGGTAGAACCGGTAACCGGCTGGCTTTCGCCCATGCCGCGTGCGGAGATTTTGTCAGCCGGGATGCCTTTGGAGACCAGGTAGTCCACAACGGACTGAGCACGCTGCTCAGACAGTTTCTGGTTGTACTGGTCGGAACCGATGCGGTCGGTGAAGCCCAGAACCACAACAGAACCGTCTTTCGGGTCCATGGAGCTCAGCTGGGAGTACAGCTGATCCAGAGCCTGCTGGCCTTCGCCTTTCAGGGTGGATTTGTTGAAGTTGAACAGAACGTCAGACTTCAGGGTGAAGCGCTTGGTCTCAACAACCGGAGCCGGGGCCGGAGCCGGAGCAGCGATCGGAGCAGCTACGTCATCCTGACCGAAACGGTAGGAGACGCCCAGGCTCAGCATGGCGTTGTCAGGACGTGCACCCACGGTGCCTGCGTCGCCGATGTTGTTAACCCACTGGTAGTCCAGACGGGTAGCCCAGTTTTTGGTCAGTGCGTATTCCAGACCTACAGCAGCCAGCGGGGACACGCCAGTGTCGTTGTCGCTGATACGGTTGCCGTTTACGAAGCCTTTGGAGTCAGCGCGCCATACCATACCGCCCAGACGGGTGTAGATGTCCAGCTCGTCGTTGATCGGGTAGCTCAGTTTAGCAGCCAGCTGAATGCCTTGTGCCTTGAATGCACCGTTGTTTACGCTGCCTTTGTAAGGCATACGGCCAAGCCAGTCATATCCCATTTCAAAGCCCAGGTACTGGTTCGCTTGGTAGCCTACGAACGCACCTGCACCCAGTTGGCTTTCATGAGTTGGGCCATTGCCAACACCGTTGTAGCCGTTACCATAGAAACCAGTGTCATGGTACTGGGACCAGCCCAGTTTAGCACCGGTGTACCAGGTGTTATCTTTAGGGGCGGCTTGCGCTACGGTAGCGAAACCTGCCAGTGCCACTGCTAATGCGATAGCTGTCTTTTTCATTTTGCGCCTCGTTATCATCCAAATAGGCAATGAGCTTTAAGCTGTTATAAGCCCTTGGTTAAAATCCTTCGTCAAGGTTATTGCTTCCGTTAGTTACTTTGCCAATTGATTTGGCCTTATAGAGCAACCTTGGCGATGTAAAGTCTACAACGTGGCGTGAAACTTACAAGTATGAAGTTTTCAGGGCCAGCAAAAATGGCTTAAAACGTACATAATTTTTAACATGTTCGAGCAATTGGTGACGAATTTAGACGGAAAAAACCCTTAATGGACGTTAAACAGGCCGCTTGAATGGCGGGTTGTAGAGTTATTGACGTCAAAAAGGGCTTTTTTCATGAGAATATTCCTAATTTGTGTCAATGATAACGTGATGAGTGAATTTTAAGGGCCGGGAAATGTCCGCACGCCCGGCGCTCCCCCAACTGAGGGCGCATAATGAAACCGTAAGCCTGCCCGCGTTGTGCTGCTTGTTGCAATCGGGCATGTTCGGCGTCGGTCAGTTCCGGCAGCCACCCTAACACCACGCTGTAATTGCCGCTCTGCAAAGCCCTTGCCATCGCTTCTACTGTAGAGGCAGGGGGCAGGGTGCGCAGCTGTACCACTTTATCCACCGGCAACCCGGAATCACGTAGCCAGTGGCGGCTCAATTTCTGTTGAGGGGCCAGCCAGAGCAACCAGCGGGACTGGGCGCCGAGGTGGTGCAGGAGGGGAAGAAGGATGTGTGCCAGGACAGGCTGCTCCTCGCTGTAGACAAATTCGCTGATCAGGCCACCTTGGTATTCCGGTGAGGCTGGTAGCGTGGAGGACGACATTGTGATTTGAGCGTGTTCGCCAGTCTGATAGTTATGAAGAGATGGACGCATAATTTCCCTGCCCTGAAGTCACTGTATGCATATACAGTATCCCCAGAAAATTCAAAAATCAACGCCATTCTTTCAAAGCAGCTCGCAGATTTAGCAGGTAATCCGCTGCAAACGCAATTTGTATTTGGCACTCTCACCCAGTTTGCGTATTTTGTAATTCGCTGTTCTTAATACAGTTATTTCGCTTATAGACCTATTTACTAAAGGAAATAGTAATGAAGAACCTATACAAAAAAAGGATCGATCGCGCCAAGCTCGCGCTGGCCTCTTTGGGTGAAATTTGTACTCGTCCGCAGTTCGGCGGTTATGGCGTATTGGTCGGCGGCGTGATGTTCGGCTTGTTTTTGCAGGGTGAACTTTATCTACGCGCCACGGCGCACATTGAGGCGGAATTCCTCCAGCAGGGGATGACGCGACTGCGCTATCTGCGTCGCGGCCTGCCGTTGACCCTGAAATATTACCGGATAACGGAGGCGCTATGGGCGGATGAGACGCAGTTGCTGGCGCTCGCGACCCTCGCCGTGGAGAGCGCCCGCCGCGAGGGAAGCGAGAAGCAAGGTGATACCCGGCTAAAGGCCTTGCCCAATATTGGCCTTAACCTGGAGGGGCAGCTGCTACAGGCCGGTATCGGCAACCCGGCTGAGCTGAAAGCACAGGGTGCCAAGGCGTGCTATCTGAAGCTGGATACCGAGAAAACGCCCCTGAGCATCCGGGTGCTGTTTGCTCTGGAGGGGGCGATCACGGGCTACCATGAGGCGGCGCTGCCACCGGAGCGCCGTGAAGAGTTGCGCAGCTGGTATGAGAGCATCCACCCCGCCGCCAAAAAGTAAGCCTTGAGGTCAGGCGGCCAGCCAGTGGGCTGGCCGCCATTCACGCCGCACTCTCCTGTGCAGGGTGCGCCAGCCGCTGATGCAGGGCCACCAGCTCCGGCAGCAGCCGTAGCACCAGCCCCACCTGTTGCAATACCAACTGCTCACGGCTCTCGGCCTCCGGCGTGATACTTGCCACCCGCTGCGAGAGCTGGGCCAGCAGCCGCTGGATGCGCGCGGCGTCATGCTCGGTCAGGTGCAGCGCACCATCGACGTAGCAGGCGGTGTCATCCAGAATGGCGAGGACGGCCGGATCGCCCAGTTCGCCGCGGTGCGCGCCAAGGGCGGAAATATAGCTGAGCAGCGTATGGTTAAGGCAGAGCAAGCGGAACGCCTGCTCCTGGCGATCGGCACTGTTATCTGGCTCCGCCGACATATTGGAGATCACCGACGCCAATTCGGCATTGCCATTGTGAGCATCGCGACGGGCGATACGATACTCCAGACGATTGTCGCGCCCCTGATGGTACTGCACCAGTATGGCGTCAAGGTAGCGGCAGTCGGCATTCAGCGCCCGGTCAATCACCTGTGGCAGTTGGCGGAAACGCCAGTCCGGCCAGATAAAACTGACCGCCGCCCAGGCGATGGCACAGCCCAGCAGCGTATCCACCACGCGAGGCAGTGCCACCTCAAATCCCTCACCCAGCAGGTTGAAGCAGAGCAGCACCAGCAGGGTAATGAACATGGTGGCATGGGCATACTGCACGGTGCGGAAGGCAAAGAACAGCACGCCACTGATGACAACCAACACCAACTGTCCCTCCGTCGAGGGGACAAAATAGAGGATCGGCAGGCCGAGCAGCACCCCGGCCAGCGTGCCAATGATGCGCAGCGCCAGCCGGCGGCGGGTGGCGTTATAGTTGGGCTGGCAGACAAACAGGCTGGTCAGCAAAATCCAGTAACCGTGATCCATCCCGGTCACCTGGATGAAGGCGTAACCGACGCAGAGCACCACGGACATGCGAATGGCGTGGCGGAACAGCGCCGAGCGCGGCGTCAGGTTGCGGCGAAAACGCAGCAACATATCCCCCCAGCCTGACAATCCCTCCTCCGACAGCCGCTCATGGGCGTAGAGGGCGGCGCTCGCCTGCTCAGACTCAATGTTTGCCAGCTGTGCATCAATGGCGCGCAGGTTTTTCAGCAGGTGGCGCAGCGCCCGCAACAGGTCGCGGTTCTCTGCGTCGGCGGAGAGCCGAGTCAGGGTCGCCTGCAGGTGGCTGAATGCCCGCTCAAACTGGCTGTTATGGTGATAGGTCTGCTGGTGCAGAACGCACTGTGCCAGATGCTGACAGGCCCGCGCCTGCATAGTCAGCAGCCGCTGGAAGCGGAACATGATGTCGCTGTAGCGGAATTTTTCACTCAGCTCACGGTACTGGGCGTGGGTGGAACTGGCGCGCTCATGGATATCCTGCGCCGCAAAGTAGTAGTGCAGGGCGCGGCGGGTGCCACGCTGGCCGCGATCCCCCTTCAGGCGCGTCAGCAAGGAAACTTTGGTCTGGTTGAGGGTCGCGACCAGTGTGCCGTTAGCCATCGCCACATCAATCAGCGCCTGATTGCCCTCCTCAAGGTCGGGATCAAACAGGTTGGATTTGGCATCCAAATAGGCGGCCAGCTGGTCAAAACTGCGGGCAATCAGATCCTGTAGCGGCCGGATCGGATAGATCAGGTGACCAAGCAGCGTTAACAGGTTGTACCACATCGCGCCGCACAACAGCAGCAGCGGTTGCTGGTACCAGACGTGGTACATCGACGTCCCCAACATGGTGTACACGGCGATCAGCAGGGCGCCAAAGGCGATGGTGGCGTAGCGCTGCCCGAGCGCGCCAAGCAGGATAAACCCGCAGGTGGAGAGCGTCAGCCCGGCGGCAAACAGCCAGGGGTAGGGGAACAGCAGCTCAATTGAGGCGGAGGCGACAAAGAAGCAGAGCAGCGTGATCAGCAGGTTGCGCAGGCGACCGGCCAGGCGATCGTCCAGATCGGCCAGCGCCGCCGCTACCACTCCCAGCGTCAACGGAATGGTGAGCTTGGGCTGGCCCAGCCACCAAGGCACCGCCGCCGCACCGGCCAACGCCAGGGTGATACGGATATGGTACAGGACGCTGCTGTTATAAAAGTACCGACGCAGGCCGGTGGCATAAGCGAGCACAGAAGACTCCGCAAATCAGAAAATTGGCCCGGCCGCAGCCGGGGCGAGGGCAGGCCAGGTGGCCTGTCGCCGATTAACGGCGTCGGGCGTTATCCAGCCGCGCCTGTTGCGCCACTTCGACTGGCACCACGCGGCGGCCCACCGGCCACAGGGCAATGGCCGCAATCTTGAAGTTGGCGATGCCCACGGGAATGCCAATGATGGAGAGGCACTGCACCACGCCGGTGGCGATGTGGGAGAGGCAGAGCCACCAGCCAAACAGCACGAACCAGACCACGTTCAGCAGCGTGCCGCCACTGTTGAGCAGGGTACTGCTACGCTCCGGGTAGAGCACATCCACATGCACCGCCTCATTGCCGTAGGGCAGCAGCGACAGCTTGGTGATCTCCCAACAGGAGCGGGTCAACGGCAGGGTGAAGATCAGCACCACGCTCACCAGCGTGGCAAACAGCCAGGCGAGGGTGGTGAAAAAGCCACCCAACACGAAATTCAAAATATTCAATACAGTACGCATAATAGAAAAGTTGTCCCTTATTTAAAAAACCTGGTTGCCAGAGTGCGCTATGGTTGTGCCACACCCGGCCAGTTTACCCTTTTTTTAACGCTGGAGCGCCTATCCCTCCCACAGGTAAACTTGCGCTGGAACATTGAACCCTTGGTAACTGACAGCGTGGATTATGGAACTGAAAGCAACGTCACTGGGCAAACGTCTGGCGCAGCACCCCTATGACCGGGTGCGGCTGCTCAATGCGGGCCTCGAGGTGAGTGGGGAGCGACACCACTACGTGATCCCTTTCAACCAATTGGTCCGTATTCAGTGTAAACGAGGAATGGTCTGGGGCGAGCTGGAGTTTGAGCTGCCGGGCCAGAAAGTGGTGCGGCTGCATGGCACTGACTGGCAGGAGACGCAGCGCTTCCACCACCACCTGAACGAGGTGTGGCAGCAGTGGAGCGAAGAGATGAGCGTCATCAGTGCCAACGTATTGCAGGCGCAGAGCGCGGCACTGGCGCAGGCGGAGCAGGCCAATGGCTGGATGAGCCAGCCCGCCCTGTCAGCCTTGCAGGCGGAGATTGCCGATACCTTTGCCGCCCTGCCGATGCCGCTGGCACGAATGACGGAATTTGACGCCTGCCGCGCCGCTGCAGCCCACTGCCGTGCGTGGCTTGAGGAGGGGGAAGCACGGCAGGCGGCGCGCAACCGCCGCTGGGCGAAACAGATGCAGGAGGCACACCCGGCGTGGCTCGCCACCTCAGCCACTGGGCCGCTGGATGAGCGGCAGGTGCAGGCGGTAGTGAATGGCGAACGCGCCGTGCAGGTCATGGGCATGGCTGGCAGTGGCAAAACTGCGGTGCTGGTGGCACGCGCTGGTTGGTTGGTGCAGCGCGGCGAGGCCGCCGCCGGGCAGATCCTGCTGATCGCCAGCGGCCAGAGCACGGCAGATGAGCTGAACGGCCGCCTTAAAATCGAGCAGGGCAAGCAGGCCCCCGAGGCCCTTACCGTGCCCGCGCTGGCGTTGCAAATTCTCCAGCAGGGTGGGCGCAAGGCGCTGGTGCTCAGCAAATTGGAGCAGGATGAGAAGGCGCGCCGCGCCCTGTTGCTGAAGCTATGGCGGCAACAGTGTGAAGAGAAAAAGCCACAGGCCAACGGCTGGCGTCTCTGGCTGGAAGAGGAGCTGGGCTGGGCGTTGCCTGCCGGCGCGTACTGGAAAAACCGGGCGCTGGGCGAGCGGCTGGCCGGTCGGCTCGATCGCTGGCTGGGATTGATGCGCGCGCACGGTGGCAGCCAGGCCGCAATCATCGCTGAAGCGCCAGAGGCGCCAAGCTTCGAAAAACAGGTAAAACTGATGGCCCCGCTGGTGAAGGGGTGGCGCAGCGCCCTAAAAGAGGAGGGGGCCGTGGATGCCGACGGCGCGATCCGGCAGGCGCTGGATCGCCTGAACAAGGGGCGTTTCAATCCACCCTGGCGGCATATTCTGCTGGATGAGTGGCAGGATTTGCCGCCGCTACATGCGCAGTTGTTGCGTGCCCTCTGTACGGGCGACGATGGCCCCAGCCTGTTTGTCGCCGTCAATGCGTCGCTGTCGCATGAAACTCACACACAAGCATTACCGGCTGCGATGGCGGTGTGTCCGCTGGCACGCAGCTACCGCGCCGACGCGATAGGCGAGCTTGCCGACCGCCTTCTGGCCGGCCACGCGGCCGCGCGCCGCAAGCCGGGCCTGCGGAACGGGCCATCGCCGGACTTGCTGCTGTTGCCGGATGACCAGCTGGCCGCGCTGCTCGACAAACTGAGCGGTTTTGCGCAGGAGAAGGAGCGGGTGCTGCTGCTGGCGCGTGACGTGCACCAACGTCCAGCGCTGCTGCAAAAGGCGAAAACCCGCTGGCCAAAATTGTCGCTGGCTTTCTCGACCATTCAGATGAGCGCGGGGCAGGAGGCAGAGTATGTGATTGTGCTGGAGGCGATGGCGGATGAGGGCGCGGTAGCGGCACTGGAACAGGCGCTGGCACCTGCGGAAGAGGCTGGCGCGGAGAGGCAACGGTTGCTCTATCTGGCGCTGACCCGCGCCCGCACGCGGGCCTGGCTGCTCTCTCCGCCAGAGGCGCCCTCGCCGTGGGCGGCGGCGCTGCGTGCGCAGGGCGTGCCGCAGCGTCGCACGCCCTGACGGGGGATTATTTTAACCGTTCTTGCAGATAGCGCTGGTAGTCAGGGATGGTGACCTTCACTTCCTCACGGAACAGGCCGGCGCTGATCAGGAAATCCGCCGTGGCGCGGTTGTTGGCGACCGGGATGTTCCATACCGTCGCCAGACGCAGCAGCGCCTTGACGTCCGGGTCATGCGGCACCGCATTCAGCGGGTCCCAGAAAAAGATCAGCACATCAATCTTGCCCTCAGAAATCAGTGCGCCCACCTGCTGGTCGCCGCCCATCGGCCCGCTTAGCATACTGGTGACCTCCAGCCCGGTATTGCGCTGCACCAGGTTACCGGTCGTGCCGGTGGCATAGAGCCGGTGCTCTGAGAGCAGGGCCTTGTTCTCATCCACCCAGTTCAACAGGATATGCTTGCAGTGATCGTGGGCAACCAGGGCAATGTGCTTCTGCTTGCCGATCGTGCGGGTCGTAAATTCCATGCGATGTCCCTTATCAGACGTTGAGATAAGTGACAGAGTACTGAAACTGTTTTTCTCTGCAAATGCCGGAGCGGGGAAAAGCGGCCCGCGAGGAGAAAAAAGCGCTTTTTGTAGAAAAAAGCGCTTGATGAAGTTATTTCGCGGTTGCGCGGTGCTGTTCCGCCCAAGAGAGGAAGCGAGCTTGAGTGGTGTGATCCGCCTGCTGGAACCAGTACTGCAACATCTGCTCGGTGACGTTCTCGCCCTGTAGCGTGACGGTCTTCTGGTTGACGTTGCCGACCACCACGGGCAGCGCGGCTGGGGCCTCCTGAGGTTGGATGGCGAGTGCCGGCAGTGAGGCCGGGTGTTTGCCAGCATTGTAGCCAGCCATGACATGCTCAAGATCTGCCATCAGGCTCAGGCCGGGCACCTGGAGCGTATCGCGGCGCAGCGGCAAGGGTTGCTGCTGCTCATCAAGAATCTGGTAGTCGCGGTGTGTGTCAAAACGGCGGCCATCACGATCGCTGGCCAGAGTGGGGAGCTTGATGCTGATTTTTTTATGGTTTTGGGTGTCAAAGACCGCGATCTGCGGCGAAGAGTGGTAGATAAATTGATCATGCTGACCCGATTTGACCACCTTGGAGACGCGGAACAGCAGCTGGTGCTCCCCGGCGCTCAACTCCAGGCTGTCAGCACTCTTCAACAGCGAGCCTGATACTTTTTTGCCATCCACCACCAGCAGATCCACTTCGGGTGACAGCGCCAGCGTAGCGGCCATAGCCGGCAGGCCGACGGCCAGCGCCAGCAACCCGGCAAACAGCCTTGCTTTTTTCATTGTGCTCTCCTTTATAAAAATTGACCGCCGATATTCTCAGTGAACCGCCACAGTGTGTCAAAGTTTTTCAAATGGCCAATTTGTTAATATTTAGAAATGAAATGACTGTTGATTATTTATTCATTACGTGAATTTTGTGCTGACAAATTGAACGGAATGGTGCGGTTTGCGGCAAAAAATGTGCGATGAAGTGACGGGCGTCGCCGGTGGGTTACACTTAGCACACTGAACAGGCAAAGGAGTGGAACCATGCAACAGAGTGATATTGCACAAATCCTGCAATCGGTGAAAACAATCGCGCTGGTGGGTGCCAGCGATAACCCGTCACGGCCAAGCTATGGGGTGATGGCCTATTTGCTGGCACAGGGCTATGACGTGATTCCGGTCAGCCCCAAACTGGCAGGCAAAAGCGTGCTGGGCCAGCAGGCAGTGGGTTCGCTAAAGGAAATTGGCAAGCATGTGGATATGGTCGACGTGTTTCGCAACCCCGATGCGGCCTATGGCGTCGCGCAGGAGGCGATTGAGATTGGCGCGGATGTGCTGTGGTTGCAGATTGGCGTCATTAATGGGGAAGCGGCGGTGCTGGCGCAGGATGCTGGCCTGAAAGTGGTGATGGATCGCTGCCCGAAGATTGAGATCCCCCGGCTGGGGCTGCACAAGCCGGCATAAGGCCATAAAAAAGCCCAGACTGGGTCTGGGCTCAGGCGTTTCTCAGTGATGCAATCAGTGGCGCAGGCGCGGGGTCTTGAGCTGGTGCCGGATATTTTCGGCCAGCTCATCCAGCGAGGGCTGCTCAGGGTGGGCCTGGGCCACTTCACTATCGAGTTGCGCCTCAGCCAGATAAGTGTGCACTGGCTGCCCCTGATCGTCCTCCATGACCACGTGATACCAGGGCGCGAAGCGCAGCGTGTCGCTGTCTGCTACCTCCTCCGCACTGGGCTTGTCCAATGAGTATTCGGGATCGATATCGATTACCACGCCCAAATACCCTAGCAGCTTATGGCGAACCTGCTGGCCAATACCAAATTTGCTGGCAATCATAGATGACCTCCTGAGAAACCGTGCCTTAACCCAACAGATATGGGGGCAAAAGGCACGTTTTCAAGTTACATCACCCGGCAGGCAAAGCCTTTCAGATAGAGTCCTTCAGGATAGGTGGCAATGACCGGGTGATCCGCCGCCTGGCGGAACTGCTCTATAAATTGTACATCACGCCCCGCATCCACAGCGGCATCGGCCAAAATTTTCTGGAAAAGATCGGTGGGCATCAGGCCAGAGCAGGAGAAGCTCAGCAGGATGCCGCCCGGCGACAGGATCTGCATCGCCAGCATGTTGATGTCTTTGTAACCGCGGCAGGCGCCCGCCAGCTGGTTCTTGTTCTCGACGAACTTGGGCGGGTCCATGACGATCAGGTCGAAGGTTTCGCCGCGGTCACGGTAGGCGCGCAGCAGCTGGAACACATCTTCGCGCACGAAATCGGCCTTGCTCAGATCCAGCTGGTTCAACTCGACGTTCTGGCGCGCCACATCCAGCGCCGCCTGAGAGGTGTCAACGCTGGTGACATGGCGGCAACCGCCCATCAGCGTGGAGACGGCAAAGGCACCCGTATAGGAGAAGCAGTTCAGCACCCGGCGGCCTTCGGCATAGCGGCGTGCCGCCAAACGGCTGTCACGCTGGTCGAGGTAGAAGCCGGTTTTGTGGCCCTGCTGGATATCCACCAGCAGCTGCATACCGTGCTCGGTAATAGGCAGCAGCGCTGGCGGCAGGTCGCCCAGCACCTGGCCTTGGGTCAGCGGCAGCCCCTCTTTCTTGCGCACCGCCACATCGGAGCGATCATAGATCGCGCACTCTGGGAAGCAGTGTTGCAGGGCAGAGAGCAGCGCCGCACGCTGGAACTCCGCGCCAGCGGAGAGCAGTTGCAGCACCAAAAAGTTTTGGAAGCGGTCGATGGTGATGCCCGGCAAACCATCGGACTCGCCAGCAATCAGGCGGTAGCCATTCAGGCCGTCGCGCTCGGCCAGCCACTGGCGCCACTGCTGCGCCTGCTCCAGACGGCGGATGAAGAACGCGGTATCGATCGCCTCTTCTTTGTCAAAAGTCCAGACACGGGCGCGGATCTGGGACTGCGGCGAGTAAGCGCCACGTGCCAGCCACTTGCCCTGGTGGTCATGGATCTCAATGGTGTCGCCCGAGGCGGCTTTGCCCTCAACGCGCGCAACGGCGCCGGAGAAGACCCAGGGGTGACGGCGGAGCAGGGATTTTTCACGCCCTTTGGCGAGAAACAGACGTACGGTCATAATATAAAGGCTGCCAGCTGAAAAAAAAGAGCGACATTGTCGGGCGGTGGTGCCGAAAATGCAATGAATCACATCAGGAGGAGAAGATTATGGCAAATGTCTGTGTTTCTGCCTATGTCTATGGGCGAGTACAGGGCGTTGGATTCCGTTACTCAACCCAGCAGCAGGCGACCCAGCTTGGCCTGACCGGCTACGCGCGCAACCTGGACGACGGCAGCGTCGAGGTGGTGGCGTGCGGATCACAGGAGCAGGTGGACAGCCTGATTGACTGGCTGAAACAGGGGGGGCCAAAAAGCGCCAAAGTGGATCGGGTACTGACGGAACCCAAGGCCCCCGGCGACTACCCTGATTTCAGGGTGCGTCACTGATTACAGGCACTTCACGGGCTTGGGCAGGCCGGCAATTTTGGTGGCCTGCTTGGCTGGCCCCTTGGGGAACAGGCGGAACAGATAGCGACTGTTGCCCTTCTCCTCACCATACTTTTGTGCCATCGCCTTGACCAGCATCCGCACGGCCGGCGAGGTATTGAACTCCAGATAGAAGCCGCGCACAAAGCGCACCACTTCCCAGTGCGCGTCCGTCAGCTCAATGCCCTCTTGCTCCGCCAGCAGGGGCGCCATGCCCTCTTGCCAGTCGGCGCTGTTTTTCAGATAGCCCTGCGCATCGGTCTCGATGGGGCGGCCTTCAAACTCGAACATACAACCTCAGTCATGCAGAAAAAACGGCGGGCAGTCTAGCAAAAATCGTGTGCGACGGACAGCAGGGCGTCGCCCCAGCTGAGTGGGGCGACGGGGCTGGGGGATCAGTTGCTGCGGGCGAAGCCTAACAGGCTCAGCAGGCTGACAAAGATGTTGTACAGCGACACATAGAGGCCAACGGTGGCGCGGATGTAGTTGGTCTCGCCGCCGTGGATGATGTTGCTGGTCTCCCACAGGATGGCACCTGAGGAGAAGAGAATGAACAACACGCTGATCGCCAGGTAGAGCGCCGGGATTTGCAGGAACAGATTGGCGATCACTGCCACCAGCAGCACCACAAAGCCCGCCATCATCATGCCGGAGAGGAAGGACATATCTTTACGCGTGGTGAGCACGTACGCCGAGCAGCAGAAGAACACCAGTGCGGTGCCGCCCAATGCCAGCATAATGATGTCCCCCGCGCCCGCCGAGAGCAGCGAACTCAGGATGGGCCCCAGGGTATACCCCATAAAGCCGGTCAGGGCGAAGGTTGCCAGAATACCGGCCGGGCTGTTAGCCAGACGGTAGGTCAGGAACATCAGGCCATAAAAGCCCACCAGCATCAGCAACAGGCCGGGTGCCGGTAGTTGCAGCAGGGTACTGGCCGTCGCCGTCAGGGCAGAGAAGCCCAGCGTTAACGCCAGCAGGAAATAGGTATTGCGAAGCACCTTGTGGGTGCTGAGGAGCGATGACTCCCGTGACGATACGACGATACGATCCATAACCATCCACCTATAAAGAGTGAAAAGAGAGGAAATAATAAGAAGTTACCGTAAGCGGGCAAAGGCGTTTTACCCTTCTTTACGCGCTCCTGACGCATAAAAACGCATCATTCTGATGATATTTGCAACGCTTGCGTGCCTTATGCCGATTTTTCAGGCAATTGATACACGTCGGGCTTTACAACGGGATCGGGGATGTTTATAGTTCGCGTCGTTGCGGAGGAGTGGCCGAGCGGCTTAAGGCAACGGTCTTGAAAACCGTCGATGGGAAACCATCCGTGAGTTCGAATCTCACCTCCTCCGCCACTCTCCCTGCAGTATCTCATGACACTCTCCCTGATAGTTCCAAACACCGTATCTCCTTTGACTTTCCTTATCTTTGCACCGATGTTCTCTCTGTCTGTGAATGCCCGCAGAAGTGTGATCCTGTTCTAACTTAAGCACGACACATAAGTCGTGGTAGTGGAAAGTGATGTTCATCACATTCAGAAACTAAGTAATAAATTAGGATTAGTGCCAATAGACGAACGGAGGTTGTCTGTTGTTTTCCCGTCGAAGAGCTGACTTGCCTGACAACCGGAGATAAGCGCCGGGGGTGAACGACCTTTCCTCACGGACTTCTGTTAGCAGCAGATAGGCCAATCAGTAAAATGATGTTTTGCAGCAAAAATATACCCTGCCTGGCGCAGGGTTTTTTTGTTGCTGGCGATCGGTGATGGCTGCGGCGCGTGGCGCATCTGGGCTGTATTGTTTATTATATCTTCATACTGGGCGTGAATATGTGTCGCCTACGATTGCACGCAGTACGCTGCGTAATGAGATGTTGTGGAAAAGAGATCCCCTCTCCCGGAGAGACCTCCGTATCAGGAGACGTTGGGCGACGCGCAGTTTGCGGTCGCCGTGCTGGTGGTAGCCTCCAGCGCCCTTATCATTTTTACGCTGATTATTACACTACTGGTGACCTGACGGACAAGGAGGGAAACAGCATGGAGAAGAACCGTTTCGATGACAACAAACTGATTGCCCTCATTGCCTTGCTGGCCTCCAGCCTGATTGTGGTCTCTGTGATGTTTGCTATCACCTACTTCAATGATGTGAAGCACGACGACGCCCGGCTGGACGTCAAACGCTGCTATATCAAAGAGTCACCCTCTACACTTTCACCCAATACTTGAGGCACCCCTCGCTGTGGCCAGTGACCGGATCGCTGGTTGGCAGCGGCACCGCGAGCACGCTTTTGCGGCGTTTCGCCAACAGCGGCGGCTCATCCCGACAGAGGTCAGGGCTAAAGCCGGTGGGGTAGGCACCCACCAGCATAAAAGCTTTGTCTGCCTCCATCTGCTTATGACCCACCCCTGCCGGGAGCAGCAGCACATCCCCGGCCGTGACCTCATGCACTGGCCCGCCTTCACCACCGAGCTGTAATTTGGCGGAGCCAGCGTAGCAGCCGAGTACCTCATGGGTGTTGGAGTGGAAATGGGTATAGGGGTAGACCGGGTAACGCCACTGTGGCAGCCAGCCATTGGCGGTGAACAGGCGCTCCAGGTAGGCCGCGGGGTCAGCGGTTTCCGGCGGCAGCACATGGTGATAGAGGATCACCGGATAGGGGCTGTTAGGGACACCGTGGGCAGCTTTGGTCAGTGCAATCCTCTCCATGGCAACCTCCCGTGATTGCGCGCGCGCCGGGGAACCAAAGGGCGACACGGCCAGTAAAATGAAAAAGCCGCAAAACTGGCGGCGATCAAGCGGCATCGGCGCTCCTCCTTGGGTGACGGTGGAATAAGCACAGCAATTGCGCAGGCTTACATCAAACAGGTATAGCGCAAAACGTGATGCTGGTCGCGGTAGGAAGATTTTTCCTGTGGCTTTTTTTCCCACGCGGACGCAGGCAAACATGCCGTCTGGCAAGGGGTGGCGCGCGCCCGGCAGGGGTAAACCGGTCTCATGGGAAAATGCCGGGCGGTGGCAAAACGGCAAACGAATTTGAAAAACTTGCGTTATCTTCTAGGCTTAAAGGACATCACGCACCTCAGGAGGAGAAGTCATGAATAAAAAAACGCTGTTAATGGCGGCAATGGGAGCTGTTACGCTGCTGTCAGGCTGTACCGCATACGACCGCGCCGCCAGCTATGTGGATGAGCCGGTTGTCAGCGATGTCAAAGTCGGTATGACCCGCGACCAGGTGCGCGCCATCGCCGGCCCGCCGTCCACCGACGCCACGCTGGTGCATGCCAAGGGCACCTGTAGCACCTACGCGGTAAAACCGCGTGACGGCAAGGCGCAGACCTACTTTGTCAGCTTTGATGAGACCGGCCATGTGATGAACAAGGGCTACCAGTCCTGCTCCGATTACGACAAAGACCCGCAGCAGGGCCAGTAATCGCACCACATCAGAGAGGCCGCCGGGGAGACCCGGCGGCCTTTTTTTATCGATGAGTGGGCAATCGCGCAATTTGGCAGCAAAGCGGCCAGCTATTCCCGCCATGGCCGGCGGGGGAGATGGCGTAACCTGAGTGTTCACTCACAAGGAGACGCCATGAGACCGAAAACTGAGCGGTTGTTTAAATGCCTGAGCCTGCTGTGCGGGCTGACCATCGTCGTGCTGCTGGTGGTGATGTACCGTACCAGCCCCTAGGCCGGCTCGTCGCCGTCAATTTTCACGCCGATCCGGGTCACGGTGTGGCCCTCCATCTCTGCGATAGTCCAGACCAGATCGTTCCACTCCACGTGGTCGCCAATCACCGGCTCGCCGCCCAGATGCTGCATGATGAAGTGGCGCAACGGCTGGTTGGGATCAATCTTCGCCTCCAGCGTCAGCCCATACTGCGCCGCCACGCCGCCCAGCGGGGCATCGGCGTCGAGGATAAAGTCGCCGAAGAAGCGCTCATCCACCACCCGGGTTTTCGGCGTCTCGCTAAACAGCTTGCCGAGCCGCGGAATGTCGCTCTCGCGGCCAATCACGCACAGGATGTCCCCCTCCTGCAAACGGGTGTGGCGGGAGGGGTAGATCATCTCCTGGCCGCGGAACAGTGCGGTGATGCGGGTCTGTGGCGGCATGTGCAGGTCACGGATTGCCGCGCCGATGTACCACTTCTCCGCGCCAAGCTTGTAGGTAAAGTGCTGCCAGACGTTTTGCGGGTCGATGTCCAGCCCAATGCGTGACTCCGGCGTGGGCTGGGGCGGCACCAGCACCCGCGCCCGCTGGGCGGCCCACGCCAGCGAGCTGCCCTGCACCAGCAGTGACACCAGCACAATAAAGAAGGCGACGTTGAAAAACAGCCGCGCATCCGGGATGCCCGCCATCATCGGGAAGACCGCCAGGATGATGGGCACCGCGCCGCGCAGGCCCACCCAGGAGAGGAAGATGCGCTCGCGGCCCGTAAAACTGCGGAACGGCAGCAGGCTGGCGAACACCGCCACCGGCCGGACAAACAGGATCATCCACACCGAGAGCAGCAGCGCCGGCACGGCAATCGGCAGCAACTGGCTGGGGGTGAGCAGCAGGCCGAGCACCATGAACATGCCAATCTGGCTTAGCCAGGCCATGCCGTCAAAGGTCTGCAAAATGCCGTGGCGGTTGCGGATCGGGGAGTTGCCGAGTTTCAGCCCGCAGAGGTAGACCGCCAGAATGCCGCTGCCCTCCAGCAGTGTAGTAAGGCCAAACACCAGCAGGCCGCCGCTCAGCGCTAGCAGCGGGTAGAGGCCGTTGGCCAGCGAAATGCGGTTGATGGATTGCTGCAACAGCCAGCCGCCCGCAAAGCCAAGCAGGATGCCGAGGCCAAACTGGCGCACGATGTCGATAAGGAACATCCAGCTCAGACCCTGCTCGCCCTTGCCGATCATGTCAATCAGGGTGATGGTCAGGAACACCGCCATCGGGTCATTGCAGCCGGACTCAATCTCCAGCGTGGCGCTGACGCGGTCATTCAGCCCCTTGCCGCCAATCAGCGAGAAGACCGCCGCCGCATCCGTCGAGCCGACAATCGCGCCAATCAGCAAGCCCTGATAGAGATCGATGTCAAACAGCCAGGCGGCCGCCAGCCCGGTGAGGGCGGCGGTGAGCACCACGCCCAGCGTCGCCAGCGACAGTGCCGGCCATAGCGCGACGCGGAAGTAGGAGGCGCGGGTGCGCATACCGCCATCCAGCAGGATCACCGCCAGCGCCAGGTTACTGATCAGGTAGGCGAAGGGGTAGTTGTCAAACTCGATGCCGCCCAGACCATCGACCCCGGCCAGCATCCCGATAGCCAAAAAGATCACCAAAATGGGGATGCCGAGGCGGGAAGAGAGCGAACTTAGCAGAATGCTTGCCCCCACCAACACGGCACCAATCACAAACAGTGTGTTGATTGTGGATGCGTTCACTCTGCCTCTCTCCTTTTTGCCAGTCATGCAGCAACCATGCCAGCGTGTTAAATGGTCTGGATAATCCAGATATAATTTAACCCGAGAATAGCAAAGAGGTTATTGATAATTTAGGAAAATGAGCGCTTGCGCCTTTTTTGGCTGGCGCAGCGCGGCAGGGAGGGGGGGCCGGTTCCCTCTGGCCCAGGATCCTACCTTCAACGGCGGCGGTCACGCGGGTTGAGCAGGTCACGTGAGCGGCTCAACCGGATGTGCCGGGTCAGGGCGTAGGCCGCCACCACACAAAGCAGCACCAACAACCCAATCAATGCAGTTTCCATAGGCATATCTCCGGTAAGGGGCAGAGGTCAGCCGGCCTATCCCTGTGCCGCATCAGCCAGCCAGGCAGCGTTCACCGGCCTTTTTGGAGTGTAGTGCACCCGGCCCGGTTGTACAGCCGCGTGGGGTTGGGTTGGGAGTGCCGAGCGGCTATACTGCCCGGCTGCGCCCGGCTGGCGGGCGCAATGACAAGAGAGAACCTGTGTCTGATTCAACTTCCGCCGTGCGTGCGCCCGGTTTGCGCCTGTCTGTCCAGGAGTGGGTGCTAATTGGCATCACCATGATTTGGGGCGGCACCTTTTTGGTCGTCCATTTGGCCGTGCAGGAGAGCAGCCCCTTCTTCTTCGTGGGCCTGCGCTTCGCCACCGCCACCGCAGTGCTGCTGCTCTTCTCCGCCCATACGCTGCGCGGCCTGACCCTGGCCGAGCTGAAGGCGGGCACTCTGGTGGGGGTGGCGATTATGTTTGGCTACGGCCTGCAAACCGTTGGGCTGCAAACCATCAGCAGCAGCAAATCCGCCTTCATCACTGCCATGTATGTGCCCATCGTGCCGCTGTTGCAGTGGCTGGTGCTGCGCCGCGCGCCGGGGCTGATGTCGAGCATTGGCATCGTGCTGGCGTTTGCTGGCCTGATCCTGCTGGCCGGGCCAGACAACGCCTCGCTGGCGTTCACCTTCGGTGAGCTGATCACGCTGGTCAGCGCGCTGGCGATCGCTGCGGAGATCCTGTTGATTGGTGCCTTCGCCGGGCAGGTGAACATTCGCCGCGTCACCATTATCCAGCTGGGCACCGCCTCGCTGCTGGCCTTTATGATGATGGGGCCGACCGGCGAATCGGTGCCGCCGCTAAGCGATCGCCTGCTCTACAGCGCCATAGGGCTGGGCTGCGCCAGCGCGCTGATCCAGGTCACCATGAACTGGGCACAAAAGAGCGTCTCACCGACGCGCGCCACCGTGATCTATGCCGGGGAACCGGTGTGGGCTGGCGTGGTGGGGCGGCTGGCAGGTGAGCGCCTGCCGGGCGTCGCGCTGCTGGGCGGTGTGCTGATTGTATTGGGGGTACTGGTGAGTGAGTTGCGGCTGAAAAGAAAAAAACCGGCGGTTGTCTCAGACGGGTGGGCTGAGTAACCGCCGGCGATCATCAACGATGATGAGCTAAGGAGAAACTGAGGTCGTCATCCTTTGGTTGCAGATTCTGTGCCAACTGGCAGCACCCGCCGGTTGCGCAGCAGCGCGTTGAGTAAAATTGCCCCGAAAGTGGCGGTGCCGATGCCGCCCAAGGTAAAGCCACCCAGCGTCAGCGCAAAGTCGCCCGCCCCCAGCACCAGCGTGACGGCAACCATAATCAGGTTGCCGTTCTCGCTCAAGTCCACCCGGTTCTGCACCCAGATGCGCGCACCGGCCACCGCAATCAAACCGAACACCACAATCGAGGTGCCGCCCAGTACTGGGCCGGGAATGGTGTGGATCAGTGCACCAAATTTGGGCGAGAAGCCCAAAACAATGGCGATCAGCGCTGCCGCGACAAAGATCAGTGTGGAGTAGATACGGGTCACCGCCATCACGCCGATGTTCTCGGCATAGGTGGTAACGCCGGTGCCGCCCGCGGAGGCCGAGAGCATAGTCGCCAGCCCGTCGCCGACAAACGCCCGCCCCATGTAGCGATCCAGGCTCTGCCCGGTCATGCCCGCCACCGCCTTGAGGTGGCCCAAATTCTCCGCCACCAGAATTACCGCCACCGGCGCAATCAGCAGCATCGCGTGGCTGTCAAACACCGGCGCGGTAAAGGCTGGCAGCCCGAACCATGCGGCGCTGGCGAGAGGAGTGAAGTCCACCGGCGTGCCCCAGCCCAGCCCATTGGTGACGGCCACGTAGATCAGGTAGGCGGCCACCAGCCCGGCCAGGATCAGCAGGCGTTGCAGCAGCCCACGGGTGAAGACCGCCACGCCGCCGATGCAGAGCACCGTCACCACCGCCATCCAGCTCTCAAACGCCGAGCCAGAGACGCCCTTGACGGCAATCGGTGCCAGGTTCAGGCCAATTGCCATCACCACCGCGCCGGTTACCACCGGCGGCATCAGCCGCTCGATCCAGCGAGTACCCGCGGCCATCACCACCAGCCCGACCAGCGTATAGACCGCGCCGCAGGCGATGATGCCGCCGAGCGCCACGCCCATATTGAGGTTCGGCCCCTGACCGCCGTAGCCAGTCACCGCGATCACCAGCCCGACAAAGGCGGCGCTGGAGCCAAGGTAGCTCGGCACCCGGCCCCCCACCACCAGGAAGAACAGCAGGGTGCCGATGCCGGACATCAAAATCGCCAGATTGGCGTCGAAGCCCATCAGCAGCGGCATCAGAACGGTGGCACCGAACATCGCCACCGTGTGCTGTAGCCCCATGATGAGGGTCGGCCCGAGCGGCAGCCGCTCGTCCGGGGCGATCAGGGCACCATCCAGATTGCCCTGCCGTTTTTGCCATTGCGGGAACCAGTGAGCCATTGTCTTCTCCGAAAGAAAGCGCCGCACGGGCGGCAGGGTGGTCAACGTGGGGCGTGCGTCAGGGCGTGGTAGCGGCGGTCGGCATAGATCAGGCCATGCCCCTCCGTGTTGCAGCAGATCGCCAGAGCCTCGCAAAACAGGATGTCATGGCTGCCGACGCTCACCACTTGGCTGATGCGGCAATCGACGCTGGCCACCGCGCCAGCCAGCACCGGCGAGCCACTCTCCAGCGTCTGCCACTCGGCGGCGGCAAAACGCGCCGCCATCGGCGTCTTGCCGCCAAACAGCGTGGAGAGCGCCTCCTGGTCAGCGGCCAGCGTGTTGACGCACAGCTGCTGGTTGGCGAGGAACACCGGATGCACCGAGGCGGCGCGGTTCAGGCAGACCAGCAGCGTCGGCGGGCTGTCGGTAACGCTGCATACCGCCGAGGCGGTGAAACCGGCGCGCCCGGCCGGGCCATCCGTGGTGATGATGTTGACGGCCGCGCCAAGGCGCGCCATAGCATCGCGGAAGGTGGGTGCCGCCACTGGGGCGGCCGGGGTAGTGGATAACAGGGTTTGCATACTGCCACTCCTATGTGAATTGCCTACAGCAGTCGGCAGGCGCGGTCAAACGGCAGGCGCGGCAGGCGGCCATACACCTTGCCAGCGTCACCATAGCCAATGTTGATCAGGAAGTTGGACTTCCAGCCCAGCTCCGCCAGAAATTCGCTGTCCACCTTCGCCTGATCGAACCCGGACATCGGCCCGGTATCCAACCCCAGCGCCCGGCAGGCGATGATCAGGTAGGCGGCCTGCAAACTGGCGTTGCGAAACGCAGTCTCCTCGGCCAGCGCCGGGCTGGAGGTGAACCAGCTACGTGCGTCGCCATGCGGGAACAGTTCCGGCAGGGCGTCATAGAAGGCCGGATCCCAGGCGACGATGGCGGTCACCGGGGCGCTCTCAGTCTTCTTCACATTACCGCTGGAGAGCGCTGGCAACAGCCGCGCCCGCGCCTCCGGCGTGCGAATGAACAGAATGCGCGCCGGGCTACAGTTGGCCGAGGTGGGGCCGAGGGCCGCCAGCGCGTAGGCCTCCTGCAACAGCGCGTCGCTGACCGGTTTCTCCAGCCAGCCATTCTGGCTGCGCGCCTCGGTGAACAGCGTCGCCAGGGCGCTGGGGCTTAATGCTTCGCTCATACAGGCTCCGTGCAGTGGCGCTGCAACCACGCCAGCATCAGGGGGTTGAAGGTGTCAGGGTCGGTCACGCTCATCGCATGGCCGCCATAGGGCATGATGTGTGTCTCGCCGTGCGGCAGCAGCGTCGCCAGCGCATTGGCGCAGGGCCAGGGCACCAGCAGGTCATCGCGGCTGGAGAGCGCCAGCACTGGCAGGTCAAGCTGTGGCAGGCGCGTGCGCAGGTCGCATGTCATCAGCGCCTGCAAGCGCCGCAGCAGGTTTTCACTGCCCTGAAAATGTGCCTCCTGGTGGCGCTGCTCCTCCGCCAGATGCACCTCATGGCGGGAGAGCCAGTCAGCCGGGTAGAGGAACAGCGGCTGGGCGCGCACATAGGCCGCTACGCCGCTGTTGAGCAGCAGGTCGCGGCGCACCTCAAAGCAGCGGCGGGTCTGGCTGTCCAGTACCGCCCAGCCATTGACCACCAGCACGCTCGCCAGCAGGCCCGGATGGTCGAGCGCCAGTTGCAGCCCAATCAGGCCGCCCAGCGCATGGCCCACCAGATGTGCCTGCCGCACCTCTAGCGTCTCCAGCAGCGACGCCAGCTCGCTGGCCATCGTCGCCATTGTGTACTCAGCCGGCAGGGTGCCGCCGCTGCGGCCGGTGCCAGCGTGGTCATAGAGCACCACCCGGTAGCGCGCCTCCAGCGCCGCCAACTGCGGCTGCCAGAAGCTGCCACTGCCGCCCAGCCCCGCCGAGAGCACCACGGTGGGTGCGGCCGGGGAGCGGATACCACGGATCTCATGGAACATGCGAAGCTCCCTCAGCGCACGCCAATGTGGGCGATGGAGGCGATCTCCACCAGCGCGTCCGGCTTCACCAGCCCGCACTGGATGCAGAAGCGGGCCGGTTTGTCACCGGGGAAGAACTCGGCATACACCTCGTTGATCGCCGCGTAGTTCGCCCAGTCGGTGAGGAAGAGGGAGTTGAAGGTGACATCCTCCATGCTGCCGCCAGCGGTCTCAATCACCCCCCGGATGATCTCCAGCACATGCCGGGTCTGCGCTGCCGCATTGCCGACGTGCACCACATTGTTCTCTTTGTCGAACGGCAGGGTGCCGGAGACATAGACCACGCCGTCGGCCAGCGTGCCGGGGACGAAGGGGGCCAGCGGTACGCCGCTGCCAGCGGGGATAATCGCGTGTTTAGGCATTCTCACTCTCCAGTATGGTGTGGGGGGTAGACTCGCTGGACACGGCCGCGCAGAAGCTGGCGACATCCGAGACCCAGCCGAAGAAGGTTTCAATATTGAACAGCGCCGCCTGCTGGGCGAAGGCTGGCCCGGCCTGATGGGTGGCATCCTCCAGCACCACGCCGAAATACTCGAGGAAGAAGCCGTCGCGCAGCGTGGATTCGACGCAGACGTTGGTGGCGATGCCGGTAAACACCAGGTGGTGGATGCCATAGCTGCGCAGCAGGCTGTCGAGTTGAGTGTTGAAGAAGCCGCTATAGCGCGGTTTCGGCAGTACGATGTCACCCGGCTGCGGTTGCAGTTCGTCCACCAGTTGATAATCCCAGTCGCCTTTCGCCAGCAGCTTGCCCATCAGCTCCGGCTGCTTGCGCATGGTTTTGAGCGCGTTGGATTTGTGGTAGTTGGGCGAGCCGGGGCCACCGGCCTCGACATACTGGTCATCCCAGCCGTTCTGGAAGAAGATCACCTTGATGCCAGCGGCGCGCGCGGCGGCAATCGCCCGTTTGATGTTGGCGATCACTGGCCCGGTGGCGGAGACATCAAAGCCCGCCAGATCCAGGTAGCCGCCCGGCGAGGCGTAGGCGTTCTGCATATCCACCACAATCAGCGCGGTCTGCTGCGGGCTGAAGGCCAGCGCCTCCGGGCGGGCAGCCAACGTGACTTCCCCGGTAACACCCGCGCCACGGCGTACCACTGGCACTGTTTCATCTCTGCTCATCATGCCACCTCGCGCTTGTCAGTCAGCAGGTTCTGGCGGGTCTGCATCAGCGGCTGAATGCGTTCGCCAAACTGCTCGATGCCCTGGATAAAGTCATCAAAGGTCAGTAGCACCCCCTCGGTGCCGGGAACGGTGGCCACTTCATCCAGCATCTTCGCCACGTTGGCATAGGAGCCGACCAGCGTGCCCATGTTGATATTGACCGCCGAGGTCGGGTCAGCCATCTGGCGCACATTGGTGTCCGCGCCGGACTTAGTATCCTTGCCGCTCTGCTCGGTCAGCCAGGCCAGTGCCTCAGTGTCTGCGCCCGCCTTGTAGCGCTCCCACTTGGCGCGCGCCGCCTCGTCGCTCTCATCGGCAATGATCATAAACAGCACGTAGGAGGTGACATCGCGGCCCGTCTGCTCGGCTGCCTGCTTCATGCGGGCGGCGGTCGGGGCAAAGGCGGTCGGCGTGTTGACCCCCTTGCCGAAGCAGAAGTTGTAGTCGGCGTAGCGTGCGGAGAAGGCCATACCGGCGTCGCTCTGACCAGCGCAGATTACCTTCATCTCTGCCTGCGGGCGCGGGCTAAGGCGGCAGTCATTCATCTGGAAAAAATCGCCTTTGAAGTCTGACTTGCCGGTGCCCCACAGGTCGCGCAGCACCTGGACATACTCCGACAGGTAGTCGTAGCGGCGGCTGAAGTACTCATCGCCCGGCCAGATGCCCATCTGCTCATACTCCGGCTTCTGCCAGCCGGTGACCACGTTCAGGCCAAAACGGCCATTGGAGATGGAGTCAATGGTAGAGGCCATGCGCGCCACAATCGCTGGCGGCAGGGTGAGGGTGGCGGCGGTAGCGTAGATCTTGATGCGCGAGGTGACGGCCGCCAGCCCGGCCATCAGGGTGAAGGACTCGAGGTTGTGATCCCAGAACTCGGTTTTGCCGCCAAAACCTCGTAGCTTGATCATCGACAGGGCAAAATCGAAGTGGTAGTGCTCCGCCTTCTGCACGATCGCCTTGTTCAGCTCAAAGGTCGGCATGTATTGCGGCGCGGCGGTGGAGATCAGCCAGCCATTGTTGCCAATCGGAATAAAGACGCCAATTTTCATCTGCACACCTCATCAGTCAGTCAGGAAGGGCCGCGGCGCGGCGCGATGGATTGACTATTGCAAGGGCAGTGCCACTTTTTTAAACGTTTTTAAAATCAGTATGTTAAAAATCACGGCAGGAAATTAACGGACTGATTGGTCTTTTCAGACCAGTTGGTCAAAACAAATTGCACGAAAAACAGGCAGTGCTGGGCCGCTTTGGTGCGTGCTGCTCAACACGCATCCGTAGGCGTTCGCTGCTGAGGGGCGTCAGCCACGTAGGCGCATCCGCCACGGTTTGTTATGCTTGGCTAATAAAGAGCCGCCTACCAATCCCGGGAGGGGATGTGAAACCACCAGCCGCCGAGGACGCCCTGCCGGCATCCGCACCCAAATTGCCAACCCGCCGTTCACGCGCCACGGCCGCCAAGCGCCACGCCATCATGGCCGCCGCGCTGGAGTTCTTCTCCCACTACGGCATCCACGGCACCAGCCTGGAGCAGGTGGCAGAGCGCGCCGATGTCTCCAAAACCAATTTGCTCTACTACTTCCCCTCCAAAGAGGCGCTCTACGTGGCGGTGCTGCGCGAGATCCTCGACATCTGGCTGGCGCCGCTGAAGGCACTACGCGCCGATCAGGACCCGCTGGCGGCCATCAGTGAATATATCCGGCTGAAGTTGGAGGTATCGCGCGACCACCCGCAGGCGTCGCGGCTCTTCTGTCTGGAGATGATTCAGGGCGCGCCGCTGCTGAAACAGGAGCTGCAAGGCTCACTGAAAACGCTGGTGGCGGAGAAGTCCGCCATTATTGAGCGTTGGGTGCAGGCGCGGCGCATTGCGCCCATCGCGCCGCTGCAACTGATCTTCATGCTGTGGGCCACCACTCAGCACTACGCCGATTTTTGGGTGCAGGTGGAGGCGATCTCTGGCACCTCCCTTCAGGATGAGCACTTCTTCCGCCAGACGGTGGAGAACGTCCAGCGCATTATCCTTGACGGCATCCGCCTGCGTCCGTAAGCGGATTTTTGGTAATTTTCGCCGGTTATGCATATGGTTAAACCAGCCGCGGCGAAGGCTGACGCCGTTGGGCGAACCCATTACATAGCCAGTTGACCGGCGTTGCGCAGGCCGGCTTACCGACCAGGGAGAGATGATGGACTCTGTTTCGCAGTTAGTGCTGGGGGCGGCCGTCAGTGTGACGGTGATGGGGCGGCGGATGCCGGTGTGGAAGTCGGCGCTGTTGGGCGCGGTGTGCGGCACGTTGCCCGATCTGGATGTGTTTATCAACCACGGCGACCCGGTCAGCAACATGACCATGCACCGCACCGAGAGCCACGCGCTGTTCTACCTGACGCTGGTGTCGCCGCTCCTCTCGTGGCTGGGGGCGCTACTGCTGCGCGAGCGCGGGCAGGTGGTGCGCACCTGGCTGGCGGTGTGGCTGGCGCTGATCACCCACCCGCTGCTGGACGCAATGACCGTCTACGGCACCCAGCTTGGCCTGCCGTTCACTGACTACCCCTATGCCGTCGGCAGCATGTTCATTATCGATCCGCTCTACACCTTGCCGCTGCTGGTGGGCACCGGCATGGCGCTGATCTTGCGCTCGCCGCGCGGGCTGCGCTGGAACCGCATGGGGCTGCTGCTGAGCTGCCTCTATCTGGCATGGAGCGTGTTTGCCCAGTATCAGGCCACGCAGGCGGCGCGTCAGGCCATCGCCCAGCAGTACATCAATGGCCAGCGGCTGCTAGTGACGCCGACCAGCCTCAACACGCTGGTGTGGCGGGTGGTCGTGATGACCCCCGGCACCTACGGCGAGGGCTTCTACTCGCTGCTGGATCCAGATCGGCCCCTGGAGTTCACCTTCCACCCGCGCGGCGAGGCGCTCTATGCGCGCAACCGCGACAACCCCTACGTGGCGCGCATGGCGTGGTTCACCCACGGTTTCTTCCGGCTGCGGGAGCAGGAGGGGCGGTTGCTGCTGAGCGACCTGCGCATGGGGGAGGAGCCTTACTACACCTTCACCTTTGATCTGGGGCCATTGGATGATACCAGCGGTGAGGCGGCACCGGCGCGGGTGGAGAGCGTGCGCCCGCCAATTGGCGAGAGCCTGCACCGCCTCTGGCAGCGGCTGAAAACGGAATAAAAAAAGCCCCGCTAAGCGGGGCTTTTTTATCAGGCGGCGAGGCGCTGTTTGCGGCGGATAATGCCGTAGGTCACGGCCAGCAGCAGGAACCACAGCGGCGTCACCATCAGCGCCTGACGGGTGTCCTCCTGCAGCGTCAGCAGCACCAGCACAAAGGCGAAGAACGCCAGGCAGACCCAGCACATCACAATGCCAAACGGCATTTTGTAGCGCGAGGCCTGATGCAGTGCCGGGCGCTTGCGGCGGTAGACCAGATAGGAGCAGAGAATGATGCTCCAGACAAACATGAACAAAATCGCCGACACCGTGGTGACCAGCGTAAAGACGGTCATCACGTTCGGGATCAGGTAGATCAGCACCACACCGGCCATCAGGCAGATGCAGGAGAAGATCAGGCCGGTAGAGGGCACCGCTCGGCTCGACAGACGGCCAAAGCTTTCCGGCGCGCTGCCCTCTTGTGACAGGCCGAACAGCATCCGGCTGGTGGAGAAGACGCCGCTGTTGGCGGAAGAGGCCGCGGAGGTCAGCACCACAAAGTTGATGATGCTGGCGGCGGCTGGCAGGCCAACCAGCACGAACAGCTCGACGAACGGGCTTTTGTCTGCCACCACTGAGCGCCACGGTGTCACGGACATGATCATCACCAGCGCGAAGACGTAGAACATGATGATGCGCAGCGGGATGGAGTTGATGGCCTTCGGCAGCACGCGTTGCGGATCTTTGGTCTCGGCAGCGGTGGTGCCCACCAGTTCAATGCCGACAAAGGCGAAGACCGCGATCTGGAAGCCAGCGAAGAAGCCGCTCACCCCTTTCGGGAACATGCCACCATCATTCCAGATATTGCTGAACGAGGCCACGCTGCCGGACGGCGACGGGAAGTGCATCATCACCATCGCCACGCCAGCGACAATCAGCGCCATGATCGCCACGATTTTGATCATCGCGAACCAGAACTCCATCTCACCGAACAGCTTGACGGTTGCCAGGTTGAGGCTCAGCAGCAGCAGCACGCAGAGCAGCGAGGCGACCCAATGTGACAGGCCGGGGAACCAGAATTGCGCATAGGAGGAGATGGCGACCACGTCGGCAATGCCAGTGACAATCCAGCAGAACCAGTAGGTCCAGCCGGTGAAGTAGCCAGCCCAGGGGCCAAGCAGGTCGGTGGCGAAATCGCTGAAGGATTTGTACTCCAGGTTGGAGAGCAGCAGCTCACCCATCGCGCGCATTACGAAGAACAGCATAAAGCCGATGATCATATAGACAAAGATGATCGACGGCCCGGCCAGGCTGATGGTTTTACCTGACCCCATAAACAGGCCGGTGCCGATGGCGCCGCCAATGGCAATCAACTGGATGTGCCGGTTTGTCAGATTGCGTTTTAGGTTCTCTTCGCCGCGCTCTGGCGCGGCGGCAAGCTCTTTTGTTTGATCAACCATTAATGAGGGTTCCTGTCTGTCTTGGTGGCGGGCTCTAACTGGCCCTTGTTTGTTGTGTTGTGTTTGCCTGCGGCAATCTTCAAGATAATGTAATGCATGTGTTAATTGTTAGTGTCTTGTATGCTATTTCCTGCAGCGCAAGCGGGGTCATTTGTATATTTATTTTTACGGTTTGGTGACAGTTGTGGGCATAAAATTCAGAGCGCAAGAGGCTAACAAAATAACTACAGGCAAACAACGTGATTCCTATCACAGGATATAAATCTTGGGCGGCCATGACGCGTTATTTCACCACTGGGGCAGGGCAACCGTTTGCGATTCTGCGGCAGGGCAAAACAGGCGCAGAATAAAAAGAAGCATATCGCCCAAGGGGCAGAAAATTTGTTGGATGGGTAAATCCTCTGGTGCGACGGATGGTCATAAGCAGACGATCTGGCCATCCTCTGAATTGTGCTAAGCATTGCCGGATCTGGCATTTCTCCCGGCAACGGAACCCCCTATAGTCGGCTTATCGCTTCTTTTTCAGGATGATGCCATGAACCGACTGTTGCCCGTAGCCGCTGCCCTTGCCCTGACCGCACTTACCCCGGCCCACGCCGCCACGCCGCCTGACACGCTGGTGGTGGCGGTCTCACTTGACGGCATCATCAGCCTGGATCCGGCCGAGAGCTTTGAGACCATCAGTACTGGCAGTCTGGTCGATACCTATCAGGGTCTGGTCGCCGCTGACCGCCAGGATCCGCGTAAACTAACGCCGCAACTCGCCACCCAATGGCAGCCGGGGGAGGGGGAGCACAGCCTGCTGTTCACCCTCAACCCTCAAGCGCGCTTTGCCAGCGGCAACCCAGTCACGGCGGAGGATGTGATCTACTCGCTGACCCGCGGCGTAAAGCTCAACAAAACCCCCTCCTTTATTCTGGGGGAGTTCGGTTGGACGCCGGAGAACATTGACGCGCAGTTCGTACGCCACGGCGACCATCAGGTGGAGATTCGTTGGGTATCGCCCATCGGGCGCGATCTGGCGCTACGGCTGCTCTCCGCGCCGGTCGCCAATATTGTCGACAGCAAGCTGACGCAGCAGCACGCCACTGAGGGTGACTTCGGCAATGGCTGGTTGCGCACCCACTCCGCCGGCAGCGCCGCCTATCAGGTACGCACCTATATTCCGCACGAGGCGCTGATTCTGGAGCAGAACCCGCAGGCCAACCCGGCACCGAAGCTGAAGCGCGTGCTGCTTAAAAACGTGGCCGATCCCGGCACCCGTCGTCTGCTGCTGACGCAGGGGGACGTTGACGTCGCCTATGATTTGGGCGCGGATCAGTTTGCCGCGCTGGCGCACCAGTCGGGCGTGAAGGTGGCAAGTTTCCCCTCTGGCCTGATCTATTACCTCGGTTTCAACACCCAGAACGCGCAGCAACCGGCGCTCGGCAACCCGGCGCTGTGGCAGGCGGCACGCTGGCTGGTGGATTATGATGCGCTGGCGAACCAGCTATTGAAGGGGCAGTTCCAGGTGCACCAGTCCTTCCTGCCACAGGGTTTTGATGGCGCACTGGAGAACCAGCCTTTCCACCTGGATGTGGCGAAGGCCAAACAGATCCTGTCACAGGGCGGCATCCAGCCAGGCACCCGCTTTACTTTGACCATCGTCAATCAGCCGCCCTACACCGAGGTCGCGCAGGCATTGCAGGCCAGCTTCGCACAGGCTGATATCAACATCGACATCCAGCCCGTGGCAGAGGCCGAGCTGTGGGGCAAGATGCGCAGCCGCGATTTCCAGTCGATCTTTATCTACTGGGGGCCGGACTACATAGACCCGAACACCAATGCCAGCGCCTTTGTCTATAACGTCCCGAACGGCCCGAAAACGCTGGCCTGGCGCGTCGGCTGGCAGATCCCGCAGCTGAGTGAGCAGACCCGCAACGCCGCCGCCATCAGCGACGCCAGCCAACGTAACGTGCTCTACACCCAGTTGCAGACGGAAGTTCAGCAAAACTCCCCCTACGTGGTCACGCTTCAGGGCCAGCGGCAGGTAGGCTTGCGCAGCAACATTGAGGGGGCAACCCAGAACCTCGGCAACAGTATGCTGTTCTTTGACACGGTCAGCAAAGTGCAATAAAAACGCACCTATTGCTTAGAAATCAGCAGCAAAAGTGACCGCCGGCCTTTGACATCCCCGGCGGACAGGAGAATAATTCAGCACATCGGGTCGTTAGCTCAGTTGGTAGAGCAGTTGACTCTTAATCAATTGGTCATAGGTTCGAGCCCTATACGACCCACCAATTTAATCAACTACTTAGCGGCGGACAGCGGTATCGCTTCCGCCAAGTGGGACAGATTTGGGGGACGCTCACCAAATATTGCGTCAATTTGGCGGGTGTGCTCTGTCAGAGGATTCGGTGCCAGGTGCGCATATCGCTTTACTCTCTCTTTTGACTTCGCTTTCATCTCCTGAGAAAAATTGGGTATAAATTTTCATGATAGTATGATCATGTAAATAATATTCCGTATTTTTCTTCTTAAATTTTCATTAAAATTGAAAAGTATTTCATTATTATTAATTGATAATGGGATGCTGATGATGAAATTAAGTTATTCTGAAAGTTTAATGATTAATCTATTATCTACTATTTTAATTGAGCCATTGGCGGGCCATGTGGTCATTTTATAGGCGGCATCTCTTTGTTTTTCACTCATGTGGTTATCTTCAGTCGCTACTGTATTTAAGAGTCCCAGCATATTAAGATAGCTGCCTTTTCTAAAGGATTCATTCCTTTCAAAAAAAGAAACGCCAAAATCGTCAGCGCGTTGCTTTTTCCATGGGTTAGCAAAGGCTATCTTGCCTACGACAAATAATTTTATATAGTAAGTGATGATCAGGTAAACCTGTGAGTTCAAAACCGTAATTTATCAGACAAGCAATTATTGCGGCGCAAAATGCGAACATTTCTGTCCGATGCATAGCGCGATTTTTTCCATGTGGCATTCCAAATGTTTGCAATAGTTAAATTATTTTGTCGGCTACTTTCTATCATTACACTTTTTAATTATGATTATCTATATGTAGAACATTAAGTTTGATTTTAATATTGTTCAGGTATCAGAGTGCATTACAACATGTTTTTTCGATTTTTTAATAGAATCTATCCTTTCTAGTTATCTTCAGCCAGCTAACCATTAAAAAACCCCGCCGTAGCGAGGTTAAGTGGAGCATGACAGCATCAAGGCTTTTTCACGGTGACAGGCTTGGGATTAAGCTGGGTGATGGCCAGATAGAGATCGCTGGCGTCCATCTTCTCTGGCTCCTCAGCGGCATACCAATACTCACGCAAAAAACCTTCGTCATAATCATTAAAGGTGAAGGTCATCAATCTATAGATATGTCCGGCCTCGTCAGCGATGACGCCATTAGGCTCCTCGTTGATAAAACCGGTAAGCGTGGTCAGGTGGAAATGTTTTTCTCGCGTGAATACAACCACATCTTCGCTCATTTTCATCCTCCCTCAGGTTATACGGCAGTTTGGGGTGGGTGCAGCTTTTGACGATGGTGTAAGACAAAAGAGATGCCTTGTCGAAAAAGTATACGCTGGAACAGTGTGGAAAGTGTGCGCTCCGTCACGTCAGGAAACGGAGTTTATCCAGATGATTGCTTTCCCGATAATGATTGCTTTACCGGGCATCCGCACACCACGCATCAGGAGCCACTATGCACCCTCGCGTTACCCTGCCAGCGCTCTTGCTGGCCCTTGGCTTGTCCAGTTTGCCCACCGCGCAGGCCGCCCCTTCGAATGATGAAATTAAACAGCAAATGATTGAGGAGTCCATCGCGGCCTATGATGGGAACTGCCCTTGTCCCTATAACACCATGCGCAATGGTCGCAGTTGCGGGAAACGCAGCGCCTGGAGTCGGCCGGGTGGCGAATCACCGCTCTGTTATAAAAATGATATTAGTGATGAGGAGGCCGCAGCCTGGAGCCAGCAGCACAGTGAATAGGCCGCCTGCAAGATAAAAGCGAACTATGCTTGTATCTTGACTAACCCGCGCCTGCGCCGGGTTATGTGCTGCTGACTGGAGATTATATGGATAAAAAACTGCAACAGAGCGCAGAAAGGCTTGGAAAAGAGCTGAAAAAGCAGAGTATGCGCGTCACCTTTGCGGAGTCATGTACGGCCGGCCTGGCTGCCATGGCTGTCGCGTCAGCCAAATCCAGCGGCGAGTTCTTTAGCCGCAGCTATATCACCTACACCTACGATGCCAAGCGCGAAGTGCTGGGCGTCAGTAATAGCGCGCTGGAAACCTACACTGCCGTGAGCGAACCGGTAGCGCGTGAAATGGCCGAAGGCGCGCTGCGGGTGTCAGGCGAGGAGGTGGCCGTGGCGATCACGGGCTACGCGGGGCCTGATGGCGGGCCAGATGGCACCCCAGCCGGCACGGTCTGGTTCGGCTGGGCCTTCGCAGACGGGCTGACCATCGCGGAGGTCGAGCACTTTCCCGGTGAGTGTGAGGAAGTCATGCTGGCGGCGGCGGATTATGCCCTGACCCGCCTGACAACGTTGGTGCAGCAAAAACTTGCCTGAGAGACAGAGGCCCGCTGGCAAGGCGGGCCTGATTGCCCCTGAATTGATGAGATTTTCCCACCTTTTTCCCTCTATTATAAAAAGACCAGACTTCACTGCGCCGGTCGCTTAATGCTGCTTATCTTGCCTATTATCGGCTGACCATCTCCTCCCGTGTGAAAAAGAGGGCAGGTGTTGATATCAACTTTTTCTCAGCGGAGAAATTACCCTGCTTTCCGGCGGCGTAATAATAGACAGCGCCACACGCCTATTGAAGGGAAAAGAGTAGGCAGGCTAATTACGGGCTCGTTATAAAACCCGGGATAATTGTCGTCATCAATCTCAATAAAAAGAATTATTGGTTTAAATGCATTGATATCAATGGGTTGATTGAGGTTGATATACGGGTGGGATGGCCAAAGAGTTCACCTCGGCTAATGCTATTAAATGCGTGACACAATGGTGTGCAGGGTGAGCGAAATAAATCATGAAAAAGAGGGCTACGCAGGCGATTTTTATATTGCTTAGAGAGCTGTGTCGCGCTTTGGAGGGTAGGAGGAAGTTACAATGGATAAACGTTAGCCTTCATCACTAATTTAAATAATATCATTGAGTTATTTGGTGATATTTCATGTTTTCGCGCTGGCGGTTATCGCTCGTATGAATGCTACCGTTTAAAAAAGCTTATCTATCGAGGAGGCAAGCTATGACACGTGAGCAATTCAAACAGGCCGCTGGGCTGACTGACGCATTGGCAGATCGCTGGTATGAACCCTTCATGCAGACCTGCCATGAATTCATGATCGATACCCTGACGCGCCAGGCCTGCTTCCTGGCGCAGATTGGGACGGAATCAGGCGGTTTTACCCAGCTGATCGAGTCCTTCAACTACAGCGTCAAAGGGTTGGTAATTTTTGGACCACGCCTGACCGCTGCGCAGCGGG
Organism: Chimaeribacter sp. YP20170169; assembly: GCF_056739715.1. Classification (NCBI taxonomy): domain Bacteria; kingdom Pseudomonadati; phylum Pseudomonadota; class Gammaproteobacteria; order Enterobacterales; family Yersiniaceae; genus Chimaeribacter; species Chimaeribacter sp. YP20170169. The sequence continues at coordinate 2,421,490 of NZ_CP176824.1, read as the reverse complement.
CGACCCTTGGACGCAAACCGGGCGAACCATCACTGCCCCAAGAGCGGCAGCGAGCCATCGCTAACCTGGTCTACGGCGGCCGGCTGGGCAACAGCCACCCAGATGATGGCTGGACTTACCGTGGCCGTGGGTTAAAACAGATCACCTTCAAGGCGAACTATCAGGCGTGTGGCAAGGCGCTGGGGTTGGATCTGTTGGCCAATCCCGATCTCCTGCTCTTGGAGAGCAATGCGGCTCGCTCGGCGGGGTGGTTCTGGCAGGAGCATCATTTGAGTAAATTTGCCGATCGCGGTGATTTCACTGGGATGACAAAGGCGATCAATGGTGGCCTGAATGGGCTGGAGGATCGGCTGGCGCGTTTGCAGGTCGCGCGCAAGGCGCTGGGACTGGCCTAAGGGGGAGGGGGCCGGGCGGCGACGCCCGGCCTGGGGACTACTGGCGGTACGCTTGCTTGATCTGAGCCAGCGTGGTGCGGAAGGTCTCCGCCTGCTGCTCGTCCTCAATCTGGGTAATGAACTTCTCCAGATTCAGAACCACTTTGCCGGCATCTGCTTGGCCCAGGGCCTTCAGCATCATGGTCAGCGTGGCTTTCAGGCAGGCAACTTCGGTAGCCAGCGTCTCAACATTCGGGGCGGTGGCAAATTCATTAAGGCTCATTCTCATCTCCTGGCGATGAACAGCGCGCTGACATGCGCGACAGGCGGCATGGCAACGCAAAATAGCGAGGCGGGCGAGTATACCACAGTCACATCCACCTTCACTCCCCTCTGCGGTAGCGAAAAAGCATGAATGGCGCGGGGAAGCGACAAGGCTGGCAGTAGCATATGCCAAAATCTGCTCATTCTGGCGGGAAAGGTTATAAACAGGGGTTCATGTTACGGCTTATTAAAAAAGAATCATTATTAATGGCATGTTCAAGGCAACTTAAGGATAAGAAGATGTTGCTTATTTAGCATGAAGTCGGCACAAAAATAAAAAAGCAGATTTACTGTAAACTTGATGTAAAAATGTTCTGGCAAAGTTTGCATATTTTATAATTTGTGCTTTAATTCAAGAAGTTACTGTGCGATTTTTTGCGCACTAAGACCGCTAGCAATTTTTTACAGTGTTTGTTGGTCAAATATAGAGGCATGCAGTAAAATGAGCGGGTCAAATAGCGGCTCTCCTTTTCGTTACGAATAATAACAACGTTCGCCGGAAGCTGCCGCTCTTTGCCACTTTTGTTGAGTTCAATAGATGTAAAATCGTGCCAGGCGTCGCGTATCCCGCCCCGTCTGGCGTTTGTTACGCTGGCCTGTTCATCTCTGGCTCAGACATCGTCATTCTTGCGCAGTGAACAAAAGCTGACGGCGTTACTCCCTTTTTTTGGAGAATTCTCTTTGATTAGCGTTCTTCTTGTTGATGACCACGAATTGGTGCGCGCAGGGATACGACGCATTCTTGAAGATATTAAAGGTATCAAAGTCTCAGGTGAGGCGCAGTGCGGTGAAGATGCCGTCAAATGGTGCCGTAGCAACGACGTTGATATCGTGCTGATGGATATGAACATGCCGGGTATCGGCGGGTTGGAGGCCACACGCAAGATCGTGCGTTTCTCGCCCCATATCAAAGTCATCATGCTGACCATCTATACAGAAAATCCGCTGCCCGCCAAGGTGATGCAGGCAGGTGCCGCTGGCTACCTGAGCAAGGGTGCCGCGCCGCAGGAGGTGATCAATGCCATCCGTCTGGTCTATTCCGGCCAGCGTTATATCGCCTCCGACATTGCCCAGCAGATGGCGCTCAGCCAGTTGGAGCCACAGGCGGAGACGCCTTTTGGCTGCCTTTCTGAGCGTGAGCTGCAAATCATGCTTATGATTACCAAGGGGCAGAAAGTCAATGAGATCTCGGAACAACTCAATCTCAGCCCGAAAACCGTGAACAGCTACCGCTACCGGATGTTCAGCAAGTTAAATATCAGCGGTGACGTTGAGCTGACCCACTTGGCTATTCGTCACGGCTTATTCAATACTGAGAGCCTGACCAGCAGTGAGTGATCGTTTTGATTCCCAAGCCTTCCTGAAGACAGTGACCAGCCAGCCCGGGGTGTATCGCATGTATGATGCCACCGGGACGGTGATTTACGTAGGTAAAGCCAAAGATCTGAAGAAGCGGCTTTCGAGCTACTTCCGCACCAATGTCGGCAGCCGCAAGACGGAAAATCTGGTCAAAAACATCCAGCAGATTGACGTGACCGTCACCCACACGGAGACGGAAGCGCTGCTGCTGGAGCACAACTACATCAAACTGTACCAGCCGCGCTACAACGTGTTGCTGCGCGATGATAAGTCCTACCCGCTGATTTTCCTCAGCGCTGACGAGCACCCGCGCCTTTCAATTCACCGGGGTGCCAAACATGCGAAGGGCGAGTATTTCGGCCCTTTCCCTAACTCCTATGCGGTGCGTGAAACGCTGGCGCTGTTGCAGAAACTATTCCCGATCCGCCAGTGTGAGAACAGCGTCTACCGCAACCGCTCGCGCCCCTGCCTGCAGTACCAGATTGGGCGCTGTCTCGGGCCGTGCGTGTCCGGGTTGGTGAGCGAAGAGGAGTATAAACAGCAGGTCGATTATGTGCGGCTGTTCCTGGCCGGCAAAGACCAGCAGGTGCTGACCCAGCTGATTGAGCGCATGGAGCGCGCCAGCCAGGGGCTGAATTTCGAGGAGGCCGCGCGCATCCGCGATCAAATCCAGGCGGTGCGCCGGGTGACCGAACGCCAGTTTGTCTCGGGCGACAGCGATGATCTGGATGTGATAGGCGTCTCCTATGATGCCGGGTTGGCCTGTATGCATGTGCTGTTTATTCGTCAGGGCAAGGTGCTTGGCAGCCGCAGCTACTTCCCGAAAGTGCCGGGCGGCACGGAGCTGGCGGAGGTGGTGCAGACCTTTATCGGCCAGTTCTACCTTCAGGGTAGCGAGGGGCGTACCCTGCCGGGCGAGATCCTGCTGGACTTCGCCTTGCCGGAAAAAGATCTGCTGGCCGGCTCGTTGAGCGAGATGGCCGGGCGTAAAATTGCCATCCAGACCAAGCCACGCGGCGATCGGGCACGCTATCTGAAGCTGGCGCGCACCAATGCCACCACGGCGCTGGCGACCAAGCTTTCGCAGCAATCTACCATCCATCAACGGTTGGCGGAGCTGACCAGCGTGCTGGGGCTGGCGGAGATCAACCGCATGGAGTGTTTTGACATCAGTCACACGATGGGAGAGCAGACCGTTGCCTCCTGCGTGGTATTTGATGGCAACGGCCCGGTGCGCTCAGAGTATCGCCGCTACAACATTACCGGCATCACCCCGGGCGATGACTATGCCGCCATGGCGCAGGTGTTGCGCCGGCGTTACGGCAAGCCGCTGGAAGAGAACAAAATTCCAGACGTTATTTTTATTGATGGCGGCAAGGGGCAGCTGGGGATGGCGATGGATGTCTTTGCCGAGCTGGACGTGCCGTGGGACAAGAGCCGTCCTAAGCTGATTGGCATCGCCAAGGGCACCGACCGCAAGGCTGGATTGGAGACACTGTTCTTCAAGCCAGAGGGGGAGGGCAAGGCCCTGCCATCAGATTCACCGGCACTCCACGTGATCCAGCATATCCGTGATGATGCCCATAACCACGCCATTACCGGTCACCGGCAGAAACGGGCGAAGGTGCGCAATACCAGCGCACTGGAAACCATTGAGGGCATCGGGCCAAAGCGTCGCCAGGTATTGCTGAAATACATGGGCGGCCTGCAACCCCTGCTCAATGCCAGCATCGAGGAAATTGCAAAAGTGCCGGGTATTTCACATGCATTGGCAGAAAAAATCTACAATGCGTTGAAACACTAAGGGCAATGTAGCAACATACTCACAATAATCACTTTTGCCAGATAGTTACTGAGCGCTATGCAATTTAATATACCGACTTGCCTCACGCTGTTTCGCGTGGTTTTGATACCTTTTTTTGTGCTGGCGTTCTACCTTCCCTTTATCTGGGCGCCGATGGCCTGTGCCGTAATCTTTGTCATTGCCGCCATCACCGACTGGTTTGACGGCTTTCTGGCGCGGCGTTGGAAGCAGACCACCCGCTTCGGCGCCTTCCTTGATCCGGTTGCGGACAAGGTAATGGTGGCGATAGCGCTGGTGCTGGTAGCGGAGTACTTCCACTCCTGGTGGATAACGTTGCCAGCGGCGACCATGATTGCGCGCGAGATAATCATCTCTGCACTGCGGGAGTGGATGGCGGAAGTGGGCAAGCGCAGCAGCGTGGCAGTCTCCTGGATTGGCAAGGTGAAGACCACGGCGCAGATGCTGTCGCTGGTGGCGCTGTTATGGCGGCCTGATCCGGCCCTGGAGTTCGTCGGGGTGATTGCGTTGTACATCGCGGCGGTGCTGACTTTCTGGTCGATGTTCCAGTATCTGTATGCGGCGCGCAAAGATCTGCTTGAACCGTGATCGATGTGATTCAAAAACCGGCAAACGAACATTTTGCGCTGATAATTGTATTGACTCATCGGCGCAGGTAAGTAGAATGCATCGCATCAGACGGCAGCACGAAACGCCGAAAGATAATGAAATCAGCAAGTTCTGATGTTTGCGGGAATAGCTCAGTTGGTAGAGCACGACCTTGCCAAGGTCGGGGTCGCGAGTTCGAGTCTCGTTTCCCGCTCCAAATTAAATAAGTTGGTTGATTGACGAGTGATGTCAACGAGCTTAGCCTGAAAGACGGCAAACCTGTTACGGCGCGTTAACAAAGCGGTTATGTAGCGGATTGCAAATCCGCCTAGTCCGGTTCGACTCCGGAACGCGCCTCCACTTTTCCCGATGCCCGGGTGGTGAAATCGGTAGACACAAGGGATTTAAAATCCCTCGGCTTATGGCTGTGCGGGTTCAAGTCCCGCCCCGGGTACCACGGAAAAGCAATAAAAAAGCAATAAGCAAGGTCGTGAACCGCCGAGAGGCGGTTTTTTTGTTTTTGTTCCTGCTTGCCAAAATAATCTACTGCTTGCTCAAGCCGTTAAACCATAACCCACGCCGATACTTGCCTCTGGTAGCCGTTCCCTTCGTATTGTCCCGTGCCATAGCCACCGATGTGAATATTTTGTAACCTCGATGCTTCTTTCTACCAGGAGCGGCACCATGCATTACCATCTTCCCTCGGAAGTCATTACCCTGCATCGTTTTACCCCAGCCGATCGCCAGGGAGTAATTGACGTTATCCTCCCGATTCAAAATCAGGAATTTGGGATTGCCATCACAGCAGAGCAACAACCAGATTTAAGCGAGATCCCCGCCTTTTATCAGCAGGGATATGGTGATTTCTGGCTGGCCAAGCGCGGAGAAGAGGTGGTAGGCACATTGGGGCTGAAAGACATTGGTAACAGGCAGGCCGCGCTGCGAAAAATGTTCGTTAAACAGACGGTGCGAGGGCGAGAACATGACGTTGCAGCCCGGCTTCTCGATATTTTGTTACAACATACTTATGATGTAGGTGTGAAGGAGATCTACCTGGGCACCACGGCAAAATTTTTGGCGGCGCATCGTTTCTATGAGAAACACGGTTTTCAGGAGATTGAAGTGGCTGCGCTGCCAGCGGCATTTCCCCTGATGGCAGTGGATACCAAGTTTTATCTGCGAAAAGTAAAAGGGCCGGTGTGAAAGACGTCAGCTGGCCTCCTCCTATTGGCACGCGTCAGCGTGTGAAAGAGATGAAACGTTGCAGGGAAGGGCAGAGGTCAAAGGAGAAAGCGGCGTCACATAAGGCTCGCTCCTGCTGGCAAACGTAACGCTGACGAGTATTCGGGAGTAAATGAAGCGCCGCGTCAAAAGCGGCGTCACACAAGGCCCTCTCCTGCTGGCAAACGTAATGCTGACGAGTATCCGGGAGTAAATGAAGCGCCGCGTCAAAAGCGGCGTCACATAAGGCTCGCTCCTGCTGGCAAACGTAACGCTGACGAGTATCCGGGAGTAAATGAAGCGTTGCGTCAAAAGCGGCGTCACATAAGGCCCACTCCTGCTGGCAAACGTGATGCTGACGAGTATTCGGGAGTAAATGAAGCGTTACGTCAAAAGTGGCGTCGCATAAGGCTCGCTCCTGCTGGCAAACGTAATGCTGACGAGTATTCGGGAGTAAATAAAGCGTTGCGTCAAAAGCGGTGTCGCATAAGGCTCGCTCCTGCTGGCAAACGTAACGCTGACGAGTATCCGGGAGTAAATAAAGCGTTGCGTCAAAAGCGGCGTCACACAAGGCCCACTCCTGCTGGCAAACGTAACGTTGACGAGTATTCGGGAGTAAATGAAGCGTTGCGTCAAAAGCGGCGTCGCATAAGGCTCGCTCCTGCTGGCAAACGTAACGCTGACGAGTATTCGGGAGTAAATGAAGCGCCGCGTTAAAAGCGGCGTCACATAAAGCTCAATCCTGATAACGAGCGCAGAGCGCAGCGCTGACGATCAATAAAACTTTAAGACACAACGCTGCGTTGGCTGGCTCCTGCTGGCAGGAATAGGTACAAGCCGCGTTCACTCCGTCTCCTGCCAGTTACCCCACTGGGCATTCTCAATCAATGGTCGTAGCGCCTGATCAAATACCCGCAGCTGGGCGGGCGACAGATTGGCCAGCGTCTTCTCCGCCATAATCTGCCGGGCCACACCACGGGCGCTGGCAAGGTTGGTGCCGCTTTGGCCCGCCGCCTCCTCAATCAGCTCCGGCAGGTTATGGTAAATATGGGACAGGGCTTTCACATTTAACATGGCGGCGCTCCAGAGGGGGACATCCTTTAACTATAGTGCGCGCTGTAAGTGGCTGCATATCGGCTGCTGGGCTTTGTCTGATTTTGCTGAGCAATAGGTGTGTTTCGCTTGAATGTCATGTTTATCGACTAGTCTTACAGCACGGAAAGCCCTTTTCCCCTTTGGGTCACATGGCAAGGCCGGGCTTTCACTTCTGAATACGATCACTGATGCAGCCTCCAGAACCGTCAGCCGCCTGGCTTCTGCCAGTATGCGGTCGCTGTCGGTTATTACACTTTTTATATGGAGTTCCCGTTATGCAGACGATTGACAAAATTACGGTTAAAGATGGCACGCAAATCTACTTTAAGGATTGGGGTGAAGGGCAACCCATCGTGTTCAGCCACGGTTGGCCGTTGACCGCCGATGCCTGGGAGGATCAGATGCTGTTCCTCGCCTCGCAGGGCTACCGGGTCATCGCCCATGACCGTCGTGGCCACGGGCGCTCGTCGCAGCCTTGGGATGGCCATAATATGGATCAGTATGCCGATGATCTGGCCGAACTGACCGCTATGCTGGATCTGCAGGATGCCATTCATGTCGGCCACTCCACCGGTGGCGGCGAAGTGGCGCGCTATATTGGCCGTCACGGCACCAGCCGGGTGGCGAAGGCGGTGCTGATCTCCGCCGTCACGCCCATTATGCTGAAGACCGATTTCAACCCCAATGGCGTGCCAAAAGAGGTATTCGATGGCATCCGTGAGAATGTGCAACAAGACCGTTCGCAATTTTTCCATGACTTGCCGGCAGCCTTCTATGGCTACAACCGCCCGGATGTGCGCGCCTCGCAAGGTGTGGTAAATGCCTTCTGGTTACAGGGCATGGCCGGATCCATCAAGGCGCTCTATGACTGTGTGGAAGCCTTCTCGGAGACCGATTTGCGTGAAGATTTGCGGAAGATGACCATCCCAACGCTGGTGATCCACGGCGATGACGACCAGATTGTGCCATTCGAAAGTTGTGGCAAGCAGGCAGCAGAGATGCTGCCCAATGCACAGCTGAAAGTCTATCCGGGCGGCTCGCATGGCATCTGCACCACCCACAAAGACCAAATCAATCAGGATCTGCTCGAGTTTATCCGCGCCTGAGTCTTTAAGCCGGCGCACTGCGCCGGCCTGCTACACCAGTGGGTCGCTGATCGGCTCCAGTAGCGCCGGTTCATCATGGTGAACATTGCCCACCGCTTTGTCTACCGGGTGCCAGTCAAACTCCTCCGCCGCAACCGCCCCTTCTGCCACCAATTTTTCTGCCTCTTCCGCACTGTAGTCGGGATCAAGCCAATCGCGGGCGGCCGCCGGGGTCAACACCAGCGGGCGGCGATCGTGAATATCAAGCAACCCGGCATCGGATGCCGCCGTCACAATCACAAAGCCATCATCGTCTGGTGACTCTGGTGCGTCAGGATGGAAACGGCTGATGGCAGCGAAAAACAGCGGCGTTTTGCTCCGGTGATAGATGAAGTAGGGCTGCTTCTTCTTGGCGTCTTCGGCATCTTTTTTCCACTCAAACCAGCCATCGGCCATCACCAGCGCGCGCCCATGCTGCCACAGCGGCTTAAACATCCGGCTTGTGGCGGCGGTTTCAACCCGGGCATTGATCACCGGGGGGCGATGCGCCTCCTTGGCCCAGTGCGGCTGATAACCCCAACGCAGTGGATCGAGGTGCAGCTCGCCGTCACGCTGGTTGAGCAGCAGCACGCGAGTACCGGGTGCCACGTTATAGCGGCCAATCGGCACCGGGTCGAGCGCGCCGTTGAAGGGGAGATCCGAGCCAAGGGCATCGAGATAATCGGCCCGGGTCTGGTGTTGTGAAAAGCGTCCGCACATAGTTCCTCCTGGGTTTCCCCTAAGTATAGAGGGGAGGACGCCGGGCGCTTAGTCTGCTTGCGGCTGGTGGGGCGTGGGCAGCAAGAGTTGGTAGAAGGCCAGATCGAGCCAGCGGTCAAACTTGTAGCCCGCCTGCTTGACGGTGCCACAGTGCTGGAAGCCCAGTGACTCATGCAGCGCGATGCTACCGAGGTTGCCGCTGTCAATGCCGCCGACCAGCGTGTGCACCTGATTGGCTTGCGCCTCTTCAATCAGCCGTGCCAGCAGCTGGCGGCCTAGGCCGCGGCCACGGTGATCCTTATGCACATAGAGCGAGTGCTCCATCGAATACTTGAAGGCTGGCCAGGCGCGGAAGGTGCCGTAGCTGGCAAAGCCGAGCAGCGTGCCATCCTCATCCTCCAGTCCAATCACCGGGAAGCCATTGTCCCGTTTCACGGCAAACCAGCCGGCCATCGCCGAGAGCGGGCGCGGATGGTAATCATATAGGGCCGTTGAGGTCGCAATTGCGTCGTTGAAAATCGCCAGAATCGCCTCTGCATGTCGTTCTTCACTACAGGCCACCCACTTCATATTGCTCGCTCCCGCTGTCATGTCTACTATAGTGGAAATTATTCCACTAAGCTAAACAACAGGGACAGCCATGTCAATTGACGAGATCATCGCCGACCAATTACAGGGACGGCGGCGCGCCAAAGGCTGGAGCCTTGAGGAGCTGGCGCAGCAGGCGGGGGTCAGTAAGGCGACCATCTCCAAGATCGAACGGCGCGAGAGCAGCCCAAGTGCAGCCATCCTCGGCCGATTGGCGGCGGCACTCGGTGTGTCATTGGCGGAGCTGGTGACGGCCACGGAGCCACAGGCCGCCCCCCTGCGCCGGTTGGCCGATCAGGCCGTGTGGCGTGACCCCAATCTGGGCTACCTGCGGCGGCAGGTAAGTGAAAAAGATCCACTGCATGGGCTGGAACTGGTGGAGATCACCTTGCCAGCTGGCGCGCGCGTCAACTACCCGCCCTGGCATGATGCCCCCTATCACCAGCGGCTCTGGCTGTGCGAAGGTCGCCTGCACTTGCACTACGGCGCGCAGCGCTACCAGCTGGAAGCGGGGGACTGCCTGACATTCGGTGTGGATGCGCCGCTCAGTTTTATTAACCCGGCGCAACAGCCCTGCCGTTATCTGCTGGTGATGACGGCAGGTTAGCGGATCAGAAGAGGGAGAACAGCAGCACGACCGGGAAACTCAACGGCCAGGTCAGGCCAATGATGCCGGAGGTAAACAGGCGGATCCTGAAAGAGGAGTCGCGGCTAATAAACAGGGTGAAAAGGGCGGAGAGGGCAAAGCCGACGTAGAAAATGGTTTTTAACGCTTCCCAGGCGGTATGAGCAGACACATCTGTTACCTGTAATTTACACAATGTCATTATTGTATTAAATGTGCTCTTTTCGTTCAATTGTTTGATCGGCTTAATAGACAACGGCAAAAAAATTTCATCGACAGGGGCGGGAAACGGGCATAAAAAAAGCCCGGCCAGGCCGGGCTTCTCAGCAAGAGGGCAGGATCAGTGACGACCACCCAGCAGCTTGGCCAGAACGAAGCCAACACCTGCTGCCACTAACAGCGCCGGAACCGGGTTGTCAGAGGTCTTACTTTTGATGGTGTCTACCGCATCGTTGACGGCATAAGAGGCCTGAGAGAGGTTCTTACGCACTGCCCCTTCAAATTGGGTTTTGCTGTCATCAGTCGCACGACCAAATTGTTCCTGACCTGCGCCTACGGCTTCTTCTGCTTTATCTTTGGCTTTCTCAAACATACGCAAACTCCATTTGTTGGTGAACGTACTTAAAGCGTAGACCAGAAATTGGGGTTTGGCGGCGTTATTAACATGCAGTAACAATGGTTTTCACTCTCTGGCGCTAAAAACCGCGGTTTTTTAGCTGAAAAAGGCGCGCCGTTACAGGGTTTATGGCCGGTTATCCCGGTATGCCGCCGGGTTAGCAACTTGTTACATTGTGCTGCCGGAATCCTTACAGCCAAACCCTGTAGTATCGTTTCCAGCGAATGAATCGCCAGAACAGCCTACATAGAGGTCATAATGAAAATGATTAAATCAGTGATGCTGGGATCACTGTTGGTATTGAGCAGCGCCGCGATGGCCGCGCCGGCACACCAGGATCAGCCGGTGAAAAAGGTGGCGCATGTCGCCCCGCATCAGGCTGCCAAACATGCCGCGCCGAAGCCAGTGTTGCACAAGGCCGCGCACCACCCGGTCAAAAAACCGGTGAAGAAAGCCAAGCCGGTGGCCCACCACCCACAGGCGCCGCGTTAATCCGCATCCAGAAAAAAGCCCACCGATTGGTGGGCTTTTTTTATCGTCAGGCTTTGCGCTTCTGGCCGGTGGAGAGGGGCCGCGTAACAGGTTGCGGCTGGTAACGATCGCGGAAGAAGTGCTCTATCTGCTCCAGACTGCGCCCCCGGGTTTCTGGAATGCAGCGGATCACAAAGAGGGAACCGGCAATGCCAATCACCGCAAAGGTGAAGTAGGCCCCGGCCAGCCCGACGCTGGCCAGCAGCATTGGGAAGGAGAGGGAGATCAGGAAGTTGGCGATCCACATGGCGAACACCGCGGCCCCCATACAGATGCCGCGCAGGCGGGTCGGGAAGATCTCTGACAGCAGCAGCCAGGTCACTGGCGAGAGCGCCCCCTGCTGGAAGCTAAGGAACATCAGCATCCCGGCCAGTACCAGATAGCTGCGCAGCAGGTTAGGCGCGCCCGCCACCGTCTCTGGCATCAGCACACAGACCGCCCCGAGGAAGAACAGGCAGCTGGTGCAGCCAATCTGCCCAATCAGCACAATCGGCCGGCGGCCAATCTTGCCCAGCAGCCAGATGCCAACAAAGGTCATCAGCACCGAGATCACCCCATTGGCGATGGTGGCGAACAGTGCGGCATCGGCGCTCAGGCCGGTAGCCGTCAACACCGTCGGCGCATAATACATAATGGTGTTCACGCCGGTCAGCTGCTGGATCACCGCGATGCCGATGCCCAGCAGGAACAGCCGCATCAGCCACGGGGTCGCCAGGTCACGTACCCGCCCCTTGCCGAGATGACGGTTCTCTTCAATCGTCTCCTCAATCTCGGTCATCTCCCACTCGACATCCTCCTTGGCGCGGGTACGCTCCAGCACCCGGCGCGCCTCGGCGAAACGCCCCTTCATCGCGTACCAGCGTGGGGAGTCGGGCATGAACATCATGCCGAACCACAGCAGCACCGCGGGCACCGTCGCCAGCGCCAGCATCCAACGCCAGGTGGTGGCACCCCCCCAGATCTCATTAAAGGTGGCGTTGGAGATGTAGGCGAGCATCTGGCCGGAGACGATCATCAGCTCCTGCAACGTGACGAGCTGGCCGCGCCGGTTGGCCGGGGCGATCTCAGCGATATAGACCGGCACGGTCGCCGCCGCGCCGCCCACCGCTACGCCGAGCACCAGGCGGAAGACAACCATCCAGGTGACATCTGGCGCCATGGCGGTGCCTACCGCGCCAATGGCAAAAATGACCGCCAAAAACAGGATGATTCTTTTCCGCCCGGCGGCATCGGCCATGTGGCCAGCCAACAGCGCGCCAAAGGCGGCACCGAACAGCAGGGAGCTGGTAACCAGCCCGGTGGTAAAGGGGGTGAGGTGCAGTTCTTCGCCCATAAACAGCAGGGCACCTGAGATGACGCCGGTATCATAGCCAAACAGCAGGCCGCCCAGCGTGGAGATAATGACAATCACTTTGACGAACGGCTCGGTCTTGGTGCGGCTGTTGGGGCCGGATGCAGGGTTGGTTGTTATGTAGTTTTCCATGGTGACTCCAGTAGTGGTACAGACTCTGAAGGTAGGGGCTGACAGAGATCATCGTGGTACAAAAAAATAACATCCTATTTATAGACTTTTAATTTTATTTACATGAAGAGTGAAAAATTGATTTTGTGGGTGGGGTCATAAAAAGAGGCATAAAATGCGATTTTGAGGGCTTTTCATCAAAGTAATGGTTTTCCTGCGGCGCAATTGCCGATTGCAGACAAATCAATTTGGAACGTATGTTCTGATTTCCAAGGCTGTGCGGATGAAAAATCCCGCGCTGCCCGTCAGGCTGAGGGCGGTTCAAGTGGTTAAGCGCGTTGGACGCGACAGCAGGGGTTTCATCAGGGGGGGAATTAACAGGTAACGGCGGCTAATCATTTCCGCTCAGGAGCGACGGTTCTCCTGGGTCACTTCGATCAAATCACTCACTGCATGCATCGAGATACCGCTATTGCCCCAGTCAACCATCGCCCAGGGTTTGTCCTGCCGTGAGAGCAGTGAAATGACGCGGCCAATGATATTGCCCGTTTTATGTTTGACCAGAGAGTGGACGCCAATGCTCATTGTCTCTCCTTTTTTCAAAGGCTGTTGCCATGCCAGCACGTTGTGAAGGGCTGATAATCTAACATTAGCCCAAATCAACATTGCCCGGCACTAAAATTATCTCATCACCTCCCTCTCAGGCAGGGCAGGGTAAAAAGCGCTTTACAATAGAGAATGATAATGGTTATCATTCAAGTGTCTTCCGGACGGCGGCTCTGCCGGCACGGAAGACCGACATTGCTCACATTGCTTCCAGTATGTTGCGCCAGCCTAACCCGCTGGCGCTTTTTTTATGCGCGCCGCAGCATAAAGCGCCCTCAATGTACCAAAGGGAAACGGCGCAGCAGGCGGGTGCGTAACGGGCGCCGCCGCTTTTTGATCAAGGGGTGGAGGGTGTAGTGCTGGAACAGGGTGCGTGGCTTACGTCGCTTCTGGTCGTCCTGATATTTTGTGAAAGAGAACCCCGACACCGCCGCCAATACCAATACAGAAGCCATTTCTTGAAACATAGTGCTTTTTCAGTAAGTTTAGGAGTATTCCTAATGCTGACAAATTCCCTCATTGCCAAACAGTATCCGCCAGGTAATGATTGCGACAGGAAATGTAAGTAGTTCTTTTTGTTTGGCTATTTCCGTGAGGATATTCTGAAAGGGGGGCGTCATGCTCGCCTTATACCGGGGCTTAGGCTATAAAAGCCGGTTGCCATGACAGGGGTGGCAACCGGCCCAGTGTGCCGTGAATCTCCGGGTTATGCCAGCGCCCAGATATGGTATTTGCCGTCGATCATCTCCGCGCCCTCCAGCTCCTTTTCGAAGCCGGGGAACTTTTCCCCCCATTCGGCGATGCTGCGGATATAGCTCAGCCACGGCTGGGTCGGGTCGCCAAAGTTTTCACCGGGCATCACAATCGGGATGCCCGGTGGGTAGGGAATGACCCCCACGGCGGAGACGCGGCCAGCCAGCTTATCCAGCGGCAGGTGCTCGCACTCCCCGGCCATATGCGCCTGAAAGGCGCGGCGCGGCAACACCACCGGCTGCGGCAACTGGCCAAACGCCTCGGCTTGCAGGCGATCCATCTGGCTGTTCTTCATATAGTCGAACATCTCGTCACAGAGATCCTGTAGCCCCATCCCGGCATAGCGCGCCGGGTGGCCGCCAGCCAGATTGGGCAGGCAGGCAGTGACCGGGGTGTTCTCATCATAGTGACGTTTGAACTCCAGCAGCGCGTTGATCAGCGTACCCCACTTCCCTTTGGTGATGCCGACCGAGAAGAGGCAGAGCACCATGAAGTCCGTGGTGCGTGACGGCACAATGCCGTGCTGCGTCAGGAAGGCGGTCACCATCGCCGCCGGGATGCCGTTCTCCATCAGGCTGCCGTCATCGTTCATGCCCGGCGTCAGGATACCGGCCTTGATCGGGTCGAGCATGCACCACTCCTCCTCCAACTGCTCAAAACCGTGCCAGCTCTCGCCCGGCTTCAGTACCCAGCAGGAGGGATCGGTGGTGAGCCGCGCCTTGTCCGCGAGGCGGAAGGGGATCTTCTTGCCGGTTTTCGGATCGGTGATCTCCGGCGGGTTCCACGGGGCGAAGAACCATTCACCGCGATCGCGGAAGGTGGCGTTGACCTTGGCCAGCGCCAGCCGGAAATCCACCGCCTCGTTGATCACCTCCTGCGTCAGCGTCTGCCCCTGTCCGCCCTGCATCATCGCCGCGCCAATCTCGTTGGCGGCAATGATGGCGTACAGCGGCGAGGTGCTGGCCTGCAACATGTAGGACTCATTGAAGCGCGAGTGCACCACCGGCTTGCGCCCGTTGCGGATGTGGATGTAAGAGGCCTGCGACAGCGCCGCCAGCAGCTTGTGGGTGGAGTGGGTGGCGAACACCGTCGGGCCGTCGGGATCATGCTCCTCCGGGTTGCCGCGCATGGCGAAGCGCCCAGCATAGAGGGGATTGAAACGGGCGTAGGCGTACCACGCCTCGTCAAAGTGGATCTGGTCGACGCGCTCTGCCAGCAGATCCTGCGCCTGACCGGCGTGGTAGCACATGCCGTCATAGGTGCAGTTGGTGATCACCGCGTAGACCGGCGTGCGATCGCTGGCCTGATCGATCAGCGGGTGGGCGGCAATGCGCGCATCGATCGCCTCTGGCCGGAACTGCTGCTTGGGGATCGGGCCAATGATGCCGAAGCGGTTGCGGGTCGGCACGAAAAACACCGGCAGTGCGCCGGTCATCACCAGCCCCTGCTCAATTGACTTATGGCAGTTGCGGTCGCAGAGCGCCACCTGGCCTTCGCCCACCACCGCCGCCATGATGGCGCGGTTGGAGCCGGAGGTGCCATTCAGCACCGCATAGCTGCGGTGCGAGCCAAACACCTTGGCGGCGTAGTCCTCCGATTCGCGGATCGGGCCGCTATGATCGAGCAGCGAACCCATCGCCGCCCGCTCAATGCCGGTGTCGGTACGGAACAGGTTTTCGCCATAGAAGTCGAGGAACTCGCGGCCCACGGCACTTTTGGTGAAGGCCACGCCGCCCTGATGGCCCGGCGCGGCCCATGAGTACTCCGGCGACTCCAGCGTGTAGCGAAACAGCGCCTTGGTAAAGGGCGGCAACAGCTGGTCATAGTATTGGGTGATCAGCGCCTTGGCGCGGGCGGCAATAAACTCCGCCGTATCCTCGTGCATCCAGACGAACTCATTCACCATCCGCATGATGTCCAGCGTCAGGCTATCGATGCAGGAGTGCTCGGCCATCAGCAGCACCGGCACCTCCTTATTGCGGCGGCGGATCTCGCGCAGCAGCTCGCTGGCCTGGCCGTGGGAGGCGCTGTCATTGCCACCGGCAGTCCAGTTGACGAACAGGCAGCAGAGCGAGGCGTCAGACATCACCGTCGCCCGGCCATCCTCAAAGCTGGCCGCTGGGATCACCTCGAAATAGAGCGCGCGCAGTGCGTCAATCAGCTCCTGCACGGCCCGGCCGTTGGTGGTATTCAGCTCCAGCAGGCTGCTGTCCACCACCAGAACCTTGCGCTTTTTAGGGGTGCCTAAGTCAATCATGCTCTCTCCCAGATATCAGTTGGCCGCCAACGCTTAATCATCGTCACGCACATAGGGGCGATGGAGCGGGAAGGGGTTTTTATGGCGGCGGTTATAGTTGACGGTATACAAAGTGGTGATCACCATCAGCGCCACGAATGACCACATCACCTCCTGCGGGCCAGACCCCACCACCGCCCAAATGCAGTAGAGGAAGGCCACCAGCGTGATCAGGAAGTAGGCAACGTGCAGCCGCCCCAAATGGCCATGCCCGACCAGCAGCAGTGCCGAGCAGGTATAGAGGTAGGGCACCAGCGTAAAGATCACCGAGACCGAGGAGACCAGCGCGAATTGCTGGGTGGCGTTGGGCGAGATGCTGCTGATCTGGAACAGCGTCATCAAGATGCCGATGATCAGCAGCCCGGCGACCGGCACATTATCCTTGTTGACCTTGGCGAAGATCGGCGGGAACAAGCCATCGTCGGCGGCGGCCTTGGCGGTCTGGCCGGCCAGCAGTGTCCAGCCGCCCAGTGAGCCTAAGCAACCGAGCGCGGCACACAGCGCCACGGTGCCGCCAGCGAGGTCACCGAGCGCCAGCCGCGCGGCGTCGCCAAAGGGCGAGGCGGAGAGTTGCAACTCTGCATTGGGGATCATCCCCATGATGGCGGTGGTGGAGAGCACATAGCAGACGGCGGCGATCAGCACGCCGCCGAGGGTGGCAATCGGCACGTTGCGTTTCGGGTTCTTCACCACCCCCGCCGCCACCGAGGCGCTCTCCACGCCAATAAATGACCAGAGCGTGACGCTCAGGGTACTCTGGATGGCGCCGAACGGGTTCTGGCCGCTGACGTTCCACGCCGCCATATAGGTCTCCCCGCTGAACCAGAACCAGCCCAGCAGCGCGACGGCGACAATTGGCACCAGCGCCAGCGTGGTAGCCACCGCCTGCACACGGGTGATCATCTTCGGGCCGATGATATTGAGGAACACAAACAGCCAGAGGATCGCCACACAGGCGATGGTCAATGGGATCGGCTGCTTCAGCAGCGGAATAAAGTAGCTCAGGTAACCAACGCCAATCACCACCATTGCGATGTTGCCGATCCAGCAGGCCAGCCAGTAGAGCACATTGGTCTGGTAGCCGAGGTAGGGGCCAAAGGCGCGGCGCGCGTAGGCGTAGGAGCCGCCGGGGCTGTCATCCAGCGAGGACATTTTGGCATACACCATTGACAGCGACAGCGCGCCAATGATGGTCACCAGCCAGCCCCAGATGGCGATGCCCCCGGTGGCGGCCAGACTGGCCGGCAGCAGGAAGACCCCGGAACCCATAATATTGCCGGAGACCATCAACATCACCGGAATCAGGCCCACTTTTTGACTTTCTGAATTTTCTGCCATAACTCACCCTTATTTATTTCATTGCGATCGGGGCGGAAAACGTTTTTACGCCGGCAGTCGTCGGTGCGTAATGTTAAATAAGGTAGCCCCTCTGGCAGGAATAAAAAGCAATAAGCGGCTAATGTTTTTTCAATGATGGAAATCATGAAATTAAAATATATATTTAATTTAACAGAGAAATTCATCATGATAAGGCGGCTATGCCCATTTTATTAGGGTCGTTTAAGGGCAAGGGGAATAAGCGTGGTCAGTCTGCATGAAATATCCGCACAAATAATTTATCCGCAGCAATAATAACACCCTATCCCACAGGGAAATAATGGGTGGGGTAGAGGGTTAACTAAGTGGTTGGGTATTTAACGGCATAAAAATATCCATCAACGGCGGTAATAATTGCCCGCAACAGCACGTATGCTATAACAGTTTGGCCTGGAATCGGTGACAACTGCTATGCAGTCTATAACAGTGGCTGTGCTACTATCATCGCCACTATATCCGGCCAGGGGGCCACCCCGGCTTGCCGGCGGAGCCAGCCTGCGGCTGGCACTTCCCAGTCCACGACAGTATCCAGATGAGGGTGACACCATGGACGCCATCAAGACCATCCTGGTCCGCGAGATCGCACACATCAACCGCGCCGAGCGCCGTGACGGCAAGGCACGCTTCAACACCGAGTTCTTCACCAAGCACCCCTGGCTTTGCCTGGCGATGCTGATCGGCTACCTGGCGGTGGGCGTGGTGATGTACTGTTCGCCCTATATGGGGCTGGGCTGGTTTGCGGGCTTTACCGCTTTCCTGCTGGTGGTCTCCGCCGGCCTGCTGATGGACATCAAGCCCATCTACCGCTATGAGGACATTGGCGTGCTGGATCTGCGTGTCTGCGTCAATGGCGAGTGGTACTTCAGCCGCGAGCTGCCTACGGCGGCGGTGGAGGAGATTCTGGCGCACCCGCAGGTGGCGGGAGAGATCAAAAACCGGATGCGCGAAATCATCCGCAACAAAGGCATGATCGACTTCTACGACGTCTATGACCTGGCCCGCAAGCAGCGTCGCCAGCAGCAGGCGGCGCGCACCGAGTTGCACCAGCACCAGCCGGCTCATTAAGCGCACGTAAACGGCATATCCCCGGCCGCTCCCGATGGGGTACACTATGCGTATTCACGCAATCAATGTGTACTACCATCGGGAGCCGGCGTGCAAAAGATCAAACTCACCATTCACCACCTCTACCAGCAGGGCGAGTGCGGCCGCCGCGATGCCCACGCCACGGCGCGCATCTATGCCGGCGATCGGCTCATCCATACCGAAACCATGTTTGGCCAGGCGGAGCACTATCCGCGTTATTTAAGCGCCGCGGAGGATGACGGCCAGCCGCTGCGTGTGGAGTGGGAGAGCGACGGCAGCGCGGCGATGTCGGTGGCGCGGACGGAAGTGTGCCCTTGCTGCGGCGGGGATGAGTGGCACTAACAGGGAGACAGGCGATGAAAATGCTGCACAATGAGCGCGATTACCGTAACTGGATCATGGCGGAGCTGTTTTTGGTCAGCGAGACCGGCGAGGCGGCGCAGTTTGTCGATCAGGAGATTGAGGATTTTATCTTTGACGCGCGGCCCAGTGCCTATCCCTGCATTGCGGTGATGGTGCAGGCCAAGGGGCAACCGGCGGTGTGCGAGCCAAAGTTTGTCTATAAAGAGCAGGTGTTCGAGTGGGCGCACCAGATGGGGTTTGGCTTCGACAGCTAACCGGGCCGCCGCAGCGCGGCGGCCGTGGGCATCAGACGTTTTTGCGGTCGACCTTCTCTTCGCCCCAGAACAGGTGATCGGCGTCGGTCTTCTCAAAGGCGCGAATCAGCACCTCATCATTTCCCTCTTCCCAGATCTTTTGCGCCAGGGTCTCATCATTCTCGGCAAACTCAAAAATCGCTTCCGCAATCTCAATCGAGGTTTCACGGATCTCTGCCCAGGACTTCACATCATGTTTATCGGCCATTCAATCTCTCCCTTGCTGGGGGACGCCGGCGGCGCCCCAGTGATAGTGTTGACCCTTTAACTATGGTACTGACCCGGCAGGGATGCAAATCCGCTGGCGGTAAGTGCCGGGTTTCTCACCAGTTGGCTTTCTGTGCGCCCCCCAGGACAGGCTGGCGGTCGTCGGTTATAATCCGCTGCCGCACCACGACACAGGAGAACTGCGATGAGCGATGATATTTTTGATTTTGACATTGATGCTGAACTGGCCAAGGCCGCTGAAAAGACGGAAAAGCGCGTCAATGAGGTGCCCGAGGTGGCCGGTGGGGAAGACGATTGCGAAGGCTGCAAAATCTGACGCCCCCTACATAAAGAAAACCGCTACGGCGGTTTTTTTTATGGGACTTTTCTGGGAAATAATAAAAAATTCTGATTTTAAATTATCAATTCATTCGTTATAGAAATAACTCTGATTTTATTATCAGCACTTAACTCGTTTTTTAATTAAATGTAGTAAATAAAGCGGTATTTATTGCTTCCATGTTTCTGTTTTGTTATTTTCAATCCCAGTAGTGCAACGGAACGCCAGATTTACGCCGGAATGCGTCATGAGCCGGGGGATTTGCCTTTGATGAGCCGGGTTTCCCGCCCTAGCCTGACTAGCCTTAAGGTCGCACCATGCAACTGTTAAATAACCACTTTGAGTACCGTCACTGGATGCTGCACAACTACTTTATGATTGAGGGCACAGATGGCACCTCATTACTGTCAGAAGAGGAGTTGGATGAATATTTGTTTGAGCTGCGGCCACGCGATTATCCTTGCCTGGTCACCATTACCTCGCAAACTCATCAGCCATTGAATAATGAAGTGACCTATATTTATCGTGAGCAAATTGCCGACTGGGCTGAAAAAATGGGTGTCAGTTAAGGACGTCCTTCCTATTGATATCTGTACAACGCAAAGAATGTGTACAAAATTGCGTTTCAAGGGAGCAGGGTAATTCTGTACCGCCACCACCAGGGTGTACAAAAATAGGGATGACCCTGCACTTCACAGGCTGCCATGTCTTCTCGGCAGCCTTTTTTATGTCTGGCGCGCCGGGCATAAAAAAACCAGCCCTCCGGCTGGTTTCGGCTCCCGGCAAAGGCCGGCCTTAGCGGGTCTGGGTGGTGGTCGAGGTGGAGGTGGCAGTCGAGGTGCCAGTGCTGCCGCTCGGGTCCATAGCGGAAGCCGCTGCGGCCACGCCACCCGAGATCAGGGTCGCGCCGCTGGTGGCGGCTGCCCCTGCGCCATTGCCCACGGCCACGTCCGCACCAGCGGTGGTGGCGGCAAAGGCGGCGGACGCCCCGGCCAGGTAGAGCGCAACAGCGGTAATGGTCAATACTTTGGACATAAGTAACTCCTTGCGTTAAAGGGATCTGACTTGCCATAAAGCACTTACCAGTTTAACTGTTGGATAACCTTAAACAAATAAGAAAACTATGAAAATGAAACATTAATTTTACTCCTGTCAATAAGAGTAAAACTGATTTCACTCCCTGACTTCCACCAGCACCGGGCAGGGGGCCGTGGCGACCACATCGGCGCTGACCGAGCCTTTCAACAGCCGGCCAAATACCGTGCGGCGGTGATGGCCCATCACAATCACGGACGCCTGTTGCCGCTCTGCCTCCGTCACCAGCGCTTGCGCTGGCTCCCCGACAATCACCTGGCCGCTGACCCGTTCGCCCAACGGGGCAAGTTGGGTCAGCGCCGCGCGTACCACCTGGCAGGCAGTATCCTGCTCCTCACAGGCGGGCTGATAGAGGCTCACCTCGCCGGGGCCGCCCAGTGTGTCGGCATCCACGGCATAAGACTCATCCACGCAGCAGGTGACGGAAATACGCGCACCGGTTTTGGACGCCAGTTCGGCGGCCAGGGCCACCACGCGCGGCGTCTGGCTGGAGCCATCTACCGCCAGCAGGATATGGGTAAACATCGTCGCTCCTTACACCGGCGCTGCCGGTATCAACGGCAATCCAGCTTGCCGATTTCGCCCATCAAAGAGGCCCGGCAGGCCAGAATGGCTGCCTGCAAGGCCGGTAAGTGGTGGTGCAGCCGTTCGGTGGGCACCAGAAGTGACACCGAATAGCGCCCCAATAGGGTATCGATGGCGATGCCCATCGAGGAGATGCCCTCCAGCGTCTCGCCATGCTCGATCGCCACCCCCAGCCGCCGCACTTCTGCAAGCCGGGTGAGCAGCGTCTCCATGTCGCGCACCGTCCGGCCGGTCACTGGCTCGAACTCGTCGCCAATCAACTGCCGCACCTCATGGTCGCTGTTTAGCGCCAGCAGCGCACGCCCACCGGAGGTGCTGTAGATCGGCAGGTTGAGGCCAAAGCGCGGCACCACCCGCAACTCGCGGTCGGCCACCACCATGTGCACGATGGCAATCTGCCGCCCGCTGGGGCGCGCCAGGGTCACGGTCTCGTTGGTCTCCTTGCACAGCGCCTGCAAGAAGGGGGTGGCGATGGCGATGATGTCGATGTGCACGGTCGCCACCAGCCGCAGTAGGGTCGGCCCCAGCCGGATGCCGTGGCGGCCGTCGCTGCGCACAATGCCCTCATCCGCCAGCGCGGCCACAATGCGTTGCACCGTGGAGCGGGGCAGGGCGACGGCCTGCGCGATGGCCCCCAGGCTCATCCCTTCCGGGTGCGCGCCGAGTGCATTAAGGATGCTGGCGGCACGGGAGATCACCTGAATGCCGCCGCTGCGCTCCTCCTCCGTGGAGGGGGTATGATGCATGGTCACGCTAAGGCTCCTTATCAATAAACGCCCGGATATTTAACGGCATTCCCTGCCGGAACTCAATCGTTAACCACATTGCAATACAGTGGACCGTATTGTAGTATCCCGCGCTGTGATGCCATTCGCATAATGACGGCCTCACTTTCACCTGCCATTACTGCACCCGTATCTGTTTCCCGTTGCGCCCCGCGCCCAGGCCCTCTGCTGCCGGCCGCTGGCGGCAGGTACAGTGCGCACAAAAAAAAGATGAGTTTAGTTATGAGTGTAGTCAGTGTGTCGCCGGCCAATGCCAGCGGCATTCCTCCTGCTGCCCCAGTGGCCCAGCCCTTTACTGTCCGGCTGGTGATTGGGTTGGTCGGCGTGCTGATCGCCGCCCTCTCATCCGGCCTGAATGACCGGGTGACTGACATCGCGCTGGCTGACGTCCGCGGGGCGCTGAGCATCGGCAGCGATGAGGGCTCCTGGCTGGTCGGCGGCTATCAGGCGGCGGAAGTGGCCGCCATGATGCTGGCTCCCTGGCTGGCGATGACCTTCTCCATGCGGCGCTTCGCCATGAGCATGGTGCTCGGCTTCGGCCTGCTCGGGGCGATCCTGCCCTTTTCGCCCAATTTGACGGTCTTCATCACCCTGCGGGTCATCCAGGGGCTGTTTGGTGGCGCACTGCCGCCGCTGCTGATGACCGTTGCCCTGCGCTTCCTGCCGCCCGGCTTCAAGCTGTATGGGCTGGGTGCCTACGCCCTGAGCGCCACCTTTGGCCCCAACCTCGCCACCTCGCTGGCGGCACTCTGGACCGATGACGTGGGCTGGCAGTTCGTTTTCTGGCAAGTGATCCCGCCCTGCCTGCTGGCCTTCGCCATGATCAGCCACGGCATCCCCCAGGATCCGTTGCGGCTGGAGCGGCTGAAGCAGATTGACGCCTTCGGCATGATCACCGGCTGTAGCGGCGTGGCGATGCTGGTGCTGGCGTTGCAGCAGGGTGAACGGCAGGACTGGCTGGAGTCCGACCTGATCTGCGCGCTGTTGTATGGCGCGGCGGTACTGATCACGGTGTTCCTGATCAATGAGTGGTATCACCCGCTGCCGCTGTTCAAGCTGCAACTGCTGGGGCGGCGCAACCTCGCCCACGGCCTGCTGACGCTGGCCGGGCTGATGCTGGTCTACCTCTCCGGCTCGGTGCTGCCCTCCAACTACCTGATCTCGGTCAGCGGTTTTCGTGCCGCCGAGGTGGGGCCGCTGGCGCTGACCATCGGCGTGCCACAGCTGCTGATGGCGCCACTGGTGGCGGCGATCTGCAACCTGCGCTGGGTGGACAGCCGCTGGGTGCTGGCCAGTGGGCTGGGGCTGCTGGCCTTCACCTGCTACTGCGGCTCGGCGATCAACAGCGCCTGGGTGCAGGGCAACTTCTACTGGTTGCAGGCGATGCAGGCGGTGGCACAGCCGATGGCGGTGATCCCCATCCTGATGAGCGCCACCAGCGTGGTGCAGCCGATGGAGGGGCCTTTCGCCTCCGCCATGTTCAACACCGTGCGCGGGCTGGGGAGCGTCACTGCCTCGGCACTGCTGGAGACCTTTATCACGCACCGGGAGAAGTTCCACTCCCATGTGCTGCTTGACCACGCTGGCTCGGTCAGCCACCTGCTGTCGCAGCCCTATGACGGCAACCGTGCGCCGCCCGCGCCGCTCAACCCGGATGGCAGCGCCATCTCCACCGAAGTGCTGGCACGCTTCTCCTCGCTGGTGAAGAAGCAGGCCACCATCCTCGGGCTGAGCGACGCCTACCTGATGATTATGGGGGTGGCGCTGGCGCTGATTGTGCTGGCCGCCCTGATGCCGCAGCGCACCTATCCGCCGCAGTCGTTGGTCAACCGTTGATTGCCCCTATTTCCGAGAGCATTGAGAGAAGAGAATTATGTTAGCAACATCGTCAAAACGCATCCCGCTGCTGGTGGCGGTTATTCTGGTGGCCCTGCTGGTGGCCTTTATTGTCTGGCGGCTGGCCGGGCGGGGTGACGAAACCACCAATGACGCCTACGTCACCGCCGACTATACGCTGGTGGCGCCGCGCATCTCCGGCCATATCGCCGAGGTGTTGGTGGAGGACAACCAACAGGTGCAGGCGGGCCAACTGCTGGCGCGCATCGATCCCCGTGATTACACCAACGCCCTGAATACGGCCAAGGCCACGCTGGGCAGCAAACAGGCGCAGATCCAGAGCCTGGATGCCCAGCTCGCCAAGCAGCAGCAAGTGATTATTCAGGCGCGGGCGGACATTGACTCCAGCACCGCTGGCATGAACTATGCGCGCCAGAGCGCTGACCGCTACCGCCGGCTGTTGCAGAATGGCTCCGGCACCGCTGACCAGCGTGACGAGTCGGATGCTAACTACCGCGAGAAGGCGGCACAGCACCAGAGCAATGTGGCGGCGCTGGAAGCCGCCCAGCAGGAGGTGGACGTGCTGCGAGCGGAACGTGCCGAGGCGCTGGCGGCAATTGAGGCGGCAAAGGCCGATTTGGCGCAGGCGCAGCTCAACCTCTCC
Source organism: Chimaeribacter sp. YP20170169 (assembly GCF_056739715.1). Taxonomy (NCBI): domain Bacteria; kingdom Pseudomonadati; phylum Pseudomonadota; class Gammaproteobacteria; order Enterobacterales; family Yersiniaceae; genus Chimaeribacter; species Chimaeribacter sp. YP20170169. The sequence goes on along the minus strand of NZ_CP176824.1, from coordinate 2,396,755 downwards.
TACACCGAGATCAAGGCACCGATTGCCGGCACCGTCGGCCAGCGCTCGCTGCGCGTGGGCGCCTATGTCAGCGCGGGCACCCGCGTGCTGGCGGTGGTGCCGCTGCAACAGGCTTACATTGTCGCCAACTATCTGGAAACGCAGCTCGGCAGCGTGCAGCCGCAGCAGCCGGTCAGCATCCGCGTCGATGCCCTGCCAGACGTGCAGCTGCATGGCCATGTCGAGAGCATTGCCCCGGCCACCGGCGCGACCTTCTCGCCGATTGCCGCAGACAACGCGACGGGCAACTTCACCAAGGTGGCGCAACGTCTGGCGGTGAAGATTGTGCTGGACGCCGACCAGCCGCAGGCGCAGCGCCTGCGGGTCGGGATGTCGGTGGTGCCGACCATCAATATCCACTAATAAAAAAGCCCGCCTAATGGCGGGCTTTTTATTGCCACTCTCAGGCGGCAGGCGGGATGGGCACCGGTTTTTGTGATTTGCCGGAGAACAGGAAACGCAGCATCGGCACCTGTTTGTGCAGCTCATACAACAAGAAGGCCAGGCCGAAGACAAATATCATTCCCAAGCCAAAGCCTGCCAGATTATTCTCAATTTTCGGTGTGATGAATGCGCCATATATCAGTGTTAGCGGGTGGTGGACCAGATAGATAAATAGTGAGGCATTAACCAGATAGGTAATCCGCGGCGAGTGGCTGTTGAGCATCCGATGGCCAAAGGCAAATACCAGGTTGACCATCACAATCCCCAGCATGTAGGTGATCAGCGTATCCAGCTGGGGCGAAAGGTGCGCGCCATCATTCAGGTGCTGGTTGGCGATATAGGCGGCGAACAGCAATGGCGCCAGCAGCAGCGCCAGCGGGGAAGGCTTGAGCAGCAAGGCCTTAAGCCAGCCATATTTGAACGCCAGCGCACCCAGAATAAAGAACGGCAGATAGAACAGCGGTTGCATAACGATAAAGTTAAGCAGCGAGTTGAATAGCAGGCCGGGCAGCGCATGATCCAACGTAAATTGAATAATTGCATAGACCAAACCCAGCAGGACAAAATAAAATAAGAGTTTTCCTAAGTTATTAAGGCGCTTTTCGCTAAACCGTGCCGGAAGAATCTGAATGTTCCGCAGGCGGCGGAAAATATAGAACCCCGCGCAGGTTAATATTACCAATGTTAACAAAAACCATAAGTGTGAAACTATTTCCCAGATGCCCACGTTGATTTTTTCATAGCCGCTGAAATGGGCCCACCCTTGGATGCGCTGGGTATAATTTTTCAGCATATAGAACTGTGGCAGGGTGATCAGCACCATTGCCGACAGCATCGGGATCGCCACGCGCTCCAGCCGCACCTTCAACCAGCGCACTGGCTCATAACGTTCATACAACATATAGGAGAAGTAGCCGGAGATGACGAAGAACACCTGCATCCGGAAGGCGTGGATGATGTCATTGAGCACCGTCAGCAGGTCAGAGGGGGTCTGGCTGTTCACCGCCCAGTTGTGGCTGGAGTAGATCAACGACAGATGGAAAGGAACCCCGAGCAGCATCAAATAGGCCCGGATGGAATCGAGAAAGTATTCCCGTTGTACTGTTTTTTTTGTCATAAGTTTCCAGGATTTTTACTTAAAGGGTGCGCCGTTTATTTTAGCGTGTCCGATAAATCGCATCGATGGGGTTTACTCCCAAACCGATTGGCTTAAATCACCGGCCGGAACCCTACTATAGGTGTTGCTAATTTTCTACTGTGGTTTAATCTGCATCCGGCACTGATAACGCTGTCTGGCTGATTAAACTCTAACCCACAGAGAGGAACCATCCATTTATCATGTTGTCGGATAGCTAAATAATCCTTTAATATGGATTTAGAATGATTTCAGCACTCGAAAGGGGGGGTTGTGCGAGTTAAAAATTTATCCAAGGGGCCACGTGCGGCAAAGGTATGTGCGTTGAGCGCCGCGATGTTCCTGTCACTGGGCGCGTCACATGCATGGGCATTCTCGCTCGATGACGTGGCCAAACAGGCCAAAGATCTGGCAGGAAAGGGATTTGAGGCACCAAAAAGCAACCTTCCTTCCCAGTTCCGGGAAATGAAATTTGCTGACTACCAGCAGATTCAGTTCAACCATGACAAAGCCTACTGGAACTCGCTGAATACGCCGTTCAAGCTGGAGTTCTACCACCAGGGCATGTATTTCGAATACCCGGTGAAAATCAATGAAGTCGCGGCCGACAAGGTCAGCGAGATCAAATACAACCCGGACTACTTCAATTTCGGCAACGTCAACCATGACGCTGACGCGGTGAAAAACCTCGGCTTCGCCGGGTTCAAGGTGCTCTATCCGCTCAACAAAGCCGACAAGAATGATGAGATCATGAGCGTGTTGGGCGCCAGCTACTTCCGCGTCATCGGCAAGGGCCAGGTCTATGGCCTGTCGGCGCGTGGCCTGGCTATCGACACCGCGCTCGCCTCCGGCGAAGAGTTCCCGCGCTTCCGCGAGTTCTGGATTGAGCGCCCGAACCCGGACGAGAAGCACCTGGTAATCTATGCGCTGCTGGACTCGCCGCGCGCGGCCGGGGCCTACCGCTTCGATCTCTATCCGGGCAGCGACACCACCGTGGATGTGCAGGCCAAGGTCTACATGCGTGACAAGGTGGGCAAGCTGGGCATCGCCCCGCTGACCAGCATGTTCCTGTTTGGCCAGAACCAGCCCTCCCCGAACATGAACTACCGCCCGGCGCTGCATGACTCCGATGGCCTGTCGATCCATGCTGGCAACGGCGAGTGGATCTGGCGTCCGCTCAATAACCCGCGCCACCTGTCGGTGAGCACCTACACCATCGAGAACCCGCGCGGCTTCGGCCTGCTGCAGCGTGGCCGCAGCTTCGCGCAGTATGAGGATCTGGATGACCGCTACGACCTGCGCCCGAGTGGCTGGGTCGAGACGCATGGCGACTGGGGCAAGGGCCGGGTCGAGCTGGTGGAGATCCCAACCGCCGACGAGACCAACGACAACATCGTGGCCTTCTGGTCGCCGGAGAAATTGCCGGATGCTGGTCAGCCGCTGGACTTGAGCTATCGCCTGCACTTCACCCGCAATGAGGAGGCGCTGCACGCGCCGGATCTGGCCTACGTCAAGCAGACCATGCGCTCCGCAGGCGACGTGAAGCAATCCAACCTGATCCGCGAGCCGGATGGCAGCATCGCGCTGCTGATCGACTTCGCTGGCCCAGTGCTGAAGGCGCTGAAGGAAGATACCCCGGTTGCCTCGCAGATCAGCGTGAATGACAACGCGGACATGGTCGAGAACAACGTCCGCTATAACCCGGTCACCAAGGGCTGGCGCCTCACCCTGCGCGTCAAGGTCAAGGATCCGAAGAAACCTGTTGAGATGCGCGCTGCGCTGGTCAATGGTGACAAACCGTTGAGTGAAACCTGGAGCTATCAGCTGCCTGCCAATGAATAAGTCAACGCCTTTACCTCATCAATATATTGAGGCGCTGCCCCTCTCCGCGGAGGAGAAGGGCGCGCTCAGCGGCCAGGCTGACGCCTTGCCGGAGCTGCACCGCCGGCTGGGCGGGGCAGGGGAGGGCCTGCCGTCAGACGACGCGCCGCTGGCCTCGGTGAAAACCCGTCTGGAGCAGGCCTGGCCGGATGCGCTGGACGGTGGCAAGCTGCTGGACGCCGACGCGGAAGGCCGCACCACCCTCAAGGCGATGCCGCCGATCAAGCGCGCCAGCATGTTCCCGGAAGCCTGGCGCACCAACCCGCTGGCACGTTTCTGGGACTCGCTGCTGGGGCGTGGCAATATGCCGCAGGCCCCGCTCTCCAAGGAGATGGCGGAGTCCGAGAAGCGCTGGCGTACCGTTGGCACGCTGCGTCGCTACATCCTGCTGGTGCTGATGCTGGTACAGACCGGCATCGCCACCTGGTACATGAAGACCATCCTGCCCTATCAGGGCTGGGCGCTGATCGACCCGATGGAGATGGTAAATCAGGACCTGATGCAGTCGGTGCTGCAACTGCTGCCCTATGTGTTGCAGACCGGCATCCTGGTGCTGTTCGCCATCCTGTTCTGTTGGGTTTCGGCTGGTTTCTGGACCGCGCTGATGGGCTTCCTGCAACTGCTGATCGGCAAGGATAAGTACAGTATCTCCGCCTCCAGCACCGGCACTGAGCCGCTGGACCCGGCGCAGCGCACTGCGCTGATCATGCCTATCTGTAATGAGGACGTGGACCGCGTCTTCGCTGGCCTGCGCGCCACCTATGAGTCGGTGAAACGTACCGGCGATCTGGCGCACTTTGACGTCTACATCCTTAGTGACAGCTACGATCCTGATATCTGTGTCGCCGAGCAGAAGGCCTGGCTGGAGCTATGCCGCGAAGTGGAGGGCCACGGCAAGATCTTCTACCGTCGTCGCCGTCGCCGCGTGAAGCGCAAGAGTGGCAACATTGATGACTGGTGCCGTCGCTGGGGCAAGGACTACAGCTACATGGTGGTGCTGGATGCCGACAGCGTGATGAGCGGCGAGTGCCTGACCGGGCTGGTGCGCCTGATGAACGCCAACCCGCACGCCGGCATCATCCAGTCCGCGCCGAAGGCGTCGGGCATGGACACCCTCTATGCGCGCCTGCAACAGTTCGCCACCCGTGTCTATGGGCCGCTGTTCACCGCTGGCCTGCACTTCTGGCAGCTGGGCGAGTCCCACTACTGGGGGCACAACGCCATCATTCGCGTACAGCCATTCATTGAGCACTGTGCGCTGGCGCCGCTGCCGGGCGAAGGCTCTTTCGCAGGCTCCATCCTCTCCCACGACTTCGTAGAAGCAGCCCTGATGCGCCGCGCTGGCTGGGGCGTTTGGATCGCCTACGACCTGCCGGGCAGTTATGAGGAGTTGCCGCCGAACCTGCTGGATGAGCTGAAACGTGACCGCCGCTGGTGCCACGGCAACCTGATGAACTTCCGCCTGTTCCTGGTGAAGGGGATGCACCCGGTGCACCGTGCGGTGTTCCTGACCGGCGTGATGTCCTACCTCTCCGCGCCGCTGTGGTTCATGTTCCTTGCGCTCTCCACCGCCTTGCAGGTGGTGCATACGCTGATGGAGCCACAGTACTTCCTGCAACCGCGCCAGCTGTTCCCGGTGTGGCCGCAGTGGCGGCCGGAGCTGGCGATTGCGCTCTTCTCCACCACCCTGGTGCTGCTGTTCCTGCCGAAGCTGCTGAGCGTGGTGCTGATCTGGGCCAAAGGTGCGAAAGAGTATGGTGGCGGGTTCCGCCTGCTGATCTCCATGCTGCTGGAGATGCTGTTCTCGGTGCTGCTGGCCCCGGTGCGGATGCTGTTCCATACGGTGTTTGTGGTCAGCGCCTTCCTCGGCTGGGAAGTGGTCTGGAACTCGCCGCAGCGTGATGATGATGACACCCCTTGGGGTGAGGCATTCCGCCGCCACGGCTCGCAGATGCTGCTTGGGCTGGTGTGGGCCGGTGGCATGGCTTGGCTGGACCTGCGCTTCCTCTGGTGGCTGGGGCCGATCGTCTTCTCGTTGATCCTCTCGCCTATTGTGTCGGCGCTGTCGAGCCGCGCGACGCTGGGCCTGAAGAGCAAGCGTGCCAAGCTGTTCCTGATCCCGGAGGAGTACGATCCGCCGCGTGAACTGGTGGCCACCGACGAGTACCTGCAACATAACCGTGAACGCGCGCTGCGCAACGGCTTTATGCATGCGGTGGTGAACCCCTCCTTCAACGCACTGGCGACGGCGATGGCGACCTCACGTCACTATACCCGCTCGGCGATCGAGCACTGGCGTCAGGAGCGTCTGGCACAGGCGCTGGCAACCGGCCCGGCCAAGCTTGGCAAGGCCGATCGCCTGCTGCTGCTGAGCGACCCGGTGCTGATGGCGCGCCTGCATCAGGCGGTCTGGAGCGATCCGGCCCAGCATACGCAGTGGCGTGAGTACTACGCGACGCTGCCGCACAATCCGTTGGCGTTCCCGAACGCGGGCTAATCCTGCCTGATTTTCCTCCTGAAAAGCGGAATGCGTAAGCATTCCGCTTTTTTTATCCACAGTTACTCGTTTATCGGCATAAAAAGACTAAACGGTCGGGCAAAAGCTCTCTAATATTCACGCCCCTTATAATGATAAGAGTAATTATATGTCTTCTGATTTATACACCATCCTTCGCGCACTCAAGCAATTTGTGCTGTGCGCTGTGGCTGTCGCTTTAGTCAGCACCTTGTTGTTCATCGATATTATTTGGTTGCATAACGCGGTAAAAGAGGCCTCCCTGACGGAGATCGCCCAAGAGACACTGCTGGGATTGAGCGCCCTGATCTTCTTCCGTTTGGCGCAGCGCCACCCGCAGTGGCGTTATGGCTTTGTGCTGCTGGGTGGCTTCCTGCTGACCATGCTGATCCGCGAGCTGGATGGGGTGTTTGACCTGATTGTCCATGGCTGCTGGGTCTACTTTGCCCTGCTGGTGACGGTGCTCTGCCTGCTTGGTGCGGCGTGCAATATGGTCTCCACCCTGTCAGGGCTGGCCTGCTTTGTCCGCTCCCGCAGCTATGGCATCATGATCTGCGCGCTGCTTTGTATCCTGCTCTTCTCGCGCCTGATGGGGATGCACCAGATCTGGGAAAATGTGCTGCTGGATGGGTATGTGCGTACCGCGAAGAATGTGGTGGAGGAGGGGACGGAGCTGTTTGGCTATACGCTCTGCTTTATCGCCAGCCTGCAATTCATGCGCGCGCTGGCGCGTCGCTGATTTACACTCCCTTAACTTTGCCAGCGGCGCGGCAGGGTGCGCCAACATGCTATGCTAAGGGCATCAGGGCTGGCGCACCGCGCCGGCCAAAGCCCGGTAAATACAGTGAGTATAACGTGAAGGTTAATCTCTTCCTGCGCATCGGCGTGGTGGCGCTGGCGGCGGCCAGCCTAAGTGGGTGTGGCAGCATCGTCAGCCGCACCATGCCGGGGCAAGGGCATGGCAACCAGTACTATCCCGGCGTCCAGTGGGATCTGCGTGACAGCCGCTGGCGCTACGTCACGGTGATTGATGTGCCGCTCTCGATGATTGTCGATACCTTTATGCTGCCCATCGATGCCCGCCACGGCCCCTACGAATAGCGGCCGCGGCAGCAGTGGGACTTAACGCTCGTCCCACTCATCGGCGGCGGTTTTGCCCTCTTCGGTGTCCAGCGGTGGGTCAAGCTGGAACTCGCCCTCATCCCACTCGTGTAGGGTGTTCTCCTCCTGCCACTCCTGGCGCAGCTCCTCCTCATCAAAATCGCCGTCATAGATGGCCTGTGCCGCCGCGCCGCTACGGAACGGCAGGCCCTCTATCGCATCGCCCTCATCCAGGAAAAACTCCGCCTGCCACATGATGTCGCCATCTTGCAACACGTACTTTTGCAGGTTGAACTGCTGCGGCGGGGGCACCTCCTCATCGGCGAAGTCATCCGCCAGCGCTTCCAGGTACTCTTCGCGGGCAGTCTCAAGGGCTTCTTCCAAGGTTGCGTACATGCTCATAGTTGGCCTCCATCAATGGCATGGTTGCGCCGCGTCGGCGCAGTAAAAGGGAGATACCGGTTAAGTGTTGTCGGTGAAACCAAGGATGCAAGTTTTTGGCCGGGCGAAAACGAATAAAATTTTTTATTCTGCGGCCGGGCGGCAAGGTGTCGATATTGCACTATTTTATCAGGTGAAAATTGAGCGATTCGCCCAACGCCGGGCCGGATGTGTGGACGAAAGCGTGCCCGGCCCGATCACTTCAGCAAGGCCCGTTTCGGCGCGCGTTGCAGGCTCCACCAAGAGTAGAAGGCGTTGAACAGCACCACGCAAGCGGTCACGCCAAATACCGCGCGGAAACCGTAGCCCGCCGAGACTGCCGCCCCCAGCAGCGGCCCGGTGACGTTGCCAATGTCACGGAACGACTGGTTATAGCTGAAGATGCGCCCCGCCACCTGGCTGGTGCTGTTGTAGATCAGCAGCGTTTGCACCGCTGGCAGCAGCGCGCCATCGGCGGCCCCCAGCAGGAAGCGCAGGATGCCGAGCTGCCACGGGGTCTGCACAAAGGCCATTGGGATTAAAATCACCACCGACAGCGCCATCATTGCCACCAGAATGCGCTCCGGGCCGATGCGATCGCCGAGCTTGCCGAGGCGCGGGGCGCTCAGCAGCGCCGCCACCCCCGGCACCGAGGCGATCATACCGCTGATAAAGGCCAGGTTCTGCGTCTGTCCAGCCAGTTCGCGCACGTAGAGCGTCAGGATTGGCGCGATGGAGCCGGTCGCCACCTGGATAATCAGGGTGGTGACGAACAGGCAGAGCACCAGTTTCGGATCTTTCAGCGAGGCCAGCACCTGCCGGGCATTGAGCATGTCCTTCTTCAGCACCGGTACAAACTGCTCTTTGATCAGCAGCAGCGTCAGGATAAAGCAGAGAAACAGCACCAGCGCCGTGATGTAGAACACCGGGCGCAGGCCATAGCGGTCAGCCAGCAGGCCACCGATCAGCGGGCCAATCAGCGCCCCGCTCACCGCACCGGTGGAGAGGGTGCCGAGCGCCCAGCCGCTGCGGTTGCGCGGCACCTGGGTGGCGATCAGCGCGTTGGCGTTCGGCACAAAGCCGCCCAGCAGCCCGAGTACCGCCCGCAACGCCAGCAGTTGCCAGATGTTTTGCGCCAGCCCCATCAGCACCATCACAATCGCCATCCCTAGCGCCGAGCGCAGCAGCATCAGCTTGCGCCCCTTGCGGTCGGCCAGCCCGCCCCAGAAGGGCGAGGCCACGGCAGAGAACAAAAAGGTGATGCTGAAGACCAGCCCAGACCACATGTTCAGTGCCTCATGGCCCTGCACACCCAGCACTTCGATATAGAGCGGCAGGAAGGGCATCACCAGACTGAAGGCGACACCGGTCAGAAAGCAGCCCAGCCAGGCCACTGCGAGATTGCGTTTCCAGTTGATGGGTTCAGCCGAAGTCATAGTGTCCCACAGTCAAGGAGGTGGAACCGCCGTGTCAGTCGCCTGCCGGCGGAGGGTGAAAAACAGACAGGCAAACAGTATGGGCTTGATTGTGCAGGCATTCAACCTGCCGGGCGGGAAAAACGGGAGGGGAGTCCGGCCAGCCTGATGCCAGCCGGGGGGATCACTGGCCTTGCAGGGCGGCCAGCGCCTCCTGGGTACGGGTGACCGCCAACTCGGTCACCTCATAGTCGGCCACCGCCTGAAACGGGTCTTCCGCCAGAATGCGCGCCAGTTCGTCACGATCGACATTTTGCATCAGAATCACGCCGCCACTGCGCGGCACCTTGCGGCCCGCGGCCAAAAATAGCCCCTGCGCAAAGTAGCGGTCGAGCCAGTCAATATGGCCCGCCAGGTGGGCATCCACGGCGTCGATGGGCTGGTTGTAGGTGAGGCTGACAATATACATGGTCTTATCCTTACGGCATGAAAAGCGCCCGGCCAGGCCGGGCGGGAAATGTCAGTAGAGCGACGGTTGCCCCTCCGGGCGGGTCTTGAAACGGCGGTGCAGCCACATGTACTGGTCAGGGGCCATCAGGATCGCCTGCTCCACCACCTGATTCATGCGGGTGGCGGCCGCCAGCTCACTCTCCAGCGGCATATCCTGCACCTTTGGCAGGATGTGCATCTCATAGCCCTTGCCATCCGGCAGGCGGCGCGGCACAAACGGAATGATGGCTGGCTTGCCCATCCGCGCCAGCAGGTAGGTGCCAGTGGTGGTGGCGGCATCCGGCACGGCGAACAGCGGCGCGAATACGCTGGCGCGCGGGCCGTAATCATGGTCTGGCGCATACCAGATGATCTCACCCTGTTTCAGGCTGCGGATCATGCCCTTCAAATCTTTGCGATCCAGCATACTCTTGTTGGAGCGGGTACGGCCCCAGGTCTGGATCCAGTCCATCAGCTTGTTGTCATGCGGGCGGTAGACGCCGATGCCGGGGTTATAGATGCCGAAGATGCGCGCGCCCAGCTCCAGCGTCAGGAAGTGGATGCCCACCAGCAAGACGCCCTCTTTATCAAGGTGGGCCTGTTTGATGTGCTCATCGCCGGTGACGGTGAACCAGTGGCGCACCCGCCACTCTGGCCAGAACCAACCCATGCCGGTCTCGAACAGCCCCATGCCGACCGACTCAAAATTTTTGCGTACCAGCTCATCGCGCTCGTGCGCCGGCATATCAGGGAAGCAGAGCGTCAGGTTGCGGTGGGCGATGTGCACCCGACGTTTTAAAAAGCGCATTGAGAAGCGTCCCAGCGCGGTGCCAAGGCGATAGATCACTGGGTAGGGCAGTAGCACCAGCAGGTAGAGGATGCCCAGCCCCAGCCAAGTGGGCCAGTAGCGTGGATGCAGCAGGGATCGGTTGAAGGTTGGAAGGTGCGTCATAATTTCTCTGCTTTATTGTGTTACGACGTAACAATCATGGATCGGGCGTCCCGGCCTGCGGAAAACAAACCTATGGCGGCTCTCCGTGGCACAAGGCTTAAGGGCAGGCGCAGGGACAGGATGCAGTAGGGATCAATGAACGTATTCATCCACTACATTGTTAATATTGTGCCATCATTCCTGGCACAGGTGAAAATTGACCGCATAAAAGATTCATTTTGCCAGAAAGATGCGCAGATTAGCGGCGAATTGCCTGCTTTTTCGGCCATCAAGGCGGCGGGCCGGCTGACCCGCCGCCGGGCAGGGTTATTTATCGTTGAACAGCCCTTTCAGCGCGTGGGGTTCTGAGCGCTTGTACTGGTCAGGGGCAATCGCCTTCGCGCCCAGACGGGCAGCGGCGTGCCACGGCCAGCGCGGGTCATAGAGCATACCGCGCGCCAGCGCCACCAGATCGGCCTGACCGGTGGCGACAATCGCTTCCGCCTGCTCTGGCTCGGTGATCAGCCCCACCGCGATGACCGGCATCTTGACCGCCTGACGGATGCGATCGGCAAAAGGCACCTGATAGTTCGGGCTGACGGCAATCTTCTGCGCGGTGGAGTTGCCGCCGCTGGAGACGTGGATGTAGCTGCAACCCAACTCATCCAGCGCCTTCGCCAGCGCCACGGACTGTTCCAGATCCCAGCCGCCGTCCGCCCAGTCGGTGGCGGAGATGCGCACCCCAATCGGTTTTTCTGCCGGGAAGGCGTCACGCAGCGCCTGATAGATCTCCAGCACCAGCCGCATACGGTTTTGCAGTGAGCCGCCATACTGGTCATCACGCTGGTTGGAGAGCGGGGAGAGGAACTGGTGCAGCAGGTAGCCGTGTGCCGCGTGCAGCTCCAGCAGGTCGAAGCCCAGCCGGTCAGCGCGTTTGGCGGCGGCGACAAAATTGGCCTTCAGCTCCTCAATGCGCGCCAACGACATGGCCTCCGGCGTCTCATCCTTTTCTGGGTTATAGGGAATGGCGGAGGGGGCAACGGTCTTCCAGCCGCCTGGTTGGCCTGCTGGGATGGAGGCGCCGCCCTCCCACGGACGCTGGCAGGAGGCCTTGCGGCCTGCGTGGCCTAGCTGGATCCCTAGTGGAATGTCGCTATTTTCGCGGATGGCCTTCACCACGCCGGAGAGCGCCTGCTCCGTCTCATCATCCCACAGCCCCAGATCCTGCTGCGTGATGCGGCCCACGGCCTCCACGGCCGTCGCCTCCACAATCAACAACCCGGCACCGGAGAGCGCCAGATTGCCGAGGTGGATGGTGTGCCAGGAGGTGGCCTTGCCATCGTCAGAGGAGTATTGGCACATCGGTGCGATGACGATACGGTTGGGAAGCGTCAGGGAGCCAAGGTGGTAGGGGGTAAAGAGCTGACTCATGGGTAACCTCGCTTGTCTGGCGGGGAGGGGCGGGCCTCCCCAAAGGTGAATGTTTTACAATGAAACGATAACAAGGCTTATCGCTTTTCCTCATTACGTCAACCCATTGTCCAGCAACATTTTGTTTCGGCATGCCCATTGCCGGAAAAGCCAGCATTCATTGGCGCTGATGATGTTTTAGCAAAAACTATCATGTATCATACGGCCGCCGTTTTCGCCCTCGCGGCGACTGCTGGCCCGATTCATACCAAACATCGCAGGAACGTACACCATGCCAGTGTTACATAACCAGATTTCCAATGAAGAACTGAAGGCGCGCATGTTGGCCGAAACCGAGCCGCGCACCACCATTTCGTTCTACAAATATTTCACCCTTGACGATCCCAAGGCGTTCCGTGACGCACTCTATCTGGCGTTCATCGCTGAAAAGGTGTTCGGCCGCGTCTATATCGCCAAAGAGGGCATTAATGCCCAGATCAGCGTACCGCAGAGCCGCGTAGAGGCGTTCAAGCAGGCGCTGTTCACCAGCCACCCGGCGCTGGATCAGGTGCGCCTGAACATCGCGCTGGAAGACGATGGCAAATCATTCTGGGTACTGCGCATGAAGGTGCGTGAGCGCATCGTGGCCGATGGCATTGAGGATGAGACCTTTGATCCCTCCAACGTCGGCGCGTACCTGAAGGCCGATCAGGTCAACCAGATGATTGACGATCCCAACACGGTGTTTGTCGACATGCGCAACCACTACGAGTATGAAGTGGGCCACTTCACCAACGCCCTGGAGGTGCCCTCTGACACCTTCCGCGACCAGCTGCCGATGGCGGTAGAGATGTTGCAGGAGCAGAAAGAGAAGAACATCGTGATGTACTGCACCGGCGGTATCCGCTGCGAGAAGGCCAGTGCCTACATGCTGCACCACGGTTTCAAGAACATCTACCACGTCGAGGGCGGGATCATCGAGTACACCCGCCGCGCCCGCGAGCAGGGGCTGCCGCTGAAGTTCATCGGCAAAAACTTTGTCTTTGATGAGCGCATGGGCGAGCGGGTGTCGGACGATGTGATTGCCCACTGTCACCAGTGCGGCACCTCCTGCGACACCCACACCAACTGCAAGAATGATGGCTGCCACCTGCTGTTCATCCAGTGCCCGCAGTGTGCCGAGGCCTTTGAGGGCTGCTGTAGCGAGATCTGCTGTGAAGAGCTGAAGCTGCCGCCTGAGGAGCAGCGCGCGCGCCGTGCCGGCCGTGAAAATGGCAATAAGATCTTCAACAAATCGAAGGGCATGTTGCGCCCACGCCTGCACATCCCGGCGCCGGACAACAGCGACGCCTGATAAGACGAAAAAGGCCACCCCACGGGTGGCCTTTTTTATGGCGGCGGCCTTATTTCGGCCTGACCCCCTCCAGCGAGATGATCAGCTCCACGTTTTGTGAGGCCGGGCCAAGCTTGGTATTGATATTGTAATCCTTCAGCGCGAACTCGCCCTCGGCCTCAAAGCCGGCGCGGTAGCTGCCCCACGGGTCATCGCCCTGGCCGATCAGCTTGGCTTCCAGCGTCAGCGGCTTGGTCACGCCATTGAGCGTGAAGTCACCGGTGATCTTCAGTTCGTCGCCATCCTTCTCCACCTTGGTGGAGGTGAAGGTCGCCTGTGGATACTTGCCGGTATTCAGGAACTCCGCGCTGCGTAAGTGCTTGTCGCGCTCGGCATGGTTGGTGTCCACGCTGTTGGTATTGATAGTCACGTTCACCTTGTCAGCGGAAGGGTTCTGCTCATCAAAGGTGAAGTTACCGTCAAAATCATTGAAGCTGCCATAGATCCAGCTATAGCCCAGGTGCTTGATGCGGAACTGCAAGAACGCGTGCTGCCCCTCTTTATCAATCTTGTAGTCAGCGGCCACGGCCGCCCCCGCGCTCATCATCAGGGAGGCGAGGGTCACGCCCAGAACGCTGCGCTTAAGCAGGTGGGTCATCGTTGTCATAACATTCTCCATGTATCCAGTAGGTAACGCGTTATCAAGAGAGGCGGCGACCCAGCATCCGTCTGAGGGTGTCATCGCGATCGATAAAGTGGTGTTTCAGCGCGGCCAGCGCATGTAGCACCGAGAGGATCACCACGCCCCACGCCAGCCAGAGGTGCAGGTCGCCGGCCAGATCGGTCTGGGTGGCGTCGAGGCTAAACAGCGCCGGCACGTTAAACCAGCCGAAGACGCTAATGGGCTGGCCCTCCGCGGTGGAGATCAAATAACCGGTGACCATGATGGCAATCAGCCCGGCCAGCAGCAGTAGGTGCGCAGCCGTGGCGGCCATCCGCGTGAGCGCGCTGTAACTGCTGAGCGGCAGGGGCGGCGGCGAGACAAAGCGCCACAGCACGCGGAACAGCATCACGATAAAAAGCAGGGTGCCGACGCTCTTATGCAGCTCTGGCGCCCGGTGATACCAGGTATCGTAGTAGCCAAGTGTCACCATCCATAACCCGAGGGCGAACATGCCATAAACCACCAGCGCCGCCAGCCAATGGATCACAATACTGGTATGCCCAAAGGCATGGGTATCATTGCGGAATTTCATCATCGACCTTTTGCTTGCCGACAGGGGATTTTCCAGAAAATAGTCATCAGCCAAATTAAAAGCAACAATTATTTTTCAAATGAAATAATTAGCTAACTTTATTCATCTTTTTTGACCGGTAAGTGGGAAGGTTATTCAATGCCATCGGTTGAGTAAGGAGGGAAATAGCGAGCAGAAAAAAACCGACACCGGCGCTTGCCGTTATTAATGTCAATTAACGTTATTAATACGTCAGTTTTATTCAGGAAGTGTCAATATAACCAAAGTGATTTGACCCAGTGGAAAGATAACGGGCAGCGGCGGCAATCCATTGCCCATCACTCTAGGCGGCTAGGGAACCAAATCGTAATTCAGGTAAGCCAGCAGCGAGTTATCTGTCAGGCGGCGATAGGCTGGCGGAAAGATCACATACTTAAGCATCGGGTAGAGCGAACAGAACTCTAGCCGGTTGCGCACCGCCAGCTTCTGGGTGGCGTGGCGCTTGTGCACGTACACCGTACGGCCGCAGATCCCCAGTTGCTGGGCAATCTGGTGGTTGGTTTTCTGGTGGTCTATCCATAGCACAATCACGGCCAGCTCCTGCCGGGTAAAGAGATAGCCGTTGTTGGTATAGGTGATAAAGCCACCCGGCTGGCACGGCGCGGTCAGCATGGGGAGCAGGGCCGTCAGGCCATGTTTGTTCATCAGCGCCACCCGGCCAGAGAGCGGAATTGGGTCCGTTGAGGTGGGATAGGGGGCATCAAGGTAGATGTAGACCCGCGCCGGGCCGCACAACAGGAAAAAATCCGCCAGCGAGGGAAAAGGGCCGCTGCAACGGCAGTGGTGGGTCAGGTTTACCAGCACCACATCAAAGAAGGCGCCGCGCAACATCTGGAGGGCCTGTTCAGGGGAGGCGGCCTGCTGGAGGGTAATATGGGGGTAATCTGCCAGGAAACTGGACGTGCCGAGAAAGGTATAGGCACAACTATCAACAATAAGTATTCGCATTCTCTGCTCACTCGTGGGCAATACATGAATGTCCATTTCATTAGTGCGCAAAAATAAGCAGAACATCTCGCAACGTCAATTCAGAAAAAGAGGGGTGTCACCCCTGCAAAAGCCGAATATATTCTCTAGATAAATACAGGCAAAGAATTAATATTCTGCGCCTGTATATTATTGCGGGCCGGTCAGTCGAAACGGTTCAGGCGGAACGGCGTGAGGTCAAAGGGAATGGGCTGGTCATCGGCATAAAGGGCAGCAATCTCCC
This sequence comes from Chimaeribacter sp. YP20170169, assembly GCF_056739715.1. Lineage (NCBI taxonomy): Bacteria > Pseudomonadati > Pseudomonadota > Gammaproteobacteria > Enterobacterales > Yersiniaceae > Chimaeribacter > Chimaeribacter sp. YP20170169. The sequence continues at coordinate 2,381,137 of NZ_CP176824.1, read as the reverse complement.
CGAGGACACTGGCAAATTTAAAGCCGTGGCCACTCAGGCCGGTGATGACCATCGCCTGCGGGCAGTCGGGCAGGGTATCAATGATAAAGTCCTCGTCTGGCGACATGTCATAGCTGCACGCTTCGCCATGCAGGCAGACACCGACACCCGGCAGGAAGCGGCGCAGGAAGCGGAACACCTCGGTGCCATCCTCCGCCACACTGCCGAATGGCCGGCACTCCGCCAGCGTCTCAATTGGCTGGCCGCCATTGTGCTTGCCCAGTTTCAGCCCCTCTTTGCCCGCCGGGAAGCCGTAGTAGTGGTCATTTTCGCCCGCTTCAACGGTGAAGGCCGGGAAGTGGTTCTCCTGGCTGTAGCGCCCATCGGCCTGATGCCAGGCGAAAACCTTGCGCACCGGCTGCATCGGCAGCTCAGGCAGCAGCGCTTTCACCCAGCTACCGGCGCAGATCACCACTTTGCGTGCGGTAAATACCCCCTCCGGCGTGGTGACGCTCATACCCTGTTCCAGCGGGGTAACGGCGCTGACCGGGCAGTTGAACAGCTGGGCACAACCGGCCTCACGGGCCAGCCGGATGTAGCTTTCAATCGCCTTTTCACACTCCAGCACCCCAGAGCGCGGCTCAAAAATCCCGATGAATTCATCCGGCACGGTAAACACCGGCCAGCGTGCCTGTACCTGCTGGGAGTCCAGTATCTCCACTGGCAAACCGTGGCGCTCCGCGCTCTGGCGGACATTGTGCAGGAAGGCTGACTGCGCTGAGCCAATATTGATGACGCCGCAACGGTGGAACACTGTGGCTTCGCTCTGCGTCGCCAGCTGTTCCCATAGCGCCTGCGCGCGCAGCACCAGCGGCACATAGCGTTCACCCTCACCATAGGCATGGCGAATAATGCGTGTCTGGCCGTGGTGGCTGCCGCTCTTGTGCGGCGGCATTGCGCTGTCAATCATCAGCGTCTTCAGCCCGGCCTGATGCGCATAGTAGCCCGCCGCCGCCCCAACGGAGCCGCTGCCGACAATGATCAAATCATATTCCATGAAACTGCTTCCTCTTAGGCACCCTGAATCCTAGCCATGATAGAGATCTTCCCGCCAATGACAATGCGTGGCGCAGGGGGCGGCCTGAAAATGCAAAAGGCACCCGGAAGAGGGTGCCTTAGGCCGAGAGGTAAACAACATTAATGTTTACGGTGATCAAGATCCAGGTATTCATTGGATTCGATTTTTGCGATGCCAGCTTCAAGAATGGAGACGAGTTGCCGTGCAACATCGGTAGTCAGCCATAATGTCCTGTCGACATGGGCCTCTTCGGGTGACTGGTCTGTTGAAGACAGGTAATGAAGACGAATCATCATGGCGTCGTAAACATCGACGGTACTGATATCCCAACCTACGAGCGGGTGTGTCTGAATTACTTCATCTTTTCTGTCCATATAGACCCCTTAGGTGGTAGTGACTAACGTGAGTGACTAACTGAGGATCAAGGCGGCTCGTTATCAGGTGAGCAGGTTAAGTATAAGCACGGCCGACAGGTTTTTGGAAAGTAAAAGTTGATGCTAGGCTAAAAAAATGCCTGAACGGGCAGGAATTGAGCAAAATTCGCTTTTTTTCTACTTAAGCTATAGGAACCTCCCCGGCCACGCCGGAGAGGCTAAATTTTATTCGGCAGTGGGGGTAATCGTTGGAGAAAATCGTTTTTCCCACTGTTCCGCCAGCTCGGCGAAATGCTTCTGCGTCTCGGCATCCCGATTCTGGTTTTGGGCTTCCAGTTTCAGGCTGTGAATCATTAATTGTGCTGATTTATCGTCATGACTGAATGCCAGATAAGAGAATGCCGCTTCCAGTACACCTAACCGCCGTTGCTGATCGCGGATCAGCTCCAGCAGCTCGCCAAACGTCATTGCCTCTTCTGGTTTTTCGGTGACCATGTGTTTCTCCTGTTTGATGACAAGCCAGATATAGACGCCGCTGTGGGCAGCCCGGCACGGGGAGCCGCCGGAGCGGGAACGCTAAGAAGACCACTTAATGCTATATCGGCTTGGGCAAGTTGAACAGGGGAGAGCGGCAGATAAAAAAGCCGGGAAGCGACGCCCGGCAAAAAACAGCGAAAGGTCAGAGATCGGTGGTGAACCACTCATCGGCGCTCTCCCAGGTTTGCTGGAGGATCTCTTCGATGAGTGCCCGGTCTGTTTTGGCGCCGCCCAACACGGAGAGATGGTTGGCGCCAGCATAACGCACCTGTACCGATACGCCGTCGAACTGCTGGTTCAGGCGTTTACTCAGCTCACCAGAGAGCGCCTCAAGGGCACCACCTGGCAAGGGTTTGGTTTTATCAAGGGTCAATTCAACACGCATTACGCACCCCCTGCGCCAGATTTACCTGTTTATTTATACAGTATGGCGTGAGGGTGCGCAAGCCCGTTTAAGCGCTCTGGTTGCGTACCCGCCACGGCAGCGTCTGGCCGGCTAGGAAGGGCACAATGGTGTCGCCGGGCAGGGCAATCTCTTGCGGCTGGGTTACCTCGACGCGCTCCAGCTCAATGAAATCCTCATTGACCGGCAGACCGTAGAACTGCGGGCCGTTGAGCGAGGCGAAGGCCTCCAGATGCTCCAGCGCGCCCAGCTCCTCAAAGACGGTGGCATAGGCAGACATCGCCAGCGGCGCGTTGAAGCAGCCAGCACAGCCACAGCTGGACTCCTTGCGGTGGCGGGTGTGCGGCGCGGAGTCAGTGCCGAGGAAGAAGCGGTCACTGCCGCTGGCGACCGCACGGCGCAGCGCCTCCTGGTGGATATTGCGCTTCAAGATGGGCAGGCAGAACAGATGGGGACGGATGCCGCCCACCAGCATGTCATTGCGGTTGAACATCAGGTGCTGGGGAGTGACGGTGGCACCGAGGAAACGGTCGCCGTTCAGCACGTACTCTGCCGCATCTTTGGTGGTGATGTGCTCAAACACAATCTTCAACGACGGGAAGTGGCGGCGGATAGGATCCATCACCTCATCAATGAAACGCGCCTCGCGGTCGAAAATATCCACGTGCGCATGGGTCACCTCGCCGTGGATCAGCAGTGGCATACCGATCTTCTGCATCTGCTCGAACAGCGGATAGATGCCCGGCACGTGCGTCACGCCGTGGGAGGAGTTGGTGGTGGCATTGGCCGGGTAGAGTTTAGCGGCGGTAAAGATGCCCTGCTCAAAGCCCTGCACCAGTTCATTGGCGTCCAGGGTGTCAGTTAGGTAGCAGGTCATCAGCGGTTCGAAACGGTGGCCCGCGGGCACGGCCGCCAGGATACGATCCCGATAAGCAATCGCTTGCTTACACGAGGTGACAGGGGGAACCAGATTCGGCATGACGATCGCCCGGCCAAAAACCTCGCTGGTGTAGGGCACCACGGTTCTGAGCATGTCATCATCACGCAGATGGATGTGCCAGTCGTCAGGGCGGCGGATCTTCAGAACTTGCGGTCGTGCGGTCATTTCAAACTCCGGCATAAATAAAAAAGGCGTTATGGGCGGCCTTGTGAAGAGGCGATTTATGGCGGGGTGTAAGCATAAGCGGAAAGCGCCGTCGATGCATCTGTTTGTTAATCCAAAGTTGAAATCGATTGCGTGATGGGGCCATAGTGAGTGTATTCATTCGGCCGGGGCCGCATTATCCGCAGGCCCGGCCTCATTATTAAGGAGTTTACCTATGGAAGTGCGTGTCGTCGCAACCTTGGTCGCCAAGCCTGAACATCAGGAAGAGGTGGCCAGCACACTGCATGAGATCATTGAGCCGAGCCGGCTGGAAGTGGGGTGCATTCAGTATGAACTGCATCAGGACAGCGAAGATCCAGCCTGCTTTGTCTTCTTTGAGCGCTGGCGCTCGCAGGAGGCGCTGGATAAGCACAATAACAGCGAACACTTTGGCCGCTTTGCCAGCCAGCTGGAGGGCAAGCTCGCCTCCCTGGATATCAAAACGCTGAAACAGATTGCCTGACCACTGGGCGCAGGCATAAAAAAACCCGCCAATTGGCGGGTTTTTCTTATCTACCAACCCCCCCATGGGGAGGGCGGCAGGCTTACTCGCTCATTTCTGGGCGGGTAGCCGGGGCAGTGGCGGTGCTGGCCGCCGCGTGGCCGCCAGCGGAGCCTTTGCCTTCAAAGTTGAAGGTTGGGCGCTGCCAGTTGCTTTCGCGTGGTGCTTCCGGCTGGTAGGCCGGGGCCGGTGCCTTGGTCATCGGTGCCGTGGCGTGATGCTTGAAAGCAACCTGCGACTGTTCAGCTGCCTGGGCGGCTTCGGCCACCAAGGTCGCCTTGGCTGCTTCCTCTTCCACTGCCGGGGCAACCTCAACGTTGGTTGCAGGCGCGGCTTCCACTACGGCTTCTTCAGCCTGAGGGGCAGCGTTTACGGCAACCGGTGCCGGGGTTTCTGCCTCAACCGGCGCAGAAGTGTCGGCCGGAGCGGCCTCTTCCACTGCGTGGGTGATTTCAGCAGGCTCGACCTCATGAACCGGCTGCGCTTCCGGGGCTGGCGCTGGCTCGGCCACGGCGTGCTCTGCCGGTTCCGCCAGACGGGCTGCCTCTTCCGTCACCACTGGCGTCTCAGCCGGGGCCTCTGCTGGCGCCTCTGCTGAGATGGCTGGCGCGGCGGCAATCGGCTCTGCCGGTTGCTCAGTGGCCGGGGCTTCCACCGGGGCTGGCTGTTCAGCTGGCTCGGCGTTCACCGGTTCCACGTCCATCTCAATGGCACCCTGCGGCGCTTCAATCACCACGCTGTCAGCGTTGACCAGCGGATCGGCGACAATTTCCAGCGTCGGGGTAGCGACCTCTGCGGCGTCAGCCACCTCATCTTCCGGTTTGTTGCGGTAGACGTAGTCACCGTTCTCATGCAGTTCAGCAATGCCAGCAGAGAGTGCAGTGTGCGGCGACATCTCTTCATGATGCTCTTCCGCAGCGGCCGTCACTGGATAGCTGACCCACACTTTGCCAGAGGCCATCTCTGGTGAGGCGAAGGCGCCTGCCAGCGGCACTGGCGACTGGGACGGGTAACGCTCATCACGATAACGGCGGCGACGCTGGCCACTGACGCGCAGGTGACGCGGCGAACGGCGTGAACGGCGCGGCATACCGCCCTCGTTGCCATTGCGCGACTCGGCGTTGTTCTCCTCCTCGGCGGGCGCGGCGGTGTCGCTCTCTGCCTGTACGACTGGCAGTGGCTGCTCGTCACCAATACGCACACGCTGGGTCAGCTGGCGGCGTTCACGGCGCTGCATGACCGGCTGCGGACGATCTTCCTGCTCAACATCATCGGCGTTGGCGGCGACTGCCTCCTGGGTTGCCACGATCTCTTCGGTCTTGGCATCCAGCTGCGCTTTGCGCTTCTCTTCCTGACGACGGCGCTGGCGCTCGGCACGCTGCTCACGGCGTTGCTGCTGCTCTTCACGCAGCGCCTTTTCCGCCTCTTCACTGCGCTCAACCACCACATCCTGATTGCGTTTGTTGCGGCGCTGATCGTCACGTGGCTCGCGGGATTCACGCGGCTCACGGGCCTCGCGCGGCTCACGGGCTTCACGCGGCTCGCGGGACTCACGCGGTTCACGCGCCTCGCGTGGCTCACGGTCGTCACGCTGACGGCGGTCACCATTGCGGTCCTTGCGGTTGCCATTCTGGCGGCGTGGCGCACGGCGCTCACGATCGTTGCGACGGGTATCGCTGCTCTCTTCCTGCTTCACCACCGGCTCTTCTACCGGTTTGGCTTCCGGTTGCGGCTCGGCAGCGAACAGGTTTTTCAGCCCACCCAACAGGCGGCCAAAGAAGCCAGGGGTTGGCGCGGCAGCAGCCGGAGCCGGTTTCGGCTGGGCGACAGGCGCGGCAGCGGCAGCTGGCTTGGCCACAGGGGCTTTTTCCTCAAACACCGGCGGGGCTTCGGCAGGCAGGGCGAAGGTCGCCAGCGCCGGCTGCTCCGGGCGTTTGCGCTCGGCTGGCATGTCGTCGGATGGCTGCACCATCTCTGCCTCATGCAGCTGCGGCAGCAGGTAGCTGAGGGTCGAGGTCTCTTCCCCTTTGCGCACGCGCAGCACGGAGTAGTGCGGGGTGTGCATCTGGTCGCTTGGCACGATAACGGCACGGACGCCGCCCTGGCGCTTCTCAATCGCATTCACCGCTTCACGTTTTTCATTCAGCAGGTAGGAAGCGATCTGCACCGGCACAATGGCGTGCACCTCTTTGGTGTTCTCCTTCAGTGCTTCCTCTTCGATCAGGCGCAGGATGGAGAGCGACAGCGATTCGTTGTCACGGATGGTGCCGGTGCCGCTACAGCGCGGGCAGACGTGGTGGCTTGACTCGCCCAGCGATGGGCTGAGGCGCTGGCGGGACATCTCCAGCAGGCCGAACCGGGAGATGCGGCCGATCTGGATACGGGCGCGGTCCTGGCGCACGGCGTCGCGCAGGCGGTTCTCCACCTCGCGCTGGTGGCGCACCGGGGTCATGTCGATAAAGTCGATAACGATCAAGCCACCGAGGTCACGCAGGCGCAGCTGGCGGGCAATCTCGTCGGCCGCTTCCAGGTTGGTGTTGAACGCCGTCTCTTCAATGTCGCCGCCGCGGGTGGCGCGAGCGGAGTTGATGTCGATGGCGGTCAGCGCTTCGGTGCTGTCAATCACGATGGAGCCGCCAGAGGGCAGGCGCACTTCACGCTGGAAGGCAGACTCAATCTGCGACTCGATTTGGTAGTGGCTGAACAGCGGGATCTCGCCGGTGTAGAGCTTTATCTTGCTGCTGAAGTCCGGGCGGCCCAGCGCGGCGATGTGCTCTTTTGCCAGGTCGAGGATCTTCGGGTTATCGATCAGGATTTCACCGATGTCCGGGCGCAGGTAGTCGCGGAAGGCGCGGACAATGACGTTGCTCTCCTGATGGATCAGGAAGGGCGCCGGTCGGCCCTCTGCGGCTTTCTTGATGGCGTCCCAGTGCTTGATGCGGAAAGAGAGATCCCACTGCAGCGCTTCGGCGGACTTGCCGACGCCAGCGGTGCGCACAATCAGCCCCATGCCGTCTGGCAGTTGCAGGGCAGAGAGCGCCTCTTTCAGCTCGGTGCGGTCGTCACCTTCGATACGACGGGAGATGCCACCCGCGCGCGGGTTATTCGGCATCAGTACCAGATAGCTACCCGCCAGGCTGATGAAGGTGGTTAGGGCCGCGCCCTTGTTGCCACGCTCTTCTTTATCTACCTGGACAATGACTTCCTGGCCTTCGCGCAAGACATCTTTGATGTTGGGGCGACCGTGGGAGGCGTAGTTACTGGGGAAATATTCGCGGGCAATTTCTTTGAGGGGGAGAAAACCGTGTCGCTCGGCACCGTAATCAACGAAGGCGGCTTCGAGGCTAGGTTCTATACGTGTGATTTTGCCTTTATAGATATTGGCTTTTTTCTGTTCATGGCCCGGACTTTCAATATCCAGATCATACAACCGCTGTCCATCTACAAGGGCAACACGCAACTCTTCCTGCTGAGTTGCGTTAATCAACATTCTTTTCATCTTAACTTACTCGTTATTTTTGCATTGTCGATAAAGCTGCGGGCAAAATAACCTCCTGACCGGTTTTACCGTTGGCCCCGTGTCTTCTCGCTAAGCCGTCAACCTCCCGGTTGTCGCCTGCATAGGGGCGCATTACTTCGGTAAGCCCGTTTTTCTTTGTGAAAAGCGGCGCTCTTTGTAGGGGAATAGCCTCTCAGTTACGTCGACAGATCTCATTCCATTATGCCGGCCAGGCTGCAACCCGCAGCCCGCTAATTGCTTGATTTATCACTACGTCTTACGCCATTGCTGCGTTTGTGCGATCAGGCAATATTATTATTCCGCTATTTTCCCTGTCTCAACGAGAATCAACGCGGAAAGTAGACGCATTATTCCATTGCTGACACGGTTATAGCAAGGTGACTTTAGCAGTGCCTAACAAGAAACTCACGCACTAGAAAGCATGGCGATCACGGTTGCCGAGTTAATAGCCAACTTTGCGCCACAAGCGGCGTGAAAAGCCGCGCCGCATCACAAAAATCAGTGGCGCGAAACCGGCCGGGTATTTAGAATCGCCGCCATGAAAACAGAGAACCCATCAGTGCAGATCGTCACCATCTCCGACGATCAGGCCGGCCAGCGTATCGATAACTTTTTGCGTACCCAGTTGAAAGGGGTGCCGAAGAGCATGGTTTACCGCATCGTGCGCAAGGGCGAAGTCAGAGTGAACAAAAAGCGCATCAAACCGGAGTACAAGCTGGAAGCCGGGGATGAGGTGCGCATCCCGCCGGTGCGCGTCGCCGAGCGTGAGGAGCCGCAGGTTTCCGCCAAGCTGGACAAGGTGGCGGCCCTGGCGGAGTGCATTTTGTATGAGGATGAGCACCTGCTGATCCTCAACAAACCCGCAGGCACCGCAGTACATGGCGGCAGCGGTCTGAGCTTTGGCGTGATTGAGGGGCTGCGCGCCCTGCGCCCGGAGGCCCGTTTCCTCGAGCTGGTGCATCGCCTCGACCGTGATACCTCTGGCGTATTGCTGGTGGCGAAAAAGCGCTCGGCGCTGCGTTCGCTGCATGAGCAGCTGCGCCTGAAAGGGATGCAGAAGGACTATCTGGCGCTGGTGCGCGGGCAGTGGCAGTCCCACTGCAAGGTGGTACAGGCACCGCTGCTAAAGAATATTTTGCAGAGCGGCGAGCGCATCGTGCGCGTCAACAGTGAGGGCAAGCCGTCGGAGACTCGCTTCAAGGTCGAGGAGCGCTTCACCTTCGCCACACTGGTCAAGGCCAGCCCCATCACCGGGCGCACCCACCAGATCCGCGTCCACACCCTGCACGCCGGGCACCCCATCGCCTTTGACGATCGCTATGGCGACCGCGAGTTCGACAGCCAGTTGGCCTCGACCGGGCTAAAACGCCTGTTCCTCCATGCGGCGGCGCTGCGCTTTGAGCACCCGAACAGCGGTGAAACCATGCGCATTGAGGCCCCACTGGATGCGGCGCTGCAACGCTGCCTGAACGTGCTGCGTAAAGAGGCGAAAGCCTGACCCTACTTAAGGCGCCCATGGGCGCCTTTTTGTTGGGCGCTACCCGAGCAGCGGATTAACGCCCTCGGCGCGCAGCAGCGCCAGCAAGGCGATCAGCGGCATCCCCACCAGGGTGTTGGGGTCGCGCCCCGCCAGACGCTCAAACAGGCTGATGCCAAGCGCCTCACTCTTGAAGCTGCCAGCGCAATCCAGCGGCATCTCACGCGCCAGGTAGCCGTGGATCTCCTCATCGCTCAGGGCGCGGAAGTGCACGTCAAAGGTCTCACATACCTGCTGCAACCGGCCACTGGCGCTGTTGTAGAGGGCCAGCCCAGTATAGAAAGTGACGCAGCGGCCGCTGGCGCGCCGCAGTTGCGCGAATGCACGCTCAAGGGTGTGCGGCTTGCCCGTTATCTCACCGTCCAACACACAGACCTGGTCAGAGCCTATAATAAGGTGGTGCGGAAACGCCTCAGCCAGCGAACGGGCCTTGGCGGCGGCCAGCCGGGTCACCAGCGTGTCGGCCTCTTCGCTGGGCTGTGGCGTCTCATCGGCGTCAGGCGCGGCAGTGGTGAACGCGAGGCCGGTTTTTTCCAGCAGTGCGCGGCGATAGGGGGAGGTGGAGGCGAGGATTACAGGGATGGACATATTTTTTCCACAAACCATAGCGTAATTGAATTCAGCATTTTAAACTATCGGCCGCTGCGGAAGCGAATATTGGTGAAAGGTGCGGTTAACCGGCCTTTTTCTTTGACTCTATGTCGTTACAAAGTTAATATGCGCGCCCTATGCAAAAGGTAAAATTACCCTTGACCATTGATGCGGTTCGTACCGCCCAGAAGCGTTTAGACTACTCCGGTGTCTACTCGCCTGAGCAGGTAACACGAGTTGCCGATTCCGTGGTCAGTGTGGACAGTGACGTACAGACCTCTCTGTCGTTCAACATTGATAACCAGCGGCTGGCTGTGATCTCCGGGACATCGGATGTGACAGTGACGCTGGAGTGTCAACGTTGCGGCAAGCCGTTTGAGCATCACGTTCACGCAACGTATTGTTTCAGCCCGGTCGTCAGTGATGAGCAGGCTGAGGCATTGCCGGAAGCCTACGAACCGATCGACGTCGACGATTTTGGCGAAGTTGATCTGTTGGCAATGATTGAAGATGAAATCATTCTTTCACTGCCGGTGGTTCCGGTACATGATTCTGAACACTGTGAAGTGTCCGACGCGGACATGGTCTTCGGTAAACTGCCTGAAGAGGCGGAGAAACCCAACCCATTTGCCGTATTAGCCAGTTTAAAGAAAAAGTAATTGAGGAGTAAGGTCCATGGCCGTACAACAGAATAAACCAACCCGTTCCAAGCGTGGCATGCGTCGTTCTCACGATGCTCTGACCACCACCACTCTGTCTGTGGACAAAACGTCTGGTGAAACCCACCGTCGTCACCACATCACTGCCGACGGTTACTACCGCGGTCGCAAGGTTATCTGAGTAGCTTTTGCTAAGTAATTTAGCAAAGCGATAGATGCCTTGGCTTGTCTGACCCTCGCGTTAGATGCAATGGGCGGGGATTTCGGTCCGTCCGTCACAGTGCCTGCTTCATTGCAGGCACTGGCCTCCAATCCAGAGCTCAACCTTCTTTTAGTCGGTGATCCCGACGCGATTTCGCCCCATCTGCACAAAACCGATCCGTCTTTATTGACGCGCTTGCGGGTCATTCCTGCTGAATCGGTGATAGCCAGTGATGCCAAGCCGTCACAGGCGATCCGCAACAGCCGCGGCAGCTCAATGCGCCTGGCGCTGGAGCTGATCAAGCAGGGGGACGCGCAGGGGTGCGTCAGCGCAGGCAACACCGGCGCGCTGATGGGACTGGCCAAGCTGGTGCTCAAACCCCTGACGGGTATTGAACGGCCAGCGCTGATGAGCGTACTGCCCAATCAGCAACGCAGTAAGACCGTGGTGCTCGACCTTGGCGCCAATGTGGCGTGCGATAGCACAATGCTGGTCCAGTTCGCTGTGATGGGGGCCGTCATGGCGGAAGAGGTGGTCGGCATAGCCCAGCCCCGGGTGGCATTGCTCAACATCGGGGAAGAAGAGACCAAAGGCCTGGATAATATCCGCGAAGCCGCCGCCGTGCTAAAAAGAACGCCCACAATAAACTATATAGGCTATCTTGAAGGCAACGACTTGCTGACTGGCAAGACGGATGTCCTGGTGTGTGACGGCTTCGTGGGTAACGTCACCCTGAAGACCATGGAAGGTGTGATAAGACTCTTTTTGTCACTCCTCAAATCCTCTGGCGAAGGGAAGCGGAAAGCCTGGTGGGTAACACTGCTGGGCAGATGGTTACAGAAACGCGTGGCAAAGCGGTTCGGTCATTTGAACCCTGACCAGTATAATGGCGCATGTCTGTTAGGATTGCGGGGCACTGTTATCAAAAGCCACGGCGCAGCGAATCAACGAGCATTTGCTGTCGCGATTGAACAGGCTGTGCAGGCGGTGCAGCGGCAGGTCCCTGAACGTATTGCCGCGCGCCTTGAGGCTGTATTACCCAAGAGTGACTGATCGTACATGTATACTAAGATTCTCGGTACGGGGAGCTATTTACCCGTACACGTGCGTACTAACGCCGACCTTGAAAAAATGGTGGATACCTCCGACGAATGGATCGTCACCCGCACCGGTATCCGTGAGCGCCGCGTGGCCGACGCCAACGAAACCGTCTCAACGATGGGTTTCGAAGCGGCGCAGCGCGCGCTGGACATGGCTGGCATCAGCAAAGATGACCTGGGCCTGATCATTGTCGCCACTACCTCCGCCAGCCATGCCTTCCCCAGCGCCGCCTGCCAGATCCAGCAAATGCTGGGCATCAAAGACGCAGCTGCGTTTGACCTGGCCGCTGCCTGTGCCGGCTTCACCTACGCCCTGAGCGTGGCTGACCAGTATGTCAAAAGCGGCGCCGTGCGCCACGCGCTGGTCATTGGCTCCGATGTGCTGACCCGTACCCTTGACCCGCAGGATCGCGGCACCGTGATCCTGTTCGGTGATGGCGCGGGCGCCGTGGTGCTGGGCGCCTCGGAAGAGCCGGGGATCCTCTCCACCCACCTGCATGCCGATGGCAGCTACGGCAACCTGCTGACCCTGCCGCACCATAACCGCCAAAGCCCGGACACCCCGGCTTACCTGACCATGACCGGCAATGAGGTCTTCAAGGTGGCGGTAACGGAGCTGGCGCACATCGTGGATGAGACGCTGGCGGCCAATAACCTTGACCGCAGCGAGCTGGACTGGCTGGTGCCGCATCAGGCTAACCTGCGCATTATCAGCGCGACCGCCAAGAAGCTGGGCATGAGCATGGACAACGTGGTGGTGACGCTTGACCGTCATGGCAATACGTCCGCAGCCTCCGTGCCCTCCGCTCTGGATGAAGCGGTGCGCGACGGGCGCATCCAGCGCGGCCAATTGGTGCTGCTGGAGGCCTTTGGTGGCGGTTTCACCTGGGGCTCGGCACTGGTTCGTTTCTAACCTCGCGAGATAAAAATAATGACGACATTTGCAATGGTATTCCCTGGGCAGGGTTCCCAGGCGCTGGGTATGCTGGCTGACTTGGCTGCGCAGTACCCGATTGTGGAAGAGACCTTCTCACAAGCCTCCGCGGCGCTGGGTTACGACCTGTGGCAGCTGGTTCAGCAGGGGCCAGCAGAAGAGCTGAACAAGACCTGGCAGACCCAGCCGGCACTGCTGGCGGCCTCTGTGGCCATCTGGCGCGTCTGGCAGCAGCAGGGCGGCGCGATGCCAGCCATGCTGGCTGGCCACAGCCTGGGTGAGTACTCAGCGCTGGTGTGCGCTGGCGTGCTGGAGTTCCAGGAAGCGATCCGTCTGGTGGAACTGCGTGGCAAGCTGATGCAGGAAGCCGTGCCGGAAGGCACGGGTGCGATGTCCGCGATCATCGGCCTGGACAATGACGCCATTGCCAAGGCGTGTGAAGCGTCTGCGGAAGGGCAGGTGGTATCACCGGTCAACTTCAACTCCCCAGGCCAAGTCGTGATTGCCGGCAACAAAGAGGCCGTAGAGCGCGCCAATGCCGCCTGTAAGGCTGCTGGCGCGAAGCGTGCCCTGCCGCTGCCGGTCAGCGTGCCGTCCCACTGTGCGCTGATGAAGCCTGCCGCAGAGAAACTGGCGCAGGCGCTGGAGAGCGTGACCTTCTCCGCCCCAGCCATCCCGGTCGTCAACAACGTTGACGTGAAGAGCGAAACCTCGCCGGAAGCCATCCGCAGCGCGCTGGTTCGCCAGCTCTACAGCCCGGTTCGCTGGACCGAGAGCGTGGAGTTCATGGCCGCCAATGGCGTGGCGCACCTGATTGAAGTAGGGCCGGGCAAAGTATTGACCGGTCTGACCAAACGTATTGTTGACACCCTGACAGCGGCTGCGGTAAACGATCCGGCCAGCCTGTCGGCGGCGCTTGAACAATAAAAAGAGGAAAACAATGAGCTTCGAAGGAAAAATTGCCCTGGTAACTGGGGCAAGCCGCGGCATCGGCCGGGCTATCGCTGAGACGCTGGTCGCGCGCGGCGCCAAAGTTATCGGCACCGCAACCAGCGAAAAAGGGGCTGAAGCCATCAGCGCCTATCTGGGCGAGAACGGCAAGGGCCTGATGCTGAACGTGGTGGATTCCGCCTCAATTGACGCCGTACTGGCAACAATTCGTGCGGAATTCGGCGAGATCGATATTTTGATCAACAACGCCGGTATCACCCGTGACAACCTGTTGATGCGTATGAAAGATGATGAGTGGCAGGATATCCTGGACACGAACCTGACTTCCGTATTCCGTCTGTCAAAAGCGGTAATGCGCGCTATGATGAAAAAGCGTTTTGGCCGTATCATCACCATTGGTTCCGTCGTCGGCACCATGGGCAATGCAGGTCAGGCGAACTACGCGGCGGCTAAAGCGGGTCTGATTGGTTTTAGCAAATCTTTGGCACGTGAAGTTGCTTCACGTGGCATTACCGTTAACGTCGTGGCGCCCGGCTTTATTGAGACGGACATGACACAGGCGTTGACAGAAGATCAACGCGCAGGCATTTTGGCCCAGGTTCCGGCTAGCCGGCTTGGGGAAGCTAAAGAAATCGCCAGCGCTGTTGCTTTTTTAGCCTCTGATGAGGCTGGCTATATCACCGGTGAAACGTTACATGTCAATGGCGGCATGTATATGATTTAAAAATCACGAAAACTATTTGCGTTATTTGAGGTAAACACCGCAAAATAGCGTAAAATCGTGGTTTGACCAGCCGGGATTTAGTTGCATCTTTTTCAACATTTTATACACTACGAAAACCATCGCGAAAGCGAGTTTTGATAGGAAATTTAAGAGTATGAGCACTATCGAAGAACGCGTTAAGAAAATCATCGTTGAACAGCTTGGTGTTAAGCAGGAAGAAGTTACAAACAACGCTTCTTTTGTTGATGACCTCGGCGCTGATTCTCTTGACACCGTTGAGCTGGTAATGGCTCTGGAAGAAGAGTTTGATACTGAGATTCCGGACGAAGAAGCTGAGAAGATCACTACTGTTCAAGCAGCCATTGATTTCATCCAGGCTAGCCAGCAGTAAGCGAACATATCTAGGCGGTCATTCGACCGCCTAAGTTTTTCTATCCCTGAGTATCAATATTTTTTTCCCTCCCTGGAGGACAAACGTGTCTAAGCGTCGAGTTGTTGTGACCGGACTGGGCATGTTGTCTCCTGTCGGCAATACTGTAGAGTCCACGTGGAAATCTCTCCTTGCCGGTCAGAGCGGCATCAGCCTAATCGACCATTTCGATACTACTGCCTATGCAACGCGTTTTGCAGGCTTAGTAAAGGATTTTAACTGTGAAGACTTCATCTCGCGCAAAGATGCACGCAAGATGGACGCCTTCATCCAATACGGCGTTGCGGCCGGTATCCAGGCCATGCAAGATTCCGGTATTCAGGTCACGGAAGAGAACGCCACCCGCTTCGGGGCAGCTATTGGCTCCGGCATCGGCGGACTGGGCCTGATCGAAGAGAACCATACCGCGCTGGTCAATGGCGGCCCCCGCAAAATCAGCCCGTTCTTTGTGCCCTCCACCATCGTCAACATGATCGCCGGCCACCTGAGCATCATGTATGGCCTGCGTGGCCCGAGCATCTCCATTGCCACCGCCTGTACCTCTGGTGTGCACAACATCGGCCATGCTGCCCGTATCATCGCTTATAACGATGCGGACGTCATGCTGGCTGGCGGCGCAGAAAAAGCCAGTACCCCATTGGGTGTCGGCGGTTTCGGTGCGGCACGCGCGCTCTCCACCCGCAATGATGCCCCACAGGCGGCCAGCCGTCCTTGGGATCGCGACCGTGACGGCTTTGTGCTGGGTGACGGCGCAGGCATCATGGTGCTGGAAGAGTATGAGCATGCGAAAAAACGCGGCGCGAAAATTTATGCAGAGATCGTCGGTTTCGGCATGAGCAGCGACGCTTACCACATGACCTCTCCGCCGGAAGATGGCGCAGGCGCGGCGATGGCGATGAAAAACGCCCTCCAGGATGCCGGCCTGACCACCTCTGACATCGGTTACATCAATGCCCACGGCACCTCCACCCCTGCGGGTGACAAGGCTGAAGCGCAGGCGGTGAAATCGGTGTTCGGTGACGACGCGAAACGTGTCATGGTCAGCTCCACCAAATCCATGACCGGCCACCTGCTGGGCGCGGCGGGTGCCGTGGAGTCAATCTTTACCGTACTGGCGTTGCGCGATCAGGCCGTGCCGCCGACCATCAACCTGGACAACCCGGATGAGGGCTGTGACCTGGACTTCGTGCCGCATGAGGCGCGTCAGGTGAAGGAGATGGAGTACACCCTGTGCAACTCGTTTGGCTTTGGCGGCACCAACGGCTCGTTGGTCTTCCGTCGGGTATAAATAACGATAACGCGCAAGCGAGATGCCTACCTAAGCCCGGTTCTGCCGGGCTTTTTTATTGCGGCAGCGCCAGCGGCCGGAACCCCGGTGGCGATTGCCAGTCTCAGGACACAAGGATTTTTACATTTTAACCGTTGGAGGCGCGATGTATTGGATCAACGGCCAGCCCGCCACCACTCTGCCGGTCAGCGACCGGGGTATGCAGTTTGGCGATGGTTGCTTTACCACTGCCCGCGTACAGGCGGGGGAGGTGCAGTGGCTCACCGCCCATCTGGCGCGCCTGCAAGCTGGCACAACGGCGCTCAGAATTGAGGGCGTGCCTTGGGCATCACTGGCGATAGAGATGCAACAGGCCGCTGCCGCGCAGGGGGAGGGGGTATTGAAAGTGGTGCTGACGCGCGGCAGCGGCGGGCGCGGCTACAGCCCAGCTGGCTGCCAGCAGCCGACGCGCGTAGTCAATACTTCTGCTTATCCCGCGCACTACCACCTCTGGCGTGAGCGTGGCATTACGCTGGCGCCCAGCCCGGTGCCGCTGGCGCAAAGCCCGCTGCTGGCCGGCATCAAACATCTCAACCGGCTGGAGCAGGTGTTGATTCGGATGCATCTTGAGCAGACAACCGCCGAGGAGGCGCTGGTGCTTGACACTTCCGGGATGCTGGTGGAATGCTGTGCGGCTAATTTATTTTGGCGCCAGGGCAGGCGGGTAAAGACGCCGGATCTGCGTCTCTCGGGCGTGGACGGTATCATGCGCCGGCATATTTTGGCGCTGTTGGCCGAGCGGCCGGAGTATCAGGTCGAGATTGTCCGGGAACCCCTCGCGGCGCTGGCGGAGGCGGACGAGGTACTGGTCTGCAACGCGCTGATGCCGTTGCTGCCGGTGAAAAGTGCGGCGTCATGGCGCTATCACTCCCATACCCTCTATCAGGCATTGGCCCCCCATTGTTAACTATTGGCTGTTGAATGAAAAATAAGAGACTGAAGCTTCTCGTGTTACTGGCCGCGGCCTTGATTGCGGCGGCAGTGTTTGTCTACCAGAGCACGGAACACTTTGCCGACCAGAAATTGACCATTCGTCAGGAGACGATCTTTACCCTGCCAGCGGGGACGGGCCGCACTGGCCTGGAGACGCTGCTGAACGAGCAGCAGGTGCTGGCACCCAGTCCGTGGTTCGCCTGGCTGCTGCGTATTGAGCCTTCGCTGGCGAATGTCAAGGCTGGCACCTTCCGCTTTACGCCGGGCATGACCGTGCGACAGATGCTGGCACTGTTGGTGAGCGGCAAAGAGGCGCAATTTGGCATTCGCTTCATTGAAGGGCTGCGCCTGACCGACTGGTTGCAGGTGTTGCAGGCGGCCCCCTACCTGAAACATGAGCTGGCGGGCAAGGATGAGGCCGCCATTGCCGCGGCGCTGGGCATCAACGCGGGCGAAAAAGTGGAGGGGCAGCTCTACCCCGATACTTACCTCTACACCGCTGGCATGAGCGATCTCTCGCTGTTGAAACGTGCCTATGCACGGATGCAGAAGAGCATCGCGGAGATTTGGGCACAGCGTGCGCCCAACCTGCCGTACAAAACGCCCAATGACCTGCTGACCATGGCTTCCATCATTGAGAAGGAGACCGCCGTCAGTGAGGAGCGTGATGAGGTGGCCTCGGTATTTATCAACCGCCTGCGCATCGGGATGCGCCTGCAAACCGATCCGACCGTGATCTACGGCATGGGTGAAGCCTACAATGGCAACATCACCCGCAAGGATCTGGAGACACCGACCCCCTACAACACTTATGTCATCTCCGGCCTGCCGCCTTCGCCGATCGCCATGCCAAGTCTGGCCTCGTTGCAAGCGGCGGCGCACCCGGCCAAAACGCCCTACCTCTACTTTGTGGCGAATGGCACCGGCGGGCACACTTTCAGCACCAACCTTGAGAACCACAACAAGGCGGTGCAACATTATCGTGAAATCCTGAAAACCAGTGCGGGGCGCTAACCAACCATGAACGGCAAATTTCTTGTGATTGAGGGGCTGGAGGGTGCCGGCAAAACCACCGCCCGCGATACCGTGGTGGCAGCATTGCACTCCGCAGGCATTACCGAGATTGTCTTTACCCGTGAGCCGGGCGGCACACCGCTGGCGGAGCAACTGCGTACCCTGATCAAGCAGGGCATTGAAGGGGAGAGCCTGACCGCCAAGGCCGAAGTGCTGATGCTCTACGCGGCGCGCGTCCAGCTGGTGGAGACGGTGATCAAGCCGGCGCTGGCACGCGGTGCGTGGGTAGTGGGCGATCGCCATGACCTCTCCTCACAGGCGTATCAGGGCGGCGGGCGTGGCATTGACCCGCAGATGATGGCTACGCTGCGTGACGTAGCGCTGGGCGCATTTCGCCCTGACCTAACGCTCTACCTTGACCTGCCGCCGGCGGTGGGGCTGGAACGCGCGCGCCAGCGCGGTGCGCTGGATCGCATTGAACAGGAGTCGCTGGACTTCTTCGAACGCACCCGCGCCCGTTATCAGGCGCTGGCCGCCGAGGATGCGCGCATCCGCACCATTGATGCCGCCCAGCCGCTGCCACAGGTGTCGGCCCAGATTACCGCGGTGCTGCAACAGTGGCTGCAACAGCCGGGGCAGGGCGGATGAACTGGTATCCGTGGCTCAATGGCCCCTACCGCCAGCTGATTGGCCAGTATCAGGCCGGGCGCGGCCACCATGCGCTGCTGATTCAGGCCGAAGAGGGCAACGGTGCTGACGCGCTGGTCTACGGGCTGAGCCGCTGGTTGCTGTGCCAGCATCCACAGGGGGAGAAGAGCTGCGGCGAGTGCCACAGCTGCCGCCTGATGCTGGCTGGCAATCATCCGGACTGGCACGTGCTGGCACCGGAGAAGGGCAAAAGCGCGCTCGGCATCGACCGGGTGCGTCAGGTGATCGACTCGCTCTATCATCACGCCCAGCAGGGTGGGGCCAAGGTGGTGTGGCTGGCGCAGGCGGAGGGGCTGACGGAGGCCGCCGCCAACGCCCTATTGAAGACGCTGGAAGAGCCGCCGGAGAAGACCTATTTCCTGTTGGGCTGCCACAGCGCTGCCCGCTTGTTGCCAACGCTGCGCAGCCGTTGCAGCTACTGGCCGCTGCCCACGCCACCGGAGGCGCTGAGCAGCCAGTGGATCCAGCGCCAGCAGCCTGCGGAGGCACAGAGCGTGGCTACGGCGCTGCGGTTGAGCCGCGGCGCGCCGCTGGCCGCCGCCGCGCTGTTGCAACCAGAGCGCTGGCAGCAGCGCCAACAGTTGTGCCGTATGCTCGGCGAGCTGTTGCCCACGCGCAACCTGTTGGCGCTTCTGCCGCAACTCAACCACGAGGATGCCGCCGAGCGGCTACACTGGTTGAGCACGCTGCTGCTGGATGCCCTGAAGTGGCAACAGGGCGCGTTCCACTATCTGCTAAACCAAGACCAGCAACCGCTGGCGGCGGCACTGGCGGCGGCCCACTCGCCGGGCATGTTGCAGGCGACCTTGCAGGCGTGGCTCACCTGCCGCCACCAGTTGCTGACGGTCACCGCCGTCAACCGCGAGCTACTGCTGACGGAGTGCCTGCTTGGCTGGGAAGCCCGGCTCGCCGCGCCAACACCCTCCTTTTAACCGGTTGTAGAGTTTAAAAATTATGTTGTTAGTTGATTCGCATTGCCACCTTGATAGCCTGAACTATCAGGATCTCCATACCAGCGTCGATGACGCGCTGACCAAAGCGCACCAGCGCGGCGTGAAGTTCTTCCTGGCGGTGGCGACCACGCTGCCGGGCTACAGCGCCATGCGCGAGCTGGTTGGCGAGCGGCCCGATGTGGCCTTCTCCTGCGGCGTGCACCCGCTGAACATGGAGGAGGAGTATGAGGTGGAGACGCTGCGCCGCCTGGCCGCCGACCCGCGCGTGGTGGCGATGGGCGAGACCGGGCTGGACTACTTCTACCAGAAAGAGAACCTGCATGTGCAGCAGGAGTCGTTCCGCAACCATATCCGCATTGGCCGCGAGCTGAACAAACCGGTGATCGTGCACACCCGTGATGCGCGCGAAGACACGCTGGCGATCCTACGTGAGGAGCAGGCTGGCGAGTGCGGCGGTGTGCTGCACTGCTTCACCGAGGATCAGCCCACCGCGAAGGCACTGCTGGATCTGGGCTTCTATATCTCCTTCTCCGGCATCCTGACCTTCCGCAATGCCGAGCAGATCCGGGAAGCCGCGCGCTATGTGCCGCTTGACCGCATTCTGGTGGAGACCGACTCCCCCTATTTGGCGCCGGTGCCGCACCGTGGCAAGGAGAACCAGCCAGCCTATGTGCGCGACGTGGCGGAGTACATGGCCGTGCTGAAAGGCGTCTCCCTCGACGAGCTGGCCGCTGCCACCAGCGAAAACTTTTCTCGCCTGTTCCACGTTAATCTTCCTACCCTGGCCTAATCTTAAGGCGCACCGTGCCGGTGCTTTATTTTTCAGCGCGTAATTAATGGCGATGAAATCCTGTTCACCGGCACCCATTTTGGCGGCTTATCTGCCAATAAATTGCCTTTGCCGTTAAAAAATGTCATTTGAAATGAAAGATACATCTTTTATTTTGAGAAACGTGATTGTTATCAAACATTGCAAACGGCATTTATTTTACTCTTCGTAAAAATTAAAGGGGTGCTTCAGACACCCCCTCAGTAAAGGCTCTCTCCCCCCTTTACTGGACACCGGACTGCCTCCTCTTAGCTGTCAGGTGCATGTAGTACCAAGAGCACTATTACTCAGGAGCACACTCAATTATGTTCAAGAATGCATTTGCCAACCTACAGAAAGTAGGTAAATCGCTTATGCTGCCGGTGTCGGTACTGCCCATCGCAGGTATCCTGCTTGGGGTCGGTTCCGCCAACTTCAGCTGGTTGCCGCTCATCGTCTCCCATGTGATGGCGGAAGCGGGCGGCTCAGTGTTCGCCAATATGCCACTGATCTTCGCCATTGGCGTGGCGCTGGGCTTCACCAATAACGACGGCGTCTCGGCGCTGGCGGCAGTGGTGGCCTACGGCATCATGGTGAAAACCATCGCGGTGGTGGCCCCGCTGGTACTGCACCTGCCGGCAGAGGAGATCGCGGCGAAACACCTCGCGGACACCGGGGTGCTCGGCGGCATTATCGCCGGTGCCATTGCGGCGTACATGTTCAACCGTTTCTACCGCATCCAGTTGCCAGAGTATCTGGGCTTCTTCGCCGGGAAACGCTTTGTGCCGATCATCTCCGGCCTGGCGGCAATCATCCTGGGCGTGCTGCTCTCCTTCATCTGGCCTCCGGTCGGTACGGCGATCCAGACCTTCTCCCAATGGGCGGCCTACCAGAACCCGGTGGTGGCGTTCGGCATCTACGGCGTGGTTGAGCGCGCTCTAGTACCGTTCGGCCTGCACCACATCTGGAACGTACCTTTCCAGATGCAGATTGGTGAGTACGTGAACGCAGCTGGTCAGGTCTTCCACGGCGACATTCCGCGCTACATGGCGGGTGACCCGACCGCAGGTAAACTCTCTGGCGGCTTCCTGTTCAAAATGTACGGCCTGCCGGCCGCGGCCATCGCCATCTGGCACTCGGCCAAGCCGGAAAACCGCGCCAAAGTGGGCGGCATCATGATCTCCGCCGCGCTGACCTCGTTCCTGACCGGTATCACCGAGCCGATCGAGTTCTCCTTCATGTTCGTGGCACCGATCCTGTACGGCATCCACGCCATCCTGGCGGGTCTGGCCTTCCCGATCTGTATCCTGTTGGGGATGCGTGACGGCACCAGCTTCTCGCACGGCCTGATTGACTTCGTGGTACTGAGTGGCAACAGCAGCAACATCTGGCTGTTCCCAATCATCGGTGTCATCTATGGTCTGATCTACTACTCCATCTTCCGCCTGCTGATTGCCAAGCTGGACCTGAAAACCCCGGGCCGTGAAGATGTGGCGGGCGACAAGTCCACCCAGAGCGGCAGCGAAATGTCGGCAGCGCTGGTACAGGCCTTTGGCGGCAAAGAGAACATCACCAACCTCGACGCCTGCATCACCCGTCTGCGCGTCAGCGTGGCGGATGTCTCCCGCGTTGATCAGGCTGGGCTGAAGAAACTGGGCGCGGCTGGCGTGGTCGTGGCTGGCTCAGGTGTTCAGGCAATCTTTGGCACCAAATCCGACAACCTCAAAACGGACATGGACGATTACATCCGTAATCACTAATGCCGGTTGGGGAGCGACAGAGGGGGGCGAAAGCCCCCCTTTTTTTATGCGGCGAAGCGCGAGCGCTGGCCGATCCGCTGCTCTTTTCTCCGGCAGTCAGCGGTTAATCTGTGGAATGAGGTTGAAAGAGATGGAAATTGTCACTCATACTGCGTACATCGTTTTATCGTCACCAAAGGACAACCGCCATGGCCGAAGAGACAATTTTCAGTAAGATTATCCGCCGCGAGATCCCCGCTGACGTGGTCTACCAGGATGAGCTGGTCACCGCATTCCGCGACATCTCCCCTCAGGCGCCCACCCATATCCTGATTGTACCGAACCTGCTGATCCCTACGGTCAATGACGTCGCCGAGGAGCATGAGCACGCGCTGGGCCGGATGTTCACCGTGGCAGCGAAAATTGCCGAGCAGGAGGGGATCGCGGAGGATGGTTACCGCCTGATCATGAACTGCAACAAGCATGGCGGTCAGGAGGTGTACCACATCCATATGCACCTGCTGGGTGGCCGTGCGCTGGGGCCGATGCTGTCGCGCTGACGGGAAAACACTATGCAGCTTTATGGCCGGGCCGTGCTGGCCCTGCTGGTGGGTGGCGCCCTGGCCGGGTGCAGCACGCCACAGCACATTGCCTTAAATGAGCAACAAACCGTGGTGATGGAGTCGCCGGTGCTGACCGCCGGGGTGATTGCTGGCAAGCCCACCATCGCCGACGCTTCCGGGCGCAAGAGCGCCGCCTCGGTGCTCTCCAATGGCCAGAACGTGCCGGTCACCGTGCACTACCGCTTCTACTGGTACGACGCCAAAGGGCTGGAGCTGATGCCATTTGAGCCGTCGCGCACCGTGACCATCGCGCCAGCCTCCACGGCCACCGTCTATTCGCTGATGGGCAACCTGTATGCCGACAGCGTGCGTTTATACCTTTATCTTTAAAGCATCGAGAGGGTAGATGAAAAAGTTCCTGTTCGTGGCTGCCGCCGCGCTGATCCTGTCAGGCTGTATCAACCGTCCGGCGGAAGAGCCGCAGGCGCCTGTCACCACCATTCCCGGCCAGCCGCAGCCGACCCAGCCCGTGCCGCCGCAACCGCAGCCGCAACCGACGCAGCCCACGCCAACGGACACCGTGCCGCAGCCGCCAAAAATGCAAAAGCCGATTGACTGGCAGGCCAGCGTGCAGCCGCTGATTGCGCAGATGCTGCGGGCCGATGGCGTGGAGAGCGGCAGCGTGCTGCTGCTGGACAACGTGAAAAACAGCACCAATGGCCGCCTGCAAACCGGTGCCGCCACCTCCGCGCTCTATAATGCGCTGGCATCCAACAACACCTTCTCGGTGGTGCCAGCCAGCCAGCTGACGCAGGCCAAGCAGACCCTCGGCCTGTCGGCGGATGACAGTCTGGTGTCGCGCAGTAAGGCGATTGGCCTGGCGCGTTACCTGAAGGCGCAGTACGTGCTCTACAGCGACGCCAGCGGCAGCGCCAAGGCACCCACGCTGGAGATGCAACTGATGCTGGTGCAGACCGGTGAAATTGTCTGGTCAGGCAGTGGCGATACCCAACGTTGATCCCAGCCTGCTGGACAGTCTGCGTCTCCTCCTGCCGGCGGTGAAAACCGCCGGTTGTCATTTCAGCCCGGTGGCCGGTCTCTCCGGCCAGAGCTGGCGGGTGGAGACGCCGGCTGGCTGCTTTCTGGCGCGCCGCCAGAGTGCCGCAATGCAGCGGATGGGCGTCAGCCGCCGCCGCGAACAGCGAATGTTGCGGACGCAGGCAGCCGGGGAGACCGGGCCACAGCCGCTCGGCTACCACCTCGGCTGGCTGTGGCTGCGCTGGTTGCCGGGCGCACCGCTGGAGGCATCCACCTTCGCCGCGGGTCTTGCGCCATTGGCGGCGCTGCTGGCGCGGGTGCACCGTCAACCGCGTGGCGGCACACCGCTGGCGCTGAAGGCGCAGCTGGTGCGCCAGTGGCAGCAGATTGATCGCCGCCGCCTGACGCCACGCTGGCTGCGCTGGCACCGGGCACTGATGCGCGCGCCGTTGCCGCCAACGCTGAAGTGTGCGCCGCTGCATATGGATATCCACGCCAGCAACCTCATCGCCACGCCGTCCGGCTGGCGGCTGATTGACTGGGAGTACGCCGCCGATGGCGACATCGCCTGCGAACTGGCAGCGCTGGTGCGCGGCAATGGCTGGTCTGAGGCGTGCCTGCCAGCGCTAGTGGATGCCTACTGCGCACAGGGCGGCTACGGCGATGCCCGTCGGCTGGCGGCGGCGATAGGGCGCTGGCTACCCTGGATCGACTACCTGATGCTGATGTGGTACGAAGTACGCTGGCAACAGAGCGGCGAAGCGCCGTTCCGGGCGGCAGCCGATGCGCTGCACGCCCACTTATTGAACCGATAACGAAACCGGCCGCTGGCCGGTTTCCTGTAACGCGAGTAGAGAAGGGAGAGTACCGTGGGCCCGCTAATGTTAGATGTTGAAGGATATGAACTGGATGCCGAGGAGCGCGAGATCCTGCGCCATCCGCTGGTGGGTGGCCTGATCCTGTTCAGCCGCAATTTCCATGACGCCGCGCAACTGCGCGAGCTGGTTCGCCAGATCCGTCAGGCCTCGCGCGAGCGACTGGTGGTGGCGGTTGATCAGGAGGGGGGACGCGTGCAGCGCTTCCGCGAGGGCTTCACCCGCCTGCCAGCGGCGCAGTCCTTCGCTGCGCTCAACGATCCGCATGAGGCGGGGCGACTGGCGGAAGAGGCCGGCTGGCTGATGGCCGCCGAGATGATCACCATGGACATCGACATCAGCTTTGCGCCGGTGCTGGATATCGGCCACGGTAGCGCGGCGATTGGCGAGCGCTCTTTCCACGCCGAGCCGCAACAGGCGCTGGCGGTGGCGGATCGCTTTATCCAGGGGATGCGCGCCGCCGGGATGAAGAGCACGGGCAAGCACTTCCCCGGCCACGGCGCGGTGGCGGCCGACTCCCACAAAGAGACCCCGCACGACCCGCGCCCGCTGGCGGAGATCCGCGCCCATGACATGCTGATTTTCCGCGAGCTGATTGCCCGCGGCCGGCTGGACGCCATCATGCCGGCGCACGTCATCTATACCGAGGCCGATCCGCGCCCGGCCAGCGGATCGCCGTGGTGGCTGAAGCAGGTGCTGCGGCAGGAGCTGGGCTTTGGCGGCATTATCTTCTCTGACGATCTCTCGATGGAGGGCGCGGCCGTGATGGGCAGCTACGCCGAGCGTGGGCAGGCCTCACTGGATGCCGGTTGCGACATGATTTTGGTGTGCAACAACCGCGCCGGGGCGGTCAGCGTGCTGGATAACCTGACACCGGTCAACGCATCCCAGGTTGCGCAATTGTATCATCGCGGTAACTACACCCGGCAGGAGCTGCTGGATTCGCCGCGCTGGAAACAGGCCCATCAGGATTTGACGGCCCTGGATGCCCGCTGGCAGGCGCATAAACAGCAACTCGCCGGATAAGCTGCGGCCCCACGGGGCCGCCTTACGCCAGAGGGGAAGCGCATGATCATCTATCTGCACGGCTTTGATTCAACCAGTCCCGGCAACCATGAAAAGGTGTTGCAGCTCCAGTTCATTGACCCGGATGTGCGGTTGCTGAGTTACAGCACCCGCCATCCGCGCCACGACATGCAGCACCTATTGCGGGAAGTCGACCGAACGTTGCAGCAGGGCGGGGATACGCGCCCGCTGATTTGCGGCGTGGGGCTGGGCGGCTTCTGGGCCGAGCGCATCGGCTTTTTGTGCGGCATCCGGCAGGTGGCGGTCAATCCCAACCTGTGGCCAGAGGAGAACATGCCGGGCAAGATTGACCGCCCGGAGGAGTATCTGGATATCGCCACCAAGTGCGTCAGCGACTTTCGCCAGCGCAACCGGGGGCGCTGCCTGCTGATCCTCTCCCGCCATGATGAGGTGCTCGACAGCCAACGCAGCGCCACGGCCCTGCACCCCTACTATGAAACCCTTTGGGATGAGCGGCAGAGCCACAAATTCAAAGATCTCTCCCCGCATCTCCAACGCATCAGCGCCTTCAAAATCGCTGGCTGATTTTCAGACTATCCTTAACAAATGGCCCGCGCCCGCACGGCGCGGCCAGTGGTCACCTCGCTTCCACTGCGCTTGTCGCTTTTCCATACCAGGGTTGTACGCTCCCTCGCCTTATAACTGACTGGGCTAGAGAGTATCGCGCGTAATAACCCAATGATTTAAATAAGTAAAAATCTTAATTTGTCCATAACATAAACAAAAAAGTTTGATGTATATCAATTTTGGTATGACCAAATAACCTGCCGTGATATTCTGCCCGGAGATGCTGGTTTAATTTACGCGAACCATATGTTTTCTAAGGATATTACTTTAACTTTTAGATCACAATTGGTTCACATTTGAGGGGGTCAAATTGACTGCACCAATGAAGAAAATCGTAATCGTAGGTGGTGGCGCCGGCGGGCTGGAGCTGGCAACCAGCCTGGGGAAAAAATTAGGCCGTGGCAACAAGGCTGAAATTACCCTGGTGGACCGCAATAATAGCCACTTATGGAAACCGTTACTGCATGAGGTAGCCACCGGCTCCCTGGATGCCGGCGTGGATGAGCTGAGCTATCTGGCTCATGCGCGCAACCATCACTTTGCCTTCCAACTGGGATCGCTGACTGACATCAACCGCGAAGGCAAAACCATCCGTCTGGCGGAGATCCGTGACGCACAGGGCGAGCTGCTGGTGGCGGAGCGCGAACTCCCCTATGACATTCTGGTGATGGCGCTGGGCAGCACCTCAAATGACTTCGGCACGCCGGGCGTCAAAGACAACTGCATCTTCCTGGATAACCCCCATCAGGCGCACCGTTTCCACAACGAGATGCTAAACCTGTTCCTGAAGTTCTCGGCCAGCCAGAAAGAGGGCGAGCGCGTCAACATCGCCATCGTCGGCGGCGGCGCGACAGGCGTGGAGCTGTCAGCTGAGCTGCACAATGCGGTAAAAGAGCTGCACAGCTACGGCTTCAAAGGGCTGGATAGCCAGGCGCTGAACGTGACGCTGGTCGAGGCGGGCGAACGCATCCTGCCTGCGCTGCCGCCACGCATCTCCGCTGCCGCCCATCAGGAGCTAAACAAGCTGGGCGTGCGCGTGCTGACCAACACCATGGTCACCAGCGCCGACGCCGGCGGCCTGCACACCAAGGGTGGCGAGTATATTCAGGCGGATCTGATGGTCTGGGCGGCGGGCATCAAGGCACCGGACTTTATGAAGGAGATTGGGGGTCTGGAGACTAACCGCATCAACCAGTTGGTGGTGGAGCCGACGCTGCAAACCACGCGTGATCCGGCCATCTACGCCATTGGCGACTGCGCCTCCTGCCCACAGCCAGACGGCAAGTTTGTGCCGCCCCGCGCCCAGTCGGCGCACCAGATGGCTTCCCGCTGCTACGAAAACATCTTGCAGCAGCTTAAGGGTCACGACGACAAGCTGAAGCCCTACGTCTACAAAGACCACGGCTCGCTGGTGTCGCTGTCGCGCTTCAGCACCGTAGGCAGCCTAATGGGTAACCTGATGCGCGGCTCCATGATGGTGGAGGGGCGCATCGCGCGCTTCGTCTACATCTCCCTCTACCGGATGCACCAGGTGGCGCTGCATGGTTACCTGCGCACTGGCCTGATGATGCTGGTCAGCCGCATCAACCGCGTCATTCGCCCGCACCTGAAGCTGCACTAAGGTCAAAAGCCCCATCACTCTGATGGGGCTTTTTAAGTCCGGTTCGTCTATCAAACACCCACTATCCCATTCACTCAATTTATCTTAGGCAGGCGGTATTAGCCCGCCGACAGGATTTTTCATCCTGTACCGCAGCATAAATTTTGCTTAAGTCGCACTCCTCCTTCAGACTACTCCGAAACCCGTGTTTTCCCATCATAAATCCACACCTTTCGTCCATTCCGCTTATTGCAGGCCGCCGTTGGCAGAGGCACACTCTGCGCCATTAGCAGGGGGCGATACACGCACGCCTCCCCCTCCGGCAGGAGGGTTTGCGCCCGCACTTTGCAGGCGCAATCAGCAGAATGCGTGAGTAAAACCGGGGGGTATCTCTATGAATAAATCAATGGTCGCCGGTATCGGCATCGGCATTGCCGCGGCGCTGGGCATTGCGGCAGTTGCCAGCAACATGGATGCGTTCTCCGGCCCACGCTACGCGCAGGTCATCAAAAGCACACCAATTACTGAAACCGTCAAGACGCCGCGCCAGTCATGCCGCGATGTCACGGTGACCCACCGCCGGGCGGTGCAGGATGAGCACCAACTGACCGGCTCAGTGCTGGGCGCGGTGGCGGGTGGGGTATTGGGACACCAGTTTGGCGGCGGCCGTGGCCGTGATGTCGCCACGGTGGCCGGTGCGCTGGCAGGTGGCTTTGCGGGCAACCGCGCGCAGAGCGCATTGCAGGATCGCGACACCTACACCACCACCCAGCAGTCATGCAGCACGGTCTATGACAAGTCGCAAAAGACGCTGGGCTATGACGTGACCTACAAAATTGGCGAGCAAGAGGGCAAAGTGCGGATGGATCACCAGCCGGGCAGCCAGATCCCGCTGGATCACAATGGCCAGCTGGTGCTGACCGACAGCCACCGTACCTGATAAAAAAACCGCGCCCGTGCGCAGTGTTAGTTCTGATCGCTTAGCGGGCTAAGCGAGTGGCGTTAACATTGGCACGGGCGTTTTTTTGGGCGGCGCAACGCCGCCCGGTAGGTTACAGGGTATGGGCGGCGAAGGCCTTCAAATGGTCGCCGATAAAGGAGAGGCGCAGGTTGCGCTCGCTGAGATCGCGGGTGAACTTCAGCTTGGTTGGCCCATCCAGCCGGTAGACCTGTGGTTCCTTCTGCAACAGCCCAATCAGGTAGCCCGGATCGACGCGGTTCTTCTCGCCAAATTCAATAAAGCCACCACGGTCGTTGCCCTCAATCCGCTTGATGCCCAGCGCCTGCGCCGTCAGCCGTAGCGCGGCGATGCTCAACAGGTTGCGCGCCGCATCCGGCAGCAGGCCGAAGCGGTCAATCAGCTCCACCTTGATCTCCTCCAGCTCGCCCTCGTGCTTGGCGCTGGCAATGCGCTTATAGAAGGAGAGGCGGGTGTTGACGTCCGGCACAAAGTCCTCCGGCAGCAACGAGGGCATCCGCAGCTCCACCTCGGTCTGGCTGCTGGTGAGATCCTCCAGCGACGGCTCACGCCCCTCTTTCAGGGCATTGACCGCGCTCTCCAGCAACTCCATGTAGAGGGTAAAGCCGACGCTGGTCATCTGGCCGCTCTGGTCTTCGCCCAGCAGCTCGCCCGCGCCGCGGATCTCCAGATCGTGGGTCGCCAGCGCAAACCCGGCACCCAGATCCTCCAGCGAGGCGATCGCCTCCAGCCGCTTCTGCGCGTCAGTGCTCATCGCCTTCGGCGGCGGCGTCAGCAGGTAGGCGTAGGCCTGATGGTGTGAACGGCCCACGCGGCCGCGCAGCTGGTGCAACTGCGCCAGACCGAGATGATCGGCGCGCTCAATGATGATGGTGTTGGCGCTCGGGATGTCGATGCCGGTCTCAATGATGGTGGTGCAGACCAGCACGTTGAAGCGCTGGTGGTGGAAGTCGTTCATCACCCGCTCCAGATCGCGCTCGCGCATCTGGCCGTGGCCGACCGCCACCCGCGCCTCCGGCACCAGCTCCTCAATCCGCCGCGCCGCCTTCTCAATGTTCTCGACGTCGTTATAGAGGTAGTAGACCTGACCGCCGCGCAGCACCTCACGCAGGATCGCCTCGCGCACCACCAGACTGTCATACTCGCGCACGAAGGTCTTCACCGCCAGCCGGCGCGCCGGTGGGGTGGCAATAATGGAGAGATCGCGCATCCCGCTCATCGCCATGTTGAGCGTGCGCGGGATCGGCGTGGCGGTCAGGGTCAGGATGTCGACGTCAGCGCGCATCGCCTTGATGCGCTCCTTGTGGCGCACGCCGAAGCGGTGCTCCTCATCGACAATCAGCAGGCCGAGATCTTTCCAGCGCAGGTCGCTCATCAGCAGCTTGTGGGTGCCGATGATGATGTCCACCTTGCCCTCGGCCGCCTGTTCCAGCACGCCCTGCTGCTCCTTGGCGCTGCGGAAGCGTGACATCAGCTCAATGCGCACCGGCCAGTTGGCGAAGCGATCGCGGAAGTTGTCAAAGTGCTGCTGGGCGAGCAGGGTGGTCGGCACCAGCACCGCCACCTGTTTGTTGTTCTCCACTGCCAGGAAGGCGGCGCGCATCGCCACTTCGGTCTTGCCGAAGCCGACGTCGCCGCACACCAGCCGATCCATCGCCAGCGGCTCGCGCATGTCATGCAGCACGGCATTGATTGCCTGCTCTTGATCCGGCGTGGTCTCAAACGGGAAGGATTGGCAGAAAAGCTGGTACTGCTCGCGGTCATGGCGGAAGGCGTAACCGGCCTTGGCGGCGCGCTGGGCGTAGATGTCCAGCAGCTCCGCCGCCACGTCGCGCACCCGCTCGGCGGCCTTCTGCCGCGCCCGGCTCCAGGCGTCGCCGCCCAGTTTGTGCAGCGGCGCGTTCTCGTCGGCCCCGCCAGCGTAGCGGCTGATCAGGTGCAGCGAGGAGACCGGCACATAGAGTTTGTCCTCGCCGGCATAGGTTAGGATCAAATACTCTGCCTTGATGCCGCCAGCCTCCAGCGTGGTCATGCCAGCATAGCGCCCGACGCCGTGCTCAAGGTGCACCACCGGCTGGCCGGGGTGCAGCTCCGCCAGGTTGCGGATCAGGGTCTCGGTATTGATGGCGCGGCGGTTGTCCTGCCGACGGCGGCTGACGCGCTCGCCCAGCAGGTCGCTTTCGCATACTAGCGCCAACTGGCGATCCGCGTTGAGGAAGC
Source organism: Chimaeribacter sp. YP20170169 (assembly GCF_056739715.1). Lineage (NCBI taxonomy): Bacteria > Pseudomonadati > Pseudomonadota > Gammaproteobacteria > Enterobacterales > Yersiniaceae > Chimaeribacter > Chimaeribacter sp. YP20170169. Next base: position 2,350,062 of record NZ_CP176824.1, on the reverse strand, counting down.
CGCGCTCGCTGGCGCCAATCATCAGGTAGTGGCCAGCCGGTTCGGTCTGCTCCAGACGGTCAATCAGCGTCGGGCGCAGCTTGATGCGCGCCAGCAGCTCTTGCAACGCCTCGCGCCGCCCCTCGCTCTCCACGGAGAAGACCAGACTGCCGTCGAAGGATTCGGTAAAGCGGCGCAGGTTGTCCAGCGGCGTGCGCTGTTGCGGCTCCACCGCCAGCAGTGGCAGCGGCTGGTAGCCGAGGTTGGTGTTGGCCGCCTTCTCCGGCAGGGTGTCACCCTTGAGCTGCACGCGCGGCCACTGCTTCAGTTCACTGAACAGGGCATCGACCCGCAACCAGAGCGCCTCCGGCTCCAGCAGCGGGCGCATCGGGTCAACGCGGCGGTTCTCATAGCGCTGGTTCACATCCTGCCAGAAACGCTCGGCGGAGGCCTCAAGGTCGCCGGTGTTCACCAGCAGGGCGTTCTCCGGCAGGTAGCTGAACAGGGTGGTGAGCGGCTCGCTGAAGAACAGCGGCTGCCAGTACTCAATCCCGGCCGGGAAGGTGCCCTTGCTCACCTGCTGGTAGACATGCTCCGGCTCGCGCCGGACGTCGAACTTCTCGCGCCACTGGCTACGGAACAGCTCAATCGCCGCCTTGTCGGTGGGGAACTCGTGCGCTGGCAGCAAGTTGATGCGATCCACCTCGCTCAGGGTGCGCTGGGTATCCACGTCAAACACCCGCAGGCTGTCGATCTCGTCATCGAAGAAGTCGATGCGGTACGGCTCCTCACTGCCCATCGGATAGAGGTCGAGCAGCGCGCCGCGCGTGGCATACTCGCCATGCTCCATCACCTGATCCACGCTGCGGTAGCCCGCCTGCTCCAGCTGGGCGCGCAGCTTGTCGCGTGACAACCGCTGCCCCTTGCGCATCACCAGCGCGTGGCCGTGCAGGAAGGCGTGCGGGCAGACGCGCTGCATCAGGGTGTTGACCGGCAGGATGATCACGCCGCGCTCCAGGGTAGGCAACTGGTAGAGGCTGGAGAGGCGGGCGGAGATGATCTCCTGGTGCGGCGAGAAGCTGTCGTAGGGCAGCGTCTCCCAATCCGCCAGCGCGGTCACCAGGTGCGAGGTAAATTGCTGAATCTCGTCACGCAGGCGCAGGGCGTTCTGCATGTCGGGCGCAATCAGCATCACCGGGCCATCATGGCGCTCAATGATCTCGGCGCACTCAACGGCGCAGGCCGAACCGGTCAGTTGGCCCAATAGGCGGACATCACCACGGCGGGCGGGCAGGGAATAGCGGTATGTGTGAGGCATAGGCAGTTTTACATTCTCATTGTTCAGTCACGGACGGCGACGGCGCGGCGGCATCATGCCTCACTCGCACCGGTTCCGGGCTGGCAGTCTTAAGCATGGCTGGCGCCTTGGCGCCAGTCAACGCGATGTGAAGCGTAAGCGACGGGTGTTCAGCGTAAGCAACAATAAAAGCCTAGCAGTTAATCGGTTAGTGGTTCCCTAATGCGGGACTACCCTTTATTATCCTTGATCACTTTGCTTTAGCAACTGCCTCAAAACGGATTTCATGTATCAACCTGTCGCATTATTTATCGGCCTGCGTTACATGCGCGGGCGAGCCTCAGACCGCTTTGGCCGGTTCGTCTCCTGGCTTTCCACCATTGGCATTACGCTCGGCGTGATGGCGATGGTGACTGTCCTGTCGGTGATGAACGGCTTTGAGCGCGACCTTGAGCGCAACATCCTCGGGCTGATGCCCCAGGCCCTGATCACCGCCCCACAGGGGTCAATCAATCCAAAAACGCTGCCCGCCACTGACCTGAAAGGGTTACAGGGCGTCAGTGGCATTGTGCCGCTGACCACTGGCGAGGTGGTGTTGCAGAGCGCCCGTGGCGTGGCGGTCGGCGTGATGCTGGGCGTCACCCCTGACCAGCCGGAGCCGCTGGCCCGCTATCTGGTGGGCGTGCGCCAGCAGCAGCTCCAGCCCGGCGGCTACAACGTGATTCTGGGCGAGCAGCTGGCCGGCCAGCTGGGCGTCAAGCGCGGCGACACCCTGCGCCTGATGGTCACCAGCGCCAGCGAGTTCACGCCGATGGGGCGCATCCCCAGCCAGCGCCTGTTCACGGTGATCGGCACCTTTGCCGCCAACAGCGAGGTCGACGGCTACCAGTTGCTGGTCAACCAGCAGGACGCCTCGCGCCTGATGCGCTACCCGGCCGGTAACATCACCGGCTGGCGCCTGACGCTGCAACAGCCGCTGGCGGTCGATACCCTGAGCCGCCAGCCGCTGCCAGCCAACACCCAGTGGAAAGATTGGCGTGAGCGCAAGGGCGAGCTGTTCCAGGCGGTGCGCATGGAGAAGAACATGATGGGGCTGCTCTTGAGCCTGATCGTGGCGGTGGCCGCCTTCAACATCATCACCTCCCTTGGCCTGCTGGTGATGGAGAAGCAGGGTGAGGTGGCGATCCTGCAAACCCAGGGGCTGACCCGCCGCCAGATCATGGCGGTGTTCATGGTGCAGGGCGCCAGCGCGGGCATCATCGGCGCGCTGCTGGGCGCGACCCTCGGCACGCTGCTGGCCAGCCAGCTCGACCACATCATGCCGGCGCTCGGCATGGCGGTGGCCGGCACCGCGCTGCCGGTGGACATCGAACCGCTGCAAATCATCAGCATCGCGCTGGTGGCGATGGCGGTGGCGCTGCTCTCCACGCTCTACCCATCCTGGCGCGCTGCCGCCGTTCAACCCGCTGAGGCTTTACGTTATGAGTAACCATCCCTTATTGCAGTGCGACAGCCTGTGCAAGACCTACCAGGAGGGCAAGCTGCATACCGATGTGCTGCGCGACGTCACCTTTGCCATGCAGCCGGGTGAGATGATGGCGATCGTCGGCAGTTCGGGTTCCGGCAAGAGTACCCTGCTGCACCTGCTGGGCGGACTGGATACCCCCACCTCTGGCGACGTGGTGTTCAAGGGGCAGGCGCTGAGCCGCCTCTCGTCACGCGCCAAGGCCGAGCTGCGCAATCGCGAGCTGGGCTTTATCTACCAGTTCCACCACCTGCTGCCGGACTTCACCGCGCTGGAGAACGTCGCCATGCCGCTGCTGATTGGGGCGGGCAAAATGGGCGCGGCGCAGGAGAAGGCACGCGAGATGCTGGCGGCGGTTGGGCTGGAGAAGCGCGCCCACCACCGCCCCTCCGAGCTATCCGGCGGCGAGCGCCAGCGCGTGGCGATTGCCCGGGCGCTGGTGAACAGCCCGGCGCTGGTGCTGGCGGATGAGCCAACCGGCAACCTCGACCAGCGCAACGCCGACAGCATTTTTGAGCTGCTGGGCGAGCTGAACGTGCGTCAAGGCACCGCCTTCCTGGTGGTGACCCATGACCTGCATCTGGCGCGCCGCCTCAACCGCCAGCTGGAGATGCGTGACGGTCAGTTGCAGCAGGAATTGACCCTGCTGGGGACGCCGTAATGGGGCTGCCTCTCTCTCTGGTGATTGGCCTGCGCTTTAGCCGCGGCCGTCGCCGCAGCGGCATGGTGTCACTGATCTCCATCATCTCCACCGTCGGCATCGCGCTGGGGGTGGCCGTGCTGATCGTTGGCCTGAGCGCCATGAACGGCTTCGAACGGGAGCTGAACAACCGCATTCTGGCGGTGGTGCCCCACGGCGAGATTGAGCCGGTGAACCAGCCTTTTGAGGGCTGGCAGGGGCTGCTGTCAAAGGTGGCGCAGGTGCCCGGCGTGGCAGCCGCTGCGCCCTACATCAACTTTACCGGCCTGCTGGAGAGCGGCGCGAAGCTGCGTGCGGTGCAGGTGAAGGGCGTCGATCCGCAGCAGGAGGCGCGCCTGAGCGCACTGCCGCACTTTGTGCAGGGTGAGGCCTGGAGCCACTTCCGTGCTGGCGAGCAGCAGGTGATTATCGGCAAGGGGCTGGCGGATGAGCTAGGCGTCAAGGCTGGCTCCTCGGTGACGGTGATGATCCCCAACAGCGATCCGCAGGGCAAATTGTTGCAGCCCAAGCGTATCCGCCTGCATGTGACCGGCATCCTGCAACTGAGCGGCCAGCTTGACCACAGCTTTGCGATGGTGCCGCTGGCGGATGCCCAGCGCTATCAGGACATGGGTGACAGTGTCACGGGCATCGCCATCAAGGCGCAGGATCCGTTCACCGCCAACACGCTGGTGCGTGAGGCTGGCAAGGTGACGGAAGCCTACGTCTACATCCGCAGTTGGATCGGCACCTATGGCTATATGTACCGCGACATCGAGATGGTGCGCGGCATCATGTATTTGGCGCTGGTGCTGGTTATTGGCGTCGCCTGCTTTAACATCGTCTCCACGCTGGTGATGGCGGTGAAGGACAAAAGCAGCGACATCGCGGTGCTGCGCACCCTCGGGGCCAGCGACCGGCTGATCCGCGCGGTATTCATCTGGTACGGCCTGCTGGCCGGGCTGCTCGGCAGCCTGAGCGGCGTGGTGGTGGGTGTGGTGGCGGCGCTGCAACTGACGCCCATCATCCACGGGCTGGAGACGCTGATTGGCCACCGCTTCCTGTCGGGTGACATCTACTTCATCGACTTCCTGCCCTCGGAACTGCACTGGCTCGACGTGGCTGGCGTACTGCTGACCGCCATCGTGCTGAGCCTGATTGCCAGCTGGTATCCGGCACGGCGCGCCAGCCGCATCGACCCGGCGCGGGTGCTGAGCGGCGGCCAGTGATGGCAGGGGAAGGCATGTACTACGGCTTCGACATGGGCGGCAGCAAGATTGAGCTGGCGGTGTTTGACCCACAGCTCACGCCACTGTGGCGCAAGCGGGTGCCGACGCCACGGGATGACTATGCCGCGTTGCTGTCGGCCTTCGCTGGCCTGACGCAGGAGGCGGATGCCCGCTTTGGCACCGGCCGCGTTGGCGTCGGCATTCCCGGTCTGGTACGCGCCGACGGCACGCTGTTTTCCGCCAATGTGCCCGCCGCCTCCGGCCACGGTTTTCAGGCTGACTTGGCGGCCACGCTGGGGCGGGCGGTGCGCATCGACAATGACGCCAACTGCTTTGCGCTCTCCGAGGCGTGGGATGAGGAGTTCCGCGCCTACCCGTCGGTGCTGGGGCTGATTCTGGGCACCGGCGTCGGCGGCGGGCTGGTGTTCAATGGCCGGGTGTTTGCCGGGCGCAACGGCGTGGCCGGTGAGTTCGGCCACCTCCGCCTGCCGGTGGATGCACTGGCGCGGCTGGGGTGGGAGACGCCGCTGCTGGCCTGTGGCTGCGGCCAGCAGGGGTGCATTGAGAACTACCTGTCAGGCCGCGGCTTTGAGTGGCTCTATACGCAGGCCACCGGCCAGACGCTCGCCGCGCCCGCGATCATCGCCGCCAGCCGGGCCGGTGATGGCGCGGCGCAGGCGCACCTCGACCGTTACCTGGATCTGCTTGCCATCTGCCTTGGCAACCTGCTGACCCTGCTTGACCCCCATCTGGTGGTGATCGGCGGCGGGCTGTCAAACATGGCGGAGATCTACCCGGCGCTGGCGGCGCGGTTGTCGGCCCACCTGCTGCCGGGCAGCGTGGCGCCACGCATTGAACGGGCGCGCCACGGCGATGCGGGCGGCGCACGCGGGGCAGCCTGTTTAAATTTGTTAGACTAATACCTGACCCGGCATTGGGCCGGGCTGGGCGGCTACAGGGGAGCAGGTGTCATGCAGACGCGCCACAGGTTGCGCCGTTTCCGTAAGCACAAACGCTTGCGGCAACAACGGTTTCGCTCACGCATTTTCCATCGGGACAATATGGCGGCTACCGAGATGAAAAAACCTTTTGTGGTGGTATTGACGGGCGCGGGCATCTCCGCGGAGTCGGGCATCCGTACCTTCCGGGCGGCGGATGGGTTGTGGGAGGAGCACCGGGTGGAGGAGGTCGCCACGCCGGAAGGGTTCCAGCGCGATCCGCTCAAGGTGCAGAACTTCTACAACGCCCGCCGTCGGCAGTTGCAACAGCCAGAGATTGCGCCCAACGCCGCGCACCTCGCGCTGGCGGAGCTGGAGGCGGCGCTCGGCGACCGCTTTTTGCTGGTGACGCAGAATATTGATGATCTGCACGAGCGCGGCGGCAACCATCAGGTGCTGCATATGCATGGCGAGCTGCTGAAGGCGCGCTGCACCCGCTCCGGTCAGGTGGTGGCGTGGCCCGGTGATCTGACGCTGGAAGATCGCTGCCACTGTTGCCAGTTCCCCGCGCCGCTGCGCCCGCATGTGGTGTGGTTCGGCGAGATGCCGATCGGCATGGATGAGATCTATCAGGCGCTGGCGCAAGCTGACTACTTTATCGCCATCGGCACCTCCGGCCACGTCTACCCGGCGGCTGGCTTTGTGCATGAGGCCCGGCTGGGCGGCGCGCATACGGTGGAGCTGAACCTGGAGCCAAGCCAGGTGGAGAGCCAGTTCCATGAGCGGCGCTACGGGTTGGCGAGTGAGGTAGTACCGGCGTTTGTGCGGGAGATGCTGGCCGGCGGTGCCGGTAAGTGGGAGTAAAACAGGCCGGGCAGGGCGCCCGGCCTGAATGGCGTTATTGGCCGGCTTTCAGCTTCTGGTACTCCGTTTCGTAGAGTTCGCTGGCGGCACCCACGTCATTCTGCCACTCGCCGTTTTTCAGCACGTCGGCGGGCGGATAGAGGGACGGGTCATTGGCCACCTCAGGCGGCAGCAGCTTCTTGGCCTCCAGGTTTGGCGTCGGGTAGCCGATGGTCTCCGCCACCTGCGCCGCCACTTCCGGGCGCAGCAGGAAGTCGATCAGTTTGTGCGCGCCCTCCACGTTGTGCGCGTTGGCCGGGATCGCCAGGCTGTCCATCCAGAAGATGCCACCCTCTTTCGGCCACACCACCGTCAGCGGGATGCCCGACTGGCGCGCCACGTAGGCGGAGCCGTTCCACACCATCCCCAGATTCACCTCTCCCTCCATGAAGGGGTTGGCCGGGTTGTCAGAGTTGAAGGCCAGCACGTTCGGCATCAGCTTTTTCAGCTCCTGATAGGCCGCCTCAATCTCTTTCGGATCGGTGGTATTGCCGGAGTAGCCGAGCTTGCGCAGGGCAACCTGGAACACTTCCCGCGCATCGTCAGTCAGCAGCAGGCTGCTCTTGTATTGCGGTTTCCACAGGTCAGCCCAGCTGGTAACGGTTGCCGGATCGATCTGGTCACTGTTGACGCCAATGGCAGTCGCGCCCCAGATATAGGGGATGGAGTAGTCATTGTTCGGGTCAAACGGCTTGTTCAGCAGGTTCGGGTCCAGGACAGAGAAGTGGCTCAGCTTGCTCTTGTCGATCTTTTGCAGCATCCCCTCCTTGCGCATCTTGGCGATGAAGTAGGTGGAGGGCACCACCAGATCGTAGGCGCCATCCTTGTAGGTCTTCAGCTTGGCGTACATGCTCTCGTTGGACTCATAGGTGGAGTAGATCACCTTGATGCCGGTCTCTTTGGTGAACTGCTCCAGCAGCCCCGGCGGCACATACTCAGTCCAGTTGTAGAAGTACAAGGTTTTGCCATCGTCGGCGGCCTGGGCGAAGGTGCTGGCGGCCAGCAGGCCGGCCACCAGCCAGTGTGCTCTCTTTTTCATTCTCTCCCCTGATTCTCTGTGTGGGCCACAGCCCATGAAGGCTGCGGCGGGTATCACCATCCAGTTATAGATGCCTGATAAAAAGCAGGCGCAGTATAAAAAGCGCCTGTGACAGATGAAAGGCGCCTCAGCGCCCCTCGCGTTCGCGCAGCAGCCACTGGCTGGCAAATACCAGCACCAGTGACAGCCCCAGCAGCAGCGTTGCCAGCGCATTCACCTCCGGCGACACCCCGACCTTCACCATTGAGTAGATCTTCAGCGGCAAAATCTCATAGCCCGGCCCGGTGACAAAGGAGGAGACCACCACATCATCCATCGAGAGGGTGAAACTCAGCAGCCAGCCGGCCGCCACCGCTGGCATCGCCAGCGGCAGGATGATTTTGCGCAGGATGGTCAGCTCACCGGCACCCAGGTCGCGCGCCGCCTCAAGCATCCGCACGTCAAAGCCCTTCAGGCGCGAGTAGACCGTCACCACCACAAAGGGCAGGCAGAAGGTGATGTGCGAAAAGAGCAGCGACCAGAAGCCGAGCGAGATGCCCACCAGCATAAACAGCACCAGCAGGGAGATGGCCATCACGATGTCCGGCGACATCATCACCACGAACAGCATCCCGCTGACGAACGGCTTGCCACGGAAGCGATAGCGGTAGAGCGCCACGGCGGTCAGGGTGCCAATCAGGGTGGCGAAGGTGGCGGAGAGCACCCCCATGGTCACCGAGTGGCGCGCCGCCTGAATCAGGCTGTCGTTGTTGAACAGCGTGTCATACCACTGGGTGGTGAAGCCCTGCCAGTCAAAGCCGAAGCGTGAGCGGTTGAAGGAGTTCACAATCAGGATAATGATGGGGATATAGAAGTAGGCGTAGACCAGCGTCATAAAGCCGCCACGCAGCCAGCGTCCAATCATTCCAGCTCCCCTTTCTTGTTCAGCGCCTTGGCGACCTTGTAGTAGACCAGCAACAGCAGCCCCATTAGCAGCGTCAGGCAGATGCTGGTGGCCGCGCCAAACGGCCAGTCACGGATATTGAGGAACTGGCTCTTGATGACGTTGCCGATCAGCAGGTTTTTCGCCCCGCCCATCAGGTCAGCGATGTAGAACAGCCCCATCGCTGGCAGCATCACCAGCAGACAGCCGGCGATGATGCCGGGCATGGTGAGCGGCAGGATGATGCGCACGAAAGCCTGCACCCGGTTCGCGCCCAAGTCGCGTGCCGCCTCCAGGTAGCCCTTGTCCAGCTTCTCGATGCTGGCGTAGAGCGGCATCACCATAAAGGGCAGCAGGATGTAGACCAGCCCCAGAATCACCGCCTGCGGCGTGTACATAATGCGCAGCGGGGTGTCGATCAGGCCGAGCGCCATCAGCCACTCATTCAGGTAGCCACGGGTGCTGAGGAAGATCTTCAGGCCGTAGACGCGGATCAGCGAGTTGGTCCAGAAGGGCACAATCAGCAGGAACAAGAGCAGCGGCCGCACCTTTTTCGGCATCCGCGCCAAAATGAAGGCGAACGGGTAGCCAATCAGCAGGCAGCAGAGCGTGGCGATCAGCGCCATATTGATCGAGTGCAGCAGCACATCGGCATAGAGCGGATCGAGCAGCCGGCGGTAGTTGTCGAGGGTAAAGACCAGACTGACCAGACTCTCATTGTCGCGGGTCAGGAAGCTGGTGCCGATGATCATCAGGTTGGGCAGGAAGACAAACAGCGTCAGCCACGCCACCACCAGGGTGATCACCCCCCGCTGGAAGTGCTTGCGTGCGCTATTCATCGGCCAGTACCACCTCCCAGCTCTCCACCCAGGTCACCGCCACGCGCTGATCGAGGGAGTGGTCCACATCCGGGTCATCTTCGTTGAAGAATTCGCTGACCATCACCAGCTTGCCGCTCGCCAGCTCCACCGTGGACTCCAGCGTCATGCCCTTGTAGTTGCGCTCGCGCACGTGGCCGATAAAGCCCTCGGCCTCATCGGCGTCGCTGATCTCCTCGACACGCAGATCCTCCGGGCGCAGCAGGACGTTCAGCTTCTGCCCCGGCGTCACTGCCAGGCGGTTGACGGTGATGTCACACTCGCGCCCCTCAATGCGGGCGCGCACCCGGTCGCCATCCAGCCGATGGAGAACCTCCGCCTCAAAGATGTTGATCTCTCCGATAAAGCTGGCGACGAACAGGTTCTCTGGCTCCTCGTAGATCTGGCGCGGGGTGCCATCCTGTTCGATGCGGCCGTCGCGCATCACCACGATGCGATCGGACATGGTCAGCGCCTCCTCCTGATCGTGGGTCACGAACACGAAGGTGATGCCGAGCTTGCGTTGCAGCGCCTTCAGCTCATTCTGCATCTGCTTGCGCAGCTTGTAGTCGAGGGCAGAGAGCGACTCATCCAGCAGCAGCACGCGCGGGCGGTTGACCACGGCGCGGGCGATCGCCACTCGCTGCTGCTGGCCGCCGGAGAGCTGGTGCGGGCGGCGCTGGGCGAACTCATCCAGCTGCACCATGCGCAGCGCCTCGGTGACGCGCGCCGTGATCTCCGCCGCCGCAGTCTTCTGCATCCGCAGGCCGAACGCCACATTCTCAAACACGCTCATGTGCGGAAAGAGCGCATAGCTCTGGAACACGGTATTGACGTTGCGCTGCTCCGCCGGCACGGCGGTAATCTCCTGCCCATCCAGCATGATGCGGCCGGTGTCGGTCTCTTCCAGTCCGGCAATCAGCCGTAGCACAGTGGTTTTGCCGCAGCCGGAGGGGCCGAGCAGGGTCAGGAATTCACCATGATTGATGGTGAGGTTGAGATCGCGGATTATCGTTTTGCCGTCAAAAGCTTTACTCAATCCGCTCAGGGTTACCAGCGGGGTCGGGGCCAGGTTTTCAGTCATTTATCGGGGCACTCTTTTCATCGCTCAGGTTGCCCGGTGGGCAACGTGCAGCAAGCTATCGTCTCATTCAGTGAGTCTGATCTCGGAGGTGGGGAATTCTACGTGAATATAGCGCGATGACCAACGGTTGCACGTCCTAAGGGCAGAAAAAGCCAGCAAATTTCGCTGGCCGCTGTTTTTAAGGCAAATAAACGCTAAGGTTAACCAAGATGAAAAGTGACCTGACGCAAGATCAGACCCATTTATGCTGCGCATAATGGCCAGCATTTCCCGGAGGACAACGCTATGGATAAATTACTCGACCGTTTTCTGCACTATGTCTCGATTGACAGCCAGTCCAAGCCCAATGTCCGGCTGGTGCCGAGCAGCGAGGGCCAGTGGCGCCTGGCGCGCGTGCTCCAGGAGGAGCTGGCGACGCTCGGGCTGACAGACATCACCCTCAGCGAGCATGGCTGCGTCATGGCGACGCTGCCGGCCAACGTGGCGTGGCCGGTGCCGGTGATTGGCTTTATCTCCCACCTCGACACCTCGCCGGACTTCACCGCGAAAAACGTCAACCCGCAGGTGGTGGAGAACTACCGTGGCGGCGACGTGGCGCTCGGCAGCGGCGAGGAGGTGCTGTCGCCGGTGATGTTCCCGGTACTGCACCAGTTGCAGGGGCACACGCTGATCACCACCGATGGCAAGACGCTGCTCGGTGCCGATGACAAGGCGGGCATTGCCGAGATCATGACCGCGCTGGCGCAGCTGATCCAGCAGGATATCCCGCACGGCAAAATCCGCGTCGCCTTCACCCCGGACGAGGAGGTGGGCAAGGGGCCGCACTACTTCGATGTGCCAGCATTCGGCGCGGAGTGGGCCTACACCATTGACGGCAGCGGCATCGGCGAGTTGCAGTATGAGAACTTCAACGCCGCCTCCGCCACCGTCAAGATTGTCGGCAACAATGTCCATCCCGGCAGCGCCAAGGGGGTGATGGTCAACGCCCTGACGCTGGCGACCCGCTTCCAGCAGGCGCTGCCCGCGGAGGAGGTGCCGGAGCGCACGGACGGCTACGAGGGCTTTTTCCACCTCAACAGCATGAAGGGCAGCGTCGATCGCGCCGAGATGCACTACATCATCCGCGATTTTGACCGGGCGAAATTTGAGGCGCGCAAACAGCAGCTGGTGGCAGTGGCGGAGCAGGTGGGCAAGGGGTTGCCGCCGGAGTGCTACATTGAGGTGACGCTGGAGGACAGCTATTACAACATGCATGACCAGGTGGCGGCGCACCCGCACATTGTCGAGATCGCCGCCGAGGCGATGCGCCGCTGCGACATCGAGCCGGAGATCAAGCCAATCCGGGGCGGCACCGACGGGGCGCAGCTCTCCTTCATGGGCCTGCCTTGCCCGAACATCTTCACCGGCGGCTACAACTACCACGGTAAGCATGAGTTCGCCACGTTGGAGGGGATGGAGAAGACGGTGGCGGTGATTGCCCGCATTGCGGAGCTGACGGCGCAGCGCGCCAAAGCGGAGTAACAGAAGGCCGGGCGAAAGCCCGGCCTACGGCATCAATCCTGGAAGTACCAGTAACCGCTGTTGACCAGCGCGGCCAGCAGCGCCAGGAAGGAGGGATCGTCCAGCGCGTCGCCGAAGTACGAGGCGTCCAGCGTGTGGTGCTGGCAGAGCGCGTTGGCGGCCTCATGATGGTCAGTTTCGATGCGCTCGCCGTTGACGAAGCAGCGCTCACCAATCCGCAGTACCCGCAGCCCACCGACGCGTTGCAGCGTCTCCCCGCCCTGCAACAGCTCATAGATCTCACCGGCCTGATAGGGCGGCTCTGGCGGTGCCAGATCCAGCTCATGGCGCGACTGGGAGATAAACTCGCCAAACCATCCCTCAAAGTGCTCCGGCTGTTGCAGCAGCTCCAGCATCATGCCGCGCAGGCCATCCAGCTCCTGTGGCAGGATGTCGGCATGTTGCTCACGCGCTGGCAGATCCGGGTCGCTGTAGCGCTTGCTGCCCAGCTCGCGCGACAGCACATAGTCCGCGAAACCGCTGACCAGCTCGCGGCCGCTCGGCGCGCGGAAGCCGACGGAGTAGTTGAGGGCGTTCTCCAGCGAGTAGCCCTCATGCGGGAAGCCCGGCGGGATGTAGAGGATGTCGCCCGGCTCCATCTCCTCATCAATGATGGCGTCGAACGGCTCAACCTGCAGCAGATCCGGGTGCGGGCAGTGCTGTTTCATCGGCACCTTTTCGCCGACACGCCAGCGGCGGCGGCCGGTGCCTTGGATAATGAACACGTCATACTGGTCGAGGTGCGGGCCAACGCCGCCACCCGGCACCGAGAAGGAGATCATCAGGTCATCCATCCGCCAGTCCGGGATGTGGCGGAACGGGCGCATCAGCGCCGCGGAAGGCTCGTGCCAGTGATCGACCGCCTGCACCAGCAGCGACCAGTTCGTCTCACCCAGATGGTCGTAGCTCTCGAATGGGCCGTGGCTCACCTGCCAGCGCCCCTCCTCATGGCTGACCAGCCGGCTGTCCACCTCGTTCTCCATCGCCAAACCGGCCAGTTCATCCGGGGAGAGGGGATCGATAAAGTTTTTGAAGCCGCGCTTCAGGATGACCGGGCGTTTCTGCCAGTAGCGTTGCAGGAAGTCATGCCAGTCGAGATCGAGTTGATAATCCATTGTGTGTTCCAATGATGGGTGAAGACTAGCAGCGAGTATAACGGATGGCGGCCGCTGCGGGGGCACTCGCGGCGAGAAATTCCCGTGCCTCAGGCGTCGCTGCCGGTCTGGCGGCCAAAGGTGATGCGCATCCGCGTGCCGCCGAGCGGGCTGTCATCAATCTGGATGTCACCTTGATACTGGGCAATGATCTCGCTGGCCACCGCCAAACCGATGCCCTGGCCGGGCCGCAGGGTGTCGGCACGCTGGCCGCGCTGGAAAATCAGGTCGCGCTTGCTGGCCGGGATGCCGGGGCCGTCATCGTCCACCACCAGCACCAGCGCGTGCTCCGCCGGGATGGCGCTCACCTCAACAAACTCCAGCGAATACTTGCAGGCGTTGTCGAGGATATTTCCCATCACCTCCATAAAGTCATTCTTCTCGCCGACAAAGGCCAATTCCGGCGGCAGGTCGAGCGTCAGCACCACCCCTTTGCGCTGGTAGACCTTGTTCAGCGCCGAACAGAGGCTGTCGAGCAGCGCCGACGCCGAGTGGATCTCGCGCGTCAGCACGTTTTTCTCGGAGCTGACGCTGGCACGGTGCAGGTAGTAGCCAATCTGCTGCGAGATGCGGCTGATCTGCTCCAGCATCACCGGCTCCGCCTGATCGATGGTCAGTTGCTGGCCGCCGCGCAGCGATCGCAGGGTCGATTGCAGCACCGCCAGCGGGGTCTTCAGGCTGTGGGTGAGGTCAGCGAGGGTGGTGCGGTAGCGGGTGTAGCGACCGCGCTCATTGCTTAGCAGCAGGTTGAGGTTGCGCACCAGACTGCGCAACTCGCGCGGCGGGTTCTCATCCAGCATGTCGCGCTCGCGCTTCTCCAGCTCGCCAATCTGGCGCGCCAGCGCCTTGATCGGCCGCAGGCTCCAGTGCGCCGCCAGCCACAGCAGCGGCAGCACCAGCAGCAGGTTGGCCGCCAGCACGTAGCTGAACCACTGCCAGACCAGATCGGTACGCTGCAACTCCTGCGGGATGGTGTCTACCACCACGATAGTCAGCGGCGGCAGGCGGGCGGTGGCGGCGTAGCGGTTGACCACCACCGAGTGGGTCAGGGACTGATCATCGTTATTGTCATAGCCGCGCAGCTGGTGCTGGGCGCGCGGGTTGTTGCCGACCACTGCGCTGCTCAAGTGCGGGTTGGCATCCAGTTCATAGAAGCCGCCCTTGCGCAGCCAGTTGGGCTGGATGCGCGCCTCCATCTCCGGCACTGCCCGCTGTCGCCACAGCAGCGTACCCTGATCGTCATAGATGAACACCAGCGTCGGGAAGTTCAGCTCCAGATCGGGCGGCACCGCGATGGTCAGTTGCCGGTTGCGCCACTGCGCCAGGCTGAAGAATAGATTGCTCTCGCCGCGCAGCAGCTGGTAGGCGGTTTTGTCGAAGCTGACGGTGTAACCCACCACTGCCACCAATCCGTAGGAGAGGGAGAGCGCCAGCACGACGCCCGCCGTCGCCAGCAAAAAGCGGGAGCGCAGCGAGAAGGGCGCTTTACGGGTCATCGGTGGCGGCCTCGGTCAGCGGGCGTCAGACGGCATCAAAGCGATAGCCCTGGCCGCGCACGGTGGTGATCACATCCTGTGGGTAGCCAGCCTGCATCTTTTTGCGCAAACGGCCCATCAGCACGTCGATGGTGTGGCTCTCACGCAGTTCGGCATCCGGGTAGAGCTGCAACATCAGCGTCTCCTTGCTCACCACCTTGCCAGCATTGCGGATCAGCGTCTCAATGATGGTGTACTCAAAGGCGGTCAGGCGCACCGGCTGCCCCTGAATGCTCAATTCGCGCCGCGAGAGATCAATCTGGAACGGCGGCAGGCTGATGATCTGCGAGGCCAGCCCGCTGTTGCGGCGCATCAGTGCCTGCATCCGGGCAATTACCTCCTCCAGGTGGAACGGCTTGGTGACATAGTCATCCGCGCCCGCCTCCAGCACGGCCACCTTGTCCTGCCAACTCTCACGGGCGGTCAGCACCAAAATTGGCAGCTTGGCCTGATGGCCGCGCCAGCGCTGGATCAGGCTTAGGCCATCCTCGCCCGGCAGGCCGAGATCGACAATGGCGATATCCGGCGCATGTTCGTGCAAAAAGTAGTCCGCCTCTTTGGCATCCTCCGCGGCATCCACCTGGTGGCCCAGTTCACGCATCTGCACCGTCAGGTGGTGACGTAGCAGGGCGTTATCCTCCACTACCAATACTCGCATCAATCTCTCCTCGGGCGGGCGCACCCGCAAAGTTGGCCGCGCCGGACAGCGCGCGAAAGGTCACCCATTATCACTGAGAAACGTAAACGGCGGGTCAACCAGCACCCAGACAGGCTAAACGAAAAATAAAGGGGGCAGAAGGGAAAAAACGGGCGGCAGAGCGCCGCCCGTGGGGGGATTACTTCAGATTGTCGACCAGCTGGGTGGCGTGGCCGATGTAGTTGCCCGGCGTCATCGCCTTCAGGCGGGTCTTCTCCTCTTCCGGCAGGGCGAGGCCGTCGATGAAGGCCTGCATTCCGGCGGCGTCCACGCGCTTGCCGCGCGTCAGCTCTTTCAGCTTCTCATACGGCTTTTCAATGCCGTAACGGCGCATCACGGTCTGGATCGGCTCAGCCAGCACTTCCCAGTTGTGGTCCAGCTCATGGGCCAGGTTGGCTTCGTTCACTTCCAGCTTGCTGATGCCCTTCAGGGTCGCCTGATAGGCGATCAGCGCGTAGCCCACGCCCACGCCGAGGTTGCGCAGCACGGTGGAGTCGGTCAGGTCGCGCTGCCAGCGGGAGACTGGCAGTTTGCTGGCCAGGTGGCCCAGCACCGCGTTCGCCAGACCCAGGTTGCCCTCGGAGTTTTCGAAGTCAATCGGGTTGACCTTGTGCGGCATGGTGGAGGAGCCAATCTCACCGGCAATGGTCTTCTGCTTGAAATGGTTGAGGGCAATGTAACCCCAGATGTCGCGGTCAAAGTCGATCAGGATGGTGTTGAAGCGCGCGATGCAGTCGAACAGCTCCGCAATGTAGTCATGCGGCTCGATCTGAGTGGTGTAGGGGTTCCACTGGATGCCAAGGGAGGTCACGAACTCCTCGCTGAACTGGTGCCAGTCAACGTCCGGGTAGGCCGCCAGGTGGGCGTTGTAGTTGCCGACCGCGCCGTTGATTTTGCCGAGGATCTCCACCTGGGCCAGCTGGCGGTACTGGCGCTCCATGCGGTAGGCGACGTTGGCGAACTCTTTGCCGATGGTGGACGGCGTGGCTGGCTGGCCGTGGGTGCGTGACAGCAGCGGGATGTCGCGGTATTGCAGGGCCTGTGCCTTCAGCGCGTCAATGATTTTTCGCCAGAAAGGCAGCACCACCTCTTCACGCGCGGTGTGCAGCATCAGCGCATGGGAGAGGTTGTTGATGTCCTCGGAGGTGCAGGCGAAGTGGATGAACTCGGAGACCGCGTGCAGCGCAGGCACCGCCGCCACTTTCTCTTTCAGGAAGTACTCCACCGCCTTCACGTCGTGGTTGGTGGTCTTCTCGATATCCTTGATCCGTTGCGCATCCTGCTCGTTGAAATTGGCCACGATCTGGTCAAGGTAAGCGTTTGCGTCGGCGTCAAATGCAGGAACTTCAACAATGCCTGCACAGGAGGCCAGTTTTTGCAGCCACCGTACTTCAACCTGCACGCGGAATTTCAGCAGGCCGAATTCGCTGAAAATGGCGCGCAACGCGCTGACTTTATCACCGTAACGTCCATCAACGGGGGAAACGGCGGTCAGTGAGGATAATTCCATCGGGAGCAACTCCTGGGTATTGGTTAACATTGAGCTAGGATTTTCTTGGCCTGTTCAAACAGGCGGTTACGCGAAAACATCAGTTGCAGGCGACCGCCGCCCACTTGGTGCCACAGTACCGCGGCACGGATGCCGGCCAGCAGCGCCGCGCGCACGCGGGCCTGGGTTTGCGGATTTTGCAGCACGGCGGGGGAGCCAGTGACCTGAATGCGTGGGCCGAGCGGGCTGACCACATCCACATAGATGCTGGCCATCGCGCTCATCAGGGTGTCAGATTCAAGATCGAAGTGAACCAGCTGGCGCTCCAGCTGGTTGATGCGGGTGGAGAGGCTCTCCAGCGCGCCCTTGTTGGCACTGAGCTTGCGCTCCAGCACCATCAGGCTGAGGGTGTAGCGGGTCAGTTCGGCGCCCGGCCCCTGGCGTTGGGCATTCAGCACGCCCAGCAGGGTCTCCAGGCCGAGCATCAGGTTGCTCTCATCATTACCGAACACCGCCAGCGTGGATGCCGGGTTGGTCTCCAAAATGCTCTTCAGCGAGACCGCCAGCGCGTCGCGGTTGCATTGGCCCTCGTGGGCCAGCTGCTGTGCCAGCCGGGCGGCCTGACAGATCCCTGCCAGCGCCAGCGTAATGTCACGGTAATTTTTCGCCACGTTTACCCCTGTATGCGTTGTTCGATGATGCCGCCGCCAAGGCAGACCTCATCCAGGTAGAAGACCGCCGACTGGCCGGGCGTGACCGCCGCCACCGGCTCATCGAAGCGCACCTCAATGCGCCCCTCGTCCAGCGGCGTCACCAGACAGGGGATATCCTGCTGGCGGTAGCGGGTTTTCACCGTGCAGCGCAGCGGGGCGCTCAGCGGCTGGCGGTCAACCCAGTGCAGCTGCTGGGCGATCAGGCCGGTGGACATCAGGCGCGGGTGCTCATGGCCCTGCGCCACCACCAGCACGTTGTTCTCCACATCCTTGTCCACCACGTACCACGGATCTTCGCCGCCGTCCTTGATGCCGCCGATGCCCAGCCCCTTGCGCTGGCCGAGGGTGTGGTACATCAGCCCCTGATGCTGGCCCATCTCCACGCCGTCAACGCTGACGATGCGCCCCGGCTGTGCCGGCAGGTAGCGGCCAAGGAAGTCACGGAACTTGCGCTCGCCAATGAAGCAGATGCCGGTGGAGTCCTTCTTCTTGGCGGTGATCAGGTCAAGTTGCTCGGCGATGCGGCGCACCTCCGGCTTCTCCAACTCGCCGACCGGGAACAGGCTCTGGGCGATCTGCTCGTGGCTCAGGGTGTAGAGGAAGTAGCTCTGGTCTTTGTTGTTATCCACGCCACGCAGCAGGCGGCTGACGCCGTCCACGTCCTGACGGCGCACATAGTGGCCGGTGGCGATGTAGTCCGCGCCAAGATCTTCCGCGGCGAACTCAAGGAACGCCTTGAACTTGATCTCTTTGTTGCAGAGGATGTCCGGGTTGGGGGTGCGGCCCGCCTTGTACTCTTCCAGGAACAGCTCAAAGACGTTGTCCCAGTACTCGGCGGCGAAGTTGACGGTGTGCAGCTCGATGCCGAGCTTGTCACACACTGCCTGCGCATCCGCCAGATCGGTGGCGGCGGTGCAGTACTCCTCGCCGTCATCCTCCTCCCAGTTCTTCATAAACAGCCCGGCCACCTGGTAGCCCTGTTGCTGCAACAGGTAAGCGGAAACCGAGGAATCGACGCCGCCGGACATGCCGACGATTACTTTTTTCTGACTGTTCTCTGACATGGGGATCTCACGAGCCTGGATTACTGGGCGGCGCGCGCAGTGGCGCACGTCGCGCGGCAGTGGGCGGGGCGGCCGGCCACTGCCAGTTAAAAACGAGCGCCGGATTTTAACACGTTGGCGGCCCTGCTGCACCGCCGAATGCAACAATCATGCAAATTGTCTAATGGGGAAAGGGCCAGTGGAAGGCCGCCAGCAGCGACAGCGGATAGCGCTCCGGCTGCTGCCAGCAACGCAGCGTCTCGGCCACCAGCGGTGAGCGCAGGTTGGGCGCGCGGAGGATCTCGTCGGCTGTCAGCCACAGGCAGCGGTCGATGTCGCGATCCTGTGGCGCGGTCGCCACCGGCTCCGGCAAGGTGAGCGTAAAAGCGAAGCGCAGGAAGGGGGTGTTGTCCGGCGCAATCCACTGGTGCAGGCGCAGGAAGTGCTCTACCCGCGCCTCGACGCCGGTCTCCTCATACAGCTCGCGCTCGGCCGCCTGTACCAGCGTCTCATTGGCCTCCAGATGGCCGGCCGGTTGGTTCCACAGCGCCTTGCCGCGCACGGTCTCCTCGACGATCAAAAACTTTCCCTGCGCATGGACCACGCAGGCGACGGTGACATGGGGTTTGAACATGAATTTCTCCGTTGGCAGCGAGCGGGTTGGGGCAGGGCAAATAGTGCCCACCCGCTAACACTATACCAAAAGCGCTGGGGTGCCGCCGACAGGCGTGTCAGCACTGCCCCTCGACAAAGATCGCCCACAGTGCCTCCACCGCGCGCGACATGCTGGCGGCTGGCCGAAACAGACGGATGTCAATCGGCACCCACAGGCCGCTCTCTGCGGACGCTGCCGCCGCGATGTTCCCTGCCTGAACATCGGGTGCGGCCAGCGTCTCCGGCAGCCAGGCCACCCCCTCGCCAGCCTTGACCATCGCCAGCAGCGTCGCGGCCAAATCGGCGGTAAACACCGCCTCCATGCCGCGCTTGGCACGGTTGATCGCCGAGGTGGCAGCAATGATCCGCCCCAGCCCGGACTCCGCAGAGAAAGAGAGGTAGGGGAAGGGCTGGCCGTCGGTGACGCGCCAGCGCGGCCGCCCGCTCTCCGGCAGGCACTGGGCGTAGGGGATCAGCCGCTCCCGGCCAAGGCGCACGCTCAGGTACTTCTGCTGCTCCAGATGGATATGCATGTGCGGGTGGGAGTAGCAGAGCAGGAACTGCGCGTCGCCCTTCGCCATCATTCGCTCGCAGGCGCTCAGGGAGTCTGACAACAGACGGAAAGAGCCAAAACGGGCGATTTTCTCATTCTCACGCATAAGTTGCGGAAAGAAGGAGAAGGAGAGTGAGTGGGTCGCTGAAAAGATCACGTCTGGCCGGGTGTCGCCCGCCGCCTCATTTGCCTCGCTGCGCAGCGTGTAGAGCGCCCGGATAATCCCCGGCACCTGCTGTATAAACACCTCGCCCGCCCGCGTCAGGGCCACGCCGCGCCGGTTACGCTCAAACAGCGGCGTACCCAGCCACTCCTCCAGCGACTGGATGCGCCGGCTAAATGCCGGCTGGGTCACATATCGTGCAGCCGCCGCGCGCGAAAAATTCAGGGATTCCGCCAGCGCGAGACAGTCTTCAAGCCACGTGAGTTCCAAGTGATGCCGGTTTTGCATAACAGACTTCCTGATTTGCATTAGATAAGCCCAGTGCCAGCCCATAAGATGGCGAAATAGCCGGCACGCATCACCCACTTTGCCATCCTGAGTGATCCCGCCTGCCAATAAATTGGCATCGCCAAATGATAACTGACCCTTGAGGGAGAGAACATGCGTATCCTTGATGTTGTAGAGATCACCCAACCCATCGCGTCCCCCATCCGCAATGCCTATATCGATTTCAGCAAAATGACCGCCAGTCTGGTCGCCGTGGTCACGGATGTCGAGGTGGCGGGACGCCGCGTGGTGGGGTATGGCTTCAACTCCAATGGCCGCTACGGGCAGGGCGGGCTGATCCGCGAGCGCTTCCGTGACCGTATCTTGCAGGCACCGCCGGAGAGTGTGCTGAACGCGCGCGGCGATAACCTCGACCCGCACGCCATCTGGGATGCCATGATGAGCAACGAGAAACCGGGTGGGCACGGCGAGCGCTCGGTGGCCGTCGGCACGCTGGACATGGCCATCTGGGATGCCACCGCCAAGATTGCCAACCTGCCGCTGTTCCGTTTGCTGGCGCAGATGAAGGGCGTCGAGGCCAACCCGCGCGTGTTTGTCTACGCGGCGGGCGGTTACTACTACCCCGGCAAGGATCTGGGTGCGCTGCGCCAGGAGATGCGTGGCTACCTCAACCGTGGCTATACCGTGGTGAAAATGAAGATCGGTGGCGCCCCGCTTGAGGAGGATCGACGTCGCATTGAGGCCGTGCTGGAGGAGATTGGCAGTGAAGGGCGGCTGGCGGTGGACGCCAACGGCCGTTTCGATCTGGAAACCGCCATCGCCTATGCAAAAATGCTGCGGGAGTACCCCCTGTTCTGGTATGAGGAGGCGGGCGACCCGCTGGACTACGCCCTACAGGCAGCGCTGCCAGCGTTCTACCCCGGGCCGATAGCCACTGGCGAGAACCTCTTCTCCCATCAGGACGCCCGCAACCTGCTGCGCTACGGCGGCCTGCGCCCCGATCGCGACTACCTGCAATTTGACTGCGCGCTCTCCTATGGGCTGGTCGAATACCTGCGCACGCTGGAAGTGCTGGAGCAGTTTGGCTGGTCGCCCTCCCGCTGCATCCCACACGGCGGCCACCAGATGTCATTGAACATTGCCGCGGGCCTTGGGCTGGGTGGCAACGAGAGCTACCCGGATCTGTTCCAGCCCTATGGCGGCTTCCCGGACTCCGTCACCGTTGAGGCAGGATACATCACCATGCCGGAGCTACCGGGCATCGGTTTTGAGGGCAAAGCCTCCCTGATCAAAGAGATGCACGCGCTGGCGGAGTAGGCCGCGCCTTATCCTCTCCCAGCCTTGGGAGGGGACATCACCCCTAAAAAAACAGCGAAAAGCCGATTCATCAAGGCGCAGTAAACCTCACCCCTTACCCTACAAAAGCCCGATGACGAGGACGTTACCATGAGTGTCCCTTCCCCGCGTGAACACAGTCTGGGTCGGTAACAAGCGGTGGACCATTATCCTGCCCGCCGTTTTTATCATGTACACCCTCTCTTTCTTTGAGCGCGTCAACATTGGCATGGCGCTCCCCCATATTGTCGCCGAATTGAAACTGACGCCGGTGGAGGCCGCCTGGCTGTTCTGCGCCATCTGATTTTATCTGGTGCCGAAAAATATTCAGGCCGCCCGCTGGCTCAGCCAGTCAGACCGGGAGGTGATTGAGGCGGAGCTGGCGGCCGAGCAGGCGCGCCACGCTGAGCAAAAATCCGACCCGTGGTGGACGATTTTGCGCATACCGGTGCTGTGGCTGATGCTGGCTGGCTACTCGCTGCACAGTATGCTGGCTTATGGCTTTACTCTGTGGCTGCCGACGGCGCTCAAGGGCTATGGCACGTTGAGCGAATTTATGGTGGGGTTTATCAGTGGCCTGCCGTTCCTGATGACGATGGTGGGCATCTGGTATATCACGCGCCGCTCTGACCGGTTCAACCAGGAGCGGCGGCTGCATGCGGCCATCCCTACTGTGCTCTGTGGCGTGGCGCTCTCGGCCGCTGCGTTCGTGCCGCAGTCCCTCTACTGGCTCCAGATTGCGCTGTTTATGTTCGTGGGCCTGACAATGAAGATGCTGGTGCCACTGGTTTATGTGCGGCTTACCGAGATCCTGCCCACCCGCAAGGCCGTGCCAGCGGTGGCGTTTGTCGGGGCGTGCAGCAACGTTATCGGCCAGTTTGGCGGCCTGCTGGTGGCTGGCTAACACCTCGGCGGCGGCACGGAGATGACGCTGGCCTGGGGTGTGCTGGGGCTGTTCTCGATCGTGGGCGGGACGCTGTTCGCTTCGGCCATCGGCAAGCATGAGCGTCTGTGGGATATGAAAGCGGCGTTCAGGAACCCGGCCCGACGCACGCTTCCCACCGGCGAATAGCGGGCGTAGAGGAAGCGACCGACGCAGGATGCGTGGCGGCCGCTTTGCCACTATAGGCGCGGCACTTCGCGCCACTCGCCCGGCGCCAGATCGCCGAGGGTGGCATCGCCCAGCGCATAACGGATCAGGCGCAGGGTCGGGAAGCCGATGTGGGCGGTCATCCTTCGCACCTGACGGTTGCGCCCCTCATACAGGGTGATCTTCAGCCAGGCGGTAGGGATGGCCTTGCGCTCGCGGATCGGGGGATTACGCGGCCAGAGCCACGCGGGTTCTTCTACCCGCTCCACGCCAGCCGGCAGGGTCGGGCCATCCTTCAGCGTAACGCCGTGGCGCAGCGCCGCCAGCGCCGCCTCATCCGGCTCGCCCTCCACCTGCACATAGTAGATTTTGCCGGTGCGTTTGCCCGGCTGGGTGAGCTGTGCCTGCAACTGGCCGTCGTTGGTCAGCACCATCAGCCCCTCGCTGTCGCGATCGAGGCGGCCGGCAGCATAGATACCGGGCAACGGAATGAAATCTTTCAGCGTGGCGCGGCCCGCCTCATCGGTAAATTGTGGCAGCACGTCAAACGGTTTATTGAACAACACAATGCGCCGTGGGCCAGCAGGCGCTGCCGGACGCGCGGCGGGCGGGGCGCTGAATCGTTTAACGCGGTGATTTTTAACAGGGAATTTTTTCATAATCTTTGACGTTGAACTGAATAGGCGCATTATAGCCGATAACGCTTTCAGATTGGCGCGAGCAAAATATTCAAGTAGTATTGACACGCATCTTACAAATCATTAACAAAGTGCGCTTTGAAGGAGAGGTTAATGGAAAGCAAAGTAGTTGTTCCGGCGGAAGGTGAAAAGATTTCGGTTGATGCTCAGGGGAAACTGGTTGTACCACATAACCCGATCATCCCGTTCATCGAAGGTGACGGCATTGGCGTTGACGTGACCCCCGCCATGATCAAGGTTGTGGATGCAGCGGTTGAGAAAGCTTACAAGGGTGAGCGTAAAATTTCCTGGATGGAAATTTACACCGGTGAAAAATCGACCCACGTTTACGGCGACGATGTCTGGTTGCCGGAAGAGACCCTCGACCTGATCCGCGAATACCGCGTCGCCATCAAAGGCCCGCTGACCACCCCGGTCGGTGGCGGTATCCGCTCCCTGAACGTCGCCCTGCGCCAACAGCTGGATCTCTACATCTGCCTGCGTCCGGTGCGTTACTACCAGGGCACCCCAAGCCCGGTCAAACGCCCGGAAGACACCGACATGGTGATTTTCCGTGAAAACTCCGAAGACATCTACGCGGGAATCGAGTGGAAAGCTGGCTCTGCCGAAGCAGACAAGGTGATCAACTTCCTGCAAAACGAGATGGGCGTGAAGAAGATCCGCTTCCCACAGCAGTGCGGCATCGGCGTCAAGCCGTGCTCGGAAGAGGGCACCAAACGTCTGGTGCGCGCGGCGATTGAGTACGCGATCACCAACGACCGTGACTCCTTGACCCTGGTGCACAAAGGCAACATCATGAAGTTCACCGAAGGCGCGTTCAAGGACTGGGGCTACCAGTTGGCACGTGACGAGTTCGGCGGCGAGCTGATCGACGGTGGCCCGTGGATGAAGATCAAGAACCCGAACAGCGGCAAAGAGATCGTCATCAAAGACGTGATCGCTGACGCCTTCCTGCAACAGATCCTGCTGCGCCCGGCTGAATATGACGTCATCGCCTGTATGAACCTGAACGGCGACTACATCTCTGACGCCCTGGCAGCCCAGGTTGGCGGCATCGGCATCGCGCCGGGTGCCAACATCGGTGACGAGTGCGCCCTGTTCGAAGCGACCCACGGCACCGCGCCGAAGTACGCTGGTCAGGACAAGGTAAACCCAGGCTCTGTAATCCTCTCCGCTGAGATGATGCTGCGCCACATGCAGTGGTTCGAAGCGGCAGACCTGATCGTCAAGGGCATGGAAGGCGCGATCGCCGCCAAGACCGTGACCTATGACTTCGAACGCCTGATGGAAGGCGCTAAGCTGCGTAAGTGCAGCGAGTTCGGCGACGACATCATCAGCAACATGTAAGCATCATTGCCTGCCTGAACGGGAGCCAAGCGGCTCCCGTTTTTTTTTGCCTGCGCAGGGGGCCGGGCCTTTGTTGAAGTTGTGATGTGCGACAGGAATGGTTAATTAATGCTCACCTATACTCTTTAAGCCCATATCGGGTGGCTGGAGGTACTTATGTCTGAACGTCCTGATGAATTTGAACCATTGCCGGATGATGAAGTAGTGCCGGGTGATACACCGGAGGAGATCCCAGGTGGCGGCGACCCGCTGGGAGATGATGAGGTGGCGGATGATGATGTCATAGGGGATGACGATGTGGTCGGTGACGACGATATGGTCGAGGATGACTATGAGGATGATGAAGATGAGGACGATCTGACACAATCACCTTAACTCCCGGCTTACGGGGGTAACCACAGCACGGCACAATGAAAAAAACCGCCTCTTCAGGCGGTTTTTTTATGGCGTCAGCCCGGCTCCCTGGCCTCTGGCAGGCGCGCCAGCGCCTGGTGGTAGAGGGCGTCGCTGTGCTTGTCCAGTGGGAAGCGCACCACGCCCTGATAGCCGGTCTGGTCAATCGGCACGATGTCCGGGTGTGATCCCAGCTTGCCGGAGGCGAGGCAGAGGCCGCTGGCGGGTGCCTCCTGCCACACTTTGCCAATGCGGTCGCAGGCGTCCACCCAGACAAACAGGTCATCCGGGCGGAAGTGGGCAAGCTGCTCATTGAGTGGCGCCAGCAGGTAGGTCTCAAACTTCGCCTCAATCTTCTGGTTGCCCACCTTCAGGATCAGCGGGTACTTAAAGGTGCTGCCAGCAAAGGAGAAGCTGTGGCTCTCGAGATCAACGTTATAGCGCGTGATACGCTTCGGCACGCCCCATAGCTCAATCAGCGCTGGCATCCAGGAGGTGATGCGGCTGCTGAAATCCTCCATCGTGGAGGCCAGCGAGGCATTGCTCAGGCTGCTGCGGCCAAGGCCAATGAAGTTGTCGCCGCCCAGCAAGTCCAGCACTGTCGCGCCGTTGTCCAGCGTGCTGCGCGGCTGGCTGTTCAGGCCCTGCTGCTCACCGCTGCCATCCAGGATAAAGAACAGATCGCGGCGATCATGGCGGGTGAGCTGGCTCCAGGCGGTGTTGTTCATCGCCAAATGATCGGAGGAGAGCACAATCACCGTGTCTTTGTAGTAGGGCGACTGCTGGATGCGCTGGATGAATTTCGTCACAGTCTCCTGATTGCAGAGGATAGCGCTCAGGGATCGGTTCTCCTTGCCGCCGCTGCGGTAGCTGTTCTGGCGGCAGCTGCGAGACACATAGCCATCCGGGTGATGGGTATCCACCGTCAGGGTAAAGAGGGCGAACGGCTGGCCCTGCTGGGAGAGGGTCTCAAACTGGCGGTAGGCCAGATCCAGCAGGCTGTCGTCATACAGCCCCCAGTCATTGACATAGCCCGGATCGGGCAGCTGTGGTTGCAGCTCCTTGCGGCCATAGACATGGTCAAAGCCGTGGGCATTGAGGAACTGCCCCTTGCCGGCAAACGCCAGATCCGCCCCTTGGTAGAAGTGCAGGCTGTAGCCGGAGGCTTTCAGGATATCCCCCAGACACACCTTGCCGGGGTAGAAACCATCCACCTGATTGGCCGCGTTGGCGTCAAAGGGGGCAAACAGTGGGATGCCACACTGGGAGGCGACAATGCCGGCGATGGTGTATTCGGTGCCGGGCAGTTGGCGGGTGTCGCTGAAGTCCAGCGCCTGCTGTTTGACCGGCGTTAAATCCGGGGTCAGGCCGGGGAACTCTTGCTCATCAAAATAGGTGCGCTCAAAGCTCTCGGCGTAGATATAGACCAGATTGCGTTTGCGGCCCTCAATCAGCGTGGTCGGCGTTTTGTAATAGGTGTAGAACTCCTCACCCTTATTGGCGTGGCGCGACTTGATCATGGTGTAGATCTCGCCGGTGGCCGGGGTGATGATCAAGGAGGCGCTCACCAGCCCCAAAGCCAGCAAATTGTAGGCGGGCCGGGTTTTCATTCGCCGACCGTGCAGCAGCGCCCACAATACCGCCGCCATCACCAGCAGCAGGCCGCCAGTCAAGCTCAGGGCGGGCATCAGGTATTTGCCCATCCCAGCGCCCTGGAGGTTGCTGGTCAGGGTATAGAGCACCGAATCATTGATGCCATTACCGGTAAAGTAATTACTGGCATACCAGATGATATTTAGCAGAATAAATACCACGGAAGTTAAAAAGAGCGAGATCAACCAGTAGAGGTTGTTAATCCCTTTTCGGAAAGCGATAAGTATCGATATAACGAATAATAATATTGACAATAATTCAGGAAAACTAATTGTCACAATGCGCGTCCTCAAGATATGTCAATGAATAACCAGTTAAAAAAGGAAAAGCGGGGGCCGGCGGAAAGGCAGTAGAAATAGGAAGCGGGCCAAGAGTAGACAGTATATTACATGGGGAATGGGTGGTCAGGCCACTGCGGTTGGTTTTTTATGAGGTGTCTCCCAAATATTATGACAGTTCCGTTTAACTTTTGTTTAGGCTGCGGTATCAAGGGGCTGGAAAAAAGTCAGTGGCGGCGTACTGGGGCAGGGCGGTATGCTGGGTGATCTTTCATCCAAGGGAGTGACATTATGCCGCATGTAAAACACCTGATTCCTGCCCTGTTCGCCCTCGGCCTGGCCGGTTGCAGCACCATGGAGAGTGCGCCAATGGGGGCGCTCTCACCCGGCGCCCATGCGCAGGAGATCCGCCGTGAACAGACCGCTAACCTGACGCGCGTTGGCGTGGCCTCAGCCACGGTCTATGGCAATCCGATGAACGCCGCGGAACTGATCCAGAAAAAGGCCGATGCCGCGGGCGCACACTACTATTTTGTTTCCAAAGTTGAACCCACGCAGGCACCAGACCAGTGGGTCGCAGAGGCCACGCTCTATCGTTAAGGGCGTTACTGCTCGCTGCCGCACGCCATCATCACAAAGATCCGGCGGCAAGGTGCGGCAGCATCATCTACGCTGAAAGGGAGACACAAAAAAAGGAGAGAAATCATGACGACGGATGTGCAGTTCACCCGCCAGGAACCGGCCGGCAGCCACAACGTTATTGTGGGGGACATTGTGCGGCTGGAGACACGAAACCTGAGGCACGTCTATCTGTTGGATGTAATGCTGAGTCGCCGGGAAGGCGATGCTTTGATTGGCAATATTGTGGTGGCCTCGCCTACCACGGATATCCCGGTCGACCTCTGGGAGCTGCGGCAAGGGCAGGAGGTCACGTTCCACCAGGAGAACATTATCGATCGTCGCCAGGATGCCGGCCATGCGTGAGGCCGGCCCCTGGCCGCTTATGCTGCCCCAGAGCAGGAGCGCTTTGTAAAATTTTGTATAGCCTTGAATAACCAGCGAAATCGGCTAGGCTTAAGGTAGCTGACAACAAAAAGGAGAGGCTGCATGGATCTTATCCGAATTATTATCGCCATTATCTTGCCACCACTGGGCGTCTTTTTGCAGGTAGGCTTCGGCGGGGCCTTCTGGTTGAACATCCTGTTGACGCTGCTCGGCTACATCCCCGGCATCATCCACGCTGTCTGGATCATCGCCCGCCGGTAGATCCTCCCCCGGCTTCCTCTGCTAGACTTTAAACAGTCACGTCCAACATGGCCTGCGGGTGCGCCACCCGCAGGCGTCTTTCCGGGCGCTGGCGTCGTTCAGAGGGAACAGCCATGGAAAATCATGCTTCACTAGAAGAGTTAACGGCCCGCATTGAGGCGCTGGAACAGCGTGAGCAGAGCCTGACCTACGCCTCCCATGCCTATCAGGCCATCATCACCACCCTGTTGGGTTCCATCGACAAGCCTACCCGTGACAAAGTGATCGCGCTGGTGGAGCAGGCCCATGAGATTGCGTTCAACCGAGCGGTCAATCAGGCCAACACCAAACAGACTACCCTGATCAAAGGGGCAGATGAGGTGGCGCAGCGAATGTTCATCTTCGCCCAACGTGACCGCCGCGATCCGGACTGACGCCTATTGTCAGGCCGTTCGACAGCTGCTACAACACAGGGCCACCCCCGGCATAACCCGCGTGTCCAGGCCACCTCGTGGCCGCCAGAGAGGCGTTTACGTGCATGAACACTTTTACCCTGTTGTACCGCATCATCCGCCAGGCCCTGCTGGCGTCACTGCCGCAAGCCCATGACCTTAACCCGTTGCTGACCCTCAACCGCGCGCTGGCGACCGGCCAGTTGGGCGAGGAGCGGCGCGACTGGCAGATCCAGCGCCTGAGCAATGAGGAGGAGTCGAGCGGCAGCATCTTCGCCACCGAACCGCTCTATGAGTACTACTTCTGCCGCGGGGAGAGTGCCGAGCGCATCGACCCACAGGAGGCGAACGCCCGCGCCCTGATGGATGATTTTGACGCCATGGTGCGTTGGATGGTGGTCAATGACTACCTGTTTCTGGACGGCCAGGACTACGTGGTGCTGGAAAAGTGCCTGAAGACCTCGGCACTGGCCATGAGTGACGAGCGTCAAGGCTAATTCACCTTACTCTTATCCTTGAGCATATTAATGGCCGCGCCCAGCATGATGCGGCGCTGGGTATTGCTGCTAGCGTGCAGCTGCTCCACCAGCAGATCCACCAGCGCGGCCGTGCTAAGCGGCTGCTGCTGGCGACGCAGTTGGATCACCCCTTCGCCAATGATCCGTGTTACCTCATCCCATAATGGCTGAATCTCATGTTCCGAGAACTTCATGCTCACCTCGGCTTTGTTTAAATTATCATCAATTTAACACCTGTAGATCGTCAGGCAACCCCTGTGGCGTGGTTTAGGGCAAATTTCTGCCGGCGATCAAAATTCAGCGTGCTCCTGGGCAGGCAGCCCATACCCTTCGATAAAGTCCTCCACCGGCATACAGGCAGCGTGGCGCAGGCGCTGCTCCTCCATAGCCCGCAGGCACTGTGGCTGTGTGTTGAACGCATCGATGACCAGATCGTCACAACCGCCACCCAAGTAACAGATTGACAGGATTAGCGCATACATGGCTCAGGGTTCCTTGTTAATCACTCCCGTGCGAGCGGGAAAAAGGGGGTCGCACAGGGTAAGCATAGCGCCGCCGGCCCATTGTTGCCGCCGCCGGCCCCGGGCAGTCGCTGCCGCCGTCGCGGGCGTATGCCCCAAAACAGGACAACAGGGTTACATTTTTCTCAACTTCTGCCACTCGAATGCACAACGGGATGCCAGCTTTGTGACAGAACTGGCATTTCGGAAAATAGCCACGCCCTATCAGAACAATTAGCTGTCAGATCAGCGGCAAAAGGTGGAGGATGGTGTAAGATTAATCTTAGTCGCTGAGGCGATATTCATAAAAACAGTTGTCGCTGGGAGGTCGTTATGCACTATATGGTTCAATCACGTTTGTCCTATGTTTTGGCCGGTTGTGTTGCTTTTTGGTGCTCGGTAGCGTGGCTGGTGGTTTCGCTCGCAAACTAATCCCCCCAATCGAACTGCGTTCAGGAGAACCCGCCACGGCGGGTTTTCCGCTTTTGGCGGGCAGGGCAGCCGCATGGTATGCTTGGCGGCCATGCTTTTATAGAAAATTGTGATTGAGGTAACCCATGTCAGAGATGTTGACGCAGGATCAGGAGCTGGTGTCCGACCTGGTCGCCTGCCAACTGGTGATTAAGCAGATTTTGGATGTGATTGAGATCATCGCGCCCGCTGAAGTGCGCGAAAAAATGTCCCACCAGTTGAAGAGCATCGATTTCAGCCGCCATCCCGCCGGTGCCGATCTGGTGACCCAGCGTGCCGTCCAGAAGGCCATTGCGCTGATCGACCTGAAGTTTACCCCGACCACGGAGTAACCCAAACCCCGCGCTGCGGGGTTTTTTCCCTCTACTCCACCACTTCCGCCATCTTTTTCAGCACCGGGCATTGGCTTACGCCCACGATGCCGCTGTCAGAGTGCAGGTACTGGGCGCTCACCACGCCACGCGCGGTCAGGTAGTGGCACTGCAGGCCAAGGCCCGCCGCGTTCTGCGCGCTGCCCACCAGCACGCCATAGCCTGAAAATAGAAACAGGGCGTAGAGTAGTGCAATGAAAAATAGACCAAACCGCATGCGTTCTCCTGATTGTGACGGGCCGATAACCGGCCATCCGCCCGACTCTACGGCGTCGGTGGCCACAGGGAAAGGGTAACACTCTGAAAAGCCGGGGCAGGCAATCACCGGCCAGTTACAGCATGGTTTAAGATAGGGGGCGTAACCTGACCCTCTCTCAACCACGAAAGGGTGGAGCGCTGTTTGAAATTGAAAACCTTGGGCACGTTATTGCTGATTGGCGCGGCCTGTATCGCGCTTTACCTGCTGGCGCTGAACAGCTACTGCGACCAGGGGGGAAACTTTACCTTGGGCATGTGCTCGGTCACCTCGTTTATCCCCTTCTAGGGCGTTGTCCGGCACCGGCCAGCCGGTATAGGATAGGGGTTTGGTCATTGAGTAAGTAGGACGGGCAATGTTTGAGTTTTTATCGGGATCTTCTGGCGTGGCGTCACTGGCGCTCTCGCTGGTCAGCGCGCTGTTGCTGCTGGTCATCTGGTTTATGGTGAACCGCGCCAGCGTCAGGGCCAACGAGCAGATCCGGCTGCTCACCGAGATCGCGGAGCAGCAGCGCCGCCAGACCGAATTATTGATGCAGCTGGCCAACCGCCAGGCTGGCACTCCCCCGCCGGAGGAGGAGATCTCCCCCTTCCGCTTTGTACCAGAGCGTTAACCGCCTCCCTCCCTGACGTGTCATAAAAGTGACGTAAAGCCGTCGTAAGCTGGGTCAACCTGAATCAGGAGGACCCTATGATTGACTGGGCTGAAGAGCAAGATAGCGACATTAACCGCACCATCGCCGAGCTGGTGGGCGAAAATCCCGACAAGTGGTATCCCTATGGCGGCATGAAGGGCAAGGATTATTGCAACAATCCGGCCGATGCTTGGCCGATCATCTGTACCTATCGCATCAACCTGCGTTTTCCCACCGACAACCCCGGCCAGCAATGGATTGCCTGCATTACCAATGAGCGTGGCGAATGGCTGGCTTACCACACCTGCCCATTGCGCGCCGCGATGGAGTGTTTCCTGTTAAGTCAGATGCCTATGCTGCAACAGGCCTGAAAATACGCTATATAAAGAGGGTGAGCGAAAGCAGAGTAAAAAGTCAGACCTTTTAACTGATTAATGTTTCTTCATGACGACAGTTTTGTCTAAGGCGGAGTCCATTATGAAGCGAATTATCAAAGGCGATAAAACCCTCTCCCATCTGGTCGTGGCCCATGCCGCCATCGACAGCCATGAAAAGGCCCACGGCACCCGCCGGCAGGGCTGGCCCTCAACTTACTTAGTCAATTATAAAGGCACGCGTGTGGCGGTGGAGGTCGTGACGCGGCGGCAATCTTATGTTGCCACCGTGATGGTAGGTGCCCGCAATCTTAGCAAGCTCTGTGGCATGGCGGCCTGACAGGGCCAACAGCCAGCAAAGCCAGCCCAAGGGGCTGGCTTTTTTATAGACGCTCAGCGCGCGTGGTGGCCCGCGTTGCGTATCTCACGTTCGCCAAACAGCCGACAGAGCGCGCGTGCCAGGGTCGCGGTGATGTCAATCACCACCACGCTCAGCATCACCAGCAGCATCACCAGACCATTGGCTGTCCACTTCACCAGTTTCAGGCCGCTGGCGGGCAGGGTGCTTCGCTGCCAGCCTTGGCGTGCCGCCCGGCCCAGCCGCGCCAGCGGCGAGGGGCGCCGTTTGGCCGCGGGGTGGGGGGTACTCTCTTGTTGCTTCATAACCACTCCTGACTGCATAGTTGGGTAACGGGCCTTGGCCCGGTGAGGCACCAGCCGCCACAGGGCGTACCGGGCCATTGATCATAGGCAACTGACCGGTGGGTGCCTTGATCGCACACCCGGATCAGCTCAGGACTTCACTCCCCGGTGCAGCGCCCCGCACCGAGGGAAAGGGCAGAGGAGCGCACCATGCGATATAAAAACCCCTACTATCAGGCTGACAAGCCCCACCACACCCCTGAAGGTTTTCGCAATCCCCAGCAGGCCCAGACACGGGCCGAGGGTGACTTCAAGCGGTGGCAGGAGGAGCGCAAACGGCAGGGGCTACCCAAGCCGCCGAAAAAGGGGTATGCCCACTTCATTGCCGACTGGTGGCAATCCCCCGACTTCAGCGGCAGCGAAGACGCCGCCTGGTGGCTGGGCCATGCCTGCCTGCTGTTCCGGCTGGATGGCCGCTATATCCTCACCGACCCGGCGCTGTCTGAGCGCGCCTCGCCCCTCTCATTCTATGGGCCAAGGCGCAAGACGCCGCCGGTGGTCACCGTCGAGCAACTGCCGCCCATCGACACGGTGCTTCTCTCGCACAATCACTATGATCATCTTGACAAGCGAACGGTCAAAAAGTTGCTTAAATGTTTCCCTGATGTGAGCTTTCTCGTGCCCTTAGGGATGAAACGGTGGCTCCAGCGACAGGGTGCACGCCAGGTGAAGGAGCTGGACTGGTGGGACGAAACGCCACAGCAGGGGCTGACCTTCCATTGCGTGCCAGCGCAGCACTGGAGTATGCGCACCCTGTGGGATCGCAACCGCTCGCTCTGGTGTGGATGGGTCATCAATACTGCCCGCCAACGCCTCTACTTCTCTGGCGACAGCGGCTATACGCCACTGTTGCAACAGATAGGTGAACGCTTTGGCCCCTTTGATCTGGCCGCGTTGCCGATCGGGGCCTATGCACCACGTTGGTTCATGGGGCCACAGCATATGGATCCGCAGCAATCGGCGGCGTTGTTTCGGCAACTCAATTGCCGCCGCGCCATCCCCATTCACTGGGGCGTATTTGAATTAGCGGATGAATCCCTTGACGAACCACCGGAAATTTTGCGCGAAGCCATTCTGGCGGAGAATATATCCGAGCAGGCGTTCAGTGCGCTGAAAATCGGTGGCCGGATTAATTTAACCGGGCCAGAGAGCTGACCACTGGTGCGGGCTAACGGGTATCAATCGGCAATTTACGCCGGAAGCCCGGCGTAAGATAAATTAAATGTGGCTGATAATTATTGGTGAAATGTTATAGATTTGTTGAAGTCACTGACTTTAATGAGAACTATACCCATTTGGCTTAAGGTAACCACGCAATCGTTCGAAAGTCCCGTTAATTGTAGGGATATCAGCCGGCTGACCCGTGCTGTGACGCCTTCGGGGTCATCTGAGTGGAAGTGAGCAGGGCGGCCGACAACTCGCGGCAAAAAAGTGATCACAGCCTGATAAACAATCATCATACAAAAAATTTTTTAATGAATGACTATTTTCCGGCACCTTTTTTATTAATATAAGCACGGTGATAAAGCAGGAAAAATAATAAGCCAAAATTTATACCTATAAATATATGCCTGCATTTTTCCCTTATGAAAATAATGGGGGTTGTTATGCGATATTCATTTAAGCGACGCAATTCAGTCAAAGATAATAGGGTTTTTTCATCAGCACTATTTGCCTGGCACATTTTTGGCAGGTAACGATGCGTCCAACAGTGGTAGGTAAAAATCTGAAAATGCCGTGGCAGCAGGCTGCACCAATTTAGGGAGCTTCAAGGGCCATGACGGCGCATAACCTCGCCCACAGCCGTAGACACGCCCCTTTGGGCAAAAAAAACCACTTTTCATCAAGCTGTCATAGAGTTAGGGTAAGGATGGCATCAGTGAACCGCTGCCAGCACTGGCGCAGGCTGTAGCGAAAATGGTGCCTTGCCACTGCATGATCGGTGAGGATGGCTGAGAACAGAATGGGGTGGTCAGGGGGAGTAGGTAACCAATTGAGTCAATTGCTTAATATTTCAACCTGTTAGGTAGACTGCCCCAGCCCTTTGGTCAAATAATTTTTGCTCAAAAGTGCCCAATTGGCGCAGCTAAACCATTCTAAGTCTATCAATTTCCATAATAATTATCATTTTTGGATGTTTTCTGCTTACGGTTGGCAGATAAATGATCAATAATTAGTGCAGGGTTGTTATTGCTTAGCCGTATGGGAAGGGAATCAACCACCCCGGCGGAAGGCGTCAAATACAGAGCAGAAAATAGCGTGGCTATCAACTTATTTTCGCTTAAGGGCATGGTCAACGCGTTTAACCGTCTCAAATATGTGCGACATATCCATCGCTGATTAAAAATGGCTTGCCATTAATATCAATGTATGTGATAACGCATCTGGGTAAAACGAGGTACAGTTCTGTATATGTGTGGCATTTTCAGTAAAGAAGTTCTGAGTAAAGACGTTCACGTTGAATACCGCTTCTCTGCCGATTTTTATCTTAGTGCCTCAAGCAGTAACGACTCTAGTTTGTCTATGTAACGCCCACGGGCGGTTTAAACAATCCAAAGGAAATACTCAAGATGGCAAAGATCAAAGGTCAAGTTAAGTGGTTCAACGAGTCTAAAGGTTTCGGTTTCATCACCCCAGCTGACGGCAGCAAAGACGTGTTCGTACACTTCTCTGCTATCCAGGGTAACGGCTTCAAGACCCTGGCTGAAGGCCAGAACGTTGAGTTCGAAATCCAAGACGGCCAGAAAGGCCCGTCTGCAGTTAACGTAACTGCAATCTAAGCAGCGTCAGCTGTAAAAAAACCCGCCAAGTGCGGGTTTTTTTGTGGGCGCGTTATGGCGGCAGGATCACCAGCCCTGAGTGCTGGTTACGGCCCTTGATGCCAGGGTGAGCCGGATCGGCCGCGCGCCGGTGGCTATTGCGGCGGTAGCTGGTAAAGGCGAAGTGCGGCCCCTCTGGCTGCGCGCTGCGCTGGCAGATGGTGCAGGGTGCCAGATTATCCACCGTCGCAAAGCCTAGCGCCCGCAGCTTGGCGGCGGCGATGCCCGGTAGGTCAAGGTGGCGTGGCCGTGGTGTCATCCACTCTGCCGGTAGCGTCGGCAAGCGTTGACGGAACGTCTCAACCAGCTCCTCACTCACTTCATAACAGCAGGCATGGGCCGCCGGGCCAATCGCCGCCACCCACTGTGACGGGTGATCGTCTTGCGCAATGTGCGCCGCCATCTGCTCCAGAATCCCCTCGACCAGCCCGCGCCAGCCCGCGTGCGCCACCCCAATCGCCGTGCCGTCGCGGCGGCTGAACAGCACCGGCAGGCAGTCAGCGGTCAGTACCGTTAGCAGGATGCCCGGCTGGCGGGTAAACAGCCCGTCCGCCTCACCGCACGGCTGCTGTGGCTGGCTCACCTCGATAATGCGGGTGCCATGCACCTGCTTTTTCTCGGGGGCGGTGGCGCGCCAGGGTTGCAGTACCTCCGGCATCAGGGCGCGCTTGTGGCCGAAGCCGTGGCGCAGGGCAGGGATTGCGTCAAGCAGGGGAGAGAACGATTCCATAGGCCATCCGGGCAGCAGGGGGAAAAGGGCAGTGTAGCTAGCCAGCCACTGCCTTGGCTAGCCCCATCGGTTGCACGGGCCGGCGTGGTTGATTAGACTGGCCGCCTTATTGACTGGCGGCAACATGCCGCGCTTACGGAATCTCTCATGGCTTATCAGTGTCCCCTCTGTCACCTGCCGCTGCGGCAGAACCATCAACAATGGCGTTGTGAAAATAACCACCAGTTTGACCGCGCCAAAGAGGGGTATGTCAATCTGCTGCCGGTGCAGCATAAACGCTCAAAGCAACCCGGCGACAGTGCGGAGATGATGCAGGCGCGCCGCGACTTCCTCGACGCGGGCCACTACCAGCCGCTGCAACAACGGGTGTGTGATCTGCTCGATCCGGCACTGCCAGCCGAAGCGCAGGCGGTGCTGGACATCGGCTGTGGCGAGGGCTACTACACTGCGGCGCTGGCAGACCGCTTGGGCGCGCGGCGCACCCTTACGCTGTATGGACTGGACGTTGCCAAGGTGGCGGTGCGCCATGCCGCCAAACGCTACCGGCAGGTCAACTTCTGCGTGGCCTCCAGCCAGCGTTTGCCATTTGAGGAGAGTGTGCTGGACGCCGTGGTGCGCATCTATGCTCCGTGCAATGCGGCGGAGCTGGCGCGTACCGTCAAGCCGGGCGGCTATGTGCTGACGGTCGCACCAGGGCCGCGCCACCTGTTGCAGCTGAAGGCGGCCATCTACTCACAGGTACAGTTGCATGTGGAGCAGGATGAGCAGCTGGAAGGGTTTACGCGTGTCGATCAGCAGTCGCTGGGATATACCCTGACGCTGACGGGGCCGGAGGCATTACAGCTGTTGCAGATGACGCCCTTTGCCTGGCGCGCCAGTGAGGAGACCCGTCAGGCGTTGGGAAGCAGCGGCCTGACGTGTGAAACGGATTTCGTCATCCGGCTGCACCAGCGGCAACCGGACGCCTGATCAGGCCATCAGGCCGAGGTGCTGCAACAGGATGTTGCTGCCGATGCCAATCAGCACCAGCCCGCCAATGATCTCTGCCCGTTTGCCGAGCATCGGGCCGATAAAACGGCCAATCAACATACCGAGCGTCGCCATCACCATGGTGGCCATGCCAATCGCCAGCGCGGTATGGATGATATTGACTTGCAGGAAGGCCAGGCCGACGCCAATCGCCAGAGCGTCGAGGCTGGTGGCAACGGCGGTGGCGGCCAGTACCCAGAAACTGTGGCAATCTTTGCAGGGTTCGGCGACATCCGGGGTTTTCAGCCCCTCCATCACCATACGGGCACCGAGGATAAACAGCAGGCCAAAGGCCACCCAGTGATCCCACTCCATAATGTAGCGGCTGGCCATCAGCCCCAGGCCCCAGCCAATCAGCGGGGTGATGGCTTCAATGGCGCCAAAGATCAGCCCGGTGCGGAATGCTTCACGGAAACGCGGACGATGCAAAGTGGCGCCCTTGCCAATTGACGCGGCGAAAGCGTCCATAGACATGCCAAAAGCAAGGATGAGCGTTGCGGAAAGATTCATGGAAAAAGCCTCGGCCGGGTGCCTTCATACGCACGTAACCCACCCCCGAACCTATTGACGGAGTTACATGCCTATGGTCTCGCCAACCTTACCTGGCTGCCCGCACCACGTTTTAGAAAAAAACGAGTATGTTGATGCGGGCGTTTCTGAAATAGAGTGTTCAGAAACCGGCTACTCCCCAATGACGGCGCAACATTAGCATATTATTTCTGCCCCAGACAACACTAAATCTATATGGGTAAACGTCCCCGCATATACCGTGGTTAAATAACCACCAACTTCGGGCGGGAATAGAAAATAAAATAATGATTAGCCTGCGTGCAGGAAAAACGGCAGAAGTGTTGAAAATAAAAGCAGATATAGCCAAAGCTATAATTGGAATATAGCCTTGGCTATATTTTTGTTTTTATGTAATATTTTGATTTTTATAGAGAATGTTTTTTATGTTCTCGAGATCGCTTATATGTTGTACGTGGATTGGCAGCGCACGATTTTCAAGTTGAATGAATAACACTCCCTGCTCAGATAAATGAAGATGACGAATGCGCGTATAGGAAATGAACCAGTTGGCGTAGTAAAACCCCTGCGGTTTAAACAGTAATTT
The DNA here is from genome assembly GCF_056739715.1 of Chimaeribacter sp. YP20170169. Classification (NCBI taxonomy): domain Bacteria; kingdom Pseudomonadati; phylum Pseudomonadota; class Gammaproteobacteria; order Enterobacterales; family Yersiniaceae; genus Chimaeribacter; species Chimaeribacter sp. YP20170169. The sequence continues at coordinate 2,311,752 of NZ_CP176824.1, read as the reverse complement.
GGGCCGACGGACAAAAGAAATATAGAGCGTGGCAATTAACAGGAAGGTCAGTAAATAGAGGGTAAGGGGATCACCCTGGCCGGAAAAATGGCGGTAAATCACGATACCGAGCAGCACGATAAAGATCACGCTATCCAGCCGGTTCTTTCGCAATAAGTTAACCTGCAACAAGGTGTTACCCCGGCGGCGCGGCAACCACCACTCCAGGCACAGGGCATAGGCCAGCAACAGGGTGATACCCAACAGCAGCAGGCCATTCGTCAGGGTCATGGGTGCTCCTCAGAGAGGCCGGGAGCCAGGCTCCCGGCAGGGGGATTACAAACCAAACAGGCCAACGGCGTAGCCGAGGATGCCAATCACGAAGAAGCCAATGATAATCCACAGCGCATTGACCTTATGCCGCAGCAGCCACATGCAGCCGAAGGTAAGCAGCAGCGGCACCAGCCCCGGCATCAGCTGGTCGAGGATAGTCTGTACCGTGGTGACCGTGGTGTTGCCGGCCTGATCGGTGATGCGCGACACCTCCAGTGGGATGTTGACATGCGTCCACTTGTTAACCAGCGCCCCCATCACAAACAGGCCGAGGATTGATGCCCCCTCGGTCATCTTTTGCAGGAAGCCGCCGCCCATGTCATTGACGATGTTCACCCCCTTGCGATAGCCATAGGCGACACCGTAGTAGCGCGTCACCAGCCGCAGCAGGTTGAACAGTACAAAGAACAGCACTGGCCCGAGCAGGCTGCCGGTCATCGCCAGCCCGGCGCCCAGCGCTGCGAACACTGGCCGCACCGTGCCCCAGAAGATCGGGTCGCCGACGCCAGCCAGCGGCCCCATCAGGCCCACCTTCAGGCCGTTGATCGCGCCGTCGTCGATGGGCGCGCCGTTGGCACGCTGCTCCTCCATCGCCATGGTGACGCCCAGCACCGGCGCGGCCACGTAGGGGTGGGTGTTGAAAAATTCCAGGTGACGTTTAATCGCCTGCTTGCGCTCCTCGGAGTTCTCCGGGTAGAGGCGACGGATCACCGGCACCATGGAGAAGCAGAAGCCCAGCGCCTGCATCCGCTCAAAGTTCCAGGAGCCCTGAAACAGGTTGGAGCGCAGGAACACGTCGCGTACGTCGCCGGAGGTCAGTTTCTTCTGGTCGGGCGTCGTGGTTTGTGGGTTTTGGTGCTCACTCATCGGATTGCCCCTGTTAATCAAGTTCGTTATCGAGATCGTTATTGGCAGGCGCGGCAGCTTGGGTGCCGGCCGGGCGGTTATATTTCGGGCTGAGCTGGATATAGAGGATCGCCATCACGATGCCGATCACCCCGAGCGCCACCAAGTTGAAGTTGGTGAAAGCAGCGGTGACGAAGCCCAGGTAGAAGAAGGGCATCAGGTAGCCGGCGCGCATCATGTTGATCACCATCGCGTAGCCGACCACCACGATCATGCCACCGGCAATGTTCAGGCCGCTGGTGACCACCTCCGGGATGGAGCTGAGCAGGTCATTGACCACGGCGGTGCCCACCGACACGGCAACAATCGCCGCCGGAATGGCGATGCGCATGGCCTGCAAGATCAGCGCCGAGATGTGCAGCCAGGTGATGCCGGTCAAACTGCCGCGTTCGGCAGCCTTGTCGGCGGCGTGCTGGAAGGCCACCGTCAGGGTACGCACAATGATGGTCAGCACCTGTCCGGCAGCGGCCAGCGGAATGGCCAGCGCGATGCCAGCGCCAATCGACTGCCCGCCAGCGATCACCAGAATGGTCGAGATGATCGACGCCAGCGCGGCATCGGGTGCCACCGCGGCACCGATGTTCATCCAGCCAAGGGCGATCATCTCCAGCGTGCCGCCAATCAGGATGCCGGTTTTCATGTCGCCCAGCACCATGCCAATCAGGGTACAGGCCACCAGCGGGCGGTGAACCTGGAACTCATCCAGCACCGATCCCATGCCAGCGACGCAGGCGACGATAAAGATTAAAACGATTTGTAGGGTGGAGATCTCCATACACTCTCTCCTTCAGGCCAATGGCCCGGTTGGGTGGGGTTGCGTCGCCGCGCGTCAGGCGCTGGCCTTGTTGATCAAATCCATCATTTTGAGCCGGCTGTCACTGGCGACCTTGCGCACCTCCAGTTCGATGCCACGCTCGTTCAGCGCCTTAAAGGCGCTGACGTCCTGATCATCGACGGAGACGGCATTGGTCAACTGCTTCTTGCCGATTTTATAGGCCATGCCGCCAATGTTGACGGAAGTGATGGTCACGCCCTCGCGCACCACCCGCAGCACATCCGTAGGGTTGGTGAACAGCAGCATTACGCGATCGTTGGCATATTTCGGGTTGTTGTAGACGCGCACCGCCTTGGCGACGTCGACCACATGGGCGGTGACGCCCGGCGGGGCGACCTGCTTCAGCAGGGTACTGCGCATGGTGTCGGCCGCCACCTCATCGCTGATCACGATAATGCGTGACACCCGCGTCTCCTTGGTCCAGCGGGTCGCCACCTGGCCGTGGATCAGGCGGTCATCAATGCGCGCCAGCCCAATCTGCATGTGGCCGCCGGGGCCAGCGGGTGGCGTGCTGGCTGGGGCCGCGGGCGGCGGCTTCGTCGCCTCCGCGGTGGGCGCGCTCACCTCCGGCTCCAGTTCCAGGGTCTTGAGCGCCTTGACCCCCTGCCGGCCGCTCTCCAGCGCCACCCGCGTCAACGCCTCCAGCGTTGGGTTATCATCACGTGCCATAAAGGTTTCGGCCAGCATCGGGACATTCACCCCGGTGACCACTTCATAATGCTCTTCGCTGTGCGCTACCCGGCTGGCGGCATTGAACGGGCTGCCGCCCCAGACATCCACCAAAAACAGCACGCCCTCTTGGGTATCCAGGGTCTGGACGATCGCTTGGTATTTGTCGATCAAGGTTTCTGCATTCTCGCCGGGGACGAAATCGATAAAGGCCACATTGCTCTGCGCCCCCAATACCATCTCCGCGGTTTTCAGCAATTGCTCGGCCGCCTGCCCGTGCGTGCCGATGATAATAGCAATGCTCACTCGCTACCTCCTGTGGGTCTATTCCGGCGGCACCCCTTTTCGGGCTGCCGTCCGGCTGGCTTTTATGGGATAAAACAACGCCCGCTCCACCCTGGCGAAAAGGCGAAGAAATAATAAATACCCTAATATTTTCAGTTGGATGAACAACAGGCGTTAGCAACCCCATTTATTTTAGTCAGTAAAAAAATATTTTATGTGATGCCGCTCCGTTATTTGTTGATGCGTCAATTCAATGTAAAACAGTGTAAAAAGTGTCACGTTCATGACCAGGTGATTCAAATTGTAAACAGGGGATATGGCTGGTAAATAAAAATGCTGATACAGTGCCGGTTCTTATTATCACGAGGAGTACAGGGTTTAACCCACTTTATGGACTGTCACCGACGTCGCTCTCTGTTTATTGATCGCCTGCTGCCGGCCTGCCGCGAAACACGCACGATCTTCCGCTTCACCCCACTGTTCAACGCCTCCCCCTGCCATGACCACCCGTGGGCGCCCCTGCGTCTGGCGGCGCATGGTCTGGCTGGTTTTTGCCCGTTAACCCGTTCACTTTCTGGAGTCTGACATGGAATTTTTGCTGGATCCCTCAATCTGGGCCGGTTTACTGACGCTGGTGGTGCTGGAGATTGTGCTCGGCATCGACAACCTGGTGTTCATCGCCATCCTGGCGGACAAGCTGCCGCCAAAGCAGCGTGACAAGGCGCGGCTGATTGGCCTGTCGCTGGCGCTGGTGATGCGTCTGGGCCTGCTGTCACTGATCTCCTGGCTGGTGCGCCTGACTACGCCACTCTTCGCCATCGGTAGCCTGAGCTTCTCTGGACGCGACCTGATTCTGCTGTTTGGTGGGGTGTTCCTGCTGTTCAAGGCCACCACCGAACTGCATGAGCGGTTGGAGGGGCAACATGGCAATGGCGAGAACAACCGCGGCTATGCCAGCTTCTGGCTGGTGGTGCTGCAAATTGTGGTGCTGGACGCCGTCTTCTCGCTGGACGCGGTGATCACCGCCGTCGGGATGGTGGACAATCTGGCGGTGATGATGACCGCGGTGGTGATCGCGATGGGCGTGATGCTGGTGGCCTCAAAGTCACTGACGCGCTTCGTCAATGCCCACCCGACGGTAGTGGTGCTCTGCCTGAGCTTCCTGCTGATGATTGGCCTGAGTCTGGTGGCAGAGGGCTTTGGCTTCCACATTCCGAAAGGCTACCTCTACGCGGCCATCGGCTTCTCCATCCTGATTGAGCTGTTCAACCAGATTGCGCGCCGCAACTTCCTCAAGCATGAGTCGCGCCGCCCGCGCCGTGAGCGCACCGCCGAGGCGATCATGCGCCTGATGGGCGGCCGCCGCCAAAGTGACGCCGCCGAGCCAGCGCAGCCAAACGACACGCCGGTGGTGGAGGCCTTTGCCGAAGAGGAGCGCTATATGATCAGTGGCGTCCTGACGCTGGCCTCCCGCTCACTGCGCAGCGTGATGACGCCGCGTACTGACATCTCCTGGGTCGATGCCGATCGCCAGCCAGAGGAGATCCGCGGGCAGTTGCTGGACACGCCGCACAGCCTGTTCCCGGTCTGCCGTGGCTCGCTGGATGAGGTGGTGGGTGTGGTGCGCGCCAAGGATCTGCTGGTGGCGCTGGAGCAGGGCGAGGATATCGTCGCCTTTGCCGCCCAGACCCCGCCGATCATCGTGCCGGAGACCATGGACGTCATCAACCTGTTGGCCGTGCTGCGCCGCGCCAAAGGGCGGCTGGTGGTGGTCAGCAACGAATTCGGTGTGGTGCAGGGACTGGTGACGCCGCTGGATGTACTGGAAGCGATCGCTGGTGAATTCCCGGACGAGGATGAGACGCCGGACATCGTACCGGAAGGCAAAGGCTGGCTGGTGAAGGGCGGGGCGGATGTGCACTCGCTGGAGCAGGCGCTGAACTGTTCCGAGCTGGTCAGCCCCTCCGAGGATTACGCCTCACTGGCTGGCCTGCTGCTGTCGCATATTGGCCAGATGCCGCAGGCGGGCGACGTGCTGGAGCTGCACAACTTCCGCTTTGAGATCCGCGAAGTGTCAGACTACCGCATCGATCTCATCTACGTCGAACGGCTGCCGGAGGCCGACGCCGAGCAAGAGTAACGCACACAGCGGCCAACCGGCCGCTGTTTTTTTATCGGCCGCGGGCGGCGTCAAATGCCGCCAGCCACGCCGGGAAGGCGGTGAGCAGCATGGGCCGCGCATAGTAGTAACCCTGCACCGCCTCCACCTGCCGTTCGCGCAGGTAGGCGATCTGCTCCGCCGTCTCCACCCCCTCCACCACTAGTTTCAGGTTCAGCCGCTGCGCCAGGGTTATGATCATGTCCGTCACGGTGGCGTTGACCGCGTCAGTGCCGATGGCGGCGGTGAAGCCCTGCTCGATCTTCAGCGCATCCGGGTTGAGCGCCTTCAGGGTACTCAAGGCGTTGTGGCCGGTGCCAAAATCATCAATCGCCAGCAGCACCCCCAGCGCCTTGAGTCGCGCGATCAGGCCGGGGTCAATCTCTGCCAACGTACTGCGTTCGGTTAGCTCCACCATCAGCGTCGGCTGTGGTTGGCAGGGGAGCCATACCTGCTCAATGTCGCGCACGATTTGCTGGCGCTCAAAGTGGCGCGAATCGACATTGACGCTGATATAAAAATCCGCGCTGGCCGGGAAGAGGGCAATCTGTTGCGCCACCTGCTCCATCAGGTAGCGGGTGAGGGGCACAATCAGGCCATGCTCCTCCGCCAGCGGGATAAAGACATTCGGTGGCACCGCGCCATAGCGCGGGCTGTCCCAACGCAGCAGCGTCTCAATGCCGACGCAGCGCTCGCTGTGGCAATCGACAATCGGCTGGCAGAAGACGGCGAACTCCTGATGGGCCAGGGCATAGCCCAGCGGATGGGCCAGCGTCATGCGCCGTCCGGCTGCCAGCCAGGCCGCGCCCGCCACCAGCAGGCTGAGCAGCAGCGCCAGCGGCAGGTGCTGGTAGAGTTGGGTGGCCGCCAGCCGGTGCGCGGAGAGCGCATAGAGTGATATGGAGAAGGGGTAGCGCGCGGAGTGCCAGGTAAACTGCGGCGTCTCATGCAGCTCCTGGGGGGAGGTCAGCGTGGCTTTGTGGTACTCCAGGCTATTTCCCGAGACATTCAGCACCAGCCGGTCGGCATAGGGCGGCTGCGGCTCCAGCAGGAAACCGGTCAGCAGCCGGATATTGAAGATGTAGATCTGGCCGCTGTCATCACGCGGGCCGAAGGATTTCCACAGCAGCATCAGCGGCTCACGCAGGGCCGGCTCGTCGGCATGGATCAGCACCAGCTGCCGATCCTTGGGCGGCAGAACCGGCAGGATGGCGGTAAAGGGCTGGTTGAGCGTACCGCGCAGGCTAGAGCAGACCAACCGGCCATCCCGCACCAGCACAATTGAGCGCAGGGTTTGCAGCGCCGCCGCCTGCTGCATCAATTTGGGCTGGATCTGCGGGCAGTCCATGCCATAGAAAGCATCAAAGCCAAGCGGCACCCGATCCACTGGCGCAATCAACATATCCAGCTGCTGTACCGTGTGCGCCACCAGCCCCTGCTGGCTATGGGCGATGCGGCGGCTCTCTTCATAAAAACGCAGCGCCAACACCAACAGCAAGGTCAGCAGGCCAATGGCGGCCGCCAGACTCCAGCGGTAGAAACGGTATTTGGCGATGGCGTCAACAGGCGTCAGCATAGCGCAATCCCTTATTCTTATGGTCTGGCTGGCCGTGAACAGGCGGGCAGCCCCGGACGCCCGGCTGCGAAAGGGAGCAGGAGGGCGTGAAGGCCGCCGCACTGGCCGGCATCCCGTGCACAAAATTATAGGATTCCCGCGCGCGCAAGCAGGAAAAATATCAATAATATTGATAGATGCGTCAGAGGAAGGGGAAGAGAACCGGCCACCGCGTGGGGGTGACCGGCAAAACCCGACGGGGGGGCCGCCGGGAATCAATCAGTCACACTGGACCTTGATGGCGAGGCCGCCGCGCGAGGTTTCGCGGTATTTGGCGTTCATGTCCTTGCCGGTCTCGTACATGGTTTCGATCACCTTGTCGAGGGAGACGCGCGGCGCGCTGGTGCGGCGCAGCGCCATACGCGCGGCGTTGATCGCCTTCACCGAGGCGATGGCGTTACGCTCAATGCACGGCACCTGCACCTGGCCGCCGACCGGGTCACAGGTCAGCCCCAGATTGTGCTCCATGCCAATCTCAGCAGCGACACACACCTGCTCCGGGCTTCCACCCAGCAGCTCCGCCAGACCGGCAGCGGCCATCGAGCAGGCGACGCCCACCTCACCCTGGCAACCCACCTCCGCGCCGGAGATGGAAGCATTCATCTTGTAGAGCGCGCCAATGGCCCCGGACGCCATAAAGTAGCGGACATAGATCTCAGGCGACACCGGCTCAATGAAGTGGTCGTAGTAGGCCAGCACCGCCGGCACGATGCCGCAGGCACCGTTGGTTGGCGCGGTCACGACCCGGCCACCGGCGGCGTTCTCCTCATTGACCGCCAGCGCGAACATATTCACCCAGTCAATGACGTTCATCGGATCGCTGGAGAGCTTGTCCGAGGCCACCAGCATCCGGCGCAGCGCGGAGGCGCGGCGTGGCACCCGCAGCGGGCCGGGCAGCACGCCCTCCGTGTTCAGGCCACGGTCGATGCAGGCGCGCATGGTCTGCCAGATCTGGCCAAAGTAGCGCTCAATCTCCGCCTTGCCATGTAGCGCGATCTCGTTCTGCATCACCAGCCCGGAGAGCGACAGCCCGGTCTGGCTGCAATGCGCCAGCAGGTCGCTGGCGTGGTTGAAGGGGTAGGGCATGGCGATCTCATGGGTGTCCGCCTGGCCGAAGTGCTCCTCATCGACGATGAAGCCGCCGCCGATGGAGTAGTAGGTCTTGCTGTAGATGCACTCCTCGCCCGCGTAGGCGTGGATCTGCATCCCATTCTCATGCAGCGGCAGGTTGTCCTGACGGAAAATCATGCCGCCCTCACGCGGGAATTCTACCTCATGGCGGCCATTGGCCAGCAGCAGCCGCTGGCGCTCGGTCACGTCGCGGATGAACGCCGGGATACCGTCAATGTCCACGCTGTCCGGCAGGTTGCCGGCCAGTCCGAGGATAATGGCGATATCAGTATGGTGGCCCTTGCCGGTCAGGGAGAGCGACCCGTAAACCTCAACGGCGATACGGGTTACGGCAGGCAAAAGATCGCGGCTGACCAGATCATCAGTGAACTGTTTGCCCGCTTTCATAGGCCCAACAGTATGGGAACTCGACGGGCCAATGCCGATCTTAAACATGTCGAAAACGCTGATCACACTCAAACTCCTTCACGGGGAAAAACGGGGGGCTGTATAAAAAGCAGCCATCATGCTTATTGTAGTGTTGCCGCCCTGCACCCAAACCCCTTTTCGCATGAAATAAACGCATCCGTGCGCAGCGGCTGGGTGGTGAAAAAAAGATCACAAAACACCGCGACACAGGCAATGAGCAGTTTCTCATACAAAAAACAGGGATTTTTACAGTAGCAAATTAGGTCAGGAGGCTAATATACAGAAGATTACCATAAATACGGTGACAGGGATCGCCTTCCTCTATGCATAATCAGCAAGATTGCGCACAAAAAGGCGATGGCAGAGGATGACGTGATGCTCAGGGCGCGAGTGGGGAGCTGTTCATGCTATATCCGTCCTCTGGACGGCCGACATGCTGCGACAGTTCACGGATGATGCCAGCGGTCATGCCCCAGACAAACTGCTGCTGATACCAGCTTAAATAGATGCGGTGGCGAATGCCGCGCCGCTCGATGTCCAGCGGCGTATAGCGTGACAGCCGTAGCGCCTCCTGCAACGGAATCTCAAACACCTCTGCCACCTCATCGGCATTGGGTTGCAGCACGATATCCGGCGACACCAGCCCCACCACCGGCGTGACCTGAAAGCCGGTGGAGCTTTCGACCGGCCCCAGTTGCCCCAGCACCTGCACCGCCTCAGGCGGGATGCCCACCTCCTCGTGCGCCTCGCGCAGCGCGGTGAAGATCAGCGAGCGATCGTCGGGATCAGCCGAGCCGCCGGGAAAGGCGACCTGTCCGGCATGTTTGCGCAGCGTGTCGGCACGGCGGGTCAGCAGCAGCGTCGGCGCTGGACGGCAGACCACCGGCAGCAGCACCGCCGCCTGACGCACCGCGCGCGGCGGCCGCGCCGGGGCGGGCTGTTGCAGCATAAAGCGGGTAATGAACTCATCCAGCGTATAGTCAGCACTCATTCGGTAGTGTCCCTCTCCGGTTGCCGGGCGTGGTCGCGCAGTTGCGGCAGGATGCGTGCCACCTTGTCAAAGGTCTCCTGGTACTCCGCCTGCTCGTCGCTGTCGGCGACGAGGCCGCCGCCAGCCCAGCAGTATAGCCGCCCCTGCTCGGCCAGCAGCGTACGGATGGTGATATTGGTGTCCATCGCGCCGCACAGGCTCAGGTAGCCGATGCTGCCGCAATAGGCGTTGCGGCGCTGCGGCTCCAGCTCCTCAATGATCTCCATCGCCCGCACCTTGGGCGCGCCGGTGATGGAGCCGCCGGGGAAGCAGGCGCGCAGCAGGTCAGTGGCATGGCGATCGTCCGGCAACCGGGCGGTAATGGTGCTCACTAGATGGTGCACCGCCGGGAACGGCTCCACCACGAACAGCTCCGGCACCCGCACGCTGCCCGGCTCGGCGACGCGGCCGATGTCATTGCGCAGCAGGTCAACAATCATCAAATTCTCTGCCCGGTCTTTCTCCGAGGCGGCCAGCCGCGCCGCCTGACGGGCATCCGCCTCCGGGTCAGCCAGCCGTGGCAATGTGCCCTTGATGGGGCGGGTCTGGATCTGCTGCTGCTCCAGCCACAGGAAGCGCTCCGGCGAGACGCTCAGCACCGCCTGTTGCGGCAGGCGCAGGAAGGCGGAGAAGGGCGCGCGGTTGCTGGCGTTAAGGCAGGTGAAAGCCTGCCACTCACAGCCTTGGTAGGGGGCAGAGAAGCGCTGGGTCAGGTTGATCTGGTAACAGTCGCCGCTACGCAAATAGGCCTGTACCCGGCGGAAACGCTCGCCATAGCCCTCGCGGCTCAGGTTGGCCTGCCACTCGCCGGTCAGGCGAAAATCCGCCACTGGCGCGGGCAGGGCGGCGTGGCGCGCCAGCCAGGCGAGGCGGGCATCCCGATCGCCAAGGCACACCAGCGTCAGGCGCTGGCGATGGTGATCCGCGATCAACGCCCAGTCATAGATGCCGACCGCCATATCCGGCGCACGTAGATCGGCCTCCGCCTGCGTCGGCAGTGCCTCCACCCGTCTGCCGAGATCGTAGCCAAACAACCCCAGCGCACCGCCCTGGAACGGCAAATCCGCCTCGGCGGTCGGCGTCACGCCCAGCGCGGCCATGGCTTCCCTGACCAGCATGAAGGGATCGGCATCACTCACGCGCGTGCCGGTCATATCCTCAATCACGGTGGAGGCCCCCTGCGTCACCAGCGTGGCGCAGGGGTCTGCCACCAGAATATCGAAGCGGTTATGCAGGTGATCCGCCTGCCCAGAGTGCAGCAGCATCGCCCACGGCAGGGAGGAGAGGGGGGCAAAACGCGTCAGCAGCGCATCAGGGGTATAGTCGAGGGTGGTGGTCGTGCACATGATCTCAAGCAATCTCAGCGGCCTGCCGCCGGGGCGGCAAAAAAGAGGCAGCCAGCCTACCACAGAACCCCGGCAGAGGGGAAAGCAGGCCGCTAGGTCATCGGCCCGCTGGCGCGTATACTGGAACATTAACAGAGGAGAGATCCATGCAATCGGGTATGCCGGCACTTACACACCAGGAGCAGCAGCAGGCTGCGGAACGTATTCACCAGCTCATGGAGCAGGGGATGAGCAGCGGGGAGGCGATCGCGCGGGTCGCGCAGGAGATCCGGGAAGCCCACCGTGGCGCACAGGTGGCGGTGCGTTTTGACGAAGAGGATGAGCAGGATCAGGATGACGAGGCGGAAGAGGAGGACGGGCACGCCCGTTAACCCCTGCCAGCCACAACGGGCGCAGAAGCGCCCGTGATGTTTTGAATCAGCCGCTCACCTTGACGGCAGCCGCGGCCTGAATGGCGCGCTCGACCGCCGCCTCGACCGTGTCGCCGGTCGCCAGTGCCACGCCAAGGCGGCGCTTGCCAGCAATCTCGGGCTTGCCGAACAGGCGGATCTGGTTATGGCCGCCCAGCGCCTGTTCCACACCAGCAAAGCGCACGTCGCCGCTGGTCAGCTCCGGCAGAATGACCGCCGAGGCTGATGGGCCAAACTGGCGCACCTCGCCAATTGGCAGGCCAAGGAATGCGCGCACATGCAGCGCAAACTCCGACAGATCCTGTGAAATCAGCGTCACCATGCCGGTATCATGCGGGCGCGGCGACACTTCACTGAAGATCACCTCATCGCCACACACAAACAGCTCGACGCCAAACAGGCCGCGGCCGCCCAGCGCCTTCACCACTTGCTCAGCAATGGCCTGCGCGCGTTGCAGCGCCAGTTCACTCATCTGCTGCGGCTGCCAGGACTCACGGTAGTCACCCTCTTCCTGACGGTGGCCGATTGGCGCACAGAAGTGGATGCCATCCACCGCGCTGATGGTCAGCAGGGTGATCTCGAAATCAAAACGCACCAGCCCCTCGACAATCACCCGCCCGCCGCCAGCGCGCCCGCCCTGTTGGGCATACTCCCAGGCGGCTTGCATCTGGTCTGCGGTGCGGATCAGGCTTTGGCCCTTGCCGGAGGAGCTCATCACCGGCTTAATGATGCAGGGCAGGCCAATCTCCTCCACGGCCTGGTGGAAAGCGCTTTCGCTGTCAGCAAAGCGGTAGCTGGAAGTAGGCAGGCCCAGGGTCTCCGCCGCCAGACGACGGATGCCCTCGCGGTTCATGGTCAGGCGGGTGGCCTCGGCGCTCGGCACCACGTGGTGGCCCTCCTGCTCCAGCGTCACCAGTAAACTGGTGGCGATGGCCTCGATCTCCGGCACGATAAAGTCAGGGCGCTCGCGCTCAATCACGGCGCGCAGCGCGTCGCCATCCAGCATATTGATCACGTGGCTGCGGTGGGCGACGTGCATGGCCGGGGCATCGGCATAGCGGTCAACGGCGATGACTTCCAGGCCAAGACGCTGGCACTCAATGGCCACTTCTTTACCTAATTCACCCGAGCCTAACAGCATGACACGGGTCGCGGAGGGGCGCAGGGCAGTTCCAAGGATCAACATAGCTTACCTATCTGTTTCAGGGTTGACTGACTCGACTTAAAAATGACGCGCGCAGTATAAACGAAAACGTTTGCGTGTGCAGCCGTGCTGACGTTCTTTGGCCCGCGTTCATGTGTGATTTTTAGGCACCGACGGCAGGCCATGCCATCCACGCATCGGGCGTTTTGTCAGGAAAACCAATACAATCCATAGCTTAGGACAGGAGAAAAATTTGCGCTGCCCGCATGAATATGCGTTAATTCCCCGGTCCTGCGGAGCAGGCAGCAGGTGCGGTACCTCAATGGGATGAGCGGTTTTTATGGGATGGCCCTCCCGGCTTTTCAGCGGTTCTGGTGTCGTTATCCTGATGCTGGCCTGTGGCGCAGGGCGTCTCGCGCCTGCGGGCAGACTTATCAATGAAGGAAAACGCCATGAGCAAGAAAACTGGCCACGTGAAGTGGTTCAACGAATCCAAAGGCTTCGGCTTCATCACCCCGGCTGACGGTTCCAATGACCTCTTCGTCCACTTCTCGGCGATCGTTAGCGACGGCTTCAAAACCCTGGCGGAAGGGCAGCAGGTGGAGTTCTCCGTACAGGAGACCCCGCGTGGCCCATCGGCTGCCAACGTGGTCACCATCTGACTGCGCATTGCCGCCCCGTGCGGTGAGCGCCTGAAAACCCGCCCGGCGCGGGTTTTTTTGCCCTAGGCCCCCGCCGTGTTACCGCGCCCGGCCCGCTCTCTGCTATGATGGGCGCTTGCCGGAACTGACTGTATTGCAGCACACGCCCGCCCCCCTTTTTTTCCATCATAAGAGCGACTGTCTTGAGCACACTCCCATTTTCTTCCCTGCCGCTGCCGGCGGAGCAACTCGACAATCTGGCGGAACTGGGTTACGCCACCATGACCCCAGTACAGGCCGCCGCCCTGCCGGCCATCCTTGATGGCCGTGACGTCCGTGCCAAGGCACAGACCGGCAGCGGCAAAACCGCCGCCTTCGGCATTGGCCTGCTGGACAAGATTGTCGCTGGCCAGTACCTCACTCAGGCGCTGGTGCTCTGCCCAACCCGCGAGCTGGCGGATCAGGTGAGCAAAGAGCTGCGCCGCCTCGCGCGCTTCACCCAGAACATCAAGATTCTGACCCTGTGCGGCGGCCAGCCCATTGGCCCGCAGCTTGATTCGCTGGTGCGTCCGCCGCATATCGTGGTCGGCACGCCGGGCCGGGTACAGGAGCACCTGCGCAAGCAGACGCTGAACCTGGACGCACTGCGCCTGCTGGTGCTGGATGAGGCCGATCGTATGCTCGACATGGGCTTCAGCGATGACATCGACGAGGTGATCCGCTACACCCCGCCGCAGCGCCAGACCCTGCTGTTCTCCGCCACCTACCCGGAGGGGATCGCCCGCATCAGCGCGCGTGTCCAGCGCGAGCCGCTGACGATTGAGATCGACGGCGGTGAGCAGCCGCCCTCCATTGAGCAGATTTTCATCGAAACCAGCCGTGACAAACGCCTGCGCCTGCTGACTGGCACTCTGCGCCACTACCAGCCGGCCTCGTGTGTGGTGTTCTGCAACACCAAACGCGATTGCCAGGAGGTGGCCGACGCGCTGGCTGCCGAGAACATCAGCGCGCTGGCCCTGCACGGCGACCTGGAGCAGCGTGACCGCGATCAGGTGCTGGTGCGCTTCGCCAACCGCAGCTGCCGGGTGCTGGTGGCGACCGATGTCGCCGCGCGCGGCCTCGACATCAAGGATCTGGAGCTGGTGGTGAACTACGAGCTCTCCTTCGACCCCGAGGTGCACGTCCACCGCATTGGCCGCACCGGCCGCGCGGGTACGGCCGGTGTGGCGGTCAGTTTCTGCGCCCCACAGGAGATGGTGCGCGTGCACGCGCTGGAGGATTACCTCGCCATCCGCACCCAGTGGCAGCCGGCTGACAAGCTGATGGCGACCCCGTCCGTGGCGCTCGAGCCAGAGATGGCTACGCTCTGCATCGATGGCGGCCGCAAGGCGAAAATCCGCCCCGGCGATATCCTTGGCGCGCTGACCGGTGACGCCGGGCTGACGGCGGCGGAAGTCGGCAAAATCGACATGTTCCCGGTACACGCCTATGTGGCGATCCGCCGTGCCAGCGTCCGTCGTGCGCTCTCGCAGCTCCAGCAAGGTAAAATCAAAGGCAAAAGCTGTAAAGCCCGGTTATTGAAGTAATTTATTTTTTGGGAGGCGGGTTCCGGTTTGTGCGAAAGGGCTTGCCTCCCCGTCCTATTTTCCTTAAACTGTATATCTATACAGTAGTGTGCCATTAAGAGGATTAACACTCATGACGGTTGAAGTGAAATATGTCGTGGTGCGACAAGGCGAGGAAAAGATGACGTTTGCGACCAAGAAAGAGGCTGACGCTTACGACAAGATGCTGGATCTGGCCGATACCCTGTCTGAATGGCTGGCCCATTCCGCACTGGAGATGGAAGAGGGCGAGCGTGAAAGCCTGAGCTTCTTCCTGGCCGAGCATAAAGATCCGCTGACCCAGATCCTGCGCGGCGGTTCGCTGGAGAGCGTGCTGGCGAGCAAAGCGGAAGAGGGTGCTGAAGAGCCTGCGCGCCTGAAGCCCAAGGGCCGCGGCAAAGAGGCGGCGGACAGCGACAATCAGGCCGCCTGAGCCTGACGCCATCAAGGAGTGATGCCATGCGATCCTTTACCTTCTATCGCCGCTTCCAGGATGACATCCTGGCCGGCCGCAAAACCATTACCCTGCGTGACAGCCTTGAGGCCGACGTCACGCCGGGTGAGGTGTTGTGCGTCTCGCGCCTTGAGGATGGCGGCGTCTTCTGCCATCTGCGCGTGCTTGCCGTGACGTCGGTGGCCCCTTCCGAGCTAAACGACACCCATGCCCGGCAGGAGAACATGTCCCTCCCTGAGCTGCGACAGCTTATCCAGACCCTCTACCCCGATATCCAGCAACTCTACTGCATTGAGTTCGCCCTCTGTTAAGGGCTATCATGCCTCTTTTGTTAAGATGTTGTTTTCAGGTTGCCTGAGGCGCCAACATTTATCCGACGCCTGACCGGCGCAGTAGCCATACTTAGCAGGATTCCATGCGCCGGTGCGTCCTTTCGCCCCTTATCGGTTAACAATGGCAGTGCCAGGGAACAGTCGATGATTACACCACCCAAAGCTGACAAGCGCCCCCATACTCTCACCACGCACGGTGATAGCCGTATCGATGAGTATTACTGGCTACGTGATGATGAGCGCAGCGCGTCGGACGTGCTGGCCCACCTGACCGCCGAGAACCAGTACACCGAGCAGATGATGCAGCCCCATCAGGCACTGCGTGAAACCCTCTATCAGGAGATGGTGGATCGTATCCCGCAGGAGGATGCCTCAGTACCCTACGTGCGCCACGGTTACCGCTACCAGACCCGCTACCAGCCCGGCAAGGAGTACCCGATCTACGTGCGCCAGCCTGCCGCCGAGACGCAGGCATGGGAGGTGCTGCTGGATGCCAACGTGCGGGCGGAGGGGCATGAGTTCTACACCCTCGGCGCACTGGACGTCAGCCCGGACAACCAGCGGCTGGCGATGGCGGAGGATTTCCTCTCGCGCCGCCAGTACGACATCCGCATCCGTGAGGCGGCCAGCGAGCAGTGGTCGGAAGAGGTGATCACTAACACCTCTGCCAGCTTTGAGTGGGCCAATGACTCCCGCACCCTCTATTACGTGCGCAAGCATGACAAAACGCTGCTGCCTTATCAGGTTTATCGCCATATGGTGGGCAGCGATCCGGCGCAGGATGTGCTGGTGTATGAGGAGCAGGACGACACCTTCTACGTCAGCCTGGAGAAGACCACCTCCGAGCGCTATATCCTGATCCACCTCAGCAGCACCACCACCTCAGAGATCCTGCTGCTGGACGCGGCGGAGCCAGAGGCCGAGCCACAGATCTTTGTGCCGCGCCGTCGTGACCACGAATACGCCATCGATCACTACCGTGACCACTTCTATATTCGCTCCAATAAAGAGGGCAAAAACTTTGGCCTCTATCAGGCCGAAAGCCCGGACGAGGCGGGGTGGCAGGTGGTGATACCGGCGCGCCAGGAGGTAATGCTGGAGGGCTTCAGCCTGTTCCGCCACTGGCTGGTGGTGGAGGAGCGCAGCGAGGGGCTGACCCACCTGCGCCAGATCCACTGGCAGAGCGGGGCGCAGAAGGAGATTCGCTTCGACGATCCCACCTACGTCACCTGGCTGGCCTATAACCCAGACCCGGAGACTGAATTGCTGCGCTACGGCTACTCCTCCATGACCACCCCCAGCTCGCTGTTTGAGGTGGATATGGAGAGCGGCGAGCGCACCCTGCTGAAACAGCAGGAGGTGAAGAATTTTGATAGCGGCCACTATGCCAGCGAACGGCTATGGGTGACGGCGCGCGATGGGGTGAAGGTGCCGGTGTCGCTGGTCTACCGGCGTGACCTGTTCCAGGCGGGGGCCAACCCGCTGCTGGTCTATGGCTATGGCTCCTACGGCAGTAGCATGGATCCCTCATTCAGCACCAGCCGCCTGAGCCTGCTTGACCGTGGCTTTGTGTTTGCGCTGGCGCACATCCGCGGCGGCGGGGAGTTGGGCCAGCAGTGGTATGAGGATGGCAAGCTGCTTCACAAGCTCAACACCTTCCACGACTTTATCGACGTTACGCAGGCACTGGTAGAGCAGCGCTATGGCCGCCAGGATCGGGTCTATGCGATGGGAGGCAGCGCTGGCGGCCTGTTGATGGGGGCGGTGATCAATCAGGCTGGCGACCTCTACCACGGCATCGTGGCGCAGGTGCCGTTCGTGGACGTGGTCACCACCATGCTGGATGAGAGCATTCCGCTGACCACTGGCGAGTACGACGAGTGGGGCAACCCCAATCAGGCGGAGTACTACCACTATATGTTGCAGTACAGCCCGTATGACCGGGTGGAGGCGAAAGCCTACCCAAGCATGATGGTCACCACTGGCCTGCATGACTCACAGGTGCAGTATTGGGAGCCGGCCAAGTGGGTCGCCAAATTGCGCGAGCTGAAGACCGACGGCAACCCGCTGCTGCTCTATACCGATATGGATGCCGGACACGGCGGCAAATCTGGGCGCTTCAAGGCCTATGAAGATATCGCGATGGAGTACGCCTTTGTGCTGGCACTGAGCGAGGGCACGCTGGCCTGATGCCTGCCGGGGCAGCGCGCCAGCGCTGCCCCCTGGGCAGTCAGGGCGTGAGGTAGTGGGTGAGGGTGTAGCGCATATCGGGGCTGAGGTCATCGATGGATTTCAGCATCCAGCGCAGGTAGCCGGGATCTTCCTGGGCAATCGCCTCAATCGGCCGGCCACGGTACTTGCCGAACTTAAGGGTGCGCAGTAGCACCGGCTGTTCAGTAATCTCTGCCATCTCTTCGGCGCTCCAGCCCGTCTCCTGCATGATGCGCTGCAACAGTGCGGCGGTGACGTAACAGTCATAGAGCGCGCGGTGCGGCCACAGCCCGTCTGGCAGATCGACCTTCAGCCGCAGGGCATAGCGTAAGTGTTGGTTGCTGTACTTCAGGCCGGGGAATGCCTTGCGCGCCAGCTTGACGGTACAGATCCAGCGGCCATGCATCTCTGGCAGCATGGCGCGGTCAAAGGCCGCATTGTGCGCCACATAGTAGGGGCTGCCTTGGTAGCGGCCAATCACTTTCGCAATCCGTGGCTTGCCCTCCACCATCTCCTCCGTGATGTGGTGGATAGCCATCGCCTCAATGCTGATGGGCCGGTCGGGCGAGACCAGATCGCTCATTGGATTCACAATCTGCCCCTCTACCACATCCACTGACGCAACTTCCACCACGCCGCCGTCAAGGCCGCAGGTTTCAGTGTCAATGACTCGCAGGATCATAGTGCTCCTCGTTAATTAGCTGTCTAAAGAGATAGTGCGGCCCTGCCACTGGCCATGTAACCGCTCGCCCAATACCAGCGCATTGCCGGTGCGTCCGGCGCGGGTGATGCAGCGGCCATCCTCCGCCCAGATGGCGCTTTGGCCTACACCCAGCAGACCACCGGTCTGGCTGCCGTGGTTGGCCATCAATACCGCCATCTGGTGGCGGCTGGCGTACCCCTGCAAGCGTCCGCTATCCCGCTCGTAATTATCCTCAGAGAACAGCACACCCGCAGTATAGATGTTGGCACCGGCCAGCGCTGCCTGCTCCGGATGCGATGGCACTGTCACATCGGCACAGATGGCCAGCCCGACATTGTACTCCTGAACCCGCACCAGCGGGCCGCCCTGGCCCTGGCTGAAGTAGGCCAATTCATGCTCCACCAGATGCTGTTTGGTATAGGCATAGAGTGAGCCGTCAGTTTCACAGGCAATCGCGCCAATGCAGCAGGTCCCCTTGGGATCGGTCAGGAGCGGCGCGCCAAACACAATGGTCATGGCATGGCGCTGTGCATCCTGACAGAGGGGCATCAGGCGCGGATCGTCCAGGGTCAGGGCCAGATCGCTGGCCTGACCCAATTCATAACCGGTAATAGAGAGTTCAGGGAAGATCAGCATGTTGACCTGTTCTTCGGCAGCAATTGCCACAAACTCACGGTGCAACGCGATATTTTTCTCAATATCGCATGGCACACTACAGTATTGTGCCGCTGCAATGACAATTCTATTCATGCCATCAATCCTTTTGGTATCAAACAATAAAAAACCCGCCTGAGCGGGTTTAAGTACGCGGGTCAGCCGGAATCACTCTTGCGGATGTGCTTTTTTGGCACGCTTGTCCGCCCGTTTTTCAGCAGGGGTTTTCAACGGCTTCTTCTTCGCATTCTTTTTGCTATCCATTCCCTTACTCATGGTGGCCTCTCTATACCGGTGATTGGGTTGGTATGCACCCTTATTAACATCTGTTTAAACTATTTTTTCAAGTAGAATTCAGCGGATTTTTTAAAAAAATGACTGTTTTTTCGTCACTCTTTTTTTGCTTACAAAATCCGGCAAGATTGACGATAAAATGGCCGAAAGAATGTGATTTCTTACAAATAAGAGCTAATTCATTGACGTAAATATAACAATCAGTTTTATTAACCCGAGGAGCAGGCAGATCGGGACAGCAGATGACGGCATTAAAGGGGTTATATCCCCCCATCAGGGCTTACGCCAGTGGCTGGCTTAACACCGGCGACGGCCATCAGGTTTACTGGGAACGTAGCGGCAATCCGGCGGGTAAGCCGGCGGTTTTCATCCACGGTGGCCCCGGGGGCGGCTGTTCGCCGATGCACCGGCAGTTATTCGATCCTGAACGTTACAACGTCACGTTATTTGATCAGCGCGGCTGTGGCCGGTCGCGTCCCCATGCCAGTCTGGACAACAACACCACCTGGCACCTGATAGAGGACATGGAGAAGCTGCGTGAGATGGCAGAGGTCGAGCAGTGGCTGGTGTTCGGCGGCTCCTGGGGATCGACCCTTGGTCTGGCCTATGCGCAGGCGCACCCTGATCGCGTCAGTGAACTGGTGCTGCGCGGCATCTTCACGCTGCGGCAGCGCGAGCTGGCCTGGTACTACCAGGAGGGAGCATCACGCTTCTTCCCGGATAAGTGGGAACGAGTGCTGTCGATTCTGTCAGAGGAGGAGCGGCAGGATGTGATTGCCGCCTACCGCCGCCGCCTGACCAGCAGCGATCTGGAGGTACAGCTGGAAGCCGCACGCCTCTGGAGCCTGTGGGAAGGGGAGACGGTGACACTGATGCCCGCCATCAACTCCGCCTCCTTTGGCGAAGATGAGTTTGCCCTGGCGTTCGCGCGCATCGAAAACCACTACTTCAGCCACAACGGCTTCTTGGAGCATGACAATCAGTTGCTGGACGAGATGCCGCGCATTAGCCACCTG
Source organism: Chimaeribacter sp. YP20170169 (assembly GCF_056739715.1). Taxonomy (NCBI): domain Bacteria; kingdom Pseudomonadati; phylum Pseudomonadota; class Gammaproteobacteria; order Enterobacterales; family Yersiniaceae; genus Chimaeribacter; species Chimaeribacter sp. YP20170169. Next base: position 2,291,594 of record NZ_CP176824.1, on the reverse strand, counting down.
CCGGGCGTGATTGTGCATGGCCGCTATGATATGGCCTGTCAGGTACAGAATGCCTGGGATCTGGCGCAGCGCTGGCCAGAAGCGGAGTTACATATCATTGAGGGGGCTGGCCACTCCTTCGACGAGCCGGGCATTCTGGATCGCCTGATCCGCGCCACAGATCGCTTTGCCGGCAAGGCATGACCGCCCCGGCTGGGGCGGCAGTCACTTTTTGGGTTCGTAGGGCAGGCGGGAGTATTTGTAGGACTCGCCGCGATAGAAGGCCACACGTTCGCGGAAGTAGGCGCGCAGCGCTTCCGGCTGCTCCCGCTCCACCAGTTCCGGCACCACCGGCATATTGTAGCGCTCTTTAAAGGCCACGCCGGACGCCGCCAGATCCACATTGATTCGGTTCATCTCTTCGATAGGCCGTTCAGCCAGGTTGTATCCCATTGCTCTCTCTCCGGGCGTTGGTTGTGCTGCGGCAAAAATAAAGCAAGCCTGACCAAATGGCAAGGCAGCAACATCGTGGCAAAAAGGGGAAATCCTGGCAACCGCCATGCAAGAATATAAATAAGAACGATTCTCCTTATTAATCCCTGACAGGGTAATGGTTCTCATTTATTAATTTAAGAGGATTTTAGAATGACGTTTATATATTAAATAAACTATTTAATTCAATCACTTGTACTTTTCATTAAAAAATTTCCGATTGATGGTTTCTATTTTTGGCGTGGGGCGGCATAATGCGCGAAATTAATCATTGCTTTCGCCTGTCATATTTAAGGATGCACCTATGTTAAAGCCAGAGATGGTCAGCCGCCTCAATGAACAACTGAACCTGGAGTTCTATTCCGCCAACCTCTACTTGCAAATGAGCGCCTGGTGCAGCGACAAGGGTTTTGAGGGGGCCGCCGCCTTCCTGAAAGCCCATTCGCGTGAAGAGATGGAGCACATGCAGCGTCTGTTTGATTATGTCAGCGACACCGGTGCACTGCCGCTGCTGGGTGCGATTGCCGCGCCGCCAGAGGAGTTTGCCTCTCTGTCTGAGCTGTTTGCCCAGACCTATGAACATGAGCAGCTGATCACGGGCAAAATCAACGAGCTGGCGCATCTGGCTATGACTTTGCAGGACTACTCCACCTTTAACTTCCTGCAATGGTATGTGGCTGAACAGCATGAAGAGGAGAAGCTGTTCAAGTCGGTGCTCGACAAGCTGGGTCTGGTGAGCAATACCGGCAACGGCCTGTTCTTTGTTGATAAAGAGCTGAAAAACATGACCCCCGGCGTAGAGCCGACGGCATAATCCCGCTGCTGCCTAAAAGCCCGCCTTGTGCGGGCTTTTTTATGGCGGCAGGGGAGGTAAGTCTCTTGGGGAATAGTGGCGGGAAGCATGATGGCCTTTAACCGCGGTCGGCTGCTTTTCTCTTCAGCCCGGCTAAAATAGAAGCAATAAAAAAAGACCGAATACGATTCCTATATTCGGTCTAGGGAAATGGCTCTTGGGAGAGAGCCGTGCGCTAAAAGTTGGCATTAATGCAGGCTGTTATGCCTTGCACTTTATAGCGTAGACGACAGAGGTGATTTTTCCAGCATCACACACCGGCTGTGTGAGCGGGAAAGCCATCGGAATTCACTTTTGTGATAACTATCCCAAAACAATTCCTTAACATTGGCGTTCTGCCTTTTTCATGACTTTTCACGGTGCGTTCTGGCTTAATCGCAGAGGGTCATTGCTTTCTGCTGCACGGCGGCCAGGCTCATTTTCTGGCCCGGCTGTTGCGGATCGTCAAGCTGGATTTTGGCAATCGGCTGCGCCTGGGTTTTGCCGGCTTTAACCTCTGCTTCAGCCACCTCATTCAGCGGGTACTGCACCAGCGTGCTGTCATTAATGGCAAACAGCGCCTTGCCAGTGCGGCACTGCAACATCACCTCCTCACGGGTGAAAGGCCATGCCTTGCCAAACTGGAAACGGCTGACGGTCACAATGTCCGCCGCCACAGCGCTGCCGCACAGGGTGGTCAAAACCAGAGAGAGGATCACTTTTTTCATGGAAAGTCCTTATAGACAGAGAATTCTTAGCCTGCCGGCACCGGCTCTAGGGTGGCAAACAGGCTGACCAGCAAAATCACCAGCAATGACAGCGCCAGCAGCAGCAATGTGGTACGCACCACATCGCGCTGCGCCCGCTGCGGATCGGCCGCGAAGCCCGGCACAATGTGGTAGCGGTTATAGAGCGCTGCCCCGACCATCAATACCACCAGCCCCATTTTGAGCAGCAACAGCATCTGGTAGGGCGAATGCCAGTTCACCGGCCAGGTGCCGACCACCATCAGGGTGTCCAGCATACCGGTGCCGATCACCAGCGCCACGGCCAGATGGCCGTAGGCGGAGAAGCGCAACAGGGTAGTGATGGCCTCCGTCCGCCGTGGCCCACGGCACTGGCGCAGGCAAGCCAGCAGCGGCAGCAAGCCGCCGAACCAGTAAGCCGCGGCCAGCAGGTGGAGCGTATGGTTAGTGCGTTGGAACGTGCCCACCCAGCCGTCACGCATCGCGGCATGGCCGACGGCACCCAGCCCGGCCAGCAGCGCGATGGCGGCCAGCAGCAGCAGCGCCTCACGCAGGCGGTCGGCAGGCAGCAGCAGGCAGAGCATCATCAGGGCGGCAAACAGCAGGTGCCAGCGCCACACCTGGCCAAACGCGGTATCCAGCACCGCCAGCCAGATGGGATAGGAGAAGCTGTCCTGCCACCCATCGCCCATTAGCCCGCCCTGAATCGCCACCATCGAGAAGGCGGTCAGCAGGGTGATGACCCCGGCGACGCCCTGCCAGCGGCGCAATTGGCGCAGTAGCACCGGCCCAAAGGAGGCTGGGGCCAGCAGGCGGGTAAAAACGCTGATGCCAAACAGTTGCATCACCGCCAGAAAATGCAGGAAGCGGCAGACAACCCAAATCAGGGAGAGCGTGCTCATTTGAGGGTGAAGCGGTAGCTTCCTTGGGTGCGGTGGCCATCAACAGAGACCACTTTCCAGTTTACCAGATACTCCCCGGCCGCCAGACGGTGCGGAATCGGCACCAGCAGGTGGGCTTTGTCATCCTGCGCGTTGCGCAGCTGCTTGGCAGAGACAATCACCTCCTCCGGGCCACTGAGCGTCACCTGGCTGAAGCGTGGCTCCACCCCTTCAGTAAAGCCCAGCACCAACTGTTGCGGGCTGGCCGCGACCAGCGCATTGGCAGCTGGCTCGGCACTGGCAAGGTGGGCATGGGCCAGCGCCTGAGGGGCCGCAGCGATCAATAGCAACGCGCATAATGTGCGCAGGCATCGGGAAAAATCTGGCATAAACATGGCATCTCTTCAGCGGCGGAAAGGTCAGGGCCTACTTTACCCGATCCTTGGCGGCGATTGTTGCGAAAAATTGCGCTGAATTATGTCGTTGGGTTAGGGTCTTGTGATCGTTTTGCAAGGCCGCAGCGGAGAAACCCCCTGCCAGACGGCCGGTAGAGGGCATGACCTCACCAGTTGCGGAACGGGATGCCGCTGGCTCGCAGCGTCACCTCCAGCCCCATCTTCTGCATCAGGGTATGGGTGGCGGCCAGCGCCAGATCGCTGTTGGGCGTATGGCCCACAATGATCTCACGAATGCAGCGATCCTGCGGCTGGTCAAAGGGCAGTTTATGGAAGGGCACCAGCGTCGAGCGACCGGGGCGGAAGGCCAGTTCCACTGGGTTGAGCGACCGGCGGGAGATGGCGCGCCACTCCGCCTCCTCGCTGAAGCTGCTGTCCTTCAGCACGGCCGCCACGCAGTAGAGCTTCTCCTGAAACAGCCGCGAGGCGGCCGAGGGCTGCTCAATGTGCGCGTGGTCTGGCTCCGGCTGGCCGGCAAACTGGTTGAGCACCTCATCGATCATGGCGTTGAGCGCCGCCTCATGCTCCGTAGGTTGGTAGAGGCACTTCATCAGCACATACTCCTGCCGGGCAAGGCTGCGGCGCAGCCCTTCATAATCAAAACCAATCGAATAGCCTCCCAGCCCGGCGGCATAGCCACGCCACTGGCTGAGCAGATCGCCATTCTCAGAGAGGGAACAGACACAGACATTGACGTCATTCATCCGCGGCAGCGCCTCCCGGAAGCGGATCAACCGGATCACCACGTCGCGTGCAATCTCGGTGCGCAGGCGCTCTTTCAAAATCTCATCGGCGATGCTAAGCGCGAGGAAAAACTCTTTATTGTCGTTGAGATACTGGATCTTGGTTGCCCAGAGTGTGGCGCTCTCCGTGATGCCGAGAAAACCGGTCTGGTTGGTGTAGTGGTAAAGCAGCATAGGCACTCTCCTGGTTACGGCTTCCAGCATAGGGGAGCGAGCGGGCTTTTCAACGGTTATCAGCGGGCAAAGGTTGTTTTTGTGATCCCAAGGAGTTAATAATTATGCTCCTATTGTGAATAAATATGGAGTGAAGAGGGATGATCTGTCGAACCTGGCACGGGTGCGTGCCACGTGAACATGCAGAGGGCTTTGCCAGGCATTTGCAGCTGACCGGGGTACAGCACGCCGAGGGCCTGCCCGGTTGCTGTGGGGCACAGGTGCGCCGCGAAACCCAAGGGGAGTATGAACACTTCTTTCTAGCGACCTGGTGGCAGGATCTGGAGGCCGTGCGCGCCTTCGCGGGTGAGCGTTATCACGTTGCCGTTACCTATCCAGACGATGAGCAGTTTGCGCTCATCTCAGATCCCTATGTGTTTCACCATCAGGTGGCAGGGATTGCCCCACTAGAGTCGTGAGCAATTAAAAGCCCGGCCGAGGGGCCGGGCTTGTTGGCGCCCTGGAAGGGACGCGGCGGGCGCGTCTTAGCTACGTACTTTCAACGATGCAAGCACTAACGCTACGTTGCATAACAGAAAAATAAATAGAGCCATAACTCCCCCCTTGTAATAATAATCTTATAAAAGTGTAGTAGTTTCGCCGGGAAACAGTTAAGCATTCCGTGGGGTTTCTAAGATAAATCTTAGATAGAAGTGCCGGAAAAGGTGACGGGAACCGGTAGATATCGCGGTCATGCCAGCCCTACGGCGGGCAAAAAAAGGGCCTCCGAAGAGGCCAATCTGAGGGGGTATTATTATTGTTTTTCTGCACGTCGGAGAGTGATGCCCTGTTGGAGCGTGCGGCCAATCTGCTGCCAACGCTTCTCAATATAGTTGTTAGTGACACTGGCGACCGCGGCCACCCCAGCCAGAATGGCCAGTAGCAGCAGGTCATTGATGAACGGGTTGCCAAAATCGAGGTAGCGGTGCTCGCCCACCATTGGCGCAATCTGCCAACCGGTCACCTTCTGCACCACGATCAGTAGGGAGATCAGGCAGAACAGCAGGGCGGCGTGGGTCATATAGATGGAGTAGGAGAGCACGCCCAGCCGCAGGAAGAATCGGCGCTTCATCAATTGCGACACGGCACCCAGTTCCAGCGCGAAAGTAAAAACGCACAGGCAGAACAGCAGGATGGCGAGCAGGGTCTTGTCAGGCAGCGGCAGCGCCACCACGGTGATGGTGGTAACCAGCACCACCACTTCCACCAGCGATCCCAGGGTAAAGCCCAGTGCAATCTTGTCGCTGACTTGGCGATAAAGGACATAAGTCAGCGCCCCGCCAAAGAAGCAGGCCAGCCCATGCAGGGACTTCTCCGTCAGATAGGGGTGGCCGTGCAGCAGCAGATAGAGGGCTACGCCAGCAACCAGCGCCCAAGCCACCACTTTTCCGCGCCCGCGCAGCAGCGTCAGGGCAAAGAAGATCATATAGATGTAATACTCAACGCTGATGCTCCAGGCCGGGAAGTTATAGCTGAGCGGCGAGGTGAGCGGCGTCCAGGATTGCACCAGCATCAGGTTGGGCAGTATCTCCTGTGGAGCGGTCACGCCAGTGAAGGGCAGGCTGTTGAAGACGAACCCCTTCTGGTACGCCAACCATTTGCCCACCTCCAGCAGGATAAAGACGCCCAGCATCGCGATATGCAGCGGGAAGATGCGGAAGGTGCGTGAAATAAAGAAATCCCTGAACCGCACATCGCGTTTAAACCCATAGCCGTGGGTCAGCACAAAGCCGCTCAGCACAAAGAAGAAATCCACCAGCAGGTGGCTTTCGCGGAAAAAAGCCAGCTCGGTCAAACTGCCAACAATATTAACGTGGAATATCACCACAGACATGGCGCACAACCCGCGAAAGCTATCCAGCGCTTCAAAACGCTTATTCGGTATCATGGTAGGCTCCCAGGGTTGATAAGTGGGAGAATTGTAAATAAACCGCGTGAAACCGCAATGCATGACGCTTCCTGTGCGTCTAAAAAATAGAATTGTTATTCTTAAATAAGAATCATCCCAAAGAGTTTGTTTGTTTTACATCATTTAAAACAATGGATTAAGCCGTGTAAATTGGTTTATTAAATAAAGTAAGGTTTAATCGTCCGAAAGTTATCCGTTATTTTTTAGGAGAAGTTCGCAGGGTAATGAATTATTGCCATGCCGAGCGAGAAACATATTGTGGAGAGCGGGAAAAGATAAGCGGCGCTGAGCCGTGGAGGGGGGTAAATAACCACTTATCAGCGTAGGTAATCAGCCTGGGTCAGCGAGCGGAAGAATGGATGAAATAGGGAGCAGTTTCATCAAATATATTTAATGATAGGTCGAGATAAACATACATTTTATTTATCAATATAGAGGCATTCCGCAAAAACCGATAATGCCACCTCGCCAGATGACAATCTCTGGACAGGCCGTTATAACAGACAACATATCTACCAATAGGAGCAGGGCATGAAAACGGAAAAAGAGAAGATGTTGGCCGGTGAGGCCTATCTCGCCACCGATCCGCAACTGACAGCGGATCGCCGGCAGGCGAAAAAGGCGTGCCAGCTGATCAATCAGGGCGACTACGATGACGAGGCGGGCCGCAACGCACAGCTGGCAGCCTTGATCAATTTTCAGGGCAGTTTCTATGTCGAGCCACCGCTCTACGTGGATTATGGTTACAACATACTAGTAGGGGACAACTTCTACGCCAACCACGGGCTGACCATTTTGGATGGGGCGCGGGTCGTGATGGGCAAAAATGTGTTTATCGCCCCCAATGTGGTGATCTCCACCGCCGGGCACCCGCTGGACAAGATGCGGCGTGCCGCCGGTGAGGAGTTCGTCAAGCCGATTACGCTGGGGGATGATGTCTGGCTTGGCGCGCATGTCACCCTCTGCCCCGGCGTCACCATTGGCAACAACGTGGTGGTAGGGGCAGGGAGTGTGGTGGTGCATGACCTGCCGGACAACAGCGTCTGTGTCGGTACGCCGGCCCGGCCGGTCAAATCCTTGGCGTGACTATTTGAGGCCAGCGCGACGGGCAGAGACGGTCGCCACCCCCGCCCAGTCCAGATCGCCGTCGCCCTGCGCTATCGCATCAATGAAATTGTCACGCAATACGCCAGCGAACGGCAGCGGGGTTCTGCTCTGCTGGCTGGCCTCCAGCGCCAGGCTGACATCCTTCAGCCCCAGCGTCAGCTTGAAGCCAGCGGGCGAGAAACGCTCCTCGGCAATCATGCCGCCATAGTTCTTGTAGGCGGGGCAGTTGAACAGCGTACCGGAGAGCATCGACAGGAAATCCTGTGCGCCGACCCCGTGGTTGCGTACCAGCGCCGTGCTTTCCGCCATGGTCTCAATGGCGGAGGCGAGGGTGAAGTTGGCGGCAATCTTGACCACGTTGGCCTGCGCTGGCGTGTCGCCGAAGTACCAGGTCTTCTGGCCCATGATATCCAACAACGGCTGCACCTTTGCCAGGGTGGCGGCGTCACCGGCCGCCAGGATATTCAGCTGACCAGCGGCGGCCACCTCCGTGCGGCCAAGCACCGGGGCGGCAATGTAGCCCACATGCCGCGCCTGATGCAGCGCATCCAGCTGTTGCGCCAGCGCCACCGAGATGGTCGCCATATTGACATGCACCGCGCGCGGCGCCATTTGATTCAACAGGCCACTCTCGACAATCACAGACCAGGTGGCATGGTCATCCGCCAACATGGAGATCAACACATCTACGTACGCCAGCTCAGTAGGGTCGGCAGCGCGGATCGCCCCCAACGCCACCAGGTCATCTGCTGCCTGCGAGCTGCGGTTCCAGACTATCACCGTATGACCCGCTTGCAGAATATTCTTGGCCATCGCGCTTCCCATCGCGCTCAGGCCCGCAAATCCGACTTTCATGGCGTTCTCCTCATACCCATTGTTATACGTTAGCGCTGCACTATATGGACTTCTATATAGACGGCTATCTTATTATTAACGTGCGTAATTATTAGAGCACAAAAATAGACGCCCCTGAAATAAAGTTAACAACTGCGTAACGTTCTTGTGCGGTAAATCTTCTGAAATATTCTGGTTAAGGGCTTTCTCTAAGCGACTGATGGGTGGGTCAGTTTTTAAAAATTCTGCGCCTATGTTATAAACGCTGCGGTTATTCTGCATGTGAAGAAGAGGGATGGCGTCAGGCAGGGCGCGGAGCTTGCCGGCGAGAACCCTCCTCTTTATGCCTGGATATAAGCAGCCAAGAGGCTGTGCAGATTGGCGGCAGCTGGGGCACCGCTCCCCGGCCGCCGCCAGGCGATGAGGCGTCAGGCTGGCCTGATGCGGAGTGCGCTACACTTTTACCTAATTTTGCCATAAAGGGAATCGGATGCATTACGCCGAACACATTACCCGCGTTGGAGCAATCAGCGCGTTGGCACTGGCGATTAACGCCCTCTTTCTGTTTCCGGCCAGCGCCGATGAGAGCTGGCTGTCACGCTGTGCACCCTCACAAGCCTTGAATGCCTGCCAGCAGCCCTTCCAGCAAGGGCTGGCGCCGGTGCTGCTGGGCAGCACCAAAGAGAAGCTGGGCAAGTGGGGGTTCATGGATACCTCCGGCCATCTGGTGATTGAGCCGGCATTCAGCGACGCCCAAGGCTTCGTGAATGGCCTGGCGGCCGTGGCACAGGATGGCAAATATGGTTATATCGATCAGCGCGGCAAGTGGGCCATCCCGGCGCGCTTCACCCGCGTCACCCCGTTCAATGCCGAGGGCACCGCGCTGGTGGAGATCAACGATCGTCTGGCGCTGATTGACAAGCAGGGCGCGGTGGTTCGCACCCTGCCATTCGCCGTCAGTCTGGCGACCGACGGCTTTGTCGGCGGCCAATCGCTGGCCAGCGTGCAGATGCAGATTGCACCGGCCCTGTGGCGCGCCGACATCGATCGCGCGCTGGCCCTGCCCGATGACGTCATGGCGCTTGAGGCGCCGCAGTCGGGCTTGGTGCCAGCCCAGAAACGTGACACCCATGACAATGGCTACTGGGGCTACCTCAATGAGGGTGGCGAGTGGGCGATTGACCCGATGAAGATCAAGAGCCGCACCCTGCCGAAGCTGAATGGCGACACGCTGGCAGTGCAGGGCAAGGCCGGTTGGTTCTTCATTGATCGCCAGGGTGCGCTGCGCAGCAAAACCCCTTATAAAACCGCCACCCCGTTGGCGAACGGCAACTGGCTGGTGCAGACCAGTGAGGGCGCGTGGCAGCTGCTCAACGGTGCGCTAGAGAAGCAGCCGGATCTGCCCGCCGGGCTGGGGGACTCCTTGCGCCCGTGGCACCAGTGGCAGGTGGGTACCAGTGATGCCGGGGTGGTGCTGATTGGCCCGGACAACCATGTCACCCTGCTGCCCGCTGAAAACGCGAAGTTGGAAGTGCGGCTGGACTCGCTCTGGATCCGCGCCGGCAAGGACGCGCATCTGGTGCAGATCGTTGACACCCGCGGCGTGGGGCTGCTCTCTGATGTCACCTTGAAGGCATTGGCAGGCTACCAATTGAAAGCGTTGCGCGGTGAGCCAGCGGCGGATGACACCGACGCCAGCCGCCGCTTGCCGCTGGCGATCCTCACCCCGGCCGACAGCAAACAGCCGCTGGCCCTGCTGTCGGCGCACGGCGAGATCGTGACCGACCCGCAGTGGGCTGGCTTTGAAGCAGGCACCGATGCCGCGCCGCTGCGCGTACGTACGCAAGACAAAAAGATGGGCGCGGTAGACGCCAATGGCCAGTGGGTGGTGGCACCGCAATTTGTGCAGGTTCAGCCCTTCACGGGCGACTACGCATGGGCCACGGTATCAGACGGCAAAACCGAGAGCCGCCGCCTGATTGACCGCAGCGGCAACGTGCAGGACATCCCGACCCGCACCCTGCAAATGGCGCGCGACATCACCGGCAACCTGCTGCTGACGGCGGCTGGCGAGGGCGACCAGCAGCGTTGGGGCGTCTGGGACATCGCCGCGAAACGCGAGCTGCTGGCACCGACCTTTGAGCAGATTGAGCCATTTGCCGAGGGCTACGCGCTGGCGCGCAGTGGCAAGGCGTGGGGCGTGATCACCCCAGAGGGCCGCTGGGCGCTTGCGCCACAAGAGGGGCACGGCAAGCCGCAGGCGATGGGCCACGGCCTCTACCTGCTGGAAACCGGCAAAGAGGCGGAGCGCCGCTTCAGTCTGGTAAACGCCGCCACCAGCCGCACCCTGGCCGCTGACCTGCTGGAGAAACCGCGGGCCGTCGGGCCGACGCACTGGCTGGTGAAGCCGGCCAGCGGCGGCGTGGCGCTGATTGATGCCGATGGCCGCCCGGTGATGGAGAAGGCGGTGCCGGTGGAGAGGGCGACCATTGACGGCGAGCACGTGCTGCTCAGTTTTGGCCAGCGCTACGGGGCGATCAACGCACGCGGCGAGTGGCAGGTGGCACCGATCTACACCGCGCCGCTCACCTTCAGTGGCCCGCGGCAGTGGGCGGTGGCCCACCGTGACCAGAACACCCTGCTGATTGATGGCAACGGCGGCCAGCCGCTGCCGGAGTTCCCCACAGCCGTGCCACTGGCGGGCATGAACCGCGTGGCGGAAAATGATCCGGCCACCGGCCAGAGCGTGCTGCGTGACTTCAGCGGCCAGGAGATCCAGCGCTACCCAGGGCTGGACAGCATTCTGGTGGCGGCCGCTGGCGGTGGCGTGGTGCCGCTGCGTGGCGAGGGGAACCGCTACGGCCTGATCGATGAGAGCGGCGCCACCCGTGTGGCTGCCTACTTCGACCAGCTGGGGCCGCTGCATGATGAGCGCGCCCGCGCGGTGAAACGCGCCACCTATGGCGCGCTCAATGGCTATATTGACAAGGATGGTCACTTCGCCATCAAGCCGGCCTACAGCGCGGCAGGCGACTTCAGTGACCATCGCGCCTGGGTGGTGCATAAGGGCGTCACCAAACTGATCGATTCCCACGGCAAGGTGCAGGCCCAGGTGGTGGTGCGCTGCAACCAGCGGATCGTCATCACCGCCAAAGGCCGCCCGCTCTGGCCGGCCAAGGCCCTGACCTGTGCGGGTAGCCCGCAAGGGGAGAAGAGATGAAACCAGACCCCGGCCGGGCATTGCGCGGCGGCGGTGTGCTGATCCTGCTGGCCCTCGGCCAGCAGGCGCAGGCGCAAACGGCGTGCAGTATGCCGGTGCAGGAGGGCGTGCAGGCCGAGGCGCGGGCGCGGGCGGCATTGCCGCAGGCGATCCCCCTCTGCCTGCGCGATCTGCATCAGGGGCGGGCGGCGGTGCTGCTCCCCTCCGCCGATCTGCCAGTGGACGATGTGGCACTGGCGTCCGGCCTGACCGGGCACCGTTGGGGATTCCTCGACGGCAATGGGCAACTGGTGATCCGGCCAGTGTTTGAACAGGTGGGCGACTACCACCATGATTTGGCGGCAGCGCGCCAGCAGGGCAAATGGGGTTATCTGGATGCCCGCGGCAACTGGGCCATTGCCCCGCAGTTTGACAGTGCCGCCGATTTTACTCAGGCGGGCATCGCAGCCGTAACGCGTGATGGCCGGCCGCAACTGATTAACCGCAGCGGCGCGCCCGTCGGCCCGCCGCTGGATGACCGGGTCGAGACCCTCACCCTCGAGGATGGCAATCCGCTGTTGCTACGCCTCACTACCCGCACCGTGTTTATCTCACCTGATGGCCAGCGCCACTTCGCCAGCGACAAGATGGAGATTGTCCAGCCCTTCGGCAACGAGGGGTTGTTCATCGCCCGCAACGGCGCGCACCAGTATGGCATTGCCGACCCTGACCTGAACTGGCGTATCGCGCCACAATTCAACGCCATCACCCTGCCGCCGCAGGGTGCCGGGTTGGCGCGCGCCGAGGAGGGGGATGAGGTGGCCCTGATCCGCGCCGATGGCTCGCGGGTGGAGGGGCACTATGTGCAGGCCGAGCCGCTGACGGCGGGCCTCTGGCAGGCCACCCAGCCGGATGGGCAGACTCTGTTGCTCAATGACCGTGGCAAGGCGCTGCACAGCCTGCCCGCCGATGCCACCCTGACGGTGCATGACCACGCGGTGCTGGTGCGCGGCAAGGGCGCGCCCGCGCTCTATCTGGATGGACAGGAGCGGCCGCTCAGCCTGCCAGCGGGCAGCGTGATGGATGAGCGCGACACCTTGCCCTATCTGGTGACGCTGGCTGGCGCGGGGGGCAAGATCAATGGCGTGGTGTCACCCGCTGGCACCCTGCTGAATGCCAGCTGGCTCGGGCAGGCCGCCTCCGCTGAACTGATCAATGGCCGCCTCTGGTTGCGCGATGAGCGCGGCAAGCTGCTCAATATCCTTGATCCCGAGGGCAAGGCGCTGCTCAGCGCCCGTACCCTCGAGAGGCTGGCGGCGCACCCGCTGCAACCGCTCTACGGCCACGATCGCGCCCAGCGCGAGGTGCAGCCGGATCTGCCGCTGGCGCGCATCGACCCGGTGCCGGGGCAGGCGGGCAACGCTGGCCTGCTGCGCGCCGATGGCAGCCTGTTGCAACAGCCGGACTGGCAGTCAGTGACGTTGGCCGATGGCGCGGACGCCGCGGTGGAGGGCAGCGCGCCGCTGCAATTCATCGTTGCCACCGAGGGCGGCATGGGGCTGGTGGACAGCCAGGGACAGCAGCGGCTGGCCTTTGGCGAGGATAACATCACCCCATTTGTGCAGGGCTACGCCTTTGCTTATCGCGATGGGCTGCTCAGCGCCGTTGACCATCAGGGCCAGCGTTACGCCCTGCCGGATGAGGTGCAGATTGAGTCCATTGGCGGTGGCTGGTTCCGTTTCCGCGCCTCGGCGGCGCAGGACGCGCCGTGGGGTATCTTTGACGCGCTGGCCCGGCGCGAGGTAGCCGCGCCCGCCTTCCGCCAGGTTGCCAATAGCGTCGGGGGCGAGGTGGCGGTGCAGCAGCCCGACGGCCGGTGGGGGGTGATTGACGGCCAGAACCATTGGGTGATCGCCCCACAGTACGCGGCGCTGGAGCGCATCAATGACGCGCTCTGGTTCGCCACGCTGCCGGCACCGGCTGGCGAGGCGGCCACCCGCCATACCCTGCTTGGTGCCGATGGCCAGCAGCGGGTGCCGCCGACCAGCGGCCTGCGCTATGGGCACTTCAACGATGGCCGCATTTTGGCCAGCGCCGCCGACGGCCAGTCGTGGCTGTTGTCGGCCAGCGGCGAGCCGGAGCTGAATGAGCAGGACACCACCATTCAGGCGCTGGGGGAGTGGATCAAATTGACGCGCCTGCCGCAGGCGGGCTACCTGAATGAGCAGGGCAGCTGGCAGATCCCGGCCGATGGCCGCAGTGCCACCGCCTTTGCCAATGGCCGCGCGCTGCGCGGGCAGGGGCCGCTGACGCAGGTGATCGACGCCACCGGCGCAAAGGTGGGGGAGCTGCCCGCCGGGCAGTGGTTCTGGCCACCCGCCAGTGAGATGAGTTTCAGCATTCTGGCTAATGGCGGCGAAGCCACCACCCGCTATGCTGACATCAATGGCCACGTGGCGCTGACGATCGCCGGGCGCGGCAGCCGGATGCAGGATGGGCGCGCGGTGCTGGCGCAGGGGCCGCAGGCGCAGATCTGGATTGATGGGCAGGGGCAGCCCATCGGCAACGTGCGCTATCAGGAGCTGGGCCTGCCAGCGGATGGCCTGGCCTTCGCCCGCACCGCCGGCCACTATGGCTTTGTCGATGTGCGCGGCAACTTTGTCATCCCGCCAGTGTTTGACGCCGTGTCGCCCTTTTCCGAGGGGGTGGCAGTGGCTGCCAACGGTGCCACCGCCATGATGATTGATCGCGGTGGCAGGCCGCTGGCACGGATCGTGACCGAATGCGGCGTACGGGTGCTGTATGGCCCCGGCAGTGAGCGCCAGTGGCCGGCGTCGCTGCCGGTGCGCTGTGACGCCGCCAATGATAATAGCGCCCGGCCCGTCGCCGGGCCTGAAGAGTGAGAACCACATGAAAAATTTGCCTGAGAAGTACCAAGATGCCGATCGCTGGGCATTCGCTGATAATGAAGCGCTGGCCGATGCGCTGGCGAAAAAGGTGGTGGAGGGGGTGAAAACCGCCACCTGCGCCCCGCTGGATGATGAGGGCGTGCCACAGGTGGGTGACACCTTCGTGGTGGTGGATGGCCGCAACCAGCCGGTGTGCGCCATTGAGCTGACCTCCACCGATCTGGTGCCGTTCGATCAGGTGCCAGAGTCCCACGCGCGCGCCGAGGCCGAAGGGGATGGCACCCTGGCTGACTGGCGCCAGCAGCAGCAGGCGTTCTTCGAGGAGTATGAGATGTTCTCCCCGCAGATGACGCTGGTGCTGATGAATTTCCGCGTGGTTGAGACGTTCTGACCGATGGGGCAGCAGCCTGCCGGGCCGGTGCCCTATTTTAGCCAGTGGGCGTCACCCGGCGACGCGGCAGCGATCATCCGCGGCGACAAGACGCTGGCAGAGATTCCCCATTGGCGTGAGGCAGGTGCGCTGACCCAGGCGGAGTTTGTCGAGTGGGCCAGCCACCTGTGCGGGATGTGCTGCCTGCAGATGGCGCTGGCGGCGGAGGGGCGTGAGCCACCGCCGCTGCTGGCGCTGGCACGCGCCAGCCTGCCCTATGGCACCTACGTGCGTGAGGGCGAGGCCATCCGCGGCCTGATCTATGCGCCGTTCGTGGAGTATGTGCGGGAGGCGTGGGGCTGGGCGGCGGAGGTGGAGGTCGGGCGCGCAGCGACGGAGATTGCCGGGGTGCTGCGCCGTTACCGCTGGTTCATCGCCTCGGTGCACCCCAGCATTCGCCAGCCGGAGAGCCAGCCGCCCAAGACCGGGGGCCATCTGGTGCTGGTCTCCCACGCCGATGCGCAACAGCTGACCTTCCACAACCCCTCCGGCGATCGCCCGGAAACCCAGTCCCATGTTACCCTGCCGCTGGCGACCTTTGCCCGCTTCTACGCTGGCCGTGGCATCGCCTTACAGGCGCGCGCCTGACGGCTACTCCATCCGCAGTACCCACGCATCGCACTGCTTGTCATAGCGCTCCTTGTAGAGCGTGCGTTGGCAGCCATCCAGCGTGGCGGGAATGCTGGTGTGATCGTCCCAGCCATCCAGCTGCATACATAGCTCCGGGTCAGACTGACAGGGAATGCGCAGGGTATTGTGGCCGCAGGAGGTGTCCGGCGCTGACAGTTCGGCATCCTGGATCTCATAACTGCCGATTCTAACCGTGGTCTTGCCCATAATCGGTTCCTCAATGGCTGGCGGGAGGGGATGTCCGGTGTGGTGACTCTGTGAGCGTAGCCGAGCGACTGGAATTTGCCAGCGCCGCCCGGCCCCAGAGCACAAAGGTCAGGGGGCGGGCTGATGGGATGTGACGGCCATCATGTTGAACTGGTTGCGGCCACGGTTTTTCGACAGGTAGAGCGCCTCGTCGGCGGCGCTGACCAGCTCTGCCTGATCGGTCACCTCCGCCTGCTCGCCAGGGGAGTAGGTGGTCATGCCAAGGCTGATGGTGACACGCTGGAACGGGCTCATCTGGTGGTGGATCCCCAGCCCGCTGACCGCCTCCATGATGTGGTGCGCCACCACCCGTGCGCCCTCGGCGTCGGTATCCGGCAGGATGGCGGCGAACTCCTCGCCGCCGAAGCGGGTCACCACGTCGGTGCTGCGCTTCAGCGCCCGGCGCAGGGTACGCGCCACCAGCCGCAGGCAGGCATCGCCTGACAGGTGGCCGTAGTGGTCATTGAAGTGTTTGAAGTAGTCGATGTCGATCATCATCAACGAAATAGGCGTCAGCGTGCGCTTGGCGCGCAGGAACTCATGGTTCAGCACCTTTTTGAACTCACGGCGGTTGGGCAGCCGGGTCAGGGAGTCGGTGCGCGCCTGAATCGCCAGCCGACGGTTGACCTTCACCAGCTTCAGCTCCAGCAGCTTGCGCTCATGGATATCCTCGGCGGTGCCGTACCAGCGCTCAATGCGGCCATCTGGTGCATGGCTGGGCGCGGCGCGGATGCGCATCCAGTTCCAGCCGCGATCGACGTGGCAGAAGCGCAGCTCAATATCGAGCGGCGCGCCGGTGGCGAGGGCATGGCCCCACACCTCCAGTGCCTGCCGCCGGTCATCGCTGTGGATCGCCTGCACCCAGCGGTCGGCCAAAATCTCCTGCCGTGACAGGCCGCTGATGCGCTGGAACCGCGAACTGACATCGGTCAGCAGCCCGTCCGGGTCAGCCGTCCACGGGATTTGCGGGTTCAGCTCCACCATGTTGCGGTAGTGCTCCTGGCTCTCACGCAGCGCCCGCTCCATCTGCTTCATGGTGGTGATGTCAATCATCGCCAGCGACAGGCCGAGGGCCGCGCCCTGGCTGTCATAGGCTGGCTTGAGGCGGATAAAGTAGATGCGCTCGCCGAGGGTGAACTCGCGATCTGGCATCGCCTGCCGCCCGGCCGCCTGCGACTGCGCGTCCATCAGCAGCGGGCTGAGTGCCGGGATGAAGTCGCCCACCTGGCGGCCAATCGCCTGATAAGGCTCCACCCCGAGGATGGCGGCCATCGCGTCATTCACCGTCACGTAGCGGGCGGCCATATCGACAAAGCAGAGGCCGACGGGGGCGTTGGCGTAGATTGACTCGAGCTGGAACAGGCGTTGCCCCGGCGCGTGGTAGAGCGAGGTGAGGTTGCGGTCAATGCCCCGGTAGCCGCGGAACGTGCCCTGCGCGTCAAACAGCGGGATGCCGCTGGTCTCCAGCACCACCTCGCTGCCGTCGGCGCGCACGTTGCGGTTGAGCAGGCCGCCAAAGGGCGCGCGGCTGGCGACGATGGCGGCAAACTGCTCGCCGATCCGTTTCGCCTCATCCGGCGGCATGAAATCAAACGGCGTCTTGCCCAGCACCTGCTCCGGCGGCACGCCAAGGAACTCGATGCTTTTGTTGGAGGAAAAAGTGTAGCGCCCCTGTGCGTCAACTTCCCACAGCCAGTCGGAGTTATTGTCTATCATCTCCCGCAGGCTGATGACGTCGCGCAGCATCGCGTTTTCTGCGAGGATCTTTTCTTTCTCATCATTCAACATGATGTGCTCTCCAACCGGCAACAATCTCTGGGGCATGGGGTCTGGCGGCCAGGCCATTTTTATTGCCCCAGCTTATTAGGATTATTCTTACGCGCAACGCTTTTATCATACCAAACCGGCGAACTGCCGATTTTTTCAACGCTAACAAGGACTAATACTCGAGCGTCAGGGTCACGTTGTCGCTGTAGCTGCCAGCGGGTTGCTGCGCCTGCGAGCCGTTGACCCGCACCACATAGGCGATGCTCTGGCTTAGCCCGGTGCCGCTGCCGTTCAGCTTATTGTTGCTGTCCCACAGGGTGGTGCCGTTGGATTGGTAGATCTGATATTGCAGGAAGGTGCCGGGCGTGGTGGTGTTGGCCATCCGCTTCCAGGGGCTGACGTAGTTGTTGCCGTTGGTAACGTAGGTTTTGTAGCCCTCGGTTTTGGTACAGGTGAGGGTGATGCTCTGGGTGACGGCGTTGAACTGGCCGACCAGCGCCACGCTGCCGAGGTTGACGTTGGGCGCGCTGTTGATGGCGCAATCCTTGGTGATGATGGCGGTCACGGTCACCAGCGCGGTGCCGGTGCCAGTCCAGGCACCGAGGCAGGTCAGTACCCCGAGGTAGCAGACCGAGTAGTTCCAGACGACGCTGATGACGTCGCTGTAGGTGCCGGATCGCACATTGGCGCCGGTGGTGGTCTGGATATAGAGCGGTATCGTGACGTTGGAGTTTTGGAACAGCGCCGCCGCCAGGTTGAGGCTGTTGTAGTCGATGGTCTGGCCGCTACTGAAGGCGTATTGGTAGTTGGCGTCCGGGTAGATCAGGTAAGGGATGGCGTCACCGGAGCCGTCGGTATTCAGCAGCCGCATATTGTTGCTGGTGGAGGCGATGGTGGCGCGCAGGGTGTTGGTGCCGCCCAGGTTGACCGTCAGCCCGGAGCAGGTCAGGCCACCGGTGCCCTGGGCGCGCAGGCGGCTGTTGTAGGCAGTAAAGGAGCTTTGGCTGCCGAGGTTGACGGTGCCGTTGCTGATGGCGCAGTCGGCGCGGGCGTTGTGACCGAGGCCCAGCAGGCCCAGCAGCAGGGCGGCGGCCCACAGCGGCGCGCGGCGCAGAGAGGGGGTAATCATAAAACGCTCCTGTTTCATGGGCGGCATACCAGCGGCCCCAAGGTGTGAAGGCCTTTCGGTTGCGGCAGGCGCACGGTGACGTGGCAGACGCTGCCGTCATCCATCCGTGTGATGGTCAGCCGGTTCTCCTGTTTGGCCTCCTCCAGCCACACCAGCCCATCCCACCCCACATAGATCGGGCTTGGGCGTCCCTCCACCCGCACCGTACTGCCGTTGGGCAGCGGCTTGCCATCTGGGCCGACCAGCGTCAGGTTGGCGGCGGAGAGCTGTTTCACCGGGAAGTTGACCAGCAGGCCGCTGTTGCGGCGGATGGAGAGGGTGCGCTCCACCGTCGGGGTGCTGACATCCGCCGGCAGGTTGAGCGGGTCAATCTGGAAGCGCGCATGGTAGAAGGAGGTGACAGTCGGCACCAGCAGGTAGCCGCGCTCATCGGTTTCGCCGATCTTCTGGTTCTCATAGGAGACCGGGATGCCGCTGTAGCCATCGGTGGAGACCAGCGCGAAGGCGTCATTCACCTGGTTGGCGGCATAGACGCGCCCATCCATCGCCACCAGCGAGCCACTTAACTGTCCCCAGCGGGTGTAGTTGCTGCGGCTGCCATAGAGGCCGCCGCGCACTTCGGTATGGTCGCCGCGCCAGCTCAGATCCGCCTGCTGGTACTGGCTCGTGTTGGCCTGCCCGTCGGCATAGGCGAGGTTCCAGCCAAAGCCGCCATCGGTCGGGATGGCGCGGCTGTAGGTGGCGCGGCCATTCCAGCTATTTTCGGTGTCGCGCGTCGCGCCAAAGCTGGCGGTGCCCATGTCGCCAAACGGAATACTGATCATCAACTGGGCATTGAAGCCATTGCCGCCGATTTCACGGTTGGCGGTGGCGTAGAAGGAGATGTTGCGCCCGAGGCTTTTGCTATAGCTCAAGTTTACCAGCCGAGTGCGGCCGCCGTCGGCGTCGCGCACGTCAAAGTAGCCGCTGCCCAGCGTGCCGAAGCGCCCGAGGCTCAGGCTGCCGGTCAGCTGGTCGCTGCGGCGGCTCAGGCGGTAGCGCGTCTGGTAGTTGGAGAGATCGGCGTAGTTTTCACTGCGCAGGATGCGTTGCGCGCTCAGGCTGAACAGGGAGGTGCTGTAGGTGTAGCCGACGGCGGTCTGGCTGCCGCGCCCGCCGGTGGGCGCCTGATAGAGGCCATAAGCGGAGGTGGCGGCAAAGGGATCGGTGATGTCGCTGTCGGTGAAACTGCCCTCGGCACGGTTGTCGCGCGCGGTGCCGTCGTCATGATCAAAGGCGTCATACTGGCTCTGGCTGGCGCTCCAGGCGCTGTTCAGCACCCCAAAGCGGCCGAGCCGTAGCCCGGTGCCTGCACCAGCCACCGCCATGCCACGCGCGCCTTCGGCGCGCCCCTCCAGCGTCAGCCAGTCGGTCAGGCCGTGGCGCACCGTGCCGCTGGCCGCCAGCTCGCCATAATCCATTGAACTGATGCCATAATTCTGGCGCAGCGCCCCGAGGCTGACGCTGTAGTCGGTCAGCCCGGCCTGCAACAGGTCGCTGGCAACGTAGAACGGCACCACGGTGGAGACCTGCCGGCCCAGCGCATCGGTGGTGACCACCGTGGCCTCACCGGCACCGCTGACATAGGGCACGGTGTCGAGGGTGAAGGGGCCGGGGTTCACCTGCGCGCTGCTGGTTTTATAGTTGTTGATGTAGAGATCGACGGTACTTGGCACTGCCGCCTGCCCGGCGAAGGCGGGCAGCGGGTAGGTGACCAGATCCGGGCGGGTGGAGAAGTTGCGCGCAATCTGCACGCCGCCGAGCCGCACGGCGTTGGTCCAGGGCAGCGCGCCGGTGATCACGTCACCGGCGCTGTAGCTCATCATGGCGAGGTCATCGTTGTACTGCCACTGGGTGTCGTAACGGATATAGCGGTTCTGCGCCACGATCCCTTCGCCCGCGCCGATGTCACGCCGGTAGACGCCGGAGTTGGTGAGCGCGCCGAAGTTGCCGAACAGCCGCTGCTCCGTCCAGGCGGAGACGTAGCCATCCTCTGGCGCGTCCGGCGTCTGGTTGGCGTAGATGTCATAGTTGAACAGCAGCCCCAGACTGCTCTGCGCTGGCAGGTAGTCCCCCGTCAGAGGATCGCCCACGCGCTGTTCCGGCAGCCAGTCGTTGGGCACCTGGATCAGCAGTTGCTGGGTTTCGCCGCTGTACGTGACCTTCAGCCGGCTGTCTATCTGGTCAATCGCCACCGGCTGGTCGCCCTTTTGCAGCATCGGCACCCCGGCCTGCTGCAACTGATCAGGGGAGAGGTAGTAGTGGCCGTCGCGGTACTCCACGGGCAGCACCTGCCCACTGGGCCGACCATTGACCACAATCTCCAGATAGAGCTGCGCGTTGGGCATTGCAGCGGCGGTGGGCGGCGGTGGCAGGTCAGCCGCCCACGCCCGGCCGCCCAGCAGCGCCAGCGTGATCAGCAGCGGCAGCGGCCGCCTGCGCCAGGTTGGCATCAGTGCCCCCGGCGAACGGCAGTGATCATCACCATATATGGCCCCGGTCAGTAACGGCTGATGGTGACAGGCTGCGGATTGTCATTGACTGTCGCCTCCAACTGGCCACCGCCACCCAATGCCGTCGTCAGGGGGAACCGTACCTCCTGCCCCGGCAGCACATAGCCGAGCAGCCCGTCATTGACCGTCTGGCGGCGTGACCCACTAACCAAACTCACTTTGGAGATGCGGGCATGCACAATCCCCTGATTGCGCACCAGCAACCCCGGCTTGCCCTGCATGGAGATTGGCCGGAAGGCCAGCGCCGGCTGGGTCGCCTTGCTGTAGTCGCGCGGGTGTTCGTAATCCTGTTTCGTCCACACTCCCTGGCCGCTCACAAACAGTGGCACCGAGTAGCGCATCTGGAACTTCAGCCCCAGCGAGCCGGCACTCTGCGGTGACTGCCCCTGCGGCACCTCATCCACCAGAATGCGGTAGGCGCGCTCCTGACCGGGCGGCACCTGGCCATTCTTCACCAGCCGCACCAGCTGGCGCTTGCCGGGGCCGATGGTGGCCATCGGCGGGCTGGGGATCACTTCGGTCTGGCTGTCATAGCTCTCCTCACCATTCACCTGCCGCCAGCCCAACACGCGGATTTGCAGGTAGACCGGCTGGCTGTCGCGGTTCTCCAGCCAGAGGGCAGTGGCGGTTTCAGAGGATTCGATCACTGGATCAATGGGCCAGATCAGGATAGCGGCGGCGGCGTGGGCCGTGGCGCTGAGAAACGGGGTAGAGAGGGCGGCCAACAGCGCGCCGAACATGCGTAACGTCATAAAACATCCTTTTTAAATTCAGTACGTGACAGTGACCAGCACGCTATCACTGTAGTTGCCGGCGGTCGGCAGCGTGCTGCTGGCGAACAGGCGGGCATACAATTTGTACTCCTGCACGGCCCCGGTGGCGCTGAACGCCTGCACGGTGCCGCCGTTACTGCCATTGCCCCAGACCGTGGTGCGGCCGGCATCCTGATAGATCTGGTAGAGCAGCGTTTCACCGGTTGAGGCATTGCGCAGCAAGCGGCCGCTGGCAATCGAACCGGTGACGTTATTGCCATTGCCCAGTGCCAGCGTGACGCTGGTGCCGGGGGTACAGCGCAACACCACCGAACCGGTGCCCTGATTGGAGGCCACATCGGCAGCAGCATCCAGTGAGGAGCGGCTGCCAAAGCTCAGGGTACCGAAAGTGCTGACATCGCTGGTGCCGCTGCCCAGCACACAGCCATTGACCAGCGTGGCGTTGACGGTAAACGCCTGGGTTCTGCTCAAATCATCCACGCCGGTGTCACCCCATGCGCCCCACGGCAGCAGGCAGAGCAGGGGCCAGCAGCGGCGCAGGCGGGAGGCGTTCATCATCCACCCGCTACCAGCTGACGGTGACTTGCACCGTGTCGCTGTAGGTGCCAATGGCCGGCGTGGCCTGTGCCGGGATACGGCCATACACCGGCAGGAACAGCGTCTGGCCGGTGCCAGTGCCTGCCACGCCAGTGACGTTGTCCCAGACGGTGGTATATGCCGCGCTGGTGTACAGGTTGTAGGTGACGCGCTGGGCCGATGGCCCGCCGACCAGATAGCGGCTGGTGGTGTTGCCGCTGTTGCCGCCGCCCAGCAGGACTCGCCAGGCGGTGCCGTTATTGCACTTAATCTGGATCGCGCCAGCGTTTTGCTGGCCGGTGACATTCACGGCGCGGGAGAGGAAGGCGGTGGTGCCAAAATTGAGCGTGCCAAAGCTGACCACACCGTTGGTGGTAGTGCCCGCCGTGCACGAGGCCACCAGCGTCGTGCTGACGTTGACGCTGGCGGTTTTGGTCACGGCGGCAACCGGCCAGCTACCCCCGGTAGCCAGCAGGCCCATGCCCCAGACCAGAGGGCTTACCCACAACGATCTCCTCACCGTACGCTCCTTCGTCCAGGTGACGCTTACCAGGTGATGGTCATGGTCACGGTGTCGGTATAGGTGCCCGCGGCGGGTGTCGCCTGAGCAGGCACCTGGCCATACACGATCAGGTTAACCGGGGTGCCGGTGCCAGTGCCCGCCAGCGGTGTGCCGGGGTCCCACAGGGTGGCCCGCGCCGGCTCCTGGTACAGGTTGTAGTTGATAAAGGTGCCGCCCGTGCCGGCCATGCGCCGCTGCCCGGCCGCCGCATTCAGGCCATTGTCCAGACCAACCGTGAAGGGCGTGCCGGTGGTGCACAGCAATTGCAGGTTGCCGGTGCCGGCAGCATCGGTGGACTGGGAGTTGATGATGTTAGCCAGTGAGGAGTACTCACCAAAGCTCAGGGTACCGAACTGGTTCACCGCCCCGGTCGAATCGCCCCCAATCACTTCGCAACCGGCGCCGATGGTCAGCGTCACGCCGAGGTTGCCGGTGACTGTCCCGGCGAAGAGCGGTGTCGCAGTCAGGGACATCATCAACGGCACGGAAGCCAGCGTGAGTAGTGTTTTCTTCATGTCCTGTTCCTTTAAGTAAAAGCAAAAGCTGCAACAGTGGTTGAACGACAGACGCTGCGATTCCCCTCCTCAATAACAATGGTTAGGTTTATTAATCTGATTAATTATTAGGATAACTTTTGACATATTTCATCTCAAAATTTAAAAAAAGTTAACTTGCGCATCAAACTGGCCAATTGTTCAGTAATGCAACAATTGCGCACGGTTTGAAGGCCGCCGCTTCAAATAAATGTTATGAGGGAGTTAAGAAAGGATAAGGAGTGTAACTTCAATCATTTAGGATAAACATTAGCATTGCTAATATAAGTGAGGGCTGAAAGGTGGGGTGTGACGCTTTTTTGCGCAGGAAAACCGGGTTATCAGGTAAGCAAAAATGAAGAAAGCGGGCAGTTGCCCGCTTTGGGGAGGAGAAAAGCGTTATTTGACCGCGGGCAGGGCGACGAAGGCCGCGCCGTCGCGTACCAGTTCGCGCGGCAGGGCATTTTTGATGCGGCTGCCAATGCGCTTGGCCAACCCTACCGGTTGCCCGCAGTAGGTCAGGATAAAGTCATCGCCAGCCGGTAGGCTCTCTGGATAGAGATCGCGCCCCATAAACCACGTCTGCGCCAGTTCGGCATCCAGCGCCAGCGTTGCATGGCCAGCGGCGTCAGCCAGCGCGATCACCGCCTCATGCTGCCAGCGGTAGCCCTTGGGGAACCGCTCCGCCAGTTTCAGGCCGATGCGTGAGAAGCGCACTTTGCCAAACAGCGGTGCCAGCGCCTCAGGGAACAGCCAGATCTCTTTGTCACGCTGCCACAGGGCATGTGTGGCAGGCAGCGGCAGGCCAGCCGCCCCGGCCACCTGTTCCAGCAGCGCGCGCTCTTTGCCGGGCAGCGGCGCAAAGGGGAAGGCCCCCACTTTGTAGCCGGGCACGGGCAGCGGCGCGACGGCCGCTGTTTTACGTAGCCGTGCGACAAAGAAGCCCTCGCTGTCAAAAATCTGTGGGAAGACATGCAGGAAACCTTCCGGCGTGGCAGCGCGCGCGGCCTCCGGGAAGAGGCCATCCAGCGGCTCCACGCTGACCGCTTCCGGGTAACGCGCCAGCAGCCAGCGGCACACCTCCTGGTTCTCCTGCGCGTTCAGCGTACAGGTGGAGTAGACCAGCACCCCGCCCGGTTTCAGGGCGTGGAAGGCGCTGTCAATCAACTCGCGCTGGGTGGCGGCGATGGAGAGGATGCTCTCCGGCGACCAGTTGCTCATCGCATCCGGATCTTTGCGTACCACGCCCTCGCCGGAGCAGGGGGCATCCAGCAGGATGGCGTCGAAGCTCTCTGGCAATGCTGCACCAAACACCCGGCCATCAAAGTGGGTGAGGGCGGTGTTGCTGACGCCACAGCGGCTGATGTTGGCGTGCAGCACCTTAACGCGGCTGGCGGAGTACTCATTGGCGACGATGCCGCCAAGGTTGCCCATCCGCGCGGCGATCTGGGTGGTTTTGGAGCCGGGGGCCGCCGCCACGTCCAGCACCCGCTCCGGCTCCACGCCGCCGCTGAACAGCGCGCTGACCGGCAGCATTGAGCTGGCCTCCTGGATATAGAACAGACCGGCCAAGTGCTCCAGCATATTGCCGAGCCGCAGGTTCTCATCATCCATCCGCTCGATCCAGAACCCCTCCTCACACCACGGGATCGGGGCGAGTTGCCAGCCGTAGCGGGCAGCCAGCGTCTGGAAATCCGCCACGCTGATCTTCAGCGTATTGACGCGCAGGCTGCTGCGCAGCGGGCGTTGGCAGGCGGCGATAAACCCCTCCATATCCAGTTCGGCAGGCATGATGGCGCGGGTGGCCGTCAGGAATTCAGGCGGCAGGTAAGCAGAGAGGTGTTTAGCCACGGGGAGTCAATCCAGATACAGGGTAAAAAGTGCCGCGCAGTCTAGCACACTCCGACGTTGGCGGTGAAATGGGAGGTGTTCCGCGTTGCGGAACAGGGAACAGGGGGTATAATCACCGTCGAACCCTGCTTTGGAGACGAACATTATGAGCACCTCCTCACCCCCGCATCCCGGCAAAATGATTGCCGACATTCTGGCGGCCAATCAGGTCAGCGTCTCAGAGTTTGCTGACAATATTGGCATCGCTAAATCCAGTGCATCCCGGCTGATTAATGGCCATTCGGCGATCACACCAGAGATGGCTTACCGGTTGGCGGCCTGTTTTGGCAGCTCCCCCGAGCTATGGATGAATATGCAGACCCGATATAGCCTGGCAGAAACAGGAAAACAGCTCGATCTGCGTGGCATAAAACCCATTGGTGCAGGTGAGGGCACCGGGCTGCCAGTGCGTCAGGCTGACCCCAGCGTGATGCGGCACCAGATCCGACGCCCGGCGGCACACAAGGCGCGTTTGGGTGCCATGAGCAAAGCGGTGAAGTAGAGGATACGGGCAGAAAATGGATATTTGTATAAACCAGTCAACATGGATCGACACGAAGATTGCACAGATGCCGTATGTTCAATACATCGTTGAGGAGTTCAAAACCTACAAATGCCTTGCCTGTGAGAGCGGGGAACTGCCGCACCCGCGGAAGCCTACCAGCGCATAGCGGAATCGCTCATGGATACCACTGGGCGCGATCGTTTCGCTGTCTGCCCCATCGAGGCCAGGGCCGAAGAGTTGCACCATGTGCATATCTGGCAAGAGGGCTGTGTCTGGGAGTCGCAGGGGGAGCCAAAGGTGCAGTGGGCCTGTACCAGCGATAGCTATGTGGTTTACTCCTACTTTATTGACCGGGAGCACTACCATCACCTCTATATCATCGACTACCTGAACGACGGTGCGCATAAGAAGATTGCCGATCTGTTGTCGGTCAAGGCGTGGGCGGAGGAAGCCAGGCGCTATCGCGTTGCCTGCCGATAACCGGGCATCGCGCGCAAGCGTTCCCGGCAACCCACAGGCTGCCGGGGGGAGGGTTACCCTTGCGGGATGGCGGTGCCCCAGCTCTGCCACTCCTTCGGCTCTTCGCTGTTGAGCAGGAAGTGCTTGCCCGGCTGGGCTTTCGGCGCGAGCGGGATGCTGGGTGGGGTCATAAAGGCGATGCCGCCACGGATAAATTGCTGGAAGGTGCCGCTCTTCACCACGCCGCCGGTCAGGCCAAACTTCAGGTTGTAACCCGAGGCGAGCCAGAACACGGTGTTGTTGCGCACCAGATGCTGGAACTTCTTGCTGATGCGCAGGGAAACGTGCACGCGATCGCCGAGGTTGCCGAGGGCAAAGCCGGTGATGGTGCCGACCTCAATGCCGCGGTAGAGGATAGGCGTGCCAATGGTGAGCGAGCCGGTCTCCACGGCATCCAGCACGATCGCCAGCCCGTCGGTGTAGCGGGAGTCGGTGATGGTGGCTTCCTGCAACTCAAAACTGCGCGTCATGTTGCCCACGCCCGGCTCGACGTTGATATAGGGCTGGATCAGCGTGTCCAGGTTGCTGACACCGGCCGCCGAAATCTCCGGCGAGACGATGGAGAAGCGGGTGCCAGCGCGGGCAAAGGTCTGCACGAACTCTGGATAGAGCACCGCCTTGGCGTCCACCTGATTGCGGGCCGACGTCAGTTTCAGCGATTCTACCTGGCCGATGTCGATCCCCAGATAGCGGATTGGCATACCCGGCGAGAGCTTGCTGGCGTCAAAGGTGGTCAGGGTGATCTGGCTGCCCACCGCGCGGGCGGCGGTCTCGTTGCTGTAGAGCATCCGTTTCGCCCCTTTGTTCAGCGTCACGCCCTCCAGGTTGTCGAAGCTGATCGCCCCCTTCAGGGCGCGGTTCAGTGGCGAAGCCTGTACTGACAGGCCCGCGCCATTCAGTTGCACCTTGGCACCGCCCTCTGCCCAGAAGATGCTTTTCTCCGTCAACAGCTTGCGGTACTCCGGCTGGATATAGACGTCGATATCAAAGGCGTGGGCGCGCGGGCGGATGTCCGTGATCTCGCCAACCTGGAATTTGCGGTAGAGCACCACCGAGCCGGCCTGCACATCCGGCAGGCTGTCGGCGGTCAGCGTCAGCGAAGGCTTGGGCCGCTCGCCCAGCGTGCCCTCTTCGGCCTTCTGCTCATCGCTGTAGAGCGGGTAGCGGCCAGCCGGCGCACCCTTGCCGCCCGGCAAGATTTTGATGCCGCCGTTAAGCCACTCCTCCGGGCTGGCACCGGTGACCTGCAACCCATCCAGCCCCACCTTCACGCTGACCCGGCTATTGACCACAAACTTGCTGTCCTGATGCACCAGATGGCGGTACTCCGGCTTGATCGCCGCCTTGAACAGGATGCCCTGATCCGTCAGATCGCGTGACAGCACCTGCCCGACGTTCAGGCCATAGAGCACCAGCGGCTGGCCGGGATGGATGCCGTAACTCTGCGAGGCCAGCAGCTCCAGCGTCAGCACATCGGGTTGCTGCAACAGCTTCTGGCTGCTGTCGAGCACCTGGAAGGTCTGCTGCGGTTCGCCCTCGCCGGGGATCAACTCCAGCGTACTGCCGGTCAGCAGCGCGCTCAGGCGGGTGTCCGTCAGGCTCAATTTCGGGCTGTTAAGCTCAATGCGCGTGCCGCTGCGCATCAGCTCCACCACCGACGGATCTACCGTCAACTTACCGGTGACCTTGCCCCCTTTCTCCAGCGTGACGTCCGTCAGGGTGCCAACCTGCAACCCCTGATACATCAGCGGCGTATGGCCGGCGTTCAGGCCGTCGCCAGAGGGCAGCGCCAGATGAATCACCACGCCGCGCTGGCTGTGCGCCAGATCGGGGTAGAGCTCATAGTTCTGCTCGGAGCGGGCCTGCGTGCCGCCGGGCGGTGAGTCAAAGGCGATGGCACCGTTGACCAGCGCCGCCAGGCTCTCCATCTTCACCGAGGCACCCTGTAGGCTGAAATCGCCCTGGAAGCCCGAGACGTTCCAGAAGCGGCTGTCGGTCTTCACCAGATTGGCGAAACGGCGATCGATCAGCACATCGATGGTCACCCCCTCCTTGCCGGGGGAGATGTCATAGTCATACACCTTGCCGACCGGCACCTTGCGGTAGTAGACCAGCGAGCCGGTGTTGAGCGAGCCGAGATCGGCGGCGCGCAGGTGCACCATCAATTCGCCGGTGTTGAGGCGGAACTTGGGTTGGGTGTCGAGGGCGGTGAAGTGATCCTGCGGCTCGCCCTTGCCGGGCATCATGCCGATGTAGTTGCCGCCCACCAGCGCATCCAGCCCGGAGACGCCGGCCAGCGAGGCCTTGGGCGTCACCAGCCAGAATTGGGTGCCCTCGCGCAGCGCATCCTCCATCTCACTGCGGATGCTCACCTTCACCAGAATGCTGTGCAGATCCTTGCTCAGGCTAATGGTCTGGACGGTGCCTACCTCCACCCCCTGATAGCGTACCGGGGTGCGGCCCGCGACAATCCCCTCCGCTGACTGGAAGGAGAGGGTGACGGTGGTGCCGCGCTCCTGATAGTTGCTCCAAATTAACCAGCCGGCGATCAACAGCGCGATGAACGGCAGTAACCAGAAGGGGGAGAGCCGGCGCTTGTTTTTGACCCGCGCCTCAGTCGGCGTATTCGGCGTTTCTTGTTGCATGTGCATCCCAAATCAAACGGCTATCCAGCCAGTGAACGGCAAGAATAGTTAAGATCACCGCGCTGCCAAAGTAGAAAGCAGCCGGCCCCATAGTAAACGAGAAGAGTTGATCGCGGTTGATGAGTGACATCATCAGCGCAATCACAAACAGGTCCAGCATCGACCAGCGGCCGATCCAGGTCACCAGACGCAGCAAGCGGATACGGGTTTTCAGGCTCTGCTGGGTACGGAAATGGATGCTGAGCAGCAGCACCAGCAGCACGATAACCTTGGTAAAGGGCACCAGCACGCTGGCGATGAAGACAATGCCGGCAATCGGCACATTGCCGGAGGTGGCGAGAGAGACCACGCCAGAGAAGATGGTGTCCTCCATCCGCTGGCCGTTGGTGTAGATCACCGAGATGGGCAGCAGGTTGGCCGGTAGCAGGAAGACCATTGAGGCAATCAGCGCTGCCCAACTCTTTTGCAGGCTGTGGCGGCGGCGTAGGCGCATCGGCACATGGCAGCGCGGGCAGCGGCCACGGCTGTCGGGGGTGCCGGTGAAGTGGCACGCCAAACAGAGGCGCAGCTGCTCGGGCGTCTCCGTGGGCCGCGGCTGCGGGTAGAGCCGCCGCCAGAGCTGGTCAACGTTGAGGTGGATCAGCAACAGCAGCGTCAGCAGTAGCATCGCCAGATAGGCGGCCAGCGCCGGGCCGGGGGAGATGTCGGCGAAATCCTTGACCTTGATGCAGGCTACCGCCATGCCAATCAGGTAGATGTCGAGCATCACCCACTCCTTGACGCGATCCAGCATCAACAGCACCGGCCGCAGGTTCATCCCCAGCTGGCGGCCGATAAACAGATAAAGGATCGCCAGCACCAGCGTCAGCGGCGCGCCGAGGGTGCAGAAGGCGACCATGCTGGCGGTGAGCGGCGAGCCTTGCTGGGTCATCAGCCCGATGCCGTCGAGCAGCGAGGCGGTAATGCGCGTACCGAGCAAGCGGATGGCGATCAGCGGCTCGCTGAAGGCAAAGGGCATCAGCACCAGCGCGGCCACCGCCACCGCCGCCAGCCGCGTCAGCGACCAGTCATGGCCCTTCTCAATGCGGGCATTGCAGCGTGGGCAGTAGGCGACCTGGATGCGTTGCAGCGGAGGCAGGGTAAACAGCGCGTCGCATTCACCGCAACGTCGGTAGTGGGCCTGCGGCAGGGGGCCGGAGAGTGACTCTATTTTCATGATCCCGGTCTCGGCATAAGGTGCGTGAACAGCCTGGATGGGGTCTGTGCCACCTGGTTACAAAAAAACGCGCGCGCCCGGCAGGCTCTCTGGGGCACAATCCGCTCCCGGCCTTGCCGGCCGGCCGGCGCGATCACTTTTTGATGCGCGTCCAGAAACTTAGCGTAGCGTGAAATTAGGAAGTGATCAGGCATGGCTGGGAGAAATCTGGCAACTTCGTGCCGCCAACATACCGCGACACAGGGTGTTTTGTGAAGTAACCGCCGATTAACCTTGTGACGATACGCATTTAATGCTTATTTTATAGGGGCTAAGCGCAGTGCGACGCTGGCTGTCCCCACAGATTCTATGGTCATAACATGAATAAAGAAGCATTCTACACCGAATTAAAACGTGACATGGGCGCGCTGCTGGCCGGCGAGACCAACTTTATCGCCACCCTCTCCAATGCCAGCGCGCTGCTCTATGAGCGCCTGGAGGGCGTCAACTGGGCCGGGTTCTACCTGATGGATGGTAAAACGCTGGTGCTCGGGCCGTTCCAGGGCAAGATTGCCTGCGTGCGCATCCCGGTTGGGAAGGGCGTGTGCGGCACCGCCGTGGCCGAGGGCACCATTCAGCGCGTGGCGGACGTCCATGCGTTCCCAGGCCACATCGCGTGCGATGCTGCCAGCAATGCCGAAATTGTCCTGCCGCTGCGGGTCAATGGCGAAGTGATTGGCGTGCTGGATATCGACAGCACCGTCTATGACCGCTTCGACCAGGAGGATGAAACCGGTCTGGCGGCCGTGGTCGAGACGCTCTGTACCCTGCTTGAAGCATGTGAAGCAGGAAAATATGTTCGCCTTTCTCACGATGATTAACGGATAACGTGGCATTTACTGATGGCGTCATTATAATGGCGCCTGTTCATGCCTGCGCCGGTTGGCAAACCCGTTGTAATCAGGAAATTTCATGGAAAATCAACCTAAGTTGAACAGTAGTAAAGAAGTCATCGCCTATCTGGCTGAGCGGTTCCCGCTCTGTTTCACCGCCGAAGGCGAAGCGCGCCCATTAAAGATCGGCATTTTTCAGGATCTGGTGGAGCGCGTTCAAGCTGAGGAGAACCTGAGCAAGACGCAACTGCGCTCTGCCCTGCGCCTCTATACCTCGAGCTGGCGTTATCTGTACGGCGTCAAAGTCGGCGCACAGCGCGTAGACCTTGACGGCAACCCGTGCGGTGAGCTGGAAGAGCAGCACGTCGAGCACGCGCGTAAGCAGCTGGAAGAGGCGAAAGCCCGCGTCCAGGCCCAGCGCGCCGAGCAGCAGGCCAAGCGCCGCGAAGCTGCCGCCGCTAACGGGGAAGCCCCGGAAGCGCGCCGTCCGCGCCCGGCAGGGAAAAAGCCTGCGCCGCGCCGTGACAACGCCGCTGCCCAAGAGCCTCGCAAGCCGCGCCAGCCGCGTCCTCAGCAGGCCAAAGCGCCACGTGCTGAACGCCAGGATAGCCCGGCCCGCCAAACGGCGCCCGTCACCGATATCTCGAAACTGCAAATTGGCCAAGAGATCAAAGTCCGTGCTGGTAAGAGCGCGATGGACGCAACCGTATTGGAAATTGCCAAAGACGGTGTCCGTGTGCAGCTCTCTTCCGGTCTCGCGATGATCGTGCGCGCAGAACACTTGCAGTTCTGATACGGAGGCCAACCCAGGCATGAACAAATTTGTCAGATTGACCGCGGTAGCGGGGCTGTTGCTGGCGGGCGCAAGCTTTGCCAATGACGCACCCGTGACCCTGGATACGCTTCCGCAGCTCCAGCAGGAGCCGCAGGATGCCACCGTCAGCGAACGCGTGACGGCCCGTTTTACCCGCTCCCACTATCGCCAGTTTGACCTGGACAGTGAATTCTCCGCCAAAATTTTTGATCGCTACCTCAATATGCTGGACTTCAACCACAATGTGTTGATGGCCGCGGACGTGGCGCAATTTGCGGACAAGCGGGGCGAGCTGGGCGACGAGCTAAAAACCGGTAAGCTCGAGACCGCCTATGCCCTGTTCAACCTGGCGCAGAAACGCCGGTTCGAACGCTTCCAATATGCCTTGACGGTGTTGGCCAAACCGATGGACTTCACCGGCAATGACACCATTGACCTCGACCGCAGCAAAGCGCCGTGGCCGAAGGATATCAATGAGCTGAACAGCCTGTGGGACGCGAAAGTCAAATATGACGAGCTGAACCTCAAGCTGACCGGCAAAGATGAGAAAGAGATCCGCGAGATCCTCAACAAGCGCTACCAGTTCGCCATCAAGCGACTGGCGCAGAGCAACAGCGAAGATGTGTTCCAGCTGATGATGAACGCCTTCGCCCATGAGATTGATCCGCACACCAACTACCTCTCGCCGCGTAACACCGAGCAGTTCAACACCGAGATGAGCCTCTCCCTTGAGGGGATCGGCGCGGTGCTGCAACAGGATGATGACTACACCGTCATTAACTCCATGGTGCCAGGTGGCCCGGCGGCCAAGAGCAAAAACATCACCGTAGGCGACCGCGTGGTCGGCGTCGGCCAGAGCGGCAAGCCGATGGTGGATGTGATTGGCTGGCGTCTGGATGACGTGGTGGCACTGATTAAAGGGCCGAAGGGCAGCAAAGTGCGCCTGGAGATCCTGCCGGCTGGCAAGGGCACCAAAACCCGCACCGTGACCCTAACCCGTGAGCGCATCCGTTTGGAAGACCGCGCGGTGAAGATGACGGTGAAGAACGTCGGCAAAGAGAAAGTGGCGGTGATGGATATCCCCGGCTTCTACGTTGGCCTGACGGATGACGTCAAGGTGCAGTTGCAGAAGATGGAGAAGCAGCACGTCAACAGCCTGGTGATTGACCTGCGCACCAACGGCGGCGGCGCGCTGACCGAGGCGGTGTCGCTCTCCGGCCTGTTTATTCCTAGCGGCCCGGTGGTGCAGGTACGTGACAACAACGGCAAGGTGCGCGAAGACAGCGACACGGACGGTGTGGTCTACTACAAAGGCCCGCTGGTGGTGCTGGTTGACCGCTTCAGCGCCTCGGCGTCCGAGATCTTCGCTGCGGCGATGCAGGACTATGGCCGTGCGCTGATCGTCGGCGAACCGACCTTCGGCAAGGGCACCGTGCAGCAGTACCGCTCGCTCAACCGCATCTATGACCAGATGCTGCGCCCAGAGTGGCCGGCGCTTGGCTCGGTACAGTACACCATCCAGAAGTTCTACCGGGTGAATGGCGGCAGTACCCAGCGTAAGGGCGTAACGCCTGACATCCTGATGCCGACCGGCGTGGAAGCGGCGGACACCGGCGAAGCGTTCGAAGATAACGCCCTGCCGTGGGACAGCATTAACGCGGCTACCTACAGCAAAACCGGCGACATGAAGCCGTTCGTGCCGGAGCTGCTGAAGGCCCACAATGACCGTATCGCCAAGGATCCTGAGTTCCAGAGCATCGCGCAGGACATTGAGAAGTACAAAGCGACCAAGGATAAGCGTGACATCGTCTCCCTCAACTTCGCCCAGCGTGAAAAAGAGAATCAGGAAGATGACGCCACCCGCCTGACGCGCATCAATGAGCGCTTCAAGCGTGAAGGGAAAAAGCCGCTGAAATCACTCGAGGATCTGCCGAAGGATTACCAGCAGCCAGACCCTTACCTGGATGAGACGGCGCACATCGCGCTGGATCTGGCCGGGGAGTTGAAGGCTTCAGACCAGACCACTGCCGCGAAGTAAGCGGCAGGCCAGAAAAGGCGCACCGCGGTGCGCCTTTTTTTATGCCTGGAAAATATTTCGCTTACACTTTGTCATGATGCGAGACAGATCGCTGCATTATGTAAAGTTTTGTGATTTTAGCAGCTTAAGCGCGTTCAACGCTTGAAACGAGCGGGGAAGCCCATAGGATCTAGGGGCAGGCATGTGGCCTGTGTACCCTTTCAACAAGAGGAAGTAACATTTTATGATGCGTATAGCGTTATTCCTGCTGACCAACCTGGCAGTCATGGTGGTCTTCGGGCTGGTGCTCAGCCTGACAGGGATCCAATCAAGCAGCGCCATGGGGTTGATGATCATGGCCGGGTTGTTTGGTTTCGGCGGCGCATTGGTTTCGCTGCTGATGTCCAAATGGATGGCGCTGCGCGCCGTTGGCGGCGAAGTGATTGAACAACCCCGCAACCAGACCGAGCGCTGGTTGATGGATACCGTGCGCCAGCAGGCGCAACAGGCGGGCATCGCGATGCCACAGGTGGCAATTTACCATGCGCCGGATATCAACGCCTTTGCCACGGGCGCACGCCGTGACAAATCGCTAGTGGCCGTGAGCACTGGCCTGTTGCAGAGCATGAGCCAGGCCGAGGCAGAGGCCGTTCTGGCCCACGAGATCAGCCACATCGCCAACGGCGACATGGTGACCATGACCCTGATTCAGGGTGTGGTGAACACCTTCGTTATCTTCATCTCCCGTATGCTGGCGCAGGTGGCGGCGGGCTTCCTCGGCGGCAACCGTGAGGAGGAGGGCGAGGGTGGCAACGGCAACCCGCTGATCTACTTCGCCGTGGCAACCGTGCTGGAGCTGGTGTTTGGCATCCTGGCCAGCATCATCACCATGTGGTTCTCACGCCACCGTGAGTTTTACGCCGATGCAGGCTCCGCGAAACTGGTGGGCCGTGACAAGATGATCGCCGCGTTGCAGCGTCTGAAGACCAGCCACGAGCCGCAGGAGGCAAGCAGCATGATGGCCTTCTGCATCAACGGCAAGAACAAGTCCTTGAGCGAGCTGTTCATGTCGCACCCGCCGCTGGATAAGCGCATTGAAGCCCTGCGCAGCGGCCAGTACCTGAAGTAAGATTGAACCAAGAAAAAGCCCCGCAGAGCGGGGCTTTTTTTATGCGCGTGGCGAGGGGCCTTTGGCCGCCGTGCCGGGCTGGGTCATGCGCAGGAAACTCACTACCGCGCCACCCGCGGCCAGCGTACCGGCCAACAACAGCGAGGCGTGGGTGCCGTTGTGGTCAAACAGGTTGAACATCAGCGCCACCAGCGCCGCCCCGGTGGTCTGGCCGAGCAGGCGGGCAGTGCCGAGCATACCGCTGGCGCCGCCACTGCGGTTGCGCGGTGCGGCACTGATGATGGTGTGGTTGTTCGGGGATTGGAACAGCCCGAAGCCCGCACCGCAAATTATCATCCGCCAGATGATGTCCAGATCGCTGGGGTGATCTGGCAGGAGCGCCAGTGAGACAAGGCCCGAGGCGAACACCGCCAGACCAATTCCCCCAAGCAGCCCAGCGTGGTAACGCTCCACCAGCCGGCCCGCGATGGGCGCCAGCACCATGGTCGCCAGCGGCCAGGGCGTCAGCAGCAGCCCGGTCGCCACCTCATCACGTCCCACCACGGTCTGCAAGAAGAACGGCAGCGAGACAAACGCCAGCATCTGCGCGCTGAAGGAGCAGATCGACGTCCCCAGTGACAGGGCAAAAATCGGGATGCGCAGCAGGTCAACCGGCAGCAACGGGAAGGGCTGGCCCAGCTGGCGACGGACAAAAATCACGCCCACCACCGCCAGCGCCACTAACTCGCCCAACGTCAGCAGCAGGCTCTGCCCTTGGGCAAAGCCGCTTAGCGCGCTGATCAGCAGGCCGAAGGTCAGGGCATTCAGGATGGCGCTGACCAGATCGAATTTCTGCCCCTGGCTACGGCTGTTGGCTGGCAGGAACTTCAGCCCCAGCAGCAACGCCAGCAGGCCAATCGGCAGGTTGATGGCGAACAGCCAGGGCCAGGAGGCGAAGGAGAGGATGCCAGCGGCCACCGTTGGCCCGGCGGCGGAGGAGACCGCGACGATCAGCGCATTGATGCCCATGCCGCGCCCCAAATATCGCTGGGGGTAGATGATGCGCACCAGCGCGGTATTGACGCTCATGATGGCCGCCGCGCCAAACCCCTGTAGGATACGGGCGATGGTCAGGGTGGTCAGGGAGTCTGAGAGCGCGCAGAGCAGCGAGGTAAGGCTGAACACCAGCAACCCTGCCTGATAGATACGCCGGTAGCCAAGGATGTCTCCCAGTGATGAGAGGGAGAGCAGGGAGATGGTGATGGCCAGCTGGTAGGCGTTCACGATCCAGATAGAGGCGGCCGGGCTGGCATTCAGGTCATGGGCAATGGTCGGCAGCGCCACGTTGGCGATGGCACTATCCAACACGGACACGGTGATGCCCAGCGCAATCGCCAGGATTGCGCCATAACGTTGAGGGACGGGCAGGCCGTCAGCTTGGGTTGCGGTCATAAATCCGATGTAGTGGAGAGCAAAAGGTATAAAATATTAACATGCTAACCTTTTATGGCGGCCCGCGATGGGCATTAGATAACGCCTTTTTCACCCGCCCAAACAGTCAATTATAGTGCAGGGACTTGCGCAGCTGGCTGGGACTGATGCCAAACGCCTTTTTAAACGAGGTGGAGAAATTGTTGCTGTCGCTGAAACCGCAGGCAAAGGCGATTTCGGTCAGGGTGTCATCCGAGGATTGGATCTGGTACTTCGCCCGGTTGAGCCGCAGGGTGTTGAGGTATTTTTGTGGCGTCTGGCCGGTGTGGCTGAGGAACTGACGGTGCAGGGTGCGCGGCGTGATGTAAAACCGTTCAGCGAGCGCCTCCCAGTTCACCTCGTCCAGCGGGTTTTGCTGTAGGTAGAGCAAAATCTGTTGCAGCTTATCCTGATTGGAGTCGCTGTGGCTGATGCGGTAACGGCCCTGATGCAACAGCAGCAGAATGCGCAGGAACAGCGTCTCCTGGCGGCACTGCTCAATCAGGGGCACCGGGCTGGTCTCTTGGCGCATTTCATCCAGCAGGCTTTTCAACGCCTTTTTCAGCGTCGGGCTAATGTTCCAGATACAGCCATCATCCGGCGTCGGCAGCAGGTGGGTGAAATTTTTGATAAAGGTAAAGTTATCGCTGGGCCGGTAGAGAATATTGACCAGCCGCAGGTCATCCACCTGCTCGAACAGATGGCGGTCGCTGGCGTTGATGTAAAAGCACATGCCGCAGTTGATGGTATACGGGAAGTCATTCAATACATGCAGGCCGCTGCCGCCGTCAACAATGAAGATTTCGTTGAAGTCATGGGTGTGCTCCGGGAAGGGTTCCTGAGGCTCACGGAATGCCAGGGCCACCGCATCTTCCTGATGCGGGAAGTAGTCATCACTGCGCAAGGTATACATACGTTTCTCTCACTCAGACAGGCCGCGCCGCAGCGGTCAGATAGGGGTGTGGCATTAATTAAAACGAATAAATAAAAAAAATAAACCGGCGTTTCATTAAATTGTGACGCAGGTGAGATATTTTCGCATTTGGCAGGAGAAAGCGTGTAAGGGCGGAAAAAGTGCCGTAGATTGCTATGGTGATTGCATTTCTCTTATACTGAATTGCTGTTCTGATTTTTTTAAAACCCATTCATGCCCGCGGCCATTGGTCGCTGAAACAGGTAAGACACCATGGCGATTGCAGATCTTGATAAACAACCCGATTCCGTCTCATCCGTGCTGAAAGTCTTCGGCATCCTTCAGGCGCTGGGGGAGGAGCGGGAGATCGGCATCACCGAGCTTTCGCAGCGGGTGATGATGTCCAAGAGCACCGTCTACCGTTTTCTGCAGACCATGAAGTCATTGGGCTATGTCGCGCAGGAGGGGGAGTCGGAGAAGTATTCACTGACGCTGAAACTGTTTGAGCTGGGTGCCAAGGCGCTGCAAAACGTCGATCTGATCCGCAGCGCGGATATCGAGATGCGTGAACTCTCCAAATTGACGCGCGAGACCATCCACCTCGGTGCGCTGGATGAGGACAGCATCGTCTACATCCACAAAATTGACTCGATGTATAACCTGCGCATGTACTCGCGCATTGGCCGCCGCAACCCGCTGCACAGCACCGCCATTGGCAAGGTACTGCTCGCCTGGCGTGACCGTAATGACGTGGCGGAGATCCTGTCACAGGTGGAGTTCACCCGCAGTACCACGCGTACCGTAGGCAGCGCCGAGGAGCTGATGCCGGTGCTGGAGACGGTGCGCGAGCAGGGCTACGGTGAGGACAATGAGGAGCAGGAGGAGGGGCTGCGCTGCCTGGCGGTGCCGGTCTTTGACCGCTTTGGGGTGGTAATTGCTGGCCTGAGCATGTCTTTCCCCACCATCCGTTTCTCGGAAGAGGCCAAGGCCCACTATGTGGAGATGCTGCACACCGCCGCCCGCAATATCTCTGAGCAGATGGGCTACCACGACTACCCCTTCTAAATTGCAGCCATAAAAAAAGGCCGGGATAACCCGGCCTTTTTTGTGTGCGCTGCTTAACGGTGTGCCAGTTCAGCGCTCTCGTCTGCGTTCATCACGCTCTTATCGGTCTGACGCATCAGCTGGCTGGTCACCGTACCGGCGGTCATGGAACCGCTGACGTTCAGCGCGGTACGGCCCATGTCAATCAGCGGCTCTACGGAGATCAGCAGCGCTACCAGCGTCACGGGCAGGCCCAGCGCCGGCAGCACGATCAGCGCGGCGAAGGTCGCACCGCCGCCCACGCCCGCCACACCGGCCGAGCTGAGGGTCACGATGCCCGCCAGGGTGGCGATCCATGCTGGGTCAAACGGGTTGATGCCCACGGTCGGGGCCACCATGACGGCCAGCATCGCCGGGTAGAGGCCGGCACAGCCATTCTGGCCGATGGTGGCACCAAAGGAGGCGGAGAAGCTGGCGATTGACTCCGGCACGCCAAGGCGGCGGGTCTGCGCTTCCACGTTCAGCGGGATGCTGGCGGCGCTGGAGCGGCTGGTGAAGGCGAACGTGATCACCGGCCAGACCTTGCGGAAGAAGCGGCCAGGGTTAACGCCGACGCCTGCCAGGAACAGCGCGTGCACCACGAACATGATGCCGAGGCCGAGGTAGGAGGCGACCACAAAGCTGCCCAACTTGATAATGTCCTGCACGTTGGAGCCAGCAACCACTTTGGTCATCAGCGCCAGCACGCCGTACGGCGTCAGTTTCATCACCAGACGCACCAGCTTCATCACCCAGGATTGCAGGGTGTCGATGGCGGTCAGCACGCGCTCGCCTTTAACTTTGTCATCTTTCAGCAGGTGCAGCGCGGCCACACCCAGGAAGGCGGCGAAGATCACCACGCTGATGATGGAGGTCGGGTTGGCGCCGGTCAGTTCGGCGAACGGGTTTTTCGGCACAAAGGAGAGCAGCAGCTGTGGCACGGTCAGGTCAGAGACCTTGCCCGCATAGTTGCTCTGGATGGCGGCCAGACGCGCGCTCTCTTGCGCACCCTGCACCAGCCCTTCGGCGGTCAGGTTAAACAGCCAGGTCACGAACACGCCCACCAGTGCGGCGATAAGCGTGGTGATCAGCAGCGTACCGATGGTCAGCAGGCTGATTTTGCCGAGTGAAGAGGCGTTATGCAGCTTGGCAACGGCGCTCAGGATGGAGGCGAACACCAGCGGCATCACAATCATCTGCAACAGCTGCACGTAGCCGTTGCCGACAATGTTGAACCAGCTGATGGACTCTTTCAGCGTGGCGCTCTCTGCGCCATAGACCGCCTGAAGCCCCAGGCCAAACAGCACGCCCAGCACCAGACCGGCCAGCACCTTTTTCGCCAGGCTCCATTGGGTGCGGCGGGTCAGCGCCAGCAGCCACAGCAGCGCGACAAACACCACAATATTTATGACGAGCGCAAGGTTCATACTCATCTCTCCAGAAGTAAACGGGTTAAACAGTGAATCATTTGCAGGTTGGTCCGATTGACAGAACCTTCACCTGATAAAGCGATGGCGCATAGGGTAACAGGCCGCATCGCGCGGCCTTATAACCAGATCTTATGGCTTATAACTTTTTGTGTTTTTTTGTGTGATCTTTCACCGGCTTGATGATAAGCCGGTCAGATAGACGTGAAGTTTTTGATCAGCGCGCCGACATCCTGCAAGTGCAACATGCTCGCCAGCGCTGGCCCCTGTTGCCACCAGACCGCCAGCCCCACCAGCAACAGGCAGAGGGTGCGCTCCCGCTGGTTGCCGCGCTGGCTGTTGAGGATCGGCATACGGAAGCGCCAGCGGAAGGGCCACAGCAGCGGTACGCCAGCCGGCGTCAGCATGTCCGCCACGATGTGGCTGAGGTAGCCGACAATCATGGCATGTAGCACATCCAG
This sequence comes from Chimaeribacter sp. YP20170169, assembly GCF_056739715.1. Classification (NCBI taxonomy): domain Bacteria; kingdom Pseudomonadati; phylum Pseudomonadota; class Gammaproteobacteria; order Enterobacterales; family Yersiniaceae; genus Chimaeribacter; species Chimaeribacter sp. YP20170169. The sequence continues at coordinate 2,251,157 of NZ_CP176824.1, read as the reverse complement.
CGGGATGCCCCACTCCGGCGGCAGTTTGGCGCGGAACAGCAGAATGCCGATCGCCACTGCCAGCAGGCTATGGGTAAAGCCACGGTGGCCAAACATGCGCGAGATCGGGACGGAGATCCACTTCAGCCGTCGGCCAAGCAGCGAGCGGGGGTGATCAATGTCGGGCAGCAGGGAGGTAACCAGCGCGCTGGGAATAATGTGCCACCAGTCGCCTTGGGCCAGCTCAGGGGTAAGCTCGGCCTTTTTCGCGAAAATGGCGCAGGCAACGGAAAAGATGAGATGCCCTTCGGCGGTCATAACCAAACATCCTGACGGGTAAAACTGTTATTTTATCCAGTATAAGGCATATTCAGGAACGGCGGAAGCGGTGACGGTGTAACTATTTGCAAGCACAGGGAAATATCGTGCATAAAAAACGCGGCCATTGGCCGCGTGATAAAGGGAGGGGACGTTAACGCGCCAGCCAACCGCCGTCAACCGCCAGCGTGTAGCCGTTGACATAGTCCGAGGCGCTGGACGCCAGAAATACCACCGGCCCCATCATATCCTCTGGCACCCCCCAGCGGCCTGCCGGGATGCGGTCGAGGATCTCCTTGCTGCGATCCTCATCCTCACGCAGTTGCTGGGTGTTGTTGGTCACCATGTAACCTGGCGCGATGGCGTTGACGTTGATGCCATGCTTCGCCCACTCGTTGGCCAACAGGCGGGTGACACCCAGTACCGCACTCTTCGAGGCGGTGTAGGAGGGGACGCGGATGCCGCCCTGATAAGAGAGCATCGAGGCGATGTTGATGATCTTGCCGCCGTCGCCCTGCTGGATAAACTGCTTTGCCACCGCTTGTGACAGGAAGAAGACGGTTTTGATGTTGACGTTCATCACCTCGTCCCACTCCTGCTCACTGAACGCCAGGGCGTCCTGGCGGCGGATAATGCCAGCGTTGTTGACCAGGATATCGATGCGGCCAAAGTGCGCCACCGCCTGCTCCAGAATGCCGGGGATCACCTCGATGCTGCTCAGGTCCGCCCGGATACTCAGGAAGCGACGCCCGAGCGCTTCCACCGCCTGTTGGGTCTCGCCAGCGTCAGAGTGGGTGACGCCAATAATGTCGCATCCCGCCTGCGCCAGCCCGATGGCCATTCCCTGACCCAACCCGGTGTTGCACCCTGTTACCAGGGCCACTCGATCTTTCAGTTCAAACGCGCTCAGCATCATCGTTCACTCTCTTATGGTAGCTGTTTTATGCAGGTGAAGGTCACGGCGTCTAGCGCAGGTCGCGGACGGCGACGTGGTCCATATCGCCGAAGACCTGATTTTCGCCGATCATGCCCCAGATGAAGGTGTAGCGCTTGGTGCCGACGCCCGCGTGGATTGACCAGCTGGGCGAAATCACCGCCTGCTCATTCTGCACCAGCAGGTGGCGCGTCTCCTGCGGCTGGCCCATCATGTGGAATACGGCGGTCTCTTCATCCATGTCGAAGTAGAAGTAGACCTCCATCCGGCGCTCATGGGTGTGGCACGGCATGGTGTTCCACAGGTTGCCGTCGGCCAGCTTGGTCAGCCCCATCGTGAGCTGGCAGGTGGGGAGCACGTCCGGCACGATAAATTTGTTGATGGTACGGCGGTTGCTGGTGGCATCCTCGCCCAGCGTCTGCGGCGACGCCTCAGCCAGCGTGATTTTGCGGTTGGGGTAGGTGGTGTGCGCCGGCGCGCTATTGTAGTAGAACTTGGCCGGGCGTGATGCCTCGACGCTGCTGAACTCCACCACCTCTGCGCCTTTGCCGACGTACAGCGCCTCTTCGTTGCCTACCTCGAAGGTTTCGCCATCCACCACAATCAGCCCCGGCCCGCCAATGTTGATCACGCCCAGTTCGCGGCGCTCCAGGAAGTAACTCACCCCCAGCTGCTTGCCCACCTCGCCGCCAATGGAGACCGTCTTCTGCACCGGCTTGATGCCGCCAATGATGATGCGGTCGATGTGGCTGTAGGTCATGGTGTAGGTATCGTCTTCAAAAATCTTTTCAATCAGGAACTCACGGCGCAGGCCGGCGGTGTCGAGCTGTTTGGCGTGGTCGCTGTGGATGCTTTGACGGACTTGCATGTCAGTGCCTCATAGGGATTGGGGAGGAAGGGAGAGGGATGCGTCGGGCAGAGGGAGAGGCCGCGTGGCAGCGACAGCCTGCCCATCTTGGGCACCCGGTGCACCCTCGTCTTCACAAAGCATAGTGCCGGCGGTATATGAATTCAATAAAAATGAAATAACGTTTTATTTATACTTTGAGCAGCGTCATGCTTTTGCACCTCGGTAGCTGACGCCCAGCTGGATGGGGCTGCTATGATTGCCCAAGCAATCCCACTTATGACGACAGGAGCAGGGTATGAACACATTCTTTTTTGATCAGGAGACCCCATGGGAAGATCTAGGGCGGGGCGTCAGACGCAAGGTAATGACCTGGAGCGAAGATTTAATGATGGTGGCGGTGCAGTTTGATGAGGGTGCGGTCGGCACGCCGCACAGCCATGAGATCCATGACCAGATCGCCTACGTGGCCGCCGGCAGTTTTGAGGTGGAGATTGAGGGGGTGAAACGGGTGCTGAAAACCGGCGACGCCTACCGGGCGGTAAAACATGAGATGCATGGCGTGGTGGCGCTGGAGCCAAACAGCCTGCTGATTGACACCTTTTCGCCAAAACGCGCCGACTTCCTCTAAGCGTGTGAACGGGCGGCACGCCGCCCGCCATGCCGCCTTAGCGCAAGTGCTCCGCAGTCAATTGTGCCAGGGAGTCCAGCCGGATGTCAGCCAGCGCCCAGCGCACGTCCCCCCGATCCCCCGGCGCGGGCACCACGATAGAGCGCATCCGCGCCGCCTTGGTGGCGATCATGCCGTTGACCGAATCCTCCAGCGTTACGCAGTTCAAGGGATCGACCCCCAGTTGCTGCGCCGCCAGCAGGTAGACCTCCGGGTGCGGCTTGCTGTAGGCGAGGGGCTGGGCCGAGACGCGCACCGGGAAATCCGCCTCCAGCCCAAACATCGCCAATACCCGGTCAATCATCATACGCGGCGAAGCAGAGGCGATGCCGATTTTCAGCCCCAGCTGGCGACAGAGCGCCAGCGCGTGGCCGACGCCCGGCAGCAGCGGCTGTTGCTGCTCGACCAGCGCCAGGGTGCGGTCAATGATACGCGCCGCTACCTCCGCCTGACTCGGGCCTTGCCACGGCATCGTTTGATACCACATCGCCACCACCTGATCGATGCGTAACCCCAGCGTGTCGGGCAGGCTGTCACGCTGGGAGAGATCCAGCCCCAGCGTGCCGAAAATATCCAGCTCGGCTTGAGTCCATAGCGGCTCTGAATCAATCAGCAGGCCATCCATATCAAAAATCACGGCGTGTATCGGGCGAACATAGGCCATGCGCAACGGCTCCTCGTGGCAAGTGAACGGAATCTGCCGCCACTGTAGCACCGTGGCCGCACTCTGCTAAATGATTAAATGGTTGGGCGGAATTTCTATCTGTGGGTAAACTTGGCAGATGGAAATCACGTCTATACAAGGGGAAACCATGACGTATCAACAGGCGGGGCGCATCGCCGTGCTTAAAAGGATTGCGGGCTGGGTGGTCTTTATCCCGGCGCTGCTCTCGACGCTGGTATCACTGCTGAATTTTATCTACGCGCAGAGCAAGCAGACGCAGGGCATCAATGCGGTCATGATCGATTTCATGCATGTGATGATTGAGATGGCCCGCTTCAATACGCCTTTCCTAAACACTTTCTGGCAAAATTCGCCGGTGCCCGTGCTGGGGCAGGGGTTAGCTGGCGCCAACCTGATGTTCATCCTCATCTATATTTTGATCTTTGTCGGACTGGCGCTGCGCGCCTCGGGCGCGCGGATGTCACGTCAGGTACGCCATGTGCGTGAAGGGGTGGAGGACCAGATGATCCTCGAGCAGGCGCGCGGTACGGAGGGGCGCAGCCGGGAGCAGGTGGAGGAGAGAATTAGCCTGCCGCACCACACCATCTTCCTGCAATTCTTCCCGCTCTATGTGCTGCCAGTGATCATTGCGGTGCTGGCCTGGCTGGTGCTGCGGCTGGTGGGGCTGATTGCCTGAGGCCGCGTCTCAGGCATTCTCCGGGTAGAGCAACTGGTCGACGGCGCGCTGCGCCGCCACCAGATGCTGGCCGCCAAACAGGTTGCTGCGGTTGAGCAGGGTATAGAGCTGGTAGAGCGGCTGGCGATCCAGAAAGTCAGCTGGCAGTGGCCAGATGCTCTGGTAGCCGTCATAGAGCTGGGCGGCAATCTGCGGGTAGCGCGGCAGCAGCGCCAAATCGCACTCGCGGTCGCCCCAGTAGCAGGCCGGGTCAAACAGCACGGGTCCCGCCGGGCCAAGGGCGCAGTTGCCTGCCCACAGGTCGCCATGCAGCAGCGAGGGCTGGGGCTGGTGGCCGTAGAGCCGCTGTTTGACCGCCTCAATAATCTCCTCCATGTTGCCGAAGGTCATGCCCTGTTCGGCCGCCAACTGTAACTGCCAGCCAATGCGCTGCTCGGCGAAGAAGGTGCTCCAGCGCCGCTGCCAGCTGTTGGGCTGCGGCAGCGTTGCCAGTTCATTGTCAAAATCCAGCCCAAACTGCAACTGCTCGCTCCACTGGTGCAGGCAGGCCAGCTGCTGGCCAAGGCGGTAGGCCCCGTGGCCATCCAGCGGGCGCAGGGGAATGAACTCCAGCAGCAGGAAGCTCTCCTCACGATCGCTCCCCACGCCATACACCTCCGGCACCCGCACCGTCTGGCTGCGTGCCAGCAGCGCCAACTGATCCGCCTCGGCAGTGAACATCGGCAGAAGATCGCGGCGGTCAGCCTTGACGAACACCTCGTGCTCGCCGTAACTGAGCCGCCAGGCCGGGTGGATTTCACCGCCGGGCAGTGACACGCGCTCGCGGATCTCCGCCGGGCCCAGGTGATCATTCAACAGGTGACTGATGGCTTGCCACATACTATTCCCCTCCGTCCGGCCGATGATTCATCAGGTTGCATGCAAATCACTGATTACGATCTGGCGCACAGGCTGGCGCGTGGGCGCCCGCCGGGGCAGGTTGCCCTAAGAAGTATATACGCGTTTGATACTACGGCTAAAAAAAGAGCAACTTTTTCCGGCGCTATTCACTCCTTGGGCGTCAGCCGCGTCTGGTCAATCTGCGCCAGATAGTCCGCCAGTGTCTCCAGCGTCACTTCCGGGCGTCGCCCCAGCGCCGTTTCACCTAGCCGTTCGGCCAGTTCCCGCGTCTCCTCCTCGCTGCGCACGCCGGTCACGCCGTAGCTGTTGCTGCCCAGTTCGTGTAGCACGCCCTGTTCATCCGTCAGGGTGGTGGTGAAGCCGGCCAGCGTCAGCTGGTTGGTCAGGTTGGCCGGGTCTGCCAGACTCTCCTCCTGGTAGCGGAACGTCACCACATAGCGTTGGATATCCATACTGTTTCTCCTGATTAATGAGATATTCATCAGGATAGTCCAATAATCCTATTCAGGTGCCGCTTCGCTGCCGGTATGCTGACGCGCACCCCCGCTTAACGCGTTTGAATAAGGAAGAGAGCCACGTGAAGCGACAGATCGGTTATTTGCTGGCGGTATTGCTGCTGGCCAGCTGCGCCAGCCATAAAGAGGCCCCACAGCCCGCACGGCGCGGCAGCAATCAGGTGTTCACTGGCACCAATATGGCGGCACTGGAGTACGCGAACGTGATCCATCAGGCCGCCCGACGCTATAACGTCGATGAGACGCTGGTGAAGGCGATTATCCAGGTGGAGTCGGGTTTCAACCCGGCCGTGGTCAGCCGCTCCAACGCCATTGGGCTGATGCAGCTGAAAGCCTCGACCGCCGGGCGGGACGCTTACCAGCTTAAAGGCCGACGTGGTCAGCCGAGCAGCCGCGAATTGAAGGATCCGGCCATCAATATCGATTTGGGCACCGCCTACCTCAGTATGCTGCAACGCCAGCTGGCAGGCATCGACAACCCGCTGACCCAGCGGTATGCCATCACCGTGGCTTATGTTAACGGCGCGGGCGCGCTGCTGCGCACCTTCTCCTCCGATCGCCAGCAGGCCGTGCGCGCCATCAACCGCCTCTCGCCAGAGGACTTCTACGCCCATATTCAGGCCAAGCATCCGGCCCCGCAGGCACCGCGCTATCTGTGGAAAGTGAACACCGCTTACCAGTCGCTGACCCCGGATGCCTAAACGGCAGCACACTGGCGAGGGGAAAAGCGGCCGGGGGAGATTGATAATGCAATCAATTCTCATTACTATCTCGGCACACTTTATTTACAGGAGTTCCTTGTGCCACGTTTCCTCTCCCTGCTGGCTGCCGCTGTGGCGCTCAGCTGTGCCGCGCCGGCGATTGCCACCACCTATCCGTTGACCGTCACTGACACCGCCGGGCAGATCCTGACCCTTAAACAGGAGCCGAAACGCATCATCGTGCAGGATGGCCGTGACATTCTGGCGCTGGCGCTGCTGGATCGTGAAAATCCTTTTGGCCGCGTGGTGGCCTGGAACAACCTGTTGAAAAAGGGCGACAACGCGACCTGGCAGATCCTCGACACCAAATGGCCGGCGGCGAAAAAAATTCTCGACATGGGCTTCAGTGACAAAGGGGAAGTCAATCTGGAGAGCGTGATTGCTGAGCGCCCTGACCTGATGATCGCGCAGCTGCGCGCCAAGCCGGCCCTGAGCGAAACCGGGGTGCTGGAGAAGATGAAGGCCCTGAATGTGCCAGTGCTGTTTATCGACACCATGCAAAAGCCGGTGGAGGACACGCCGAAGAGCATCACGCTGCTGGGCGAAGTGCTCAACCGCGAGCAGGAGGCCAAGGAGTACACGGACTTCTACCAGCAACACTACCGTATGCTGCTCGACAAGACCGCCAGCGTTGAGCCAAAACCGCTGGTGTTCATTGAGGCGAAAGCGGGCCTTGGCGGGCTGGATGCCTGCTGCTTTACCCACGCCCACGTAGGGTGGGGCGCGCTGGTGGAAGCGGTTGGCGCGCGCAATGTCGGCTCCTCCCTGCTGCCCGGCCCGACGGGTGACGTCTCGCTGGAGAAAGTGATCAGCCTGAAACCGGATGTCTATATCGTCTCTGGTTCCCAGTGGGCCAGCAAGAATAACGCGGCAGTGCCGTTCGGTTACAACGTCACGCAACAGCAAGTGGATGCTGCTTTCAATACGCTGCGCACACGTGCGGGCTTCAGTGAAGTTAAGGCGCTGCGTGACAACCGCTTCTACGGCGTTTACCACAACTTCTATAACCACCCGTACAACATCGTTGGGCTGGAGTTCCTCGCCAAGGACATCTACCCACAGCAGTTCGCCGGCCTCGACCCGAACCGCACCTGGAGTGAGATCCTGAGCCGCTTCACCACCATCCCGGCTGGCACCGGCGTGCTGGGCGCTCAGGCACCGGCCCAGTGATTTCCCGGCCCGGCCACTGGCCGGGCCTTCGCTTTCCCCTCTCTGCATCAACCAATCTGCCGATCGCCAAGAAAGGGGTTGGAATCAGCAAATTATTTAGTGTTACTATCCACAGGCTGTCCGGCTTTGGCCGGAGGATCCACTGTTTGCCCGGTTGGGGGGAAATGTAACAATTGTGGGTTAGATTTTCGCTCAACACGCTGAATATACACTTAAATTTATTACTGCATGTGAACTGTCGTGTGGTTCACCACTGTAGATAAGGAATTATCATGCCTGTTATTACTCTTCCAGATGGAAGCCAGCGCCACTTTGACCATGCCGTCTCCCCGATGGATGTCGCCATGGATATCGGCCCGGGCCTGGCGAAAGCCTGTATTGCTGGCCGCGTCAACGGCGAGCTGGTTGACGCCAGCGACCTGATCGAGGCGGATGCCCAGCTGGCCATCATCACCGTTAAGGATCAGGAGGGGCTGGAGATCCTGCGCCACTCCTGTGCGCACCTGCTCGGCCATGCCATTAAGCAGCTCTGGCCGGACACCAAAATGGCCATCGGCCCGGTGATTGACAACGGTTTCTACTATGATGTCGACCTGGATCGCACCTTGACGGACGAAGATCTGGCGCTGCTCGAAAAGCGTATGCACGAGCTGGCGGACAAAGATTATGACGTCATCAAGAAGCGCGTGAGCTGGCAGGAAGCGCGTGACACCTTCGAGTCGCGCGGTGAGACCTACAAGATGGCTATTTTAGATGAGAACATCAGCCATGATGACCATCCGGGCCTCTACCATCACGAAGAGTACGTGGACATGTGCCGCGGCCCGCACGTGCCGAACATGCGCTTCTGCCACCACTTCAAACTGCAAAAGACCTCTGGCGCCTACTGGCGCGGTGACAGCAAGAACAAGATGCTGCAACGCATCTATGGCACTGCCTGGGCGGACAAGAAGCAGCTGAACGCCTATCTGCAACGTCTGGAAGAGGCGGCCAAGCGTGACCACCGCCGCATCGGCAAGCAGCTTGATCTCTACCACATGCAGGAAGAGGCACCGGGCATGGTGTTCTGGCACAACGACGGCTGGACCGTGTTCCGTGAGCTGGAAGCCTTTGTGCGCATGAAGCTGAAAGAGTACCAGTACCAGGAAGTGAAAGGCCCGTTCATGATGGACCGTGTGCTGTGGGAAAAGACCGGCCACTGGGACAACTACAAAGAGGCGATGTTTACCACCTCCTCTGAGAACCGTGAGTACTGCATCAAGCCGATGAACTGCCCCGGCCACGTGCAGATCTTCAACCAAGGCCTGAAGTCCTACCGCGACCTGCCGCTGCGCATGGCCGAGTTCGGCAGCTGCCACCGCAACGAGCCGTCAGGCGCGCTGCATGGCCTGATGCGCGTGCGCGGCTTCACCCAGGATGATGCCCACGTCTTCTGTACCGAAGACCAGGTGCGTGATGAGGTGAACAGCTGCATCAAGATGGTGTACGACATGTACAGCACCTTCGGCTTTGAGAAAATTGTGGTAAAATTGTCGACCCGTCCGGAAAAACGTATCGGCAGTGACGAGATGTGGACCCGCGCTGAGGATGACCTGGCCGCAGCGCTGACTGAGAACGACATTCCGTTTGAGTATCAGCCGGGTGAGGGCGCCTTCTACGGCCCGAAAATTGAATTTACCTTATATGATTGTTTGGATCGCGCGTGGCAGTGTGGTACCGTGCAGCTCGATTTCTCTCTGCCAGGCCGTCTGAATGCCTCTTACGTTGGCGAGAGTAACGACCGTCAGGTCCCGGTCATGATCCACCGCGCCATTTTGGGGTCTATGGAGCGCTTCATCGGTATCCTTACCGAAGAGTACGCAGGCTTCTTCCCAACCTGGTTAGCACCGGTGCAGGTTGTGGTGATGAACATCACCGACAGCCAGTCCGATTACGTCGATCAAGTGACCAAAAAATTGCAAGAAGTCGGCATTCGAGTGAAAGCGGACTTGAGAAACGAGAAGATAGGCTTTAAAATTCGCGAACACACGTTACGTCGTGTCCCGTATATGTTGGTCTGTGGTGATAAAGAGGTCGAAGCAGGCAAAGTGGCCGTTCGTACCCGCCGCGGGAAAGACCTGGGAAGCATGGACGTTAACGAAGTCGTAGACAAACTGCTCAACGAGATTCGCAGCAGAAGTCTTCATCAACTGGAGGAATAGAGTATTAAAGGCGGAAAACGAGTTCAACCGGCGCGTCCGAATCGCATTAACAGAGAAATTCGCGCCCAAGAAGTTCGCCTAACAGGCGTCGATGGCGAGCAGATTGGTATTGTCAGTCTGAATGAAGCTCTTGAGAAAGCTGAGGAAGCGGGCGTTGATTTAGTCGAAATCAGCCCAAATGCCGAGCCGCCGGTGTGCCGTATTATGGATTACGGCAAATTCCTCTATGAGAAGAGCAAATCTACCAAAGAGCAGAAGAAAAAACAGAAAGTTATTCAGGTCAAGGAAATCAAATTCCGACCTGGTACCGATGATGGCGACTATCAGGTCAAACTACGCAACCTGGTTCGCTTTCTGGAAGATGGCGATAAAGCCAAAATCACCCTGCGGTTCCGTGGGCGTGAAATGGCGCACCAACAGATCGGTATGGAAGTGCTTAACCGCGTCCGTAAAGACCTGTGTGAAGATTCTGATCTGGCCGTTGTCGAATCCTTCCCTACGAAGATCGAAGGCCGTCAGATGATCATGGTGCTCGCACCTAAGAAGAAACAGTAAGGCTTCCAAGTAAAAACTCCCGCGCTGCGTTCGCGCAGTGTGGGTTTTTTTCGCCTGCTGATTCGTTGTAATTAACAATGCGAAGTGGAAATTAAAATGCCAAAGATTAAAACTGTACGTGGCGCCGCTAAACGCTTCAAAAAGACCGCTAAAGGTGGTTTTAAGCGTAAGCACGCTAACCTGCGTCACATTCTGACCAAAAAAGCTACCAAACGTAAACGTCACCTGCGTCCTAAAGGCATGGTTTCCAAGAATGATTTGGGCCTTGTCGTCGCTTGTCTGCCGTACGCATAATTAACTTTTTTTAACTCAGAATAGAACTCAGGAGAGCATATGGCTCGCGTAAAACGTGGTGTGATTGCACGTGCACGTCACAAAAAAATCTTAAAACAGGCGAAAGGTTACTACGGTGCTCGTTCGCGCGTATATCGTGTTGCCTTCCAGGCAGTTATCAAAGCTGGACAATACGCTTACCGTGACCGCCGTCAGAAAAAACGCCAGTTCCGTCAACTGTGGATCGCACGTATCAACGCTGCGGCCCGTCAGAACGACATGTCTTACAGCAAATTCATTAACGGCCTGAAAAAAGCCTCTATTGAAATTGACCGTAAGATTCTGGCTGACATCGCAGTCTTCGACAAAGTGGCCTTCAGCGCACTGGTTGAGAAAGCGAAAGCAGCTCTGGCGTAAGTCAGATGAAAAGAGGGAGCTTGCTCCCTCTTTTTACGTTGTAATTCAAAGAACAATTGACTTTTACCGCCGCTAGCCCCGACAATAGCCGTCAGTTGATTTCCAAGGTAATGCAAGCATGAATACCGCTGTTTTCCGCTTCTTTTTTTACTTTAGCGCCTGATTTCAGGAGGCTTCTGCGCGTAAGAAAAGAAACGAAAAGTAGCGCCAAAGCCTCCCTCGCGGAGGCTTTTTTTTTGGCGAAATGAGCAGGCAATTTGTCTCGCCCTTGCAAACCATTCAGTGCCTTGCAGGAGTGGGAGAGGGTTGTCCGGCGCGAATAATAAACAAAGATCGAGAAGAGGAAAGCAATGCCACATCTCGCAGAGCTGGTTGCCAACGCGAAGGCAGCCGTAGAAGACGCCAAAGATACTGCCGCGTTGGAGTTGGTGCGCGTCGAATATTTTGGCAAAAAAGGCCACTTTACCCAGCAGATGCAATCCCTGCGCGAGGTGCCCACCGAGGAGCGCCCGGCTGCCGGTGCGGTGATCAACCAGGCGAAGCAGGAAGTGCAGGACGCCCTGAATGCCCGTAAAAGTGAACTGGACAGCGCCGCCCTGAACGCGCGTCTGGCGCAGGAGACCATTGATGTCTCGCTGCCCGGCCGCCGCATGGAAAATGGCGGGCTGCACCCGGTGACCCGCACCCAAGAGCGTCTGGAAGCCTTCTTTGGCGAGCTGGGCTTCTCCGTCGCCACTGGCCCGGAGATTGAGGATGACTACCACAACTTTGATGCCCTGAATATTCCGGGCCACCACCCGGCGCGCGCTGACCACGATACCTTCTGGTTTGACGCCACCCGCCTGCTGCGCACCCAGACCTCTGGCGTGCAGATCCGTACCATGGAGAACCAGCAGCCGCCGATCCGCATCATTGCGCCGGGCCGCGTCTACCGTAATGACTATGATCAGACGCACACCCCGATGTTCCACCAGATGGAGGGGCTGATCGTGGATAAGGACATTAGCTTCACCAACCTGAAGGGCACGCTGCACAACTTCCTGAACAACTTCTTTGAGGCCGATCTGCAGATCCGCTTCCGTCCCTCCTACTTCCCGTTCACCGAACCCTCTGCGGAAGTGGATGTGATGGGTAAAAACGGCAAGTGGCTGGAAGTGCTGGGCTGCGGCATGGTGCACCCGAGCGTACTGCGCAATGTTGGCATCGATCCTGAAGTCTACTCTGGCTTCGCCTTTGGCATGGGCATCGAGCGTCTGACCATGCTGCGCTACGGCGTGACGGATCTGCGCGCATTCTTCGAAAACGATCTGCGTTTCCTCAAACAGTTTAAGTAAGGCGGGAATATCACATGAAATTCAGCGAACTCTGGTTGCGTGAGTGGGTAAACCCAGCCATCAGCAGCAATGAACTGGCCGAGCAAATCACCATGGCCGGTTTGGAAGTAGATGACGTCGAGCCAGTGGCGGGCGCGTTCCACGGCGTCGTGGTGGGTGAGGTGGTGGAGTGCGGCCAGCACCCGAACGCCGACAAACTGCGCGTCACCAAGGTCAATGTGGGCGGCGAGCGCCTGCTGGACATCGTCTGCGGCGCGCCAAACTGCCGTCAGGGCCTGAAAGTGGCCGTTGCCACCGTTGGCGCGGTGCTACCGGGCGACTTCAAAATCAAGGCTGCCAAGCTGCGTGGCGAGCCATCAGAGGGCATGCTCTGCTCCTTCTCTGAGCTGGGCATTTCGGACGATCACAACGGCATCATTGAGCTGCCAGAAGATGCGCCGATTGGCACCGACATTCGCGAGTTCCTCAAGCTGGATGACAACACCATTGAGATCAGCGTCACGCCAAACCGTGCGGACTGCCTGAGCATCATTGGCGTTGCGCGCGATGTGGCGGTTAATAACCAACTGCCGTTGAATGCGCCGGAGATTGCGCCGGTTGCCGCTACCATTGCTGACACGCTGCCCATCAAAGTGGAAGCCACGGAAGCCTGCCCACGCTATCTGGGCCGTGTGGTGAAAGGGATCAACGTCAAGGCGGCCACCCCGCTGTGGATGAAAGAGAAGCTGCGCCGTTGCGGCATTCGCTCCATCGATCCGGTGGTGGACGTCACCAACTATGTGTTGCTTGAGCTGGGCCAGCCGATGCACGCCTTTGACCTGAACCGCATTGAAGGCGGCATCGTGGTGCGTATGGCGCAACCGGATGAGACGCTGGTGCTGCTGGATGGCAACGAAGTGACGCTGCGCGATGACACCCTGGTGATCGCGGACCACCAGAAAGCGCTGGCAATGGGCGGCATCTTTGGCGGCGAACACTCCGGCGTCAATGAAGAGACGCAGGACGTGCTGCTGGAGTGCGCCTACTTTGACCCGCTGGCGATCACCGGCCGTGCGCGCCGCCACGGCCTGCACACTGACGCTTCCCACCGCTACGAGCGCGGCGTGGATCCGGCGCTGCAACCCAAGGCTCTGGAGCGCGCCACGGCGCTGCTGCTGGCGATCTGTGGCGGTGAGGCTGGCCCGGTGATTGATGCCACCCACGAGGCGACTCTACCGCAGCCAGCGACCATCACCCTGCGCCGCGAGAAGCTGGCGCGCCTGATCGGCATCGAGATTGCCGATGAGCAGGTTAGCGACATCCTGACGCGCCTTGGCTGCACCGTGACCGCCACCGAGAATGGCTGGCAGGCAGTGGCACCGAGCTGGCGCTTCGACATGCAGATCGAAGAGGATCTGGTGGAAGAGGTGGCGCGCGTCTACGGCTACAACAATATTCCCGATGTGCCGGTCAGGGCCAATCTGGAGATGACCAAGCACCGTGAGGCCGATCTGCCGCTGAAGCGCGTGAAAACCCTGCTAGTGGATCGCGGCTACCAGGAAGCGATCACCTACAGCTTCGTTGATCCGAAAGTGCAGGCACTGCTGCACCCCGGCGAAGCAGCGCTGGTGCTGCCAAGCCCGATCTCGGTTGAGATGTCCGCCATGCGTCTCTCCCTCTGGACGGGCCTGCTCTCTGCTGTGGTTTACAACCAGAACCGCCAGCAGGGCCGGGTGCGCCTGTTCGAGAGCGGCCTGCGCTTTGTGCCTGATCAGGCGGCCGATTTGGGTATCCGACAGGATCTCATGCTGGCTGGGGTGATCGCGGGCAACCGTTATGAAGAGCACTGGGATCTGGCGCGCCAGCCAGTGGACTTCTACGATCTGAAAGGGGATGTCGAAGCAATTCTGGAGCTTACTGGCAAAGCGGCGGACATTCAGTTCCGTGCCGCGGCCAATCCGGCGCTGCATCCTGGCCAGAGCGCCGGCATCTATCTGCACGGCGAACACATTGGTTTCATTGGCGTCGTGCACCCAGAACTTGAGCGCAAACTGGATCTTAACAGCCGCACCGTGGTGTTTGAAATCCTCTGGAACAAGGCCGCAGACCGCGTGGTGCCTGACGCGAGCGAGATTTCCCGCTTCCCGGCAAACCGCCGTGACATCGCTGTTGTCGTGGCTGAAAACGTTCCGGCAGACGATATTTTGGCCGAATGTAAGAAAGTTGGCGCAAATCAGGTAGTTGGCGTAAACTTGTTTGATGTGTACCGTGGCAAGGGCGTGGCAGACGGTTTTAAGAGCCTGGCTATCAGTCTGGTATTGCAGGATACCGCTCGTACACTGGAAGAAGAGGAGATCGCCGCTACCGTTGCAAAATGCGTAGAGGCCCTGAAACAGCGATTCCAAGCATCCTTGAGGGATTGAACCTATGGCGCTTACTAAAGCTGAAATGTCAGAACACCTGTTTGAGAAGCTCGGGCTGAGCAAACGGGATGCGAAAGACCTGGTGGAGTTGTTCTTCGAAGAAGTACGTCGTGCTTTGGAGAATGGAGAGCAAGTCAAGTTGTCCGGGTTCGGTAACTTCGATCTGCGCGACAAAAACCAACGTCCGGGCCGTAACCCGAAGACGGGTGAGGACATTCCGATTACGGCGCGTCGTGTGGTAACTTTCCGTCCAGGCCAGAAGTTAAAGAGCCGGGTAGAAAACGCGACGCCGAAAGAGTAAGCAAACACCGTAAAAAAAGGCCGCCCAGTGCGGCCTTCTTTTTTATTCCTACCCGAGGTAATAAGATTCCGCCGATTGCAGCGAGACTTATTTCCTCAATTAATATCTTTCTTCAGTTCATGTAAATACTATTCAAGATTATTCTGATATCTGTTAAGAAATAATTAAGGGCAGCGGAAATAAAAAAGGGGAGCATCGCTCCCCTTAATTATTTGGTTGGCTATCATGTGGTTGAATAGACTTTCACACAGGATGGCGAGTACTGTGCACGTTAGCGCATATGGTGGAAACCGCCGCCTGGGCCGCCGCCACCGCCCCAGCCACCGCCGCCGCCCGGAGGCGGGAACAGGCAACCAGAAAGAGAAGAGACCACCAGAGCAACGCCCATCAGGGCAATTAATTTACGCATCATTGTTATAACCCTCTCATTGAAGAAATCCAGTATATGAAAGCCATTAAATAAAGCACGTAAGATTATCGTTAAGAGATGTTAAGGAGGGTGCTTATTAATAAAGAGCCAAAAATAAAAGCACAGAAATAACTAAGTGTAAGGATTATGTAAGGTCAGCGAAATAGATATGCAAACGAGCCATAAAGTGATGGCGGCTCCATTTTGGAATTGATATAAGAAGCCATGCCTAAATAAATAAGGTGAGCATAAAATGAAAACCTCTCTATTACTGGTGCGTAGTCTGGTGTTGTGCGGCGTATTGGCGTTGCCAGCGATTGCGCAGGCAGGTGTGTCTCTGGATATTAATGTTCCTGGCGTCTCGTTGCATCTGGGTGACCAAGATAACCGTGGTTACTACTGGGATGGCTATGACTGGCGCCCGCCGCAGTGGTGGCACAGTCACAAGGGCGGCCATATCGGTGACCGCAATGAGCGTGGGATGTACTGGAATGGCGGCGGCTGGCAGCAGCACCGTCCGGAGCATCGCAATAATGAGCCGCATAACAATGGGCCGCGCGGCCATGACAACCGCGGTAGCGACCACGGACGGGGCGGCCCGGACAACCACGGCAACGCCAATAATCATGGCGGCCCGGATAACCACGGTGGCCACCGCAACGGCGACAACCGCGGTGGCGAGCCAGTGCCGCCACAGGGCAGTGACCACCGCCCGTAACCCTCCCACCTCCCAGGCCGCCCTTGTGCGGCCTGTTTTTTTCTCCTCGTTGCCGTCACGCTTCCCGCTGCCGCCGCTTCCCGGTAGGATAACCCTTTGATCCCAGCCAGACCCGGTGATGCCAGAACCTATGCGACGCGCCACTCCAATCCCCACATCCGCCACCTTCACCCAGCTGTTGGCGCAACAACGCCGCCATGATGCCCGCCGTCTCGGGCTGTTATCGCTACTGCTGCTGGTGGGTGTGGTGCTCAGCCTGAGCGCCGGCGACAGCTGGATTGGGCCGACGCACTGGTGGGAGCCAGCCAGCCGCCTGTTTGTCTGGCAGATCCGCCTGCCGCGCGCGCTGGCCGTGATGCTGACTGGCGCGGCGCTGGCGATGGCGGGCGCAGTGATGCAGTCGCTGTTTGAGAACCCGCTGGCGGAGCCGGGCCTGCTTGGCGTCGCCAATGGCGCTGGCGTGGCCTTGGTGCTGGCGCTGTTTATCGGGCAGGGGGCGCTGCCCGGCTGGCTGGTCAGCCTCAGCGCCGTGGCAGGCGCCCTGCTGGTCACCTTTTTGTTACTGATGGTTGCGCGGCGGCGCCTACTCAGCAATGCGCGGCTATTATTAGTCGGCGTGGCGCTTGGCATCGTCGGCAGCGCCATCATGACCTGGGCGGTCTACTTCAGTACCGAACTCGATCTGCGCCAGTTGATGTACTGGATGATGGGCGGCTTTGGCGGGGTCGACTGGCAACAGGGCTGGCTGATGCTGGCGCTGGTGCCGGTGGTGCTCTGGCTTGGCGGGCAGGGGCGGGCGCTCAACCTATTGGCGTTGGGTGCCATCCCGGCGCGCCAGCTGGGACTGGATGTCGCCCTCTGGCGCAACCTACTGGTGCTGGCGGTCGGCTGGTTGGTTGGCGTCAGTGTGGCATTGGCTGGTGTGATTGGCTTCGTGGGCCTGGTGATCCCCCACATCCTGCGGCTGTGCGGCCTGACTGACCAGCGCCGCCTGTTGCCCGGCTGTGCGCTGGCCGGGGCGGGCATCCTGCTGCTGGCGGATGTGCTGGCACGTGTCGTGCTGCCTGCGGCGGAATTGCCGATTGGCGTGGTGACCGCCACGCTGGGCACGCCAGTCTTTATTTGGCTGCTGGTCCGGTTGCCGGGCCGGCAGGTGTAATGGCAACCCCTTTTCTGTGGCAGTCTACTGCCCAACCCACCTGAACGAAGGAGAGAAGCAATGAATCAAGTCGATTTTACTATCCCGTTGCAGACCATTGACGGTAAGGCCACCACGCTGGAGGCCTATAAAGGGTCGGTGCTGTTGATTGTTAACGTCGCTTCAAAGTGTGGTTTCACCAAACAGTATGAGCAGTTGGAGGAGATCTATCAGGCGTGGCATCCGCGCGGTTTTGAGGTGCTGGGGTTCCCGAGCAATGAGTTCGCCGGCCAGGAGCCGGGCAGTGAGGCGGAGATCCAGGCCTTCTGCCAGACCACTTATGGCGTCAGCTTCCCGATGTTCAGCAAGATTGAGGTCAACGGCGACAACCGCCATCCGCTCTATCAGGCACTGGTGGAGGCCTGCCCGACGGCGGTGCAGCCGGAGGAGAGCGAGTTTTACCAGAAGCTAGTGAGCAAGGGGCGCGCGCCGAAATTCTCCCAGGACATTTTGTGGAACTTTGAGAAGTTTCTGGTAGGCCGCGACGGCACGGTGATCCAGCGCTTTGCGCCGGACATGGGGCCGCAAGACCCGATCGTGATGGAAGCCATCAAAATCGCGCTGGCGAAATAACATGTTGTACCTGCGCCACTTTGCCGTGCCGGGGCGGCTGGCCCCGTTCAGCGCCGAGGTGGCGGCAGGCCAACAGTTGCATGTGATTGGGCCGAATGGGGCGGGCAAAAGCTCGCTGCTGGCGGCGCTGGCTGGGGTGATGCCCAGCCACGGGGAGGCCCGGCTGGCTGGGCAGCCCCTCATCGCCCTCAGTGGACGGCAGCAGGCGGGCTGTCGCGCCTACCTCAGCCAGCAACAGCCGCCGCTCGCCATGATGCCGGTTTTCCAGTATCTGGCGCTGCACGCCCCTCCGGCCGCTGGCCCGCGCGCAGTGGAGCAGGTGACGGCGCAACTGGCGGCGCGCCTGCGGATGGATGACAAGCTGGCGCGCATCACCACTGCGCTCTCCGGCGGCGAGTGGCAACGGGTGCGGCTGATGGCGGTGCTGCTACAAATCTGGCCCACCCTGAACCCCGACGCGCGCCTGCTGCTGCTGGATGAGCCAGCCAACAGCCTTGATGTGGCGCAACGCGCCGCCCTCGAGCAGCTGATCGCCGACCTCTGCCGCCACGGCGTGACGGTGATCCTCAGCGCCCATGACCTCAACCAGAGCCTGCACCATGCGCAACAAGTGTGGCTCTTGCACCATGGTGAACTGCTGGCCGATGGCCCGCCCGAGCAGGTGATTGATCCGGTGCGCCTTGGCCCGGTCTATGGCGTGGCGTTCCAGCGCCATACCACCGACGATCGCCACTGGATCATGACCCGCAGCGCCTGACCTTCCGCTTCCTACTGGGGTGTGGCAAAAAGTGGCTACACCCCGGTATTTCCACCGTTTTTTCATTGGCCGATCGCCAAAATCAGGCTACATTGAGCAGCATATCCGGCCCCGTTTGACGGCCTGTACAGGGTTTTCCGCTCGACATCAAGGATGTTCCGCCATGAGAATCTGGCCTCTGCTTATCAGCGTCCTCTTCGCCTGTGGGTTATTGGTAGGGTGCAGCAGCCATGCGCCGCCGCCCAGCGGCCGACTGGCGGACTCCATCACCGTGGTGGCGCAACTGCATGACCAGCTGCGCCAGTGGCGGGGCGCGCCCTACCGCTATGGCGGGCTGGATCGGCGCGGCGTTGACTGCTCGGGCTTTGTCTACCGCACCTTCCAGGATCGCTTTGACATCCAGCTGCCGCGCACCACGCGCGCGCAGACCGAGATCGGCACCAAGATTTCCCGCGATGAGCTGCTGCCGGGCGATCTGATCTTCTTCAAGACCGGCCGGGGCGAAAATGGCTTGCACGTCGGCATCTATGACACCGACGACGCCTTTATCCATGCCTCCACCAGCCAGGGAGTGACGCGCTCCTCGCTGGACAATGTCTATTGGAAAAAAGCTTACTGGCAGGCGCGGCGCATCTAGCGCCCGCCGGTGCCAGCCAACCGAGGAGGGTATATGGCGCCCCGTTTACGCCTGTTGTTATCAGACTCCCACGATCCCTGGTTCAACCTGGCCGTGGAGGAGTGTATCTTCCGCCAGGTCACTACCCAGCGGGTGCTGTTCTTGTGGCGCAATGCCGAAACCGTGGTGATTGGTCAGGCGCAGAATCCGTGGAAAGAGTGCAATACTCGCCGTATGGCGGCGGATGGCATCAAGCTGGCGCGCCGCAGCAGCGGTGGCGGCGCGGTGTTCCACGATCTGGGCAACACCTGTTTCACCTTTATGGCCGGCAAGCCGGAGTATGACAAAACCGTCTCCACGCAGATCATCCTCAACGCCCTGCATTCGTTGGGCATCCCGGCCACGGCCTCGGGGCGCAACGATCTGGTGGTCAACACGCCGGAGGGGGAGCGCAAAATCTCCGGCTCGGCCTACCGCGAAACCAGCGACCGGGGTTTCCACCACGGCACCCTGTTGCTGGATGCCGACCTCAGCCGGCTGGCGGACTACCTCAACCCCGATCCGAAAAAGTTGCAGGCGAAGGGGATCACCTCGGTGCGTGGCCGCGTCGCCAACCTGAATGAGCTGCGGCCCGGCATCCGCCATGAGCAGATCTGCCAGGCGGTGACCGAGGCATTCTTTGCGTGGTATGGCGAACGGGTGGAGGCGGAGGTGATCTCCCCACACCGTCTGCCGGATCTGCCCGGCTTCCCGGAGCAGTTTGCCAAGCAGAGCAGCTGGGAGTGGAATTTTGGCAAGGCACCGGCCTTTACCCATCTGCTGGATGAGCGCTTTGGCTGGGGCGGGGTGGATCTGCATCTCGACATTGAGCAGGGGCACATCAGCCGGGCACAGCTGTTTACCGACAGCCTGCACCCGGCACCGTTGCAGGCGCTGGCCGCCCGGCTGGTAGGCTGTCCCTACCGCAGTGGGGCAGTGGTTGAACGCTGTCAGGGGACGATCGCCGACTACCCCGCGCAGCAGGCCGAACTGGCACAGGTCTCGGCGTGGCTGGCTGGCGTGCTGGAGTAGTGACACCCGGAACTTATCACGCCTGCTTTATCTTTCTCCACCGCCGCACGCGGCACAATCACCACAAAATCAGCCGGCTGCACTGCCGGCTATTTTTCGCCGCTTTCGCGTCGGTGACGATGCTTAAACCGGGGTTCAGCGTTTCCCGGCACAGAGAATAAACAAAATCTTAATTTTGTCCCCTGCCTTTAATTTTTTCTTGAAAAACAAGATAATGCTCATATCCGCGTGAGGTTGCGTGTGGCGCAGGGAGCGCTGCGGTCTGGAGGCAAAAGCGTTGACAGGCAGGAGAGGATTGTTCAGGCAACATCGTGGTGCCCGTTTGGAACAGAGATGAAAATACAACGCGACACGGCTTTCATCAGTACCTTTGCCTTCCAGCCCATCTATACCCTTCAGGGCAAGCTGCTGGCAGTGGAGTTGATCGTCCGTTTTAACAGTGAAGACCATAAGCTCAGCGCGCCCACCGAGCTGGTGATGAAATCCCTGGAGCGCGAGCAGGTGGTGGCACTGCTGGCGGAGCAGCTGGCCTGGGCGGAGCAGCATGCCGACTGGTTTCAGCGGGCGGGCGTCTCGCTGAACCTGAACATTGGCGAACCGGCGGCGCGCGCCATCGTGCAGGAGAGCGTCTTGCGCCGCCATTTGATGGCGCTGCCCTTTATCCACCTGGAGATTGTTGAATCCTTTCCCTCCCTATCGAGCGGCAAGCGCAACCCGGTGCTGGCGGCGCTGCGGCGCGACTTCACCCTCTGGCTGGACAACTTCGGCTCCGGCAGCGCTACCCTGACCCCGCTGTTTGACGGCCTGTTCGACTATGTGAAGGTGGACAAGACCTTCTTCTGGCAGCTGGTGGATGGCGATCACTTCACCATTGTCATGCCCTCCCTGATCCGCAACGTCAACCGCTTCTGCCACGGCATCATTATTGAGGGGGCGGACAGCCGTATCTATTTTAACGCCTTTTCCGAGCTGCCGTTGGCTGGCGTCCAGGGGCAACTCTGGCCGGGCCGTGAAGGCGGCCAGCTGGACAGCCTACTGATCCCCCCGCCGGAGTTTGATTGACGTCGCCACTGCCATTGAGCGGTGTCAATTGCCTGCCCGGCGTTCTACACTGTGTGCAGGGGGACATTTATGCCACATTTTGATAACACCTATTTTTCACGCCTGCCCGGTTTCTACACGGCCCTGACACCCACGCCACTGAAAAACGCCCGCCTGCTCTACCACAGCGAACCGCTGGCGCAGGAGCTGGGGCTAGATGCCAGTTGGTTCAGCCCGGAGAACAATCCGGTGTGGGCCGGCGAACGCCTACTGCCGGGGATGCAGCCGCTGGCGCAGGTCTACAGCGGCCACCAGTTTGGCGTCTGGGCCGGCCAGTTGGGCGATGGCCGCGGCATTCTGCTCGGTGAGCAGCAACTGGCGGATGGCCGCCACCTGGACTGGCACCTGAAAGGGGCAGGGCTGACGCCCTATTCACGCATGGGCGATGGCCGCGCGGTGGTGCGTTCAGTGGTGCGGGAGTTTTTGGCGTCCGAGGCGCTGCATCACCTGGGCATTCCGACCACCCGTGCGTTGACCATTGTCACCAGCGATGAGCCGGTCTACCGCGAGCGCGAGGAGCGCGGGGCGATGCTGCTACGGGTGGCGGAGAGCCATGTGCGGTTTGGCCATTTCGAGCACTTCTACTACCGGCAGCAGCCGAATCAGGTGCGCCAGCTGGCGGACTATGTCATCCATAAGCACTGGCCGCAGCTTGAGGGTGAGCCGGATCGCTATGCGCGCTGGCTGACGGACGTGGTGGAGCGCACCGCGCGGCTGATGGCGCACTGGCAGACGGTGGGCTTTGCCCACGGGGTGATGAACACCGACAATATGTCGATTCTGGGCCTAACCATCGACTTCGGCCCGTTTGGTTTCCTTGATGACTACCAGCCCGGCTACATCTGCAACCACTCCGACTATCAGGGGCGCTACGCCTTTGACAACCAGCCAGCAGTGGCCTTCTGGAACCTGCACCGGCTGGCGCAGGCGCTCTCTGACCTGATGAGCACCGAGGTGCTACAAACGGCGCTGGCGGCCTATGAGCCAGCGCTTATGGCCGCCTTTGGTGAGCGGATGCGCGCCAAGCTGGGGCTGTTCACGCAGGACAAGCGGGACAATGATGTGCTAACCGGCCTGCTCGGCCTGATGGCGAACGAAGGGCGTGACTATACCCGCACCTTCCGCCTGCTAAGCGACGTGCAGCAGGAGGAGCGGGTATCGCCGCTGCGCGATGAGTTTATCGATCGTGAGGCGTTTGACCGCTGGTATCAGGGCTACCGCGAGCGGCTGGTGCAGGAGGGCGTCAGTGACGCCCAGCGGCAGGCGGCGATGAAGGCGGTGAATCCGCGCATCATCCTGCGCAACTATCTGGCGCAGCAGGCGATTGATGGCGCCGAGAAAGAGGACACCGCGATATTGCGCCGTTTGCATCAGGCGTTACGCGACCCCTACAGCGACGACCCCGCCTACGCAGAGTTTGCCGCGCTGCCGCCGGACTGGGGCAAGCACCTGGAGATCTCCTGCTCCAGCTAAAAAAAAGCCTTGCTGCGGCAAGGCTTTTTTATGCTTAACGTTGGGATCAGAAGCGGCTGTCAACCGCATCCGCCAGCATCGCCAACAGGCGCTGGCTGTCTGCCCAGTTGAGGCAAGGATCGGTGATGGACTGGCCGTAGGTCAACGGCTCGCCAGCGATCACCTGCTGGGTGCCCTCTACCAGGAAGCTCTCCGCCATGATGCCAGCAATCTGTGTGCTGCCTTGGCGAATCTGCTGGCAGATGTCAGCGGCCACATCCAGCTGACGACGGTGGATTTTCTGGCAGTTGCCGTGGCTGAAGTCCACCACCACCCGCTCTGGCAGGGCGAACTCGCGCAGGTTGTCACACGCCTGTTGGATAAACTCTGCCTGATAGTTGGGCATTTTGCCGCCACGCATGATGATGTGACCATAAGGGTTGCCGCTGGTTTGGTAGACCGTCATCTGGCCGCCCTTGTCCGGCGACAGGAACATGTGGCTGGCGCGCGCGGCGCGGATGGCGTCAATCGCAATGCGGGTATTGCCGTCGGTGCCATTCTTGAAGCCCACCGGGCAGGAGAGGGCGGAGGCCATTTCACGGTGGATCTGGCTCTCGGTGGTGCGCGCGCCGATGGCGCCCCAGCTGATCAGGTCAGCGATATACTGGCCGATCACCATATCCAAAAATTCAGTGGCGGTCGGCAGGCCCATCTCGTTCACGGCCAGCAGCAGGCGGCGAGCCAGCTCAATGCCCTCATTGACCCGGAAGCTGCCATCCAGATGTGGATCGGAGATCAGCCCCTTCCAGCCCACCACGGTGCGCGGCTTCTCAAAGTAGGTGCGCATCACAATCTCCAGACGATCCTGGTATTGCAGGCGCAAGGCGTTCAGTTGCTGGGCGTAGTCAATGGCCGCCTCCACATCGTGGATGGAGCAGGGGCCAATCACTACCAGCAGGCGTCGGTCATCGCCATTCACGATCTTCTCAATGCGTTGGCGCGCCGCCGTTACCCCGTCCGCCACCCGCGCCGAGATTGGCAGCCGGTCAGCCAGCGCCTGCGGGGTGATCAGGGTGTCGATGCGCGTGCTCCGCAATTCATCGGTCTTTTTCATAGGGATCTCAAAATTAGTTCTTCTCTGCGGCAGAAGTGCCGGGAAGTGATGGCGATCACAATAAAGCAAATTCCGCTGATTTCAACCACCCACCGCGCATTCTGTGGGCGCGGTAGGGGAAGCTGGCGCGGGGGATGCGCCAGAGGGGGCGTCAGAACAGGCGGCGGCTCATGCCGAAGCTGTCGAGGATTTTGGTGGAGATCTCTTCTACCGAGTAGTTGGTGCTGTTGAGGTAGCGGATCTGGTGCTTGCGGAACAGCGCCTCCACCTCTGACACCTCCATCCGGCACTGGCGCAGGGAGGCGTAACGGCTGTTTTCGCGCCGCTCCTCGCGGATGGCCGCCAGCCGCTCCGGGTTGATGGTCAGCCCGAACAGCTTGTGGTGGTAGGGGCGCAGGGCCGCCGGTAGCTGGATGTTGTCCATGTCATCGGCGGTGAAGGGGTAGTTGGCGGCGCGCACGCCAAACTGCATCGCCAGATAGAGGCTGGTGGGCGTCTTGCCACAGCGCGATACGCCAAGCAGGATCACCTGGGCCTGATCGAGGTTGCGCAACGAGATGCCGTCATCGTGGGCTAGGGTGTAGTCAATCGCCGCGATGCGCGCGTCATATTTGCTAAGGTTGCTCTCTGTCAGGCCGTGGGTGCGGTTGGCGACCGGCGTCGGCGCCATGCCCAGCTCCTGTTGCAGCGGTGCCACCAGCGCCTGCACGATGTCCTGACAGAACCCCTCGCTGCCGTTGATGATGTCGCGTACCGCTGGCGAGATGATGGAGTAGAACACCAGCGGCCGCACGCCGCTCTTTTGGTAGATCTCATTGATCTGCTGGCAGACCGCTCTGGCGCGCCCCTCATTCTCCACGAAGGGCAGCGAGAAGATGGTGGATTTGATAGGAAACTGCGACAGCACCGCGTGGCCCAGCACCTCGGCGGTAATTGCCGTGCCGTCAGAAATATAAAATACACACCTTTCCATTTATCCCTCCGTTAATCCTTAGTGACCAGCCAGACTTTCCGGCTTTTCCCCAGTCTGGCACAGAGAAGATCGGCAGGCGAATGAAAAGCGGTAAAGCGTGAGGCACTCTGGCAAATGACATGTTGTTTTAGCGCGTTAATCCAGCTCTTGCCAATTAACCGCATGGCACGACCCAGGGAAGTATTAAATTTCATTATTCCATTTGATGGAAATTAAATTTCGCTTACCAGTGAGATATATAACTAACTAGATATATTTCAATGTCTTGAATATTTTCGGCCGAGGCAACGCCAACCGGGATTAATCCTAAAGAGCAGACTTTGTGGTGTTGTATCGATTCACCCAGTAAAGCCATATGGAGCATTATGCTAGTCTGACATTGCCGAACCTGATGTTGGGTTTTGCATCCGTTTGTATCTTACTGAATATCAAAAGGATTGCCTCGATGTCCAATAAAGAGCCTGACGTGCGTAATATCCTCTGGTACAACCAGCTGGGCATGCAAGACGTAGATAAAGTGGGGGGCAAGAATGCTTCTCTGGGTGAAATGATTACCAACCTCTCTGAGCTGGGCGTCTCCGTGCCGAACGGTTTTGCGACCACCGCGCAGGCGTTTAACGACTTCCTGGATCAGAGCGGCGTCAACCAGCGTATCTATCAGTTGCTGGACCAGACCGATATTGATGACGTCACCGAACTGGCCAAAGCGGGCACCCAGATCCGCCAGTGGATTGTGGACACCCCTTTCCAGCCGGAACTGGAGCAGGCGATCCGTGACGCGTATGAGCAACTCTCCGCCGATGACCCAGAGGCCTCCTTCGCCGTGCGCTCCTCGGCCACCGCCGAGGATATGCCAGACGCCTCCTTCGCCGGCCAGCAGGAGACCTTCCTCAACGTGCAGGGCTTTGATGCGGTGCTGGTGGCGGTGAAGCATGTCTATGCCTCGCTGTTCAACGACCGCGCCATCTCCTACCGTGTGCATCAGGGCTATGACCACCGTGGCGTGGCGCTCTCCGCCGGTGTGCAGCGCATGGTGCGCTCCGACCTGGCCTCCGCAGGCGTGATGTTTACCATTGACACCGAATCGGGCTTTGACCAGGTGGTGTTCATCACCGCCGCCTATGGGCTGGGTGAGATGGTGGTGCAGGGCGCGGTCAACCCCGACGAGTTCTACGTCCACAAGCCGACGCTGGCCAACGGCAAGCCGGCCATCGTGCGCCGCACCCTTGGGTCGAAAAAGATCCGCATGGTCTACGCCGCCAGCCAGGAGCATGGCAAGCAGGTCAGGATTGAGGATGTGCCAGAGGCCGACCGCAGCCGCTTCTGCCTGACCAATGAAGAGGTGCAGGCGCTGGCGCAGCAGGCAGTGCAGATTGAGCAGCACTATGGCCGGCCGATGGACATCGAGTGGGCGAAGGATGGTCACACCGGCAAGCTGTTTATCGTGCAGGCGCGGCCGGAGACAGTGCGCTCCAACGGCCAGGTGATGGAGCGCTACCAGCTCAACAGCAGCGGCAAGGTGCTGGTGGAGGGGCGTGCCATCGGCCACCGCATCGGCGCTGGCCCGGTGAAGGTGATCCATGACATCAGTGAGATGAACCGCATCCAGAGCGGCGACGTGCTGGTCACGGACATGACCGACCCCGATTGGGAGCCGATCATGAAGAAGGCGTCGGCCATCGTCACCAACCGTGGCGGCCGCACCTGCCACGCGGCGATCATCGCTCGTGAGCTGGGCATCCCGGCGGTGGTGGGCTGTGGCGACGCCACCGAACGCCTGCAGGAGAACCAGAAGGTCACCGTCTCCTGTGCCGAGGGCGATACCGGCTACGTCTACGGCGACCTGCTGGACTTCAGCGTACAGAGCTCCACCGTCGATGCGCTGCCCGAGCTGCCGCTGAAGATCATGATGAACGTCGGCAACCCCGATCGCGCCTTTGATTTCGCCTGCCTGCCGAATGAGGGGGTGGGGCTGGCGCGGCTGGAATTTATCATCAACCGCATGATCGGCGTCCACCCGCGTGCGCTGCTGGAGTTTGACCAGCAGGAGCCAGCGTTGCAGGCCGAGATCCGCACCCTGATGCAGGGCTATGACGATCCGGTGGAGTTCTACGTGGCGCGCCTGACCGAGGGAATCGCTACCCTGGGCGCGGCCTTCTGGCCGAAACGCGTGATTGTGCGCCTCTCGGACTTTAAGTCCAATGAGTACGCCAACCTGGTGGGCGGCGAGAAGTATGAGCCGCATGAGGAGAACCCGATGCTCGGCTTCCGTGGCGCAGGCCGCTACGTGGCGGACAGCTTCCGCGCCTGCTTCGCGCTGGAGTGTGAGGCGATGAAACGGGTGCGCAATGAGATGGGGCTAACCAACGTCGAGGTGATGGTGCCGTTCGTGCGTACCGTGGCGCAGGCCGAGGCAGTGGTGGCCGAGCTGGCGGCGCAGGGGCTGAAGCGTGGCGAAAATGGCCTGAAGGTGATCATGATGTGCGAGATCCCCTCTAACGCCCTGCTGGCTGACCAGTTCCTAGCGCACTTTGATGGCTTCTCCATCGGCTCCAATGACATGACGCAGCTGGCGTTGGGGCTGGATCGTGACTCCGGCGTGGTCTCCGAGCTGTTTGATGAGCGCAACGAGGCGGTGAAGGCGCTGCTCTCAATGGCAATCAAGGCGGCCAAACGGCAGGGCAAATATGTCGGCATCTGCGGGCAGGGGCCATCCGACCATGAGGATTTCGCCGCCTGGCTGATGGATGAGGGCATTGATAGCTTGTCGCTCAACCCGGACACCGTGGTGCAAACCTGGATGAACCTGGCGGCCAAGCCAGCCTAATCCCAGTTTACCCCCCTTTAAACCACGGCTCCGGCCGTGGTTTTTTTATGGTAATAACCAAGGGCAACCTTTTTTAAATTTTGTCGCGCTCGTTCCTCATTTTTTATGCCAGCGCAAAGGGCAGGACAATAATTTTTCTTTGTGAGTGTGATGAGAAAGGAAACGAAATGGTCAGGCCAGTGAATATCACGCTGGGAAGGGGCGAGGGCAGTAAACTGTTTTGCCGCCGGGAAATAGAGGGCAAAAATTATAGGCAAAAAAAAGCCCATCATAGGATGACGGGCAAAGACTACACACAGCAATTCGATGATTCACTATACTCACTCAGGGGAAAGGTTGTATATAAATCAGTGGGTTGAAATCCGAATTACCAATAATACTAGAGAGATGGGGCGGGAGAGTCTTTAAGAATCATCCTAATCATTAGGGTCTAATGAGATAAATGATTAACATCATTAACCATTTCTTGACGCCGATCGCTATTTATCATGAGAAATAGCCTAAGGGCAGGGTGATTTTACTCTGTTTTTATCAATCGGGCGGCGAAGTTAGCGGCCGACCAATAATTTTACCGCCAGCCAGAGGAATTCAGTATGGCTACACTGTCTGGCGGAATTATTTATTTAATATCGTCCAGCCCATGGCCAGCATCACGCTGATCTTTTTCTGGCTCCGGCGCTTCACTGACCCAGACCGAGATCAGCCGGTAGGAGACCGCCAGCACCACCGGGCCAATGAACAGGCCAATCATGCCGAAGGCCAGCAGGCCGCCGATAACGCCAGAGAGGATCAGGATCATCGGCAGGTCGGCGCCCATGCGAATCAGCACCGGGCGCAGGACGTTATCCAGCGTGCCCACCACACAGCTCCACACCAGCAGCACGGTGCCCCAGGTGGTATCGCCCGACCAGTAGAGCCAGATAATCGCCGGGATCAGTACCAGCAGCGGCCCCAGTTGGGCCACGCAGAGGGTGAACATCACTACCGTCAGCAGGGTCGCGTAGGGGATGCCGGCAATCGCCAGCCCCACGCCGCCCAGTACCGCCTGCACAATGGCGGTCACCACTACCCCCAGCGCCACGGCACGGATCGCCTGACCGGCCAGCAGCACCGCCGCGTCGCCGCGCTCGGCCGCCAGACGGTAGGCAAAGTGGCGGATTCCCATGCCAACCTGCTCGCCACGGCTGTAGAGCAGGGCGCTAAACAGCACCATCAGCGCACAGTGCATGATAAAGCGGCCAAGGTGCGCCGCCTGAATGCCAACCCAGCTGGCGGTGCGGCCAATGTAGGGTTGCAGCTTCGCCACCAGCGCGCTGCCACCGCCATCCAGCAGGCTATTCCAGCCGTGGTAGAACTTATCGCCCACCATCGGGATGTCACGCAGCCACTCCAGCGTCGGCAGTTTCAACTGCGACGGATCGCTCGCCAGCGCCACCAGCGGCGCGCCATTCTCAATGGCGCTGTTGACCAGCAGGGCAATTGGCAGCACAAACAGCAGGATCAGCATCAGGGTCATCACCAACACCGCCAGCGAACGGCGGCCCCAGAGGATCCCCTGCAGTTTAATCAGCAGCGGCCAGGTGGCGATCACCACCATGCTGGCCCAGGCAAAGCCGAGGATAAAGGGCTGCACCACCCAGATGCTGGCGATGGTCATCAGCGAGATGAACAGGACGCCAAACATAATCTGCGGCAGATCATAATTCTTATTCGAATACATCATGGAAGAGTCTCATCTCATTAAACGGCGTTATGCCTTGATAGAACGACTGTATCATGGCGCATTATAGGGAGTTTTTCCTGTTGGCATCAGGATTAGTTGTTAGCCGCAGCGGCTGAAAAGCGTTAAGGTGGCGGCGCGTTAAAAAAGGAAGTGTGGTAGTTTTTCTGGGCAACGTAGGCCGTAAAACATTATCCGCAACCAAAAAGGGTAAGGTGCGGCAGACAGGAAGGGCCTGCGTACTCGGTTCTCCGGCGAGACAGGCGTGAACACAACAACCGACGGACAGGGTCAACAGCAATGATCCCACAGATATCTCAGGCACCTGGGCTGATTCAGCGGGTGCTGGATTTTTTGGAAGCTTTAAAGAAGAACGGGTTTAACGGCGATACCGCCACCAGCTATGCCGACCGCCTGACCATGGCGACTGACAACAGCGTCTACCAGCTGATGCCGGACGCGGTGGTCTTCCCGCGCTCCACCTCCGACGTGGCGCTGCTGGCGCGCATCGCTGGCGAGGAGCGTTTCCGCTCCCTGACCTTCACCCCGCGCGGCGGCGGCACCGGCACCAATGGCCAGGCCCTCAATGCTGGCATTGTGGTGGACATGTCGCGTTACATGAACCGCATCCTGGATCTCAACCTGGAGCAGGGCTGGGTAAAGGTGGAGGCGGGCGTCATCAAGGATCAGCTCAATGACTACCTGAAGCCCTTCGGCTACTTCTTCTCCCCTGAACTCTCCACCAGCAACCGCGCCACCCTCGGCGGCATGATCAACACGGACGCCTCCGGGCAAGGCTCGCTGGTCTATGGCAAAACCTCCGACCACGTGCTAGGGCTGCGCGCCATCCTGCTGGGCGGCGAGATCCTCGATACCCGCGCCATGCCTACCGCGCTGGCGGAGCAGCTGACCAAGGAGCAGTCGCCCACTGGCGCCATCTACCGCACCGTGCTGGGGCGCTGCCGTGAGCAGCGCCAATTGATTCTGGAGAAGTTCCCGCAGCTCAACCGCTTCCTCACCGGCTATGACCTGCGCCATGTACTGAGCGATGACCTGCAAACGTTCGACCTGACGCGCATCCTGACCGGGGCCGAGGGGACGCTGGCCTTTATTACCGAGGCGCGCCTTAACATCACGCGCATCCCCAAGGTGCGGCGGCTGGTCAACGTCAAGTATGACTCCTTCGACTCTGCGCTGCGCAACGCCCCCTTTATGGTGCGCGCCAACGCCCTGTCGGTGGAGACGGTCGATTCGCGCGTGCTCAATCTGGCGCGTGAGGACATTGTCTGGCACTCGGTGAAGGCGCTGATCACCGACGTGCCGAACCAGGAGATGCTGGGGCTAAACATCGTTGAGTTCGCTGGCGACGACCATGATTTGATTGAAAATCAGGTGACCGACCTCTGCTCGCGGCTGGATGGGCTGATGGCCGACCGCAAGGATGGCGTGATTGGCTATCAGGTGTGCGGCGAACTGGCGGACATTGAGCGCATCTACGCGATGCGCAAAAAGGCGGTGGGCCTGCTCGGCAACGCCAAGGGGCAGGCCAAGCCGCTGCCCTTCGCCGAGGACACCTGTGTGCCGCCGCAACACCTGGCCGACTACATCGTCGAGTTCCGCCAACTGCTCGACAGCCACAACCTGAGCTACGGCATGTTCGGCCACGTCGATGCCGGGGTGCTGCACGTGCGCCCGGCGCTGGACATGTGCGACCCGCGCCAGGAGGTGCTGCTCAAGCAGATCTCTGATGAGGTGGTGGCGCTGACCGCCCGCTATGGCGGGCTGCTGTGGGGCGAGCATGGCAAGGGTTTCCGCGCCGAGTACAGCCCGGCCTTCTTCGGTGAGACGCTCTACACCGAGTTGCGCCGCATCAAGTCAGCCTTTGATCCGGACAACCGCCTCAACCCCGGCAAGATCTGCCCGCCGCTGGAGCGGGATGATCCGATGATGAAGGTGGACGCGGTGAAGCGCGGCACCTATGACCGCCGCATCCCGCTCTCAGTGCGCACCTCCTTCCGTGGCGCAATGGAGTGCAACGGCAATGGCCTGTGCTTCAACTTTGATGTCAAAAGCCCGATGTGCCCGTCAATGAAGATCACCGGCAACCGCATCCACTCGCCCAAGGGGCGTGCCGGGTTGGTGCGGGAGTGGCTACGCCTGTTGGCGGAGCAGGGGGTCGATCCGCTGGAGCTGGAGAAGCGCCTGAGCGAAAACCGCGTCAGCCTGCGCGGCATGATTGAGCGCACGCGCAACAGCTGGCACGCCAGCAAGGGCGAGTATGACTTCTCCCACGAGGTAAAGGAGGCGATGTCTGGCTGTCTGGCCTGCAAGGCCTGCTCGACCCAGTGCCCGATCAAGATTGACGTGCCCGGCTTCCGCTCGCGCTTCTTGCAGCTCTACCACACCCGCTACCTGCGCCCGGCGCGTGACCACCTGGTGGCCAGCGTCGAGAGCTACACCCCGCTGATGGCAAAGGCGCCGCGGGTGTTCAACTTCTTCTTCCGCCAGCCTTGGGTGCGTGACCTGAGCCGCAACGCGCTCGGCATGGTTGACCTGCCGCTGCTCTCCAGCCCGACGCTGAAGCAGCAGCTGCTGGGCCACCGCGCCACCACCATGACGCTGGAGCAGCTGGAAGCGGTGCCACGCGATGAGCGCAACCAGTATGTGCTGATTGTGCAAGACCCCTTCACCAGCTACTACGACGCCGAGGTGGTGAGCGATCTGGTCTATCTGGTGGAGAAGCTTGGCCTGCGGCCGGTGCTGCTGCCCTTTGCGCCGAACGGCAAGGCGCAGCACATCAAGGGCTTTTTGGTGCGCTTTGCCAAGACCGCACGCAAGACGGCGGATCTCCTCAACCGCCTCGCCCAGCTCGACATGCCGATGGTGGGCGTCGATCCGGCGCTGGTGCTCTGCTACCGCGAAGAGTACCAGCAGGTGCTCGGCGAGAGCCGTGGCAGCTTCCAGGTGCAGCTGGTGCACGAGTGGCTGACGCAGGCGCTGGCGGCGCGCCCGGCGCAACAGATCAGCGGTGAGTCCTGGTACTTGTTCGGCCACTGCACCGAGACCACCTCGCTCCCCTCCAGCAGCCAGCAGTGGGCGGCAATCTTTGCCCGCTACGGCGCGAAGCTGGAGAACATCAGCGTCGGGTGCTGCGGCATGGCCGGCACCTATGGCCATGAGGCGAAAAACATCGCCAACTCCCTCGGCATCTATGAGCTGTCGTGGCACCAGTCGTTGCAGCGCCTGCCGCGCCAGCGCTGTCTGGCGACCGGCTACTCCTGCCGCAGCCAGGTGAAGCGCATTGAGGGCAACGGCCTGCGCCATCCGTTGCAGGCCCTGCTGGAGCTGATGTGATGATCTGGCAACGCCACGCCACGCTGGAGGCGCTCAACCAGATGGGGCAGGGGAACATGGTCGGCCACCTCGGCATCCAATTCACGCGGCTGGAGCCTACCTGGCTGGAGGCGACCATGCCGGTGGACGCCCGCACCACCCAGCCCTTTGGCCTGCTGCATGGCGGCGCGTCAGTGGTGCTGGCAGAGACGCTGGGTTCAGTGGCAGGCTACCTCTGTAGCCGCGAGGGGCAGCAGGTGGTGGGGCTGGAGGTAAATGCCAACCACCTGCGCGCGGTGCGCGGCGGCAAGGTGCGCGGCATTTGCCGGGCGCTGCACACTGGGCGGCGGCATCAGGTGTGGCAGATTGAGATTGAGGATGAGCAGGGCCAGCGCTGTTGCGTGGCGCGGCTCACCACCTCAATCATCGACGCCCCGGCCTGAAATAAGCACGGGGGCCATCTGGTCCCCGTGCTTACAGTGGGTTGGGCACCCGCTTGAGGAAATCACTCTGGAAGGCGCTCGCCTTCTCCCAGATGCCCAGCAGCATGTAGTGCTGGCAGATCAGTTTCAGCGTATGGCGGGCAAAGGTGTAACACTGTACGCGGAACAGGTACTCACGCTCGGGGTTGTTGATCTCCAGAATCAGCCGGTTGTGCAACTTGCCCAGCGCGTGCACATAGCTCTCCTCATCGCCATTCATCGCACACAGGTTGGCCATCTCCAGACTGACCCGGTTATAGCGCGTAAGCTGTTCAACGCCCGCCTGCGGGCGGTTCAGCGCGGCGTCGGCCATATAAAAATCCACCGTCGCGTCACGTACCTGGAACTTATAATCGTCAATTTTGCCTTGCAGCCAGGCATTCACGGAAACCGTCATGGGTGTCCCACAGATTATGAATGATAATTATTATCATATGCACAAATTTCATGGCGATCAACGGTTGTAGATCCTCTTTTACGTCCTCATGTAACTAAGAAGCAACAAAGCCCGTCAAACAGGTTTCGCTTCATTGTCAGGACCTGTAAAATAAATAGGTATTTCCGATAGATCTTCAGTGATCGGCTGATCGTTTAAATTGTTACATTGAATAAACTCTGTGGCGCAAAATCGTTAACATTAAATTCACAACAATTTCAATGCGTTCTGGCTGCGCCCGCCTAGCGCGCGTGGAATCAGAAGCCTGGCCCGCCTGCCTGTGGCCCCTCAGATGGGGTAACAATCGGTATACCCTCTCAAAACAAGAGGTTGAAGTGATTTCTCTTATCACTAAGATAGTCGCTATGCGACAACGCCGCCAGGCCGCCGGCTCAACTGGTCAGTGCCGATACACTATAATTTAGGTAAGAACAGATTGGGCGTCATGCGGGTTTTGTCAACGAAACAGGCCGGTGCGCACAATTATTGCTCATTATGAGGTGGTTACCATGCAGACAGAGAATACGTTGCCAAAAGAGAATGTCGGCACTTTCTCGTTGGAAGAGAACATCTGGCAGGGACTGACATTAACCGAAACGGCTGCCCAGCAGATCAAGAAGCTGGTTGAGCAAGACCCTGAGATCAAGGGGCTACAACTGGCCGTGAAGCAGTCCGGCTGCGCGGGCTTTGGTTACGTCCTCGACCTGACCAAAAACCCGGCTGATGACGATCTGGTGTTTGAGCTGGATGGGGCGCGGCTCTATGTTCCGCTGAAAGCCATGCCGTTTATCGACGGTACTGAGGTCGATTTTGTCCGCGAAGGGCTGAATCAGATTTTTAAATTTAACAATCCTAAAGCTCAACATGCCTGCGGGTGTGGTGAGAGCTTTGGCGTTTAAGTGAACTCCAACATGACACGAAGCAATGTAGAAATTCCTGAGAACGTACAGGCTTGGGTCGGTGAGGGCAAATACAAGGAAGGCTTCTTCACCCAGCTCGCCACCGATGAGCTGGCGTCAGGGATCAATGAGGATGTGGTGCGTGCCATCTCCGCCAAGCGCAATGAACCTGAGTGGATGCTGGAATTCCGCCTGCAGGCCTACCACGCCTGGACGAAAATGGAAGAGCCGCATTGGTTGAAAGCCTACTATAAGCCGCTCGACTACCAGGACTACAGCTACTACTCCGCCCCCTCCTGTGGCAGTTGTGACGACGCCTGTGGCTCCCAGCCCGGTGCCACCCAGCAGCCCACGGCGGCGGAAGCGCTCGGTGTCCCGGCGCTGGAGACCCACAAGAACTACCTGACCGCAGAGGTGGAAGAAGCATTCAACCAGCTTGGCGTACCGGTACGTGAAGGCGCTGAAGTAGCGGTCGATGCGATCTTTGACTCCGTCTCCGTGGCGACCACCTACCGTGGCAAGCTGGCCGAGCAGGGCGTGATCTTCTGCTCCTTCGGCGAAGCGATCCAGGAGCACCCGGAGCTGGTACGCAAGTACCTCGGTACAGTAGTGCCGGCGCAGGACAACTTCTTCGCGGCGCTGAACGCGGCGGTGGCCTCTGACGGCACCTTCGTCTACGTGCCGAAAGGCGTGCGCTGCCCGATGGAGCTCTCCACCTATTTCCGCATCAACGCGGCGAAAACCGGCCAGTTCGAGCGCACTATCCTGATTGCCGACGAAGACAGCTATGTCAGCTACATCGAGGGCTGCTCGGCACCGGTGCGTGACACCTACCAGCTGCACGCGGCGGTGGTGGAAGTGATCCTGCACAAAAATGCGGAAGTGAAATATTCGACCGTCCAGAACTGGTTCTCCGGCAGCAAAGAGAGCACCGGCGGCATCCTGAACTTCGTTACCAAGCGTGCGCTGTGCGAAGGCCAGGGTTCCAAGATGTCTTGGACCCAGTCAGAAACCGGTTCCGCCATTACCTGGAAGTACCCGAGCGTGATCCTGAAGGGTGACAACTCCATCGGTGAATTCTTCTCCGTGGCGCTCACCAGCGGCAAGCAGCAGGCCGATACCGGTACCAAGATGATCCACATTGGTAAGAACACCAAGTCCACCATCATCTCGAAAGGTATCTCCGCGGGCCACAGCCAGAACAGCTACCGCGGCTTGGTGAAAGTGCTGCCGGGCGCAGAAAACGCCCGTAACTTCACCCAGTGTGACTCGATGCTGATTGGCCCGGACAGCGCGGCGCACACCTTCCCGTATGTGGAAGTGCGCAACAACAGCGCGCAGCTGGAGCATGAGGCCACCACCTCGAAAATTGGTGATGACCAGCTCTTCTACTGCCTGCAACGCGGGATCAGCGAAGATGACGCGATCTCCATGATCGTGAATGGTTTCTGTAAGGACGTCTTTTCCGAGCTGCCGCTGGAGTTTGCCGTTGAGGCACAAAAACTGCTGGCCATCAGTCTGGAACACAGCGTCGGCTAAGCCGGCGTTAAGAACGAATTTTGAGTCAAGTAAGGGCGTGCAGGTCCACGCCGAACAGGGCGCAGGCGCGCTAAAGGACAGACATGTTAAGCATTAAAGATTTGAAGGTGAGCGTCGAAGACAAGGAGATCCTCAAGGGCATCAACCTGGAGGTCAAGCCGGGCGAAGTTCACGCCATCATGGGGCCAAACGGCTCCGGCAAAAGTACGCTCTCCGCCACGCTGGCGGGCCGCGAAGAGTATGAAGTGACCGATGGCGACGTCCTGTTCCACGGCAAAGACCTGCTGGAGCTGGACCCTGAGGAGCGCGCCGGCGAGGGTGTCTTCATGGCCTTCCAGTACCCGGTTGAGATCCCGGGCGTCAGCAACCAGTTCTTCCTGCAAACCGCGGTGAACGCGGTGCGCAAATACCGTGAGCAGGAGCCGCTGGACCGCTTTGACTTCGCGGACTTCATCGAAGAGAAGATTGAACTGCTGAAGATGCCGTCTGACCTGCTGACCCGTTCCGTGAACGTGGGCTTCTCCGGTGGTGAGAAGAAGCGTAATGACATCCTGCAGATGGCGGCACTGGAGCCTTCCCTGTGCATCCTCGATGAGACCGACTCTGGTCTGGACATCGATGCGCTGAAGATCGTCTCCAACGGCGTCAACGCGCTGCGCGACGGCAAACGCTCCTTTGTGATCGTGACCCACTACCAGCGCATCCTGGACTACATTAAGCCGGACTACGTCCACGTGCTTTACCAGGGGCGTATCGTGAAGTCTGGCGACTTTACCTTGGTCAAACAGTTAGAGGAGCAGGGTTATGGCTGGCTTACCGAGCAAGAGTGATGCACCCCAGGCCGGTAGCCCGCGTGCCATGCAGCAACTTTACCGGCTGTTTGAGAGCCGAGGCGGCGAGCACTCCGCCCACGCCCATACTCACTGGCAGCAGGTGATGCGTCTCGGGTTCCCGCACCCGAAGATGGAAAACTGGAAATACACCCCGGTTTCCCCGCTGCTGGGCAAGCAGTTCTTCGCGCCGGAGACCCAGAGCCTCAGCCGCGCTGACTGCGATCAGCAGGCACTGCCGATTGACGCCTACCGTCTGGTGTTTGTGGATGGCGAGTTCAATGCCGAGCTGAGCGACAGCGAGACCGGCCGCTTTGTGGTGGAAACCTTGACGCCGTCAATGCACACCGCACTGCCGGCCCCGGTACAGTCCGAGGTGTTCCTGCATCTGACCGAAAGTCTGGCGCACCAGCCACGCCTGATCCGCCTGGCGGCGGGCCAGCAGGCTGAAAAGCCGCTCTACCTGCTGCACATCTCCAGCGGACGTGCACAGCAGAGCGAGATCAATACCGTCCATCACCGCTATCACCTGGAAATCGGCCGTGGCGCTGAGGCCGAGGTGATTGAGCACTACATCAGCCTGGATGAGCACGGCCACTTTACCGGCGCGCGCCTGACAGCAGAAGTGGGTGACAACGCGGTGCTGCGTCACGTCAAGCTGGCGTTTGAGAGCCAGAGCAGCTACCACCTGGCGCACAACGATCTGGTGGTGGGCCGTGACGCGCAGGTGAGCAGCCACAGCTTCCTGCTGGGTGCCGGCCTCTGCCGCCACAATACCAGCGCGCAGCTGAACGGTGAGAACAGTAACCTGAGCATCAACAGCCTGATCCTGCCGGTGGATGACGAAATCTGCGACACCCGCACCTATCTGGAGCACAATCAGGGCTACTGCCAGAGCCGCCAGATGCACAAGGTGATTGTCCACGATCGCGCCAAGGCGGTGTTCAACGGCATGATCAAGGTGGCACAGCACGCGCTGAAAACTGACGGCCAGATGACCAACAATAACTTGTTGTTGAGCAAGCAGGCGGAAGTGGACACCAAGCCGCAGCTGGAGATCTACGCGGATGACGTCAAGTGCAGCCACGGCGCGACCGTCGGCCGCATCGACGATGAGCAGCTCTTCTACCTGCGCTCGCGCGGCATTGCCGGCGACGCGGCGCAGGAGATGATTATCTTTGCCTTTGCCGCTGAACTGACAGAGGCGCTGGAGGACGAGGCGCTGCGCGAAACGGTTCTGACCCGTATCGCCGGCCGCCTGCGTGGAGGACAGCGATGAGTTATCCGATTGAACGGATCCGGCAGGATTTCCCGCTGCTGGCGCGTGAGGTGAATGGCCAGCCGCTGGCCTACCTCGATAGCGCCGCCAGCGCCCAGAAGCCGGAGCAGGTCATTGCCCGTGAGGCGGAGTTTTATCGTCATGGCTATGCCGCGGTTCACCGCGGCATCCATACGCTGAGCGCCGAGGCCACCGAGCAGATGGAGGGCGTGCGCGCCCAGGTGGCGCGTTTCATCAACGCCGCCACCCCTGAAGAGATTGTCTTTGTCAAAGGCACCACCGAAGGCATCAACCTGGTGGCCAATAGCTTTGGCAATGCCTTCCTGCAACCGGGCGATCGCATCATCATCAGCGAGATGGAGCACCACGCCAACATCGTGCCGTGGCAGATGCTGGCAAAGGCGCGCTCCCTGCACATTGACGTCTGGCCCATTACCCCGGAAGGCGAATTGCAACCGGGAATGCTGGAGCAGCTGATCACGCCGCAGACCAAGCTGCTGGCGCTGACCCAGGTCTCCAACGTGCTGGGCACGATCAACCCGCTGGAGCAGATTATCCCGCAAGCCAAGGCCGCGGGCCTGAAGGTGCTGGTGGATGGCGCTCAGGCCGTGATGCACCAGAAAGTGGACGTGCAGGCGCTGGATTGCGACTTCTATGTCTTCTCTGGCCACAAGCTGTATGGGCCGTCGGGCATTGGCATCCTCTACGGCAAGGCCGATCTGCTGGAGCAGATGCCGCCGTGGGAAGGGGGCGGCTCGATGATCCGCGAGGTGAGCTTCACTGAAGGCACCACTTTTGTGGCCGCACCGTGGCGCTTTGAGGCCGGTTCGCCCAATACGGCTGGCATGATGGGGCTGGGCGCTGCCATCGACTATGTGGAGTCGGTGGGTCTGGATGTCATCCATCAGTATGAAACCTCCCTGATGAGCTACGCGCTGGAAGCGATGGCACAGGTGCCGGACATCACGCTATATGGCCCTGCCACGCGCGCTGGGGTGATCCCGTTCAATCTGGGCAAGCACCACGCCTATGACGTCGGCAGTTTCCTCGATCAGTACGGCATCGCCATCCGTACCGGCCACCACTGCGCCATGCCGCTGATGGCCTACTATCAGGTGCCGGCGATGTGCCGCGCCTCGCTGGCGATGTACAATACCCGCGAAGAGGTTGATCGTTTAGTCGCTGGTCTACAGCGCATCCACCGGCTGCTGGGCTGACCCGCAGCCTTTAATCACTGGAGCAGGATGGGCTTTATGGCGACGCTGCCAGATAAACAGAAATTGCTGCGCAACTTCTCCCGTTGCGCAAATTGGGAAGAGAAGTACCTGTATGTTATCGAGTTGGGGGCCAAATTGCCGGCGCTCAGCGATGAACTGCGTCAGGACCGCTACCGCATCTCTGGTTGCCAGAGCCAGGTGTGGATTGCGATGGAGCAGGTGGATGGCCGGGTGGTTTTCCAGGGCGATAGCGATGCCGCGATCGTCAAGGGGCTGCTGACCATTGTCTTCATTCTTTATGGCAACATGACGCCAGAAGAGATTGTCGCGCTGGATGTCCGTCCCTTCTTTGCCGAGCTGGAGTTGAGCCAGCACCTGACGCCTTCCCGCTCACAAGGGCTGGAGGCGATGATCCGCGCCATCCGTGCCAACGCCGCAGAGCTGAGCTAGAACCTGTTGCCGCGCGCCCTGCGCGGCTGTATCTTTGACCTTGCCCCTCCCAGGGCGCCAGGAACCGCCACCCAACCCTTTGTGTGACGTAATAAGGATACAGGCATGAAAAGAGTGACCTCACTACTCCTCGGCACCACCCTCTGGCTGTTGGCCTGTAGCCTTGCCAAGGCTACTGATTACCCTCTGCCACCGGACAACAGCCGGTTGATTGGCGAGAACATTACCTACACCGTACCTGATGATGGCCACTCGCTGGAGACCATCGCTGCCGAGTTTAAGATTGGCCTACTGGCGATGCTGGAGGCCAACCCCGGCACCGACCCCTGGCTGCCTACCCCCGGTTCGGTGCTGACCATCCCCACCCAGATGCTGCTGCCTGATACGCCCCGCGAAGGCATCGTCATCAATCTCGCTGAGCTGCGCCTCTACTACTACCCGAAGGGGGAAAATCGCGTGGTAGTCTACCCGATAGGCATTGGCCAGCTGGGACGCAATACGCCGACGATGGTGACGTCAGTGATCCAGAAGGTGCCCAATCCCACCTGGACGCCCACTGCCAATATCCGCAAGCACTACCTGGCGCAGGGCGTCACCTTGCCGGCGGTGGTGCCTGCCGGGCCAGATAACCCGATGGGGCTGTTTGCGCTGCGTCTGGCAGCCGGGGGCGGCGTCTACTTGATTCACGGCACCAACGCCAATTTCGGTATTGGGATGCGCGTCAGTTCCGGCTGTATCCGGCTGCGGGCGGATGACATTGAGGCGCTGTTCAACAGCGTACCCAAAGGGACGCGCGTGCAGGTTATCAACCAACCGATCAAAACCGCGGTAGAGCCGGACGGCAAGCGCTATATGGAGGTGCACCAGCCCCTGTCACGCACTGACGCAGACGATCCGCAAACCATGCCGATTGTGCCAGCCAAGGCGGTGAAGACCTTTATCCATGATCCCTCAACGGATGCCCAAGTGGTGGAACAGGTGATTACGCGGCGTTCGGGTATGCCGGTATTAGTGAATAATGGGATGCCAGTGGATGCGGTGGTGCCAGAGTTGCCGATGCCGCAGAGTGCAGCGCATCAATCGCCGGTGACTGACCTGACGACGCCCGAGAGCGTACAGTAAGCGAGTGCGCAGGGAAGCGCGTGGGTAGATAAAGAGGGCAGGAAAGGGGCAAAAAAAATGGCGCACCGGGTGCGCCATTTTCGTTAACCTAGCTCGATTACTTTTTGTAAGCGTGAGCTTGGTTGTCCAGACGCTGGTTAGCGCGTGCTGCGTCATCTTTAGCAGCCTGAACGTCAGAACGGATTGCGTTCACGTCGTTGCTCAGCTGGTCAACTTTCGCGTTCAGAGTCTGAACGTCAGAAGACAGTTGGTCGATTTTAGCGTTGCTGGAGCAGCCTGCCAGCAGAGTGGAACCCAGGATAACAGCGCCCAGTACCAGTTTAGTGCGATTCATTATAAATACCCTCTAGATTGAGTTAATCTCCATGTAGCGTTACAAGTATTACACAAAGTTTTTTGAGTTGAGAATAAATTTTTGGGGCTGAAGCACTTTATTTTGATCGTTCGCTCAAAGAAGCATCTTATTTGACTTAAAAGTTAAAAAAACCAGCGAAAACATGCTGCTTCTATGGGAACCATCTCAATTATTCGCCAGCCAAAGAAATAGCGAAATTCTGAAAATAGGCGCGCGAATGATGAAAAAAACGCCGCATGAAAGCGGCGTTTTGGCAGGATGAAATAGCGTGTTCGAAATTACAGCACGTGTACCGACGCAGTGTTGGTGGTGCCGCTCGGCACCAGTGCGCCAGAGACCATCACGACCACATCCCCTTTCTGTGCCAGGCCGCTCTCCAGCGCCGCTTCCTTACCAATACGGTAGAAGTCGTCGGTTGAGGCAATCTCTTTCACGATACGGGTGATCACGCCCTTGCTCAGGATCAGCTGACGTGCCGTGGTTTCATTGGTGGTCAGTGCCAGAATGGTGGCATGCGGGAAGTATTTACGCACGGCTTTGGCGGACTTGCCGCCGCTGGTAGCGACCACGATCAACGGGGCATCCAGCTTTTCAGCTGTCTCTACCGCACCGCGGCAGACCGCTTCAGTGATGCGCAGCTTGCGGCTGTCATTCAGCACGTCAATGCGGCTCTGCATCACACGGTCAGTACGCTCACAGATGGTTGCCATGATGGTCACGGCTTCCAGCGGGTACTTGCCCTTGGCGCTTTCGCCGGAGAGCATCACCGCATCGGTGCCATCGATGATGGCGTTCGCCACGTCGCCTGCTTCCGCACGGGTCGGACGCGGGTTTTTGATCATGGAGTCCAGCATCTGGGTCGCGGTGATGACCACTTTACGTGCGCGGTTGCACTTCTCAATCATCATCTTCTGGGCGAAGATCACCTCTTCCACTGGGATCTCCACGCCCAGGTCGCCACGGGCAACCATGATGCCGTCAGAAGCTTCCAGGATCTCGTCGAAGTTGTTCAGGCCTTCCTGGTTCTCGATTTTGGAGATGATCTGGATGTGCTCACCGCCGTGGGCTTTCAGGTGCTCACGAATCTCGAGGACGTCAGAGCGTTTGCGG
The DNA here is from genome assembly GCF_056739715.1 of Chimaeribacter sp. YP20170169. Classification (NCBI taxonomy): domain Bacteria; kingdom Pseudomonadati; phylum Pseudomonadota; class Gammaproteobacteria; order Enterobacterales; family Yersiniaceae; genus Chimaeribacter; species Chimaeribacter sp. YP20170169. The sequence goes on along the minus strand of NZ_CP176824.1, from coordinate 2,208,638 downwards.
ATAAAGGAGGCCGCGACGAAGTCGACGCCCTGCTCGCAACCAAAAATCAGGTCGCGTTTGTCTTTTTCCGCCAGTGCTGGCAGCTGGATGGAGACGCCCGGCAGGTTCACGCCTTTGTTCTCGCCCAGGTCGCCGTTGTTCAGCACCTTACAGATCACCTCAGATTCGGTAACCTCGACCACTTCCATGCCGATCAGGCCATCGTCCACCAGCACGGTGTTGCCGATTTTCAGGTCAGAAGCAAAACCGGAGTAGGTCACGGCGACGCGCTCATGGTTGCCAATCACGCCCTGGTCGGTGGTGAAAGTGAAGGTCTGACCCGCCACCAGAGAGGCGTCTTTGCCGCCTTCCAGTTTCATGGTGCGGATCTCCGGGCCCTTGGTATCCAACAGGATGGCTGCCTTTTTGCCGCTCTTTTCCATGACAGCGCGCAGGTTGCTGATGCGCTGGCCATGCTCCTCATAGTTGCCGTGGGAGAAGTTCAGACGCATTACGTTCATGCCGGCATCCAGCAGCTTGGTCAGCATCTCTTCAGATTCTGTTTTCGGGCCGATAGTACAAACAATTTTGGTCTTTTTCATGACAATGGTTTCTACAAGTTGTGATGGATTGGAAAGTGCAATGGGCTGGCTGCGGAGCCGCCAGCGCGAAATTTGAGTGGTGTTGGGCGCTGCAAAACATAGTTAAGCTTAGGCGATTGCAGCAGGTTCAGGGTGGAAATGTTCGTTGGGACAGCGCCGGGCAGGGCAAACGCCGGTTGCAGGGGTCGGGGTGATAATTGTAATAGGTATCGACAGTTCAAGGCGCTGAAACCTTTCAATTGAATTGACGCAGGCATTATAGAGGGTAAGCGACGGGGAAACAAAACAAAAATCAGAAAAGGCCTAGGCTGAACAATTAAAGTGCAGGGAATGTGACGCAAATAGCGCAGTTGCGTTTAATAAGTTGCGCAACCTGTCAGGAAAGGGGGATCGGATTGTTGAGCAAGGGTAAAACAGTCGCGTCAATGGCGTAAAATGGCTTGGGCGTGCTGGAGCAGTAAGAAATAATCAGAAGAGTATAATGGAGTAAGCTCTTTGAGTTTATGAAGATAAATAGGAAAGAGGAGAACAAGAGATAACGAGAATGGTGCGTTCTAATGGACTCGAACCATCGACCCCCACCATGTCAAGGTGGTGCTCTAACCAACTGAGCTAAGAACGCATTGGGAAGCTGATTTGGTGCGTCCGAGTGGACTCGAACCACCGACCCCCACCATGTCAAGGTGGTGCTCTAACCAACTGAGCTACGGACGCACAACATCAGAAGACCTGCCAGAAATTTGGTGCGTCCGAGTGGACTCGAACCACCGACCCCCACCATGTCAAGGTGGTGCTCTAACCAACTGAGCTACGGACGCATCGTTTTTCTGATTGCCGGTGCCGGCAACGGGGACGAATATTAACGGCGTGGCGGGTGGCTGGCAAGCGGAAAAACGCAATTTTCTTCCATATTTCACGTGATTGCCGAGCGAGTGCGCACTCCGCTGTTTTTTTCAGCGCTCCCGGCCATCCTCGCCGGGAGCATTGCTGCATTAATGGGCGGCGCGCTTCAGGATCTGCTCAGTCGGCTGGCGTTGCAGCCAGCGTATCCGCAGTATCACCATCAGCGCCGCGAAAGTCAGGCCGATGATAAAGCCACACCAGAATCCGCTCGGCCCCATGCGTGGCACCAGCACATCGGTCAGCGCCAGCAGGTAGCCGCTTGGCAGCCCCAGCACCCAGTAGGCGACAAAGGTAATAAAGAAGATGGCGCGGGTATCTTTATAGCCGCGCAGCACGCCAGAGCCAATCACCTGCAGTGAGTCGGAGATCTGGTAGAGCGCCGCCAGCAGCATCAGCTGGCTGGCCATCGCCACCACCGCCGGGTTCTCATTGTAGAGCAGGGCGATACGCTCGCGCATCAGCACGGTAAAGATGGCGGTGCAGACCGCCACCGCCACACCAACGCTCAGGCCAGAGAGGGCGGCGGTACGCGCGCCCTCCGCCGATCCCTCCCCCAGCCGGTGGCCGACACGGATGGTCGCTGCCACGCCAATGGAGAGCGGCAGCATAAACATCATCGAGCTGAAGTTCAGGGCAATCTGGTGGCCAGCCACCGACACAATCCCCAGCGGCGACACCAGCAGCGCGACCACCGCGAACAGCGTCACTTCGAAAAACAGCGCCAGAGCGATCGGCAAACCGAGCTGCGTCAGGCGGCGTAGCACCGCCCAGTCCGGCTTGTCAAACGCGCCCTGCAAGCGGATGTCATGCAACCAGTAGGCGCGCTTCACATAAGCGCTCATCAGCAGGAACATCACCCAGTAGACAGTACCGGTGGCCACGCCGCAGCCCACGCCGCCCAGCGCCGGTGCGCCAAACTTGCCATAGATGAAGATGTAGTTCACCGGGATGTTGACCAGCAGGCCAATGAAGCCGAATACCATGCCGGGCTGGGTGCGCGACAGCCCCTCGCACTGGTTGCGCAACACCTGGAAGAAGAGGTAGCCGGGCGCGCCCCACATGATGGCGTGCAGGTAGCCGATCGCCTTCACCTCCAGCGCTGGGTCAACATTGTCCATCAGCCCAATCAAATGGTCGCTGTGCCACAGCACCCCAATCACCAGCAGCGACAAACCGCCCGCCAGCCAGAAGCCCTGGCGCACCTGATGGGCGATGTGGGCACGCCGCCCCGCGCCGTTGAGTTGCGCCACCACCGGCGTCAGCGCCAGCAGGATGCCGTGGCCGAACAGGATGGTTGGCAGCCAGATGGAGGTGCCGAGCGCCACGGCGGCCATGTCGGTGGCGCTGACGGCGCCCGCCATGATGGTATCGACAAACCCCATCGCGGTCTGGGAGATTTGCGCAATGATTACCGGAATGGCGAGGACCAACAAGCTGCGCGCTTCGATCAGATACTTCTGCACGACTACACCTTTTTTATTATGGGGAGGGGAAATGCCAGCCGTCACTGGCGGCAGGGATGAAGTGTTAAGAATAAGTTAGCAGGATTGTACCTGCCTGCGCGCCGCAAGCAACCCCTGGCGGCGGATGCTGAGTTGGCAAGCCGGGCAAACTGCGGCACACTGGAGGGAATGATTACGCCGGAAAAAAGAGAAGAGGCTTGCATGTTCACCGGTATTGTACAGGGCACCGCGCCGCTGGTTGCCATTGATGAAAAACCGAACTTCCGTACCCACGTGGTGCAACTCCCGCCGGAGTTGTTGCCGGGCCTGGAGCTGGGCGCCTCGGTGTCCCATAACGGCTGCTGCCTGACCGTCACGGCCATTGAGGGCGACCGCGTCAGCTTTGACCTGATCAAAGAGACGCTGCGCCTGACCAACCTGGGGGCGCTGAAGGTGGGCGATCTGGTCAACCTGGAGCGGGCGGCGAAGTTCAACGATGAGATTGGTGGGCACCTGATGTCCGGCCATATCATCTGCACTGCCGAGATCAGCAAAATCCTCACCTCTGAGAACAACCGTCAGGTGTGGTTCCGCATCGCCCATGAGGAGTACATGAAGTACATCCTGCATAAGGGCTATATCGGCATTGATGGCATCAGCCTGACCATCGGCGAAGTGGTGAAGAACCGCTTCTGCGTGCACCTGATCCCGGAGACGCTGGAGCGCACCACGCTTGGCAAAAAGCGTCTGGGGGACACGGTTAACATTGAGATTGATCCGCAGACTCAGGCGGTGGTGGACACCGTGGAGCGTGTGCTTGCCAGCCGCGAGGCCGCGATGGCGGCCGCCAAGGCCATCGGCGAGAATCTGGCGCAGGCCGATGCGGCTGACGAGGATCCGGCGAAAGCCTGACGCCCGCCGCTCCTTAAGCCCGGCCTCTGCGCCGGGCTTTTTTATGCCCTTTTTTTGCCCAGGTGAAAGTGTGAGGCCCGCGCGCGTCCCCTTTCCGGCGTTGCCAGCACGCGCGCAGGGCTGGCAGTCAGCCAAAGGCGATAGCCGGGTGGCTGGCCTACACTGCGGCGATTGCTAACCCGTTCTCTTGCAAAGGTGAAAAATGAACGTATTTCCCGTCAAACATAGTGAACTGCTGCGCCAGCCCGACTACTTTATCACCCGTGACGAGGTGCGCCGGTTGATCCACCAGGTGGCGGACAACTTGATCCATATCGAGGACAAGACCGGCGAGTTCCTGCTGCGGCTGGATGACGGACGGGTGATTGATACCAAGGGCTGGGCAGGCTGGGAGTGGACGCACGGCATCGGGCTGTATGGCATCTACAAATATTACCAGCAGACCAATGACCCGCAGGCGCTCGCTATCATTGATGACTGGTTTGCCGCGCGCCTGCAGGAGCCAATGCCGACCAAAAACGTCAACACCGTCTGCCCGTTCCTGACGCTGGCTTTCCGTTATGAAGAGACGCGCAACCAGAGCTGGCTGCCCTATCTGGAAGCGTGGGCCGAGTGGGTGATGTATGAGATGCCGCGCACTGAAAAGGGCGGCCTGCAACATATCGTCTACAACAATGAGAACCACCAGCAGCTGTGGGATGACACCCTGATGATGAGCGTGCTGCCGCTGGCGAAAATTGGCAAGCTGCTCAATCGGCCGGAGTACGTGGAGGAGGCGAAATTCCAGTTCCTGACCCATGTCCAGTACCTGATGGATCGCCAGAGCGGCCTCTGGTTCCACGGCTGGACCTTTGAGGGCAACCACAACTTTGCGCAGGCACGCTGGGCGCGCGGCAATAGCTGGCTGACCGTCGCCATCCCGGACTTCCTGGAGATGGTGGATCTGCCCGAGCACGATGCCACCCGCCGTTTCCTGATCCAGGTGCTGGAGAGCCAGATCGCCGCGCTGCAACAGTATCAGGACGCCTCCGGCCTGTGGCATACCCTGCTGGATGACCCGGACTCCTATCTGGAAGCCTCTGCCACCGCTGGCTTTGCCTACGGCATCATGAAGGCGGTGCGCAAGCGCTACGTTGGCAAGCAGTATGCGGCGATGGGGCTGCGCGCCGCACAGGGGGTGGTGCGCCACATCAACGATCAGGGCGAGCTGACCCAGGTCTCCTTTGGCACCGCGATGGGCAATGACCTCAACTTCTATCGCGAGATCCCGCTCACCTCCATGCCCTATGGGCAGGCGATGGCAATCCTCTGCCTCTCCGAGTATCTGCGCGTCTATCTCTAAGCGGCGTACAGGCGAAAAAAACCGGCCTTTGGCCGGTTTTTTCATGTTTAGCGCGGCACCCGCAGCCCGCCCTCGACGCCATGCGGGCTGAACAGCACCTGCCAGAGCTGGATATCGCGCGCGCGGAAGGCCCCCGCGCAGGCATTCAGGTAGTAGGTGAACATCCGGTAGAAGCGGTCGGAGTAGTTCTCCGCCAGTTGCGGCCATGCCTTGATGAAACGCTCATGCCAGGCCATCAGCGTGCGATCGTAATCCGCGCCGAAGTTGTGCCAATCCTCCATTACAAACTGTCCCTCGCTGGCTTGGGCAATATGCTTGACCGACGGCAGGCAGCCGTTGGGGAAGATATATTTGTCGATCCAGGGATCGACATGCATGTCCGTTTTGTTCGAGCCGATGGTGTGCAGCAGGAACAGGCCATCTGGCCGCAGGTTGCGCGCCACCACGTCAAAGTAGGTCTGGTAATTTTTCGGCCCGACGTGCTCAAACATCCCAACGGAGACGATGCGATCGAACTGCTGGTCCAGATCGCGGTAGTCCTGCAACAGGATGGTGACGTCCAGCCCTTCGCAGCGCTGTTGGGCCAGCTTCTGCTGCTCGGCGGAGATGGTGACACCGGTAACGGAGACGCCGTAGTGACGGGCGGCGAAGGCTGACAACCCACCCCAGCCACAGCCGATATCCAGCAGCGACATGCCGGGCTTCAGTTGCAGCTTCTCACAGATCATGCGCAATTTGTGCTCCTGTGCCTGCTCAAGCGTTTCCGCCTCTTTCCAGTAGCCACAGGAGTACTGCATGTAGGGGTCAAGCATCAGGGTAAAGAGATCGTTGCCAAGGTCGTAGTGCTCCTTGCCGACGATCCAGGCACGCTTTTTGGATTGCAGGTTGGTCAGGCGGGCAGCGGCAATGCGCAGGGTATCTTTCAGGTGGTGGGGCAGCTTGTGCTCCAGACCGGCGGCCACTACGCGCTGGAAGAAGATGTCGAGCCGCTCGCACTCCCACCAGCCATCCATGTAGCTTTCGCCAAGGCCCAGTGAGCCTTCCTGCAATACGCGCTTAAAAAAATCGGGGTTATTGATGGTGATATCGAAGGGCCGGGAGCCATTGATTTCGATATCCGCCTGGCTGAGCATCTCATGGGCAATGCGATACCACTGGTTATCCTGAATGCTCAAATCTTCTATACACGATGAACTCATAGCTTCTCCATCACTTTTTCTTCTGACTTATGACCTGCAAGGAAAAGCATAGACAATTTGCAGGCGTATACGAGAACCCGCGGGGTAACCCGCCGTATCTGATATTCGACTATGTACAGAGGAAAGTGGGACGAATCCCGCTGGCCCAGGGGTAGGACAGCAGGTCATCATCCCTGACAAAATGCGCGCACTCCTCGCGCACCAAGACTTGATAAAAGTTTTGTAAAACCGTTGTTCTTATCGAGTGAAAAAGAGTATAGGCGCGCCAGAAGCGATACTCAATAGTCAATCCCTTCTGGCGCAAAGAATAATCAAGCGATTATTCAGTAAGGCAATTATGCCGTTTGGTTAGTATGCCGCTCATGACGGATGGCTGCCTGCGCCGACGCATTACGCTGGAGCAGGTAGCCTGCCAATGCCAGGCCCACGGTGCTCAGCATCACACTGACGGTTGCCATCAGCGGCTGGCTGATAAAGGCCGATACCATCAGACTGGCGACGAAGCAGAGTCCCAGTTGCAGGGCATTCTGCAGGGCCGCGGCCTTGCCGGTGCTCTGCGGGAAGGGCAGTAGCGCGTTAGCCACAATTATGGGATAGAGTGCGCCATTTGCCAAAGCCATCACACAAAATGGCACCAGCAACAGCGCCAGCCCCGGCGTGGCGAGCCAGGCCAGCAGGAACAGCGCGATGATGCTCAGGCTGTAGCCAGCCAGCAGCCACGGCACTAGCACCTTGCCATCACGGCGGCTGACCACGTAGCGGCAGCCAAACCCACCCATCAGGAAGGCAAAGGTCTGCGGCACGTAGCTCAGGCCGATGGCATCCGCGCCATAGCCCATGGCGTGCAGGATGAAGGGCGAGCCGGTCAGCCAGGCGAAGAAGCCTGCCGAGCAGGCGGCATACATCAGCACGTTGCCGCTAAAGACGCGGGAGCCGAGCAGCGCCAGCATTCCTACCTTGGGGGCCGGATGGTCAGCACCCGGCCGGTTGGCAGGCTGGAGCCGCAGCGTTGGCACCAGCAGCAGCAGGGTGATGGCGAGCAGCGCCAGGAAGATGGCGCGCCAGCCAAAGTGGTTCAGCAGCCAGGCACCCAGCAGCGGGGCCAGCGCCGGTGACAGCGCCACCAGCGGCATAATGGTGGCAAACACCCGTTTCGCCTGCTCGCCCGTGCAGCGGTCCACCACCAGCGCCTGCCAGCTTACGGCCGCGGAACAGACTCCCACCGCCTGCACAAAGCGCATCAGCCAGAGCTGGCGCGCATCCTGCACCCACAGCATCCCGGCGCAGCCGACGGCAAACATCAACAGCCCCAGCACCAGTACGGGCTTGCGGCCGATGCGGTCAGAGAGCGGCCCCCAGATCAGTTGGGCGCAGGCGAAACCGGCCAAAAACAGGCTCAGGCTGGCGCTGATGGCATTGGGCGTCAGCGAAAGATCTGTCTGCATCTGGGCGAAGGCCGGCAGGTACATGTCAGTGGCCAAAAAGCCAAGCACACTCAGTCCGGCCAGATAGAGCATGAAAAGAGGGGAGCGGGTCATAGCAAATTCCTATGGTTTGTTAGTAGATGATAAGAAAAACGCATAGCGGTGCGCACTCTACTGGAGCAGCCAGGGCATTGTGAAACGTTAAAATTTGCGCCATGCTGTGAAAAATTTTGCAAGCAGAAAGAGTGGGGCGCGCCATGTGGTCAGAGTATTCGCTGGAGGTGGTGGACGCCGTAGCACGCACCGGCAGCTTTAGCGCGGCAGCGCAGGAGCTGCACCGGGTGCCCTCGGCGGTCAGTTACACCGTGCGCCAGCTGGAGCAGTGGCTGGCGGTGGAACTGTTTGAGCGCCGCCACCGTGATGTGGCGATCACCGAGGCCGGACAGGTTTTTATTGAGGAGGCGCGCGGTGTTATCAAAAAAATGCAGGCCGCGCGTCGCCAGTGCCAACAGGCGGCCAATGGCTGGCGTGGGCAACTCAATCTGGCGGTGGATCGGGTGGTGCGTGCCGATCGCACCCGGCAGCTGGTGCTCGATTTCTACCGCGAGTTTCCCGATATGGAGCTGCTGATCTCGCCGGAGGTGTTCAACGGCGTCTGGGATGCGCTGGCGGATGGACGGGTGGATGCAGCGATTGGTGCCACCCGCGCCGTGCCGGTGGGCGGCAGCTACCGCTTCCGCGACATGGGCTTTCTGCCGTGGCGCTGTGTGGTGAGCCGTACCCATCCGCTGGCACAACTGCCCGGCCCGTTGGCGGATGAGCAGTTGCGGCCGTGGCCAGCCCTCTGTCTGGAGGACACCTCCCGCACCCTGCCGAAGCGCGACACCTGGACGCTGGATAACCAACGGCGGCTGGTGGCGCCAGACTGGACCAGCGCGCTGGATTGCCTGCTGGCTGGCCTGTGCGTGGGGATGATCCCGGCGCACATGGCGCAACCGCTGATCGATCGTGGAGAGTTGGTGCTGCTGACGCTGGCGCAACCCTTCCCGGACAGCGCCTGTTGCCTGACCTGGGATCAGGCGCGCACCTCGCCAGCGCTTAGCTGGTTGCTGGATTATCTGGGGGACAGCGAAACGTTGAACCGGGAGTGGTTGCGTGGGGAGTAAAAACCGGGGCGCATGGCCCCGGCTGGTCGATTAACGGCGGTAGTCGCGGTAGGGGCCATCGGCCACGGAGCGACGCTCCACCAGTTTCGGGCGCACTTCAATGGTCTGCGGGTCTTCACGCTTGCTGGTGATGCGATCCAGCAGCATGGCAAAAGCACTCTCGCCGAGGCGCTCTTTCGGCTGGTGGATGGTGGTCAGTGCCGGGGTAAAGTAGCGCGCGTTACGCACGTTGTCATAGCCAATCACCGAGATGTCTTGTGGCACGCGCAGGCCCATCTCGTCGGCGGCGCAGATGGCGCCCATTGCCATGATGTCGCCGCCGCAGAACACCGCCGTTGGGCGCTGCTTCTGCACCAAAATCTGCTGCATCGCCTTGTAGCCGGACTCCGGCTCAAAATCACCCTGTACCACCCACTCCGGGCGCACAGTGATATTTGCCTCTTCCATCGCCTTCAGGAAGCCCTGATGGCGGCCGCCGCCGGTGTTGCGTGACAGCTGGCCGGGGATGATGCCGATATCACGGTGGCCGCGCTCAATCAGATAACGGCCTGCGATGTAGCCGCCCTCAAAGGCGTTATCAATGATGGAGTCAGTAAAGTCGCTGCGTGCTGAACCCCAGTCCATCACCACCATCGGGATGTTGCGGTACTCCTCGAGCATACCGATCAGCTGATCCGGGTACTCAGAGCACATCACCAGCAGGCCATCGACGCGCTTTTGCGCCAGCATCGCCAGGTAAGCTTGCTGCTTGTCGAGGTTATTGTGGGAGTTGCAGAGGATCAGGGTATAGCCCTTGCTGTAGCAACTGTTCTCCACGGACTCAATCACCTCAGCGAAGTAGGGGGCCTCACTGGAGGTCGCCAGCAACCCGATGGATTTGGTGTGGTTGACTTTCAGGCTGCGCGCCACGGCGCTTGGGGAGTAGTGCAACTCCTTGATGGCGGCCCAGACCGCCGCCTTCGTCTCTTCAGCGACGAAACGTGTTTTGTTGATAACGTGTGACACGGTGGTGGTGGACACGCCGGCACGTTTGGCGACATCTTTAATCGTGGCCATGGGAAAAGTGACTCCTGAAAATACGTGTTACAGCACGTAACTATAATGTTAATCGTTTGCCTGCGTTTATTCTTCTGCCCACCGTAAAAGATGCAGTGAATTCTAGGGGGAGAGGACGGTCATCTTCGCTGGGGAGCGGTGGGGCATTGCAGCCGCGGCCGGGTACGCAGTGTGTAAACCGCGAATTTTCCCCTATTCTTGCGCAAAGGGGAAGCAGAAAATTATCCCGTTGCGCATCACGACGTGATAGGCACTGCCTGCAATACTGTGAGAATATGAGAACTCATACAAACATTGTGGTTTTGTTTGCGTTATTCAGGAGAACACATGGATACCAATTTGAAACTGTCGCTATGCACCACTGTGGCGGCGCTCACCATGATCATTGCCTTTAGCTTTACCGCTGTTTTGGGCTAATCCGCCTGCACCAGAAAAAAAAGACGCCCTTGGGCGTCTTTTTTGTTACGCGGTGGTCAGCGCACGGTCTTGGGGGTCATCACGCGGCGGGCGCCGACGTAATGGTCCTGCCAGTAGTCATTATCCAGATAGCTGATGCGGATATCCTCGCCGGTGCGCGGTGACTGGATAAATTTGCCATCGCCGAGATAGACGCCAACATGGTCAGCCGCGCCACGGTTGGCGATGCGGAAGAAGACCAGATCGCCGCTCTCCAGCTCGCCACGTTTAACCGGCGCGGCATCACGCAGGTGGTACATCTCATTGGCGGTGCGTGGCAGGCGGATCTTCATCACATCTTTATAGGCGTAATAGACCAGCCCGCTGCAATCGAAACCGGTGGTGGGGGAGGTGCCGCCCCAGCGGTAGGGCTTGCCTACCTGCTTCATTAGCTTGGTCATCGCCGTTTGCTTGGCTTTCTGGTAGCGCTTTTTATGCGCCGGGCTGAGTGCCAGCGGGCCGCTCTCCACAGCTTTGGCCTCGTGGCCGGGCAGGCGCTGGCGGCCATAGCCTTTTTTATAGCCCTTTTTCGGCGGCGTCACCTTGACCAGATGGGTAGAGGCGGTTTTACGTGTTTTACCGCTTTTGGTCGTGACCTTGACCACCTGAGCCTTGTCGCGGCTGGTGGCTTTTTTCTTTACGCTGGTTTTCACCGGCTTGCGCTTTTTACGGTCATCCGTCCTGGCCTCACTGGCATGGCCCTTGCGGGGTTCGGCCGACGTGCGCGCATGGGGCGACGCATGCGCCAGATTCATACAGAGCTGGGTAAAAAGCAAAACGAAAAGCGTAACGAGTAAACGCATGGCAACGCTACCAAAAGTGTCCGACAAACATCCATGGAGGCCCAGTATCACTGAAACCTGCCGCACAAAAAAGCATGAAACCCCCTGATTCTAATTCATATTGTCAGAAAAAGTTAATAGCTTTTTTCATTAGTGAAAACTGGGGGGGAGATATGCTGCTTTTATCCGCAACTCAAGCGGTTAGCGGCCTGGCGGCATAGAGGGATAACGCGTTTTTCCGATAAACCTCATCGTTCAGATCTGTTACTGTTAACATATGTTTAATTATTGTTAGCAGTCAGGCCGACGAATTTGGGGCATGGGGGAAAACCCTGCAAAAAATGGTGTTTTCATCCCGTTGCCGCCCTCGTTACAATAGGCCACTGCTGATTTGATGTGACGCGTAATAGCCAGCCAATGGCTTGAGGAAGCAAGACAATGACGACAATTGAAAAGATCCAGGCCCAGATCGCGGAAAACCCGATCCTGCTGTACATGAAAGGCTCCCCGAAGCTGCCAAGCTGTGGCTTCTCCGCTCAGGCGGTACAGGCGCTGTCCGCGTGCGGTGAGCGTTTTGCCTATGTGGACATTTTGCAGAACCCGGACATCCGTGCTGAGCTGCCGAAATACGCCAACTGGCCGACCTTCCCGCAGCTGTGGGTGGATGGTGAACTGGTCGGCGGTTGCGACATCGTGCTGGAGATGTACCAGCGCGGCGAACTGCAACAGCTGATCAAAGAGACCGCCGAGAAGCACCGTTCCCAGGAAGAGCAACAGTAATCCGGGCGCGGGGGCAACCTCAGCGGCAATGAAAACGGGCGACCCTAGGGTCGCCCGTTCTGTTTTACTCGTCGGCCTCTGGTGTCGCCAGCGGCCAGCCACCCAGCCGTTTCCAGCGGTTGACCAGCTCACAGAACAGCAGTGCCGTCTGCTCGGTGTCATACAGCGCGGAGTGCGCCTGGGCGCTATCAAAGGGGATGCCGGCGGTGATGCAGGCTTTCGCCAGCACCGTCTGCCCGAGCACCAGCCCGCTCAGCGCCGCGGTATCAAAGGTGGCAAAGGGGTGAAAAGGGTTGCGCTTGAGGCTACCGCGCTCGGCGGCCGCCATCAGGAAGCTGTGATCAAAGTTGGCATTGTGCGCCACAATAATCGCCCGGTTGCAGTTCTGCTCCTTCATGCCCTTGCGCACCATCTTGAAGATGGCGTGCAGCGCCTCATACTCACTCACCGCGCCACGCAGCGGGTTGTGCGGATCGATGCCGTTGAAGGCCAGCGCCTCCGGTTGCAGCACCGCCCCCTCAAATGGGGCGACATGGAAGTGCAGCGCCTCATCACGCGTCAGCCAGCCGTCGTCGTCCATGCGCAACGTCACGGCGGCGATCTCCAGCAGGGCATCGGTACGGGCGTTAAAGCCAGCGGTTTCAACATCAATCACCACGGGATAGAACCCGCGGAAGCGGCCACTCAGGGCGTTGGGATCACTTTTATCAGCCATCAGTTTCTTATCAGGTTCGAATTCAGCGCGCATTATGGCAAATTTTCGCGGCCGATGCAGGGGAAGGGCAATACGCAGGAGAAGACGGGCGACGGCGTGCCGCGCCCGTAGGATCAGGGAAGCTATCAGTTGCCGAGGCCTTTGCCAGCGTGGCTGTTTTCAATCAGCTCGATCTTGTAGCCATCCGGGTCTTCCACAAAGGCGATCACGGTGGTGCCGCCCTTGACCGGGCCAGCTTCACGGGTCACATTGCCGCCAGCATTGCGGATCTGGTCACAGGTCGCCGCGACATCATCCACGCCCAGCGCGATGTGGCCGTAGGCCGTCCCCATGTCGTAGCTCTCGACGCCCCAGTTATAGGTCAGTTCAATCACCGCGCCTTCGCTCTCTTCGGTATAGCCGACGAACGCCAGGGAGTATTTGTATTCGGTATTTTCACTGGAACGCAGCAGACGCATGCCTAATACCTTGGTGTAGAAGTCGATGGAGCGTTGCAGGTCACCGACGCGAAGCATGGTATGGAGTAAGCGCATAAAGTCCTCTGATAACAGGTTGGCACGCGGCGAGGTGTTCGCCGCGTGGATAAAAACAGTTAAGTATAGCCTTCGCAGGCGAATAAATTCAATGTGATGCAGATAGTCACAGCGTTGGGTAGTCGGTGTAGCCATCACGGCCACCGCCATAGAAGGTCTCTGGCTGCGGTGGGTTGAGCGGCGCCTGCTGGGCAAAGCGCGCCACCAGATCCGGGTTGGCGATGTAGTCGCGGCCAAAGGCGGCGGCATCAACGTAACCGGCGTCAATCAACTGCTCCGCCTTCTGCTGCGTATAGCCACCGGCCCCGATGATCACCCCCTGATAGCGGGCGCGAATCGCCTTGCGCAACGCCTCCGAATAGGGACGGCCGCCGACCCAGTCCGGCTCGGAGATGTGCAGGTAGGCCAGTTGGCGGGCGCTCAGTTGCTCCACCAGCGTCAGCGCATCCTGCTCCTCCTGCTTGCCATTGCCCATGCCAGCGACGGCACCGACCGGCGAAATGCGGATGCCGACGCGGTCAGCCCCCAGTTCGGCCACCACGCTCTCCACGACGTCCAATGTCAGGCGCAGGCGGTTCTCGACACTGCCGCCATACTCATCATTTCGCAGGTTGGACTCCGGCGACTGGAACTGGTGCAGCAGGTAGCCGTGGGCGGCGTGGATCTCCACATAGTCAAACCCGGCCTCCCGTGCATGAATGGCGGCCTGGCGGAATTGTGCCACTACTTCGGCGATCTCAGCCACGGTTAGGGCGCGCGGCGGCGAGCAGGGAACGCGCGTCAGGTTGCCCTGCTCATCCCGTATCGTGGTGCGGGTGTCGGCGGTCTGTGCCGAGGGGGCGACCGGCGACTGCTGGCCCGGTTGCAGTGAGGTGTGGGAGATGCGGCCAACGTGCCACATTTGCAGGGCGATGTGGCCGCCGCGCGCATGGACGGCGTCCGTGATCTGGCGCCAGGCAGCCACCTGCTCAGGGGAGTGGATGCCCGGCGCGCCAGCATAGCCCTTGCCCTGCAAGGAGATTTGCGTCGCCTCGCTAATAATCAGCCCGGCGCTGGCGCGCTGGCTATAGTACTCGCCCATCAGGGCAGTCGGCAGATCGCCCGGCTCCTGGCTGCGCAGGCGGGTGAGGGGGGCCATAAAGATCCGGTTCGGCAGGGTGCGCCCGCCAATGGTCAACGGGGTAAAGAGTGTGCTCATGGCCAATGCCTCCTGAAAAAGTGTCCGGGCCACTATGCAGAGGAAAGGCTGGGGCAGATTGTTCAAACGTGCGCTCTAAAGCGTTGAAAGAAACCGGCGTACAGGCACGCCGGGTGAAGGGGGCGCAAGGGGCGTGGCCAGCGGGCGGCACGCCAAAGGCTCACGTTTGCGCGGCACGGGGCCACGCCGTGATGTTCTCGCGGCAAAGAGCCTTTACCGCGACGCCACCCTATCACCCGGTTATGACAGAAATTTGATGGCATGGGCGGGAAAAATGGCGGGCAGGCTTGCCAGCCCGGCGCAAAGGGGCTTCAATGAGTAGGCGGGCGATAAATTAACCAGCGCGCAACGTGCCGCCCGTTTGCGCAAAAGGGGAGATTGTGGCCGAGCAGCTTGAGTTTTTCACCATTCCCAGCCCCTGCCGCGGCATCTGCCAGTCAGATGAGCGCGGTTTTTGTCGTGGCTGCCTGCGCAGCCGGGAAGAGCGTTTCAACTGGATGAGCATGAGCGACGCCCAGAAGCGCCACGTCCTCCATCTCTGCCGCCAGCGCTACCTGCGCCAGCAGCGGCAAGCGCGCAAAGCCGATGACCCGCCGCCAGAACAACCCTCCCTGTTTTAATTCTTGCGAGGCGCCGCGCAAAGCCGTGCGCCAACGTCGTGCCGGGCCACGCAATTGTGTATGCTCTCCCCATCCAACCAAGGAGGCCGGTTATGAATCTTCGCAGTCCGATTGCCCCGCAGGGCCCTGAGTTTTCCCCGCTAATTTGTGGCTACTGGCGGTTAATGGAGTGGGCAATGCGCCCGCAGGAGCTGGTGACCTTTATTGAGCAGCACCTGGCGCTGGGCATCACCACCGTCGATCACGCTGACATCTATGGTGACTACCAGTGTGAGGCCGCGTTTGGCGACGCGTTGCGGCTGGCCCCCTCGCTGCGCCACCAGCTGGAGCTGGTCAGCAAGTGCGGCATTGCCACCACCGCCAAACCCGGCCATAGCCTTGGCCACTACATCACGGACAAGTCCCACATCATTGCCAGCGCTGAGCAGTCATTGCAGCACCTGAACACTGACCACCTCGACTTGCTGCTGATCCACCGCCCCGATCCGCTGATGGATGCCGATGAGGTGGCAGAAGCGTTCACCGCCCTGCATGGCAGCGGCAAGGTGCGCCATTTTGGTGTCTCCAACTTTACGCCAGCGCAGTTCTCGCTACTGCAATCGCGTCTGCCCTTTACTCTGGCAACCAACCAGGTGGAGATCTCGCCGCTCAATCAGACGGTGACGCTGGACGGTACGCTCGACCAGTGCCAGCAGTTGCGCATCCGGCCGATGGCGTGGTCATGTCTGGGTGGTGGCCGGCTGTTCCGTGAGCCACGCTACCAGCCGCTGCGTGATGAGCTGTACGCCGTCGCTGAGGAGATTGGCGCGCAATCCCTGGAGCAGGTGGTCTATGCCTGGGTGCTGCGCCTACCGAGCCGCCCGTTGCCGATCCTCGGTACTGGCAAGATTGAGCGCGTGCGTGCCGCCTGGGAGGCGCTCTCCCTGCCATTGAGCCGCCAGCAGTGGTTCCGCATCCGCAAGGCGGCGCTGGGTTATGACGTGCCCTAGGGGCAGTTTTTGTGAACTGGATCGCAAATATCAGCCGGGCAGGGTCAGAAAGCGGAACGGCAAACCAGCATCGGAAGGCTTTGCCTATACTTAACGCTCTGAAGCGACAGGCATTGGAGGCGTTATGAAATATCTTTCCGGCGTGGCGTTGGCATGTATGTTGGCCTGCGGGGCCGCGCAGGCGGCCAGTAAAGTGGTGACCATGAACCTGGTGTCTGCCGAGGGCGCACCGCAGCCCATCGGCACTGTCACCATCAGTGAAACCGAGTATGGCCTGCTGTTTACCCCCAAATTGACCTCACTGCCGCCGGGGGTGCACGGTTTCCATGTGCACCAGAATGGCAGCTGTGAGGCCGCAGAGAAGGATGGCAAGAAGGTGGCGGCGCAAGCAGCCGGCGATCACCTGGATCCAGAGAAAACCGGCAAGCACCTCGGGCCATATGAGAATGGTCACTTGGGTGACCTGCCCGTGATCTATGTGCATCAGGATGGCAGTGCCAGCGATCAGGTACTGGCACCGCGCCTGAAACAGCTGTCGCAGGTTGAGAACCATGCGCTCATGATCCATGAGGGCGGGGATAACCACGCGGATATGCCGAAGCCCTTGGGTGGCGGAGGTGGCCGTATTGCTTGTGGTGTGATTTAGTTTGGCTGACTGACTGCTGGCCGAGCATTAGCTCGGCCAGTGCCAATAACGGGTGGGCGAATTTATTTAATGCAGAAGTGTTTAGATATTGCCATGATTCATATCAAAAGTTGGAAAATGTATTTTATTTTTGTAACTGTCACTATTTATTTACCCCCACTGATCCCAGCCCACGCTATCCCCTTAAATTCTAGCGAAATTTGACAAAATGCACGGAGTATGTCCGCCGCCGCCACCCTTGCCCGGTGTGCGCTTAGTTTGGCCCACGTGGCCATAGGCAGAATTAGCGTCGCCTGATCGCCAGAGAAAATCAGAGAGACAGCAAAGGGATAGCTAAAAACAGGCAACGTTCACTAAGGAGATTATGCCAAATTTAGTATGTTAATATTCAGGCAGAGAATAAGGCGGAGGATGTAAAAAGGCTCTAATTATTTTTAATCCAAATTATTGGTCTAAATATAATTCATATTACATATATAATTGAATTTCCGTTCTTAACTCCGCAAAATAGGCTACACTCTGGGAAGCACTATTAGCAAGCTAATTATAAGGAGGGGGAATTGGACTCCAATTTAGGTTCATCATTAGGTTCAGATTTAGCACGGCTGGTGCGAGTATGGCGCGCCTTGATTGACCATCGGCTTAAACCGTTGGAATTGACCCAAACTCATTGGGTGACCTTACACAATATCAACAAATTACCGCCTGAGCAGTCGCAGATTCAGCTGGCCAAGGCGATCGGCATTGAGCAGCCTTCACTGGTACGCACCTTGGATCAACTTGAGGAGAAGGGGCTGATTACCCGCCATACCTGCTCCAGCGATCGCCGCGCCAAACGCATCAAACTAACGGCGGAAGCGGCACCGATTATTGATGAGGTGGAGAGGGTGATTGACTCTACACGGCATGAGATCCTGACGGGCATCTCACATGATGAGCTCTCGCTGCTGGTCAGGATGATCGATCAGATAGAAGAGAACATTATCCAACTACAAAATAAATAACGCGATTTTTTTTGACCCACAGCGAATCTACCCGACCGGCGGCCTATGGCCGCCGGTCTTGTTTCTGTGCCGCTTAACGCGGCGAGACAGTCACCTGGCTGCCACTGCTGGCTATGCTTACACGCTGCCCCACGCTGAATTTGGTGGCATCTGCTTTCTGCACCACCATGATGGTATTGCCATCATCCTTACGGATCTCCAGTTCTACGCCATTGCTACGGTTTAACGCACCCTGCACGCCCTGACCTGCGACGCCACCGGCCACGGCACCGGCTGCGGTCGCCAGGCTACGGCCCGTGCCACCCCCGACGGTGTTACCCAAGAAGCCGCCCAACACTGCGCCGCCAATCGCGCCAATCACGTTGTTCTCGTCGCCACCCTGAATCTGTACCGGCCGGGTTGAGACGATGGTGCCGTAGGTTACGTTTTGAACCTGTTTCGCCTGATTGGCGGAGTAGACATCGCCGGACAGAGCGCTATCGTTCACACAGCCTGCCAGCGTGGCGCCAGCGAGCGCCACCACGAGAAGACGCTTAATCATAAAGACTCCTATATTTTTTAACATAGTCCTCAGCATTGCCTGCCTGACTACGAATGGACAATGACGCTAAAAGTATGGCTGATATGCAGCCCAATCGCTATTTTGCCTGATGTAAAGTCCCCAGCATATGCTCCACAGCTTCAATGCCCCATAAACCTCGATAAAATGATCTCGTCGTCAGATCAACGGCCTGGCCGTAAATAATCACTCCCTTTCATAGCGTTAACCGGTTAAATCTGCTTTAGTGGGGGAGAAAAACATTGCATTGCCGGTAAGGGGAAAGGTTATGAAGTCAGGTCGTTATATCGGTGTCATGTCGGGCACCAGCCTGGATGGGATCGATGTGGTGCTGGCCGCCATTGATGCGCGTATGGTGGCCCAGCAGGGCAGCTATACCCACCCAATGCCGCTAGCCATCAGGCAGGCGATTTTAGGGATGTGCCAGGGCCAGCAGGTGACACTGTCACAAGTGGGCCAGCT
Organism: Chimaeribacter sp. YP20170169; assembly: GCF_056739715.1. Lineage (NCBI taxonomy): Bacteria > Pseudomonadati > Pseudomonadota > Gammaproteobacteria > Enterobacterales > Yersiniaceae > Chimaeribacter > Chimaeribacter sp. YP20170169. The sequence goes on along the minus strand of NZ_CP176824.1, from coordinate 2,189,869 downwards.
GGATGCGCAGCTGGGGGATCTGTTCGCCGAGGCCATTTTGGCGCTGCTGGCGCAGCACAACCTGCGTGCCGAGGAGATCACCGCGATTGGCTGCCACGGCCAGACGGTCTGGCATGAGCCGAACGGCCTGGCGCCGTTCTCGCTGCAACTGGGCGACAATAACCGCATCGCGGCCCTGACCGGCATTACCACCATCGGTGACTTCCGCCGGCGGGACATCGCGCTTGGCGGGCAGGGCGCGCCGCTGGTGCCCGCGTTCCATGATGCGTTGCTCTCGCACCCGGACGAGCGCCGGATGGTGCTCAATATCGGCGGCATCGCCAACCTCTCCCTGCTGCTGCCGGGTCAGCCGGTGCGCGGCTATGACACCGGCCCCGGCAACATGCTAATGGACGCCTGGATCTGGCGGCAGCGGGCGCTGCCCTACGATGAGGATGCGGCGCTGGGGCTGGCGGGCCTGCCTGATATCGCCCTGTTGCAGCAGATGCTGGCTGACCCCTATTTTGCCGCGCCTGCGCCGAAAAGTACCGGGCGTGAGTACTTCAATTTGGCTTGGCTGGAGCGTCATCTCGCCGGGCACCCCAATCTTGCTCCGGAGGATGTGCAGGCCACGCTGGCGGAACTAACCGCGACCACCATCTCAGAGCAGGTGCAGCTCTCCGGCGGCTGTGACCGGCTGCTGGTGTGTGGCGGTGGCGCGCGCAACCCGCTGGTGATGACCCGTCTGGCGGCGCTGCTGCCGGGCACCGAGGTGTGCCCGACCGACCAGTTCGGCATCCGTGGCGATGACATGGAGGCACTGGCGTTCGCCTGGCTGGCGGCGCGTACCCTGTCCGGCCTGCCGGGCAACTTGCCCTCGGTGACTGGCGCGCGCGCGCCGGCGGTGCTGGGCGCCATCTACCCGGCTGGCCTGCGCCAGCCGAGCGAGTGAGAGGAGGCAGTATGTTCAGATATCTGCTTACGGGGGCCGCGTTACTGGCGCTGGCCGGGTGTAGCCACTTCGGCCACGCGCCAGCGGCCCAGCCTGTCCACTACCGTTGCGGCACCCTGCCGCTGACCGTGACGCTGGCCCCGGATCGCCACAGCGTCAACCTGCTGCTGGATGGCGAGCAACTCCACCTGACGCAGGTGGAGGCGGCCTCCGGCGCGCGCTACAGCGACGGGCGCTACACCTTCTGGTCACAGGGGGAGCGGGCGCTGGTGCAGCGCGGGGATGATGTGATAATCAATGATTGTGTGGTCAGCCGCTGATGGCCGTGACCCCCTGACGTTCCAAGGATCTTGCCATGACTGAAAGACTCGATATTGCCCACCTGCGGCGCGAATACACCAAGGGCGGCCTGCGCCGCCATGATCTGACCGATGACCCGCTGGATCTCTTCGGGCTGTGGCTGCAACAGGCGTGTGAGGCGCAACTGGCCGACCCCACCGCCATGTGCGTGGCGACGGTGGATGAGCAGGGCCAGCCATTCCAGCGCATTGTGCTGCTCAAGCACATTGATGAGCGCGGGCTGGTGTTCTACACCAACCTAGGCAGCCGCAAGGCGCAGCACCTGAGCCACAACCCGAAAATCAGCCTGCACTTCCCCTGGCATATGCTGGAGCGGCAGGTCAGCTTCACCGGCCGCGCCGAGCGCCTCTCCACGCTGGAGGTGATGAAGTACTTCAGCAGCCGACCCAAGGAGAGCCAGATTGGGGCCTGGGTGTCGCCGCAATCGTCCCGCATCTCGGCGCGAGGGGTGTTGGAGAGCAAATTCCTCGAGCTGAAACAGAAGTTCCAGCAGGGTGAGGTGCCACTGCCCAGTTTCTGGGGCGGCTACCGCGTAGCCTTTGATTCCGTGGAGTTCTGGCAGGGTGGCGAGCACCGCCTGCATGACCGTTTCCTCTACCTGCGCGAGGGGAATGGTTGGAAAATCGACCGACTGGCGCCCTGAACGCCAAAAACCGTGCTTACTTCTGGCGCTCGGGCTACGGGCGCTTTATTCTATGCGCTTCCCCGGATCAGGCGGCCACACAGGTCAGCGCCGCCGGCCGGGGCACTCCCTTTACCAACCCTCAACGGAGTCATTGATGACAAGCAGTAACTTGATTACTCAATTGCAAGAGCGGGGCCTCATTGCCCAGGTTACGGACGAAAAAGCGTTAGCAGAGCGACTGGCGCAAGGGCCAATTGCACTCTATTGCGGTTTCGATCCCACCGCAGACAGCTTGCACTTGGGCCATCTGGTTCCGTTGCTGTGCCTGAAACGCTTCCAGCTGGCTGGCCACAAGCCAGTGGCGCTGGTGGGCGGGGCGACCGGCCTGATTGGCGACCCGAGCTTCAAGGCTGCTGAACGCAAGCTCAACACCAGCGATACCGTCGCTGAGTGGGTAGAGAAGATCCGCCGCCAGGTCTCGCCGTTCCTCGATTTCGACTGCGGTGACAACAGCGCCATTGCCGCCAACAACTACGACTGGTTCGGCAACATGAACGTGCTGACCTTCCTACGTGACATCGGCAAGCACTTCTCCGTCAACCAGATGATCAACAAAGAGGCAGTGAAGCAGCGCCTGAATCGCGATGACAGCGGCATCTCCTTCACCGAGTTCTCCTACAACCTGTTGCAGGGCTACGACTTTGCCTCGCTGTGTGGCGAGCACGGCGTCGAGTTGCAAATTGGCGGCTCTGACCAGTGGGGCAACATCACCTCCGGCATCGACCTGACGCGTCGCCTGCACCAGAAGCAGGTATTTGGCCTGACCGTACCGCTGATCACCAAGTCTGACGGCACCAAATTCGGCAAGACCGAGGGTGGCGCGGTGTGGCTGGATCCGAAGAAGACCAGCCCGTATAAGTTCTACCAGTTCTGGATCAACACCGCGGACGCCGATGTGTACCGCTTCCTCAAGTTCTTCACCTTCCTCAGCCTGGAAGAGATCAACGCGCTGGAAGAAGAGGACAAAAACAGCGACAAGGCCCCGCGCGCCCAGTATGTGCTGGCGGAAGAGGTGACCCGCATGGTGCATGGCGAAGAGGGGCTGGCGGCGGCCACGCGCATCACCGCCAGCCTGTTCTCTGGCTCACTGGGTGAGATGACCGAGGCGGACTTCGCCCAGCTGGCGCAAGACGGTATGCCGACCATCGAACTGGAGGCGGGCAGCGACCTGCAACAGGCGCTGGTTACGGCCGAGCTGGTGCCCTCCCGCGGACAGGCACGCACCATGATCAACTCCAACGCCGTGCAGGTGAATGGCGAGAAGCAGGGTGATGCGGAGTACACCTTCACCGACAGCGACCGCCTGTTTGGCAAGTACACCTTGCTGCGCCGCGGCAAGAAGCACTACTGCCTGATCAGCTGGAAGTAAGCGCGACAGAGTGAAAACGGGGGGCTAGCAGCCCCCCTTATTTTTAACGGGGTTTGCCCCAATAATAACTAACAGTGCCGCCGCCTTGGCAGGGGGCACCCGGCCACCGGCCATGCCGGTGTCTTTGGCAAGGGTAAAAGAGTACAGGTTGTCGTGATGAAAAATATTCTCTCCATCCAGTCCCACGTCGTGTTCGGCCACGCCGGCAACAGCGCTGCCGAATTCCCGATGCGCCGCTTGGGCGCCAACGTCTGGCCGCTCAATACGGTGCAGTTCTCCAACCACACCCAATATGGCCGCTGGACAGGCTGCGTAATGCCGCCCAGCCACCTGACCGAAATCGTGCAGGGCATCGCGGACATCGGCCAGTTGGCGAAGTGTGACGCGGTGCTGAGCGGCTATATTGGCGCATCAGAGCAGGGCGAGCACATCCAGGCGATTGTCCGCCAGGTGAAGGCCGCCAACCCGAATGCCCTCTACTTCTGTGACCCGGTGATGGGCCACCCGGAGAAGGGCTGCATCGTGGCCCCTGGCGTGGCGGAGTTCCACGTCAAACAGTCACTGCCGAGCAGCGACGTGATTGCGCCAAACCTGATTGAGCTGGAGCAGCTGAGCGGCAAGGCGGTGAACAGCGTGGAGCAGGCGGTGGCCACCGCGCGTGAGCTGTGCGCGCTGGGGCCAAAGGTGGTGCTGGTGAAACATCTGGCACGCGCCGCCCGCTCGGCGGAGAGCTTTGAGATGCTGCTGGTCACCGCCGACGAGGCATGGCACATCAGCCGCCCGCTGGTGGCCTTTGCCGATCGCCAGCCGGTGGGCGTAGGCGATCTCACCAGTGGCCTGCTGCTGGTGAACCTGTTGAAGGGGGAGCCGCTCGACAAGGCGCTGGAGCATGTCACTGCCGCGGTCTACGAGGTGATGCTGGCGACCCAGCAGATGGGCGAGTACGAGTTGCAGGTGGTGGCGGCGCAGGATGCGTTGGTCAACCCGCGTCACCACTTCCCGGCAGTTAAGCTGTAATCGGGTGGGGCGCGCAGGGTGCGCGCCCTCCCATTACTTCAGCCCTTCCGCCGCCAGTGCGGCATCCACCGCCGGGCGTGCCGCCATCCGCGCCATAAAGGCCGCCAGGTTCGGCAAATCCAAGTTAAACTTCAGTACCCGCGCCCAGTTCAGGATAGTGAACAGGTAGGCGTCGGCCACGCTGAAGCGGCTGCCGAGCAGATACTCTTTCCCCGCCAACTCTCCATCGATGTAGGCCAGTTTCTTCCGCAACTGCTCACGCGCCACCTCTTTTGCTTCCTCCGGGAAACGTGGGTTGAACAGCGGGCTGAAGCCCTTGTGCAGTTCCGTGGCAATGAAGTTGAGCAGTTCGAGCGCGTGGTAGCGCGCCAGCGAACCCGCTGCAGGCAACAGCTGGCGATCGGGCTTCTGGTCGGCCAGATACTGCACAATCACCGCATTTTCCGTCAGGATGGAGCCATCATCCAGTTGCAGCGCCGGCACCTGCCCCTTGGGGTTAATGGTCAGGTAGTCCGCGCCGTGCTCGGTGGTTTTCGCCACCAGGTCAACTTTCTCAATGCTGAAATCGACACCCGCCTCGCGCAGCACGATATGCGGGGAGAGCGAACAGGCGCCCGGTTTGTAATACAGTTTCATGGTAACGCTCCAGTAGTGGGGGAGTGCAAGTAAGCCTCTATCCTGGAAGCCATTCTGTCAAAAGTCATTACGTATCTGTGCGAAAAGAAAACGAAAAATCGCATGGCCCGGCCAGGGCGGCCGGGCCGGCTGGGGTTCAGCGGCTGTAGAGGTTGAAGTGGTCGCGCAGCGCCTGCTCCACCTCGGGCGGGCAGGGCAGCAGCGGCTCGCGCAGGTCTGGCTCCATCTCACCATGCAGCGCCAACGCGCACTTGATGGCGGTAGGGTTGGCGACGGAGAACAGCAGGCGGATCATCGGCAGCAGGCCGTAGAAGGTGGCGCGCGCCGCAGGCAGATCGCCCGCCTGTACCTGCTTCACCAGCGCCGCCAGCGCCTCCGGGCAGAGGTGGCCGGAGGCGGTGATCGCCCCGGTGCCGCCCAGCGCCAGCACCGTCAGGATCTGGGTATCCTCGCCGGTTAGCACGTCCAGCTTGCCAGCGTTGATCAGATCCAGCGTCAGCTCCGGGTTGCCGCCGCAATCCTTGATCGCCACGATGCGCGGGTGGTCGCTCAGCTGTTGCAGCGTCTCCCAGGACAGCGCGATGCCGGTGCGGTAGGGCACGTTGTAGAGGATCAAGGGCACCGTTGAGCGGTCAGCCAGTTGGGTGAAGTAGTGCACCAGCGATGCTTGGGTCGGACGGATGTAGGCGGGCGCGGAGACCAGCAGGCCCGCCAGCGGGCGCTGCATGATGGCATCCTGCATCGCCAGAATGGAGGGCATATGATTGCCAGCCAGCCCCATCACCACCTTGGCGGCGGGCACCACTTCCAGCACCGCGTCCAGCGCCTGCAACTGCTCCTCCTGGCTCAGCGCTGGCGCCTCGCCGGTGGTGCCGCATACCACCAGCCCGTCCGCGCCACGCGCCAGCAGGGAGACCGCCAGACGCTGCAAGGCGGGCAGGTCAAGCTTGCCCTGGCTGAAAGGGGTGACTAACGGAATCCAAATACCTGAAAATACTGACATAATTCTCTCCTGTCTTAGAGGGTAACGCGCATTGGGTTTGCCGTCAGAAGGAGAGGTCAGGGGGAGTCACGCTGCTGTGGGCCGCTGTCCTGTCATCTCATCTGACGGGACAGCGCCCGATCAAATGAGCGGCTGTTTCTTGAGCTTCACATGACGCACCGCGCCACTGGCTGCCGGAACGGCACCACATTGGGCAAGGCAGGAAACGGGTTGCATCATCGTCTAATCCATTGAATGAGGGCACATGGGGCGCACCGTGGCGCCTGAGGAGATAATGCGTTTGATGCCGGTTTATGTCAATTCAATGGGTTAATGCTAGTTGTGGGATTATTTACGCTGCTTATATATGGCCGTTTCACCCGCCAAAAGGGTGAAACGGCGGCCAGTCAGGCGCTAAGCAAGGCGGTGAGCGTCTCCACTGGCACCGGGCGGGAGAAGAGGTAACCCTGCATGTGTGAGCAGCCAGCGGTCAGTAGGAAGGTCTTCTGTTGGGCGTTCTCCACCCCTTCGGCAATCACGTTCAGCTTCATTTTGTGGCCGAGCTGGGAGACTGCGGTGACGATTGCCGCCGTGTCCGTCACCTCATTGACGTACTGCACAAAGGAGCGGTCAATCTTCACGCTGTCCACCGCAATGTCCTTCAGCAAACTGAGGCTGGAGTAACCGGTACCGAAGTCATCCAGCGAGATCTTCACGCCAGCGGTGCGCAGCTGCATCAGCTGGTGCAGGCTGTTGGCATCGGCATTCATCACGGCGGTCTCCGTCAGCTCCAGCTCCAGACGCTGGCAGGGGAAGCCCTCCTCACGCAGCAGGCCGAGGGTCTTTTCAGCAAACTGCCCCTCGCGCAACTGCACCGCTGACACATTGATCGCCAGCCGCAAATCACCAAGCGGCTTGATGTGGCGACAGGCCTGCCGCAGCACGCACTCGCCCAGCTGGCTGACCAGCCCGGTCTCCTCCGCGAGGGCGATGAACTGCACCGGCGGCACCGGGCCTAGCTGGTGGTGGTTCCAGCGCGCCAGCGCCTCCACGCCAATGATCTTCTCGTCACTGCTGCGCAAAATCGGTTGGTAGACGCAGGTTAGCTCCCCCTCCTTGGTCAGGGACTCCGCCAGCGCCTTCACCATCACCCGCTTATTCTCCGCACTGGCGTCCAGCGTCTCGGAGTAGAAGCAGAAGATATTCTGCCCCTGGCGTTGTGCCTCACGCAGGGCAGAGTTGCCGCGCCGCAGGATCTCGCCAGCGGTCAGGTTTTCGCTGTTAATGCTGACAATACCGCAGGAGAGGGTCACCACCGGCTTGGCCTGCGTCAGGGTAAAAGGCTCATGCATCATGGCGATGATCTGCCGGGCAATCGGCAGCACCTCCGGCTCCGTGGACATGCCGCGCAGCAGGATGGCGAACTCATCACCATTCAGTCGCGCCAGCATCCCCTGCTGGCCCACCAGCGTGCGCAGCCGCTGGCTGAATTCGCACAGAATGGTGTCGCCAGACTGGTAACCATAGGTGTTGTTCAGCACCGTAAAGTGGTTCAGGTTGAGCACAATCAGCGCGCAGTTTTGCGGGTGGTAGAGGGTACGTGCCGCCAGCTGGTTCAGTTCATCATTCAGCGAGGTGCGGTTGGGCAGCCCGGTGAGGGTGTCATGGTAGGCCAAATAGCGGATCTGGGCCTCTGAACTGCGCAGCAGCGAGATGTCGCTGATGATGGAGAGCACGTAGGCACGTTGGTCAATCAGGACGCGCGACTTACGGATCATCACCGTGCGGCTTTTGTTTTTGCCATCGGTGATCACCTCTTCGCTCATCTGCTTCTCCCCGCTCTGCAACACCTCCAGCGCCCGGTTATGGTGGCGTTGCGCCTGCTCCTCATCGAGAAAAAAAGCAAAACCCTGCCCAACCAGCTCATCATGTGAATAGCCAAATAAATCACAGGCTTTCTGGTTGATAAACACCAGTTTCAGTGTGTCATCTTTAATGAGTGTGGCTTCCGGGAGTGCGTTAAGCACGGCTTGACATATGGCGATGTCATTGAACATTTTCAAACGTCCTGAGCAGAGGGAAGCAGCAAGATTAGCACTGAAAAATTGCGGCGTCTCCACTGCACATGACTATAAGTGGATTATTTTACTCATTTTTTTTATTTATTTAGACAATCATAATGCCATTCTGATTATTTAAGAATCATCGGCTGTTTATCATGCGCTAAGTAAACTGAGGCGCATTTTATGCGGCGATAAATCCATCACCCTTAAGGCAAATCGATGAATTAGACCCATTTTTACCCCTAATTCACCTCAATGCGGTTTTTTCCAGCAGCCTTGGCGCGGTAGAGCGCGTGGTCTGCATCGACCAACAAACTGGAGATATTGAAGCCACTTTGGGTGCTGGAGGCGATGCCACCGCTCACCGTCAGTGGGTGCGCCAGCCGCTGCTGGGCGGCCACCTGGCAGCGGATGCGCTCCGCCAGTGACTGGGCATCCTGGGTGGGCAGCGGCAGCAGGCAGCCAAACTCCTCGCCGCCAATACGGGCGAAGATATGGTGCGGTTGCAGGCAGCGCGTAGCGATGTCACAGAACGCCACCAGCGCCCGGTCGCCGCCGTGGTGGCCGTGGCTGTCATTAATGCCCTTAAAGTTATCGAGATCGAACAGGATCAGCGTCACCGGTGCCTGCTCACGTTCGCATCGTGCCAACAGCTGCTCACCGCGCTCAATCAGCGCGCGCCGGTTGGCGATGCCGGTCAGCGGATCGCTGAGAGAGGCATGTTTGTACATCAGCTGGGCGCGCTCATTGACCATCGCCAACGTGGTGAAGGCCATACCCGTGGCATAAAGGATGGTTTCGAAGATCAGCAGGGCGAAGAAACTGGCGCCGGGAACGGTGGTCAGCTCGGCAAATGGTTGGCCCCGATCAAACAGCAGGCGGATAAAGTAGACGGCGCTGTGCAGCAGCATCAGCAGCAGAGCCGGCCAGTAGGTCACCAGCAGCGCCCGCCGCCCCCGCCACACCTCACGCGCCGCCAGCAGGGTATAGATCATGGTCAGCAGGCCACTGACCATGATGCGCAGCGTCAGGGTCTGCATAAACAGCGGGCAGAGGCAGAGCAGCAGCCAGACGATCGGGCCAGCCAGCACCCCCTGCCAGTGGGGCGGGCGCCCGGTGAAGACCCGCATCGCCGTCCATTGCAGGCCATAGGCCAGCAGCAGCATCATGTTGCCAAACAGGATCGGCACGATGTCCATATGGAGGCCGCGCAGGCTACCCATCAGGGTACCAAAAACGGCGCTCAGCATGGTAGCGGCGAGGTAGCCGAGGGTCAGGTCACGGCGGCCCCCCAGCCAGGCAAAGAACATCAACATTGCCAAAAAGGCCAGAACAACGAGTTCCAGCACGAATAACGTGTAGACGTTGAGATGCATAGTTATGTTTTTATCAGGTTGGCGGTGGCGCGCTGCCTTAGGGCTTCGGGCCGTACTTCTCATCCCACTCACGGCGGTAGCGGCGCGCTTTGGCCCGGTCACGTAGGTAGAGATAGGCGCTGACCACGCAGACCGCGCCCGAGAACACAATGTTGCGCATGTCCTGGTCATACAGGCTGACCAGCAGGCAATCCAGCGCTGCCACGATGGCAAACCACTTATAGAGGTGGGACTGGCGACGGGTCAGGGCATTCAGCCGCTTGAGTTGGCGCGACTCATCCAGGAATTTTCGTTTTTCCATCGTGGCATCTCAGCAGGCTGGGCGACTAAAAGGGGCGGAATCATGCGGCATTGGCGGCCTAAATGTAGCAAAGAGTGCAGGCATTACGCGAGGGAATAATCTCCATGAATAAATTGCGCCAATTTCAGGCGCAGATTGTGGGGGTATAGGGTAAATTCCTTTTTCTTTACCACGCCTTAGCGTCAACTTCCCGTGCTTTATGCGGTTAAGGCCACTGCTGGCAGGCGTAACGGGCGAAAGCCGGCCGCTCGCGCAGTCGATCGTAGTAGTGTTCGAGGGCCGGCCAGTGGGGCCGCTGGAGCGGCGTCATCATCCATCGGTGCAATGACAGCCCCAGCACGATGTCCGCCAGCGTGAAGTGCGCGCCCGTCACGTAGGCCCCGGTGTGCGCCAGCTGCTGCGCCAAAATGCCGATGGCGTGGTTCCACTGCCGCTCGCCTTCAGCTAGCTGCGCGGCATCGGGGTTGGGCGGGGTGTTGCGCATCCGGGCGTTGAACACGTAGCGCCAGGCGCTGTTGAGATCGCCCAGTTGCCAATCCATCCAGCGGTCAATGTCCGCCCGGCGGCGCGCATCGGCGGGGTAGAGCGGGCTGTCCGGCTGGCTGTTGGCCAGATAGCGGCAGATGGCGTTCGACTCCCACAGGATAAAATCCCCCTCCTGCAATACCGGCACCATCCCATTTGGGTTGAGCGCCAGAAACTCCGGCTGCCGGGGATCGCGATGCCCCGCGCCCCAGGACTCCTGCTGATAGGGCAGTTGCAGCTCGTCACAGGTCCACAGCACCTTACGCACATTGATTGATGAACTCCGGCCCAATATTTTTCGCATCTCGTCTCTCCGTTATCTCGCCGCTTCTGTTAACCATAAATCATTTCCCACGGCTTGCGGGGTAAATGTTGCGCAGCCGGTGCCGATAATAGGGCTGATGCCGGCAGGCAGGCGGCGCAGGGTGCGACGCCGTCTGCAGATGACATGGAGAGCTTTATGAGCCAGCGTAAAATTACCGATGCCGCACACGTTTATCAGGATTTCGATACCCGCTTCTATGAGTGGGAGGATGGGATGGCGTCAGCCGGCCTGAAACTGGAGCTGGCGAAGCAGGATTTTGCCGGCTTTGACTGGAACGTCACCGGCTATAACTTTGGCCGGCTGATTGGCGGGGTGCTGAATGTCAGCGAACATGACATCCACCGCCAGCGCGGCAACCTGTTCTCAATGCCCGATCACATCTTGATCTTTATCGTGGTGATGGGGGCGATGGATTGCCGCTGCTTTGGCCGACGTACGCTGCTCCAGCAGGGGGACATTTTGATTCAAGACTCCTCGCAGCCAATCCTGATCCACGTCCACCCCGGCAAGCAGCCGCCGCACCTTTGCACCTACCAGTACATTATCCTGCCCAAGCATCTGGTCTCACTGAACCTGGATATCGCCGCCCTGCATGGGCATGTGCTGCCAGCGGCCGCGCCGATGAACTTCCTGTTGCGCCAGCACTTCAATAGCATGTTGCAGGTGTTTGATAACCTGACCGAAGCGGAGATTCTGGCGACCGGCGAGGGGGCCAGCGCCATGTTCCTGCACACCCTGGCGCTGGTGGGCGGGCAGCCGCTGGAGGCACCGTTCGCCTTCAGTTCGCGGCTGGAGCGCATCTGCCTCTTCATTGAGCAGAATTTGGCGCAGCCGCTCTCCGTGGAGGGGCTGTGCAAGGAGTTCGCCCTTTCGCGCGCCGCGCTCTACCGGCTGTTTGAGCCGATGGGCGGTGTGGCGCAATTTGTGCGCAACCGCCGCGCCACGCTGGCCAGACGGCTGATGCGCACCACCTCGCTTGCCGACCAGAGTCTGGCGACCATTGCCCGCCGCTGTGGCCTCTCACCGACGGCGCTGCGCCGTATCCTGTCGCAGGAGTATGGATTGTCGCCGCGCGATCTGCGTCAGGCGTTGCAGGGGCAGGCCGCCGGGCGCGAGGCGCCAGCCACCCACCTCAACTGGATCAGCAACCTGTAACCGCCGCTCACGCCCCTCATTTTTCCTCATTTAGCCGCGGGTAGGGCGATCGCCTCCCAGGTGGCGCACTACGCTTACCCCCATGCTGCCGTGGAAGGGGGACACGAGACGATGTGGAGGCGTGTATTACCGTTGATGATGCTGTGGCTGGTCGGATGCGCCAGTACGCAGACGCAGCAGGCGGCGGAGAGTTTTGCCGTAACCAGCAACCGGGCCGGGCGGGTCAGCGGTCAGGCGGTGCTGGAGCTGCATCGTGGCATTGGGGCGCTCAACCGCCGCCAACAGCAGCTGGTGCTGGAGAGCCAGCCGGACATCCCGGCGCGGCAGCCGCTGCCGCTGGAGCATACCGTGCAGCGTATGGCCGCGGCCAATGCGCTGGCGCAGTATGGCGAGGCGCTAACCGCGTTGGCACGGCAGGATCGTAGCCCAGAGGCCGCCGCTGCCTTCAGTGGCCTGATTGACAGCACGCTGGCGGCGACCGGGCTGGCTCTGCCGGTGGGCCCCCTGCGGGCGCTAGGCAACGAGCTGGCGGAACGCCACTTCCTACAACGCAAACTCACGCAGGTAAAAACCCTGATGCGGCTCTACCAGCCCGCCGTTGATCAGCTGACCGAACTACTGGTGGAGGATTTCTCCCCGGACGGCAGCGGCTATATGGCGCTGTTCCTGACCAGCGCGGCCGAGCTGCGTCTCCATGCGCGGCAACGGCTGGCTGATCCACAGGTCACGGCCAGCCAGCGGCGCGATGCGCTGGCGGCGCTGGAGATGGCTGAGCAGGCGCGTGAACAGGGTGAGGCACTGGGGCACCAGCTGGTGGAGATGCTGACGGAGTTGCGGAGCGCCCAGCACGCCACCCTGTCGCAGCTGGAGGAGGGCGGCGAGACGCGCCCGGCGCTGGCGCACTTCCGCCAGGGCGTCGGCCAGACGGAGCGGATGATGCTGTTGCTGAACAGGCCAGAGCAGGAGGGGAGCAATGAGTAATCAGGTATTGCAGCAATTGAATGCCGTACTGGCGGAGTTGGAGCGCATCAGTGCCAGCGGCGGCAGTGCAGGCAAGCGGGCCGATGGGTTATTGGCGCAACTCTACCCGCTGAAAAAGGGGTTGTTGCTGGAGGTGATTGGCACGCAGACCGCCCACTATGCGGTGCTGGCTGAAGCATTGCAGCAGGGCGCGGAGCAGGCACGACAGGCCCAACAGCAGTTGCTCAAACCCGCGGCGGTGATCGGTGGCATTGAGAATTGCATGGCGAAGGCGCTGAAGTTGCTGGCGTCGCGCTAAAAAAAACGCCCCATTCGGGGCGTTTTTTATGGGGTCAGCTTCGCTTACTGCGCGCGGGCTTTGGCCGGTGCGCTCTCTGCCGCGGTCTCTTGCGTCATGCGGAACAGCTTAGGTGCGGTCAGGATCATCAGCAGCGCAATCACGCCCGTCACGATACCGATTTGCAGGAACACATGGCTGTAGATCGCCAGTGAGGCGTGCGCATCCGGAATATCCTGCGGCACGGCAGTCAGGTTCGCTACCTTGCCAGCAATGATGGCAGCAGCCGCGGTGGTCAGGAACCAGGAACCCATGATGAAGCCCATCAGGCGCTGCGGCACCAGCTGGGCCACCATCGCCAGACCAAGGCCGGAGATCATCAGTTCACCGACGCTCTGCAGCGCATAGCTCAGCACCAGCCAGCTCACGGAGACGATGCCAGCGTCATTCGCCAGGCTCGCGCCCCACGGCAGCACCAGGAAGGCGGCGGAGCAGAGCACCATGCCGATGGCAAATTTGTGCGGCATGGGCAGGCGATCACCAAATTTGGCGTAGGCCGCGGCCAACAGCGGGCTGGCCAGCATGATCCAGAACGGGTTGAGGGCCTGGAACTGCTCCGGCTCCACGTTGAGGCCGAAGATGGTGTGCTCAACGTTATGGATGGCGAAGAAGTTCAGCGAGGTCGGCATCTGGCTATAGAGCACGAAGAACACTACCGCTTCCAGCATCAGCAGGAAAGCGACAATCATCTTGCGGCGGGCGATGCCATGCAGCGTGAAAGTCTCTTTGGCAAAGACAATGATGATGCCAACGGAGACCACGGCCAGCGCCAGGCGGGCGATGTCCTGATGGTGCAGCAGCCAGCTGGAGATGGCGGCCAGTACGGCCACGCCCACCACGGTCATCAGCAGTTTGCCCATCTGGAGCGGCTCAAAGTCTGGCTTGGAGCCATGCGCCTTCACCCAGTGGTTGCAGCACAGGAAGTTAACCAGAGTGATCAGCATCCCGACCACGCTCAGTGAGAAGGCCACGCTCCAGCCATAGTGGGCGGCCAGCCACGGGGTCGCCAGCATCGAGAAGAAGGAGCCGATGTTGATCGCCATGTAGTACATGGTGAATGCGCCATCGAGACGCGGGTCATCCTTCTCATAGCAGGTTGAGAGCAGGGACGATGGGTTGGCCTTGAACAGGCCGCTACCGACGGCGATGGTCGCCATACCAAGGTAGACCCAGAAGATGTCATGGCCGGAGTAGGCCACGCAGGCATAGCCCACCGCCAGCACCAGCGCCCCGAGCACGATCACGCGCTTGGTGCCCAGCACCTTGTCGCCCAGCCAGCCGCCAATAGCGACGAAGCCATAGACCAGCGCGCTGAAAGAGGAGAAGAGCGTAATGGATTCTGCTTCGCTCAGGCCCAGCATTTTGACCAGATAGACGGCCATGATGCCTTGCAGGCCATAAAAGCCGAAACGTTCCCAGAGTTCGATGGAGAAGATCAGATAAAACGCTTTAGGTTGCTTAAACGCGTTAAGGCTGACCTCTTGTGATGATTGTTTGTTTGATGTGGACACTAAAACCTCTTTTTTCACGACCTGTTTTAAGTTGCACAGGGAAGGGGGGGCGTAAGTGATGCCGTGGCATCCTTCGCGTTGTTATAAGATAAATAGCGGCTGGTAATGTTCCCTATCTTTGTCAATCAGGCAAGGGATTAGAAATAATCTGTTACAAACATCCCCACCGGCAGATTGCGCAGCCCTTGCAAATACAATGCAGCATGAAAGATTGCTGCTTGGGGATTTACCAAATTAATATTTTGCTTAATGAGTCATCAAAATTTACGAAGTGATATGTTCTGCTTTTATTAAGACATACAGTTTATCTGATTGCTCATAAACCACATTACTGCCAATGATAGTGTGTGACCACGCTTTACCACCATATCGCCCTGTTTAACAATAAATGGCATTTTTCTGATATCCGTAAGGAATATAAAAATGTGACTTGGTTCGCGTTTTTTGCCTAAATTTCAGGTTGAAAAAAATGTTTTTATCGGGAAGTCCAATAAAAGGCAGGGGACGATAGGGTTTTATCTGTTTTAAATCACATTTCCGATACAAAGCTAACATGCTGGTCACGAAATAAGCAGTGCAGGCAAACGGTTGCGTATTGTAATGAGGTTTGTCACGCTGATGGGGTAGGTAAAGGAAGAGGTGTTGGGGGAGAGGGGATGTACGGGCATAAAAAAACCGGCCAGAGGGCCGGTTTGGTCAGACGCGCCGTGGCGCGTCAGGGGGAGGTTAGTTCAGTTCCAGCTCGTTCATTGCAGCGATGTTGAAGCCACCGTCAACGTGCAGGATTTCACCGGAGATGCCCGCTGCCAGGTTGGAGCACAGGAACGCGGCGGAGTTGCCCACGTCCTCGGTGGTCACGGTACGGCGGATCGGGGTGACCGCTTCGCAGTGGGAGAGCATCTTACGGAAGTTCTTGATGCCGGAAGCGGCCAGGGTGCGGATCGGGCCAGCGGAGATGCCGTTGACGCGCACGCCTTCCGGGCCCATGGCGTTTGCCATGTAGCGCACGTTGGCTTCCAGGGAGGCTTTCGCCAGACCCATGACGTTGTAGTTCGGGATCGCGCGCTCTGCACCCAGGTAGGAGAGGGTCAGCAGGGCGGAGTCCGGGTTCAACATGCTGCGGCAGGCTTTCGCCATCGCCACGAAGCTGTAGGAGCTGATGTCGTGCGCGATGCCAAAGCCCTGACGGGTTACAGCGTTCACGTAGTCACCGTCCAGCTGGTCGGCCGGCGCGAAGCCGATGGAGTGAACGAAACCGTCGAATTTCGGCCAGGATTTAGCCAGTTCAGCAAACATTGCATCGATGCTTTCATCTTCTGCCACGTCACACGGCAGCACCAGGTTAGAACCCAGCTCGGTCGCGAACTCTTCAACGCGGGATTTCAGCTTGTCATTCTGGTAAGTGAAAGCCAGTTCCGCGCCTTCGCGGTGCATAGCCTGAGCGATACCGTAAGCAATGGAAAGTTTGCTGGCAACGCCAGTAATCAGAATGCGTTTGCCGGTAAGAAAACCCATAGCAATAATCCTTGTGGTCATTGTTGCGTGCGGAGGGCGCGCCGGCATCAGGCCTGGCCGCGCGTCCGCGTGAATAAACCGGGCGATTCTAGCATGCCCGGAGGAAATTGGGAGACGATTCGCGATCTGCTCCGATCAGTGGTCAAAACCGGCCATCGCGCCGCCAGGCGTCGGCGGTCAGTGCCTCCCCAAAGTGGCTGTGGATCAGGCGACGGGTGAGGTCGTGTAGCGGCGCCGCCAATACCTCGGCGGTACAGCCGCGCTCCACCACCTCGCCGTTGTGCATCACCAGCACCTGATCGCTGATATGTTTCATCATTCCCAGGTGCTGGGTCACGTAAATGTAGGATAGGCCGTGTTTTTCCTGCAATTCCAGCATCAGGTTGATGATCTGTGAGCGCATGGACATATCCAGTGAGGCCAGCGCCTCATCAGCGATGATCACCTTGGGTTGCAGGATCAGCGCGCGCGCCAGCGCCACGCGCTGCGTCTGGCCGGCGGCCAGCATGTGCGGATAGTAGCTGGCGTGGTCAGGCAGCAGCCCCACTTGGCGCAGGGTCTGGTAGATGCGCTGCTCGCGCGACGGCGCGTCCAGATCGGTGTTGATGCGCAGCGGCGCG
The DNA here is from genome assembly GCF_056739715.1 of Chimaeribacter sp. YP20170169. Taxonomy (NCBI): domain Bacteria; kingdom Pseudomonadati; phylum Pseudomonadota; class Gammaproteobacteria; order Enterobacterales; family Yersiniaceae; genus Chimaeribacter; species Chimaeribacter sp. YP20170169. Next base: position 2,173,180 of record NZ_CP176824.1, on the reverse strand, counting down.
TCCAGCAGCTGGCCGATGGGCTGCCGTGGGTTGAGCGAGGTGCTCGGGTCTTGCAAAATCATGCGGATGCGCTGGCTACGGTAGCCGTAATCACCAAATTCCAGCGGATGGTTGTCAATCAGCATCTCGCCGCCGCTTGGCTCCACCATGCCAGAGAGCATCTTCGCCAGCGTCGATTTACCGGAGCCGTTCTCGCCAATGATCGCCAGCGTCTGGCGCTCGCGCAGGGTAAAGCTCACTGGCTTCACCGCTTCCACCATCATGCGCCGGAACATGCCGGTGCGGTAACGGAAGGTTTTGCTAAGGTTGCGCACCTCAAACAGCGTCTCCATCACGACTTCTCCATGTTAAGCGGGAAGTGGCAGGCGAAGGCGTGGCTTTTCACCGGCTTCAGCGGCGGCGTCTCAATGCACTTCTTCTGCGCATAGGGGCAGCGTGGCCCCAGCCGGCAGCCAATCGGCAGGTGCTCCAGCGAGGGGATGGCCCCCGGCAGGGTGTTGAGCCGGCTCTTATGCGGCAGGGAGCGGCCAAAATCGGGCATCGCCCGGATCAGCGCCTGCGTATAGGGGTGGTGCGGCGTGGAGAGCAGATCCTCACAGGTGGCGCTCTCCACCGTCTGGCCGCAGTAGAGCACATTGATGCGGTTGGCCCACTTGCTCATCATCTGCAAATCGTGGCTGATCAGCAGAATGGTGGTGTTGTTGTTCTGGTTCAGGCGTGCCAGCAGGCGGAAAATTTGCGCCTGAGTGGTCGGCTCCATCGCGTTGGTTGGCTCATCAGCAATCAGCAGTCGTGGCTGGTTGGCCAGCGCGATGGCGATCATCACCTTCTGGCACTCCCCCTCGGTCAGCTCGTAGGGGTAACTGCCCATGATGTCCTTGTGATCCTTGATGCCCACCCGGTGCAGCAGCTCGATCGCCCGGCGCTTGCGCCAGTGCCAGCGTTGCCACCATTTGCCCTTGAAGGTCCAGCCGGGGATCGCCTGCATCAGCTGGCGGCCAATGTTCTCCGAGGGATCGAGGCAGGATTGCGGCTCCTGGAAGATCATCGACACATGGTGGCCCACCACCTTGCGCCGCTCGCGCGGCGTCAGTTGCAGCAGGTCGATGTCATTGAAGCGGAAACGATCGGCGGTGACGCGCCAGTTGTCCTTGGTCACGCCGCAGATTGCCTTGGCGATCAGGCTCTTGCCCGAGCCGGATTCACCTACCAGCCCGCGCACTTCCCCCTCCATCAGCGAGATGCTGACGCGATCGACCGCCTTGACCGGGCCGTCCGGCGTCATGAACTCAATGGTGAGGTTACGGATATCCAGCAGGGGCATCAGCGCACCCCCATCGGGATCAGATTACGCATCTGTCTACCTGTCATGATTCGATCCCCGCATTGATTGCCCGGCGCATACCGTCGCCCATCAAGTTGATGAACAGGACGCTGACCATAATGGCCGCGCCCGGTAGCATCACTGTCCAGGGGGCAACGTAGACCAGTTCCAGCGAGTCTCCCAACATCGCCCCCCACTCCGGGGAGGGAAGCTGGGCGCCGAGATCGAGAAAACCGAGGGCGGCGATGTCCAGGATCGCCATCGAGAGGGCGCGGGTGAACTCACTCACCAGCACCGCAGCAATATTAGGAAGTATGGCATACCAGAGCAGATAACGAATAGAAGCGCCATCCAGCCGCGCCGCCACCACATACTCTTTTTCCAGCTCGTCGTGTACCGCGCTGTAGACAGTGCGCACCATGCGCGGCACCAGCGCCAGCCACACCGCCAGCATCGCGTGCTCCAGTTTCGGCCCAATGAAGGCCACCACGACAATTGCCAGTAGCAGGGTCGGGATGGAGAGCAGCGTATCCAGCACGTGGTTCATCACCGCCGACCGCAGCCCGTGGGTAATGCCGGCCAGCACCCCGAGCAGGATGCCAAACAGCGCCGCGCCAAAGGTGACCACCATGGCCGAGCCGAGCGTCGGCGCCGCGCCGGAGAGCAGGCGGCTCAGGATGTCGCGCCCCAGATCATCGGTGCCGAGGAAGAAGGAGACGTTGCCGTAGCGCGACCAGGAGGGCGGCAGCAGCTGGTAGCCGAGGAACTGCTGGTCGAGCGTGTAGGGCGCGAAGTAGTGGCCGAACAGGCAGAGCACCAGCAGCAGCAGCACGCCGTAGAAGCCGATCATCGCCAGGCTGTCGCGGTAGAAGTGCAGCCAGAGCGCCCGCATCGGGCCAATGGTGCGCTTTTCGCGGTAGACGTTATCGAAGGGCATACCACTCCTTATGTTTCAATGGGTTGGTCAGCGCGCCAAGGATGTCGGAGAGCACGTTCACCACAATCACCAGCCCGCCGACCAGCATCACGCCAGCCGAGATGGCGGCATAGTCCTGCTGGCGGATGGCGTTGACCAGCCAGCGCCCCAGCCCCGGCCAGCTGAACACCACCTCGGTGATCATCGCCAGCGTCAGCATGGTGGAGAACTGCAGCCCCAGCTTGGGGATGATCGGCGGCAGCGCGTTGTGCAGCACATGGCGGCGGATCACGGTAAAGCGCGACAAACCACGGGTGGCGGCGGCCTTAATGTAGTTCTTGCTGAACACCTCATCGGTGCTGATGCGCATCAGCCGCACCACCTCGGTGGTGGGGGCAACCGCCAGCGCTGCCACCGGCAGCACCAGGTGGCGCAGGGCGCTCACCAGCATGTCATGGCGGTAGGGCGAGTCAGAGAGCCAGGCATCCACCAGCGTAATGCCGGTGACTGGCTTCAGCTGGTAGAGCAGATCCAGCCGGCCAGAGACCGGCAGCCAGCCGAGGTGCAGCGAGAAGAAGAGCATCAGCAGCAGCGCCAGCCAGAACACTGGCATGGAGAAGCCAATCAGCGCCAGCGTGCTGATCAGGGTGTCGGGCCACTTGTGGCGCGTCACCCCGGCGGTGATGCCGAGCGGGATGCCGATCAGCAGCGCCAGCCCGAAGGCCAGCAGGCACAGCTCCAGGGTCGCCGGGAACACCTCATGCAGCTGCTCGCGGATCGGCTGGCCATTGATGCTGGAGACGCCAAACTCCCACTGCAATAGGCTGTGGAAGTAGAAGGCGTAGGCATCGGTCAGCGCCGCGCCGCTCAACGGGGCGTGGGGCGTAAAGTAGCTGAGGCTGAAGCCCACCAGCGACAGCAGGAACAGCGTGATCACCAGCAGCAACAGGCGACGCAGGGTAAAGATAATCATGGTTGCGATCCCTCCGTGGCCTCGCGGTACACCCCGGCGAACGAGGCGTTGCCAAACGGGCTAAGCACCAGCCCCTTGATGTCATAACGGTAGGCCTGCAAGCGCAGCGAAGAGGCGAGCGGTAGCACCGGCAGCTGCTCCGCCAGAATGCGCTGCGCCTGCTGGTACTCATCAATGCGCTGGGCCAGCTGTTGGGAGCGCAGGGCGCGTTGCAGCACGGCATCAAACTCGCTGTTGCACCAGTGCGCGTAGTTGGTCTGCGAAGCGATAGCCGCACAGCTCAGCAGCGGCCGGAAGAAGCTGTCCGGGTCGTTGCTGTCCGTGGCCCAGCCCGCCAGCGTCAGATCGTGGTTCATCTCCATCAACCGCGCCTCCTGATAGCGCCCCTCCACCGGGCGGATCACCACCTGGATGCCCACCTGAGCCAGATCAGCCTGGATCAGCTCCGCGGTCTTCAGCGGACTGGGGTTATAGGATTGTGAGGCGGTCGGCACCCAGAGGTGCAGTTGCAAATTGGTGATGCCCTGATTTTGCAGCAGCTGGCGCGCGCGTGCCGGGTCATAGGCTGTCACGCGCGAGGCGTTGTCATAGGCCCAGGAGGCGCGTGGCAGGATCGAGGCGGCGGTTTCGGCAGTGCCGTAGTAGATGGACTGCATGAGGCGCTGGTTATTGATTGCCAGCGCAATCGCTTCCCGCACTTTCGGGTTGTCGAGGGGCGGCTTGCCAGTGTTGAACGCCAGATAAGCGACGTTCATGCCGGGGCGCAGCGTCATCCGCAGGCGCGGGTCGTCACGCAGGATGGTGAGCTGGCTGGCGGCCGGATAGGCCAACACGTCGCACTCGCCGGTCAGCAATTTGGACAGGCGGCCCGTGCCACCGGCACCAAGATCAATGATCACCTGCGGCATCCGCGGCACGCCCTTCCAGTAGGCGCCGTTGCGCGCCAGACGGATATACTGCCCGGCGCGGTACTCATTAAGCATAAACGGCCCGGTGCCCACCGGCTCGCGATCTAGCTCCTCCTGACGGCCAATCCGGGTCAGGTTATCGGCATACTCGGCCGACAGCACCGGCGCGTAGTGGGTCGCCAGATGCCAGAGGAAAGAGGCGTCCGGCTGATTGAGCTGGAACTCCACCGTATTGTCATCCAGCTTGCGGATGCGCTTCACGCTCTCCGCGAAGCGCAGGCTATCAAAGTAGGGGTAGCTGCCGCCGTTGATCTCATGGTAGGGGTGGCGCGCGTCAATAACCCGCCGGAAGCTGAACACCACATCATCGGCATTCAGCTTGCGGGTTGGCGTGAACCAGCCGGTAGTCTGGAACGGCACATCGCGGCGCAGGTGGAAACGGTAGGTCGCGCCGTTGTCGAGCACTTCCCAGCGTTGCGCCAGCTCCGGGATCAGCCGGTAGGTGTAGGGGTCAACATCCAGCAGGCGATCGTAGATCTGCGCCGCCAGGGTGTCGATCGTCAGCCCGCTGCTGGCCATCTGCGGGTTGAAGGTGTTAAGGACGCCGCTGACACAGTAGACGAACCCGCTCTGGCGGATGTCCGGGGGTGTGGCGGGCACCGGCCGGGGCGCGGCACAGACGCTGCTGGCCAGGCCGGCCAGCGCCAGCAGCCAATAGGTTAAAACTCGCATAAGCGCTTCATTGTTAAGTAAGCAATAAGATGATTGTACCGTACTCTGGCGATCACCCCAATCTGTTGCGCCGGTAGAGGGCCTTGGGTCAGGGATTTTTTGTCGTTTCCGGCCCCTCGCCCGGCAAAAGGGCATGTTTTTTCAGCATCCCGCGCAGCTGGTGGTAGGTGAGGCCGAGCAGGGTGGCGGCACGGCGCTGGTTATAGTGCGCCTGAGTCAGCGCCTGCCGCAGCAGGTCATGCTCTTGCTGGTGCTGCCAGCCGCGCAGATCCAGCGGCAGCGGCGGTAGTGCGCCAGTCTGGGCGGTGGACGGCTCCGGCGCGGCCCCCTGCGGCTGGAAGGGGTTGAGGATGATCTCATCCAGCGCGTGGTCGCTGGTGCCGTGGCGATACATCGAGCGCTCCACCACGTTTTTCAGTTCACGCACATTGCCCGGCCAGCCATAGCCCAGCAGGGTGGCGCGGGCGCGCTCGCTAAAGCCGGGAAACAGCGGCAGGTGCAGCTCACGGCACATGGAGATGGCGAAGTGCTCCGCCAGTAGCATGATGTCCTGCTGGCGGCGGCGCAGCGGCGGTAGCGGCACCACGTCAAACGCCAGCCGATCCAGCAGGTCGGCGCGGAACTTGCCGGCCGCCGCCAGCGCTGGCAGGTCGGCGTGGGTGGCACACACCAGCCGCACATCGACCCGCAGCGGCTGGCTGCCGCCAACGCGCTCAAGCTGGCCATACTCAATCACCCGCAACAGCTTCTCCTGCACCAGCATTGGCGCGGTTGCCAGCTCATCCAAAAACAGCGTGCCGCCGTCAGCGCGCTCAAACCGTCCCAGATGGCGGCGCTGCGCGCCAGTGAACGCCCCCGCCTCATGGCCAAACAGTTCGGAGTCCAGCAGGTTCTCGTTCAGCGCCGCGCAGTTGAGCGAGATAAACGGCCCTTGCCAACGGTCAGAGAGGTAGTGCAGCCGGTGGGCAATCAACTCCTTTCCGGTGCCGCGCTCGCCAATCACCAGCACGGGCTTATTTAGCTTGGCCAGACGCGAAACCTGCTCCAGCACCTCAATAAACTCATTGGCCTCGCCCAGCAGGTTATCTAAAGATTCGCTCATGGTGAAATTCGCCATTAGTTAGTGAAAATGACATAGCCCTGTTTTAGCTTAGCAGCCCGCTGGATAAAAAGTGCATCTATTTCAGCAGGATAATTTTTCCAAAAAGTTGGCATGCCGCTTGAATTACTCTTGGTGCCGGATGGCAATCCTATGTTTAAGGCGCATCATGCGCCAACGTCAAAGAGGAAGCATTTTATGGGTATCTTTTCGCGTTTCGCCGACATCGTAAATGCCAATATCAACGCCCTGTTGGACAAGGCGGAAGATCCACAGAAGCTGGTGCGCCTGATGATTCAGGAGATGGAAGATACGTTGGTTGAGGTGCGCTCCACCTCCGCCCGCGCGCTGGCCGAGAAAAAACAGCTGCTGCGTCGCATTGAGCAGGGCGAGGCCCAGCAGGCGGAGTGGCAGGAGAAGGCTGAACTGGCCCTGCGCCGCGACAAAGAGGATCTGGCCCGCGCCGCGCTGATCGAGAAGCAGAAGCTGTCCGATTTGGTCACCACCCTGAAAGAAGAGGTGACCGTCGTGGAAGAGACGCTGGATCGCATGAAGGGCGAGATTGGCGAGCTGGAGAAAAAGCTGACCGAAACGCGCGCACGCCAGCAGGCGCTGACCCTGCGCCATCAGGCGGCGGCCTCTTCGCGTGATGTACGCCGCCAGCTCGACAGCGGCAAGCTGGATGAGGCGATGGTGCGCTTTGAACAGTTTGAGCGCCGCATCGACCAGATGGAAGCCGAGGCGGAGAGCCACAGCATTGGCAAGAAAAAGTCACTGAGCCAGGAGTTCGCCGAACTGAAGGCCGACGATGAGATCAGCGCCCAGCTGGCGGCCCTGAAGGCCAAAATGCAACGCCCGGAGTAACCGGCAGCGACCGGCCTGCACCGGCGGGCCGGCGGCCTGACAGCAAGACTAAGGAGAAGTAATGAGCGCCCTATTTTTAGCCATTCCGCTGACCATCTTTGTTCTGTTCGTCGCCCCGATCTGGCTCTGGCTGCACTACAGCCGCCAGCAGCGCGGCGGGCAGCTCAGCCAGCAGGATCTGCACCACCTGACCCAGCTGACGCAGGATGCGCGCCGGATGCAGGAGCGGATCCGCGCGCTGGAGGAGATTTTGGATGCTGAACACCCGCAATGGAGAGACTCATGATGACCAACGAAAAGAAACTGTACCGCGTGCCGGAAGAGGGGATGCTGAAAGGGGTGCTGGCGGGTTTGGCCCACTACTTCAACGTGCCGGTGAAGTTGCTGCGCGTCATGGTGGTGCTCTCCCTGTTTTTCGGGCTGTTCTTCTTTACCGTGCTGGCCTATGTGATCCTCTGCTTTGTGCTCGACCCGGTGCCGGCTAACCGCTATCAGGACGAGTCGGAAGCCACCCCGCATGAGCTGCTGGATGAGGCAGACGCAGTGCTCAGTCAGAGTGAGCAACGGCTGCGAGAGATGGAGCGCTATGTCACCTCCGAAACCTTTGGCGTCCGCAGCCGTTTCCGCCAGCTGTAATCCCACCCTGATCCCGGCGGCGTGTGCCGGCGCACACGCCGTAGTCTGATTTTCCAAGGAGTTGCCATCGTGACACGCTATGCTTCTGCTGCACCGGCGAAAAGCCATATACTGAAAAAAGTACTGCGCTTTCTGTTTATGATGGCGATCAGTTATGGCCCGGCGGGTGTGGCGACGCGCATTCTGGGCGTGGTGGGCAGCCGCCCGTTGCGTTTTGTTCTGGCGCTGGTGCTGGAACCGTTGTTGAAGCGTGGACTGACCGCGCTGCTGGGCCGTTTCACCAAGGAGCCGAATGAAACGATTACAAAATGAGTTAACGTCTTTGGTCAACCGCGGCATGGATCGGCATCTGCGGCTGGCCGTCACTGGCTTGAGCCGCAGCGGCAAGACCGCCTTTATTACCGCCTTCGTCAACCAACTGCTCCACCTGCACAGCGGCGCCCGCCTGCCGCTGTTCGCCGCCGCCCGGGAGGATCGCCTGCTGGGCGTCAAACGCGTGCCCCAGCGCGATCTCGGCATTCCCCGTTTCCGTTATGATGAAGGGCTGGCCTCGCTCTATGGCGCGCCGCCCACCTGGCCAGCGCCAACCCGCGGCGTCAGCGAGATGCGGCTGGCGCTGCGCTTCCGCTCGCAGGAGTCGCTGCTGCGCCACTTCAAAGAGACCGCCACCCTCTATCTGGAGATTGTCGACTATCCCGGCGAGTGGCTGCTCGACCTGCCGATGCTGGATCACTCCTATCTGGAGTGGTCGCGGCAGATGGGCGGCCTGTTGCAGGGGCAACGCGCCGAGTGGGCCAAACCCTGGCTGGAGCTGTGCCGTCGTTGCGATCCGCTGGCCCCGGCCGACGAGAACCTGCTGGCGGCCATCGCTCAGGCCTACAGCGATTACCTGATCCGTTGCAAGGAGGAGGGGCTGCACTTCATCCAGCCGGGGCGCTTTGTGTTGCCGGGTGAACTGGCCGGCGCGCCAGCGTTGCAGTTTTTCCCTTGGCCAGAGATCAATGCGCTGGGCGAGGCACGGCTGGCGCAGGCTGGCAAGCAGACCAACATCGGCATGTTGCGTGAGCGTTTCCACTACTACTGCCAGCACGTCGTCAAAGGCTTCTATAAGGAGCACTTTGTCCGCTTCGATCGGCAGATTGTGCTGGTGGACTGCCTGCAACCCCTCAACAGTGGGCCGCAGGCGTTCAATGACATGCGGCTGGCGCTGACCCAGCTGATGCAGAGTTTCCACTATGGCAAACGCACGCTCTACCGCCGGCTGTTCGCCCCCTGCATCGACAAGCTGATGTTCGCTGCCACCAAGGCCGATCACATCACAGGCGACCAACATGCCAATCTGGTGTCGCTATTGCAGCAACTGGTGCAGGAGGCATGGCAGAATGCCGCTTTCGAGGGGATTAGCATGGACTGCGTTGGGCTGGCCTCGGTGCAGGCGACGCAGGCGGGCATGATTGACTATCAGGGCCAGCCTGTACCGGCGCTGAAGGGCCACCGGCTGGCCGATGGCGCGCCGCTCACCCTGTTCCCCGGCGAGGTGCCAGCCCGGCTGCCTGACCCGGATTTCTGGCAGCGGCAGGGGTTCCACTTTGAGCAGTTCCGGCCGCAGGCGATAGGCGTCGATACGCCGCTGCCGCACATCCGGCTGGATGCGGTGATGGAGTTTTTATTGGGAGATAGATTGCGATGAACGAGCCGCTGAAACCACGCATCAACTTTGAGGCGCCGCTGGCGCACCCGGAGCCGCCGCCGCTGCGTGCGGCACAGGCCTTCAGCGGTGAGGAGGCGGAGCACTTCCTGCCAGCCCACGCTGAGGAGCCGGTGGCGGAGGGCGAAGCCGAAGCGGCGGTGGCGCAGGCGCTGAAGCCACGCCGCAGCCTGTGGCGGCGCATGGTGACGCTGGGGCTGGGGATCTTTGGCGTCAGCGTGGTGGCTCAGGGGGTGCAGTGGGCGCATCAGGCGTGGGTGCAGCAGGAGTGGATTGCGCTGGGCGGCTGCGTGGCCGGTGGGCTAGTGGTGGTGGCCGGGGCAGGGTCGCTGATCACCGAGTGGCGACGCCTCTACCGCCTGCGGCAACGTGCGGAGATGCGCGACACCGCCCGTGACCTGTTGCACAGCCACGCGTTGGGGCAGGGGCGGGCGTTCTGCGAAAATCTGGCACAGCAGGCCGGTATTGACCGCGGCCACCCGGCGCTCCAGCGCTGGCAAGCCTCGTTGCATGAGACGCAGAGCGACCGCGAGGTGGTGGCGCTTTACGCGCAGCTGGTGCAGCCAGTGCTCGATCAGCAGGCACGCCGCGAGATCAGCCACTCCGCCGCTGAGTCGGCGTTGATGATCGCCGTCAGCCCGCTGGCGCTGGTGGACATGGCCTTTATCGCCTGGCGCAACCTGCGGCTGGTCAACCGCATCGCGCAACTGTATGGCATTGAGCTGGGCTACTTCAGCCGACTGCGGCTGTTCCGGCTGGTGCTGCTAAACATCGCCTTTGCTGGCGCATCGGAGCTGGTGCGCGAGGTGGGGGTGGATTGGTTGTCGCAGGATCTGGCCGCCCGGCTCTCCGCCCGTGCGGCGCAGGGCATCGGTGCCGGGCTGCTGACTGCCCGGCTCGGCATCAAGGCGATGGAACTGTGCCGCCCGCTGCCGTGGCTGGAGGATGATAAACCCCGCCTCGGCGACTTCCGCCGCGACCTGATTGGCCAGGTCAAAGGTGCGCTGACCAAAGGCACCACCCGCAACTGAGTTTCTCCCTGTCCAACGGGCAGGGGGTTTACAGGCGAAGGTAACCGTCTGTCAGGAAGTTCTATAAAGCGAAAAAGTAAAGACGTTTGGTACAACATGAAAGGAGGGTGGTGGGGGAAGGATAACTCGCCGCTATGCGGCTCGCCCTGCGGGCCGTTGCTGCGCAATGTTGCTCGCTCGAACCTTGGTCGAAGGTTCTCGTCCTTCCCCATTGGGAAGTTCTATGACGCTGGGAGGTAAACAAGGCGTTTGGTACAACATGAAAGGAGGGTGGTGGGGGAAGGATAACTCGCCGCTACGCGGCTCGCGCTGCTCGCTCGAACCTTAGTCGAAGGTTCTCGTCCTTCCCCGTTGGGAAGACACAGGAAGCATCAGTGTTTAAACAAGAGTAAGGCGATTTCAGAAAGGATAGTGGTGGGGGAAGGATAACTCGCCGCTACGCGGCTCGCCCTGCGGGCCGTTGCTGCGCAACGTTGCTCGCGCTGCTCGCTCGAACCTTAGTCGAAGGTTCTCGTCCTTCCCCATTGGGAAGTTCTATGACGCTGGGAGATAAACAAGGTGTTTGGTACAACATGAAAGGATGGTGGTGGGGGAAGGATTCGAACCTTCGAAGTCTGTGACGGCAGATTTACAGTCTGCTCCCTTTGGCCGCTCGGGAACCCCACCACGAAATTCGTGGATTTGCGAATTGTATGAAGGATTTCTCCCTCCTCAAAACTGCCTGGCTATTGGCGGCTCTGAGTGTTGATATCATCGCTGATATCGAAAGTGGTGGTGGGGGAAGGATTATTCGTCACTTCGTTCCTCACCCTTCGGGCCGTTGCTGCGCAACGTTGCTCGCTTTCGCTCGCTCGAACCTTGCGAAGGTTCTCACCCTTCCCCGGCACGGCGTTAAATGTCACGCTGCATCAGGTGTTGATATCATCGCTGATATCGAAAGTGGTGGTGGGGGAAGGATTCGAACCTTCGAAGTCTGTGACGGCAGATTTACAGTCTGCTCCCTTTGGCCGCTCGGGAACCCCACCACTGGCCTTGCTTACTGCTCTGTCGCGGTAAGCGGGGCGCATCATATCAAATGAACCGCCCCTGTAAAGCCTTAAAATGAAGAAAATGAATCGTTTGTCGGTTTTTTGCCCCAGGCGCTGCATTCTTCAGCTTTTTCAACGCCCAGTACGGCCATTAGAGGATGACCGTGCGGTTGCCGTAGACAAAGACGCGCTGCGCCAGCACCTTAAACAGGGCACGACTCAGAACGTTTTTCTCGACGTCACGGCCAGCGCGCATCATGTCATCTGCCGTGTAGGTGTGATCGACGTGAATCACATCCTGCATGATGATCGGGCCTTCATCCAAATTATCATTCACATAGTGCGCCGTGGCACCAATGATCTTCACGCCACGCTCATAAGCCTGATGGTACGGGCGTGCGCCGATAAAGGCCGGCAGGAAGGAGTGGTGGATGTTGATCACCTGATTCGGGTAGTGGCGCACGAACTCCGGCGTCAGGACGCGCATGTACTTCGCCAACACCACGTAGTCCGGCTGGTACTGGTCAATCTGCGCAACCAGCTGAGTATCATGCTGCTCGCGTGTCAGTCCCTCATGGCTCACCAGATGGAAAGGAATGTCAAAACGCTCTACCAGAGTTTGCAGCGTGTCATGGTTACCGATAACCGCGGCAATCTCCACATCCAGCCCGCCGTAGGCGCTCTTCATCAACAGATCGCCCAGACAGTGCGCTTCTTTGGTCACCAGCACCACAATACGGCGGCGGCCAGCGCTGTGCAGCTCACGGACGGAACCGGCCGGCAGGGCGCTGTCCAGATCGGCCAGCAGGGTGTGATCGTTGAAAATTCCCTCCAGCTCGGTACGCATAAAGAAACGGCCGGTGCGGTGATCAACATACTCATTGTTCTGCACAATATTCAGCTCATGCTTGTAACAGATGTTGGTGATCTTGGCGATCAGGCCCTTGGCGTCCGGGCAGATGGTGCGCAAAATTTTGCGTTGTACGTGCTGATGTGACATCGGGGGTTAATCCTGTTGCGTTTGCGATGTTGTGGGCGCTGCTGAACGATCGGAATGTTCTGGATTATCGTCCGCAACACTTTTTATATTTTTTGCCCGACCCGCAAGGGCAGGCGTCATTACGGCCGCTCTGCAGGTGGACTCCGTCTCTATAGTACCAGCGTTCATTTACGCGAAGAAAGCGTGAACGCTCATGCAGCAGCTGTACCGGGGCCTCCGGGCCGTCGCTGAAACGGGCGGCAAACTCCACATACCCCTCGTCAGGCTGCGCGCCGGGCGCCTCCTCCAGGATATGCAGCCCCAGCCAGCACGTCTCTGCCGCGCTCTGCACCAGACTGTCGCGCCACTGCTGCGCCTGGCACGCCGGGTGCCAACTGGCCAGCAGATACTCCACATCGCCCAGCACATAGGCAGTATAGCGTGAGCGCATCAGGGCCACCGGGGTCGGGGCTGGCTTGGCACCCGTATGGTAGGGCTGGCAGCACAGGGCGTAAGCTGAACCGCTTCCGCAAGGGCAAGTCTCGGACACAATGACTCCTGATTTAACAACTGGTTGGTGCATTAGCGCACTTGAATCTGGCAGGGAGACTATGTTACCTAACAATCTTGCCGGCTGACAATGTGGGAGAGGGGGGCTATGCGCTTTTGTCTGCTGGCAGATGTATGCAAGCGTTTACCTTGGCAGGAACATTGGGTACGATCGCGAGCGATATATTGTGGTCAAGAGTGCGCCGGTTAACCTTTGCGCCATACCCCTCGTCAGGCTGCGCGCCGGGCGCCTCCTCCAGGATATGCAGCCCCAGCCAGCACGTCTCTGCCGCGCTCTGCACCAGACTGTCGCGCCACTGCTGCGCCTGGCACGCCGGGTGCCAACTGGCCAGCAGATACTCCACATCGCCCAGCACATAGGCAGTATAGCGTGAGCGCATCAGGGCCACCGGGGTCGGGGCTGGCTTGGCACCCGTATGGTAGGGCTGGCAGCACAGGGCGTAAGCTGAACCGCTTCCGCAAGGGCAAGTCTCGGACACAATGACTCCTGATTTAACAACTGGTTGGTGCATTAGCGCACTTGAATCTGGCAGGGAGACTATGTTACCTAACAATCTTGCCGGCTGACAATGTGGGAGAGGGGGCTATGCGCTTTTGTCTGCTGGCAGATGTATGCAAGCGTTTACCTTGGCAGGAACATTGGGTACGATCGCGAGCGATATATTGTGGTCAAGAGTGCGCCGGTTAACCTTTGCGCCACCCGTTTACCGGGGCTAACGCGCCCGGATGTCGGGGGCAGGTTCACCAGTTTGGTGCACCGGTTTTACATCCGACAGGAAAAAAAACGTTTTTTAGGCCACTATTAGAGAGGAGTCAGTGAGGGGGCCAGATGGATAAACCGTTAACAAGCAAACATATCTTGATAGTGGAAGACCAAGCCGTTTTTCGCTCAATGCTTGTCGGCTACCTAAAAACACTGGGGGCCACCACCAGTGAGGCGGAGAATGGACTGGAAGCATTATCTGCGGTAGAGGAGATCGTCCCTGACCTGATCCTGTGCGATTTGGCCATGCCTGAGATGGATGGCATCGAGTTTGTTGAGAACCTGCGCCTGCAAGGCAACAAGATCCCGGTACTGGTGATCTCCGCGACGGACAACATGAGCGATGTCGCCAGAGTGTTGCGTCTGGGGGTGGAAGATGTGTTGCTGAAACCGCTTACCGACCTCAACCGGCTGCGCGAGGCGTTGCTGGCGTCGCTCTATCCCAACATGTTTACCTCGCAGGCAATGGAGGGGAACGACCTGATTCAGGATTGGTCGGCCCTGTGCCAGGATCCAACCCAAGCTGCCAAGCTGCTCAAGCAGTTGCAACCGCCGGTGCAACAGGTGTTGGCGCGTTGCCGCATCAACTATCGCCAGCTGACTATGGCGGAGCACCCAGGACTGGTGCTGGATATTGCCGCGCTCTCGCCCAACGATCTGGCATTCTATTGTCTGGATGTCACCCGAGCGGGGGAGAATGGGGTATTGGCGGCATTATTGCTGCGTGCCATATTCAACGGGCTGCTGCGTGACCATTTAACCAATCAACGCCAGCGCTTGCCGCAAATGTCCACTATTTTAAAACAGGTGAATCAGCTATTAAAACAGGCACACCTGGAGGGGCAATTCCCACTGCTGCTGGGTTATTATCATGCGGAACATAAAAATTTAATATTAGTCTCCGCAGGTCTACATGCCACGGTCAATACGGGTGAAAATCAGATTCAGCTCAGTAATGGCGTACCACTCGGTACACTGGGCGCGACCTACTCGAACCAAATTTCCCAGCGTTGTACCGCTTGGCAGTGCCAGGTATGGGGCGCGGGTGGGCGTCTGCGCCTGATGCTGACTTCAGATTAATCTGGGGTCAGCGGTTTTTCATCCGGTTTTATTCATTAATTAACCCTATTCAATATAATGCGGATCCTCCTTATTAGGTAATTTTCTTAATTTTTCTCAAACCTCACGATGAAATAAGCGCGCCCGAATGAAGGTGGTATACTCAAATCCGCTAATTTAGGGTGAACCCGCTAATGTTCATTAAATGAACGAGGCAAGAGAGAGATAGTCAATGTCTGCACCAAATAGAAAAGTAAAAAAGGCTGTGATACCTGTGGCGGGGCTTGGGACGCGAATGCTGCCTGCTACAAAAGCGATTCCTAAAGAGATGCTGCCGCTGGTAGACAAACCGCTGATCCAGTATGTGGTCAATGAGTGCATCGCCGCAGGCATCCAGGAGATTATCCTGGTGACCCACTCCTCTAAAAACTCCATTGAGAACCATTTCGATACCAGCTTTGAGCTGGAAGCGATGCTGGAAAAACGCGTCAAGCGCCAGCTGCTGGAAGAGGTTCAGGCCATCTGTCCGAAACATGTCACCATCATGCAGATTCGCCAGGGCGAAGCGAAGGGCTTGGGCCACGCTATCCTGTGCGCTCAGCCGCTGGTGGGTGATGAGCCGGTGGCCGTGGTGCTGCCGGACGTGATCCTGGACGAGTACAGCGCTGACCTGCGCAAAGAGAACCTAGCCGCCATGCTGGCCCGCTTTGATGAGAGCGGCCACAGCCAGATTCTGGTTGAGCCGGTGCCGGAGCAAGAGGTCTCCAGCTACGGCGTGGCAGACTGCCAGGGCCAGCCGCTGGCGGCCGGTGAGAGCGTCGCGATGGTCGGCATGGTTGAGAAACCGGCAGTGGATGCCGCACCTTCTAACCTGGCGGTCGTGGGCCGTTATGTGCTCTCCGCCGAAATCTGGCCTCTGCTGGCCAAGACCCAACCCGGCGCAGGGGACGAAATTCAACTGACTGATGCCATCGCCACGCTGATGGACAAAGAGACGGTTGAAGCGTTCCACCTGCAGGGCGTGAGCCACGACTGTGGCAACAAACTGGGCTACATGCAGGCGTTCGTCGAGTACGGTATGCGTCACCAGGGTTTGGGCAAAGCATTCAGTGAGTGGGTGGCCGAGTTCGTCAAGCAGGACGAAGCCCAGGCCGCCAAGCACGCCTGATACCTCTTTTTTTTCAATTTTAAAAACTAGGATTTTCCTATGAAAGTAACAGTTTTTGGTATTGGTTATGTCGGCCTGGTGCAAGCCGCCGTCCTAGCTGAAGTTGGTCACGATGTCCTGTGTGTAGATGTGGATGAGCGCAAGGTCGAGAACCTGAAAAAGGGCATTATCCCCATTTATGAGCCGGGCCTGACCCCGCTGGTTCAACAGAACTATGAAGCGGGCCGCCTGACCTTTACCACTGACGCCGCCCAAGGCGTGGCGCATGGCATCATGCAATTCATCGCCGTCGGCACCCCGCCAGACGAAGATGGCTCCGCTGACCTGAAGTATGTCACGGCCGTGGCGCGTACCATCGCCCAGCACATGACCGATCGCAAAGTGGTGATCGACAAGTCCACTGTGCCGGTCGGCACCGCGGACAAAGTGCGTGCCGTCATGGCAGAAACCCTGCGCCAGCGTGGCGAAGAGTATGCCTTTGACGTGGTCTCCAACCCGGAGTTCCTCAAAGAGGGTGCGGCGGTGGCAGACTGTATGCGCCCGGAACGTATCGTTATCGGTACTGACAACCCGGACGTCATCGAGCCGATCCGCGAGCTGTACGAGCCGTTCAACCGCAACCACGATCGCATGATCATGATGGATGTGCGCAGTGCCGAGCTGACCAAATATGCCGCCAACTGTATGCTGGCGACCAAAATCAGCTTCATGAACGAGATCGCCAACCTGGCGGAGATCCTGGGCGCGGACATTGAGAAAGTGCGTCAGGGCATCGGTTCTGACTCCCGTATTGGCTATCACTTCATCTATCCGGGCTGCGGCTACGGTGGCTCCTGCTTCCCGAAAGATGTGCAGGCGCTGATCCGCACCTCCGAGCAGATTGGCTACCAGCCGAAACTGCTGCAGGCGGTAGAGCAGGTCAACTACCAGCAGAAATACAAGCTGACCCAGTTCATCAAACGTGAGTTTGGCGAGAACCTGGAAGGCAAAACCTTCGCGCTGTGGGGCCTCTCCTTCAAGCCGAACACGGATGACATGCGTGAAGCCTCCAGCCGTGTGCTGATGGAAACCCTGTGGGCCGCTGGCGCGAAAATTCAGGCGTTCGACCCGGAAGCGATGGACGAAACCCAGCGCATCTATGGCCACACTGACGCACTGAAATTGATGGGCACCAAAGAAGCTGCTTTGCAAGGCGCTGATGCACTGGTAATTTGTACCGAATGGAAAAACTTCCGCGCTCCTGACTTTGATGTGATCAAGTCGTCGCTGAAGCAGCCGATCATCTTTGATGGGCGTAACCTTTACGATCCGGAGCGTCTGGCCAAGCGTGGTTTCACCTACTACGGCATCGGCCGTGGCGCCTCGGTGCAAGTGCATGATTAAGAGGTAGGTATGAAATTTCTGGTAACAGGCGCCGCCGGTTTTATTGGTTATCACGTCAGCGAGCGGTTGCTCGCCGCCGGCCATCAGGTGGTCGGGATCGATAATTTGAATGATTATTATGACGTTAATTTAAAGCTGGCGCGCCTGGCCAGACTGGAGCAGCCAGGTTTCACGTTTATCAAGTGCGACCTGGCCGATCGGCAGGGCATGGCGGATCTGTTCGCTACCCATCGCTTCCAGCGGGTGATTCACCTGGCTGCGCAGGCAGGGGTGCGCTACTCGCTCGAGAATCCCCATGCCTATGCCGAGGCCAATTTGGTGGGGCACCTGAACATTCTGGAAGGGTGCCGGCACCATAAGGTTGAGCACCTGCTCTACGCCTCCTCCAGTTCGGTCTACGGCCTGAACCAGAAAATGCCTTTCTCGACCGATGATTCTGTCGATCATCCGGTCTCCCTCTATGCAGCCACCAAGAAAGCGAATGAGCTGATGTCCCATACTTATTCGCATCTCTATGGCTTGCCCACCACCGGCCTGCGCTTCTTCACCGTGTATGGCCCGTGGGGCCGCCCGGATATGGCGTTGTTCAAGTTCACCCGTGCCATGCTGGCCGGTGAGGCGATCGACGTCTATAACCACGGCCAGATGCGCCGTGACTTCACCTACATCGACGACATCGCGGAAGCGATTGTGCGGTTGCAGGATGTGATCCCCCAGACAGATGCGAATTGGACGGTAGAGCAGGGGTCGGCGGCGACCAGTTCTGCCCCTTATCGCGTCTACAACATCGGCAATAGCCAACCCGTGAAGTTGATGGAGTATATCGAGGCGTTGGAAGCGGCGCTGGGGATGGAGGCGAAGAAGAACCTGTTGCCAATGCAGCCGGGTGACGTGCTGGAGACTAGCGCGGATACGCAGGCGCTCTATGAGGCAATTGGCTTCAAACCGCAGACCAGTGTTAACGAGGGAATTAATCGGTTTGTTGCGTGGTATCGGGAATTTTACCAGCAATAACAATCGGCAAACAAAAAAGGGCGCTTCGGCGCTCTTTTTTTTATCTCTTATTTGTTTATATTTTGTAAGTAAAATGTATAAAAAAATACTCCCAAGCGGGAGTATTTTAAAAAGAGCGAGAAAAAACGTTATAGCAGGAAATCATCCAATGATTTGCCTTCTTCATCCATTGCCTTTTTAATCACCGCTGGAGTACGGCCCTGGCCGGTCCAGGTGCGCATTTCACCGTTCTCATCCTGATACTGATATTTAGCCGGACGGGCTGCACGCTTGGTTTTACCCGCAGCAGGCTTCAATGCCGCCATGGTTTGCATCAGCTCATTCGGATCAATACCGTCGGCAATTAACATTTCGCGGTATTGCTGCAATTTGCGGGAACGCTCTTCATTTTCCGCCGCTGCATGTTGTTCTTCTTCCCGGCGTTCGGTAACAACAACATCCAGTTTTTCCAGCATCTCTTCCAGCGTTTCAAGAGAACACTCTCTTGCCTGCGCCCGCAGAGTACGGATGTTGTTTAAAATTTTTAAGGATTCACTCATTGTCCTACTCTCTAATTATGATATGGGGTATTCGGCGTAATAATAGAGGGCGGACTTAACTTCTGCAACTGGCAATAGTTACTTCTGGTACTCTTACTCGTGAAATTATTAAATTTTTATAAAAAAGAGCCTGTAAACATCGGGGAATTGCACAGCAAAAGAGAGTGCAGAAAGCCTGCCAGGAATCGGCAACCGCTAAATGGCTTACTATAACAAAATATATTTCACGCCATTTATCGCTGACCACATCAGGGCCGTGGCGCTATTTTGTAAGAAAAGTGTAAAGGGGCGGGCCTGTGGTAATTTACTTCACGCTACTGCTGCCACAGGGGCAATGGCGATCGCCACTGATCTCTCAGGGAGGCTGTGCTACACTCGCGGCAATTTTTTTGCTAAGCCAGTTAGGGAGCGCAAGGGCGTATGGCTCAACTCTATTTCTATTATTCCGCAATGAATGCCGGTAAATCGACGGCGTTGCTGCAATCCTCCTATAACTATCAGGAGCGAGGGATGCGGACATTGGTATTCACTGCTGAAATTGACCAGCGCTTTGGCGTCGGCAAAGTCAGTTCACGTATTGGGCTATCTTCGCAAGCGCAACTCTATAATGCAGAGACCAATCTATTGGCGATGATTAACCAGGAGCATGTGCAGCAGCCCGTACATTGCGTGTTACTGGATGAGAGCCAATTTCTTACCAAAGAGCAGGTTAACCAATTGTGTAATGTGGTTGATGACCTGGATATTCCGGTATTGTGTTATGGCTTGCGTACTGATTTCTTGGGTGAACTTTTCATCGGCAGCCAATATTTGCTGGCCTGGGCGGATAAGCTGGTGGAGTTAAAAACCATCTGCCACTGTGGCCGCAAAGCCAACCGGGTATTACGTCTCGACCAGAATGGCCGACCCATGCAGGCGGGCGAGCAGGTGGTGATTGGCGGCAATGAGCGTTACGTGTCAGTGTGCCGTAGACACTATAAGGATGCGCTGGCCAGCGCCGAGCCGTCTCAGGACGCGCCATAGTAAATTCTTTAGCAGCGATAAAAAAACCCGCCCAGTGGGCGGGTTTTTTATTAGCGTTGCGCCTCGCAAGGCTGGCGCTTATTTCTTGGCTTTCTTGTCCGCTTTACCTGCAGAGACCAGCGCTGGCTCTTTTGCCTCTTCGCCGCGCTCCTCTTCGGTAAATTTACGGCCGTAGTAGGTATCCAGCAGAATCTGTTTCAGCTCAGAGATCAGCGGATAACGCGGGTTGGCACCCGTACACTGGTCATCAAAGGCATCTTCAGAGAGTTTATCCACTTTCGCCAAGAAGTCCGCTTCCTGCACGCCCGCCTCACGGATGGAGGTTGGGATGCCCAGCTCGGTCTTCATCTCATCCAGCCAGTTAAGCAGCTTCTCGATCTTCTGCGCGGTACGGTCGCCCGGTGCGCTCAAGCCGAGATGGTCAGCGATCTCTGCGTAGCGACGGCGTGCTTGCGGACGGTCATACTGGCTGAACGCAGTCTGCTTGGTCGGGTTGTCATTGGCGTTGTAGCGAATGACGTTGGCGATCAGCATGGCGTTCGCCAGACCGTGCGGAATGTGGAACTCAGAACCCAGTTTGTGGGCGATGGAGTGACACACCCCAAGGAAGGCGTTGGCAAACGCGATACCGGCGATGGTGGCGGCGTTGTGCACACGCTCACGGGCAACCGGGTTTTTCGCGCCATCGCGGTAGCTCTGCGGCAGGTTCTCTTTCAACAGTTTCAGCGCTTGCAGCGCCTGGCCGTCTGAGTACTCATTCGCCAGCACGGAGACGTAGGCTTCCAGCGCATGGGTGACCGCATCCAGGCCGCCAAAGGCGCACAGAGATTTCGGCATGTTCATCACCAGGTTGGCATCCACAATCGCCATATCCGGGGTCAGGGCATAGTCTGCCAGCGGATATTTCTGGCCGGTGGCATCATCCGTCACTACGGCGAACGGCGTCACTTCAGAGCCGGTGCCAGAGGTGGTAGTGATGGCAACCATCTTCGCCTTCACGCCCATTTTTGGGAACTTGTAGATGCGTTTACGGATGTCCATAAAGCGCAGCGCCAGCTCCTCGAAGTGGGTTTCCGGGTGTTCATACATTACCCACATGATCTTCGCCGCATCCATCGGTGAACCGCCACCCAGCGCGATGATAACGTCCGGTTTGAACGAGTTCATCAGCTCTGCGCCCTTGCGCACGATACTCAGGGTCGGGTCAGCTTCCACTTCAAAGAAGACTTCAGTCTCAATGCCGTGGCCTTTCAGCACGCTGGTCACCTGGTCGGCATAGCCGTTGTTGAACAGGAAACGGTCGGTCACGATGAAGGCGCGTTTGGCACCATCGGTCGCCACTTCTTCCAGGGCAATCGGCAGTGAACCGCGACGGAAATAGATGGATTTCGGAAGTTTGTGCCACAGCATGTTTTCTGCCCGTTTCGCGACCGTTTTCTTGTTGATCAGGTGTTTGGGACCCACGTTTTCAGAGATGGAGTTACCGCCCCAGGAGCCGCAGCCCAGTGTTAGGGAAGGCGCCAGCTTGAAGTTATACAGGTCACCAATCCCCCCTTGGGAGGCCGGGGTGTTGATCAGGATACGCGCGGTCTTCATCTTGTCGCCGAAGTACTTCACGCGCTCTGGCTGGTTGTCCTGATCGGTGTAGAGGCAGGAGGTGTGGCCGATACCGCCCATCGCCACCAGTTTCTCCGCTTTGACGACCGCGTCTTCAAAGTTGCTGGCCCGGTACATCGCCAGAGTCGGGGAGAGCTTCTCATGGGCGAACGGCTCAGACTCATCCACCAGAGAGACTTCGCCAATCAGCACTTTGGTAGACGCTGGCACTTTGATGCCGGCCATTTCGGCGATTTTAGCCGCGGGCTGGCCAACGATGGCCGCGTTCAGGCCGCCATTTTTCAGGATAATATCCTGCACTGCCTTCAGCTCCTGACCGCGCAGCAGGTAGCCGCCGTGGGTGGCAAAGCGCTCACGCACCGCTTCATAAACGGCGTCAACCACAATCACTGACTGTTCGGAGGCACAGATAACGCCATTATCGAAGGTCTTGGACATCAGGATGGAGGCCACCACACGTTTGATGTCAGCGCTCTCATCCACAACAACTGGCGTGTTACCGGCACCCACGCCGATAGCCGGTTTACCCGAGCTGTAGGCCGCCTTCACCATGCCTGGGCCACCGGTCGCCAGAATCAGGTTCAGGTCAGGGTGGTGCATCAGCTGGTTGGAGAGTTCAACAGATGGCTCGTCAATCCAGCCAATGATGTCTTTAGGCGCGCCAGCCGCGATGGCCGCTTGCAGCACGATGTCGGCTGCTTTGTTGGTGGCGTTTTTGGCGCGTGGGTGTGGGGAGAAGATGATGCCGTTACGGGTTTTTAGGCTAATCAGCGCCTTAAAGATAGCGGTGGAGGTGGGGTTGGTGGTGGGGACAATCCCACAAATCAGGCCAATGGGTTCTGCGATGGTGATGGTGCCGAAAGTGTCATCTTCTGACAGAACGCCACAGGTTTTTTCATCTTTGTAAGCATTGTAGATATATTCAGAGGCAAAGTGGTTTTTGATGACTTTGTCTTCCACAATACCCATGCCGGACTCAGCAACGGCCATCTTCGCCAGGGGGATGCGGGCATCAGCGGCCGCAAGGGCAGCGGCACGGAAGATTTTGTCGACTTGCTCTTGAGTAAAGTTGGCATACTCGCGCTGGGCTTCTTTGACACGGGCGACGAGCGCGTTCAATTCAGCGACATTGGTTACAGCCATAATGCTCTCCTGATAAGGTTAAACTCTTTTAGTAAATGAGCTGTCAGCGCAGCAAGTATAGCTCTCACGACCCTAGCCGGCTGGGCCTGGGATCCCGTTCCATCGGGGGGCTGCAATATTGCTTATTTACTGAAAGAGCTTGTCAGAGTGCGGCTGTGTAGTGGGCCGGCGCCTGTGGCAACCTGGTGTGACAAGAGCGAGTGGCCTGCCGTTGTTGGGTATGTGAAGATTTTACGCCCCTGCTGGGTGGCTCTTTTTGATTTAGATCAAAAAATCTCCAAGCTGACACCTTTCAGCGGGGAATTAAACGATAAATTTTCTCAAACATAAGAGCCGGCTTTTATTTTTAATCGCGAAGCAACTGTAAAAATATATAGGCACGCAAACTTGGTTAATTATTTCTTGATGTAGGTTAACATCAATATTAAATGCTAGGAAAGTTGATGGATTACCGGTGGTGATTCTATTACATTAGCGCCTTCCAAAACTTCATCCCTATGGCCCTGTTAGCGGAGCTCTGCATGAGCCAGACACTGTTAGATTTCTCAGGATACATTAAATTTTTTATCGGCCTTTTTGCCTTGGTCAACCCCATTGGCATCCTGCCGGTATTTATCAGCATGACCAGCTATCAGGCTGCCGCAGGTAGAGACAGAACTAACCTGACCGCCAATCTCTCCGTGGCCATTATCCTCTGTACCTCCCTGTTTTTGGGTGACGCCATTTTGCGGCTGTTCGGCATTTCGATTGACTCGTTCCGCATTGCGGGTGGCATTCTGGTGGTCACCATCGCCATGTCGATGATCAGCGGCAAGCTGGGGGAAGATAAGCAGAACAAGCAGGAGAAGTCCGAGAGCGCCATTCGTGAAAGCGTTGGTGTGGTGCCTCTGGCCCTGCCGCTGATGGCCGGGCCGGGTGCCATCAGCTCCACCATCGTCTGGAGTTCGCGTTACCACAGCTGGCAAAATTTGCTGGGGCTGACACTGGCGATCGCGCTCTTCTCCTTCTGCTGCTGGCTGCTGTTCCGCGCCGCGCCGCTAGTGGTTAGGCTGCTGGGCCAGACGGGCATCAACGTCGTTACCCGCATCATGGGGCTGCTGCTGATGGCGTTGGGCATTGAATTTATTGTGAACGGTATCAAAACCATTTTCCCCGGCCTGCTGTAATGTCGTTTCCTCTTGTTTTGATGCGCCCGGTCGGGCGCATCAGATAATTCGCGCCAGATTAAATGCTATTATTTGGTGCAGAATCCGCAGTGTTAAACGGCAGTCGCACTAAAATGTGGCATAAAATTGATGTCGTTGTGCTAAAACGGTTCACTTCACTGTTTTCAAACATTTTCCCCGCTTTACTCTTGCCCTGTCTCTCCCCGCTACTTACCTATGATGTTAATTTAATCACATCTTTCTGAAGGACTTGTCGGACGTGTGACAAGATGTTATTAGTGTTAAACAGCAGCTGCATAGCGATTTATTCTTTGACGGCGACATAAGTTAACGCTTTGTTTTTGAATAATTTGTTACAGCGCCACTTTTCAGGGCTAACGTAAATTGTGAATCAATTAACTGGCTGATATTACTGCCAATTTTATTGAGCCAAGTGATGCAAGCCTGTTTCTTCCAAAGTGGCAAGCTTATAAAAGAGAAATGCTTAACATTTCCGTAAAATATATTGGCACCCGTTTTTTGCTTCTGTTAATTTCCAAAACCGCCCTGTCGCGGGAACTCAGTCGGCCATGTCAAAAAGCAGGCTTGGAAATTGCTTGTTAATGCTTACTTATCTGTAGATGAATGCAATGGGGAGGGGAGAGTGGCAGTAGGATCATTAAAAGTGACACCCGCACGTTTCGCATGTTTCATGGCATTGTCCAGCTGTTTTACCGCGCAAAGCCTGTTTGCCGCCGATGTTCCTGCCAGTGCTGCCTTGGCAGAAGAGCAGAGCATCGTGATTAACAACGGCTCTGAAGTCTCCTCCCTGGACCCGCATAAAATTGAGGGCGTTCCGGAATCCAATATTATCCTAAATCTTCTGGAAGGGCTGGTTGAGACGGATGCCAAGGGTGCACTCCGTCCCGGCGTAGCAGAAAGTTGGGAAAATAACGGTTACCGGGTCTGGACGTTCCATCTTCGTCAAAATAGCCAATGGAGTGATGGTTCCCCGGTCACCGCCAAGGATTTTGTCTATAGTTGGCAGCGTCTGGTTGATCCAAAAACCGCCTCGCCCTATGCCAGCTACCTGCAATTTGGCAAGGTTGCCAATATTGATGACATTTTGGCAGGCAAAAAAACGCCTGACACCCTGGGCGTCAAGGCGCTGGATGACCATACCCTTCAGGTCACGCTGACAGAACCCGTCCCCTATTTTGTTACGCTGCTGGCCAATACCGCGCTGAAGCCCGTCAAGCAGTCGGTGATAGAGAAATTTGGCGATCGCTGGACGCAGCCGGAGCACTATGTCGGTAACGGTGCCTACCGCCTGAAGGGGTGGGTGGTCAACGAGCGCATTGATCTGGTGCGCAGCCCCACCTATTGGGACAACGCCCACACGGTGCTTGAGCAGGCCACTTTCCTGCCCATCTCCTCGGAAGTGAGCGACATTAACCGCTATCGCAGTGGCGATACGGACATCACCAACAGTGCCATCCCGCCGACGCTGTTCCCCATGGTAAAGCGGGAGTTGGGCGATCAGCTGCACATCAACCCGCTGCTCTGCACCTTCTACTATGAGCTGAACAACCAGCGCCCGCCGCTGAATGATGTGCGGGTCAGGACAGCGCTGAAGCTGGGACTGGACCGGCAGATCATCACTGACAAAATCATGGGGCAGGGGCAGATCCCGGCCTATGGCCTGACGCCCCCCTATACCGCTGGCGCGGACTTTGCCGCCCCCGCCTGGGCCGCCTGGAGCCCGCAGCAGCGCTACGCCGAGGGGCGCAAGCTGCTGGCGCAGGCAGGCTTCAATGCGGCCCATCCGTTGAAGGTCGCGCTGCTCTACAACACTTCCGACCAGAACAAGCAGCAGGCGATCGCCGCCGCCTCCATGTGGACGAAAAATTTGGGCGCGCAGGTCACGCTGCAAAATCAGGAGTGGAAAACCATGCTGGAGACGCGCCGTCAGGGCAACTTTGACATTGCCCGCGCCACCTGGTGCGCCGACTACAATGAGCCGTCCACCTTCCTCAACATGGCGGTCTCGACCAGCAGCAACAACACCCTGTTTTATCGCAGCGCGGCCTTTGACCGCCTGATGGCGCAGACGCTGGCCGCCCCGGATGAGGCCGCGCGCCGCGCTCTTTACCAGCAGGCCGAGGCCCAGCTAGATCAGGATTCGGCGCTGATCCCGGTCTATTACCGGGTCAGTGCGCGGCTGGTAAAACCCACGGTGGGCGGCTTTACCGGCCAGGATCCGCAGGATCTGACTGACCTGAAAAACTACTACCGCACCAAACCCTGACAATGTGAGGCAGCCCCATTAATCAGCAGAATTACCTGCTATAGAGAGGTGAGGGTGCACAGAGATCCGCCGTTCTGCCGTCGTTCCGGCAGGAGGGCCGCAACACTCCGTTCGCGGAACAATCTTGCCGTTCAGCGGTGAGTTCATAATAAAAATGGGAGTTCAAAACAGCATGACCAACATCACGAAAAAAACACGCCTGGCTGCGGCCATCCTGATGGCTTCCGGCCTCCTGACGGCCGGTGCCGCCGTCGCAGCCGAAGTTCCGGCGGGCGTCCAGTTGGCAGACAAACAGGAGCTAGTGCGCAACAACGGCTCGGAAGTGCAATCCCTTGACCCACATAAAGTGGAAGGGGTGCCGGAGTCCAACGTCATCCGCGATCTGCTGGAAGGGCTGGTCAACACCTCGCCAAAAGATGGCAGCATCCTGCCGGGCGTGGCGGAGAGCTGGGATAACCAAGACTTTAAAGTGTGGACATTCCACCTGCGCAAAGACGCCAAATGGTCAAACGGCGACCCGGTGACCGCCAGCGACTTCGTGTTCAGCTGGCAGCGTCTGGCCGATCCGCAGACCGCCTCGCCCTATGAGAGCTACCTGCAATATGGCCACTTCGAGAACATTGATGACATCATCACCGGCAAAAAAAGCCCGGACACCTTGGGCGTGAAGGCGCTGGATGACCACACCCTGCAAGTGACCCTGACGGAGCCGGTGCCCTATCTGGTGAAGATGCTGGCGCACACCTCCATGAAACCGGTCAACAAGAAGGTGGTTGAACAGTTTGGTGAGAAGTGGACGCAGCCGCAGAACTACGTCAGCAACGGCGCCTATAAGCTGAAAAACTGGACGGTCAATGAGCGCATCGTGCTGGAGCGCAACCCGCAGTACTGGGACAACGCCCACACCACCCTTAATCAGGTGACCTACCTGCCGATCTCCTCGGAAGTGACCGACGTCAACCGCTACCGCAGCGGCGAGATCGACATGACTTACAACAATATGCCGATTGAGCTGTTCCAGAAGCTGAAAAAAGAGATCCCGCAAGAGGTGCACGTTGACCCCTACCTCTGTACCTACTACTACGAGATCAACAACCAGAAGGCCCCATTCAACGACGTGCGTGTGCGTACCGCGCTCAAGCTGGGCCTCGATCGTGACATCATCGTCAACAAGGTGAAAAATCAGGGCGACCTGCCAGCCTATGGCTTTACCCCGCCGTACACCGATGGCGCTGAGGGCAAGCTGACCGCGCCGGAGTGGTTCGGCTGGACGCAGGAGAAGCGTAACGAAGAGGCGAAAAAATTGCTGACCGAAGCGGGCTATGGTCCCGGCAAGCCGCTGACCTTCGACCTGCTCTACAACACCTCTGACCTGCACAAGAAGCTGGCGATTGCCGTGGCCTCCATCTGGAAGAAAAACCTGGGCGTAAACGTGAAGCTGGAGAACCAGGAGTGGAAAACCTTCCTGGATACCCGCCATCAGGGCACCTTTGACGTGGCGCGCGCCGGTTGGTGCTCGGACTACAACGAACCGACCTCGTTCCTGAACACCATGCTCTCAGACAGCAGCAACAACACCGCCCACTATAAGAGCCCGGCCTTTGACAAGCTGATCGCCGATACCGTGACGGTGAAAACCGACAGCGAGCGTGCCGATCTCTACCAGAAAGCCGAAGCGCAACTGGACAAGGACTCGGCGATTGTACCGGCCTACTACTACGTGAACGCGCGTCTGGTGAAACCTTACGTCGGGGGTTACACCGGCAAGGACCCGCAGGACTCGGTCTATTCCAAAGATCTCTACATTATCAAGCACTGATGCCATCAGGGCAGGGGGGAAGCCCCCTGCCTGCCACGATAATGAAAAGACACTGTGAGCTGTTGTGATAGAGCCGCATTTGCGGCTTCGAGGTACGGGCAATGTTAAAGTTTATTTTCCGCCGCTGTCTGGAAGCCATTCCGACGCTGTTTATCCTGATTACCATCTCGTTCTTTATGATGCGTCTTGCGCCTGGCAGCCCTTTTACCGGCGAGCGTAATCTTCCGCCCGAGGTCATGGCGAACATTGAGGCGAAATACCACCTCAATGATCCGATGTATAAACAATATTTCAACTACCTGGAGCAGCTGGCGAAAGGGGATTTTGGCCCGTCGTTCAAATATAAGGACTATACGGTCAACGATCTGGTCGCCGCCTCCTTCCCGGTCTCGGCCAAGCTGGGGCTGGCCGCCTTCCTGATGGCGATGGTGCTGGGCGTGAGTGCCGGCGTGATTGCCGCGCTCAACCAGAACACCAAGTGGGACTATACGGTGATGGGCTTCGCGATGACCGGGGTGGTGATCCCGAGCTTCGTGGTCGCGCCGCTGCTGGTGCTGGTCTTTGCCATCACGCTGAAGTGGCTGCCGGGTGGTGGCTGGAACGGCGGTGCGCCCAAGTTCGTTATCTTGCCGATGGTGGCACTCTCGCTGGCCTACATTGCCAGCATTGCACGCATCACCCGTGGCTCGATGATTGAGGTGCTGCACTCCAACTTCATCCGCACCGCGCGGGCCAAGGGGTTACCGCTGCGCCGCATCATCCTGCGCCATGCGCTGAAGCCCGCGATGCTGCCGGTGATCTCCTATATGGGGCCAGCGTTTGTCGGCATCATCACCGGTTCAATGGTGATCGAGACCATCTATGGCCTGCCGGGCATTGGCCAGCTGTTTGTCAATGGTGCCCTGAACCGTGACTACTCGCTGGTGCTGAGCCTGACCATTCTGGTTGGCGGCCTGACCATCCTGTTCAACGCGATCGTTGACGTGCTCTATGCCGTGATCGATCCCAAAATCCGTTATTGATGCTGGAGCACCTGTATGATTGTCAGTAAAAGAAACAGCGAGGCTCTGGAGCAGTTCAGCGAGAAGCTGGATGTCGAGGGGCGCAGCCTGTGGCAGGATGCCCGCCGCCGCTTTATGCACAACCGCGCGGCCGTCACCAGTCTGGTGGTGCTGTGCCTGATTGCCCTGTTCGTGACGTTGGCGCCGATGCTGGCGCAGTTTACCTATGAAGATACCGACTGGAACATGATGTCCGCCGCGCCGGACATGGCGTCAGGCCACTACTTCGGCACCGACTCCTCTGGCCGCGACCTGCTGGTGCGAGTGGCGATTGGCGGCCGCATCTCCCTGATGGTGGGGGTCGCGGCGGCGCTGGTGGCGGTGGTAGTGGGGACCCTGTATGGCTCGCTGTCGGGCTACCTCGGCGGCAAAACCGACTCGGCGATGATGCGCCTGCTGGAGATCCTTAACTCCTTCCCGTTCATGTTTTTCGTCATCCTGCTGGTGACCTTCTTTGGCCAGAATATCCTGCTGATCTTCGTGGCCATCGGCATGGTTTCGTGGCTGGATATGGCACGTATCGTGCGTGGCCAGACCCTCAGCCTGAAGCGTAAGGAGTTCATTGAGGCGGCGCTGGTGTGCGGGGTCTCGACCCGCAGCATCGTCCTGCGCCATATCGTGCCGAACGTGCTGGGGGTGGTGGTGGTCTACGCCTCGCTGCTGGTGCCAAGCATGATCCTGTTTGAGTCCTTCCTGAGTTTCCTTGGGCTGGGCACGCAGGAGCCGTTGAGCAGTTGGGGCGCGCTGTTGAGCGACGGCGCGAACTCAATGGAAGTTTCACCCTGGTTGCTGCTATTCCCGGCAGGTTTCCTGGTTGTCACTCTGTTCTGTTTTAACTTTATCGGCGATGGCCTGCGTGATGCCCTCGACCCGAAAGATCGTTAAGGAGTGCGCCATGAGCACCTTAGATAGCATTACCTCCCTGCACCGTTCCGCGTCAGCGGAAACGGGCAGCCTGTTGAGCGTGCGCGACCTGCGCGTGACCTTCACGACCCCGGACGGTGCCGTCACTGCCGTCAACGATCTCAATTTCGAGCTGCGTGCCGGTGAGACGCTGGGCATCGTCGGTGAGTCCGGCTCCGGCAAATCCCAGACCGCCTTTGCGCTAATGGGGCTGCTGGCGGGCAATGGCCGCGTGGGCGGCTCGGCCACCTTGAATGGCCGTGAAATCCTCAACCTGCCGGAAGCCCAGCTGAACAAGCTGCGGGCCGAGGAGATCTCCATGATCTTCCAGGATCCGATGACCTCCCTCAACCCTTATATGCGGGTGGGCGCGCAGCTGATGGAAGTGTTGCAGCTGCACAAAAAGATGGGCCGCAGTGAGGCATTTGAGGCCTCGGTGCGGATGCTCGACGCGGTGAAGATGCCCGAGGCGCGCAAGCGCATGAACATGTACCCGCATGAGTTTTCCGGCGGTATGCGCCAGCGGGTGATGATCGCGATGGCGCTGCTCTGCCAGCCCAAACTGCTGATTGCCGATGAGCCGACCACCGCGCTGGATGTGACGGTGCAGGCGCAGATCATGACGCTGCTCAATGAGCTGAAGCGTGAGTTCAATACCGCCATCATCATGATTACCCACGATCTGGGCGTGGTGGCGGGCATCTGTGACAAGGTGCTGGTGATGTACGCCGGCCGTACCATGGAGTATGGCAGCGCGCGCGAGGTGTTCTACCAGCCGACCCATCCATACTCTATCGGCCTGCTGAACGCGGTGCCGCGTCTGGATGCGGAAGGGGAGGCGTTGATGACCATCCCTGGCAACCCGCCAAACCTGCTGCGCTTGCCGAAAGGGTGCCCGTTCCAGCCGCGTTGCCCCTATGCGATGGAGATCTGCGCCAACCCGCCGCCGTTGGAACACTTTGGCCATGGCCGTTTGCGCGCCTGCTATAAGCCGCTGGAGGAGTTGGTATGAACAGCACCGCAGAGAAAAAAGTGTTGCTCGAAGTGGCCGACCTGAAAGTCCACTTCGACATCAAAGATGGCAAACAGTGGTTCTGGCAGCCGCCAAAACGGCTGAAGGCCGTCGATGGCGTCACGCTGCGCCTGTATGAGGGCGAAACCCTTGGGGTGGTCGGTGAGTCAGGCTGTGGCAAATCCACCTTTGCCCGCGCCATCATTGGGCTGGTGAAGGCAACCAGTGGGCGCGTGGCCTGGCTGGGCAAAGACCTGCTCAATATGAGTGATGCCCAGTGGCGTGAAACGCGCAGCGACATCCAGATGATCTTCCAGGACCCGCTGGCCTCGCTCAACCCGCGCATGACCATCGGTGAGATCATTGCCGAGCCGCTGCGCACCTACCATCCGAAAATGCCGCGTCAGGAGATCAAGGAGCGGGTGAAGGCGATGATGATGAAGGTGGGGCTGCTGCCAAACCTGATCAACCGCTATCCGCATGAGTTCTCCGGTGGCCAGTGCCAGCGCATCGGCATCGCCCGCGCGCTGATTCTGGAGCCGAAGCTGGTGATCTGTGACGAACCGGTCTCGGCGCTGGACGTCTCGATTCAGGCGCAGGTGGTGAACCTGTTGCAACAGTTGCAACGTGAGATGGGGCTATCGCTGATCTTTATCGCCCACGATTTGGCGGTGGTGAAGCATATCTCCGACCGGGTGCTGGTGATGTATCTGGGCCATGCGGTGGAGCTGGGCACCTACGATGAGGTGTACCACAACCCGCAGCACCCCTACACCCGCGCCCTGATGTCAGCGGTGCCCATTCCTGACCCGGATAAGGAGAAGGAGAAGACGATCCAGCTGCTGGAGGGCGATCTGCCATCGCCCATCAACCCGCCGTCAGGCTGCGTGTTCCGCACCCGCTGCCCGATTGCCGGGCCAGAGTGCGCCCAGACCCGCCCGCTGCTGGAGGGCAGTTTCCGCCACGCGGTCTCCTGCCTGAAAGTCGACCCGCTGTAATCCCCTGACACCGCGCTCCGGCGCGGTGTTTTTTCTATCCGCAGGAAGAGCGACAGCGGCTAAAAAAAGCGCATATAGTTACAACATACTTTTAAAGCCCAAGATGCATCGTCAGCCTATTCGTTAGCAGAGAGATGAGGGCTTGGTAAAGGCAAAAAGGGGAAAGGAATAATGAGGGCAGAGGGGAAAAGTTAAAGAGATAAGCAACCGGCGGCACACCGCCAAATGTCAGGCAAGAGGGCATGGCGGAGAATCGCAAGGACTCTCCGCATGCAGGCATGCGGAGTAGGGGATCACTCTTTCCACAGAATGTGACAAAGCTTGTGATCTTTTTCGCGGCAGATCAAGACGCGGGCAAACACGTCATTGATGGGTTCCCCATCGGCTTCCGCCAAACCAATTACCACTTCAGCGAAGAAGTCCGGGTTGAGGTCATAATCAACATGCTCGTGCCAATCCTCGGACGGGTCATACAGCTCCGCACCACCGCGCTCCTCAAATTGCAGGTTAAACAGCAGGATATCCGCAGGATCCAGGTTGTCGCCGGCCAGTTCGAGAAAAATGTCATAAGCCTGCTCAAGCGTCTCATCTTCAGTCAGGCGATTATTCAGATCCATATACAATCCTGTTAGCAAGGGGGTATGCAGTCAGCATAGCATGCGCCGTGGCGCGCTTTACTGCCAGGCCGCAATTCCATAGCGGTGCGGCCTGAGGGCGTGGTTCGCTTTTTACAGCAGCGGGCTGAAAAAGTAAAACAGCCGCTCGACGATCCGGTGCCAGAATGGTCGATTGAGCCACTTTTTTGCGTTGAGCAGCGTGGAGCGGGCGATATAGTCCTCTTGCACCCGCGCCAAATCGGCACCAAACCCATCATCATCAATCACCAGCGTGATCTCGAAATTCAGCCACAGGCTGCGCATATCGAGGTTGACGGTTCCCACCAGACTCAATTGCCCATCTACCAGCACGCTCTTGGTGTGCAGTAGGCCGCCCTCAAACTGGTAGATGTTGACCCCGGCCTCCAATAGCTCATTGAAGAAGGCGCGGCTGGCCCAATCCACCAGCATCGAATCATTCTTGCGCGGCATGATGATGCTGACCTCCACCCCGCGCTGCGCCGCGGTACAGATGGCGTGCAGCAGGTCATCGCTTGGCACGAAGTAGGGGGTGGTCATGATCAGCTGCTCGCGGGCGGAGTAGGCGGCCGTCAGCAACGCCTGATGAATCATCTCCTCCGGGAAGCCGGGGCCAGAGGCGATCACCTGGATGGTATGGCCGCTCTCCTGTTCAAAGGGCATCACCGAGCTTTCCGGCTCCGGCGGCAAGATGCGCTTGCCGGTCTCAATCTCCCAGTCGCAGGAGTAGACGATGCCCATGGTGGTCGCCACCGGCCCCTCCATGCGCGCCATCAGATCCACCCACTGGCCGACGCCGGCATCCTGCTTGAAGTAGCGCGGATCGACCATGTTCATGCTGCCGGTGTAGGCCACGTAGTTATCAATCAGCACCACCTTGCGGTGCTGGCGCAGATCCATCCGGCGCAGGAAGACGCGGAACAGGTTCACCTTCAGCGCCTCGACCACCTCAATGCCAGCGTTGCGCATCATGGCCGGGTAGGGGCTGCGGAAGAACGGCAAACTGCCAGCGGAGTCGAGCATCAACCGGCAGTGGATGCCGCGCCGCGCCGCCGCCATCAGTGACTCCGCCACCTGATCCACCAGCCCGCCTGGCTGCCAGATGTAGAACACCATCTCAATGTTGTGACGCGCCAGTTCAATGTCACGGATCAGCGCCTTCAGGGTGTCATCGCAGGTGGTCAGCAGCTGGAGTTGGTTGCCCTTGACGCCCGGCACCCCCTGGCGGCGTTCGCAGAGCTGGAACAGCGGCAGGGCGACCTCGCTGTTTTCGCTGGCAAAAATATCCTTGGAGTGCTTTAGCTCATTCAGCCAGCGCGCGGTGGCAGGCCACATCGCCTTGGCCCGCTCGGCGCGGCGCTTCCCCAAATGCAGTTCACCAAACGAGAGATAGGCGACAATGCCCACCAGTGGCAAGATATAGATAATCAATAGCCAGGCCATGGCAGAAGGGACGGCCCGGCGTTTCATCAGGATACGCAGGGTGATCCCGGCGATCAGCAGCCAATAGCCGAAGACCATTAGCCAACTGATCACGGTGTAAAATGTTGTCATACGAGCGACATTCCTGTTCGCAAACCATTTCAGTGAGTTTACGCAGAGTTAAGAAAAGGGGAAACCTTTTGTCTTACTTAATCCATCCACTGATCAGACCTGAAAGTGCCGACGGCGTGAGCATCAGGGCAGGCGCGGTCTGGCAGGGAATAGCCTTGTTAATGCAGGGGATTTAACCGCGGGCAGCGGCACTTTTTAGACTTGGATCACACATTGAAATGCCTATAATGCCCGTGCCACCCAAAGTTTGAGAGTCTTTTCCATGAAACGCAGCAGAAATGAAGTTGCCCGCTGGCGTATGCACCGTCAACAACAGCGTCGCCGTAGCCGCTGGCTGGAAGCCCAATCACGCCGTTACCGGCACATCTACCGCATCCGCCAGGTCAACCATCATCAACTGCGGCGCCTGGCGCTCAACGCGGTGTACCAATGGTAAATGCCAAAACAGTCCCTGACGGGACTGTTTTGCTATCGGCCGCTTAGAAGGTGCGGCGGAAGGGTTTCACCACCACGGAGCGATAGATGCCTGCCGCCAGGTATGGCTCGGCATCTGCCCAGGCTTGCGCCTCGGCCAGTGAGTCAAACTCCGCAATGATGGTCGAGCCGCTGAACCCGGCGTCGCCCGGCTCATTGCTGTCGATGGCCGGGTGTGGGCCAGCCACCACCAGACGCCCCGCGTCATGCAGCGCCTGCAAACGGGCCAGGTGCGCCGGGCGCTCCGCCTGACGTTTCGCCAGGGTATCGGGGTAATCCTCACAGTAGAACAGATAGAGCATACTTCACCTTTTATATCAGTGGGCTGAATGGGCCTCTACCATAGCCGATCCGATGGGCTGACGGAAAGGGGGGTGGGATTGCTGAAAAAATGGCCGCCCGCCGTTTTCAGATCAATCAAAGCGCGAGAGTTGCCTCAAGCTTATTGAATATGATTGCTATTTGCATTTAAACTTGCGGCTCCAGAGGAAAAAGAAACATTATGCCGCTAACAACCTTCACATTTCATCGCAGGATCTCACTGCCAGTCGTGCTCTCTGTTGGGCTGCACGCCGCGGTAGTGGGCGGTTTGCTCTATGCCTCATTCAACCGGGAGATCACCCTGCCGCCCCAACAGGAGACGCCGATCAGCGTCACCATGGTCAACCCGGCCGATTTCGCGCCACCCAAGCCGGTAGAAGCACCGCCGCAGGCCGAGCCAGAGCCGACGCCACCGGAGCCGGAGGTGCAGCCTGAGCCGGAACCCGAGCCGCCACCGCCGCCCAAGGCCATCACCATTGAGAAGCCCAAGCCCAAGCCGGTGGAGAAGAAGGTAGAGAAACCCAAACCGAAGCCGAAGCCGAAAGAGGTGGCGAAGCCGGTGAAACGTGAGGTGGAGCCTGCGCCGTCGCCATTTGAGCAGACGGAAAAAACCGCGACCACCTCCCAGCCAGCGCCAGCCGCGGCGGCCCAGCCGACGGTGTCGCAGGGGCCGCGCCCGTTGCAGCGCAGCCAGCCGCTCTATCCGCAGCGCGCCTTTGCCCTGCGCCTTGAGGGGCGTGTTAAGGTGCAATTTGATGTTGAAGGCGATGGCAGCGTCAGCAATGTGCGGGTGCTCTCCGCTGAGCCGCGCAACATGTTTGAGCGCGAGGTGAAGCAGGCGATGCGCAAATGGCGCTATGACAAGGCCGGCAAAGATCTGGTGGTAACCATTGTGTTCAAGATCAATGGTGGCAGCAGCATCCAGTAAACCCGCCATAAAAAAGCCACGGCCTGTGCCGTGGCTTTTTTGTTTGCGAGGGGAGTTACGCCTCGTCCAGACTGAAGTTGCCTTTCCCGGCAGGCAGGGCGCGTGACTTGCCCTGATCGTCCACCGCCACATAGGTGAACACCGCCTCCGTCGCGCGGTAGCGCTGGCCGAGCGGCTCAGAAGAGACCTTCTTCACCCACACTTCGACGTGGATAGTCATGGAGCTACGGCCGGTGCGTACGCAGCGCGCGTAGCAGCACACCACGTCGCCCACCGCGACCGGCTTCAGGAAGGTCATGCCATCCACCCGCACGGTCACCACGCGGCCCTCGGCAATCTCCTTGGCCTGGATTGCGCCGCCCATATCCATCTGCGCCATTAGCCAGCCGCCAAAGATATCGCCATTGGCATTGGTATCCGCCGGCATCGCCAGCGTACGCAGCACCAGCTCGCCGTTGGGTAAACTCTGTTTTTCACTCATGCTCTTGCTTCACAATAAAAAAGAATGTCCCGGCCGCAGCCGGGAGGGGAGTTATTTTTTTGCCCTTCAGGCTTTTTTGCTCTTCCGGCATGTGGCGGTAGATATAGATGCCGCTGAACAGGGTAAACACCAGCGTCAGGGCGGTCAGGCCGAAGACCTTGAAGTTGACCCAGACGTTTTGCGGCAGCCAGAAGGCGACATAAATATTGGCCAGACCGCACACCAGGAAAAACAGCGCCCAGGCCAGGTTCAGGCGGCCCCAGGCGTGATCGGGCAGCGTCAGCTCCTTGCCCAGCATCCGCTGGATCAACGGCTTCTTCAGCACCAGCTGGCTGACCAGCAGCGCCGCGGCAAACAGCACGTAGATCACTGTCACTTTCCATTTGATAAACAGGTCATCATGGAACACCAGCGTCAGGGTGCCAAACACCGCCACCATGACGAACGTGATTAGGGTCATCTTCTCCACCTTGCGGTACTTTACCCAGGTAAAGACCAGCGCCAGCGCCGTGGCGGCGATCAGCGCGCCAGAGGCGATGTAGATGTCATAAAGCTTGTAAAAGGCAAAAAAGACAATCAGGGGCAGAAAATCAAGAAACTGCTTCATAATTCATTCCAGTAGCGATCCATCGTCCGACTATACCGGATTCAATGGGGGCTGTGTATCTCGGGGCACCGTGCATTATCCGCCAGTCAGGGCGGCAGTGCGCGTATTTTATACAAGGTGGCGGCCAGAAAGGCAAAGGGCGCCCGCAGGCGCCCTTTGGGGCAGTGCGCTTAGGCACGCAACAGCATGTAGAGACGGTAGAGATAGATCAACAGCATGGCGGAGATGAGGTTGCTCAGCGCCGTCATTACCACGGTGGCGACGGTTGGCGTCAGCGCCGTCAGCTGGCTGATCAAAAACAGCAGCAGCAGTTTGGCCGCCAGCCAGAGCATCATCGCCGGCACCACCAACTTCACGTTAGCGTAGGCGAGGCGGGCGCTCTGGCGGATTGCCGCCACCACGCCCATCCGCTCGCTCGCCACCATCACCGGCGCCAGCGACACGGCAATGGCAATCAGCACGCCCGGCAGGATAAACAGCATCAAGCCGAGCTGGATCAGCAGCGTGCAGATAAACATCAGCAGCAACAAGCGCGGCAGGATCGGCGCGGAGGTTCCCAGCGCACGCAGCACGCTGGTCGGCTGCCGCTCAGACACCATGCGGATCAGCGTCAGCATCCCGCCGGCCAACAGCACATTGCCCACCAGCGCGGAGAAGGTCGCCGCGGCAGAGACTTTCAGCAACACCATCTGCTGCTCCGGGGACATCTGCTGGATAATCTCCTGCAACCCCATGCCGGCCGTTGAGGTCAGGTCACTCTCTGCATTGGCCAGAATGGCAAGCTGGCCGCTGTCAGGGGTAAAGGCCTGATTCAGCAAGACAGAAATAAAGGCAGTCAGCAGCGCCAGCAACAGGATGCTGGCAAGCTGGTTGCGCATAAAATTAAAACTGTCACGGTACAACGTGTTGGCCGTGATGGGCATGAAAACTCCTTGGCGACAATCAAATCAGTAAGCCGCTGATTGTAACCTGTTACGGACCGGTGTGGCACCCCGCGTTCAGCGTCAGGGCGTCATCCGGCGGCAGAGTGACCGGCAGGGGCGGCAGGCCATAGCGTGCCCGCGCCCGGTCGCAGGCATCATTATGCACGCCGTTCTCACCGGATTGGTCAAACTCCCGGCACGGGGTCGGCCGGTTCAAATAGATGGAGCAGGAGACAGCGTGTCCAATATCGCCCTCAAGCGCGACGCAGCGCGGCGATTTACTGTTGGTTCCTTGCATGCAACGAAGAAACGGGGTCAGCGGCTCGGTACGATCGACAGGCACAACCCCGCCACCGTCCTCCGCTTCAGCCCAATAGAAAGAGACCCGGAAATGGGCGCAGCAGGCGCCACAACTGACACAAGGATTAAGATGTTCGCTCATCTTGATTACCCACCGACTCCTTACGGCTTCGAACCAAAACCCACAGGGAGTGAGCAACTTACCCACGCCCCCCACGTTACGCAAATGAAATTTTAAGCTAAAAAAGCCCCGAGAAAAGTGACTTACTTTTGATCTGGATCAATTCATTGTTTTTTAATGAAATCAGCAAAACGTGACGGGATGACACCTTTGTCAAATCAATGTAAAGATGCGAACGCATTCAAAATATAAATGCAATGACATTAACTATTTACGCATGAAGGTGTTTGAGCCAAAAGGAGTGGAAAATGAAGAAGGCGTCTTGGATTCTGCTGGCCGCGGCGGCCCTGCCGACGGTGGTCTCCGCGCATCAGGCCGGGGACATTATCGTCCGGGCCGGGACAGCGACGGTGCGCCCGACCGAGGGATCGGACAATGTGCTGGGGCTTGGCCCGTTCAATATCGATAACAATACCCAGCTGGGGCTGACCTTCAGCTATCTGGTCACCGACAACATTGGCGTGGAGCTGCTGGCGGCGACGCCCTTCAAGCATAAGATTGGCCTGCAATCCACGGGCACCATCGCCGAGGTGAAGCAACTGCCGCCAACCCTGATGGCGCAGTACTACTTCGGCGACAAACAGGACAAATTGCGCCCCTATCTAGGCGTGGGCGTCAACTACACCACCTTCTTTGATGAGAAGTTCAATGACACCGGCACCTCAGCGGGACTGAGCGACCTCAGCCTGAAGGACTCCTGGGGCATCGCGGGGCAGGCGGGGCTGGACTACAACCTGAATGCGCACTGGCTGCTGAATATGTCGGTCT
Organism: Chimaeribacter sp. YP20170169; assembly: GCF_056739715.1. Taxonomy (NCBI): domain Bacteria; kingdom Pseudomonadati; phylum Pseudomonadota; class Gammaproteobacteria; order Enterobacterales; family Yersiniaceae; genus Chimaeribacter; species Chimaeribacter sp. YP20170169. Next base: position 2,134,285 of record NZ_CP176824.1, on the reverse strand, counting down.
GGTGGATGAACATTGAAACCAAGGCACGCTTCAATGCTGGCGGTGAGCACCAGAGCATCGACACGCGCATCGATCCTTGGGTGTTTATGTTTGGGGCGGGCTACCGCTTCTGATCGCCAGAGGCAAAAAAGGCGCACCGGGGTGCGCCTTTTTTATGCGGTTGCCGAGTTACTTGATCTGCATTGCGTTTTCAACCGACTTCACGCCTGTCACCTGGCGCGTCACCTGGACGGCATGGTTGGCGTCCGCCACTGAGCTGACAAACCCGCTCAGCTGTACGCGGCCCTTGAAGGTCTCTACATTGATCTCACGGGATTTCAGCGAGTCATCCGCCAGCAGGGCAGACTTCACCTTGGTGGTCACCACGGTGTCATCAATATAGCCGCCGGTGCCCTCGGATTTGGCGGTCGGCGCGCAGGCCGAAAGGGTCAGCGCCACCATCAGCGCCATGCACATTGCAGATAAGGCTTTAAATAACTTCATATCCATTCTCCATGTCAATTTAGGGTGGCGAGCGCCACGGCCAGCGGCTGCGGCCAGCGCAGGTTTAATAAGTCTGGTAGATAGATGGCAATTCGACAAATCGACAGGAGAAATAAGCAGCACAAAGAACGCCTTACCGCACAAAAGGGTAAGGCGTGGGGGAACTAGCGGCGGGTGGCGGCCTTCATCTCACGCACAAAAGCGCCGAGCTGGCTGAGCATCTCCGCCGGCTGCGTGTGGTGGCGCTCAATGATGCGCACAATCGCCGAGCCAGAGATCGCCCCGGCCGCGCCGGCGGCCAGCGCCTCGCGTACCTGCGCAGGCTCAGAGATGCCAAACCCCTGCAACGGCGGCGCGGCCTGATACTCCGCCAGCTTGTCAATCAGGTGGCCGAGCGGCAACTGGGCGCGCTGTTCGGTGCCGGTCACCCCGGCGCGCGACAGCAGGTAGGTGTAGCCACGGCCGTGGGTCGCCACCTCGCGCAGCAGTTCATCATCGGCGTTGGGCGGGCAGATGAAGATCGGGGCGATCTGGTGGCGCAGGGCGGCGGTACGGAACGGCGCGGACTCCTCCAGCGGCACATCTGCCACCAGCACCGAGTCGACGCCCACCTCGGCGCAGCGCTGGTAGAAGGCATCGATGCCCTTGTGGAACACCAAATTGGCGTACATCAGCAGGCCAATCGGCAGGGTCGGGTGCTTCTGGCGGATCGCTGCCAGCATCTCGAAACAGCGGTTGGGCGTCACGCCAGCGGCGAAGGCGCGCAGCGTGGCATTCTGGATGGTCGGGCCATCCGCCAGCGGATCGGAGAAGGGGATACCCAGCTCCAGCGCATCCGCCCCGGCTTCCACCAGCGTATCCACGATCGCCAGGGAGAGCTCCGGATTGGGGTCGCCAAGGGTAACAAACGGGACGAAGGCCCCCTCCTTGCGGGTTGCCAGCTCGGTAAAACGTTGCTGATAGCGTTCCATTAGATCTCTCCCCGTGTTTTCAAAATGTCGTGAACGGTGAAGATGTCCTTGTCACCGCGGCCGGACAGGTTCACCACCAGAAGCTGCTCTTTTTCCGGCTCCTGCTTGATCATCTTCAGCGCATGGGCCAGCGCGTGGGAGGACTCCAGCGCCGGGATGATGCCCTCGCTGCGGCAGAGCGCCTTGAAGGCGTCCAGCGCCTCCTCATCGGTGACCGAGACATACTCGGCACGGCCAATGCTGTTGAGGTGGGCGTGCTGCGGGCCGACGGAGGGGAAATCCAGCCCGGCGGAGATGGAGTAGGACTCCTCAATCTGCCCATCTTCGGTCTGCATCATCGGCGCTTTCATACCAAAGTAGATGCCTACCTTGCCATGTTTGAGCGGCGCGCCATGCTGGCCGCTCTCAATGCCCAGCCCGGCTGGCTCCACGCCAATCAGGCCGACCGACTCCTCTTCGATGAAGTCCGCGAACATGCCGATGGCATTGGAGCCGCCGCCGACACAGGCCAGCACCGCATCCGGCAGGCGGCCCTCGCGCTCCAGCACCTGCGCCTTGGTCTCTTCGCCAATCATGCGCTGGAACTCACGCACCAGCGTCGGGTAGGGGTGCGGGCCAGCGGCGGTGCCGAGCATGTAGTGGGCGGTCTCGTAGCTGCCCGACCAGTCGCGCAGCGCCTCGTTACAGGCATCTTTCAGCGTGGAGGAGCCGCTGTGCACCGGGATCACCTCCGCGCCCATCAGCCGCATACGGAAGACGTTCGGCGACTGACGCGCGATATCTTTCGCGCCCATATAAATGCGGCACTTCAGGCCGAGCAGGGCGGAGGCGAGGGCAGAGGCCACGCCATGCTGGCCGGCACCGGTCTCCGCGATGATCTCAGTCTTGCCCATCCGTTTCGCCAGCAGCGCTTGGCCGAGCACCTGATTGGTTTTGTGCGCGCCGCCGTGCAGCAGATCCTCGCGCTTCAGATAGAGCTTGGTGCGGGTGCCGGCGGTCAGGTTGCGGCACAGGGTCAGGGCGGTGGGGCGACCGGCGTAGTTTTTCAGCAGTTCCATAAACTCAGCCTGGAACTCCGGGTCGCGCTGGGCGCTGACAAAGGCCTCTTCCAGCTGTTTCAGCGCCGGCACCAGGATTTGCGGCACATACATGCCGCCAAATTCGCCAAAGTAGGGATTAAGTAGAGTCATGCTATCAGTCCTGTCGGTAAAGACGGTAAAACGGCGCGCCTCAGTAGGCGCGCAACGTCTGGAATACGGCCATCACTTTCGCGGCATCCTTGATGCCTGGTGCCTGCTCAACGCCGGAGTTGAAATCCAACCCGGCGCAGCCCAACTGGGCCGCCTGCACGCAGTTGTCAGCGCTCAGGCCACCGGCCAGCAGCACATTCTCCAGCGGCTGCCCGGCCAGCAGGCCCCAGTCGAAGCGCTGGCCGGTGCCGCCCGCGCCGTTGTCCAGCACATAGCGGTCAACGTGGCGCAAATCGCGCGCGGGCAGGTGGTCGCGTACCGAAAGCGCCTTCCAGAGGCGGCAGGCGGCGGGCAGTGCCTCACGCAATGCATCGATGTAAGCCTGATCCTCCGCGCCATGCAATTGCACCGCGTGTAACCCCAGCGTGGCGGCAACATCCGCCACCTCGGCCACCGGCTGGTCGCTGAACACGCCGACATACTTCAGCGGCGCGCCCGCCATCACCTGTTGCGCCTGCGCAATGCTGACGCAGCGAGGCGATCGGGCGGCGAAGATCAGCCCGCCATAGGCGGCCCCGGCCTCTGCCGCGGTCTGGGCGTCCTGCGCGCGGGTCAGGCCGCACACCTTGTTCTCACCCAGCATCACCCGGCGCACCGCCGCACCCAAATCCTCCTCGGCCATCAGCGCACTGCCAATCAGGAAGCCGTTGGCGAAGCGGCTCAGGGCGCGTACCTGGCCGTAGGTGTTGATGCCGGACTCGCTGATCACCGTCACGCCCGGCGGCAGCAGCGGCGCGAGGCGGCGGGTGCGGTCAAGGTCGATGCTCAGGTCGCGCAGGTCGCGGTTGTTGATGCCCACCACCTTGGCACCGAGGCGCACCGCGCGGGCCGCCTCCTCCTCGCTGATCACCTCGGTCAGCACACCCATCTTCAGGCTGTGCGCCACTTCCGCCAGCTGGCGGTACTGCTCATCATCCAGCACCGAGAGCATCAGCAGGATGGCGTCGGCCTGATAGTGGCGCGCCAGATAGATCTGGTAGGGATCAATAATGAAATCCTTGCACAGCACCGGCTGGGTCGCCACGGCGCTCACCTGCGGCAGGAAGTCAAAACTGCCCTGAAAATACTTCTCATCGGTCAGCACCGAGATGGCGGAGGCATACTCCTTATAGACGCCAGCGATCTGTGCCGGGTCGAAATCCTCGCGGATTAGCCCCTTGGAGGGCGATGCCTTTTTGCACTCCAGAATGAAGGCGGTGCGGGCGCCCTGAAGCGCGTGGTAGAAGCTGCGCTGGCTGGGGCCAAGCAGATGTTCAAACTCGGCCAGCGGCTGTTGCTGCTGACGGGCCGCAACCCAAATTGCCTTGTCACGGACGATCCGATGGAGCACGGTTTCCTGCATCACTCACTTATCCTCTTGCTGCCAATGCACTGACACGCTGGTAGGCGTCGCCGCTGCGGATCACCGCCAGCGCCTGTTGCGCGTTCTGTTTAATCTCTTCCTGGCCAAACAGCTTCAGTAACAACGCGACATTGGCGGCCACCGCCGCCTCATGCGCGGGTTCACCTTTACCTTGTAACAAGCGTGCCAGAATGTCACGGTTTTCTTCCGGCGCGCCACCCCGCAACGCCTCAAGCGGATAGCTCGGCAAGCCAAAGTCGGCCGGAGTGAGCTGATAGTGGCTGATCTCGCCCTGATTCAGCTCCGCCACCTGGGTCGGCGCGTGGATGGCCACCTCATCCATGCCGCCGCCGTGCACCACCGCCGCGCGCTGGTAGCCGAGGGTGCGCAGGGTTTCGGCGATCGGCAGCACCAGTTCCGGGCTATAGACGCCAATCAGCGCCAGCGGCGGCCGTGCCGGGTTGATCAGCGGCCCCAGCACGTTAAACAGGGTGCGGGTCTTTAACTGCTGGCGCACCGGCATCGCGTGGCGGAACCCGGTGTGATACTGCGGCGCGAACAGGAAGCAGACGCCCAGATCGTCCAGCGCCTGACGCGCCTCTTGCGCTGGCAGGTCGAGGCGGATGCCAAAGGCCGCCAGCAGGTCGGAGGAGCCGGAACGGCTGGAGACGCTGCGGTTGCCATGCTTGGCGACGCGCACCCCGCAAGCTGCCGCCACAAAGGCGCTGGCGGTGGAGATGTTGATGCTGTTACTGCCGTCGCCGCCGGTGCCAACGATGTCGGCAAACAGGTAGTCCGGGCGCGGGAAGGGCTGGGCATCCGCCAGCAGCGCCTGTGCGGCACCGGCAATCTCCTCCGGCCGCTCGCCGCGCACCTTCATGCTGATCAGCGCCGCCGCCAGCTGCTCCGGGGCCAGTTCGCCTTGGATAATCGCGCCAAACAGCTGGCGGCTCTCCGCCTGGCTCATGGTGCCAGCGCGGTAGAGGCGCTCAAGGATGGCGGCGTTGCTCTCATGGGTAAGGGTAGTCATGGCTCTCTCTCCTTGTCTCAGGCCAACGCCCAGGCCAGGGTCTGCTCCAGCAGACGCGCGCCCTGTGAGCTTAAAATGGATTCAGGGTGGAACTGGAAACCGCAGACGCGGTCGGCATCGTGGCGCACCGCCATCACCATCCCATTGAAGCGGGCGTTGACCTGCAACCCCTGCGGGATGGCGCTGCCCACCAGCGAGTGGTAGCGCGCCACCGGCAGCGGGTTTGGCAGGGCGGCGAACATCGCCTCGCCATCGTGCTCCACCAGCGACGCCTTGCCATGCAAAATCTCGCCAGCCTGCCCGACGTGGCCGCCATAGGCCTCAACAATCGCCTGATGGCCGAGGCAGATGCCGATAATCGGCAGCTGGCCGCGCAGGCGCTGCAACAGCTGTGGCATACAGCCCGCCTCAGAGGGCGCGCCGGGGCCGGGTGACAGCATCAGGATCGGCTGCTCCATCTCTTTTAGCTTATCGATGATGGTGTCGGCCGGGATGTGGTTGCGGTAGATCACCACCCGGTGGCCGAAGGTGCGCAGTTGATCCACCAGGTTGTAGGTAAAGGAGTCAACGTTATCGAGCAGCAGGATATCAGCCATCAGAACACCTCCCGGGCGTGATGTGCGGTAGCAATGGCGCGCAGCACGGCGCGGGCTTTGTTGCGGGTCTCATCGGCTTCCGCCTGCGGCACGGAGTCCAGCACCACACCAGCACCGGCCTGAATGGTGGCGATGCCCTCCTCGACATAGGCGGAGCGGATGACGATGCAGGTGTCGAGATCGCCGTGGGCGGTCAGGTAGCCCACCGCGCCGCCGTAGCTGCCGCGTCGGCTCTGCTCCGAGGCGGCAATCAGCTGCATGGCGCGCACCTTCGGCGCGCCACTCAGGGTGCCCATGTTCATGCAGGCCTGATAGGCGTGCAGCACATCCAGATCGTGGCGCAGGGTGCCCACCACCCGCGACACCAGATGCATCACGAAGGAGTAGCGATCCACCTTGGTCAAATCCGCGACGTAGCGGCTGCCCGGCTCGCAGATGCGCGCCAGGTCGTTGCGCGCCAGATCCACCAGCATCAGGTGCTCGGCCAGCTCTTTGTGGTCGGTGCGCATCTCCAGCTCAATGCGGCTGTCGAGATCGCGATCCAACGAGCCATCGGCATGGCGGCCACGCGGGCGGGTGCCGGCAATCGGGTAGATCTCAATCTGGCGGCTCTCGGCGTCATACTTCAGGGCGCTCTCCGGCGAAGCGCCGAACAGCTGGAAGTCGTTGTCCTGCATGAAGAACATATAGGGGCTGGGGTTGCTCTCCTTCAGGGTCTGGTAGGCGGCCAGCGGTGACGGGCAGGGCAGGGAGAAGCGGCGCGACGGCACCACCTGGAAGATCTGCCCCTCGCGGATCGCCGCCTGCAACCCGCTGACCACCGCGCCAAACGCCTCGTCGCTCTGGTTGCAGCTCAGCGCCATGTCCTGCACCGCCGGGCGCGGGATAGCGTGCGCCGGTTGCTGCACCTGATGCTGCACCTGCTCCAGCCGCTGTTGCAGCCGTTGGCGCTCGCTGGCGGAGGGGGTGAACAGGCTGGCCTGAATGCGGCAGGCGCGCGTCTGGTGATCCAGCACCAGCAGGGTTTCGGCCAAATAGAAGCAGTAGTCCGGGCAGCGCTGGTCGGCCCGCAGCGGCGGCAGCTCCTCAAACCCGGCCACCAGATCATAGGCAAACAGGCCGCCGAGGAACATCGCCTCGCGCTCCTCCATCGGGCTGTTGACCAGCGCCAGCAGGCGGCGCAGCGCGTCAAATACCGACAGCGATTGCAGACGGGCATCCTCATCCTGCAACGGGTCAATGGCCGGGAAGGTCAGCTCGCGGCCGTTTGGCCGGACGCACACGGCCACCTCTGGTGGCAGCGCCGCATCCAACAGCGGCAGCAGCGACGCGCCGTTGGCGGTCAGCGCCTGAATGGAGACCTCGCGACCCAGCGCGGTGATGCGCAGCGCGCTGTCAACGATCAGCAGGCTCTTTAAATTCTTTTTGCTGGTGATCTCGGCGGACTCCAGCAGCAGCGTGGCCGGGCGTGCGCCGCACAGCTGGTTGAACAGGGTGGTCGGGTCATTGCGGTAGAGGCCGCTGACGCTCAGTAACTCCAGATCGGGACGAGGTGTGTTCATTTTTATTGTTCCTGCCTAGTTTTAAGCCACAAAAAAACCCGCGGGGTGCGGGCTTTTGCAAATCGACACTCTGATAACAGAGATGCGTGATTACGCCGCCCGCCAAAGGGAGAAGCGCCACCAACCAAGTCGGGTCATCTGCATCGTTTTCATTATCAGGGCCTCATGTTTGTGAACTTGTGTACTAGTTAAATGGTTCAGCGGCACAATGTCAACCCCTCATCCAGATGATTTAACATGCAATGGCTTGAAATGATAAAAGTGATGAATATGCGATAGGGCTGGCATCTGCTTGCCACTCTGGGGTAACGTGCCGCCACCGCCCCACGGGGCACCACGCTTTTTTGCAGGATGACCATGTTGACTGACGCCACTTCCCCCGCCTTTACCCTGTTCGATCTCCATAGCCACACCACCGCCTCGGACGGCCTGCTGACGCCTGCCGCGCTGGTGGCGCGCGCGGTGGAGATGCGGGTCGGGGTACTGGCGATCACTGACCACGACTGCGTCGAGGGGCTGGCCGCCGCCGCCGAGGCGATCGCCGCGCAGCAACTGCCGCTGCGGCTGGTCAATGGCGTGGAGATCTCTACGCTGTGGGAGAACCACGAGATCCACATCGTCGGCCTGAACATCGATCCGCAGCACCCGGCCATGCAGGCGCTGCTGGCGCAACAGCTCACCTACCGCCACCAGCGGGCGGAGGAGATGGCGCACCGGCTGGAGAAGGCGCACATCCCCGGCGCACTGGAGGGGGCCTTGCGCTTCGCCAATGGCGGCGCGGTGACACGCGGCCACTTCGCGCGCTTTTTGGTGGAGGCCGGCAAGGCGGACAACATGGCGCAGGTGTTCAAAAAGTACCTGGCCAAGGGGAAAACCGGCTATGTGCCGCCGCAGTGGTGTACAATAGAACAGGCCATTGATGTTATTCATCAATCCGGCGGTCAGGCGGTGGTTGCCCACCCTGGCCGCTATGATCTGTCCGCCAAGTGGCTGAAACGCCTGCTGGCCTACTTCGCTGCCCACGGCGGCGACGCGATGGAGGTCGCCCAGTGCCAGCAGGCGCCAAACGAGCGCACGCAACTGGCCGCCTATGCCCAGCAGTTCCAGCTGCTCGCCTCGCAGGGATCGGACTTCCACCAGCCCTGCCCGTGGATTGAGCTGGGGCGCAAGCTCTGGCTGCCGGGCGGCGTGGAGCCGGTCTGGCGTGACTGGCCGGCCGCCTGACGGACCCATCAACGATAACGAGGTATTTGATGACCCAGTTTTTTTATGTTCACCCTGAAAACCCGCAACTGCGCCTGATCAATCAGGCGGTGGACGTGCTGCGCAAGGGCGGGGTGATTGTCTATCCAACCGACTCCGGCTACGCCTTGGGCTGCCGCCTGGAAGAGAAGGGGGCGATGGAGCGCATCTGCCGCATCCGCCAGCTCGACAGCAACCACAACTTCACGCTGGTGTGCCGTGACCTGAGCGAGCTCTCCACCTACGCCTACGTGGACAACAGCGCCTTCCGCCTGATCAAGAACAACACCCCCGGCCACTACACCTTCATCCTGAAGGCGACCAAAGAGGTGCCGCGCCGCCTGATGAGCGAGAAGCGCAAAACCATCGGCCTGCGCGTGCCCTCCAACCCCATCGCGCTGGCGCTGCTGGATGTGTTGCAGGAGCCGCTGATGTCCACCACCCTGATGCTGCCGGGCAATGACTTCGCCGAATCTGACCCGGAGGAGATCAAGGAGGTGTTGGGCAAGCAGGTGGATCTGGTGATCCACGGCGGTTTCCTCGGCCAGCAGCCGACCACGGTGATTGACCTCACGGACACCACGCCAGAGGTGATCCGCGAGGGCGCTGGCGACCCCGCGCCGTTCCGTTAAGGCGTTGCCCGGCCAGTGCGCCGGGCCTCGCTCCGCTTTTTGCGCCATAACTATGGCCAGGCCGCATTCTGCGCGGCAAATGATTGTCTGCCGAAGGGCTTTGCCAATAAGCTGGTGCTTATTTTTTTTGCAGGCAAACGCATGGGCACCTCACTCCCCGAACAGGAAGACCACAGATTGCGCCGCCGGGTATGGCTGGCCGTACTGGCCGGCTGTGGTCTGTTCTGGATCGGGCTGATTTGGCTGCTCTGCTATTAGCGCGCCGCGCCCTTCCGCTCCCGACTATAATAGGGAATACAAAGCTGGCTTAACTGTGTATAATGGTCGGCTAAACTTTTTATAAGTGTTTGATTTACTTCATAATAGCTTATAACCCCCCATTTCTGGGCCGTGGGTTTTCCCCGGCGGCCCATCTGACGCCTGTGAAGGCGACAACAGAGGTTGCTCAATGAGCGAGAAATTACAGAAAGTTCTGGCGCGGGCCGGTCATGGTTCCCGCCGCGAAATCGAAACCATGATCCAGGCCGGCCGCGTCAGCGTGGATGGCAAAATTGCCACCCTGGGCGATCGGGTCGATGTGAATCCTGGCATGAAAATCCGCATGGATGGCCACGTGGTCTCGATTAAAGAGTCCGCCGAGGCTGTCTGCCGCGTGCTGGCCTACTACAAGCCAGAAGGCGAGCTGTGCACCCGCAGCGACCCGGAAGGGCGCCCAACCGTGTTTGACCGCCTGCCGAAACTGCGCGGCGCGCGCTGGGTGGCTGTAGGCCGTCTGGACGTCAACACCTCCGGGCTGCTGCTGTTCACCACCGACGGTGAACTGGCCAACCGCCTGATGCACCCGAGCCGGGAAGTGGAGCGCGAGTACGCGGTGCGCGTCTTCGGCCAGGTTGATGATGACAAGATCAAGCAGCTCAGCCGTGGCGTGCAGCTGGAAGATGGCCCGGCCGCCTTCCGCACCATCAGCTTCCAGGGCGGCGAAGGCCTGAACCAGTGGTACAATGTCACCCTGACCGAGGGGCGCAACCGTGAAGTGCGTCGCCTGTGGGAAGCGGTCGGCGTGCAGGTCAGCCGCCTGATCCGCGTTCGCTATGGCGACCTGCCGCTGCCGAAAGGGCTGCCGCGCGGTGGCTGGAAAGAGTTGGATCTGGCCGAGATCAACTACCTGCGCGAGCTGGTGGAGCTGGACCCGGAAACCGTCAGCAAGCTGCCGGTAGAGAAGGAGCGTCGCCGCGTCAAGGCCAACCAGATCCGCCGCGCCGTGAAGCGCCACAGCCAGGTCTCCCCCGGCCGTCGCAGCGCCCCCAGCAAGCGCGGCTAAACCCCTTCGACCTTCCCCAAACCGCAGCCCAGGCTGCGGTTTTTTATTGAATTTTTCTGAAAATTAGCCGTGAAATTATATAAAAATGGCGTTATTTCAGTAATATATTCATCCCTGAATAAAAACAGGCCAGGTTTCAGACGCCTGCCCGTAATAGGAGGGAGAAACCTGTGCTATTAATAGCCAGGCGCAATGCCAGGCGGGCAAGTAAGACAATCACTTAAAGAGCTGGGACTTATATCGATGGACAGATCCGCGTCATGAAAATCTTTTTGGCAACCTTACAATTTTTGACCCGCCTGCCGGTGCCGAGCAACGCCTGTGACCGCATGAGCGTGCATGACTACCCGCGTGGCGTCTACTGGTTCCCGGTGGTGGGGCTGGTGGTGGGGATGTGCTGCACCGTGGTCTATATGCTGACCGCGGGCGCGCTTGGGCCATTGATGGCGGCCATTCTGGCGGTGGTGACCAATGTGCTGGTGACCGGCGCGTTCCACCTCGATGGGCTGGCCGACAGCTGCGACGGGCTGTTTGCCCATGCTCGCCGCGAGCGGGCGCTGGAGATCATGCGTGACAGCCGCATCGGCACCTATGGTGCGGCGGCGGTGCTGCTGACGCTGCTGATGCGCGTCGCCGCCCTCTACCAGATGGGCGTCAGCGGCTACGCCATGTTGCCGGTGCTGCTCGCCACGCCGATGGTTAGCCGCGGTCTGCTGCCGATTCTGATGTTCCGCCAGAACTATGCCCGTGAGGATGGGCTGGGCAACCTCTACATCGGCAAAATTTGCCCGCGCCGTTTCTGGATCACGCTGCTGATCACCGCACTGGGCGTGGCCCTTGTCTGCGGCGTCATGAGCCTGCTGGCCGTGGCGATCACCCTGTTTGTTGGCCTGATCTTCCGCAGCGCGGTACAGGAGAAGATTGGCGGCCAGACCGGCGACACCCTTGGCGCTGGCATCGAGCTGTTTGAGGTGGTGTTCCTGCTGGCCCTGATGTGGCGCTGAGCGCCATCCCCCCGCATTTCCCCCGGCGGCGTCCGCGCCGCCTTTCAACATGGAGAGTGAATCATGAATTCCGTCAACGACATCCTTAACGCCATCGCGCCACCTGACCGCGCGGCGATGGCGCAGGCCCAGATCCGGCTCGATGCGCTGGTGAAGCCGCCCGGCAGCCTTGGTCGGCTGGAGGCGCTGGCGGTACAGCTGGCGGGCATCCGGGGCAGCGGTCGCCCGTTGCAGTTCCCGCAAAAAGAGATTGTGGTGATGGCCGCGGATCACGGCGTCTGGCAGGAGGGGATCACCCCATCGCCACAGGTGGTGACCGCCATTCAGGCTGGCAATATCCTGCGCGGCGTGGCGGGCGTCAACGCGATGGCGAAAATCGCTGGCGCAGCCGTGACGCTGGTGGACACCGGCATCATTGGCGGCCCGGTGCCGGGCGCGGTGGCGTGCCATCAGGGCGAGGGCAGCGGCAACATCGCCCGTGGCCCGGCAATGACGTGCGAGCAGGCGGAACAGCTGCTGCTGTGGGGCGCTAACTGGGTAGCCGAACGGGTAGCGCAGGGTCTGACGGTGCTGGGCGTGGGTGAGCTGGGGATGGGCAACACCACCCCGGCCGCGGCGGTGATTGCCGCCATCACTGGCCAGCCGCCGGAGCAGGTGGCCGGGCTGGGCGCCAACCTGCCGCCGGCGCAGCTGGGGCACAAGGTGGCGGTGATTGAGCAGGCGCTGGCGATCAACCGGCCACAGGCGAACGATGGGCTGGAGGTGTTGGCGAAGGTCGGCGGCTTTGATCTGGTGGCGATGAGCGGCGCGATGTTAGGCGCGGCAGCGGCTGGCATTCCGGTGGTGCTGGATGGCTTCCTCTCCTACGCTTCGGCACTGGCCGCCTGCCAGATTGCGCCAGCCGTCTGGGCCTACCTGATCCCCTCCCACACCTCCGCCGAGCGCGGCTCGCAGATTGCGCTGGCGCACCTGCGGCTGCAACCCTACCTCGATCTCTCCCTGCGGCTGGGCGAGGGCAGCGGCGCGGCGCTGGCCTTCAATCTGATTGACGCCGCCTGCGCCATGCACAATGAGATGGCGACGCTGGCGGAGTGCAATATTGCCCTCTGAGTTACCAGTCGATCCCCTTCTGCGCCATGATGCCGGCGTCGAAGGCGTGTTTCACCGGGCGCATTTCGCTGACCGTGTCGGCCTGCTCCAGCAGGTCGCGGTGGCAGCCGCGCCCGGTGATGATCACCGTCTGGTGGGCCGGGCGCGCCGCCAGCGCCGCCATCAGCTCCGCCAGATCGAGGTAGCCGTAACTCACCATGTAGGTCAGCTCATCGAGCAGCACCAGATCGAGCGTCTCATCGGCCAGCATCCGCTTGCCATGTTGCCACACCGACTGGCAGGCGGCGGTGTCGGTGTCGCGGTTCTGCGTCTCCCAGGTGAAGCCGGTTGCCATCACCTGGAACTCGACGCCATGCGGCTCCAGCAGGTTGCGCTCGCCGTTCGGCCACTCCCCCTTGATGAACTGGATCACCCCGGCGCGCAGGCCGTGGCCCACCGCGCGCGTCACGGTGCCGAAGGCGGCGGTGGTCTTGCCCTTGCCGTTGCCGGTGAACACCATCAGCAGGCCACGTACCTCTTGGGCGGCGGCGATGCGGGCGTCAACCTGCTCTTTCAGTTTTTGCTGGCGTTGCTGGTGTCTGTCGCTCATCTCGGCTTACTCCGCCGGGCCGGGCTTGCGGCCCGGTTGCGCGTCAAAGCTGATGCCGGTCTTGCGGCGGCTGTCATCGCCCATCAAATAGAGGTAGAGCGGCATGATGTCAGCGGGCGTCTTCAGCTTGTTGGCATCCTCCTGCGGGAAGGCAGAGGCGCGCATCGCGGTGCGGGTGCCGCCGGGATTGATGCAGTTGACGCGCAGGGTGGAATGTTTGTACTCCTCCGCCAATACTTGCATCATCCCCTCGGTGGCAAATTTGGAGACCGAGTAGGCTCCCCAGCCCGCGCGCCCCTCGCGGCCGACGCTGGAGCTGGTGAACACCAGCGAGCCGCCGCTGGACTTCAGCAGCAGCGGCAGCAGCGCCTGCGTGAGGATAAAGGTGGCGTTGACGTTGACCTGCATCACCTGTTGCCACAGGTCGCTGTCCTGCTGCGCCATGGGCGCGATCTCGCCCAACAGGCCAGCGTTGTGCAGCACGCCATCCAGACGCGGCACCTGCTGCGCCAGCGTGTCGGCCACGGCCTGGCACTGCGCCGGCGTGGCGGTCAACAGATCCAGCGTGATCACCTGCGCCGGTTTCAGCCCGGCCTGCGCGATGCGCTGTTGCACCGCCAGCAGCTTCTCCTCGGTACGGCCCAGCAGGATCACGCGCGCGCCGAAGCGGGCGTAGGTCAGGGCGGCCTCGCGGCCAATGCCGTCGCCGGCACCGGTCACCAGAATGATACGGTTGTCCAATAGGTTGCTTTTCGGATGGTAGTGCATGGGGAAGTCCTCTCGCGTGGCTGGGGTGCCGGCGGCGTGGGCCGGTCACAAAATGCCAGGATGGCGGCGGGAGCCCGGCTCAACCTGCTCGCCACCCTGGTGCGAAATCGTGGGTGTGAAGAATATTGAACGTATATGCCTCAAATGGATCGACATTTCAATGAATAACCATCATTTCCTCTGGTTTTGTAACAAAACCGCGCAACGTTGTGGCGCTTTGCGCATCAGGCAAGACGGCGCGGTGGGAAATGGCTAAGATAACTTGTAGATGTTAACTGACAGAAAAAGGCGGAAATTCGTGGAGTTATTCTCTCTGTATGGGCTGTTTCTGGCCAAAGTCGTCACGCTGGTGGTGGCAATCGGTGCGCTGGTGGTACTGGTGTTCAGCCTGAAGGCGCGCAAGGCGCAGCGTCCGGGCGAGTTGCACCTGACGGATCTCTCCAAACAGTACCGGGAGATGCAGCAGGAGATGCGTTCATCGCGTCTGGACGAGGCGGCGGGCAAGGCGCAGGACAAGGTGCTGAAAAAGAGCCGCAAGGCCGAGGCCAAACAGGCCAAACTGAACGCCAAACAGGGCGTCAACAGCGGCAAGCCCTGCCTTTATGTGCTTGATTTCAAGGGCAGCATCGATGCCCATGAGGTGGCGTCGCTGCGTGAGGAGATCACCGCCGTGCTGGCGGTAGCCACACCACAGGATGAGGTGCTGTTGCGACTGGAAAGCCCCGGCGGGGTAGTGCACGGCTACGGCCTTGCCTCCTCCCAACTGACGCGCCTGCGACAGGCGGGCATCCGCCTGACGGTGGCGGTGGACAAAGTGGCGGCCAGCGGCGGCTACATGATGGCTTGCGTGGCGGATCGCATCATCGCCGCGCCGTTTGCCATCGTCGGCTCGATTGGCGTAGTTGCACAGATCCCCAACTTTAACCGTCTGTTGAAGAAAAATGATATTGATGTGGAGCTGCACACCGCTGGGCAGTTCAAGCGTACATTGACGCTGTTTGGTGAGAATACTGAGCAGGGACGTGAGAAGTTCCGCGAGGATCTCGACGAAACCCACCAGCTGTTCAAAACCTTCGTCAAGCAGCAGCGCCCGTCACTGGACATTGACAGCGTGGCAACCGGCGAGCACTGGTTTGGCCTGCAGGCGCGTGAAAAGGGGCTGGTGGACGCCATCGGCACCAGTGACGATCTGCTGATTGCCGAGATGGAGAACCATGAGGTGATCAGTGTGCGTTTCCGCCGCCGCAAGCGGATGATGGATCGCTTCACGGGCAGCGCCGCCGAGAGCCTTGACCGGCTGATGTTGCGCTGGTGGCAGCGTGGTGAAAAACCGATGTTATAAGGAAGAAAAAAGGGGCGTTAGCCCCTTTTTTCATGATGATTAATTCTCTAAAAAATATTTATCAGAGAAATAGGTCGCCAGGTATTTAAACATATTAAATACCGCCGTGCTTTTCGCCGTTGGCAACCCCTGAGCATCAAGGAAAAACTCCCCGCTGAATACCAGTATATCCCCCTTTTGCCTGACGTCGGTGGCTACCATGCCGTGCAAATAATCTTCATGTGCCCTGATTATAATATTGGCCTCCTCCAGCAAACGCTGTTTGGAAATCGCCGTTCTATTTTTGTTCATCCTGATGACTCCACAGCTGATTATGTGCGTCCAGTCTAATGCTGGCGGCCAAAACCCGCAAACCTGATGGGGTTATCAGTCGCGAAATCGGGGATTGGCGAAAATGCGTAATCCATGCTAATTAGGTTGCGTGGCGTTTTTTATCAGGTAGAGTGTGGGCTTTCGCGCCGGCAGGTGGAAGATTTACTTTACGCTCAGCCCTTTGTTGGCACTGACCCCCGGCCAGGGAGCAGGCGGCCAGCGACGGCGCGGCAGAGCCTGAGGGCAAAGCTGGGCCGATTGCGGCAGTGATGAGCAGTCAGAGGGACAATGATAAAAAACGTCTTGATCTCCAGCCTCACTGTCGCAATATAAAAAAAGGATGCAGATTGCTGCGGCATAACGGGATAAAAAACTTCTTTTTCGGAAGAATTAATTTAGGTAAAGGTAAATATGGGAAAAGCTCTCGTAATAGTTGAGTCCCCGGCAAAAGCCAAAACGATTAATAAATATTTGGGCAATGACTACGTGGTGAAGTCCAGCGTCGGTCATATCCGCGATTTGCCCACCAGCGGTTCGGCCGCGAAAAAAAATGCAGAATCTTCCGAAGAAAAAGCCAAGAAAAAAGTAAAAAAGGATGAGAAAGCAGCGCTGGTCAACCGCATGGGCGTCGACCCTTATCACGGCTGGCAGGCGCAATATGAGATCCTGCCGGGCAAAGAGAAGGTGGTGTCGGAGCTGAAATCCCTGGCGGAGAACGCTGACCACATCTATCTCGCGACCGACCTTGACCGCGAAGGGGAAGCCATCGCCTGGCACCTGCGGGAAGTGATCGGCGGCGATGACAAGCGTTTCAGCCGCGTGGTGTTCAACGAGATCACCAAAAACGCCATCCAACAGGCGTTCAACCAGCCGGGCGAACTGAATATCGACCGTGTGAATGCCCAACAGGCGCGCCGCTTTATGGACCGCGTGGTGGGTTACATGGTCTCGCCGCTGCTGTGGAAGAAGATCGCCCGCGGCCTGTCAGCAGGCCGGGTGCAGTCCGTGGCGGTGCGGTTGGTGGTGGAGCGCGAGCGCGAAATCAAGGCGTTTGTGCCAGAGGAGTACTGGGAGCTGCACGCCCAGCTGAATAATGGCGACGCCCAGCTGATGATGGAGGTGACCCACCTCCATGAAAAACCGTTCAAGCCGGTCAACCGCGAGCAGACCCACGCCGCCGTCGCGCTGCTGGAGAAGGCGCGCTACACGGTGCGCGACCGCGAAGACAAACCGACCAGCAGCCGCCCGAGCGCGCCTTTCATTACCTCCACGCTGCAACAGGCCGCCAGTACCCGCCTGAGCTTTGGCGTGAAGAAGACCATGATGATGGCGCAGCGCCTGTATGAGGCCGGCCACATCACCTATATGCGTACTGACTCCACCAACCTGAGCAAGGATGCGGTGGAGATGGTGCGCGGCTACATCGGCAGCGAGTTCGGCGACCAGTACCTGCCGAAAGAGGCGAACACCTACAGCAGCAAAGAGAACTCCCAGGAAGCGCACGAGGCGATCCGCCCATCGGATGTACAGGTGCAGGCGGAGCAGCTGAAGGACATGGAAGCGGACGCGCAGAAGCTCTACCAGCTGATCTGGCGCCAGTTCGTGGCCTGCCAGATGACGCCAGCGAAGTATGACTCTACCACCCTGACGGTGCAGGCGGGCGACTACCAGCTGCGTGCCCGTGGCCGCATCCTGCGCTTTGATGGCTGGACGCGGGTGATGCCTGCGCTGCGCAAGGGTGACGAGGATCGCACGCTGCCTAACGTGGCGATCGGCACTGAGCTGACGCTGCAACAGCTGCTGCCAAGCCAGCACTTCACCAAGCCGCCGGCACGCTTCAGTGAAGCCTCGCTGGTCAAGGAGCTGGAGAAGCGCGGCATTGGCCGTCCGTCAACCTATGCTTCCATCATCTCGACCATTCAGGATCGCGGCTATGTGCGGGTGGAGAACCGCCGCTTCTACGCCGAGAAGATGGGTGAGATCGTGACCGACCGTCTGGAGGAGAACTTCCGCGAGCTGATGAACTATGACTTCACCGCCCGCATGGAGGATGGCCTCGATCAGGTGGCCAACAACCAGGCCGAGTGGAAAGCGGTGCTGGATGGTTTCTTCGAGGACTTCAGCCACCAGCTGGAGCAGGCGGAGCGCGACCCAACCGAAGGCGGTATGCGTCCGAACCAGATGGTACTGACGGACATTGACTGCCCGACCTGCGGCCGCAAAATGGGCATCCGCACCGCCAGTACCGGCGTGTTCCTCGGCTGCTCCGGCTATGCGCTGTCACCAAAAGAGCGCTGCAAAACCACCATCAACCTGGTGCCGGAGAATGAGGTACTGAACGTGCTGGAGGGCGAGGACGCCGAAACCAACGCGTTGCGCGCCCGCCGCCGTTGCCCGAAATGCGGCACGGCGATGGACAGCTACCTCATCGACAACCAGCGCAAGCTGCACGTCTGCGGCAACAACCCGGCCTGTGAAGGCTACGAGGTGGAAGAGGGCGAGTTCCGCCTGAAAGGCTACGACGGCCCGGTGGTGGAGTGCGAGAAGTGCGGCTCAGAGATGCACCTGAAGATGGGGCGTTTCGGCAAGTACATGGGCTGTACCAACGAGGCGTGCAAAAACACCCGCAAAATCCTGCGCAATGGCGAAGTGGCGCCACCGAAGGAGGATCCGGTGCCGCTGCCAGAGCTGCCGTGCGAGAAGTCCGACGCCTACTTCGTGCTGCGTGATGGCGCGGCGGGTGTCTTCCTGGCGGCCAATACCTTCCCGAAATCGCGCGAAACCCGCGCGCCGCTGGTGGAGGAGCTGGCCCGCTTCCGCGATCGCCTGCCAGAGAAGCTGGTCTATCTGGCGGATGCGCCGGTCGCTGACCCGGAAGGCAACAAAACGTTGGTGCGCTACAGCCGCAAAACCAAACAGCAGTATGTCTCCTCGGAGAAGGAGGGCAAAGCCACCGGCTGGTCTGCCTTCTACGTGGATGGCAAATGGGTGGAAGGCAAAAAATAACCTCTTGTCCCACCAATGAAAAAAACCAGCGTGCAAACGCTGGTTTTTTTATAGCCCGTGGATCTATTATCAGGCACCGATATAAATTAATCGCCATAGATAATAAATGGTGACGTTAGCCAGTCGGGGATCTATACATCGCCGCTCTATTCGATATAATGGTTATATAAAATAGCTTTTTATTCTAATATGCTATTTATCGACTGACGTTTTGCGCCCTGGCGTTTATCCGCGCGGCGTTATAGCCATACCATGCGACCTCTCACTTGCCTGGCTACCTGCGGGGCAGGGCGAAACCTAGGACGGTAAAGATATGAAATTGCAGCAGCTTCGTTACATTGTGGAAGTGGTCAATCACAACCTCAACGTCTCCTCCACCGCGGAGGGGCTGTATACCTCCCAGCCCGGCATCAGCAAACAGGTGCGGATGCTGGAGGATGAGCTGGGCATTCAGATCTTTGCCCGTAGCGGCAAGCACCTTACTCAGGTCACGCCAGCCGGGCAGGAGATCATCCGCATCGCCCGTGAAGTGCTCTCCAAGGTGGACGCCATCAAGGCGGTCGCTGGCGAGCACACCTACCCGGACAAAGGCTCGCTCTACGTCGCCACTACCCATACGCAGGCGCGCTACGCCCTGCCGATGGTGATCAAGGGCTTTATCGAGCGCTACCCGCGCGTGTCGCTGCATATGCACCAAGGGTCGCCAACGCAAATTGCCGAGGCGGTCTCCAAGGGTACTGCGGATTTCGCCATCGCCACCGAGGCGCTGCACCTCTATGACGATCTGGTGATGCTGCCCTGTTACCACTGGAACCGTGCGGTGGTGGTGCAGCCGGATCACCCGTTGGCTGGCAAATCCCACGTCACCATCGAGGAGCTGGCGGCCTACCCAATCGTCACCTACACCTTTGGTTTTACCGGCCGCTCGGAGCTGGACACCGCTTTCAACCGCGCTGGCCTGACGCCGCGTATCGTCTTTACCGCCACCGACGCCGACGTGATCAAGACCTACGTCCGGCTAGGGCTGGGGGTAGGGGTGATCGCCAGCATGGCGGTGGATCCGGTGCAAGACCCCGATCTGGTGACGGTGGATGCCAGCGACATCTTCACCTACAGCACCACCAAAATTGGTTTCCGGCGCAGCACCTTCCTGCGCAGCTACATGTATGACTTTATCCACCGCTTCGCCCCGCACCTGACGCGGGACGTGGTGGACAGCGCCGTCTCCCTGCGCTCCAACGAGGAGATTGAGGCGATGTTCAAGGATGTCTCCCTGCCCGTGAAGTGATCCCCCGGCCGGGCCATGCGCCCGGCGGCTTTTCCCCCTCTGCACCGCCCATTTCTCCTGCTTTTCCCTGTCTGGCAAGGGTTTGCCGCTCTGCCATTGATCAAAAAGGGTTGTTATCAAATCGTTACGCAATGTTTGTGTTATCTTTAATGTAGACGTACAACCCGACAGGATATTGTCCGGAGTCCCTGCTGAACCCCACACCATTGCGCGTTGTGCGATATGAAAAATCTAAATGGGAGGAGAGCCATGTCTAATCTTCGTGAGCAAAGTAAGGAACAGCTTGAGGCGCAGCAGCGCGAGTACCACTACTACAGCCTGAATGCGGTCTCGGCGGCGCTGGGGGATATCACCCGGTTGCCCAAATCGATGAAAGTGCTGCTGGAGAACCTGTTGCGGCACATTGACGGTGACACTGTCACGGAAGAGGATCTGCGGGCGATGGTGGCGTGGCAGAAGAGTGGCCACGCCAACCGTGAAATCGCCTACCGCCCGGCGCGGGTATTGATGCAGGACTTCACTGGTGTGCCGGCGGTAGTGGATCTGGCGGCGATGCGCGAGGCAGTGAAGCGCCTCGGCGGCCAGGTGGAGCAGGTCAACCCGCTGTCGCCGGTAGATCTGGTGATTGACCACTCGGTGACGGTGGATGAGTATGGCGACCCCGGTGCCTTTGATGAGAACGTCCGGCTGGAGATGGAGCGCAACCACGAGCGCTACCAGTTCCTGCGCTGGGGGCAGCAGGCGTTTAACCGCTTCCGCGTGGTGCCGCCGGGCACCGGCATCTGCCATCAGGTCAACCTAGAGTACCTCGGCCAGACTGTCTGGCATGAGGAGCAGGAGGGCGGCCGCGTTGCCTATCCTGATACGCTGGTCGGCACCGACTCCCACACCACCATGATTAACGGTCTGGGCGTACTCGGCTGGGGCGTCGGCGGCATTGAGGCGGAGGCGGCAATGCTGGGCCAGCCGGTGTCGATGCTGATCCCGGATGTGGTGGGCTTCAAGCTCACCGGCAAGTTGCGCGAGGGCATTACTGCCACCGATCTGGTACTGACCGTGACCCAGATGCTGCGCAAGCATGGGGTGGTCGGTAAGTTTGTGGAGTTCTACGGCGACGGTTTGGCCGATCTGCCGCTGGCGGATCGCGCCACCATCGCCAACATGGCGCCGGAGTATGGCGCAACCTGTGGCTTCTTCCCGGTGGACGAAGTGACCCTCAGCTACATGAAGCTGACCGGCCGCAGCGACGAGCAGGTGGCGCTGGTGGAAGCCTACACCCGGGCGCAGGGGCTGTGGCGGCTGGAGGGCGACGAGCCGATCTTTACCAGTACGCTGTCGCTGGATATGGGCACCGTGGAGTCGAGCGTCTCCGGGCCGAAGCGCCCGCAGGATCGCGTGTCACTGCCCGGCGTGCCGCAGGCATTCAAGGCCGCCACCGAACTGGATCTCAACAGCCGCCCTGGCAGCGAAGCGGAGAATATCCAGCTGCGCGGGCAGGAGGTCAGGCTGGAGAATGGCGCGGTGGTGATCGCCGCCATCACCTCCTGTACCAATACCTCCAACCCCAGCATCCTGATGGCCGCCGGCCTGCTGGCGAAAAAGGCGGTGGAGCGCGGGCTGATAAGCAAGCCGTGGGTCAAAACTTCGCTGGCGCCCGGCTCAATGGTGGTGACCAACTACCTGGCCAAGGCCGGGCTGATGTCCTACCTCGACAAGCTGGGCTTCAATTTGGTGGGCTACGGCTGTACCACCTGCATCGGCAACTCCGGCCCGCTGCTGGCGGAGATTGAGCAGGCGATCAAAGAGGGCGATCTTACCGTCGGGGCAGTGCTCTCGGGCAACCGTAACTTCGAGGGGCGCATCCATCCGCTGATCAAAACCAACTGGCTGGCCTCGCCGCCGCTGGTGGTGGCCTACGCGCTGGCGGGCAACATGAAGGTCAACCTGAGCGAGGAGCCGCTGGGGCAGGACAAAGAGGGCAACCCGGTCTACCTGCATGAGATCTGGCCGAGCGCCAATGAGATTGCGCAGGCCGTGGAGAAGGTGCGCACCGAGATGTTCCTCAAGGAGTACTCTGAGGTGTTCCGGGGCGACGAGAGCTGGCGCGCGATTGATGTCAAAGGCTCACCGACCTACGGCTGGCAGGGTGACTCCACCTACATCCGCCACTCGCCCTTCTTCGATGACATGGAAGCGGCGCCCAAGGCGGTGCAGGACATTGAGGGCGCGCGCATTCTGGCGATGCTCGGCGACTCCGTGACCACTGACCACATCTCGCCGGCCGGCAGCATCAAGCGCGAAAGCCCGGCGGGGCGCTACCTGATGGATCACGGCGTCGAGCCAAAAGATTTCAACTCTTATGGCTCGCGGCGCGGCAACTATGAGGTGATGGTGCGCGGTACCTTCGCCAACGTCCGCATCCGCAATGAACTGGTGGCGGGCGTGGAGGGGGGGTATACCCGCCACCTGCCGTCACAGGAGCAACTCTCGATCTATGACGCCGCGATGCGCTACCAGCAGGAGTCTGTGCCGCTGGCGGTGGTGGCTGGTAAGGAGTATGGCTCCGGCTCCAGCCGTGATTGGGCGGCGAAGGGGCCGCGCCTGCTGGGCATCCGCGTGGTGATCGCCGAAACTTTCGAGCGTATCCACCGCTCCAACCTGATTGGCATGGGCATTCTGCCGCTGGAGTTCCCGGAAGGGGTGACGCGCAAAACGCTGGCGCTGACCGGCGAGGAGCAGATCACGATCCGCGGCCTGCAATCGCTGACGCCGGGCCAGACCGTCAAGGTGCTTTTCACCTACGCCGATGGCCGCACGGAAGAGGTAGACGCCCGCTGCCGCATCGACACCGGCAATGAGCTAACCTACTTCAATAATGACGGCATCTTGCACTATGTGATCCGTAAAATGCTGTGATCCAAAAAATGCGGCGATTGACTGCCGCCATGCAAAAAGGGCACCCGGAGGTGTCCTTTTTTGTGCTGCCGTTTACTTGTCGAGCAGGTGGCCCATCTTGGCGGCCTTGGTAGCCAGATAGTGCTCATTTTTCGGATTGCGGCCGACGATCAGCGGTACGCGCTCCACGATATTGATGCCAGCCTCGCTCAGGATGGCGACTTTCTTTGGATTGTTGGTCAGCAGGCGCACCGCGCTGACGCCCAGCAGGGTGAACATGTCGGCGCACAGCGTGAAGTCGCGCTCATCGGCGGCGAAACCGAGCTGGTGGTTGGCTTCCACCGTGTCAGCGCCCTTGTCCTGCAAGGCGTAGGCGCGGATCTTATTCAGCAGGCCGATGTTGCGCCCCTCCTGACGGTGGTAGAGCAGAATGCCACGCCCCTCTTCGGCGATGTGCGTCAGGGCCGCCTCGAGCTGGAAACCGCAATCACAGCGCAGGCTGAACAGCGCGTCCCCGGTCAGGCACTCGGAGTGCACGCGCGCCAGCACCGGCTCGGTGCCGGTAATGTTACCGTAAACCAGCGCCAGGTGATCGTGGCCGGTGGCCAACTCTTCGAAACCGACCATGAGGAAATCGCCCCAAGGCGTCGGCAATTTTGCCTCGGCGACCCGTTTAAGCTGCATGTTACTCTCCAAAAAAACTGATAATCGATACTCTTGCTGCGCATCCTACGTTTTGCAACGCGCCTTGACCAGCCCTAAGGCCGCTTTACCCTCAGATGGGGACGAAGGACAGGAAAAACAAGCGCCGCACCGGCAGGCGCTGCCCTGCTGTCGGCAGTGCCTGAAATACTATGCCTGATTCCAGTGAGGCGAAATGGATTTATTGTGTCAAGCTTATGACACAGTTGTGAGACTCATGTTCTATTTTAGCAAGGATGTCACCATGTTAGAGATTGTGAAACGTACTACCCTGGGAGCGCTGCTGTTGGCGCTGATGCCGCTGGCGGTCTGGCTCTCCGGCTGGCAGTGGCAGCCGGGGGAGGGCAACGCCGTGCTGCGCGTCCTCTACTGGATCACCCAGACCGTCACCCGCCCTTGGGGCATCCTGACCAGCGTGCTGCTGATTGGCTGGTTCCTCTGGTGCCTGCGCTTCCAGTTGCGCGGCGCGATTGGTCTGGCTCTGCTGCTTGGCGCGGTGATCCTGCTCGGCCAGCAACTCAAAAGCATCGTGAAGGAGCATGTGCAGGAGCCGCGCCCGTTCGTGGTGTGGCTGGAGCGCGACTATCAGGTGAACAATGAGGACTTTTATCGGTTGCCGCGCGACGGGCGCAGTGCGCTGGTGGCGGAGCAACTGCGTGATAACCGCGTGGTGCCGGCCTGGCTGAAGGCGCACTGGCAGTTCGAAACCGGCTTTGCCTTCCCCTCCGGCCACACCCTGTTTGCCGCCAGCTGGGCGCTGCTCGGCGTTGGCCTGCTCTGGCCGCGCCGCCGCTACAAAACGCTGGCGCTGCTGATGATCTGGGCGGTGGCGGTGATGGGTAGCCGGCTGGTGCTGGGGATGCACTGGCCACGCGATCTGCTGATGGCGACGGTGATGAGCTGGGGCATGGTGACCCTTGCCTGTTGCGCGGTGCAGCGCTTTATCGGGCCGCTGACCGTGGAGCCAGACGAGCACCGCGAGATAGACCAGCGCAAGCCCTCATAAAGGGCGGGCGGCGCTTGCAACGGGCCAGCGCCGCCCCCATATCCTTCTGGCCAGCGTGCGCGGTGCGCAGAATAGCGGCAGTAAGCGGCTTTATCGTGGCGCAGGGTTTCCCAGCCCTAGTGGGAAATGCTAACTTAATAGTTCAGGACGCCACAATTGTTGGCTTAATTCATCCGGTTAACCCGGCATTACAGGAATGAATGTGAAATATCTGCTCATTTTTTTGGTCTTGCTGGTGATCATCGTGATCTCCATCACGTTAGGCGCCCATAACGATCAAGTTGTCACCTTCAACTACTTACTCGCCCAGGGCGACTATCGCGTTTCGACGCTGCTGGCGACGCTGTTCGGCACCGGCTTTGTGCTCGGCTGGATCATCTGCGGCCTGTTCTACCTGCGGGTGCGGCTGGCGCTGGGCCGTGCGCAGCGCAAGGTAAAGCGACTGGAGCAGCAGATTGCTCCGGCCGGTGAGGGTGTGCCTGCGGCCCAGGCCCCTCTCAGCAAGGAATAACCCTCTATGTTAGAGCTGCTGTTTCTGTTGTTGCCCGTGGCTGCCGCCTACGGCTGGTACATGGGTCACCGGAGTGCTCAGCAGAACAAACAGCAGGAGGCGAACCGCCTGTCACGGGAGTATGTGGCTGGCGTCAACTTCCTGCTCTCCAACCAGCAGGACAAAGCGGTAGACCTGTTCCTCGACATGCTCAAAGAGGACAGCACCACCGTGGAGGCCCACCTGACGCTGGGCAACCTGTTCCGCTCGCGCGGCGAGGTTGACCGGGCCATCCGCATCCATCAGGCGCTGATGGAGAGCGCCTCCCTAAGCTTCGAGCAGCGTTTGTTGGCGGTGCAGCAACTGGGCCGTGACTACATGGCCGCCGGCCTCTATGACCGGGCGGAGGACATGTTCACCCAGTTGATCAAGGAGGAGGATTTCCAGCACTCCGCGCTGCAACAGCTGTTGGTGATCCATCAGGCCACCAGCGACTGGCAGAAGGCCATCGACGTGGCGGAGAAACTCACCCGCCTCGGCAAGGAGGACAAGCGCGCCGAGATTGCCCACTTCTACTGCGAACTGGCGCTGCTGGCGATGGGCAGCGACGATCTCGACCGCGCCATGGCGCTGCTGAAGAAGGGCTTCGCTGCCGATCGCGACTGTGCGCGCATCTCCATCATGCAGGGACGTATCCTGATGGCGCAGGACGAATGGGCGAAAGCCGCCGCCGCGCTGGAGCGGGTGCTGGAGCAGGACAAGGAGATGGTCAGCGAGACGCTGACCATGCTGCATGAGTGCTACCAGCACCTGCAACAGCCAGAGCAGTGGACGGCCTTCCTCAAGCGTTGCGTGGAGAGCAACACCGGGGCGATCGCTGAACTCTATCTGGCGGAGATTTTGGAGCGCGATGAGGGGCGCGACGTGGCGCAGGTCTATATCAACCGCCAGTTGCAGCGCCACCCGACGATGCGCGTCTTCTACCGCCTGATGGATTACCACCTGGCGGACGCGGAGGAGGGGCGCGCCAGAGAGAGCCTGCAACTGCTGCGCGACATGGTGGGCGAGCAGATCCGCACCAAGCCGCGTTACCGCTGCCACAAGTGCGGCTTCACCGCCCACTCCCTCTACTGGCACTGCCCCTCCTGCCGGGCATGGGCCTCGGTCAAGCCAATTCGCGGCCTCGACGGCCAGTAGCGGCGCTTTCTTCGCCGGCCAGCGCCACCGGCAGGCGGGCGGCTGGGCTTTCCGTCCGCTGGCATGTAGAATGCGGGCGGTTAAAACGGCGAATCCTGCCCCCACCTGCGCATAAGGATGAAGAAATGGCGTCTGCCCACACCCCGACCTCCCGTCTCCCTGTCTCCTCCCCGGTTGTTGTCGCGCTCGATTATGCCGACAAGGCGGCCGCACTGGCCTTTGCCGACCGCATCGATCCCCGCGACTGCCGGCTGAAGATCGGCAAGGAGATGTTCACCCTGTTCGGGCCGCAACTGGTGCGCGACCTGCACAGCCGGGGCTTTGAGCTGTTTCTTGACCTAAAATTCCACGACATCCCCAACACCGTGGCCAAGGCGGTGGCGGCCGCGGCCGATCTCGGCGTCTGGATGGTCAACGTCCATGCTGGCGGCGGCCGCCGCATGATGACTGCCGCGCGTGAGGCGCTGGCACCGTTTGGGGCGGACGCGCCGCTGCTGATTGCGGTCACGGTGCTGACCAGCATGGAGGCGGAGGATCTGCGCGATGTGGGCATCGACCTGTCACCGGCCGAGCACGCCGAGCGTCTGGCGCTGCTGACCCGCGACTGCGGGCTGGATGGCGTGGTCTGCTCCGCCCATGAGGCGGTGCGGCTGAAACAGCGCTGCGGCCAGGCGTTCCAGCTGATCACCCCCGGCATCCGCCCGGCGGGCAGCGAGGCGGGCGACCAGCGCCGCATCATGACCCCGGAGCAGGCGCAGGCGGCGGGCGTGGACTATATGGTGATCGGCCGCCCGATTACCCAGTCTGCCGATCCGGCCGCCACCCTGCGCACCATTCTGGCCAGCCTGACCTGAGGAGAAGAGCATGAGCCGAGATAATCCTTTAGTTTACTCCACCGACAGCGGGCGCATCAGCGCGCCAGAGGTCAAACCGGCGCGCCCGAAGGGCGATGGCGTGGTACGCATCCAGCGCCAGACCAGCGGCCGCAAGGGCAAGGGTGTCTGCGTCATCACCGGCATTGATCTGGACGACGCGGCGCTGGAGAAGCTGGCGGCCGAGCTGAAAAAGAAGTGCGGCTGTGGCGGGTCGGTGAAGGAGGGCGTTATTGAGATCCAGGGCGACAAAAGGGAATTGCTGCAACAGCTGCTGGAAGCCAAGGGAATGAAAGTCAAACTGGCCGGTGGCTAAAACAGAAAACCCGCGGGGCGTGCCCCGCGGGTTGTGTTGGGTTGCTGAGCGTCGTTAAACCTGTGGCTTACGGAGCCATCGCGAAAGGTGGCGGCGATATTCTTTTCGCACTGGCGAATAAAAAATAGCGCACATCATTGTTTTAACTCTCGCCCCCTCATGGGGCCGACATTCTTATTATCAAACGATCCTGCGGCGAATCTTTCGCCTCTCTGCGCGGCGGGTAAATAACTTTACCCAGGCAGACATTTATTTACGCGTGAATTAACGATCAACCTGGTGACCAATAATCCCACCGATGGCTGCGCCGCCCAGAGTACCCAGGGTGCTGCCGTCAGTCAGGACTGCGCCGCCCAGTGCGCCCGCGCCCGCGCCGATGGCGGTGTTGCGGTCACGGTGCGACATGTTGGAGCAGGCAGAGAGGGACAGCGCCAGGGTGGCAGCCAGAGCAGCAGTCGCCAAACGTTTGTTGAACTTCATCATGTTATATCTCCTTGCAGGTGAACATGCCCACTATAGACTTAAGTGAAATTTATCACTCCGTCCTGGCATTCACTTCATTATAGGCAATAATGCCGGGGTTAGCGTCTCTGCCGGGCGAATTTCACACAGCAGATAATAGGGATTATCCACGCCCATGCCGGCTAAAGCCGGAAATAAACCCGCGCTGCCGGCGTTCTATTTTGCGCCACCGCAAAAAGCGGGGCGAAAACACCCGGACGGGGCATCCCAATTGGCGCCTATTTTATTTATCGCCGTGACTACGGGTAGGTAAATATTCTTAATTTGTTCCCCAAAAAAATGCCGTCGCACAAAATGATAAGCCGCCGCAGACAGCAGGTTTCTACGCACTCTTTAGCGATTTCGCCCATACCGGCCATGCGGGCGCGCTCCCAGAATAGGGCATCAGCGCAGTGATAAAGGACACGATGATGCTTACTGAATTAAAACAACAGGTTCTGGAGGCCAACCTGGCCCTGCCGCGCCATAATCTGGTCACCTTTACCTGGGGCAATGTCAGTGCCGTTGACCGGCAGCAGGGGCTGGTGGTGATCAAGCCATCCGGGGTGGAGTACGCGCACATGACGGCGGAGGATATGGTGGTGGTGGAGCTGGAGAGCGGCCGGGTGGTTGAGGGTACGAAGAAACCCTCCTCGGACACCGATACCCACCGCGTGCTCTACCTCAACTTTGCCGGCATTGGTGGCATTGTCCATACCCATTCGCGCCATGCCACCATCTGGTCGCAGGCCGGGCTGGACATCCCGGCGTGGGGCACCACCCATGCCGACTACTTCTACGGCCCGATCCCCTGTACCCGGCTGATGCATGAGGCGGAGATTGCCGGCCGCTACGAGTGGGAGACCGGGGAGGTAATTGTGGAGACCTTCCGCGAGCGCCGCATCGACCCGCAGCAGGTGCCGGCGGTGCTGGTGCACTCACACGGCCCCTTCGCCTGGGGCAGCGACGCCGACAACGCGGTGCACAACGCGGTGGTACTGGAGGAGGTGGCCTATATGGGCATCTTCTCGCGCCAGCTCACGCCTGACCTGCCAGCGATGCAGCCGCAATTGCTGGACAAGCACTACTTGCGCAAGCACGGCAAAAACGCCTACTACGGCCAGTAGGGGCGATCACTCGCCCACGCGATCGACCTGGATGCCCTGCGCCTCCAGCGCCTGCCCATAGTGCGCGGGCAGCTTGTCATCGGTGATCACCCGGCTGAAGGAGGCCAGCGGGCCAAGCACGTTGGGGGTGATGTGGCCGAACTTGGAGGAGTCGGTCAGCACGATATTCTGCGCGCCCTTCGCCAACAGGGTGTTGACCACGTCGGCGCGCATCATGTCACGGCCCGTAAAGCCGCTCTCGACGGAGAAGCCGTCAATGCCGATAAAGGCTTTGCTGAAGTGGAGCTGCTGGATGCAGAGCCGGGTCAGCGGGCCAACCACGGTTTCGCTCTCTTTCTGGTACATGCCGCCCAGCAAAATCACCTCACCAGGGGTGGGGCGCAACAGGTGGGCGATGTAGCTACTGACGGTGATCAGCGTAATGTGCTTGCGCTCGGCCAGGTAGCGCGCCAGCAGGGCGTTGCTGCTGCCACTCTCGATAAAGATGGTCTCCCCATCCTCCACCAGCGAGGCGGCATACTGCGCCAGCTTCTGCTTTTGCGCGAAGTTGGACATCATACGCGCGTCCAGATCGTCGCTCTCAATCGCGACGGCGTAGCCGTGGATGCGCTTGAGGTAGCTGCGTTGCTCGAGCCGGTTCAGGTCTTGCCGGATGGTGACTTCCGAAACGCCGCACTGCTGCGCGAGGGTAGTGACGCTCACCCGGCGATGTTGGTTGACCACCTGCATAATATGTTGTTGTCGTGCGTTCATAACGGCCCAGACGAAAAGGGCAGCCAACCGGCTGCCACGATAGTGTTGCTGAAAAAAACCGAGGTTTCTCAGAGCGTGTGTTCGGTACGCGCAATAATATCATCCTGCGCGTCTGGCGATAAGGCCGTAAAGAAGGCTGAGTAGCCTGCGACCCGCACCACCAGGTCGCGGTACTGGTCTGGATGCGCCTTGGCGGCCAGCAGCGTGTCGCGTGACACGATGTTGTACTGTACGTGCCAGCCCCGGTGCGCCTCAAAGAAGGTGCGCAGCATCGCCATCAGCTTCTCGCGGTCACGCGGGTTATCGAGCGTCGCTGGGTTGAGTTTCTGGTTGAGCAGCACGCCGCCCAAAATCGCCGCGGTTGGCAATTTGCCCAGCGAGTTGAACACCGCCGTTGGGCCAAGGGTGTCGGTGCCGGAGGCTGGGCTGGCCCCCTCCGCCAGCGGCGTATGGGCCTTGCGGCCATCCGGGGTGGCGGGGGTGGCCGCGCCAAACGGCACGTTGGCGGAGATGGAGGAGGTGCCAGCGTAGTAGGTGCCGCCAATCGGGCCACGGCCAAAGCGGGTATTGTGGTACTGCTTCAGCTCATCAATGTAGGTCTGGTAGGCGCGCACCAGCAGCTGGTCCACCTCGTCCCGGTCATTGCCATATTTGGGCGCGCCATTGATCAGCCGCTGGCGCAGCATCTCGCCATCCAGCCCGTCAAAGTCGCTGGCCAGCGCCGCCGCCAGTTGCTGCTGGCCAACCAGCCCCTGCTCAAACACCAGCGTCCTGACCGCCGCCAGGCTGTTGCCGAGGTTGGCAATGCCGACCTGCAAGCCGGAGACCCAGTCATACTTCGCGCCGCCCTGCTTGATGCTTTTGCCGCGCTCGATGCAATCATCCACCAGCGCCGAGCAGAGGATGTCATGGGCATTCTCCTCCAGCACTGTGTCCACCACACACTCAATCTCAATCGATTTGCGGGTGTAGTAGCGGATTTGGCGATCCCAGGCCGCCATCACCT
This sequence comes from Chimaeribacter sp. YP20170169, assembly GCF_056739715.1. Classification (NCBI taxonomy): domain Bacteria; kingdom Pseudomonadati; phylum Pseudomonadota; class Gammaproteobacteria; order Enterobacterales; family Yersiniaceae; genus Chimaeribacter; species Chimaeribacter sp. YP20170169. The sequence goes on along the minus strand of NZ_CP176824.1, from coordinate 2,103,572 downwards.
GCGCGAAATCCGTGAAGTTCCCTTGTGACAGCCCCTGCGCCTGTGGCAGGAAGGTGTGGCCGCTCTGGGCGTCGCGCCCCTGTTCCAGCGCCGCCAGCATTACGCGGGCGAAGTTGATGAAGCTCATGCCAGTGCAGCGGTAGCCCCACTTGCCGCCGACCGCCGTCTCAATGCAGCCGATGGCGGCGTAGTCATAGGCATCCGCCTCCTCCACGCCCAGCTTGATGAACTCGGGGATCACAATCTCATCATTATTGAACGCTGGCATACCAAAGCCGCAGCGGATCACCTGCACGCAGGCATCCAAAAAGTCATCGCTCATGCCAGCATGGTAGCGCACGCTCAGGTTGGGCTGGGTGGAGCGCAGGCGGCCGCAGGACTCCAGCACCGCGTAGGAGAGCGGGTTGACCGCGTCACGCGCGCGGCCGTCGGCCCAGATCTGCCCACCGATGGTGACGTTCTGGTAGAGCGGGCTGCCCGCCGAGGCCTTGGAGTGGCTGCCGGAGCGGATCTTGTTCACCTCCAGCAACTTCAGCCAGCAGCCGTGCAGCAGCTCGATCGCCTGTTCGCGCGGCAGGGTGCCGGTCAGCTCCACGTCGCGGCGATACCACGGGTAGAGGTACTGGTCCAGCCGGCCAAAGGAGACAGAGTGGCCATTGGACTCAATCTGCAACACCAGCTGCACGAAGTAGCAGAGCTGCAACGCCTGCCAGAAGCTCTCCGGCGGCTGGTGGGCAATCCGCTCGCAGTTGGCGGCGATCTGGTGCAGTTCGGCCCGGCGCACGTCACGTCTTTCACTGGCCGCCATCTCACGCGCCAGCGCGGCAAAACGCAGGATGTGCTGGGAGAGCGCCTCGAGCGTCAGGTCAATCGCCTTCAGGAACTGCTCTTTATGCAGGTCATCCCAATCAGTGAGCGCCAGCCTTTCGCGGCGCTCCGCCACCTTGGCGCGCAGCCCGTGCAGGCCAAGCGACAGCAGCAGCGGGTAGTTGACCGCCAAATGGGCGTCGCCGGAGGTCATGTTGCCCTCGGCCTTGATGATGCCAGCGTCCAGCAGCGCCTTCTGCTCATCGGTGAACATGCCGTAGCAGCGATCCTGCACCGTCTGGCCGCGCCACCACGGGCAGACGCGGTGCAGCACCGCCTTGTCTTCGGCCGATACCGAGAAGCCCGCGCCGGGGCGATCGGCCAGATCGTCGATCTCCTTCTCAATCCAGCCGACGGTGTACTCCGGGAAGATGGGCGCGGCGCGCACTTGGCTGGCCTGATTGCCGACAATCAGCTCATCATGCTTGATCCAGATGGTGCGCTGCGCCAGGTGGTGGGCCAGCGCCAGCGCGCGGCGCACCGGCAGCGGCTTGTCCTGATGCTGTTGGTAGATGGCGGTGTAGTGCTCGGCGCGCTCGGTGCAGATCGGCGGCTTGACGATGGAAACCAGCGCCGCCTTATGGGCGCGGATGCGGTCGCTTAGAATATCAAGATTGAGTTGGGTCATGGTTTATCCTCTCAACAGGGCAGTCAACCCGCGCCGCCGGGCATGGTGGCAGGCAAAGGCCAGCAGGTCCGGGTCATCCAGGGGGACGGCCGGGGCGCGGTAGGGTTGGTCAAGCAGGGCATACTTCTGGATGCCAAGCGTGTGGTAGGGCAGGAAATGGATCTCGTTGCAGCGTGTCTCATCGGCGGCAAAGTCGATGATGGCGCGCAGCGAGGCGCAATCGGCGTTGAAACCGGGGATCACCGGCACCCGCACAATCAGCGGCGTGCCGGCCTCTTTCAGCCGGCGGAAGTTATCCAGCACCCGTTTGGCGGAACCGTCCGTCCAGTCGTGGAAACGCGCCTCATCAACATGCTTAAGATCCGCCAGCAGCAGCGACAGGTGGGGCAGCGACGGGGCGATGTAGGCCCACGGCACATGCAGGCAGCTCTCGACCGCGGTGTGCAGCCCCTCGGCGCGGCAGCGCTGCAACAGCGTGGCGCACGCCTCCGGCTGCATGAACGGCTCGCCGCCGGAGAGGGTAACGCCCCCGCCGCTGCGCTGGTAGAAGGGGCGGTCGCGCAGCACGGTTTCCACCACCGCCTCCAGATCGAGCGCCTCGCCGCACAGCGTCAGGGCTTGGGTCGGACAGGCGGCGGCGAGCCGCGGCAGATCCTCGGGCGTCAGGCGATCGCGGTGCAGCCGGGGGCGGCCATCCGCCATCTCCACGGCGTGTGGGCAGATCTGCTGGCAGGCGTGGCACCCGGTCAGGCAGCGGCGCGCGTCATACAGCAGCTCCGCGGTGCGGGCACGGCTCTCCGGGTTCTGGCACCAGCGGCAGCCCAGCGAGCACCCCTTCAGGAACACAACGGTGCGAATGCCGGGGCCGTCATGGGTTGAGTAGCGTTGCAGGTTAAACAGCATAGGGACTCCTTTTTCGTTCGTAGATTAAAGTTCTTTCGAACGAAAGATATTTTGATAAGGGTCAAGAAGAGGCAGGCTTTTTCGTTTACCATGCAGACAGTGTGAAAATTGAGCCATTCAGGAGAGTGAAATGGAGCTATATCTGGACACGGCAGACGTCAATGCCGTCAAACGTTTGGCGCGCATCCTGCCGTTGCAGGGCGTCACCACCAACCCGAGCATCGTGGCGCGCGCGGGCAAGCCGCTGTGGGAGGTGCTGCCCGCGCTGCGTGATGCGCTGGGCGAGACGGGCAAGCTGTTCGCCCAGGTGCTGGCGGAGCAGGCCGATGGCATGGTGGCCGAGGCGCAGCTGCTGACGCAGCGGGTGCCGGAGTTGATCGTCAAGGTGCCGGTGAATGCCGAGGGTCTGGCGGCGATCAAGATACTCAAGGGGCTGGGCATCCCGACGCTCGGCACCGCAGTCTATGGGGCGGGGCAGGGGTTGCTGGCGGCGCTGGCTGGCGCGGAGTATGTCGCGCCCTACGTCAACCGGCTGGATGCGCAGGGCAGTGATGGCATTGAGATGGTGCGCCAGTTGCAGAGCCTGCTGACCCAGCACGCGCCGCACGCCCAGGTGCTGGCGGCCAGTTTCCGCACCCCGCGTCAGGCAGTGGATTGCCTGTTGGCCGGTTGCCGCGCCATTACCCTGCCGGTGGATGTGGCGGAGCAGATGCTCTCCACCCCGGCGGTGGAGGCCGCCACCCGCGCCTTCAGCGATGACTGGCAACATGCGTTTGGTGCCCGCCATCTGGGTTGAACCCGCCCGAACCCAAGCCCGCCGCTGGCGGGCTTTTTTATGCCCCCACGCTGCGCTTTTTTTAAGCCAGTGAGATCTCAATGAGATTTTTTAGCCATTGATGATGAGAAGATGAACCTGGGTATTCACAAAAAAGAAACAGCGTTTCAATTTTGTGGGTGAGATCATTTTTATTCACCGTGTGAACAGTTAAGTTACTCAACTAATGGCTCACCAATAAATAACAGCGTGCCGCGCAGTCCGGCACCCCACCCGGTTCTTATTCTCTCTGAGGCGAAAAAGTCCATGCAAATCAAACGTGCGATTGAAAAAATCCCTGGCGGCATGATGCTGGTGCCGCTGTTCATTGGGGCGTTGTGCCACACCTTCGCGCCAGACGCCGGCAAATATTTTGGCTCGTTTACCAACGGCCTGATCTCCGGGACGGTGCCGATTTTGGCGGTGTGGTTCTTCTGCATGGGGGCTTCGATCAAGCTCAGCGCCACCGGCACCGTGCTGCGCAAGTCCGGCACGCTGGTGGTGACCAAAATTGCGGTGGCTTGGCTGGTGGCGGCGGTGGCCTCGCGTTTGTTGCCAGAGAATGGGGTGGAGATTGGCTTCTTCGCTGGCCTCTCCACGCTGGCGCTGGTGGCGGCGATGGACATGACCAACGGCGGGCTGTATGCCTCCATCATGCAGCAGTACGGCACCAAGGAGGAGGCTGGCGCGTTTGTGCTGATGTCGCTGGAGTCCGGGCCGCTGATGACCATGATTATCCTCGGCACCGCGGGTATCGCCTCCTTTGAGCCGCATGTCTTTATCGGCGCGGTGCTGCCGTTCCTGGTGGGCTTTGCCCTCGGTAACCTGGACCCGGAACTGCGCGACTTCTTTGGCAAGGCAGTTCAGACGCTGATCCCGTTCTTTGCCTTTGCCCTCGGCAACACCATCAACCTGAGCGTGATTGCCCAGACCGGGCTGCTCGGCATCCTGCTGGGAGTCAGCGTGATTATCATCACCGGCATCCCGTTGATTATCGCCGACAAACTGATTGGCGGCGGGGATGGCACCGCTGGTTTGGCCGCCTCCAGCTCTGCTGGCGCGGCGGTGGCCACCCCGGTGCTGATCGCGGAGATGGTGCCGCAGTTCAAAAGCGTGGCGCCAGCTGCCACGGCACTGGTGGCGACCTCGGTGATTGTTACCTCGGTACTGGTGCCGATTTTGACCGCCATCTGGTCAAGAAAGGTAAAGGGTGCGCGCAAAACCAGCCTTGATGAGCAGGCGGCGCAGGTGAAATAGCTCATTTATATGCATTACCTGAAACCCTGCCCCTCAATGGGCAGGGTTTTTTTGCAGTAGCCCTATCATTTTCAGGCCCTTTTCACCTCCCTCTGCCGCCCCGGTTTCCACCCTTTCCCGTTTAAACATTAACAGTGTTGATTAGTGATGTTTGTTTACTCCTCACTGCGCCTGATTTCGCTAGTCTTCAGAGTGCTGGGAGGCGAAAAATCATTATCGTCCCTTAAGTTAGCGATTCATGCCTGCCACAGCCTTTCGTAATTTTGCAGGCGTTCATAGTGAACAGGAGGAAGTAAACATGGCTACACAATGTGCTGATATTACCGCCCTACGTAAAATTGAACCGAGTGCTGACGGTGAAACCGTCAACGTTGCCGCCTATTATGCCGGTGTGACCTATACCGACAGCGTGCCAAACGGCGGCGGGCTGTTCGCCCATGATGCCAAGGACACCACCAGCGTTGACAATGGCGGCTCCGTCATCGTCACTGCCAGCGGTAAACGCTGGAAACGCTCGGTTGATCAGCTGCTGCCGGTGCACTTCGGTTGCCGTCCTGGCGGTACCGTGGACTGCACCACCCAGATGAAGGCCTATGTCACGGCCTCCGCCGGGAAAGTGGTGGACTTCCGGTATGGCCCGTGGCGTGTCAATGCCACCATCGACCTGACCAACGTCACCCGTATCATTGCCGATCAGGCCGGTCGCTTCAAAGTGACGCCGAAAGGCTTTACCGGCAACTACGTGCTGACCTTGGGCGACCCGACCAAGGCCGCCAACGCCGGTCGCACCAGCCGGCAGATCATCGATGGCTCGCTGGTGGTGGAGTGTGACAGCCGCGACACCGTTCTGAACGGCATCTATATGAAGGGGCAGTGGTTCGTGGGCGAGCACATCCGTGCCCAGGGTTTCAACGGCATCGGCATCCATCAGGACACCATCTGGGACTCCACCTTCCAGCGCCTGAGCGTGGAGCGTTGTGGCAACTTGACGGACTATGCGTTGGAGATGGGGTCGGACACTGACACCATGAACGCCACCCACATCGCCTCGGTGCAGTGTGAGCAGGCGTACCATCGCGGCATCAAAATCTCCAACAAGGTGCGTAACGTCATCAACAACATCCACGCCGAGCGCCTGATCATCCTGAAAGAGGATGACGGCACCACGGGGCTGGCGTCCGGCCTGAAGTACATGAACCACTACATCGTGGCCGGTAACTCCATCATCCAGCAGGTGATCATTGATGCGGACAAGGTGGACAGCGTGACCCAGCAGACGGTGGGTGTTTCGCTGGTGCCCTCCATCTATCTGGCGGCCGACCGTTCGGAGTTCCGCAACTGGAACTGTGGCAGCTCGGTGGTGAGCACCGCCTACGGCACTAACTCGGTCTTCTCCACCTGCCTGTTTAGCTCCTGGTACATCAAGGCGCCGACCTATGACCTGTCAGTGATTGAGCCGGCGGTGTCAAACGTCTTCATGGTGGAGTCTGACCTCAACATCGTTAACCCGACGGCGACCAACCTGTCGTTCTTCTACAACGCCAACAAGGTCAAAATCACCAAGGGCAACATCACCAACGTAAGTTTCCCGAACAACATCAAAGGGGACATTACCTTCAACGGCACCTATATCAGCGGTGACATCACCGCCACCAAAGTGCCGGCGGCCGGGTATGCGCCTGTCACCTTCAACGACTGTAACATCACCGGCACCTACAGTGGCGCCTACCGCCAGTCTGCCGTCATCAACGGCGGCCACCTGACCGACGTCAATCTGGTGAGTGGGGCGGCAGTGATCTTCACTGACGTGCTGATAGACAGTTTTGCCTACACCGGCGAAGTAGGGTATATCACCCGCGGCTGCCGCGCGACGAAAGTCACCAAGTGGGCGACGCCGACGGGCACCAACTACCCAGCCGGGACCTTTACCGAACGGCTGGGGGTGGATACCGCCAAGGCCGGGCTGGTTTACGTCAACACCAATGGGGCCGTGGCTTGGACGCCAGTTGTGAAATTGCCTTAACATTCGACATGCAGCAAAACGGCTCCCTCGGGAGCCGTTTTTTTTTGCCTTTTTAGCAGGGGCATTTGCCCATTTTTCCCCCCTGGCTGGGGAAGCGCGCCTCCAGACAGCGGTGATGGAAGGCCGCCTCGCTCAGCGGCGGCTCACCGGGGTGATGCAGCTGGTGGTAACGCAGGTAGGCCGGGTAGTCATGCACGCCCACCATCAGCCGGAAGCTCTGCGCCAGCCGGCGGAAAACGCGCCGTACCCGGCCCGGCCAGGTGCGCGGTAGCGTCTCGCTAAGCGGGCAGCAGCGGATGATGGTGAAGGCCGGGCGGCGGGGCGCGGCATAGGGCAGGTCAGCCATGTTTCACCTCCGGGCGCAGGCGGGCATCGGTTTCATGCACTGTTGGGCGGTCAGCGCGCAGCGCCCGGCGGATGGCAAAGAAGGCGGCGACCAGCATGGTGACCGCCACCAGCATAAAGAAGCCGCACAGCACGGCGTTGATCTGGTTGGCAAACACGATAGTCTCCATATCTTTCAGCGACTTGGCCGGGGCGATCACCGTCCCGGCATCAATGCCGGCGGAGAATTTGCGCGCCTGTGCCAAAAAGCCGATGGCCGGTTTCTCATGGAAGATCTTCTGCCAGCCAGCGGTCATTGAGGTGATGAACAGCCAGACGGTAGGCAGGATCGTCACCCAGGCGTAGCGCTGTTTCTTCATCTTGAACAGCACCACGGTGCCGAGGATCAGCGCCATGGAGGCCAGCATCTGGTTGCCGATGCCGAACAGCGGCCACAGGGTATTGATGCCGCCGAGCGGGTCAATCACCCCTTGATAGACGAAGAAGCCCCAGCAGGCCACCGCCACCGTGGTGCCAGCCATGTTGCCGAGCCAGGAGCGGTTGTTCGCCAGCCCCGGCACCACCACGCCTGCCAGATCCTGCACCATGAAACGGCAAGCGCGGGTGCCGGCATCCACCGCCGTCAGGATGAACAGCGCCTCAAACAGGATGGCGAAGTGATACCAGAAGGCCATCATCGCCCGGCTGTTGAACACCTCGGTGATGATGTGGGCCATGCCGACCGCAAAGGTGGGCGCGCCACCGGCGCGGGAGAGGATCGAGGCCTCGCCGACATCACGCGCGATCCCTGACAGCATCTCCGGCGTCACCACAAAGCCCCAGCCATTGATTACCTCGGCGGCGTTCTGCACCGTGGTGCCAATCAGCGCGGAGGGCGAGTTCATGGCGAAGTAGACGCCCGGATCAATCACCGAGGCGCAGATCAGCGCCATGATGGCGACGAACGACTCCATCAGCATCGCGCCATAGCCGATAAAGCGGGTGTGGCTCTCACGCTCCACCAGCTTGGGCGTGGTGCCGCTGGAGACCAGCGCATGGAAGCCGGAGATGGCACCGCAGGCGATGGTGATGAACAGGAACGGGAACAGGCTGCCAGCGAACACCGGCCCGCTGCCATCAATGAAGCGCGACACCGCCGGCATCTTCATCTCCGGCATGGCGAAGACGATGCCGATCGCCAGCCCGACAATCACGCCAATCTTCAGGAAGGTGGAGAGATAATCACGCGGTGCCAGTAGCAGCCAGACCGGCAAGACCGAGGCGACAAAGCCGTAGATCACTAGCACCCAGGTCAGCGAGGTGCCGGAGAGGGTAAACAGCGGCCCCCAGTAGGGGTCTTGCGCCACGTTGCCGCCGTAGACGATCGCCAGCATCATTAGCACGAAGCCGATGATAGAGACTTCGGCAATCTTGCCGGGACGGATAAAGCGCATGTAGATGCCCATCAACAGCGCGATCGGGATGGTGGCGGCGATGGTGAACAGCCCCCACGGGCTGTCGGCCAGCGCCTTCACCACCACCAGCGCCAGCGCCGACAGGATGATGATCATCACCCCCAGCGCGCCGAGCATGGTCACCACGCCGGCGAACGCCCCCAGCTCCTGCTTGGCCATCTCGCCCAGCGACCGGCCATCGCGGCGGGTGGAGATAAACAGCACCAGAAAGTCCTGCACCGCACCGGCCAGCATCACACCAATCAAAATCCACAGCGTGCCGGGCAAAAAGCCCATCTGCGCCGCCAGAATCGGGCCAACCAACGGCCCGGCACCGGCAATCGCCGCAAAGTGGTGGCCGAACAGCACCCACTTGTTGGTCGGCACATAGTCCAGCCCATCATTGTGGCGCTCCGCTGGAGTCATGCGCCGGTCATCCAGCTCAAACACCTTGTCAGCGATAAACCGGCTGTAGAAACGGTAGGCGATGCTGTAGCAGGCGACGGCCGCCACCACCAGCCACAGGGCGTTGACCGGCTCACCGCGCTGGAGGGCCAGCATGGCGAAGGCCAGGGCGCCAACTAACGCCACCACGAACCAGACCACTCTGGTTTTGACGTTGCTCATGGGAACTGCTCCTTGTCGTTATAGGGGAGAGGGGGATCCAAGCGGCGACGCCGGGCGGCGAAAACCGTTGAACCCGTTAAACATAGGGCTTGTGGCGCGCTTGAGAAGCAGGGCGGCGAAGAAGTGTGAAGCAGGCGGGATTTTGGTGGATAAAAAAAATCCTGCACCGGGGTGCAGGATTATTCAGGCAGTCAATGCGACAGCGATCAGGCGACCGGGCGGGCGATCACGCTGCGGGTTTCCATGCGCACTTCGGCGATCTCTACCTCAATCACGTCGCTCTGGCGGTAGGCGACTTCGCCCTTGATCTGCACGGTGCCGGTCTCCTGGCTGCACACCAGCTCGTCACGCACCGCGTGCAGGAACGGGGCCGGGATAAAGGCGACCGCGCCGTTGTCCAGCAGGCGCACGCGCAGGCCGCCACGGGTCACGTCGATCACCTCGGCACGGAAGCGCTCGCCGCTGCCCACTTTCGGGTTCAGGTAGCGGGCGTAGAGCCAGTCACCGACGTCGCGCTCCGCCATGCGGTTCAGGCGGCGGCGCTCGGCCAGTTGCAGCGTCATCTCTGCCTGCGGCTTGACGCCCGCCTGACCGGTGATGATCGCCTTCAGCAGGCGGTGGTTGACCATGTCGCCATACTTACGGATCGGCGAGGTCCAGGTGGCGTACGCCTCCAGCCCCAGACCGAAGTGCGGGCCTGGCTCGGTGGCGATCTCAGCGAAGGTCTGGAAGCGGCGGATGCGGCTGTCAAGGAACGGGGTCGGCTGGGCGTCCAGTTCACGGCGCAGGGTGCAGAAGCCCGGCAGGGTCAGCAGCTCGGCCGGATCGGCCTCAATGCCGTTGGCCTGCAAAATGGTCACTGCCTGCTCGACCAGCGCCGGGTCGAAACCGGTGTGGACGTTGTAGACACCAAAGCCCAGACGGTCACGCAGCACGCGCGCCGCACAGACGTTGGCGGCGATCATCGCCTCTTCCACGATGCGGTTGGCGATGCGGCGGTGCTCCACCAGAATCTCCAGCACGTTGCCCTTGTCGCCCAGCACGAAGCGGAAGTCCGGGCGATCCTTGAACACCAGCGCGTTCTGTTCACGCCACTGGCTGCGCAGTTCACACACGCGCTTGAGCAGGCGGATCTGGGTGGCGATCTCGTCACTCTGCGGCTGCCACTCACCCTGGCCCTCGAGCCAGTCGGAGACCTCGTCATAGACCAGCTTGGCGCGGGACTCGATATGGGCGGCGAAGAAGTGGATGTCATCACCCAGGCTGCCATCCTCGCCCAGCGTCACGCGGCAGGCCAGCACCGGGCGCTGCACGTTGGGGCGCAGGGAGCAGAGGTCATCGGAGAGTTCACGCGGCAGCATCGGGACGTTGAAGCCCGGCAGGTAGTTGGTGAAGGCGCGGATGCGGGCGGCGTCATCGATGGCACTGCCCTCGCTGACGTAGGCGGTCGGGTCGGCAATCGCCACCGTCATGCGCAGCTGGCCGTTGTCGAGGGTCTCGACATACAGCGCGTCATCCATGTCCTCGGTGCTGGCGCTGTCGATGGTGACGAACGGCAGGGCGGTGAGGTCTTCACGCGTCAGTTGCTGCTCCAGCATCTCGCCAACAGCGGACTCCGGTGCCTCGCGCTCCAGGTTGTGGCGCGCCAGCGTGACCCACCAGGGGGCAAAATCATCTTCACCAAAGGTGATGTAGGCGGTCAGGTCGGCGTAGAAGCCGCGGTCGCCCTTCAGCGGGTGGCGGCGCATCTCGGCCACGGCCCAGTCGCCCTCTTTGAATTCATGTTTTACATCGCGCGCCGGGCGGCACGGGATGGCATCTTTTAGCAGCGGATGATCCGGCACGATGGAGAAGCGGTCATCTTTCTTCTGGACGCGGCCAACAAAGCGCGTCAGGAACGGTTCAATCAGCGATTCCGGCTCTGCGACCTCGCGCTCTTTCTCCGTATGCAGGGTAGCCACCACGCGGTCGCCATGCATCACTTTCTTCATGTACGGCGGCGGGATGAAGTAGCTTTTTTGGCCATCCACTTCCAGGAAGCCAAAGCCTTTCTCAGTGCCTTTTACCACGCCTTCCGCGCGGGGAGTCTGAGAGTGAAGTTGCTGTTTTAGCTGTGCGAGCAGCGGGTTATCTTGAAACATAGCATCCAGAGCGTGGGGTTAAAGGGGGCGGAATCGCGGCTGACAGTTTTACGCGAATCAGCCCCGGCGGGCAAGCGCTTTAGCCGCAACCTGTTGCGAAAAAAGCGCCTTGGGGCAAGGCCCGGCCGGGCGGCCGGGCAGACGCATCAGGCGATGCGGCGGGTATCAGCGGCTTCGCTGCGGCGGATGGTCACCGGCACCGATTTGGAGGTCGGGGTGTGGGTGTCATCGCCAAAGCTGGACATCGGCACCAGCGGGTTAGTCTCGGGGTAGTAGGCCGCCAGGTTGCCGCGCGGGATGTCGTAGCTCACCAGCTTGAAGCCGGTCACCACGCGTTCCACGCCGTCATGCCACAGCGTCTCGATGTCCACCAGCTCACCGTCGTTCAGGCCCAGCGCTGCCAGATCCTGCGGGTGGATGAACAGCACTTCACGCTGGCCGTAAACGCCACGGTAACGGTCATCAAGGCCGTAGATGGTGGTGTTGTACTGGTCGTGGGAGCGCAGGGTTTGCAGCGTGAACGGCGCTTTCTCGCCATTCGGCATCGGGATCACCGCGTCCGGCAGCGGGGCATGGCTGAAGTGTGCCTTGTTGCCCGGCGTGTTGAAGCGCAGTTCGGCCGCCGCGTTGCCGAGGTAGAAGCCACCCTTGATGTCGCAACGGGCATTGAAGTCCTTGAAGCCAGGGATGGTGGCCTCAATGTGGTTGCGGATCAGGTTGTAGTCGCCCGCCAGCGCCATCCAGTCCAGCTTCTCGCTGCCGAGTACCGCATCAGCGATGCCACAGACGATCGCGGTTTCGGAGCGCTGCATCTCGGAGATCGGTTTGCCGACACCCTCGGAGGCGTGCACCATGCTGAAGGAGTCTTCCACGGTGATGAACTGCGGGCCGGTGGCCTGGATGTCCGCCTCGGTGCGGCCCAGGGTCGGCAGGATCAGCGCGTCACGGCCCGGCAGCAGGTGGCTGCGGTTGAGCTTGGTGCTGATCTGCACGGTCAGGTCGCAGGCTTGCAGCGCCTGCGCGGTGCGCGCGGTATCCGGCGCGGCCGCGGCCAGGTTACCGCCGAGGGCAATCAGGACTTTCACCTCGCCACGCAGCATCGCTTCCAGTGCCTCAACGGTGTTGTGGCCCTTCTCGCGCGGCGGCGTGAAGTTGAAGTGCGCCGCCAGGCTGTCGATCAGCGCGGCCGGGGCCTTCTCATCGATGCCCATGGTGCGGTTGCCCTGTACGTTACTGTGGCCGCGCACCGGGCAGAGGCCAGCACCCGGCTTGCCGAGCTGGCCGAACAGCAGTTGCAGGTTGACGATTTCACGGATGGTCGGCACCGAGTGCTTGTGCTGGGTCAGGCCCATCGCCCAGGTGCAGATCACGCGCTCAGCGCTCTCATAGATGCTGGCCGCCTCACGCAGATCCTGCTCGCTCAGGCCAGACTGGCTGACGATGTGATCCCAGGAGGTGGCGTCCACCGCGTCGAAGTAGGCTTCCACGCCGGCGCAGTTCTGGTCGAGGAACGCCTGATCGAACAGGCCCGGCTCGCCGGCCGCCAGTTTCAGGCGGTGGCGCTCCAGCAGCACTTTTACCATGCCGCGCACGGCCGCCATGTCACCGCCGAGGTTCGGCTGGTAGTAGCGGGAGCTGATGCGACCAGCCTTGGTGGTCACCACTTCCAGCGGCTTCTGCGGATCGGCGAAGCGCTCCAGCCCACGCTCGCGCAGGGTATTGAAGCTCACCACGTGCGCGCCGCGGTCGGCGGCGTGGCGCAGGCTGTGCAGCATACGCGGGTGGTTGGTGCCGGGGTTCTGACCGAAGACGAAGATCGCGTCCGCCTTCTCGAAGTCATCCAGACGGATGGTGCCCTTGCCCACGCCGATGGACTGCTTCAGCGCCACGCCGCTCGCCTCATGGCACATGTTGGAGCAGTCAGGGAAGTTGTTGGTGCCCAGCATGCGGCCAAATACCTGATAGAGGTAGGAGGCTTCATTGCTGGCGCGGCCAGAGGTGTACAACTCGATCTGGTCCGGGTGGCTCATCGCCTTCACATGGCGGGCGATCAGGTCGAACGCCGCTTCCCAGCTTACCGGGCGGTAGCGGTCAGTGGCGCGGTCATAGCGCATCGGGTGGGTCAGGCGGCCTTGGTACTCCAGGAAGTAGTCGCTCTGCTCACGCAGGGTAGAGACGCTGTGCTTGGCGAAGAACTCTGGCTCCACCGCTTTGCGGGTCGCTTCCCAGGTCACCGCTTTCGCGCCGTTCTCACAGAAGCTGAAGGTGCTGTGGTTGTCATCGCCCCAAGCGCAGCCGGGGCAGTCGAAGCCGCGGCCCTTGTTGACACGCATCAGGTTGCGCAGGTTGGAAAGCACTTTCTTGCTGTCAAAAACGTAACGGGTGGTGGACTCAAGCGCGCCCCATCCGCCGGCTGCGCCGGTGTAAGGCTTAATCGAAGGTTTGAATTTCATTCTTATGTCGCAGGCTTTGTTTCAGAAACGTAAACACTTTTTTAAGTGTTTGGATAATTTATGTCGCAATTTTAGGGAGTGACCGTCACAGCGTCTAATCGAATGACGCAATCGTCTGATAGAGGAAGCTTATCGCATCACCACAGGACGAGAGGGGGAGAAAAGCGGGCAGGGCGGATCGCTGAAATTGTGAGCTTGTTGTAAATGGATGGTTTCATTATGTAATCATTAGCAAAAGTCTTGGGGTTTCACCCCAGCCGGAATTGATGCACTCTAGCCCCCGGATTTTTCGATGGTTTTTTATTGCGTGGGCCAGATTGTCCGCGCAGCAAGAGGATATGTGTGTGAAGCGTAGTGTTTTGAGTATGTTATGTGGTGTGCTGCTGTTCTCCGCTGGCCACGCCGCGGCAGACGCCAGCCCGACCGCCGCCGGCGTGGCGCCGATCAACTTCCCGGTGGTCGCGCCGGGCATCGACGCCGCCTCCTTTGTGCTGATGGACTATGCCACCGGCGACATCCTGGCACAGGGCAACCAGGACGCGCGCCGCAACCCGGCCAGCCTGACCAAGCTGATGACCGGCTACGTGGTGGATCGCGCGCTCGACCAACACAAAATCACGCTGGATGATGTGGTTACCGTCGGCAAAGATGCCTGGGCGGCGGGCAACCCGGTCTTCGCTGGCTCCTCCCTGATGTTCCTCAAGCCGGGCGACCGCGTCACGGTACGTGACCTGAGCCGCGGCATCATCATCGACTCCGGCAATGACGCCTGTGTGGCGATGGCGGACTACGTGGCGGGCAGCCAGCCAGCCTTCGTCAACCTGATGAACCAGTACGCCGACCAGCTTGGCCTGAAGGATACCCACTTCGAAACCGTGCACGGGCTGGACGCACCGGGGCAGTTCACCTCCGCCCATGATTTGGCGGTGCTGTCGCGCGCCATCATCCACGGCGAGCCGGAGGAGTACCACATGTACAGCGAGAAGACGCTGACCTACAACAACATCACCCAGAACAACCGCAACGGCCTGCTGTGGGACAAAAACCTCAACGTTGATGGCCTGAAGACCGGCCACACCGAGAGCGCCGGTTTCAACATCATCGCCTCGGCCACCGAGGGGCAGCGCCGGCTGATCGCCGTGGTGATGGGCGGCAAAAGCCCGAAGGGGCGTGAGGAGCAGGCACGCAAACTGCTGACCTGGGGCTTCCGCGAGTTCGCCACCCTGCCGGTGTTCAAAGCCGGGCAGGGCGTCGCCAATGAGCAGGTATGGTATGGCGATCAGGACAAGGTGAAGCTGGGCAGCGCGGATGAGGTGTTCCTCAGCGTGCCGGCGGGAGACACTGATAAGATCAAGGCGCAGTACGTGCTGGACAACCCGCAGCTCAAGGCGCCGCTGACCAAGGGACAGGCGGTCGGCAAGATCAATATCCTCGATCAGGGCAAGGTGCTGAAGTCAATCCCGCTGGTGGTGCTGGAGCCGGTGAAGCAGGGCAGCCTGATCAGCCGTGCGGTGGACTACATCAAGCTGAAGATCTAGCCCCGCGCCGGGCAGAGGAGAAGCCAGCCCACGGGCTGGCTTTTTTACGCCGGTTGCCGGCGCAGCCAGGTCTGGGCGGCGTCAAAGAAGTGCTGGGCCAGCGGTGTGGCGCGCCCCGGCTCGGCCACCACCAGCGCGGCGTGGCGGCTCATCGGCGCAATCGCCAGCGGGCGGCGGCGCAGCGCCGGGGTCATCTCGTCAATCAGGTGGCCACGCGGCACCAACCCGCAACCAAGGCCGACATAAACCCCCTGCATCAGCTGGAAGATGGAGCTACTGTCAAGGATCGGCCGCAGCGCCAGCCCGGCCAGGCTGAACTGGTTGTCGAGGTAGCGGCGGAAGTAGCGGCTGGGGTCGGAGAGGCAGAGCGGCAGCGCCGCCGCCGCCTCCAGCGCCAGTGGCGACTCGCCCGCCAGTTGCGGGAAGTGCGTCGGGTGGTAGAGCACATCCACGCCATTGTCCTCCAGCGGCTGCAACTGGAAATGCAGCTCGTTGAGGGTGGTCATCTCGAAAAAGCCGATGCCCACGTCCACCGCGTGGCTGTTGAGCGCCTCCAGCAGCTGGTCGGCGCTCAGCTCCGCGACACGGTAGTCGAGGCGCGGGTTCTCCGCCTGCACGCCCTTCAGCATCTGCGCCAGCGACAGGCTGCACTGTGGCATCACGCCGATGCGCAGCGTGCCGGTCAGGCCATGCTTGAGGGAGTCCACCTCCAGTTTCAGCCCCTGATAGACGGCGACAATTTCCCGCGCCCAGTTCAGCACCCGCTCCCCCTCGGCGGTGAAGCCCTCGAAGTTGTTGCCGCGGTTGATCAGGTTCAGCCCCAGCTCCTTCTCTAGGTTCTTCAGCCGCATCGACAGGGTCGGTTGGCTGACAAAGCTGGCCTCGGCGGCGCGGCCAAAGTGGCGCTCCCGCTCCAGGTTACAGAGGTAGATCAGTTGTTTAATATCCATAAAGGGTGCAGATGATTATTATCAGGCAGGGAATGGGGGCATTATACCACCGTTGGCGCCGGATAATCCGCCGTGATGGGGGTGAAAGCCGCTTATTCCGCAACGGCCACCGGGGCGACGTGCAGCGCCACCTGATGCTGCGCCAGCCGGGCCGCCAGCGGCGGTGGCGGCGGGGCGTCGGTGAACAGCGCGCTGATCTCGCCCACCTGCGCCAGCTCCACCGCCGCCGAGGCGCGGAACTTGGTGTGGTCGGCGGCCACCAGCACATTGCGGCTGTGTGCCATCATGGCGCGCGCCATCGCCACCTCGTTGACGTCAAACTCCAGCAGCGTGCCGTCGCCCTCCAGCGCGCCAGTGCTGGTGAGGGTGTAGTCGGCGCGGAAACCAGAGACAAACTGGATGGCGCTCGGGCCAATGATGCCGCCATTGTGGGCGCGCAGCACGCCGCCCGGCACCAGCACCTCGAAATCCTTCTGCTTGTAGAGGATCTGCGCCACCCGCAGGCTATTGGTGATGACGCGCAACTGGCTGTGCGCCAGCAGCGCGCGGGCGATGTGCTCAACGGTGGTGCCGATGGTCATGAATAGCGTGCAGCGGTCAGGCAGGGCGTCGGCGATCGCCGACGCGATGGCGCGCTTCTCCTCGTTGCAGGCCAGCTCCCGCTGCTCAAAGGCGGTATTCACCAGACTGGAGGCGCGGCCCGCGCCGCCGTGGTGGCGGGTGATGAATCCCTCCTCACTCAGCTTGCGAATATCGCGGCGCACGGTCTGGGTGGAGACCGCCAACAGCTGTGCCAGCGCCTCAATGCTCATGTAACCCCGTTCGGCAATCAGCGCGATCAGTTGATCGTGCCGTGGGTTGCCCGTCACTTCCGTCAGGCTCATCTCTGTTCCTCGCTCTGCTGTGCGGCGTTGGCCTATTCTAGCCATAAAGTGACAAAAATGCGCCTAGCTGATCATAGTCCGCGATCCCGGCGCGGCCCCCTCGCGGGTGCACTTCAGCGCCGCCGCGCCGCTGGCCCAGCGCACCGCCTCCGCCGGGGCCATGCCGCGTGCCAGCGCCCACGCCAGCGCGCCGTGGAACACGTCGCCAGCTCCCGTCGTGTCTTTCACCGCCACCGCGAAAGCTGGCTGGTGGCGGCAGACGCCCCGATCGAGCCACAGACAGCCCTCCGCCCCGAGGGTGACGTAGACCTGACCGGCGGTCAGCGCGGCCGCCCGGCGCAACGCCTGCTCCACCGGCAGCTCGCCGGTCAGCCGATGCAGGCCGGGCAGGGAGAAGGCGGCGTGGTCAGCCAGCGCCAGCAGCGGGGTAATGGGTTGCGGCGTGAGGTCGGCGTCCAGCACGGTCACCACCCCGGCGGCGCGCGCCCGCGCCATCGCCACCTCTGCCCCCTCCGGCCAGCGCACATCGGCCAGCAGCGCGTCATAGGCACTGAAATCAATGGCCGCCAGCCACCCGGCATCCGCGTCCAGATTGTGTCCCGGATGGTTGATGATGGTGCGCTCACCGGCGGCGTCCACCAGCACCGCCGACTGGCCGGAGGCCGCGCCCGCCACCTGTCGGCAGTGACGCACGCTGACGCCATAGCCCTCTAGCTCCGCGCGCAGCCGCGCTCCGCAGGCGTCATCGCCGGTGCGGCCGATGAAATCCACCGTGGCTCCCAGCCGCGCCGCCGCCACCGCCGCGGTGGCCGCTGGCCCGCCCCCGGCCTCCTGGTAAGAGTAGGCGATATATTTGCCGCCGCCGGTTGGCAGGCGCTCCAGAGAGTAGAGGCGATCCTCCACCGCGATCCCTACACAGGCCAGATGTCCCATCACATGCTCCTTAACGCTGATTGAGTGCGACCCAGTTTAGCCACGGCAATTGTTCAAAAAGTGACGGCTGTCCGGTTTTTTACTCAAAACAACAAATACGATCAGAAAAAGACAATAAATGACATCGAGGCGTGGCGGCCTGCTCACTGTTGGACACTGCACCCTGCCACCTTCAATCCAGCCAAAGGAGAGTAAGTATGACAGTAGTGGCCTTTATCGGTCTGGGGCAGATGGGTGCGCCGATGGCACGCA
The DNA here is from genome assembly GCF_056739715.1 of Chimaeribacter sp. YP20170169. Taxonomy (NCBI): domain Bacteria; kingdom Pseudomonadati; phylum Pseudomonadota; class Gammaproteobacteria; order Enterobacterales; family Yersiniaceae; genus Chimaeribacter; species Chimaeribacter sp. YP20170169. Next base: position 2,085,524 of record NZ_CP176824.1, on the reverse strand, counting down.
ACCTGATGCGCCACGGCCATACGCTGCGGGTGCATGACCTCAACCCGCAACCGGTGGCGGCGCTGGTCGCGGAGGGCGCCCACGGCTGTGACAGCCCGGCGCAGGCGGCGCAGGGCGCGGAGGTGGTGATCACCATGCTGCCGACCGGCCCCCAGGTGCACGCGGCGCTGCTGGGGGAGCGGGGCGCGCTGGAGACGCTGACCCCGCAGGCGCTGGTGATTGACATGTCCACCATCCTGCCAACGGAGAGCGATGCCCTGTGCGCGGCGCTGGCGGCGCGCGGCATCAGCTTTATGGACGCACCGGTGGGGCGCACCTCGGATCATGCCATCGCCGGCACCTTGCTGATTCTGGCGGGCGGCAGTGAGGAGCAGGTGGCACGCGCCACGCCGCTGCTGCGCTGCCTCGGCGACACCCTGATCGCGGCGGGCGGGCCGGGGCGCGGCATCCGCCTCAAGCTGATCAACAACTACATGAGCATTGCCCTCAATGCCCTCTCGGCGGAGGCGGCGGTGCTGTGCGAGGCGCTTGGGCTGCCGCTGGATAAAGCGCTGGAGGTGATGAACCTCACCCCGGCGGTGCGCGGCCACTTCGGCACCACCTGGCCGCAGCGGGTACTGAAGGGCGATCTCAGCCCGACCTTCATGATCGATCTGGCGCACAAGGATCTGGGGCTGGCCCTGACGCTGGCTGGCCAGTTGCGGGTGCCGCTGCCGATGGGGGCGGCGGCGCGCGAGCTGTACAGCCAGGCGCGGGCGCAGGGACGTGGCCGGCAGGACTGGAGCGCCATTCTGGAACAGATGCGGGCCGCCGCCGGGCGGCCCTCCGTGGTGCCTGAGGGCACGCAATGAGGAGTAGATCATGCCGTATGTAGCAGGAGACACCATGGTTCGTCATGCGTGGCAGGAGGGGTATGCCATCGGCGCGTTCAGCGCGCACAACGCCGAAACTATTCTGGCGGTGCTGGAGGCGGCGGAGGCGGAGCGCTCGCCGGTGATGATCCAGATTGGCCAGCGCGCCATCAACACCCTGGGCCTCGCGCCGCTGAAGGCGCTGGTGGACGCCTACCTGGATCGCGTCAGCGTGCCGGTCTGCGTCCACCTCGACCACAGCCGCCGCTTTGAACAGACGCTGGAGGCGGTGCGCTGCGGCTTCCAGTCGGTGATGTTTGATGGCTCGCACCTGCCGTTCGCCGAGAATGCGCGCATCACGCGCGCGGTGGCGGAGGTGGCCCACGCGCTGAAGATTGGCTGCGAGGGGGAGATTGGCAAAATTGGCGGCGTGGAGGATGAGATAGACGTGGCCGATGAGGAGGCGCTGATCACCTCCTGCGAGGAGGCGGCGCGCTTTGTGGCGGCTACCGGCGTTGACTATCTGGCCGTCTCGATCGGCACCGCCCACGGCCTCTACACCCGGCCACCAAAATTGGCCTTCGGGCGGCTGGCGGAGCTGCGTGAGACGGTGGCGCGCCCGGTGGTGCTGCACGGCGGCTCCGGCGTGCCGGATGCGCAGATCCGGCAGGCGATTGGACTGGGGGTAGCCAAGATCAATGTGGACACGGAGCTGCGGCAGGCGTTCACCGAGGGCATGGCCGGGGTACTGGCGGAGAACCCGCAGGAGTACGCGCTGGCCGTGACGCTGGGTCGTGGCCGTGAGGCGATGCGCCAGAAGGTGCAGGAGAAGATCCGCCTGTTTGACAGTCAGGGGCGGGCATAGGGGGAACAGGCAATGACAGAGATACATGAGGCTCCCTTCGGGGAGCACCACGGGCAGGCGGTGAGGCTGTTTACCCTCACCAACGGACAGGGGATACGGCTGGCGGTGACCAACTACGGCTGCATCATCACCCAGCTGTGGGTGCCAGACCGGCAGGGCGTGCCGGGCGACGTGGTGCTGGGGTTTGACACGCTGGCGGAGTATCAGGCCGGACACCCCTTTTTCGGTGCCATCGCTGGCCGCTGCGCCAACCGCATCGGCGGCGGCCGCTTCCGGCTGGCGGGCCGGACGCACACGCTGGCCTGCAATGAGGCGGCGACCGGCCAGCATCTGCATGGCGGCGTCTGTGGCTTTGACAAACGGCTGTGGCAGGCGGAGCCGGACGGCGACGGCGTGCTGTTCTACTACCGCGCGGCGGATGGCGAGGAGGGCTACCCCGGCAACCTGGAGGTGATTCACCGCATCAGCCTGCGTGAGGATAACGTGCTGGCCTTTGACTATCAGGCGACCTGCGACCAGCCGACGCCGGTCAACCTCACCAACCACAGCTACTACAACCTCTCGGCGCAGGCGGAGGATATCCGCCGCCATTGGTTGCAGATTGACGCCGATTTCTACACCCCGGTGGAGCATCAAACGATGCTGCCGACCGGTGAGATCCGCACCGTGGCTGATAGCCCGGTCGATTTCCGCCAGCCACGTCCACTGGAGGAGGTGATGGCCCCGCTGCCGCAGCAGGGGATTGACCTCAACTTTGTGCTGCGCGGCGGCGAGGGGGCGCTGCGCCCGGCGGCCACCCTCTACCACCCGGCCAGCGGGCGCGAGATGCGCGTGACCACCAACCAGCCCGGCGTGCAGTGCTACAACGCCTTCAAGCTGTCGAACAAACGCTGGATCGGCAAGGGGCAGCGCCACTATGCCGCCTTCGCTGGCCTCTGTCTGGAGACGCAGGCGTTCCCTGACAGCCTGCACCAACCGCACTTCCCCAGCATCGTGCTCCAGCCCGGCGAACGCTATCGCCACCATACCGAACACACCTTCTCCACCCGAGCGGAGGATTGAGATGAACCCACAACCCACTTTGGGCGTGCTGGCGCTGGGCCGCGCCACCTTCGATGTGCCCTATGCCGAACAGATGCTGGCGCAGGCGTGGCAGACGCTGCGCCAGTTGCCGGTGACGCTGGCTGGCGAGCCGGTGCTCTGTCTGGACGCGGAGACCACCCGCACGGCGCTGGGCACGCTGCGCGCCGCCCAGCCGGATCTGCTGCTGATTGTGCAGGCGACCTTTACCGACGCCTCGCTGACCACCGAGGTACTGCGCGAGCTGGATCTGCCGGCGCTGCTCTGGTCATTCCCCGAGCCGCGCACCGGCGGCCGCCTGCGGCTGAATGCCTTCTGCGGCGTCAATCTGGCCTGCCACGCCCTGAGCCGCCTGAATATCACCCCGCTGACCCTGCACGCCGCGCCAGATAGCCCGGCCGCCGCCGCCGAGCTGGCGCTGGCGGCCAGGGCGGCGGGCATCGTCTCGCGTCTGCGCCGGTCACGGCTGCTGGTGATTGGCGATCATCCCACCGGCTTTGACGCCTGCAACTACCAGCCGCAGGAGCTGGCGAGCCGCCTCGGTGTGGCCCACGACCGGCTGGAGGTGGGGGCCTTCATCAATCAGGTGAAAGCGCTGCCCGACAGCGTGGCTGACGCGCCGTGGCAGCGCCGGGCGCAGGACTTCAGCAACTTGGCGGAGATGGATCCGGTGGCGACGCGCAAGACGCTGAAGACCTACGCCGCCCTGCAACAGCAGGCGGCAGAGGGGAACTATGACGGCATCGCGGTGCGCTGCTGGCCGGACTTCTTCACCGATTACGGCTGTGCCGCCTGCGGTGCGCTGGCGCTGATGAATGAGGATGGCGTGCCCTGTGGTTGCGAGGCGGATCTCTACGGCGTGATCTCCTCGCTGCTGTTGCAGTGGGCTTCCGGGGAGGGGGCGTTCAATACCGATCTGGTGGACATCGACCCGCAGGACAACAGTGTGGTGTTCTGGCACTGTGGTCAGGCACCGATTGAGATGGCCGACCGTGACGGCCCGGTGCGCGCGACGCTGCACTCCAACCGCAAGCTGCCGCTGCTGTCGGAGTTCGCGCTGAAGCCGGGGCGCATCACCCTCTGCCGCATCAGCCAGGGGCAGGGCAAGCTGCGGCTGATGCTGGCGGGCGGCGAGATGCTGAAAGCGCCGCTGGCCTTCTCCGGCACCTCCGGGGTGGCGCGGCTGGACGTGGACGCCGACACCTACCGGCAACGCCTGTTGGCCAGCACCACACCTCACTGGTCTATGGCGATCACCGGCCGTTGCTGCGCAAGGTGGCGCAACTGCTGGATCTGGAACTGCTGGAGCTGGCATGACGCCAGCTCCCACACAGGGAGTCAATGATGAGCACGTTACCCAAGAATGTCCGCTTTATCCCCACTGCCGATGGCTTCCACCTCACGCTGGATGGCAAGCCGCTGCTGTGCCACAGCGCCTCGCGCCCCTGTCTGGTGGCCGGGCGCGGCGTGGCGGACATTGAGATGTTCCGCGGCAACTTTAGCGTGAAAGATCAGTTGGAAGAGAAGCTGGCCCTCACCACTTGCCACATTGCGCCGCACGATGGCGGGCAGGTGGTGACGCTGTCACGTGGCGAGGTGGCCGCCGCCCGGCTGACGCTGGGCAGTGACGACGGCGGGCGGCTGACGCTCAACGTCCAGACGCTGACGCCGCACTACAACCGGCTGTGGATCAACCTCGAGGCGGAGCCGGAGGAGCGCGTCTACGGCTGCGGCGAGCAGTTCTCCTACTTCAACCTGCGCGGCCGCCCCTTCCCGCTCTGGACCAGTGAGCAGGGCGTGGGCCGCAACAAAAAGAGCTTCGTCACCTGGCAGGCGGATTGCCAGGAGAACGCCGGCGGCGACTACTACTGGACTTTCTTCCCGCAGCCGACCTTTGTCTCCAGCCGCCGCTACTTCTGCCACTTCAGCAACAGCGGCTACATGTGCTTTGACTTCTCGCAGCCAGAGCACCACCAACTGGCAGTGTGGGAGGGGCAGGCCGACCTCTGCTTTGAGGCGGCAGACAGCCTGCTGGCGCTGGTCAGCCGGGTGAGCGCGCTGCTGGGCCGCCAGCCGGAGCTGCCGGAGTGGGTCTACGACGGCATCATCCTCGGCATTCAGGGCGGCACCGAGGTGTGCCAGCAGAAGCTGGATCGCGCCCGCGCGCTGGGGGTGCCGGTGGCCGGCATCTGGGCGCAGGATTGGGAGGGTCGGCGCGTCACCTCCTTTGGCAAGCGGCTGATGTGGAACTGGCGCTGGGATGAGACGCTCTATCCGGGGTTGGATCAGCGCATCGCGCAGTGGCGCAAGGAGGGGGTGCGCTTCCTCGGCTACATCAACCCCTACGTGGCGGTGGAGAAGGAGCTGTATGCCGAGGCGGCGGCGCGCGGCTACCTCACCACGGACGCCGATGGCGGCCCCTATCAGGTGGAGTTTGGCGAGTTCTACGCTGGCGTGGTGGATCTGACCAACCCGGCGGCCTACGACTGGTACAAGGGGGTGATCAAGCAGAACCTGATCGCCTTTGGCCTCGACGGCTGGATGGCCGACTTTGGCGAGTACCTGCCCACCGACACCCACCTGCACAACGGCGTCAGCGCCGAAATCATGCACAACGCCTGGCCGGTGCTGTGGGCGAAGTGCAACTACGAGGCGCTGGCGGAGAGCGGCAAGCTGGGCGAGATCCTGTTCTTTATGCGTGCTGGCTTCAGCGGCAGCCAGAAATATTCGGTGATGATGTGGGCCGGCGACCAGAACGTTGACTGGAGCCTAGACGATGGGCTGGCCTCGGTGATCCCGGCGGCGCTGTCGCTGGCGATGTGTGGCCACGGCCTGCACCACAGCGATCTTGGCGGCTACACCACGCTGTTCGGCATGGCGCGCAGCAAGGAGTTGCTGCTGCGCTGGTGCGACTTCGCCGCCTTCACGCCGCTGATGCGCAGCCACGAGGGCAACCGGCCGGATGACAACTGGCAGTTCGACAGCGACGACGACACCCTGCGCCACTTGGCGCGCATGGGGCAGGTGTTCCGCCGCCTGAAGCCCTACCTGCAACAGGCGGTAGCGCAGAACAGCCAACAGGGCGTGCCGGTAATGCGGCCGCTGTTGCTGCACTACGAGGATGACCCGCGCACCTGGGATCTCGGCTACCAGTACCTGCTGGGGCGCGACCTGCTGGTGGCGCCGGTGCACCAGCCCGACCAGCATGAGTGGCGGCTCTACCTGCCCCATGACCAGTGGGTGCACCTCTGGAGCGGCGAGCCGTATGACGGCGGCCGCGAGGTGACGGTGGCCGCGCCGCTCGGGCAGCCACCGGTGTTCTACCGCCGCGACAGCCAGTGGGCCACGCTGTTTGCCAGGTTGCGCGACGCCTAACGCCCGCCACGGCGCACCGCCGTGGCGGTGCGCCTTCAAGGAGAATCCATCATGAATCCACAGACTCAGCCGGCGTTGCCGCTGCGTGAGAAGGTCGCCTATGGGCTGGGGGACGTCGGCTCCAATTTGCTGCTGGACATTGGCACCCTCTACCTGCTGAAGTTCTACACCGATGTGCTTGGCCTGCCCGGTGCCTGGGGCGGCCTGATCTTTTTGGTCGCCAAGTTCTTCACCGCCTTCACGGACATGGGCACCGGACTGCTTCTGGACGCCCGCCGCGCTGGCCCCGGCGGCAAATTCCGCCCCTTTATCCTCTATGCCGCCTTCCCGGTGGCGCTGCTGGCGGTGGCCAACTTTGCTGGCACCCCCTTCGGCCTGACTGGCAGGGCGCTGTTCGCCACGCTGCTGTTTATGCTCTACGGGCTATTCTTCAGCCTGATGAACTGCGCCTACGGCGCGATGGTGCCCGCCATCACCCAACACCCCGATGAGCGGGCGCAGCTGGCCGCCTGGCGGCAGGGCGGGGCGACGCTCGGGCTGCTGCTCTGTACCGTCGGCTTTGTACCGATCCTCGACCTGTTTGCCGACCGGCCCCAGCTCGGCTACCTGATGGCCGCCAGCCTGTTCGCGCTGCTGGGGCTGGCCTGCATGTGGCTCTGCGCCCGTGGCGTCACCGAGCGCCACGTCGCACCGGCGGCCAGCCAGCGCGCCAGCCTGCTTGGTTCCTTCCGCGCCATCGCCGGCAACCGGCCGCTGTTTGTGCTCTGCCTCGCCAACCTCTGCACGCTGGCGGCGTTCAACGTCAAGCTGGCGATCCAGATCTACTACATCCAGTACGTGCTCAACGACCTGTCGCTGATGGCCTGGATGGGCTTCTTCAGCATGGGCTGCGTCCTGCTCGGCGTGTTGTGCGTGCCGCGCGCGGTGCGCCGGTTCGGCAAGAAGCGGGTCTACCTCGGCGGGCTGCTGCTCTGGGCGGCGGGCGACCTGCTCAACTACCTGCTGGGGAACGACCCACTCAGCTTTGTGCTGCTCTCCTGCCTGACCTTCTTCGGCTCCGCCTTCGTCAACAGCCTTAACTGGGCGCTGGTCTCCGACACCGTGGAGTATGGTGAGTGGCGCACCGGCGTGCGCGCCGAGGGCACGGTCTACACCGGCTTTACCTTTTTCCGCAAGATGTCGCAGGCGCTGGCCGGCTTCTTCCCCGGCCTGATGCTGACGCAGATTGGCTACGTGCCGAACGTGGCGCAGTCCGCCGAGGCGCTGGAGGGGCTGCGCCAGCTGATCTTCCTCTACCCCTGTGGGCTGGCGCTGCTGACGGCGCTGATCATGGGGCGCGGCTACCGCCTCAATGAGCAGGTTTACGTGAAGATTGTCGGCGAACTGGCGGCCCGGCGGCACACCGCCTGATTTGGCCCTACACTTACCCACCGGCCTGTGGCCAGAGAGGGAACCATGACGCAACAGAGTGATGTGCTGGCAGTGCCCCCGGCGGTGGATGCCGCCCCCAGCGTGCTGCCGGTGACGCTGCGGGAGAAGATCGCCTACGGGCTGGGCGACGTCGGCAATGGCTTTATGTTTGACCTCGGCCAGATCTACCTGCTGAAGTTCTACACCGACACCCTCGGCCTGCCACCGGCGGCGGCCGGTGGGGTCTTCTTCTTCACCAAAATCTTCGACGCGCTGGCGGACTTCAGCGTCGGCACCTGGGTTGACCGGCGGCAGCGCATCGGGCCGCGCGGCAAGTTCCGCCCCTTTATGCTCTATGGCGCGGTGCCGCTCGGGCTGGCGACCGTCGCCAGCTTCACCCAACCGGGCTTCTCGCCCGACGGGATGCTGCTGTGGGCCTACTTCACCTACATGTTGTTTGGCCTGATCTACAGCATCGTCAACATTCCCTACGGCTCGATGATCGCCGCCATGACCCAAGACCCGGTGGAGCGGGCGCAGCTCGCCGCGTGGCGGCAGGGCGGCTCCAACCTGGCGCTGCTGATCACCACCGTCAGCTTTGTGCCACTGCTGTCGCTGGCACCCGCCACCCCGCAGGGCGCGCTGTGCGTGGTGGCGCTGTTTGCCAGCGCCGGGGTGGCGCTGCAACTCTTCTGCTACGCCAATATCCGTGAGCGGGTGCGCCCGGCCATCCCCGCTGCGCGCGATCGCGCCCCGCTGCCGTTGCGCCCGGCGCTGCTGGCGATTGCGCGCAACCGGCCGTTGCTGCTGCTCTGTCTGGTGAACGTGCTGACCTTCTCCGCCTTCAACGTCAAACTGGTGGCGCAGGTCTACTACTGCCAGTACGTGTTGCAGGACATCAACATCCTGCCGTGGATGGGCTTCTTCAGCATGGGCTGCGTCTTCCTCGGCGTGCTCTGCGTGCCCTGGCTCTCCAAGCATCGCGGCAAAAAGTTCACCTTTATCCTTGGCTGTGCCATCTGGGCGCTGGGCGAGCTGTGCAACTACTTCTGGCCGACGCCGGACAGCGTCAGTTTTATCCTCTTCTCCTGTCTGGCCTTCTACGGCAGCGCGCTGGTTAACAGCCTCTACTGGGCCTTCGCCTCCGATGCGGTGGAGTATGGCGAGTGGCGCACCGGGCTGCGCACCGAGGGGATGGTCTATGCCTTCTTCACCTTCAGCCGCAAGCTGTCACAGGCGATTGCCGGCTCGCTGCCGGGGGTGGTGCTGGCGTGGGTGGGTTACCGGCCCAACACCCTCCAGACCGTGGAGGTGCAGCACGGCATGACGCTGCTGATGTTCATCTACCCCGGCGCGCTGGCCCTGCTGACGCTGCTGATCTGGTGGCGCGGCTACCGGCTGGATGAGCAGCGTTACGAGGAGATCCTGCTGGATTTGCAGCGGCGCAGCGGTTAAGGCGTGTTCATTTTCCCGACAATTGTCTATACTGAATACTGACAATTGTCGAACAAGGAGAGAACCATGCGCGCATATATCCCTACCCAACCCTCGCAGGACCACGCCCTGTGGCGTTTTGCTGGCCTGCCGGGTGACCGGGGGCGGGCGCTGATCTCAGCGTTGCAGGCCGGGCTGCCGGTCGAGGTGCTGGAGAGCATCCGCGACTGGTCATCCATGTCGCAGGCGGAGATTTTGCGCATCGCTGGCATCAACGAGCGCAACATTGCCCGGCGCAAGCAGGCGGGCAGCACGCTCTCGGCCGATGAGAGCGAACGCATCGCACGGCTGGTGCGGGTGTTTGACGCCGCCGTGCAGCTTTTCGGCGGCGATAAGCAGGAGGCTGGCGACTGGCTGCGCTCGCCGGTCAAGGGGCTGGGGCAGGTCAGCCCGCTGTCGCTGATCGCCACCGAGAGTGGCGCGATTGAGGTGCTGGATCTGATTGGCCGGCTGGAGCATGGTGTGATCGCATGATCTTCTACCGGTTGGTCAAGGCCGCATTTGCCGATGAGGCGTGGAGCGGCAGCGGTGCCAAGCGCTTTGGTGGCCGCTGGAACCACAAGGGGCAGGCGGCGGTGTACGTCTCCAGCTCCATCGCGCTCGCCGCGCTGGAGATTCTGGTGCACGCCCCGCGCCAGAGCCTGCTGGAGCGCTACGCGCTGTTCAGCATTGAACTGCCGGACAGCGAGGTGAACTATTTGGAGTCGCGCTACCTGCCCGATGACTGGACGCATGACCCGGCACCGCTCTCGACGATGGATCTCGGCAGCGGCTGGCTGGAGGCCAACAGCGGCGCGGCGCTGATGGTGCCCTCCTGCGTCATTCCCCATGAAAACAACGCGTTGCTTAACCCCCACCACCCGGCATTCCGCGCCGCGCTGGAGAGCGTGGTAATCTATGACTTCAATTTTGACCGTCGGCTGGCGCTTTGACGGCAAAACTCGGATTGTCCCGCATTGAGCATTGTGCTTCCTGCCGCTAGGCTGGGCGGGCATGAAACATGCACCATTTTAATGAATTGAGGGGATAGTATGATCTTTTCCGTACGCCGCCTGATGGCATTGGCGCTGGCTGGCACGCTGGTCAGTGGGGCGGCGCAAGCCGATTTGATGGGCGCGCTGAAGAGTGCCAATGACGCGCTGAATGGCAACAATGCCAACGGCACCGCCACCAGCACCACAACCAACACCGGCGGCACCTCGCTGACCACCCTGATGGGGCTGCTCAACGGCGGCGACAGCGCGCTGAAGGCCGACAGCGCCAGCAACGCGGCGGGCGTGCTGGAGTACTGCGTGAAGAACAATGTGCTCTCCACCAGCAAGGCCAGCAGCGTCAAGGATCAGTTGCTGAGCAAGCTCGGCATCCAGAGCGCCGCGGGCGCGGAGAACGAGGAGTACCAGCAGGGGCTGGGCGGCCTGTTGCAGACCGGGCAGGGCACCAGCCTCAACCTTGCCAGCCTCGGGGCGGGCACCCAGCAACTGCGTGACAAGCTGAAAACCAAGGCCTGTGACGTGGTGCTGAAACAGTCAGCGAAACTGCTGTAACTTGCCAGCCGGGGTATCCGCCCCGGCCTATTCGTAGACCTTCTCGCGATACTCGCACAGATCCTCAATCAGGCAGGAGCCGCAGCGCGGCTTGCGGGCGATGCAGGTGTAACGCCCATGCAGGATCAGCCAGTGGTGGCAATCGACCTTAAACTCCGCCGGCACCACCTTCAACAGCTTCTCCTCCACCTGATCGACGTTCTTGCCCGGTGCTAAATTGGTGCGGTTGGAGACGCGGAAGATGTGGGTATCGACGGCGATGGTCGGCCAGCCAAAGGCGGTGTTAAGCACCACGTTGGCGGTCTTGCGCCCGACGCCCGGCAGTGCCTCCAGCGCCGCGCGATCTTCTGGCACCTCGCCGCCGTGGCGCTCCAGCAGCAGCCGGCAGGTCTTGATGACGTTCTCCGCCTTGCTGTTGTAGAGGCCAATGGTCTTGATGTACTCCTTCACCCCGTCCACGCCCAACTCCAGTATCGCCTGCGGCGTGTTCGCCACCGGGTAGAGCCGGGCAGTGGCCTTGTTGACGCTGACGTCGGTGGCCTGCGCCGACAGCAGCACCGCGATCAGCAGCTCAAATGGCGTGCTGTAGACCAGCTCGGTGGTGGGGTGCGGGTTGTTGTCGCGTAACCGGGTCAGGATGGCGACGCGCTTCTCTTTATTCATGCGTTGCCCGCCTCGCCCGGCAGGGTGGTGACCGGGATGGCCTTCGCTGCCGCGGCCCGCGCCTTCATCTTCTGGTCAATCAGGTACTTGATCGCCAGCAGCATCGCCAACCCGATAAAGGCACCCGGCGGCAGCATCGCCAGCAGGAACGGCGTGTCGAGGTGCGCCACCTCCACCCGCAGCACCTTGGCCCAGCTGCCGAGCAGCAGGTCAGCGCCATCAAACAGCGTGCCGTTGCCCAGAATTTCACGCATTGACCCCAGCACGAACATCGCCGCGGTTCCGCCGAGGCCGGTCATCAGGCCATCCAGCGCCGCGTAGCGCACCGGCGCCTTGGCGGCGTAAGCCTCTGGGCGGCCAATCACGATGCAGTTGGTGACAATCAGCGGAATGAAGATGCCCAGCGACTGGTAGAGGCCGTAGGCATAGGCGTTGATCAGCATCTGCACGCAGCTCACCACCGAGGCGATGATCATCACGTAGATCGGGATGCGGATCTCATGGGGGATCCAGCGCTGCATCAGCGAAATAGAGGTGTTGGTGCAGAACAGCACCAGCGTGGTCGCCAGCCCCAGTCCGAGGGCGTTGGTGGCGGTCGAGGTGACGGCCAGCAGCGGGCACATGCCCAGCAGCTGCACCAGTGCCGAGTTGTTCTTCCACAACCCGTCAACGATTACGCGTTTGGCTTCACTCATCAGAGGCTCCACAAGGGGGTAAGGTGGCAAGGTTCGGCGGTAGGCTCTCCATAAAGAGCGTAGTGCGGCGCACCGCATTCACCACCGCGCGCGGGGTGATGGTGGCACCGGTGAACTGGTCAAACATGCCGCCATCTTTCTTCACCGCCCAGCGGCGGTCATTTGGCCCATCAATGCTCTGTTGGGCAAAGTGCTTGATCCAGTCAGAGATCCGCACCTCAATCTTATCACCCAGACCCGGCGTCTCATGGTGCTCCAGCACACGGGTGCCATAGACCTTGCCGTGGAAATCGGCGGCCACCAGGATCTGGATGGCACCGGAGTAGCCATCCGGCGCGGTGGTCTCAATCGCCGCCGCCACCGGTTCGCCGCCCTTGCGCGCCAGATAGAGGCGGTGCGGGGCAGCGCTGCCGAGCGCTGGGTCGGTCACCAGAAAGCACTCATGCTGCATAGAGTTGTCGTAGATGTCCGTCGGGATCACCTGATCAAACAGCGCTTTCTGCTGCTGGGCGGCCTGATCGTTGATGGTTGGCCGGGTCAGGTGGTAGACCACCGCCGTCAGGCCAGTGGTCAACGCCGCGAACAGCGCCAGGGTGGTGCCGTGGCGTCGCATGGTATCAAACATCATAGCTCCTTAGCGATGCCCGTAGACTCTGGGTTGGGTGTAGTGGTCAATCAGCGGCACGGTAATGTTGGCCAGCAGCACGGCGAAGGCGACGCCATCCGGGTAGCCGCCATAGACGCGGATCAGCCACACCAGCAGGCCAATCAGTGCGCCAAAGATCAGGCGGCCGCGCGGCGTGGTGGAGGCGGTGACCGGGTCGGTGGCGATAAAGAACGCGCCGAGCATGGTCGCGCCGGAGAAGAGGTGGATCAGCGGCGAGGCGTTGGCCGCCGGGTTGACCAGCCACGCCAGCCCACTGCAAAACGCCAGCATCAGCAGGAAGCTGACCGGGATGTGCCAGTGGATCAGGCGACGGCCGAGCAGCAGCAGGCCGCCCGCCAGGAAGCCAAGGTTGATCCACTGCCAGCCGAGGCCCGCCAGAAAGCCGCTGTAGATCGGCTGCGCCAGCAGCTGCGTGTGGCTGTGGCCGGCGCGCAGGCCGGTCTTGAAGCCATCCAGCGGCGTTGCTTGGGTCACGCCATCGACATTCATCTGGAGCTGGTAGGGCGTCAAGCCGTCGCTGTTGTGGCCGCTGAAGATGCTGAGCAGGGTGTCATGCCAGCCCGGCGTATGGAGTTGCAGCGACTCTGGCGGCAGCCAGGTGGTCATCTGCACCGGGAAGGAGATCAGCAGCACCACGTAGCCGACCATCGCCGGGTTGAACGGGTTCTGCCCCAGCCCGCCATACAGCCCCTTGGCGATGACGATGGCGAAGACGGTGCCGAGCACCACCATCCACCAGGGGGCGAGCGGCGGCAAACTGATGCCGAGCAGCAGGGCGGTCAGTAGGGCGGAGTTGTCGCCCAGTTTGGCTTTCACCGACTGGTGGCGCAGCGCCACGATGGCCCCCTCCGCCAGCAGGGCGGTGACCATCGCCAGCGCTACCTGCACCAGGTTGCCGGGGCCGAAGAAGGCCCACTGCGCCGCCATGCCAGGGATGCAGGCCAGCATCACCCACAGCATGATGCTGCTGGTGCGTTGCCGGTTATGGGTAAAGGGTGAACTTGCGATTCTGAAAGCCATTTATTCCTCGTTCGACATCGTTTCTTGTGCGGCCTTGCGCGCCTTGATCCGGGCAATCGCCGCAGCGACTGCCTCCTTGCGCGGGTCGCTTTCTTGTTTTTCCATGCTGTGCTTCTCGTCGCCGACGGCTTTACGCAGCGGCTCCGGGGCATCGTCATTGGCTGAATCCGCCGCCTGCGCGGCACGCTTGGCCTTGGCGCGCGCGACAGCGGCGGCCACGGCGGCCTTGCGTTTCTCCTCGGCGGAGCGTTCGGCGGCTGGTTCCGCTGTTTCTGCCGGGGCTTCTGCCTCCGCGTCTGCCGGGGCATCAGCGGCCTGCGCGGCACGCTTGGCCTTGGCTCGGGCAACGGCGGCGGCCACGGCGGCCTTGCGTTTCTCCTCGGCGGAGAGTTCGGCGGCTGGTTCCGCTGTTTCTGCCGGGGCGTCTGCCTCTGCGTCTGCCGGAGCATCAGCGGCCTGCGCGGCGCGCTTGGCCTTGGCACGGGCGACAGCGGCGGCCACGGCGGCTTTGCGTTTATCTTCGGCGGAGAGTTCGGCGGCTGGTTCCGCTGTTTCTGCCGGGGCGTCTGCCTCTGCGTCTGCCGGGGCGTCAGCGGCCTGCGCGGCGCGCTTGGCCTTGGCACGCGCGACGGCGGCGGCCACGGCGGCCTTGCGTTTCTCCTCGGCGGAGAGTTCAGCGGCTGGTTCCGCTGTTTCTGCCGGGGCGTCTGCCTCTGCGTCTGCCGGGGCATCAGCGGCCTGCGCGGCACGCTTGGCCTTGGCACGGGCAACGGCGGCGGCCACGGCGGCCTTGCGTTTCTCCTCGGCGGCTGGTTCCGCTGTTTCTGCCGGGGCGTCTGCCGGGGCAGCGGCGGCCTCGGCGGCGGCGGCGCGTTTGGCGCGCACCCGATCCAGGGCGTCAGCCACGGCGGCTTTACGCTGCTCTTCGGCCGAAGGGGCGTTGGCCGGGGTCTCGGCCACTGGCGCGCCCTCGGCCGCTTTCTTGGCCTTGACGCGGGCGAGGGCCGCGGCGACTGCCGCCTTGCGCGGATCGACGTCGTGCTGCTGCTCATCCTCAGACTGGGAGATCTGGTCAACCGGTGTCTCTGCCGCGGCGGCGGCGCGTAACAGGCGGCGCTCGGCCGCGCGGGCCTCACGCTCCGCGGCGGCCGCCGGGTTGGCGTCAGCCGGGGTCGCGCTATCATCCAGCCGGACGGCCGCCTTCTTATGGCGATCCTCACGCGCCTGCTTCTCACGCTCCAGCCGCGCCTGCTTGGCCTCAAAGCGTGCCTTGGCCTCGGTGGCGCGCGCCGCCTCTTGATCCAGCTCGCGGATCTCGGCCTTCTCCTGACGGTAGTACTGCACCAGCGGAATGTTGCTTGGGCAGACGTAGGCGCAGGCACCGCACTCGATGCAGTCAAACAGGTTGTAGTTGCGTGCCTTCTCATGCTCCTGGCCGCGGCTGAACCAGTAGAGCTGTTGCGGCAGCAGGCCAGCCGGGCAGGCGTCCGCGCACTGGCTACAGCGAATGCACGCCTCTTCCGCCTGCGGCTCGCCCATCTCGCTGCGCGATGGCGCAAGCAGGCAGTTGGTGATCTTGACGGTCGGCACGTCGAGGTTCGGCAGGGTGAAGCCCATCAGCGGGCCGCCCATGATCACCAGTTGCTGGTCATGCGGGCGGAAGCCGCTGTACTCGAGCAGCTGGGAAACCGGCGTGCCGATGCGCGCCCACAGGTTGCCCGGCTGGCCGACGGACTCACCGGTCAGCGTCACCACGCGCTCAATCAGCGGCTCACCATGCACAATGGCGCGGGTGATGGCGTAGAGCGTGCCGACGTTCTGCATCAACACCCCGATGGAGGAGGAGTGCTTGCCGTGCGGCACCTCCTGCCCGGTCAGGATGCGCGTCAGCTGCTTGGCACCGCCGGAGGGGTATTTGGTGGGGATGACGCGCAGCTCAATCTTCACGCCCGGCGTGTCATCCTGCTTCAGCGCCGCTTTCAACGCGGCGATCGCCTCGGGTTTGTTGTCCTCAATGCCAATCAGCACCTGCTCCGGTTGCAGGATGTGGCAGAGGATGCGCGTACCGGTGATGATCGCCGGCGCGTGCTCCTGCATCAGGCGGTCATCGGCGGTGATGTACGGCTCGCACTCGGCGGCGTTGACGATCAGCGTCTTCACGCCGCGCTGGCCGCCCTGCAATTTGGTGGCGGTCGGGAAGCCCGCGCCGCCAAGGCCCGCCACGCCCGCCTGATGGATGCGCGCGATCAGGTCGGCGGCGTCATGCTGGCGGTAGTCGGCTACCGGCGACAGGTCACACCAACGGTCATTGCCGTCGGCGTCAATCACCACGCACAGCTCCTTCAGGCCGGAGGGGTGGGCGGTGATGCGCGGCTCCACCACCCGCACGGTGCCAGAGGTGGGGGCGTGCACCGGCAGGGTGCGGTTGCGCCCCGCGGTCAGCGGCTGCCCCTTCAGTACCCGGTCACCGGCCTTGACCAGCAGCTCGCCCTCAGGGCCAAGGTGCTGTTGCAGCGGAATGATGAACTCATGGCTCAGCGGTGCCAGCCGCAGCGGCACGTGGCTCGACTGGGTCTTCATCTCTGGCGGGTGGATGCCGCCGGAGAAGTCCCAGATCTTGTGTTTATTAAGGGCCTTCAGCAGGTTAAACATGCTGGCCCTCCGCAATCACGCGGACTGGAATGGCGTTCAGATCCCATTTCCAGTTGGCGGTAGTGGTCTTCACGGGTCTCATCTCAATACAGTCAGTCGGGCAGGGGGCAACGCACAGGTCGCAGCCGGTGCAGAGATCGGCCACCACGGTATGCACGGCGCGGGTGGCACCGACAATCGCATCCACCGGGCAAGCCTGAATGCACTTGGTGCAGCCGATGCAGTTGCTCTCATCGACAAAGGCCACCTTGCGCACCGGGTGCGTGACAGTGTCACCCCCATCCAGCGGCTGCTGCTCAACGTTGAGCAGCGCGGCGATCTTCACCATCACCTGCTCGCCGCCGGGGGCGCACTTGTTGATCTTCTCGCCGTTGGCCACCGCCTCGGCGTAGGGGCGGCAGCCGGGGTAACCGCACTGGCCGCACTGGCTCTGCGGCAGCAACGCATCGACCTGCTCGGCCACCGGATCCTCTTCCACTTTGAAGCGGCGGGAGGCGTATCCCAGAATCAGGCCGAACACCAGCGCCAGCGCGCTCAGCGCGGCAATCGCAATCCACAACGTGCTCATCAGAATTTCACCAAGCCAGTAAAGCCCATGAAGGCCAGTGACATCAGGCCAGCGGTCACCAGCGCAATTGAGGAGCCACGGAACGGTGCCGGCACGTCGGCCACCGCCAGACGCTCACGGATGGCGGCGAACAACACCATCACCAGCGAGAAGCCCGCCGCCGCCGCAAAGCCATACACCGCGGACTGGAGGAAGTTGTGGGATTCATTGATGTTGAGCAACGCCACCCCGAGCACCGCGCAGTTGGTGGTGATCAGCGGCAGGAAGATCCCCAGCAGGCGGTAGAGCGACGGGCTGGTCTTGCGCACCACCATCTCGGTGAACTGCACTACCACGGCGATCACCAGAATAAAGGAGAGAGTGCGCAGGTAGACCAGATCCAGCGGCAGCAGGATGAAGCTATTGATCGCCCAGGCGCTGATGGAGGCCAGCGTCATCACAAAGGTGGTGGCCAGGCCCATGCCAATGGCGGTCTCCAGTTTCTTGGAGACGCCCATAAAGGGGCAGAGGCCCAAAAATTTCACCAGTACGAAGTTGTTCACCAGCACGGTGCCGATAAACAGGAGCAGGTATTCGGTCATTGCAATGCCTGAAAGTCTGAAGCCAAAAGAAGCCGTCGCCAACCGCGACGGGGTTACTCAATAAAGGTCTGCTTGACCCGTCGCGAACGCGTGAAGTAGGGCGCCAGCAGCGCCGCCGCCAGCAGCGGGGTCAGCAGCACGCGCACCGCCAGCTCATCGGGGATCGGCGAAAAGGCGAAGGTTTTGATCGCCAGCAACACGCCCACCAGCAGCCAGAAGATATAGAGCTTCGGCAGCACCCGCCGGCGCTGGGTAAAACGCCAGAGCACCCAGGCGCTGAACAGCCACATGCCCAGGGTCGTCAGCAGCGAAACAAACCACGGCAGGGCCATGCCGGGCGAGCCAGCCAGCAGTTGCGCCCGCGATGTTTCACTGGAGAGCGCCATGCCATACAGCACCAGCATCACGGTGTTGCTCAGCAGGATCAGGATCAGGTAGGCCAGCGGAGCTAGCAACCAGCCGCCAAGCCGTTTGATGGGTTGATTTTGCAGCATAAAAAACCTTTGTGCAGGATGAAACAGCGCGGAAGGCCCGCATTCAGCCGGCACATACTACCAGAGTGAAATTCCCCGGCTTATCAAGAATGTGTTGTGAAAGAGTAACAAAATAACAGGGCCGGGCAGGGCCGGCCCCGGTGGGATTAACGCTGTTCGCCGTTGCTGGCGATCACTTGCTGATACCACGCAAAGCTCTTTTTGCGCTGGCGTGCCAGCCCGCGCTGGTGGTCAACGTAGACAAAGCCATACTGCTTCTGGAAGCCGTTGAGCCAGCTCAGCAGGTCGATGAATGACCACGGGTAGTAGCCGCGCACGTCCGCCCCTTGCTCAATCGCCTCGGCGATGGCGGCGATGTGCTGGCGCAGGTAGTCGATGCGGTCATCATCGCGCACCTCGCCATCGACAATCGGGTCTTTCGCCCCCAGCCCGTTCTCGGTGATGTAGATCGGCACATCGCCATAGCGCGCCTTGATCATCATGATGCCGTCGGTCAGCCCCTGCGGATAGATCTCCCAGTCCCAATCGGTGTAAACGCCCTGCGGGTTGCGCACAAACTTGAACAGCCCCTGCACGCCAAACTCCTTGCCCTGCTGGTGGCCGCTGCCGCGCTGGCCGCTGTGGTTGGCGTTGAAGCTGGTGGGCTGGTCGTTGGCGGCCACGGTCTCGCGCTTATAGAAGTTGAGGCCGATGAAGTCGCAGCGGTTGTTGCGCAATAGCTCGGCATCGCCTGGCGCAAAGCGCGGCACGCCCCACAGCGCCTGTGCCTGTGCCAGCAGCTCCGCCGGGTACTCGCCCTTCAGCACCGGGTCGTAGAGCCAGTGGGTGTAGATGCCATCGGCGAACTGGCAGGCGGCGATATCCTCCGGCGCGTCGCTGCGCGGAGTGTGCGGTTGCAGCACGTTAACGAAACCAATCTGCCCGTCGATGCCGCTGGTGCGGAAGGCCGCCACCGAGGCGGCGTGGGCGACGAACACATGGTGGCAGGCCTGCAACGCACGCGCCGGGTCTTGCACCGCGGGTGGGTGCGCGCCGGTAATGTAGCCGTGGCCGATGAACACCACCGTCTCATTGAAGGTAGACCACAGCTTCACGCGGTCGCCGAAGCGCTGGTAGCAGAGGCGGGCATACTCCACAAAGGCATCGGCGGTGGAGCGCGCCTCCCAGCCGCCCTCCTGTTGCAGCGCCAGCGGCAAATCCCAGTGGTAGAGGGTGATCATTGGCTCAATCTGGTGCTTGAGCAGCTCATCGATCAGATCGCTGTAGAAGGCCACGCCCGCCTCATTCACCTCGCCGCGCCCCTCTGGCAGCAAGCGCGGCCAGGAGAGGGAGAAGCGGTAACTCTTCATCCCCAGCTCGCCCATCAGCGCCACATCCTCACGGAAGCGGTGGTAGTGGTCTACCGCCACGTCGCCGTTGGTGCCCTGATAGGTGGTGCCGGGGCGGTGGGCAAACTCATCCCAAATCGATGGCCCCTTGCCATCCGCGTCAAAGCCGCCCTCAACCTGGTAGGCGGCAGTGGCCGCGCCCCATAAAAAATCCTGTGGAAATGCAGACATGGCAAACCTCTCCTGAGTGAATAACACCGGCGGCCAGTGTAAAAGCCGCCCCGCAACAACCGCAACCGGTTTCTGTAACCGGTTGCGGCTGGGGATGGTTTTTGCGATCCGGCGCACTGTTTCACCGCGACGGGCAGGGGCGTGTTCAGCGTGTGGCGCGGGTCGCCGTCACGCAGGCATAAGTTGCTATGCTAAAAGGAGCGTTGAGAACCCTGGAGGGGCCGATCATGTACGACAAATACTTTTCACAGGCCGAGCAGGCGCAACTGCCGCTCTCCCGGCCAGATGAGGCGCGTGACATTGAGTGGCGCGCGATGGTGAAGGAGGCGGAGTGGCTGATGGAGAACCACACCCTGCCGCAGGAGCCGGCCGCCCGGCAGCTGGCGTTGCGCTGGATGCTGGCGCTGGAGCGCGACACCGCTGGCAACCCAGATTTCCTGCACCGGTTGAACCAGATGCACCAGCAGGAGCCAGCGCTGCGTGAGGCGATCGGCATGACGCCGGAGATTGAGGCGTTCATCACCCACGCCTTTGCCGAAAACCGGATGCAGATCTTCCGCCGCTACCTGAATGAGGCGGAGTACGCCTTCCTGTATGAGAACTACCCGAAGCAGATGGCCGCCTGGCTGCCGCTGGTGGCGGAGATGCGCCGCGCGCGCGAGCAGGGCATCGCGCCCGATTCGCCGCAGGCGCGGCCACTGGCCCAGCGCTGGCTGGCGCTGTTTTGCGCCTTTGCCGGCAACGATCCACAGACCCACGCCAAAATTCGCCATGCGATGGAGAGCGAGCCAGAGCTGGCGCAGGGGGCGTGGCTGGATGAGCCATTGCGCCAGTGGCTGCGGCAGGCGGTTGACCATCTCACCCGCCGCCCCTGATCCCCGCCTGAAATTGCCCGTTCCGGGCAATTTTTTTCTGGCCGCCTCTTCGCGGCGCGCTTTTCCGGGAAAGCCCTAAAATAGAGAGGGCTAAATCCCCTCACTGACTATTTTCATATTGCCTGCCGGTTCAATCCCCTTAACCTTTGGCGACTTTTTTCCGTCATGAAATAGTTCACCGCCATTAATTCAACCCTGAATTGTGGTTTTTTTATTTCCCGCCAACCGAAGCGGTTATTTTATTTGGCCGCGGCTGGGGTTTATTTGTTTGCCTGCTTAGCGCGCTGTTTTTAAACGGTGATGAGCGGCGTGAATGAGAAAAAAGAGGGAATATGATAGCTCACTGAGAGGGGGGAGGCGCGTGCCAGAAGGCTCATAGAGTTGAATGATGCAAAATGAACCGGGTGAACTTTATCAGTTACCGCGCTGATGTTATGCCTTTAATGAATCGCAGGGATTGGGATGGCATTGAAACAGTGGAATGTATTAATTAACGGAGGTTTTACCATGAGCGAAAAGCAGACTAAACATCCACAGCCCCAACGGGAGGGGTCAGTGGAGCCACACAGCACCTTGCCGGAGAGCCACGCCGCCGTGGCACCGGTGCCAGAGGCCGTTCCTGCCGCTCCGCAGGAGAGAGAGCCGTTCCTGAGCAACAACTTTATCTATATCTACGCCTTTTGCGTCACATTGCTGACTTTCCTGTTTTTGTTCATGGCGTGTTTTTCGTCGGCCGTGGAGATGGCCCAGCGAAAAAGCATCATCAATACCGTTACCGGTTTTCTTCTGGGGGTAGCGCTGTCGGCCATTATCCAATATTTCTTTGGATCCAGCCTCAGTAGCAAAATAAAGGATGACACCATAGGCGCACTGAAAAATAAACGATAGGAGAAATAATTTTCGCCCGTGCGCCATCGCCAGATGTTATTGCGGAGGGGAGATGGCGCACAACCATTATAGAGAATCAGGTTATTCGCGTGAAGGCGCCTTTTATATTCCTGTGGTTTTTCCGGCCACTTTTCTCATTACATTATGCAGAGGTACATTATGTTCTATTTCAGAGCCAACCAAGTCAAACTAACCAGTAATGGCGCCACCCGCTCACTGTTTAATTGGCGCAAGGACCTGTCGAATGTCAAATTGATCAGTTTCGTCACCACCAGCCAGTCCACCCTGCCAGACATCGACACCTGGCTGGACTCCAACGATCCCGCGCAAAAAACCGCGCTGCTGGCGCGCGCGGTGCAGAGCGTTAGCTCCTCGCAGATCCTGACCACGGTGGAGAACGTCAAAGACAACGCGCGGCTGACCTTTGGCAGCACCGGCTACACGCTGTTCCAGTGCGACAAGATGCCGGAGGACGTCAACTGGTGCCTGATGGCGGTCAAGAGCAACAAGGACACGCGCGAGTTGGGGTCGGTCTTCTCCTCTATCGCCGACCACGCCGAGTTCAACAACTTTGCCGGGTCGCTGGGGTCGCTGGTGCTCAACGTCGCCAACCCCGGCTTCCGCGCTGGCGTGGAGATCGTGAAGTTCGTGACCGAGGTGATGTCGCAGCGTTTGCAGGATGAGGATGATGAGCAGCTGGGCCTGCTTTATCTCTCCCTCAACCGGTTGCAGCACTACAAATATGGCGAGCGCAAGGAGAACGGCGTCACCGACCTGACTGGCAACATGCAAGTGGACTACTCCATCTTTGGCGTGGAGGACGCCAACTATCAGCCGAGCACCGTCAGCGCCGAGGAAACGGACATGAGCACTGGCCTGAGCGTGCCGAAAGAGGTGGCGCAGGTGGCGAAGCAGACCGTGGAGGCCGGGCTGGCCGCCGCCACCGCCATCGCCCACAAAGCGGTGAGCGATGGCGCGGAAGCCGTGAGCGAGGTGCCGCTCCAGCCAGCTGACATCCTGATGAAAAAGGCCAAGGCGATCCTCCAGGCCAAGGAGGATGAGCTGCTGTCGAAAGCCAAGGAGGCGGTGGCTGGCGCGGCGTCGGGCGCGGTCTCGGCCGCCACCGGCGCGCTGGCCGATGTAGTCACTGGCGTGGTGGCGCAGGTGGCGCAGGCCGCAGGCGTGAAACTGCCCGCACCGGAGGAGGGCACCACGCCGCAGGCTGACCATGATGCGGGCCGGTTATCGGAGTCCAGCGTGCCGGCCAAGGGTGAGCCGAAGGAGATTGTCACGGAAGAGGCCCCGGATGAGCAGGCTTCCAAGGAGATCGCCACCCCGCCGGGGCTGGCGGTGGGCGAGACACCGAAACCGCAGGGCGGCGACGTTGACCAGATCGGGGATACCACCGATCAGGCTGACCACGATGCCGGACGGGTGCGGGATGCCAGCGCGCCAGCCAAGGGCGAGCCGAAGGAGATTGTCACCGAGGAGCCACCCGCTGACCCAGCCGGGGGAGTTCGCAGCCTGTGGACGCGGCGGCCAGTGACGCCCCGGCTGAAGGCGGCGAGGGTGGCGCGGCACCGGCGGCGGATGCGTCCAGCGATAGCCCGGCGATCCCGGCGCAGCCAGCGGAAGTGAACGCCGCCAATGCCCCGGACGTCGGCCAGCCCGCCGATCTGAACGCACCTGACGCCGCGCCGACCGAGGCGGAGCAGGCTGCCAGTGACGCCATCCCGGTGCAGCCAGCGGAGGTGAACGCTGCCAATGCCCCGGACGTCGCCCAGCCCGCGGATCTGAACGCGCCGGACACGCCGCCGACCGAGGCGGAGCAGGCCGCCAGTGACGCCATCCCGGTGCAGCCCGCCGATGCGCTGGCCGCTGGGGTGGGGGGCAAAAACGCCGCTGGCCAGCCGACCGACGTGGAGGCTGACACCCAGCCAGATGATGGCACCGGCAGTGGCAGTGGCAGTGATGCTGGCCCACAGAGCGTGGCAGGCACGCCCGATCCCTCCAGCGCGGGAGATGGGTCTCAGCCCGGCGCCACTCCCGCGACAGCGGAGTCGGTTACGGAGGCAACAACGGAGACGGCAGCCGCACCCGATGCCTCAGAGCCAGGGCCAAGCGACGGTGCCGAACAAGAGATTGTGGTCGAGGAACCCGCCGCTGATGCCGGTGCCGTTCCAAAGGAACAGGCCGCCGAGGATACCGAGGCCGCCAGCGGTGCTGACGCCGCTGCGGTGGATCAAGCGGTGGATCCAGGCAGTGCTCAGCCAACTAAAAGTGGGAAAAAAAGCCAATAAATCAGGTGGGCAATAACAGGGAGCGGCAAGCAGGAGTGGGCCTTCAGGCCCACTCTTTTTTATGGCGGGGGATCAGCGGGCGCAGAGCTTGTAGTAGACCTCGTTCCAGCGCAGCGCATCCTTGAAGGCGGGCAGGGTGGTCTGGTTGTCAATCACCAGCAGCTCGATGTTGTGCATCTCGGCGTAGAGGCGCAGGTGGTCGAGGTTCAGCGCCTGACTGAACACGGTGTGGTGCGCGCCGCCGCCGAGGATCCAGGCCTCCGCCGCGGTCGGCAGGTCAGGCTGCGCCTGCCAGATGGCGCGCGCCACTGGCAGTTTCGGCAGCGGGTGCGGCTGCTCGACGGTATCCACCACGTTCACCAGCAGGCGGAAGCGATCGCCAAGGTCAATCACGCTGGCGTTGACCGCCGGGCCAGCCGGAGTGGAGAAGATCAGGCGCGCCGGATCGGCCTTGCCGCCAATGCCGAGGTACTGCGCGTCCAGCAGCGGCTTGCGCTCCTTGGCGATGCTCGGGCACACCTCCAGCATGTGGGAGCCGACCACCAGATCATTGCCCGGCTGGAAGTGGTAGGTGTAATCCTCCATAAAGGAGGTGCCGCCCTCCAGCCCCTCGGCCATCACCTTCATGATGCGCAGCAGCGCGGCGGTCTTCCAGTCGCCCTCGCCGCCAAAGCCGTAGCCCTTCTGCATCAGGCGCTGTACCGCCAGCCCCGGCAGCTGCTTCATGCCCCACAGGTTCTCGAAGTTGGTGGTGAAGGCGCGGAAGCCGCCCTGCTCGAGGAAACGCGTCATCCCCAGCTCGATGCGCGCCGCGTCCAGCAGGTTCTCGCGCCGGTCGCCGTTGACCTTCACCGCATCGGTCAGCTCGTAGCTCGCCTCATACTCCTCAATCAGGGTATCGACGTCGCCGTTGCTCACCTCGTTGATCACGCTCACCAGGTCGCCGATGCCGTAGGCGCTGACGCTGTAGCCGAACTGGATCTGCGCGCCCACCTTGTCGCCCTCGGTGACCGCCACCTCACGCATGTTGTCGCCAAAGCGCGCCACCTTCAGTTGCTGGCTCTCCTGGCGCGCCGCCGCCACGCGCATCCACTCGGCGATGCGGCGGTGGGTGGTGCCATCCTGCCAGTGGCCGGTGATGACGCTATGGTGCTGGCGCATCCGCGCGCCGATGAAACCGAACTCGCGGCCGCCGTGGGCGGTCTGGTTGAGGTTCATGAAGTCCATGTCCATGCTCTCCCACGGCACCTGGGCATTGAACTGGGTGTGCAGCTGCAACAGTGGCTTGTGCAGCAGCGACAGGCCCGCGATCCACATCTTGGCTGGCGAGAAGGTGTGCAGCCAGACCATCAGGCCGATGCAGCCCGCGTGGTAGTTGGCCTCGCGGCAGAGTGCGGCGATCTCATCCGGCGTGGTGGCGAGCGGCTTCAGCACCAGCTTCACCGGCAGGCGCGCCTCTTTGTTCAGGCCGTTGACCACCTGCTCGGCGTGATCCGTCACCTGACGCAGGGTCTCCGGCCCATACAGGTGCTGGCTACCAATCACAAACCATACTTCGTGCTGTTTAAATGCGTCCATCTGCAACTCCTGAAAGATAGGGGCGGGCGGCAGGCGCCCGCCGGAAAAATTAGGCAAGGGGTTCGGCCGTCGGGGCGACCGGCTGGGCCGGGGCGGCGGCGAAGCGCGGCTCGGCGGTGTCACACCACTGCTGGTAGTGGCTGTAGAGGCGCTGGAAGGCGGCCACCCGCGCCGCATCCGGCAGCAGGGTGCGCTCAATCTGGCAGGCCATCTGCTGCTGGGCGGCTGGCACGTCGGCATACTCGCCAGCGGCCACCGCGGCAAAGATGGCCGCGCCCAGCGCGCAGCACTGGTCAGAGGCGACAATCTGCAACGGGCGGTTCATCACATCGGCGCACACCTGCATGATCAGCGGCGATTTGCGGGCGATGCCGCCCAACGCCAGCACGTTCTCCACCGGAATGCCCTGCTGCTCGAAGCACTCCATGATGGCGCGCGCGCCAAAGGCGGTGGCGGCGATGAAGCCACCGAACAGCGCCGGGGCGTCGGTGCCAAGGTTCAGGTCAGTGATCAGCCCCTTCAAACGCTGGTTGGCATTGGGGGTGCGGCGGCCGTTGAACCAGTCCAGCACCAGCGGCAGGCTCTCCAGCGAGGGGTTGTCCGCCCAGGCGCGGGTCAGGGTGGGCAGCAACTCCGCCTCAATCTGCTTGAGTTGCGGCGCCAGCGCCGGGTTGGCAGCGGCGGCCTGCTTCAGCGGCCAGCTCAGCAGGCGGCTGAACCAGGCGTACATGTCGCCGAAGGCTGACTGGCCAGCCTCCATGCCAATCATGCCCGGCACCACGCTGCCATCCACCTGGCCGCAGATGCCAGCGATGGCCCGATCCTCGACCCGCGCCTGATCGGCGAGCAGGATGTCGCAGGTGGAGGTGCCAATCACCTTCACCAGCGTGTAGGGCTGCGCCCCGGCACCGACCGCGCCCATGTGGCAGTCGAACGCGCCGCCGGAGAGCACCACCTCTTCAGAGAGGCCAAGGCGCTGCGCCCACTCGGCGCTCAGGGTGCCGACCGGCCGCTCGGCGGTGTAGGTCTCGGTGAACAGCGGGTAGGGCAGGTGCTCCACCAGCGCCGGGTCAAGCGCGGCGAAGAAGTCACGCGGCGGCAGCCCGCCCCAGGAGGGGTGCCACAGCATCTTGTGGCCAGCGCTACAGCGGCCGCGCAGCAGGTCAGCTGGCGCGGTGCGGCCAGCCAGCAGTGCTGGCACCCAGTCGCACAGCTCTACCCACGAGGCGGCCGCCTCACGTACCGCGGCATCGGCGCGCGAGACGTGCAGGATCTTGGCCCAGAACCACTCGGAGGAGTAGACGCCGCCGATGTAGCGGCTGTAGTCGGGGAAGCGGCCACTGCGGCAGAGGCGGTTGATCTCCTCCGCTTCTTCAATTGCGGTGTGGTCTTTCCACAGCACGAACATGGCGTTCGGGTTGTCGGCGAACTCTGGCCGCAGCGCCAGCACGCGCCCTTCGGCATCGACCGGGGCGGGGGTGGAGCCGGTGGTGTCCACGCCAATGCCGCGCACCGCGGCGCGCTGCGCGGGCGTCAATTGGCTGACCACGTTGCGCACCGCCTGCTCCATCGCCTCGATATAGTCAAGCGGATGGTGGCGGAACTGGTTCTGCGCCGGGCGGCAGAAGCGCCCCTCTTGCCAGCGCGGGTAGTAGATGACATCCGTCGCCAGCTCGGTGCCCTGTTGGCAATCCACGGCCAGCGCGCGTACCGAATCGCTGCCAAAATCAAGGCCGATCGCTATGGCACCTTGCGTCATTCTGGGTACTCCTATGGGTCTGGGGAAGTGCTGACTACATTAGGAGCTGGCTGGCGGGCAGGGTGAGGAGCCACTTGCTGCAAGTATGCACTTTTCTGCTTCCTTGGATGTTTCTGTGATGTCAGTCAAAAGTTATCGGTTGGCTAAATTCGCTATATCTATGCATATTCCTGCTGTTATTTGCAGATGTGATAGCGCTCCACATTTTCCGTGCCCATTTCCCGTTAAAACTGTTCCTGTCTTACCGCAGGCGGGCAGCCAGAAAGCGCCCTGTCACGGGCACTGTCCCGCTGCTCCGCCCGACGTGATCCCCTACTGATAACGTTTTCACAGCGCCCGTCGCACCGGGTGAACAACACCAATAAGACCGGAGAGCATCATGCATAAATTCACTAAGGGACTCGCAGCCATCGCATTGGCGGCCGTTATGTCACAATCAGCTATCGCCGAAACCATGAAACTCGGCTTTCTGGTGAAGCAGCCGGAGGAGCCGTGGTTCCAGACAGAGTGGAAGTTTGCCGACAAGGCCGGCAAGGATCTGGGCTTTGAGGTGATCAAGATCGCGGTGCCGGATGGCGAGAAGACGCTGAATGCCATCGACAGCTTGGCGGCCAGCGGCGCGAAGGGCTTTGTGATCTGCACCCCTGACCCGAAACTCGGCTCGGCCATCATGGCCAAGGCGCGTGGCTATGACCTGAAGGTGATCGCGGTGGATGACCAGTTCGTCACCGCCAAGGGCAAGCCGATGGAGACGGTGCCGCTGGTGATGATGGCCGCCACCAAGATTGGCGAGCGCCAGGGGCAGGAGCTGTACAAAGAGATGCAGAAGCGTGGCTGGAACGTGGCGGAGACCGGGGTGATGGCGATCACCGCCGACGAACTGGACACCGCCCGCCGCCGTACCACCGGCTCGATGGACGCGCTGAAGGCCGCCGGCTTCCCGGAGAAGCAGATCTACAAGGTGCCGACCAAGTCCAACGACATCCCCGGCGCGTTTGACGCCGCCAACTCGATGCTGGTGCAGCACCCGGAGGTGAAGAACTGGCTGATCGTCGGCATGAATGACAACACCGTACTGGGCGGCGTGCGCGCCACCGAGGGGCAGGGCTTCAAGGCGCCGAACGTGATTGGCATCGGCATCAACGGCGTGGACGCGGTGAGCGAGCTGTCGAAGGGCCAGGCCACCGGCTTCTATGGCTCGCTGCTGCCAAGCCCGGACATCCACGGCTACAAGAGCATCCAGATGCTGCATGACTGGGTGCAGAAGGATGCGGAGCCAGCGAAGTTCACCGAGGTGACCGACGTGGTGCTGATTACCCGCGACAACTTCAAGACCGAACTGCAAAAGAAAGGGCTGATGTAAGCCTCCCGGCGGCCCCTGCGGGCCGCCTTTTCCGTTGACCATCCCACGAGGGTTATACGATGACAACGCAGTCACCCTATCTGGAGTTTCGCGCCATCGGCAAACAGTTTCCGGGCGTGAAGGCGCTGGACGACATCAGCTTCCACTGCCATGCCGGCCAGATCCACGCGTTGATGGGGGAGAACGGCGCTGGCAAGTCAACGCTGCTGAAGATCCTCAGCGGCAACTACACCCCCACCAGCGGCGAGATCCGCCTGAAGGGGGCGCCGGTCGCCTTTAACAACACCACCGACGCGCTGAACGCCGGCGTCGCCATCATCTACCAGGAGCTGCATCTGGTGCCGGAGATGACGGTGGCGGAGAACATCTATCTGGGCCAGCTGCCGCACAAGCGCGGGCTGGTGAACCGCAAGCTGCTGCGCTACGAGGCGCAGTTGCAGCTTAAACACTTGGGGCTGGAGATCGATCCCGACACCCCGCTGAAGTACCTCTCCATCGGCCAGTGGCAGATGGTAGAGATCGCCAAGGCGCTGGCGCGCAACGCCAAGGTAATCGCCTTTGACGAGCCGACCAGTTCGCTCTCCGCGCGCGAGATTGAGCAGCTGTTCCGCGTGATCCGCGAACTGCGCGCCGAGGGGCGGGTGATCCTCTATGTGTCACATCGCATGGAGGAGATTTTCGCCCTCAGCGACGCCATCACGGTGTTCAAGGATGGGCGCTACGTGCGCACCTTTGACGACATGGCGCAGGTGGACAACGAGAAGCTGGTGCAGGCGATGGTGGGCCGCAATCTGGGCGATGTCTACGGTTATGCGCCACGCCCGCACGGCGCGGTGCGGCTGAAGGTGGAGGAGGTCAAGGCACCGGGCGTGCGCACCCCGATCTCGCTCGAGGTGCGCGCCGGTGAGATCGTCGGCCTGTTTGGGCTGGTGGGGGCCGGGCGCAGCGAGCTGATGAAGGGGCTGTTTGGCGGCACGCGCATCAGCGGCGGCCAGCTGCTGCTGGATGGCGAGCCGCTGCGGGTGCGCTCGCCGATTGACGCCATCCGCGCTGGCATCATGCTCTGCCCGGAGGATCGCAAGGCCGACGGCATCATCCCGGTGCACTCGGTGCAGGAGAACATCAACATCAGCGCCCGGCGCAAGACCGTCACCGCTGGCTGCCTGATCAACAATCGCTGGGAGAGCGCCAACGCCGACAAGCATATCCGCTCGCTCAACATCAAAACGCCGCACGCCCGCCAGTTGATCATGAACCTCTCCGGCGGCAACCAGCAGAAGGCGATTCTGGGCCGCTGGCTGTCGGAGGAGATGAAGGTGATCATGCTGGATGAGCCGACGCGCGGCATTGACGTCGGCGCGAAGCATGAGATCTACCACGTGATTTATGAGCTGGCGAAGCAGGGCATCGCGGTGCTGTTCGCCTCCAGCGACCTGCCGGAGGTGCTGGGGCTGGCTGACCGCATCATCGTGATGCGCGAAGGCGCGGTCTCCGGCGAGCTGTCCCATGATGAGGCTACGGAAGAGAAAGCGCTCAGCCTGGCTATGCTGCGTACCCCTGAACTTGACCCAGGCGCCGCCGCCTGATGTGAGGAGCAATACGATGTCCACTGTTACCACAAATTCCATCAAACCCGGCAGCAGCCCGGCGAAACCGCGCGGCCTGGGGCTGTCCCGCGTCTGGGACAGCTACGGTATGCTGGTGGTGTTCGCGGTGCTGTTTCTCGCCTGCGCCATCTTCGTGCCGAACTTTGCCACCTTCATCAACATGAAGGGGCTGGGGCTGGCGATCTCCATGTCCGGCATGGTGGCCTGCGGGATGCTGTTCTGCCTCGCCTCCGGTGACTTTGACCTCTCCGTCGCCTCGGTGATCGCCTGCGCCGGTGTCACCACCGCGGTGGTGATCAACCTGAGCGAGAGCCTGTGGCTCGGCGTGGCCGCCGGCATGGGGCTGGGGCTGCTCTCGGGGCTGGTGAACGGTTTTGTCATCGCACGGCTGAAGATCAACGCCCTGATCACCACGCTGGCGACGATGCAGATCGTGCGCGGGCTGGCCTACATCATCTCCGATGGCAAGGCGGTGGGGATTGAGGATGAGCGCTTCTTCGCCCTCGGCTACACCAACTGGTTCGGCCTGCCGGCCCCAATCTGGATCACTGTCGCCTGCCTGATCCTGTTCGGCTTCCTGCTCAACAAAACCACCTTTGGCCGCAATACCCTGGCGATCGGTGGCAATGAGGAGGCAGCGCGGCTGGCCGGGGTGCCGGTGGTGCGCACCAAAATCATCATCTTCATCCTCTCCGGGCTGGTCTCGGCGGCGGCGGGCATCATCCTCGCCTCGCGCATGACCAGCGGCCAGCCGATGACCTCGATTGGCTATGAGCTGATTGTCATCTCCGCCTGCGTGCTGGGCGGCGTCTCGCTGAAGGGCGGCATCGGCAAAATCTCCTACGTGATCGCCGGTATCCTGATCCTCGGTACAGTGGAGAATGCCATGAACCTGCTGAACATCTCGCCTTTCTCACAATATGTGGTGCGCGGCGCGATCCTGCTGGCGGCGGTGATTTTCGACCGCTACAAACAGGCGGCAAAACGCACGGTGTAGGGGTAAAAACCTTTTCTGTTCACACTTTCGCAACATGGCCGGGCAGCGCGCTTGCTGCCCGGCCGCGAGATCGGCAATGTGTGGCGTTAACGCGTTGATGTTGGAGGATCAGATGTATCACCGTATGATTCAGGAACCGCAACCCAACCCGCTGCTGCCGGGCTATAACTTCAATGCCTATCTGGTGGCCGGGCTGACGCCCATCATGGCGGATGGCCCGCTCGACTTCGTGGTCGACCGGCCGGGCGGCATGAAGGGCTACATCCTCAATTTGACCATCAAGGGGCAGGGGCGCATCTTCGACGGCGAGCAGGCGTTCTACTGCAACCCCGGCGATTTGATGCTCTTTCCGCCCAAGGCGCCGCACCACTATGGGCGCTCCGCCAACAGCGACTGCTGGTATCACCGCTGGGTCTACTTCCGCCCACGCGCCTACTGGGCCGACTGGCTGGAGTGGCGCAGCAAGACCAACGAGGTGGGCCGGCTGATGCTGCCAGACAATACGCTGCTGCTGGAGTTTGACCGCCTGTTCGCCAACATCGAGCAG
The DNA here is from genome assembly GCF_056739715.1 of Chimaeribacter sp. YP20170169. Taxonomy (NCBI): domain Bacteria; kingdom Pseudomonadati; phylum Pseudomonadota; class Gammaproteobacteria; order Enterobacterales; family Yersiniaceae; genus Chimaeribacter; species Chimaeribacter sp. YP20170169. Next base: position 2,054,092 of record NZ_CP176824.1, on the reverse strand, counting down.
ACGCAGAAGTCGGGCCGCCGCTTCTCCGAGGAGCTGGGGATGAACCTGCTGGAGCGCCTGCTGCTGCGGGCGATGGAGGAGGATCCGCAAAGCCCGCAGAAGATCCTCGACCCACGGGTGATTGAGGCGTGCCAGTTCATCACCGGCAACCTGGCTGGCGAACTGCGCATTGAGGAGGTGGCACGCCACGTCTGCCTGTCGCCGTCGCGGCTGGCGCACCTGTTCCGCGAGCAGGTGGGAATCAATATCCTGCGCTGGCGCGAGGATCAGCGGGTGATCCGCGCCAAATTGCTGCTCCAGACCACCCAGGAGTCGATCGCCACCATTGGCCGGGTGGTGGGCTATGATGACCAGCTCTACTTCTCGCGCGTGTTCCGCAAGCGGGTGGGCGTCAGCCCTAGCGACTTCCGTCGCCGCAGCACCGAGATCAACTACCCGGCGCGCCCCTACCGCGAACGCCCCTGGCCGGAGCAGGAGGCCGCCAACTCCCGCTAGCGCCCGCCGCCGCCCGGCCGGGTGGCGGAACCGCCAATCTTCACAAATAATTTACTCTTGTTCTGCTGCCCGTCATGGTGTCAAATCAGGGCAGGTAAACGTTCAAGAGGATGTGAAATGGCAGAGAAAATCCGTGTTGGGCTGGTGGGTTACGGCTACGCCAGCAAAACCTTCCATGCGCCATTGCTGGCGGGAACGCCGGGCCTGGAGCTGGCGGCGATCTCCAGCAGTGACGCCAGCAAGGTCGAGGCCGACTGGCCTTCGATGAAGGTGGTAAAAGACCCGCAAACGCTGTTCGACGATCCCAGCATCGATCTGGTGGTGATCCCCACCCCGAATGAGACCCACTTCCCGCTGGCGCAGGCGGCGCTCACCGCCGGCAAGCACGTGGTGGTGGACAAGCCCTTTACCGTGACGCTGGCGCAGGCGCGCGAGCTGGAGAAACTCGCCGCCGCCACCGGCAAGCTGCTCTCGGTGTTCCACAACCGCCGCTGGGACAGCGACTTCCTGACGCTGAAATCCCTGATGGGCGAGGGGAGCCTTGGCGACATCGTCTACTTTGAGTCCCACTTCGACCGCTACCGCCCCGAGGTGCGCAACCGCTGGCGCGAAGGCGGCGGCCCCGGCAGCGGCATCTGGTACGACCTTGGCCCGCACCTGATCGATCAGGCGCTGCAACTGTTCGGTATGCCCGACAGCCTCTACGTTGACCTGGGGATGCTACGCCCCAACGCCCGCGCCGTGGACTATTTCCACGCCATCCTCAGCTACCGCAATCTGCGCGTAGTGCTGCACAGCACCGTCTATGCCGCCGCCGAAACCCCGCGCTTCACCGTGCAGGGCACGCAGGGCAGCTACGTCAAGTTTGGCCTCGACCCGCAGGAGGATCGCCTGAAGGCCGGCGAGCGCCTGCCGCAGGAGGATTGGGGCTATGACATGCGTGACGGCGTGGTGACGCTGGCGAACGGCGACATGATGGCGGAGAAGGCGCTGCTGACGCTGCCGGGCAACTACCCGGCCTACTATGCGCAGGTGCGTGACGCCATCAACGGGCAGGGCAACAACCCGGTGACCGCCGCCGAGGCGATCCGCGTGATGGAGCTGATTGAGCTGGGGCTGGAGTCCGCCGGCCAGAAACGCGCCCTGCCAGTCAAAGCCTAAGGGCATCATATTGGGCGCCGCCTGGCGCCCCTGTTCAAGGAAAGTGTCATGTCGTGGTTGCAACGTTTGCGGATAGACCCCTTTTTGCTGATTCTGGTGACGGTAGTGATCGTTGCCTCGCTGTTCCCCTGTGAGGGCCGGGCCAAAACCGGCTTTGAGTACCTGACCACCGCCGCCATCGCGTTGCTGTTCTTTATGCATGGCGCGAAGCTGTCACGCGAGGCGATCATCGCGGGCATGGGCCACTGGCGGCTGCACGTGGTGGTGTTCCTGAGCACTTTTGTGCTGTTCCCACTGCTGGGGCTGGCGATGAACCTGCTGTCGCCGGGGATTCTGACGCCCACTGTCTACCTCGGCTTTCTCTACCTCTGTGCGCTGCCGGCCACCGTACAGTCGGCCATCGCCTTCACCTCGGTGGCTGGCGGCAACGTGGCGGCGGCAATTTGCAGCGCCTCGGCCTCCAGCATCCTTGGCGTGTTCCTGTCGCCGCTGCTGGTGGGCGCGCTGATGCATACGCAGGGCGGTAGCACCAATATCCTGCACGCCATCGGCTCAATCATCCTGCAACTGATGGTGCCCTTTATCATTGGCCACCTGTCGCGCCCGCTGATTGGCGGCTGGGTGCAGCGCCACAAGAAGCTGGTGAACATCACCGACCGCTCCTCAATCCTGCTGGTGGTCTACACCGCCTTCAGCGCTGCGGTGGTGGAGGGGATCTGGCACCAGATTGATGGCTGGTCAATTCTGGCGATTGTGGTGATGTCGCTGGTGCTGCTGGCGGTGGTGCTGGTGATCAACACCCTCGCCGCGCGCTGGCTCGGCTTCAACACCGCCGATGAGATAACCATTGTGTTCTGCGGCTCGAAAAAGAGTCTGGCGAATGGCATCCCGATGGCCAATGTGCTGTTCCCGACCGCTGCGGTCGGTGCGATGGTGCTGCCGCTGATGATCTTCCACCAGATCCAGCTGATGGTCTGTGCAGTGCTGGCGGCGCGCTACGCCCGGCGCACCGCCGCGGCGGAGGCCAAGGCGGTCGAGCGCCCGGCGCGCTGAGCCTAAATATCCAGGTCTACCCACAGCGCCGCATGGTCTGAACCGGCATGTTCCGGCGCTGTCATCTCCGGGTAGGCCTCCCACTTCACCGGGCGCACGCCCGGCCACATCCCCTTACGAATCACGCCGCCCGCCTGCACCTTGTCCCATAACGCGGGCGACAGCAGGATGTAATCCAGCTTGTTGCTGGCCGCGCAGTTGCCCCAGGTGCCGGGATAGCCGCCCTGATCAAAGCGCGGGTGGGTGAAGGCGTCACGCAGGTCGCTCTCCTGCAACAGCGGCGCGAGGGCGTCGCTCTCCGGCGTGTCATTGAAATCGCCAGCGATGGCGATGAACCGGTGCCCCTCCTGCACCCGCTGCTGGTAGATCTCCCGCACCCGCTGCGCCTGCAACCGGCGGCGGGCGTCGGAGCTGCTCTTGCTGCCGTAGCCCTTGCTTTTCAGGTGGTTGACCATCACCCATAGCGTCTCGCCGGAGGCGAGGGGAATGCTGTACTCCGGGCAGTCACGCGAGAAGATCAGCGCCTCGCCCTGCCGGTCATCGACGTGGCTGCGCATCTCGCGAATCGGCAGTTGGGAGCCGGTCATCAGCCCGACGTCGATGCCGCGCGTGTCATTACCATCAATCACCATCACATGGCGGAACGGCTCGCCGCCCAGCGCACGGATAATCTCCTGATTGAAGGCCGCCAGCGATGGCCGGCTCTCCGCCTCAATCACCGCCAGCACGTCAGCTTTCAGGTCAATCATCACTTTGGCGGTGAGGCGCATGGCGATTTCGTTCACCGGCTCCTCAATCAGCTCCAGCGAGCCAACCCAGTCGGCCCGGCCCTCGGCCGTGATGGTGATGCCACCCGCGCGGGGCCGCGTCAGCAGGCTGCCGCGGTTGCGCCGCAACATGACGAACGGGCCGGTGTCTGACTTCTCCAGCCCCAGATCGACGAGCAGGGCCGCCATCTTCTTTTTCATCGCGTCGGTGTAGGTCACTTCACCCAACAGGGCGTTCAGTGCCGCGAACTTCTCCAGCACCGGCCGGCCGCTGCTCCAGCTGGCCTGATCCATCACCGCTGCCCGGTCAAACAGGTTTTCCACATTGTAGGATGCAATACGCATGGCTCTCTCCTGTGTTGCGCTGTTTACAGCGTAGCCAGCAGGGAGGCAAAAGGGGGGAAAATCAGAAAAGGGTGGGGAGGGGCAGGCCGGGCGGTGCCGGCCTGCAACACATCAGCGGGCGGCGGCCTTGTCGCGCAGCGCCTGCTTCTCCTGCTCGCTGAGGAATGCCATCGTCAGGCCATTCTGCTGGGCCTGGCGGATCTCCTCTGGCGTCAGGCCGGCCTGCGGCGCGGCAACCTGGTACTCGTGTGGCAGCTCAATGCCCTGCACGGCCGGGTCATCGGTGTTGATTGAGGCGAGCACGCCGTGGCGCAGGAAGGTCGCCAGCGGGTGCGCAGCCAGCGAGGAGACGGTGCTAGTCTGGATGTTGGAGGTGAGGCAGGACTCAATGCCAATCTGCTGCTCAGCCAGAAAATCGAGCAGCGCCCGGTCTTCTACCGCCTTCACGCCGTGGCCGATGCGCTCGGCACCCAGCTCGCGGATCGCCTGCCAGATGCTCTCCGGGCCAGCGGCTTCGCCAGCGTGCACGGTGATGCGCATCCCGGCGTCACGCGCGCGGTTGAAGTGACTGAGGAACAGGCTGCCGGGGAAGCCCAGCTCATCGCCAGCCAGATCCAGCGCGGTGATGCCATCGCGGTGCGCCAACAGCCCCTCCAGTTCACGCAGGCAGGCTTCTTCGCCAAAGGTGCGGCTCATGATGCCGATCAGGCGCACCTCGGTGCCGAAATCGCGGATGCCAGCGCGCACGCCGTCGATCACTGCTTCCACCACGCCAGCCACCGGCAACTGGTGGGTCATCGCCATGTAGCCGGGCGAGAAGCGCAGCTCGGCGTAGTCGATCCCGGCCTGGCGGGCATCCTCCACATTCTCATAGGCGATGCGGCGGCAGGCCTCCAGCGACCCCAGCACCGCCACGCCCAGATCCAGCTTTTGCAGGAAGCTCACCAGATCCGGCTCATTTTTCATCACCTGCACATGCGGGCGCAGCGCCTCCAGCTCATTGGCCGGCAGCGGGTGGTTGAACTGGCGACCCAGCTCGAGAATGGTTTGCGCACGGATGTTGCCGTCAAGATGGCGGTGGATGTCAGTCAGGGGAAGGCGGGGATCAATCATGATGTGCACTCTTCTAAGAATAAAGTGCATAACAGTATAAAAATAAACAGATGAAAATTACCATGCGTTGCAGCAAAAAGAGGGCGAATGGCGGGTTGTTTGCGCAATCCACCGCCACCTGTGCTGGCGGCGGTGGGATTTTTGCCAGTTACTGCGCCTGCAAGGTGCGCAAGGCGTGGATCAGCGCGTTGACGCCGTGCTCCAGTTTGCTGCGCGGGCAACCGGCATTGAGCCGCACAAACCCGCGCCCCTCCGCGCCATAGGTGGTGCCGGGCATAATCGCCACCCGCTCATGCTCCATCAGTTGCCGCTGCAACGCTTCGTCATCCATCGCCAGCGGCCGCAGGTCAATCCACGCCAGATAGGTTGCCTCTGGCGGCTGCCATCCGAGCGTTGGGAAGGCGTGGTTGAGCGCCTCTGCCGTCCAGCGCAGGTTCTCCGCCAGATAGTTGCGCAGCGCATCCAGCCAGGGCGCGCCCTTCTGGTAAGCGGCGATGTGCGCCGTTAACGCCAGCACCGCCGGGGAGGAGAGGCCATCGCGCCCCTTCAACTGTTGCAGATAGTGCCCACGCGTGACGTCGTCACTTATCAGGCCATAAGCGCCGGTCAGCGCCGGGATGTTGAAGGATTTGGAGGCGGAGGTCAGCAGTGCCCAGTCACTCTCCGGCGGGGCGATGGCCGCCCACGGGCGGTGCCGCCCCTGCCACACCATATCCATATGGATCTCATCGCTGATCACCCGGACGCCGTGGCGTGCGCAAAGCCCAGCCATGATGCGCAACTCCTCCTCCTGCCACACCTTGCCGGTGGGGTTGTGCGGGCTGCACAGCAGCAGGATTTTGCACTCGGGCCGCGCCAACAGGTGCTCCAGCGCCGCAATATCGCAACGCCAGGTGACGTTGTCACGTGTCAGTGGGCAGGCCAGCACCTGCCGCTGGTTGCCCTCAATCACTTTGTAGAAGGCGTCATAGGCAGGCGTATGGATCACCACCGCGTCGCCGGGCGCTGACCAGAGCTGGATTAGCGCCGAAACCATATAGATCACCGACGGCCCATACACCGCGCTTTTGGTATCAATCGCGGTATCAAAGCGCGACTGGAACCAGCCCTGCAGCGCGCCCAAAAAGTCGTCGTGCTGCCAGCGGCTGTAGCCCAGCACACCGTGCGCCAGCCGCTGGTGGAGCGCCGCCAGCACACAGGGCGCGGTGGCAAAATCCATGTCTGAGATGGTGAACGGCAGCAGATCCGCATGGCCGAAGCGATCGGCCACGTAGTCCCACTGGGTGCACCAGGTGTTATGCCGGTCAACCGGTGTGGAGAAATCAAACATCATGGCTCCTGTTACGCTGTCACGTTCTGTAGTGGGCGCTCAACGACCATCAGCGCCGCCAGCTCATCTTTTACCGACTGCACCTGTGGGCCAATCACCACCTGCAACGTATGGGCGTTGAGGTGCACCACGCCCAGCGCGCGCAGGCGTTTCAGCGCCGCGTCATCCACCCGCGCCATCTCCTGCACGGTCAGCCGCAGGCGGGTGATGCAGTTATCGAGTGACAGGATGTTCTCTGCCCCGCCCAGCGCCGCCAGAATGGCCGGGACGTCATAGCCGGAGCGGCCGGTGGGGGCATTGCTCGTGGCGAAAGTGCCAGCCACCGGCTCGGTTTCACGGCCAGGGGTGTGGATGTCAAAGCGCAGGATGGCGACGCGGAACAGCACATAGTAGAGGGTAAACCACGCGGCAGCGGCCACCGGCACCCAGTACCAGCGGGTGGCGGTGCCATGCAGGATGCCGAACACCACGAAGTCGATGATATTGCCATCGGTGTTGCCGATGGTGACGCCCAGCAGCGCCATCAGCGTAAAGCCGAGGCCGGTGAGCAGCGCATGGGCAAGGTAGAGCAGCGGGGCGACAAACAGGAACAGGAACTCAATCGGCTCGGTGGTGCCGCCCACCACGCAGGCCACCACGCCTGAGATCAGCAGCCCCTTCACCCGTGCGCGGTTCTCTGGCCGGGCGCAGTGGTACATGGCCAGCGCCGCGCCGGGCAGGCCGCCGAGGAAGGCCGGCATCTTGCCCTGCGACAGGAAGCGGGTGGCGCTCTCCGCGAAGCCGTGGGTCTCCGGGCAGGAGAGCTGCGCCTGGAAGATGGTGAGCGCGCCGCTGACATCCTGTCCGCACACCTCCAGCGTGCCGCCCGCCTCGGTAAAGCGGATCAGCGCCACCAAAATGTGGTGCAGGCCGAAGGGGAGCAGCAGGCGCTCGCCGCTGCCAAACAGCATCGGGCCAAAGATGCCCGCGCCGCTGATCAGCTGCCCCAGCCCGTTGATGCCAGCGGCAAACCACGGCCAGACCAGCGGCACCGCCAGCCCGAGCACGCCCAGCACCAGCGTGGTGATGATTGGCACGAAGCGCGCGCCGCCAAAGAAGGCCAGCGCATCGGGCAGGCGGATGGTGTGGAAGCGCTCATGCAGCAGCGTGACCACTATCCCCACCAGCACCGCGCCAAGGATGCCGGTATCGATCGACTGCACCCCCAAAATCATCTGGATATTGTTGGCCTTCAACAGCAGCGGGTCACTGGCGGGCAGGATGCCACGCGCCGTCAGGCAGACGTTGGTCGCCAGGTTCAGCACCGTATAGCCGACAAAACCGGAGAAGGCGGCGACCCCCTTGTTTTCCCGCGCCATGCCGAGCGGGATGGCGATGGCGAACATCACCGGTAGGAAACTGAAGGCCACCGATCCGATCTTGCTCATCCAGGCAAACAGCATCTGGCAGAGCGGGTGGCCGAGCGCTGGCAGCAGGGCAATCACGTCCCGGCTGCTGAGTGAACTGCCGATGCCGAGCATAATGCCGCAGAACGACAGCAGGGCGACCGGCAACATAAAGGTTTTGCCGAGGCTTTGGAAAAATTCCCACAGCGTAAGGCGGGGCCGGGCAGAGAGAGACATACACGCTCCTTGCGAAAATGTTGTAAAAACGCGATAAAATTGTGAAAAAAGCCTGATAAATCAGGTAAAGTAAGATAAAACGTTTTAGCACTTTGGTTTGAGGGGCCGATCACAGAGTATGAGGGCCGCATTCATCAAAGAAGGTCAACGGGGCGGAGAGATGGCGGAGAAGAAGACAACCATTCATGACGTCGCCAGCCAGGCCGGGGTCTCCATTACCACGGTGTCAATGGTGTTGAGCGGCAAAGGACGCATCTCAGCGGAGACGGCGGCACGGGTGCAGGCGGCGATTCAGGCGCTAGACTACCTACCGAACCGGCAGGCCGCGACCCTGCGCGGCGGGCGCTCCGGCACGGTTGGGCTGATTGTGCGCGACCTCTGTGCGCCCTTTTACGCGGAGGTCACGGCGGGGCTGGGCGAGACGCTGGAAGCGGAGGGGCGCACGCTGCTGCTGGCACAGGGCGGCGCGCAGGGCCACGGCACGCTGCGGGCGGCGGAGAGCCTGCTGCGTCAGGGCGTTGAGGGGTTGGTGCTGGCCGGCAACCTGTTGCACGGGCTGGAGGTGCGCCAGCGTGCGGAGACGGCGGGGGTGCCGTTGGTGTGCGCGGCCCGCGGCGCGGCGCTGGAAGGGATGGATCTGGTGCGGCCGGACAACCAGCAGGCCGCGCGGATCGCCACCCGCTATCTGGCGGATGGCGGCCACAAGCAGATCGCCTATCTGGGCGGCGCGGGCCACTCGCTGACCCGCGCCGAGCGGCTTGGCGGCTTCTGCGCCACGCTGTTGCAGTACGGCCTGCCGTTCCACCCGGAGTGGGTGATTGAGTCTGATGGCCGACAGGGCATCGCCGCCAAAACCGAGGCGCTGTTGCGCCGCCACCCGCAGATCACCGCGCTGGTCTGCCACGACGCGGCGGTGGCGCTGGGGGCCTACTTCGGCGTGATCAGCACGGGCCGCGCGCTCGGCGGTCAGGCGCTGGAGGGACTCTACAGCCCGCGCATCACGCTGGTGGGGTTTGGCGAAGCCAGCGACGCCATGCTGGCGGAACTGCCGCTCACGCTGGTCTCCGCCGAGGCGCGCGAAGTGGGCCGCAGCGCCGCCAACCGCCTGCTGCAAAAAATTGACGGCGACACCACCCTCCGCCAATGGGTGGTCGCCCCACAACTGACGGTGCGGGCGGGATGAGCGGTAAGGGAAGCCTTAGAAAAAGCTACGCGGGTCGTAGAGGGATTCGGCAAAGAAAAAGGCCATCCCTGAGGATGGCCTGTTGATTACTGTGCCGGGGTGACCGGTGCCATGCCGGGCAGGGGGGCCAGCGGCGAGACGCCGGGCACCTGCGTCGGGGCGGGGGCGTCAACCGGGGCGCCGAAGATGCCAAACAGGCCAGCGAACTGTTGCAGGCTCATGGTCTGGCCGTTCAAATCCACCTGATTATTGGCGAAGTGGAAGCGGGTGCTGATGGTGTTGTCCTGCACGTTGGTCAGCTTGAACATCTGGCCCATCGCCGCCAGCCCCTGCACCTGCTGCGCCGCCAGTTTCTTGGCGTCCGCCTCGCTGTAACCCTGCATCTTGCCAATCTGGGTCGCCAGCTCGGTTGCCATCGGCATCGGGATGGTCAGGGTGGCGTCGAGGTTACGCACCAGTTGGGCAATCAGCTGATCCTGAGTCTGCGCCGCCGGCTGGCCCGCCGGGGGTTCGTTGAAGTTCAGGTTCAGGGTGAAGGTGCTCTCGCCAGCGCTGTTCTTCCAGCTCAGCGGGTTGATGGTGATGCTCGGGCTGCCCTTCAGCAGGATCGGCAGGTTCTGGCCAAGGATGGCGGCGGCCTGCGCCTGATAGGCGGCCGGGTCGAGCTGGTCGCCCTGCTGCATCAGCTGCATGGTCTGCTGGTTGTACTGCTCAGAGAACTGCTTCAGCGCCGCGGCGTCCAGCTTGTCCAGCGTGACGGTCAGCTTGCCCGCGCCGAGGTCAGCGCCCTGTACCTTCAGCGCGTCCAGACTGTAGTCCAACCGGCCATTCAGGGTGTTGCCCTGCTCGCCGAAGTGGCTGTTCAGACGGAAGTTCTCCAGCGCGGCAGCATCTTTGCCCTCCACGTTGACGACCACCTGTTTCGCCACCAGCTGCTGGTCGCCGATCGCCACCTGCAACGCGCCCTTGTGGGTGTCGCTGCTGGCCGTTACGCCGCTGAAGGTCATCTTCTCCAGCTGGCCGAACTGGTTACGTGAGGTGAGGGCGACGCTGTCGCTGCGGGCGTCAAACTTGGCGGTGGCGAAGTCGCGGGCGATGTCGGCGTCAAGGGTGGCACCGGAGAACTCCAGACGGCTGGCGTTGTTCTGGTAGTCAATCGGGGCCAGCGCGAGGGCGGTCTGGGTATCGCCATTGTAGGCGATGCGCGTCTCGGCGCTGGCCGGGGTCGCGCCCTTGGTCATGGTGAACAGCCCCTGCACGGCGGCGGTGTTCGCCAGCTCACTGTGCACTGAGGCCATGCTGGGGATCAGGTTGAACTTTTTCAGCTGCGCCAGCGGGAAGGGGCCGTGGTCGATGGTCTCATTGAACACCACCTCCTCGCCGGGGCCGAGCGCCTTCTCGCCCTGGGCGGCCGGATCGGCCTGCAACACCAGTCTGGCGTTGCTGCTAAAGAGATGGCGCTGGAAATCCTGGTACACCAGCCGCACGCCGGCCTGTGGGAACTGGGATTTAATTTGGCTGTTGGCCTGCGCCACCATCTCGTCCAGATGGCTTTCGAGTTGCTTCCCGGTGTACCAGGAAGCGCCGGTCCATGCTGCGCCCAGCACCACGATGACGCTGACGGCAATTAACGATTTTTTCATAGCTTCTCATCCTTTACGCGGCCTTGGGCATGGCCGCTGTCTGTTTTCCCACGGCGCCGGCGCATAAAAAAACGCCCGAAGGCGTTTTTTTGGCTGGCCCGCGGCAGAGTTTAGCAAAGAATGGGCCGGGGCGGGGGAGCGGGATCAAGACAACTGGTTGAATACCCGCGCAATCCGGCCCACGCCGCTGGCTTGCACCGGCGACTCAAAGGCGCCGATGAAGCAGGACTCGCCCGGCTTCAGCACCACCTGGTTCCCCTCATTCTCCAGCACCGCCTCGCCCTCCACGCAGAACAGGATGGCCGCGCTCTGCTGCGCCAGCGCCTGCGGCTCGGCCGAGAGATCGTGCAGGGAGAAGGCGAAATCCTCCACCGGGATCGGGAAGTTCAGCTCATGGCCGTGGCGGTGCGGCTGGGTCAGCAGCGTGTCGGCAGGCTTCGGCTCAAATTTCAGGTTGGCCATCAGCTCCGGGATGTCGATATATTTTGGCGTCAGCCCGGCGCGCAGCACGTTGTCCGAGTTGGCCATCACCTCCAGCGCCACGCCGTTCAGGTAGGCGTGCGGCGTCTCGGCGTAGAGGAACATCCCTTCGCCCGGTTGCAGGGTGATGACGTTCAGCAGCAGCGGCGAGAAGAGGCCGCTGTCATCCGGGTAGACGCCGGCGATGCTGCGGATGGCATCCCAGGTCTCGCCCTGCTGGCTGTTGAGCGCTGCCTTCAGCACCGCCAGCGCGCGCGACTTGGCCTCGCCCTGCATACTCAGCAGGCCGGTGAAGAGGGCCGCCAGGCGATCGGCGTCCGGCTGTTGCAGGAAGGCGGCGATGTCCGGGTGCGCACCGGCCACCGGTTGCAGCAGGGAGATGATGTCATTCAGCGCGCGGAAGCCGTTCAGCGCCTGGAACGGGGTCAGGGCGAACACCAGCTCCGGCTTGTGGTTGGCGTCCTTGTAGTTGCGCTCGGCGGCGTCCAGCGGAATGCCGGCCTCATTCTCCTTCGCGTAGCCCACCTCGGCGGCGGCCTTGCTCGGATGCACCTGGATGGAGAGCGGCTGGTCAGCGCACAGCACCTTGAACAGGAACGGCAGTTCGCCAAAGCGATCCGCCACCGCCTGGCCGAGCCAGTGGGCTGGGTCAGCGTCAATCACCTCGCGCAGCGCGCGGCGTTGCCCCTGCTCATCAACAATCTCGGAACTGCTTTTGGGGTGCGCGCCCATCCACAGCTCGGCCATCGGCTTGCCCTGCGGATTAGCAATACCATACAGGCGGGTCAGCGCGTCGGGGCTGCCCCAGGCATAGTTCTGAACCGCATTGTGCATCTTTTGCATGTGGCTATCCTGCTCATGAAAAATATAGAAAGGGGCCGGGGAGATCCCGGCAATCAGCAAAATTTTGGTTAGTTAACAATGGCAACGGGTGATTATCAATAAGGAAAGTCTAATAAATGAGGCTGTATCTCATTATCGTGCGCTTTTCTGTGTCAATATAGGGTGTTGTGCCGAGGGCAGCCTGGGTGCGCCCGGCGGCACACTCACTATCTGTGCTATGCATCTTAAGGAGAAAGTAATGGCAGCCACTCGCATTGAAAAAGACTCAATGGGGCCGATTGAAGTTCCTGCGGAACAACTGTGGGGCGCACAAACCCAGCGTTCATTAGAGCATTTCCGCATTTCCACGGAGAAAATGCCCACCGCGCTGATCAACGCTCTGGCGCAAACCAAGCGCGCCGCCGCCACGGTAAACATGGATTTGGGCCTGCTGCCCGCAGAACGCGGCAATGCGATCCTGCAAGCCGCTGATGAAGTGCTGGCCGGTAAACATGGTCAGGAATTCCCGCTCTCTGTCTGGCAGACCGGTTCCGGCACCCAGACTAACATGAACATGAACGAAGTGCTGGCCAACCGCGCCAGCGAGCTGCTGGGCGGCGAGCGCGGCAACAGCCGTCTGGTGCACCCAAACGATGACGTCAACAAGAGCCAAAGCTCCAATGACGTCTTCCCGACAGCCATGCACGTGGCGGCCGTGGTCGCACTGCGCGAACACCTGCTGCCGCAGCTGGAAACCCTGCAAAACACCCTGGCGCAGAAGGCCGAGGCGTTCAAGGACATCGTCAAGATTGGCCGTACCCACCTGCAAGACGCCACCCCGCTGACGCTGGGGCAGGAGATCTCTGGCTGGGTGACGATGCTGGCCTACAGCCAGAAGCACATTGAGGCGGCGATCCCGCACCTGTGCGAACTGGCGCTGGGCGGCACCGCCGTCGGCACTGGCCTGAACACCCACCCGGAGTATGCCGAGCGCGTGGCCAAGGCCATCGCCGAGCTGACCGGCCAGCCGTTCGTCACCGCGCCGAACAAATTCGAGGCGCTGGCGACCTGTGACGCGCTGGTGCATGGCCACGGCGCGCTGAAAGGTCTGGCGGCCTCGCTGATGAAGATCGCCAACGACGTGCGCTGGCTGGCCTCCGGCCCACGCTGCGGCATCGGCGAGATCTCCATCCCAGAGAACGAGCCGGGTAGCTCCATCATGCCGGGCAAGGTCAACCCGACCCAGTGCGAAGCGATGACCATGCTCTGCGCGCAGGTGATGGGCAACGACGTGGCGGTCAACATTGGCGGCGCGTCCGGCAACTTCGAGCTGAATGTCTTCCGTCCGATGGTGATCCACAACTTCCTGCAATCCATCCGCCTGCTGGCGGACGGCATGGAGGGCTTCAATGAGCACTGTGCGGTGGGCATCGAGCCGAACCGCGATCGCATCAGCCAGCTGCTGAATGAGTCGCTGATGCTGGTGACGGCGCTCAACACCCACATCGGCTACGACAAGGCGGCTGAGATTGCCAAGCAGGCGCACAAAGAGGGTCTGACCCTGAAGGCGTCGGCGCTGAAGCTGGGTTATCTCACCGAAGCGCAGTTCGATGAGTGGGTGCGCCCGGAAGAGATGGTCGGCAGCATGAAACGCTAAGCCCGCTCCCGGCAGCAAAAAGCCAGCGCATGCGCTGGCTTTTTTTATCCCTGCCGCTTAGACGCGATGGTCGGTATAGAGGTGCAGGCGCGGGATCACCAGATGCAGCGGCTGCGCCGCCGGGCGGTACTTGTGCTTGATGGCGTTGACGTCATAGTCCGGCAACTCGCCCAGTTTCGGCGTCTTCACCTGCTTGCCGACCCGCTCGCACAGGGTGATCAGCGGCATCGGGCAGGGGTGCTGCACCTGCTTCTGCTCCGCCGGATACCAAGCGCGGGCGATCGGCTGCACCTTCACTGGCCGGCGGATCTTCAGCGCCGCCTTCTCCGGCAGGCGCATGATGTCATTGATCTCGCGCGTCACATGCTCGGCCCACTGCTCACGCGTGTAGGGGGCAACGGCGCGCCCGGCCTTCAGGCTGCGGTTCAGCTGATCAACAATCTCCTCGCGCGTCACGTTCTTGATGATCTGCTTGTTCGCCCAGCCAAAGCGCACCGAGCCGGGGTTGAGCAGGTAGGTGACGGAGCGGTAGGCGTTGAGGGTGATGAGTCCGCGCAGGTGGGTGTGGACAAACTCAAAGCGCTGCTCGCGCTCCAGCCCGGACTCCACGGTGACGATATGCTCCAGCTCCGCCTTCAGTTTGTTCACCTCCTCAATCAGCAACTGTGCCGCCTGGCGCTCATCCGGTGAGACGGCGTAGCAGAGCACCCCCGGCAGGCGTACCGCCGATTTGCTGCTGATGTGTTCGGCGTTGTCCTGGATAAACAGCCGGCGGAAGTGTTGCAGCGCGCGCTGGTGGGCAACGTCGCCCACCAGTGGGGTGACGGCGATCTGGTCGAGCGGATCATTCTCCTTGCCTTTCTCTATCTCCGGCAGCACAAACACCCGCGCATCCAGCCGCTCCAGCTTGCCCAAAAGATGGGTGAGGTCATCCAGCGCCAGTTCAAGTTCGTGAAAGCATTCATTCATGCGTTCTATAAGCTCGTAGTTACTCATTCACCCCTCCTAGTAGTTACAACATACTTTATAACGCATAAAAAACAGGCTGGCTACCTGAAATTCTGTGTTTTGTGCGTCAGCAGGAAAAAATGCGCACCGGGCGCAAGAGGCCCGGTGCGCGGAGGGAAGGGATCAGGCCGGCAGGCGCTTCTCCGGCAGGCTCTTGAGCCGCCAGCCGACGGCCAGGCCCACCAGCAGCATCAGGCTGATGTAGCCGACCACGCCCAGCCAGCCAAAGTTGTGCCAGAAGACGCCGCCAAAGGTGCCGGCCACGCTGGAGCCTGCGTAGTAACAGAACAGGTAGAGCGAGGAGGCCTGTCCCTTGGCGCGGCGCGCGCGGCGGCCAATCCAGGCGCTGGCGACCGAGTGGGCGGCAAAGAAACCGCCCGTCACCAGCACCATGCCAGCCAGGATCACCGGCACCGGGTTAAAGGCAGTCAGCAGGATGCCCACCAGCATCATGCCAATCGCGCCGAGCAGCACTGGCCCGCGGCCATAGCGGGTGGAGAGCAAACCCGCCTTCGGCGAACTGTAGGTGCCCATCAGGTAGACGATCGACAGGATGCCGACGATCGCCTGGCTCAGGTGGTAGGGCTGCGCCAGCAGGCGGTAGCCGATGTAGTTAAACAGCGTAACGAAGCTGCCCATGATGACAAAGCCCTCCACGAACAGCAGCGGCAGGCCAGCGTCGCGGAAGTGCAGGCGAATGTTGATCAGCAGATTGCGCGGACGCATTGAGGCAGGGCGGAAGTGCTTCGACGCTGGCAGGATGCGCCAGAACATCAGCGCTGCGCCGAGGGCGAACAGACCGACCACGCCAATCGCCACTCGCCAGGAGAAGAAGTCAGAGAGCACGCCCGTCACCAGACGGCCACTCATGCCACCGATGGAGTTACCGCTGATATACAGCCCCATCGAGAAAGCCACCACGCTCGGGTGGATCTCCTCGCTTAGGTAGGTCATCGCCACCGCCGCCACGCCACTCAAGGCCAGCCCCACCAGCGCGCGCATCAGCAGGATGCCGTCCCAGCTGGTCATCACCGCGCAGATCAGCGTACAGACCGCCGCCAGCAACAGCGCCACCACCATCACCGGCTTGCGGCCCACGGCGTCCGAGAGCGGGCCAGTAAACATCAGCCCGATCGCCAGCAACCCGGTCGAGGCCGACAGCGACAGGCTGCTGCTGGCTGGCGAGATGCCAAAGTCATGGGAGAGCAGCGGCAAAATCGGCTGGACGCAGTAGAGCAGGGCGAAGGTTGCCAGCCCGGCCGAGAACAGCGCCAGCGTCACGCGGATGAATTGCGGCGTCCCACGCTTGATAAAGGGCGTCGTCGGGCGCGGCGAGGCGATTTTCAGGGCACGGGATAAGGTCGGCAGTGAGGGTTGTTGATGCGCAGCGTCACTGTCATTGGCTGCATCGCTCGCACGGTGGTCATTCGCAGAGCGTTGGGGGCTGGTCACGGGTAATCCTTATGTTGGGGGAGTCATACAGGTGTAACAAAATCATAGGCAGGTCACATTTTTCTGTCTAATATATTAATCATTGCAATTGATACTTTAAAAATATGATGAACATTGAACTGCGCCATTTGCGTTACTTCATCGCGGTGGCAGAAGAGTTGCACTTTGGCCGGGCGGCAGAGCGGCTGCGCATCTCACAGCCGCCGCTGAGCCTGCAAATCCAGACACTGGAGCAGCAAATCGGTGCCACATTGCTCTCCCGGACGAACCGCAGCGTCAGCCTGACACAGGCGGGCGAGCAATTTTTGCGTGATGCTTACCAGATTCTGGCGCAGGTCAATGATGCGGCGGAGAAGGCGGCGCGCATCCACCGGGGGGAGGTGGGGGAGCTGACCATCGGGTTCACCTCCTCCTCGCCCTTTATCGGCAGCATTTCGCGCAGCCTGCGCCGCTTCCGCCAGATGCACCCCCATGTGCATATCCAGATGGAGGAGCTGAACACCAAGCAGCAGATTGGCCCGCTGTTGGAGGGAAAACTCGATCTCGGCGTGATGCGCAACACCGTGCTGCCGGAGGCGCTGCACTACCAGTTGATGCTGCGCGAGCCGCTGGTGGCGGTACTGCCGGAGGATCACCCGCTGGCGGCCGGCGAACCGGCGGCGCTGGATGTGCAGGCGCTGGCGGATCAGCCATTTGTCTTCTTCTCGCGGCTGGTTGGCACCGCACTCTATGATGAGATCCTTGACCTGCTGGCAGAGGCGGGCATTCGCCCCTTCATCACCCAGGAGGTGGGCGAGGCGATGACCATCATCGGGCTGGTCTCCTCGGGGCTGGGCGTTTCCATCCTGCCGGCCTCCTTCATGCGCCTGAAGATCAGCGGCGTGCGCTATATCCCGCTGGCTGACCCGCGCTTCGCTACCCAAGTGTGGCTGGTGAGCCACGCGCGCCGGCCGTTGACCGCACCCGCCCAAGCGCTGCTGGATCTCCTGCTGGAAGATCGCGGGCTGCTGGCCAAATAGAGGCTTTCACGCCGGGAATCTGTGCGGCGAATCACATAAACAATCAAATGGTTGCCGTCTTATTCCCAAACGCCCGACATGTCGAATATGATTTATTTCGAGGCGCGAAAAATTTCAGGAGCAAGTAAGTGATTGTCGACGGGCTACCCGGGCATATCGATCAGATTAAGCAGACCAATGCAGGCACGGTATACCGGCTGATAGACCAGTTTGGCCCCATTTCACGCATTGAACTCTCCAAACGGGCGCAACTCGCGCCAGCCAGCATCACCAAAATTGTCCGTGAACTGCTGGAGGCCCATCTGGTACAGGAGACGGAGTTCCAGGAGCCGGGTAGCCGTGGGCGGCCGGCGGTAGGGCTGATGCTGGACACTGAGGCGTGGCACTTCCTCTCCGGGCGCATCGGCCCCGGCCACCTGACGCTGGCGCTGCGCGACTTGAGCAGCCGGCTGGTGGTGGAGGAGCAGGTCTCCCTGCCAGCCACCGGCGATTTGCCGCTGCTGGAGTGCCTGCTGCGTGCCATCGATCACTTCTTTATCCGCCACCAGCCGCGGCTGGAGCGCCTGACCGCCATCGCCATCACCACGCCGGGCATCATCGACGCCCCGGCCGGGGTGATCCATCGTATGCCGTTCTACTCGGAGATGGAGCTGCCGCTTGGCCCGGCGCTGGCGCAGCGCACCGGGGTGCCGGTCTATTTGCAGCATGACATCGGCGCCTGGACCATGGCCGAGGCGCTGTATGGTGCCTCGCGCGGCTCGCAGAATGTGATTCAGTTGGTGATTGACTACAACGTCGGCGCGGGCGTGATCACCGGCGGGCGGGTGCTGCACAGTGGCAGCCGCAGCGTGGCGGAGATTGGGCATGTGCAGGTCGATCCCTACGGCAAGCGCTGCTACTGTGGCAACCACGGCTGTCTGGAGACGGTGGCGAGCATTGAGAACATGCTGGAGCTGGCGCGCCAGCGGTTGAGCGTCTCGATGAGCTCACAGCTGCACGCCATGCCGCTGACGGTGGAGTCGCTGTGCGACGCGGCGATGGCGGGCGACCAGCTGGCGCGCGACGTGATTCTGGACGTGGGCAATAGCGTTGGCCGCATTCTGGCGATCATGGTCAACCTGTTCAACCCAGACAAAATCCTGATTGGCTCGCCGCTGAACCGCGCCGCGGCCATCCTGCACCCGGCGATCATGGGCTGCATCCGCCAGCAATCCCTGCCGGCCTACAGCGCGCCGCTGGCGCTGGAGGCGACCCGCTTCCAGAATCAGGGCACCATGCCGGGCGCGGCGCTGATCAAGGATGCGCTCTACAACGGCTCGCTGCTGGTCAAGCTGTTGCAGGGCTGACCCCGCCCGGATCATATTTGTCTCAGTTATGGATACTCACCAAACAAAACCTTGAGCTATCTCAAGGTCTCCCCACCGCCACCCCCTAGACTGGCCCGATAGCGCGGCCTGTGCCGCTTTACTGCTCAAGGGAGCGAGAACTCATGACAGCACTTTTTGTCACCGGCACCGACAGGGATGTCGGCAAAACCATTGTTTCACGTGCGCTGGTTCAGGCGCTGACGGCGCAGGGGCAGCGCGCGGTGAGCTACACGCCGCTGGCGCTGAGTGCCGCCGCGCGTGGCCTGAACGCCAGCATGGCGCAACCAGAGGAGGCGCAGCCGCTCCTGGTGCTGGATGGCGAGGAGATCTACGCCCACCCGCCAGAACCGGCGCTGTTTGAGCGCTTCAGCGCCGGGCTGACCGCGCGAAAGGCACTGGCCGACCGCGTGGTGGTGGAGGGGTGCGGCGGCTGGCGGCTGATGTTGGACGAGACGCGACGCTACGCGGATTGGGTGCGGGCGCAACAGTTGCCGGTGGTGCTGGTGGTGGGCATCAAGCAGGGCTGCATCAGCCACGCGCTGCTGACCGCCGAGGCGATCGTGCGGGATGGCCTGCCGCTGGTGGGCTGGGTGGCGAACCGCATCAACCCCTGTCTGGCGCACTATGCCGAAACCATCCACCTGCTGTGCCGCAATATTGACGCGCCGCTGCTGGGCGAGATTCCCTACCTGCCGCACGCGGAGCGCCGCGAGCTGGGGCATCTGCTCGACCTCAGCCCGCTCGCCGTACCACGCTGATCGCCATTTTGGCATACCCTTCGCAAAAATCGCCGCACGCCCCGCCGGGTGGGCGGCGGGCTGATATACTGAGGCAGTAAACAAAACAGCAAATTGCGAAGGTGTATGAAACAGACTCTCCCACCGGATCGGGTTCCCCATCGTTCCCTTATCTTGATTGCCTGTATGCTGGCGATGTTCATGGCGGCGATTGAAGTGACCATCGTCGCCACCGCCATGCCCACCATCATTGGCGAGCTGGGCGGCTTCCCGCTGCTGGGCTGGGTGTTTGCCGTCTACCTGCTGACCCAGGCGGTCAGCGTACCGATCTATGGTCGGCTGGCCGATCTCTATGGCTGCCGACGGATGTTCTTTATCGGTACGCTGGTCTTCCTGCTTGGCTCGGTGCTGTGCGGCTTCGCGCCCTCAATGATCTGGCTGATCGTCTTCCGCGCGTTGCAGGGGCTGGGGGGCGGGGCGATCATGCCGATTGCCTCAACCATCATTGCCAACGTCTACTCCCCGGTGGAGCGCGCCAAGGTACAGGGTTACCTGTCGAGCGTCTGGGGCATCTCGGCGATTGTCGGGCCGCTGATGGGGGCATTTATTGTCGAGCACTTCAACTGGGCGCTGGTGTTCTGGATCAACGTGCCGATTGGCGTGGTGGCGATGGCGATGCTGGCGCGCTATCTGCCAGCGGCGCAGGCTGGGCGGCAACACAGCCTGGATCTGGCGGGCACCGGCTGGCTGACGCTGGCGGTCTCGGCGCTGCTATTGGCGCTGTTGCAGGCGGAGGCGCTGGGCTGGATGACCGGGGCGCTGCTGCTGGTGGCCATCGGCAGTGCGGTGATGTTGGTGCGGCAGGAGCGGCGCACCGCCGAGCCGCTGTTCCCGCTGGCGCTGTGGCGCAGCCGGGTGATTGTCGCTGGCAACATTGGCGGGCTGGTGATGGGCGCGGTACTGATGGGCATCAGCGCCTTCCTGCCGACCTTTGTGCAGGGGGTGATGGGCGGATCGCCGCTGGAGGCTGGCTCGACGCTGGCGCTGGTTTCGATTGGCTGGCCGCTCGCCAGCACCCTCAGTGGTCGGCTGATGCTGGTCACCTCCTACCGTTTTACCGCGCTGTGCGGCGCGCTGCTGATGATCGCTGGCAGCCTGCTGCTGCTGTTGGTGCAGCCAGAGCAGACGCTATGGTGGGCGCGGCTGGCGGCTTTCACCCTCGGGGCGGGCATGGGGCTGAGCAACACCACCTTTTTGGTGGCGGTGCAGAATGCCGCCGACGCCTCGATCCGGGGCATCGCCACCGCCTCCACCATGTTTTCACGGCTGATTGGTTCAGCGCTTGGCACCGCGTTGTTGGGTGCGACGCTCAATCTCAGCCTGCAACGGCAGTTGCCGGGGGTGGCCGATCCGGTACAGCAGCTGATGGAGGGGCCACAGCGTGACGCGCTGGGCAACGGCCAATTGCAGGGGCTGATGGAGGGTGTAGCGACGGCGCTACACGGGGTGTTTATGGTGTCGGCGGGAATGGCGTTGCTGACGCTGCTGGCGGTGTGGCTGATGCCAGCCAGCCAGCGGCCAGCCGAGCCGGAGGCGCAGGGGAGCCGCCCCTGAGCAGAGGCAAAAGAGAGGCGCCCTGCGGCGCCTCTCTTCATTACTGGGCGGGCGCGGCATCCTGACTGGTGCCGGTCTGCGGGTTGGCGGTGGCGGCCGCATCGCTGCTGCCATCGCCGGTCTTGCTGTAAACAATTTTCTGTGTGTCGTTCTCACAATGGCCGACAACCTGTCCGCCAGCCTGCTCGACCTGATCGTTCGGGACAATATCCAGGGTAAAGCCCGACTCAGGCACGCCGTTATTGATGATCTTTTGGGTAATGTCCGCTTTCACGCTCTCGCATGAGGCTTGCGCTGCCAGAGGTAACAGGGCCAGCAGGGCCGCGGCAATCAGTGGTGATCTCTTCATCATTCCATCCTTTAGCAAAGCCAGTCCGGGGTATCGCGCTCGCAGCCAATGCCCCCGCCATCGAAAAGTTGCCTACCTGGGGCCTTACGGCAGAATCTGGCGGCCAGTGCGACGATCCAGACAGCGCTCAGTGTTCGGTTCCCAATAGGCATTCAGGTTCATGCTCTTGTCACAGCTTTCGCGCTGGTCAATGGCGGTGTCGAACTTGTCGAACTCCTTCTCGGCACGGTTGTTGACTTTTTTGCGCAACATCCGGGTATCATCCCACTGCTCTTTGTTCTGGCGCGCCTCCTCATTGGAGAGGGCATTGTCGCCATTGCCGTTGAAAATACAGGTGCCGCTGGCGCAGTTGGTCGCGGCCACGGCCGGTGCCTGCCAGACGGCAAACAGGGCTGCCAGCGCAATCGGCGCGAGGAGTCGCCACCGAGGGATCATGGGTTCAGTCATTTTCATATCCTTATCAGTGATTCGCCGCAGGCTTCACCTGTGCGGTCAACAGGGTGCCCCGCAGATCCGGGGTACGCTCTAATTATAACACTCCACCTCCTGCTGGGCAGTGGCGCTGCCTGCGGGTTTAGGGATGATTGAAGGAGAAATCCGGTGCTCAACACCACATTGCTGTTCTTCGCCACCGCGCTGGCGGAGATTGTGGGCTGTTTTTTGCCCTACCTCTGGCTAAAAAAAGCGGCCAGCGTCTGGCTACTGCTACCGGCGGCGCTTAGCCTGATGCTGTTTGTCTGGCTATTGACGCTGCACCCGGCGGCCAGCGGGCGGGTCTATGCCGCCTATGGCGGGGTCTACGTCTGCACGGCTCTGGTCTGGCTGCGGCTGGTGGATGGGGTGCGGCTGGGGGTGACGGACTGGCTGGGCGCGCTGGTGGCGCTGGCCGGGATGCTGATCATCGTCTCCGGCTGGCGCGGCGCGTAAAGCGCGGGGCAGTGAGGCCCCGCACCGGCGTTACCCTTCGCGGTGGATATTCAGCGCGGAGAAGGATTGGCTGACCGGCATGATCTCCAGCCGGTTGATATTGACGTGTGCTGGCAGGGTGCTGCACCAGTAGACGGACTCGGCAATGTCCTCCGGCATCAGCGGGTTGGCGTTGTCGTAGGTCTTGCTGGCTTTCTCATCATCGCCCTTGAAACGGACGTTGGAGAACTCGGTGCCGCCCACCAGACCTGGCTCGATGTCGGTCACGCGCACTGCGGTGCCCGCCAGATCGGCGCGCAGGTTGAGGCTGAACTGCTTAACAAACGCCTTGGTCGCGCCATAGACGTTGCCGCCCGGATAGGGCCAGCTACCGGCAATCGATCCCATGTTGATCACGTGGCCGCGCTGGCGCTCCACCATGCCCGGCAGCAGGGCGCGGGTCATGAACACCAGCCCCTTGGTGTTGGTGTCAATCATCGTCTCCCAGTCATCGCTATTGGCGCGGTGCGCTGGCTCCAGCCCCAGCGCCAGACCGGCGTTGTTCACCAGCACGTCCACTTCGCGCCATGCTTCGGGCAGGCTGGCCAGCATCTCATCGATGGCGGCGCGGTCACGCACGTCGAGCTGCACCACATGCACCTGATCTCCCAATGCCTCCTTCAGCGCATCCAGACGCTCCTGACGGCGGCCAGTGGCGATCACCTTGTGGCCTTCGCGGATGAAACGGCGTGTGATGGCTTCCCCAAACCCGGCAGTCGCACCGGTAACCAGAATGATCATATCCATATTCCTCAACAAGTTATTCGCCTTGGCAGGCAACGTCTCATCATACCCGCTACAGGGCGCGTACGGCTTATTTGGAGGCCGGGGTGTTGCACGGGTTTTTGGCCTTCTCCCCGGCGCTGGCCTCCTGCAATTTTCTCTGTCGCACCTCATTCCCGGCGGCCGGGCTGAGGGTAAAGGCATCCGCCACTGCCAACAGTGCCAGCAGGCCAATCACCATAAAGGCGAAGTGGAAGGCGGTCAACGCCTCTCCGGTGGCGGCGGGCGTCAGCCACTCGCCGCTGCGCAGCGCCAGCGCGCCGATGGCGATCCCCAGCCCACTGCCGAGCTGTTGCGCCATATTCAGCAGGGTATTGGCCCCGCTCATGTGCGGCTGCGGCACTTCAGCGAAGGCCAGGGTATTGAGCGCGGTGAACTGCATTGAGCGCGTCAGGCCGCTGACGAACAGCAGCAGCACCACCAATAGCGTCGGCGTCTCCGGCGTCAGCAGCGCGCAGGCAAAGATGGTCAGGGCGTTGAGCGTGCCATTGACCCACAGGGTGGTGCGGAACGGGAAGCGGTAAAGAATGGCAGAGGTAAAGGGCTTCATCGCCAGGTTGCCGGCAAACACTGCCAGCACCAGCAGCCCGGCGCTAAAGGCGCTCATGCCAAAGGCGAGTTGGAACATCAGCGGCAGCAGGAAGGGCACCGCGCCAATTGCAATGCGGAACAGGGTGCCACCATAGAGCGTGACGGCGTAACTTTTCAGCCGCAGCGCCCACAGATCGATCAGCGGGAAGGGCGCGTTACGGGCGTGGCGCACCGCCAATACTCCCAGCAGCGCACTGCCCGCCAGACAGGCCACCGGCAGCCACAGCCGCTCAGCAGCGTGGTTGAAGAGATCCAGCCCAAACATCAGCCCAAAGCAGGCCAGCCCGCACAGCATAAAGCCGCGCACATCAAAGGGCACCGAGCGATCGCCCGTTTCATTGGGCACCAGCCGCAGGCTCAGCCAGAAGGCCACCAGCCCGAGCGGCACATTGAGCAGGAAGATCCAGTGCCAGGAGGCGTAGGTGGTAAAGAAGCCGCCGACCGCTGGCCCGAGGATCGGTGCCACCAACCCCGGCCAGGTGATGGTGGCGATGGCACGGATCAGCCCTGACTTTGGTGTATTGCGCAGCACCACCAACCGGCCGACCGGCACCATCAGCGCGCCAGCGAAGCCCTGCACCATGCGGGCGGCGGTAAAGGTCATCAGGCTGGCGCTCAGGGCGCACAGGATCGAGGCGAAGGTAAACAGCAGCAGCGCGCAGCTGAACACCCGGCGCGCGCCAAAGCGATTGGCTATCCAGCCGCTGGCCGGGATAAACACCGTCAGCGTCAGGATATAGGCGGAGACGCCAATGTTCAGGTCAACCGCCCGCACACCGAACGCCTGTGCCATCTGCGGCAGCGCGGTGACAATCACCGTGGCGTCGAGGTTCTCCATAAAAAAGGCACCGGCAACCAGCAGCGGCAGGGCCAACTCCCCGGACACTCGACCCCTCATCGCCGCCACCCTGATAACCACGCCTTGCATTCACCGGACATAGCACCGCCTTTTATAGAGTGGAAGGGTAAAAAAGAGCCTTGAGCATAGCCGATCCGCCTTTTGCGTCAACCGGTGCACAGCTGCCCATACTGCGCCCCGGCCAGCCCGCGGCAGAGCTTTATTTTTCCACCAGAAAGCCGGCCAGCAAGAGATGCGCCACCGCCAACGGACGGCAGTAAAAATGTGTCGGATTATGCCGAAAAAATTTTAGCCTCCGCCAAAATCTTAATTTCTTATCCTTGCTCACTGATGGTGCAGCATTACGCGGGCAACGCGCCCCGCGCCAAATTGCAAACGGTTGCGTTTATTGTGAGTTCCCATTCACTGCCCACCTTGTCTAAAAAGTGCCTCCCGACGTACGGGCGCTCACGCGGTTAAAGATTAGTTTTCAATGGGATGAAAAGGAAATGGCGGAGGTGGCATAACGCTTGCTGGGGAAAGATGAACCATACTCAACCATGACCATAACAACAAGAAGGGCGTCATCATGAACCAGACCGTCACCCGTGCCATTCGCGGCAACTTTTTTGACCTGACCGGCTGCGCCAGCCGACCCGAAGAGATCGCTGACCGGGTGCGCTATATCGAGGATGGCGCGCTGCTGCTGGAGGAGGGGCGGATTGTCTGGCTCGGCCAGTGGCAGGCAGCGCAGGCGCGGCTGCCGGCCGGCACGCCGGTGGAGGATTACCGCGGGAAACTGATTGTGCCCGGTTTTATCGACACCCACATCCACTACCCGCAGACCGAGATGGTCGGGGCCTATGGCGAGCAGTTGCTGGAGTGGCTGAAGAGTTACACCTTCCCGACGGAGGCGCAGTACCACTGCCCAACGCACTCGGCGGAGATGTCGCGCTTCTTCATCCGCCAATTGCTGGCGAATGGCACCACCACCGCGCTGGTGTTCGGCACCGTCCACCCGCAGTCGGTGGAGGCGCTGTTTACCGAGGCGGACGCCCACCAGATGCGCCTGATCGCTGGCAAGGTGATGATGGATCGCAACGCGCCGGAGGGGTTGCTGGAGGATGCCGACACCAGCTACCAGCAGACGCGTGAACTGATCCGCCGCTGGCATGGGCGCGGGCGGCTTGGCTACGCCCTGACGCCGCGCTTTGTGCCGACCTCTTCCCCGGAGTTGCTGACCGCCGTGCGTCGGTTGCGCGAGGAGTTCCCGGATACCTGGGTGCACACCCACCTCAGTGAGAACAGTGATGAAGTCGATTGGGTACGCGCGCTCTACCCGGATCATGCCCACTACCTCGGCGTCTACCATGACTACGGGCTGACCGGCAAAAAGAGCGTGTTTGCCCACTGCCTGCACCTGGATGAGCATGAATGGGCGTGCATGGCGCACACCGGCTCCTCGATTGCCTTCTGTCCCACCTCCAACCTGTTCCTTGGCAGCGGGCTGTTCCGGCTGAAAAAGGCGTGGGAGATGCAGGTGCGGGTGGGCATCGGCAGTGACATCGGCGCGGGCACCACCTTCAGCATCCTCTCGACGCTAGGGGAGGCGTACAAGGTGGGGCAGTTGCAGCAGTACCGGCTGTCGGCATTTGAGGCGTTCTACCACGCCACGCTGGGCGGCGCGCGCGCCCTGCACCTGGAGGAGAAGATCGGTAACTTCGAGCCGGGCAAGGAGGCGGATTTCGTGGTGCTCGACAGTCAGGCGACGCCGCTACAACGGCTGCGCGCCGCCAACAGCGGCACCCTGGCGGAGAAACTGTTTGTGCTGATGACGCTCGGTGATGACCGCAACATTCACGCCACGTGGGTGAATGGCGTGCCGGTCTATCGCGCCGGTGAATAATCCCCGCTACACTGCCGGCAGGGGCGCGCAGCCGGTTCGCCCCACCATGAGGCAACTTGCAGGGATCACGCACCACCAATGAACAGTGAAACCAATGGCCGTGGGCGGCGGGAGCAGATGCTGGAGGCGATCCGCCACGCGGCCATCAGCGAATTCAGTGAGAAGGGCTTTGCCGGGGCGACCACCCAAGCCATCGCCCAGCGCGCCGGAATGAAAAAGACCCAGCTCCACTACTACATCCAGGGCAAGGAGGAGCTGTATGAGGAGCTGCTGCAACGGGTGCTGGCGGCCTGGGCGGAGATCATCCGCTTCGACGACGCCCTGACCGAGCCGCAGGCGGTGCTCAGCCGCTACATCCGCAACAAGCTGCACTTCTCCTTCACCCAGCCGGCGCTGTCGCGCATCTTCACCAGCGAGGTGCTGGCGGGCGGGCACTATCTGGAGAAGTACTGGCCGCAGGCGCGCGAGAATATCCTGCGCAAGGAGCAGCTGATCAACCAGTGGATTGCGCAGGGGGCGCTGCGCCCGCTGGATGCGCGGCTGTTCATCATGCACATTTGGGCGATCACCCAGTACTACGCCGACTTCGCGGTGCAGGTGAAACACATGTACCACGACACCGACGCGGCCCCCGCCACCCAGGAGCACATCATCCGGGAAGTGACCGAACTGGTGCTGCGCGGCTGCCTGCCCACCACGGCCGCCTAGCCATCGGCGATTCTGGCACTGAATTTGCTTAGTTAATCAGCATTATTTGACCAGTTGTACAAATCAAATGGTCAGCCATGCTTACTGAGTAAGCGCCGCACAGGCGGCGCACCGTGCCGAGGATCGCCACCATGATTCAATTCCTGCTAAACCAACGCCTGCATACCGAGCAGCTTGACCCCAACACCACGGTGCTGACCTGGCTGCGCCGCAGCCAGCAGCGCTGTGGCACCAAAGAGGGCTGCGCCTCCGGCGACTGTGGTGCCTGTACCGTGGTGCTGGCGGAACCGGCGGGTGACCGGCTGCGCTACCGCACCGCCAACGCCTGCATGACGCTGATGTCCGCGCTGGATGGCAAGCAGCTGATCACCGTAGAGGATTTGAAGCAGCGCGACCGCCTGCACCCGGTGCAGCAGGCGATGGTTGATTGCCACGCCTCCCAGTGCGGCTTCTGCACGCCGGGCTTTGTGATGTCGCTGTTTGCGCTGCAAAAGCAGGGGGGCGAACCGGGGGAGGCGCTGGCTGGCAACCTCTGCCGCTGCACCGGCTACCGGCCGATTGCTGACGCCGCCGAGCGCGCGATGCGCCCGGCCCAGCGGGCGCTGGAGGATCAGTTTGACCGCGCAGAGGCGCAGACGCTGGCGCAATTGCAGGCGCTGGCCGCTCAGCCCGCTCGCGAGCTGGCATCAAGTGCGGCGCGCTGCGAAATGCCCACCTCGCTGGCGGCGCTGGCTGCCGCCTATCAGGTTGACCCGGCGGCGCGGCTGGTGGCGGGCGGCACCGATCTGGTGCTGGAGATCACCCAGCGCAACCGGCGCTTCCCGCGCTTGATTGCGCTGGGGCAGGTGGCGGAACTGCGAGCCATTAGCTGCTCATCCACCCACCTCTCCTTGGCGCGGCCGCGCCGCTCACCGACTGCCAGCCGGCGCTGGCGGGCCACTTCCCGGCCTTCGCCGCGCTGCTTGGGCGCTTCGCCTCACAGCAGATCCGCAACCTTGGCACCCTTGGCGGCAGTCTGGCGAACGCCTCACCGATTGGCGATGCCGCCCCGGTGCTGCTGGCGCTCGGTGCGTCGCTGCACCTGCGGCGTGGGGCGGTGGCGCGTGTCTTGCCGCTGGAGGCGTTCTTCCTCGGCTACCGCCAGACCGCGCTGCAACCCGGCGAATTCATTGAACGCATCGAGATCCCGCTGCCGCCCACCGCGCATCCGTCGGCGCTGCGCGTCTATAAAGTCTCGAAACGGCTGGAGGATGACATCTCCACGGTGTGCGCCGCCCTCTGCCTCGACATCCGCGAGGGCATGGTGCAGGGTGCACGGCTGGCCTACGGCGGCATGGCTGCCACCCCGGCACGGGCGCGCGCCGCCGAACAGGCGCTGGTGGGGCAGCCGTGGCGGGCCGCGACCGTCGAGCTGGCCTGCCGCGCGCTGGTGCAGGACTTCACCCCGATCAGCGATTTCCGCGCGGGCAGCGGCTACCGGTTGCAGGTGGCGCAAAATTTGCTGCGCCGTTACTTCTTCGAACTCGCTGCGCCCCAGCAGCCAATCACGGTGACTGACTATGTCTAAAATCAAACCGGCGATGAGCCAGCAGGAGATGGAGGTGCGCTTCCGCGCCGATCTGAACCGTGGCGTCGGGCGCAGCCACAAGCATGAGAGCGCCGAGAAGCACGTCACGGGTGAGGCGGTCTACATCGATGACCGGCCGGAGTTTCCCCACCAGCTGCACCTTGCGCCGCGGCTAAGCGAGATGGCGCACGCCGAGATTGTGCGTATCGATGTGACGCCGTGCTACGCCTTCCCCGGCGTGGTGCGGGTCTTCACCGCCGAGGATGTGCCGGGCGACAATGACATCGCGCCGCTGACCCACGGCGATCCGCTCTATGCCGAGGGCAAGGTGGAGTACCTTGGCCAGGTGGTGCTGGTGGTGGCGGCAGAGGATCCGCAGGTGGCGCGGCAGGCCGCCGCGGCGGCGATTGTCGAGTACCGCGCGCTGCCAGCGATTTTTGACGTCCGGCAGGCGCTGGCGCAGGGGCATCTGGTGGAGGAGAGCCACCAGCACCGGCGCGGTGATTCGGCGGCGGCGCTGGCCGCCGCGCCACGTCGCCTGAGCGGTGAGTTGCACATTGGTGGGCAGGAGCACTTCTACCTGGAGACGCAGATCGCCTCGGTGATGCCGGGCGAGGATGGCAGCGTGCTGGTCTATAGCTCGACCCAGAACCCGACTGAGGTGCAGAAACTGGTCGGCTCGGTGCTCAACCTGCCGATGCACAAAGTGGTGATTGACATGCGGCGGATGGGCGGCGGCTTCGGCGGCAAGGAGACGCAGGCCGCCACCACCGCCTGCCACGCGGCGCTGGCGGCGCGGCTCACCGGTCGGCCTGCCAAGATGCGGCTGGCGCGTGAGGATGACATGCTGATGACCGGCAAACGCCACCCGTTCTATGTGCGCTATGAGGTGGGCTTCGACGACCGTGGCCTGATCCACGGCATCGAAATTGAGCTGGCCGCCAACTGCGGCTACTCGCTCGACCTCTCCGGTTCGATCGTAGACCGGGCGATGTTCCACGCCGACAACGCCTACTATCTGGGCGACGTCACCATCACCGGCCACCGCTGCAAGACCCACCTCGCCTCCAACACCGCCTACCGTGGCTTTGGCGGCCCGCAGGGGATGCTGGCGATTGAGAACATCATGGATCACCTCGCGCGTGAAACCGGCCTCGACCCGTTGGCGGTGCGCCGCGCCAACTACTACGGCGGGCCGGGGCGCGACGTCACGCCCTACTACCAGACCGTAGAGCAGAACCTGCTGCATGAGATGACCGATGAGCTGGCGCTCAGCGCTGGCTACGCCGCCCGCCGCGCTGAGATCAGCGCCTTCAACGCCGTCAGCCCGGTGCTCAAGCGCGGGTTGGCGCTGACGCCGGTCAAGTTCGGCATCTCCTTCACTGCCAGTTTCCTCAATCAGGGCGGGGCGCTAGTGCTGGTCTACACCGATGGCAGCATCCAGCTCAACCACGGCGGCACGGAGATGGGGCAAGGGCTGAACACCAAGGTGGCGCAGGTGGTGGCCGAGGTGTTCCAGGTGGATATCAGCACTATCCAGGTGACGGCGACTGACACCGGCAAGGTGCCGAACACCTCGCCGACCGCCGCCTCCTCTGGCACCGATCTCAACGGCAAGGCGGCGCAGAATGCCGCCGAGACCATCAAGCAGCGGCTGGTAACGATGCTGATGGCGATCCATCAGGCACAAGAGGCGGAGATTGTGTTCCGCAACGGCGTGGTGTGCGCCAAAGGGCACTACTACAGCTTCGCCGAGGTGGCACGGCTGGCGCACTTCCATCAGGTATCGCTGGCCAGCACGGGTTACTACCGCACGCCAAAAATCTTCTACGACCGCAGCAAAGCTGCTGGTCACCCGTTCTACTACTACAGCTACGGCATGGCCTGTGCCGAAGTGGTGATTGACACCCTGACCGGCGAGTACCGGCTGCTGCGCGCCGACCTGCTGCATGACGTCGGCGACTCGCTCAATCCGGCGATAGACATCGGCCAGGTGGAGGGTGGCTTTGTGCAGGGCATGGGCTGGCTCACTTGTGAGGAGCTGGTGTGGGGCGAACAGGGGCAGTTACTGACGCGCGGCCCGGCCAGCTACAAGATCCCGGCAATGGGTGATGTGCCGGCGGATCTGCGCGTCCGGCTGGTGGAGAACCGCAAAAACCCGGAGGAGACGGTGTTCCACTCCAAGGCGGTCGGCGAACCGCCCTTTATGCTCGGCATCGCCGTCTGGTGCGCGCTGAAGGATGCGGTCGCCTCGGTGGCTGATTACCGCCACCAGCCGCCGGTGGATGCCCCGGCCACGCCAGAGCGGGTGCTGATGGGCGTAATGGCGATGCAACAGCAGCGTGACAACGTCACTGAAGGGGAGCCAGCCGATGCGACACGATGAGTGGATCACCACCCTAAGCGAGCTGCAACGGCGCGGCGAATCCTGCGTGCTGGTGACGGTGGCGGAGCACCTTGGCTCCACGCCGCGTGACAGCGGCAGCAAGATGCTGATCACGGCGGAGCGCCACTACCACACCATTGGCGGCGGCAACCTGGAGTTCCGCGCCATCGCCATTGCGCGCGAACTGTTGCAGGGCGGGCAGGCGGAGAGCCGGCTAGAGCGCTTCCCGCTCGGTGCGCGGCTCGGGCAGTGCTGCGGCGGCAGCGCCACGCTGCTGTTTGAGCCGCTGCTGCGCCCCAGCCGCTGGTGGCGGTGTTTGGGGCCGGGCATGTGGGTCGCGCGCTGGTGTCGATACTCGCGACCCTGCCGTGCCGCATCCGCTGGATTGATGGGCGCGCGGCAGAGTTCCCGCCGCCGCTGCCCGGCGTGGAGCAGCGGGTGGCCGAGGAGCCGCTGGACGAGGTGCGGCGGCTGCCGCCGGAGAGCTACATCGTGGTGCTGACCCACGATCACCAGCTTGATCTGGCACTCAGCGAACAGATTTTGCGGCGCGGCGATTTCCGCTACTTTGGCCTGATTGGCTCGGCCACCAAGCGCAAGCGCTTTGACTACCGCCTGAGCGGCAAGGGCTTCAGCGCGGCGCAGTTGCAGCGAATGCGCTGCCCGGTCGGGCTACCGGACGTGACGGGCAAACTGCCCGCGGAGATCGCCGTCGCCATCGCCGGTGAGATCATCGCCTGCTACCAATCCGGCGCGCCCACGCCGCCAACGATTACTGGGTAATGCCTCGCAAAAAACAGCACGCCATTTTGCCGACCGGGGCAATGCCGCCTATGCTCAAGGGGTCGTGAATCAGCAGCTTAGCCGGCGCGTGGCCGGCCCACAGGGAGGCGTCATCCGCATGTCCAGGCCATCTATCCATCTGCCGCGCCGTCGGCTGTCATCCACCTTCTGCCGTCCCGTTTCCTGCTTCCGACTGGCGCTGCTGGCGCTGGCGGTAAGCTGGGGAACCAGCGCCTTGTCGGCCGGGGCGGCCCCCACCACACCACAGGAGCCCGCCATGCCAACTGACCAGCCTAGCCCCTCGTCGCCTACCGCCGTGCTGCAACGGCTGGAGAATCCGTTCTTCAGCGCCAGCACCCTGCCAATGGAGGCACCGCTGTTTGACAAGATCAAAGAGGGCGACTTCCGCCCGGCGCTGCTGGAGGGCATCCGCCAGAAAACCGAGGAGGTGGAGAAGATTGCCAGCAACCCGGATGCGCCTACCTTCGACAACACGCTGGTGGCGCTGGAGCGCAGTGGCGTACTGCTGCGGCGGGTGAACAATGTGTTCAGCGCCATGACCTCCGCTAACACCAGCGACGCCCTGCAAACGCTGGACGAGGAGATCTCGCCACAGCTGGCGGCGCTGGATGACACCATCAAACTCAACAGCGCGCTGTTCCAGCGCATCGATACCCTCTACCAGCAGCGGGAGAGCCTGTCGCTGGCGCCGGAGGATCTGCGCCTGCTGGAGGTGACGCGCCAATCCTTCGTGCTGGCGGGCGCGCAGCTCTCTGATGCGGACAAGGCGCAGCTCAAGCAGCTTAATCAGGAGGCGGCCACCCTCAGCACCCGCTTCACCCAGCGGCTGTTGGCGGCGACCAAGGCCGGGGCGCTGGCGCTGACTGACCCCGCGCAACTGGCGGGGCTGAGCGAGGCGGAGCTGGCCGCAGCGGCGGAGGCGGCCAAGGCGCGCAATTTAGAGGGGCAGTGGGTGCTGGTGCTGCAAAACACCACCCAGCAACCGGCGTTGCAGTCGCTGGAGGATCGCGCCACCCGGCAGGCGCTATTTGAAGCCTCCTGGAACCGCGCGGAGCGGGGCGATGCCAACGACACCCGATTGCTGATCGCCCGGCTGGCGCAGGTGCGCAGCCAGCAGGCGAAGCTGCTCGGCTTCCCGACCTATGCCGCGTGGAAATTGCAGGACCAGATGGCGAAAACCCCCGAGGCGGCGCTGGCGTTCATGCACAACATCGTGCCGGCCGCCACCGACCGGGTGAAGCGCGAGGCGCAGGATATTCAGGCGCAGATGGCGAGCCAGCAGCCGGACATGACGCTGGAGGCGTGGGACTGGCAGCACTATGCCGAACAGGTGCGCAAGGTCAAATATGATCTGGATGAGAGCCAGATCAAACCCTACTTTGAGCTGGACAATGTGCTGGAGGATGGCGTGTTCTATGCCGCCACGCTGCTCTATGGCATCACCTTCAAGGCACGCCCGGATCTGCCGGTCTACCACCCAGACGTCAAGGTGTATGAGGTGTTCGACAAGAAGGCCAAGTCGCTGGCGCTGTTCTACACCGACTACTTCAAGCGCGACAACAAGAGCGGCGGCGCGTGGATGAGCAACTTTGTTGACCAGTCAACGCTGCTCGGCACCCGGCCAGTGGTCTACAACGTCGCCAACTTCCCCAAACCGGCGGAGGGGCAGCCAGCGTTGCTGGCCTGGGATGACGTGATCACCCTGTTCCATGAGTTCGGCCACGCGCTGCACGGCATCTTTGCCGCCCAACAGTATGTGTCGCTCTCCGGCACCAACACCGCGCGCGACTTCGTGGAGTTCCCCTCCCAGTTCAATGAGCACTGGGCGGACGATCCCAAGGTGTTCAGCCACTATGCCCGCCACTACCAGACCAAGAAACCGATGCCGCAGGCGCTGCGCGACAAGATTGAGCGTGCCACCACCTTCAACAAGGGCTATGAGATGACCGAGC
Source organism: Chimaeribacter sp. YP20170169 (assembly GCF_056739715.1). Lineage (NCBI taxonomy): Bacteria > Pseudomonadati > Pseudomonadota > Gammaproteobacteria > Enterobacterales > Yersiniaceae > Chimaeribacter > Chimaeribacter sp. YP20170169. The sequence continues at coordinate 2,020,374 of NZ_CP176824.1, read as the reverse complement.
TGCTGGCGGCGGCGCTGCTGGACATGCACTGGCACGCGCTGGCGGCTGGCGGGCCGTTGCAGGACGCCGACGCCTTCGAGGCGGCGGCGCTGAAGCAGGATGGGCTGGACATTCCGTATGTGCCGCCGCGCTACCGCTCCAGCTACTTCCAGCACATCTGGGGCAACGGCTACGCGGCGGGCTACTACGCCTACCTCTGGACGCAGATGCTGGCCGATGATGCCTTTGAGGCGTTCAAGGAGCAGGGCGGGCTGACGGCGAAGAACGGCCAGCGCTTCCGCGATCAGGTGCTGTCACGCGGCAACAGTGAGGATCTCGAGCAACTCTACCGCGACTGGCGCGGCAAAGACCCAGAGATTGGCCCGATGCTCAAGGCGCGTGGCCTGACGCCGGATGAGGAGCCGCCCGCACCCGCTGCGCCCAACGCCGCTGGTAAGTAGCCGCCATGCGTGACCCCTGTGTGATGGTCTATCCTTGGGAGAGCAGCCCCGGTTGTGCTACTGCGGCCGGGGCGGCCAGACAGAGGGGTACTTATGCACGTACAGGAATTCTTGCCGGATGAGGCGCACGCTGGCCCGCCACAGCAGCTGATGGTGCTGCTGCACGGGGCAGGTGGCCAACCGGATGATGTGGGCGCGCTAGTGATCATGCTGCGCCAGCACTGGCCAGCGGCGGCCATTGTGGTGCCGGAAGCGCCAGAGATCTTTGACGCGGAGGATGCCGACCCCGGTGGCCGACAGTGGTTCTCCGGCCGCGACATGAGCGAGCAGGATCTGGTGGCTCGGGTCGGGGCCGCCCTGCCGCCGCTGCTGGACTATATCCACGAGGCGCAGCGTCGGCTAGCGCTGACCGGCACGCAGACCGCCCTGATTGGCATGGATCAGGGCGCCATCATGGCGCTGGAGGCGAGCGCCCGCGAACATGACATCGCCGGGCGGGTGGTGGCCTTCTCCGGCCGTTTCGCCACCCTGCCGACGCAGGCCGCGCCCGCCGCCACGCTGCATCTGCTGCACGGCGGCGCAGACCCGGTCATTGAGGTGCGCCACGCGCAGTCTGCCTTTTCACGGCTGGAGGCGCTGGGCGCGGATGCGACGCTGGACATCGCCTGGGAGGCGGGGCATGAACTGAATGCGGAGCTGCTGGCGTGCGCCATCGACTTATTACAGAGTTATGTGCCACAGCGCCTGTGGCGTGAGGCACTGAGCATCGTGCCGCAGGCCGCCAGCGGAACCCGGCACTGAGCGGCCAACCCACCATATTTGACCCACGAGGAGATCAGGATGGAAGAGAGCAACATGGCATTTAACGTCGGCGACAGCGTACAGCCGAAAACCGGCGGCCGAAAAATGACCGTCACCGCCGTCAATGGCGATGAGGTGGAGTGCGTCTGGGGCATTCTGGGCGAGGAGGGGGACAAACGCACCTTTAAGGCGCAGGATCTCTCCCCCTACCATGAAGAGGGTGACTTCGGCGTCTGCTAGACGCTGATCGAGAGCGCCTGCCAGACGGCGGCGCTGCGGCGGATCTCCGCATCCAACCGGCGGCGGTCTGCCTCGGTCTGGGGTGGCGTCATCGGCGTCAGGTGCGGCAGCACCAGTTCAATCGCCACGTCGCCGGTGAAGCCAATCTGCCGCAACGCCCGGTACTGGGCGAGAAAGTCGATGTTGCCACTGCCAATGCCCGCGCGGTTGGAGTCCGAAATGTGGTACACCCCCAGCCGGTCGCCAGCAGCCAGAATGGCCTGCACCGGCGAGGGTTCATTGATGTTCATATGGAAGCTGTCGAGGATCAGGCGGATATTGTCACTGCCGACCGCGTCCAGCAGCGCCAGCCCCTCGCGGGCGGTGTGGATCAGCGGCACCTCATAGTGGTTGCACACCTCATACAGTAACGTTACCCCGCACTCGCGCGCATAGGCATCCACCTCACGCACGCTCTCCAGCAGTTGCGCGTAGGCCTCCGTTTTGTTGGCGGCCTGCTTGGTCCACTGCGCCAGCCCCTGAAGCGTCAATGTTCCGGCCCCGGTGGCCTGCGCATACTCCACCAGCGTGCGGTAGTGGGCGATCGCCTGCTCTGGCGTCGCCTGTTCCGTCCGGGTGGGCGCGGCGTTGAGCGGATCGATGGCGATTATCTGAATATGGTGCATGGCGGCAGCCTTGCGCACGCGCTCAGCCGGGCAGGCGCGCGGGTCGCCGCAATATTGTACGCCCGGCAGGCGCAGTGTGGCGGCATGGGCCATCATGGCATCGACGTTGTTGACGCCGAGCGGCCAACTTACGGTGGCAAGTCTCATCCTTCACTTCCTTGGCGTTTTACAGCTACACTGTTGATTACGGGTGATATCTCCTGTGCCGTGATCCACCCCAAAAAAACCAAAACTTAATGCAAACAAAAGGTGAAATAAAAAAGCGTACTGATGCACAGCTTGTAAAACTGTTGTAACGCAACAGGGGGTAAGATGCCAGCGAAGAAGGCCTGCGCTAACCCTTGATTTCACACTGAATTATTCTGCAACATCGGCCGCTTTCCGGGCCGCAAGGAGTAAACGATGGTGATAAGTGAATGGGAAACCCGGTTCCAACACTATATGGCCTCCCGTCCTGAAGCGGACAAGGCTCACGATATCAATCACTTACATCGCGTATGGCAGAACGCGCAGTTAATCATGCAAGGGCTGGAAGCGAACCGCCTGGTTGTGCTGGCCGCCTGTTACTTCCACGATTTTGTCAATCTGCCCAAAAACCACCCGCAGCGCCATCTGGCCTCGACCATGGCCGCGCAAGAGACCCTCAGCCTGTTGCAGGACGACTTCCCCGATTTTCCGCACGAACTGTATGACGCGGTGGCCCATGCCATCCGTACCCACAGTTTCAGCGCCAACATCCCGCCGCAGACGCTGGAAGCGAAAATCGTGCAGGACGCCGACCGGCTGGACACGCTGGGCGCGATAGGGCTGGCGCGGGTGTTCTATGTCTCGGGTGCGCTGGGACGCGATCTGGTGGATCCGGATGACCCGCTGGCGGAGCGACGTGAGCTGGACGACCGACGCTTCACCCTCGATCACTTCCAGCAAAAGCTGTTGCGTCTGCCCTCAACCATGCAGACCACGGCGGGCCGGGTGCTGGCGGAGAAGCGCTCAATCTTTTTGCAGGGCTATATGGAAACGCTGTGCGCGGAGTTGCGCGGCGCGGCGTGATGGCCCATGCCGACCCGCGGGAGCGGGTCTGGCATCATGGCGCGGGCAGGGCGCCCGAACCGGTTGCGCGATCAATTCAACGAGAGCATATAGTGGTAGTTCACCTGTGACTGCCCCCACTTGGCATTCACGCCCGTCTCATCCACCTCAATCTGTTCAATCTCCTGGCTGGCCCCCACCTGTTTGCGCAGTTCTGGCAGTACGCTGTCAAACAGGAAGCTGGTCAGCTGGTTCGTCTCCGTCATGGTGCCGGAGAAGCGGATCGACATGTAGCAGCCGCCATCAATCGACACCCGCTGGGCGTCATGGGTGCTGCCGCTGGCGCTCTCTGCCAGGGTAAAGCGCACCGAACTGCCGTCACGCGCCTCATTTTTGCCGCTCATGATGCTGAAGATGGGCGTATTGCGCGTGGGGCCACGGCGGAAGGCGTCACACATCAGCTGGTCACGCATCGCCAAAAAGTGCGACTTGCCCTCAGGCGCGCTGCTGCGGTCGAACAACGTGACGTCGTCACGTAGCCGTTTCAGTTGCAGGTCAGGCACCTTGATGCACTCAATATTGAGCTGGAACGGGTCACCAAAGCGGAAGTGGGGCGTCAGCAACTCCACATGCCACTCATCGGAGACGCGGTACTGGTGCGGCGTCACGCCAAACCGTTTCTTGAAGGTGCGGGTAAAGGTCTGCTGCGAATCAAAGCTGTAGTGGGTGGCGATGTCGATAATCGAGTCGTTGCTGGTTTTCAGCGCGATCGCGGCCTTCGAGAGGCGGCGGTTGCGCATGTAGGCGGCGATGTTCATGCCGGTCAGCGCGGTGAATTTCCGTTGCAGATGCCATTTCGAGTACCCGGATTTCTGCGCCACTGTCTCAATGCGCGGCGCACTCTCCAGATGCTCTTCAATCCAGTGGATTAATTCGTCAATCAAGGCGCGATCTTTATTATATTCCATCATGGGGGGAGATACTCTTCATTATTGGCACAGAATCCGCGAGGGTTCATTAACCTGAACGATCGGCGTCGGCTCAATTTATTGTTTCGTCCTGACGCTGTCAATTATTAATTTAATGATCGTTATATTAATGATGCCGTTGACGCCGCGACTTTTTTTGCACAGCGTTTGACCGGATTGGCAGGGCTGGGGATAATGCCGGGGATCCGCCGCCAGCGGGGCGGCGGGCACTGCCGTTGATGCAGGCTGGCAGCCCGGAACAGGATTACGACGAAAATGAATAAAACTGCCACAGCCAAGCAGCTTGAGGTGAAGCGCATTGTTGACATTTTAGCGCAAGCCATTGCACAGCACCGCCTGCGGCCGGGAACCCGGCTGATTGAGGCCCAGATTGTCGAGGCGCTCGGCGCCAACCGTAACCACGTTCAGGTGGCGCTCCAGCGTCTGGCGATACAGCGCATCGTCACCATTGAGCCAAACCGTGGCGCGATGGTGGCCCAGCCCAGCGCCCTGGAGGCGCGTGAGATCTTCATCGCCCGGCGCGCCATCGAGCGGGCGGTGGTGGAGGAGATCACGCCAGAGAGAATGCGTCGCCACCGCCAGCAGCTTGAGGAGCACATGCGCCATGAGCAGGCGGCGATTGCCGCCGCCGACCGGCGCGCGATTGTCCGTGAGCTAAGCAACTTCCATCTGGTGCTGGGCGAGGTGAGCGGCAACGCGGTGCTGAAGGAGATCCTCACCAACCTGATGATGCGCAGCTCGCTGATTGTCGCGCTCTACCAGCGCAACGACGTGCCCGCCTGCGCCTCCGGCGAGCATCAGGCGATCCTGGACGCGCTGGAGCAGGGCAACCAGCAGGCCGCCGCCACCGCCATGCTGGCGCACCTGGATGAGCTGGAGGGCCAGCTCGACCTCTCCGACCGCAGCACCGCCGAGATCAACCTGCGTCAGGCCCTGACCGGCTTCTGACGCCATGCCCGGCCCGCAATGGGCCGGGTAGATCATGCCACATCTCTTTCCCCAATGGCCTATTGGAAATCCCCTGTCACCGCCTGTCACATCCGCGTCATCTGTGGCCGTTACCCTGCCTCTCCCGGTGGGTAGATGGTTCTGTGCTAAGGTTAGTGGCACGACCATCAGAGAAGGAGCACGAATGAACAGTGTGGCTATTTTGGGCGCCCACGGCAAAATCGGGCAGCTTGTGGTACAGAATTTGGTGGCACAGGGCCGCCGGGCGGTGGCGATTGTGCGTAAAGAGAAGCAGGTGGCAGCGCTGCGTGGGCTGGGGGCCGAGCCGATCCTGTTGGATGTGGAGCAGGCGACCGCCGAGCAGCTGGCGACCGCGCTGGAGGGCGTCGATGCGGTGGTGTTTACCGCCGGGGCTGGGGCCGGTTCAGGCGCGGAGCGCAAGCGCACCGTGGACTATGGCGGGGCGGTGAAACTGATCGCCGCCGCGAAACTGGCGGGCGTCAGCCGCTACGTCATGGTCTCGGCGGTAGGGGCCGATGATCCCTTGCCGGCCGATGTGGATGCGGTGTGGCGCGCCTACGTAGAAGCGAAACGGGACGCCGACCGCGAGCTGCGTATGAGCGGCCTGCAATGGACCATCCTGCGGCCGGGGCCATTGACGGACGATCCAGGCACCGGGCGCGTGACGCTGGCCGAACGCACCGGTCGCGGCGAGATCCCGCGGGCAGATGTGGCGGCGCTGGTGGTGGCGACCCTGAATGAGCCAGCCACCATTGGCAAACAGTGGGAGGCCCGCGGCGGGGATACTGTCATAGCCGCGGCCATCCTGGCGTAAAGAGAAGGGCGGCGGGGGCCTCGTCCCGCCGTCAGTTCAGGCCGCAATCAGTCACACTTGGCCAGGGCGTCCCGGTAGGTGAGCATATCGTTAATCGCCTGGTCGATGGAGTGCAGCTTCTCCATCTTGCTGATGCCTTCAGCAAAATGGAGCTTGCCGCCCTCATCCCATGACATGACCCATTTCGGGGCGTTATCGGCAGGTATCGCGCTGCCATAGGCGTTCTCAAACGGCTGTTGCAGTTCGCAGTGGTTATCCATTAAAGACCTCCATAAATACAACGACAGAAGTGGCCGGGCGTCACACGCGGTGGTACGCCAGCGGTGCCGGCTTCCCTGGGGAAGGTCGCGCGAAAGGGCGCGGCAAAGCGGGGGCGGCCAGGTGCCTGTGGCAACGGGCGCGAGATAAGTTTTTGTTATTGCTGGTGCAGGCTCTCAAGGCGCGCAAATAGGGGAGCAATTCAGCACGTGATTCAGGATAACCAACCGTCGATTATTTGCAATAATTATAAGTTGATGCAAATCAATAAATAACCTGAATTTTTTTAACTGGCTGCGGTCTATCTCATCAGGACCCTTGCCGAAAGAAGCCACATGGCCGGAAAAGGCCTCCCGCACATCAATGTGCTGCTACATTTGAGAATGTTCTTAATGCCGTTATACGGCGGACAACAACACTTAGCGGTCTACACCATTGTGATTTTGTACAGGAACCGGTGGCGACACTGTTCAGCAGAGGGGGATTTATGACAGAAACTGAACGTCAACATGCGCGCTTCGACGTAATCAAGACCTACTACTCGAAACTGGACGCGCAGGATGCCACGTTGCTGGATCTGTTCAGCGATGATGTCGCATTGTTCTTTCCGAAATATGGTGTCAGCCGGGGCAAGGCCGAACTGGGCAACCTCGGCAAACGGCTGGGTAAAGAGGTGGTGCGCTTTGAGCACGACACCGAGAATTTCCGCTACGTCTGCCACGGCGATACCATGGTGATCGAGGGCGGGGTAAAGGGGGTGATGCAGAACGGCGACCGCTTCCCGGTCGGTGATGACAGCTACCACCTGTTCTGTACCGTGTTTGAGTTTGACGGCGACCTGATCTGCCGGATGCACACTTATATCGATCCCGACTATAACCATCAGGATGCCCGCCGCGTGGCCAACTACAGCCGCAAGGTGCAGGCCACCCGCACTTGATGTTGCCCCTGGCGCCCGGTTGGGGCGTCAGGTTCTCCTGCCCCTCTCCTGCCCGCCAATTTCCCGCCTTTTTTGTACAAAAACGTTAATAATTTTCCATATTATTTATCCGGAGATTAGCAAGTGTTGGATTGTGTCATTTACAATGTAAATTACATGTTACTTTTAGCCGGATTTATAACGTAAGACCCTCATTTTATGCCAGAGAGCCAGATTATCCCGCCAGAGCAGAATTTTATCCGTGTGTTGCACTTCACCTCCCGTGCCCTACGGCAGGCCATTGACCGCCGACTGAAGGCGCAAGGGCTGAATCAGGCCAGTTGGGTCGCGGTCTCCACCATTGCGATGTCAGAACCTCCACTGTGTCAGGGGGAGCTGGCGGCCCGGCTTGGGCTGGAGGGGGCCACCGTGGTCAGCATGATTGACAAGCTGGTGCGCCAAGGGCTGGTGCGGCGGCTGATGACGCCAGAAGATCGCCGCAAACGGCTGGTGGTGGCGACCGAGGCTGGCTTCGCGCTCTATGAGCGGGCGAAGGGCGAGGCCGACGCGCTGCACAAGTCACTGATGTCCAAACTGGCCCCGGCAGAGCTGGCCGCGGCGGTGCGGGTACTGGACGCGCTGCGCGAGGCGTCCGAGCAGAGCGAATGAAACCCTATATTGTGCGGGAGTGGGCGCCCCATGAGCGCCCGATGCTGCCCGGCTCCCCCTCAACGCCGCTACACCCGTGGCACAAGCGGCTGGCGTTTGGGATAGTGGGTATCCTGGTCGCCATCACCGGCGGCCTTGGCAACGCGCTGGTCAGCGCCAACCTCACCAACCTGCAAGGGGTGCTGGGCGCGTTCAGCAATGAGATCGCCTGGCTGCCAGCGGTCTATGTGATGACCAACATCTCCATCAACCTGCTGCTGGTGAAGTTCCGCTTGCAGTTCGGCCTGCGGCTGTTCTGCGAGGCGTTTTTGGTGCTCTATGCGCTGATCACCTTCTTCCACCTGTTCGTCAATGACTTGGCCTCGGCGATTGCGGTGCGCGCCGCCCACGGCGCGGTGGGGGCGGCGCTCTCCTCGCTGGGCATCTACTACCTGATTCAGGCGTTCCCGGCCAAGCACCGGCTGAAGGGGCTGGTGATTGGCATCGGCGCGTCACAGCTGGCGATCCCGCTGGCGCGGCTCTTCTCCGCCGAGCTGCTTGAGCTGAATGAGTGGCGCGGCCTCTACCTGTTTGAGCTGGGGCTGGCGCTGCTCTGTCTCGGCTGCGTGCTGATGCTGAAACTGCCGCCCAGCGACCGCTACAAAGTGTTCGAGAAGATGGATTTCGTCACCTTCTTCCTGATGGCCCCCGGCATGGGGCTGCTGTGCGCGGTGATCTCGCTCGGCCGCTATGACTGGTGGACCAGCACCCCATGGCTGGGGGCGGCGCTGGCCGCCGCGATTGTGCTGATCACCGCCGCGGTGCTGGTGGAGCACCGGCGCACCAACCCGCTGCTCAACATTCGCTGGCTGAGCAGCGGCAACGTGCTGCGGCTCGGCCTCACCATGCTGCTGATGCGCATCGTGCTGTCGGAGCAGAACGTCGGGCCGATTGGCTTTTTGCAGTACATCGGCTTGCAGAATGACCAGATGCAGGCGCTCTCGCTGGCGGTGCTGATGGGGGTGATCGCTGGCATGGCCGCCAGCGCGCTGACCGTCAAACCCGGCCAGTTGGAGGTGCCGGTGGTGATTTCGCTGGTACTGATGATCATCTCAGCGCTGATCGATGCGCAGGCCAACAACCTGACCCGCGCGTCGCAGATGGTGTTCAGCCAGTTTTTGATGGGCTTTGGCGGTGCCTTCTTCCTTGCCCCGGCGATGCTGTCGATCATCGGCAGCGTGGTGGCGGAGCCGCGCAATCTGGTGAGCTTCGTGGCGGTGTTTGGCATGAGCCAGAACCTCGGCGGGCTGATTGGCTCGGCGCTGCTCGGCACCTTCCAGATCGTGCGCGAGAAGTACCACTCCAGCATCATCGCCGACAACCTCAGCAACCTTGACCCGCTGGTGATGGAGCGCATCACCAGCTACAGCGCTGGCCTCAACGGCGTGCTGAATGACCCCACGCTGCGTGGCGCGGAAGGCTCGGTGCTGTTGCAGGCCGCCGCCACCCGTGAAGCCAACGTGCTGGCCTACAACGACGTCTACCTGCTGACCGCCGCCATCGCCGCGGTCACGCTGGTGTGGATGCTGGGCCGCTATTTCCTAAAACAGTTACGCGCACGCCGTGAGCGGCAGGCGGAACAGAACACAGCAACATCGGCGCCACCGCGCGCCAACTCCCCGGAGGGTTCATGAGTGAAGTGGTCACCCCGGCGCCACCGCGTCGGGCCAAACGTTACCTTACCATTGCGTTGCCAGTGGTAATTGCCCTCCTTGGCGTGCTGGTGGTGCTCTATGCCTGGCAACTGCCGCCGTTCTCACCAACCCGCCAAGCCACGGAGAACGCCTATGTGCGCGGGCAGGTCACTATTATCAGCCCACAGCTCAACGGCTATATCACCTCGGTGCGGGTGAATGACTTCGACCACGTGCGCAAGGGCGACCTGATCATGACCATCGATGACCGCATCTATCAGCAGCGCCTGCATCAAGCGCAGGCGCAATATGCGATGAAAAAAGCGGCGCTGGCGAACAATATCCAGCAGCGGCGCAGCGCCGAGGCATCGATAGCCCGCAGCGAGGCGGCGGTGCAGAACGCCAGCGCGCAGGCGCTGAAGGCGCGGCTCGATCTGAAACGGGTGGAGGATCTGGTTTCCGACGGCTCGCTGTCAGTGCGCGAGCGTGACGCCAGCCGCGCGGCGGCGGCGCAGGCCGAGGCCGACGTGGCGCAGGGCAAGGCGGCGCTGGAGATGGCGAAACAGGACAAACAGACGGTGATCGTCAACCGCGCCTCGCTGGAGGCGGATGTCGCCAACGCCGCGGCGGCGGTGGAACTGGCGGAGATTGATATGGCGAACACCCGCATTACCGCGCCGCGTGACGGCCAGCTTGGGCAGGTGAGCGTGCGGCAGGGGGCCTATGTCAGCGCTGGCACCCATCTGACGGCGCTGGTGCCGCAACAGCTGTGGGTGGTCGCCAACATGAAGGAGACGCAGATGGCGCAGGTGCGCGTCGGCCTGCCAGTGACCTTCAGCGTCGATGCGTTGGATGGCGCGGTCTACAGCGGCGTGGTGGAGAACCTCTCTCCGGCCACCGGCTCGGAGTTCAGCACCATTGTCGCTGACAACGCCACCGGCAACTTCGTCAAGATCGCCCAGCGCATCCCGGTGCGCATCCGCATCAAGGCGGATGAGGCGACGCGCGCGCGCCTGCGGCCGGGAATGTCGGTGGTGGTGACCATCCACACCGACCGGCCGACCGAGGCAGTGCCGCCGCTGGAGCCGGTACGATGAGGCGGCGCATGGCGCTGTTGCCGCTGGCCCTGCTGCTGGCGGCCTGTGGCGGGCGGCAGGTGGAGCAGGCCGCCCCTCCTTGACCATTCCGTCGCAGTGGCGGGAGACGCTGGGGCCAGCCTCCGCCGCCGGTGGGGCGTGGTGGCGCGGCTTTGGCGATCCGCAACTTAACCAGCTGGTGAACCGGGCGCTGGTCGCCAACACCGACATTTTGGTGGCGCGCGCACGGGTAGAGGAGTATCAGGCCCGGCTGCGCGCCGCCTTTGGCGAGCAGTTGCCGACGCTGGACATCGGCGCGAACGCCGCGCGCCAGCGCACGATCTCCTCGGTCACCGGCCAGCAGGCGCGCAGCACTGTCTATCAGGGCACGCTGCAACTCAACTACAACGTCGATCTCTGGGGCGGCCAGCGCAGCGCCACCGAGGCGGCGCGCGCCAGCGCCGAGGCGCAACAGGCCGCCGCCGAGGCCGCGGTGTTACAGGTCTCGGCGGCGGTGGCCTCCGGCTACCTGACCCTGCGCGGGCTGGACGCCCAACTGGCGCTGACCGAGGCGACGCTCACCTCGCGTGAGAATTCGCTGAAGCTGGCACAGCGGCAGTATGAGACTGGCTACAGCTCGCGGCTGGAGTGGGTGCAGGCGGAGTCGGAGTACCGCGCCACCCGCGCCCAGATCCCGGCGCTGCGTCACCAGATCACCGAGCAGGAGAATGCCCTGAACCTGCTGCTGGGTGGCAACCCCGGCCCGATTGCCCGTGGCCCGGCGCTCGACAGCCTGCACGCGCCACCGCTGCCGCGCTCTCTGCCCTCCGCGCTGCTCAACCGCCGCCCGGACATCGTGCAGGCGGAGCGGCTACTGGTGGCGGCGGACGCCTCGCTGGCGGTCTCACGCGCCAACCTGTTGCCATCGCTCAACCTGACCGCCAGTGGCACCCTGCAAGATGACACGCTGGCCGAGGTGCTGGCCAGCCCGTTCCGCCTCTGGTCACTGGGCGGCAGCGTGCTGGCCCCGATCATCAACCGCGAGGCACTCAACGCGCAGGTGGATGTCTCGATGGCGGCGCGCAATCAGGCGCTCTACCAGTATGAGTCGGTGGTGCGCAACGCCTTTGCGCAGGTGAACAACAGCATTGATGCCATCAACCGCCTCGGTGAGCAACTGGCGGAGGCGGAGCAGCAACAGCAGGCGCTCTCGGACGCCTTGCGTATCGCCCATAACCGCTATAGCAACGGCTACGCCTCCTATCTGGAGGAGCTGGACGCCCAGCGGGCGCTCTACAGCACCCAGCTGACGGTGATCCAGCTGAAAACCAACGTGATGCTGGCGCAGATTGACCTGTGGCAGGGCATGGGCGGCGGCTGGCAACGGGACACCGCGTCGCGTTAGGGCGGCGCGGAAAAAAGGCGAAAAAAAACCCACATCGGACAGTGGGCATGGTCGCAACAGGCAACAAAGAGGAACTGCTCTTCCTCGGCCCCTAGCATAACTGTTTGATGTTGCTAATGGGTAAAGACAATTGCTAAGTAATTGTGAGGAGTTGTGAAGACCTCGAACAGGTATATCAAAATATTTCAGTGTTGAGCAGCGTGATAGTTACACTGCGCATGGAATATTGTGCTGGGCTGGTTTTTCTTGCAGAAATATCATGTTTACTTAAGTAAAACGTGACCCAGATCATTGAATGTTTCTGTCGATGCTTTGTCGGTTTTTTCGGGCGGTAGGTCAAGTTGGGTCAAGTAGATTGAATTATTTTAGTATTTCTCTTAACGATACCCTTACATGAGTTAAGAAAACGCTTCTCGTATAGTAGCCCTCTTATTTTGAGAACGACTGTTCTCGCTTTTAACCAGAGTGGAAACTATGCGCCGCAAACTTCTCTCATTGAGCATTGTGATGCTTCTCTCCGCGTGTGATCAGGCGGCCTCTTCGCAGGCCGGCGCGCCCGCCCAGGACCCGGCTGTTGATGTGGTCACCCTGCACGCCCAGGCCGTCAGCCTGACCACTGAACTGCCCGGCCGCACCACCGCCGTGCGTACCGCCGAGGTGCGCCCGCAGGTCAGCGGCATCATCCAGAAACGCTACTTCACCCAGGGCAGCGAAGTGAAAGCTGGCCAGCCGCTGTACCAGATCGACCCGGCCACCTATCAGGCAGCCTACGACAAGGCACAGGCCACCCTGCGCAACGCCACCGCGCTGGCGAAGCGTTACAAGCCGCTGGCCGAGGCGCACGCCGTCAGCAGCCAGCAGTATGAGGACGCCGTGGCGGCGCAAAAAGAGGCCGAGGCAGATCTGGAAGCGGCCCGCGTCAACCTGAACTACACCCGCATCACCGCGCCGATCAGCGGCCACATTGGCCGTACCCTCTATACCGAAGGGGCGCTGGTGACCAACGGCCAGAGCGCCTACCTGACCACCATCCAGCAGCTCGACCCGATCTATGTCGATGTCAGCGAGTCCTCGCAGGATCTGCTGCGCCTGCGCCGCGCGCTGGCGTCCGGCCAGCTGGCCTCCGCCGGTGAAAACGCCGCCAAGGCGACCCTGACGCTGGAAGATGGCTCGCACTACGCGCAGCCGGGCCGTCTGGAGTTCTCGGAAGTGACCGTTGACCAAGGCACCGGCTCAGTGACGCTGCGCGCCGCCTTCCCGAACCCGCACAACGAACTGCTGCCGGGGATGTTTGTCCACGCCACGCTGCAACAGGGCGTACAGCAGAAGGGGATTCTGGTGCCGCAAGAGGCGGTCGGCCATGACACCAAGGGCCACCCCTATGTCTATCTGGTGAAGGCGGACAACACCGCCGAGCAGCGCCAGATTGAGACCGGTGAGATGATCAAGGGGGAGTGGCTGGTCAACAGCGGCTTGGGTGAGGGCGATCGCGTGGTCACCAATGGCCTGCAAAGCGTGCGCAATGGCGTCAAGGTGGTGGCGAAAGAGCGCCAGCCGCAGGCTTACGCGGATGCCACCAAAAACCTCTCCCTGACCGATCCGTCCGCACAATAAAGGCCACGTCATGTCGAAATTTTTCGTCGAGCGTCCGATCTTTGCCTGGGTAGTGGCAATCGTCGTGATGCTGGCGGGTGCGCTCTCCATTTTGCACCTGCCGATTAACCAATACCCGAACATCGCCCCGCCGGCGATTTCGGTCTCCGTCACCTATCCGGGCGCCTCCGCGCAGACCGTGCAGAACACCGTGGTGCAGGTGATTGAGCAGCAGCTGAACGGGCTGGACAACCTGCGCTACATTGAGTCGCAGAGCAACAGCGACGGCAGCGCCTCCATCATCGCCACCTTCGATCAGGGCACTGACCCGGACATCGCGCAGGTGCAGGTGCAGAACAAGGTCTCGCTGGCCGAATCCCAGTTGCCCACCGAAGTGGTCAACCAAGGGATGCGCGTCGCTAAGTACCAGTCCAACTTTATGATGGTGGTCAGCCTGATTGCCGACAGCGGCTCGATGTCCAACTCGGATCTGAGCAACCTGTTGGTGACCAAGCTGGAAGACCCGATCACCCGTACCAAGGGCGTCGGCGACTTCCTGATGATGGGTTCGGAGTACGCGATGCGTATCTGGCTCGACCCGGCCAAGCTCTACAAATACCAGCTGATCCCCAGCGACGTCACCACCGCCATCAACCAGCAGAACGTGCAGGTCTCCTCCGGTAAGCTGGGCGGCCTGCCGACGGTGAAGGAGACCAAACTGAGTGCCACCATCATCGGCAAGACCCGCTTCACCACGGTGCAGCAGTTCAAGGACGTGCTGTTAAAGGTCAATGCGGACGGCTCGCAGGTGCGCCTAAGCGATGTTGCCAACATCGATCTGGGGCCGGAGAACTACAGCATCGCCTCCACATTGAATGGCAAGCCCTCCACCGGTATCGCGTTGCGTCTGGCGAGCGGGGCGAACATCCTCGACACCGCCAAGGCGGTACGCGCCACGCTGGATGGCCTGAAATCCTCTCTGCCGGAGGGCGTGCGCATCGAATTCCCGTATGACACCTCGCCGGTGGTCAGCGCCTCGATTGAAGAGGTGGTGAAGACCCTGCTGGAAGCGATCGTGCTGGTGTTCTGCGTGATGCTGCTGTTCCTGCAAAACCTGCGCGCGACGCTGGTGACCACGCTGGTGGTGCCGGTGGTGCTGCTTGGCACCTTCGGCATCCTGTCCGCCTGCGGGTACTCCATCAACACCCTGACGATGTTCGGCATGGTGCTCGCCATCGGCTTGCTGGTGGATGACGCCATCGTGGTGGTGGAGAACGTCGAACGCGTAATGCATGAGGAGAAGCTCAGCCCGAAAGAGGCGACCATCAAATCGATGGAGCAGATCCAGGGCGCGCTGTTCGGCATCGCGCTGGTGCTCTCCGCAGTACTCATCCCGATGGCCTTCTTCGGTGGCTCCACCGGCATCATCTACCGCCAGTTCTCCATCACCATTGTGTCGGCGATGGCGCTGTCGGTGCTGATGGCGCTGATCTTCACCCCGGCGCTCTGTGCCACCCTTCTCAAGCAGTATGACGAGGAGAAGGCGCACACTGGCTGTGCCGGCTGGTTCAACCGCCAGTTTGACGCCGGTACGCTGCACTACACCCGCAGCGTGAAGGGCGTGATCTCGCGCCGCAACCTGTTTTTGGTCATCTATCTGGGCATCGTGCTGCTGACCGGCTTCCTGTTCACCCGCGTACCCACCTCCTTCCTGCCGGATGAGGATCAGGGCGTAATGCTGGTGCAGGTCACGCTGCCGCCGAATGCCTCCTCCGAGCGCACCCAGAAAGTGCTGGATGACATGCGCAGCTACCTGCTGGACAAAGAGGGCGCCTCGGTGCGGTCGGTGTTTACCGCCAACGGCTTCAGCTTCTCTGGCCGTGGCACCAACGTCGGCATCGCCTTCGTGCTGCTGAAGGACTGGAAAGATCGTGAGGGCAGTGACCTGACGGTGCAGGCGCTGGCGGGCCGCTCGATGGCGCGCTTCTCACAGGTGAAAGACGCCAAGATCTTTGCGCTGGTGCCGCCAGCGGTGATGGAGCTGGGCAACGCCACCGGTTTTGACTTCTACCTTCAGGACACCAACAACGCTGGCCATGAGGCGCTGATTGCCGCACGCAACCAGTTCCTTGGCATGGCGGCGAAGGACAAACGCCTGATGGCGGTACGCCCGAACGGCATGGATGATGAGCCGCAGTATGAGCTGATGATTGATGACGAACGCGCCCGCGCCCTTGGCCTGAGTCTGGAAGATATCAACGACACGCTCTCGGCGGCCTGGGGCTCCAGCTACGTCAACCAATTCATGTACCAGGATCGCGTGAAGAAGGTCTACATCCAGGGCCGCGCCGCCTCGCGCGTGACGCCGGAAGATCTCGACAAGTGGTACTTCCGCAACAGCAGCGGCCAGATGGTGCCTTACTCCTCCTTCGGCAGCGGCAAGTGGGGCTACGGCTCACCACGCTTCGAGCGCTTCAACGGCGTCTCCTCGGTGGAGATCATGGGCTCCCCGGCCAGCGGCTATAGCTCCGGCGATGCCACCAAGGCGGTGATGGAGATTGCGGCCAAGCTGCCAGCGGGCTTCCGCGTGCAGTGGCACGGTATCTCCTATGAGGAGCAGATGTCCGGCTCGCAGGCCCCGGCGCTCTACGGCCTGTCGGTGCTGGTGGTGTTCCTCTGTCTGGCGGCGCTGTATGAGAGCTGGAGCATCCCGTTCTCGGTGCTGCTGGTAGTACCGCTCGGCGTGCTGGGCACCATCGGCGCGGTGCTGATGCGCGGCCTGCAAAATGACGTCTTCTTCCAGGTCGGCCTGCTGACCACCGTCGGTCTGGCGGCGAAGAACGCCATCCTGATTGTTGAGTTCGCCAAAGAGCTGCATGAGCGTGAGGGGATGGGCATCGCGGAGGCTGCGGTTGAGGCCGCCCGCCTGCGTATCCGCCCCATCATCATGACCTCGATGGCGTTTATCCTCGGCGTACTGCCGCTGACCATCTCGCACGGCGCGGGGGCAGGCAGCCAGCACTCGATCGGCACCGCAGTGGCCGGCGGGATGCTGACCGCCACCTTCCTGGCGATCTTCTTCGTGCCGATGTTCTACGTGGCGGTGGTGCGCCTGTTTTCCCGTCGCAAGGCGGGCCAGAACCAACCCGTGACCGCCAACGGCCACGCTAGTGAGACTACGAACCATGACTAAGCCACTCCGCCTCTCTTTGCTGGCGTTGGTGACCCTCGCGACCCTGAGCGGGTGTACGCTGGAACCCCACTATGACCGGCCCGCCATGCCGGTTCCCGCCAACTGGAACGCGCCCGAGCAGGGCGCGTCAACCGCCACTGGCGCGGACATTGGCTGGAAAGCCTTCTTCAACGACGCGGCACTGCAACAGCTGGTCAGCCTGACGCTGGCCAACAACCGTGACCTGCGGGTCGCGGCGCTGAACGTGGAGTCGGTGCAGGCGCAGTTTGACATTGACCGCGCCGCGCTGCTGCCGACCATTTCGGCGGGCGCGGGCAGCACCGCCGCGCACCTGCCGGGCGGGCTGTACAACACCCGCAGCACCGGCCCGGTGACCTACCACCAGTATCAGGCCAATTTGGGCGTCACCTCCTATGAGCTGGACCTATTTGGCCGGGTGCGCAGCCTGCGCGACCAAGGGCTGGAGACTTTCCTCCAGACCGAAGCGACGCAGCGCGCCACCCAGATCAGTCTGGTGGCGGAGACCGTCTCCGGTTACCTGTCGCTGTGTGCTGACCGTGACCTGCTGGCGCTGGCGCAACAGACCGTCGCCAGCCAGATGGACTCCTACAACCTGACCAAGGTGAGCTATGAGCAGGGCGTCGCGACCACGCAGGATCTGGCGCAGGCCGAGACCACGGTGCGCACCGCCCAGGCTGACGTGGCGAGCTACAGCCGTCAGGTGCGTCAGGACATCAACGCGCTCAACCTGCTGGCTGGCACCACCGTGCCGCAGAGCCTGATTGAGGGCGCGACGCTCAAGCGCGACTGGCGTTTCCCGGCCATCCCGGCGGGTCTGCCGTCTGACCTGCTGACCCGCCGCCCGGATATCGTCGCGGCGGAACATGCGCTGAAAGCGGCCAATGCCAACATCGGCGCGGCGCGCGCGGCCTTCTTCCCGAGCATCACGCTGACCGGGCAGGGCGGCACCACCAGCGCCCGCCTCGGCGATCTCTTCTCCGGCGGCACCGGCTCCTGGTCGTTCATGCCCTCCCTCAACCTGCCGATCTTTGATGGCGGCGTGAACCGCGCCAACCTCACCCTGGCCGAGGTGTCGAAGAAGGTGGAGATCGCCCAGTATGAGAAGGCGATCCAGCAGGCGTTTGAGGAGGTGGCGGACGGTCTGGCCGGCCAGAGCACCTATCAGGATGAGTTGCAGGCGCGCGAACTGGACACCGCCGCCAACCAGCGCAACTACGATGTCTCGCAACTGCGCTACAAGCAGGGCGTGGACAACTACCTGAACGTGCTGGTGGCCCAGCGCTCGCTCTATAGCGCGCAGCAAGCGGAGATCACCACCCGCCTCGGCCAGCTCAACCAGACCATCACCCTCTACAAGGCACTGGGCGGCGGCTGGAAACCCTAAGCTTTCCCTCCTATCTCCCAAAGGGCGCAGTGTGCGCCCTTTTTTTATGCCTAGCGCAAACTGATGAAGTCGCAGTGGGTGACGGCGCGATCCCGCGAGCAGACCTCATAGCCGTTGGTGGAGTTCTCATTGTTGGTGTTGCCCTCCACGGTACGGAAGGTGTGGTCGACCCCCTCAAAGCCGATGCCGGTGTGCGTCCAGTCATTGGGGTTTTTGCCGCGCCACAGGAAGATCCAGGCGATGTCCAGATCGCTCCACGGCGAGTTGCCGCTATCAATGTCGCCGCCGAAGACAAAGCGCCCGCGCTGTTTCGCCTGTTGTGCCAACGCATCACAGCTCAACGACCCCGGCAGTGGCAATTCCACCCCCTGTACCGCGCACGCCTGTTTCAGCACAAAGCTGACGAAGCCCGCGCACCAGAGCATCTCTTTGCCCTCCTGGCCGTTGCAGTAGAGCCGCACCCAGGGGCCACGGTTCTCGCCGCCCAGCTCCACCGGGTGCGGGCGCAGATGCTGGAGGGCAATTTTCAGCACCGTCTCCGGCAGAGTGGTGTCTGGCGGCGGACACTGCAAGGCCTCGGTCATCGGGAGCACCAGCCTCTGCCAATCCTCGAGGCTTACCGGGCCGTCGGTGGGCAGGCCGGAGAGCTGGCGAAAGCGCGTCAGGGCCTGATGGGTGGCGGGGCCGTAGTCACCGTCAATCACCAGACCATGCTGGTGATAGGTGAGCCACTCCTGAAGCCGCTTGACGGCAACCGAGTGGTCATGCTGCTGGAGGGGGCCGGGATAGGTGGTTTCTGCCAGAATGCAGTCGAGCTGTTGATAGTAGGACATGGTGCATACCCCACTGGGATGGGTGGTTGAGCGGCAATCCGCACCTTGGCGCGCGGATGTCGTGCCTTTTCGCTTAAGTGTTGGTCAATTTTTGGGCGAAGTAAATCGGGTGTGCGTGGCGCGGGCGACGGGCCGGACAGGCGGTTGAAAGCCGGGGCCATTTTCCCGCCAGAATCAGAATAGCTGTAGCGGCGCAGGGGCAGGGCGCGACACGGCGGTTTGGCAAATGCCGGATTTCACCCATACTTTGGTGTGCGCCCCCTTGGCGCAATGTCGGTCCCCCTTTTTAGACAGGAGCCACACATGAGTAATGCGTTTCTAGAAGCCATCACCCCCCGGCGCAGCATCTATGCGCTGGGCAATGAGCTGCCGCGTTCCCAGGAGGAGGTCATTGAGCTGGTGACCACGGCGGTAAAACTCAGCCCCTCAGCGTTCAACTCACAGAGTTCGCGGGTGGTGATCCTTTTTGATGAGCAGCATCAGGCGTTCTGGGAGATTGTCATGCAATCACTGCGTGAGATTGTGCCAGCAGACGCCTTTTTCAGCACCGAGAACAAGATCAATGCTTTTGCCGCAGGCGCCGGCACCGTGCTGTTCTATGAGGATACCCAGGTGGTGGAGGAGTTGCAGAAACAGTACGCGCTCTACGCCGACAACTTCCCGGTCTGGTCGGAACACTCCACCGGCATCGCCCAGTTCTCTGTCTGGTCGACGCTGGCGCAGGTGCAGATTGGCGCCTCGCTGCAACACTACAACCCGCTGATTGATGAGGCGGTGCAGCAGCGCTGGGAGCTGCCGGAGAGCTGGCGGCTGCGCGCCCAGATGCCGTTTGGCAACATTGTCCAGCCGCCGGGCGAGAAGACCTTCATGCCAGATGAACAACGCTTCCGTATCTTTAAGTGACCTGACGCGCCGCGCCTGGCGCGGCCTTTTGTTTCCCCGCGCACGATCCGCCCCGCCTCACAAAATTGGCACGCCCTCCGTAGCCCCCGCTGCTTTTCCGCCATACTTATCCGGCACTCTTGTTACGCAAGGCGAAGCCTATGTATACACACCGGTTGGTTTTTCCTGCCAGCGTCCTGCGTGGGCGCGGGGCGATTGCCCATCTTGGGCGGATGTGCGGGCGGCTCGGCCAGCGTGCGCTGTTGGTGGGCGGCAAACGGGCGCTGGCCTTTGCCGAGCCGCTGGTGGCGCAGCAACTGGAGGAGAGCGCGCTCTGTTACCTTGGCAGTGAGTGGTATGGCGGCGAGTGCAGCGAGACGCAGATCCGCCGGCTGGCCGACCTGCTGGCGCGGCAGGGGGTGGAGGTGCTGGTGGCGGCCGGCGGAGGCCGGGCGCTGGACACCGCCAAGGCCGCAGCGGCGCAGTGCCGGGTGCCGGTGGTCACGCTGCCGACCGTCGCCTCCACCTGCGCGGCCGTGACGCCGATGGCGTTCCGCTACCATGATGATGGCCAGTACCGCGACATGCTGTCGCTGCCGGAGGGGCCAGCCGCCGCGGTGATTGACGCGAACATTCTGGCGCGCACGCCACTGACCGGCTTTGCCGCCGGGTTGGGCGATACGCTGGCGAAGTGGTATGAGTTTCGCGCCATCAGCGGCGACCCAACGCGCCAGGGGCTGGCGGCGGTGGTGCGCACCAACAGCGCGCTCTGCCGCTCACTGATCGTGACGCACGGCGAGGCGGCCTGCCACGCGGTACGCGCCGGGCAGGCTAACGCCGCGCTGGAGCAGGTGCTGGACGCGGTGTTCCTCTACGCCGGTCTGACCTCGGTGATGAGCAATGGCGGCCACACCGGCGCGGCCCACGCCCTCTATGAGGGGTTCACCGGCTGCCCGCTGACCCGCCACGTGGCGCACGGCCTGCTGGTGGGCTACGGCAACCTCTGCCTGCTGGCGCTGGAGCAGCGCCCCGATGAGGAGTTACTGGCCGCCATTGCACTGGCGCGCGCCTGCGCCATCCCGGTACAGCTCACAGAGATCGCCCCGGATCTGGAGCCAGCACAGTTGCAGCACATCCTGCAACGCGCGGTGCTCTCTTCAGACATGGCAAACATGCCCTTCAGCATCGACGTGGGCCAGCTGCACGAAGCCATCGCCCGCGTCGATAGCCTTGCCGCACGTGAGGTGTAGGGGGCGTGGAGTGTGAGTATGGTGAAATAAAAAAGCCGGCATCCGCCGGCTTTTTTGTGTGTCAGGCATAACGCCGCTGGTGAATGGGGTTTTCAGCTACGCGCTCCTTTCCTGCCAGAACCGGCTCAGCTGGCTCATTGACATGGCGCATTGCCGCACTCAATGCCTGCAATTCATGCTGGCTATTTTTATAGTTGGCCTGCATTTCTGGAGAAAGCGACTGCAAAAGTTCTTCTCTTGATCTCATGATGACGCTCCTATTCTTTACCACAGTGTAACGCTTGCCAGAGTCAGGTCAATAGCCTGTTTTTTAGACACCTTAAACGTATTACCACTCATATGCATGGAAGCCCGCATTGTCAGAGACCTCAGTGAGCCGTGATAAAAATCGGCATCGCTCGATGGTCATGTGATTGCCATCATATTTAAACCCCCAGTATTGGTAATAGGGGATGACATCTTCAATAGGGTGGCAAATTCGGAAAGACTCTGCGTTCACAATCATGGCAAAGGCATAGGCGGCATAAAACGCAATCCATGCCATCCGCTTTTCTACCCCAGAGTTAGGATAAGCTTGCCTAAAGTGCTCCAGCATATGAATAGAAACTTGTTTTATCTCAATGTCGTAAGAATATACAGCGACGCCGACCACCACTGGCGGCTTTCCTGGCGAGGTCAGACTAAGAGAAAAGCAGTTCTCCACGTCATGCTGGCCTTCACGAAACCACCATTTCCAGTCAAGGCGCGAACGTCGGAATTCGACTTCTAAAGCTTGCTCCTCAGAAAGGAGTCCAACAGATACCCTAACTTCTTGCTTTATTAGCTCTTCCTGAAGATCGAGGAATGCCAACTCAGCGGCAGTGTATATCAATGCATGAGTCGCCACGCTTAAGCATCCTTTCTCTAAAATGGGATCGAATTTTAATGAACAACCATCCCCTCCTGCCAGAGGGCAGGCATAAAAAAGCCGGCATCCGCCGGCTTTTTTGTGGGCTGACAAACGTCACTGTGGATAGGGCACCCAGTCGCCGCCGTTGAGGCGGATGTAGGGCTTGCCTTGGTACTGCATCACGATGGCGTTGGCGTTTTCAGAAACCACCGCCGTTTGCGGCAGATTCTGCGCCAGCGTTGACCAGTCCACGGTCGGCGCGGTGAAGACTTTGCCATCCACCGAGCGCGCCACCAGCTCCGACACCGCCAGGTAGCTGCTCGGTGCCGTGACGGTCAGCGGCGTGCTCTGGTGCGGCGCCTGCATCCCGAAGAAGCGGATGCCCGCCGGGATGTGGGTGATGCTCGGGCTGGGGATGTCACGCAGGCCAGACATCTGCATCTTGTCGCCGCTCACCGCTGCGCCATGCTCCGGCACAAACACCACCATCACCTTGCGCCCAGACTTCTCCAGCTCGTCAAAGAAGGTGTTGAGCTGGTTGAGCAGGGTGGTGGCGCGGGTTTTGTAGTCGGCGGGTTTGTTCTCGCCAATGAAGCGGTTGCCGTCGTGCAGCGCAATCAGGTTGAAGAAGGTGGCGCTGCGCGGCGTCTCCTGCTTGGTGTTCAGCCAGCGGTTGAGGATCTCCAGATCGTTGTAGATTGGCTCGCCATCAAAGGAGGTCATCTCATGGCCGATGCCCTGTTGCGACATCAGCGGCACCTGCATGTTGGCCTCTTTGCGCAGGTCATCAATGTAGCCGCCAAACACCCCGGAGTGATCCATCATCAGCTGGGAGGTGAAGCCCAGTTTCGCCAGGTTGTCGAACAGGTAGCACTGCTGGCCGGCTGGCTGGTAGAGATCGTGGTGCGACGGCTGGCCGCAGCTGGCGCGCAGCAGGCGGATGGAGGCCGGGCCGCTGTAGGCGGTGGCGGAGTTGAAGTTGTCGAACTTGATGTCAAAGCGCGACCAGAAGGGCGAACTGTCCTGACCCACCGCCTGCATGTCTGCCCAGGCCAGCGAGCAGACGTTGATCACCAGCACGTCAAAGGGTTGGGCATCCGCTGGCAACTGGGCCGGGAAGCTGGTGGCGCGCGAGCGCTCCTGATCGTAGAACTGGTTGAGGTAGGCGGTCAGGTTGGCGTTGGTCGGCGGCAGGGTCTGCGCCGGCCCGGCACCTGTGGCGCCCGGTGCGGCTCCGGCACCTACCGCAGGCGCACCGCCCGCCGGGGCGGTGGTCACCACAGCGGCATTGGGCGCGGCACTGGTGACCCGATCCGGCAGCACCTGCACCGCGGTCAGCCAGACCAGCGCCACCAGCGTAAAGGTGGTCACGCGGATCCACTGCGATATAAACAGGTAAGCCACCAGCATGGCGAAGGCGATGCCCACCCACTGCCAGTTGATAAAGCGGTTAGCCAGATCGAGCAAATAGGCGGGCGAGAAACCGGCAACCTGCGATCCCTCCGACAGGATGGACTGGTAACTCGGCAGCCAGGTGTCGTGGTAGAACAGCCCCAGCCCAATCGGGATCGCCACCCACATGCGTATCCGGTGCAGCCGCGCCGAGGGCAGCGGGCAGAGCAGGAACGCCACGAAGATCAGGTTGCTGATCAGGTCAAAGTTCAGGTAGCCATGCCACAGCAGGGCGAATTTCAGCAGGTAGTAGTAGTTCCACGCGCCCAGCCCGCGCCAGTGACGCCAGAGTGAGGGGCGGTCGGCGGGCGTCTGCCGCGCGGAGAGGTGTTCGCTCATGGGGTTCGTTTCTCTTTGCTGGTTCCATTACGCACCCACACGCCAGCCGATTTCAGGTAGCGGGTGGGGAAGAGTCGGGCCTGAAGGCGTCGCCAGAGGGCGGGCAGGCTGCGGCACGCCAGCCAGCCAAGGATAAAAAATAGAATCGCGGCGATCAGCGCCACCTGAAGCAGGTCACTCATGGCGATCCCTCCACCATCGGCAGCGTCAGCGGCGTGGGCAGACGGCGCTCCGGCGCGGGCGTGGAGGCCGCCACGCTATGGGTCTCGGTCACCGGCAGGGGTGGCTCCTCGCTGTCGGGCGCGTCCTGGGCGATGCGGTGCAGCTGCTCCAGAATCGCCGTGTCCTCATGCCACTCGCGGCGGCTGGTGAAGGCGTCCGTCACTGGCAACGGGAAGACTGAGCGCAGCGCGATCTCCAGATCCGCCAACCGGCAGTTGGAGAGGAACAGGTGCAGGTGATGGGCATCCACCGTCACCAGATCGCCGTCGCGCCGCAGGGTGCAGAGCGACAGCGCCTGACGCGGCAACAACCCCGGCACCGGCCGCAGCGACAGCAGGATGCCCCGCGCATCCTCCGGCAGCAGGCTCGACGCCAGCAGCGTACCCACCGTATTGCAGAAGGGCAGGCGCGCCATCGGCCCGCGCACCTGCATCGGGCGCATCCCAGCGATCAGCCGGTCGATATCATCCGGCAGTGGGCGCGCGTAGCGACTGCCCTGAATGCCCTCCAACAGGGTCAGGAAAGCGGAGAGCGAGGCGGCATGGGGCACCACCAGATTGGCACCGCTGGCCTGCAACAGCTTCTCATCGGTATAGCGCAGGCTGGAGGTCATCTCCCGCACCGCAATCTTCAGCCCATTGCCGCCCTGACGGCGTACCTGATGGATCTCCCGCGCCAGCGCTGGCACCCCCTGATTGCTGTGCAGGGCAAAGATCAGCGTGGCGGCCTGTAGCACCGCCCCCCGTTGCGCCAGCAGCGTGTTGTCATCAAACAGCTGCCACTGGGAAGAGAGCGGCGGCGCGCCCTCCAGCACACTGCGCTCCGCCAGATACCACCCCTCGTCGCCCCCGTGCTGGCCGCCGGTCTGTTGCTCTTCATGCAGCGTCCAGCCCCCCTCCGGCAGGGGCCGCAGGGTAAAGGAGTGGTTGGTGATAATGCCGAGATCTGCCGCCCACCATGCCACTTGGTAAGCCGGTCTCTCCACCTCATGGGCGAGGGAGGCAAAGCCAAATAAAAGGCGATGTTGTGACATAAGCTGGCCTTTTATTTTATTTATTCCCGTACCGTGGCAAATAATGAGAACTGTGCTACCGGCCTTATTAATCACCTGCCGCAATTGTTTCAACCACTCTACCAACTCATCGTCTGGCAATTGCAGCGCCAGTGCGGCAGGGAAGTAAATAATAACCAGTGATGGGCGGCGGGCGATTATTTTCCATAGATCGCGCGGCAGGTGGCGTAATGCCTTTGCTTCTGCCGGGAAGGTATATAACGGCAGGCGACGCAGGGCCGCGCCCGGCAGCTCGCCAATCACCACATCAGGATTATTTTCTGTACAAATCAAGGATATGGAATTATTCTCCGGCTGCATGCGCAGCACTTGCCGGCATAATTGGCGCGCATTTTCCTGGGTATCCACATTTACCCAGTAACCGCCCCGTGCCTGCATTACGGATAATTCATCCCAAAGATGGGCAATGCCAAAGGGAAATGATAGCGCCATGAAATTTTCTGCTTAATGAGTAAGTTTGCCAGTGAAAACGAGGAAAAAACCTATAAGTCAGTCTAACATTGGCATTTGTAAACACAAACTTTACACATAAAAAATAGTGGATTACGGCGCATGAGAATGGCTGGAATTCCTATTTTTTAGTGAGTTATCGGTAATGATCTGTTTAAGGGATGAGGCATGGATAACAGCGATCAACAGAAGCCCATTTCGGCTATCCCACCCATCAGTGATGATTTTTTAGCGCTGCACCGCACCTTCGGGCTGCCAGTTTTCCACTATGTGGACATTGCCCGGCAGGCGCGTATCCCGGAACTGCTGGCGCGCTGGCCGTTGCTCAGTGAGCTGAGTGCCCGGCCAGATGATGGGGAGTCCGTCTAGATGCCGGTGATTGCCATACAGGGGATACGCGGCGGCGTGGGGGCCAGTGCGGTGACCGCCGGGCTGGCTTGGGCGCTGCAAAGTCTGGGGGAGCGGGTGCTGGTGGTGGACGCCGGCCCCAGCAACCTGCTGCGCCTGCATTTCAACGTCCCCTTTGATGACGGCCGCGGCTGGGCCGAGGCCGGGCAGGCGGGCCGCCCCTGGCAACAGGCGGCATTGCGCTACCTGCCGGGGCTGGATCTGCTGCCCTTCGGCCACAGTGACACCGGCACACTGCCAGACGTCGCCGCGCTGGCCCGCGCCGGGCACTACCAGTGGGTGTTGCTGGATACCCCCAGCGGCAGTGACCCGCTGGCCTGGCAGGCGCTGGCGCAGGCTGACCGGCTGCTGCGGGTGCTGGCTCCCGATGCCAACTGCCACGCCCGGCTGCACCAGCAACCGACCGCGCCCCAGAGCGTGCTGCTGGTCAACCAATTCAGCCCCACCAGCCAGCTGCAACAGGATCTGCTGCTGCTGTGGCAGCACAGCCTGACCGGGCTGGTGCCCGTGACCC
Organism: Chimaeribacter sp. YP20170169; assembly: GCF_056739715.1. NCBI lineage: Bacteria > Pseudomonadati > Pseudomonadota > Gammaproteobacteria > Enterobacterales > Yersiniaceae > Chimaeribacter > Chimaeribacter sp. YP20170169. The sequence goes on along the minus strand of NZ_CP176824.1, from coordinate 1,993,925 downwards.
TCCACCGGGATGAGGCGGTGAGCGAGGCGCTGGCCGCCAAGCAGCCGGTGGGGGAGTACCGCCCACAGAGTCTGGCGGCCAATGAGATGGTGGTACTGGCAAACTGGTGCCTGATCAACCTGAAGGGGGGCACGGCATGAGTGCGCTGCTGAGGCTGTTTCTGCTGCCGCCAGTGACGCAGGCGCTGCGCGAGCGCTATCAGGACTACCGCCGCCATCGCGCCGGGGTGCTGGCGAGCGCGCTGATGACCACCTGGGTGGCGCTGGCCTGGCTGTTCCTGCGGCTGGAGTCGCCCGCCTGGCAGCCGCTGCGCGCCCATCCGCGCCACTGGTTCCCGCACATCGCCCCGCACAAGCCACGGCTGCTGGATGGCCTGCGCTATCTGTTGCAGGCCGGGTGGCTGCTGCTGACCCGGCCGGGCCGGCGGGTGCGCACCCCCGTGAGCGGCGCGTGGTGCCGATTCTGTCGCGCTGGCGGCAGAGGGCGATCGCCCAGCTGGCGCACCTGCCAACGCGCGTGGCCTCCAGCCAGTTGGAGCGGAAGGCCATCCGTCGGCTGGCACGCATGAACCACGTGCTGCGGCGCGTGCTCTATCTGGCCTGCTGCACGGTGGCGCTGGTGCTGGCATGGTTCTGTATCTCCCAGCCGTTTGGCCTGTTCTCCCAGTTTGTGTTTGTGCTGCTGCTGTGGGGCATCGCGATGGTGGTGCGCAACATCCCTGGCCGCCTGCCGACGCTGATGCTGATTGTGCTGTCACTGACCGTCTCCTGCCGCTACCTGTGGTGGCGCTATACCGAGACGCTGAACTGGGACGATCCCCTGAGCCTCTTCTTTGGCGTCACGCTGCTGGTGGCGGAGACCTATGCCTGGCTGGTGCTGGTGCTCGGGTACTTCCAGACCATCTGGCCGCTGAACCGCAAACCAGTGCCGATGCCAGAGGATATCTCCACCTGGCCGCACGTCGATGTGATGGTGCCGACCTATAACGAGGATCTCAGCGTGGTGAAGCCGACCCTCTATGCGGCGCTGGGAATGGACTGGCCGAAGGACAAACTGGATGTCTGGCTGCTGGATGATGGCAACCGCCCGGCCTTCCGTGCCTTTGCCGAGGAGATTGGCATCCGCTACATCGCCCGGCCCACCCATGAGCACGCCAAGGCGGGGAACATCAATAACGCCCTGAAGCAGGCGACCGGCGATCTGGTGGCTATCTTTGACTGCGACCACGTGCCGACCCGCTCCTTCCTGCAGATGACGGTGGGCTGGTTCTTCAAGGATAAGCAGCTCAGCATGTTGCAGACGCCACACCACTTCTTCTCGCCCGACCCGTTTGAGCGCAATCTGGGGCGGTTCCGTCAGGCCCCCAATGAGGGCGCGCTGTTCTATGGGCTGGTACAGGATGGCAATGACCTGTGGGATGCCACCTTCTTCTGTGGTTCCTGTGCGGTGCTGCGCCGCGACGTGCTGAATGAGATTGGCGGCATTGCGGTGGAGACAGTGACTGAGGATGCGCACACCTCGCTGCGTATGCACCGGCATGGCTATACCTCTGCCTATATCCGTATCCCGCAGGCGGCGGGGCTGGCGACCGAGAGCCTCTCCTCGCACATCCGCCAGCGCATCCGCTGGGCGCGCGGCATGGTGCAGATCTTCCGGCTCGACAACCCGCTGTTTGGCAAGGGGCTGAAGCTGGCGCAGCGGCTCTGCTACGTCAACGCGATGATGCACTTCCTCGCGGGCGTGCCGCGGCTGATCTTCCTGCTCGCGCCGCTGGCCTTCCTGCTGTTCCACGCCTACATCATCTATGCGCCAGCGCTGGCGATTGTGCTCTACGTCTTCCCGCATATGGTACACGCCAGCCTGACCAACTCGCGCATCCAGGGAAAATACCGCCACTCCTTCTGGAGCGAGATCTACGAGACGGTGCTGGCGTGGTATATCGCCCGGCCCACCACGGTGGCGCTGTTCCGCCCGCACGGCGGTGTGTTTGACGTCACCGCCAAGGGGGGGCTGGTGGAGGAGTCCTATGTGGACTGGAACATCTCCAAACCCTACCGCGTGCTGATGCTGATCAACCTGTTTGGCCTGCTGGTGGGGATCTGGCGGCTGGTGGATGGCATCCCTGATGAGCGCCTCACCGTAGTGGTCAGTTTGCTGTGGGTGCTCTACAACATGATTATCCTCGGCGGCGCGACGGCGGTGGCCTTTGAGGCGAAACAGGTTCGCCAAGCGCACCGCGTGGAGATCGCGCTGCCCGCCGCCCTGATGCGCGCCGACGGGCACCTCTTCCGCTGTACGCTGGTGGACTACTCCGACGGCGGCGTGGGCGTCGAGCTGGAGAACGCCGCCGACCACTTCCGCCGCGACGATAGCCTGCACCTGCTGCTGCGACGCGGCAATCAGGAGTTCAGTTTCCCCTGCGTCATTACCCGCCAGTTTGGCAACCGGCTGGGGATGCGCACCGACAACCTCAGCGTGCGCCAGCAAATTGACTTCGTGCAGTGCACCTTCGCGCGCGCCGATACCTGGGTAGTGCAGGGGGACAGCTTCCCGGAAGACCGGCCTCTCGCCAGTCTGCGGGAAGTGATGCTGCTGGGCATCCGCGGCTATGTGCGGATGGCCGACCACTTGCCGGCAGTGATCAGATCGCCCGTGCGGCTGATCAACGCGCTGCTCGCCGGCCTGATCTCATTGGCCCCCCGTAGCGTAACGGCCCTTCCTGCGGCGCATGGGGCGCCCCAGGCTGTGAACTCACCAAGATGATGACACCGATGATTAGACTATTGACCTGCTATACCGCCGTTGCCCTTAGCCTGACCACGCTGGTCAGCATGAACGCCCAGGCCCAGTTGCCCGTGACGCCACTGGTCACCCCGGATGCCCCGGCGGCCAGCAACCCATCGGCCCCGGTGCGCGACATGCAGCTGGCCTTTCCCCAGCTGGCGCCACCCCCCGGCACCTTTACCCTGCGTGGCCTCGCCCCAGAGGGGCAGATTGAGTTTGGCGTGCGTAGCGATGAGGTGGTGACACAGGCGACCCTTAACCTCCAATATACGCCGTCGCCCTCGCTGATCCCGGTGGAGTCACAGATCAAGGTCTACCTGAATGACCAGCTGATGGGAGTGGTGACCATCGCCGCCGACCAGCTTGGCAAGGCCAACCAGATCCAGCTGCCGATTGACCCGCGCTACATCAGCGACTTCAACCGGCTGAAGCTGTCGTTCATTGGTCACTATCAGCGCATCTGTGAGAACCCGGCGAATACCACGCTGTGGGTGGATATCGGCAAGGCCAGCTCGCTCGACCTGCGCGTCCAGAAACTGCCAGTGGATAACGATCTCGCGCACTTCCCGGAGCCGTTCTTCGACAAACGGGACAACCAGCCGCTGACGCTGCCAATGGTGTTTGCTGGCCAGCCGGATCTCGGGATGCAGCAGGCGGCCGCCAAACTGGCCTCCTGGTTTGGTACGCAGGCCCAATGGCGCGGCCAGCACTTCCCGGTGCTCTATAACCAACTGCCAGATCGCCATGCGGTGGTGTTCGCCACCAATGACCATCGCCCGGACTTCCTGCGCGACCTGCCGCCTGCAACCGGGCCAACGGTGCAGATGATTACCCGCCCGGATAACCCCTATGTGAAGCTGCTGGTGGTACAGGGGCGCGATGACAAGGATCTGGTGCAGGCGGTGACCGGCATCGCGCAGGGCAATATTCTGTTCCGCGGCCAACAGGTGGCGGTGACCAAGGTTGACCAGCTCGCGCCACGCCAGCCCTATGACGCGCCCTTCTGGGTGCATACGGATCGGCCGACCACCTTCGGCGAACTGAAGACCTTCCCGGAGCAGCTACAGGCCGATGGCATCCAGCCCTATCCGATCTCGGTGAACCTCAACCTGCCGCCCGATCTCTATCTGGTGCGCAATACCGGTATTACCATGCAGCTGAAGTATCGCTATACGCCACCGGCACAGGCGAGCACCTCGCACCTGAGCATTAACCTCAATAACCAGTTTGCGCACGCCTTCCCGCTGAAGCCCGATACCCGCGAGGGGACACAGCTGCTGCGCCTGCCGCTGTTGGGGCTGTTTGACGATGGGAAACAGGTCAATATTCCGGCGTTGAAACTCGGTGCCATCAACCAGATGCGCTTCGATTTCGAGTACGCCTCGCTGATCGCCAGTAGCCGTACCGATCGCTGTGAGACCTTTACCACCGTCAATAACCATGTGGTGATTGACGATAGCTCCACCATCGACTTCTCGGGCTATCGCCACTATATGCCGATGCCTGACCTGCGCGCCTTCGTCAATGCCGGTTTCCCATTCAGCCGCATGGCCGACCTGTCGCAGACGCTGGTGCTGGTCAACCCGCAGCCCCAGCCAGTGCAGCTGACCACCTTGCTCGATACGCTCGGGCGCATCGGCTCCCTGACCGGCTATCCGGCGCTGGGGGTGAAGATCAGTGATAACTGGCAGCAGGCCAAACAGAGCGATGACGATATCCTGATGATTGGCGCCATTCCGCCTGACTTGCAGAATGACAAACAGCTCAATGTGCTGGTGGACGCCACCCAGAGTTGGGTGACCCAACCGCGCCGCCCGCTGCCGCTGCCGGATAGCGTGGCCGGGGAGGGCGATACCACCGCCGATAGCCGCACGACCATCACGGCGTCCGCGCCGATGGCGGCGATTGTTGGGGTGCAGTCGCCCAATAACGATCAACGCAGCATTGTGGCGCTGCTGGCGAATAACGCCGAGGGGCAGGGCCTGATGAACGATGCCTTGCAGGATAGCGGCAAACGCGCGGCGATGAGTGGCTCAGTGGCGGTGGTGCGCGCCTCGGGCGTCAATAGCCTGCGCGTTGGCGACGTCTACTACGTGGGCCATTTGCCGTGGTGGGAGCAGGCATGGAGCACGCTGGCGAACCATCCCGGCTGGCTGGCGGTGATGGCCGCGGTGCTGGTGGTGATGGTGGCGCTGCTGCTGTGGATGGCCTTGCGCAGCCTGAGCCGCCGTCGTGTGATGACCGATGATGACCATCAGGACTGACCATGCATAAAACTTTTCTGCGGCCAGCGCTGCCGCTGGCCCTGAGCCTGACGCTCTCCCCCCTCGCACCGGCGGTGGAGCAGGCGCTCTCGCCGCCAGCCGGTGAGGCGGTGTCACCCGAGGCATGGCTGCTGGGCCAGGTGCGGCTGGGCGAGGCCACCCACCAGGATGCGCTGGTGGAACAGTCGCTGCACCGGCTGGAGCTGATGTCACCGGCCAACCCGCAGGTGATCATGGCGCGGTTGCGGCTGGCGCTGCGTCAGGGTAACGCCACGCTGGCGCAACAGCAGCTGGCGCGCCTGCAACAGGTCGCGCCAGGCTCGGCGCTGGTTCGTCAAGCGGAGGTGCTGGTGGGGCTGACCCAGCCTGACCAGCGCCAGCAATTGCAACAGGCGCGGCTGCTGGCGACCGCTGGCCGGCTCGACGATGCGCGCGCCGCCTATGACGCGGTGTTCAAGGGGCCGCCGCCGAGCACGGAGCTGGCGGTGGAGTATTGGCAACTGGTGGCGCGGATGCCACAGCAGGCGCCGGAGGCCACCCGCCAGTTACAGGCCCTCGATCGCGCCACGCCCGGTGACACCCAGGTGCGGATGGCGCTGGCCCAACTCTTCTTCAGCCAAAACCGCGAGCCAGAGGGCTACGCGATGCTGGAGCAGGTGGCGAAGGATGCCGCCTCCCGCGAGGCCGCTGGCGATATCTGGCTCAACCGCATCAAACGCATGACGGTGACGCCAGAGAGCGTGGCGGCGCTCAACCGCTTCCTGACGGTGTTTGACAGCGGCAATGCCGCTACCGCGGGCCGGCAGGAGCTGGCACGCCAGCAGACCCAGCTGGCCGATCCGGCCTATCAGGCGCGGTTGCGTGGGCTGGCGCGGGTTGATCAGGGCGGCGGTCGCGAGGCGATCCCGGTGCTGGAGCAGGCGCTACGTGCCACCCCCAATGACCCGGATCTGCTCGGCGCGCTCGGCGTGGCGTGGGCGCGCTCCGGCGACCGCGCCAAGGCGATCGGATTGTTCGAGCAGGCGCAGAAGGTGGACACCGACGGCTTCCACAGCGGCAAGTGGAGCAGCCTGATCAACAGCAACCGCTACTGGCTGTTGATTGAGCAGGGTGACAAGGCCCTCAAAGCTAACAATTTTGCGGCGGCTGACACCTTCTACCAGCAGGCGGTGCCGCTGGAGAGCGATGACCCCTACGCGCTGCTGGGGCGGGGCGACGTGGCGCTGGCGCGCAACGACCTGCCAGCGGCAGAGCGCTTCTACCAGCAGGCGCGGCGCATTGAGCCGGACAACGGCAGCGCGCTGCGCGGGCTGACCAACGTCTACCAGAAGCAGTCCCCGGCGCGGGCGCTGGCCTTCCTCAACAGTCTGCCAGCCAGCCAGCGCAAGGGATTGACCGACACCCTCAACCGTTTGCAGGGCGATCTGCTCAGCGCGCAAGCTGACCAACTCAACCAGCAGCAGCGCTGGCGTGAGGCGGCGGAGGCCTACGCCGCCGCCCGCCGCTATGCGCCGGATGAGGTCTGGCTGGTCTACCGTCAGGCGGGCGCGCTGCAACAGATTGGGCAGGGCGCGCAGGGCGACCAGCTGTTCCGCGACTTTATTGCCGCCCATCCGCCCGGCGCGCAGGAGAACTACGCCTATGCGCTCTACCTCTCCTCCCGCGATCGTGACAGCCAGGCGATCGCGGTGCTCAACCAACTGCCACGCGAGCAGTGGTCGGACAATATGCGTGAACTGGCGCAGCGGTTGCAACAGGAGCAGGCGATCAACCGGGCGCTGGCGCTACGCGAACGGGGTGACAAGGCCGGTGCGGCGCGGCTGTTGCGCACCTTGCCGCCCCAGCCACGCATTGAACTGACGTTGGCGGAGTGGGCGCAAGAGGATGGTGACTATACGGCGGCGCGCGCCGGTTTTAACCGCGTGCTGGCACAGGAGCCAACGAATGCCGATGCCCGGCTGGGGCTGGCCGAGACGGCGCTAACCACCGGCGATCTGGCAGCCGCGCGCCGCCAACTGGAGCCGCTGGACAAGCTGCCCGCTGATACCCTGACGCTCAACCAGCAGCGGCGCATCGCCACCGCCTGGCAGGGCGTCGGGGAGCCGGATCGCGCCGCCACGCTGCTCGCCCGCCTCAAGCCCGCCGCCCGTCAGGCGGGGCCGGGGCTGACCAGCGCACTGATTTTCCGCGACAGCGCGCGGCTGGCACAGCAGCGGGGCGACTACCCGCAGGCGCGTGAGGATTTTGGTGAGGCGATGGTCTCCAGCGGCATTACGCCCGCCGCCCCACGTGACAACGAGGGTTACACCCGCCTGACGCGCAACCAAGCCGGGGATGACTGGCTGAAGCGTGGCATCCGTGCCGATGCCGCCGACGCCTACCGCCAGCAGGAGGTGACGCTCACCCTCGGCCATGACTATTGGGGTTCCAGCGGCACCGGCGGCTACTCAGACCTGTCGGCCAACACCACCATGTTGCAGGCCGATATGCCGCTCGGCGATGGCCGCGCCTTCCTGCGCAGCGACTACGTGCAGATGGACGCCGGCACCTTTGATACCAGCAATGGCCGCTACAGCGAGGATTTCGGCACCTGTGACAGCGTGGCCTGTCAGGGGAATGAGCACCAGACCGCCCGCGGTGCCAGCCTCGCCGCTGGCTGGCGCAACGATCGCTGGAACGCTGACATCGGCACCACGCCACTCGGCTTTGAGGTGGTCGATTGGGTCGGCGGCCTGAGTTACAGCGGCGACTGGCGGCAGATTGGCTGGACGGCCAGCGCCTCGCGGCGCCCCATCTCCAGCTCGCTGCTCTCTTTCGCTGGCACCAAAGACCCGAACACCGGCACCACCTGGGGCGGGGTACGCGCCACCGGCGTCAGCCTCAGCGGCAGCTATGATCAGGGCGGGGCGAATGGCGTTTGGACTGACCTGAGCTACCACCAGATCACCGGCAAGAACGTCGCGGACAACCAGCGCACCCGGCTGATGGGCGGCTACTACTACAAGGTGATCAACGAGGACAACCGCCGGGCGACCATCGGCCTGAACAGCATGTTATGGCACTACCAGAAGGATTTGAGCGGCTACTCGCTGGGTCAGGGCGGCTACTACAGCCCGCAGCAGTACTTCTCGCTGGCGGTGCCGGTCAACTATCGCCAGCGCAGCGACAACTGGTCATGGCAACTGGGCGGCTCGGTCTCCTGGTCTTATTCGAAGACCAAGGATCAGGCGCGCTACCCATTACAGGGACTGGTGCCCGCCAGCTACGCCGACCGCAACGCCATTGAGCAGGGCAGCAGCAGCACCGGTTTTGGTTATACCGTACAGGCGATTGTAGAGCGCCGGCTCACCTCCCACTGGACGCTCGGTGCCGGCATCGACATCCAGCAGGCAGAGGACTACACCCCCAGCCACGCCCAAATCTACATCCGCTACTCCGCCAGCGGCTGGCAGGGCGACCTGGATCTCCCGCCCAATCCACTGACCCCCTACGCCGACTTCAAATAACCGAGGCGCCGCAAGGCGCCTTAATTCTTCCGATAAAAAATTGATAGAATTCAATCGCACACTGAAAAGTATGCTTAACCATCTGGCATGATTTTATCAGAAAGCTACGCTTATTTCATAACCTTCAAGCGGAGCTGATAACATGCCAAGCTTTCCTGCTTTTATAGAATCAGTCTTTTCAGGAGTTACCATTTTAGCAGTGGCAGCATTCTTGGCGCGAAAAATCATTGATTCCATTATTCAAAAACGGCTAAGCGAGGGGGCGGCGCTTCATCAACATAACTTAAATATAGCTCGAGACGATATGCAGGCTGAAATGAATGCATTGCGTGATAAAGTCCAGCATCAGTACGGTAAGTTGCTTGCTAACTATAACCGTGATCTTGCAAAAAAAGATGCGTTAGAAGTTATAGTAACAAAGTATTCTGGCGTCATACTTTTGGCAGCAACGGATTTACAGGATAGGATTTGGCACCTTTGTGAACGTCAAGCTAAAGCCCAACTCCCTGTTTTGAAGATGAAAAATATTGATGAGATAGCATATCCAATGTGGCCCATGACAAAGAAACACTATCTGCACAGTACAATTTATTTATTTGCAAAGTATTTTTGCTGGGTAGAAATTTTGCGCAGGGATATTCAGTTCCTCAATTTCGGCGATGACAAGAAAACTAATGATTTTAATTATTTTCTTAAGAAAATTGAAAGGTGTTTAGCAGAGACCGGCTTAAAAAACTTTTTAAATCCCGGCACTAATATTTCTAGCGATCGTCCTGTTTTTCAACTTATGCAAACAGAAATTGGAGAGTCACTCATTGTTCAGGAGGGCAATCTTAAACAGTGTATGATGTATTGGAGCTATATTGATGCTATCGATGATTTTCTTAATAAATCGAGCGCCTATCAAGCATTGGAAGCGCTATTAGAGGGGGCAATGGGAGATTATAAAACGAAGTTCCACTTGACTCGCTTACGTCTGCTAAATAATGCTCTCGTTGAGCTCATCAATTTTTTGAACGACCATAATAGACTGCTCATTATTGACGAGGTCAAGGAATTAGCGTGTCCTGGATTCGACTTGAAAGCTTATCAAGAGAAGTGGTCTGGCATTTATTTATCTAATGTTGAGCAGCCAGAGGAAGCATCTCCAATTGACAATGGATAGCACATTGCCGCTGGCCTTCTATTTCACATGATTTTAGTTACAACAAACTATTAACATAAGATTAAAAGAAACGATCGTGAGCTTAACAAGGTTAAAATTTCACGAGGCAATAGGTTAGGGCAGAAACGTTCCGTGACAACGTCACTAACGAGATTAGTCATCAAATGAAATGATGCATGCCTTCTTACTGAATGCCTCGACTGCACGATGAGCAGACTAGAAAGGTGTTTACCAATAAAGCTTTTGGCAAATGTTGACGTTTAATATTCATTCATGGCTGAGAGCTATTCATATATCTGAGCCTCACTTATCCCGTCAATCAACCAGATTTCACGTAGCGCCATCAGCAGTGAAGAGCGTGGCGCAGGCAGGCACTTGTCGCTTAGAGAAGATGCGGAAAACAGCGGGCAGCACTTAGAGAACCGCTACGCATTCTTATCCCGCCAACTGCCCAGATTTCACGTAGCGCGATCGGCGGTGAAGAGACGGGCATGGGCTGGACGGAGAGATGCCGCGCCGGTTGGTCAATCTTGGATTTGGGCATCGTTGAAACGGAATGCATCCTCATGGCGTATCAAGTGGTGTCATCATGACAAAACGCCGGAAGCTGGTTTTGATAAACGGGTATCGATAATAACGCTGGAAAGACATGGGTAAATCCGGGGTGAGCATATTGCCAGGCATGGCCGAAAACTGCCAGAGAGACAAAGGATTATAAGAGTTCGCATAATGTATATTATGTTAAATTGGATTGGAAGGTGCGTGTGGGGCTGGTCTGTTATGTCGGTTTGGTACTTCCCTGCTCTGCCAAGATAAATGGCGTCATGGCTGACCCTTGACTATAAAGAGATCGACCCTCCTTTAACACGCCAGTTGGCGTGCCCGATCAGGAAACGCCATGCAGACCGTAAAACCTTTTCGCCTTGATGCGACGACGCCTTTTATTTGGCTGCTGGTGATCGCCGCCGGCCTGACGGATGCCACCCTCTACCTGCACAGCAAAGATCTGCTGGCCGTCTATGTCACGGGCGATACTTCCAAGCTGGGTCAGGCATTGCAACAAGGCGATCTGCAAAAAGCGCTGCCCTTGCTGGGCGTGATTGTGGCTTTCCTGTTTGGCACCACGGCCGGGGCTTGGTTGGGACGGCGCGCTGGCAGTTGGCGTTCGCCGTTGTTGCTGGCATCGGTGGCGCTGCTGTTGGCGATCGCCTGGCTGGCGACGGCTCCACACTATCCGCCGCTGATGGTGCTGGTCATCGCGGTCGCCATGGGTCTGTTGAATCAGGTACGCGGCAGTGAACCGGGCGTGACCTTTATCACCGGAACCTTGGTCAGGCTCGGCCGGGTGGCAGCTGGCGCAGCGCCGGCGGACTTGGGTTGCGCTGGCTCGCCTGGCTGTTGGCCGCGCTTGCCGGTGCCTGGCTCGACAGCCGACTGGCTGCATGGGCCATCGCGATTATCGCCCTCTACTGCCTGTTGCTGGCGGCCGTGGTGGCCGCCAACCATCTGGTGATCCGTGAACGCCTGCAAAAACGGGCGGCGCAGCACGACGCGCACTCCTGACTCCCCTACTCCACCGGCAAAAAAAACCGGGCGCATGGCCCGGTATGGTCTCGATGTGTCGGGAGATTATGGCGTGCCCGCGGCGGTGACGCGCCAGACAATGTTGCCGGCGTCATCCGCGACCAGCAGCGCGCCCTGCTTGTCCTGCGCCAGCCCAACCGGCAGGCCCCTGACCTCTTGTTGATCATCCGTCAGGAAACCCGTCACCACCGGCTTCGGTTCCCCGACCGGCTGGCCGTTCTGGAACGCAACCCACGACACGCGATAGCCGTTGAGGGGTTTGCGGTTCCAGCTGCCGTGCTCACTGACAAAGGCCCCGCCGCGGTACTCGGCAGGCAAGTTGTTGCCGGTGTAGAACCACAGACCCAATGGCGCGACGTGTGAACTGAGCGCGTAATCAGGTTTGATCGCCTTCGCCACCAGATCCGGGCGCTGCGGTTTGACGCGCGCATCGATGTGCTGGCCGAAGTAGCTGTAGGGCCAGCCGTAGAAACCGCCATCCTGCACCGAGGTCATGTAGTCTGGCACCAAGTCTGCGCCAATCTCATCCCGCTCGTTGACGATCGCCCACAGCTTGCCGCTCTGCGGCTCCCACTGCATCCCGGTTGGGTTGCGCAGGCCGCTGGCGAAGATGCGGCTCGCACCGGTGGCGGCGTCCACTTCCAGAATCGCCGCCCGTCGGAACTCCGCGCCGATGCCGTTCTCGGTGATGTTACTGTTCGAGCCAATGCCCACGTAGAGTTTGCTACCGTCCGGGCTGGCCAGCAGTGATTTGGTCCAGTGGTGGTTGATCGGGCCACCCGGCAGGTCTGCCAGTTCAACGCCCGGATCGGTGATGCGCGTCTCGCCGGTCTGGTAGCGATACTTCCAGAGGCTGTCGGCATTGGCGACATAGAGCGTGTCCCCCACCAACTGCACGCCAAAGGGCGAGTGCAGGTTCTCCAGGAAAACATGCTTCTCCCAGGTGCGGCCATCGCCGCTGGTGTTGCGCAGCAGCGTGATGCGGTTGCCCCCTTGCCCGCCCTTGCCGGAGGATTGCTGAACCAGCCCCATGATCAGTTGCTTCGGCCGGCCAATCTGTCCCTCCGGCGCGTTGCCCTCGACCACCAGAATATCGTTGTTCGGCAGCACGTAGAGCTGGCGCGGGTGCATCAGGCCCTCGGCGATCCTTTCAATCTTCAGCCCTGCCGCGACCTTGGGCGTCTCCCCCTCTTTCCACGGCACGCCGCTTGGCACTTGCATCGGTGGCAGCAGGAAGTTTTTCGCCTCCGGCAGTTCCGGGTTCGGCCCTACCTGCTTATTGGGATCGAGGGTGGAGCCGTCGTCGCAGCCAGCCAGGATCAGGGAGGCGGCCAGCAAAGAAAGCAGATGTATCGTTCTCATCGGGTCACCGCCTTAATGTCAGAGGAACGGGGTTCGCGCAGGGCCAGTTGCAGGTTGGCGAACGCCAGCAGCAGTACCACCAGGGTGGAGAGGATCACGCCCATCGGCACCACGGCATAGGCATCCCGGCTGTGGATGAAGGCATTAAAGATGGCGAGGATGATGGCCAGCAGGTTGGCCCAGAAGTGGATCTTGATCGGCGAACCCTGTGGGTAGGCGTGCCCAACCCACACCTGCACCAGATTGATCAGCCGCGGGATGATGGCGAGTACCAGCCCAATGGCGATCAGCCAGCTGGCGGCCTGTGTCCAGAAGATGTTGGTGCTGATGATGTAAATAATGTCGAAAATCCAGGCGGCGACAAACAAGCCGTAAGGAATGGGGTTAAGTAGCTCATACAGCGCCACGGCAGGCGTGGAGGGCCGTGAGGTGCCATTGGACGTCATTCACAAACTCCTTATCAAAGAGGAGAGCCGCGCGGCCCTCCCATCACGGACGGACAGTGAAAGATAGGCTTCCTGCTAGCCGGCCAGGGCAGCCCCTGTTTAACTATAGAAGAAAATGCCTGAATATCAGGCAGATCGGCTGATTAATGCAGCAATCTGGCGGAAAAGCAGCCAAAGTGGACGATCGCCGGCAAAAATGCGGTGGAAAAACGAACAATTTTGGTGTCGCTACGTGAAAAATAGCGCGCTGTAGAGGGTCAGTTATCCCAACGGGAAAGAGAGGTGGGCGTGGGAGAGACGGTGTCGAACATGACAAAAAAACGGGAGCCAGGCTCCCGTTGTTATGGCTGGCTGTGGCGGTGGCCGCCCTAGCCCACTTGCACCGGCTGGGTGGCAAGCGTGAAGTGTTCCAGCGTGCGCAGCAGCGCGAGTTGCTTGACCATCCAGGGGCTGAAGGCCCAAGGGGCGGCATCGGCCCCCTGATAGAGCGCCTCCAGATCGACCCACTGGTAGTCCATCACCTCGCTGGCGCGCGGTGCGGGCGTCGCGTCACTGAAAGCGCGGAAGATTGGGCAGTACTCGTTTTCAACGATGCCCGAGGCGTCCACTTCGCGGTACTGGAAGTTGTCGGTGACCAGCTCCACCTCTTCCACCGCCAGGCCCATCTCATACAGGCAGCGGCGGCGGACGGCATCGGCCATCGCTTCGCCCTGCTGTGGATGGCCGCAGACCGAGTTAGTCCAGACGCCCGGCCACGCCACTTTACTGGTGGCGCGGCGCGTCACCAGCAGCTGGCCGTCCGCATTAAACACATAGCAGGAGAAGGCCAGATGCAGCGGGGTATGCGCGGTATGAACCTGCGATTTATCCATGATCCCAATTTGTTGATGGTTGGCATCCAGCAAAACCACATGTTCGATAGCACGGTTACTCATTACTCACCCTTGTTGCACGCCTGTCATGCGCATGGAAATTTAGGATTTTTGCCATGGAAGTATAGGGTAAACACGTGGCAGAGGCGACCGCTTTGCCATAACTGGCCCTAATGGAAGCGTAAAAAAGTGCGTCAGACTGCCCCTGTCCTGATTTTCTGTGACAACGTCACGCGTGGTCAGGTCTGTGCGCCCGGTTGGTCCAGCAGTTCCCGGTAAATCGCCTCATTCTCCGCGTCGAAACAGATGAACAGCACCTCCTCAATCGTGGTGTTGCTGCTCAGCACGGTGCGGGTGACGTCGATGGCAATCTCCGCCGCCGCCTGTTTCGGGAAACCATAAATGCCAGTGCTGATATTGGGAAACGCCAGCCGCCGGATGCCATACTCCGCCGCCAGATCAAAACAGCGCAGGTAGGCGCTGCGCAGCAAATCCATCTCTCCCCGGTCGCCACCCTGCCAGCGCGGGCCAACGGCATGGATCACCCATTTCGCTGGCAGCTGGCCGCCGCGGGTAATCACCGCGTCACCGGTTTTGCAGCCGCCGATGCGTTTGCAGGCTTCCAAAATCTCTGGCCCGCCGGCATGGTGGATGGCGCCATCTACCCCGCCGCCGCCGAGCAGCGAACTGTTGGCGGCATTCACAATGGCGTCTATCTCCAGGCGCGTGATGTCCCCGGAGAGCACGCCGATACGATCATTCATCCTTTCCTCCCCATGATAAGAAAAAGGCCAACCCCGCTGGGCTGGCCTTTACAGTGTAGACGCTGCTCTGGGAAGGCGGTCACCCCTTGATGGTGGAGACCACGTTCAGCTGCTGGGCATCCGGCAGGATGTTCATGTGCTCCATCACCTGCGCCATGATTTTGCCGAAGATTGGCCCGGCCACCGAGCCACCGAAGTGCTTGCCCGCCTTGGGGTTGTTGACCATCACCACCAGCGCCACGCGCGGGTTGCTGGCGGGCGCGACACCGGCGGTGTAGTTGATGTAGCCGCCATCATACTTGCCGCTCTTGCCCATCTTCTCGGCGGTCCCGGTCTTGATCGCCAGACGGTAGCCCGGAATGGCGGCGCTCAGGCCACTGCCGCCCGGCAGCGCATCGCTCTCCATCATGTGGATCACGGTTTTCACGATCTCCGGGTCCATCACCTGCTTGCCGAGCACTGGCGGCGTGACCTTGGTGATCGACAACGGGCGGTAGACACCATAGGCCCCGATGGCGGCGTACTCGCGCGCCATCTGCAACGGCGTGACGCGCAGGCCATAACCAAAGGAGAAGGTGGCGCGATCGATGTCTGACCACACTTCACGGTGCAGCGGGAAGTAGCCGCTGCTCTCGTTGCCCATGCCGAGGTTGGTCGGCTGGCCCAAGCCAAAGCCGTGGTAGACATTGACCAGCACGCTGGCCGGCATCGCCAGCGCAATGTGGGAGACGGCAATGTCACTCGACTTTTGCAGGATGCCGGTAACAGTCAGCTCCGGCCAGTTGCCAACGTCGCGGATCAGGTGGCCATTGACCCGGTACGGGTGGGTATCAAGCACCGAGTCCGGCTTGATCAGGTGTTTCGCTAATCCGGTCATCACCACCAGCGGTTTGACGGTCGAACCCGGCTCGAAGCTGTCACTGCTGGCAACGTTGCGGATATTCTCCGGTGGCGTATCCGCCAGGTTGTTCGGGTTGAATGACGGGTAGCTCGCCATGCCAAGGATCTCGCCGGTATTCACGTCCACCAGCACTGCGCAGCCGGAATCGGCTTGGTTAAGCAACACGCCATCGCGGATATGCGAATAGAGCACATACTGCATGAACTTATCGATGCTCAGCGTCACGTTGGGCGCGGCCACTGGGTCTACCGTCTTCAGCAGGCTGATTACCGCGCCGTGCCGATCCTTCTGGTAGACGCGCAGGCCGGGCTTGCCCTGCAACAGGCGATTGAAGCCCAGCTCAATCCCCTCCAGCCCTTGGTTATCCATGCCGACAATCCCCACCAGCGCGGCGGCGTCCTGCCCCATTGGGTAGAAGCGGTTGAAGTCCTGCTGGGTGGAGACACCGGTCAGGTGCAGTTTGGTGACATACTCGGCGATCTCGGTATCGACCTTATGGGCGGCGAACAGGAAGCGCTTGCGCGGGTTATCGCGGATCATCTGCTGCAATTGGCTCAGCGGGATCTTCAGCACGCTGGCGAAACTCTGCCAACGTTCGTTATCCAGCTGGGTATCCGCCTCAAGAATATGTTTCGGGTCGAGGATGATGTCACGCGAGGCGACGCTGACCGCCAGCGCCTCGCCATTGCGGTCGGTGATCATGCCACGGGTGGCGGGCAACACTTCGCTGCGTACCGAACGCTGGTCGGCCTGATCATTGAGCTGCTTGTCATTGAGCAGTTGCAGGTCACCGACGCGCGCCACCAGCAGGAAGAAGCAGACCAAAATGCCAGCGCAGATCCAGGCAAAGCGCGCGGAGGAGTAATTTTTGGCAGAGGACGCCGGTTTTTTGCCGGAGAGGCCCGGACGGATCTTTTTCATGCTATTTCCAGAAATGACTCAACGTGGCGGCACGGGCCACGGGAAGGCTCGCGTGGCCAGGTTTAAGATTATTATTAGATTACAGCGGATTACCGCGCCCTGCCGGTCAATTCCGTTGCTGTTTGTAAGAAAGGACGAGGAAAGGTAATGCCTGCCGGATTAATCACCAGCAGGCATCGTGGGCTTAGCGGGCGGGATCGACAATCTGTTGGTTAGCCGCGCTATCGGCATGGGCCGGGTCAAAGATATGGTCGAGAATGGCACGCGCCGTCGGGCCAGCCACCACCCCATCGCCGCCGCCGTTCTCAAGGATCAGCGCCATCGCGACCTTGGGGTTCTTATAGGGGGCGAACAGCGTATAGAAGATATGGTCACGCAGCCGCACCGGCACCATCTTGGCGTTATAGGTCTGGTTCTCTTTCAGGCTGAACACCTGTGAGGTACCGGACTTGGCGGCAATCCCATAGGGGGCGGTATGGAACAGCTTATAACCGGTGCCATTGGGTTGGTTCGCCATCCCGAACATCGCCGCCTTAACGATGCCCCAGTAAGGTGAGCGCGGGTCACCAATCTGTGCCGTCGGGCCGGCCGGTGGCTGGTAGGGCGTGACATGGTTGCCCGCCTTCACCGAGTAGAGCAGGTGCGGCGTTTTCACCTTGCCGTTATTGATCAGGGTGGTCAGCGCCTTCACCATCTGGATCGGCGTGGCAATCCAGTAGCCCTGCCCAATCCCCACCGGCACGGTATCGCCCTGATACCAGGGTTTCTTGTGCACGCGCTGTTTCCACTCCCGGCTGGGCAACACCCCTTGGTACTCCTCATTCAGGTCAATGCCAGTAGGCTGCCCATAGCCGAACTTGCTGAGCCACTCATGGATGCGGTCAATCCCCATCTCATAGGCCACCTGATAGAAGAAGGTATCGGCGGACTCCTCAATCGCCTTGGTGACATTCAGCATCCCATGCCCACTCTTCAGCCAGTCGCGGTAGTGGCGATGGCTGCCGGGCAGTACCCAGCTTGGCGCGCCAAAGAAGGTGGTTGAGGGGGTGATGACGCCAGCAAACAGCGCGGAGATGGACATATAGGGCTTCACCGTGGAGGCCGGTGGATAGAGTCCCTGCGTCACCCGGTTAATCAGCGGCAAATCCGGGTTGGTGAGCAGCGACTTATAGGCCTTGTAGCTGATGCCCTTCACAAAGGGGTTGGGATCGTAACTGGGGCTGGAGACCATCGCCAGAATGCCGCCGTCGCGCGGGTCTTCCACCACCACCGCGGCGCGCTGATTCTTGAGCACCGACTCCACATACTGTTGCAGCGGCAGGCTGAGGGTCAGGTAGATATTCTGCCCGGCCTGCGGGGGCTGCTCCTTCAGCAGGCGCACCACCCGGCCGTGGTTGTCCACTTCCACCTCGCGGTAGCCGGTCTTGCCATGCAGCACGCTCTCATAGTACCCCTCGATGCCCTGCTTACCGATATTGTGGTCGGCGGCATAGTTCTCCGCGACGCCCTCCTTCTCCAGCCGCTGCTCATCGCGGTCGTTGATCTTGGAGACGTACCCCACCACGTGCGCCAGCTGGCCGCCATAGGGGTATTCGCGTTGCTGGTAGCTATCAACGGTAACGCCGGTGAACTTGAACTGGTTGACGGCAAAGCGCGCCACCTGGCTGTCAGTCAGCTCCATCTTCAACGTTACCGGCTTATAGCGGCTGGTATGTCGCGCGGCATCATGGAAATCGGCAATCTCCTCCGGCGTCAGGTCAACAATCGGCGTCAGCGCCTTCAGGGTGGCTGCCAGATCCGGCACCTTGCCGGGCGTCACCTCGATCTGGTAGAGCGTCAGGTTGCGCACTAGCGGGATGCCGTTGCGATCATAGATCAGCCCGCGGCTGGGGGCGATGGGCAGCATCTTGATATCATTCTGGTTGGAGCGGGTCTGGTAGAAGCCATGCTCCTTCACCTGCAAGCGGTAGAGGTTGGCTATCAGTATTCCAGTAAGCAGCAACACAATAACGAAGGCCACCAGCGCGCGGCGGATAAAGAGACGGGATTCTGCGGGATAGTCGCGAAACGGTGCCTGATGGTGCGAAAAATGGGCCATGCCGGAGGGGTTACCTGTCTGCCGTGATTCCTTGCCGGCCGGAGCATGGCGCAGAATAGGGTAAAAGGCGGCAAGGATAACGGTCTGGGGAGTGAGCGCCTATTAAAAGGTTGCTAATGAACGGGTTGGAATGTTTCAGAGTGTTTAAATGTTACATAAGTGAAATTTCCGCGCGCCACGGGGGTGTGCCGGACGCGCGGTGGGGTCACAGGCTACCGGGCTTGCCAGTGAAGGGTGGCGCGGGCCGCGGGGTGGGCTGCTCCATGCTAACGGCAAAGGCGCGCAGGCCATTGAGGATTGGGGTTATGGCGCGCCAGACGCTCTCGTCATTCAACAGGTGATAGAAGCCAGCCAGCCCCGGTGCCTGTGCCTCGCTGGCTGGCGGCTGGCGGCCCACCGCTTCCATCCCCTCCTTCATGGCGAACACCACGCGGGAGAAGGTTTCAGGCGGTACGCTCGACAACGCCTGCATCAGCACCGACAGGTTCTGCACCGCATTGAGGGTGCCCGGCTTGTTCAGCCCATCCACCAGCGCCCCGGCAATCGCATTGTTGGCGGAGACCACCTCATTGGCGAAACGCAGCACGCCGTGGTGATGCAGGGTGTGCACCAAATTCTGTAGCTCCTCGAAGGCGTCCAGCCCTGGGTTATGGTGGGATTGGTCGTGTGAATCAGCCATCAGCGTCTCTCCGGGTTGGATGTCCATGAATTCAAGGTGTAAGGATAGTCGCCATCCGCCGCCTCTGCCTTAATGCGTGCGCGGCAGCAGCAGCCAGACCAGCACACCACCCACCAATCCCCAGAAGGCAGCGCCGACGCCCCACAGCGTCAGCCCGGAGGCGGTGATCAGGAAGGTGACGATGGCGGCGTCACGCCCCTGCTCCTCCTGCAACGCCCGGCTGAGGCTGCCGGAGAGCGTGCTGAGCAGCGCCAGCCCGGCAATGGTCTGGATCAGCGGCGCGGGCAGCGCGCTGAACAGCATACCGATGGAGCCGCCAAACAGCCCAGCAATCAGGTAGAACAGCCCGGCGGCGACGGCGGCCATATAGCGGCGCGCCGGGTCGGGGTGGATCTCCGGCCCCATGCAGATGGCGGCGGTGATGGCGGCGATGCAGACCGAGAAACCGCCGAACGGCGACAGCAGCAGCGCCAGCAGTGCGGTGGCGCTGATCAGCAGCGAGATGGGGACCCGGTAACCGGCCGCCTGTAGGGTGGCGATGCCCGGCGCATTCTGTGATGCCATAGTGACGACAAAGAACGGGATGCCGATGCCAATCAGGCTGTGCAGGTTGAACGCCGGCTGGATAAAGGCCGGGGTCGCCAGTGCCAGCGGTTGGTGGGAGAAGGCGATGCTCCCCTGTAGGGCGGCAATCACCAACCCGGCGGCCAGCGCCAGCAGCACGGCAAAGCGCGGCAGCCAGCGGCGCGCCAGAAAGTAGGCCAGACACATGCCGCCAGCCAATGCCAGGTTTCCCTGCAACGGGGCGAAGGCCCCCAGCCCAAAGCGCAACAGGATACCCGCTAGCATCGCGCCGGAGAGCGCAGGCGGAATGATGTTCATCAGGCGGGCAAACAGCCCGGTGACGCCGCTGATCAGGATCAGGGCATTGGCGAAGATAAAGATGCCAATCGTCTCATTCAGGCCGATGCCCGGCAGGCTGGTTGCCAGCAGCGCCGCGCCGGGCGTTGACCAGGCGGTCAGCACCGGGGCGCGGGTATAGAGCGACAGCCCCAGCGAGGAGAGGCCCATCGCCAGCCCCAGCATCGCCAGCCAGCCGCCAATCTGCGCCGGGGTGGCACCCGCCGCCTCCGCCGCCTGAAAAATGATGGCGGCTGAACTGGTGTAGCCCACCAGCACCGCCACAAAACCGGCAATGATCGCTGACGGCGACAGATCCCGCCATTGGATGCCCGGTTGCCCGGCGCGGCTGCGCGCGTTGTCCATATCCCTCTCCCTCTGGTCATCTCAGTAAAACAGGCACCATAACACCGGCGCGTGGCCCCTGCACCCTGCCCGGCCCCGCGCCACCGGGCGCTCCCTTACCCCTCTGGCGGCATGGCAGGAGATTGTGCCACCGCCCACCGGGGAGACGGCAGGATTGTGACGGAAACGTCAGATTTTATGGACTATTTGAACGTTCTGTTAAGTTCCTCACAATTCGAGAATTTTTCTTGAATTTCATCGTTTAACAATCAGCACCTTACTCACGGCCTAATGCAAACCCGGCAAATTTTACTTTGCCGACAATGGCATGAATGGCAGGACTGTCTACGCTTAACCCTGTAATGCGTGAAAAACGCTGTCCCGTGGCGGGAATAATTCAGAGCAACACCCTCCGGACCATGGCGTATGCCGGGCGCGGGCCACTGGGCAGCAGAGGAGTTCAGACCCAATTTCTGGGTACCCACGGAAAATTGCGAGGAACAACATTATGACCAATTACGATGCCGACTTGACCAAGGATAACCGCGCCGGGTACGCCCCGAACGCGCCGCTGACGCCATTGAAACGGATCTCCTGGAGCGCAGTGTTCGCTGGCGTGATCCTGTCGATGGTGACTTACCTGCTGCTGTCGATGCTGGGTACGGCGATTGGCGCCGCCACCATCGATCCGTTGCAGGAGGGCAACCCCTTCAGCGGCCTGAGCACTGGCGCGCTGGTCTGGATGGTCATTACCATACTGCTCTCCTTTGCGGTGGGTGGCTACATCGCGGGCCGTCTGGCCCAGCGTGAAGGGATGCTGCACGGCCTGCTGGTGTGGGGCGTCAACACCCTCGTCTGTACCTACCTGATGATTGCGCTGGTCTCCTCCGCCGTCGGCGGCGCGGTAAACGTGGCCGGTTCCGGCCTGCGCGCCATGGGCAGCGGCATTGCCAATGTCACCCCGCAGGCGACCCAGATGGTGAAAGACCAGCTGCAACAGGCCAACATCAACCTGGATGACCTGCAAGGCGAGCTGGAAACCACCCTGCGCCAGACCGGCAAACCAGAGCTGCAACCGGAGAACCTGGAGCAGCAGGCAAACACTGAGGCGAACAACGCCGAGAATCAGGCTAACAACGTTGCCCAGAACCCGAACCAGGATCCGAATCAGGCGCTGAACCAGTGGCTGAGCGGCGTGATCAGCCGTAACAACAGCACCCTGCAGGCCGCTGATCTGGATGCCCTGAAAAACATCATCAAGGCCCGTACCGGCAAATCCGATCAGGAAGTGGATGCCATCGTCCAGCGCGCGCAGCAGACCTATGCGCAGGCGTACCAAAAATACCAAGAGCTGAAGGCACAGGCCGAGCAGAAAGCGCGTGAAGCCGCTGATGCCGCTGCCAAGGGTGTCTCCACTGCCAGCTGGTATGGCTTCTTTATGCTGATCATCGGCGGCATTATCTCTGGCGCCACCGGTGCCTGGGGCCGTCGTACCCAGCCGCGTGCCGTGGGCGTGACTGCCGACAACCGCAAGCTGTAATCCCCCCTTTGTCTACCACGGCCAGCTTATGCTGGCCGTTTTTCGTTGTGCGGCAAGGATCTGCCGCGACCGCTGGGCTACGCTTATCACACCCCTACCCAATGGATGAGATGCCATGCCGACCGATGAGGATGATGAGTTCACCAGCCGCCACTACCCGGTGAAAGAGAACATGCACTGGCTGCGCTGGGCGCTATGGCTGGAGAGAGTGGGCACCCTGCTGCTGTTTGGCTTTATTGGGGCGGCGCTGCTTGGGCTGTTCTCCAGCGGCTGGCTCAGTGACCGCGTGGATCTGAATGCGGATCGCAGCGTGCAGATGAAGTATGACCGCTTCGCCCGCCAGCAGTCCGAGAGCCAGATGGTGCTGCATGTCTGGCCCCACGGGCGGACACCGGCGATGGTGCGGCTCGGCGGTGACTTCGCCAGCCACTATGAGATTGTGGCGCTCCAGCCGCAGACCGCACAGATGGTCACCACTGGCAACGAGATGATCATTACCCTGCCCACCTCCAGTGCCTCGCCCTCCACCGCCCTCTACCTGACGGTGCAGCCGAAATCCTTCGGCCACTACCGCAACGAGGCGGCACTGGCTGGCCATCCGCCACTGGTGTTTGAGCAATGGGTCTACCCCTGATAGGAGAACAGAGATGGATATGGTATTGCGTGCGGGTTGCATGTATCTCTTTTTGATGGTGGTGCTGAAGATTGCTGGCCGGCGCACCGTCATGCAGATGACCTCGTTTGATTTTATCCTGCTGCTGATCATCAGTGAGGCGACCCAGCAGGCGTTGCTGGGCAGTGACTTCTCCCTGACCGGGGCCTTCATTACCATCGGCACCCTGATCGCGATGGATATCCTCTTCTCCCAGCTCAAGCACCGGCTGCCCGCCGCTGATTTGCTGCTGGATGGCTCACCGGTGATTCTGGTGGAGCATGGGCGCACGCTCGACAAGCGAATGCAGCAGTTGCGTATTGACCTGGAGGATGTGATGGAGGTGGCGCGCCAGCAGGGGCTGGAGCAGACCAGCCAGATCAAATACGCCATCCTTGAGACCAATGGCCGCATCTCCATCATCGCCGATGAACAGAAGTGACCACCGGGCGCGCTGCCTGCTTTCTTGGCTAGCGCGCCAAAAACCACATTTCCCGCCCTGCCCGCAGTTGAAACGGTTCAAGTGGTGTTCACCGAATCTCTGCGTTTAATCCTAAACCGCACCTCAACAAGTGACCGCCAAAAACTAATTTTTAACCTTGATGCAACATAGTCCATCGGGCT
The DNA here is from genome assembly GCF_056739715.1 of Chimaeribacter sp. YP20170169. Classification (NCBI taxonomy): domain Bacteria; kingdom Pseudomonadati; phylum Pseudomonadota; class Gammaproteobacteria; order Enterobacterales; family Yersiniaceae; genus Chimaeribacter; species Chimaeribacter sp. YP20170169. Next base: position 1,970,518 of record NZ_CP176824.1, on the reverse strand, counting down.
ACAAGCTATGCGGCCAGTGGCTTGCGCTCTGGCGTGCAAGGTAAGCGTTTGCCTGCCTGTCGCCTGCATTTATGCTGCGAGTGGTGTCGCTACGTTAGTGGTAAGAGCAGATAATGTTAAATTGCCTGACGTTTTGTGCTAACAATAGAGGTAGCAATACACATTAAACCGCTGACAGAGTGAACTTTTATGGCGAATAAACGGGTGGTTCTATCGGATGTGGCTCGTCTGGCTGGCTTGTCTAAGGCCACGGTTTCACGATACTTGAACAACAGTATCGTGTTGCCGCAACAGACGACGCAAAGGATTGAGGATGCTATCAGCACATTGAATTACCGTGGCAACAGCCTGGCGCGCCGCCTGAGCAAGGGTGGCAGCGAAACCATCGGGCTGGTGTTGCCTGAAATCAGCAACCCCTTCTTTGCCGAACTGGCAGAGGCGGCGGAAGCGGCGGCCTCCGCGCACCAGTACAGTCTGGTGCTGTGCGTGACGCGCAACAACCTGGAGAAAGAGACCCAATTCATCCGCTGGCTGGATACCCGCCAGGTGGATGGCCTGCTGTTCGCCACCAACAAGCCGGATGATGGCCGGTTGCTGGCGGAGCTACAGGGCCAGAGCAATATTGTGCTGATCGATGAGGATGTGCCGGGCGCTGAGGTGCCAAAAGTGTTCGCTGACAATGTCTGTGGCGGGCAGCTGGCGACGCGGCAACTGATTGATGCCGGCCACCGGCGCATTGCCTATGTTGGCGGGCCAGATACGCTGATGAGCGTGCGCGAGCGGCGCGAGGGCTTCCGGCAGGCGCTGGAGCAGGCGGGCCTCGCCTACCGTTCAGAGCTGGTGCTGTGCGGCGACTATACGCGCGAGTTTGGCCAGACGGCGATCGACCGCCTGCTGGCGCTGCCGGAGCCGCCGACCGCCATCTTCGCGGGCAGTGACTATCTGGCGCTCGGCCTGCTGGATGGCCTGCGCACCCACCAGCTGAGCGCCCCGAAGGATATGTCGATTGTCGGGTTTGATGACGCCAACTACGCGGAGTTGATCACCCCTCGCCTCTCCACCATCCGTCAGGATGCCGGCCAGCTCGGCCGCACCGCCGTCGAGCTGCTGATCCGCATGTTGAAAGAGGGGACGCAGGAGAACTGCGTCGCCCGCATCCCGGTGCAGAGCATCAAGCGCGAATCCATCGCCCCGCTGGCGAACGCCCGTTAAGCCCCCACCCGCCGCCCGGCGGGTTTTCCCCCCATAAAAAAAGCGGAGCCAGAGGCTCCGCTTGCTAATTACCCGCTCAGACACAGGGAGGGTAACGAACTCAGCACTGCATCAGAAACGATAGGTCAGGTTCACCGTGACCACGTCGTCCGTCGACAGGTTCAGCGCGTTATCGTCATCCAGCAGGTTCACCTTGTAATCAACATAGGTGTACATGTTCTTGTTCAGGTAGTAGGTCACGCCCACTTCCAGGTATTTCACCAGGTCGGCGTCGCCTACCCCTTCAATGTCCTTGCCCCAGGATTGCAGGTAGGCGATGGAGGGACGCAGGCCGTTGAGGAACTGGTACTGGGCCACCGCTTCCAGGTTCTGGGTTTTGTTGGCATAGCCGCTGATGGCCACGCCGCCGTCAGTGGTGCCGGAGATGCGGGTGGTGTTGCGCGTTTCAGCGTACATTGCCGCCAGGTAGACCTGATTGGCGTCATACTTGATGGCGCTGCTCCACGATTCAGCGGTGTCGCCGGAACCAATCGCGGAAACCTTCTGGTTGGCGGTGCGGTTGGCGTTGGAGTAGGCCGCCGCGACGCCAATGCCGGAGCCGCCGATGTCCTGATACTCCACCGAGAAGCCATAGCCGTCGCCATTGCCGCGCTGCTCAACGCTGCTGCCGTCGCGGTCATTCTTGCCCTGATACTGCACAGCGAAGTTCAGGCCCTCTACCAGCCCGAAGAAGTCGAGGTTACGGTAGGTGGCAAGGCCGGTGGAGCGGGCAGTCATGTAGTTATCAGTCTGGGACCAGGTGTCGCCGCCGTACTCTGGCAGCATGTCGGTATAGGCCTCCACGTCATAGACCACGCCATAGTTGCGGCCATAGTCGAAGGAGCCATATTTGCCGAACTTCAGGCCAGCGAAGCCAAGGCGGGTTTTGTTACCGGTCTGGGCATCACTGCCCTCGGAGTTATTGGCCTGGACGTTATATTCCCACTGGCCATAGCCGGTCAGTTGGTCGGAGATCTGGGTTTCCCCTTTGAAGCCGAAACGGACATAGGTGCCATCCGCGTTGGCGTCATCGGCAAACACATACTTGGCCGAGACACGCCCATATAAATCGAGCTTGTTGCCATCTTTATTATAAATTTCGGCCGCGTTTGACATGCCTGAGGCGGCGATTAAGGAGATTGCCAGGGCCAGCACACTGCGCTTCATCATTATTGCGTTTCCTTGATTTAAATTCTGACTCTTTGGTCTTTGTGATTTTTGTAATGCGATTTATTCCGGCTGGCATCCCGTGCGTGGTGGTCGCTGCTTATTTCAGGCAAGCCTTTCCCGGCCCGGGAATTACCGGAAAAAAGCAGCGCGCACTGTATTAAATAAATATTTAAACGGATGGTTGCCGATTTGTTTATAATTGTTTGGTTATGCAAACGCCAGCAACCATAGCATTACGCACAAAAAGTTAAAATGAAAAAATAACCACAGAATCGACATTTTTGTGAAAAGCAATGTTACAAAATGTTAATAAGGTTATAGCAAATAAGTGACTGTATACCCTATTTTTTTGTCTATAGCCCTGCCTGATAACGGTGCACTGCCCTGCTTTGGTGCAAAATAGTGTCTTTTTGTTACAGAGTAACAGCCTGCCATTGCTGATTTTGTGAGGATACCAACAGTGGTCTACCTAAATAGAATTTGACGCAAGAAATAGAGTATGCCTGCAACTGGGCTATTTATAACAACGGTGAGGATAATTAGCTTGCTTTGTAATAATACGCGGCGGGAAATAAGCCGGAATGTGTTAAGGCGGGAATTTCTTTTATAAACGTTAATTAAACGGATTGGTTATTTATTGAGCGGTTGCATAAAGTAAATCGATGGGTAAAAGCGTGGCGTGGATAGCGGAAGGGGCCGGCAGGCGATCGCCTGCCAGCGGTTAATAGGAAAAGGGCAAGTTCATGCCCTCAGGCAGCGTCAGCAATTTGTGGCGCACCTGCAGCACCTGGCTGGCGACAATCACCCGGTTGCCCAGCAGCTCACACTCAAACTCCGCCCGGCGTGGCGAGAGCTGTTCGGCGTGCAAGTGCGGGCAGCCCAGCTTGTTCGCCCAGTAGGGCGCGAGCGCACAGTGGGCGGTGGCGGTCGCGGCATCCTCGGGAATGCCAGCCGCCGGGCTGAAGGCGCGCAGCACATAGCCCTGCCCGCCATCGGATGCGGAGACGACCACCAGCGGCGAGGGCAACGTCGCCAGCCGGCTGAAATCTGGCCGTAGCGCCGCCACCTGCTCCCGGTTCTCCAGAATCACCACGATATCCCGGTTCTGCCACACCTCGCCCTGCTCCACGCCAAGCGCCGCCAGCGTCGGGCCGGGGTGCAGGCGCGGTTTCAACGTCCACTGTGGCAGATCCAGGCTGAGCTTGCCGCCATGCCGCCATACCCCCACCGTGCCCTGTGGATGGACGAAATCCATCCGCCGCAACCGGCGGTCAAAGAAATCCATGATCACCGCGGCGGCCGCCAGAATGGCGCTGCCGCACAGGTCAATCTCACGCTGGGCAGAGAAGCAGCGAATTTCGCACTTCTCCCCGCGCCGCACCACAAATGCCGTCTCTGGCTTGCCCCCCTTGATGGCAAGTATCTGCAAGGTCTGGCTCCCCAGCCACTCATCCAGCAGCATTACCGCGAGCGGATTGCCGCCCTGTGGCCGGTGGCTGAAGGCGTTTACCTCATATAGGTCAATCTCCATACCCATCCCCCCGGTGTGCCGGCAACGATATTTTCTCACCTGTCAGCCTTTTTCAGCTAACAGTTAACCTATAGAACAGAGTGAAAAAATGTGAAGCAAATCTACTGAAGATTGTGAAACGGCTTGCATGACGTTGCTGAAACCGGTGAAAAACCCGCCAATCTTGCGGGTTGGCTACACTCCCTGTAGACGCCGTAACCCACTCAGGAGATGCCGATGAAGATGATCAATGCCCAGCTGCGCCACCGCAGCGGACTCTACACCCTGTGCGCTGAACAGGGGCGTTTCACGGCCATTGAGCCGCAGCATGGCGAACTGGCTCCGGAGGCGTCGGCCCTTGACGCTGGCGGCCAGTTGGTGATCCCACCCTTGGTGGAGCCGCATATCCACCTGGATGCGGCGCTGACCGCCGGGGAACCGGCGTGGAACATGAGTGGCACGCTGTTTGAGGGCATTGAGCGCTGGGCAGAGCGTAAGGCGACGCTCTCCCATGAGGACATCAAGCTGCGCGCCCACGCTACGCTGGATATGCTGCGTGACCACGGTATCCAGCATGTGCGCACCCACGTGGATGTCACCGATCCGTCGCTGACTGCGCTGGGGGCATTGCTGGAGGTGCGGGACGAGGCGCGCGATCGCATCGATTTGCAGATTGTCGCCTTTCCACAGGAGGGCATTGACTCCTTCCCGCAGGGACGGGCGCTGATGGAGGAGGCGATGGGGCGCGGCGCGGATGTGGTGGGCGGCATCCCGCACTATGAGCACACCCGCGAACAGGGCATCAGCGCCCTCACCTTCCTGATGGATCTGGCGGAGCGCACCGGCGCGCTGGTGGATGTACACTGTGATGAGACGGATGACCCGCACTCCCGTTTCCTCGAGGTGCTGGCGGAGCAGACGCGGGCGCGCGGCATGGGGGCGCGGGTCACCGCCAGCCACACGGTGGCGATGGGCTCCTATGACAACGCTTACTGCGCCAAGCTGTTCCGCCTGCTGCAAAAGGCCGGGCTGAACTTTGTCTCCTGCCCGACTGAGAGCATCCATCTCCAGGGGCGCTTTGATACCTTCCCGAAACGGCGCGGCGTGACGCGGGTGGCGGAGCTGGATCGCGCCGGGCTGAACGTCTGTTTCGCGCAGGACTCGATCAAAGATCCGTGGTATCCACTCGGCAATGGCAACCTGTTGCGGGTGCTGGATGCCGGGCTGCACATCTGCCACATGATGGGCTTTGAGGATCTGCGCCGCTGCCTCGATTTTGTCACCGACCACAGCGCCAAGGTGATGCAGCTTGGCGACCAGTATGGCCTGGAGGTGGGCCGCCCGGCCAACCTGGTGGTGCTGGACGCGGAGAGCGACTACGAGGCGTTGCGCCGTCAGGCCAAGGCACGCCTCTCGGTGCGCCACGGCGAGGTGATCCTGCGGCGTGAGCCGGAACGGTTGATTGTGCCGCACGCGGCGCGCACCTGAGCCACGGCCGATTGGCCTACGCGGGGAAAACGTCTATGCTGTCGGCCGCCCATATTTGGCCGCCCCACGGGGCGGCCTTGCCAGACAGGAGTTTTCATGGCCCTTCCCCCCGCGCTACTGCGGCTTAACGGCGTCAGTTATGCGCCCAACGGCGTGCCGCTGTTGCAGGATCTCTCGTTCACCCTCGCCGCTGGCGAGTTTGTCATGCTGCGTGGCCCCTCCGGCAGTGGTAAAAGCACGCTGCTGCAACTGATCGCCGCGATGCTCACCCCAGACGAGGGGCGCATTGTGTTTGAGGGTCAGGACATCGCCAGCCTTGACCCCACCGCCTACCGCCGCGCGGTCTCCTACGGTTTCCAGTCGCCGCAGCTGTTCGGCGAAAGCGTCTATGACAATCTGGCGTTCCCCTACCGCATCCGCCACCAGCCGGTGGATGAGGCGCGCATCCGCCACGGGCTGGCCGAGATGGCGTTGCCAGCGGGCGTGCTGGGGAAGGCGCCCACGGCGCTCTCTGGCGGGGAGCGGCAACGGGTGGCGCTGCTGCGCAATTTACAGGTGATGCCGCAACTGCTGCTGTTGGATGAGGTGACCAGCGCGCTGGATGAGGAGAACAAACGGCGGGTGGGCGACGTGATCCGCACCGAGACGGCCCGGCATGGCACGGCGGTGCTGTGGGTCAGCCATGATCCGCAGGAGGGGCACCACGCCAGCCGTGAACTATGGCTCGATCAGCAACGCCTCCGCCGCCGCCCGACGGCCGGGGGCGTGGCATGAACCAGCACACCATAACCAATGAGTCGCTGATGATGGCGCTTGGGCTGGTGCTCATCGCGCTGCTGATTAGCCGCCGCGAGCGGCTCGGGCTGGAGCGTGACATCCTCTGGAGCATTGGCCGCGCCATCGTGCAGCTGGCGATTGTCGGCTATGTGCTGAAATACCTCTTCGCGCTGGATAATCTGTGGCTGACGCTGCTGATGGTGCTGTTTATCTGCGTCAACGCCGCGCTGAACGCCCGCAAGCGCAGCCGCAACCTGCGCCACGGCTTTGCCGTCTCCTTCATTGCGATTGGGGTCGGCACCGGTCTGACGCTGGCGACGCTGATCGCCACTGGCTCAATTGCGTTCGTGCCGATGCAGGTGATCCCGATAACCGGCATGATTGCTGGCAACGCGATGGTGGCGGTCGGACTGTGCTACACCCAGCTCCACCAGCGGTTCCGCGACCAGCAACAGCAGGTGCTGGAGATGCTGAGCCTGGGGGCGACAGTGCGCCAGTCGGCGCGCACCATCCTGCGCGACAGTATCCGCGCGGCGCTGATCCCGACGGTGGACTCGGCCAAGACCGTCGGGCTGGTGAGCCTGCCGGGCATGATGTCTGGCCTGATCTTCGCTGGCGTCGATCCGGTCAAGGCGATCAAGTACCAGATCATGGTGACCTTCATGCTGCTCTCCACCGCCAGCCTCGCGGCCATCATCGCCTGCTACCTGGCCTACCGCACCTTCTATAACCGCCGCCAGCAGCTGGTGCTGTCGCCTTCGTCACACTGAAACAAAGGGCTGCACCGCGCCGGAGGCCAGCGACGCCCGCAGGCAGACCGACTGGTGGATCTCGATGTCGAAGTAGTCCGCCTCCGTCCCTTCGTTCAGGTAGCGTGCATAGCAGGCACCGACGCAGGGGCGGTACTCGCTCTCCTCCAGGTGGCGCTCATAGAATTCGCGCCACGCCTTCACAAAGTCGGTCTTGAAGACGCGGGTGCGCCACATGGCGTAGATGCCGCCTGGGATCACCTGCTCCTTGACCTGCACGTTGCCCCGGTTGAGTTTCTGTAGCGCCAGTGGCTCCGCGTCCTCCTCCAGCGTGAAGACCACGTCGGCGCGCAGTGACTCGTTGGCTACCGTCAGCGGGTTGTCCCAGTAGAGGGTAAGGATGTTGCCGCCGCTCAGGTTGCGCGCCTTGCGCCAGCGGGTGAGCTGGATGAAGCCCTGCATGATGCTGCGTTCATACGGCCCCACTACCCGCACGCCGTAGACCGTCTGGTCGGGTTGTTCCAAAATGATCAAAGCCATAGGTGGTTCTCCCTCGTGCGCAAATCGGTTGCTCCTGACAGGATAGACCATGCGCCGCCTGCCGGCAGTGCGCAGAAATTGTGCTGGACAAAAGTTATACACCCTTTCGCAAATGCATCGCTTCTGATAGGCTGGATATAATTACAGTGATGGAGTAAACGTTTTGGCCAGACGCGGTTCCGCGCACCGGCTTGAGTTCGAGCCGGCCGCAATCTACCAATATCCCGAGCACCTGCGGGATTCGCTGGATGCGCTGCCGAAGTGCCCCGGCGTCTATGTGTTCCACGGTGAGAGCGACGTGATGCCGCTCTATATCGGCAAGAGTGTCAATATCCGCAGCCGGGTGCTGTCGCACCTGCGCACCGTCGAGGAGGCGCGCATGTTGCGCCAGTCGCGGCATATTACCTTTATCCCGACCGCGGGCGAGGTGGGCGCGCTGCTGCTGGAGGCGCAAATGATCAAGGAGCAACAGCCGCTGCACAACAAACGGCTGCGCCACAACCGCCAACTCTGCTCGCTACAGATCCTCAATGGCAAGCCGGAGGTGGTCTACGCCAAGGAGATCGACTTCTCCCACGCGATGGGGCTGTATGGCCTCTACTCCAGCCGCCGCGCCGCCCAGCAGACTCTGCTGACGCTGGCGGATAAGTACCAGCTCTGCCACGGCCTGTTGGGGCTGGAGGCGACCCGCGCCGGGCGCGCCTGTTTCCGCGCCAGCCTTGGCCGCTGTGCCGGGGCCTGTTGCGGCAAGGAGACGCCAGAGGCGCATAACCAGCGCCTGCTAGACGCGCTGGCCTCGGTGCAGGTGGTGTGCTGGCCCTACCCCGGTGCCATCGCGCTGGTGGAGGAGCGGCCCAGTATGAAGCAGTACCACATCATCCATAACTGGTTCTATCTCGGATCGGTGGAGGATTTGGCTCAGGCGGCGTTACTAAAACGCACCGCCAAAAGCTTCGACAGCGATGGCTATAAAATCCTGTGCGGGCCAATTGTTCAACAGCGCTTGCCCATCATTCCCCTCTAATAATTAGCGCCGGTTAACCTATCCGGCGCTGATACCCCACCTTTTTCTATTCCGCTCCCTCACCCTTTTGTGATATATCCTTCGCCAATCTTATCTTTCTAACTGCCAGATTTATATGAATAAATAACTGTACAACGAGGAGTTCATGTAGAATTTTTAGCTGAAAATGTGTCGCCTTTCACAATCTAGGAAGGCCATTTTTAAAATTGCTACAAAAATGCAACCTCATTCCGCATTATGGCCTCGCCCTCAAAAGTAGGGATGATTTTGCAGGCTTCGGCCAGACCATGGCCATCCAGGGCAAAAAACCAGCGGTCCCTTGTTTTGCGTTGTGTTACTGAAAGATTTGTAGCCATTACAACCTGAAATGTGTTTCTTAACGTTGGCTTCTGGGGGATAACATAATGTGTGCTCAAGATGAAAAACCTGAGGTTCGTCGTAAACGTACTGATGAAATTGCTGATGCGATCAAAGAGAGCATCATTGTACAAAAGTTGCAGCCGGGCGATCGGTTGCCGCAAGAGAAGGACCTGATCATCCAGTACTCTGCTGGCAAAAGTACCGTACGGGAGGCGCTGAAGGCGCTGGAAGTACAGGGGCTGATCCGCACCCGTACCGGGCCGGGCGAGGGTGCCTTTATTGAGAGTATGCCCGAGGCTCGCGCCATGACGCTGCTCTCCAACTACCTGTTCGCCAAAAACATCGGCATCCGCGATATCTATGCCCTGCGCCGGACGCTGGAGCCACAGGCGGCGGTCAGCGCCATTGGCCGCATCGATGAGGCCGGGTTTCGGCGGCTGCATGAGCTGCTGGCGATCTACGATCCCTCATCGGGGGATGAGAGTGAGGGCGCGCGCTGGACACAGCGCATGGCAGAGCTGGATTTCCACGGCGTGGTGGCCAGCTATGCCGAGAATGCATTGCTGGCGTTTTACTGCCGTTTTCTGCAACGGTTGCTGAAGGAGTTGGCCGTCTGTAAAGATATCTACCTGTTGCCGCACTCGGAGGCCCGCGCTCAGGGTATCCAGTGGCAACGCCAGGCTATCGAGGCACTACGGGAAAAAAATGCCGACGAGGTATACCGAATTACTAGCGAGCATATGCACCATGCCGAAGAGGAGATGCTGAGTTTGCAAGCCACACTTAACCAGCACTTCCTGCACGATCAGTAGCACCCGTTGCAGGAGAGTGTGATCACATTCTAAATTTTTATTTCATTTCATCAATTTTTGGATTTTAAATTTCAAAAGTGCCGTGCTTCTGGATTAGGTTAAGAGTTCTTACCCCACCTTTTTATGGACAGAACAGAACCTATGGCACTTCCAACACGACTCCCTTCCCCGCGGGCGCTGCCCGCCAACCGTATCCCGGCATTGCGATGGGGCATCTTTGGGCCAGGCTGGATCGCGGAACGTTTCACCCAATCCCTGTTGCAACACACCCACCAGAAGATCGTGGCGGTCGGTTCACGCACGCGCCACCATGCTCAGGCTTTCGCTGACAACTTTGGCATCCCGCGCGCCCACGGCGGCGGCATCGGCGCACTGGTGAACGATCCCAATATTGATGCGGTGTATATCGCCACGCCGCACAACCACCACTTCCCGGCAGCGCTTGCCGCCATCAATGCCGGCAAGCATGTGCTGGTCGAGAAGCCGCTGGCGCTGAATGCGCAGGAGGTGCAGGCGCTGACCGAGGCGGCATTTGCCAGGGGGGTGCTCTGCATGGAGGCGTTCTGGAGTGACTTCCTGCCGAAATTTGACGTGCTGCGCCAGGTGCTGGCCGATGGCCTGCTGGGCGAGGTGCACACCATTCTGGCAGACAACGGCGAATCCTTTACGCCTGACCACCGCATCATGAACCCGGCGCTGGCCGGCGGGCCGTTGCTGGATCTCGGCACCTACCCGGTCGCCTTCGCCACCAAAATCCTCGGCGCGCCGACGCAGGTGTTGGCGATGGGCGAGCCAGCGCCGGGTGGCGTCAATGGGCAGGCATCGATTCTGCTGCGCCATGCTGGTCATGCGCAGTCGGTTATCCATACCACGCTGTTCAGCCAGACCACCAACAGCGCGCTGATCGCTGGCAGTGAGGCGACGCTGACGCTGCCGGACTGCTTCTACGCCCCCGGCCCCTTCACTCTGATCCACCGCGACCGCCAACAGCGATTGGTGTGGGAAGAGGAGAGCAACCGCTACCAGCAGCTCTACCATGAGGCGGAGCACTTTGCCTGGTGCATCGGCGAGGGGCTGAGGGAGTCGCCGGTGCGCCCACTCTCTGACAGCCTGCTGACCATGCAGACCATCGATGAGGTGCGCCGCCAGCTCGGCATTGTGTTTGAGGAGGAGAAGGCGTAACCCTGAGCCGCTTTTGCCACGGCTGAAAAATTTCCATACACCCTGTGCCGGTTGCACACACTTTGCCGCGCCCCCCGGGGCGTGGCTTCACTTTTCCTCCATCATTGATCGGCAGACTGGCGTCACCCTTAACTGTATTAATTAACTTATTAATTAATCCCTTATGATTGAGTGAACCGCCTTTCCCATGTCTTGCTCCCTGTTGCCCCGCCGCCTGTTTGCCCGTGCTCTCCTGCTATTGCCGCTCCTGACCCTGCTTCTACCACTCATGCTGGCGCACGCCGCCGCCCACTCGCCGCGGCTCCAGTCGCGCTCCATCTATGTGATCAATGCCGTCAGCGGTCGCACGCTGTATAGCAAAAACAGCGCGCACGCCTATCCACTGGCGTCATTGACCAAATTGATGACCGCCATGGTGGTGCTGGACAGCCACCGGCCGCTGGGCAACCGCATCCAGGTGAAACCGGCCGACCGTGATTTGCTGAAGAAGACCGGCTCGCGCCTGACCGTCAGTTCGGTGCTGTCGCGCCGCGATATGTTGCACATCGCGCTGATGTCGTCGGAGAACCGGGCGGCAGCGGCGCTCAGCCGCTACTATCCCGGCGGCCGCCCCGGCTTCCTGCGCCAGATGAACCGCAAGGCGCGGGCGCTGGGGATGCGCCACAGTCACTTCTTCGACCCGACCGGCCTCTCGCCGCGCAATGTCGCCTCGGCGCGGGATGTGGCGCGCATGGCGCGCGCCGCCTGGCACTACCCGCTGATCCGCCGCTTCTCCACCGACAAGGGCGAGGTGGTCTACCCCGGCCACGGCCGGCTGGTCTACCACAGCTCCAATGGGCTGATCCACAACCACCACTGGCGCATTCAGTTGCAGAAGACCGGCTTCACCGATGAGGCCGGCCACTGCATGGTGGTGCGCACGCTGATCCATGGCAAGCCGGTGCTGATGGTGATCATGGGCGGCAAGAACCGCTATGCGCACTATGCCGACGCGCTGCGGCTGAAGAACTGGCTGGAGCGGCGCTGAGGCGCTACTTCTCCTCGTCAAGCAGGAACGCCTTAAACTGCGGTGACATGTAGCTGGTGAAGCGGTCACCCTCGCGGGTCACCAGATAGACCGCCAACCCTTGCTGTTTCGCCACCGCCAGCGCCTGCTCGGTGCCGAGCAGCATCAGGCCGGTGTCCCAGGTGTCCGCCAGCGTTGCGGTCGGGGCGATCACCGTGGCCGAGACCAGCTTATGGGTAATCGGCCGGCCGGTGTCGGGGTCAATGATGTGGGAGATGCGCTTGCCGTCCAGCTCATAGTAGTTGCGGTAGCTGCCGGAGGTGCTGATGCCGTGGCCCTGCAAGTTCACAATCGCCTGCACCGCGTTCTCACGGTCGGTGGGTTTTTGGATCGCCACCCGCCACGGCTGGCCGTTGGCGTTCACACCGCGCGCCAGCACCGCGCCGCCCACCGACACCAGATAGTTGCGGATGCCGCGCTGCTCCATCAGCCGCGCCAGATGGTCAGTGGCGTAGCCTTCCCCCACCGTGGAGAGATCCACATACAGCCCCGGCAGATCCTTTTGCAGCCACTGGCCGTCGGCGCGCGCGCTGACCGTCAGGTGGCGCAGCCCCACCCGCTGGCGTGCCTGTGCAATCTGCTGGTCAGTCGGCGTCTTCACCGGCTGCTTGTCCGGCCCGAAGCCCCACAGGTTCACCAGCGGCCCGACGGTGATGTCCATCTTGCCGCGGGTCAGGGTGCCAATGCGCAGCGCCGTGGTGATGACATCCGCCATGTCGGCGCTGATCGGTTGCGGATCGGTGCCGGGGTAGCGGTTGAAGCGCGAGATGAGGGAGTCTGGCTTGTAGGTGGAGATCTCCCGATCGTCACGCTCCAGCACCTGCCGTACCGCCTGCTCCAGCGCCGGGCGTTGCGCCGCCGCCACCCCTGCGACGTTGACGCGGTAAGTGGTGCCGAAGATGTGGCCCTCAATCACCATCGCCTCGGCAGGCGGATCGTCGCGCTGGCAGCCGGCCAGCAACAGGGCCGCCAGCAGCGGCAGGGTCAGGCGCGGGGCGCGAATTAGGAAGGCGTGTGGCATAGGTGGTTGTCCAGCAAAAAAAGGAGGCGCTGATTTCAACAAATCACGCGGCAGATTGCAGCAACCCCGCGTCAACAAAAGGGAAAAAACCGGCGCGATGGCCGGTTTTTTGTCTCAGCGGCTGTGCTTGGCGTGCATCTCCCAGTTGTGCTGCTTGGCCTGCGCCGATTTTTTCAGCACCACATAGCAGGCACCCGCCCCGCCATCCTGTTTCAGCGCCTCGCAGTAGGCCTGCACCTCCTCCAGCTGTTTCAGCCAGCGGGCGACGTAACTGCGTACAATGTTGGCGTGGCTGCCCGCCTCACGCCCGCGGCCATGCACAATCAGCAGCGTACGCCACTGGTTCTCCTGCGCGCTGAGGTAGAAGGCAAACAGCTCCTCGCGGCAGGTGGCGACCGGCTTGCGGGTCAGGTTGAGGGTGGCCTGGGGGGGATATTTGCCCTTGCGCAGCTTGTCCAGCACCCCCTGTTGCACGCCGGGATCTTTGTAGTCCAGCGCCTCATCGAGGGGAATGATGTCCAGCATCCCTTGGGTCAGCGGGTTCTCCAGCGCCTCGAGCTGCGCCTGTACCGCCTCCCGGCGGGCCGCGTTGCTGCTGGTTTTGAGGTAAACCACACTGCGTTTTCCTGACAGCGGGGTCACATCCGCCATCTCCTGACTGAACAGGTCTTCTTCATCACTCATAATGGTTTCCTCCTGCGGCTATTGTAGCCATGATGTTGCATACGGCAAATACCCCGCGCCGGGCAGTCTATACTCAAGCGACAACCGTCTGGCAACGCCGGCGGACACAACCGGACGGGGAGCGCATGGCATACGGAGCGGGACAGGCAATAAAGGGACTGGTGCTGTTGGCGGCGGCGGGCACGGCCGCCTCACCGTGGGTCTTCCCCACCTGGCGCGCCCAGCTTGAGCGTTATATCCCCCCCGGCTACAACCCCTTCAGCCCGCTGACGGTGGATGACCCGCCTACCTTCATCACCCGTTATAAGCTTAAGCAGTTGCAGCAAGATCCCGCCGCCTGTTTGCAGGTGCTGGAGCAGGCACAAGCGCGCGGCCGCATCAGCTATGCTCTGCCCGGCGCGATGGACGGCAAGTGCCCGTTGCCCCATCCGGTGCGTGTCACGCGCTTTGGCAAGGTGGCGCTCAGCAGCAGTTTCCTTGCCAGCTGCCCGATGGCGCTCAGCAGCGCGATGTTTGTCAGCCAGACAGCGGCCCCGCAGGCCGAGGTGCTGCTTGGCAGCCGCCTGACGCGCATTGATCACCTCGGCAGCTACGCCTGCCGCAACATCTACCACCGCGAAAACGCCCGGCTCAGCGAGCACGCCACGGCGGAGGCGCTGGACATCTCCGCCCTCCGGCTGGCCGACGGGCGCACCCTCAGTGTGCTGAAGCAGTGGCCGCAGGAGGGGCCGGCCGCCGGCTACCTCCATCAGGTCTTCAGCGAGAGCTGTGGCTTCTTCGGCAACGCCCTTGGCCCGGAGTACAACGCCGCCCACGCCAACCACTTCCACCTCGGGATGCGCGGCTATGGCATCTGCCGCTAAACCATAAGCCACGCTGTAGAATTGGTGGGAAGTTTGCCTTTGCGCAACAGCATCCACTGCCAAGTTCAGGGAATGGCTCTGATAATATTCAGAATTTGACTGTTTACAGCTTAACCATTGCCTGTCTGAATAGCGTATATACTTTTATAGGATATGCAGAGATCGCAGGAGAGCCTTATTGGCGCTGCGGATGATTTGGGGAGAGATAATGCCGTATCTGGATAATTCACTGCTGATCTTTACTGACCTGGACGGAACACTGCTGGATCACCACGACTATAGCTGGCAACCGGCGCAAGGCTGGCTGGAGCGGCTGGCCGCGCATCAGGTGCCGGTGGTGATCACCACCAGCAAGACCGCCGCCGAGGTGGCGGCGCTGCAAAAGGCGCTGAAATTGGAGGATGCGCCGTTTATCGCCGAGAACGGTTCGGTGATCGCCCTACCGGAGAGCTGGCGCGACCACATCGCCTACCCGCGCAAGGTGTTTGGCGCCGAGTATGGCGAAATCCGAAAAATCATTGAGGATCTGCGGCTGCGCTATGATTTTGAGTGCCGTGGATTTGGCGATGTCTCGCCGGCGCAGGTGGCCGACTGGACGGGCCTGCCAGAGGAGGAGGCGCGGCAGGCGATGATGCGGGAAGGCTCGGAGCCGCTGGTGTGGTTCGGCAGCGACAGCGACCTGAAGCGGTTTGAGGAGTACCTGCACCACGAGGGGCTGATGCTGACCCGTGGCGGGCGCTTCTGGCATGTGATGGCCGCTGGCGTCAGCAAGGGCCAGGCCGTGAACTGGCTGACCGGTGAGTACCGCCGCCTGCGTGGCCACCCAATGGTCACCATCGGGCTGGGCGATGGCCCGAATGATATCTCCATGCTCAACGCCGTTGACCGGGCGGTGGTGATCCTTGGTCACCACAACCAGCCAATGCCGCTGGAGCATGATGACAAAGAGCGGGTGTTCCACACCACGCTGCATGGCCCGCAAGGCTGGAAGCAGGGCCTGTCCCACTTTATCAAAGGCTGAGAAGCGGCAAGGGAGCCGCAGCCTCTGGGAAAGCCGCGCGTTGGCATTCGCGTACTGCTTCAGACCCAATACTTTTATCTATTCTAAAATTGGAGAGTGTATGAGCGATTTTTATCAGGACGGTGTGATCACCAACTTCCATAACTTTTCCCGCCGCAAGCTGGAGGAGCTGGAGTATGACCTCCAGGTCTTCTCTGGCCGCCGCGCCATGGGGCTGATCCTGCCCTCGCTCTTCTCTGAACTGGAAGGCCCGGCGCTGACCCACATTGTTGATGAGCTGTGCAAGGTCAGCTATCTGGAAGAGATTGTCATCGGCCTGGATCGCGCCGACCGCGACCAGTTCCTGTTCGCCCGTGAGTTCTTCAGCCGCCTGCCGCAGCGTCACCGTATCCTGTGGAATGATGGCCCGCGCCTGAAGGCACTGGATGAGGAGCTGGCCAAAGAGGGGCTGTCACCGCAGGAGCCGGGCAAGGGGCGCAACGTCTGGTTCTGCGCAGGTTATACCCTCGCCTCGCGCCGCACCACCGCCGTCGGCCTGCACGATTGTGACATTGTCACTTATAACCGTGAGATGCTGGCGCGCATGATGTACCCGATCGCCAACCCGAACTTCCACTACGACTTCTGTAAGGGCTATTACGCACGCGTCGCCAACGGCAAACTGAATGGCCGCGTCGGCCGCCTGCTGGTCTACCCACTGCTGAAGTCGCTGGAGCGCGTCTATGGCCGCTCTGACTTCCTCGAGTATCTGCGTAGCTACCGCTACCCGCTCTCCGGTGAATTCGCAATGCGCACCCACGTGCTCAACGACCTGCGTATCCCGAGCGACTGGGGCCTGGAGATTGGCGTGCTGTCGGAGCTGCACCGCACCACCTCCACCAAGCGCATCTGCCAGGTGGACATTGCCGACAACTACGACCACAAGCACCAGCCGATGTCCGAGGATGACGCCACCGCTGGCCTGCAACGCATGAGTATCGACATCACCAAGGCGCTCTACCGCAAAATGGCGATTCTGGGTGTGCCGATCACCAGCGAATCCTTCCGCGTGCTGCGCGCCACCTATTACCGCACCGCGCTGGACATGATTGATGACTTCGACCATGACGCACGGATGAACGGCCTGACCTTCGACCGCCATAGTGAGGAGTCAGCGGTGGAGATGTTCTCCAACGCCATCATGGAAGCGGGCGCGGCCTTCACTGACACGCCGAGCGAAAAACCCTTCATCCCGAGCTGGAGCCGTATCCAGTCCGCCTTCCCGGACATGCTGGAGCGCATTTACGACGCGGTAGAGAAGGACAACGCTGGCGACGTCTAGTCGCTCCGCCAACAATCAGGGCGCCCTACGGCGCCCTTTTTTATGGTCACGCCTCGCTGGCGGGCGGTAGCCAGACCCCGTGCGGACGGATGCCGCTACAGTAGAGGACGTGGAACCCCTCCGGCGTGCGGAAGATTGGGCTGAGGGTCTCTGATTCCATCGCAAACAGCACCCGCTCCAGCGCCACGGGCAACATGCCGCGCGTGACCCAGCCGAGCGCGCCGCCGTTGTCGGCATCTGAGTAGCGGGCCGCCAGCCGGTGGAAGCGGCGGATGTCAATCAACAGGCGTTGGTAAAGGCTGCGCATACGTTGCTCCGTTTCAGTGGCCTGCTCCGGGGTGCAGGCCAGGAAAAGGTGTCCCGCCAGTCGGCGCTCCGGCAGATGCACCTGCCGGGCTGGTGGCGCTGACGTGGTAAGCGGCTTGGCGGCAAGGTGCGAGGCCGCCCGCTGCTGTGGATGTGTAAACATGCCCTGCTCTGCCATAATCCCCTCCCATGCGCCGCAATGCGGCCTCTCATCTCTATTAAGCAAAGCTTATGCCAGCCAAATTGCCAGCAAAATGGCGGCCACGCGCTGGCTTATGGCGAAAAGTGGTGCAGCGCCTGCACTTTGGCGGTGAACCCTGCACCGCAAAGCACGTTGTGCTACGCTGAACCGACCTTTTCAGGAGAGCACACATGCTGACACTATTCATGGATAAGCTGGCGACCCCGCTGGGCGATCTGCTGCTGGTGGCGGACGAACAGGGCAATTTGCGTAGCGTTGAGTGGCTGGAGTTCAAGGAGCGGATGGATCGGCTGCTGGGCCTGCACTATGGCCGACAGGGAGTTGAGCTGCGCGAGGCGCGCGATCCGCATGGCCTTACCCGTGCGCTGGCCGATTACTTTGATGGCGATCTGGGCATCATTGATACCCTGCCCACTGCCACCGGCGGCACCGAATTCCAGCGCCAGGTATGGGCGGCGTTGCGCACCATTCCCTGCGGCGAGACCCTTAGCTATGGCGCGCTGGCGCAACGGCTTGGCCGACCGGGTGCCTCGCGGGCGGTGGGGGCGGCCAACGGCGCCAACCCAATCAGCATCGTGGTGCCCTGCCACCGGGTGATTGGCAGCGCAGGCGTGTTGACCGGCTATGCCGGTGGCGTGACGCGCAAGGCATGGCTATTGCGTCACGAGGGTGCCAGCCTGATGAAAAATCAGCAACAGTTAAATTTAATTTAAATAAATTTAAAGACTTAATGGCGGCCTTAATAAGCAATAATTTTGCTGAATAACGCCGCTTTTTTCTTTTTTTTGTGCAGGCTGTCACGAATTTTTTGCACAAAAAAACGCCAATTACAGCGCCGCGTAATCTCCCCAAGCAAAATAAGTCTTTATTTTCATGTGACTATAGCTAAACCACGGTTATGTATCGATATTTTGACATGACACAAAGTTGGTGTGGCTTATCAGTGTCCTTAAAAGCTGGTAAAATTGACCAATATCAAACCACGCCTGAGCCAATATTATGATCCCAGAAAAACAGCGCATCATTCGACGTATCCAGTCTGGCGGTTGTGCCATCCACTGCCAGGATTGTAGCATCAGCCAATTATGTATCCCCTTTACCCTGAATGAGCATGAGCTGGATCAGCTCGACAATATCATTGAGCGGAAAAAGCCGATCCAGAAAGGCCAGGCCCTGTTCAAGGCGGGCGATGAACTGAAGTCGCTGTATGCCATTCGCTCCGGGACCATCAAAAGTTACACCATCACCGAACAGGGCGATGAGCAGATCACCGGCTTCCACCTAGCGGGCGATCTGGTTGGCTTCGACGCTATCAGCACCCTGCAACACCCCAGCTTTGCGCAGGCGTTGGAGACCTCAATGGTGTGTGAAATCCCCTTCGATACCCTCGACGACCTCTCCGGCAAAATGCCCAACTTGCGCCAGCAGATGATGCGCCTGATGAGCGGCGAGATTAAGGGCGACCAGGATATGATCCTGTTACTGTCGAAGAAAAATGCCGAGGAGCGGCTGGCGGCCTTTATCAATAACCTCTCCCGCCGCTTTGCCCAACGCGGCTTCTCGCCACGCGAGTTCCGCCTCACCATGACCCGCGGCGACATCGGCAACTACCTTGGCCTGACGGTCGAAACCATCAGCCGCCTGCTTGGCCGTTTCCAGAAGAGCGGCATTCTGAGCGTCAAGGGCAAATACATCACCATTGAAAATGGCGAGACGCTGGCGCAGATGGCTGGTAACCCGCGCAAAATGGCATAATCGCCCTGCGTTTAATCCTGTAAGTCATGCATTTTGACGGATCGATAAATTCCAGCAATTTATTGATCCGTCACATTTCTCTGTCTGTCCTGTTCGCCAATGTTGAGTTACTCTTAATCTGACAGTCTGTGTTTTACAGCTCTGTGAGGAGGAGTTATGGCGAAGTATCAGAACCTGCTGGTGGCAATTGACCCCAACCAGGATGACCAGCCCGCCCTGCGGCGCGCGGTCTACCTGGTGCAGCGCAACGGCGGGAGGATCAAGGCCTTCCTGTCTATCTATGATTTCTCATATGAAATGACCACCTTGCTTTCGCCAGACGAACGGGCTGCCATGCGCCAGGACGTGATCGGCCAGCGCGCCGCCTGGATTAAGGAGCAGTGCCGCTACTACGTGGAGACCGGCATCCCGATTGAGATCAAAGTGGTCTGGCACAACCGCCCCTATGAGGCGATCATTCAGGAAGTGCTGACTGAGCACCATGATCTGGTGCTGAAGATGACCCATCAGCACGACCGGCTGGAGTCCGTGATCTTTACCCCTACCGACTGGAACCTGCTGCGCAAATGCCCTTGCGCCGTCTGGATGGTGAAAGACCAGCCGTGGCCGGAAAATGGCAAGGCGCTGGTGGCGGTCAACCTCTCCAGCGAGGAGCCGTACCACGATCCGCTCAATTTGAAACTGGTGCAGGAGACGCTGGAGCTGGCGCGCAACGTCAACCAGACCGAAGTGCATCTGGTGGGGGCGTACCCGGTCACGCCAATCAATATTGCCATTGAGCTGCCCGACTTTGACCCCAGCGTCTACAACGACGCCATTCGCGGCCAGCACCTGCTGGCGATGAAGAGCCTGCGGCAGAAGTTCATGATGGGTGAGGAGCTGACCCATGTGGAGAAGGGATTGCCGGAGGAGGTGATCCCGGATCTGGCCGAGCACTTGCAGGCTGGCGTGGTGGTGCTTGGCACCATTGGCCGCACCGGCATCTCCGCCGCCTTTATCGGCAACACCACGGAGCATGTGATTGATCACCTGAAGTGTGACTTGCTGGCGATCAAGCCCGATGATTTTGTCTGCCCGATGGTGCTGGAGTCGCAGGAGCCAGCGATGCCCACGGCGGAACCTACCCCGCCCAATGAGAATAACCCGGTGCGCTGACGCGCCGGGCCATAAAAAAAGGGTCGCCTCGGCGACCCTTTTGCTTTTCTGCGTTTGCCCTATCCTTACAGCGCGCGCAGGATGGCGTCCACGCTCTCTTTGGCGTCGCCAAACAGCATCTGGGTGTTCTCTTTGAAGAACAGTGGATTCTGTACACCCGCGTAGCCGGTGTTCATCGAGCGCTTGAAGACGATCACATTGCGCGCCTTCCACACCTCTAGCACTGGCATCCCGGCGATGGGGCTGCGCGGATCTTCCTGCGCGGCCGGGTTGACGGTGTCATTGGCGCCAATCACCAGCACCGTATCGGTGTCGCTGAAGTCGTCATTGATCTCATCCATCTCCAGTACGATGTCATACGGCACCTTGGCCTCCGCCAGCAGCACGTTCATGTGTCCCGGCAAACGGCCCGCCACCGGGTGGATGCCAAAGCGCACCTGGATGCCACGCGCACGCAGTTTGGCGGTGATGTCATGCACCGGGTACTGCGCCTGCGCCACCGCCATGCCGTAGCCGGGGGTGATGATCACCGAGGAGGAGCCTTTCAGCAGCTCTGCCACCTCCTCCGCCGTGGTTTCGCGGTACTCGCCCATCTCCTCGGCATCGCCGGTGGAGGCACCATCACTGCCAAAGTCGCCAGCGATCACGCTGATGAACGAGCGGTTCATCGCCTTGCACATGATGTAGGAGAGGATGGCACCCGATGACCCCACCAGCGCACCGGTGACGATCAGCAGGTCATTGCTGAGCATGAAGCCCGCCGCCGCCGCTGCCCAACCGGAGTAGGAGTTGAGCATCGAGACCACCACCGGCATGTCCGCGCCGCCAATCGAGGCCACCAGATGCCAGCCGAAGGCCAGCGCGATCAGGGTCATCACCAGCAGCGCGAATACCTGCCAGCCGACGCTGTCAGTGCGCACAAAGATAATCATCATCGCCAGCGACACCACCAGCGCCGCCAGATTGAGCTTGTGCCGGTTCGGCAGCATCAGCGGGCGCGACGAGATTTTGCCGCGCAATTTGCCAAACGCCACCAGCGAGCCAGTGAAGGTCACGGCCCCAATGAAGATCCCCAGGAACACCTCCGTCAGGTGGATGTTCTCCATCACCGGCATCATCGGCGCATCGCCGTGATCGAGGAAGCTGTTGAAGCCCACCAGCACCGCCGCCAGCCCGACAAAGCTGTGCAGGATGGCGACCAGCTCCGGCATCTCGGTCATTTCGACCTTGCGCGCCAGATGGACACCGATGGCACCGCCAATGATCATCGCCAGGATGATCCAACCGACGCTGCCGCTGTCCGGGCCAAGAATGGTGGCAATCAGCGCTATCGCCATCCCGGTCATGCCGAAAATATTGCCCTGGCGGGATGTCTCATGCTTCGACAAGCCGGCCAGGCTGAAAATAAATAAAATCGCCGCAACAATGTATGCTGCCGTAACCAATCCCTCAGACATCTGCGACCCCTTAGTGTTTGCGGAACATCTTCAACATGCGCTGCGTGACGGTAAACCCGCCAAAGATATTGATGCTGGCGATCAGCACCGCGATGAATGAGAAGAAGCTCACCCAGCCGCCGTGGTCAATCTGCAACAGCGCCCCCACCACGATGATCCCGGAGATGGCGTTGGTAACGGACATCAGCGGCGTATGCAGCGCGTGGCTCACGTTCCACACCACGTAGTACCCCACCACGCAGGCGAGTGCGAACACGGTGAAGTGCGAGAGGAAGTCACGCGGCGCGACATCTGCCAGCCAGCCGAACAGCACCAGCGCCACCCCCGGCAGCAGCAGCTTTTTCCAGAGCGGCAGGGGCGCTTTCTCCACCGGCGCGACCGGTGCCGGGTTGGCGGCTGGCTTGGGTTGGGCGGAGACCTGGATCGGCGGGGCCGGCCAGGTGAGTTCACCGCTGCGTACTACGGTTACGCCGCGCACCACGGTATCCTCAAAATCGATCTCAATGTTGCCATCTTTCTGTTTGCACAGCAGTTTCAGCAGGTTAACCAAGTTGGTGCCGTAGAGCTGGGAGGATTGGGTCGGCAGGCGGCTCGGTAGATCGGTATAGCCAATGATGCGCACACCGTTCTCGGTCACTACCACCTGATCCGCCACCGTCAGTTCACAGTTGCCGCCGGTCTGCGCCGCCAGATCAACAATCACGCTGCCGGGCTGCATCGCGGCCACCATCTCACGGGTGATCAGCTTGGGCGCCGGGCGGCCGGGGATCAATGCAGTGGTGACGATGATGTCCACCTCTTCCGCCTGCGCGGCAAACAGCGCCATCTCCGCCTTAATGAACGCCTCGGACATCACTTTGGCATAACCGTCGCCACTGCCCGCCTCTTCCTGCAGATCCAGCTCGAGGAACTGCGCGCCCATGCTCTGCACCTGCTCCTTCACCTCTGGGCGGGTGTCGAAGGCGCGCACAATCGCGCCCAGGCTTCCGGCGGCACCGATGGCGGCCAGCCCGGCTACGCCTGCGCCAATCACCAGTACCTTGGCAGGCGGCACCTTGCCGGCGGCGGTAATCTGCCCGGTAAAGAAGCGGCCAAACTCATGCGCCGCCTCCACAATCGCCCGGTAGCCCGCGATGTTGGCCATCGAGCTGAGGGCATCGAGGGATTGCGCACGCGAGATGCGCGGCACGGCGTCCATTGCCAGCACCGTCACCTGCCGCTCCGCCAGCCGTTGCAGCAGTTCCGGGTTCTGCGCCGGCCAGATAAAGCTGACCAGCGTGGTGCCCGGTTGCAGCAACGCCACCTCCTGCTCGTCCGGGGCGTTAACCTTCAGGATAATGTCCGACTGCCAGACATCCGGGCCTGCAACCGTCTGGGCGCCTGCCCGCTGGTAAGCGCTATCCTCAAAGCTGGCCGCCTGTCCGGCCCCCTGTTCAATGGCGACGCTGAACCCCAGTTTCAGCAGCTGCTCCACCGTTTTCGGCGTCGCAGCCACCCTGGCTTCGTTGGTCGTCCGCTCTTTAGGTACACCAATGCGCATAATGATCCTTTTACCTGTGAAAGGTGGTTATAGGGTGATGCCTCTGTGCAGCGCCCGGCGGAAAAGCCCGCGCCCGGTTATGAAATTCCCTGCGGCAGAGCCGGTTTAAGCTACTGAAGTTGTGACCGCTGATCTATAAATGCCCCCGCCACGCGGCAGGTATTTGTAAAAACTGGAAGGCAGCGCGCTTTTTTGCCTGGTGAATTACAAGAAAAAACAACAATTACTCAAAATCTTTGCAAACTTATTGCCAACCTGGCGCATGGCGTTTTTTAACCAATTTGCCCGGTGCACACTGGCCTGCAACATAAATAGCTGAGACACTTCTTGACTTACATGTAATAATTGACGCCGTTTTGTTATACATCACTGTTACATAACAAGAAGTCAGCACGTGACTTAAGTCAATGCGCGAGGCGAAAGGATTTATTTATGAAGCTGAAGAACACGATCATCGCATCAGCCCTGTTTTCAATGTCTGCGCTGTCCGCTGCCCATGCCGCGCAGGAGCTATCCCCTGAGAAAGCCGCGACCCTGCAAGCCAGCGATCGCATTGTCGTCTCTGGCCGTTTCAACGCCATCAATGAAGCGGCGGAAGCTGTCTCCAAGCGGGCGGACAAGGCGGGGATGGATGCCTTCTATATCCAGGACATCAGCAACAGCAACAACGGCGGCAACTGGCGGGTCACGGCCGATCTCTACAAAACCACCACTGCCCCGGAGCCGGCCAGCGACGGCCGCACCTACCGTGAATTCAATGGCGTGCGCGAACTGCCGAAAACTGAAGCGTACCGCCTGGAGCCGTACGATACCGTGACGGTCAGCGGTTTCTTCCGCAGCCAGCCGGACATCAGCGACGCCATCTCCAAGGCGGCCGTGAAGAAAGGTGCCTACGCCTTCTTTATCATTCGCCAGATTGACGCCAACCAAGGCGGCAACCAGTTCATCACCGCCTACGTCTATAAAAAAGATGCGCCAGAGCGCAAGGTGCAAAGCCCGAACGTGATCCCGGCTAACTCTGAGGCGGGCAAAGCGGCACTGGCCGCAGGCGGCGCAGCGGCGAAACAGGTTGAGATCCCGGGCGTAGCCTCCTCCGAGACCCCGAGCCGCAACGTTGGCCGTTTCTTCGAGACGCAAAGTTCCACCGGCGAGCGTTACACCGTGACCCTGCCGAACGGCACCAAAATTCAGGAGCTGAACAACGCCACTGCCGCGCAGATGGTGCCGTTTGACTCCGTGACCTTTACCGGCCACTTCGGCAGCATGACGGACATCTCCTCCGAGGTGGCCAAGCGCGCCGCCGACAAGGGCGCGAAGTTCTACCACATCACGCGCCAGTGGGAACAGAACCAGAGCGGCGGCAACCTGACCATCAGCGCCGACCTCTATAAATAACCCTGCCACACCGCGATCAGGCAGCCCACGGGCTGCCTTTTTTCTGTCCCCTTCGCCACGCACTGCATAAATTGTTTATTTATGCGCTTCTTATGCATAATTTTAGGTGGCAGTCATTGCATCACCCGCCGTCACTCCGTAGAATCGCCCCACTTTTTCAGGGCAATCCCCCGAGATAAGTCCGCAGGCATAAGTATTTATGCTGGCGATGATTAAACACTTGGTCATATATTCTGCATTGGAATAGGACATTGGAAAAAAAATTAGGGTTAACCGCACTGACCGCGCTGGTGCTCAGCTCCATGCTGGGCGCGGGTGTCTTCAGCCTGCCACAAAACATGGCCGCCGTGGCCAGCCCCGCCGCGCTGCTGGTGGGCTGGGGCATCACGGGCGTCGGCATTCTGTTTCTCGCATTCGCCATGCTGCTGATCTCAAGATTGAGGCCAGATCTGGATGGCGGCATCTTCACCTATGCCAAAGAGGGCTTCGGCGAGCTGGTCGGCTTCTGCTCCGCCTGGGGTTACTGGCTCTGCGCGGTGATCGCCAACGTCTCCTATCTGGTGATCGTGTTTGCGGCGATCAGCTTCTTCACTGACTCCCCGGGGCACGTCATCTTTGGCGATGGCAACACCTGGCAGGCGCTGATTGGCGAATCGCTGCTGCTGTGGGGCGTACATGCGCTGGTACTGCGCGGCGTCCAGACCGCGGCGGGCATCAATATGGCCGCCACGCTGGCGAAGCTACTGCCGCTCGGGCTGTTTGTGGTGCTGGCAGCCCTCGCCTTTAAGCTGGAGACCTTTAAGCTGGACTTCACAGGGCTGGCGCTGGGCAGGCCGGTGTGGGAGCAGGTGAAGGACACCATGCTGTTTACCCTGTGGGTGTTTATTGGCGTTGAGGGGGCGGTGGTGGTCTCCGCCCGCGCGAAGAACAAGCGTGATGTTGGCCGCGCCACCATGCTGGCGGTGCTGAGCGCGCTGGGCGTCTACCTGCTGATTACCCTGCTCTCCCTCGGCGTGCTGCCGCGCGCGGAGCTGGCGGAGATGCGCAACCCTTCGATGGCTGGCCTGATGGTGGATTTGATGGGACCGACGGGCCGCTGGATCATTGCGGCTGGGCTTATCATCTCCGTTTGCGGCGCCTACCTGAGCTGGACCATCATGGCCGCCGAAGTGCCGTTGCTAGCCGCGGCGCAAGGGGCATTCCCGCGCATCTTCCACGGCCAGAACCAGTATGACGCGCCCGCGCCCTCGCTCTGGATCACCAATGGCTCGGTGCAGCTGGCGCTGGTGCTGATCTGGCTGACCGGCAGCGACTATAACAACCTGCTGACCATCGCCTCCGAGATGATTCTGGTGCCCTACTTCCTGGTCGGTGCCTTCCTGTTCAAGCTGGCGCGCCAGCAACGCGCATGGGGCCTGACCCTGGCGGCCAGCGGTGCCTGCCTGTATGGGCTGTGGATGCTCTACGCCTCCGGGCTGGTGCACTTGCTGCTGTCGGTGCTGCTCTACGCGCCGGGCCTGCTGGTGTTCCTCTATGCCCGCCGCGAACAGCCGAACCGTACCGCACTGAACCGGCTGGAACTCTCCGCCGTCGCCCTGCTGCTGCTGGCAAGCGTGCCGGCTGGCTGGTTTATGGCGCACTGATCGCGTCATCGACGCCAACAAAAAAGGCCGTATCTCACGATACGGCCTTTTTTATCGGCTCTGGCTAGTGGGTGGCGGCGTTGAGGCTCACCGTCAGGCACTCGCCATGCTGCTCGAAGCCCACATCCTGCTCGCACTCCTCACGTACCACCGCCAGCTGTTCTGGCGTCAGCGCGTAAGGCAGGCAGATATCGATCAGCACCAGGCCCTGCTGTTTAGCCAGCAGGATCAGCCGCGCGATATTGACCTCGTCGCTCACCTGCGTGGAGACCACTTGCAGCGCCAGCTCCTTGAGTTGCTCCTGCCGCGACTGGGCATTGGGCGTTTTGGATTTCAGTACCAGACCGAAGATCGGCATCACGCCATAAATCGCATCCACGAAACGCCACTGTTTCTTGCATGACGCAGAGAGATACTCCATATAGTTGAAGCAGACTCTTTCACTGCGCGCATCGGGTGCAAGGCGATCGGTCGTCATCCCCTGTTCCTCTCCTGGCCCGTTTTGGCATTCTGAAATGGTTTATTGAAAAGACGTTTCATACGCTATGGCGCTTATAATGGCATAATTACGCGGTTTTTTGCCAGCAACAATCAGCGCAATAAATTGGATTAACTGTAATGATTCATTGGCACTATATGTTGGCACTGGAAATAGAACCTAAACCACTCATACCCTATTACCATTGACGCATGGCATACCCCGGTGGCTCGCGCTATGCTGGGGCCATGATTCCGGGCTTCCCCCTTTCCATGACACCATGAATAAAATTGTATACGTCGAAGATGACCAGGACGTCGGCAAACTGATCGCGGCCTACTTGAGTAAACATGACTTTGAGGTGGTAGTTGAGCCGCGCGGGGATACCGCCCAGGCGGTGATCGCACATGAAAAGCCCGATCTGGTGCTGCTGGACATCATGCTGCCCGGCAAGGATGGCATGACGCTGTGCCGTGACCTGCGCCCCACCTATCCCGGCCCGATTGTGCTGCTCACCTCGCTCGACAGCGACATGAACCATATCCTGTCGCTGGAGATGGGCGCCAATGACTATATCCTCAAGACCACGCCCCCGGCGGTGCTGCTGGCCCGCTTGCGGCTGCACCTGCGCCAGCACAGCCAGCAACCGGCACGCGAGGAGTCGCCCATGCTGCTGACCCGCAATGCGCTGCACTTCGGCCTGCTGTGCATTGACCCGGCCAACCGCCAGGTGACGCTCGGCGCGGAGGATATCCCGCTCTCCACCTCGGATTTTGACCTGCTGTGGGAACTGGCCACCCATGCCGGGCAGATTATGGATCGCGAGGCGCTATTGAAGACGCTGCGCGGCGTCAGCTATGACGGCATGGATCGCAGCATTGACGTGGCCATCTCGCGCCTGCGGCGCAAGCTGTATGACAATGCGCTCGACCCGTTCCGCATCAAGACCGTACGCAACAAGGGTTACCTGTTCGCCCCCAACGCCTGGGAGACGGCGCAGCAATGAGAAAGCTCTTTATCCAGTTTTTCTTGCTGCTGTTCGTCTGCTTCCTGGTGATGGCGATGCTGGTGGGGCTGGTCTACAAAGTCACGGCAGAGCGCGCTGGCCGCCAGTCGATGGATGACCTGATGAAAAGCTCGCTCTACCTGATGCGCAGCGAGCTACGCGAAATCCCGTTGCGCGACTGGAACAAAACCATCAATACCCTCGACCTGAACCTCTCCTTCAAGCTGCACATTGAGCCACTGGGTAAGCGCAAGCTAGGGGAAGATCTCGACCGCCGACTACGGCTGGGGGAGATTGTGGCGCTGGATGATGAGTACACCTTTATGCAGCGGGTGCCGCGCAGCCACTATGTGCTGGTCGTCGGGCCGATCCCCTATCTCTTCTACCTGCATGAGATGCGGCTGCTGGATCTGGCGCTGCTGCTGTTTATCGGTTTGTCGCTGGCGTTGCCGGTGTTTCTCTGGATGCGGCCGCACTGGCGCGACCTGATGCAGCTGGAGAAGGCGGCGCAGCGGCTCGGGGCCGGCCACCTGAGTGAGCGCACCCATTTTGACGCCACCTCCAGCCTGAACCGGCTGGGCGTCGCCTTTAACCAGATGGCCGATAACATCAGCACGCTGATCGCCAGCAAGAAACAGCTGATTGACGGCATCGCCCATGAACTGCGCACGCCGCTGGTGCGCTTGCGCTACCGGCTGGCGATGAGCGAGAACCTGGAGGAGAGCGAGCAGCTGGCGCTGAACCGCGACATCGGCCAGTTGGAGTCGCTGATTGATGAACTGCTGACCTATGCCCGCCTCGACCGGCCACAGGTGGCGCTGAAGCTCGACGCCGTCGACCTACCCGCCTGGCTGGCGGACAAGGTGGAGGATATCCAGTTGGTGAACCCCCTGCGGGAGGTGACGCTGGATATTCCCCATCAGGGCGACTATGGCGCGATTGACCAGCGGCTGATGGAGCGCGTGCTGGACAATCTGGTGAACAACGCGCTGCGTTATGCCAACCAGCGCCTGCGCATCGCGCTGTGGATGAACGGCGATGAGGCCTGTTTGCAGGTGGAGGATGACGGCCCCGGCATTCCGCTGGAGGAGCGTCAGCGCATTTTCGAGCCGTTCGTGCGCCTCGACCCCAGCCGCG
The DNA here is from genome assembly GCF_056739715.1 of Chimaeribacter sp. YP20170169. Lineage (NCBI taxonomy): Bacteria > Pseudomonadati > Pseudomonadota > Gammaproteobacteria > Enterobacterales > Yersiniaceae > Chimaeribacter > Chimaeribacter sp. YP20170169. Next base: position 1,941,605 of record NZ_CP176824.1, on the reverse strand, counting down.
ATCGCGCCACCGGCGGCTGCGGCCTTGGGCTGGCGATTGTGTTTTCCATTGCGCAGGCCTTTCAGGGCCGGGTGCTGGTGGAAACCAGCCCGCTGGGCGGTGCCAGTTTCCGCTTCTGCTGGCCCATCAAGCCGGCCCTTCCCCTGATGACGGCTGGCGCGCAGTGAGCGCCCGGCCCTTTTTGACTAACTATGGAGAGTGACATGACCTCTGCTTACCAGCATTTGCACCGTACCTTTAGCCGGCTGTCGCGTTTCGGCCACCTGTCCGCCATCGCGGGCTGGGATATGCAGACCATGATGCCGCCGCAGGGCAACCAAGCCCGCTCCGAGGCGCTGGCTGAGATGAGCGTGCTGTGCCACGGTATCCTGACCGCACCGGAGGTGGGCCAGTGGCTGGCACAGGCGCAACAGGAGACGCTGAACGATGTGGAGCAGGCCAACCTGCGCGAAATGCAGGTCGCCTACCAGAATGCGGTGCTGCTGCCAGCCTCGCTGGTTGAGGCCAAATCGCTAGCGGGGGCGCGCTGCGAGCACGCCTGGCGCAGCCAACGCCCGGCCAATGACTGGCAGGGGTTTGCCGCCAACCTGAAAGAGGTGGTCAGGCTGACCCGCGAAGAAGCGGAGATTCGTGCGCAGGCGGGCGGCACCAGCCGTTACGACGCGCTGCTGGCGGTGTTCGAGCCGGGCATGACCAGCGTCCAGCTCGACGGCCTGTTTGGCGATCTGAAGCAGTGGCTGCCCGACCTGCTGCAAAAAGTGGTGGCGAAGCAGCAAGCGGAAACCTGCCTGACGCCGACCGGCCCGTTTGACCTCGAGAAGCAGCGCCAGCTTGGGTTGCAGGTGATGTCGTTGCTGGGCTTCAACTTTGACGGCGGCCGTTTGGATGTCAGCGCCCACCCGTTCTGCGGCGGCGTGCCGGAAGATGTGCGTATCACCACCCGCTACAATGAGCAGGAGTTCCTGAGCGCAATGATGGGTGTGATCCACGAGACTGGCCATGCGCGTTACGAGCAGAACCTGCCGCGCGAGTGGCTGGGCCAGCCGGTCGCCCTCGCCCGCTCAACGGCGGTGCATGAATCCCAGAGCCTGCTGTTCGAGATGCAGCTCTCCCGTAGCGAACCCTTCCTGAAGGTGTTGCAGCCGCTGGCGACCACCATGTTTGGCAACCAGCCGGCACTGGAAGTGGAGAACTTCGTGCGCCTTAACCAGCGCGTGCAGCCGGGGTTGATCCGGGTGGATGCCGATGAGGTGAGCTACCCGGCGCATGTCATCCTGCGCTATGAGATTGAGAAGGCGTTGGTCGAGGGCGAGATTGAGGTGGATGACATCCCTGCCCTGTGGGATGAGAAGATGCAGGCCTATCTGGGGCTGGATACCCGTGGCAACTACCGCAATGGTTGTATGCAGGACATCCACTGGACTGATGGTGCATTTGGCTACTTCCCGACCTATACCCTTGGGGCGATGTATGCCGCGCAACTGTTCCAGACGGCCAACCGTGCCATTCCAACCCTGCAACGTGACATTGCCGAGGGCGATCTGAGTGCGCTGTTTGAGTGGCTGCGTCAGAATATCTGGCAGCATGGCAGCCGTTTCCCGACGGCGGCACTGATTACCAATGCCACCGGTGAGCCGTTGAATCCGGCTTACTTCCGTCAACATCTGGAAAGCCGTTATTTGTAGTTGATGAGGGGTCAGCTTGCTGGCCCTTTTTATGTGGCTTATGTTGTCGATAATTAAACAATAAGTATGTTGTAACTATTAATGATAAGGAGATGATAACCTCGGTTTTTCCTGCCTGTACATTCAGTTACACGCCGACACCAATCACTCACGGACGCTGTTTTGCCCTGCCCTTACTATCTTCAGACCTGCCATAGGCGTGAAAAGGTTCGCGAGATATGCTGCGCCGTTACTTGTTCGAGATCATCCTGGCCGCCCTGATCCTCTGTGGCCTGATTGCCGCCTACTGTTATTTGTGAGCCAGCCGGTAAAATTTCCCGCAAAATCAACCGCCGCCAATTCATACTCAGGCTGAATGCCGCTATAGTTATTTTATAAAAATGTTAAAAAATTCCTTTTTCAAGGCCAGATCCTTATGCGCAAGTCGTTAGTCATCGTCTGTTGGTTGGGGTTATCTGCGCCACTGGCGCACGCCGATTCCTCGGCAAGTGAAAAAACGCAGCTGTTCTTCGGGCATGATGACCGCACCCGCCCACCCCGCCCTGCCAGCTGGCCGTGGCAGGCGATTGGTCAGGTGGAGACGTTGAGCGGCAACCTGTGCAGCGCGACCCTGATCTCCCCCCATCTGGCATTGACGGCTGGTCACTGCGTGCTGGCCCCGCCGGGCGTGATCGACAAGGCAGTGGCGCTCCGTTTTATTAGCCGCAACGGCAAATGGCGCTATGAGTACACCAAATTGGAGACGCTGGTCGACAAACAGCTGGGCAAGCGATTAAAAGCCGATGGCGAAGGCTGGATTGTGCCACCCAAGGCGGCCTCGTGGGATTTTGCGTTGATCCGGCTGCCAGAGAGCGTCTCCGTGCCGTTGAAGCCGTTGCCTTTGTGGCAAGGCAGCGAGGCGGAATTGACCGCCGCGCTGAAAGCGGCTGGCCGTCAGGTGACGCAGGCGGGCTACCCGGAGGATCATTTGGATACGCTCTACAGCCACCGTAACTGTCTGGTCACCGGCTGGGCTCAGAGCGGCGTGCTCTCGCACCAGTGTGACACCCTGCCCGGCGACAGCGGCTCGCCGCTGCTGCTGAAACAGGGGGACGCCAGCTGGTCGCTGGTGGCGGTGCAAAGCTCCGCCCCTTCGGCCGCCGATCGCTACCGCGCTGACAACCGCGCCCTGGCGGTCACCACCATCCGGGCGCGATTGGCGGCGCTGGCCCCCAATGCGGGCTTTACGCCACCTGCTCCATAGCCTGTAGGATCCGCTTGTCCGAGATCGGGTAAGGCGTACCCAGCTGCTGCGCGAAGTAACTGACGCGCAGCTCCTCAATCATCCAGCGGATCTCGCGCACGTCCGGGTCATTGACCCGCGCTGGCGGCAATTTGTTGACCCACTGCTGCCACGCTTGCTGCACCTGCTCCACCTTCAGCATCTGCGCACGATCGCGGTGGGGATCGATCGCCAGCTTCTCCATGCGCCGCTCAATGGCGTTCAGATAGCGCAGCGTGTCCAGCAACTTTTTCCAGCCGTTACGGGTCACGAAACCTCGGTAGACCAGCCCGGACATCTGGCTCTTGATGTCTGACAGCGCCAGCGCCATCGACATGTCCACCCGCCCCTTCAGGCGTTTGTTGATGTTGAATACCGCCGTCAGGATCTGCTCCACCTGCTTGGCGATCTCTACCACCGTTTCATTGAGGTGCGCGCGCACCCACTCATGCAGCCGGGTGAAGCTGGCCTCATCCCAAGCCGGGCCGCCAAAGTCCGCGATCAGCTTGTCCACGCCACAGGCGATGCAGTCATCGATCAGATCCAGTACCTTGCCGTAGGGGTTGAAATAGAGCCCCAGCTTGGCCTTGTTCGGCAGCTTCTCATGCAGGTATTTGATCGGCGAAGGGATGTTGAGCAGTAACAGGCGGCGGGTGCCCTCCCACATTGCCTGCTGCTGCTCCTGCTCGCTGTCAAACAGCCGGATGCCGATGCTCTCTTTCTCATCCACCAGCGCCGGGAACGCCTTGACCTGATAGCCGCCGCGCTTCTGCTCATAGCGCTCTGGCAGCGCGCCAAAGCTCCAGATGTGCAGGCCGCTCTGCTCGATGCCGTCATCCGCTACCGCGGAGAGCGTCTCCTGCACCTTCTCTTTCAGCTGCTGCTTCAGCGCCGTCAGGTCTTTGCCCTCGCGCAGCGTGCGGTTCTTCTCATCCACCACCCGGAAGGTGATTTTCAGGTGATCGGGCACCTGATCCCACTGCCATGCCTCGCGTGACACCGTCACGCCGGTCATTTTGCGCAGCTCTTTCTCCAGCGCATCCAGCAGCGGCATGGCCAGAGGCGTCACACGCCCCAGTACCGCCTCGGCATAGTTAGGCGCAGGCACGAAGTTGCGGCGCACCGGTTTCGGCAGCGACTTGATCAGCGCGATCACCAGCTCGCGGCGCACGCCCGGAATCTGCCACTCAAAGCCGGTCTCCTCCACCTGATTCAGCAGCGGCAGCGGGATATGCACCGTCACGCCATCCGCATCCGCACCCGGCTCAAACTGGTAGCTGAGGCGCAGCTTGAGGTTGCCCTGATGCCAGAAGTTAGGGTAGTCGAGCGCGCTGATGCTCGCCGCGCCCTCCTTGATCAGCATCTCTTTCTCAAAGTTGAGGCTGTCCGCTGGCTGCTTTTTCCACCAGCTGTCAAAGTGGCGCGCTGACACCACCTCATGGCTGATACGCTGGTCATAGAAGTTGAACAGCGTCTCATCATCCACCAGGATGTCGCGGCGGCGGGATTTGTGCTCCAGCTCCTCCACCTCTGCCAGCAACTTCAGGTTGGCGCGGAAGAAGGCGTGGCGGGTCTGCCAATCCCCCTCCACCAGCGCATGGCGGATGAATAGCTCGCGACTGAGCGCCGGGTCAATCTTGCTGTAGTTGACCGGCCGTGCCGCGACAATCGGCAAACCGAACAGCGTCACCTTCTCGCTCGCCATCACCGCGCCCTGCCCCTTCTCCCAGTGCGGGTCGCTGTAGCTGCGCTTGATCAGGTGCTGGGCCAGCGGCTCAATCCACTCGGGATCGATACGCGCGGCGATGCGCCCCCACAGTCGGCTGGTTTCCACCAGCTCCGCCACCATCACCCACTTCGGCGGCTTCTTGAACAGGCCCGAACCGGGGAAGACCACAAAGCGGGCGTTGCGCGCGCCGGTGAACTCCTGTTTGTCGGCGTCCTTCTGGCCGATGTGCGAGAGCAGGCCGGTCAGCAGCGCGCAGTGCACCTCGCGGTACTCCGCCGGTACACTGTTCACCGGCAGCCCCAGCTCCTTCACCACCTGGCGCAACTGGGTGTAGATGTCCTGCCACTCGCGCACCCGCAGGTAGTTGAGGTAGTCGCTGCGGCACAGCTTGCGGAATTGCGATGAGGAGAGCGCCTTCTGCTGCTCCTTGAGGTAGTCCCACAGGTTGACGAAGGCCAGGAAGTCCGACTCTTTGTCCGCAAAGCGGCGGTGCTTCTCATCGGAAGCCTGCTGTTTGTCGAGCGGGCGTTCGCGCGGATCCTGGATCGACAGCGCCGAGGTAATGATCATCACCTCACGCACGCAGCCATTTTTCTGCGCCTCCAGCACCATGCGCGCCAGCCGCGGGTCGATGGGCAGTTGCGCCAGCTGGCGGCCGAGCGGCGTCAGCTGGTAGTGGCCATTCTCCTTGGTGCTGATGGCACCCAGCTCCTCCAGCAGGCGTACGCCATCCTGGATGTTGCGCTTGTCCGGGGCCTCGACAAAGGGGAAGGCGGCGATGTCGCCCAGCCCCAGCGAGGTCATCTGCAAAATCACCGAGGCCAGGTTGGTACGCAGAATCTCCGGGTCGGTAAAGGCCGGGCGCGACAGGAAATCCTGCTCATCATACAGCCGGATACAGATGCCCTCGGAGACACGGCCACAGCGCCCCTTGCGCTGGTTGGCCGATGCCTGCGAGACCGGCTCGATCGGCAGTCGCTGCACCTTGGTGCGGTAGCTGTAGCGGCTGATGCGCGCGGTGCCGGGGTCAATCACATACTTGATGCCCGGCACGGTGAGCGAGGTCTCCGCCACGTTGGTCGCCAGCACGATGCGGCGGCCGGCGTGGGACTGGAACACCCGGTTCTGCTCACTGTTGGAGAGGCGCGCGTAGAGCGGCAAAATCTCGGTGTGCGGCAAATTGAGGCGGTTGAGGGCGTCCGCCGTGTCACGGATTTCGCGCTCGCCGCTCATGAAGATCAAAATATCGCCCGGCCCCTCGCGGCCCAGCTCATCCACCGCATCAAAGATCGCCTGTAACTGGTCGCGTTCGCTGTCATCGGCGTCATCCACCACCGGGCGGTAGCGCACCTCCACCGGATAGGTGCGGCCAGAGACCTCAATGATCGGCGCATTGTTGAAATGGCGTGAGAAGCGCTGCGGGTCGATGGTCGCCGAGGTGATGATCACCTTCAGATCCGGGCGCTTCGGCAGCAACTGGCGCAAATAGCCCAAAATGAAGTCGATGTTCAGGCTGCGTTCGTGCGCCTCATCGATGATCAGGGTGTCATACTGCATCAGCATCCGGTCCTGCTGGATCTCGGCCAGCAGGATGCCGTCGGTCATCAGCTTCACCTGCGTGGTGTCGCTGACCTGATCGTTGAAGCGCACCTTGTAGCCGATCGCCCCGCCGAGGCTGGTCTCCAGCTCATCGGCGATGCGGCTGGCGACGGTACGCGCCGCCAGCCGACGTGGCTGGGTGTGGCCAATCAGCCCCTTGATGCCGCGCCCCAGCTCCAGGCAGATCTTCGGCAGCTGGGTGGTTTTGCCGGAGCCGGTCTCACCGGCGACAATCACCACCTGATGGTCACGCACCGCCTCCAGAATGGCCTGTTTCTTCTGGCTGACCGGCAGGTTGTCCGGGTAGGTGATGGCCGGGCGCGCCGCTTCCCGCTGGCTGACGCGCTGGCGCGCGGCCTCGATGTCCTGGCCGATTTCAGCGGCGATGGCCTCCAGCGCCTGCGGGTTGTTGACGCCGCGGGCACCGTGCAGGCGGCGCTGCAGGCGTTGTTGGTCACGGAGCATCAGGTCCGGCAGTTGCTGGGCCAGTGCCGCGAGCGGAGATTTCACCATGGTGTTCCTTGTTGCTGGCAAGCGCCAGACAGGCGCTTGATTCTGAAGAAGTTAGCCTTACGGGCCATGCTGACCCTATGGTAGCACAGGGCGGCGGATCTCTGGCACCCTTCACGCGGGCGGGCGCTTGTTCAATAAAATCGAACATAGATCTCGAAATATTGCGCTTTTACTGATGAGCGTTTGCCCCTACAGTGTGAACCATCAAAGGGCGCGCTGCCCTGACCTGACAAACGAAGGAAGAGACAATGAGCAAAGTTCTGGTACTGAAATCAAGCATCCTGGCGACCTACTCCCAATCAAATCAGCTGGCTGACTTCTTTGTCGAAGAGTGGAAAGCGGCCCATGCGGGTGACGAAATCACCGTGCGTGACCTGGCAGCAGAGCCGATTCCGGTACTGGATGGCGAACTGGTGGGTGCGCTGCGTCCATCTGACGCCCCGCTCTCCCCGCGTCAGGAGGAGGCACTGGCTCTCTCCAACAAACTGATTGAAGAGTTGCAGGCCCATGACATCGTGGTTATGGCGGCGCCGATGTACAATTTCAATATCCCGACCCAGCTGAAAAACTACTTTGACCTGATTGCCCGTGCTGGCGTCACCTTCCGTTACACCGAAAATGGCCCAGAAGGTCTGGTGAAAGGCAAGCGCGCGGTGATCCTGACCACCCGTGGCGGTATGCACAAAGATACCCCGGCTGACCTGCTCAAGCCTTACCTGAGCCTGTTCCTCGGCTTCATCGGCATCACCGATATCGAGTACGTGTTTGCAGAAGGCATGGGTTACGGCCCGGAAGTCGCCAGCAAATCCCAGGAAGCAGCCAAGGGCGAGATTGCCCAGCTGATCTCCGCCTGATTTACGGCTTCGTGATGCAGAGCGCGCCCAAGGGCGCGCTTTTTTATTTCTTCAGCCACAGGCCATTGAGGCCGCGCACATACTGGCCAGCGGGCGCGCGCTCCACCAGTTTCTGCCCGGCCAGCCCCGCGACGCTCTCCAGTGATGCCTGATTGCGCGCCGCCAGTTGCCGGTAGCGCTCACGGCGCGCCGCGTTAATCTGCGCCGCCAGCGCCTCCGCCTCTGCGTCTGGTGCCACGGCGGCCACATAACCGCCCAACGTCTCACCCAGCCGCCCCTGCGTCCGCGCTTCATCCAGCGTCAGGGCGTGGGCCGCGCCGCTGCACAGCAGGCACAGCGCCATTAAAAACGTTCTCATCCCCGCTCCTTAAAAGAGATCGCTCTGGCTCTTCAGCAAATTCTCCACATCCTTGTCGAGCTGGATATGGATCTCATGTTCGATTTTTACATTCATGTTGATGGTGATCGGTTGGGCCGGCGTCGCCAGTTCAATGCGCGGCACACAGCCGGCCAGCAACAGCAGGGGCAGCAAACGCCCGGTCAGGGTGATCATGGTTGCGTCCTCGCAGGTTGGGAGAGCCGTTCGGAGAGCCACTCCTGTAAATTGTCGCCGAAGCGCAGGCTGCGCCACAGCTGGAAGATATTCTCCTGATGGTGGTAGTTCAGGATGATGTTGCGCCGCTGCGTTTCACTGGGGCTGGTGCCGTCGATGCGGGCCGCCAGCGTCAGTAGGCCAAGATTGTCCAAGCTGACGTCAGCCGAGGTGCGGCTGATCTCCAAATAGCGTAACCAGTCCACCACCAGCCGGTTGGTGAAGTTGCCGCTGGCCAGCGCCCGCGCCATCTCGGGAGCCAGCCGCAGGGTCAGCAGGCCATGGTTGCGTACCCAGCCGCCGTGCACCAGCCAGCGCGGATCCTCCAGGTAGAGCGGCAGTTCGCCATCCACCTTGCCGGACATGGCGAACTGCTTGGGTTTCAGCGCGGTAAACAGTTCGCTCAAATCAATCTGCTCCAGCGTGAGTATCGCTGGCTGGTGCTGTGGCAGGCGCAGAGCCGACAGGCTGACCTGGCCGCCCAGCAGCGCCATGCTGACGTTACGCAGGGTCAGCGGCAGATGCTCGCTGTAGGGGTAGTTGCCCTGTAGCTCGGCATGGATATCGCGCACTGTCACCAGATTGTCGAGCCGACCAATGTGCAGGCTCACCGGCTGCTGCGCGCCAAACTGCCAGCGGTGGTTCTCCAGCCGGTAAGGCAGGACAAAATCGACATCGCTGACCTGCCCATCCTTCAGCCAGGCACCGCCCTGTTCTACCGCCCAGTGGCCGCCAGCCACCAGCCCCTGACCGCGCGCGGCGGAGAAGGCGGTCTGGGCGCGGAACCGCCCCTCACGCAGCACAATTTTCAGCGCCGGATCGAGCAGCGACTGGAAGGCGGTCATTGGTTGCTCCGGCCACCACCCTTCGCCGCGCAACCGCTCGCCATCCCAACGGCCGCGCAACCGTATCGGGCCAATCGGGTCAGCCGCCAGCGCGCCCTGCCAAAGAAACGCCTGCGGCGAATGCCCCTTCAACGTCAGATCCAGCGTAGCTGGCGGCAAGAAACCACCGCTGCCCAGCTGGATCTGGCCGGTGGCGAGCGCCAGCCGCCCACTCAAGGCGTCGGCCGGGCGCTGCCACACTAGCGGTTCCGCCAACGTCAGGCGCGGCGCGTGCAGCGTCATCAGCCCGTAGTGCAGCTGGTTAAAGCCGGTGGAGAGGGTATGGATGCCCAGACGCTGCTCCTCCCAGCGCCCTTTACCGCGCATGTCCCAGCGCGCTTGCAACGGCGGCAGGGTGCCATTACCCCAGAAGTTGAACTGCCAGCGGCCGTTGTCGGGCCAGAAGTGCTGCGCCTTACCGTCCAGATGCAACTTCACCGCGCCCCAGTAGCGATCGCGTAGCCGCACAATCGCCTGCAGCGGGCCACTGACGCCTGCCAGTGACAGTGTCACGCCCGCCAGCGGCCAACGGGCCTCCTCCAGCAGTTGCTGCGCCGAGAGATTACCCCACGCGCGGGCCAGCGCCCCACTGCGCAACGCCAGCGACGGGCTGAGCACCGAGCCGCTGAGGTCGGCCGGAATGGAGACCGCCGCCGAAAGCTGTGCGGCATTGGCCTGCCCGGTGAGTTGCAGGTGCAGATCGCTCTCCGCCAGCCCTAACGTGCCCGGCCCGGCCGAGAGCACCACATTGGCGCGGCCATTGTGGCCAGCGGTCACCATGTTCAGCCGCCCTGCAAAATCAGTACGCAGCGTAGCGATATCCCACCCTGAGAGGACAAAACTCAGCCCACCCTGTAGCGGCTGGGCGGCGTAGGGCCAGCGCCAGCTGCCCCCTTCAACGGTCAGGCGACGGGCGGAGAGTTGCCACGGCAGTGCCAGCAGCGGTGGCTGGTCGTCACTGGCCGTGACCTGTAGTGTTCCCTGCTCATCCTGCCACGCCAGCCGGGCGCTGAGCGGCGTAGGCACCTGCGCGACCTTCAGCCGCGCGGTGATTTGCCCCTGTTGCGGCAGGCGGTCAAAGGCAACCGGCAACGTGACACTGCCTGTCAGGGCGAGGGGTTCCGCCATGCCAGCCAGGGTCACGGCGAACTGGGAGAGGGTCAGGCGCGGCCCCTGTAGATCGGCTGCCAGCGCCAGCCGGTTACCGGCCCGGAAGTGCAGGTGCTGGCCGCGCGCGTCACTGCTGAAGGTCAAACGACCGGCGTAGGGTTGCCAGGGGATCAGGGAGAAGCGGTCAATCGCCAGCTCCAGCGCTGGCAGGCGTTGCTGCCAGGCCGCCAACGAGAAGGGTTCGCCCTGCCCGTCGCTGGCTGGCAGGCGGCTGAAGCAAGCGTTGTCGAGGGTCAGTTGCCGCGCCGTGATGATCCAGCGCTGCACCTGATGGCGTACGCGCAAGCCAGAGAGGGAGGCCAGTGTGCAGCCCTGCGCCATGAAACGGGCGGCTGGGAGCCGCAATCCGTGCCGGCCAAGGCCCAGCGGGGCGTCAAACACCAGTTGCGTGCCAGCCGGCAGCCAGTTCTGTGCCACGCGCGGCAGCCACTGAGGCAGGGTCATCCAACCCGCCGCGCCCGCCACTGCCAGCCCAGCCACACCCAATGCCAGCGCCCTCCATCCTTTTCCCATCACCTGTCCTGTTTTTCCCCAAAAACGCTGCAAGATACCATACTTAACACCATTCCTCTGCCAGCGTACGGCGGCGATGCCGAAAAGGCAGCAACCGATGGTGGCAACCGGCCGCATCTGGTAGTTTCACAATAGACTTTTATTATTGGCTTACGGTAGGAGAGCAGCGATGAAGATGGCGATCTACAGTACCAAACACTACGACCGCAAATATATGGAGCTGGTGAACCAGCGCTTCCACTTTGAACTGGCATTTTTTGACTTTCTGCTGACGCCGGTGACGGCCAAGAACGCCGTGGGCTGTGAGGCGGTTTGTATTTTCGTCAATGATGACGCCAGCCGCGAGGTGCTGGAGGATTTGGCATCCCAGGGGGTGAAGGTGCTGGCGTTGCGCTGTGCTGGCTTCAATAACGTTGATCTTGATGCCGCCCGCGAGTTGGGCATCCAGGTGGTGCGGGTGCCAGCCTACTCCCCGGAGGCGGTGGCAGAGCACGCCGTCGGGCTGATGATGACCCTCAACCGCCGCATCCACCGTGCCTACCAGCGCACCCGTGATGCCAATTTCGCGCTGGATGGGCTGATCGGTTTCAATATGCACAACCGCACTGCGGGCGTTATTGGCACGGGCAAGATTGGGCTGGCAACCATGCGTATCCTGAAGGGGTTCGGCATGAAGCTCCTGGCCTATGATCCCTACCCGACGCCGCAGGCGCTGGAGATTGGCGCGGAGTATGTCGATCTCGATACGCTCTACGCCCAGTCGGACGTTATCACCCTGCACTGCCCAATGACGCCGGAGAACCACCACCTGCTGAATGCCAGCGCCTTCCGCAAGATGAAAAACGGCGTGATGATCATCAATACCAGCCGCGGCGGGCTGATTGACTCCACCGCCGCCATTGAGGCGCTCAAGCAGCAGAAGATTGGCGCGCTGGGAATGGATGTGTATGAGAATGAGCGCGATCTGTTTTTCGAGGACAAGTCCAATGACGTGATTCAGGACGACGTCTTCCGCCGTCTCTCCGCCTGCCATAATGTGCTGTTTACCGGCCATCAGGCGTTCCTGACCGAGGAGGCGCTGACCAGCATCGCGGAGACCACATTGCAAAACGTGGCGCAGCTCGCGAGCGGCCAGCCCTGCCCCAATCTGCTGACCAAGGAGCCTTAATTAGCCGGGCAGCCGCCGCGCATCAACGCCCACTCTTCGCACTGCTTGCCGTTCGGCAGTTGGCACATGCCGATGGTACTGCCATCTAACTGGCGCGCCAGCGTCAGTTGGCCTCCCACCCGGCCACAGTTCAGCGAGGCCGGGTTTGCCCGGTTAAGGTGGGCGCTGGTGCCCTGCTGCGCCGGCTCATCGGCATACTGCATATCATCTTCATGACTGCTGCATCCAGTCAGTGCGAGTAAAGTGCCTGCGAATAATAGACCGGCGGCGAATTTCATTGGCCTGCTCCTGCATCGGGGTAAAGGAATGGGCGGCGACCCGACGGCATGACAGGGATACGCCAGCGCTATTTTTAGCGCCCTTTACGGCAGGAGTAAATATGCAAACAGCGATAAAAAAGAATAATCAATTCTCCCTGCTCTTAAAAATAGTTGCGTCCATTGACAACCCACCAACACCCTACCCGCCAGACAGGCGAGCTACCCATCCAAGATCAAGCGCTTAGCCGATGCGGAATCTGGTGTGAGGAATGTCCGAAAAGCATTGCCAGCTATTTTCAGGGTGTCGCCCTGGAAGCGGCGTCACGCGCGGCTTGTGGTAACATTTTATTTCCGCCGACTAAGCCGGACGCCAGTGCAGGCATTTATTTTAGTTGCGGTAATTGTCCGCTTTTATATAGTTCCTGAGCTAAGTAATTAGCATCCACTGTTTTTCAGTTAAATACTGACTGTTTTTCTGCCGGCGAAACCTGATCCTTTCGCCGGACTTTTTTCCCCGTCGCCCTTTTTCGATTATCCCATTGGCCTGCCCGCCGGGGTGTATCTGTTCGACAGCCCCATCTTTGAGCGCCCTTTTCGCCTGTACTGCTACGTTATGGGGTCTCCTTTCCCTGAACCGGGCACCATGACAAAGCCATTCAATTTATAGTATGTTGTAATTAATAGTGGAATGACCGGCGCAATCGCCCATTTTCCTCCCTGCCAGAGCAAAAACGCGCTGGCATTCGCCGTGGCAATCCGTACCATACAGCGCATTAGACACTTTCAGACTCTCCCGGCTCACTGGCCCGCATTGTGGCGGCTGAGCGTGACAACTATGCAAGAGAAACACGTGGTTAATCAAAAAGAACAGTACAACCTGAACAAGTTGCAGAAACGCCTGCGCCGCAACGTGGGCCAGGCCATCGCCGACTTCAATATGATTGAAGAGGGTGACCGCATCATGGTGTGCCTCTCCGGCGGCAAAGACAGCTACACCCTGCTGGAAATCCTGATGAACCTGCAACAGAGCGCGCCAGTGAACTTCTCGCTGGTGGCGGTCAACCTCGACCAGAAACAGCCGGGCTTCCCGGAGCATGTGCTGCCCGCCTATCTGGAGCAGTTGGGCGTCGAGTACAAGATTGTGGAAGAGAACACCTACGGCATCGTCAAAGAGAAGATCCCGGAAGGCAAGACCACCTGCTCGCTCTGCTCGCGCCTGCGTCGCGGCATCCTTTACCGCACCGCCACCGAGCTAGGCTGTACCAAGATCGCGCTGGGCCACCACCGTGATGACATGGTGCAGACCCTGTTCCTCAACATGTTCTACGGCGGCAAGCTGAAAGGAATGCCACCAAAACTGATGAGCGACGATGGCAAGCATGTGGTGATCCGCCCGCTGGCCTACTGCCGCGAGAAGGACATTGAGCGTTTCGCGGAGGCCCGCGCCTTCCCGATCATCCCGTGCAACCTGTGCGGCTCGCAGCCTAACCTGCAACGCGCAGTGATCAAAGAGATGCTGCGTGACTGGGACAAGAAATACCCTGGCCGCGTGGAAACCATGTTCAGTGCCATGCAGAATGTGGTGCCGTCGCACCTGGCCGACCATACCCTGTTTGATTTCCGTAGCATCCGCCACGGTAGCGCGGTGATTGACGGCGGCGATCTGGCCTTCGACCGTGAAGATCTGCCGGCCCAGCCGGTGGGTTGGCAGGGCGATGAGGAGGAGCCAGTGATGGCTGAGCGCCTCAACGTGCTGGAAATAAAATAACCCGCTGAGGGTGGGAAAAGGCGCACTGCGGTGCGCCTTTTTTATGCCTGCTTACCAGATAAGAGGCAAAAAAAAAGCCGGTCAGAGACCGGCTGGTACGAATTAAATGTGCTATGCAGTAATTCTAAAGTAAGAAATAAGACAATATGGAGCGCAACGCCCATCGCTTGGCGTTGCATTCACCTGCGAGAGAGATAGTGCCTGATTCCGCAGGCCGTCATTTTGATTTCGCTCAATATTGGGGCCGATTGTCTGGTTATAGCCACTTGCTGCGCTTCAGCCACCACGCCACGCCCCCTACCAGCAGCACTAACAGCAGGCAGAAGGTGGCGAAACCGTAGGGCGAGTTGCCGCCGGGAATGCCGCCGAGGTTGACGCCAAACAGCCCGGTCAGGAAGGTGGTCGGTAGGAAGATCATTGCCAGCAGCGACATGGTGTAGGTACGGCGGTTCATCGCATCCGCCATCAGGTTGGCAATCTCATCGGTCAGCACCGCCGTGCGCGCCACGCTGGCATCCAGGTCGTCAAGGCCGCGCCCAAGGCGATCGGCGATCTCCTGCATCCGGCGGCGGTCATCCTCACTCATCCACGGCAGGCGCTCACTGGCGAGCCGGGTGAAGACATCGCGCTGGGGCGCCATGTAACGGCGCAGCACAATCAGCTGTTTGCGCAGCAGCGCCATCTGCCCGCGCTCTGGGATCTGCTGGTCCAGCACCCCGTCTTCCATGTCGATGATCTTGTCATGCAGATCCTCAATGAACTCGCTGGCGTGCGCTGTCAGTGCATCACACAGCTCAATCAACCAGGTGCCACTGTTGACCGGGCCACTGCCCTTTTTCAGGTCATCCAGCACATCGTCAATCGAGTAGACCTTGCGGTGACGGGTGGTGACGATCAGCTTGTCGGTGATATAGACCCGGATGGTTACCAGCTGGTCTGGCCGGGAGTCGGGGTTGAAATTGATGGTGCGCAGGGTGATCAGGGTGCCGTCACCCATTCGCGTCACGCGCGGGCGCATACTCTCGCCCCCGAGGGCGTCGCGCACCGTGTCCGGCAGCAGCGGCGTGGTGCTGAGCCACTGGCCGCTGGCGGGCAAGGCGTAATCAAGGTGGATCCAGCAGGGTTTGTCGCTGGTGATGGCGCTTTCCGGGTCGATCGGTATCGCCCCACCCTTACCGTCCAGCTGGTAAGCATAGACTGCGTCTGATATTTGAAGTTGTTTGCCGCTAATGACGTCCACGTATTTCACCTAGATAGTGTCTGCCGGACGGGCACTGCGCCGCCGGCCTTTTCCTCTATTTTAGCGTTAAGTCTTTGAGACGCAACGCAACCGCCCGCAGAGAAGTGTGAACGGGTGTGGCGAATGTCACTGGGGCCGCCGTGCGGCCCCGGTTTCTCAATGCTTCAGGATGTAGAGGGTATGGCTGTAGGCCACATCCTCTGGGTTGGTGATGGGATACCCCTTGACCCACGGCTTGATCAGCCGGCCATTGGTGTACTGGTAAATGGGCGCGATGGGTGCCTGCGTGGCGATGATCTGTTCGGCCTGATTATAGGCCTGATTGCGCGCCGACAAATCCGTCTCGTTGGCGGCCTGACTGATAGCTTTGTCATAGGCCGAATCGCTAAAGCGCGCAATGTTGCCCGGCTGGTTCGAGGTCAGCAGCGACAGGAAGGTGGAGGCCTCGTTGTAGTCGCCAACCCAAGAGGCACGCACCACGTCAAAGTCGCCGCTGTTACGGCTATCGATGTAGGCTTTCCACTCCTGATTGACCAGCTTCACCTCCACCCCCAGTTTCTTCTTCCACATGGAGGCCACCGCGATGGCGATCTTCTGGTGATTCTCGGAACTGTTGTAGAGCAGCGTGAGATGCAGCGGCCGTCCGGGGCCATAGCCAGCGGCTGCCAACAGGGTTTTCGCCTGTGCATCCAACTCTGGCTGGCTCATCTGTTGCAGCGGGCC
This sequence comes from Chimaeribacter sp. YP20170169, assembly GCF_056739715.1. Lineage (NCBI taxonomy): Bacteria > Pseudomonadati > Pseudomonadota > Gammaproteobacteria > Enterobacterales > Yersiniaceae > Chimaeribacter > Chimaeribacter sp. YP20170169. The sequence continues at coordinate 1,925,646 of NZ_CP176824.1, read as the reverse complement.
GGGTTCGGCGCGGAAGCCCGCGGTGACATCCGGGGTAAAGTGCCACGCCGGTTTCTCACCGGTGCCGAGCACCTTCTGCGCGATGATGCGGCGGTCAATGGCAAAGGAGAGCGCCAGCCGCACCCGCGCATCGTTGGTCGGCGCGCGCCGAGTGTTGAAGGCGTAGTAGTAGGTGCCGAGCTGGTCTGGGGTGTAGACCTGGCCGGGGATCTCCTTGAGCAGCTTCTGGTAGAGGTTTTTCGGGAAGGACTCGGTGATATCGATGTTGCCCGCCAGATAGCGCTTGGTGGCGCTGGACTCCTGATTTATCGGCATCAGCGTCACCTTGGTCAACACCGTGTGCGCGTGGTCCCAGTAGTGCGGGTTGGGCACCAGCACCAGCTTCTCATTCACCACCCGCTGTTGCAGCATGAAGGCGCCGTTGCCGACCAGATTACCTACCTTGGTCCACGCATCGCCATACCTCTCCACCGTTGCCTTGTGCACCGGGAAGAGGTTGAAGCTGGCCAGCAGGTTGACAAAATAGGGCACCGGCCGGCTCAGGCGCACGCGCAGGGTGTGGTCATCCATCGCCGTTACGCCCAGCCGGGCCGGCGGCAGTTTGCCAGCGGTGATGGCATCGGCATTCTCCAGCCCCGCCAGCGCGGCAAACCACGCACCCGTGGCGTGGGTGGCGGGGTCCACCAGCCGCTGCCAGCTGTAGACAAAGTCGTGGGCGGTGACGGGATCGCCATTCGACCAGCGCGCATCACGGCGCAGGGTGAACAGGAACTCACGGTTGTCCTGCGTCTGCCAGCTCTCCGCCACGCCGGGAATGGCCTTGCCGTCGGCGTCCTGATTCACCAGCCCCTCAAACAGGTCGCGTGCCACCTGTGCCTCCGGCAGGCCAACGGCTTTCATCGGGTCGAGGGAGGCGGGTTCATCCTTGATGTGGCGCACCACCTCCTGCTTCTCCGCCAGCACGGCACCGGGCGGCACCGTCGCCGCGCCAGCCAGCCCGGCCACTGCCAGCAGCGCGGCGCTGCCGAGTATCATGTTACGTTTTGCCATTCCTTGTTACTCCGGCTTGTGAAATGTCTCCTTTGCCAGTTGTACCACTCTCGCCGCGACGACTGAACAGAAATTCCCGACTATTCCGTGTCTTCCGCTATTGGGTGATGAATTTTGCGAGCCGGCTGGCATCCGCGCTGCAAGAAAAGGCTGTTTCCCTCTCGGGAACAGGCGTAAATAGAGGGAGGCCCTTTAAGAGGAGACACAGGTGACATTATTAAAATTGCGCAGCGAGCGTGGCCCGATGCCAAACAAAGGCGTGGAGTATGGCCGGTCAGTGCTCGGCGCGCCGCTGCTCTACTTTCCCGCCAGCCACTTGACGCCCGAGACCGGCCTGATTCTGGCTGGCACCCACGGCGATGAGGGGGCCGCCGTGGTCGCCCTCTCCTGCGCCCTGCGCGCCCTGCTGCCGGGCCAGCAGCGCCACCATGTCATTCTGGCGGCCAACCCGGATGGCTGCCAGCTAGGGCTGCGCGCCAATGCGAATGGCGTGGATCTCAACCGCAACTTCGCCAGCGACAACTGGCGGGCGGGTGATACCCACTATCGCTGGAACAGTTATGCGTCAGAGCGCGACGTGCGCCTCTCCCCCGGTGATGCCCCCGGCTCTGAGCCAGAGACACAGGCGCTCTGCGCGCTGATTGCCCAGCTGTCGCCGCGCTGGGTGGTGTCGCTGCATGAGCCGCTGGCCTGTGTCGAAGACCCGGACAGCACCGCGCTGGCCGGCTGGCTGGCGCAGGCGTTTGACCTGCCGCTGGTCGCCAGCGTCGGCTATGCGACGCCCGGCTCCTTCGGCAGTTGGTGTGTTGAACGCGAACTGCCCTGTATCACGCTGGAGTTGCCGCCCATCTCCGCCGATGAGGCGAGCGAGCGCTACCTGTCAGCGTTGGTGGGGCTGTTGCAGCACGACTAGCGGGTTAGGTCGATGCCGCCGCGGTGGAACGCCAGCCGGGGTTCCGCGTCGGTCTCCAGCCAGGTCGGCCCGTCAAGATCCAGGAAGCGCGCGCCGGGTGCCAGCGGCAGGGCGGCACGGATGGCGCGTGAGGTGCAGAGCATACAGCCGAGCATCAGCTCCAGCCCCTGCGCGCGTGCCTGCTGCGCCAGCTCCAGCGCCGCCGTCAGCCCGCCCGCCTTGTCGAGCTTGATGTTGACCATCTGGTAGCGCCCCGCCAACGCTGGCAGGTCGGCGGCGGTGTGGCAACTCTCATCGGCGCAGATTGGCAGTGGATGAATGAAGTTGGCCAGCGCGCCATCCTCGCTCGCCGGCAGCGGCTGCTCCAGCATCAACACGCCCAAATCCGCCAGCAGCTGGCAGCGTGCCGCCAGCCCCTCGGCCTGCCAGGACTCATTGGCATCGACAATCAGTGCCACCTCCGGCACCACCGAGCGGATCGCCACCAGCCGCTCGGCAATCAGCCGGTCATCCAGCTTGATCTTGAGCAGGGTCACGCCGTTGTCGCGCAAGGCGGCGGCGGAGCCAGCCATCTCCTCCGGTGAGCCAATCACCACGGTCTGCGCGGTGCTGACGGCGGGCACTGGGGCGATGCCGGTGCGCTGCCAGAGGGTCTCGCCGCTGCGCGCGCACTCCAGGCTCCAGAGCGCCGAGTCCAGCGCATTGCGCGCCGCGCCGGGCGGCAGCAGTTGCTGCAATTGCTGGCGATCCGCGCCGCGCTCCACCGCCGCCACCGCGCCAGCCAGCTGCGCCATCACCGATGCCTCGCTCTCGCCATAGCGCGGATAGGGCGTGCACTCACCTACCCCACGCCAGCCCTGCTCCTCAATCTCCACCACCACCACACGCGCGTCAGTGCGGCGGCCTCGGGCAATCACAAAGGCCGAATGCAACGGCCAGGCTTCCGGGTAGTAACGCAGGGTTCTCATAGCGGCTCCATTTTGAATGCTCTTTTAAGCATGGCCGATTCCTTCGCACAGACAAGGTATTAGCAAACTTTATATACCCAAGCCTGGAGCGATCCCTTATATTGGGGGCCAGTGTTAAACACTTGTAAAAGGATGGCAACATGACACAAACCGTACACTTCCAGGGCAACCCGGTGCCCGTTACCGGCACCCTGCCGCAGTCTGGAGAGCAGGCGGACGCCTTTACGCTGGTCGCGAAGGATCTGTCTGATGTGGCGCTGAGCAACTTTGCCGGCAAGCGCAAGGTGCTGAACATTTTCCCCAGCATTGATACCGGCGTCTGCGCCGCGTCCGTGCGCAAGTTCAACCAGCTCGCCAGCGGCCTCGACAACACCGTGGTGCTCTGCATCTCTTCGGATCTGCCGTTTGCCCAGTCACGCTTCTGCGGCGCGGAGGGGCTGAGCAATGTGGTCACCCTCTCCACCCTGCGCGGCGGTGACTTCAAGCAGGCCTATGGCGTGGAAATCAGCGAAGGCCCGCTGGCCGGTCTGGCTGCCCGTGCCGTGGTGGTGCTGGATGAGCAGGACAAAGTGATCTACAGCCAGCTGGTGGATGAGATTACGACCGAACCGGACTACGACGCCGCGCTGGCCGCGCTGAAGTAAGCCCGTTTTTGACAAAAAAGAGAGGGCATATGCCCTCTCTTTTTTTATTCTTCCGCGTCACCGCCGCGTTTGTTGCCCAGCCCATACTCGCGCAACTTGTTGGCGATGGCGGTATGGGAGACCCCCAGCCGCTTCGCCAGCTTGCGGGTACTGGGGTAGGAGCGGTAGAGGCGCGTCAGTACCGAACGCTCAAAGCGCTTGCTGATCTCATCCAGTGAGCCATCCAGTGCCTCCTCGCTCATCGCCAGGTCGCTGTCAAACTCCGGCAGCGCGATATCCTGCGGCCGCAGCTCATGCCCCTCCAGCTGGGTCAGGGCGCGGTAGATGGCGTTCTTCAACTGGCGCACGTTGCCCGGCCAGCCGTAGTGGGTCAGGAAGGCGGCCAGCCCCGCTGCCAGTTTCGGCCGCGCCACCCCCTGCTCATCGGCAAAGCGCGCCACGAACAGCTCCGTCAGCGGCATGATGTCCGCCGGGCGCTCGCGCAGCGGCGGCAGGTTGAGGGTCAGCACGTTGAGGCGGTAGTAGAGATCCTCACGGAACTCGCCACGCTGCACCAGCTCCAGCAGGTTTTTCTGCGTGGCGCAGATCACCCGCACGTCGACGTGTACCTCATGCTCCTCACCGACGCGGCGGAACGTGCCGTCATTGAGGAAGCGCAGCAGCTTGATCTGCATCCGTGGCGACATCTCGCCAATCTCATCCAGCAGCACGGTGCCGCCGTTGGCCTGCTCGAAGAAGCCCTTCTTGCCCTCCAGGGCGTTCGGGTAGGCACCGGCGGCGTAGCCAAACAGCTCGCTCTCCACCACGTCATCCGGCAACGAGGCGCAGTTGAGGCCAAGGAACGGCTGCTTGCCGCGCGGGCTGCGCAGGTGGCAGGCGCGCGCCAGCAGATCTTTGCCGGTGCCGGTGTCGCCGATGATCAGCAAGGGTGCGTCGAGCATCGCCAGCTTGCGCGCCTGATCCAGCACCTGCCGCATCTTCGGGCTGACGGCCACAATGTGGTTGAACTCGCTGTCATCATTGACCGCCAGGTTCTGCAACTGCCGCCCCATGCGGGCGGTGGATTTCAGCATCACCACCGCACCGACCGCCGCCGGGGCGCGGTTTTCGTCATCCAGGTGGATCGGGGTGATCTCCAGCAGGAAGTCCTGATTGCGGATCACTACCCGCTCGGATTGGGTCTGCACCCGCTCCTGCTCCAGCCAGCGGGTGAAGTTGAAGCCGCCAATCAGGCTGGCGGCGGTGTGGTTGCGGATTTTATCCTCATCCAGCCCGAACAGCGCCTGCGCCGCCGGGTTGGCCTGCTCCATCTTGCCGCGCATGTCGATGGAGAAGACCGGCTCCGGCATCGACTCCAGCAGCGCGCGCAGGGCGCGGTGCTCGCGCTCCGAGGGCAAAAACGGCACGGTGCGCACGTCGGTTACGCCGTCAATACGGCGGATCTCGGCCATCAGGGCGCGGAAGGTATCGAAATCAAGCTGGGCAAAATTGAGGTAGATGCGGCCAATTGGCGCAATCTCGATGCCCTGCAAATCGATGCGGCGCAGCACCAACAGATCGAGCAGTTCCCGGGCCAGACCCAGGCGGTCCTCACAAAATACTTCCAAACGCATTGGCATACCTTCCAGCAGGATCAGAATCACTTCCGGCATCATACTCCTCCCGTCGCGCCGGAAGAAGTTATCTGTCACAAAATGTTGACACAATAACCAGAGTTTTAAACTGGATGCCTACTATTGCGCCTGATGGCGAGATTTCACACCATAAATTGCGCCTTTTTTGACAGGATGCGCGGCCGATCCCCTGCCAGCCGCGTCAAGTTTGCAGGACTGTGACTGTCACGGGAAGCATACGCGCGATCAGGCTGCCGAATCTGGCTGACCAAAGGCGCGCAATACTTCCCCTTCCATCCGGTAGCGTACCCATTCGCTCTGTGCCACCGCGCCAAGGCGCTCATAGAAGTCGATGGCTGGCTGGTTCCAGTCCAGCACGCTCCACTCCAGCCGGCCACAGCCGCGCGCCACGGCCAGTTGGGCCACCCGCTTCAGCAGCGTTTTGCCCGCGCCAGTGCCGCGGAAGTTGGGGGAGATGTAGAGATCTTCCAGGTAGATGCCGTTGCGGCCGAGCCAGGTGGAGTAGCTGGTGAAGAAGACCGCGTAGCCAGCCACCTTCCCCTCCACCTCACAGATCAGCGCCTCGGTGTGGCTGTCCGGCCCAAACAGCGAGGCGGCAATTCCGGCCTCATCGGTCACCACCTCATGCGGGGCTTTTTCATATACGGCCAGCTCAACAATCATGTTGTAGATGGCGGCGGCGTCACGCACTTCAGCGGGGCGGATCGTAATCTCCATGGTATTTCTCCTTTAACGGGCATTGAAAGGCAGACAGGGTAAACAGGAGCGCCACTGAAATACAGGAAAATCACCCGCACGCCGCGCGCGGATGATCGCGCCGGACGAATCTGCTACCATCCGCTCACTCTCAGATTCAGAACGGCTTTGACTATGAAGTTTATCTCTTTCAACATCAATGGGCTGCGCGCCCGCCCGCACCAACTTGCTGCCCTTATCGAACAGCACCAGCCAGACGTTATCGGCCTGCAGGAGACCAAGGTGCACGATGACATGTTCCCGCTGGAGGAGGTGAGCCGCCACGGTTACCACGTCTTCTACCACGGCCAGAAAGGCCACTACGGCGTGGCGCTGCTGAGCCGTGAGGCACCGCTGGCGGTGCGCCGCGGTTTCCCGACCGATGATGAAGAGGCGCAGCGCCGTATCATTATGGCGGACTTCCAGACCAGCCAAGGCGTGCTGACGGTGATCAACGGTTACTTCCCGCAGGGCGAGAGCCGCGACCACCCCACCAAGTTCCCGGCCAAAGAGAAGTTCTACCGCGACTTGCAGAGCTACCTTGAGCACTCCCTCTCCACCGATAACCCGGTGCTGGTGATGGGCGACATGAACATCAGCCCCACCGATCTGGACATTGGCATCGGCGAGGAGAGCCGCAAGCGCTGGCTGCGTGGCGGCAAGTGCTCCTTTCTGCCGGAAGAGCGTGAGTGGATGGCGCGCCTGCAGAGCTGGGGGCTGGTGGACACCTTCCGCGCCGCCCACCCGGAGGTCAACGACCGCTTCTCCTGGTTCGACTACCGCTCACGCGGCTTTGATGAAAACCGCGGGCTGCGCATCGATCTGGTGATGGCCAACGCCCCCCTGGCGGCGCGCTGCATCGCCACCGGCATCGACTATGACATCCGCGCGATGGAGAAGCCCTCTGACCATGCGCCGGTATGGGCAGAGTTCGCGCTGTAATCCGGGCAGGGAGAGGCGATGAGATCGATTGATGTGGTGGCCGGTATTCTGGAGCGCGATGGCCTGCTGCTGCTGGCGCAACGGGATGGCTCGCGCGATCAGCCTGGGCGCTGGGAGTTTCCCGGCGGCAAGGTGGAGCCGGGCGAGAGCCAGCCACAGGCGTTGGCGCGTGAACTGGCTGAGGAGCTGGGCATTGAGGCCGAGGTGGGTGAGTATGTTGCCAGCGAGTGCTGGCAACAGGGTGACCGGGAGATCCGCCTGCACGCCTGGCGGGTGCCGGTCTGGCACGGAACGCTGCGCCTGAGTTGCCATCAGGCGCTGGCGTGGGTCACGCCGGAGCAGGCCGCACACTACGACCTGCCACCGGCAGACATTCCGCTGCTGGTGGCCTGGCGCGCCCACACCGGGCGCTAAAACCTACTTCACCCGTTGCCAGATCAGATCATTGGTGCCCACGACCTGCGGGTCGCGGGCGCACTGCAACAGCTCCCCGTCGACCTTCAACAACGCCCCCTCGGAGTAACGCTCATCCTGGTAGACGCAGCAACGCGTACAGGGCGGGCTGTTGGACGCCCCGCCCCAGCCATCCAGTGATACCACCGCATCGACATTGCCCGTCGTGCCAGTGCCGGTGGCCGGCTCCTCGTGGCGATGCGCCGACGCGGGCAGCGCCAGCATCAGTGCCGCGCCACCAAGCGCCATCAATTGCCAGATTTTCATCCTTTCTCCTTTGCTTTGGTCGGTTTGGCGCTGCGGGGTTTGCGCTTCTTGCCCGCTGAGGGTGCGGGTGGCAGCCGGCGGAAGGCCGGTGACGCGCCGTTCTGTTTGGCCTGCTGGATCAGATCCTGCAACGTCGCCTCCAGCGGCTGCATGAACTCCTGATAACGGCAGCTCTTTTCACTGATTTTGGTCAGCGTCGCCTCCCAGTTGGCGGTCATGTCTGGCCGGGCGGCGATGTCCGGCAATGCGTGGATCAGCGCCCGTCCGGTCTCGCTGGCATGGATAAAGCGCCCCTGCTTGTGCAGGAAGGCGCGCTTGAACAGCAGCTCAATGATGCCAGCGCGCGTTGCCTCGGTGCCCAGCCCATCGGTGGCGCGCAGAATTTTCTTCAGCGCCTTGTCCTGCACAAAGCGCGCGATGCCAGTCATCGCTGACAGCAGGGTCGCGTCGGTGAAGGGGCGCGGCGGCTGCGTCTGGCGCTCCACCACCTCGCCACGCTCACACTGTAGCGTGTCGCCCTTTGCCACCACTGGCAGCGGCGCACCCTCATTCTCATCATCGCGCTCCTTTGCCCCCAGCAGCGCCCGCCAGCCCGCCTCGGCCAGGAAGCGCGCCTTGGCGACAAACACCCCGCCAGCGATCTCAAGGTCAATGACGCACTTGCGATACACCGCGTCGGCGCAGAACTGCATCAGGTACTGGCGCGCAATCAGCTGGTAGACCCGCGCCTCATCCTGGCTCAGCGACACCGCGCTGCTGCGGGCGGTAGGGATGATGGCGTGGTGGGCATCCACCTTTTTGTCATCCCAGCAGCGGTTGCGCCGGTTGCTGTCCACCGCGGGCTGCGGCAGCAGGTCACGGGCGTGCACGCCGATCGCCTTCAGCACACCCTGCCGGCCGGCAAAGTGCTCCTCCGGCAGGTAGCGGCAGTCGGAGCGCGGATAGGTGATCAGTTTATGGGTCTCATACAGCCGCTGGCAGGCGTCCAGCACCTGTTGCGCGCTCAGGCCAAAACGCTTGGCCGCCTCAATCTGCAACGCCGACAGCGAAAACGGCAGCGGTGCCGTTTCCGACTCACGCTTGTCGCTGTAGCCGGTCACCTGCGCCGGCTGGCCCTCAATACGCTTCACCACGTGCTCTGCCAGCGGGCGGTGCAGCAGGCGGCCCTCCTCATCCTGATACGGCTCGCAGGCGTCGCTCGGCTGCCAGAGGGCGGTGAAGCGCTCCTCGGCCGGTGTGACGATGTGCGCCTTGACCTCAAAGAAGTCCTTCGGCACGAAGTTCTCGATCTCCTCATCGCGCCGCACCACTAGCCCCAGCACCGGCGTCTGCACCCGGCCAACTGACAGCACGCCGTCGTAACCGGCGTTGCGCCCCAGCAGCGTATAGGCACGGGTCATGTTGATGCCGTAGAGCCAGTCGGCGCGCGACCGCGCCAGCGCCGAGACGCAGAGCGGCACAAAGTCGCGGTTGTCACGCAGCCGCTCCACCGCGCGCGTCACCGCCTGCGGGTTGAGGTCATTGATCAGGCAGCGCTTTGCCTGCTGGCGCTTCTCCGGGGCCAGTTCGAGGTACTCCAGCACCTCATCCACCAGCAACTGCCCCTCGCGATCCGGGTCGCCAGCGTGGATCACTTCGTCAGCCTGCTTCAGCAGGCCCTTGATCACATTCAGCTGCTTGGTGACGGACGGGCGCGGCTGCAACAGCCACTTTTGCGGGATGATCGGCAGATCCGTCAGCGACCAGCGGGCGTAGCGCTCATTGTAGGCATCTGGCTGCGCGGTCTCCAGCAGGTGGCCAATGCACCAGGTCACCACCTGGTCATTGCCACAGGCAATATAGCCGTCACCTTTGCGGTGCGGCTTGGGCAGGACGTCCGCGATGGCACGCCCCAGACTCGGTTTTTCAGCAATAAACAACCGCATCAGTCACCTGCGGCCGGGCAGTCAGCCACCACAGGCGGCCTATTCAGGGGAAACAGTCTCATCTCCACTCCTTCAGGATTGAGCAATTGGCATAGGATAACGGCTGGCGGGCGGATTGGTAAGGGATGGGCAGCCCATGTGGAACGGGCCGCGCATTTTGCCAGCGGCCACACAGGCGGCCGCTGGGTTTAGAGGTAGCTGACGAACTGGCTGCTGTCCGGCGGCACCACGTGGGTCGCCGATTTGAGCTGCGGCGTGCCCAGGTAGAGGAAGCCAACAATCTCATCCTCCTCCTCACAGCCAAACGCGGCGCGCACGCCCTCATCTTCCGTCCAGGCACCGGAGCGCCAGATGCCGTTGAAGCCCTGCGCCAGCGCCGCCATCTGCATCGCCTGCACCGCACAACCGGCTGACACCACCTGCTCCCACTTCGGCACTTTCTGGCTCTCTTTACAGTGGGCCACGACCGTGATGATCATGGGTGCGCGGAACGGAGCCTGCGTCGCCTTCTCTACGCCCTTCTCATCCATTCCCTCGGCCACTGCGGCATTGTGCAGGATCTGGCTGAAGCGGTTGAGGCCGTCATTCTCGACGATCACAAAGCGCCAGGGTTGCAGGCCGCCGTGGTCTGGCGCACGCAGCCCGGCGTGGATAATGTTTTGCAGCACCTCCCCCGCCGGGGCCGGGGCCGCCAGACGTGAGGCCGAGCGGCGGTTCAACAACAGATCTAAAGCATCCATGGGTTTCTCCTGATGACCATTTGCATGTGCGCAACGTTAACATAGGTTATAAGTGTGTTACCACTGACAGCCATCCGCCCACACAGCTGCAACAGGAAGAGACGATTTAAAGCTGACTTTTTTCCGGTGGGTCATTAGGATAGCAACACTTTTTCCCCTTTTTGGAGTTCCCATGCGCACATTGTGGCGAATTATCGCCGGTTTCTTCAGGTGGACCTGGCGCCTGCTCAACTTTATTCGGGAATGCATTCTCAACCTGTTCCTGATCCTGCTGATTCTGGTGGCGGTCGGCATCTATTTCCAGTTGCAGCCCAAGCCCGCAGAGAACCTCACCAAGGGCGCGCTGCTGGTGGATCTCAGCGGCAGCGTGGTGGACAAGCCCTCGGTCAACAATAAGCTGCGCCAGTGGGGCCGCGAGCTGCTGGGGGCCTCCAGCGGGCGGTTGCAGGAGAACTCGCTGTTTGATCTGGTGGAGACCCTGCGTCAGGCCAAAACCGATCCCAATATCACTGGGCTGGTGCTCTCGCTAAATGACTTTACCGGCACCGATCAGGCCTCGCTGAACTACATTGGCAAGGCGCTGCGCGAGTTCCGCGATAGCGGCAAGCCGGTCTATGCCATCGGCGACAGCTATAACCAGACCCAGTACTACTTGGCAAGCTACGCCACCAAAATCTTCCTGTCGCCGCAGGGCACGGTCGATCTGCATGGCTTCGCCACCAATACCCTCTACTACAAGTCGTTGCTCGACAAGCTGAAGGTGAGCACCCATATCTTCCGCGTTGGCACCTATAAGTCGGCGGTAGAGCCGATGATCCGTGACGACATGTCGCCGGCGGCGCGCGAGGCGGATAGCCGTTGGGTCGGCGGATTGTGGCAGAACTACCTGAACACCGTAGCGGCCAACCGCCAGCTGACCCCGGCCCAGCTCTTCCCCGGCGCGGGCGGTGTGTTGCAGGGCCTGCAAGCGGTGAATGGCGATACCGCGCAATATGCACTGAAGAACAAGCTGGTGGATGAGCTGGCGAGCCGTGCGCAGGTCGAGCGCGAACTGACCAAAGCGTTCGGCTGGGACAAGCGCCAGAACGACATCAATGCGGTCAGCATCTATGACTACCAGCCTGCGCCGCAGCCCACCAACACCCAGCCGCAGATTGCGGTGATCTTCGCCAATGGCGCCATCATCGACGGTCAGGAAGAACCCGGCTCCGTCGGGGGCGATACCACTGCGGCCCAGATCCGTCAGGCGCGTCTGGATGACAAAATCAAGGCCATCGTGCTGCGCGTCAACAGCCCCGGCGGCAGCGTCAGCGCCTCTGAGGTGATCCGCGAGGAGCTGGCCGCCGCACGCGCCGCTGGCAAACCGGTGGTAGTGTCAATGGGCGGCATGGCGGCCTCCGGTGGCTACTGGATCTCAACGCCCGCCAACTACATCGTCGCCAGCCCGAGCACCCTGACCGGCTCCATCGGCATCTTCGGCGTGGTGAACACCTTCGAGAACTCCCTTGACGGCATTGGCGTGCACACCGACGGCGTTGCCACCTCGCCGCTGGCGGATTTGGCGGTCACCAAGGCCCTGCCGCCGGAGTTCGCGCAGATGATGCAGCTCAATATTGAGAGCGGCTACCGCACCTTCCTGGGGCTGGTGGCCACCGCGCGCAACAAGACACCCGAGCAGATTGACCAGATCGCCCAGGGCCATGTCTGGCTAGGCGTGGATGCCAAGAGCAACGGGTTGGTCGATGAGTTGGGTGACTTCGATGACGCGGTGAAGAAGGCCGCCGAACTGGCGAAATTGCCGGCCTGGCAGCTGAACTGGTTTGTTGAGGACCCGAGTTTCAGCGACCTGATCTTCTCGCAGATGAGCGCCTCGGTGCAGGCGGTACTGCCACAGGCGATGCAGGCGTGGATCCCCGCCCCGCTGACGGCACTGGCCACCGCCATGAAGCAGCAGCCGGGCCTGTTCACCACCCTGAACGACCCGCAGAACCGGTATGCCTTCTGCCTGACCTGTGGTGACGTGAAATAATCTGTCCCCCCGATGCAAGCCCGGTCATGCCGGGCTTTTTTTCGGGGCGTTGGCCCTTATACTTTGTTGGATTCCCGTAAGCGTAATTAAGACCTTCCTATGAAAAAGAAATCGATTTACGTCGCCTACACTGGCGGCACCATTGGTATGCAGCGCTCCGATCAGGGCTATGTGCCGGTTTCCGGCCACCTACAACGGCTGCTGGCCGCCATGCCGGAGTTCCACCGCCCGGAGATGCCGGATTTCACCATCCATGAGTACGCCCCGCTGATTGACTCCTCAGACATGACGCCAGAGGATTGGCAGCATATCGCCGATGACATCCGCCAGCGCTACGATGAGTATGATGGTTTTGTGATCCTGCATGGCACCGACACCATGGCCTTCACCGCCTCGGCGCTCTCCTTCATGCTGGAGAACCTCGACAAGCCCGTGATCGTCACCGGCTCGCAGATCCCGCTGGAGGCGCTGCGCTCTGACGGCCAGATCAACCTGCTTAACTCCCTCTACCTGGCGGCCAACCACCCGGTGAAAGAGGTGTGCCTGTTCTTCAACAATAAGCTCTACCGCGGCAACCGCACCACCAAGGCCCATGCCGATGGCTTTGACGCCTTCGCCTCGCCTAACCTGGCGCCGCTGCTGGAGGCTGGCATCCATATCCGCCGGCTGGCGACGCCGACCCTGCCCGCCGCCGCCGCGCCGCTGAAGGTGCACCACATCACGCCGCAGCCGATCGGCGTGGTCACCATCTATCCGGGTATCTCCGGCGAAGTGGTGAGCAACTTCCTGCGCCAGCCGGTGAAAGCGCTGATCCTGCGCTCCTACGGCGTTGGCAATGCGCCGCAGAAACCCGCGCTGCTGGATGAGTTGCGTCAGGCCTCTGAGCGCGGCATCGTGGTGGTCAACCTGACCCAGTGCATGACCGGCCGTGTTAACATGGGCGGCTACGCCACCGGCAACGCGTTGGCCCATGCTGGCGTGATCAGCGGCTTTGACATGACCGTGGAAGCGGCACTGACCAAGCTGCACTTCCTGCTGAGCCAGCCCTTCTCTCCCGAGGAGATCCGCACCCTGATGCAGCAAAACCTGCGCGGCGAGCTGACTGACGTCGTCTGATGCCCTTTGCCGGGCGCTGCCGCCCGGCCCTTTCCCCCAGCTACTCACCAAGGAGCGTTTATGAGTACCGCACTGTTGTTGATTGACCTACAGAATGATTTCTGCCCCGGCGGCGCCTTGGCCGTGCAGGAGGGTGACCAGGTGATTGCCGTCGCCAATCAGGCCATTGAGGTCTGTCGCCGACGCGGCTGGCCGGTGGTCGCCAGCCAGGATTGGCACCCGGCTTCCCACCGCAGTTTCGCCACCCACTCTGGTGAGGCGCCCGGCACGCTCGGCACGCTGGAGGGATTGCCACAAGTATGGTGGCCGGAGCACTGCATACAGGATCAGCCGGGGGCGGATTTCCATCCGGATCTCAATCTGGCGGGCATCGATCAGGTATTCCGCAAGGGGCAAAACCCGGATGTCGACAGCTACAGCGCCTTCTTTGACAATGGACGCCGCACCGAGACGGAACTGGACAGCTGGCTGAAGGGGAAAGGGATCACCACGCTGGTGGTGATGGGGCTGGCTACTGACTACTGCGTGAAGTACAGCGTACTGGACGCGCTGGCGCTCGGCTATACCACCTCACTGATCACCGAGGGGTGCCGCGGGGTCAATCTGCAACCGGATGACAGCGAGCGGGCGTTTGAGGAGATGCAGCAACAGGGCGCGCACCTGATTGCGCTGAAAAGCTTTGAGATGGGCGCGCACTGATCATGGGGGGCGCGGTGGCCGCGCGCCCTATTACTGTGGCTTAAGCGTTGCCAGCGGCGAAGTGATGCCAAACTCCTGCTTCAGCTGCTGCTTGCTCTTCATCACCAACTGGCCGTCAGTGTTGATGGTCATGTGCTGTGCATCCTGGTTGTGGCGGGCCTGATAGAGCATGACCGCCTGCAGGCTGTTCTCTTTCTGCGCCTCGGTCAGCGGTACACCATCCGGCCACTTGCCAAGCTCCACCGCCTGCACCAGACGCTGGTAAATTTCCGGGGTCATGGCAGCAATCAGATCATCTATTTCCACGCATTTATTCCTCTTTTCGGCGCACCAATGAATAATTGGCTGAATCGATTTTGTTAACCAGATGTGGCCATTAGCCTGCGGTTTTTTCGCCGCTTTCGCCATCGGTGAAGCTCAGTGACGCAGAATTGACACAGTAGCGTTCACCCGTGGGTTGTGGCCCATCGGGGAAAACATGGCCAAGGTGGGCATCACATTGCATGCAGCGGATCTCGATGCGGTGCATGTTGTGTGAATAATCATCAATATATTTAATCGAATCATCACGTACCGGCTCATAAAAACTGGGCCAACCACAGCCGGAGTCATACTTGGCATCAGAGTAAAACAGGGGCGCATTGCAGCACAAACAGTGGTAGATCCCTTCACGCTCGTTGTGCAACAACTTGCCGGTATAGGGGGCCTCAGTGCCACGCTGCTGGGTGACATAGCGCTGGATCTCACTGAGTTGGATAGGGTTTTCTGCCTGTTCGTTCTCTTTAGTCATGATGGCCCTTCTTATGCTGACGACATTGCAAATAAGATAACGTTTAATAATAACAAAAAATTAACAACCACACAGCCTATTTTGGCCTAAACTTGATGCCATAAAGGCAACGCGCACATGATGTGTGATGCCGATCACATATATGTAGGCGGGGCGGCTCTTTCCCAGGTTTTGTGTTGTCAGAAATGCAGAGAGCCGGCAAAAACCGGGGCGGGTGATAAGCGTACAATCGGAGTAGGCAGCTTTGACTTATAGCAACAATTGACACGATTCCGCTTGACGCTCGTTAAGGTTTTTGTAATTTTACAACCAACCTTTTATTCACTAACAAATAGCTGGTGGAATATATGACTATCAAAGTAGGTATCAACGGTTTTGGCCGTATCGGCCGCATTGTTTTCCGTGCTGCTCAAGAACGCTCTGACATCGAGATCGTTGCTATCAACGACCTGTTGGACGCAGAGTACATGGCTTACATGCTGAAGTATGACTCTACTCACGGTCGCTTCAACGGGACGGTAGAAGTACAGGACGGTCACCTGGTCGTTAACGGTAAAACCATCCGTTGTACCTCTGAAAAAGACCCGGCTAACCTGAAGTGGAACGAAGTCAATGTTGACGTGGTAGCAGAAGCGACCGGTATCTTCCTGACCGACGAAACTGCCCGTAAACACATCACCGCTGGCGCGAAAAAAGTGGTGCTGACTGGCCCGTCCAAAGACAACACCCCGATGTTCGTCATGGGCGTTAACCACAAAGCCTACGAAGGCCAAGACATCGTGTCCAACGCCTCTTGCACCACCAACTGCCTGGCACCGCTGGCGAAAGTCATCAACGACAACTTCGGTATCGTTGAAGCGCTGATGACCACCGTTCACGCGACCACCGCTACCCAGAAAACCGTCGATGGCCCGTCCCACAAAGACTGGCGCGGCGGCCGCGGCGCATCCCAGAACATCATCCCGTCCTCTACTGGCGCAGCCAAGGCCGTGGGTAAAGTTATCCCTGAGCTGAACGGCAAACTGACCGGTATGGCGTTCCGCGTACCGACCACTAACGTTTCCGTGGTTGACCTGACTGCCCGTCTGGAAAAACCGGCAACCTACGCTCAGATCTGTGAAGCCATCAAATCTGCTGCCGAAGGCGAGCTGAAAGGCGTGCTGGGTTACACCGAAGACGAAGTGGTTTCCACTGACTTCAACGGCGAAAAACTGACTTCCGTGTTCGACGCGAAAGCCGGTATCGCGCTGAACGACAACTTTGTGAAACTGGTTTCCTGGTACGACAACGAAACTGGCTACTCCAACAAAGTTCTGGACCTGATTGCCCACATCTCCAAATAAGTGAGCATCCAGTCAGAGTAAGAAAAGGCGACGCTAAGTCGCCTTTTTTATTGGTGTGGCCCCAGACCGGGCATGTTTTCTTGTTGAAAGGAGATGACGATGAATCAGCACATTTTTACCCTTCCCGTAATCAAACCCATTACCGCCACCCTCAGTGAGCGCCAGCTCGACCAATTGCCGGTGATCGTGGTGGATCATCCGCTGTGCCGTGCCGCCGTGGCCTTGCAGGGCGCGCACCTGCTGGCATGGCAACCGGCGGGCGAACAGCCGGTATTGTGGCTGAGCGCCAATAGCGCCTACGAGCCGGGCACCGCCATCCGTGGTGGCGTGCCAATCTGCTGGCCATGGTTTGGCCCGGCAGGCAAGCCGTCGCATGGTTTTGCGCGCAATATGCCGTGGGAGTTCACTGACCACAGCGAAACGCCAGAGGGTGTCACCCTCACCTTCACCCTGAAGGACAACCCGCAGAGCCGTGAGTTGTGGCCGCACGCCTTTACGCTGGTGGCCCGTTTCACGCTGGGTGCTACCTGCCATATCGAGCTGGAGTCCAGCGGCGATTTCACCACCACTGCCGCGCTGCACAGCTACTTTGAGATTGGCGACATTGACGCCGTCGCGGTGCGTGGTTTGGGTAACCACTACATCGACAAGGTCCGTGATGGCATCGAGGGTGAACAACAGGGCGATCTGACCTTCCCCGGCCGCGTTGATCGCGTCTACACCCAGCCGCAGGCCACCAGCCTGATCCTTGATTCAGCGTTAAACCGTGAGATTGAGGTGGAGCACCACCAGCACAGCGATGTGATCGCCTGGAACCCCGGCGCGGAGCTCTCTGCCAGCATGGCGGACATGGCAGATGACAGCTACAAGACCATGGTCTGTGTGGAGACCGGCTGCGTCAGCACGCCACAGGTGAGCAAGCCCGGCCAACCGGCGCGCCTCGCCACCACCCTGCGGGTGCGCCGTCCGGCGTAACGCATGAAAAAGGAGCCAGATGGCTCCTTTTTTTATATCACGGCCAGCGGAGCCTTGCGCTCAGGCGGCGGGAACGCCTGATTGATGGCCAGCATGTCCTCGGGCGACAGCGTCAACGCCAGCGCACGGGCATTCTGTGCCACATGTTGCGGCTGCACTGCCTTGGGTATCGCCATCACCTGCCCATTACGGATCACCCATGCCAGTGCCACCTCGGCACTGCTGACGCCATGCTCCGCCGCCAGCCGATTGAGGGTGCCCTCCTCCAGCAAACGGTGGCCCGCCTGTGCCAGCGGGCAGTAGGCCATCACCGGAAGCCCGTGCTCGCCGCACCAAGGTAGCAGGTCAAACTCAATGCCCCGCGAGGCCGCATGGTAGAGCACCTGATTGGTCTGGCACTGGTCACCGCCGGGCAAACGCCACAGCGCGTCCATCTCGTCCGTGTCCAGATTCGAGACGCCCCAGCGGGCAATCTTGCCGCTCTGTTGCAGGTTCTCCATCGCCGCAATGGTCTCCTCCAGTCTGGCACTGCCCCGCCAGTGCAACAGGTAGAGATCGATCTGATCAATCTTCAGCCGCCGCAGGCTGTTTTCACACGCCTGCACTGCCTTGTGGCCGGCGACATGGTGCGGGTAGACCTTGGAGACGATAAACGCCTCTTCGCGCCGCCCGGCGATTGCCTGCCCCACCACCTCCTCCGCCCCGCCATCGGCATACATCTCCGCCGTGTCGATCAGCGTCAGGCCCGCGTCTAGCCCTTGTTGTAGCGCGCGCACCTCGGCCGGGCGCTGCTCTGGGCGTTCGCCCATGTTCCAGGTTCCCTGCCCGATGGCTGGCAGCCGTGTCCCATCCGGGAGTGTGACATGTTTCTCCGACATTGCGCCTCCTGATACTGGTTTGTAGCGTTCAGCGTAGCAATAAAAAACGGGGCCGTAGCCCCGTTTGGTCATTTCACCAGCATTCTGGTCAGAAGGTGTAGGTCACACCCGTCCAGAGAATGCCGGTCCAAGATTTGTCCACCATCGGGCTATCTTTCACTTCATCAGAGAGGCGTACATAGCGGCCCATGGCGAAGGCGTTCCACTGCGGGGAGATCTGGTAGGTGGCCGACAGCTCAACGTAAGGCGTGAAGCTGTCATCCGGGTGGTAGCTATCCAGACCGCTGCGGCGCGACTCATCGCTGCTGACGCCGTAGTAGTAGCGGTTCTGGTTTTTGCTGTTCCAGGTGACGCCCACGGCCGGGGTCAGGCTCCAGTTCTGCTGTTTGAAGCGGTAGAGGTAGGCGACGTCGCCCACCAGCCCGTTGCTATTGTCCAGCGTGTCACCGGTGAAGAGCGTACGCAGGGTGCCCCAGTCAGCGTTATAGCTGTAACCCAAGCCGGCCATCAGCGTGGCGCGGCGCTTGTTCAGGCGCTCCATCTGGTCATTGTCGCTGTCACTTGGTGAGAAGTGCAGCGGCGAGTAGAAGGCATTGATGCTGAGCTGGTGGGTCGGGTCTTTCCACAGGTAGTACCCGGCCATCAGGCTGCGGAAGAAGAATTTATCACTCTCGTAGTTCACCACCGGCACCGGATAGACCCGGTCCTGCTCGCTACGGTATGGGTTTGGGCTGACCAGCGCGGACGCCCCCAGAGAAAAGGTATCGGCTGCCGCCAACTGGCTAAACAGTGTACCGGCCATCAGTGGCAACAAGGTTAAACGGGAAATTTTCACACTTTATCCATTAATGTTATCAATAAATCCGCCTGAATTTTATGACAAACCTAATAACAGTGCGAATATCCCTGCTCATTAAGGCACCATTTAACAAAACGCCGGTCCAAAAAAGAGTCAATGGCAAGGTCAGAATGTCATCTGACCGTCATGGAGGCGGTTTAGGCTGCTCAGCAATCAGGCACGGGGGGTGACCCCGCCGGCAGCCCTTCTGTCGTCTGGCTTAGCGCCCCGCTGACCTAAGGAGAATCCTAAAGCGTGTCTGGCAAAAGCGGATGTGACGGCCGCCACTAAACTTGATGGCCTGCAAAAATTTACTATTGAAAGAATTTCTTGATAGGTCAGCTTATTCACATAAATAAAGATAATATTCCCGCACTATCGTCTGCAAAGTAGCCATATTGCGGTCTTAATGACCATTTATTGCTGTTTTATTGCGCGGCACGCCTACTTTATCGCCTGAAAAGTCACTTGCTCTTTAGCTAATAGCCGTCCATAACAATAAGGTAAGAGTTTCATTATTTTACCCAAAAACAGAAGCTCTTAATTTTTGTTCCCAACCAAAACAACAGGACGGGCATCGCTATGAACATTTTTGACCACTACCGTCAGCGCTATGAAGCTGCCAAGGACGAAGAGTTCACACTGCAGGAATTTCTTACCATCTGCCGGCAAGATCGCAGTGCTTATGCCAACGCGGCGGAACGTTTGCTCACAGCTATCGGTGAACCAGTGATGGTGGATACCGCGCTTGAGTCACGCTTATCCCGCCTGTTTTCCAACCGTGTTATCGCACGCTACCCGGCGTTTGAAGAGTTCTATGGGATGGAAGAAGCGATTGAACAGATCGTCTCCTACCTGAAACACGCCGCGCAGGGTCTGGAAGAGAAGAAACAGATCCTCTACTTATTGGGGCCGGTGGGTGGCGGTAAATCGTCACTGGCCGAACGTTTAAAAGCGCTGATGCAACGCGTGCCTATCTATGTGCTCAGTGCCAATGGCGAGCGCAGCCCGGTGAACGACCATCCCCTGTGCCTGTTCAACCCACAGGAAGATGCCAATATCCTGGACAAAGAGTACAACATTCCTTCGCGCTACCTCGGTACCATTATGTCGCCTTGGGCGGCAAAACGGCTGCATGAGTTTGGCGGCGACATCACCAAATTTAAGGTGGTAAAAGTTTGGCCCTCGATCCTGGAGCAGATCGCCATCGCCAAAACCGAACCGGGCGATGAGAACAATCAGGACATCTCCGCGCTGGTCGGCAAGGTCGATATCCGCAAGCTGGAGAACCACGCCCAGAACGATCCTGACGCCTATGGCTACTCCGGTGCGCTGTGCCGCGCCAACCAGGGCATCATGGAGTTCGTGGAGATGTTCAAGGCGCCGATCAAGGTGCTGCACCCGCTGCTGACCGCCACCCAGGAGGGCAACTACAACGGCACCGAGGGTATTTCCGCCCTGCCGTTCAACGGCATCATCCTGGCGCACTCCAACGAATCGGAGTGGGTCACCTTCCGCAACAACAAGAACAACGAGGCGTTCCTTGACCGTGTCTACATCGTCAAGGTGCCTTACTGCCTGCGCGTGTCGGAAGAGATGAAGATCTACGACAAGCTGCTAAACCACAGTGAGTTGACCCACGCGCCTTGCGCGCCGGGCACCCTGGAAACACTGGCGCGCTTCTCCATCCTGTCGCGCCTGAAAGAGCCGGAAAACTCTAGCCTCTACTCCAAGATGCGGGTATATGACGGCGAGAGCCTGAAAGATACTGATCCGAAGGCCAAGTCTTATCAGGAGTACCGCGACTATGCCGGCGTGGATGAGGGGATGAATGGGCTTTCCACCCGCTTCGCCTTCAAAATCCTGTCGCGGGTCTTCAACTTCGACCACACCGAGGTGGCGGCCAACCCAGTGCACCTGTTCTATGTGCTGGAGCAGCAGATTGAGCGTGAGCAGTTCCCGCAAGATCAGGCTGAGAAGTATCTGGAGCACCTGAAGGGCTACCTTATCCCGAAATATGCGGAGTTCATTGGCAAAGAGATTCAGACCGCCTACCTCGAGTCCTACTCCGAGTATGGCCAGAACATCTTTGACCGCTATGTCACCTACGCTGACTTCTGGATCCAGGACCAAGAGTACCGTGACCCGGACACCGGCCAGCTGTTTGACCGTGAGTCGCTCAACGCCGAACTGGAGAAGATCGAAAAACCGGCCGGCATCAGCAACCCGAAAGATTTCCGCAATGAGATCGTTAACTTCGTCCTGCGCGCACGCGCCAATAACAATGGCCGCAACCCGAACTGGACTAGCTACGAAAAATTGCGCACGGTAATCGAGAAGAAAATGTTCTCCAATACCGAGGAGTTGCTGCCAGTCATCTCATTCAATGCCAAGACCTCGACCGATGAGCAGAAAAAACACGATGACTTTGTCGACAGAATGATGGAGAAAGGTTATACGCGCAAACAGGTTCGTTTGCTGTGTGAATGGTATCTGCGCGTCAGAAAATCGTCGTAAGCAGTTATCGCTTCATCATGGAGGGCGTGGCAACGTCGTTTGGGGGAGATATGGGATACTTTATTGACCGACGGCTGAACGGCAAGAACAAAAGCATGGTGAACCGCCAGCGCTTTTTACGTCGCTATAAGTCGCAGATCAAACAGTCGATTGCCGAGGCCATCAACAAGCGGTCGGTGACTGACGTGGAGAGTGGGGAGTCTGTCTCTATCCCCACAGATGATATCAACGAACCGATGTTCCATCAGGGACGCGGTGGCCGCCGCCACCGCGTGCACCCGGGGAACGACCACTTCGTGCAAAATGACCGTATCGAGCGCCCCCAAGGCGGCGGGGGCGGCAGCGGCAGCGGTCAGGGCAACGCCAGCCAGGATGGCGAGGGTCAGGATGAGTTTGTGTTCCAGATCTCTAAGGACGAGTACCTCGACCTGCTGTTTGAGGATCTGGCACTGCCCAACCTGAAGAAGAACCAGTACAAGCAGCTCAATGAGTTCAAGACCCACCGCTCCGGCTTTACCTCCAACGGGGTGCCAGCCAACATCAGCGTGGTGCGCTCATTGCAGAACTCGTTGGCGCGCCGCACGGCGATGACCGCTGGCAAGCGCCGCGAGCTGAAGGATCTGGAGTCCGAACTGACGGATCTGGAAAATCAGGAGCCGGTGCAGTTGCTGGAGGAGGAGCGACTGCGCAAGGCGATTGCCGAGCTGCGCCAGAAGATTGAGCGCGTACCGTTCATTGATACCTTTGATTTGCGGTACAAGAACTACGAGAAGCGCCCCGAGCCCTCCAGCCAGGCGGTGATGTTCTGCCTGATGGATGTCTCTGGCTCAATGGATCAGGCCACCAAGGATATGGCCAAGCGCTTCTACATCCTGCTCTATCTGTTCCTGAGCCGGACTTACAAAAATGTGGATGTGGTCTATATCCGTCACCACACCCAGGCGAAAGAGGTGGATGAACAGGAGTTCTTCTACTCGCAGGAGACCGGCGGCACCATTGTCTCCAGCGCGCTGAAACTGATGGATGAGGTGGTGAAGGAGCGCTACGACCCTGCCCAGTGGAATATCTATGCGGCGCAAGCGTCGGATGGGGACAACTGGGCGGATGACTCGCCGCTTTGCCATGAGTTGCTGGCGAAGAAGATCTTGCCGATGGTGCGTTATTACAGCTATATCGAAATAACCCGCCGCGCCCACCAGACCTTGTGGCGGGAATATGAGGCGTTGCAGGCCAAATTTGATAATTTTGCCATGCAACATATTCGCGAGCAGGCGGATATCTATCCGGTATTCCGCGAACTTTTCCACCGGCAGACTGCCGACAATTAATTATGCAGCCCAGCCAACGGGTTAGCAGCATAAAACCGGTGCCGATGCGCCGGTTTTTTTATTGCCGCTCTACCTGATCTACGCCCATAAAAAAACCGCCGGCGGAGGGCCAGCGGTTTTTACGCATGGGCAACCTATTACAGGTTATACACCAGTGAGATCGTGGTGGTGGTATCGGTCTTCTCAGGCGCGCTGGACGGCGGCTTGGTGTTGTAGGTGACGTTATACGCCAGCTTCAGGGCGAAGGATTTGTTGATCGCCACATTCAGCGCCGTTTCGGAGTTGAGGGTGGTCTCATCGTTCGCCAGCACGGAGAGTGCCTGGGTGAACTTGGCGTTGTCGGAGAGCTGGTAGTCATAGGTCAGCGCGCCATAGGCCAGCGCACGGGTCTGGTTGCCACCCTGCTGGTATTCGTCATGGCGCACGCCCGGGCCCACTTCCAGACGCAGGGTGTGGATCGGGCCGTTGAGCACCTGACGGCCATAGCCGAGGGTGCCGATGGAGCGGGAGCGGTAGCCGTTGTAACGATCGCTTAGCCAGCTCGCCTGACCAAACAGGTAGTTGTCCGCGGAGAGGTTGTAGCGGGTACGCGCACCTACCTGGTACTTCTCAGAGGAGCGCTCATCGTTGGACGAGGCGTTACGCGCCGAGCCCCACAGGCTGTAGGCGGTGTCCGGCTGGAACCAGGTCATGGTGGTGTCGGCACTCAGCACCGAGTTTTTGGTGTTGCCGGTCTGGGCGCTGTACCCGGCCTGCACGTTGCCTTCAAATGTCTTTTTTGCGGTGGATGGGTCATCCAGGGCAGTAAAGAGAGAGGTGTCTGCGAAACTGTTCATGCTGAACAGTGCTGCGCCGCACACCAAGGCGGTGCGTGGTAATGCACGTAAAACCCGACTGGCAATCATGTCTTCCCCAATAAATAACGCAAGGTAAAAAAATAAGCGGCAGGCCCGGCCTGCGCGGCGCTTATTTCAAGTTTTCATCAAGCAAAAGTCAATGCAGGAATATAGCGCACATTAGACCAAATACGCTAAGCCAACGATTTTTTTAGAACATTCTTAATAGTGACACACTTTGTCATGGGAATTTCGTTTAATTTTACCCTACCCGCTCTTGACTTGATTAAATAACAGCCACATTTGCCGCTTATTCTAACTTGTCGCCCCTTGGCGATATTTCCTTTACCCACAATAAAAATGGTGCCTTATTTTTTCATTGTCTCTTTTTCCACCAGATAATTTGACTTAATTCACGCTAGACTTATTGGCACGGTATCGCGCCACTGAGCGTAACCGCTGCCAGCCGGTGGTTAATGGCCTGATTTGTCCGAGAATCTGCGTTAAGTCAGCTGGGTGTCCTATAGTTAGTGATTGCATCACCTCACGCACGCATTGAAGGCAAAGATCTTCAATCAAAAAAGCTGCCCGAAAGGAGTATTGTTCAATGTCGAAAATCAAAGGTCATCATACAACCCTGAAAACCGCCTCACACCAGGCACCGGCGACCGATGGCCGCCAATCCAAGCCCGGTCTGGGTGATCTGGCCCCGGCTGACGATTCGCACCGCCCCTCGCCTGCCCCGACACCGCCCGGCAAAGAGCCGACCGCACCGGGCAGCATGAAAAGCGCGGATATCCATAACGAGAAACTGGACGCGCTGGAGGCCCACCGCAAACAGGGCGCGGGTCAGGCCCTGACCACCAATCAGGGCACCAAAATTGCCAATGACCAGAACTCCCTGCGCGCTGGCAAGCGTGGCCCAACGCTGCTGGAAGATTTCATCCTGCGCGAGAAGATCACCCACTTCGACCATGAGCGCATCCCGGAGCGCATCGTCCACGCGCGCGGCTCGGCGGCGCATGGCTACTTCCAGCCCTACAAATCAATGGCCCACGTCACCAAGGCCGCTTTCCTGCAAGATCCGCAGAAACAGACGCCGGTCTACGTGCGCTTCTCCACGGTGCAGGGTTCGCGCGGCTCTGCCGATACCGTGCGTGACATCCGCGGCTTCGCCACCAAGTTCTATACCGATGAGGGCATCTATGACCTGGTCGGCAACAACACCCCGGTGTTCTTTATCCAGGACGCCCATAAGTTCCCGGACTTCGTCCACGCGGTAAAACCTGAGCCGCACAACGAGATCCCGCAGGGTGCCAGCGCCCATGACTCCTTCTGGGACTACGTGTCGCTGCAACCGGAAACCCTACACAACGTTTTCTGGGCGATGTCCGATCGCGGCATTCCGCGCAGTTACCGCACCATGGAGGGCTTCGGCATCCACACCTTCCGCTTTATCAATGCGGAAGGTATCTCAACCTTTGTGCGCTTCCACTGGAAACCGCTGGCGGGCAAGGCGTCGCTGTTGTGGGATGAGGCGCAAAAACTGGCTGGCAAAGACAGCGATTTCCACCGCCGTGACCTGTGGGAAGCGATTGAAGCCGGCGACTACCCCGAGTATGAACTGGGCGTGCAGCTGATCCCGGAAGAGGATGAGTTCAAGTTTGACTTTGACCTGCTGGACGCCACCAAGCTGATCCCCGAGGCGCTGGTGCCGGTCGAGATCATTGGCAAAATGGTGCTGAACCGCAACCCGGACAACTTCCACGCCGAGACCGAGCAGGTGGCCTACCACCCCGGCCATGTGGTGCCGGGCATCGATTTCAGCAACGACCCACTGTTGCAGGGGCGGCTCTTCTCCTATCTCGATACCCAGATCAGCCGTCTGGGCGGGCCGAACTTCCATGAGATCCCGATCAACCGCCCCACCTGCCCCTACCACAACTTCCAGCGCGACGGCATGCACCGGATGGAGATCGACACCAACCCGGCCAACTATGAGCCGAACTCCATCAATAACAACTGGCCGCGCGAAACGCCGCCGGCGGCCTCCGGTGGCGGGTTTGAGAGCCACTATGAGCGCGTTGAGGGGCACAAGGTGCGCGAGCGCAGCGAATCCTTTGAGGATTACTACTCGCAGCCGCGCCTGTTCTGGCTGAGCCAGACGCCGATTGAGCAGGAGCACATTGTCGGTGCCTTCTCGTTTGAGCTAAGCAAGGTGGGCCGCGCCTATATCCGTGAGCGGGTGGTTGACCTGCTGGCCCGCGTCGATCTCGACCTGGCGCAACAGGTGGCCGAGAACCTTGGCTTCACCCTGCCGGAGAGCTGCCAGAACTATCCCCAGCCCCATGACGTCAATGGCCTCGACAAGGATGAGACGCTAAGCCTCTATGCCACCGGTGACGGCGTGCTGAAAGGCCGTATTGTGGCGATACTGCTAAGCGACGGTGCCCATGCCGCCGACGTGCTGGAGATGTTGCAGGCGCTGCGGGCAGAAGGGGTACACGCCAAGCTGCTGGCACGCCATATCGGCCAGGTGCTGGCGGATGACGGCTCTTCCATCCCGGTGGATGGCACCTTCAGCAACACCCCCTCCATCACGGTGGACGCCGTGCTGGTGCCGAACGGCAACATTGACTCACTGCTGTTGGATGGCGATGCCCGCCACTTCCTGTTGGAAGCATACAAGCACCTGAAAGTGATCGGCCTGAGTGGCGACGCCCGCCGCATCAAGCCGCTGCTCGGCATTGATGACGCGCAGCCTGAAGAGGGGATCATTGAGGAGGATAAAGCGGAGAGTGCGCTGTTGCAGGCCTTCCTGGACGCCATGGAGGAGCACCGCGTCTGGTCACGCAGCGCCAAGGCGGCCAGCGTCCCGGCATGACCCTATGACTATCGGGGAAGCCACGCTTCCCCTTTTCACTCAGTAAGGAGGAGATATGAGCGAACAGACCCTGCCCAAACAGCATCAGGATGAGCAACCCGGCCGCGAAGCGCCGATGGATCCACAGCCGCTGTATGATGACGCCGACTACCGTGCCGGCGATAAGCTGAAAGACAAGGTGGCGCTGGTCACCGGCGGCGACAGCGGCATTGGCCGGGCGGTGACCATCGCCTACGCCAAAGAGGGCGCGCAAGTGGCGATTGTCTATCTGGAAGAGGATGAGGATGCCAAAGAGACCCAGCGACTGGCGGCGAAGTATGGCCCTGAGCCGTTACTGATCCGCGGCGATTTGGGCGATCAGGCGTTTGCCGTGGAGTCCGTGGAGAAGACGGTGCAGGCCTTCGGCAAGCTGGACGTGCTGGTGAACATTGCCGGTGAACAGCATCCCAAAGAGCGGCCGGAAGAGATTAGCGCAGAGCAACTGGAAAAGACCTTCCGCACTAACTTCTTCTCCATGGTCTATCTGGTACAGGCGGCGCTCAAGTATCTGCCAGAGGGCAGCGCCATTATCAACACCAGCTCCATTACCGCCTTCCGCGGCAACCCCAAGCTGATTGATTACTCCTCTACCAAAGGAGCGATCACCGCCTTCACCCGCTCCCTCTCGACCAACCTGGTTGAGCGCGGTATCCGCGTTAACTCGGTGGCGCCCGGCCCCATCTGGACGCCGCTGATCCCGTCGACCTTTGACGAGGAGCATGTCTCCCAGTTTGGTGCCGAGACGCCGATGAAGCGCCCCGGCCAGCCCTCTGAACTGGCGGCGGCCTATGTCTATCTGGCATGCAAGGACTCCTCCTACGTCAGCGGCCAGACCCTCCATGTCAACGGCGGCGTGGTAATCAACGGCTAAGCCTCTCCCCGGCCCAATAAAAAAGCCCCGCTAAGCGGGGCTTTTTTATTGGCGATGTTGCGGGGTCGGTTACCACCTTGCACCCGACTGGATAAAGTGCTGCTGCTTCAAATGACGCAGCAGTACCCGGCCCTCTGGGATGAACTCCGTGCCATAGCGCACCAGACCCACGCCCTTCAACTCGGCGTCAATGGCATAGATCAGCTCGCCCGGTATGGCTTGCTCCAGCAGGAGAACGTTCAGGCCCTTCAGGCGCGGCTCATATTTCAGCAGCGTGGTGGCTAGGACATCCATCAACTGATGGGCGCTACCCGGCATCCCCTGGAGGATTTTGGTCATATCCGGCAGGCCATAATCCGGCAGGTGCTTGATGCTGCCCGCACGGGTATTCAGGATGCGCTGCATGTTGTCCAACACCGACAGGATGACCTGCTCCTGCTCACTGACCGCCTCCAGATTCAGGCCACCCGCGAAGTTACCGTAGAGCATCTCATAGAGTGAAGGCGCATGATAACTGGTCATCGCTGCGCCTCCGCCCGAAGCGTCAGGCTGTTATGCCCGGCCTCAATGACGCGTGGCTTATCGGGATCCAGTTCATCCAGTGTGAGCACCTGTTTCCAGCTGTTGGTGGCCATATCCGGATGGCGGAATAACCCAACAATCGCGACAAATGTTGTTCCCGGCTCCATCGGCATGTCCAGCAGCACATCCCCACCCGGTTTCAGCACCACATCGCGGCGCGCCAACAGGTCGCTGCCCAGTACGGTGTCCCCTTCGTTCAACAGCTGTTGATAGAGGGCCTTATCGAAAGTCTTACGATCCTGGAGCTGGTAGACCCGCACCATCACAGGTTCAGAGAGGGAGTTATTCTCGGTACTGTCGGTATTCAACGCCTCACGGGCCGTGAAATCCAGATGCAGCGTGATGATCTTCTTATAAAAAATAGACTTCACTGTCGAGGTTGTGCCCTGTGTGACACTCTGTGTCAGGCCACAGCCCGTCAGGCCAAGGATCAATGCAGGGAGCAGACAGTAAGTGGTTTTAAGCGAACTGATAGGTAACACGTCGAATTCCTTTTGTTGATGTTGCCGGCGCCAAGCCGTGGTAATGCCCAAGTTCGAAGGTAACGCGCGAGGGAAGATCGGCTGGGGTATGTTGTGCCTCCATGCCAAGCACGCCCCCCAGCCCCAGCCAGAGGTTCTCTGTGCCCAGTTGCGGTGGGGGCAGCAGATGGGTGCTGACCGTCAAGGTAATGTTGGCGATATAGCGCCAGCCCAGATAGACCCGCAGCATCGCCACCAAATCCTGAAAGAGTTGCCCATCAGGCATCCAGGCTTTCGCCTCCTGCTCACTCTCGGTATGCAGGGCAATCAGCAACTGGCTGTTGGCGTCCATCATCTCATCGCCGAGGGGGGTATTGCCGTCCAGCACTATGCCCTCCTCGGTAAACCCCAGCGGCTGCGCGATCGGCACGCGTCGCAGGGAGTGTGGGCTGACCGTCACTTCGGTCTGCGGCGCCAGAAGTTGTACCACCGCCCTGATGCCCCCCTCCGTTCTTCCTGGCAGGTGCAGTGGCCCCAGCAGGGCCAAAAAGCGGGAGAGCGGCGCGGCGACGTGCTTCTCTGTTCCGGGTATCCCCAGTCCCGCCAACCCCAGCAGCGATTGTGAAAGCGCATCCCCACCGCCGGCCTGAAAGGTCACCGGGTAGGAGTATTTACGCCAGATGCGATAGAACTGCGTCAAAATGCGATGGTTAAAAATATCCAGAAAGGCCTGTAGCGCCTCGTGCCCCTCCCGCCGCTGGCTAATGTCGTCGAGATACAGGGTGGGCAGAGGGGAGTCTACGCCATACATCCCCATAAAGGTGGTGCGGATAACCGGGGGCGTAGCATTGCCCTCGCTGTACTCCACCGCTTTCAATTCGCTGATGGGGAAACCCATGCCCGGATGTGGCGAAAAGCGCACAGGATCATCGCTGGGATGGGGGGTGCTACCCAACGGCGGCCGCTGCCGATGCTGTTTTTCCAGAATTTGGCAGAGCCGATAGAAATTGATTCGCGCCAGTTCTGCCTCAAGCCGAGGGGTCAGCCGGGGATACGGCGGTTGTGCTTCTCTGCCCATTCGAGGCGCTCTCCGGTGGGTTGAATGATAAAGATCAACTTATTAAACAGGTGGATATCCGTATAGAGGGCAAAGAAGCGGCTGAGCATTTCACCAAACAGGCAGATGTCACCAGTACCGGCAAAGCCATGGCTATCGAGGGTCACCTCTATCTGCACCCCACGCAGTAGGTATCCCTGCTCAAAGCGTTCAATTTCACTGTGCCGAACGTCCAGAATCGCCTCCAGCCGGCGGCGGTTCATCTCACTGTCACTCCACTCATACAGCGCCAACGTACCACGCAGTACGTCCGCGTTATCCAACAGTGACAGGAAGCCTGCCCCCAGGTGGCTCAATACCCGCCAGTGGAAGCGATCGCGATCGGGCGGATAGCACGGCAAGGTGGGCGGGCAGAGATTGCGCACCCAAATCTGGGCCTCGGTGGTTTTCATCAACGTATCCAGCACCGTGCTTTGCAGCGCCCGTCGGGGGAGCTGCCCGTTGGTGCCGGTCAGCGTCAGGGAGAGGCTCTCCCGTTCCGGCACGCTGTGGGAGTCAAACGCCTCACCGCCGAGGATGAGCCAGGTATCGTGCAGCCCGGATGGCCCACGGCGCACCCGGGTGTGGTAGTAGTACTCTGGTGCCTCATGGCGCATCATGCCGCCCTTATGGCGGAAACTGGAGAAAGGCACATAGGCGTGGTTGCCGGATGAGATCACCGAGTCCACAGAGTAAATCTCAGTATGCCCATCCTGTATGCGCATTGGGCGTAGCAGATATTCCGTCTGTAGTGAGTCAAGCGTCAGCGGATCTGACTCCAGTGAAAAAAGGTTAATCACCGGCGTACAGTTGAGTTGCAGCTGCTTTTCGCTGAAGGTGAAATCGTGTTCCCAGCGTTTCGTCAGCACGATGTCAATTTCAAACCATGGCAATGCTGGCGGCAGCTCCACCCGCTCAAGCCCGCGAAAGCCCGTAAACATAAATTTCTCGCGGAAGGTGAAATACTCCAGCAACAACTGATAGCCGCTGAAATTGCCGGTATCTTTTGGCCAGAGATGGTCATCTTCACTAAAACCCAAGGCGGTGAAGTACCCCTCCAGGGGTTGGCGATCCGGGATGCCCGGCAGACGCAGCCAGAGCCGGGCAACATTCATCACGAGTGCCTCATGCATGGCGCAGGCCAGCGGCGCATCCGCATTGAAATAGAGCGGCAGGTGGCTCAGATCAATGCGGCTCCAGTCAGCCAGGGGACTGCAAACAAACCGCAAGTTCACCACAGAGCGGCCATCGCCGTCAGTGGTGAGCCTGGCCCGGTCAAGGGCCAGCGGCAACACATTCACCTCCCGGGTAGTGGTATAACGGCAGCGGGTGCCCTTCTCCCCGACTGGCCGTGACAACACTTCGAACCCCTTCTCAATGTGCATCGGCTCTTTCATCTGTTGCCAATCTGGTGTGAATGCCACCACTGACATTGAAGGAATGGTGCGTAAATAGTGTGGCCACAGCAAACTGACCAATCCTTCGGTCAATTCCGGCAGGTCATCATCAAGCTTTTCACGAAGCCGCCCCATTAAAAATGCAAAGCCCTCCAACAGTCGCTCCACGTAGGGATCGCGGGCACTCGCCTTATCCAGATTCAACATGGCCGCTCTGTCCGGGTGGGCGTGGGCAAACTCTTCTCCTGCCTCAAGCAGGTAGCGCATTTCGGCGTCATAATAACGCAGCGTTAAGTCATCCATAGATATTCAATAATTAATATGTAATGGTCAAAGAATGGGACAGGTAAAAAATAGGGCCAGCTTATAACGCCCTATTTCTTAACTGCCTCCCTTATTAAAAGGCGCTTATTGCAAATGGCTATATTCAATAACGGGGGTTCAACCCTGCCACTTTCCTTTTATATAAAAATCTTGAGACGCTGAGGAGATAAAAAAGGCGTTACGAAATGGGAGCGTTATCCACACAATATGGCCGCACGTGCTGGATCAAGCGCAATCAGGCCAGCCAGCAGCGTATCCATCTCTGGTTGTAGATGGATTTTCTCCGCGTCATTGCGGCTGGCTTTCAAGCGCAATAATTTCAGGCGGCGGGCTTTGATCTCAAATATCAGATCCGGCGTCCAGTGATAGAGGGTCAGGGAGTGCGCGGCCGTATCGAGATCCCCCAGCAGATGCAATGCCATCTCATGTTTGCCATGCTGCTCCGCCACGCGGGCCATCAGCAGGCGCATTAGCCATTGATGGCGGGGCGATGTCATGCCCGGTCGCGACTGGAGCCAGCTGAGCGCGGCCTCAATGCCATCGCTGTCCGCCATCGCCAGCATCTCCGGTTCAAGGCCAAGGATCTCATCCGCGGCGGGCAGCGCTGCCATTGCCGGCTCATCTTT
The DNA here is from genome assembly GCF_056739715.1 of Chimaeribacter sp. YP20170169. Lineage (NCBI taxonomy): Bacteria > Pseudomonadati > Pseudomonadota > Gammaproteobacteria > Enterobacterales > Yersiniaceae > Chimaeribacter > Chimaeribacter sp. YP20170169. The sequence continues at coordinate 1,893,746 of NZ_CP176824.1, read as the reverse complement.
CCAGAGGGGCATGTCATTCAGGACGTGCTCGTGGATCCAGTGCTGCGTCACCTCGTCGGCAAAAGGCGATCCGTCATTGAACAGCCGCTCCTCCAGACCGGGCAGACGGGTAAGTAACCCTTTCATATCCCTGCAAATAATGTCGGCCCGCACACGGTTGTTATCCATGCCAATCAGCGCCTGCCAGAGATACCACTGCACGTCCAGCCACAGGTGGTTTCTTCCTTGGGCAAAAAAGCTGTCCGCCTGTACCAGCAACTCTGCCCAGTTGCGCTCCAGATAGAGGCGCTTGAGATGGGCGCGGTGCTCGATTTTGGGTGGCAGGATATGCGTCAATTCACTGGCATTGAGCCGCGGAAGCGACGTCAAGGTATCCCAGCGGACGCTTTTGACCAGATGGTGTGCCGCCAGCCAGCCATCTTGCTGCTCCTGGAGATACTTCGCCAGCATCCTGACCTGATTGAGCAGTGCGCCTGCGGAGTCTACGGTTGAGGCGACCGGGGTAAAATCGGCCAACGCCGTAGAGGACTGCGCCTCTTTCGCAGCGTCTGATACGGGATTACTCAGGCTGCCGCGCGGTAACTGCCGGGTTTCCAACGCCTGATAAAGGGCAGAGAACTGGGGACGCTCCTCGGGTGGCAGCGACTGCATAACCTGCTCAATCAGTAACAGCGCGCCGGTGATACGTTGCAGCGTGGCGAGATTGGCGTCACTGTGCAGCGACAGGCTATTGAGGATGCGGTCACTGCACAGCCATTCCAATGCCGCTTTGCGGCTACGCTCGCGTTGCGGATGCAGCTGTACCGTAAAGCGCTGTAGCAGGCTCGCCAGCAGCGTCAACCCTTCCGCCAACCCGGCCTCGCCCTCCTGATGTAGGCGTCCCCATACATAAAACGTGGCGACTCGCAGATCTTTACTTACGCCGGTCAGCAGTTTCTCAGCCAGGGTACAAATTAGCCCGGCATCAGTACCCGTCAGTTTATTTAACTCTTCGCGGATACGTTGAAAGTCATCCTGATAGGCAGGATCTTCCCCGGTAGGATAATGAACACTCACAGGCATAAGCCAACGCTCCCATTTTTCACACTGGGTGATGGCCTGCTGTATTAATTGCCCTTTATCTTTCTGACAGGCAATAATTAAATTTTGTAATGACACCATTACTCTTCTCCCTCTTGCTTGTTACTTTCCATATTATCTTCCGGCAACTGCAAATCGCTCTCCATGGCAATAGTGAAAATCTCTGCTGGCAGAGTGAATTTGCGAAGCTGCAATAGCGCCAGCGGGCCGTTTTCCAATTGCGAACGTAATACCCATTGCAGGGTCTCCCCCTCTGGCGTAATAAAATTCATCATCCACTGGCTGTTATCCAGCGGCTGGCGTTTGCCTGACTCCAACCAACGAATAAAACCCCAAGTACCGGTATAATCCCCCAATAATTTCGCGCCAGCATCCAGGGGTGTCCAGGTCAGCATAGTGCCGGGTTTATAGGTATTTCCTGGCCAGCGGAAAGTCTGCCAGTCGGCCATTTGGTTAAAGTAGTGTAATTTCTGCCCGTCGATGGTCAGCTCCGTTTCCACGACATTTGCCGCAGGCCGCGCCTGAAGCTCGAAGCTGATGCCTTGATTGCCATCGGTGAACAGAATGTCCGATAACTTACTCAATTGGTTAATCGCACTGAGAAACGCGGGATTAAAGGTCAACCCCTGACTATGGGCGCTGTCTGGCACCCATTGGCTGCCCTCTTTATGCAAAATGCCTCCCAGCTCCTGCGCCAGAAAACGCTCTATGCGCCCGGTATCCTTGCGAATAAATTCCGCCAGCATCGGCAATGAGGCTTCGCTTTTGCTGACCGCAAAGGGATAGCGGCCCTCAAACGCCGTCTGCCAATGATTCACAATCGCCCGATGCCATGTGTCATTGAGGCTGGCGGCAGAGGGTTGCAGCACCGTTTCCCACGCTTGCGTCAGCGGTTGTACAAACATCGTCTGCCCAAATCCGTTCCACTCTTCACCAAGGCTGGCGGCAATCAGGCTGCCGTACTGCTGGGTGTCAGTCAGGTCAACGCTTTTTCCATGGAATACCGTCTGCGCCAGGGTCTGCATCATCTCCTGGGGGTCTGGTGCATTGGCGACCTGTTGCAGGCGCAGCCTGACGCGGGTAATCCGCGTCAGGTAGGTCTGCAAACTCAGGCTGCTGTCCGCTGACATTACGCTCTCGGCTTTGTTTTTGCCCATCAGAGTCAGCAGTGGGCCAAATGTCTCATCCAGCGGCCCGGCTGGCCCTGCAACGCTCTGGTCGATAACCGGCTTATCACTGCCCTGTATCAACTCTTTTGCCGATTTGATGACAGACTCCGCCAATTTCGCGTTTTTTTGCCCAGCCTGTCCCTGCCAGGCCAGGGTATTCATCAAAGCAATCAGGGGGGATTGGCGCACATCGCTCATCAATGTCAGCTGGTCTGTGACATCGGCAATATTATTGGCTGGATTCCAGCGCAAATTATTCAGGAAGTTGAGCCAGCTTCCGGCAAAGTCAGTGAAGTAGCGCTCCCTAAGCCGTGCCTTCAGCGCTTCCGGCGAGACCTCCGAGGAGAGGCGTTGCTTACTGTCACTCAGCACCCAATCAATTTCATCACGCCGTGAGTTAGCTGCTTTTTCAATCGCCTGTTCAATTTCACCCTCCCATGCCTGACGGGTGAACATCCCCGGAATGATCTCATTGGTGGCAAATAGCCGCCGGGCGTCCGTTCCGTTGGTCATGTCATCCAACGTGACATCCGCGAAATTGCGCCGCACCGATTTGAGCATGTTTTCGTACAGCGTACTTTCTGCGTTACGGCGGCCAATCTGTTGCAGCAGTATCTGGCGAACGTGCAAGACCAGCGCCATGTCTGGCGTAATTTTCCACTGCGGCTGGTGGGAGAGTTCCGTAATCGAGAAAGCCCAGAGATCCGGTGACAGGCTCTGCCATAAGGCGGTCGAGATCCCTGGATAAGTCGGCTGTACGGATTGCATGGTTTGCACATAAAACGCCGCATCCACTTTATCCGGGCGTGACATCATCAGCCATGCCTTCAACTGGTCGTAACCCGGCTTGGCCAGTTCCGCACGCAACGGACTTTCGGGCGGCAGGTTTGCCAGCTTAGTCAGCCTCTGCCTTAACGCCTTCTCTGCGGGATCCCGTATTAAACGGTTATTCAGCACGCCATACCAAGGCAGCATGGCGTTCAAGAGTGCCTGATTATGATTCAGGCCAAAACGCTGATACCAAGGCGCGCCGTGCTGGAGCTGATGTTGCAGCCGGCCGGCATCATTGCGTAATGCGTGCAGGGCCGTAAGCTGCCCATCGGTGACTGCCCGCTGCGTTATCAGTGCCTGGGTTTTATCGGCCACCGAGACAATCTGTGCCCGGTTCGCCATAAACGAGATCAGCAAGCCAGCGCACCCTACCCCCATTGCCACCATCATCGCCGTTGCACAGGCCCTTTCCCATGCCATGCCCACCCGGCGGCCACGAAGGCGGGCGCAGTCATCAATTACCCCTTGCCAGGAGAGAGGGAGCGCCAGGGCGTGCGACGAGGAGGGCACAGCCGGTGCCACTGCCCTCTCCACTTGTTCCGGCAGTGGCACTGGCTCTGCCAGACTGAACATCAGGCCGCGCAACGGAACACGCTGCTGTGACACATATAGCCAGGGTGCCAGATGGTTTTTCCAACCCTCAATCCCGCCCTGTTCAAGCTGCTGGGCAAGGCGCAACAAAAAATCGTGGGCAAGATGTTCAGCAACTTGTGCCAGTCCCTGCGCGCGCAACGACGGCAGCAATGTGCGAAGTTGTTTTTCTATGTCGCCCGGCGTTGCCCGAACCGGCCACGTCGCCCCCACGGCTTGCTGCACTCGCTCCGCCTGCGGCCAGACGCTGGCGCACAGCTGCCATAGATAGACAGGCGGTTGGTAGTGCAACACTTCGCCAATTTTCTCCAACCCACGTAAATCGCCGTCACTCAGTTGCGGCGTCAGGATCTGCTCCTCACCAAGCACGCGCACAATTCCATCCAATGGACGGCCCCGACGTAACTTGCGCAGAGCCGCATATTTTTCCACCTCCACGTCACCCGCCAGCGTACCGCCATAGATCAGGACGGTACGGCGCCCCTCTAGCCATTGTTTGGCACGCAAATCCGGTAGCAGCAGCGTAATGGCGTTATCATCGCCGGTAATCAGCAAGATCCGAACTTTCCTGCGCCAACCTGTCCGGTAACGCTTACGTAGGTAAGTGGCAATACTATAATTCAGCGTTGGCTGGGCTTGGGTACGCTTTATTTCTGATGTTTCACCCGCGCTATTTGCACCTCTTTTGACACGATTCCTTATCCATAATTGATTGGCTATAAAAATCAGCATCGATAAACATGCCAGCGCAATCCAGCTAATCGCGCACACGATTAACAGTGAACGAATAACGGACCAGTCAGTGGTGGCGTGTTCGGCAAAAAGCCAATACAACAGCCCAGCAATTAATATGAATAGAGTGAGTACGGTGATAACGAGCATCCCCGTGGGGGTTATAGAGATGCTTGGACGTGGTGCGTTGGGTTTATCCTTTTCCATGAGGCTTAACAATTCCAAGTGCAAAAGTATGTTGAGGATCAGGGGCTATCCAGCCACATGGCTGGTTCTGCTGCCGGGCCAATATTGCTGCCAATGAAATAACCACCAATGGCTCCATATCACCCACCTCGCCCCAATAGTTGTCCTGATGATGTTGGTTGATATTCCAGCTACAGCCAGCCAGTGCAGGCAGATGAGCATGGGCAAACAGAAGACAGTCATCCGGTGCAACTTCAAGGCCGCTTTGCTTGACGGCACGTTCACACACCTCCTTGAGCGCTTCATTGGCCGAAGCATCAAAGACCTCGCCGCGGGGCATGACGACATCCCCCTTCGCGCCGATAAGCCAAAGCACCGCGGACTCACCGGCAGGCAACGCGCTATCATGTGCTGGGGGGCATGAACGACATCCAGCCACCAGAAAGTGCTGCTGCTCATCAGCACGCAATGATGCAGCAATGCGGGAGAGCGTGGCCTCCCCCTGCCAAGGCTCTGCAGAGGCAGGCAATAGGGCGTCTGGAAAGGAGATGCTCATCTGTGAGCAAAATACCCGCCAGGCATCATCACTGCCGAGCCAGAAACAACCGGCCAAGGGAGGAACCGGCCCCTGGTGCTCCTTTTGCCATTGCAGAACCAGTGCGTAAGCCAGTTGCTGCTCGCGCTCAGACACATCCGCAGAAAATGTGCGCGCAAGGCGTAAGGTTCTACCACCGGCCTCCTGCCTGACAGCGGGCGTCCGCTGCTCGCGGCGTAATAACCGTATCCAGTCGAGCGCATGGCACCCCGACGGCCCCATCAGACATATTTCATTGAAAGCCAACAAACTCTGATGTTTCTCCCACCAGATATTGCATTCACGCTCTACTTCACTGTCCCAGACGATGCAGTGATGCACCGACACCCGGTAATAAATCAGGCGGCATAACCACAGTGTGCCGGTGATCGCCAACGTGAAGAGCATGGCAGCAAAAATCATGCCGCCATCCTTTACCCCTTTTTGGAGTAACGTAGTGCCGCCCCCTGCCAGCAGATTTAGCACTGCCCCGCTTGTAAGCCACTTTTTGGCGTCCGGGGGCGTTGCCGTTCGCCAGTGTGGGAATTTAGGCAGCGGTCTCACTGTTCAACTCCACAGTCAGCGAGCGAACTCACCAATGTGCACCCACAGGCGCAGCGGTGCCCATGCAAGGCAATAGGCTTACCATCAATTTCAGACAACGCACTGCCTTCAATAATGGTGGTCATGCCATGCTCATAGCATTTAACGGCATCACCTTTAACCGCGACTCCTTTACCAAAACAGAGGGCGTGTCCTTCCAATACTTTGCCGCCATACTCCCGCAACGTATCGCCCTGACGAATTATCTGTTTCATCCTCTCTTCCTATTCAGGTATGGCTCATCTCAAGTGATGTTTTATTTATTGCGCGGATCACGGCTTTTGCCCTGGCCAATTTCAGCTCATTGACTTTGGCGGTCTCTGTTGCCATCAACAGGCCGGGTTTGGTGGTAAATGCGGTCAGCTGTGCGGCATCAGGCGTTTGAGGGATAGATTGGCCCGTGATATAGTCCATGGCCTTAACCTCCAACGTATACGCGCCAACAGTGCCTACCAGACCTGCCAGTTTCTCGGCATTCCCTTTCTGTTTGAAGCTGAATATGACGCCCCCCACCAATGTCGCTGCGCCCACAACATTGCCGGCTATGGTCAATGGCGACAGTGCCTTATTACATTCGCTCCCGAAATAGACCATGCGGTAGCGGAAGTAACTGCCAAATGGCTCACGACAACCGAAGGAGTAGTGCATAAACCAGGCTCGGGAATCATGCACCTGATCATCAAAAAGCGCCCTGACCAGTCCCGCAGGCGTGTCTGCATTACTGGCCTCCCCTTGGGCGGGAAAAAGGATGGATACCTTTTCATCGCCCGCTGCTTTCATTTGGTAGTACTCTTTAGGCTCATCGTCGCTGTTCAATAAATAAATTGCATGCTGAGGAATATTCTCAAATATAATCTGTGGGAAGCTGGTGGGCTTACGGGAGACGTTTCTATAATCTTCGCCAAATTCATGTGCTGCCTGAAGGAGCTGGGTCTTGGCGAGATCCGGATCAAAGTCTTTCACTCCGGGTTCCAGCACGGCCTCTTTCGCCTCCTCCGCAGACATACTTGCCAGCGCATTCTCACGCCGTGCTCTGACCGCACCCTGATCAAGTTCACGTCGGACTTTAGATGTGTCCAATTTCGCAGGATCGTCGTGATCGTTTGTGGCATTTTTATAGAAGGGCATTTTCAGCAGGGTGGATTTCGCATAGCGATCAATTCGCCAGGCGGTGATCCATGCCAGCTGATTTTCAAGCTCCTTCTCCAGCGTGAGGCCAGATCGGAGTGGGCGATACTCCGAGGCCTGTTGCTCTGTAACAGGCGTTGTATCTTTTGGCTGCTTTAAGGTCAGCTCACGCCATGCGTTAAAGCGATTAATAAGGGTGGCATTAATTGCATATTCCCTTAAAACATCCAATGGAAATTTTCGCCATTCATCCTTACTTAAATTATCCGGTAAAGCTTCATCTGGCACCTTAAATGGTGCTCCTGAATTAAAAGCCTGACAATACATATCATGCAGAGTAATTTGTGAAAGCAGTTGGCTATCGCTTTTATCTAAATAAATGGCTTTGCCCTGATCCCCTGGTGGATATCCCCCGCCAATATCTGAATGCATCCCCGGATAGATAACTTCTATGCTATTGGCTGGATATTGGCCATTGCTGCGGCGAATGGAGTCCAATGGAAAACAGAGTCGCTGCTCATGGGCAGAGACCAGATGCACGCAGTGTTTAATCAAGCCGCCATAGGTATGCTCATCCGGTAACGCCTGGTTTCCATCTGCCCAGGCCATATGCCCTTCCGCTATTGGTGCGATATGCGGCACCCCAACTGAGGCCACCGTCTCCAGCAGGCCAAGAAACTCTATACTTAGTGGGATTTTGACATCATCGACCTACAAGCACTGCTCCGCTTTGCCGCCATTTTCAGGTTGGGGTAATAACTCACTCAACCATGTGACAAAGGCGCGGGCCGCTGCCGCCCCCCGTGAAAATCCATAGATATAGAGCTTGATACCCAGCAATCTTGACTTCCCCGGCTCCGACTGTGTCAGGGCAATTTTTAACGCGGAGTCTTTATTTAGATTTCTTAACTGGTTGGTAAACTCTTCATGCCGGTTGTAACTGCCCATCAGACCAAAGGATGCTTTGGAGGTGCCCATTCTTTTTATTGAATCGCGACTTTTACTATTGCTTATCCATTTTCTTTTCAGGGAAAATTGCAATGCATCTACAATACGCAGCAGTGCCCAATTGATACGATCCTCGCCCCTATCGGCAAATGCCAACCCATAAGTGGAGTAGTCCAGATCATTAATTTCCGGGAAAGGGGCACCCACACCAGGAATATAGTATTTAAAATATTTCCCTAAAACCATATCGCTTTGATCAAATAGCTCTTCACCGCCAACAACCCCGCCCGCAGAGCCGCTACCAATGGTAGACCTGAATAGTCTGGCAATATTGGTGGGGTGTTTGGGTTCTGAGCGGTAGAGATCGTTATTTAAATTATTCCCGGTTCCATCAAAGAATAAACTGATATGCAGTGTTTTGCAGCATGGAGGCTCCACAATACGCCCCTGACGCTCACACAGCTCATTACGATAATTGCGCTCCTGGCTCTCTTGCTGATGGCAGTTTTTCCCGACCAGATCCGCATAGGAGGGTAATCGGCCTTCAACAGGAAACGCGGGTGGATACCAAACTGATTGATGCATCATTTCGGACATACTTTTGGCTCCTCCATTTTAAGCGGCAATTTAACCGGATAACTTTCATGATTTGGTGCCCAACAACTGGTTGTCACTCTGACATCATCACAAGGCAGGAAATGCACGGTGATACCACAGACTTCCTCACCGGTATAATCTGGGACAGGTACGGTTTTACTGTGCTGGCGGTTATTCGCACTCATTTTTTTATACCAAGCTTCGTATTTTTCATAATCAGCAAAGCCAGGGAAACCTTTAGTTGAGAATTCACCACTTTCCCAATCAATTCTTACCGTCATTCCCGGCCGCCAACGCCCAGGTACGCCATAGCAGCAGCCGCCTCCGCCGCCATCAAAGGGGCCAATGGCATCAATGCCTGACTGGCCGTTAACGCTGAAGTGGTTAATCGCCCATTTGGTGTGATTAATGGCCCTGATCGTTCCGCCACCGCCGCCTGTATCTGCGTGCACGGTGTGCTGGCTACAGCCAGCCAGTAAAATTACGGCCAGCAAGGTGCTACTTAGAATTATTTTCATATTTAAGTCCGGGTTGTTTAATTTTTATTTAGATAATTACTACTCATTCAATGAGACTGATATTTTGCGCTGTGAATTTATTAGAGAGTGACGCGATGATGAATAACTTCTTACCCTTTCGGGCATACTTTTGGCTCCTCCATTTTAAGCGGCAATTTAACCGGATAACTTTCATGATTTGGTGCCCAACAACTGGTTGTCACTCTGACATCATCACAAGGCAGGAAATGCACGGTAATGCCACAAATTTTTTGACCGGTATAATCTGGGACAGGTACGGTTTTACTGTGCTGGCGGTTATTCGCACTCACCTCTGTTACCCAGGCTAAATATTTTTTTCTGTCTGCAAACCCCGGAAAACCCTCAGTAGAAAATTCACCACTTTCCCAATCAATTCTTACCGTCATCCCCGGTTTCCAACGCCCTGGCACGCCATAGCAGCAGCCACCTCCGCCGCCATCAAAGGGGCCAATGGCATCAATGCCTGACTGGCCGTTAACGCTGAAGTGGTTAATCGCCCATTTGGTGTGGTTAATGGCCCTGATCGTTCCGCCACCGCCGCCTGTATCTGCATGCACGGTGTGCTGGCTACAGCCAGCCAATAAAATTACGGCCAGCAAGATACAACTTAGAATTATTTTCATATTTAAGTCCGGATTATTTTCATTGCGTTATTTAAATAATATCTTAATTAAACTGACGAATTAAGGCTTGCGTTTATTAGCATGACGATGCAGCGTAAAATAATCTTCTTATGCTTATGGGCAGACCTTTGGCTCCTCCATCCTTAATTTTTCTTTGATGGGATAAGAGGGACTACCATAAGTGAAACAACTTGTTGTTACTTTGACATCATCGCACGGCAGGAAGTGCACGGTAATGCCACAAACCTCCTGACCGGTATAGTCAGGGACAGGTACGGTTTTACTGTGCTGGCGATTATTCGCACTCATTTTTTCATACCAAGCTTCATATTTTTCTGAATCCGCAAAGCCCGGGAAACCTTCAGTAGAGGCCTCACCGCTCTCCCAATCAATTCTTACCGTCATTCCCGGTTTCCAACGCCCTGGCACACCATAGCAGCAGCCGCCTCCGCCGCCATCAAAGGGGCCAATTGCATCAATGCCTGACTGACCGTTAACGCTGAAGTGGTTAATTGCCCATTTGGTATGGTTGATGGCTTCAATTATTCCACCACCTCCGCCACCCGTTTCGGCCTGCACGGTGTGCTGGCTACAGCCAGTTAGCAGGAGTGCCACGAACAGCACACCTGAAATTTTTGTCTTCATGCTTTTCCCTATTACTTAATTATTTGTTGCGACACAGACAGCATCAATAGGTAACGTCAAGGTATCCAGAGCAGCAGAAAATGGCACATCAAGCCATATAAAAAAATACATAATAGCCTAATTCTATTGACTTACTTGTTCCTTCATAATATTCCCGATAGCATCCTTCCATATGCTTAACAAGTGAACCACAACCGCTCAGTAAAAATGACAATGCTATTACACTCACTTTTAATAATCTCACTGAACCCACCTTCTATTTGATTGCATAATCTTTATCTTGGGATAACAGGTTAATTACCCACGTGTCTCGTGCCTCTTCGAAGAGTATGCCTTCACGTGTTGCTGCCAACATGGCATGGCAACATGCAGAAAAAGCGTCCTCTTTGGTTGGAAAGGATGCTTTTAATGAGGGGTTGGCATTCAGTAATCTCTTTGCATCACTCAGGCACAACATTTTCTCAAACTGTGCATCACTAAAGGTGATATGCGGTTGAGGCATATTTTCGTCGACAGTGCGCCCTTTGCCTTCAAAAAATTCAAAGGCACCATCTCTGTTCATCCAACTCCAAAACGCTGCGGGCTGCTGCAACTGATCCTGCTCTTTTTGATCCAGAATGGTGGAAAAATAGTAGTGGAAAACACGAGCATCCCAGAAGCGGAAAATTCCTTCCCGCCCTTCTAGCTCGGCCTTTACGCAATTTTTTAACCATGTCTTAAGCGGAGAAAATTGCCAGAACGAGCCAACTGCCATTAATGGCGCGTGTTGTGAAGTTTCGTGTGCCAACTCATAAAGCCAACGAACTTGTTGCTGTTCTGTAAGCTCAATACGCATTAATAAAGGTGCATCTTCTTGATATATATCTTCAGGCAAGCCCTCATACAGAGAACCCCAAATCATTTCAGCCGAGAAGCCCTTAAGGGCAGGAATAACGGAGAAGTCCACGCCACACTGGTCAATGATGATATCAATATAATCTAGTGTCATTTCCTGACAGGCGCGAAGAAGCTTATCCAACCAGAGTGCACTGTTTCCCATTATTACTCTCCTCTTACAACAAAGCCTTGCGCTCGCTGTTGCGCGCGTTTCATGCACTCTTTACAGATGGATGACGGCAAATCCGGTAGCGGGAAATTATTGCTGGCAGGGCCGGCCAATCGGTGTAGTCCTTTCAGGCTTAATAGACCCGGCCCATGAATTTCAATTTCACCCTGTGGCGTTAAGCGAATATAGGCACCGCCACAACCTAGCGTGATACCGTTTTTGGCTGTGAGCTGTATGTGCCCCTGTGTAGATTGGAGAGTGACATCACTTAATGAGGTGAGGGTCAGCGTATCTGCATGAGACTCCACTGCCAGCGGCCCTTTTGCTGATACCAGCCGCAATCCCTCCTTATGTGCCAGCATGGAGATGGCCTGGCTGGCATTCACGGAGTAACGCTGCGACGAGGTGATGTTTACCTCGCCCAGACTTTGCAGATAGAGTCCTTTTCCGCTGTGCAGCAAGGTACTTTCCGGGGTGACGACAGCCGCGCCCTCCGGTGCCGACATGAGTAAAGCCGCGCCTTTCAACTGACTGGCGTTATGTACCAACCTACCAAGAGGGGCTCTTTCTGGCGAAACGTTATGGTGTGTCTCAGCGATGCTTCCCCACTCTGTGACCTGATTCAATGCGCCTTTCAGTAAGCTGATCGCAGGTTGCATCTCCAGTTGCTTACCCTGCGCAGCAGGTTGCCCATCAGCGCTGATGAACAGCCCTTTCTCGGCCCGGATGGCACCCCAAGCGTCTGTTCGGAGTTCAAATCCCTCCCCGCGCTGCTGTTTTTCGCTGTCTACCAGGTACCCAAGATTCAGCTGACTTTTGCCGCCGTACTCGGTGGATATTTTGATGTGCTCCTGACCGCGCGTATCATCCAACCGGATTTTATTGTTCGCTGGCGTGCGCAGTACATTGCGCTTGTAGTTTCGGATAGTGACGTGATCCGGGTGAACGGAGTCATGCAACACACCCGCGATGTAGGGCCGATCCGGGTTGCCATCCTCAAAACCAATGGCGACTTCGGTGCCAGCCAGTAGCGGCAGATGCAGGCCGTAGGTATTGCCAGCATAGGGGCGTGACTGGCGTACCCACAGGCTCTCAAAGCCGCGTTTCCAACTGTGCCGGTCAAACAGCATATTGACACGGTAGCGGCCCGCTTTATCGATGTGGCCATAGAGATCATTTTCTGTGGTACTGGTGACGCGCGCGGGCAAAGTGCCCGCCATGACCGGACGCGCGCCCGGCTCGGGCCGGAAGCCGTAGTCAGCGGTTGCAGGCATGGCGTCAAAATGGATCAGCAACTCCCTATCCCGCCGCGCAGAGCGGATCACGCCGGTGATGAGTACGCCCTGGCTGAAAACATCGGCGACTTCATGGCCGCCAGCCACCTTTAATACCTGTCCGGGTGACAGCGTCACGTAACTTGTCACGCCGCTCAGTTGGGTCTGATTGTTCAGGTAGCGCTCATGCCGCAGGCGGGCATAGAAAGCACCGCTCTCTGGTGTGGAGGTTGCTCCTGCCGTCAGGTAGTTATCTGCCCAGTGGTAGGCTTCGCCGTAGGTGGTCACGTCATCCCCGGGGGCCTCCGCCCGGGCGTTCATCTCCTCTGTCGCCTGACGGTAGTTATAGTCATGGGTACTCACCTGCTTTTGTACCACCTGATGGTGGCTTTTCATCTCCCAGACCGCCTCCACGCCCCGGTCATGCTGCCCGGAGGGCGGCACCGAGGGCAGCGTCAGCGCAGGCTGATACCCCTGCTGGCTGTCATAAAACTCCACTACGTCGATATGCAGGCGGGTATCGGTGGTAAAGCGGAACCAGATCCCCACCTCCCCCAACAGGCGGGTAATGAAGTGCAGGTCATCCTCGCCATACTGCATCACCTGCTCGCGGCGTGGGTATTCGCGCGTCAATGAGAACAGGAAATCCTGTCCGCGCATGTTGTGCCGCTCACGCAGGATGCTCTCCACAATTTGCGGTACCGACATATCCTGGTAAATGGCGTTCTGGCGCGAGCGATCAAGCAGGGCCAGCCGGGGTTGGAGTGTCAGGGCATAGTGCGTCTGATCTTTCGAGGTGCTGAAACGCTCGAACGCCGTCACTACCCCCTGCACCACCCGAACTGGCTGCTGAAGCGTGATGCCAAGCCCCTGCGCCACGGGGGCCTGGAGCGTCAGGGAGGCTGACTTCATCAGCATTGTGTTACGGGTGATGCCATGATCAGGGCTGGTAAACTCAATGCGATAACTGAACGGCTTACTGAGATGCTCTTGTCCCTCAAAGGCCAGGACATCCAGTTCGGCCGGGCTGTCGCGTACGGCAAGCAGATGACAGTTATGGCTAAAACTGATCGGCTTCTCGTTCATGGTCACTCCTTGTTGCTTCCATTCAGATGGCTCTGCTCGCCCAAGTCCAGCACCACGCCCTCCTCCTCGTGCCAGCCAAGGGTCAGAGTGTGTGGTTGCTGCCCCGCGGCCAGATGCGCCAGCAGTTGCTGGCTCAGTACTGGCAGGATCTGTTGGTTGAGCAGGCTATCAATATTGCGCGCGCCAGTGTCTGGCAGCAGACAAGCGGCGGTCAGGGCATCGTACAGGCTCTCTTCAATCTGGCTCCGGATGCCGTAGTGGCGTGTCAGGCGGCCAGTGACCTTCTCGAGTTTCATCTCCACGATGGTGCGCAAGGCACTTTCGTTGAGCGGGCGGTAGAGTACCGTCTGGAAACGTGCCAACAGCGCAGGCTGGAAGTGATCGCGCAGCAGCGGCCGCACTAGCTCGTGGAGATCGGACTCTGTGGCCGCTGGCTGCTCCTCCAACAGTTGCATGATGTGATCGCCGCCGAGGTTGGAGGTCATCAGAATGACGGTATGGCGGAAATCGATCTCGCGCCCTTCGCCGTCACGCATAAAGCCCCGGTCAAAGACCTGATAGAAGAGATTCATCACATCACGGTGCGCTTTTTCGACCTCGTCGAGCAGCACGACGCTGTAGGGACGCTTGCGTACCGCTTCAGTGAGAATGCCCCCCTGACCATAGCCGACGTATCCCGGCGGGGAGCCTTTGAGCTGGGAAACCGTGTGCGGCTCCTGATATTCAGAGAGGTTGAGGGTAATCAGTGACTTTTCACCGCCATACAGACAGTCGGCCAGCGCCAACGCGGTTTCAGTTTTTCCGGTGCCGCTTGGGCCGGCAAGCAGGAAGACGCCTTGGGGGCCATTCTCAGCGGTCAAGCCGGTTTTGGCCGCGCGCAGGCGCTGCGCAATGGCATTCAGCGCGGCGGCCTGACCCACCACCCGTCTGCCCAAATCATCTTCCAGCGATAGCAACTCGCTCTGCTCATCCTTCATCAGGGTCGAGAGCGGTATGCCTGTCCAGTCTGCGATAACGTTGGCAACGGTACGGCTGTCGACATCCACCTGAATCAGTGCCCCCTCTTTTTGCAGCGCGTCCAGTTGCTGTTGTCGTGCCGGTAGCTCCGCCTGACGCTCGCTATCGCGGCGGCACGCCATCAACGCCTCCACCTGCGCCCGCTCCTCAGTCAGGCGCGCCTCCTGCTGCTGCAAGGTGGTGGTCAGCGCCACACGCTGCGTTTCAATCTCCTCCAGACGCTCGCCGGGCAGGCTGCTGCCCGTAGCAATATCATCCCGCAACGCCTGCTCTTCCAGCGCCAGAGCGGTGAGTTGGGCCTTAAGGCAGGTGATCGTTTCTGGCACCGTATCAAGGCTGATGCGGACTCGGGCGGCGGCAGTGTCCAACAGATCTACCGCTTTATCCGGCAGTTGTCGGCCGGTGAGGTAACGGCGGGAGAGCGTGACCGCGGTGCGCACCGCGGCATCGGTGATATGCACGCCGTGGTGCATGGCATAGCGAGATTTCAGGCCGCGCAGCATCAGGCAGGCGGAATCATCATCGGGCTCATCCACGCTCACCCGTTGGAAGCGGCGCTCCAGTGCGGCGTCGCGCTCAAAATATTGCTTGTACTCACTCCAGGTGGTGGCGGCAATGGTTCGCAGCTCCCCGCGCGCCAAAGCAGGTTTCAGCAGGTTGGCCGCATCCGCGCCCCCGGCCTGATTACCGGCGCCAATGATGGTATGCGCCTCATCAATGAACAACAGCACCGGGTTGGGTGACTGCTGTACGGCATCGATGATATTTTTTAGCCGCTGCTCAAACTCCCCTTTCACGCCAGCACCGGCTTGCAACAGCCCAAGATCCAGGGTACGCACACTGACGGTTTTCAGGCTGTCAGGGACGTTGCCCTGCGCAATGCGCAGCGCCAGCCCCTCCACCAGCGCGGTTTTGCCCACGCCCGGCTCACCCACCAAAATGGGGTTATTTTTACGGCGACGGGAGAGGATATCCACCATCTGGCGGATCTCATTGTCGCGGCCAAAAATGGGGTCAATCTCCTCGGCCCGTGCCTTTGCAGTAATGTCCTGAGTGAATCTGTCCAACACGCTCTGCAATGCATCCGCGAGGGCGGGAGAGGCCGTGTCTGTAGGGGAAACCGACGTCACGCCCTCGGCTGCTGGCGACAGGCCTGCCTCCTGTTGCCGTGCTGGCCGTTCATCAGATTGCGCATCCAGCAGCGGGCGCAGCCGCTCCACCTGGCTGATACGCAGGCTCAACAGCGGCCACAGGCTGTTGCAGCTGACCAGTTTAGGATTCTCCACCAGCGCCGCCAGCAAGTGGGCACTCCGGATCTGCGTGTCACCCTCGTCCAGTGACGCCGCCAGCCACGCCTGACGGATCAGGCTCATCAGATTGTCTGCAAGCTGCGGCCGTCCTTTGACGGCGTGCGGCAGGCGATCCAGATGGGCTAGCAGACCTTGCCATAGGTCATCCAGATCCCACTCATAACGGCGGGCGATAACGGTAATGTCGCCCTCGCCCTGCTCCAGCAGTTTCAGGATCAAGTGTTCGGGCGTGATTTCCCTATGCGCCCGGGTTTGGCAAAGGCTGGCTGCCGCTTCCAGCGCGCCGGCGCAGTAAGGGTTGAGGCGTCGTAACAGGGAGGCTGACTGGTGTTCCATGAAGGTTCCTTTCTTCGTATGAGGGTATCTGGTTTCAGGCACGCTACCGCCCGTCGCCATTAACCGGGGCGCATAAGGTCTAGGTTCTGAGGTGTGTTTTGCTTAACGACCGCCGGGCAGGCGTTCAGCAAAAGAGTGCGTCAGGCCAATTTTCTGAACGGGAAGGCGTGAAATGTGGGCCGCCCCGCCAAGATGCCCTGTTCCGGCAGGGGGTGCCGGAACAGGGTGTTGCATCA
Organism: Chimaeribacter sp. YP20170169; assembly: GCF_056739715.1. Taxonomy (NCBI): domain Bacteria; kingdom Pseudomonadati; phylum Pseudomonadota; class Gammaproteobacteria; order Enterobacterales; family Yersiniaceae; genus Chimaeribacter; species Chimaeribacter sp. YP20170169. The sequence continues at coordinate 1,877,196 of NZ_CP176824.1, read as the reverse complement.
GGCTGTGGCGCGCTCATTCCAGGAGTCGGAATAGATGATGTTGCCGTCTTTGTAGGTCCAGGTGATTTTTTCGTAACGAAGCTCAATCTGTTCCATATGGTTGTGCTTGTCCTTGGTAGGGTCTTTGACGTCGTACATCACCGGTGTGACGCTCACCAGTTTCACGTTCTCAAGCAGGGTATTGAAATACTCCTCTTCCTGACCGGCTTCGTTGATGCGATACCATTTAAATTCGGCCGATTTCAGGGTCTGGCCACTGGACACCGCCCTATAGAGGTAAGGGGTGGAGCCGTCGGTCTCTTTGGTCAGTATCACCGGCGAATGCACCCGGGTGCCGGTCAGCTTGCCGGTATTGTTGTCGGTTGGAATGTGCAGGTTGTGAGTGAATGCCGTGACCTCAATGCTGCCTTCACGGCCCTGCACGTCGACGGCCCCTTTGATGTGTGCGCCGCCGTCATCTTTCAGCCACAGATAGACTGGAATAGCCATATGTTAATTCTCCATTTAGGTGAGTAGAAGCCTCGGCCGTTCCCGGTGAGGCCAGGTTAGTTGCCGGCAACCGACAGGCATCTGCCTGTGGCACCAGACTGATTTCGACACGCCGGTTAGCCGCGCGGCCAGCCGATGTTTCGTTAGATTGCAAAGGTCGGCTCTCTCCATAGCCCTGTACCGCAAAACAGCTCTCCGGTACGTCGCCGGTGTCGCGCATCCAGTTGCGTACGGAGACTGCCCGCCTTAGCGAAAGCTGTTGGTTGGTACGTTCATCGCCAACATTGTCGGTATGCCCAGCGACGACAATCAGCCAGCCCGGTTTCGCTTTAATATCCACCAGCGAGTTCACCAGCATTTTTGTTGAGCCAGCTTTCAACTCTGCCCGACCAGAATCGAACAGTGACATGCTGTCGAGACGGACAATTTTGGGTGGTTTTGGGGCAGGCTTGGGCGGCGGCGCAGGCGGCGTATAGGTACGGATGACATCCAATATGGGCATTCGCAGCCGGGTGCCTTGATAGAGCCCGAGGCTCAGGCGCAGTGGCTCGCCACCGCGCGCCCACTCATCCAGCTGTGCCAGATCCTGACGCAGCACGTTGACAGCCTCTGCCTTGGGACGGTGGTCATTCATCGGGATACGTTGATAGTGCTGAATGTCAAAGCTCAGGCGTTGCACCAGCTGGCGGTTGTTCCAGCCACTGCTGCACAGCGCAACGATCGCGGCGACGACAAAGAGGGTAAAGCCCCATCGGCAGGCCCGTTGGCGTGGCGTCAGGCCATGTCCTTCCGGTAACAACGGCAAAATAAAGTCAGGTAACAGTGGTGCGTGGGGAAGATCGGTATCCGCTGGCTGCCACCCTGTGACCTGACGCATTGCCGTATGTTGCTGCAACCAGAGTGCCCAGAGGCAGTGCGGCTGTAGGGCATCCATCACGGGCCCCATCCCCCACAGCACCGCCGCAGGTTGCAGACCAGGCATATCCGGGTCACTGTTTGTCAAGGTGGCGACCACATGTTGCTGGAACCAATCCACCAGCGCGTTCATCAGCACCTGGTGTTGGATGGCCTCCGCGCCCCCGGCTTCTAACCAGTTATCGGCCGGGCCGAAGGGCGACACGCCATCCCAGACGCAGAGGCGTTCATTGGGCAACGAAGCCTGCCAGATCATCTGCTTCATCATGGCGCTGCCTGCCACTCCCTGTAGCACCAAGGGAATGGCGAGGCCGCTAGCCCGGCGTAACCGGCCAAGTTTCCAGCGCAGAGACAACAAATGGCTGGTCAGGGTCTCAACGTCATCATGCTGTTGCGGGCAGACCGTCACCATTACTGAGAGTTGACGCCCCCAGTCCGGTCGCAGCCGCAGCACCTGGCGGGCAACCTGTTCGACATCCTGATGCGCGGCCACACGGATCCAGCACCCCTGGCTGGCCGCCAGCACTGCGGTCTCTGCCGGCCAGGGGTGTGGCATGTCGCCGCAGACCAACACCACAGGCTGGCGGTAAGCGGCATTGGGGAGGTGAGCAAGCTGAACCTCTTCATCGGGTTCATGTCGGCGGATGATGACAGCAAAGACAACGCCGGTGAGTCCCCAGATTGCCAGCATTAACAGGGTGGCGGCCAGACGAGGGACAGGCAGAAAACCTTGGCAGACCAGTCCGCTCAGCAGCACTGCCCAGAGCGCCAGCAGGCGCTTTTGTGCCAGACTCATGGCATGGCTCCTGGTAGCAGGGTGGCCAGCAGGTGGTCAAGCCAGCGATTAAGCCCCCACCATAAAGCGGCCAACCCCAGCAGGCTGACGCCAAGGCGTATCGGCCAGGAGGAGATGTACCCACCTTGCGCCCACGTCCGCGAGGCCGCCGCCAGTACTGGCTGGCTCTGCGCCACGGCGAAGGGCGGAACCCGCTCTGTCAGTGCCTTGAGGAGCTTTTCACGGTCGGGATCGTTGAGCGTCCGGTACTCCCCAAGGAACCCCAGCATCATGACCCGGTGAAAGCAGGTGAGCACCGCAAGGTCTGGCGCGGGTTCACGCAGCAGCTCACGCATACGGCCACACAACGTATCTCCGGCCTCAATGGTGCCGAGGAAGTGGCCTTGCAAAGGTATGTCATACCACTGCATACAGGCGTCATCATGACTCCCTCGGCTCTTGACGGCCTCATCCAGCAGGGCGCACTGGGCGATAAGAATGTGCCGGCAGCTGGCCTCATCCATGCCCGCAGCGCGCAACGCCTGCTGTACCTGCTCAACATCGGCCACACACCGCTCCCATAACCTGCGCCCGCCCCCCTCTTCAAACTCAGGCCCATGGCGCAGGCTAATCGCCTGCAGCCAGGTGTTTTGCAGCAGCGCATCAATGTCAGGGGATAAAATTGAACTGCTTTGGTTAGCACTCATGTTCTTAGCACCGCATAGAGTTCAAGTTCTGGATCACCCAGCGTGCCTGGGACGTAAAACATACAGTGCCCGCTCGCCAGCATCTCCTGAGCCGCCGGGTGGCTCAGATCAAGCGAGAAATATTGATTCTCCAAACGCAGGGGAATGGCGGCCGGAACATGGCGCAGCGGGTTAAGGGGAATGCCCTGCCGCGACGCATTGACCAGGCTGGTCACATAATCCGGGCTGCCAACCTTGCACTGCCGCGGGAACTGCTCCTGAATTTGCGCCACCGGCATGGATGAGCGTACCGACAGGTAGTAATCCGCCCCGTCGCGCAAGCGGGGGTCTTGCAACTGGGCGTGCCACTGACGCATTCGCTTGTCGCATGTCAGCTCAATGGCGACTACACGTGACGGCAGGCTGGCCTCCAGCAGATCGCTCAACAGGTCAAACAATGGCGGGAAAACCGCGTTGAGTTGCGTGTGTTGATAGTTCGGAATGGCGCTGACCTTATGCGCAAGGGAGAAGGTCAGTAAGCTGCCGGCCAGACGGGCAAGCTCTGGATAGAGACGTTCGACAGGGCTTTGTGGCGCCTGCCAGAACTGGTTCAACACCGGTTCAGCGCTGTTCAGGGCGTTGAGGAGCCAAAACAGTGAGACGTCCGCGACGGCAAAATCTGCCATCCGCTCATTGCTTTCACGACGCATCGCCATCAGGCGGCTCAAGCGTGCGCGTAGCTGAACCAGAAGTTGCTCCAGGTGGGTCATCAGCCAGCGGCTGCTGTTGATGTTTAACAGGGGCGGCAGGAATGCCTCGTCCAGTATCCAGTTGCCCTGCGAGTCTTGTAGTAAACGCGCTACTGGGCAGGTGAGGTAGTCGCTGTTGTCCTGATGGGCAAACCGCAGGGTCAGCTCTGGTTGAATGACCGCAATCTGGCGATCGTCATCGCCGAAATGGTTGCGGATATCGCGCCAGCGCTGGCGGTAACGCACTGGCCGATCCGCTGTCTCATCCGGCTTCAAGCAGTTGTTTCCATTTGCCCGCAGCAACGGCAATGCCAGTACCACCACCTTCTCTTGCTGTTCACCCTCAAGGAGCAGCGCGGGCGGCAAGGCATCGGCATTGTCCGTATCAATCAGGGTTCCATCCTGGAAACGGACATGCAGCCGGTGCGCCTGCAGGCGGCCAAGCACCAGCATCTGAGGTTCAAAGGAGACGTGCAGAATCCCCCACGGATGGGCCAGGCCCATCCGTGCGATACACTCCTCCGTCCAGGCCGCATAGGCGGCCTGTTGTTGAAAATGCTGGGGTGAGAGCATGATGCCCCGACCCCATAAAGGTTGTTCTGTTTTCACCAGATCCCCTGTCTTACGATTTGGCCTTTGGCATCTGGCTGACCAGTGACAAGTTGACGTCCATCCCTTCCACCTGGAAGTGCGGCACGGCGTAGAGTTTCACGCGGAAGAAGCCAGGGTTGTCCTCGATATCCTCCACCACCACTTTTGCGTCGCGCAGCGGGTGTGAAGCTTGCAGCTCGTCGCCTGGATCGGTCATTTCAGTGACCAGCGTGCGCACCCAGGTATTCAGTTCCAGCTCCAACAGGCGGCGATCCTTGGTAGTACCGATGTTTTCGCGCTGAATCAGCTTCAGGTAGTGGGCAATGCGGGACAGCAGGAAGATGTAGGGCAGGCGCGCATTGATGCGGCTGTTTGCCGTGGCATCCGGGGCATCAAACAGCGCCGGTTTCTGGGCGGAGTTGGCCGAGAAGAAGCAGGCGTAGTCACGGTTTTTGTAGAACGAGAGCGGGATGAAACCGAGGTTGGCGAACTCAAACTCACGGGTTTCAGGAATCATCACCTCAGAGGGGATTTTCACCTGGCTGCCCGTGCCGAGATCGTACAGGTGGATCGGCAGATCCGTGACCGCCCCACCCGCCTGCGGCCCACGAATCTGGACACACCAGCCATTTTTGATGAAGCTGCGCACCATGTTGGCGGCAAAGGCGAACGCGGCGCTGGTCCAGAGGTACTTCTCATGATCCGGGCCTTTCACCTGCTCAACGTAGTTGAAGCTGCGCACCGGCACCGTGTCCGGGCCATACGGCAGGCGACCCAGCACACGCGGCATGGTCAGGCCGATGTAGCGGGCGTCATCGGTGTCACGGAACGCTTTCCACTTGATGTATTCGGCACGGTCAAAGTAGTTGCCGATGTCCTTGATGGCAGCCACCTCCTCCATCGACTCTTTCATGAAGAATTTCGGGCCAACGGTGCCAATGAAAGGCATGTGGGCGGATGCCGCCACCTTGGAGATGTTGCGCAGCAGCGCCACATCTTGCGCCGAGGCATCAAACTCATAGGAGGAGACCAATGCCGCCACCGGTTCGCCGCCGGGGGTGTCATACTCCTGGGTGTAGGTGTGGTAATAGAGGCCGCTCTGGACAATCTCTGGCGCATCCTCAAAGTCCTGGCGCAGATCCTCTTTGGAGACATCCAGGATCTCGGTCTTGACGTTCTGGCGGTAATCGGTGCGGTCCACCAGGTGTTTCAGCCCGCGCCACAGCGACTCCACCTGCTGGAACTCTGGGTGGTGCATCACTTGATCCAACTGGCGGCTGATCTGGTAATCCAGTTCGGCGATGTGGTGATCCAGCAGTGCTTTATCCAGCTTCTCCACTTTTTGGCGGGAGAGGTGCAGGCGGGTGAGGAACACCTGCACGGCCGCGGTGACGCGCTCATCGGCACTGGCGTCGGCCATGGCCTGATTGTCCTGCCAGACGTTCAAATCACGCAGCTCGGCAACCGGCTTCAGGTTAATTTTGTCAAACAGAGAGGCATAGACGCCACCCGCATGAGGCTGTTCCACGACAGCGGTGCTACCGGCGGCAGAGAGGGTTTCGTTTTTTACAGACATCAGCATAATCCTGTGTTATTCCATGAAAAGCATCAGGCTTCTTTCGACGCCAGCGCCGAAATCTCGTCACGCAAATCGTCGCTCAGGGCCGGATCCTTCAGGATGGCCTCCAGCTCTTTACGGAAGGTGGTGTTGTCCAGCAGGTTGGATTTGAGGTCGCGTAATAGGTTGCGCATCGCGAGCATCGCCTTGAGCTGTGGGATCTGCCGCGCTACCCGCTCCGGTTCAAAGTCCTTCATCTCGTTGAACACCAGCTTTACGCTCTCTTCACTGCCATCGCCGGCCAGCGTGTTCTCGACGGTAAGGTTGACGCAGGGATGGAGGTCTGACAGGACGCTGTCAAAATTATTTTTGTCGATATTCATTTTCTCGCGTTCAGAGATTGGCCGGTGCTCCTGACCGTGGCTGAAATCCCCTGCCACCAGCAGTTTCAGCGGCAGCTCGACTTTCTTTTGCGCCCCACCGGTGTGCAGGTCGAGTTTAATATTGACGCGGGCCTTGGGTATTTCCGACTGGAAAGACTCTGACATGAAATAATCCTTTTAATCGCAATGAGAAGTGAGGAATGCCCAACAAAACAGTGCGCCAACTTTTATGCGCGCAGGCATAAAACGAGCGCAGAGTGGCAGGCGTAATTAACTAAGAAATAGCGCGCATTGTGGTAACAGTACGCCGTCAGGGTGCTCATCCTATATTCAAAAATAAGCCTAATCAAGCGCACCCATCCCTCTAAAAACAGCAAGATAGGGCATAATTTGTTACTGAATGGTTGCGAGTAAGCCTAGCAAGAAAAGCCGTTTTTTTTGCCAACCCGTCTGCCATCAGGCATAGCGCAGACTTTTTCCCAAATCGACAGGGTTTTTGAGAAAAGCCTATTTTTAGTCTGACTTTAAAAAAGATGGACGTCTTTTGACATTAATCAAAAATGGTAGATTTTATGGATGAATTTATCATTATTAATTTATATACAAGGCCAATATATTTCCATCGGGTTACTTTATAATTAAATACCCAGCTGTTACGCCTGGTGCAATAATTTACTTCGGAATCATTTTTCCTTCGATTAATAACTGAGCGTTATCGCTAAGTAATAAAAACGCCCCGATAAAATCGGGGCGTGATGCGGGCAGTGCTTTCGTCAGCCGGGTTTACTTAGGCTGTTAGGGAAACATTGACTTCATCCCCTCGCCATCTGCCTCCTCTTCACGCTCACGCTCCGCCAGCGCTTCAAAGGCCATCGCGGTGGCCGGATCAAACAGGGAGAGCGTCTCAATCTGGTTGAGCATGATCACCTTGCGAAAGTAGAGCGCAGAGATGGGTTCCGACGCTGGCGTAATGCCATGTTTCTGGTAGTAGCTGGCGTAGTTGTGCTCGACCTGCATCTTTTGCGTCTCTGGGTCGCGGAAGCCGCTCACCATCGGGATCAGCACCACATTGTCGGTGGAGCCGCTTTCGCAGCGCAGCGTATGCACCATGCCGATGTAGACACGCCGAGAACGCAGCGTGACAAACACTAAATCGCCTTGGTCCATGCACTGATAGAGCAGCCCCTCTACGCCATTGGAGCGGGTCAATTGCTGGTAGAGGCTCTTGCGCCCGGCCGGGTCGAGGTTGCGGCTGCGTGACCAGGAGGTGCAGAACAGACAGAGCAGCACTGACACCGCCAGCATGATCACGACCGGTGCCTGAATGCCAAGGAAACTCCACATAATAAAGTCGCGCTGGAGTTGCAGTTCATCCGAGAGCAACCCTGGGATGTGGTTCATCAGACCTGAAAAGCCCCATAGCAGCAGGTAGACGATGGCGATGACCAGCACGCCCTGAAGCACGAAGATGCAGCCATAGAGCGCCACCACAAAGTAGACGTCCCAGCCAAAGGTGCGCTTGAGTTTAAAGCGTGATGACACATCACGCGTGGTGTACCAGTACCCGCACACCATCAAAACCATAAAGATTGCCGTTCCCATCAGTCAGCCCCCTCCCCGCATTGGCCAACGGCCAACATGGGCAAGCATCGGGCTTGCGCGTTCTGCATATCTCCTCCTGGTGTTTTCCATGTGAATGAATAGCGTGGACACCGCCGGGCGGGGCCGAGTTCCTCGGGTTCCCGGAATGGCGCGGCGGCCCGTTAAGCATAGTTAACCTGCTGGATAACCGGCGGATTATCTGCTCAATGTCCACCCGCTTGCGCGTGGCAGGCGCGATCGCGCCTTGTCCTTTCCGATCTGCCGGGTTAGTTTTATAACTAGAATGAAAAGCGTTTATCCGCAATTAACCCGCATTCAGGAGGAAGTGGTCATGGCATTGCAACAAGAGATCATCGAGGCGCTCAAGGTAAAACCACAGATTGATGCGAAGGAGGAGATCCGCCGCAGCGTTGACTTCCTGAAAGCCTATCTTCAATCGGCATCGCTGAAAACACTGGTGCTGGGCATCAGCGGCGGCCAGGATTCGACCCTGACTGGCAAGCTGTGCCAGCTGGCGATTGACGAGTTGCGTGAAGAGAGCGGCAGCGAAACGTACCAATTTATCGGTGTGCGCCTGCCCTACGGCAACCAAGCGGATGAGTCTGATTGTCAGGACGCCATCAATTTCATCAAGCCGAGCCGGGTGCTGACGGTTAATATCAAGGAGTCGGTGCTGGCGAGTGAGGCTGCGCTGCGTAAGGCAGGCATTGAACTGAGCGATTTTGTCAAAGGCAATGAGAAGGCGCGTGAGCGCATGAAAGCCCAGTACAGCATCGCCAGCATGACGCAGGGGCTGGTGGTAGGGACAGACCACGCTGCAGAGGCGGTCACCGGCTTCTATACCAAGTATGGCGATGGCGGCACCGACATTAACCCCATCTTCCGCCTTAACAAACGTCAGGGCAAAGCGCTGCTGGCCGAGCTGGGCTGCCCCGAGCACCTCTACAAAAAGGTGCCAACGGCAGATCTGGAGGAGGATCGCCCCGGCCTGCCGGATGAGGTGGCATTGGGCGTGACCTATGAGATGATTGATGATTATCTGGAAGGCAAACAGGTTGAGCCAAACGTGGCGGCGATCATTGAGCGTTGGTATACCCGTACCGAGCACAAGCGCCAGCTGCCGGTCACGGTGTTTGACGACTTCTGGAAGAAAAAATAAGCCCGGCGGCCATCGCGCCGCCCCTGCCCTTTTTTTGACGCGCCGCCCTTCGCGGCGCGTTTCTTTTGCCAGCCGCCCAGATACACAGGCGGCCGGCTGCCGCTGAGGAAGTGTTGTTTACGTTATGCAAAAATTTTTACTGCTGTTGTTGTCCATTGTCCTGCTTGGCCCGCTGGGCATTGATCTCTACCTGCCGACCATCCCGGCGATTGCCGAGGGGCTGGGCACGCCACAATCGGTGATTCAGGCGACCATTTCACTGTTTATTCTGGTGCTCGGTGCCGGGCAGCTGGTGGCTGGCCCGCTGGTGGATAACTATGGCCGCAAACCCGTGGCACTGGCCGGCATCGCGCTCTACCTGGCCGGGGCCGTGGTCGCGGCACTGGCGGTCAGCCCGGCGATGTTTATCGCCTCGCGGCTGATCCAGGGGGTGGCGGTCTGCTGCACCGCCGTGGTGGCCTTCACCGGCGTGCGTGACCGGCTGAACGGCGAAGACGCGGCGCGTGCGTTTGGCTTCCTGAATGGCACGCTCAACATTGTGCCGGCGCTGGCACCCTTGCTGGGCGGCCTGCTGGCGGAGGCGTTTGGCTGGCGCGCGCCCTTCTGGTTCCTTGGCGGCTATGCGGTGGCGGTGTTTATCCTGATTGCGCTGCTGATGCCCGAGACACGCCCGGCGGATACAGTACCGGTGCGCGGCCTGCCGCTGCGCCAGTATGGCGCGATTTTACGCGATCGCCGTTTCGTCACCTTCGCGCTGGTCAACGCCGGGGCGATGGGCATGGCGCTGACCTATGTGTCGCTGGCCCCTACGGTCTTGATGGGTGACGGCGGGCTGTCGCCGCTGCACTTCTCGCTGGCCTTTGGCGCGAACGGTTTCTGGATTTTGTTGGTGAGCATCATCGCCAACCGCGTGATCCACAAGATGGGCCGCCCGCTCTGTCTGGCAATCGGCAGTGTGCTGATGCTGGTGGGCGCGGCCGGACTGACGTTGGGTATGGCGCTGCTGCCAGCCACCGTGCAGCCACAGTGGTGGGTCTATATGCTGCCGGTCGCCGCGGCCTGTGCCGGGCTGGCGTTTATGATGGGGCCAGCCACCAGCTACGCGCTGGAGCCGTATGGCAGTGAGGCAGGCGTTGCCTCGGCGCTGGTGGGCTTTGTGCAGATGGCAGGCGGCTCGGTGCTTGGGCTGGCAGCGATGGCACTGCCGCTGGCCCCGAAACTCTCTCTGGCGGTGATGATGCTGGCCGGTTGCCTGCTGGCGCTGCGTGCCCGCCGGTTGAGTAAAACCCTGCGCGGCCAGATCACCTCATTGAAGTCGGACGCCTGACCGCCCTAGCCGTGGTAATGGAACGGCACCCTGGCCGTCACCGCTGTCAGTAGCTCATAACCGAGCGTATCAGCGGCGGCGGCCACCTCATCTACCCGCACTTGCTCCCCCCACAACTCCACCGGCGAGCCAATCTGGGCCGCTGGACAGGGCGTCAGATCCACCGCCAGCATATCCATAGAGACCCGCCCAAGGGTGCGCGTCATCACGCCTCCTACGCTGATCGGCGTACCGGTCGGCGCGTGCCGCGGGTAGCCGTCGGCATAGCCACATGCCACCACGCCCATGCGCTGCGGGCCGTCAGCCGTGTAGCGTGCGCCATAGCCGACGCGGTCACCGGCGCGCAGTTGCTGGATGCCAATAATCTCGCTGGTCAGGCTCATGGCAGGCCGCAGGCCGGTAGCAGCGATGTCCTGCGCCACGCCGCTTGGCGACGCGCCATACAAAATAATGCCCGGCCTGACCGCCGCATGGTGAGTCTGCGGGTGCCAGAGGGTGGCGGCCGAGTTGGCGAGGCAGCGCGGCAATGGCACATCGCGCCCTACCTGTTCAATCACCGCGTACTGCTCACTCACCCCTTCCGGAGCATCCGCCAACGCGAAGTGGCTCATCAGCGTCAGGTTGCCCACCTGTGGCAGCGCCTTCAGCCGTTGCCAGGCCGCTGGCAGCGCATCTGGCGCAAAGCCTAAGCGGTTCATGCCGCTGTTGAGCTTCAAGTAGACATCCAGCGGTGCGGAGAGCCGGGCCTGTGCCAGCGCCTCTACCTGCCAGGCGCTGTGGACGGCGGTGGTAAGGCGGTAGCGATCCAGCAGTGCCAGATCCTCGGCGGCGAAAAAGCCCTCCAGCAACAGGATCGGCCCCTGCCAGCCCGCCTCGCGCAGCGTGATGGCCTCCTCATAGTTCAGCAGCGCATAGCCATCAGCCTGATCGAAAGCCTGCCACATCTGGCGCAGGCCGTGGCCATAGGCATTGGCCTTTACCACGGCCCACAGGTGGGCAGCGGGCGCGGCGCGGCGCGCCACGCCAAGGTTGTGGCGCAGGGCATCCAGGTGAACGGTCGCGGATATCGGACGCGGCATGACAATCTTCCCTCTGTAAACGTGTGTGCCCGGAGGCAGTCAATAGTGAGCTGGCCTTAGCTGACCGGGTGAATGCGGCCCGCACCGGGGCGTACCGTGGCCTGGAATCCTTCCAGATAACGTGCGACCGAGAGATCCTCATACGGGATGGCCGGTGTCACGCCAGAGACGATGTCCGCCAGCAACTGCCCGGAGCCGCAGGCCATCGTCCAGCCCAGCGTGCCGTGGCCGGTGTTGAGGAAGAGGTTCTTCAGCGGCGTGCGGCCCACCACCGGCGTGCCATCCGGCGTCATCGGGCGCAGGCCGGTCCAGAAGGTGGCCTGCTCGACGTTGCCGCCACGCGGGTAGAGATCCTTGACCACCATCTCCAGCGTTTCGCGGCGCGCCTGCATCAGGCCGGTGTTGAAGCCGACAATCTCTGCCATGCCGCCCACGCGGATGCGGTTGTCAAACCGGGTGATGGCGATTTTGTAGGTCTCATCCAATACCGTAGAGTGTGGCGCGCCCGCCGGATCAGTGATTGGGATGGTCAGCGAGTAACCTTTCAGCGGGTAGACCGGGATGGAGACCACCCCTCTCAACAGCGCCGTGGAGTAGGAGCCAAAGGCCACCACATAGCTGTCAGCCGTCAGGGTTTCATTGCCGCACTGGACGCCACGGATGCGATCCCCCTCCACCAGCAGGCGATCCACATTGCGGTCAAACAGGAAGGTAACGCCTGCCTGCTTCGCCATCTCCGCCAGCTGGCGGGTAAAGAGTTGGCAGTCGCCGGTTTCATCGTTCGGCAGGCGCAGCCCGCCGGTCAACTTGTGCGCCACCCCGGCCAGTGCTGGCTCCACGCTTGCCAGTTGGGCCGCCTCGAGCAGTTGGTAAGGCACCCCGGCCTCCTGCAACACCGCGATATCCTTGCTGGCATTCTCATACTGCTGGGCCGTGCGGAACAGCTGCAACGTGCCACCCTGCCGCCCCTCATACTGGATGTGGGTCTCCTGGCGCAGCGCCTTCAGGCAGTCGCGGCTGTACTCTGACAGGCGTACCATGCGCCCTTTGTTGGTCTGGTAATGGGACATGTCGCAGTTGCGCAGCATCTGCCACATCCAGCGCAGCTGGAAGCCACTGCCGTCAAGGCGGATCGCCAACGGCGCGTGGCGCTGGAACATCCACTTGACCGCCTTGAGCGGCACGCCGGGCGCGGCCCAGGGGGCAGCGTAACCCGGTGAAATCTGCCCGGCGTTGCCGGCACTGGTCTCCTCCGCCGGGCCGCTCTGGCGATCGATGACGGTCACCTCATGCCCTGCTTTCGCCAGATACCAGGCGCTGGCCACGCCGACGACGCCACTTCCCAAAACCAACACACGCATAGCGATCTCACCTTTGGCTTGATAAAGCACAATCTTCTGTTAACGACAAATTAACGCAACAGAAAAAACCATCCAACAATATCCACGATAGTCGTGACTGTTTTCACAAATATTTATCCTTTATCACCCGATATTTTTCAATAGCCGTGATCAAATAGCGATAAGATCCGGCTCAGGCCCCCTGCAAGCAGAAATCTGGTACTTTTTTGCTGTCAATGACAGCACTGACAGCGGCGAACGGATCGGCCTGCCAGCGAGGCTTTTTTACCGCAGCTTGTTTCAGCCCATCGTCACATACGCAGCATTTAATATCGCTACAGTGGGCAGTTGCCCCATACTTATTGTTGCACCCCGCTGGAAAGCGCCTGACAGATGGCGGATGATAGGCTTTGGCCCTGCCTGCCGCGGCCTGTGGGCGGATAGGTGCAGCTGGCGCGTATCGCGCTAACCGGCTGCTTTTTCTGGCGGAGTGTGAGGCTGGATAGCCTGCCACCGGCGGTGGCCTAACCCGATGTGTAAAGTTTGAGCTACGATTGATAGTGGGCCGGCAAGATCAGGCCAAACAACAATGAGGGTGCGCTGATGACGATGACGCAAGAGCAGATTAAACAGGAACGCCTGAGTGATGGCCCGGACTGGACATTCGAGCTGCTTCAGGTCTATCTGGAACAGATTGATCGGGTGGCCAAACTCTACCGACTGGACACCTATCCCCACCAGATCGAGGTGATTACCTCTGAGCAGATGATGGACGCCTACTCCAGTATCGGCATGCCCATCAACTATACCCACTGGTCGTTCGGCAAAAAGTTCATCGAGACGGAGCAGCGCTACAAGCATGGCCAGCAGGGGCTAGCGTATGAGATTGTGATCAACTCTAACCCCTGTATCGCCTATCTGATGGAAGAGAACACCATGACCATGCAGGCGCTGGTGATGGCCCACGCCTGCTATGGTCACAACTCCTTCTTCAAGAATAACTACCTGTTCCGCAGCTGGACAGATGCCGGCTCCATCGTTGACTACCTACTGTTCGCCCGCCACTACATCAGCGAGTGCGAGGAGCGCTATGGCGTGGATGAGGTGGAGAAGCTGCTCGACTCCTGCCATGCGCTGATGAACTATGGCGTGGACCGCTACAAACGCCCGCAGAAGATCTCCTTGCAAGAGGAGCGCGCCCGGCAGAAGAGTCGCGAGGAGTACCTGCAAAGCCAGGTGAACTCGCTGTGGCGTACCCTGCCACGCCGTGAGCGCGAAGAGGCACCAGAAGTGGCGCGCCGCTTCCCGGCCGAGCCGCAGGAGAACTTGCTCTACTTCATGGAGAAGAACGCCCCGCTGCTGGAGCCGTGGCAACGTGAGGTGCTGCGCATCGTGCGCAAGATTAGCCAGTACTTCTATCCGCAGAAGCAGACCCAGGTGATGAATGAGGGGTGGGCCACCTTCTGGCACTACACCATCCTGAACCACATGTATGATGAGGGGCTGGTCAGCGAGCGCTTCATGATGGAGTTCCTGCACAGCCACACCAACGTGGTCTACCAACCGCCCTACAACAGCCCCTACTACAGCGGCATCAACCCCTACGCGCTGGGCTTTGCCATGTTCCAGGACATCAAACGCATCTGCCAGAACCCGACGGAGGAGGATCGCTACTGGTTCCCGGACATCGCTGGCTCTGACTGGCTGGATACCCTGCACTTCGCGATGCGTGATTTCAAGGATGAGAGCTTTATCAGCCAGTTCCTGTCGCCCAAGGTGATGCGCGACTTCCGGCTGTTCACCGTGCTGGATGACGATCACAACAACTACCTAGAGATCGCCGCCATCCATAATGAGGAGGGTTACCGTGCCATTCGCCAGTCGCTGTCGGCACAGTACAACCTCAGCAACCATGAGCCGAATATCCAGGTCTGGAACGTTGACCTGCGTGGCGATCGCTCCCTCACGCTGCGTTACATCCCGCATGAGCGCGCGCCGCTGGACAAGAGCCGTCGGGAGGTGATGAAGCATATCCACCGCCTGTGGGGCTTTGATGTCTACATGGAGCAGAAAAATGATGATGGCAGCGTGGAGCTGCTGGATCGCTGCCCGCCGCGCACCTCGCCACTCTGATGACCGGCCAACAAAAAGGGCGCCTGCGGGCGCCCTTTTTATTACATGCGGATTGCGTACTTAGCGGCGGATCTCCGCGATATCACGCGGGATGGCACCCTGCATACCGTGCCAGATGGCGCCACTCTCCTTGCCGTAGTTGCGCACGCACTCCATCACCTGATCGTGCATGTTGTCGCGGCTCAGCGCCGAGAGACGCTCATAGAAGTCCAGCGCCAGCTTGCGGGCCTCCGGGTTGGAGAAGTAGTAACGCCCAACGCGCATATAGAGGCCGCGCAGGCCGTTGAGGATCAGGCCATAGATCGGGTTGCCGGAAGCAAACGCCAGCCCACGGAAGATACCGTAATCCAGCTCGGCAAACGCATCCGCATTGTCCTCCACGGCAGAGGCCTGCTCGAGGATTTCACACGCCTGCTCCGGGTGGTGGCGCACTGCGGTGCGGATAAAGAGCGAGGCGATATTGGTGCGCACCGCCAGCAGGTTGTCGATCAGCTGCGGCACGCTGTCATGATCGAGGCGAGCCAGCGTCTCCAGGATGTTCAACCCGGAGGTCTCCCAGAAGTTGTTGACCCGCGTGGGTTTGCCGTGCTGGATCGTCAGCCAGCCATCGCGTGCCAGACGCTGCAAGACTTCACGCAGCGTGGTGCGGGTGACCCCGATCAGCTCTGACAGCTCACGCTCCGCGGGCAAAATAGAGCCAGGGGGGAAGCGATTATTCCAGATACTCTCAATAATGTACTCTTCCGCGAAACCGGCAGGACTTTGCGCCTTTATAACCATGTATTTAACGTTCCGTAGCGACATATATAAGCCAAATATTTCAGCTCATCATACCAGACGTCCAGGCCAGGTTATAGCACCAAAAGCTAACATTAACTGAATGCCTGCGCAGTGGCTTGCCGCCGCCCCTGTTCATGCCAGGGCGTGTGGGCGCGGCATTTATCCCTAAAAAACCCTGCCTCATTTACCGCTTTTTACGCATATTTGTGCAACGGTGGCTGGCAGCGCCAGCAATTTGGTTTACACTGCCGCTCAGACAGTTATCGCATGGACAGGACATTATGTTGCACTTTCTAAACCGTTGCTCCCGGGGGCGCGGTGCCTGGTTATTACTTGCTTTTGCCGCAGTGGTGCTGGAACTGACTGCCCTCTATTTCCAGCATGTGATGATGCTAAAACCCTGTGTCATGTGCATCTATGAGCGCTGCGCACTGTTCGGGGTCATGCTGGCCGCACTGGTGGGCGCACTGGCCCCGGCGACGCCGCTGCGCTTCGTGGCAATGGCCGGCTGGATCTACAGCGCGTGGGAGGGCATTCGCTTGTCATGGGAGCACACCATGATTCAGCTCCACCCCTCGCCTTTTGCCACCTGCGATTTTGCCGCCCGTTTCCCAAGCTGGCTGCCGCTGGACAAATGGTTGCCCAGCGTGTTTGTCGCCACGGGCGATTGCGCGGAGAAGCAGTGGGAGTTCCTCTCACTCAGTATGCCGCAGTGGCTGGTGGTGGTGTTCGCCATATTTATGCTGATTGCCCTGCTGGTCGTACTGGCACAGTTCTTCCCGCCCCGACGCCGCGACCTCTTTAACCGCTAAAAAGACGGCGCCTGCGGGCGCCGTCTTTATGCACATTTATCATATCCATTCATAAATACTATCATATCGATAGAAGCAACCGATTTACTTAAATTCCTTGCCTATGGCATTGTCTTTACAGATAAAAGCGAAGCAATGTCTGCCCAACACCAGGTTTTCCCGCAGTACCTGAAAAAAATAGCCCGCCCAAGAGCGGGTTTTTCTTTGCATAAACTTCTTCAATTCTCGCCCCGCCAGCAGGGTAAAATTCTTATAAAAATTTAAAATTCAAATAGTTATTGATAATTAAATAACAAGCGTTATTATTACGCGGTGATTATTAACCCCTTTGAATAATCACGCTATAGGATACCTCTTGTAGCGGATAATCTATCCGGCGCGCATCATGCGGGCTTTTTTTGAGACTTCTACCAGTTTCAATCTGGCTACTGGCTGGCTACTATCATGGGGTGGGCGCAGATCCACTTCTAATGATCGGTACTATCCCTACGCCCGCTATCCGTTGTGGGCTTTTTTCTTTCTACTTCCCGCCATTTGCTTTCATTCCCACGCCCCTGCTGGGCCGAGCCTCTACGTCTCCATCGCGCGCGATTACGCCTTTTTGCGTATTCGGTCAAATCATATCTTCAATTGAACCGATAAATATCAAGCATATACTTCGTGCCGGATTCTATGGAGATAACAACAATGCTAAGAGATCACCTGCACCTCACCGAACAGGATACGCTGGAACAGATCCACCATACCCGCCTGCCCAATCAGGGCCAGGAGGAGATCACGGTTTACCAGATCCGCAATGGCGCTGGACGCATCACCGGCACTGTCTCGGTCTTTGATCGATTGAACACGCGCCGCTCCTACCCGGTGGATGTACGCATCACCCAGCAGGACGTAGAGGGAACAGTGGTCGTGGATAAGCTGACGGATCGGCTATAGGCCGCAAGGCTGGCAGAGACTGCCCCGCCCAAGCGGACGGGGCGGCAGGGATCAGTTGTGCAGTTTGTAGTCGAGCGTAATGTCCGCGTTGATCAGTTGTGACACCGGGCAGCCCGCCTTCGCTTTATTGATCAGGGACTCAAACTCCCCCTCCTCAATGCCCGGCAGCGTTACTTCGCTCTGGAGAGCCACTTTCGTGATTTTGTAGCCCTCACCCACTTTGTCCAGTGAGACATCCGCAACAGTATCGATGCTCTCCGGCGTATAGCCCGCTTCACCCAGGATCAGTGACAGCGCCATAGAGAAACAGGCCGAGTGCGCGGCCCCGATCAGCTCTTCCGGGTTGGTGCCCGGCTTGCCCTCAAAACGGGTATTGAAGCCATACGGCTGCTGGTTGAGCGCGCCGCTCTCCGTGGAGATATGGCCCTTACCACGTTTGATGTCGCCTTCCCAATGCGCTTGCCCTTTCTTATGAATGGTCATCGTCGTCCTCCGTTCGGTTATACATAACACTTCAGTGTAGTAGGAAATTTTCAAGATGGTGGCAACCACGGCGCGATGCCTGCCCAGCCCACGCCAGCCGCTGGCTCAGCGGCGGGCGGGCTTTGTCACAAAATGTTGCCACCTGCCGCAGGCGACGGCGGTTTGAGCCATTTCTTGCCCTGACTGCGTGAGAAATTTTTATCGTGCTAAGGGGATAAAAGGGGAAAAAGCGGGAAAATCATCAGGCCCAGGGATGGGCCTGTGAGGGCGCAACGTATGCGACACGCATCAGCAAGCTTACTCCACCTGATACGGGTCCTCTTTATCATCATCGCTGTCATCCCGTTTTCTGGGGATCTCCCCCTCTTCATCCGGCGGCGTATTGACCGGGATATCATCCTCTTCATAAGGATTGGGGACGTGGGGCGCATCTTCCGGCAGGCCATGGTTTTCATGATCGTCCGGGAATGGCGCATTGTGATCGGGGCGTTCAGACATTGCATTACCTCCATTAACCCAACATAGGTTAATGAAGTATAGACTCTTTTCAGGCCGCCGTTTTCCTGACTACGCCTACTGGCCGCTCGGCCGACACCTTAGCGGGGCCGCCGACGGGCCGAAGCCAGACTGAACCATGCACACAGCACCGCAAAGAAGAAGAGAATCAACGCATGCAGCCATAGGCCGGAGATGACCCGCATGATGGCGCCGATCAGGAATGCCAGCGCAAATATCGCGAACAGGATGACTTTATTCATGCTCCCCTCTCTTCATGGCCTTGTCTGCGTCAATCATAGCCTGTATGGGAACGTTGTGCCGCCAGACCAGCCACAAAGCCGAGGTTTCCTGTCAGCGATCAGGGATCTTTGCTAAGGTAATGGCGCTTTCGCGCCGAAAGAGCGGTTGCCGGGCGGTTACCATGACAATCAAGGAGAGCAGATGTCTACATTCACTATCATTGCCATTCCCCAACTGGTGTTAGCGTGCGCCATGCTGGCGCTGGCGGCCACCCAGAAGCAGAAAGCCTTTTGGATTGTAGGAGGCGTGTTTACGGTGTCCGGGATGGTGAATGCCATCATCGGCATTAGCCTGACCTGATTCATCCTGTTTGCCTGCCGAATGGGGGCATTCGGCATCAGCAATGGGGTGCCGGGCTTAGCGCGCCCAGTCCGGTTTATTCAGGATGTGATCCTGCCAGTCCACCACCTCACTTTCGCGCACGGCAATGTTGCGCACTGAGATGCGTTCACCATGCATCGCGGCCTTGGAACCGGTGAGCAACGGGTGCCAGGGCAGCAGCGTTTTGCCCTCACCAATCAGGCGATAGGCACAGGTCGGCGGCAGCCAGTCAAACGTCGTGAGGTTCTCGCGCGTCAGCTTGATGCAATCCTCTTCCAGCTCAAAGCGACGCTCATAGTTACGGCACTGGCAGGATTTGATATTAAGCTGGTTGCAGGCAACGTTGGTGAAGTAGAGCTCGTCCGTATCCTCATCAATCAGCTTGTGCAGGCAGCACTGCCCGCAGCCGTCACACAACGATTCCCATTCACCGTCCGTCATCTCGGACAAGGTTTTTTGCTGCCAGAAAGGGAGTTGGGACATATGCGATACCTGATAAGTGAAAAGACGCAGCCTATATAGACCCTTTGCGCCCTAGATGCAAGTTTTCCGCCCCCAGCGGGGCGGAAAGCGATCACAGTACGCGGGTGGTCAGGCTGTGGTCGTTGAGGGAGATCTCCAGCGCGTCGCCGGCGGCCAGTGGGCCAACGCCCTCCGGGGTGCCGGTCAGGATGATATCGCCGGGACGCAGGGTGAAGAATTTGCTCATGTAGCTGATGAGCGGCAGAATCGGGGTGATCATGTCTGCGGTGGTGCCCTGCTGGCGCACGTCGCCATTGACGGCCAATTTCAGCGTAGCCTGTTGCGGGTCACCAAACTCCGCCACCGGGATAAAGCCAGACACCGGGCTGGAGCCATCAAACCCCTTGGCCTTCTCCCACGGCTGGCCAGCCTTTTTGAACTCCGCTTGCAGGTCGCGCAGCGTCAGATCCAGCGCCACCCCATAGCCAGCGATGGCGCTGGCAACCCGCTCCTCACTGGCCTGTTTCAGCGGCGAGCCAATCAATACGGCCAGCTCCACCTCATGGTGCACGGAACCGAACTCTTTCGGTATGGCAATTGGCTGGCGCAGATCGCACAGGGCGGTCTCTGGCTTGATGAACAGCACCGGCTCAGCCGACGCCTGATTGCCCATCTCTTTAATATGCTTGGCATAGTTACTGCCAACACAGACCACTTTACTGACCGGGTAATCCAGCAGACAGCCCTGCCAGTCACGATGTTGATACATGCCCTTCTCCTGCGTAAACACGTTAGCAACCGGCCCATTGTGCGGGCCAGTCCGGGTTACTGGGCCACGCCGTCCGCCATCATGCCGATGCTGAGGGCAAAATAGTAGGAGCGGTTCCAGTGCATAATGGTGCGGAAGTTATCGTAAACCATAAAGGCGCGTCCCTGAAGATCGTCTGGCGTGATAATCCAGGCACGGGTGCCGGCGGCCGGCAGCGGTTTGGCATCCGCTGGCGTCACACCCAGCGCTTGCCAGTCGCTGATTCGCTTCGCCTGATCATTCTTCAGCCCGGCCAGATCAGCGCTGAAACCGGCGGGCAACCGTACCTCCTGCCCCCAGCCCTGATTGGCTTTCCACCCTTCGGTGGCAAGGTAGTTGGCGGTGGAGGCGAACACATCAGCCCGGTTTTGCCAGATGTCGATGCGACCATCGCCGTCACCATCCGCGCCGTAGGTCAGGAACGAGGTCGGCATAAACTGTGACTGCCCCATCGCGCCAGCCCACGAGCCTTTCATTTCTGCGGCCGGGATATGCCCCTGCTGGACAATCTTCAGCGCCGCCATCAGCTCCTTGGTGAAGAAAGCCTCACGCCGCCCCTCAAAGGCCAGGGTCGCCAGCGCGGAGATGACATCCTCCTTGCCCTGGATCTTGCCGAAGCTGCTCTCCATCGCCCACAGGGCAACGATATATTGCGGCTGCACGCCATAACGTTGGCTGGCGGCATCCACTTCCGCCCGGTTCGCCTGATACTGCGTGCGGCCCTGCGCCACTTTCCAGGCTGGCAGGACGCGTTGCAGGTAGTCATCCAGCGTCACCTTCTTCTCCAGCTGATTGCGATCGGAGGCGATCACCCGGTCAACAAAGTGGATATTAACGAAGGCACTCTCCAGGGTGGCCTCGCTGATCCCCTGGGCACGCGCCTGCTGTTTCAGCTGCTCAACATAGGCCGGGAACTCCGCCGGGTCACGCCCCTGCGCCGCCAGCGTGGTTTTTGCCGGGGGTTTTAGCATCCCGCCACTGGGCGACGCCGCTGGCGCACGGTCCGGGGCGGTGGCCGACGGGGCTGCCGGTGGCTTGCTGGCACAGGCGGTCAGGGTCAGGCCAATCAATAGGGCTACCACGCTCTGTCTCATCACATACTCCTTGGGTCACGGCAGGCAGCAGGCTGCCTGCGGGGCATCACTGCGGGTCTTGGGCGTTCTGGGCCGGTGGCTCGGCGTTGAGCATGCCGCCAGAGGCGGAGGCAGCGGAAGGGGAAGGCGTGGTGTTTTCAGGCGCGGTTTTTTGCGCGGTGGTGCAAGCGGTCAGGGCCAGGGTGCCGAGCAAAATGGCCAATACGGTCTTTTTCATACGGTTTTCCTTATGGTCTAGTCCAGTGGGGGCAGAGGGGAGACGTGCATCACACTCCGCTCCCCGGCCGCCCCCATTCATGCGTCACCGTTCACATTTTCCGCAGAAATTATTCTTCAAAAGAATATTTGGCGATTATTCCGGCTTATTATCCAGATGCAGTTTCAATAATGACTCCGGAGGTGGCGGCAATTGTAAATAATAGCCCTGACTGGAGAGAGCTTCGCGTACTTTTTCAATATCGGCACCGGCCAATTTAGTGCGGGTGGCCAGATTGATGACCATCGAGAACTGCGGTTGGCCGAAGCTTTTCAACAACTCATCTGGAACGGCGGAGAAATCATCTCTTTTTTCGATGTAGAGATAAGTTTGGTCGCGTTTTGAACTTCTATAAATCATGCAAAGCATTTTTTTAACTCTTTTTAATGGATAGCGTCTCTTGCCTAGATATACCGGTAACTATAACATGCTTCACGTACATCGGAATATCGCCCCCCGGGTGCTGTTCCGGGGATTTACGTTGCTGAAACTGAGTCAGGATAGATGTCACAATCGCCCATTGAGCTAAAAGGCAGCAGTTTTACCCTGTCGGTGGTCCATTTGCACCACGCGCAGCCTGAGGTCATTCGCCAGGCATTGCAGGAGAAGGTAGAGCAGGCACCGGCATTTCTTAAAAGTGCCCCTGTTGTGATCAATGTGGCCTCGCTGAGCGGTGAGGTTAACTGGAAGGAGATACAACAGGCCGTGACGTCCGCGGGCCTGCGTGTTGTCGGCTTCAGCGGTTGCAAGGATGAGCAGCAAAAACGTGCCATCGCCCGTGCCGGGCTGCCACTGCTGAACGAGGGCAAGGGGCCGAAAGCGCCGCCCCCGCCGCCTGTACCCGACAACCTCCCGGCCAAGACGCGCATCGTCCACGCCCCTGTCCGTTCCGGGCAGCAGATTTATGCACGTAACAGTGATTTGATTGTAATCAGCAGCGTCAGCGCTGGCGCGGAGCTGATTGCCGACGGCAATATCCACGTTTATGGGATGATGCGCGGCCGTGCGCTGGCAGGTGCCAGCGGTGATGCGCAGTGCCAGATTTTCTGCACGAATCTTAGTGCTGAACTCGTGTCGATTGCCGGGCAGTACTGGCTGAGCGACCAGATCCCGCCAGAGTTTTCTGGTCAGGCGGCGCGCCTCAGTCTGATAGATAACGTGTTAACCATCAAACCTTTAAATTAAGCCCTTTCACAAGGAATCTTTTCATGGCACGCATTATTGTTGTTACATCGGGTAAAGGGGGCGTTGGCAAGACCACATCAAGCGCGGCCATTGCTACCGGTTTAGCCCAGAAAGGGAAAAAGACGGTTGTCATCGATTTTGACATCGGCTTGCGTAATCTTGATTTGATCATGGGGTGCGAGCGCCGCGTGGTCTATGACTTCGTGAATGTCATCCAGGGTGATGCCACGCTGAATCAGGCTTTGATCAAGGACAAGCGGACCGAGAGCCTGTTTATCCTGCCCGCTTCCCAGACCCGGGACAAAGACGCCCTGACCCGTGAAGGGGTGGAGAAGGTGCTGAACGATCTGGTGGCAATGGACTTCGACTTCATTCTCTGCGACTCCCCAGCAGGGATTGAGACCGGTGCGCTGATGGCGCTCTATTTCGCCGACGAGGCAATCATCACCACCAACCCAGAGGTTTCCTCGGTGCGCGACTCTGACCGCATCCTCGGTATCCTCTCCTCCAAGTCACGCCGCGCCGAGCAGAACCAGGAGCCGATTAAGGAGCACCTGCTGCTGACGCGCTACAACCCTGGCCGGGTGAACCGCGGTGACATGCTGAGCATGGAAGATGTGCTGGAGATCCTGCGCATTCCGCTCGTGGGCGTCATCCCGGAAGATCAGTCTGTGCTGCGCGCCTCCAACCAGGGCGAGCCAGTCATCCTCGATCAGGACTCCGATGCGGGCAAAGCGTATGATGACACTGTCTCACGCTTGCTGGGCGAAGAGCGCCCCTTCCGCTTTGTTGAAGAAGAGAAGAAGGGCTTCCTGAAACGCCTGTTTGGGGGATAAACCATGGCACTGTTAGACTTTTTCCTGTCCCGCAAAAAATCGACAGCCAATATAGCCAAGGAACGGCTGCAAATCATCGTCGCAGAGCGCCGCCGGGGGGATTCAGAACCCCCTTACCTGCCGGATCTGAAGCGCGATATTCTGGCGGTGATTTGTAAATATATCCAGATTGACCCGGATATGCTGCACGTTCAGTTCGAACAGAAAGGGGACGATATTTCTGTTCTCGAACTTAACGTCACCCTGCCAGAAACGGAAGAACCGCCGAAATAACGCCCCGGACTTTCCGCTCCCCCTGTGGTTAACGCAGGGGGAAAAATGGCCGTAAACATTATTGCCAACTCCGAGTACTGTACGGACATCCAGCCTATTTTATTTGCCTTGCCAAATTTCACCGCCAATAACCCTAAATCGGGATTAAGACTTATCCCAAATACGCTGGCGACAGCCAACGTTATTCTTATCTTCGCCCCCTTCCGAGTGCTGGCATCCGCATTTCTCTGCATAAATAAATAGGGCCAAAAAGGTCTTCCCCTTTTGGCCAGCTATTTTAGTAGTTCGCCAGAACCGCCATTAATTTCTCTGACAGCAATTGGCCACGCCAGCCAGCGATCAGCTCTGGGCTATTTTCACGCTGCTTTAATCCCCAATGCCAATTCAGCAACTGGTTAATCTGGCGACGTGAAGCCAGCAGTTCGTTGCTCAGCCCACTCTCCGTGCTGACAGACTGGATCACGGCTTTCAGATCCTTAAACGCCTGTTTGTAGCCCGGCTGGTCAATCAGGTTGGCGATCGGCGCGGGTAGCGCCTCCTCTGGCAGGGCGCTGCCCTCTTTCACCAGCTCCAGCAGCGTGCGGCCGTGGTAACGGATCTCTGGCCCACTCAGCCCCAGACTCTCCAGCTCGCCCAGCGAGGTTGGCTGGTAGCGCGCCACTTGCCACAGGTTCTCTTCGCGCACCACAAAGTTGACGGCCAGGTCGCGCTGGCGCGCCTGTTGCAGCCGCCAGGAGGCCAACTTTTGCAGGCAGGCCAATTGGCGGGTACGCAACTGCCAGGCGTTGCTAATCTCGCGGTAGGCCAGCTCCGGCTCTAGCACGTCACGGCGGCGGCGGCAGAGCGCCCGGCACTCGTCTAGCGCGGCCTCCATCCAACCGGCATCGATGGTCTCCTGCTCGAGGCGCAGCGCCATCGGCAGCAGGTAGAAGACGTCAGCGGCGGCATAGTCACACTGGCGGCTGCTCAGCGGGCGCGCCAGCCAGTCGGTGCGCGATTCGCTCTTGTCCAGTTCCACGCCCATGTACTCCCCCACCAGCTTAGCGAAGCCGCAGGAGAGCGGACGCCCGGTGAAGGCCGCCAGGATTTGCGTATCAATCATCGGCGTCGGCAGCACGCCAAAGGCATTGAGGAACACTTCCAGATCTTCGCTCCCGGCATGCAGGAACTTGATCACCTGTTCATCCAGCAACAGCTCACGGAAGGGTTGCCACTCGGTGATGGGCAGCGGATCGATAAGCGTCAGCCGCTCGCCGTCAAACAGCTGGATCAGGCCAAGCTGTGGATAGTAGGTGCGGGTGCGCACGAATTCTGTATCCAGGGCGATACGCGCATGGCGGCGGGCCTGGAGGCATACCTCTTCCAGCTCAGAATTGGTGGTGATCAACTGATAATTCAAAACGTCACTCTCTTACGGATAAAGGATCATACATGGCAACGCCGGCACGGGCCGGCGTTGTAAAAGGGTGGAAGCCCGTCATGCGGCGGTGGGCGGTTTCGGCTTCATGTGCTCATCCCGCAGCGCCCGGCGCAAGATCTTGCCAACGTTGGATTTTGGCAACTCCTCACGGAACTCAATAATTCTTGGCATCTTGTAGCCAGTCAGGTGGCGGCGGCAGTGGGCCAGCAGCTCCTCACGCGTCAGGGAGGCATCTTTCTTGACGATGCATGCCTTGACCGCCTCGCCGGAGGTTTCACTTGGCACGCCGATGGCCGCCGCCTCCAGCACCTTCGGATGCTGCATCAGCACGTCTTCAATTTCATTGGGATAGACATTAAATCCGGAGACCAGGATCATATCTTTTTTGCGATCGACAATCCGCAAGAACCCCTGCGCGTCCACTGTAACGATATCCCCGGTGGAGAGCCAGCCCTCTTTCAGCACCTCGGCAGTGGCCTCTGGCCGCTGCCAGTAACCGGCCATCACCTGCGGCCCGCGGATCAGCAGTTCGCCCGGCTCGCCCATGCCCACCTCCTGCCCCTGATCATCCACCAGCTTGACCTCGGTGGAGGGCACCGGCAGGCCAATGCTGCCGCTGTAGTGTTGCAGGTCATAGGGGTTGCCCGCCACCAGCGGCGCGCACTCGGTCAGGCCGTAGCCCTCCAGCAAGTGCTTGCCGGTCAGCTTCTCCCACTTGTCCGCCACCGCTTTCTGCACCGCCATGCCGCCCCCTACGGAGAGGCGCAGCGTGGAGAAGTCCAGCTCGCGGAAATCCTCGTTGTTCATCAGCGCGTTATAGAGCGTATTGACGCCGGTCAGGGCGGTGAAGGGGTACTTCGCCAGCTCCTTTACCATGCCGGGAATATCACGCGGATTGGTGATCAGCAGGTTGCGCCCGCCGCGCTCGATAAACAGTAGGCAGTTCACCGTCAGCGCGAAGATGTGGTAGAGCGGCAGCGCGGTGACCACCAGCTCATGGCCCTCCTGCAACAGCGAGCCGTAGGCGGCCTTGGTCTGCTCCAGATTGGCCTGCATGTTGCGGTGGGTCAGCATCGCCCCCTTCGCCACGCCAGTCGTGCCGCCGGTGTATTGCAGGAAAGCCAGATCCTGATTCGTGATGTCCGGTTTCACATATTGCAGGCGGCGGCCGCGTTGCAGCACGCTGCGGAAGGAGATGGCATCCGGCAGGTGATACTTGGGCACCAGCCGCTTGATGTACTTCACCACAAAGTTGACTAGCGTGCCCTTGGCAGGCGACAGCTGGTCGCCCATGCGCGTCAGGATCACATGGCGGATGGGCGTGTTGTAGACCACCTTCTCCAGCGTATGGGCGAAGTTGGAGACGATCACGATGGCGCTGGCCCCGCTGTCTTTCAGCTGGTGCTCCAGCTCGCGCGGGGTGTAGAGCGGGTTGACGTTGACCACCACCATGCCAGCGCGCAATACGCCGAACAGCGCAATCGGGTATTGCAGCAGGTTGGGCATCATCAGGGCGACGCGGTCGCCTTTCTGCAATTTTAGGTCATTTTGCAGGTAGGCGGCGAAGGCGCGACTCAGCTCCTCCAGCTTACGGAAGGTCATCACCTCCCCCATATTGATGAACGCCGGCTGGTCAGCATAGCGGAGCGCCGCATTTTCAAACATCTCAATCAATGAGCCGTGACGATCCGGGTCAATCTCGGCCGGAACATCAGCGGGATACCGTGTTAGCCAAACCTTTTCCAAGGTCATACTCCATCATTATTTGTTGTCGTGGTTGCCGATCTGACGCGTCGGTTTGACAAAATTTTAACTCAGCTTCTGGCTGAATTTCTTAAACAATGTTCAGCTTGCGAAGCGGGTCACTTTTTGCCTCAGGCTGCCGCGATGCCAAAAAATAAGGCGGCTTGCGCCGCCTCTGGGGTGCCCTACTCGGTGACTACGGTCTGCACCTGGGCCGGTTGCGGCGAGTACCAACCGCCACCGCCATAGAAGCCCGGCCCCCAGCCGGGGCCGCCCCAGCCCGGGCCCCAGCCCCACGGGCCAGTTGGGCCCGGCGGCATCACCACCTGCTGTTGCAAGCGCCAGCGCTTGTAGCTGTTGGCGTTCATCACCACAAAGGTGTAGTCCGTCTGGCCGATTTTGCCGCGTTCGCTGCCGGTGATCGGGCCGACCACCGTCACCAGCTGGCCGCGCAGGTCAACCGGGTCTACAAAGCCGTTAATGTAAGCCACCACCCGCCCGGTGGAGCGTTCGCCAAGGATGGGCCGCGCCGCCGAGTCCAGCGGTACGGCGGCAATCTCCAGCCGGGTGCGGCGGGGTTCATTGTCCATGCTCACCACCGAGCCGCCAAAGCGCGCCTCCTGGCCGACGTACAGCTGCGGGGCATTCTGTACTGCCGCCAGGTTCTGCTGCGGCGTGGGGGTGGTGCCCCTGATCTCATTAGGGACGCTGACGCAGCCCGACAGCGTCAGCGCCGTCAGGCCAAACAGCGCAACCCGCAGGGGGTGATTGATTAACAGCTTATGCATACCTACTCTCCGGAATGATTCTGACTGTTAGACCTTGTCACCGGGGTAAAGTTGCCGGGTTTCAGCGACCTGGGAGTTTTTTCCAGGTCACCTCATTGCGCAAATAGACCGGCTCGGCCTGTTCAACCGTTACGGTACGCTGCGCCTTCCAGGCTTCCAGCGCCAGCGGCAGCATATCTTCGGCGTGGGGCAGTTGCATGTCGCCATCACGCAGCGTCAACGGCGCACCGGCCACCAGATCAGGATAGCTCGTCCAGCCGGTTCCGGCTGTGGCCCACTCACCAGAAAGCGCCTGCGCTCGGGCCAGCGCCTGCTCCGGCGTTAGCACTGCCTCACTCTCGCCGCCCTGCCAGATGCCATCGGCATCACGCTGGTAGGCGCCCCAGTAGACCTCGCCCATGCGCGCGTCAATCGCGGTCAGCACGCGCGGCGCACCGGTGCGGCGGAACGCGCCCTGCGCCATGGTTTGCAGGGTGGAGACGCCAATCATCGGCAGGTCAGCGCCCAGCGCCAGCCCTTGGGCGATGCCAATGCCGATGCGCACGCCGGTAAAGCTGCCCGGCCCACGGCCAAAGGCCAGGGCATCGAGCTGGCTGAGGGTCAGGCCAGCCTCGGCCAGCACCTGCTCCACCAGCGGCAGAATGCGCTGGGTGTGCTCGCGCGGGCAGAGTTCAAAATGGGCGAGCGTTTCGCCGTGGTTCCAAAGTGCGACAGAACAGGCTTCCGTGGCGGTATCGATGGCTAAAATTCGCGTGGACATGCCAACCTCAGGCAGGAAAAGATGGGGTTTCAATTCAGGGCGCGCATCATACCACAGGGCAGCACTTAATGCTGCCCCGCTTCCCGGCGCAAAAAGGCCATTGCCTGACCGATGTCGCGGGTGCGCGGCGTCGGCGGCAGGCTGTTGAGGAACACCGCGCCATAAGGACGCATCACCAGCCGGTTGTCACAGATCACCAGCACGCCGCGATCGTCCGTATCGCGGATCAGGCGGCCCACCCCCTGCTTCAGGGTGATCACCGCCTCCGGCAGTTGCACCTCGGCGAAGGGGTCGCCGCCACGCAGACGGCAATCCTCAATCCGCGCCTTTAGCAACGGGTCATCCGGCGCGGTGAAGGGCAGCTTGTCGATGATCACCAGCGACAGCGTATCGCCGCGCACGTCCACCCCCTCCCAGAAGCTGCTGGTGCCGACCAGCAGGGCGTTGCCAGCCTCGATAAACTGCTTCAACAGCTGGCCCTTGCTGGTCTCGCCCTGTACCAGCACCGGCAGGGTCATGCTGGCGCGGAACTCCTCTGCCAGTTGGCGCAGCATCTGGTGCGAGGTGCAGAGGAAGAAGCAGCGGCCGCCGTTAGCCTCAATCAGTGGCTTCAGCATTCGCGCCAGTTGCCGCCCGCCGCCCGGCTGGTTTGGCTCCGGCAGGAAGCGCGGCACACAGAGCAGCGCCTGACGGGCATAGTCAAACGGGCTGGGCAGTAGCAGCGAATCCGCCGCCTCCAGCCCCAGCCGCGCGGTGAAGTGCGCCAGCTTCTCATCCACTGACAGGGTAGCAGAGGTGAAGATCCAGCTGCCCGGCTTCTCCTTCATCACTTCCGTGAACTTGTCAGTCACTGACAGCGGCGTCAGCGCCAGAATGAAGTGGCGCGAGGTGCACTCAAACCAGTAGCTGAAACCGGGTTGGGAGGTCTCTTTTAGCCGCTTCAGGCGCGCACGGTAAAGGGTGGCGCGCTCAAAGGCAGCATCCAGCAGCGCCGAGCGCCCCAGCGACAGCTTGACCACGTCGTAGCACAGTTCGAGGGCGTCATCGAGCAGCACCAGTGCGCGTTGCACCTGCTGGTCCTGCAACGCCTCGCGCAGGTTGCCGCGGTAGCCCGGCTCGCCCAGCGCCAGCCGGAAATCCTGGGCGCTCTGCGCCAGTCGGTCGGCGCTCTTTTGCAGCTGGGCCGAATCACGCACCTCGGTGCGATAGGCGATGGTGATGTCCTTCGCCAGATCGAGCAGCTGGCGGCTCGAGAGTTGCTGGCCGAAATATTGGCTAGCGATGTCCGGGATCTGGTGCGCCTCGTCGAAAATCATTACCTCGGCCGCCGGGATCAGCTCGCCAAAGCCGCCCTCTTTCACCACCATATCCGCCATGAACAAATGGTGGTTGACCACCACCACATCCGCATCCATCGCCCGCCGACGCGCCTTCACCACGAAGCACTCCTTGTAGAGCGGGCAGTCGCTGCCAAGGCAGTTGTCATTGGTGCTGGTGACCAGCGGCCACACCGGGCTGTCTTCCGCCACGCCCCCACAGTTGCTGATGTCACCATCCACAGTTTCGGAAGACCAGCGGCGCAGCTGCACCA
The DNA here is from genome assembly GCF_056739715.1 of Chimaeribacter sp. YP20170169. Classification (NCBI taxonomy): domain Bacteria; kingdom Pseudomonadati; phylum Pseudomonadota; class Gammaproteobacteria; order Enterobacterales; family Yersiniaceae; genus Chimaeribacter; species Chimaeribacter sp. YP20170169. Next base: position 1,847,064 of record NZ_CP176824.1, on the reverse strand, counting down.
GCTCCGCCAACGCGGAGTTGGCCAGCTCGCCGCCGGCCAGCGTCTGCTGCTCCAGCCGCTCAAGGCAAAGGTAGTTGGAGCGCCCCTTCAACAGCGCCAGCTTGCCGCTGTAGTCGAGCGCCTTCGCCACCGTCGGCAGGTCACGGCTGTAGAGCTGGTCTTGCAACGCCTTGGAGCCGGTGGAGATGATCACCTTGCGGCCAGCACGCAGCGCCGGGGCGAGGTAGGCGTAGGTTTTGCCGGTGCCAGTACCGGCCTCGACCACCAGCGCCTGCTGTTTCTCTATCGCATGGGCGACGGCGGCCGCCATCTGTTGCTGGGGTTCACGCGGCTTGAAGCCGTGAATATGTTGCGCCAGGGCGCCATCGGGGGCGAAATCGTCGGTCACACTGCCTCTCAGCCGGAAAAAATCAGCGCTGATTATGCCAATCCTTCCCCACGGCTACCACACCCATCTTTGCCACGGCTGTGTTACCCTGTGCCGGTGGCCGGGATTTTCCCCGGCATCCCGTTGAAAACCCAGCCAAAGGAGCTGAGCATGACCATTGAGCGCTATCTGCCGGAGCACCGGATGTCTGAAGCGGCCATCTATAATGACACCATCTACTACACCAGCGTGCCCGAGAATCTGGACGCCGATGCCGAGGCGCAGACCGCCGACGCGCTGGCGGTGATTGACCGGGTGCTGGCGGCGCTGGGATCGGACAAGAGCCGCATCCTGGACGCGACCATCTTCTTGGTGGAGAAAAGTGATTTCGACGCCATGAACCGCGCGTGGGATGCCTGGGTGGCACCGGGCCATGCGCCGGTGCGCTGCACGGTGCAGGCTGGCCTGATGAACCCGAAATATAAGGTAGAGATCAAGGTGATCGCCGCCCGCTGATTGCGGGCATAAAAAAAGCCATCCCGAGGGATGGCTTGGTTTGGCAAGGCAGGATCAGTCGCGCGCGCCAGCGACGGCTTCACGCGCCAGTTCGGTGATACGGTCGTAGTTGCCCTCGGCCAGCGCCTCGGCTGGCACCAGCCAGGAGCCACCGATGCACAGCACGCTCTTGAGCGCCAAATACTCCCGGTAGTTCTTGAGCGAGATGCCGCCGGTCGGGCAGAAACGCACCTGCGGGAAGGGGCCAGCAATCGCCTGTAACGCTTTCACGCCGCCATTGGCCTCGGCCGGGAAAAACTTGAACTCGCGCAGACCGTAGTCCATGCCCAGCATCAGCTCCGACACGGTGCTGATGCCAGGGATCAATGGCACTGGCCCTTGGGTGGCCGCCTTGAGCAGCGGCTCCGTCAGGCCGGGGCTGATGACAAACTGCGCCCCGGCGGCAATCACTTCATCCAACTGCTGCGGGTTGATCACCGTACCGGCCCCAATGATTGCCTCTGGCACCTCTTTGGCAATCGCCCGGATCGCCTCCAGCGCGCACTCGGTGCGTAGCGTCACCTCCAGCACCTTGACCCCGCCGGCCACTAGCGCTTTCGCCAGTGGCACCGCGTGGCGCAGTTCGTTGATGACAATCACCGGGACGACCGGGCCTGTGGTGAGGATCTGTTCCGCGCTAACTTTCCAGTTGTTCATCCGTTTCACTCCATCTATGCCGTACTGGCATGGTTAAGATAGGGCGCGCCCCTGCCACAGGGACCTGTCAGCGAAGTGACAGGTATCCGACCGCACCTTGTGCCATACAAAACGTCTCCTGCCGACTGGCTGTGCCAGTCATGCCGGGGTCAGACTGTCCAGCAGACATCCACCGGCGTGTGTTGTTGGTTCAGGATCGCCCGAACCGGCATCTCGTTGACATCATTGCCCTGCGCGGCGCGCTCATACAGTTCGCGCTTGGCCTCGCCAACCAGATGCAGATAAATATGCCGGCTGTTGAGCAGCGCCGGCAGGCTGAGCGTGATGCGCGCCAGCGGCGCGGTCACGGGGGTCATGGCGAAGCAGAGCTGGCCGGCGTCCAGCGACAGCGCCGCTGGCAAATTGGCGGCGCCAGGGAACAGCGAGGCGGTATGCCCGTCCGCGCCCATGCCCAGCATCACCACATCCGCCGGCCAGGGGAAGAGCGCCAGCGCCGCCTCACTGGCCACCACCCCCTCTTCCGGGGTGGCCGCGCCATTTTTCAGGCCGATGAAGGTGGCGGCCGCAGCTGGCCCCACCAGCAGCGCCCGGCGCACCAGACGCTCATTGCTGAGCGCATCCTCCGGGGCCACCCAACGCTCATCCGCCAGCGTGATCACCACCTTTTCCCACGCCAGCGGCTGTTGGGCGAGCAGCGCGAAAAAGCCCTCGGGCGTGCGCCCGCCGGAGACCACCAGACTGGCACGGCCCCTCGCCTCGATCCCCTGACGCAGGCTGTCTGCCACCTTGCGCGCCAGACTCTGGTTCAGCGTCTGCGCGCTGGGAAACTCGGCGAAGTGTGCCATGCCCTGCCCCCTGTTACTCAAACTCGTTCCAGGAACGGCCATCGCGGGTGATCATCGCCACCGATGCGACTGGCCCCCAGGTGCCGGACTGGTAAGGCTTCGGTGCCTCGTTGTCCGCCGACCAGGCGTTCATGATGGAGTCAACCCACTTCCACGCCTCTTCCACCTCATCACGGCGCACGAACAGTGCCTGAATGCCGCGCATCGCTTCCAGCAGCAGGCGCTCATAGGCATCGGCGATGTGCTGCTGGTGGAAGGTTTCGGAGAAGCTCAGGTCAAGCTTGGTGGTTTGCAGGCGGTGCTTGTGCTCCAGCCCCGGCACCTTGTTCAGCACCTGGATGTCGATCCCTTCATCAGGCTGCAGGCGGATGGTCAGCTTGTTCTGCGGCAGTTGCTGGTAGGAGTCACGGAACAGGTTGAGCGCTGGGTTCTTGAAGTAGACCACCACTTCGGAGCACTTGGTCGGCAGGCGTTTGCCGGTACGCAGGTAGAACGGCACGCCGGCCCAGCGCCAGTTGTCGATGTCCACACGGATGGAGACAAAGGTCTCGGTATTGCTGGACTTGTTGGCGCCCTCCTCTTCGAGGTAGCCCGGCACCTTTTTGCCCTGCACGAAACCAGCGGTGTACTGGCCGCGCACCGTGGTTTCACGCACGTTGCTCTGGTCAATGCGGCGCAGGGAGCGCAGCACTTTCACCTTCTCATCACGGATGCGGTCAGTGGTCAGGTCAGCCGGCGGCGACATGGCGATCATGGTCAGGATCTGCAACAGGTGGTTCTGGATCATGTCGCGCATCTGGCCAGCTTTGTCGAAGTAACCCCAGCGGCCCTCGATGCCCACCTCTTCCGCCACGGTGATCTGCACGTGGTCGATGGTGCGGTTATCCCAGTTATGGGCAAACAGTGAGTTGGCGAAACGCAGCGCCAGCAGGTTCAGTACGGTCTCTTTGCCAAGGTAGTGGTCGATACGGTAGACCTGGGATTCGTTGAAGTACTCGGCCACCTGGTCGTTGATGACGCGGGAGGACTCCAGGTCGGTGCCCAGCGGTTTCTCCATGACCACGCGCGCCGGGTCCTGGTTCAGGCCCGCTTCGCCAAGGCCGCGGCAGATGGCGCCAAAGGTGTTCGGCGGCATCGCGAAATAGTTGATGGTGACGCGGTTTTCCTGGTCAAGCATCTTGCCAAGGTTGGCGAAGTGCTCTTTGTCATTGACATCCAGGTTGCAGAAATCCAGACGGGCGCTGAGGGTTTCCCACAGCTGGTCGTCCAGCTTCTCTTTCATGAAGGTTGTCAGCGCCTCTTTCACCACTTTGGTGTAGGCCGCTTTGTCCCAATCCGCACGGCCAACGCCGATGATTTTGGTCTCCGGATGAATATGGCCGGCTTTCTCGAGCTGGTATAGGGAGGGCAGCAATTTGCGGCGCGCCAAATCGCCTTTCGCGCCGAAAATAACCAGGTCACAGGCCTGGGCTGTAGAGGTTACCGCCATGTTCTTCTCCTCATTGCAGGATATTTGTAATTTTCTTACATGAATAATGTACTCTGTTTGGCCGCAACCCGTAAACCCGGATCTAAGGCCTTAATAAACGTCCAAAAATTACACCTTGGCTGGGTGTGGAAAAAGAGTAAGCAACCCTGCCCGCCTATCATGTAATTTTCTGACGTTTTTGACACCCTTTTACCAATATGAAAGTTAGACACAGTTCAAATTCTGGTGAAAAAAGAGGGGATTATCTCGTCCCGCCGGTGCCAACGCCTTTCAGCTCGTAGTATATTTTCATTAAACCGGCATTGATTTCTCCTTTGGTTGAAATCGACAAAACCATGGACTGTTAAACAATGAATACGCTGGAAACTATCCAGACCCACCTGGATCGCCTGAGTAAGTCAGAGCGCAAGGTGGCTGAGGTCATCCTCGCCTCCCCGCAGACTGCCATTCACTCCAGCATCGCCACCCTGGCCCGACTGGCGGAGGTCAGTGAGCCTACCGTCAACCGTTTCTGCCGCCGGCTGAACACCAAGGGCTTCCCGGATTTTAAGCTGCACCTCGCACAAAGTCTGGCCAATGGTACGCCATACGTAAACCGCAATGTGGAAGAGGCGGACAGCGTGGACGCCTACACCGATAAAATTTTTGAGTCGGTGATGGCCATCCTCGACCATGTCAAAACCACGCTGGACATCGCCGCCATCAACCGGGCGGTCGACCTGCTGACCCAGGCTAAGAAGATCTCCTTCTTCGGGCTGGGCGCGTCAGCGGCGGTCGCCCATGACGCGATGAACAAATTTTTCCGCTTCAACATCCCGGTGGTTTACTTCGATGACATCGTGATGCAGCGCATGAGCTGCATGAACTCCAGCGAGGGGGATGTGGTAGTGCTGATCTCCCATACCGGGCGCACCAAAAGTCTGGTCGAGCTGGCGCAACTGGCGCGCGAGAACGACGCCACCGTGATTGCCCTCACCTCCCGTGACACGCCGCTGGCGCGCGAGGCGACCCTGCCGCTGCTGCTGGATGTGCCAGAGGATACCGATGTCTATATGCCGATGGTGTCGCGCATCGCGCAGCTGACGCTGATTGACGTGCTGGCCACAGGCTTCACCCTGCGGCGCGGCGCACGCTTTCGCGACAACCTCAAGCGGGTCAAGGAAGCGTTGAAGGAGTCCCGCTACGATAAGGATGCCCTCTCCCCGCGCGAGCCCGGCAGCGAATGAATCATGCGCACAAAAGATGCGGAAAACGTTGTCCCCCCTCTCGATAATGGATCGGGAAAGGCATACCCTGCTAACAGTAGCGGGCAAGGATGTTTCACGCAGATGAAACAGTTTTGTCGTAAAATTACAGCCACAGCATTGTTTGGTTATCCTTAAATCTGGGGAAACCCCATGCTTTACCAGTGAACGGAGTTATACATGTCCAGACGGCTCAGAAGAACCAAGATTGTCACCACGCTGGGGCCGGCTACCGACCGCGACAATAACCTGGAAAAAATTATTGCCGCAGGCGCGAACGTAGTCCGCCTCAATTTCTCCCACGGTACCCCGGAAGACCAGCAGCTGCGCGCCAACAAGGTACGCGAGATCGCTGCCCGATTGGGCCGCCATGTCGCCATCCTCGGGGATCTACAGGGGCCGAAGATCCGCGTCTCCACCTTCCGCGAAGGCAAAGTGTTCCTCAACGTCGGCGACCGCTTCCTGCTGGATGCCAATCTGGCGAAGGGCGAAGGCGACAAAGAGCGCGTCGGCATTGACTACAAGGGGCTGCCGGGCGATGTGGTGCCGGGTGATATTCTGCTGCTGGACGATGGCCGGGTGCAGCTGAAGGTGCTGGAAGTCCAGGGGATGAAGGTGTTCACCGAGGTGACCGTCGGCGGCCCGCTCTCCAACAACAAGGGCATCAACAAGCTGGGCGGCGGCCTGTCGGCTGAGGCGCTGACCGAGAAGGACAAGGCGGACATCGTTACCGCCGCCAAGATTGGCGTCGACTATCTCGCCATCTCCTTCCCGCGCACCGGTGAAGACTTGAACTATGCCCGCCGTCTGGCGCGTGACGCTGGCTGCCATGCCAAAATTGTTTCCAAGGTGGAGCGCGCCGAGGCGGTCTCCTCTGACGCCGCGATGGATGACATCATCCTCGCTTCCGACGTAGTGATGGTGGCGCGTGGCGATCTGGGCGTTGAGATTGGCGACCCAGAGCTGGTGGGCATCCAGAAGAAGCTGATCCGCCGCGCCCGCACCCTCAACCGCGCCGTGATCACCGCCACCCAGATGATGGAGTCGATGATCACCAACCCGATGCCGACCCGCGCCGAAGTGATGGACGTCGCCAACGCCGTGCTGGACGGCACTGACGCGGTGATGCTCTCTGCCGAGACCGCCGCTGGCCAGTACCCGGCCGAGACGGTGGCGGCGATGGCGCGTGTCTGTCTGGGCGCGGAGAAGATTCCGAGCATCAATGTCTCCAAGCACCGGCTGGACGTGCAGTTTGAGAACATTGAGGAGGCGATTGCCATGTCCTCAATGTATGCCGCCAACCACTTGAAGGGTGTCACCGCCATCATCGCGATGACGGAATCGGGCCGCACCGCGCTGATGATGTCGCGCATCAGCTCTGGCCTGCCGATCTTCGCCATGTCCCGCCATGAGCATACGCTCAACCTGACGGCGCTCTACCGTGGCGTGACGCCGGTCTACTTTGACAGCAACAATGATGGCGTGGCCGCCGCGCATGACGCCGTCAACCTGCTGCGAGACAAAGGCTACCTGCTCTCCGGCGATCTGGTGATTGTCACTCAGGGCGATGTGATGAGCACGACCGGCACCACCAATACCAGCCGCGTATTACGCGTCGAGTAACCGGTTTACCTTCTTACCAGCCGGCCTTCTTGGCCGGCTTTTTATTTCCGCCTTCTCTTCTCTGTTCAAAATATATTTTAAAATATCCCCTCTAATAAAGCAGGGAATTACCCCTATCCGACTTTGCCGATTAATAAACGCCTTTCCTTGGCCATCAACCAAATAAGAAACAACATTGAGAAAATTTGCTTGCACTTCCTCTAGGAAAATTGCGGATCTTTCTTATTTTCAATTACATTTGTTAATATTTATCCCGCTGAAAATCGTGACCTTCATCACACTTTTGGCCGCCTCTCCTCTTTTCCCTCACATTTTCGTATTGATAACTTGAATGATAATGATTTGCATTTATAATGCTCGGCAAGGTTAAACCTGCGCTTACCTTTTGACTTGTAAGGATTTCACTTTATACGAAAATTTTGAATTCATCTGCTGCTCGATTTTCTGCCCTGCCCTCTGACTGACAGACGCCCTTCGCGGGCGCCGGACGCGGCACGCCAGAACGATTACCACTTTGCTATTCATCTCTTATCCAGGGGAAGGCCAGCGCACGCGCCTGCCTCACCGGGAAATAAAGACAGGGTCATATTATGTATGAAATGAAACACGCTCACGCCAGTGTTGAGAGCCAGGAAAATAACCGGACGGCCGCCTCGTTTATATTTAACCAGGATAGCTCCGCTGAATGGCAACAACAAATTACCCAAGCGTTGTCACTGGTCAAAGACCATATTGATGGCACGGAAAAACCCTTCAGTGGAATATTGCCCAATGAACTGGTCAGCGCCTTTAATCAGGTGGATCTGCACCAGCCATTGGGTGACACCGCGGCGGCACTGCGCGAGCTGGAGCAGCTCTACCTGCGTGACGCGGTCTACTTCCATCACCCCAAGTATGTGGCACACCTCAACTGCCCGCTGGTCCTGCCAGCCCTGCTGGGTGAGACCATCCTCTCCAGCATCAACTCCTCCGTGGATACCTGGGACCAGAGCGCTGGCGGTACGCTGATTGAGCAGAAGGTGATTGACTGGACGCTTGACCAAATGGGCCTTGGCCCGCAGGCGGATGGCATCTTTACCAGCGGCGGTACCCAGTCCAACCTGATGGCAATGCTGCTGGCGCGCGACAGCCACTGCAAACGCACCCACCCTGAGCACAGCATCAAATATCAGGGCCTGCCGGCCGATGCTGGCCGCTGGCGCATCTTCAGCTCCGGTGTCAGCCACTTCAGCATCCAGAAGTCAGCCGCGCTGCTGGGGCTAGGCTACAACGCCGTAGTACCGGTGGCGAGCGACAACGCCTTCCGCATGGATCCGCAGGCGCTGGCACAGGCCATCGAGGCGTGTCTGGCCGAGGGCAACATTCCGCTGGCGGTGGTTGCCACCGCCGGCACCACTGACTTCGGCAGCATCGACCCGCTGAACGCCATTGCCGAGGTGTGCCAGCGCCACCGCGTCTGGATGCATGTGGACGCCGCCTACGGCTGCGGGCTGCTGGTCTCCCAGCGCTTTGCCCAGCGCATTGATGGCATCCGCCACGCTGATTCGGTGACCGTCGATTACCACAAATCCTTCTTCCAGCCGGTGAGCTGTGGCGCATTCTTTGTGCGTGACCACCAGCATCTGGAGCATGTCACCTGCCATGCCGACTACCTCAACCCGCTGAGCGCCAAGCTGGAGGGTACGCCCAATCTGGTCAACAAAAGCATCCAGACCACCAAGCGCTTCGATGCCCTGAAGATGTGGCTGACGCTGCGCATCATGGGTGAGAAAAAGCTGGGCGAAGCCTTCGACCAGTTGCTCGACCTGACGGCCGAGGTGCACCAGAAGCTGGCGGCCCACCCGCACATTGACGTGCTGCACCAGCCAGAGCTGAGCACCCAGGTGTTCCGTTTTGTGCCGCGTCAGTCGCTGCCAGCGGAGGTCATCGACCAGATCAATGCCGACATCCGCAAGGCGATCTTCCGCGCCGGCAATGCGGTGGTGGCTGGCACCAAGGTACAGCAGCGCCAGTATTTGAAGTTCACCCTGCTCAACCCGACCACCACCCTGGCGGACGTTGAGGAGGTGATTGATCTGGTGGTGCACTACGGCAAGGAACTGACCGCCAATACCCTATCCAAGATGATGAGCGAGTGATCCCATGTCCAAGCACATTCATGACTTTATCGCCATCGGCATCGGCCCCTTCAACCTCGGGCTGGCCTGCCTGACCGCGCCGATCGCAGAACTTGATGGCCTGTTCGTTGACCAGAACCCCGGCTTCGACTGGCACACCGGCATGTTGCTGGAGAACGCCACGCTCCAGACGCCCTTTATGGCCGATCTGGTGACGCTGGCCGACCCCACCAGCCCCTACAGCTTCCTTAACTACCTGAAGCAGCAGGGCAAACTCTACTCCTTCTACATCCGTGAAAACTTCTTCATGATGCGCAAGGAGTTCAACCAGTACTGCCAGTGGGCCTGCGCGCAACTGCCGAACCTGCGCTTCAACACCCGCGTCGAGCACGTCAGTCATGATGAGGCGCTTGGTTGCTACTGCGTGCGCACCCGCGACACCCGCAGCGGCGAGGTCTCTGAATTGCTGGCGCGCCGGCTGGTGCTGGGCACCGGGCCATCCGCCTGGCTGCCGCCCTGCGCCAAGCCGCTGGCGGACAAACTGCACCACTCCAGCGCCTACCTGCCAAACAAAGAGGCGATGCAGCAGAGTCGCTCCATCACCGTGCTGGGCAGCGGCCAGAGCGCGGCGGAGATCTTCTATGACCTGCTGGGCGAGATTGACCAGCATGGCTACCAGCTCAACTGGATCACCCGTGCACCGCGCTTCTACCCGCTGGAGTACAGCAAACTGACGCTGGAGATGACCTCGCCGGAGTACATCGACTACTTCCATGCCCTGCCGATGGCGAAGCGCGACCAGCTCAACCGCGAACAGAAAGGGCTGTACAAAGGCATTAATAGCAGCCTGATCAATGACATCTATGACCTGATGTACACCAAGCGCCTGAATGGCCCGCTGGATGTCAACCTCTATACCCATGCCGAGCTGACCGGCCTCCAGTGGCGCAGCAGTGGCGAGCTGGAACTGGAGCTGATGCAGCAGGAGCAGCAGGTAAGCTACCGCCACCGCACCGAGTCGCTGATTCTGGCGACCGGCTACGCCTATCGCCAGCCTGACTTCCTCGAGGGGATTACGGCGCGCATCCAGCGTGATGAGAAGGGGCGCTTTGCCGTCAACCGCAATTACAGCATTGACGACCGCAATGAGATCTTCGTCCAGAACGCCGAGCTGCACACCCACGGCTTTGTCACGCCGGATCTGGGCATGGCCTGCTATCGCAATAGCACGCTGATCCGCGAGATGCTGGGCCGCGAGGTCTATCCGGTGGAACAGCGCATCGCGTTCCAGACCTTCTGCACCCACAAAATCGGAGGCCAATGATGGAGACGCTGTTCAACTGCCACCGCCCGGCCGGCGAGTTCCGCCTGCGGCCGCTGCGCCTGCCAGAGGATGCCGCCATTCTGCACGGCTGGATGACGCAGGCGTATGCCAGCTTCTGGGGAATGCTCGACAGCACGCAGGCGCAGGTCGAGACTTTCTACCGTGAATTGACGCAGCGCGATCCGCACGCCGCCCTGATGGGTGAGGTCAATGGCGAACCGGCATTCCTGATGGAGTTCTACCACGCCAGTGAGGATGAGATTGGCCGCTACTACCCGGCACAACCGGATGATTACGGTATGCACCTGCTGCTGGCACCCGCCGACGCCCCGCTGCCGGGCTTTAGCTGGCAGGTGTTCACCACCGTGATGGACTACATCTTTAGCCTGCCGCAGGTGGCACGGGTGGTGGTGGAGCCGGATGTGCGCAATGAGAAGATCCACCGCCTCAACCGGCGCGCCGGCTTTGTCTACCAGCATACCGTGACACTGCCGCACAAAACCGCCTGGCTGGCCTTCTGCCGCCGGGAAGATTACCCCGGCTACCGCGACCCGGCGGCCGTGACCACTGAACCCCAGGAGTACCCGATGACCGATTCCGTTGCCCGCACTGCGGCCTATCAGGCTGGCGAACACCTGCACGCGCCGCACTGGGCGCAGGCCAATGCGCTGCTGCTGCGCAAGGCGCTGGCGGAGTTTTCCCACGAGCGGCTGATTGCGCCAGAATTAATGGTGGAGAAACATGGCTGGGGCCACTACCGCCTGCCGGTGCCCGGCTCCGAGGTGGAGTACCGTTTCCGCGCGAAGATCCTCTCACTCAACGACTGGCTGATTGACCTGCCCTCCCTGAGCCGGCTGGAGAACCTGTCGCCGCGCCCGCTGGACGCGCTGCAATTCATCATTGAGTTCAGTGAGCAGCTTGGCATCACCCAGGCCCTGCTGCCGACCTACATGGAGGAGATCACCAGCACCCTGGCGGGCAGCGCCTTCAAGATGACGCGCAACGCCCCGGATGCCGCCGCGCTGACGCAGGCGGATTTCCAGACCGTTGAAACCACCATGAGCGAAGGGCACCCCTGCTTTATCGCCAACAACGGCCGCATTGGTTTTGATGCCAATGACTACCTGCACTACGCGCCGGAGGCCGCCTCGCCAGTGGCGCTGATCTGGGTAGCGGTGCATGACAGCAAGGCCACGTTCGCCAGCCTCAGCGGCCTCAGCTACTCACAGCTGATGCGCGAGGAGCTGGGCGATGAGCAGATCGCGGCCTTCACCGCGCAACTGCGCGAGCACGGCGTTGACCCGGCGCGCTACTTCTTTATGCCGGTTCACCCTTGGCAATGGCACAACAAACTGCTGACGGTCTTCGCGCCGGACATCGCCAACCGCCACCTAATCTCTCTGGGGCGTGGCGAAGATCACTATCTGGCGCAACAGTCGATCCGCACTTTCTTTAACGTCTCCCAGCCGCAGAAGCGCTACGTCAAAACCGCGCTGTCGATTCTCAATATGGGCTTTATGCGTGGCCTGTCGCCCTACTACATGGCGACCACGCCGGGCATCAACGAGTGGCTGGCGGAACTGGTGCAGCAGGACAGCTACCTGCAAGGTTGCGGGTTTGGCATCCTGCGCGAGGTGGCCTCCATCGGCTATCGCAACAGCTATTTTGAGTCGGCCATCAGCGCGGACAGCCCATATAAAAAGATGTTCGCCGCCCTGTGGCGTGACAACCCGGCGGCCAACCTGCCCGCCAACCGCCGCCTGATGACCATGGCCGCGCTGCTGCACGTGGATGACGCTGGCCACGGCGTGCTGCCAGCGATGATTGCCGACTCCGGCCTGAGCGCCGAGGCGTGGCTGGCGCGCTACCTCCAGTGCTACCTCGCACCGCTGGTGCACTGTTTCTACACCTACGATCTGGTGTTTATGCCGCACGGCGAGAACCTGATCCTGGAGTTTGAGGGGAACGTGCCGGTTCGGGCCTGGATGAAGGACATTGCCGAGGAGATCGCGGTGATGAACCCGGATGCCGACCTGCCGGAGAAGGCGCGCCGCGTGGCGGTAACAGTGCCAGAGCCGTTGAAACTGCTGTCAATTTTCACCGATGTGTTTGACTGCTTCTTCCGCTTTATGGCGCGCATCCTGCATCAGGAGATGCACCTGAGCGAAGATCGCTTCTGGAAGGTGGTGGCGGACACCATCAGCGACTACCAAGCCACGCACCCGGCGCTGGAGGCCAAGTTCGCCCGCTACGATCTGTTCTGTGAGGAGTTTGACCACTCCTGCCTGAACCGCCTGCAATTGGCGAACAACAAGCAGATGATCAACCTGGCCGACCCGGCGCAGAACCTGAAATTTGCCGGTACGCTGAAGAACCCGATTGCGGCCTTCCGCCCCTGATCGGTACGTTGTCTGTCCATGATGGCGCGGCCCCTGGCCGCGCTTTTTCTGTTTTGGCCTCTTTTGAAGGGACGCTGGATCCATGAGTACCTCCTATACGCCGGCTGCGGCCATGACGCGCCGCCACTGGCTATTTCCCCTTTCGCTGGTGCTGTTTGAGTTCGCCACCTATATCGCCCACGACATGATCCAGCCCGGCATGTTGCAGGTGGTCAAGGATTTTGGCGTCGGCAGCGACTGGGTCTCCACCTCGCTCACCGCCTACCTGCTGGGCGGCATGACGTTGCAGTGGCTGCTTGGCCCACTCTCCGACCAGCTTGGCCGCCGGCCAGTGATGCTGGCGGGCGTGGCGTTGTTTGTCACCACCTGTCTGCTGACGCTGTGGGTGCAGAGCATCGAGCAGTTTATCTTGATGCGTTTTTTGCAGGGCATCAGCCTCTGCTTTATCGGTGCCGTGGGCTACGCCACCATTCAGGAGGCCTTTGCTGAGACGCTGAGCCTGAAGATGATGGCTCTGATGGCTAATATCGCCCTGATCGCCCCGCTGCTGGGGCCGGTGGCGGGTGCGGCCTTTATCCACCTTGCGCCGTGGAAGTCGATGTTTGGGCTGTTTGCGCTGCTGGCGGCATTGGCGCTGTGGGGACTGTGGCGGGCGATGCCAGAGACGGCGGGCAACCGCGGCCAGCGCTTTTCGTCGGCGCGCCTGCTCACTGACTACCGGCACGTGCTGGGCAACCGCCGGACGCTGTGCGGCTCGCTGGCCATCGGTTTCTCCGCCCTGCCTCTGCTGGCATGGGTGGCGCAATCACCGGTAATTTTGATGCAGGATGGCGGCATAACGCCCTGGCAGTATGGGCTGGCGCAGGTGCCCATTTTTGTGTCGCTGATCATTGGCAACCTGCTGCTGGGCAAAATTAGCGGCCGGGTAAGCATTGAGCGGCCGCTGTGGCTGGGTGTCTGGCCAATCATTGGCGGGCTGGCGCTGGCTGCGGCGGCGGCCGTGATCGATCCGCACCAGTGGCTGTTCAGCGTGGCGGGATTGAGCCTCTACGCCTTCGGCACGGGTCTAATCAACGCCGGGCTGTATCGCCTGACGCTGTTCAGCAGCCCAGTGGGCAAAGGCACGGTGGCGGCGGCGGTGGGAATGATCACCATTGCGCTCTACGCTGGCGGCATTGAATTGGCCAAGCAGCTCTACCTGCATGGCGGCAATGGGGCGTTCTCGCTCTACAATGCGCTGGCGGGTGTGCTGTGGCTGGGGCTGATGCGGTGGTTTTTAAAGACGCGCCCGGTAAGCGTATAAAAAAACGCCCGGCGTATGGCCGGGCGTCATGTTAACTCTTCTTGCGCGGATAGAGCTCATCACGGCTGTAGGGCTCTTTCTCCCCCGGCTTGCGGGTTTTCAGCAGCTTCAAAATCCAGGTGTACTGTTCCGGGTTCGGACGCACCAGATTCTCCACCTCTTCATTCATCCGGCGGGCGATACGCGGATCGTCGGCAGTCGCCAGATCGTCCATCGGCGGGCGGACATAGATGTCCAACCGGCTCTCGTTACCGTTATAGACCGGAAACAGTGGCACGATCGAAGCCCGGCACACCTTCATCAACCGTCCCACTGCTGGCAGCGTCGCCTTGTAGGTGGCGAAGAAGTCGACGAACTCGCTGTGCTCCGCGCCGTGATCCTGATCCGGCAGGTAGTACCCCCAGTAGCCCTGACGTACCGAGCTGATGAAAGGTTTGATGCCGTCATTGCGCGCATGCATCCGGCCACCGAAACGGCGGCGCACGGTGTTCCACAAATAGTCCACCAGCGCATTGCTCTGGTTGTGGAACATGGCGGCCATTGGCTGACCATCGGCGGCCATCAGCATCGCCGGGATGTCCACTGCCCAACCGTGGGGCACCAGGAAGATGATGTTTTTCCCCTCGGCGCGCAGGTTGTCAATCACCTCCTGCCCATGCCAGCGCACCCGCTGCTGCACCTTCTCCGGCGCGCGGCAGGCCAGTTCCGCCATCAAAATCATCGATTGCGGCGCGGTGGCGAACATCTGGTCAATGATCGACTCACGGGCCTCTTCAGTCAGTTCTGGCATGCAGTAGAGCAGGTTGATGCGGGCGCGGCGGCGGGCACTGCCTGCATATTTGCCCACCAGCTTGCCCAGGCTCCCCAGAAAAGGGTCGCGGATCCAGGTTGGCACATAACCCATTCCCGCCATGACACCAGCCCCCAGCCAGACGCCCCAGTAGCGCGGATGGTAAAAGGCCTTTTGGAATTGCGGGATAAACTCTACGTTCGATCTATTCTCTGTTTGCATGCGAAAACTCAATGTCTTTTCAGTCGGCTAATGATAATTGCGAAGCAGAATTTTGCAATGCACCAGAGCTAAACGGAAAAGCGCCTGCCCGGCCCGCAATACGCCGGCCAGCAAAATGAAAAAGTGAAAGCCGCGGATGAAATCACCCGCGGCAAATAAAATTAATCCAGCTGCAACTGCGGGATCACCTCTTTGACCGTCGCCAGATAGTCGCTGCGATCCTTGCCGCTCAGCCCTTCCGAACGTGGCAGTTTGGCGTACAGCGGGTTGACGGCCTGCTGGTTAATCCAGATCTCATAGTGCAGGTGCGGGCCGGTGGAGCGGCCGGTGTTGCCTGAAAGCGCGATGCGGTCACCGCGTTTCACTTTCTGGCCCGGTTTCACCAGAATTTTACGCAGGTGCATGTAGCGGGTCATGTACTGGCGGCCGTGGCGAATGGCAACGTAGTTACCGGCGCCGCCGCTGCGTTTCGCGACCACCACTTCGCCGTCGCCTACGGCCAGCACCGGTGTGCCGACCGGCATGGCGAAGTCAACGCCCTTGTGCGGCGCGATGCGCCCGGTCACCGGGTTAACGCGGCGCGGGTTAAAGTTGGAGGAGACGCGGAACTGCTTGATGGTCGGGAAGCGCATAAAGCCGCGCGCCAGCCCGGAGCCTTGCTGGTCGTAGAATTTGCCATCTTCGGCGCGGATGGCGTAGTAATCCTTGTCGCCGCTGCGCATCCGCACGCCCAGCAGCTGGCTCTGCTCGCTCTGCCCCTCCAGACGCTCACGGGACATCAGCACCGAGAATTGGTCGCCCTTGCGCAGCTTTTTGAAGTCAAGCTGCCACTGGAGCGCCTTAACCACCGAGCTGACCTCACCGCTGCTCAGGCCCGCAGCACGGGCGCTGCCGACGAAGCTGCCGTCAAGGCGACCGGTAATCACGCTGTTTTTCCACTCGCCCTCTTGGGTCTGCATCGACATCTTGAAACCGGTGGGGGTGCGGTCATAGGTGCGGGTTTCACGGCGCGACATTTCCCACGTCAGGCGTTGCAGGTCACCGCCATCAGTGAGCGTCCAGGAGAGTTGCTGGCCGACCTTGAGGTTGCGCAACTCGCTGTTCTGTTGCGCCAGGGTCGAGATGTCTGCCATCTCAATGCCATACTGGGTAAGGATACTACTGAGGGTGTCGCCGGTGGAGACGACGTACTCATGCACGCCCTGCTCACCTTCGACTTTTTCATCGATTTCATCTTGCGGAATGTCATCTTCCGGTGCCGGCTGGTCTATCGGCTCACTGGCCTCCGGCAACAGGGAGCGGAGCTGCTCGGCATCCAGCTCGACGTTGCGCACGATGGGGTTCTGTTCGGGGTGGTAAACAAAAGGCCGCCAGACAGCGACGGCCAGGGTTACCACGGTCAGCGATCCCAGCATCACACGGTGGGGTCGCGGTAAGTTGTTGTATGCCAAGGCAATAGCGCGGGCTAGTTGCTGCACGTGATGTTATCCTCTGTTTACTCCAGGCAGCTCACGTACTGGCGGGCTATTTGTGACAGGAAGGTCATATAGCTCTGTTTATCCAGTGTCAGCCCGCTGCCAAGTGGATCAAGGGTGCCCATTTTGACACCGGTCCCTTGCGCAACGGCTGTAATGACGGCCGGCCTGAATTGTGGCTCAGCGAAAACGCAGACCGCTTTTCGCTCAACCAGCTCTGTTCGAATGTGATGTAAACGCTGTGCACCGGGCTGAATCTCAGGGTTGACCGTAAAATAGCCCAGCGGGCTGAGGCCAAACTGTTTTTCAAAATACGTATAGGCGTCATGAAAAACGAAATACCCTTTGTTCTGCACGGGTGCCAGCATAGTAGCAATATTTTGCTGGCTTTGCGCAAGGTTAACCGTAAACTCACGCAAATTCGCGTCTAATTTGTCTTTGTTTTGCGGCATGAGTTCAATTAATTTGTCGTGAATTGCAATTGCTGCCTGTTTTGCAATCTCCGGAGAGAGCCACAGGTGCATATTGTATTCACCATGATGGTGATCTTCGTCATGGTCATGCGCATGATTTTCAGCTGCTTCTGCGCCATGATCGTGATGTTCCTCGCCTTGCTCATCATGATCGTGCGCATCCCGCACTAACAGCGGCTTTACTGTCGGCAGTGCGGCCAGTGAAAGCTGACAGCTGGCAGGCTGTTGCGCCAGACTTTTGGTCATGAAGGCCTCCATCTCCGGCCCGACCCACACCACCAGATCCGCCTTGTTGATGCGCAACACATCGGACGGACGCAGGGCATAGTCATGCTCTGATGCGCCATCTGGCAACAGCACCTCCGTCGGCGTTACGCCATCGGCAATTGCCGCAGCGATAAAGCCCAGCGGACGGACGGAAGTGACCACCGCGGCCGAGGCCGTGTTCAGAGAAGCGGCAACCAGAGCCGCTGCGCCCAAAAAGGCCACAGGCAACCAGCGCTTTTTTTGTATCATAATGAGTTATCTCGTCGTTTTATTTTGTGAAACGTAATATTATAACATTCGAATTTTACTGCAAGATGTAATCACTATGTCCACATTGGTCAACCTTGAGAAAGTGTCGGTTAGCTTCGGCAACCGGCAGGTTCTCTCCGATATTTCGTTGGCGCTGAAGCCGGGGCGAATCCTCACCCTGCTCGGCCCCAATGGCGCGGGCAAATCCACCTTGGTGCGCGTGGTGCTCGGCCTGATTGCGCCGACCGGCGGCCGTCTGGTACGTGAGGGCGGGCTGCGCATTGGCTATGTCCCGCAAAAATTGCACCTCGACGCCACCCTGCCGCTGACGGTCAGCCGCTTTATGCGCCTGAAACCGGGCGTGAAAAAAGCCGATATTTTGCCAGCGCTCAAGCGGGTGCAGGCGGCGCACTTACAGGATCAGCCGATGCAGAAGCTCTCCGGCGGCGAAACCCAGCGGGTGCTGCTGGCGCGCGCCCTGCTCAACCAGCCACAACTGCTGGTGCTGGATGAGCCGACGCAGGGGGTGGATGTCAACGGCCAGCTGGCGCTGTATGACCTGATCGATCAGCTGCGCCGCGAGCTGGGCTGCGCGGTGCTGATGGTCTCCCATGACCTGCATCTGGTGATGGCGAAAACCGATGATGTGCTCTGCCTCAACCAGCATATCTGCTGCTCCGGCACGCCGGAGGTGGTGTCGATGCACCCGGAGTTCATCGCCATGTTTGGCAACCGCGGCGCGGAGCAACTGGCGATCTACCGCCACCACCATAACCACCGCCACGATCTACAGGGCCGCATTGTGCTGAAAAGCCCCAAACAGGCGCGCGCAGGGAGCGTGAAAGATGATTGAATTGCTGTTGCCCGGCTGGCTGGCCGGCATTCTGTTGGCCGGCGCGGCCGGGCCGCTCGGCTCCTTTGTGGTGTGGCGGCGCATGTCCTACTTTGGCGACACGCTGGCCCACGCCTCGCTGCTGGGGGTGGCGTTTGGCCTGCTGCTCAACGTCAATCCGTTCTATGCGGTGATTGCGGTAACGCTAGTGCTGGCGCTGCTGCTGGTGTGGCTGGAGCGCAAGCCGCACCTGGCGGTGGATACCCTGCTCGGCATTCTGGCGCACAGCGCGCTGTCGCTGGGGCTGGTAGTGGTGAGCCTGATGTCCAATGTGCGGGTGGATCTGATGGCCTACCTGTTCGGCGATCTGCTGTCGGTCACCCTCAGTGACATCTGGATGATTGGGATTGGCGTGGCGGTGGTACTGGCCGTGCTCTGCTGGCAGTGGCGCGCCCTGCTCTCCATGACCATCAGCCCGGAGCTGGCGCATGTGGATGGGGTGAATTTGCAACGGGTACGCATCATCCTGATGCTGGTGACGGCGCTGACCATCGGGCTGTCGATGAAATTCGTCGGCGCGCTGATCATCACCTCCCTGCTGATTATTCCTGCGGCCACCGCGCGCCGCTTTGCCCGCACGCCCGAGCAGATGGCGACGGTGGCAGTGGGTGTCGGCATGGCGGCCGTTACTGGTGGGCTGGCCTTCTCCGCCTTCTATGACACGCCGGCTGGCCCCTCGGTGGTGCTGTGCGCCGCGCTGCTGTTCCTGCTGAGCCTGTACCGGCGGCAACCTGCCTGATCCCAACACAGTAAAAAGGCGCCTGCGGGCGCCTTTTCACTGTTTCACTTCGCCTGATTTTACTCGGGCCGTTCAATGCCAAAGTGCCGGTAGGCATGGAGGGTGGCGATGCGCCCACGCGGCGTGCGCTGGATAAAGCCCTGTTGGATCAGGAAAGGCTCCAGCACGTCCTCAATGGTTTCGCGCTCCTCGCCGATGGCTGCCGCCAGGTTGTCCAGCCCCACCGGGCCGCCGGTGAATTTGTCGATAATGGCCAGCAGCAGTTTGCGGTCCATAAAGTCGAAACCCTGCCCATCCACGTCCAGCATGTCCAGCGCCTTGCCAGCGACCGTGCCGTCAATGCTGCCATTGGAGCGCACTTCGGCGAAGTCACGCACCCGGCGCAGCAGGCGGTTGGCGATACGCGGCGTGCCGCGCGAGCGGCAGGCGATTTGGTGCGCGCCCTCTTCCGACAGCGACAGCCCCAGGCACTGGGCGCTACGGCTAACGATGTGTTGCAGATCCTTCACCTGATAGAACTCCAGCCGCTGCACGATGCCGAAACGGTCACGCAGTGGCGAGGTCAGGGAACCAGCGCGGGTGGTGGCACCCACCAGCGTAAAGGGCGGCAGGTCGATTTTGATCGAGCGGGCGGCTGGCCCCTCACCAATCATGATGTCGAGCTGGTAATCCTCCATCGCCGGGTAGAGCACCTCCTCTACCGCTGGCGAGAGGCGGTGGATCTCATCGATGAACAGCACGTCATGCGGCTCGAGGTTGGTCAGCATGGCGGCCAGATCGCCGGCTTTCTCCAGCACCGGGCCGGAGGTGGTGCGCAAATTGACGCCCATTTCATTGGCGACAATGTTCGCCAGCGTGGTTTTGCCCAGCCCCGGCGGGCCGAAAATCAGCAGGTGGTCCAGCGCGTCACCACGCTGGCGGGCGGCCTGGATAAAGATCTCCATCTGCTCGCGCACATGCGGCTGCCCGACGTACTCGCTGAGCATTTTCGGGCGAATGGCACGGTCAATCACCTCCTCTTCGGTGATGGCCGTGGAGGCGATCAGGCGGTCAGCTTCAATCATGGGTCACCTCACAGCGCGGCGCGCAGGGCGTCACGGATCAATGTTTCGCAGTCAGCGCCCGGCTTGGCCGCCTTGCTGACCAGTCGGCTGGCCTCCTGCGGTTTGTAGCCCAGCGCCACCAGCGCGGAGACGGCCTCGGCTTCGGCGTCCGCCTCCTGACGTGCCTCTTCCGCCTGCGGCAGCGGAATGTCGCTGACGCTGTTGAATAGGTCGCCGTTCAGGCCCTTGAAGCGATCTTTCATCTCCACCACCAGCCGTTCGGCGGTCTTTTTGCCGACGCCCGGTAGTTTCACCAGCGCGGTGATCTCCTCTTTCTCCACGGCACGCACAAACTGCTGTGCCGACATGCCGGAGAGGATGGCCAGCGCCAGTTTCGGCCCGACGCCATTGACCTTGATCAGTTCGCGGAACAGCGCGCGCTCCTGCTTGTCATTGAAGCCATAGAGCAACTGGGCGTCTTCGCGCACGATGAACTGGGTGAAGATCACTGCCTCCTGCCCCAGTTCCGGCAGCTCATAGAAACAGGTCATCGGCATATGCACTTCGTAGCCCACGCCCTGCGTTTCCAGCAGCACCAGCGGTGGCTGCTTCTCCAGAATGACTCCTCTGAGACGACCGATCACAATGTTCCCCTTCGCGAATGATGCCGGCCCCGGCCTGAAAATCGTGGTGGCGAGGCGGCAGAATAACTAACTGCGCTGTTTATAACATAAAAAAGGCTGGATGAATATCCAGCCTGTGGTCAGCGCAGCCTGCCGCGCGCCAACTGAAGCCGTTCGCTGCTCATCTTAAGCGTATTCTGGCTCAGATGGCAGTGGGTAATGGCGATCGCCAGCGCATCGGCGGCGTCGGCCTGGGGATTGGCGGGCAGCTTGAGCAGCGAGCGCACCATGTGCTGCACCTGGCTCTTTTCGGCCGCGCCGGTGCCGACCACCGTCTGTTTCACCTGACGGGCGGCATACTCAAACACTGGCAAGTCGTGGTTGACGGCGGCGACGATCGCCACCCCACGCGCCTGCCCGAGCTTCAGCGCCGAATCGGCGTTCTTCGCCATGAATACCTGTTCGATGGCGAAAAAGTCGGGCTGGAACTGGGTGATGATTTCGCATACGCCGGCGTAGATCAGCTTCAGGCGGCTCGGCAAGTCGTCCACCTTGGTGCGGATGCAGCCGCTGCCGAGGTAGCTCAGTTGCCGGCCCTGCTGGCGGATGACGCCATAACCGGTGATGCGTGAACCGGGGTCAATGCCCAGGATAATTGACATGGCGTCGGTTTGCCCTGTGGTTGTGCCTGCCGGGGCAGGCGGTGGGTGCCGTGGCACCCGGCCAAAAAAAAGATGCCGGACAGGTGTCCGGCATCGGGCCTTGCTGCGGGCGAAACGCCTTACAGGGTCGCGGCCACTTCGTCGGAAATTTCACCATTATGGTAAACTTCCTGCACGTCGTCGCAATCTTCCAGCATGTCGATCAGGCGCAGCAGTTTCGGCGCGGTCTCGGCATCCATGTCCGCCTTGGTGGACGGGATCATGGAGACTTCAGCGGAATCCGCTTTGAAACCGGCGGCTTCCAGCGCGTCTTTCACGTCACCCAGGCTCTCCCAGGCGGTGAAGACGTCGATGGCGCCATCGTCATAGCCGACGATGTCTTCCGCGCCCGCTTCCAGTGCCGCTTCCATCACCGTGTCTTCATCCAGGCCCGGCGCGAAACTGATCACGCCCTTCTTGGCGAAGAGGTAGGACACGGAGCCGTCGGTGCCGAGGTTGCCACCAGTCTTGGTGAAGGCGTGGCGCACTTCGGACACGGTACGGTTGCGGTTGTCACTCAGGCACTCAACCATAACGGCGGTGCCGCCCGGGCCGTAACCTTCATAGATGATGGTTTCCATGTTGGAATCATCTTCACCGCCCACACCGCGGGCAATGGCGCGGTTCAGGGTGTCACGGGTCATGTTGTTGGAGAGCGCCTTGTCAATCGCCGCGCGCAGACGCGGGTTTGAACCCGGATCGCCGCCGCCGAGTTTGGCGGCGGTCACCAGCTCCCGGATGATTTTGGTGAAGATCTTACCGCGTTTGGCATCCTGTGCCGCTTTGCGGTGTTTTGTGTTGGCCCATTTACTGTGACCTGCCATATGAATCTCCAAATAGCCTGTTCAGGCTGAATAATTAACAAACTCTTCTATCGCCTGCCGGTTGCTCCAGGACTTGGTCAGGGCCGCGGCATCCGCGGCGTCCAGCCACTGGTAGGCAAGGTGCTCCGCAATCATCACCTCACGCTGCGCGGGCAGCGCGAGGCAGAACCAGTGCTCTTTATTGCGGGTCACGCCCGGGGCGTAACGGTGGCGCAGGTGCGGGAAGATCTCGAACTCAATGCAACGCTGGCAATCCACCAGCGTCAGAGACTCGCCAGCAATGTTGATGCCGGTCTCCTCCATCACCTCTCGTTGCGCCGTCTGGTGCGGCGGCTCCCCGGCCTCCAGGCTGCCGGTCACCGACTGCCAGAAGTCCGGGTCATCCCGCCGCTGAAGCATCAGCACCCGGCCGGTGGACTGGGCGTAGATCACCACCAGCACCGATTCAGGGCGCTTATGGCCCATCAGGCTTGCTCTTCGCTGTCGCTGCCCTTTTTCACCACGCTGATTGCCAGCTCCTGCAACGATGCCGGGTTGGCGAAGCTTGGCGCCTCGGTCATCAGGCAGGCGGCCGCCGTGGTTTTCGGGAAGGCGATCACGTCACGGATGTTGTCAGTGCCGGTCAGCAGCATCACCAGACGATCCAGGCCGAAGGCCAGACCGGCGTGCGGCGGGGTACCGAACTTCAGCGCGTCGAGCAGGAAGCCAAACTTCTCACGCTGCTCGTGCTCATTAATGCCGAGGATGCTGAACACTGTCTGCTGCATCTCACCGCGGTGGATACGCACCGAGCCGCCGCCCACTTCGTAGCCGTTCAGCACCATGTCATAGGCATTGGCGATGGCAGCGGTCGGGTTGGCTTTCAGCTCGTCTGGTGTCATGTCGCGCGGCGCGGTGAATGGGTGGTGCATCGCGGCCAGGCCGCCCTCACCATCCTCTTCAAACATCGGGAAGTCCACCACCCACAGCGGCTCCCAAGTGCCTTCGCGGGTCAGTTGCAGATCGCGGCCCAGCTTCAGGCGCAGCGCGCCCAGCGCGTCGGTCACCACTTTGGCGCTGTCCGCGCCGAAGAACAGGATGTCGCCATCGGTCGCGCCAGTGCGCGCCAGCAGCGCGGCCAGCACCTCTTCGCTGAGGAACTTGGCCACCGGGCTTTGCACGCCCTCCAGGCCCTTCGCCGCCTCATTGATTTTAATATAGGCCAGGCCCTTCGCGCCGTAGATTTCGATGAATTTGCCATACTCGTCAATCTGCTTGCGGCTCAGTTGCGCGCCACCCGGCACACGGATGGCGGCCACGCGGCCTTTGGCGTCATTGGCTGGGCCGGAGAAGACCTTGAACTCCACGTCCTTCACCAGATCCGCCACGTCCACCAGCTCCAGCGGGTTGCGCAGGTCGGGCTTGTCAGAGCCAAAGCGGCGCATCGCCTCGGCGAAGGTCATGATCGGGAACTGGCCCAGATCAACGCCCTTCACTTCCAGCCACAGGTTGCGCACCAGCTTCTCCATCACCTCACGCACCTGCTCGGCGTTCATGAAGGAGGTCTCGACGTCGATCTGGGTGAACTCCGGCTGGCGGTCAGCACGCAGGTCTTCGTCACGGAAGCACTTCACGATCTGGTAGTAGCGATCGAAGCCAGACATCATCAGCAGCTGCTTGAACAGCTGCGGGGATTGCGGCAGCGCGTAGAACTTGCCCTTGTGCACGCGGCTCGGCACCAGGTAGTCACGCGCGCCCTCTGGCGTCGCCTTGGTCAGCATCGGGGTTTCGATGTCCAGGAAGCCGTGCTCATCCATGAAGCGGCGCACAAAGCTGGTGATTTTGGCGCGGGTCTTCAGGCGGTCAGCCATCTCCGGGCGGCGCAGGTCGAGGTAGCGGTACTTCAGGCGCTGCTCCTCGCTGTTGACCTGGTTGGAGTCCAGCGGCAGCGGCTCGGCACGGTTGATGATGTTCAGGCTGTGGGCGAACACTTCCACCCCGCCGGTCGCCATCTCTTTGTTGATCTGGCTCTCCGGGCGCGCGCGCACGGTGCCGGTGATCTGGATGCAGAACTCATTACGCAGTTCTGAAGCCTGAGCGAAAGCGGCCTGGTGGTCAGGGTCGAAGAACACCTGGACAATCCCTTCGCGGTCGCGCATATCAATGAAGATCAAGCCACCCAAATCGCGACGGCGGTTTACCCAACCACACAAGGTCACTTCCTGGCCCACATGGGACAGGTTCAACTGTCCACAATATTCAGTACGCATAACGATATCCTTTAACTCAGCCGATGAAACGGCGGGCGCTCGCCCGGCCGGTGCTGCTGTTTCTAGTGTGCTGTTACTTATCCGCGGCGGTCTTGCCGGTATTGCTGCCGCCCGGCTTGAAGTCGGTGGCATACCAGCCGGTGCCCTTGAGCTGGAAACCGGCCGCAGAGATGAGTTTGGTCAATGTCGGTTTGCCGCAGGCCGGACACTCGGTCAGGGGTGCCGCAGACACCTTCTGTAACTTTTCTAACCGGTGATCACAGGTCTGGCATGCATATTCGTAAATCGGCATCGCGTTTATAGTGTCATAGCTGGTGAAAAAAGGCGGTCATTATAAAGGAAATTCACGCGCCCGATAAGAGTGAAGCAGGGGTCTGGCACGGACAAAATGGCCGGCAGGCGCTTGTCACCACACATCATTTAACAAATTTGCCGCCCTTTTGCCCGCCCCGTAACATAAACTCGTGACGCGGGGCCACTGCCCCCTGATACCCACGCCAACTGAGGGAGCCACCATGCTGACACTTCGCCCTACCACCACCGCGCTGGTTCTGATTGACCTGCAACAGGGGATTTTGCCCTTCGCCGGCGGCCCCCACACCGCCCAACAGGTAGTGGACAACAGCGCCCGTCTGGCGGCGCGCTTCCGTGAGCTGGGCGCGCCAGTGTTTCTGGTGCGCGTTGGCTGGTCTGCGGGCTATGCCGAGGCGCTCAAGCAGCCGGTTGACCAGCCGACCCCCGCGCGCGCGCTGCCCGCCGACTGGTGGGAGTTCGCCCCGGCGTTGCAGGTGGCGGAGAGCGACATCAGCATCATCAAGCGCCAGTGGGGTGCCTTCTATGGCACTGACCTTGACCTGCAACTGCGCCGCCGCGGCATTGATACACTGGTGCTGGCCGGTATCGCCACCAACATTGGCGTGGAGTCCACTGCCCGCAGCGGCTGGGAGCATGGCTATACTCAGGTGATTGTTGAGGATGCGTGCAGCGCCCACAATGCCGAGCAGCATCTCGGCAGCGTTAACGTCATCTTCCCGCGCATCAGCCGGGTGCGCACTACCGACCAGGTGCTGGCCGCACTGGCGGAGTAACGTTTTACCCTGCGCCGCCCGGCGGCGCATTGCCGGAGGGACGCCTGCATGTATATTGGACTGCCACAGTGGCAGCACACCGCCTGGCACCGTATCGGCCTGCATACGCTGGCCGACTACAGCCGCTACTTCAACTGCGTGGAGGGAAACACCACCTTCTACGCCCTGCCGAACGCCGAAACCGTGCTGCGCTGGCGCGACATGACCAGTGACGATTTCCGCTTCTGCTTCAAGTTCCCTGCCACCATCAGCCATCAGGCCGCGCTGCGCGATTGCGATGCGCTGGTGGAGGAGTTCTTCCGCTGTCTGGCACCGCTCACTGGCCGCCTCGGCCAGCTATGGCTGCAACTGCCCGCCGCCTTTGGCCCGACCGGGCTGCCGGCGCTGTGGCGCTTTCTGGATGGCCTGCCCGCTGGCTTCAGTTACGGCGTGGAGGTGCGCCACCCGGCCTTTTTCGCCAAGGGCGAGGAGGAGCGGCGGCTCAATCAGGGGTTGCAGCAGCGCGGCATTAACCGCGTGATGCTCGACAGCCGCCCGGTGCACCATGCCGATCCGGCTAATGCGGCGGTGCGGGATGCCCAGCGCAAGAAACCC
This sequence comes from Chimaeribacter sp. YP20170169, assembly GCF_056739715.1. Taxonomy (NCBI): domain Bacteria; kingdom Pseudomonadati; phylum Pseudomonadota; class Gammaproteobacteria; order Enterobacterales; family Yersiniaceae; genus Chimaeribacter; species Chimaeribacter sp. YP20170169. The sequence continues at coordinate 1,820,912 of NZ_CP176824.1, read as the reverse complement.
CAGCTGCCGGTGCACGCGCACTGCACCGCCGACCGGCCGATCATCCGCTTCATCGGCGGTGACCAACTGGCGGACAACCTGCGCTGGTTCACGCCGTGGTTTAGCAAGCTGGCCGACTGGCAGGCCGATCACCCGCCGTTCCTGTTCATCCACACCCCGGATTGCAGCGACGCCCCGCAGCAGGCGCAGAAGATCTGGCAACAGCTGCAACAGCGGCTCCCCGCCGTCGACCCCGCGCCAGACTGGCCGGAGCAGGCCGCCCTGTTCTGACGCACCGATTTTCAGTACTTTCTGCAAGACAGCGCGATCGGGCGCGCGTATCATTCGTGCGCAAAACAGAGAATCACAGGGGTGGACATGGTTAGCGCGCTATATGTGGTGCTGGGCGCATTGTTGTTGATTAAGCTGTCAGTGGATGTGGTCAGGCTGCGGATGCAGTACCGGGTGGCCTATGGCGATGGCGGGTTCTACGAGTTGCAGACTGCCATCCGGGTACACGGCAACGCCGTGGAGTATATTCCCATCGCCGTCCTGCTGCTGGTGATGATGGAGATGAACGGCGCGGATATCTGGATGGTACACCTGTGCGGCCTGATGCTGCTGTGCGGGCGACTGTTCCACTACGCTGGCCTCAAGCAGCGGGAGTTCCGTTGGCGGCGCACCGGCATGGCCGCCACCTATGCCGCACTGCTGCTGATGGTGGGCGCGAACCTCTACTTCCTTCCCTGGAGCCAGATCCTGACCCTGCGCTGAGGCCAATCCGCGCAAATTCTTGCTTTATGCCGCTGGCCGCATGATTTCCGGCGGTTATCTGTTAGAATATGCCCCCTCATTTTTTCGATCAGACACAGCGCTATGCCAAACCGCGATACCCTATTCTCCGCGCCGATTGCCAAGCTGGGCGACTGGACCTTCGACGAACGCGTTGCCGAAGTGTTCCCGGACATGATCCAGCGCTCGGTGCCGGGTTACTCCAATATCATCTCCATGATCGGGATGCTGGCCGGCCGCTTTGTGCAGTCGGGCACGCAGGTCTATGACCTCGGCTGTTCGCTGGGGGCGGCGACGCTCTCCATGCGCCGCCATATCAACGTGCCGGGTTGCCGCATCATCGCCGTGGATAACTCGCCAGCGATGGTGGAGCGCTGCCGCCGCCACATTGATGCCTTCCGCGCCGAGACGCCGGTTGAGGTGCTGGAGGCGGACATCCGCGACATCAAGGTGGAGAATGCCTCGCTGGTGGTGCTGAACTTTACCCTGCAATTCCTGAAGCCGGCGGATCGCCAGCAGCTGCTGGATGCCATCTATCAGGGCCTGCGCCCCGGCGGCGCGCTGGTGCTGTCGGAGAAGTTCAGCTTCGAGGATGCCGACATCGGCGAACTGCTGTTTAACATGCACCACGACTTCAAGCGTGCCAACGGTTACAGCGAACTGGAGATCAGCCAGAAGCGCACCATGCTGGAGGATGTGATGCTGACCGATTCGGTGGAGACCCATAAGGCGCGGCTGGCGCAGGCGGGCTTTGAGCATGTGGAGAGCTGGTTCCAGTGCTTCAACTTTGGCTCGCTGCTGGCGCTGAAGGCGGGGGACGCGGCATGATCGAGTTTGGCAACTTCTACCGGGCGATCGCCACCGGCCCCCTCAGCCACTGGCTGAACACCCTGCCCGCCCAACTCAGCGCCTGGCAACAGGAGTCGTTGCACGGCAAGTTCCGCCAATGGTTCAACGCCGTGGATCGGCTGCCAACGCGGGTGCCTGACCGCCTCGACCTGCTGCACGGCGTGCGGGCCGAGAGCGAGACGCCGCTGAGCGACGGCCAGCGTGCCGGGCTGGAGAATCTGCTGCGCAACCTGATGCCGTGGCGCAAAGGCCCCTTCTCGCTGTATGACATCCATATCGACACCGAGTGGCGCTCTGACTGGAAGTGGGAACGGGTGCTGCCGCATATCTCACCGCTGGCTGGCCGCACCATTCTGGATGTCGGCTGCGGCAGTGGCTACCACCTGTGGCGCATGGTGGGCGCGGGCGCGCAGATGGCGGTCGGCATCGACCCGATGCAGCTGTTCCTCTGCCAGTTTGAGGCGGTGCGCAAGCTGCTGGGCAACGACCAGCGCGCGCACCTGCTGCCGCTCGGCATTGAGCAGTTGCCGGAGCTGGCGGCCTTCGACACCGTCTTCTCGATGGGCGTGCTCTACCACCGCCGCTCGCCGCTTGACCACCTGTTCCAGCTCAAGAACCAGCTGGTCAGCGGTGGCGAACTGGTGTTGGAGACGCTGGTGATTGAGGGTGACAGCAATCAGGTGCTGGTGCCGGGTGACCGCTACGCGCAGATGCGCAACGTCTACTTCATCCCCTCCGCCGAGGCGCTGAAGGGGTGGCTGGCGAAGTGCGGCTTTGTTGATATCCGGCTGGCGGATCTCTCTGTCACCAGTCTGGAGGAGCAGCGCCGCACTGACTGGATGACCAGCGAGTCACTGGCCGAGTTCCTCGACCCGCAGGATCGTACCTTGACCGTCGAGGGCTACCCGGCCCCACGCCGGGCGGTATTGGTGGCACGCAAGCCCTGATCGCGACGAAAAAAAGCCCCGACAAAATGGACGGGGCTTGGTACGGGCGCAGTACACGCAAAGGGTCTGACGACCCAGGTAATCACCGCCGCTCAGGCGCTGCGCGACAGCGGGCGGCCGACCGCCAAAGCACTCTTCATGGCGGCCACCACATCGGCATCCACGCAGTAGCGGCTGAACTCATCAAATTCCGGATCGGCACACAGTGACACGCCCGCCTTGCGGAAGCGCACCGGCGAGGCCATGCTGCTGCCGGCGGAGCTATGCACCTCCTGGATGCCAATATCAATAAACTTTTGCAGGTTGGTCAGGCGGATGCCGCCGCCGGCCATGATCACTGGCCCCTGGGTGGCGCGCACCAGATCGCGCAGCAGCACCAGCCCGAGTTCGGCGCTCTGCTGCTGCCCTGAGGTTAAAATGCGCGCAACGCCGAGTTGCGTCAACTGTTCCAGTGCCACCATCGGTTTTAGGCACATGTCAAACGCCCGATGGAAGGTCACGGCCATGCCATTGCAGAGCGCCATGATCTGCCGCATCCGCGCCAGGTCAATGTGCCCCTCCTCATCCAACAAGCCAATCACCACACCCGGAAACCCGAGGTCACGCAGGCAAGCGACATCATTTTTAATCGCGTTGAACTCATAGCTGTCGTAGCAAAAGTCGCCGCCACGCGGGCGCACAATTGGGTAGACCGGCACGGAGAGCAGCTCGCGCGCCGCAATCAGCGTGCCGTAGCTCGGCGTCACGCCCCCCTCTGGCTGGCTGGTACACAACTCAATGCGATCCGCCCCCGCTCGCTCCGCCGTCAGCGCACAGGCCAGGCTATAGCAACACACTTCCAGTTTCGTCATTCCTTCTCCCCTCTTCGGCCCACATGCTATAACCCGTATGGCGGGTTAACCGTCAAGATGGCCGGCCGCTGGTTGGGCCAACCGGTCGATTTTGCGGCGAATCCGCAGAAAAATGTCTCGCGCTGATGAGAACGTGCTGCTTTCCGTCAGGCAGGAGAGGGTAACTATGGCATTCAATTTCGACTTACGAGTAGATCGCAGTCACAGCGATAGCATCAAATGGCATAAATATCGCCACCAGCCGGTGATCCCGTTATGGGTGGCTGACACCGATTTTACCGCGCCGCCGGCGGTGATTGAGGCACTGCATCAGCGGGTGGAGCACGGGATATTTGGCTACGGCGGCCCGTCGCCGGAGTGGAAAGCGTTGATTGTTACGCGGATGCGCGATCGCTACCAGTGGGCGATCCAGCCGGAGTGGATCGTGACGCTGCCGGGGCTGGTGTGCGGGTTGAACCTGGCGCTACGCGCCTCGACCGACGCCCATCAGGCCAGTATCACCCCTTCGCCCATCTATCCGCCCTTCAGGCAGGCCGCGGCCCACGCCGGGCGCCAGCAGTATCTGGCCCCGGTACGCGAGCAAGAGGGGCGCTGGCAACTTGACCTGGCGGCGTTGGAGCCAGAACTGACCGGCGATCAGGCGCTGCTGTTTTTGTGCAACCCGCACAATCCCGGTGGCACCGTCTATCGGCGTGAGGAGCTGGCGCAGCATCTCGCCTTTGCGCAGCGCCACAATCTGGTGGTCTGCTCGGATGAAATTCACTGCGATTTGGTACTGGAGCCGGGCCTGCGGCACATTCCGTTCGCCTCGCTGGACGCGGACGCCGAGCAGCGCACCATCACGCTGATGGCACCGTCAAAGACCTTTAACCTTGCCGGGCTGGGGGCCTCGTTTGCCATCATCGCCAACCCTTCACTGCGGCAAGCGTTCAAGCGGCAGATGCAGGGTATCGTCCCGCATGTGGATGTGCTGGCGCAGGTGGCGGCCACGGCGGCCTACCGGGAGGGCGAGGCGTGGCTGGCGGCACAGCTTGAGTACCTGCGCGCCAACCGCGATGAGGTGGTGCGGCGCATCAACGCCCTGCCCGGCCTGCGGCTGCTGCCGATTGAGGCGACCTATCTGGCGTGGATTGATGCCCGCGATCTGCCGGTGGAGAACCCCCACGCTTTCTTCCTGGCGGCGGGGGTCGGCCTGACGGATGGCAAGGAGTTTGGTGACGCGCGCTTTGTGCGGCTCAATTTTGGCTGCACGCGCGCGCTGCTGGATGAGGCGTTGTCACGCATTGAGCGCGCCGTCGCCGCGCTTTAGCCCTGCTCGCTGGCAACAATCTCCCGCAGGGTGTGCGGATGGAACTTGATGGTCACGGAGCCGTCGCTGACCGCCAGCGTTGGGTTTGGCAGGCGTTCGTTCTCGCCCTGTGGCGAGCTGTACTTCAGCTTGATGCCGGGTGCCAGCAGCGCGTCGTCAGAGAGATGGGTCAGCGCGCGCGCATAGAGGGTCTCCGGATCGCCCGGCAGCACCAGTTCCACATGCTCCCACCCCTCGTGGGGATAACGGCGCTCGCCCGGATAGGGCAACTCAATCAGGTCAATCTGCCAGGAGCAGATCCGCAGCGGCTGCGCCAGATCGTAGAGGCAGATGGCGCGCCCATTGATCTGGTTTTCAGAAAGCAGGGTGCCGCACTGCTCAAAACCCCGCCGCCAGCGTTCGGCGGTGGCTACCTGATGGCAGCGCACCGAAATGTGGTCTGCCGTAAATTGCGGCAAGTTCAGGTGCAGTTTCTGGGCGAAGGTTTCCAGCACCAGCTCAAAACGGCTGAGGTCAGCCGCCAGATCGTCCAATTCGGCGATGCCCGCCAACGGGGATAACGACATCTTTTTGTTCTCTCAGGTCAACAGCATAAAGCCCTAATTTACACGCCCACCATGTCGCGTGCCAGCCTCCCCACGCTTTTCCTCTGCCCCACACCGCCTTGCCGCCCCACTATGTTGAAAAAGGGCAGTTATCCCCCTACTTCGGCAAATTGCTGCAAAAATAGCCTGAAATTTCATATTTCACCGAATGAAATTTTATAAGTTATGGATTTAATTAGGAAAAATCGCAATTTCACTTAAGACTTTTCTTAAAGAATTGGTGCCAGATTGTAACGGTTTGGTAATTGGGATAACTTATTTTTAGTTTACTAATGAGTGAGATACCAATCATGCTGTTATTGACTGCTTGCCTGCTGCTGCTGGGAACCGCCTCTTTCGCGATGTACCGCCACTTTAGCCTGATCAAAACGACCCAACTGAGCACTGACCGCCGGATGCGCAAACATTAATCAACTATTTCATTGCGCCCTCCCGTTTACTTTTTCCCCTTTCCCATACCTCTCTTCTGGATACTTGATGCGGCGCCACCTAGTGCGCCGCGCACCTGCCTGACTGGCGGCTTGCCATACTGACGTCGCGGATCGGATCAGGTATAATTGCCGTTTGCTTAACGTCTTGCCCTGACAGCGTATTTATGTGCATCTACGGCAAGCGTCCTATGATCTCAGGCGGCCGCCACCTCACGGCCCCTACCAGCAATAAAGGTATCCCGGTGAATATACAGGCACTTCTTTCCGAAAAAGTCAGCCAGGCGCTGATTGCCGCAGGCGCTCCCGCTGACAGCGAGCCGCAGGTGCGTCAATCCGCCAAGGCCCAGTTTGGTGACTATCAGGCCAACGGCGTTATGTCCGTCGCGAAAAAGCTTGGCATGCCGCCCCGACAACTGGCGGAAAAAGTTGTGGAAGCCCTGGATCTCGACGGCATCGCCAGCAAGGTTGAAATCGCCGGCCCTGGCTTCATTAACCTGTTCCTGGAGCAAAGCTGGGTCGCCCGCCAGGTTGACCATGCGCTGAGCGCGCCGAAGCTTGGCATCACGCCCGTCACCCCGCAGACCATCGTGGTGGACTACTCCGCGCCCAACGTGGCGAAAGAGATGCACGTCGGCCATGTGCGCTCCACCATCATCGGCGACGCCGCGGTGCGTACGCTGGAGTTCCTCGGCCACAACGTGATCCGCGCCAACCATGTGGGCGACTGGGGCACCCAGTTCGGCATGTTGATCGCCTATCTGGAGAAAGTGCAGAACGAGCACGCCGAGGACATGGAGCTTTCCGATCTGGAGCGCTTCTACCGTGAGGCGAAGCAGCACTATGATGAAGACCCGGCCTTTGCCGAGCGCGCCCGCGCCTACGTGGTGAAGTTGCAGGGTGGCGACGAGTACTGCCGCCGCATGTGGCGCAAGCTGGTTGACATCACCATGGCCAAGAACCAGCTCACCTACGATCGCCTGAACGTCACCCTGACTGAGCGCGATGTGATGGGCGAGAGCCTCTACAACGCCATGCTGCCGGGCATCGTCGCTGACCTGAAGGACAAGGGGCTGGCGGTGGAGAGCGAAGGCGCAACCGTGGTGTTCCTCGATGAGTTCAAGAACAAAGAGGGCGAGCCGATGGGGGTCATCATCCAGAAGAAGGATGGCGGCTACCTCTACACCACCACCGACATCGCCTGCGCCAAGTACCGCTACGAGACGCTGGGCGCGGATCGCGTGCTCTACTACATCGACTCCCGCCAGCACCAGCACCTGATGATGGCGTGGTCCATCGTGCGCAAGGCGGGCTACGTGCCGGACTCCGTGCCGCTGGAGCACCACATGTTCGGCATGATGCTGGGCAAGGATGGCAAGCCGTTCAAAACCCGCTCCGGCGGCACGGTGAAGCTCTCTGACCTGCTGGATGAGGCGATTGAGCGCGCCGGCAAGCTGATCCGCGAGAAGAACCCGGATCTGGGCGAAGAGGAGCTGCAACAGCTGGTGAACGCCGTCGGCATCGGCGCGGTCAAGTATGCGGATCTCTCCAAGAGCCGTACCACGGACTACATCTTTGACTGGGACAACATGCTGGCGTTTGAGGGCAATACCGCCCCTTACATGCAGTATGCCTATACCCGCGTGGCCTCTATCTTCAAGCGCGCCGAGATTGACCCGGCCACCGTGCTGGCACAGCCCGTGCTGCTGGGTGAAGAGCGTGAAGTGGCGCTGGCGACCCGCCTGCTCCAGTTCGAAGAGGTGCTGACCACCGTGGCGCGTGAAGGGACACCGCACGTCATGTGCGCCTACCTCTACGATCTGGCGGGCCTGTTCTCTGGCTTCTACGAGCACTGCCCAATCCTGAGCGCGGAGAGCGAGGCTACTCGCCTTAGCCGCCTGAAACTGGCGCTACTGACGCAGAAGACGCTGAAGGCCGGTCTGGATACGCTGGGCATCGAGACCGTCGAGCGCATGTAATCCCCTTCCCGCGCGGGAAGCGGCCACAAAAAAGGGCGACATAATGTCGCCCTTTTTTTATGCCGTGTCGCTATACCGTGCGGCGGGCAAAGTCACGCGGGCGGAAGCCCAGTAGCGCCAGCACGCCGAAGTAAGCAATAACCCCGGCCACCACCACCGCCGCCAGACGCAACAGGCGCAGCGGCATGGTGCCAAGATCCCAGGCCGGCATCAGCCACATCGCCCCGACCAGCACCGCCGACATCACCAGTACCGCCACCACCAGACGCATCAGGAAGGCCGCCCAGCCCGGCTGCGGCTGGAAGATCTGCTGCTTGCGCAGTTGCCAGTAGAGCAGCGCGGCGTTCAGGCAGGCCGCCAGACCGATGGAGAGCGACAGGCCAGCATGTTTGAACGGGCCAATGAACGCCAGGTTCATCAGCTGGGTCATCACCAGCGTGATCATCGCAATCTTGACCGGGGTTTTGATGTCCTGACGCGAGTAGAACCCCGGCGCCAGCACTTTCACCACAATCAGCCCCATCAGCCCGACCGAGTAGGCCACCAGCGCCCGTTGGGTCATGGCGGCGTCAAAGGCGCTGAACTTGCCATACTGGAACAGCGCGACGGTCAGCGGCTTGGCGAGGATACCCAGCGCCACCGCGCTCGGCAGCGCCAGCAGGAAGCAGAGGCGCAGGCCCCAATCCATCAGGCGCGAGTACTCATCATGGTTGCCGCTGGCAAAACTTTTCGCCAGCGAGGGCAGCAAAATGGTGCCGAGCGCCACCCCCAGCACCCCGGAGGGGAACTCCATCAGCCGGTCGGCGTAGTACATCCAGGAGACCGAGCCAGAAGCGAGGAACGAGGCGAAGATGGTGTTGATGATCAGCGAGATTTGGCTCACTGACACGCCAAGGATCGCCGGCCCCATCTGGCGCATCACCCGCCAGACACCGGCATCATTCAGGTTGAGGCGCGGCAGCACCAACATGCCGATTTTGCGCAGGTGCGGCAACTGGTAGCCGAGTTGCAGCACCCCGCCCACCACCACCGCCCAAGCCAGCGCCAGTACCGGCGGGTGGAAATAGGGAGCGGCGAACAGCGCAAAGCCAATCATGCTGATGTTAAGCAGCGTCGGCGCAAACGCCGGGATGGAGAAGCGGTTCCAGGTATTGAGAATCGCCCCCACCAGCGACGCCAGCGAGATCAGCAGGATATAGGGAAAGGTGATGCGCAGCAGCGAGGAGGTGAGCGCGAATTTGTCAGCCGTGTCGGCAAAGCCCGGCGCGGTCACGAAGATCACCCAGGGCGCGGCCAGCATCCCCAGTATGGTCACCAGCGCCAGCGCCAGCGTTAACAGGCCGGAGACATAGGCAATAAAGGTGCGGGTCGCCTCCTCCCCCTGCTGGCTTTTGTATTCCGCCAGGATCGGGACAAAGGCTTGGGAGAAGGCCCCCTCGGCAAAGATGCGGCGCAACAGGTTGGGCAGTTTGAAGGCCACGAAGAAGGCATCCGTCGCCATACCTGCCCCAAACACCCGCGCCACGATGGCATCACGCGCAAATCCCAGCACACGTGAAAACATGGTCATCGAACTGACGGCAGCTAATGATTTAAGTAGGTTCATCTCTTAGTTTCAATTATGCGCCCCAAACAGCGACGCCCGCATCCGCGGGCGTCAAAGGTGGGCCGCCAGGCTCATGGTGCGCTTAGTCTACGGATAACGCGCGCAATAGCCAGAGCCAGTTGTATCAGCCGGTTACTCCGGCAGCTCGCCGTGATAGAGCAGCTGCTCAATGATGCGCTGGGCGAACAGCGCCTGTTCGCCCGAGGTCTCCGGCGCGGTCTGGTTGCTGACGCACTGGATGAAGTGGCGCACCGCGCCATCAAAGCCGCGCTGCACCAGCACCCCCTGCCAGCTCGGTGCCGGCTGTTCGCTGATCTGCCCCGCGCGCTCCTGCATCCAGTGGCGCATCTCCGACACCTGATACAGCGCGCCGTCACAGATCGCCTCCACCCGCTCACGCTGGCTGCCGGCGCGACGGTGCATACTGGTGGTGACCAGCGTCTCGCCGCAGCGGAAGTGGTGCTCGGCGTAGAGCATCTGCCCCTCAGGCGTCAGGCGCAGGTCGCCGCCCTCCAGCGTGGCGTCAAAGCCGCCCAGCCACAGTGCGGTGTCAATTACGTGCAGGTAGTCATCCAGCAGCGTGAACCGCAGGTCATGCGGGCCAACGCTGTCGGTGCGGTGCTTCTCCATGCGCAGCGAGGCGGGCTGGTGCAGGGTGTCACGCAGCTGGCGGTAGCGCGGCGCAAAGCGGCGGTTGAAGCCCACCATCAGCGCCACGCCGTTCTCCCGCGCAATCTCCACCAGGTGCTCGGCCTGCTCCAGCGTTTCGGCCAGCGGCTTATCGACGTAGACATGTACCCCGCGGTTGAGCAGATCGCTGACCACGTGGAAGTGGCTGGCGGTACTGCTGTGGACAAATACCGCGTCGCACTGCTGCGCCAGCTCATCCAGCCGGCCAAAGTGCGCCATCCGGTAGCGGGCGCAGATCGCCGCCGCCTTGGGCGCATTGGGCGAGAAGCCCCCGGCCAGCGTCCAGTCGCTGGCATCCGCCAACACCGGCAAATAGGCTTTCTGGGCGATGTCGCCCAGCCCCACCACACCCACACGCAATGTCGTCATCGTCTGCTCCGTTAGTCAGCTGGCCCGGCCAGCAGGGAATCAAGGCGTTCAGTCAATTCAGCTACCTGGCGCTCCAGCGCCGCCACCCGTGCTTCCAGCGGCTCGGCCGCCTCGGTCATGGGTGCTTCGACGGCCGCTTCATTCGTCGCGCCGCTGAACAGGTGCATATAGCGGCTCTCACGTTTGCCCGGCTCACGCGCCAGCCGGGTGACAAAGGGGCCATCCTCACGCGCCGCCAGCTGCTCCAGCACCCGTTCGGCCTCCGCCACGTCGCTGAAATCATGCAGGCGGGCGGCGCGGGTACGCAACTCGCCAGCGGTTTGGGCACCGCGCAGCAGCAGCGTGGTCACCAGCGCCACCTCCGCTGACGAGAACTTCAGGTTGCCAAACTCCGAGTTGCAGAAGCGGTGCTCATAGCGCTGGGTGCGGCTGGCGCTGACGCTGCGGATCAGGTGTTTCCTGACCAGCAGATCCAGCGTCTGCTGCACCTGGCTCTCACTGAGATCCAGCACCGGCTCGCGGTTGCTCTTCTGGTTGCAGGCGCTGGTCAGGCTGTTCAGCGACAGCGGGTACTGCTCGGGCGTAGTGATCTGCTTCTCCATCAGGCAGCCGATCACCCGCGCCTCCTCAAGGCTCAATAGGTGTTTCATGGTTTTCCCTCAGCGTGGCGGTGCCCAGTCACGGGTGGTCAGCGCCGTCAAAATGTGGTCCTGCCATTTGCCATCAATCAGCAGGTAATCCTTGGCGTAGCCCTCACGCTCAAAGCCCAGCCGCGCCAGCAGCTCCCCGCTGCGCTGGTTGTGGGGCATATAGTTGGCCATGATGCGGTGCATCCGCTGCTGGCGCTGCATGTAGCGGATCGCCGACTGCAGCGCCTCATACATCAGCCCCTGCCCCTGCCACTTCTCCGCCAGCGAGTAGCCGAGGAAGCAGGCGTGGAACGATCCGCGCAGCACGTTGCTGAAGTTGGCGACGCCGCGCACCTCGTTCTCCTCCAAATCGAGCAGGATGAAGTAGTAGGCGTTGCCCTGCTTTTGCAGGTCGGCAATCAGCCCAAGCCGCGCCTGCCAGCCCGAGGGATAGCAGTGGCTCTCATCCCTGACCGGCTCCCAGGGTTTCAAAAAGGCCCGGTTCTCCGCGTAATACTCCGCCAGGCGGTGGGCATCCCGCTCATGGACCAGCCTGACCACCAAACGATCGGTGGTGAGGCGTACTTTTGGTGATGCTGAGCGATAGCCAAACATCCATTCCTCCATTCTCTGGACGGTTCACACCCTGACTTGCCACACGCACCAGCCCCGGCCATCTTTTCGCAGCATAGAACACCGACGGGTGCTCTGCCGGTAAACCGCCAAGGGACGTGGCGCGCCTCATAAAAATTTACCCGGATTTTCCTCTATCGTTAACACTTTGACGACAAAAATATTATTCCCGCGCACCGGCCAGCCACGGGTTTGATCTCCGCCGCTTCCTTAACCATACTTTTTATTCGCACATACGGACGCCCGGTTGCACCGGCTGCCCGTGATGGCAAACCAAAGGAGCCACTATGAAACTGTATATCTATGAGCACTGCCCATTTTGCGTGAAGGCGCGCATGATCTTTGGCCTGAAAAATGTCCCGGTCGAGATTGACGTTCTGGCCAATGATGATGAGAAGACGCCGGTGGCGATGGTGGGCCAGAAGATGGTGCCGATCCTGCAAAAAGAGGATGGCAGCTTTATGCCGGAGAGCATGGATATTGTGCACTACATCGACCAGAAGTATGGCGCGCCGCTGATCACCGGTGCCACCAATCCGGCTATCGCCGCCTGGCTGCGCCAGGTGCAGGAGTACACCGGCCGCCTGCTGCTGCCGCGCTTCGCTCGCGCCAATTTTGAGGAGTTCGCGACGCCCGAGGCGCGCCAGTACTTCGTCAACAAGAAAGAGGCAACCCTTGGCAGCTTCAGCGATCACCTCCAGCACACGCCCGGCCTGACCAAGAAGATCACGCAGGATCTGCATGACCTCGACCCACACATCAAGGAGCCGAACGCGGTGAATGGTGAACTGTCAGAGGATGACTTTAGCCTGTTCCCGCTGCTGCGCTCCCTGACCATCGTGAATGGCATTACCTTCCCGACGCGCGTCGCCGCCTACCGCGACAACATGGCAAAACAGACACAGGTTAACCTGCTTAGCAGCGTCGCCCAGTAGTTGCCCCCGCCGCCGGCCCGGCCGGCGGTTCCCGCCCTGTCATCCCCCACGGAGCTCCTGTACCATTTGGCCGTCCAAGATGGGCCCGGCGCTGCCGGTATGGATTGTTACGGTTGTGAGGAGATGATGAAAAAACGCATGTTAGGGGCCGCGGCCCTGCTTTTTGCCGGCCTGCTTGCCGGCTGTAACCAGATCACGCAGTACACGCTCAGCGAGCAGGATGTGAACCAGTACCTGCAAAAGCATGACCAGTTCGCCAAGCAGATCGGCGTGCCGGGGCTGGTGGAGGCCAACATTGTGCTGACCCAGTTGCAGAGCCAGATTGGCCGCGCCCAGCCGGATCACGTGACCCTGACCGGCCACGCCAATATCCGCATCAACTCGCTGTTGGGCGCGCAGCAGGCGGAGATGGATCTGACCCTCGACGCCCGCCCGGAGTTTAACAAGGAGCAAGGCGCCATCTACCTTAAGGATTTGCAGCTCACGGACTACAGCGTCCAGCCTGACAAGATGAAGGGCGTGATGAAAACCCTTAGCCCCTACCTCAACCAGTCGTTGAAGACCTACTTCGACCAGCGCCCGGCCTATGTGCTGAGCAGCGATCGCAGCAAGGGCGAGGCGCTGGCGAAAAAACTGGCCAAGGGGCTGGAAGTCAAACCGGGTGAACTGGTGATCCCTTTCACCGAGTGAAAAAAAACGCGCCCTGAGGCGCGTTTTTTATGGCGGCGGGCGTTACTCGTCGTCCGCGTCGCCCTCTTCCGACTCCGCCAGCTCATCGCGCATCGCCTGCAGGGCCTCACGGCTCAGCAGCGCCAGCGTGCGGTAGAACGGCGTGGCGGCATGTGCCTCCACCTTGCCGAGGAAGCGGCCACACCACGGCAGCAGGTAGTCGTCAAACAGCGCGAGTTGCGCCTGCACCTCATCCTCCTGCGACTGATCCTCCAGCCAGGAAGCGGCCAGCAGCAGCGCGCCAAAGTGGTCAGCCGGGGCGTCGCCCAGCGGCATCCCGCGCTGTTGCAGGAAGGCGCGCACGGTGCTTTCGGCAATTTCCGGTTCATAGTCGTGGGCATAGGGCGACACCGCCGCCTCATTGCCTGTAAACAGCGCCTGATAATCCGCCACCAGCGCAGGCAGATCGGCTGCGCCGGTTTGCAGACGAGCCAGCAGCTCATCCTGCTCCAGCGGCCAGTGCTGCGCGAGTTTGCCCTCACAGATCAGGGCAAACAGCGGCGCCACCAGCGGATCCTGCGGCGAGCGGTTGAACAGCGTACCCAGTACGCGGCAGACGATGGAGAACTCATTCATGGGACAATCCCTTCAAGGCAGAAAATTTGGCGTGACGATGTCACAGTTCCGCCAGTTCTGCAATCGCCGGACGCCCACGGCGTTCGAGGAAATCCAGGAAGCGGCGCGGCGAGACGTTCAGGATGCGATCCAGTGGGAAATCCACCTCTCTTAAGATGCGTTCGCACTGCTCAAAGCCGCCCAGCGAGTAGGCAATGTGGGAGTCAGAGCCAAGCGACAGCCAGCCGCCGGCATCCCGCACCGCGGCGGCAATCGCGCGGCAATTCGGCTCACTCCCCTTGCGCGAATGGATAAAGGAGGAGTTGTTGAGCTCCAGCGCCACCTCATAATGGGCCGCCGCCTCAGCGATCGCCGGGATGTCAACCGGGTAGTTAGGATTACCGGGATGGCTGATGATGTGCACCTCGCCACCGGCCATCGCCGCAATCATCGCCTTGGTATGGGTTTCGCGATCCTGCGGTGCGAACACCGGCTCATGGAAGCCTGCGATCACTACATCCACCGCCGTCAGCATCGGGCCGGTACAGTCAATCTCGCCCCGCACGTTCTTGATGTTGGCCTCAATGCCGCGCAGGATGCCGACCCCCTCCACCAGACGCGGCCAGACTCTCATATTCATGAAGTGCCAAGCGTGCGGCGCGTCGGCCATGTCTGGCCCGTGGTCGGTGATGGCAAACAGTTGGATGCCCTTCTGCTTCGCCTCGGCGATATAGTCATGCAGGGTGCTGTAGGCGTGGGTGCTGGCGACGGTATGCATATGTAAATCAACCGGGAACATCGACATCTCCTTTCTCTGGGGGAACGCCGCCTCGGCAGCGGCACGCCCTCATCATACACGGCGCAGATGACAATCAGTAACCGCGCGCCAAATCCACCAGTCCGCTCGGCTTTTCGCCCGCCTCGATCCGGCGGATATTGGCGGCGATCTGGTCCATCGCCTGCGACGGCAGGGTCACGGCGGCAATGTGTGGCGTGATGGTAATGCGCGGGTGTGACCAGAAGGGATGCATAGGTGCCAGCGGCTCCTCGGCGAACACATCCAGCGTGGCGGCGGCAATCTGCCCCTGCTCCAGCGCCTTCAGCAGGTCGCCCTCTTTCAAGTGCGCACCACGGGCGGCGTTGATCAGATAAGCCTGCGGTGCCAGTTGCTGCATCAGCGAGAGGTTGAGGATGCCGACGGTCTCCGGCGTGTTGGGCAACAGGTTGATCAGCAAACGGGTCTCCTTCAAAAAAGCGGGCAGCTGGTCATTGCCGTGGAAGCTCTCCACCCCCTCAATCTGCTTGGCCGAACGGCTCCAGCAGCGCACCGGAAAACCAAACGCCGCCAGCTTGCTGGCCACCTGCTGGCCCAGCACCCCCGCCCCCAGGATGCCGAGGGTGAAGCGTTGCAGGTCATGGGGTTTGAGCGGCTGCCACTGCTTCTGCTGCTGTTGCAGCTGGTACTCATCCATCCGGCGGAAGTAGCGCAGCACATAGGCGGTCACGTACTCCTGCATCTGCTGTACCATGCCGGTGTCCTCCAGCCGCACCAGCGGCACGCCGGCGGGCAGTGTGCCCGGCGTCTGGCGCTCCTGCGCCAGAATGGCATCCACGCCAGCACCGAGCGCGAAGATCCCCTTCAGGCCGCTGCGCTGGGCCAGCATCTCATGCGGCGGCAGCCAGACCAGCGCGTAGTCAGCCTCCGCCTCGTCGCCCGGCTGCCAGATGCGCACCTGCGCCTGCGGCAGGCGGTGCGCCAGTCCTTCAATCCATTTCTGGCCGTTAAAAGTCGGGTGGTAGAAAAGAATGTTCATCACGTGGGCCTCCTGGTGTTGTTCAAATTCCGTAATCAGGCAATTAGCGTAGCGGACAAAAAAAGCCCCGCCAATCGGCAGGGCCTGAAGTTATGCGGCGGCGCGCGTAATCAGTTTGCGCAGCAGCGGCACCAGCACCAGCAGCGCCACGCCGGTGGCGACCGCGCCCCAGCCCAGCATCATAAAGATGTGGCTGTAGCCGGGGTTGGTGGCGAGCGGCGTGCTGCCGCTGTTCTGCGGCATCAGGCCGGAGATGTAGCCAGACAGCACCGAGGCAACGCCCGTGACCATCATCCAGCTCCCCATCATGATGCCCTGATAACGCGCCGGGGCCAGCTTGCCAATCATCGCGTAGCCGATGGGGGAGATCAGCAGTTCGCCCAGGCTTTGCAGGATATAGCTGATGACGATCCACTTGAAGGCCACCATGCCATCCGCGCCGGCCAGCGCGATGCCCACCGGCAGCACCAGCATACCCAGCCCGATGCAAAACAGCGAGGCGGAGAACTGCACGGGGATGTCGATGCGCCAGCCGCGCTGGCGCAGGCGGCTGAAAAGCCAGGCCATCAGCGGGCCACCCACCACAATCACAATGGTATTGATGTTCTGCACCCATTGCGGCGCGACGCGCAGCCCCCATACTGCCAGCTCAATGTTGTGCTCGGTAAACAGCATCAGCCCCATCGGCGCCAGCTGGTAGAGCATCCAGAACACCAGCGATCCCAGCGCCAGCAGCAGGTAGGCACCCATGCGGCGGCGCTCGCCCGCATTGCGCTGCCGCAGGGTCAGCAAACCGAGCGCCACAAAGATCAGGATGCCGAGCACCACCACAAAGTAGCCGCTGAAGCCCGCGTGGGTCAGCAGCACGCGCAGCAGCGGCACCAGCGCCAGCAGCACGGCCACGCCCACCAGCATCCGCAGGCGCAGCTGGCGGCACGTGGCCCCCATCAGCGGGGTGTTGATATCCTTCAAGACAGGCCAGCGCAACAGGGTAATGACAATCGCCAGCAGGTTGCCGCAGGTGGCAAACAGGAACAGTGCGCGGTAGTTCTCGCTAAGCTGGAAGTAACCCGCCACCGCAAACCCGATAAAGAAGCCGAGGTTCATGCCAGCATAGTTCCAGAGGAAGGCCGATTCGCGGCGCTCATCCTCTGGGCGGAAACGCTGGGTCAGCATCATGTTCAGGCAGGTGACGTTCAGCCCACTGCCGGTCAGGAACATCGCCAGCCCCCAGTAGAGGCCCTCTACCCCGGCGGTGGCGATCAACCAGCAGCCCACGACCTGCAGGGCCATGCCCATCACGAACAGGTTGCGGTTGCTGAGGAACCGTCCGCCCAGATAGCCGCCGAACATATGCAGGCCGTAATTGAAGGCACCGAAGATGCCCATCATGGCGTTGGCGCTGCCCTCGCTAAAGCCGAGCTTTTTGGTAGCGTAGAGTACCAGCGTGGAGTAGAGCACGGCAAAGCCGAGGGTGGAGAAGATCTGGATGAAGAACAGCGCACCGGCGCCAGCAGGGATAGGGTGCCCGGCCTGCGGTGCGGGAGATGATTGGTTCATGAAGCCCCTGATTATCCTTAACTAAATAGCTTCCGTCGCGAGCCAAGGACGCCGCCCTGCCCGGCACGGAATATGTTCTGACCTCTGTCAGGCTTACCTTATTTAGCGGCAGTCAGGCAGGGATTGCCAGCTTTTATTAGCCTGCTACTGATTGTTTAGTCATTATTTACTCATTCCAACAGCGTAATTATGCAAAAGCGCCCGGTTTTGCCTAAAAAAGGCGTGCAGGCGGCTTTTACTTGCCTTAATCAGGCCATGTTGCACAGATTTAACACAGATAATGCGTTATAAAACAACGCATTGCTGAAATTTTAACTAAACGGTAAAAACCTTGAAAAAGAGGCTTGACCGATCGCACCGACCTCCCTATAGTAGCGCCCCGTTGAGACGCGAAAGCGAAGCGACAAAAATATGGTGAGGTGTCCGAGTGGCTGAAGGAGCACGCCTGGAAAGTGTGTATACGTGAAAACGTATCGAGGGTTCGAATCCCTCCCTCACCGCCATATTCTAAGCAGAAGGCCCCGATGAAAATCGGGGCCTTCTGCTTTTATACGTTTACCACTTCTCTAAGTTTAACCCTTCCGGCAATTTACGAAACTTTCCCCTCCCTCATGCCAAAGATAAAAGGCGTTTCCTCGCCAGCAGGTTCCGCCGTGATTAGCCTGCTCTCTCTTTTTTGGGGCCGAAACGCCCTGTTAGCGGGAAAAATCGAGTGAAAATGGCGAGTTTGCCAACAAAGCGCGCAGAGGTTAACCACTTGCAAATAAACAAAGAAAATATCCTTGACCGATCGCACCGACCTCCCTATAGTAGCGCCCCGTTGAGACGCGAAAGCGAAGCGACAAAAAATATGGTGAGGTGTCCGAGTGGCTGAAGGAGCACGCCTGGAAAGTGTGTATACGTGAAAACGTATCGAGGGTTCGAATCCCTCCCTCACCGCCATATTCTAAGCAGAAGGCCCCGACGAAAGTCGGGGCCTTCTGCTTTTGCGCGCAAGAGTGGTGATCTCCTCTTAACGCGGCACATCGCCCAACTGGTCAAGCTGCATGATGCGGCTGCACATCACCTGGTTCTTGCCGCTGCGCTTGGCCTCGCCGAGCGCCTCCTCGGCCATCTCCACCGCCTTATGCACCACCATGCCCGGCAAGTAGACCGCCGCGCCAATCGACACCGTCACCCGGACGTCGCCCTGCCCCCCCAGCGGCAGCGGGCGGGCCGCCATCGCCTGCCGGATGCGTTCAGCGGTGGCAATGATGGGATCGGTATTGTGGCACTCGGTAATGACAATAAAGGTGGTGCCGCTGTAGCGCCCGGCAAAGTCATCGCTCTCCACCGTCTGCCGCAGCACCTCGCCCAGCCAGGTCAGCACCCGGTCGCCCGCCAAACGGCCCCACCCCTCATTAATGCGGCTGAAGTCATCAATGTCTACCAACAGCACCCCGCCCGGCTTTTGCCAGGTATGCAGGGAGATCAGTTTGAAATCGACGCTGGTGCGGTTGTTCAGCCCGGTCAGGCTATCCAGCGTGGCGTGATCACGCATCTCGAAATAGCGCGTCAGATGGCGTTCGGCAAAATTAAGGGCATGGTAACTGGCCGCCAACGAGGCCAACGCCGCCAGTGCGGTGACCAGCATCCCCGGCCAGCCCTGCGGCGGGGGCCGGAAAGCGGCCAGCACCAGCCAACCCAGCGCCAGTAGCGCCAGCGCGCCGTAGAACACCTGATGGGTTTTGTGCCGCCAGACCCGCCATCCCAACAGGGGAATCAGCACGACGGCATTCACCAGATCGTCGAGCGGAAGGTGCGCCGGCAGCAAGGCACTGACCAGATAGCTACTGATACCGCTCAGCCAGCCCCCAAAGAAGGTCGCCAGAATAATCGGCACCACCCCAAAGTGTAACAGCGCCTGATTCTCCTCCGCTAACTGGCCTGACGCCATCACCCACAGCGAGAGGCCAGAGAAGAGGCCAAAGGCAAACCGTTTCCACGGCCTACTGTCCCACGAAAAGGCCGACTGGCGACTCAGGATAAAGTAGCTCAGGGAGAGCGTCGCGTAGATGACGCAAATATCCGCATAGAGCAGTGAATAGGATAGAACCAGCTGCATCATCGTTGCCTCTCCCTCTGCACTGGCAGCCCTCGCCGCGCAGCTTTTCCCGGTGTTTCTGGCCGGCTGGCCACTTCCACAGGCACGAGAACATGGCCCGTCATTCCCAAATATAATAATTTCTTATTCAAGCACGTTGAATCATAATTGACCAGCCAGTTCCTGCACTTGAATACCCGCCAGAGTTTGACGCACATCTATAATTGCCCGGCCTGACCGGCGTATCTTATGGCCCATTTTTCCTCTACTGTCGGGTTGTTAATTAAATGAAAAAACATGGATGGCGCGCCCTCTTTCCGGGGAGCGCATTGGCTGACGCCTGCTGGCGCGATCCCTACTCCCTTTCGCGCCTGGCCAAAGATGGCGTGGCGGGCCTGACCGTGGGCATCATTGCCATTCCTCTGGCGATGGCGCTGGCGATTGCCAGCGGGGTGCCGCCGCAATACGGGCTGTATACCGCCGCCGTGGCCGGGCTGGTGATTGCCTTGTGTGGCGGGTCGCGTTTCAGCGTCTCCGGGCCGACAGCCGCCTTCGTGGTGATCCTCTTTCCGGTGTCGCAGCAATTTGGTTTGGCCGGGCTGCTGGTGGCGACGCTGCTCTCCGGCGTGATTCTGGTGCTGATGGGCCTGCTGCGCATTGGCAAGTTGATTGAGTATATCCCGCTGCCGGTCACGCTGGGTTTCACCGCCGGTATCGGCATCACCATTGCCACCATGCAGGTCAAAGATCTGCTGGGGCTGGAGGTGGCCGCAATGCCGGAGCACTTCACTGGGAAAGTGGCGGCGCTGGCTATGGTGCTGCCGACTGCCCATGCCGCCGATGCGCTGGTGGGCGTGGTCACACTGGCGGTGCTGGTGATGTGGCCACGGCTGGGCATCCGGCTGCCGGGCCATCTGCCGGCGCTGCTGGCGGGCCTCGGCGTGATGCTGGCGCTGTCAGCGGCGGGTATGCCGGCCGCCACCATTGGCTCCCGCTTCAGCTATGTGCTGGCGGATGGGAGCCACGGCATCGGCATCCCGCCGATCCTGCCACAGCTGGCACTGCCCTGGACGCTGGCGGGCGGCAGCCTCAGTTGGGAGATGGTCTCCGCGCTGCTGCCAGCGGCCTTCTCTATGGCGATGCTGGGGGCGATTGAGTCGCTGCTGTGCGCCGTGGTGCTGGATGGCATGACCGGCACCCGCCACCGCTCCAACCATGAACTGATCGGTCAGGGGATAGGCAACATCATTGCCCCCTTCTTTGGCGGTATCACCGCCACCGCCGCCATCGCCCGGTCGGCGGCCAACGTGCGCGCCGGTGCCACCTCGCCGGTGGCCGCCATGATCCATGCGCTGGTGGTGTTGCTGGCCCTACTGGCGCTGGCACCGCTGCTCTCCTGGCTGCCAATGGCCGCGATGGCGGCGCTGCTGCTGATGGTGGCCTGGAACATGAGCGAGGCGCACAAAGTGATTGCCCTGCTGCGCCGCGCGCCGAAGGATGACATCATCGTGATGCTGCTCTGCATGAGCCTGACGGTGCTGTTTGATATGGTGCTGGCGATTGGTGTCGGCATCGTGCTCGCCTCGCTGCTGTTTATGCGCCGGGTGGCGCGCATGACGCGGCTGAGCGCGTTACCGGTCAGTGATGAACGGGTGCAGGCGTTTCGCATCAATGGCCCGCTGTTTTTCGCCGCGGCAGAGCGGATTTTTGCCGAGCTAAGCCAGCGCTCGCGGCAGGCGCAGACGTTGATCCTCCAGTGGGATGCAGTGGTGGTGCTGGATGCCGGTGGCTTGCAGGCGTTGCAGGGCTTTATTGATGCCCTGCCCGCAGGCTGTGAGTTGCTGATTTGCGAGGTATCCTACCAGCCGCTGAAAACGCTGGCACGGGGCCGGGTTGCACCGCAACCAGGGCGCTTGATGTTCCTGCCGACGCTGGCAGAGGCGCTGGAGGTGGCCCACGCCAGCCGCCCACCGGCAGAGGTGGCGGCCTGATTTCAGGCATAAAAAAAGGCGATACTGAGTATCGCCTTTTTGTTGTGCCGGGGTGTGACTTAGTTGCTGGTATCCAGCGCCGGGAAGCTCTTCACCAGATCGTCGATGGCTTTCATCTGCATCAGGAACGGCTCCAGCTTGTCGAGCGGCAGCGCGGACGGGCCGTCGCACTTGGCATTGGCCGGATCCGGGTGCGCCTCAATGAACAGGCCCGCCAGACCTACCGCCATGCCAGCGCGCGCCAGCTCGGCTACCTGACCACGACGGCCGCCGGAAGCCGCACCAAACGGGTCGCGGCACTGCAGGGCGTGGGTCACGTCAAAGATCACCGGATGGCCGTTGGTTGCCTGAATCATCACATTGATGCCCAGCATGTCCACCACCAGATTGTCATAGCCAAAGTTGCTGCCACGGTCGCACAGGATCACTTGATCGTTGCCACCCTCTTTGAATTTGTCGACGATGTTACCCATCTGCCCTGGGCTGACGAACTGTGGTTTCTTCACGTTGATAACCGCACCAGTCTTCGCCATCGCTTCCACCAGATCGGTCTGGCGCGCCAGGAAGGCTGGCAGCTGGATCACGTCCACCACGTCAGCCACCGGTTGCGCCTGCCAGGACTCATGCACGTCAGTGATGATTTTCACGCCAAAGGTCTGCTTCAGCTCCTGGAAGATCTTCATGCCCTCGTCGAGGCCCGGGCCACGGTAGGAGTGAATGGAGGAGCGGTTGGCTTTATCAAAAGAGGCCTTGAAGACATACGGGATACCCAGCTTCTGCGTCACGGTCACGTAGTGTTCGCAGACGCGCATCGCCATGTCACGGGATTCCAGCACGTTCATGCCGCCAAATAACACGAAAGGCAGATCGTTTGCGACCTGGGTATCACCAATACTAACCACTTTATGTTTCATGCTTTCGCCTTTATTAAAAATAGGAAACAGTCCATTAAACCAGCAGGCTCAGTGCAGCACGACCTGCTTGCTCTCAAGGGCGTCAATTTGAGTTTTCAGCACCTGGGATACCGGATCGTCAGGGCACTTCTCAACAAAATAGCGCAAATCCGCACGCGCGATATGCTCGCAATCGAGGTGGGCATAGATCAGGCCCCGATCACGGATCTCATAGGGGTCGTCTGGCTCGAGGGTCAGAATCGCCTCGCTGGTCGCCAGCGCCAGCTCCATCTGCCGCTCTTCCATCAGTGAGGCTTTCAGCGTCTCCAGCATCTTGCGCACCACCTGGCTGTTGGGGCTTTCGTCGATGTCCTCATCCTCAAGCTGCGCACCTACACCGAGGTTGCCCTTCAGCCACGCCTGCAGCGTGTGCTCGCTCAGTGTCTCGCCATTGAGCGGGTTGATGAGCCACATCTCCTCCTCCAGCCAGTCGGCACGCAGGATCAACTGCGTCGGGAAGATGACTGGCGAGAGCGGCAGGCCAATCGCCGCAGCGATGTAGAGGAACAGCGCGCCAAGGGAGACCGGCGTGCCCTCACGCGAGGCCAGCACCCGGTCCAGCCAGATGGCGTCTGACAGACGGTAGACGCCGCCCGCGCCGCCAAAGCCCCAGGTGTGGTAAAACAGCGTAATCAGCGCTTCCAGCCGCTGCTCATGATGGCCGCCCGATGGCACGGCGCGCTCTGCCTCAGCCACCAGCGCCTGCAACTGGCTCGACACCTCATCGCCAGAAAAGTCAGCGCGAATCGCCTCAAACACGCGGATCATGCCGGCACTCAGCGGCACGTCATCAAAAGCAAATTCAGCCAAACTACTCATTCATTATCCTAACAACAGCGGCATTTTGGTCACCGCCAGATTAACTACTGACGCCACGCAGAGCAGCGCCAGGATGAAATAGGCCCAGCGGGCCGGCAGGCCGCGTGGCTTCTTGGTCAGGGCGCCAAAGCCCAAACCAATATAGATAATAACGCCGAATAACTTCTCCGTCAGCCATGCGCCTTGCGGGCTGAAAGGATAGAAGTGGGTGATGAACACCAGCGCCACGCCACTGGCCAGCAGCAGGGTGTCATTTACATGCGGCAGGATGCGCACCCAGCGCTGCTGCAAACGCGGCGAACGGCGACAGAGCCAGTAAAACCGCACCACCAGCAGCGTGACGCTGAGGATCACGGTCAGGACATGGAGATCTTTTACCCATACATAGGTTGGCATGTTTCTTCCTTAACAGAGGGAGGGGGGAGCCGTCAGCCGGCCCACTGCCCGAAGGTGACGCGGTCATTGCCGCCGTAGTCCTGCCGGGTGGCGACCTGGGTGAAGCCACGGTGTGAGAGCGCCTGACGCACGGCTTCGGCCTGTTGCCAGCCATGCTCCAGCAGCAGCCAGCCAGCGGGCAGCAGGAAGCCCGGTGCCTCGCTGATAATCTGGTGCAGATCCGCCATCCCTGCCTCATCCGCCACCAGCGCGGAGGCCGGCTCGAAACGCACGTCCCCCTCCGCCAGGTGCGGGTCAAGGGCATCAATATAGGGGGGATTGCTGGCAATCAGCGCAAAGCGCTCGCCAGCCAGCGGGCTGAACCAACTGCCCGTCAGGAAACGGACATTGTGGATGTTCAGGGCAGCGGCGTTGCGTTGCGCCAGCGCCACCGCCTCCGGTTGGCGATCGACACCCGTCACCTGATCCTGGGGGCGCTCGCTCGCCAGCGCCAGCGCAATTGCCCCGGTGCCGGTGCCAAGATCCAGCACCCGGCTGGGTGAGGCCGGCAGGCGCGCCAGTGCCTCTTCCACCAGACATTCGGTGTCCGGGCGCGGGATCAGGGTGGCAGGCGAAACCGCCAGCGGCAGTGACCAGAATTCGCGCTCCCCCACCAGATAGGCGATAGGCTCGCCCCGCTCGCGCCGTGCCAGCAGCGTCTCAAGCTGCTCGGCCTGCGCGGCATCCAGCTCCGTCTCGCCAAAGGCGAGCAGGTAGGTGCGCGCACGGCCAGTGACGTGGCCCAGCAGGATCTCCGCGTCGCGGCGCGGGCTGTCGCTTGCGGTAAGACGGGCGGCGGCCGCCGCCAGCCAGCTGCGGAAATCCATTACTCTTGCTCGGACAGCGCGGCCAGCTGATCCGCCTGATACTCCTGCACAATCGGCTGGATCAGCGTATCCAGCTTGCCTTCCATCACCTCGTCCAGACGGTAGATGGTGAGGTTGATGCGGTGGTCAGTGACACGCCCCTGCGGGAAGTTATAGGTACGGTTGCGGTCAGAGCGATCGCCACTGCCGAGCAGGTTGCGGCGGGTAGACGCCTCTTCCTGCTGGCGCTTCGCCATCTCCCCGGCACGGATGCGCGCGCCCAGCACAGAGAGGGCCTTGGCCTTGTTCTTGTGCTGTGAACGCTCATCCTGGCACTCCACCACGATGCCGGTCGGCAAGTGGGTGATGCGGATCGCGGAGTCGGTGGTGTTAACGTGCTGGCCGCCTGCGCCGGAGGAGCGGAAGGTGTCAATTTTCAGGTCGCTTGGGTTGATGTCCGGCAGTTCAGCCTCCGGCACCTCTGGCATTACCGCCACGGTGCAGGCGGAGGTGTGGATGCGCCCTTGCGATTCGGTCTCCGGCACGCGCTGCACGCGATGGCCGCCCGACTCAAACTTAAGCTGGCCATAGGCACCTTCGCCGGAGATTTTGGCGATCACCTCTTTATAGCCGCCATGCTCGCCCTCGTTGGCGCTCATGATCTCCACCCGCCAGCGGCGGCCCTCGGCGTAACGGCTGTACATGCGGAACAGGTCGCCGGCGAAGATCGCCGCCTCGTCGCCGCCAGTGCCAGCGCGCACTTCCAGGAAGCAGTTACGCTCATCGTCCGGGTCTTTCGGCAGCAGCAGTACCTGCAACTGCTGCTCCAGCTCCTCCAGCGCCGATCTGGCCTGCTTGATCTCATCCTGCGCCATGTCGCGCATCTCTGGATCCTCAAGCATCATCTCGGCGGTTTGCAGGTCATCCTGCACCTGACGCCAGTGCTGGAAGCAGCGGGTCACGTCGGTAAGCTGGGCATACTCACGCGACAGGGCGCGGAAGCGCTCCTGGTCAGCAATGACGCCGGCATCGCCGAGCATCGCCTGAACTTCTTCATGGCGCTCTTGCAACGCTTCCAGTTTGGCAACAATAGAGGGCTTCATGCGTGGTGTTTAACCTTGTTTCTGATAGGAAGAATCGATCTGCTTTGTATTGAAAATTATGGCTTTTCCAGCCCAAGCGTGTCACGCAAAATCTGCAGCCGCTCCACATCGCCGGTACGGGCCGCCTGTTGCAGGGATTTGGTCGGCGCATGGATCAGGCGGTTAGTCAGCTTGTGTGCCAACTCATGGATCACTGCCTGCACGTCCGCGCCCTGCGCGATGGCGGCCAGCGCCCGCGCCTCCATATCATCACGCACGCTCTCCGCCTGAGTGCGGTAGTCACGGATCATCTCCACCGCGCCCTGTGAGCGCAGCCAGGCCATGAAGTTGGTGCTCTCCTGAGCGACAATCGACTCCGCCTGCACCGCCGCCGCTTTACGCTGCGCCAGGTTGTTCTGGATGATGGAGTGCAGGTCGTCCACGCTGTAGAGGTAGGCATTGGAGAGCTTGCCCACTTCTGGCTCGATGTCACGCGGCACCGCGATGTCCACCAGCAGCATCGGCTGGTTACGGCGCGATTTCAGGGCGCGCTCGACCATCCCCTTGCCGATGATCGGCAGCGGGCTGGCGGTGGAACTGATGATGATGTCGGCATCCGCCAGACGGGCGTCAATCTCCGGCAGCGTGATCACCTCGGCACCCACCTCATCCGCCAGCGCCTGAGCGCGTTCACGGGTGCGGTTGGCAATCATCATGTGCTTGACCCGGTGCTCGCGCAGGTGGCGCGCCACCAGTTCAATGGTTTCGCCCGCCCCCACCAGCAGCACGTTCAGATCAGCCAGCGACTCAAAGATCTGGCGCGCCAACGTACAGGCAGCGAAGGCCACAGAGACTGCACTGGCGCCAATGTCAGTTTCGGTACGCACTCGCTTGGCGACAGAGAAGGATTTTTGGAACAGGCGCTCCAGTTCGCCGGAGAGCGAATGGCCGCGCTGCGACTCGGCAAAGGCTTTCTTCACCTGCCCCAGGATCTGCGGCTCGCCCAGCACCAAGGAATCCAGCCCGCTGGCGACGCGCATCAGGTGGCTGACGGCATCGTTGCCCTGATGCCAGTAGAGACTTTTGCGCACCTCATCTTCGCTGAGATGGTGGTAGTCGCAGAGCCAGGCCACCAGCTGCTCCTGCAGGTTCTCCTTCTCCTCCACGCTGAGGTACAGCTCGGTGCGGTTACAGGTAGACAATACAACGCCACCCTGCACCAACGGTTGCTGGAGCAGGCTGTCCAACGCCTGATCGAGGGTATCCGGGGAGAAGGTCACCCGTTCACGCAACGACACTGGCGCGGTTTTATGATTAATACCTAATGCAAGCAGGGTCATGGGAATGGCTTTGAATAATACTTGTCTTGATATGGGATTGGTCTGAGCGGCATTCTACTTGATGAGCGGGATCAATAAAAGTAAGACCGCATTATCAGTGCAATTGATGAAATCCTGTTCTCGCCGGGGATCAGTAACATAAGAAAATTGACGCTCCGGGGTTTCGCCGTTTAGCGTGGGCAGCTTATGTTAGAATTAACGTACCATTCGACAAGGACACGATAAATTACTATGCCAATGCAACCGCGAACCCGCCTCCCCGCCCTGTTGCGCCTTCTGCCCCTCGCCAGCGTGCTGCTGGCGGCCTGTAGCACCACCCCGCGCGGCCCGGCCACCAGCCCCGACTCCCCGCAGTGGCAGCAGCACCAGCAGCAGGTTCAGCACCTGAGCGCTTACCAGACGCGCGGCGCCTTCGCCTACCTTTCCGACCGGCAGAAGGTCTACGCCAACTTCTTCTGGCAGCAGTTCAGCCCGACCAGCTACCGCCTGCTGCTCACCAACCCGCTCGGCAGCACCGAGATGGAGCTGAAGGTGCAGAATGGCGTGGCGCAGCTGACCAACAGTGAGGGCAAGCAGTATGTCAGCGACAACCCGGAAGAGATGTTGCAGAAGCTGACTGGCATGGCCATTCCGCTCAACAGCCTGCGCCAGTGGATGCTCGGCCTGCCGGGCGATGCCAGCGACTTCACGCTGGATGACCGCTACCGCCTGAGCGACCTGACCTACCAGCAAAATGGCCTGACCTGGAAAGTCACCTATGCCGACTATAATGATGAGGTGCAACCGTCACTGCCCAGCAACCTGACGCTGACGCAGGGCGAGCAGCGCATCAAGCTTAAGATGAACCGCTGGGTTGTCAGCCAATGACGCGTTACTGGCCCTCGCCGGCGAAACTGAACCTGTTCCTCTATATCACCGGTCGCCGGCCGGATGGCTACCACCTGCTGCAAACGCTGTTCCAGTTTTTGGAGTATGGCGACACCATTGGCGTTGCGCCGCGTGAGGATGGGCAGATTGTGCTCAGCACCCCCGTTGAGGGGGTGCCCGATGAGCAGAACCTGATGGTGCGCGCCGCCCGGCTGTTGCAGAGCCACTGTGTGGCGGCGGGCCTCCCGCTGCCGCCGGGCGCGACGCTCAGCGTGGAGAAGGTGCTGCCGATGGGCGGCGGGCTGGGCGGCGGCTCCTCCAATGCCGCGACGGTGCTGGTGGCGCTCAACGAGCTGTGGCAGTGCGGCCTGAGCGATGAGGCGCTGGCGGCGCTGGGCGTCCAGCTGGGCGCGGATGTGCCAGTGTTCGTGCGTGGCCATGCCGCCTTTGCCGAGGGCATTGGCGAGCAGCTGCAACCCGCTGATCCGGCGGAGAAGTGGTATCTGGTGGCGCACCCTGGGGTGAGCATCCCGACCCCAGTGATCTTTGGCGACCCGGAACTGACGAGAAATACCCCAATCCGGCCAATAGATGTGCTGCTCACCTCACCCTACGCAAATGATTGCGAACCGATTGCAAGAAAACGTTTTTGCGAGGTTGAACAGCTTCTTTCATGGCTGTTAGAATACGCGCCGTCACGCCTGACTGGCACCGGAGCATGTGTTTTTGCTGAATTTGACAGTGAATCCGCTGCCCGCCAGGTTTTGAGTCAGGCTCCTGAGTGGGTACGCGGTTTTGTGGCACGAGGCGTCAATATATCGCCGCTACACCGCGCCCGCGCCGGGAGTTGATGACCGCCGGCCTGCCCTGCACCGCCGGCGGATGACGTGATGGAATACCCGTATGTATATTGGGGCATGCCCGCGAACGTGCCTACAATATCTTCTCTGGACGCAAGCCTGAGGTTCTTCTCGTGCCTGATATGAAGCTTTTTGCTGGTAACGCCACCCCGGAACTAGCACAACGTATTGCCAACCGTTTGTACACCAGCCTTGGTGACGCTGCTGTAAGTCGTTTCAGCGACGGCGAAGTAAGCGTACAAATCAACGAAAACGTACGCGGTGGTGATATTTTCATCATCCAGTCCACCTGTGCCCCCACTAACGACAACCTGATGGAGTTGGTGGTGATGGTCGATGCGCTGCGCCGCGCCTCCGCAGGCCGCATCACCGCGGTAATCCCCTACTTTGGCTATGCCCGCCAGGATCGCCGCGTGCGCTCCGCGCGTGTGCCCATCACCGCGAAAGTGGTGGCGGACTTCCTCTCCAGCGTAGGGGTAGACCGTGTGCTGACTGTGGACCTGCATGCTGAACAGATTCAAGGCTTCTTCGATGTGCCGGTAGACAACGTCTTTGGCAGCCCGATCTTGCTGGAAGATATGTTGCAACAGAACCTGGAGAACCCGATTGTGGTCTCTCCAGACATCGGCGGTGTGGTGCGCGCCCGTGCCATTGCCAAGCTGCTGAACGACACGGACATGGCGATCATCGACAAGCGCCGTCCGCGCGCCAACGTCTCCCAGGTGATGCATATCATCGGTGACGTGGCTGGTCGTGACTGCGTGCTGGTGGATGACATGATCGACACCGGTGGCACCCTGTGCAAGGCGGCGGAAGCGCTGAAAGAGCGCGGTGCCAAGCGCGTGTTCGCTTACGCCACCCACCCGATCTTCTCTGGCAATGCCGTAGAGAACATCAAAAACTCCGTCATTGACGAAGTGGTAGTGTGCGACACCATCCCGCTCTCCCCAGAGATCCGCGCCCTGAGCAAGGTGCGCACCCTGACCCTCTCCGGTATGCTGGCGGAAGCCATTCGCCGTATCAGCAACGAAGAGTCTATCTCTGCGATGTTCGAGCATTAATTCGGGCGGCCCCTGGCCCTCGCGTTAACTCTGCTTGCAACAAAAAACCGCCGGTTATGCCGGCGGTTTTTTTATCGATCAAATCAGCGGGGATGATGGGTATGCGAGCGGGTACAGCGCTTATCAAAATGTTTAACCCACCAGTAGCGATCGCAAACCTGTTCACGGCCACCGATCCTTGCCCCAGTCAGCCAGAGCAACGCCCCCACGAAGATACTGACCACCGCGCCGTGGGCGAAAAACTGCGGCAGATTGAGTTGTGGCAACTGGTTGAGCATTGAGTAGCCAACCCCGCCCACCATGGTGATTAACCCGATGCCCATCAGGACGTTACCTAGCCGGGTTGCGTTTCTGCGTCTCATATGTCACCTCCTTGAGGTCACCTGATTAATGATGGCCGCTAACAGGCTTAAGTATAGGAAGCGCTTATGATGGCGTTTGCGGTTACGATCACAGAGTAGTGCGAATTTTGACAAATCTTTACGGAATTGGCGGCGTTTTGATTAGCAGTTTTAATAGTTTACAGAGTTCACTATTCGAAATGCATTAGATTTGGCACCCTGTGCGGCGGCTTTTGTCATTAGGTTCATCCACGGGTAAACTAACCGGCTTCATTCTTAGTTAAGCGAATTCCCGTGAGCAGCATAAAACTCATCGTTGGCCTGGCAAACCCAGGCGCTGAATATGCCCAGACCCGCCACAATGCCGGTGCTTGGTTCGTCGATCTGCTGGCGCGCCAGCACAATGTCTCCTTAAAAGAGGAGAGCAAATTTTTCGGCCACACGGGCCGGCTGAATCTGGCGGGGCAGGATGTGCGCTTGCTGGTGCCAAGCACCTTCATGAACCTGAGCGGCAAGGCCGTGGCAGCGATGGCGACCTTCTACCGCCTCAACCCGGACGAGATTCTGGTCGCGCACGATGAGCTGGATATCCCGCCCGGCGTCGCGAAGATCAAACTTGGCGGCGGCAACGGCGGCCACAATGGGTTGAAGGACATCCAGAGCAAATTAGGTAACAACCCGAACTTCTACCGCCTGCGCATCGGCATCGGCCATCCGGGTGACAAAAATAAGGTGGTGGGCTTTGTGCTTGGCAAGCCGCCCACCAGCGAACAGCAGCTGATTGACAGCGCGATTGATGAGTCGCTGCGCTGCACCGAACTGTTGATGAAAGAGGGTCTGGAGGTGGCGATGCGCCGCCTGCACAGCTTCAAGGCGTGACGTTCAGGCGGCGGGCCTGCTGCCCGCCGCCCCTCCCCATCAGGTGCGGCGAATGTCGCCCGTCCCCGCTTTCCCCTCATCCGGCTGGTAATCCTCTTCCGCCACAAAATAGTGCGGATCGTCCAGCTCATGGCTACAGAACGGGCCAGCTTTCGCCAGCAGTCGCACGCAATCCGGGCTAAGGTGGCGCAGGCGAATGCGCTTGCCGGCGTCCAGGTAGCGGCCGGTCAGCTTATCAATCGCCTCCACGCCGCTGGAGTCCATCACCCGCGTTGCCGCGAAGTCAATCACCACCTCCGCTGGATCCTGGGCCGGGTCGAACAGCTCCGCAAAAGAGGCGGTGGAGCCAAAGAACAGCGGCCCCTCCAGCTGGTAGACCGCCACGTCGCCCTGCTGCTGGCGACGGCGCACCGTGATGCGCGCGTGCTGCCAGGCGAAGACCAGCGCAGAGATAATCACCCCACTGATCACCGCCACCGCCAGATCGGTGAAGATGGTAATTAACGTAACGATCACCATCACTAGCGCATCGGCCTTTGGCATCCGGCGCAGGCGGCGCAGTGAACTCCACTCAAAGGTGTTGTAGCAGACCACCAGCATGATACCGGCCAGCGCCGCCACCGGCAGCAGGCCGATATAGTGCGACAGGCTGACCACGAACAGGATCAACAGCAGCGCCCCCACGGTGCCGGAGAGACGCCCGCGCCCGCCAGAGGTGAAGTTGATGATGGACTGGCCAATCATGGCGCAGCCGGCGAAGCAGCCAAACAGCCCGCACAGGGTGTTGCCCGCTCCCTGCGCGATGCTTTCACGATTGCCGTTGCCCTTCTTGTCGCCCATCTCATCCAGCACCGTCATGGTCAGCAGCGACTCAATCAGTCCCACCAGCGCGATGACCACCGCATAGGGCAGCACGATGCGCAGCGTCTCCAGCGTCAGCGGCACGGTCGGCAGGCTGAAGCTGGGCAGCGTACCGGTGATGTCCGCCATGTCGCCGACCCGCAGGGTGTGCAGGTTAAAGCCGATGGCCACTGCCGACACAATGATCAGCGCCGCCAGCGACGACGGGATGACGCGGGTCACTTTCGGGAACAGGCAGACCACCAGAATCGCCAGCAGCACCAGCCCATACATCAGCGGCCCCTGCCCGGCAATCATATGCAGCTGCGCCAGCATGATCACAATCGCCAGCCCATTGACGAAGCCGTGGATCGCCGGCAGCGGCACCAGCCGGATGAGCTTGCCGAGGCGGAACGCGCCGATGGCAATCTGGATCAGGCCGGCGAAAATGGTCGCCCACAGCACATAGGCCATACCATGTTCGCTGGCCAGGCTCATCAGCACCACCACGATCGAGCCGGCCGCGCCGGAGACCATGCCGGGCTTGCCGCCAAACAGGGCGGTCACCAGACCGATGATAAAGGCCGTGTGCAGGCCAACGATGGGCGACAGTCCAGCCACCAGCGAGAAGCCGACCGCTTCCGGGACCATAGAGACCGCAACGACGCAGCCCGCCAGGACATCATTTTTGACGTCAGCGAGCCTGGCGTTCTTCATTCCAGACATGAGAATTTCCACATTTTATAGGATGTACCACAGCTCCCCGTTTCAGGGGATACAGAATCCATCGCAGGCGCGATGAGGTGCAGCGAGCGCTGCCAGGGCGGGATCACAACTCAGGGTGGAGTAGGCAGAAAGTGCATCCGGCGCGTTTCCAGTTAGTTAATCAGAAGTAGCAGTATCGGTAATGGAGGCGTGAAAGGCAAGCCCGGCCACCGGGCGGCAGATGCGGATCGAGATAACGGCGCTTTCCGTGTATAATAACGTGATAGTGTGCAATTCGATTGTGCGGACATTGTTAACCGCATGATATTTAAGCGATTAAGGTGATATAAACATGGGATTCAAATGCGGTATCGTCGGCCTGCCGAACGTGGGTAAATCAACGCTGTTCAACGCCCTGACCAAAGCGGGCATTGAGGCGGCGAACTTTCCGTTCTGCACCATAGAACCCAACACCGGCGTGGTGCCGATGCCCGATCCGCGTCTGGACAAACTGGCGGAGCTGATCAAGCCGCAGCGCGTGGTGCCGACCACCATGGAGTTCGTGGACATCGCCGGTCTGGTGAAGGGTGCCTCCAAGGGCGAGGGCCTGGGCAACCAATTCCTGACCAACATCCGTGAGACCGAGGCCATCGGCCACGTGGTGCGCTGCTTTGAGAACGACAATATCATCCACGTGGCGGGCAAAGTGAACCCGGCGGAAGATATCGACGTGATCAACACCGAGCTGGCGCTCTCTGACCTCGAGACCTGTGAACGCGCCATCCAGCGTGTGCAGAAGAAAGCCAAAGGCGGTGACAAAGACGCGAAAGCGGAACTGGCCGCACTGGAGAAGTGCCTGCCGCAGCTGGAGAACGCTGGCATGTTGCGCGCGCTGGATCTGAGCGCGGAAGAGAAGGCAGCCATCCGTTACCTGAGCTTCCTGACGCTGAAACCGACTATGTACATCGCCAACGTCAACGAAGATGGTTTCGAGAACAACCCGTACCTGGATCAGGTGCGTGAGATCGCGGCCAACGAAGGTTCCGTGGTAGTGGCAGTCTGCGCGGCCGTCGAGTCTGACATCGCCGAGCTGGAAGATGAAGACCGCGCCGAGTTCATGGCCGAGCTGGGTCTGGAAGAGCCGGGCCTGAACCGCGTGATCCGCGCCGGTTACGAGCTGCTGAGCCTGCAAACCTACTTCACCGCTGGCGTAAAAGAAGTGCGCGCCTGGACCATCCCGGTAGGCGCCACCGCCCCGCAGGCCGCAGGCAAGATCCACACCGACTTTGAGAAAGGCTTCATCCGCGCCCAGACCATCGCCTATGACGACTTCATCACCTACAAGGGTGAGCAAGGCGCCAAAGAAGCCGGCAAGATGCGCTCTGAAGGTAAAGAGTACATCGTCAAAGATGGCGACGTGATGAACTTCCTGTTCAACGTCTAATCCCAAGCACGCCCTGCCGTGCCTGTGAACCCAAAAATCCACGCTATCGCGTGGATTTTTTTATGCCATGACGTCTTACGCAATCTATTGAAAGCACAGCCAAAATAAGCACGAGGATGAGTACAATCAATTTTTAGGTGAATATCACAAACAGGCACTGAATCCTCAGCGTATCAGGAAGCTATTAAGCTGTTTTGATAACAGCCGTGGCTCATATCAGGTTAACTATTGCATGTGACTAATGGGGTGGACACTAGCGCGACCAGCCGAAGTCACCGAGGCAGAATTCGATCTTGATAATGCCCTGTGGACCATTCCGGCAGCGCGAATGAAAGTCCGCAGAGAACCGTTATTCCCCTACCCTCCCAAGCAGTCAAAATGCTCAGAACGTTACAAGGATTAACCGGGCATCGGCAGCACCTTTTCCAGGCAGAGATAATCCGCCAGGTCCTATGACATCGTACTCCCTGCGTCAGCTACTAAAAGCCTCGGCTGGAGTGGTACTTATAGCCCATATGCAACCCGAACTACAGGGAGTACTGATGGGATATTGGCCTGATACTATTGAGGCCCAACTAGCGCACGCTGATACCAACAATGTTCGTCGAACATACAACCATGCAACTTATCTTGATGAGCGTAAAGTGATGATGCAGGAATGGGCTGATAGGCTTGATGGATGGATAATCAGCACTGATAGCAGTGCTGTTGTTTCGTAAATGATGATGAACTGGTGTGTTAATGCTGATAATAAAATATTGTTCCCTTAGAATAAGAAAATACCATGTTTTCACCTAAGCTTAATCAACTTCCTGATTTTAAGACACCCGCTGAACGTTATCCTTTCATCCCCTCAACCATTATTACCGATTATATATGAGCCGGTACCACGTTTCTGGCAATGAAAGCCAGTATGGGAAAGACTCTGGGGGCAGGTTCTGGCCAATAAACTGAGCATCGATAATTCCGATGGCATAGATGATGCGGAACTTGTCTTATTCGAACAGTAATGTAAGCCCACCCTTTTTAGTTCCAAATACTTTTTGAGATTTCTGGCTTTTCAGACATCAACCGATACTCTTCCGGTGTCAGGTATGCCGGACGAAAACTTAGATGTGGCCATGTGTATAGGTGGCAATTTATGTACGCCATAATCTCACCGCCACATGGCCAATCTTTAGTGTCTTACTTCACCACTTCCATCAGCTTACCGAAGCTATCCACTACGTCATACCTCACGTTTTCTGGAGAAAACTTGCTGTTGATCTCATCGAAGAACTTACGGGCACATTTAATCTTTGTGGCTTCAATAGGCCGTAAATCCAGTGACGACATCGAGCCCTTGGTCTCAGCAACGAAATATACATGCTTGACCGAACCTTCTTTGAAGGAAATGGCCCAATCGGGGTTGTAATCGCCGACAGGGGTTGGAATCAGAAAACCACGTGGCAACTTGGCATATACCACCACATCCTTGCTAGTATCCAACTCTTCGACGAACTTGCGCTCAATCGCGGAGTCGGTAAGCACGTAATCATAGATGTGATTTTGCAATTTATTCCCGGCCTTACTGAGATCCTGTTTGCTCTGTCCCGTGGTAAAGATGTCCAAATCAAACTTATCTTCTAGCGTGTCATAGGCCAGATGCTCGATGATGACATTGGCCTTTTGTTCGTTGACCAAGCGAATGGCTTCGGCAATGAAGCTTTCCGGATTGCTCTTGAATTGTGCGAAGACGTCAGCATTGAGGCCTTTAAGAATTTCGGCAACGGTTCGTCTTGTAAGCAAAGTCCCCTCTGATAACTTGCCAATCAGATCGTACTGCACAGCGGAGTGGATGGAGGCGTTTTGCGATTCTGTTTCGGTAACTTTCAGCTCGAAGGCATTGCCCTTTTTGAGGTCATCGTAAGTTGCCGTATCAGCCTGCTCGCCACGTTGAATAGTGTATTGTAACGGCGTCACTCGCAACCCAGCATTCTTGTCATTGAGCGCCTTTATCGTATTGTTCACTAGCTCAACATCATTGAACAGCACATTGTAGGTAGCCTTGCGATTGATTCGCCCCCACAGCGCCTTAAATTCCTGCTTTTCAAAGTTGGCGTTGGTCTGCAGTCTTTTGGGCTTGCGACCATCGTCTATCTGCATGATTTGGCTTTCGCTGAATACGCTATCAATCAGCTGGAATATCTGCTCTGCATAAGGCTGCAGTTCATCCGGCAATGCCTTCAGCGTGCCGTCTTTCTTAGCTTGATGGTACTTCTCCGTGATATTGCGTTTCTTATCGACGTAGCCGTTCTGGATCAAATAAAACTCGATGTCCGTGGCCTGGTCGTCCGATACCGTAATCGGGCCTTCCTTCGTGTTCAGCATCTTGCCCGTGAAGTAGGCCCTGTCCGCCACACGCGGACGAGCTGACAAGGACTCGCTAATGTCCTTTTGCAAGGCGGTCACGAAATCCTTGTAACTTTCGCTGGCCACGACTGTCAGTACGTTAATGTCATGAACAATGGACGGGTGATTCATGCGTTCACCATTTTGATTAACGGACAAACGCAGGCCGCGCCCGACCTCTTGGCGGCGTGATATGGTGTTATCACTATGCTTGAGCATGCAGATCACAAACACGTTCGGGTTATCCCAGCCTTCACGCAAGGCCGAGTGTGAGAAGATAAAACGCACCGGCTCAGCTAGTGATAACAACCGCTCCTTGTCTTTGAGGATCAGATCGTAAGCATCTACGTCATCCGACAAGCCCGCATTTTCACCGCGCGCAGCGGTCTTGGGATCGGTGAGGCGCTTGCTCTTCTTATCGATGGAAAAGTAGCCGCTATGCGTCTTATCGGCCGCAATGTGGCGTAGATATTTAGCATAAGGGGTATCCCCTTGCATAAACCCATTATCAAACGCTTCTTGAAGGTGCTTAGCGTACTCCTCTTCAAAGATTTTTGCGTACTCTCCCTTTTCATCGGCAGCGGAGTAGTCCCGGTACTTGGCTACTTCGTCGATAAAGAACAGCGAGAGAACCTTCACCCCTTTATCAAAGAGCTCCATTTCCTTATCAAAGTGCGCCCTGATCGTCTCACGGATCTGAATGCGGCGCAGCGCTATCTCGGAAACATCACCAGTCGCATCACCCACCGTCAGTTCTACACCATTGGTAAAGCTGAAGGTGTCCGTATTGGCATTGATGTCCGATACCACAAACCTATCGCGGTATTGATCCAGCTCATTCGATAGTACAAACAGATTGTCACCCTTGCCCAGTTTGCGAGTGACGCGCTTGATGTTTCCTCCGCTGAGTTTCTGTTCGAACTCCACAACCGCGACTGGCGGTTTTTTGTTTGAGATTTCGATGGCTTGTAAATAGAGATAGGCGTTGGTTCCCGCCAGTCCCTTCACCGAGATCCCGCGCACCTCAATCTTCTTCACCAGCTTCTGGTTGTAGGCATCGAGCGCATCCAGGCGGTGGATCTTGTTGTGTGTTGTCTTGTGAGTAGCGGAATAACGCAATACCATCAACGGGTTGAAATTCGCTAGGGAATCCAGCGTCTTGCCTCCCTCCATTCGCTGCGGCTCATCGAGGATTAAGATGGGGCGGTTTGCGCTGATCACATCGATCGGGCGACGTGACTGAAAATCATCGAGCGCTTCATAGATGCGGCGGTTATCTTTCCCAGTGGCGTTAAACGCTTGTACGTTGATCACCATGACATTGATAGCGGCATCGGAGGAGAAGCTCTCCAGATGGTGCAACTGCTTAGAATTATAAATAAAGAAGCGCGCCTTCTTTTGGTAGGTCTCCTGAAAGTGCTCGGCCGTGATTTCCAACGACTTGGTGACACCCTCGCGGATGGCAATGCTCGGTACCACTATGACGAACTTGCTCCAGCCGAACTGTTTGTTCAACTCGAAAATTGTCTTAATGTAGCAATAGGTCTTGCCAGTACCCGTTTCCATCTCGATATCAAGATTTAGCTTGGCGACCTTGGTCTTGACCAAGCTCTCCGACAACGGCAGGTTTTGCTGGCGCTGCACCTGTTGGATGTTATCAAGCAAGGCAATCTCACTGAGGGTTAGCTCAGCATTTTTAAAACCAGTATCTACCGCAAACAGATCACCCATACCGTTTTTGGTATTACCAGGGTCAAGGCGATAGCTCATGGCTGCATTAGAGGACGGTGGCTGCCCCTGAAAAACATCGACGACCGCCTGCACGGCGGCAGCCTGATAGGGCTGATGTTTAAATTTAAGTTTCATTGCACGTCCCCTTAGATACATTTCACTTCGGTGACGGGCGACATGAGCTTGAAGATCTGCTCGACGTTGATCTTGACGGCGCTGTTCTTGTAGCCCGCGTCGCGGAATACCACACGCAGAGGCTGATGCTTGGCCAGATCTTTCACAAAGGCTTCATCAATGCTGCCGCTGGCGTCGAAGCAGGCAGCAAGCACATTGCCATCAACGAAGAACACGTCCTTACCTTGGATGGACTGTTTGGCGATAGGCAGGGCCAGATCGACGCCCCAATCCAACATTACTTGGAACAGTAGATCCTCATGTGTGCGGTCGGGCTTGATGTTGTCAACAAACAGGTCAAAGTTGGCCTCGTCCAACGCATCGGGAGTGTAATAGACGTCAGCCATGTTGGAGGTGTCGATTTTGAGGGTGCGGAAGCCGACGTCACACTTTTCGTTACCCTCTTGGGCTCGAAGCTCATTCGCAACGTTACGAATTCTTTTGAGTCCTATTTCGAAAATGGAGGTCATGCCTTTCTCGGGATTGGGTAAAGGTTCGGCAATTTGCACAGCGATGAAGCGACGGTTGCCGCCATCTTCAGCGTTCTGCTTAAGTACGGCATGTGCGGTAGTTGCACTACCGCTAAAAAAATCGAGCACTATGTCGCTGTCGTTAGGTTGCCCCGCTAGTTGCAGCACTCGTTGCAGTAATTCAACAGGTTTCACCGAATTCAGTACGTTTTCTGTGTGCTCGAATTGTACATATTTAAGCAGTGCCTTCTTGGCATCTTGTGTATGTCCAACTTCTTTATAAAACCAAAGTGTCTGTGGAGTTCGCCCTTGCTTAACCTCTTTAAGAAAACGCTTCAAACGTGGCATGTTATTGCCATCGTTCCCCCACCAAATACGATTCTCTGTTTTGAGTCGCTCAAAATTGACTCTACTTACTCGCCAGTACATACCTTTACCTGGGCCTTCAATTAATCTTCCAGATGGGCAAGTGACGGGATATGTTCCTTCCGCGTAGTAATTTCGGGCTTGTAAATCACCAGAGGTCCAAGGACCGCGAGGATCATTATCAGGGTTCTTGTACCGCGCAATCATCTCATCAGTTTGTGGTAAAAGATTTGGTGTCCAATTCCCAGCTGATTTTGCATATACTAAAATATAATCATGATCTTCAGAGAACCACTGAGCTGAGTTTTTAGGAGAAAAGACTTTTTGCCAGATAATTTGTGCAATAAAGTTATCTTCGCCAAATACTTCGCTACATACCTTCCGCAGGTTATCAACCTCGTGATCATCGATTGATAAAAAAATAACCCCGTCGTCTTTGAGTAGGTTACGTGCCAGTCGAAGTCTAGAATAGATCATACCCAACCAGTCAGAGTGAAATCGGCCGTTTGCTTCTGTATTCGCTACTAGTCTAACCCCCTGATCATTGACTTGGTTGGATTGCTTCAAGTAATTTTGCACGTCGTCGCTGTAGTCATCGTCATAGATAAAGTCGCGACCTGTATTATAGGGTGGGTCGATGTAGATCATCTTGACCTTGCCGAGATAGGTCTCTTGCAGCAACTTCAACGCATCGAGGTTATCGCCTTCGATAAACAGATTCTTCGTGCTATCGAAGTCCACGCTTTCATCACGGCAGGGGCGTAGCGTCTTGGCAATCGATGTATTGGCCGTCAGCAGCGCCTCACGCTTGCCAGGCCAGTTCAGGTGGTAGCGTTCCTGTGGCCCCTCGACAATTGAATCAGCCAGTTCTTGGCGCAACTGGTCAAAATCCACCGCCAGTTTCACTGTGCCGTCCTCGCCCTTGGCTTCGGTGACGCATCCAGGAAACAGATCGCGAATGCGGGCGATATTGTCCTGCGTGAGATTGGGTGAATGCATTTTTAGCTTTTCCATGTTCTTTTCCTCTTGTCGCCGTGCTTTTTATGGAAAAAGCATGGCGGCTCATAATTCAAGTTCGTATGAGTATGGTCAGTCGCCTTGCTGCCAGTCTTGGCAACAGTGCGGGCGCAGACTTTCGATGGCGGATGGCAAGCTGCTCTGGCAGGTCACGCCTAGGTAGGTGGCCGCGCGGGTGGTGCCAACGTACAGGTATTTGTCAAACAGTGCCGGGTGCAGCCGTGGCGAGCTGGTCAATGCTGATAAAGAATACCGCCTCGAACTCAAGGCTTTTAATGTACTGGATGTCGAACACGCGCACGTTGTTTTCCTGCCCCACGCCTGGCCCTCTCGGCAGGCGATGACCTGGATGTTGTGCTCCGCCAAGGCTGTGTTGAGTGCTTCGGCCACCGGGGCTACGTCGTCCTCGGTATTTACAAAAATGGCGGTAGATGGCAACTGACCGACAAAGCGCTCAATCTCGCGAATGCGATCCGCCAGCCAACCGACAATGGTTTCTGCGTTGGTCGCGAGCTCCAGCAAGGCTGGTGCAACACCCATGCTGTCCATATGCGCAGGCAAGCTGGCGTTTTGCTCGGTACCACCGACGGCGTGGATCATGGCGCGAGCCAGATCGTTCAGTTGCTTGCTCTGCCGGTATGAGACCGTAATCTCCTTGATGTCGAAATCCTCAAAGATCCACTTTAAGTCGTCGACAGAGCGTGCGCCCCAGGTGGTCAGGCGTTGATTAAAGTCACCACAGGCAAAGAATGAGCGCAGTCGTGAATGCGCCAGCGCCGCCATGCTCGCGAGTTGAATAGGCAGGATGTAGCTGATCGGCGCGTAAACAGCGAACTTGAGTAAAGACAGCTGCTCGAAAATTTCGTTGAAGCTCATCACATCCGTTCGCTGCGTGAGCGGACTGTCGAACGACAAGGGCTTGCAGCGCTCGGGAAATTGGCCGATTTCCTTGGTGTCGTAGAAGGTCTGAATATGTTTGCGCGAACGTGCAATGGTGACGCTGTCGAGCAATTCGAAGAAGTCGAAGTCCAATGAATCCAGGATGGCCCGCGCTGTGCGCTCTTCCGATGGAAGCTTTGCCCATGCATTGAAGCTGGCCTGCGCACCACGGAAAATCTCCTCTACCGTCTTGCCGGTACGCAGCTTCTTGCTTAGGTTTTCGGAATCACCTTCATAGGCCAGTGCCAGTTGGTTGCGTAGGTCATTGAAGCGATTGTACACCGGGGTGGCCGAAAGCATCAGCACCTTGGTTTTCACGCCCCCCTTGATAACCTTGTTCATCAGCTTCTGATAGCGGGTTTCCTTGTCCTTGTAAGCGTCATTGTTGCGGAAGTTGTGCGACTCGTCGATGACGACGAGGTCGTAGTTGCCCCAATTGATACGGTTCAGCGGTGTACCGAACGACTCACCGCTTGTACGGCTGAGGTCGGTATGGCAAAGCACGTCGTAGTTGAACCGGTCGCGAGCAAATATGTTGGTCTTGAGGTTGCGGCTGTAGTTCAGCCAGTTGTCCGCCAGCTTCTTAGGGCATAACACCAAAACTGACTTGTTGCGCAGTTCGTAATACTTTACCACGGCCAGCGCGGTAAAAGTCTTTCCCAAACCCACGCTGTCGGCCAAGATGCAGCCGCTGTAGCTTTCAAGTTTGTTGATGATCCCGGTGGCAGCATCTTTCTGGTAATTGAAGAGTTTGTTCCAGATGAGCGTGTCTTGATAGCCCGTGCGGTCGTTCGGCAGGACATCCTCGTTGATGTCGTCCAGAAACTCATTGAAGATATTGTAGAGCATCAGGAAGTAGATGCTCTCGGGCGAGTTTTCCTGGTAGACGGATGCAATGTGGTCGCAGATCTGCGCCGTTACATCCTCCAGCTTCTCGGGGTCCTGCCAGATCTGGTTAAACAGACTGAGGTAGGTCGCCGTAAATGTCGGCTCGTCCATCTTGTTGACGAAGTTGGAGACAGCGTTGCCCTGCTGGTAGCCGAGATCGACGGCGGTAAAGCCGTGCAGTGGCATGTAGGCAGTATCTGCGGCAGCAGCCTGAATGCAAGTAAATTGCTGCATCGGTGCCTTGCTGCGATTGGACTTGAATGTTGCCTTGCGCCGCATCCAGTCCGCGCACTCTTTTGCAATTGCGCACTGGGTCAGTTTGTTACGCAGCTGAATTTCGAACTCACTCCCGTACAAGCTCCGTTCGCGGTCAGCCTTCGGTATGTGGAATTCTCTGCGTTCCTTGCGAATCTTGTCGGTAACCTCGTTAGCGGTAAACGTCGGCGAGGTAAAGATGAATTGCAGCTCGTCGACTTTTTCCAGCTCTGCTTTGAGCGCTTCAAATGCGTACATCGAAAAGCAGGAGGCGGCGATCTTCAGGCGAGCACCAGGTTTGAGCGTCTGCTTTAGGTCGTCTCCGAGCAGGCGGTTGATATTATCGATCAGTTCCATTAATAGTCAGTCTTCTTAGTGGCGCTATAGCCTGGTGCCAGTAAGGCATTTTTTACGCCGTAAATTGCGAGATGATCTTTGAGCCATAACCGGTACTCCGGCCCACGAAGGCAATGATCGGGTGAGCAGTCCACCCGCCAGCGCAGCAACATATAGCCCACCACCGCAGCGCGAACGCGCATCCTGATCGAACCATCGGTCATCCCGTAGTCCATCTTGATAATATCGGGACGCTCAACGCTTGGGTGCGGCACGAAATCCAGCTCGACGATGCGTGTCCACTGGATGTCGTTATCCTGTTGTTCGTGGGCCTGTGGCTCCTCGTCGAGCAATGTTGGTGCTTCGATGCGGGTGACGACGAAATCCCGAAACTCTCTACTCTTGCGATCAAAGGCCCGGACGTGCCAGCGCAGGCCAGTATCAACCAAGGCAAAGGGCACAATTACCCGCTCGGACTCGCCGCTGCTCATTGAGTGGTAGCGGATAGCGACGGGTCGCTTAGCGTGGATGCCTCGGCAAATCGTGGCTAACACATCCATCTTGGGAATGCTTAGGGCTGCGGGGGATTCGCATGGTAACAGCGCCTGCATTGAGCCGTTCACGCCATCGCCAAAACCGAGAGCCAGCGCCGACAGAACGCGCTGCGATGCATGCTC
This sequence comes from Chimaeribacter sp. YP20170169, assembly GCF_056739715.1. NCBI lineage: Bacteria > Pseudomonadati > Pseudomonadota > Gammaproteobacteria > Enterobacterales > Yersiniaceae > Chimaeribacter > Chimaeribacter sp. YP20170169. Next base: position 1,777,903 of record NZ_CP176824.1, on the reverse strand, counting down.
GAACAACGGGGAGAATGCATGCCCAATGCGATAGATCTTGTAGCTACCATCGAAGGTGATGTTATGCGGCGCGATTTCCCGGTACAAAGTTAAATCTCGTGTTGCCCCTGCAGGAGCCACACCGAAGCGCTCAAACAGATCTGGGCGACCGATCACACCGAAAAAGTAGAGCCGAAAATCGATGTAGGCCAGCCGCTCGCGCTGGGCCAGACTCAAGTCCTCAAGCCGCTTAGAAGGGGAACTAAGCATGAATCATTACTATAGAGGAAAATGAACATTGAATACGGTAATCCATAAAGCGCCATGATAGTCATCAATTTGATGACAATCATGCATTAATACTTATGTAACAGCAAGAAATGATGTCTCAAACGTAGACAGTTTTCGTATTGGCTGATGTTTCTATACCGTTAGATTGATACCATCCAACTATGAAACCTTACTGCCCAATGCTCTATCAACCCCTCAGATAATTTGCTCTTATCCGCTGATCTTTAGGCGTAAAGTGAGTACCATATTGACGTCTATATATTGGTGAGAGCTACGTTCAAGGGCAGAAGCTCTACCACCTAATTGAAAGGCCACTCAGGATATATTTGAGTTAGGTTTCCGGATCGATAACATTTAGCGTGCATGTCCCGCTCAGTCCATACAGCAGAGCTCCTCGTTCACCTCCATCATCGCTGCCGAAGAAAATATAGTTTTTCTTTCCAGACATACGGCACGTAATGCCCGTTCTGCGGCGTTGTTAGCAGGCTCTGCCAGGCCATCATCACTGTAATAGCACAGCACATCCCACTGATTGAGCACATCTAGGGGAAATATCCTTATTGAAGGCTTCGATAATGTCAGAAACTTAACCCTCTCACCACCGACCACTTTCGTTCCGTGCCATTCAAGCGGCGCAGCCTGAAACGTGTTATTGAGCTGCATATACGAACGAGCTTTTCTTCTTTCTTGGCAAAAGATGGATCAATAGCATCCGCCAGCTTTTTCTTCGCTGCATCACGTAGTGCCCTCACTCGCGCAAGGAACACTGCTAGATAGACACTGAAAGCCATACGCTTTTCTTTGCCATTGAAGCCTTATATTATCCGCTAATATTGAGAACCAGATGGAACAGCCTCAAGATACAAACCCGCACTATCTGCCAGCTTATAGGCTTTCTCTACAGGTTTAGCTGCCTCTACCTGTCATGCATTCAGCTTCACTGGGTCATCTCCTGCACCGAACACAGCCTCACTTATGCCCCAACTGAGACTTGATTCCTGTTGAGTCCAGTTGATACCAAAAGATAAGATACGGGCTAGAAACCGCCGTATACGGGCTTTGAGTTGATTTAGTTAGACTTGGCGAGAGTTTGAAATGGTGTCGATAATAGGAGTCGAACCTACGACCTTCGAATTACGAAAGCAAGCCTACTCCAAAATGAGTATGCTGAAGATAAATTTTTAAACAAAAAATAAATATCAACAAGATACAAATAAATTCACCATTCAACGTCTATCCCAAGCACGCCCTGCCTGAGCACCCCAAAAATCCACGCCATTGCGTGGATTTTTTTATGCCTGAACCGCACCGTTCAGGCGAGGTCTGCGGCCATGCGGCGCAGGGCTGGGTGGGCGTGCTGGTAGAATTTTCTTAGGCCGGGGCAGAGATAGTTCAGGCCCGGCTCTCCGTCGGGGGTCTGGATAAAGCGGTTGCGTGGGCACTCGCCCCAGCATAGGGAAAGATGGGCGCATTGGCGGCAATAGGCCGGTAGCGCGGCGCTTTTGTCACGGCCAAACTGCAACTGGCGCGCTGAGGAGGCCAGCGTGGCGATCGGCGTCTGCTGGATGTTGCCCAGCCGGTACTCGGGGTAAACGTAGTGATCACAGGCGTAGACCGAGCCATCCTGCTCCAGCGCCAGCGCTTTGCCACACTCGCGTGAGTGGGTGCAAATCTGGGCCGGCAGCCCCATCATCTGTGCCACGGCGGTCTCAAACAGGTTCACGAACACGAAACCTAAATCCCTGCCGTACCACTCATCAAAAACGCGGCACAAAAAGTCGCCCCATTGGCTGGCCTTGACCGACCAGTCCGTGACCACCGAGGCCGGGTTGCCGGGAAAGGTGGCGGCCGAGCCGACGCGCGGCATCTGGTCGGCACGCCAGCGCTGCGGGGCCGTGCGGCAAAAGTCCTTGGGTTCCACGCAGGGAATCAGCTGAATCATCAATGGCCGCACCTCATCACGCAGGAAGCGGTAAACCTCCAGCGGATGGTGCGCATTCAGCCGGTTGACCACCGTCAGCGTGTTGAATGCCACATTATGCTTTTTCAGCATCTCCACGCCGCGCATCACCATGCCAAACGTCGGTTGCTGCTGGCGCGTCAGGCGAAAGGCGTCGTGCAGCTTCTCCGGGCCGTCGATGCTCAGTCCGACCAAAAAGTCATGCGCCTTCAGCCAGCGGCACCACCTCTCATTCAGCAAGGTGCCGTTGGTTTGCAGGGTGTTCACAATGCGCTGGCCAGCGGGTTGGAAGCGCTGTTGCAGCGTAATGTCTGCTCGAAATAGGCCAGACCCGCCAGCGTCGGCTCGCCGCCCTGCCATGAAAAGACGATCTCCCTGCCACTTTGTGACGCGATATATTGCTGGACCCACTCGGCAAGCAGCGTCGGCGGCATCGGCTGGCTACGCTGCTGCTGCAACAAACTCTCTTTGTGCAGGTAGTAGCAGTAGCGGCAATCCAGATTGCAGCTGGCGCCGACCGGCTTCACCATGGTGTGGAACTGGCTTTTTAGGGGGGCAGCGGGTTGCACGCCCGGTACTAGGATGCTGTTTGCCATAGGCTCCCTGCGGTTGAAATGAGGAATTAAAACTGGCCCACGAGGCTCAGTTCGAAGGCGTTACCATCAGGCCGGTTTTTGACGGCAAACTCATTGATCCAGCGCAGTGACAGCGACAATGGCAGGCTCCCCCCTTGCCCTCCCAGGTGACGATCGGCTCCCCAGGACTGGGAGCGGTCGCCCCCCAGAACAGTGGCCCGCCCGCCGCGGTCATCGCTGACCTCCGCATACTGAAAGGGTTGCGCCAAGGGGGCACTTCATGCCCCCACAGAACCCCAGACATAGGTGAGGCCCAGCGTCGTGTAGAGCCCAGCTGCGTACCGCTACGAGCGTATGGCCGCGCGGGATGGCGCTGTTGCGGCTGGCACCATCATAGTAGTGGGCGTTCAGCCCGGCATAGATGCCCGGCTCCACCGGCACTACGCCAGCCAACGGGTCAATCTGCTCGCCGGTCAGCGGCCGGCCCATGCCGCCTTCCACGGCGTTTGCCACAGGGAGAGCGCGCGCCAGGCTGATGCCGGCGGCCAGAAAGGTGCGGTAGAGATCTCTCATCATCACCGGGTTGGCTGGGCAGATGGAGCAGCCTCTACCGCCCCACCGTCAGGGTGCGTCAGCTATTTTTGGGTGGGCGGCACGTAAGGATCGGGCGTGCCAGCCACAATCGGATACCCATCGATAAGCCTCATGGCCGGGTGAAAGGAAATTCAGGGCGTGGCCCGCACGGCGTACATCCGCTGAAAACAAAAAATCCACGCCGTGGCGTGGATTTTTTTGCTTGCGTGACCGGGTGCTCAGCGCCTCTCCGGCTGACTGAACCAGCGCGGATCGCTGTGCGCCATATCCACGCCATACAGACTGGCGGCAGAGAGTACCGACTCCATTACCCGGTGATCGCTATGCTCAGAATGGGGCCACAGCCGCGCCAGCCGTCGGATGGCGCCCTGCCAGACGCGCAGTTTCCATGCCTTTTTCATTACTCTCTCCCCTGAACTGGATAACTGCCCCCAGTTGACCCCACTCTGGCGGTGAAGGGAAATATCAATGGCGTCTAAGGTTTCCCGCTGGCTGGCAATGCAGGCTCTCATCCCGGTGCATCCCGTGCGCCCTTTCAGTGCACACCCCGCCGTTACGCCCAATGCGCCCCCTGCTTCCCGTGGTAAACGCCTTTACCCGACCCGCGCCAGCCGGGCATGGCGACCTTTTTTGCTGAACCAATTCAAAATTGGTTCGATTCCTGCAATGTCCTCTTACCTGAGTTCATGGCGAGAAGATGATGGCTGAATTCCCTGAAGTAATCCCACTACCGGAGAGATCGTCGGCCTCGGCGCTGGAGCAGTTGCGACAGCTGCTGGCACAGCACTCCGGCCAGCCGGGCGAGGCGCTGCCGACGGAGCGTGAGCTGTGTCGGCGCTTCAGTGCCGGGCGACGTGCGGTGCGGCGGGCGTTGGACGTGCTGGAGGAGGAGGGGCGCATCTGGCGCAAACAGGGCAAAGGCACCTTTATTGGCCCCGAGGCACCGGCGCAGCCGCTGATGCTACAGGCGCTGCCGAAGCAGTCCAATTTGCTGGAGGTAATGGAGGCACGCCTCCAGCTGGAGCCGGGGCTGGTGCGTTACGCCGCCCTGCGCGCCACCCCAGAGCAGATTGCCCTGCTGCACCGCATCCTCGAGCGGCTGCGCCAGCTGGATGACCATGACGCCGATCAGGTGGAGCTGTGGGACAGCGCCTTCCACCGCACCATTGCCGAGGCGGCGGGCAACCGGCTGATGCTTGGGCTTTTCGACGCGGTGGACGCCATCCGCCGCGACCCGAGCTGGCTGCACCTGCGCCAGCAGGCGCGCACCGGCGAACGGCTGGCGCACTATGACGATCACCACCACCGCATCGTGCAGCATATTGCGGCGCGCCAGCCGGCAGAGGGCGCGGCCGTGATGCATGAGCACCTGTTGGCGCTGCATCAGGCGCTGCTGGCGGCCATCACCCACCATGAAGGAGAGGCATGATGAATGAGCAACCCAACCCGGTGCTGCGCATCCGCGATCTGGTGGTGCAGTTCCGCGGTTCGCCCGCCACGGTGCTGGACGGCATCTCGCTCAGCATCCCGGCTGGCGAGACGCTGGCGCTGGTGGGGGAGTCCGGCTGCGGCAAGAGCGTCACCTCGCTGGCGTTGATGGGGCTGCTGCCCCACGGTGCGCAGGTGCTCGGCGGTGAGGTGACGTTCGCTGGCCATGACCTGCTGGCGCTGGATGAGCGCCGCTACGCCGACCTGCGCGGCAACCAGCTGGCGATGATCTTCCAGGAGCCGATGACCTCCCTCAACCCGGCCTTTACCCTTGGCGACCAGCTGATGGAGGCGGTGATGCGCCACCAGCGGGTGAGCCGCGCCGTGGCGCGCGAGGCGGCGCTGGAGATGCTGGCGCTGGTGCAGATCCCGGCCCCGGCGCTGCGGATGAAGGCCTATCCCCACCAGCTCTCCGGCGGGATGCGCCAGCGCATCATGATTGCGATGGCGCTGATTAACCGGCCAGCGCTGATCATCGCCGATGAACCCACCACGGCACTGGATGTCACCATTCAGGCGCAGATTTTGGCGCTGCTCAACCGGCTGCAACGCCAGCGTGGCAGCGCGATGCTGTTGATCACCCACGATCTGGGCGTGGTGGCGGAAGTGGCCGACCATGTGGCGGTGATGTATGCCGGCCGTATCGTTGAGCAGGGGCCGGTGGCGGCGATCTTTAGCGATCCGCAGCACCCCTACACGATCGGCCTGATGGCCTCGATGCCTTCGCTCGGCGGCCGCACTGGCCGGCTGGCGACCATTCCCGGTGCGGTGCCGCAACCGGCGGATCTGCCGCCCGGCTGCCGCTTCTCCACCCGCTGCCCGTTCGCCACCGGCCACTGCCGCCAACAGCGCCCGCCGCTGGCGGCACTCGGCCCACACCACCGGGTGGCCTGCTTCCGCGCCCCCTTGAACTTCACCTTGCTGCCGGAGATGCCTGATGACCCCCTCCCTGTTCCCTTGCTTGAGGCCATCGGCCTGACCAAAGCGTTCCGCGGCCCGCCGGGGCTGTTCCGCCCGCGCCGCAGCGTGCTGGCGGTTGACCGCGTCTCGCTGCGCATCTGGCCGGGCGAAACCCTGGCCATTGTCGGCGAGTCCGGCTCCGGCAAATCCACCTTGGGCCGGCTGCTGCTGAAGCTGCTGGACGCCAGCGCCGGTGAGGTGCGCTACCAAGGGCGCGACCTGCACAGCTTCACCGGCAGTGAATTGAACGTGCTGCGCCGGGATCTGCAGATCATCTTTCAGGATCCTTTCGCCTCATTGAACCCGCGCATGACAGTCGAACAGATCGTTGGCGAGCCGCTGTGGCTGCACCAAAAGATGGCACGTGCTGACCGCCGGGCGCAGGTGCAGGCGCTGCTGGCGACCGTCGGCCTGCCCGCCGCCTGGGCCGGGCGCTACCCGCATGAGTTCTCTGGCGGCCAGCGCCAGCGCATCGGCATTGCCCGCGCGCTGGCCTCCAACCCGACCCTGCTGCTGGGCGATGAGCCGGTCTCCGCGCTGGATGTCTCGGTGCAGGCACAGGTGGTCAACCTGCTGGAGGGGCTGAAAGATCAGTTCGGCCTGACGATGGTGATTGTCGCCCACGGGCTGGCGGTAATCCGCCACATGAGCGACCGGGTGGCGGTGATGTACCTCGGCCAGATCGTTGAGCTGGCCCCGGTGGATGCGCTGTTTGACCAGCCGCTGCACCCCTACACGCAGGCGCTGATCGCCTCCGCGCCACAGCTGGCACCGGGTGTGCGCCGTGAGACGCCGCTGTTGCAGGGCGATCTGCCGAACCCGGCGGCGATGCCGTCGGGTTGCCGCTTCCATACCCGTTGCCCGTTCGCCACTGACCAGTGCCGCCAGCAGGAGCCGCGGCTGGAGGGCGTCGGCGAGGGACGGCAGGTGGCCTGCCACCGCTGGGCCGAGGTGCAGCGTGACAGCACCGCCGTCGCGCCCCCGCCGCCCTCTGACGCCTTCCGGCTGCGCCGCAGCCTGTTTGAACATGCCGTTAACCGCCACTCCCGCTAAAAGGAACCTGAGATGAGACTGCGACTTCCCCTGCGCCCGACCCTGACCGCCCTGACGCTGCTCGCGGCGGGTGGCCTGCATATTCAGGCCGCACAGGCCGAGAGCGTGCTGCGCATCGGCCTCGGCGCTGACCCGGACATGCTCGACCCGCACACCGCCCGCACCTACTACGGCCGCTTTGTGTTCAGCGCGCTCTGTGACCGGCTGGTGGACATCGACCAGCACCTAAATATCGTGCCGGGGCTGGCGACCTCTTGGGCCTACAGCCCAGACGGCAAGACCCTGACGCTGCAGCTGCGCGAGGGCGTGACCTTCCACGATGGCGAGAAATTCGATGCCAACGCGGTGAAGTTCAACCTCGACCGCGCGATGACGCTGCCCGCCTCACTGCGCAAAAGCGAGCTCTCCTCCATCGACAACGTGGAGGTGACCGGCCCCTACAGCGTGGCGCTGCACCTGAAAACGCCGGACGCCGCGCTGCTGGCACAGCTTACCGATCGCGCCGGCACCATGCTCGCGCCGCAGGCCAGCGCCAAGGGCGAAGTGGCCGCCCACCCGGTCTGCTCCGGCCCCTATGAGTTTGTCAGCCGGGTGCAGCAGGATCGCATCGTGCTCAAGCGCTTTGACAACTACTGGAACAAGGGGGCGTACCGCGTCGATAAGGTGATCTTCCTGCCGATCCCGGACGCCTCGGTGCGGCTCGCCAACCTGCGCGCCGGTGACCTCGATCTGACCGAAGGCATCGCCGCCAGCGACATCAAAACGGTGCAGGCCGACAGCCGGCTGGCGCTCGCCAAGATCACGGGCCTCGGCTACATGGGGCTGACCTTCAATATCGCCAATGGCCCGGCCGCCGCGGATAGCGCCTTCGCCAAAGATGCGCGAGTGCGGCAGGCGTTCTCGCTCGCGCTAGATCGTGACGCCATCAACCAGGTGGTGTTTGAGGGGCAGTTCACCCCGGCCAATCAGGCCTTCTCCACCGTCAGTCCCTACCACGCCGGGGTGCCGGTGCCGGCGCGCGACGTGGAGAAGGCGAAGGCGCTGCTGGCTGCCGCTGGCGTGACCCCGCCGCTGAAGGTTGACCTGCTGGTGCCCAACAACCCCACGGCGTTGCAGGTCGGCCAGGTGATTCAGGCGATGGCCGCCGAGGCGGGCTTTAACGTCAACCTGCAAATGAGTGAGTTCGCCACCCTGCTCGACCGCCAGCAGCATGGCCAGTATCAGGTGAGCATGTCCGGCTGGTCAGGCCGCCCGGACCCGGATGGCAGCATCTACAGCTTTATCCAGAGCGGCGGCAACCTGAACGATGGGCGCTACGGCAACCCGCAGGTGGATCAGTGGCTGCTCACCGCGCGTCAGAGCGGCGACCCGGCCCAGCGCAAGGCGCTCTACAGCCAGGTGGTGCAGCAGTTGCAGAGCGATATGCCCATCGCCTACCTCTACTATGAGCCACGCATCTTCGGCATGAGCAAACGCGTCACCGGTTTCACTCCCTACCCGGATGGCCTGATCCGGCTGGCGGGCGTCACGCTGGCGGCAAAATAACCCAAGGAGCCGCTATGGTTGAGTTAATCGGCAAACGCCTGCTGTTGGCGATCCCGACGCTGTTTCTGGTGACGCTGATGGTCTTCTCGCTGCAAAAGCTGCTGCCGGGCGATCCTATCAGCGCGATGGCTGGCGAGGAGCGCGATCCGCAGGTCATTGAGCTGCTGCGCGCCAAGTACCACCTGGACGATCCGATCCCCAGCCAGTACTTCCACTGGGTGGGCAATGCGCTGCGCGGCGACCTCGGCGTCTCGCTGCGCACGCAGGAGCCGGTGGTGTCCTTGATCGCCGCCAAGCTGCCGGTGACGCTGGAGCTGTCGCTGCTGGCGATGCTGGTGGCGCTGGTGATCGGCATCGCGATGGGGGTGCTGGCGGCGGTGCGCAAGGGGAGCTGGGTGGATCACGGCACCAACTTCATCGCGCTCTCTGGCATCTCGGTGCCACACTTCTGGCTGGGGGTGCTGCTGATCCTGCTGTTCTCGGTGAAGTTGCAGTGGCTGCCCGCCTCCGGCTACGTGCCGTTCAGCGAGGATCCGGTTCAGAACCTGCGCACCCTGCTGCTGCCAGCGCTGGTGCTCGGCTCCGGGCTGGCGGCGGTGCTGATGCGCCACACCCGCTCGGCGATGATCGCGGTGCTGAAGGCTGACTATGTGCGCACCGCAAGGGCCAAGGGGCTGCGGCCACGCCGGGTGATCATGAAGCACGCGCTGCGCAACGCGCTGGTGCCGATCATTACCCTCACCACGCTGCTGTTTGGGGAGCTGCTGGGCGGCGCGGTGCTGACCGAGCAGGTCTTCACGCTGCCCGGTTTTGGCAAGATGATCGTCGATTCGGTCTTCAACCGTGACTACGCGGTGGTTCAAGGGGTGGTGATGGTGGTGGCGGTGGGCTTCCTGCTGCTCAACCTGCTGGCAGACATCCTCTATGTACTGGTCAACCCCCGCCTGCGAGGAGCCTGAAATGAGTGAGACCTTGGTTAACGTGACAACGTCACTTCCGGCGGCGCGGGCGCCCAACCGGGCGCTGGCCCGCTTCCTTGCCAACAAGGGCGCGCTGTTTGGCGCGGCGCTGGTGCTGCTGTTCGTACTGCTGGCGCTGCTCGCCCCGTGGATCGCGCCCTTTGATCCACTGAAGGCGGATTTCATGGCGGTGCGCAAGGCCCCGTCGGCGCTGCACTGGCTGGGCACCGATGAGCTGGGGCGCGACCTGCTCTCCCGGCTGATTTGGGGGGCGCGCACCTCACTGCTGGCTGGCGGCATCTCGGTGCTGATCGCGATGGCGATTGGCGTGCCGCTGGGGCTGGTCGCCGGTTACTGGCAGGGGTGGCTGGACGGCATCATCTCGCGGGTGATTGAGGCGCTGCTCGCCTGCCCGTTCTTGGTGCTGGCGATCGCGCTCGGCGCGTTCCTTGGCCCCAGCCTCGGCAATGCGATGATTGCGATTGGGCTGTCGGCGATGCCGATCTTCGCCCGGCTGACGCGCGGCCAGGTGATGGCGGTACGCAACGAGGAGTATATCGAGGGCGCGCGCGCCATCGGCCTGCCGGATCGCTGGATCGTGCTGCGCTATGTGCTGCCCAACGTGCTCTCACCGATTTTGGTGCAGGCAACGCTGGCGATCGCCTCTGCCATCATTACTGAGGCCAGCCTCTCCTTTCTGGGCCTCGGCCAGCAGCCGCCCGCCCCCTCCTGGGGCGCGATGCTGAATACTGCCAAGGGCTTTCTGGAGCAGGCACCATGGATGTCGATTTTCCCCGGACTGGCGATCTTCCTGACGGTACAGGGCTTTAATTTGCTGGGCGATGGCCTGCGTGACGCGCTGGACCCGCGCGACACCTGATTCCGCCCCATTTCGCGACAATCGCCCGGCCACGCGCCGGGCCACTAAAGGATCTGAGTATGACCCCTGAAATTGATTTCGATGTTGCCTACCCCTCCCTGCGGCCACCGATGATGGGTCGCAACGCCGTGGCGACCTCACAGCCGCTGGCGGCGCAGGCCGGGATGCGGATGCTGCAACTGGGCGGCAACGCGGTGGATGCGGCGGTCGCCAGCGCGATGGCGCTGACGGTGCTGGAGCCAACCGGCTGCGGCATTGGCAGCGACGCCTTCGCCATCGTCTGGGACGGCAAACAGTTGCATGGCCTGAACGCCTCTGGCCGTTCGCCAGCGGGCTGGACGCCGGACTATTTCGCTGGCCGCGACTCGATGCCACAACTTGGTTGGGACGCGGTGACGGTGCCGGGCGCGGTGTCGGCCTGGGTGGCGCTGGCGGAGAAGTTTGGCCGCCTGCCGCTGACCACGCTGGCACAGCCAGCGATTGAGTACGCGCGCGACGGCTTCCCGGTGTCGCCGCTGATTGGCCGCCTGTGGGCGCGCGGCGTCGAGCGGCTGCATGACCAGCCCGGCTTTAGCGACTGCTTTGCACCACAGGGGCGCGCACCGGCTATCGGCGAGATCTTCCGCAACCCGGATCAGGCCCGCACGCTGGCGCTGATTGCCGAGACGCGCGGTGAGGCCTTCTACCGGGGCGAGCTGGCGGAGAAGATCGCTGCCTTCAGCGCCGAGCATGGCGCGGCACTGACGCGGGAGGATCTCGCGCGCCACCAACCGGAGTGGGTGGAGACGTTGGCGCGGCCCTTCGCCGGCGGCAGCGTGCATGAGCTGCCGCCCAACGGTCAGGGCATCGCCACGCTGATGGCACTGGGGATGCTGGAGAAACTGGGCGTCGGCAGCCAGCCTCCGGACGCGGTGGAGACCCTGCACCTGTCGATTGAGGCGATGAAGCTGGCGCTGGCCGATCTCGACCAGCATATCGCTGACCCGGAGAGCATGTTGGTAGAGGCGCGCCACCTGCTGTCGGATGAGTATCTGGCGGCGCGCGCGGCGTTGATTGATCGCCAACAAGCCAGTGAATTCCGCTACGGCGCGCCGCGTCAGGGCGGCACTGTCTACCTGACCAGCGCCGACGCCGACGGCATGATGGTGTCGTTTATCCAGTCCAACTACATGGGCTTCGGCTCTGGCGTGGTGATCCCCGGCACCGGCATCAGTATGCAGAACCGCGGCCACGGCTTTGTGCTGGAGCCAGGCCACGCCAACTGCGTCGCGCCCAACAAGCGCCCGCTGCACACCATCATCCCGGCCTTTGCCCTGGACAGCGACGGCCAGCCGTTGCTCTCCTTCGGGCTGATGGGCGGGCCGATGCAGGCGCAGGGGCACCTGCAACTGGCACTGCGCATGATGCTCTACCGGCAGAACCCGCAGGCGGCAGTGGACGCGCCACGCTGGCGCGTGATCGGCGGCCGTCGGGTGGCGGTGGAGTCCACCTTCGACCGTAACACCCTGGCGGCGCTGCGGGCGATGGGCCACCAGATTGAGGTGGAGGATCCGCTGCTCGGCTACAACTTCGGCGGCGCACAGGTGATCCAGCGCCATCCGCAGGGGCACTACGTCGCCGCCAGCGAATCCCGCAAGGATGGGCAGGCGCTGGTCGTTTGATGTCAGGTACGGCCAGGGGGCGGTGCGTCCCCGGCCGTTTCATCCCGCGGCGAGATACCAAAATTTTTGGCCCGCAGGCGATTTAATTTATTCTGCGCAGCCAACGTTTGCAGAACGGCTGTTACCGTCTGTTTGATCTGTGCCCTCTCCGTGGCTTGGGCAGCCTGAAAAATCGGCCTGTTCCCTGACGTATTCACCGGCTTGTAGGCCAAAAAGGATGAGATAAAGCGGGCCAGCGCCTCCTCCGTGCTATTTTCAAAAAAGGCTTGAAAATCCTGCTCGCTGGCACGGGCCAACACAAAGTAATCATTATCTTCCAGTCTGGTCGAATGCTGCTTGAATTTCTCAAACACCTCCTCCAGTGAGCTTGGCTTGGAAGGTTGGCGATGGATCTTGTCAAATTCTGCTTTCAGGTCCGCATCTATTTTTTCCAAATCTTCGCGCCGCCATGACGTTGACGTATTGAACAGCCTGTCGTCTGCCTGATGCGCCGTGATATAGCATTGGATGATATTATCTGCCTTGACGTTTTCATCCATTTCGCGCAGGAAAACCACGGCCCGGTTAAGTTGCTGGGGCGACAGGTGTTGGCTATGCTGGATGACACTCTCGAAGACTCCTTCAACTATCTCAGCTTGGTTATTGGCAAATCCCAGATTGATACGTTTCATGGCATTGGCAAAACTTTCACTGGCCTCATGACTCTGAAAATAGGCGTTGAGATAATCGGCCTCTCTTTCCAGAGCCTGCTCATCCATATAACCTGTGCTGACAATATCCGCCAGTGTCCGGTCAAAATCTTGGGTATCCTGATAATTGTAATTGGCCAGCAGCCCGTGCCACTGTAAATGTTTCTGCTCGGAAGCCTCCAACTGATCATCATCAGGCTGGGCATCAGTCTGCCGCCCATCGGTCGGGTCATACTGCAATAAATAGTCGTAATCAGGCACCGTATCATCACTCTCCGCGCTATAGTGGCTCCAGGTAAAGAGCGCCAGACTTTGGAGTGCCCGCTCTTTTACCGGATGGCTATACTGTGCCAGCTTCGGATAAACTTGGTTGGCGATATCATCTATTTTTTTCAGCGTCCGCATATTGTTAATACCTAACTTAATGGTGTAACGCTTTAACGCATTATGATAGGGTTCTGATCCAGCAAATACAATATTAGCACTGTAACTCGCTTCGGGGGAGAAACTGATCTCCTTATCGACTATTTTCTCACGGTACTTACGGTAATCCTCTAACCCCTCCTCGCCATCATTCAGCAGCATCAGAATATGGCAGTTCCGCTGCTCTTTTAATAAGGAGATAAGGCCCATCACATCACGTAAACTCAGGGATTGACCACGGCGCTCAATGTCATCAATGCAGATCACCACCCCCTCAATGCTCTGAAAAGCAACGCGCTCGACTATACCAGAGTAATTCTTTACGAAAGGGATGTCTTTTATAAAACCTACCAACTTATTTGTTCTGGCCGTTATTTTTACTTTTTCACCCTCTTCAGCCATAGCCTCTAATTTTATCAAATCACTAAATAGGTCAGCTTTAAGATCGTTTAATGAATTAATGCCAAACAACGAAACATATACATACTTCTTCTCGTTTAATTCTGGATTTTCGCGCTTGGCTTTTTCCAGGCACCTGTTCCATGTATAGGTTTTCCCTACCCCCCAGGCACCTTTAATCGCCAATACCTTTATGCGGGTTGAGGCTAAAAATCCTTTAATTTCCGTTTCGATCGGCAACTCAGCCATGCTTATCTCCTTGTCTGTTTACGCTATTATCAAATAGTTGGGCAATATCCGCACGTTATAACAGGTGAAAAATATTTGATAATAAACGCTTGCAGAAATGTGGTCTTCCTGTTATCCGCGTATTTTTACTGTAAGTTTAGAAAATAGGCAAAACTGACACTTGCGGTGAAGTGGATAGTTACGCCATTTTATTACAGGCCTACATGACATCATCGCCTTTACGATAAAATTTCGTGGCAACGTCACCGGCTAATCCTGTGACCCCCCTTCCACTTTTCACCGTAACTGCCTGCAACCTTTGCCACCGCACAAATTTTCCCCAGCGGATGCTTTATAACTAAAACGCTGTTCCAAAACCTGCGCCCTTTGATATGGAGACGATTATGGCTACCCCACGTTTTTCCGGCGTCATCCCGCCGGTGCCCACTATCCTGAACGCTGATGAGCAACTTGACCGCCGCGGCATGGCGACGCTGATTGACCATGTGATTGCCGGCGGCGTCAACGGGGTATTTTTCCTCGGCAGCGCTGGCGAGTTTGCCCACATGAGCACCGCGCTGCGCCATGAGGTAACGGAGTTCTGCACCGATTACGTGGCGGGCCGCGTGCCGGTGCTGATTGGCGCCGCCCACCCCGGCACTGCGGAGACGCTGGCGCTGACCGAGCACGCCCACCGCTGCGGTGCGGATGGCGTGGTGGTGGTGAATCCTTATTACAATCCCCTGTCAGAGGAGAACCTCTGCCTGCACTACCAGACGCTGGCCGAGGCCTCGCCGCTGCCCATCCTGCTCTATAACTTCCCGGCCCTGACCGGCCAGAACCTGCCGGTATCCGTGATTAAGACGCTGGCCGAACGCTGCCCAAACATTGTTGGGCTGAAGGACACGGTGGACACCCTGAGCCATATCCGCGAAACCATTCAGGCGGTGAAACCGGTGCGGCCCGATTTCGCGGTATTCGCTGGTTATGATGAGTACTTGTTCGGCACCCTGATTCTGGGCGGCGATGGCTGCATCCCGGCCAGCGCCAACTTCGCGCCGGAGCTGACCTGCGGCATCTACCGCGCCTGGCAGTCCCAATCCTGGGAGACGCTGATCGGCCTGCAACAGCGCCTCTCCTTTATTCCACCGCTCTATAGTCTGGATACGCCTTTCTATAATGTGGTGAAGGAGGCGATCCGCCTGACAGGCGTGGAGATCCCGGTGCACTCGTTGCGCCCGGCCCAGCCGCTCAGTGCTGAGAAGCGCGAGATTGTGAGGGGGGTATTGCGGCAGAGCGGCCTGTTAGCCTGACCGGCACCGCGCGGGCGTGGCGGGCGCCCGCGGCCGCGCTAGGGGCGGGGAAAATTTTCAGGCATTGCGATTGCCTTTGGCCTCGCTGGGGCCGGAGAAGGGTTCAGGCACTCTTGGGTGCCTGTGGCCGCGTCAGGCCGGAGCAGGGCCTGCCGGCGCGCCGGCCCTGCACCACGCGGGCGTGTTAACCTTTGGTTTGTCTCTGTATTTTTCTGTCTTTGGCTTTTGTGGTTATTTTTGGCTCCGCTTAGGCCGGAGAAGGGTTTCGGTTGTTCGAGTTCATTTGTCTACCTGTACGCTTGCGCCTCAACCGAGCAGGGCCTGCCGGCGCGCCGGCCCTGCACCCGCGCGCTCTGGGTGCCTCGGCTAATTATTGCCCGCTACCGCGGGTTCCCTCCGTCAGCTTCCGGCCTGTCGGGCCGCGGCAGACGCGCTCCCAGCGCGACTGCCACTTTCGCGCACATCCCTGTGCGCTCACCCGGCCCGGAATCCTCCGTCGGCAATAATTGAACGCCCCCACCTCCTCTGCAAATTCTTGGCTATGTGAGGAAAGAATTGGGGGGATTTTTATTTGTGGGATGCTGTGGGTGAGGCTTGCTGTTGCCTGTTGCCGCGTTTAGGCCGGAGCAGGGTTTCGGTTGTTCGGGTTCCTTTGTCTACCTGTACGCCTGCGCCTCAACCGAGCAGGGCCTGCCGGCGCGCCGGCCTGCACCACGCGGGCGTGTTAACCTTCGGTTTGTCTCTGTATTTTTCTGTCTTTGGCTTTTGTGGTTATTTTTGGCCTCGCTTAGGCCGGAGAAGGGTTTCGGTTGTTCGAGTTCATTTGTCTACCTGTACGCTTGCGCCTCAACCGAGCAGGGCCTGCCGGCGCGCCGGCCCTGCACCCGCGCGCTCTGGGTGCCTCGGCTAATTATTGCCCGCTACCGCGGGTTCCCTCCGTCAGCTTCCGGCCTGTCGGGCCGCGGCAGACGCGCTCCCAGCGCGACTGCCACTTTCGCGCACATCCCTGTGCGCTCACCCGGCCCGGAATCCTCCGTCGGCAATAATTAAACGCCCCCACCGTTTTGCAAATACTTGGCTGTGTGAGGGGGATTATTTAGCCATTGTGGGTGCCTGTGGGCGCGCTTAGGCCGGAGCAGGGTTTCGGTTGTTTGGGTTCCTCTTTCTACCTGTGTTCCCGAGCCTCAACCGAGCAGGGCCTGCCGGCGCGCCGGCCCTGCACCCGCGCGCTTTGGGTGCCTCGGCTAATTATTGCCCGCTACCGCGGGTTCCCTCCTTCAGCTTCCGGCCTGTCGGGCCGCGGCAGACGCGCTCCCAGCGCGACTGCCACTTTCGCGCACATCCCTGTGCGCTCACCCGGCCCGGAATCTTCCGTCGGCAATAATTAACGCCCCCACCTCCTCTGCAAATTCTTGGCTATGTGAGGAAAGAGTTGGGGTGGTATATGGGGAAATTATTTCTATTTAAAGGTTTCTGGATTCTATGCGGCTGGGTATGTGGTGTTTAAGTCTGCCGTAGACAAAAAATACAATCAGCTCCACAGCCAATCCATTCCCCCTTCCAATATAAAAACTCCCCCAACTATTTCCTCACATACTCACAGCGTGCAGAGGAGGTAGGGGCGTTAATCATTGCCGAGTGGAGGCGCAGGGCCGGGTGAGCGGGCAGGACGCCCGCGAAAGGGCCAGCCGCGCCGGGAGCGCGTCTGGGCCGGCCCGAAAGCCCGGAGACGCAGCGAGGGTCACCCGCGAGAGCGGGCAATGATTAGCCATTCCCCCAAAAGCGCGCGGGTGCAGGGCCGGCGCGCCGGCAGGCCCTGCTCGGTTGAGGCTTCGAGGTCAAAGCAGAAAAAGGAACCCGAACAACCGAAACCCTGCTCCGGCCTAAGCGCGCCCACAGGCACCCACGATGGCTAAATTATCCCCCTCACACAGCCAAGCATTTGCAGAAACGGTGGGGGCGTTAATCATTGCCGAGTGAAGTCGCAGGGCCGGGTGAGCGGGCAGGACGCCCGCGAAAGGGCCAGCCGCGCCGGGAGCGCGTCTGGGCCGGCCCGCAAGCCCGGAGACGTAGCGAGGGTCACCCGCGAGAGCGGGCAATGATTAGCCATTCCACCCCAACGCGCGCGGGTGCAGGGCCGGCGCGCCGGCAGGCCCTGCTCGGTTGAGGCTGCGAGGCTCAGGTAGAAAGATGAACCCGAACAACCGAAACCAGTCTCCGGCCTAGCGGAGCCACTGGCAACCACGATGCCTAAATCATCCCCTCACACAGCCAAGCATTTGCACAATGGTGAGGGCGTTAAATCATTGCCGAGTGAAGTCGCAGGGCCGGGTGAGCGGGCAGGACGCCCGCGAAAGGGCCAGCCGCGCCGGGAGCGCGTCTGGGCCGGCCCGCAAGCCCGGAGACGCAGCGAGGGTCACCCGCGAGAGCGGGCAATGATTAGCCATTTCACCCAAAAGCGCGCGGGTGCAGGGCCGGCGCGCCGGCAGGCCCTGCTCGGTTGAGGCTCCGAGGCTCAGGTAGACAAAGGAACCTGAACAACCGAAACCCTGCTCCGGCCTAGTGAGGATACAGGCAACAACAATGCCCTCACGACACTCCACATATATAACGAACTCCCCTATTCCTTCCTCACATAGCAAAGGATTTGCACAATGGTGGGGGCGTTAATCATTGCCGAGTGAAGTCGCAGGGCCGGGTGAGCGGGCAGGACGCCCGCGAAAGGGCCAGCCGCGCCGGGAGCGCGTCTGGGCCGGCCCGCAAGCCCGGAGACGCAGCGAGGGAACCCGCGAGAGCGGGCAATGATTAGCCATTCCACCCAAAAGCGCGCGGGTGCAGGGCCGGCGCGCCGGCAGGCCCTGCTCGGTTGAGGCTCGGGAGCACAGGTAGAAAGAGGAACCCGAACAACCGAAACCCTGCTCCGGCCTCAGCGAGGCCAAAAATAACCACGAAAGCCGAAGCAGAAAAAGGAACCCAAACAACCGAAACCCCTCTCCGGCCTGACGAGACTACAGACAATGATAATGCCCCCGCGACACTCCACATATATAACGAACTCCCCTATTCCTTCCTCACATAGCAAAGGATTTGCACAATGGTGGGGGCGTTAATCATTGCCGAGTGAAGTCGCAGGGCCGGGTGAGCGGGCAGGACGCCCGCGAAAGGGCCAGCCGCGCCGGGAGCGCGTCTGGGCCGGCCCGCAAGCCCGGAGACGCAGCGAGGGAACCCGCGAGAGCGGGCAATGATTAGCCATTTCACCCAAAAGCGCGCGGGTGCAGGGCCGGCGCGCCGGCAGGCCCTGCTCGGTTGAGGCGCCGAGGCACAGGTAGAAAGAGGAACCCGAACAACCGAAACCCTGCTCCGGCCTCAGCGAGGCCAAAAATAACCACGAAAGCCAAAGCAGAAAAAGGAACCCAAACAACCGAAACCCCTCTCCGGCCTAGCGAGGCCAAAAGCACCCGCTATGCCTAAAACCTTTTCCTAAAAAGTGGAAATTGCCAACCCCCCACTGGCTCAAAACTCCACATTAACCCCCAGCTGTACGCTGCGCCCTGGCTGCACCGAGAGCGCTTGATTGTACTGATCCTGCAACCCGGTGTCGGTCAGGGTGCGGCTGCTCAGGTAGTCCCAGTACTTGCGATCGGTCAGGTTGTAGATGCCGCCGCTCAGCTTCACGTTGCTTGCCACCTGCCAGTAGGCAGTCAGATCCACCAGCGCGTAGCCGGGAATGCGCTGGTAGGTGGTGTTGCTATCGGTGATGGCCGTGCCGGTGTTGGCGTAGCTCTGGCGACTGGTGGCGACGGCGCGTTTGCCCTTCACCAGCGTGGTGGTCACCGCCCCGCCCCATGCACGGTCGGGCGCGTCCCAGCTCAGGCCAAGGATCGCCTTCATCGGCGGCACGCTGTCCAGATCGACGTAACGATCACCCAGATAGCTCGACTTCGACTGGCCTTTGCTGTAGCCCCAGCCAAGGGTCGCGCCTAGTCCGCGCAGATCGTCAAACCAGGTGCCGAAACGGATCTTGCTGACAAACTCCGCGCCATAGATATAGGCCTTGTCGCGGTTCTCCTCTTTATAGACGGTATAGATATTGCCCGGCACCGTGGCGAATACCTCCGGGCTGGTGGTACGCGAGTAGCGCGTCTCGGCAATGAAGTTCTTATAACTGTTGTAGAACAGCGCGCCGTTGATGCTCACGCCCGGCACTGCCTCGCCCTTGATCCCCCACTCGAGGTTGTTGCTGGTCTCGGTCTTCAGATCCGGGCTGCCAATCAGCGCGTACTGTGCCGGGCCAGCATAGTTGGAACCCAGGTTCCAGCTGCCATAGAGCTGGCTGGCGTTGGGGAACTGCGCGCCGCGCTTGTATTGCAGGTAGGTGTCGAGCGTCGGCGTCAGGCTGTAGATCAGGCTCAGGGAGGGGAGCACCTGGGCATCGCTGTTGGTGCCGCCATACAGTGCGGCCACCTCGCCCTCATCCAGTACCGCGCTGTTGGCGGTCAGCGACGAGAGATTCTGCGCCTTGGTATTCTGGTAGGCGTAACGCACGCCCGGCACCAGCGCCAGTTCATGGCCGGCCAGATCGAAGGTGATACGATCCTCGGCAAAGGCGCCAAATGCCCAAGTGCGGCTGTCCGCTTCCGGCTGCATGATCGCTGCCCAGCTGTTCTGCACCGGATCCTGACTGAACGGGCGCTCGGTCTTGCTGGTTTTGCCGTTCAGCCCCCAGCGCAGCGCATGGCGGCCAATCGCCTTCTCCATCTGCGTGTCCAGCCCATAAGTGGTCACGTCATAGCTAGAGAGCACACGCTGCGCCGCGGCGGCGCTGGTGGGCATCAGGGTATTGTCGTGGGCCTGCGTGGCCTGCCGGTAGATCTGCGTATCCACCCGATCCACCAGCAGGTTATCCGCCGGTACCCAGGTATCACGCAGGCTGAGGCCAAGGCGGCGCGTCTCGCTGGTCTGGTGGGCGGTGCCCAGGATGCTGCTGCCCGTATCGCTCCAGCTGTCATACTGGCTGTGGCGGGTCTTATGGTAGTAATCGAGGGTGCCGGAGAGGCGGTGCGCCTCGGTGGCGAGCCAGGAGCCAGATGCCTGCACGGCAGTGGAGTGCCAGTTCTCCGGGTAGCTCTGGATCTCGCCGCTGTTATTGCGCGTCTCCTGACCGTCGCGACGGCTAATCACCAGCATCCCTTGCAGATCCGTGTCACCACCGGCCAGCGTCAGGCCGTTGTGCCAACTGCGGTCGGCGGAGTCATAGTCGCTCTGGTAACCGACATAGTGCGTCTTGCCGGGGCGCAGATAGTGGTCGGCGGATTTCGGGCTGAAAGAGACTACGCCGCCGAGGGTGTTGTTGGCGACATCCACGTCAGTGGCACCGGAGGCGATCTCCACCTGCTGATACATGTAGGGATCGAGGTAGTCGCGCCCAATGCCGAAGGTGTTCAGCCCAGCGCGCCCGGCGTAGCTGCGGCCGGTGGCCTGCGGCATCTCCATGCCATCGACGTCAATGCCGACGCGGTTGGACTCCAACCCGCGGATGTTGTAACCGGTGTAGCCAGCGCGGTCAAAACCGCTCTTGCCGGAGGTGCCGCCGCCCGCGGAACCAGTGGCGCTCACCAGCGGCTGGTAGCGCATGATGGTGCCGAAATTGTTGCCGCCCTGTTGCTGCAACGCCTCGGCGCTGAGTGTGGTTTTGCTGCCCGCCTCGCTCTCCACCTTCGGTGACAACACCGTCAGCTGCTCGCCCTCGTTGACGCTGGCACTCTCCGTCGCACCCTGTGCGCCCATGCTGCCCAGCAGGCTGGCAATGGCCAAACTGAGGCCGGTTTTTCTGGTATTGAAAGACATCATTAACCTTCACATCAATGTATTGGAATAATTGCCTTGCCGGGCGAACCGCGTAAAAAGGGTATACGAAGCCCGCCCCGGCGAAGGGGTGCGTTATAGGTACATCATGGTTACTGCGACATTAGGGGTTCAGGAACAGTACCGGCGAATCCCCCATCGGGTGGCGGCCCATCGTCAACTCCGCCTGATAGCATTGCGCCAGTCGGCTGGCCTCCAGCACCTGAGCCGGGTGGCCGTGCGCCACCCGTTGCCCCTGTGCCAGCAAAAAGAGTTCATCTGACCAGAGCGCCGCCAAATTGAGATCGTGCAGCACGCAACAGACCGTCAGCGGGTAGCGCTGGGTCAGCTGCCGGAGCAGGCGCAACAGGTGCTGTTGGTGGTGCAGGTCGAGCGCCGAGGTCGGCTCATCCAGAAATAGCATCCCCTGCGGCCCCGCCGGATGCCAGAGCTGCGCCAGCGTCTGGGCGATGCGTACCCGCTGCTGCTCGCCGCCGGAGAGCTGGCGGTAGCGGCGGCCAGCCAGCAGGTCGCAGCCGGTCAGCGCCATCACCTCCTCCACCACCGCCGCGCTGCCGCGCAGCGGCCAGGGTGCGCGTCCCATCTGGATCACCTCGTGCACCGCAAAATCAAACGCCAGTTGGCTCTGCTGGCGCATCACCGCCCGCTTGCGTGACAGCGCTGCCAGCGGCCACTCGCCAAGCGGCGTGCCCTCCAGCAGACAGACACCCTTGCAGGGTGACAGGTAGCCGCCCAACAGCCGCAGCAGTGTGGACTTGCCCGCGCCGTTGGGGCCGATCAACGAGATCATTTTCCCGGCGCCAAACGACAATGAGATCCCGGTGATCAGATCCCGCCCCTGCGCGCGGTAGTGCAGATCGCGGGCGCACAGCAGCGGCTCAGCCATGATCGTCTCCCCGGCGGCGCAGCATCAGCCACAAAAACCACGGTGCGCCGAGCAGGCTGGTGATCAGCCCGACCGGCATCTCCGCTGGCGCGACGGCGGTGCGTGCCAGCGTATCGGCCAGCAGCAGCAAAATTGCGCCCAGCAGCGCCGAAGCAGGCAACAGCGCGCGGTGATCCGCCCCGAGCGCCAGCCGCGCCAGATGCGGCACCACCAGCCCGATAAAGCCGATGATGCCGCTGGCGGCCACCGCCGCTGCCGTCAGCAGGGCGCTGAGGATCAGCAACCAGCCCTGGGTCTGCCGCACTGGCACGCCGAGGTAGTGCGCCTCCTCATCGCCCAATTGCAGCAGGTTGAGCCGCCGGGCGTAAAACTGGATGCCACAGGCCGCCGGAATCACTAGCGTCGCCACCGCCAGCAGTAGCGGCCACTGCGCCTGCCCCAGACTGCCCATCCCCCAGAGCGACAGCTGGCGCAACTGCTGGTCACTGCTCAGCCAAGAAAGCAGCCCGGTGAGCGCCCCCGCCAGCACATTAATGGCAATCCCTACCAGCAGCAGCCGCGCGACCGGCTGCCGCCCGCCCTGACAGAGCAAAAAGATGATCAGCGTCACCAGCAGGCTGCCAGCGAAGGCCGCCAGCGCCGGGGCGTAGAGCGCCGCCATGCCGCTAAGCGGCAACGGCAGCAGGATGCTGAGCGCCACCGCCAGCGCCGCGCCGCTGCTCACCCCCAACAAACCGGGGTCAGCCAGTGCGTTGCGGAACAGTCCCTGCATCACCGCGCCGGAGAGCGCCAGCGCCAGCCCGACCAGCACTGCCAGCAGCACGCGCGGCAGGCGGATCTCAAACCAGATGCGCCACAGCCCCGGCGACTGCTGGCGTTGCCAGGGCAGTGACAGCGGCAGGCGCAGCGTGCCGTAGTGCGCGGCCAACAGTGTCAGCCCGGCGAGCAGCGCCAGTAGCAGCCAGAGCCTGTGCGCCGGAAAGGCGGCGCGACTCACCGCAGTGCCTCGGCCACCGCGCGCAGCTGGCGCACGGCCGCCGGCGTCTGCGGGCCGAAGCCGAGCAGCGCCATGTCATCCTGCACCAGCAGACGCTTCGCCTGCCCCGCCGGGGTCATCGACAGCCCCGGCAGTGCCCAGATCTGCGCCTGCCCGCCGAGGGTGCGCACGCCATCGGTGGTCACCAGCACCAAGTCCGGCGCGGCGGCGATCACGCCCTCCGCCGACAGTGGCTTGTAGCCCTCGATGCCCTGCATCGCATTGCGCAGCCCGGCGGCCTGCAACACCTGGTCGGCGGCGGTGTGCTCACCGGCCACCAGCGTGCTCATGCCGCCGTGGCTCATGATGAACAGCACCCGCACTGGCAGGGCGCGGTAGTGCATCTGCGCCAGCTGCCCGCGCAACTGGTCGCTGAGCACCTGCCCTTGCGCCTCACGGTGCAACGCCTGCGCCACCGCCTCCACCTTATCGGGGATCGCCGCCAGGCTCTCCGCCTCCGGCACCGTCACCACCGTCACGCCGCTGCGCTTGAGTTGCTCAAACACCAGCGCCGGTGAGGCCGCCGCACTCGCCAGCACCAGCGAGGGCTGCATCGCCAAAATGCCCTCGGCATTCAGCCGGCGCATGTAGCCGATGTCCGGCAGCGCGGTGGCCGCCGGCGGCTGGGTGCTGGTGCTGTCACGCGCCACCAGATCCGGTGCCGCACCCAGCGCATAGGCGATCTCCGTGACGTCGCCACCTACCGTCACCACCCGCGGCGCGGCAGATACGCCGCTGGCCAGCAGCAGCGCGCACCACAGCAGCCGCCTCATGCCACTGCCCCGGCCGGTTTCACCAGCTGTGCCAGCTGCTCGCGCCAGACAGCCTGCTCCGGCTCACCCTCATGGCGCTGACCATACAGCTGGGCGATCTGGGTGCCGTCGGCCGCGAACAGCTCAAGGCTAGTGACCATGCCATCCGCCGTCGGCTTGCGCGTGATCCAACTCTCGGCAATCTGCTGGTCTTGTAAATGGAGGGTGAAGTGCGGGTTGAAGACGTTCAGCCAGCCATGCATCGGGGTCACCTCGTGGATCGCGCCGGTGAAGATCTGCACCACGCCGCGGTTGCCGACGAAGATCATGATCTCATTGCCACGCTGCTGCGCCGCCGCCAGCAACTGCGCCAACGCGCGGTTATCCACCTGCTGGGCGAGATCCGCGGGCACCGCGCGGAACGCCTGCTGGCGGGTCAACTGGTACTTTTTCAGTAGCACAAAGAATTGGTGGACGTTGGTCATGCCGCGCCAGCCAGCCTCAAAGCCGGTGAGATCCGCTTCGCCGCTGGCCGTCGGCACTGTTGCGTCCAGCGCCAGCGGCGGGTTGTCCGGGGAGGTAAACTGCGCCACCAGCGCCTGCCAGGCGGCAAGGTCGGTATGGGGCGTGGCGTAGATTTTCAGTACCGCATCACCGTGCGTGTCAAAAATTTGCAGGCTGCGGCGCACGCCCTGCGGGTGCGCCTCCTCCAGCGCAAAGGCGCTCTGCCACTGGCCGGTGAACAGACGCAAATCCAGCGCGCGCGGATTGAGCACCAGCCCGCCGTGCGGCGTCAGCGTCAGGTTGCGGTAGTGGCCGATCTGCTCATGCACCGCGTAGGCGTTGCGGGCGAGGGTTTTGGTCTCACCGACCGTCTCCAGCGCCGCCAGCAGCGCCGGGGGAGCCAACGCCAGCCGCACGGCGTCATGGCCGACGCGCGCCGCCGTCAGTTCGGCCTCGCTCACGCCCATCTGGTGGGCCAGATCCCGCGCATAGAGGCGCGGCTGGGCATGTTTCAGGGTCAGGAATTGCGTGTAATAGTCAGCCACGTGAGCCTCCGGCCAAAAGGGTACGCCCCGCCGCCACGGCAGGGGCAAGAATTTTTCGGCATTATAGACCACAACTTAAGTTGAATGTAAATGATATTTATTATCATTAAGGTTTGGCAGGGTATCCCAATCCCCTGTTTTAGTGGGTTTATTTCAACTGGTTCTAAACAAGGTCGCGGGCGAGGGCCAGCTTACGGCGGCAGGCAAGCACGGAGGAAGGGAGCGCACGTTCAGATAATAATACAAATAGAAATCATTATTATTTTCCATCAGACTTTATTACACTGCCTGCACAACGCCGCACCCTATGGTGCGGGAGAGGCTGAACAACTGATTTGTGGTGCCGCGCGTGACAATGCAGACAATCCTGGACTCCTTTGCTGATGGCCCGCTTGACTGGGTCAGGCCCATGTTCATCCCCTACGCCGGGCAAGCCGGGGCGGTGTCGGCCACGCAACTGCTGACGCCAGAGGGCGCGCAGGCCGTGATGGCCAGCTACCTGGCGGCCCATCCGGCCAGCGAGCAGCGCGCGCGCGTCTCCATGTGGTCACAGTGGTACTTCGCCCGTTTGCTGCCGGTCTGGGTGATCATCAACCTCGCCCGCGACTGGCAACTGCCGATTGAAGCCAGCCACATTTGGTTTGAGCTGAATGAGCAGGGGCTGCCGCTGCAATTCATGCTGGCCGGCGATGGCGAGCCGGTGGCGGAGCGCGAGCCGCTGTCCCGCTTTGATGGCATGGTGCAGCACATCGCGCCGCTCTGCCGCATCATGGCGGAGATGGCAGGCCTGAAACCGGGCATCTTCTGGAACAACGCCGCGGTGCGCATCCACTGGGGCATTGAGCAGGCGCAGCTGGTCAACGCCGATGTGCACGCCGGTGAGGCGTTGCTCGCGGCCCGTGAGTTGTGTGACGGCAGTAAAAACCCGCTGTGTGACCCAATGCGCCATGAGATCCCCACCGATGCCACCAGCCCGCGCTACCGCCGCCAGTGCTGCCTGCGCTACGAGCTGTGCGACCATGAGATGTGCCCCTCCTGCCCGCTGTTGCAGGCGGAGAAGCGCCGCCGGCCGGGCGCAAAAAGCGTTATCCTTCAGGCCGCTGCGAAAGCGCACTAAGTTATATAGAAAAATGATTTGATCTCGTGTGGTTATAACGATAAATATTGGGTGGTGCCCGCCGGAACCTGACCGCGGGATGACCCTGACCACGAGGTAACGATCATGAATACGAGCACCCCTGCCCGCGTCTCTGCGTCGTTGAAAGAGGCTGCTGGCCTGCTTAGCGCCAGCCTGCGTTCCATGCTGCTCTCCCCGGTCTCCCAAACCTGGGGCACACTGACTGGCCGTCAGACCCCGTTGGCCGCCCGCATTGTCCGGCGCTATGCCCTGCCCTCCACTCGCACCTTTAGCGTCGCGGAGGGGTTCTTCGGCTTTATCCCGATTGAGTCCTTTGAGAGTGAGCGCTATATCCTGGAGGTCACGCACGATACGCAGACCTATCAGGTGGAGGTGCCGCACCAACTGTTCCTGAGCAGCCGCATCGGGGACATTGTTGAGGTGCATACCCACTGACAGGTCAGCCGCATAAAAAAGCCCCATCAGGAAACTGATGGGGCTGTTGTCATCTATTTGCCGACTCGTTCACATGATCATTTGCTTAACCGAACGGTGTTAGCCTAAAGGCAAATTTTTTATCGTTGGGAGGGCCGTTGGCCGCGTTTTTGCGCATACATCAGCGCATCGGCCTCCGCCAGCAGGCGGCCTATCTCCACCGGATCGCGCCCGTTGTAATCAATCTGCCCGACGCTGTAGCGCAGCGGGTAACCACGGCCATCGCGCTGGTTGTACTCGCCCACCTTCCCCTCCAGCCGCGCCAGCGCGTGCTGCGTCTCCTCGGCGCGAGCATTGGTCAGCAGCACCGCGAACTCATCACCGCCCAGCCTGCCCACCACGTCGCTATTGCGCAGGCTGCACTGGATCAGGCAGGCGAAGTCGCGCAGCGCACGGTCGCCCTCCGCATGGCCGAGGTTGTCATTGATCGCCTTGAACTCATTCAGGTCAAAGAACAGCAGCGACGCTGGCAACCCAAGGCGCTGGCACACCCCCAACGCGTGCTGGCCCAATGTCTCAAAGCCGCGCCGGTTGGAGATCTGGGTCAGCGCGTCCATGGTCGCCAGCTGCATGGCGCTGATCTCCTGCTCTGCCATGCAGGCCAGATCCGTCAGCAGTTGCCGATCCTCCTCCGTCAGGTGGCGCGGCACGGTGTCAATCAGGCAGAGGGTGCCGAGCTTGACGCCATCCGTCACCACCAGCGGGCAGCCAGCGTAGAAGCGGATGTTCGGCTCGCCGGTGACCAGCGGGTTGTCGTGGAAGCGGACATCCTCCTGCGCGTCCGGCACCTCCATGATCTCATTGCCAAGGATGGCGTGGCCGCAGAACGAGATGTCGCGCGGCGTCTCATGCACCTCCAGCCCCTGGCAGGATTTGAACCACTGGCGGTTCATGTCCACCAGCGACACCAGCGCAATCGGCACGTTGAACAGCCGCCGGGCCAGACGCGTCAGGCGGTCAAAGCGCTCTTCGGGCAGGGTATCAAGGATATTGTAAGCACGGAGGGTGGCGAGACGGTGTAGCTCATCAGACGGTTTGTCAGGTAATTGCATAGACACTCTCATTCCTGGTGGTGCCAAGGCGGCGAAAAAATAGCGGAAAAACCTGTTATATCAGAAAGGCTAACGCATCATGGCGCGAAAAGAAAGCAGGGTAGAAGGCGCGAGGGCTGGTTGGGCCGTCCCCGCCTGTCCGCCTCCGGCATTGCACCGGCGGCGGAAGGGCTACGACGGAGTGGGCGGGATTACGCCCGGAGGGAATTCATATCAATCACAAAGCGGTATTTCACCTCACCACGGCTCATGCGGGTGAAGGCCTGCTCAATATTGTTGATGCTAATCACTTCGACATCAGCCGTGATGCCATGTTCCCCACAAAAATCGAGCATCTCCTGGGTTTCACGGATGCTGCCGATGGAGGTGCCAGCAATGCTAAGGCGCTTGAACACCATCGGGGTGATCTCTGGCGCGGCGTGCGGGCTGTCCGGAATGCCGACCAGGATCAGGCTGCCGTTGCTTTTCAGCGTCGCCAGATAGGGGTTGAGGTCATGGGGCGCTGCCACGCAGTTGAGGATCAGGTCGAGGCTGTTCGCCACCGCCGCCATCTGTTCGGCGTCACGGGAGATGACCACCTGTTTCGCGCCGAGGCGCAGGGCATCCTCACCCTTGTGGGGAGAGGTGGTGAACAGCACTACCTCTGCGCCCATCGCGGTCGCCAGCTTGACCGCCATGTGGCCGAGGCCACCAAGGCCGACCACGCCAACGCGCTGGCCGGGTTGCACGTTCCAGTGCTTCAGCGGTGACCAGGTGGTGACGCCAGCGCAGAGCAGCGGCGCGACAGCGGCCGCGTCAAGGTGCTCCGGTACGCTAACCACAAAACTCTGGCTCACCACGATATCATTGGCGTAGCCGCCAAAGGTGGTGCCGCCAAGGATCTTCTCCTCGCCGTTATAGGTGGCGGTGAAGCCCGCGTCGCAATACTGCTCCTCGCCCTCGCGGCACTGCCCACACTGGCCGCAGGAGTCCACCATCACGCCGACACCAACGCGCTGGCCGACCTGGAAACGGCTAACGTTCGCGCCCGCATGGGTGACACGGCCCACAATCTCATGGCCCGGCACCAGCGGGTAGCGGCTCATGTTCCACTCATTGCGCGCCATGTGCAGATCGGAGTGACACACGCCACAAAACTCGATCTCAATGCGCACATCGTCTGCGCCTACCGGGCGACGGTCAAAATGAAAAGGCGCCAGCGGCGCGTCAGCCGACTGGGCGGCATAGCCATAAGATGTTTTCATCGGAATCCCCTTTTTGAAGGGGGCGAACCCTAAACCCTCATGCCGGGTACATCAAGTTTTCACCCGGCAGAAATGTAGCAAAATGTGGCAAAGTTCAGACATCCAGACTGCCGCCCCGACAGAAGACCGATTTTCCCACAGCCACCGGCTCACCCGCGCTGCGCGTAAACCTCCACCCGGCGCCGGGCGGATGAAGAAAGCGCCATCACCGTTACATTGCGTTACAACCCTGCCTTTAAAATCATCAACCCCGTGCTGTTTTTGCCTTGTTTTTCAACGGGCAGAACGAGAGGAGAGGAATTGCTGGCTGATACGTCGCCAATGGCAGCGAGAGGTTGACGGCGTGGGCGTGCCAATGATAATCGTTATCAATACCCTCGAATAAGGCGCATCAGATGAGAGAGAAAGAGCTTCCGCCCCGCCAGACCCAATGTTGCATCGCTGGCGGTGGCCCGGCGGGTATGATGCTGGGCCTGCTATTGGCCCGGCAGGGCATAGAGGTGGTGGTGCTGGAGAAACATGCGGATTTCCTGCGCGACTTTCGCGGCGACACCCTGCACCCCTCCACGCTGGAGGTGATCCACCGCCTCGGCTGGCTGGAGGCGTTTTTGCAACTGCCGCACCAGCGGATGACCCAGTTGCAGGCGGAGATGGGCGGCCAGCCGATGACCATCGCCGATTTCACCCGGCTGCCGACGCACTGTAAATTCATGGCCTTTATGCCGCAGTGGGACTTCCTTAATTTCCTCCGCGCGCGTGCCGAGGCCCTGCCCCACTTTACTTTGCTGATGGAGGCGGAGGTGACCGGCCTGCTGCGCGACGGCGAGCGGGTGAGCGGCGTGGAGGTAGAGACGCCACAGGGCGCGCTGCGTATCCACAGTGACCTGTTGGTGGGCTGCGATGGCCGCCACTCGCGCATCCGGCAGGCTGCCGGGCTGACCAGCGAAAGCTTTGGCACGCCGCGTGACGTGCTGTGGCTGAAGGTGCCGAAGCAGCCAGACGATCCGGCCTGGGCCACTGGTCACCGGGGCGCGCGCAAGAACTTCATCATGATTGACCGCGGTAACTACTGGCAGTGCGGCTACTCGATTGATAAGGGCGCGCTGCCAGTGCTGAAACAGGCGGGGCTGCCAGCCTTTCTGGCACAGGTCAGCGAATCCGCACCCTTTGACGCCGCACGGCTGGCGACGGCGATCCCGGAGTGGGATCAGGTGAAGCTGCTGGTGATCCGCATCGATCGCCTGCACCACTGGGCGCAGCCGGGACTGCTGTGCATTGGCGACGCCGCCCACGCCATGTCGCCGATTGGCGGCGTCGGCGTCAATCTGGCGATTCAGGACGCCGTGGCCGCCGCCAACCTGCTGGCCGGCCCGTTGCGGCGCGGCGTCCCGACGCTGCGGGAGCTGAACCGCGTGCAGCGCCGTCGCACCTTCCCCACCAAGGCCACGCAATTTTTGCAGGTGATGATGACGCGCCGCCCGCGTGATGGCCGCCGTCCCCCGCCCCGATCCGCGCCCTCGGCGGCTGGCTGCGCACCCGCCCCTGGCTCCCCTTTCTGTTTGGCCGGCTGATCGGCGTCGGTTTCCGCAGTGAGTTGCCGAAGTAAACCAAAAAGGCCAGTCAGTGACTGGCCTTTGGCACTCATCGGCATGGCCACGAGGGCCTCAGGCTTTTTTTCCGCCCGGTTTTAGCAAAGCGGGCCGATTGACGTGGTAAGCCTCATTGAAGGTGTAGCGACCATTCTCATATCGCACTTCGCCGCTGTTGAGTTTCTTTCTCAACGCCACACTTGCGGCAAGCTGAAGGCGCTGCCCCTTCTCACCCCGCCGGGGTAGGATCTCTTTCAATAATGCTGAGTAGTGATGACATAGTTTCTTCCTCCCGTAACCACGTCACTGTACGCCTTACATCCATCGAGATGCCGCATCAAACGGCTCCTGGATTTACCCTCCAGCCCTAGCAGGCCATTGTAAATCTCAACCAGATCCGTTCTGCGATCTTGATGGCGATCGCTGGCCGCAGAAAACACATAGGCACCTGCGTGGCACAGTGTAATGGTCATAAATTACTTGCAACGTTAAACAAGACACGTCCTCCCATGACACCCTGATGTTGGATATGGCGAAATCCCAGAAAGTCCCCGGCCACGGGGTTGATCCCATCGAAGGTCACGGCCCCCCTCCCCGTCACTGGCAAGGTGAACGCGGGACGGCGCTGCATCATATTGATTCCCTTGGCTGCGCTAAGATGCCGCGCATTGGGGATGGCCTCAAAACCCACGGCGTAAGGTATGCCTGCCACATTAAACAGACGAGAGATCACATCCTGACCAAAGCTACGGTCAAACGGCGGCAACCAGCGTATTGTCCCAATCACATTACCCCTCCCTGCGTATGGATGTCGGGCGCATTTAACCAGCCCTGCTGGGCTGACTCACATCCCTCACGGCAAAGTTGGAAGGCAGTAGGGAAAAATAGAGAGTATGTTGTAACAAAATGCCGGGCGAGCCGGCTTAGATCTTGCCGACGGAGTGGCGCAACTTCAGGGTGGCGGGGAAATCGGTCTGCATGGGCGGTTGGGGCAGGCAGCCGAGGCGATGCAACAGCAGTTCGGCGGCGGCGCTGCCCATCTGGTGGCCGGACTGGCGCACGGTGGTGAGCGGCGGCGACACCAGCGCGGCAGCGGGGATATCATCAAATCCCGTGACGCTCAGATCGCCCGGTACTGCTATCCCCTGCTGCTGGCAGTGGCGGATGACGCCAATCGCCATCAGGTCATTGGCGCAGAGGATGGCGGTCGGCCACTCCGCACGCGGCTGCGCCAGAATGCGGGCGGCGAGGCGCATCCCGCTCTGTTCGGTATAGTCGCCTGCCAGCAGCGGCATCTTCTCCGGCTCCAGCCCCTGCGCGCGGCAGGCATCATGGTAGCCAGACAACCGCTCCTCGCTGGTCCACATGCCGCGCGGGCCGCTGATGAACAGCAACCGGCGGTGGCCGCAGGCCAGCACATGGCGCGCCAGCTCGGCCGCGCCCTGCCGGTTTTGCGCACTGACAAAGGGGGCAGAAATGCCCGGCAAGCACTCATCGACAAACACCACCGCGCCGCGGCGCGCCAACGCCTGAAGTGACGGGCTGGGCTGGCCGGTGCCGGAGAGGTAGATCACCCCATCCAGCCGCTGGGTGCGCAGCACCTGCGCGTAGTACTCCTCGCGGGCGGTGTCAGACCAGGTCAAACAGAGCACCAGCAGGAAGTCAGACTGGCCCAGCACCAGTTGGATGCCCTCGGCGATGTCAGCAAAAAAGGCGTTGCCCAGATCCGGCGCCACCAGACCAATGGAGGAGATGCGCTGGCTCTTGAGGCTGCGGGCGGCGTTGTTTGGCTCAAAGCCCAACTCGGCGATGGCTTGCAACACCCGCTCACGGGTGCGGGCCGCCACCGGGCGGCCGCTGTTGTTGATGACGGCGCTGACAGTGCCGATGGAGACCTCCGCCTGACGCGCCACGTCGCGGATGGTGGGCCGGGCGGCGGGTGCCTCCGGTGCCTTACCGTTCATCGCGGGCCTGCTCCGCCGGGGTGTCACGCCAGTAGCGGCGCGACCAGCGGCGGGCTTTCGAGCCACTGCGCCACGGCGTCATCAGGTGCTCGGCCCCTACCACCAGCAGGAAGCTCACCACCCCCAGCAGCGCCAGGAAGACGATGGCGGCAAAGGTGCCAGCGGTGTTGAGGCGCGAGTTGGCCTGCAACAGGTAGGCCCCCAGCCCGCCACTGGTAGAGGCCGTCCACTCGCCAATCACCGCGCCAGTGACGCTGAAGGTGGCAGAGAGTTTCAGTGCCGAGAAGAGCGGCGTGTAGGTGGCTGGCAGCTTGACGTAGCGGAACACCTTGGCGCGCGACGCGCCCATCGACTTCACCAGATTAAGCATGTCACGGTCAACCGAGTGCAGGCCATCCAGCACGTTCACCACCACCGGGAAGAACACCACCAGCGCCACAATCACCAGCTTCGGCGCGAGCCCAAAGCCGAGCCAGATGGTCAGCGCCGCCGCGATGGCAATCACCGGCACCGCCTGACTGGCGATCAAAATTGGGTAGAGCACGCTGCGCACCCAGCGCGAGCTATCCATCAACACCGCGAACACAAAGCCGCTCACCGCGCCGAGCAAAAAACCCATCAGGAAGGTGACGAAGGTGATGCGGAAGCCCTCCCAGAGGGTGTCCGAGTCGGAAAGGATATGCTCGAGGGTGCGCTCCGGCGAGGGCAGCACATAGGCCGGGATGTCGAAGGCGCGTACCGCAATGCCCCAGCCGAGCACCACCAGCACCAGGGCCACCACCGGGCCGCCAATCCGCAGCAGCCAGCCGCGCCAGCCGTAGGGTTCAGTGTACATTGGCTCTCTCCTGCGCCGTCAGCGCCGCCTCATCCTGATAGATCAACCCGAGGATCTGCTGCTTCAGCGCCATAAAGGGCGCGCTGGTCAGGCAGGAGAGCGGGCGCGGGCGCGCCAGCTCCACCGGGAAGACCGCATTGACACGGCCGGGACGCGGCGTCATCACCACCACCCGGTCAGCGAGGAAGATCGCCTCGTCAATGTCGTGGGTGACGAACACTACCGTACGCCGCTGCTCCTCCCACACCGTCAGCAACCACTGCTGCATGGAGAGGCGGGTTTGGGAGTCGAGCGCGCCGAATGGCTCATCGAGTAGCATCACGTCATGCTGCATCGCCAGGGTACGCATCAGCGCCACGCGCTGGCGCATCCCGCCGGAGAGCGCCGCCGGGTAGTGGTTGATAAAGTCGCCCAGGCCATAGCGGCGCGCCAAGGCCACGCCAGCACGCCGCTGGGCCTCGCTGGCCCCCCCCTTGAGGGTGGCGCCGAGCACGATATTGTCAATCACCGTCAACCACGGCAGCAGCAGATCCTTTTGCAGCATGTAGCCGACGTGGCCGGTCTTGCCGGTCACGTCCTGCCCGTCAATCAGGATGCGGCCTGAACTGGGCGGCAGCACGCCGGAGATCAGGTTGAACAAGGTACTTTTTCCGCAGCCGGACGGGCCGACCACCGAAATGAATTCCCCCTCGGCCACCTGGAGATCGGTGGGCGCCAGCGCGGTCAGCTCGCCGAACTGGCGCGACACCTGCTCGATCCTAAGTTTTGCTTGGGACATCGGAACTCCTTTCTCTGCTCCAGGCGGGTGCTACAGCACCTCGCACCGCTCACGGCCGAACCACACCAGATCTTCCACCTTCACCGCGATGTCGCCACGCGCGGCGAACGGCTCCACGGCCCAGGCGCCCCACATTGGCGTGTCGTTACCGGCATCAATGAAGTTGTGCAGGTAGGCGGCACCCGGCGTCAGGGAGTGGCCAATGTTCGCCAGCAGGTCGAGCAGCACGAAGCCCTCCGCCTGCAAACGCTGGTGGCTCAGGCCAAACAGCTCGCTGGCTGGCATCCCGGGGCGGCACTGCGCCAGCACCTCATAGTGCAGCGCCTCGAGGTCACGCAACGCCTCGGCGGCCAGCGGGTTGTCGCCAATCACCTTGCAGCGGGTGCAGTCGCCCCAGAACCCCTCCTGGGTAATGGGGTGGACGTCAATCATCAGCAGATCCTGCTCGGCAGCAGCCAGCGCCGTCGGCGGGTGGGTTGGGAAGCAGATGCGCGCGTTCTCGCCCAGCCCGACGTTGGTGATAGTCCAGATGCCAGCGGCATTTTGCGCCTCCAGCGAGGCCCCCACCGCCAGCTCCACCTGCTGTTCCGTCATGCCGGGTTTGGCCGCGGCCAGCCCGGCGGCAGCGGCGGCTTTCGCCATCGCCTGTGCGCGGCGCAGGCCAGCCGGGGCTTCCAGGGCCACGTCCGGCCCCGGTTTATACGTCCATTCCGGCACCCAGCGGGTGCCCGGTTGATGTGCGCTCATGCCCTATTTCCCCTGCGGCAGGAAGTCATTGGTGTAGTACTGCTGCGCCGGCAGGGTCTCTTTGACGATGCCCTCTTGCTTCACGGCGTTCAGCAGGTCGCTCCAGGCGGCGTCGCTCAGCTTCAGCTGATCCGGGCCGGGCTGGCCGAGCAGCGTGATGGTGTCAGCCCACTGCTGTTTGATAAAGGCCGGATCGTAGGCTTTGCTGTAAGCCTTGGTGAAGGCGGTGGTGCCCTCTTCCGGGTGGGCGATGGCGTAGGCGATACTCTTCTCGGTGGCGCGCATAAAGGCTTTCGCCACCTCTGGGTTGTTCTTCAGCCAGCGCTCGTTGCCAGCCAGCATGAAGATCGGGGTGTTCGGCACGCCGTGCTCCACCGCAGGCAGGAATTCTGGCTTCTGTTTGCCGGTGGTGACCACGCCCGTCCCCTCGGCGTTGGTGATGCCGGTGATGGCGTCCACGCGTTTTTGCAGCAGCAGCGGCACGGTGTCATCGGCGGCGGCGACCATTTTGATGTCATTCAGCGTCATATTGGCGCTCTTAAGCATCAGCGCCAGCTGCGCCTTGGTCCAGGCGTCATTGTAGATGCCGATGGTTTTGCCCTTCAGCTCCGCGACGGTGAACTTCTCACCCTGACGGGAGACGATGCCCCAGTTGTTGCCCTGGCCGTAGCGGCCAATGGCGGTGACCGGCGCGCCCTGCTCTTTGGCGAAGATGATGTCCATGACGGTGGTGAAGGCCAGATCCGCACGGCCAGTGCCGAGGAACTTCATGGTGTCAGCCACGGTCGGCGGCGCGATGATGTTGAGGTCAATCCCCTCCTCGCGGTAGAAGCCCTTCTCTTTCCCCAGAATCCACGGGATCCAGAAGCCGTCCGCCACCGGCCACTCCTGCACGAAGTTAATCTTGGTCAGCTCCGCCGCCTGAGCCTGTGGGGTCACCACACCGGCTCCCAGCCAAGGTGCCAGAGCAACCGCCCCGGCCAGCAGCGCGCCCTTCAGGATTGAACGTCTTTGCATCATCTTCTCCATTTGCTTTTCAGTGAATGAGGGGGGCTTCACCGCGTGCTCCGTCCGTCACGCGCAAAGCCAAATCAGCCGCACGAATTATCAGCAATGCGCAGATAGTGAAACGGTTTGATGAATTATGTCAACAACTTACATATTTAATATTTATTTATTGTAACGAGCGGCGATTAATGACACAGTTTTCCCTATTGAAACGGTTCAATTTTGTCTACTATTTACTCTGTCAAGCAGGGATTTTTTTCGCCCTGCCTATGCACAATGACCCAAGAGGGAGCACGGGGTGGAAAAAACGAAGAAGGTACTGTTAGTCGGCGAAACCTGGGTGAGCGCATCCACTCACTTCAAGGGATTTGACCAGTTCAGCAGCGTCACTTTCCATAGTGGCGCGCAGGCGCTGATTAACGCGCTGGCCGAGACAGAATTTGAACTGACCCATTTGCCGGCGCATCAGGCGGTGGAGCAACTGCCCTTTACCGTGGAGGCACTGGCGGAGTATGACGCCATCCTGCTGTCTGACATTGGGGCCAACTCATTGCAGCTGCACCCTGATGTCTGGTTGCACGGTAAACCGGTTGCCGATCGGCTGAAGTTGCTGCGCGACTACGTGCGGCAGGGTGGCGCGTTGGCGATGTTTGGTGGCTACCTCAGCTTCCAGGGGATTGATGGCAAGGCGCGCTGGCGGCGTACGCCGGTGGAGGAGGCGCTGCCCGTTACCTGCCTGCCCTATGATGACCGGCTGGAGACGCCAGAGGGCTTTGCGCCGGAGCTGACGGCGCAGGCGCAGGGGCATCCGATTCTGGCCGGGTTGCCGACCGAGTGGCCACTGCTGCTGGGGGCCAATGAGGTGGAGGTGAAACCGGGTGCCGAAGTGTTGGCGCGCCTGCCGGCTGACCTTGGCGGCCACCCGCTGCTGGTGACCGGCCACTATGGCGCGGGCCGCACGCTGGCGTGGATGTCGGATGTCAGCCCGCACTGGTTGCCGCCCTCCTTTATTGCGTGGCCGGGCTATGCGCCGCTGTTTGGCAATATGCTGCGCTGGCTCACTGCCGACCAGGCGGCGTAGCCGCAGATCCTGCGGCAAATGGCGCAAAAAAGTTAATTCAGCGTTGCAAATGTGAAACAGCGCTGACTATTCCATACAAAATTAGGGTTTAATGGGCGGCCGTACCCTTTGAGAGGTGCCGCCCATGAGTCGCCCGCAATACCTGCGCCAGAGTGTCATCAATCAGATGCTTGACGGCATCGCCAGGGGTCAGCTGACCTCGCCCCTCCCCTCGCAGGCCGCGCTGGCCCGCCTCTACCACATCAGCCGCACCACCGTGCGCCACACCCTCGACTACCTGAAGCAGCGTGGCATCGTCGCGCGCCGCGCCGGTCGGCTCTGCATCGCCCGTGCGCCGACCGATGACGAGGGCTTTATGCCGCTGCCCTGCCCGGCGCACGTCGCGCAGTTTGAGCAGGCGCTACATGCGCTTATCCGTCAGCGGCAGTTGCGCCTCGGGGACAACATCAATGAGCAGCAACTGGTGCAGGCTTCCGGCATGGCCGCCGCCGCGGTACGCGACCTGCTGCTGCGCTTTAGCCGCTACGGCCTGCTGGAGAATGCCGGGCGCGGCGAGTGGCAGATGCGCACGCTGGAGCCAGCCTATGCCGAGAATTTGTGTGAGTTGCGCGAGATGCTGGAGATGCACGCCCTGCGGCGCTTCTTCAGCCTGCCGCCGGAGGATGGGCGCTGGGCCACGGTGCGCGCGCTGCTGGCCCGCCACCGCCAGCTGCATGTCGAGATGAGCAGCGACTACTGCCGCTTCGCGCAGCTTGACCGCCAGCTCCATGCGCTGATCCTCTCCGCCGCCGACAACCCCTTCTTTGATCGCACGCTGGAGATTGTGGCGGTGATCTTCCAGTTCCACTGCCAGTGGGATGGGCAGAATCTGGCGCGACGCACGGTAGTGGCGGTGGAGGATCACATGGCGCTGCTGCTGGCGATGGTCAACCGCAATGAGCGCGAGGCGCTGCGCGAACTGCGCGCCCACCTCGGCCATGCGCGCCAGACGCTGACCAGCGCGCTGGATGGCCGGGCGCGCTGCCCCTAACGCCGTCAGGCCACCGGCACAAAGTAGCAGCCTTGGTAGACGCCATCAGCCATCTGATCGATGCGCAGCAGGTCATGGCCGTCACGGCGGATGTGACCATGCTCGGTCATCTCATACAGGTAGAAGTGCATGATGGCGCGGCTCAGCGTCTCCTGCGTGCCGGTGAGTGGCAGCGCCAGATAGTCACCGCTGGCCGCCAGCGTCGCCTCGCCCTCTGCCGTCGGGCGGCAGAGGCAGGAGGTGAAGCTGATCTCCGCGCTGCTCTCCGGCACGTTCTGCTCCGCCAGCCACACCGCGCCGGGCTGCGTCGCCAGCATACCGTCAATGGCGGCAAACAGCGGCGCGCGCGTCTCATAGTGGAACGCCAGCGACTCCAGTTGATCGACGCCACAGTGGGAGATGCGCCCGCCGTGGCGCGTCAGCCGCTGCGCCAGCGTGACCCGCGACACCGCAGGCCGGGGCGACAGGTCAGTGAAGGCGTGGCGTGGCCGGATGCCGGTGAAGCGCCAGTCGCCCGCGCGCCGGTACTCGCCGGGCGGCACGCCAAAGTGCTGCTTGAAGCGGCGGTTGAAGCTCTGTTGGGAGTCAAACTGGTAGCGAGCGGCGATCTCCATCATCGGCAACCGTGACATGCGCACCAGCAGCGCCGCCTTGCAGAGCCGACGGTCGCGGATATATTTCGCCAGCGGGATGCCGGTCTCACGTTTGAAGCGGCGCTGCAAGTACCACTTGCTGTAGCCAGCCTTCTGCGTCACATCATCCACCAGCAGCGGGTTCTCCAGGTTGTCCTCAATCCAGGCGATCAGGTCTTCGGTGAATCCGCTCATGCCGCCGCCCCATCCTGTGGGTAGGTGAGATGCAGCAGCCGCTGCTCCAGCTCGCGGCTGGCGGCGCTCTCTGGCCGACGGCTCAGCTGGCGCTGGAACCACGCCCCGTCGGCCGCCAGCCGCACAATCTCCAGCGCCGGTGCGCTGTCCGTAGCCTGATGGCGCGCCAGCCGCCCGGCGATCCAGGCATCCCACAGCTCAATCAGCTCGGAATCGGACTTGATGGAGTAAGTGATGGCCGCCCACGTCACCCGGTCATCGCTCTCGGCAAAGCCGGAGCGCACGTAAGCGCGGGTGAAGCAGCCGTAGCCGCCCGCATCCTGTTGCAGGTAGTCGTCAATCTCACGGTCAATGTCAGCGATCAGCGCCGTGAACAGCGCGGAGATCAGCGCCCGCTTGCTGGGAAAGTGGTGGAACAGCCCACCCTTGGTGACGCCAGCGGCCGCGGCCACCGCGCTCAGCGAGATTTCGGCCAGCCCGTTGTCCGCCGCCAGCCGGGAGGCGCTCTCCAGCAGGCGGCTGCGCACCTGTTGCGGATCTTTTTTACGGCTCATGTCCTCGCCCCGTGGCAAAAAGTGAGCGCGCATTATAGATACCTACCGGTCGGTATGTAAACCGGCTACAGCCCCCTGACCAGCTCCCCCAGCGTCTCGATCGCCTGCTGGTGGCGCGCGTCCCAGACAAAGGAGCTATTAAGGCGGATGCAGTCGCGGAACTGGTCGCCCGCGGTGAACATATGCCCTGGCGCGATGCTGATGCCCCGCGCCAGCGCCTGCCGGTAGAGGGTGCGGGCGTCGCGCCCCTTGCCGAGCGTCAGCCAGAGGAAGTAGCCGCCCTGTGGCCGGCTGATGCTCACCTCCTCCGGGAACGCCTGCTGGATGCCGCGGTACATCGCCACCTGACGCAGCTCCAGCTGGCGGCGCAGCCTTCGCAGGTGCGCCTCATAGCCGCTTTGGTGCAGGTAGTCGGCCAGCGCCAGCTGGGTCGGTACGCTGGCGGAGAGGGTGCTCATCAGTTGCAGCCGCTGGATGCGCGCCGCATGGGGGCCAGCCGCCACCCAGCCGACCCGGAAGCCGGGTGCCAGGCTTTTGGAGAAGGAGGCGCAGTGCAGCACCGTGCTGCCCTGCGGATCAAAGGCGCGCAGCGGGGCCGGCCGCTCCGTGCCAAAGTAGAGCTCGTGGTAGACATCATCCTCAATCAGCGCCACGCCGCGCTCCGCCAGCATCGCCACCAACCGCTGCTTTTTGTCGCGCGGCATGGAGGCCCCCAGCGGGTTCTGGAAGTTGGACATAAACCAGCAGGCGCGGATCGGATAACGCGCCAGCGCGTCTGCCAGCGCCGCCAGATCGATGCCGGTCTGCACATCGGTCGGGATGGCGACCGCCTTCAGCTGGCGGCGCTCTATCGCCTGCAACACGCCATAGAAGGCCGGCGACTCAATCGCCACCCAGTCACCCGGCTCAGTGACCGCCTGGAGGCTCAGCCCCAGCGACTCCATTGCGCCAGAGGTGATGACGATGTCATCGGGCGCCACCTCCATCCCCTGCTGGGCATAGCGCTGCGCGATGCTGCGGCGCAGATCCTCATTGCCCGGCGGCAGGTTGGCGACGGCACTGAAGGGCGACATGCGCCGCACCGCGCTGGCCAGTGAGCGCGCCAGCCGGGGTTGCGGAAAGAGCGTGGCATCCGGGAAGGCGGAGCCAAAGGGGACGATGGCCGGGTCTTTCGCCGCCTGCAAAATGTCAAAGATGGCGTCATTGATGCCGACCTGCTCGGAGGGGTGCAGCGTGCGGCTGCTGTCCGGCAGCGGGGCCGGATCGGGGGCGACGTAGTAGCCCGACTGCGGGCGTGCCACCACCAGCCCCTGGCTCTCCAGCAGCTGGTAGGCCTGCAGCACGGTCATCAGGCTCAGGCCCGACTGCCGGCAGCTCTCGCGCAGGGAGGGGAGTTTGTCACCGGGCAGCCAGATCTGGTTCTGGATCTGGCGGCGCAGGCTCTGGGCAAGCTGTTCATAGCGGGTCATGGCGGCATCCGGCAACTGTTATAGGATAATTTTACGAAACTGGCTCTATTATAGCCGGACTCCCTGCCCTATTGTCACCTGACGGGTCACACGGTTTTCCGGCGGAAATCGTCCCATGTGCTATACCTGTTGCAGGTTAACAAAGATTAACCGTCCTGATTGCGGGGAGACACGTGCGCCACCCGGCGCACCGGGCGTTTACCCTCTTGTCGGCGGCATATTTTGCACGGAATGCATGACGTCCGGTTGAAGTGTCTTATTTGTTGGGCAATATGAGGTGGCTATGTTGGGCTTAGACGCGTTCGAGTTGGCGAGAATCCAGTTCGCCTTTACCGTTTCGTTTCATATTATCTTTCCGGCCATCACCATCGGCCTCGCCAGCTTCCTGGCGGTGCTGGAGGCGTGTTGGCTAAAAACCAAAAATACCACGTACCGCGATCTCTACCACTTCTGGATCAAGATCTTCGCCGTCAACTTCGGCATGGGGGTGGTCTCCGGGCTGGTGATGGCCTATCAGTTCGGTACTAACTGGAGCGGCTTCTCCGCCTTTGCCGGTAGCATCACCGGGCCGCTGCTCACCTATGAGGTGCTGACCGCCTTCTTCCTGGAGGCTGGCTTCCTCGGCGTGATGATGTTTGGCTGGAACCGCGTGGGGCCGGGGCTGCACTTCTTCTCCACCTGCATG
The DNA here is from genome assembly GCF_056739715.1 of Chimaeribacter sp. YP20170169. Classification (NCBI taxonomy): domain Bacteria; kingdom Pseudomonadati; phylum Pseudomonadota; class Gammaproteobacteria; order Enterobacterales; family Yersiniaceae; genus Chimaeribacter; species Chimaeribacter sp. YP20170169. The sequence goes on along the minus strand of NZ_CP176824.1, from coordinate 1,736,843 downwards.
GTGGCGCTCGGCACCCTGATGTCCACCTTCTGGATCCTCGCCTCCAACAGCTTCATGCACACCCCGCAGGGCTATGAGATTGTCGATGGCCAGCTGATCCCGGTGGACTGGTTCAAGGTGGTGTTCAACCCCTCCTTCCCCTATCGCCTGCTGCACATGGCGACCGCCGCCTTCCTGGCCTCGGCGTTCTTTGTCGGTGCATCCGGGGCCTGGCACCTGCTGCGCGGCAACAATACGCCGATGGTGCGCAAGATGTTCTCAATGGCGATGTGGATGGCGCTGATTGTCGCGCCGATTCAGGCGGTGATTGGCGATGCCCACGGCCTGAACACCCTGGAGCACCAGCCAGCGAAGATTGCCGCCATTGAGGGGCACTGGGAGAACCCGCCGGATGAGGCGACGCCGCTGATCCTGTTCGGCCTGCCGGACATGGAGGAGGAGCGCACCAAATATGCGGTCGAGATCCCCTACCTCGGCAGCCTGATTTTGACCCACAGCCTGACCAAGCAGATCCCGGCGCTGAAATCCTTCCCGGCTGACCAGCGTCCCAACTCCACCATTATCTTCTGGTCATTCCGCATCATGGTGGCGATGGGCCTGCTGATGATCGCCACCGGCCTCTGGAGCCTCTGGCTGCGCTGGCGCGGCAAGCTGTTCCTGACGCGCGCCTTCCACCGCTTTGCGCTGGTGATGGGGCCGTCGGGTCTGATCGCCATCATCGCCGGCTGGTTCACCACGGAGATTGGCCGCCAGCCGTGGGTGGTTTATGGCCTGCTGCGCACCCGCGACGCGGTCTCTGACCACGGCACGCTGCACATGTCCCTCAGCCTGCTGGCGTTCCTGGTGGTCTACTGCTCGGTGTTTGGCATCGGGCTGGTCTACCTGCTGAAGCTGATTGGCCGTGGGCCGCAGCCCTTTGTCGCCCACACCGGCCCCGAAGGCGGGCCTGGGCAGAAACGCACCCCGGCGCGGCCGCTCTCCGCCGCGGATGAGTCCCTGGATGAACCGACCAAAGATGACCTGCGGAGGAGTGAATAATGGGTATCGATCTCTCGCTGATCTGGTTTGTGATCATTGTGTTCAGCATCCTGATGTATGTGGTGATGGATGGCTTCGACCTTGGCATCGGCCTGCTCTACCCAATGGTCAAGGATGATGGCGATCGCGATGTGATGATGAACACCGTGGCCCCGGTATGGGACGGCAACGAAACCTGGCTGGTGATGGGCGGGGCCGGGCTGTTCGGCGCCTTCCCGCTGGCCTATGCCGTGATCCTCGACGCGCTGGCCATCCCGTTGACCGTGATGCTGATTGGCCTGATCTTCCGCGGCGTGGCGTTTGAGTTCCGCTTTAAGGCCACCGTCTCGCACCGCGCGTTCTGGGACAAATCCTTCATTGCCGGCTCCTTTATTGCCACCTTCTCGCAGGGGGTGGTACTGGGGGCGTTCCTGAATGGCTTCCCGGTGGAGAACCGCACCTGGGTCGGCAGCGTGTTTGACTGGATCACCCCCTTCTCGCTGTTCTGCGGCGTTGGGCTGGTGGTGGCCTATGCGCTGCTCGGCAGTAGCTGGCTGATCATCAAGACCGAGGGGCACCTGCTCGCCACCATGCGCCGGGTGTCACGGCCGCTGCTGCTGGCGCTGCTGGCGATCATTGCCATCGTCAGCATCTGGACGCCGCTCAGCTACCCGACCATCGCTGACCGCTGGTTCACGCTGCCGGATCTCTTCTTCTTCCTGCCGGTGCCGGTACTGGTGGCGCTGGCGGCCTGGGGGGTGTGGCGTACCACGCAGAATGCCCACTCCCACTACGCCCCCTTTATTTTGACGCTGGCGCTGATCTTCCTCGGCTTCAGCGGACTGGGCATCAGTATCTGGCCCAACCTGATCCCACCGGCCATCAGCTTCCGCGAGGCGGCCTCCCCGCCGCAGAGCCAGGGCTTTATGCTGGTGGGCGCGCTGTTCATCATTCCGTTGATTCTGGTTTACACCTTCTGGAGCTACTACGTCTTCCGTGGCAAGGTCAAACCGGAGCATGGCTACCACTAAGGGGGGATATGCCTTCCATTGACCCAATGACCGAGAAGACCACCCGCAGCCCGCTGTGGCGGCGGTTGATCTGGTTAATCATTATCTGGGCCGGCAGCGTGCTGGCGCTGTTCGTCGTCGCCTCGCTGTTCCGGCTGATGATGACCGCCGCCGGGATGCGCAGCCACTGATTTCACTTTTTGCCGGGGGCGGCCCATGCGACAGTGGCGCCGCCCTCCACGATCCCTCCATTATCTTTACCCCGCGCCTACCCTGTTAATACTATGCCGGCACTTTGCTCACAATCCCTTCATTTTCGTTCACTTTTTGCCTTTTCTGCTTTAATAGCTTTACGTTAACTCGCACTACTATTCATTTGCTTGGGTAGACTTATCTTCGTCAACTCAATGGCGCCGAGGCGCTGAACGAACAATAATGTGAGGTATCGATTATGCGTAAATTTACTGCCCTGGCTTTAGCGTCCACCCTGGTTTTCGGTTCTGTTTCCATGGCCTTTGCCGCTGACACCGCCGCCACCGCGCCGACCGCCACCGAGCACAGCAAGCCGATGCATAAAGGGGGCCGCCATGGCGATCCGTTTGCCGGCCTGAACCTGACCGAGCAGCAGCGCCAGCAGATGCGCGACCTGATGAGCACCGAGCGCCAGCAGCACCCGCGTGACGAGATGAAAGCCCACTTTGAGTCCATGCACAAGCTGGTGGCCGCAGATAGCTTTGATGAGGCGAAGGCGAAAGCGGAAATTGACAGCCTGCACAAGGCGCAGGCCGACCAGATGCTCTCCCACATGCGCATGGAGAACAAGATGTACAACCTGCTCACCCCAGAGCAGAAGAAGCAGTTCAATGAGAACTACCAGAAACGCGCTGAAAAGATGGCCGAGAAGCACGCTGAGCGCGCGGCACGCCACAACAGTGAGACGCACAGCGCCAACTGATTCACCGCTACCCTCTGGCACACCGGGCATGGCAACATGCCCGGTTTTTTTGTGCCTGCATGTCAGGGGGCCGCGCCCTGCCCCAGGTGTTGGGCAAGCCCCAAAAGAAAATGCCCCGGGAAAACCCACCGGGGCATGGCTGGCGCAGTGCGCCGGTCAGACGATACGTTTCATCGCCTGAGCCAGAGAAGAGAGGTAGTAGTAGAACGACTTATAGTACGGCAGGCGCAGGTAGTCGCGGTAGATGCGCCACTGCCAGCTGTCGAACGGGTTCTTGCTGAGGAAGCTCTGGCGCGGTGAAATGCGGCAGTAGGCCAGCGTCTCAGGGATGCAGTAGGCCATGGTGCCCTTGGCACGCTTAAGCAGCGACAGCCACATCAGGTACTCCTGATGCGGGACGTTCTCCAGATAGACCTTACCCAGACGCGCCTGATTGTACATGCCGGTAATGTCGGCAATGCGGTGGCCGCGCAGCAGGTCGCGATAAGTGATGATCTCGCGGCTCTTGTAGGTACGGGTCAGCTTGTTCACGCTATTGAGGAAGGTGGCGTAGTGCGAGCACACCATGTCATAGCGCTTGGTTTGCAGGATGTTAACCTGGGTAAACAGCTTGTTCTTCTCCCAGACCGCGTCACTGTCACAAAAGGCGATGAACTCCCCTGCCGCCATGTCGATGCCCATGTTGATGGTTTCAGCACGGCCCAAACGGCGCTCATTGCGGTAGTAAGTTACGCGTGGATCATCGGTAAAGCGCTGGACAACATCGCCCGTCGCGTCCGTTGAAGCATCATCAATAATATAGAGATGAAAATTGGCATACGTTTGGGACAATACGCTGTTAATCGCATATTCAATATAGTCTGCTGTGTTAAAGGCAGGCATTACCACTGATACTTTTTCCATAAATCCTCGCTTATCACCCGATAACGACCTAACCCTGCCTCCTGAACCGGCGTCGATGCCCACGCGGTTCCTGGTTATACGCCGTCTGTTATCCGGTTTATTTTGAAACGATTGTAGTTATTGATTATTAATTCCCTTTCCCCCTTTAACGCCGTTTATTCCGTAAAATAACTCCCCCATTCACGCTGCACATTGCGAGGCCAGATGCGGCAGAGGCCGGCACCGGGTGTAAACGTCAGCTCGCCGAAATAGACCCGGCCACCCACCTCATAAAAATCGATGCGCACATAGGAGAACTGGCTGGCGATGGTCTTGGCCAGATGCAGCATCTCGTCCAGCTTCTCCGGGCGCGGCATGGTTTCCGGGTTGTTCTTCAGGCCCATGCGGATCTCGGTGCGGTTCCACTCTTCGTCGAACACGTCGCGGCGGTGCACGCCATAGCGCGAGTAGTCCACCTGGATGAAGACGCGCAGTTCGCCATCTTTGTTGAAGCAGTGGAACTTCAGGTCGTTCGGCACCTGGCCTTGAACCTGCAACAGCTCCTCGAAGATCAGGCCCGGCTTGATCCCTTGGTAGTGGCGCTCCTTGTTGGAGAGATACCAGTTGGAGTCCATCCAGGTGGAAGCCTGCTCATAGAGCGCCTCATAGGTGATCTTGCTCTTATCGAACACCAGACTGTTGAAGCCGCACCCATGGTTGGCCTTCATCACGAAGGAGTTGGGCAGGCTCTTGTAAAGCTCATAGCTCATCTCCGTGGTAGTGGCATAAACCGGGATCAGGTACTGCTCGCCAATAATCGCCGCGATGTAGTCCCGCACCTTGATTTTGTCCGCCAACAGCGTGTAGATCTTTTTCGGCCAAATATTGCGAATCATGATCTTTTCGCTAAATAACTGCGGATTCTTAATATTGGCCTGTTTCTTGAATACACGAGCATAATTTATCTGGTGAAAAACAGGATCAGGCAAATTGCGATAAATTCTCTTAGCTAAATTTCTTAACATAATTTTTCACCTTTCTGTTTACTACAGGAATACTTTGATAGCACGTCAACTGCAGCACAGTAATTTTCCCTTTACGGAAGAAGATATTAAACAAAAAGAACGATAAAAATTCTGCAATTAACATGGAAATGGCCGCCCCTTCAATTCCATAGCGGGGGATCATCACCCAATTCAGTGCCACGTTAACCAGCGCCACCGCCGGCATCTTAAATGCGATGAAACGAAAACCTGAGTAGAGAACCATCACCCGCATGGAGAGTGTCCCCAATACGGAGCACAGGGCGGTGAAAGTACAGAGCGGTACGATAGTAGCCGCCTCGCGGAACCCCTGGCCAAACAGCAGCACCAAAATTTGGCTGCCGAAAAATAAGTAAAAGAGCACGATCGGCGCGGTAATCACCAGCACGATCAAAAACAGCAGCCGGATACTGTGCGCCTGCGTCTCCGGGTTACGGTCACTGACCACCGATGACATCAGTGAGGTGATCAGGGCAATCGGCACAAAGGTCCAGGCGTTGCAGAGCGTCAATGCGGCGGTGTAAAGGCCCACCGCGTGGCTGCCCACCATGTTCTCCAGCATCACCTGGTCAATGCGCACATAGATCACGATGGACAGCGCCGAGAGCGACAGCGGCAGGCCAACGGTCATCAAGTACCGTGAGTAGCGGTTTACCAACGCCGCCGGCACTTTCTGGTCGCCGCTCTGCGGGTGTTCACGCATGAACATCCAGCGCCGCACCAGATAAGGGATCGCGCTGCTGACAATATAGGGCAGCACGAACCACGCCAGCGTCATCTCATACTTCACCATCGCCACCCGCATAATGATGGCCAGTACCAGCACCCCATTATTGATTAACGCGTTGCGCTTTGAGTTCAGGGTGGCGTCATAATAGATCTTGAACACATCCTGAATCTGGAAATAGGAGCTGATCAGCACCAACACCAGCATCACAAACGGGACATGATCCAGAGTCAGGGCGCCCCACACCAACAGCAGCGCGCTGGTCACGCAGAACCAGCGGGCGCGCAGCCGGGCCGAGGCGAGCATCAGCCGGATGCCGCTTTGCGGCTTGCGCGCGATCCGGTTGAACAGAATATTGTCTGCCCCCATCTGAATCAGTGGGACAGTAATAGCAACAATGGACAACAAATAACTGATGGTGCCAAATTGCGCTGGCTGCAAATAACGCGCGACATAAATCGAAATAAATACGCCGGAGAAGCCAAACAACAGTCGTTCCGCGATTAACCAACACGCATTAAAGATTACAGGCTTCATGTCATTTCCCAACGGAATCTAATTCATATCAAGTGTGATATGTCCCTGATTCAGCGATGGCGCGTGCCCGGCAGTGATTACCGGATATTATCCTTTAATTCCGCGAAGTTACTGGACAGCATCCATCCTGAAACGGCAGACTCTCGTCAGATTGTCTGCCTTTATCTCAAATTCATCATCAACAGGTCAGACCGGCAATGCAAATAACAATTAATAAAACAACCAGGTGAAAAAATGAAATTCGCTGTCCTGCCGGCCTGCATCCGTGATTTACAGTGGAATACCGGGGTTAATGGTTAAGCCACTATTATCATTATTCAGCATACAACCCTTTTTAACATGGTCGAGCAGCCAGACCGAGGTCACCGAGTGGCGGTCAGGAATGTTCACCATGCAGATCACGCTGTCATGCGGCGCGCTCTGGGAGAACCCCTGCTGCAGGGTGGCCTGGCGGTTGGGCTGCAATCCCAGGGTCGATGGGTCAACTCGCAAAATCAGAACAACATTTTTACCGTTACTGTCAGATCCGGACGTGTGTGTAGTTTCATAAAAAAGCTGACCAACAATGATCAAAGAGAGAGCAACCAGCGTGAGGTATCTCCAGCTTGCGCCGAAGTTGACCAGATCACGCATACGGGTAAAGGGTCCTTTTTTGACATCCGGCACTGTCTGAGCAGGCTCGGTGGGTGCGTGTTGCACGATGGACTCACTTTCCACACTCTGTGTTTCAGGCTGATGACTGACTGCCACCTGCTCTTCCGCCACCGGCACTTCAGCCTGGGGCAGCACGGTCTCTACCGGGGCGGAATGGTGCTGCGCGGCGCGCGGCTCCTCTACCGGGGCGGTAGGCTCACTTGGCCGGCTCTCTTTTTTCTGAGTACCCGGTTTAGTATTAAAATCTAATGCTTCATCTTCGTTCAGGAAGTGAAACAACTCTTTTCGATCTATCTTATAACCAACGCGTGGGATGGTTTTAATCAGGACGTGATCCTCATCACCAATTTTTTGCCGAATCGACTTAATTGTCTGATTGATAGTGGAATCAGAGCAGTAGGTCCCCTTCCAGATATTTTCGATGATTTCGGCTCGGGTGACCAACTCAGGCGAACGGGCAAATAATAGTGAAAGGATCTGGTATTCCTTCCAGCGCAAATGAGAGATTTCATTTGGCGGGATGAATACATCCAGATTCTTTATGGTTAATTTATTATAGTCACTCATGCGCTTTTCCTTCATCTTTGCTCACATCCAGTAAGCTTAAGAAATATCGTATTATTTCCGTACCCAATCCCTTGTGGGTTCTGGTGTGTGTCGAAATAAAATGGTTAGTGTGGCTGCCCTGTTGTGGCTCCTTTTTGAGCATCTACCGCCAGATTGCCATAAATTCATTAAAATAATTATGTACAACAGTAATAGCGCGCAAAGGGTAATTATTCCATTGAGAATAGTCGCAATTCTCTAATGCTTTGGCCCTTCCAAAATTCATGAATAGCCATAATCAACAATCTGTTCACAAATCAGATACTATCCCAATGGTTCTTAATGTAAAACGCTCACCCCATAAATAGGATTTATCCCACTAACAGGAATAGCAATCATTTAAAATATTTATGACCCTCGATTCATCACCTCCGCTCATTTAACTTAAACAATTGTGATGCATACCTAACATTTTATTGTGAAAATTAAATGAAGTTATCAACAAACATAATACTACTTATTGATTTTTAAGGATTTTTTAAGAAACATCTAAAGTGAAATCCCGTTATTTGTGTGAAATTTGATAAAAAAGATTTTATACAAATAAAACATTAAGCCTGCTAATTTTAGATAAGAGCCCGGCTGGTGCAGAATACCCACACTAAAAATAGGAATTTATTGCCAGGGTGTTGTAAAAAAGAATGATTCTCGATTTAAAGAAATTCCTGCGCTTTATGCAGCAGCGATGCTTTGGTAATTACACCTAATAGGTGGCGATTTTCGGCATTATCGAGTACCGGCAACCGTTCCAGCGGTGAATCTGAGAGCAGCGCCCACGCCTGTTCATAGCGCGCATCCTGATATACCGTGGTGAACTCCTTAATAATGAAGGGCGTAATCGCGGCCTCGGCGGCCAGTGACCCCTCCATGATGCCGGTGGCCAGATCGCTGGTGGAGACCACGCCCAGGAACCGCCCCTCCCCGCTAATCACATAAACAAAGCGCGTCTTCTGCTTCAATCCCTCGCGCATTGCCTCGGCGGCGGTGGCGCTCTCCACCACGAACGAACACTCCCGATTCATTAGCGGCCCGATAGTGCCGGTCTCAAATTCACTCTTCGCCTGGAAGCGCGCATTGTGGCGATTGAGCACCGGATAGGCCCCGGCAGTGGCAAAGCAGCTCGCGACGACATAAGAGATGGCGGTCGCCAGCATCAACGGGAACAGCAGCGAACTGTTCAGCGTCATCTCAAACGCCATCATGATCGACATCAGCGGCGCATGGCTGGTGGCGGCCAGCATGGCGCTCATGCCGATGGCGGCATACAGTCCCATCGGGCCGGGGTCGATGCCGAGGGCGTGCAGGCTGGCGCACACCAGCGCCCCAGCGGCGGCCCCCACCAGCAGCGAGGGTGAACAGCCCGCCCACCGCGCCGGAGCCGACGGTCAGCGCCGTCGCCAGCACCTTGAGCAGCAGCAGTGCTAGCAGCGGCGTCGCCAGATCGCCGCCGTTGAGCAGGCGGTCAATCACCTCAAAGCCATTGCCCAGCACCAGCGGTGACACCATTGCCACGCCGCCCACCAGCACCCCACCCAGCCCCAGCCGCCACACCGGGTGGGCAATCGGGCTGAAGGCGCGGCGGGCCAGCTCAATAATAGAGAGGAACAGCGGCCCAGCGACGCCGGCGGCCACGCCAATCAGCAGCACCGTCAACAGCGCGCCCGCGCCCGGCTCAAAGGTGGCGGCGGCATAGAAGTAGAGGGGCGCGTCACCAGTCAGGGATCGCACCGTCAGCACCGACACCGCCGCCGCGATAAACAGCGGAATCAGCCGCTGCACCGCCGTCACGCCAAAGGCGATCTCCGCCACAAACAGCGCCCCGGCCAGCGGCGCGTGGTAGACCGCGGCCAGCCCACCGGCTGCCGCCATCGCAATCACGTCGCCGCGCCGTACCGTCGGCAGGCGCGCGCCCTGTGCCAGCAGGCTGCCGCTCAGCGCGGAGAGCTGCACCATCGCCCCCTCCCGGCCAATCGATCCGCCGCTGGCGATGCTGGCCAGCGAGGAGAGGCCGCGCCACAGCGTGCCCTGCATGGGGATGCCCGGCAGGCGGCGATCAATCACCTCCAAGTAGTCCGGGGCACTGCCCTGACGCGCCTCTACCCGCCGCGCCTGCCACAGCAGCGCGCCGGCCACCAGCCCGCCACAGCCGGTGATCAGCGGCCAGATCCAGCGCGGATACTCCAGGAATGCGCGCGTGATATCGGTTCCATTTTGGAACATAACACCATTAACAGCGGAGATAGCCTCCCGGAACAGCACGGTGACCAGCGCGGCAATGATGCCGACTGGCAACGCCAGGAGCAGATTAAAAAAATCACTCTTATTCCATGAATCAAAGGCTTTCAACGTCATGTATGCTCGTAGCTAAGGGATTATTAGTAGATCTCTACCGGCATAATGCCATAAAAAACAGTGGGCACCTCATCCACTCTCCGGCGCTGGAACACTTTCGGAATCGGTGAAGGAAGCTATTTGGCGGGTTTCGCGCAATCGCCATCCCTGGCACCGGTGGGTGCATGCTCTCACTGTTGGGCGCAACATCCTGTCAGCAGTTGCTCAGCATCCTTACAGGGTAATGCGAACTTTCTGAAAGTAAAATAGATGATCACAGTTCAAAACAGGCTAAACAACAGAGTTAAATTTTAAGAGCAAACCTCCCCACACCCCACTTAAGTCATGATGAAATTCCACTAAAACCCAAAGCATTTTTCTAAAATTTCACCAAACCACATGGTTTTTCTGCTGAATTCGCCCAAAAAAAGCACGGCCGCCTGCTGGGCGGTTCCAGCGGGCGGCCGTGCGGCGTGCCATTGGGCGTGTCAGAAAGTGCGGGTTGGCGGCGCGCTGGCGGTTAGCGGCGACTCCAGCGTCAGGGTGATCCAGTTCGAGGTGACGCGCTGCTGCTTCTCATCCTCCAGGGTGACAGAGAGGCGATAGCTGTTGCTGGCACCGGGGGTCGCGTCCCAGGCGGGCATGATAATGCTCCAGCCATGCGGGTCATCATTGTCCTTCGGCGGCGTCAGGCTAAGCGCCTGGGTATCGCCCTGCCAACTGAGCGCGGTGATGCGGTACTCGGCATGGATCTGTACCTTCAGCGCCAGCACTTCACCGGGGCGCAGCGTCCAGGGCGGCGTCGCCAGAAACACACTGAGGCTCTTGCGCTGGGCAAACTCCAGCACGGGCGTGCTGTTGCGCTCCACCGCGTCAAAGCGGCTGCCGCGCAGCGAGTTGGCCTCCGCCACATAGGCGGGCGAAAGCTGCTGCTTCAGCGGCACCCCCAGCCGATAGTTCAATGACAGCCCCACCTGATCCTGATTGGTGCCGCTCTCCCCCTGCTGGTGCTTGGCGGTGAGGGTCACTAGCGGCACCGGTGTATAGTTGAGGCCGAGTGACACCGCTACCGGGTTGTTCTGCCGGGTGCCATCGCCCAGCAGGTCAACGTTGTCGCCCAGATACTGCTCATAGCTGAGGCTGGCGCCCAGCTGGCGGTAGAAGGGCAGGTAACCCTTGGTGGTGATGTCATAGCCACGCGCCTGCCGCCGCACCTCGGTGGTGCTGTTTGGCACGCGGATCATGCCGCTCAATGGGTGGTAGTAGTTGGCGGAGATGTGCAGGAAGTCCGTCCACGCCTCCGCGCCGATGCTGCCGCGCATCTGCTCCTGCTCAAAATCCCGGTCAAGGAAGGCGTTATAGCCAAACAGCCAGCGGCCATCCGCCCAGCGCTGGCCGACGCCGACGTTGCCGAGCGTCAAGTCGCTCTGGTCAATCACCCCCACCTGGCTGTAGGTCACCTGATCGCCACTCTCATACAGCGGGCTGAACAGCTGGCTATTGGTGCCGGTGAAACGCCCGTCATTGACCTTCAGGCCGATGCTGGCGGTGCCGAGCGGCGACAGGAAGGCGCTGGCATCTTTCTGTACCAGCTTGGCCGCCTGCGTCAGCGCCAGATTGCTGGCCTGCTCGCCCAGTGACTGGCTGCTGCTGCTGTCCACCTGCTCGCCAAAGTTTTTCGCCAGCGTTGCTAGCTGCGTTTCGGTATAGCGTGGCGTGCTGGGGGTGCTGCTCAGCTCCGGCAGGCCCTTGGCCATCTCCTGCACGGTGGCGGCATTGAACATGGAGTTGTCGTCGCCGGCCGGGGCGCTCTGGTCGGCATGGGCCAGCGGGTGCAGGGTATCCTCCGTCAGCGCCATTGCGCTGCCAGCATAGCTCATCATCAGTAGGGCCACACAGAGGCGACATCTGGAGGGGGAGAGAACGTACTTCATTACCGTCATCTTAATTAACAAGCGCACTATCCTAACGAATGTGAGCAAAAAAACAACTATTGCTGTGATTGTCGTTCTACGCCTGTCTGCTGGCACGCTAAGGGGTTAAATAATGTGCTACGGCGTGCCAGAGTGATCTATGCTGTGTAAGCCGATGTTTTTACCCGTTGATAGATAAGGAGTTATTATGCGTCTTCCTGCCCGTTGCGCGCTGGCCGCCGGCCTGCTCGCCAGTACCCTCGCCGCCCTGCCAGCCGCTGCCGCGCCCTTTACCCTCAGCTCCCCTGACTTTGCCGACAATGGCCTGCTGGCGCAGAAGTTCGCCGGGGCCACGCCGGGCAACGCCTCCTGCACCGGGGAGAACCTCTCACCAGCGCTGGCGTGGGAGAATGTGCCGCCGGGCACCCAGAGCCTGGCGCTGCTGGTGTATGACCCGGAGGGGCGCAACGGGCTGGGCGTCAGCCACCTGGTGGCCTATAACATCCCAGCGCAGGCCAAGGGCTTCGCGCAGGGCGACCTGACGCACGGCAAGGGCTTTACCGGCGGGCCAAACAGCCGCAAGACGCTGGCCTGGCACGGCCCCTGCCCGCCCGCTGGCTCTGGCTACCACCACTACACCTTTACCCTGATCGCCACCGACCTTGCGCCGGATGCCCTGCCCGCTGGGCTGGATCGGGAGCGGCTGATAAGCTCGCTGGAGGGCCATGCCAAGGGCGCGGCCGGGCTGATTGGCCGTTTCGGCCAGTAAGCTAGCCCGCCACCACCCCCTGTTGCGCCGGGCTGGCGACGCCCGGCGCACGGTAGCACGTCACCACCTCACCAATAATCAGCAGGCTCGGCGACGGCGGTTGCGCCCGCCGCACTGTCTCCGCCAGCGTCGCCAGTGTGCAGGTCCACACCTGCTGGTCAGCGCGGGTGCCGCGCGCCACCACCGCCACCGGCATCGTGGCCGCCATGCCATGCGCCATCAGCTGCTGCGCCAGCTGGCCGCAATGGGTCAGCCCCATGTAGCACACCAGCGTCTGCCGTTCCGCCACCAGCGCCCGCCAGTCGAGATCGGGCGCGCCGTCGCGGCCGTGGCCCGTCACCAGCCGCACCGACTGGGCACAGGCGCGGTGGGTGAGCGGAATGCCGCTGGCGGCGGCACAGCCCAGCGCGGCGGTGATGCCCGGCACCACCCGGCAAGCAATGCCAGCCTGCTGCAACGCCGCCTGCTCCTCGCCGCCGCGGCCAAAGATGAAGGGATCGCCCCCTTCAGCCGCACCACCCGGCTGCCGCCCTGTGCCAGCGTCACCAGCAGCGCATTGATCTCCGGCTGCGGCAGGGTGTGGCGGCCGGGCGTTTTGCCGACGTCTATTCGCAGGGCAGTGGGCGGGGCCAGCGCCAGAATCTCTTCGGAGACCAGCCGGTCATAGACCACTACCTCCGCCTGTTGCAGTACCCGCAGTGCCTTGAGGGTCAGCAGCTCCACGTCCCCCGGCCCCGCGCCCACCAGCCACACCTCGCCCGCCGCCGTGGGGCGCTGGCAGAGGCTGTTGAACAGGGCGGCCATCCGCGCCGCCGGATCGGTCATGTTGGCGTAATTCATCACACTTTGGGCTGCGTGGCAGCCCAGCAATTTTTTCAGTTCCGGACGGCAGGAGCCGCATTGCGTACCGCACTTCAGCGCCGCGCCCAGCGCCTCCAGCGTGTCGCAGCCAGCCGCCACCGCCTGCCGGATGGCCTGTTCCCCGACGCCCACGCAGCTACAGATGATGGCGCCACGCGGCACGTCCGCGCCCGGCGTCCGTCCGGCCAATAGCGCCCGCCGCGCCGCGGCTCCTCCGGCGGCGTGGCAAAGGCCGCCGCCACCGCCTCGCGGTCTATCACCGGCAGGCGCTGCGGGTGCAGGTAGAGCGCCGCCTGCAACACCCCTCGCGCCAGCCGAGCAGGTGGCACGCCTCCCCCATCCACGCCGGTTGCAGCAGCAGATCGCCGCCGCACAGGGCGCGCAGCCAGCCAGCGGCATCTGCCAGCGGGGCGATGTCCGCCACGATGAAGTGGCTGACGCCCGGCTGGGTGACGCGGCTCCAGTAGCCGACCGCCGGTGGCGGCGCGCCCTCGCCGCGCAAAAACAGCTCCGCCTGCCAAACCGCTGGCCAGCGCTGCACCCGCACCGGCGTGTATTTGCTCTGCGGCTGGCCGGAGAGGGGTCAATCTGAGCCGCCACCAGCGCATTGACCCGCGCCTGCGCGCTGAACTGGCGGTTCCAGTGCATCGGCACAAACAGCGTACCGCGCGGCTGCCCAGCGTCGGCCTGCGCCCGCAGCAGCAGCCAGCCGCGGGGCGAGCTGACGCGCACCAGATCGCCGGGCGCAATGCCCGCCATCTCATCCGGGTGGAGCAGGCAGAGCGGCTCCGGCATGTGGCGCATCAGCGCCGCCGCCTTGCCGGTGCGGGTCATGGTGTGCCACTGGTCGCGAATGCGGCCGCTGTTCATCACCATCGGGTAGCCCGCCTCCACCGGCAGCGCGGGTGGCCGTACCGCCAGCAGCCGCGCCTTGCCATCCGGGTGCCAGAAGGCGCGCTCAGGCCGCGGCAGGGCTGGCAGCGGCCAGCGCTGCGGGGTGAGATCGCGGTACTGCGCCGGGGTAAGCGTCGCCAGCGCGCTGATGTCAAAGGCGCGCTGGCCGTGGTTCTCAAAGCCGGAGAGCGCCGCGTGCTCGACAAAAATCTGCTGCGGATGGGTATAGGCGAAGGCGTGGCCGTGGCCCAGCCGCCGCGCCACCTCACTGATGATCCACCAGTCGGCGCGCGCCTCGCCCGGCGGCGGCAGGAAGGCGCGCTGGCGCGAGATGCGTCGCTCCGAGTTGGTGACGGTGCCCTCCTTCTCGCCCCACGCCAGCGCTGGCAAACGGATATGCGCCAGCGCGGCGGTGTCGGTGTCGCGCATCACCTCAGAGACAATCACCAGTGGGCAGCGCGCCAGCGCCTGCCGCGCGCGGTCGGCGTCCGGCAACGACACCAGCGGGTTGGTGCCCATGATCCAGATCGCCTGCACCTGCCCGCGCTCCAGCGCCTCAAACAACGCGGTGGCGTTCAGCCCCGGCGTGCGCGTGACGTTGTCACTCCCCCAGAAGCGTCCGACGCGCTCCACCTCCTCCGCGCTGAAGCCCATGTGCGCTGCCAGTTGGTTGGCCAGCCCACCCACCTCGCGCCCGCCCATCGCATTGGGCTGGCCGGTCAGTGAGAAGGGACCACAGCCCGGCCGGTTGATCTGCCCGGTTGCCAGATGCAGGTTGGTGATGGCATTGACCTGATCGGTGCCAGCGCTGGATTGGTTGATGCCCATTGAAAAGAGCGTCATCAGACGCGGGGCGGCGGCCACCTGCTGGAAAAAGGCCAACAGTTCAGCCTGCGCCAGCCCGCACGCCTGCGCCACCCGCGCCACCGGCCACGTCGCCGCCTCGGCCAGCGCCGCCTGCGCGCCTTCGGTATGCTGGCTTAAAAAGGCACTGTCCAGCGCATCCTGCTGGTGCAGCCAGTGCAGCAGCCCGTTGAACAGCGCGATGTCACTGCCCGGCCGCAATGCCAGATGGCGGTCGGCCAGATCGGCGCTGGCGGTGGCGCGCGGGTCAATCAGCACCACCTGCATCTGCGGCCGCTGCTGTTTGGCGGCCACCAGCCGCTGGTAGAGCACCGGGTGCGCCCAGGCGGCGTTGGAGCCAACCAGCAGCACCAGATCGGCCTGATCCAGATCCTGATAGCTGCACGGCACCCAATCTGCGCCAAACGCCCGCTTGTGGCCAGCCACCGCCGAGGCCATGCAGAGGCGCGAGTTGGTGTCCATGTTGCCCGCGCCAATAAAGCCCTTCATCAGTTTATTGGCGACGTAGTAATCCTCGGTCAGCAGCTGGCCGGAGCCGTAGAAGGCCACCGCCTGCGGGCCGTGCGTCGTGATGGTGTGGCGCAGGCCGTCCGCCACTTGCGCCAGCGCCGCCTCCCAGCTGACTGGCGCGCCCGCCACCTCCGGATAGAGCAGCCGACCCTGCAGATCCAGCGTCTCCGCCAGCCGACTGCCCTTGACGCAGAGCCGCCCGGCGTTGGCCGGATGCTGGGTGTCGCCGCTGATGGTCACGCGGCCCCCTGTCACTTCGGCGCGCACGCCGCAGCCGACGCCGCAGTAGGGGCAGGTGCTGCGCAGCGCCGTCATCATGCTGTCTCCGGCACGGCCGCCGTCACTGGCTGGCGGCAGACCCAGACGCGCCCCTGCTCAATGCGCACCGGCCAACAGGCCAGCTGTACGCCGGGCTGGTCGAGGCTCACGCCGTCCCGCAGGCGGAAGCGCTGTTTATAGAGCGGTGAGATCACCACCGGTTCGCCCTGCACGTCGCCGGTCAGGCCGCGCGCCAGCACATTTGCGCCGCTGCCCGGCTCGCGATTCTCCAGCGCGAACACCCTCTCTGGCGTGTGCGGCAGGTGGAACAGCGCAATCTGCTGCGTACCCAGCCGCGCCGCCCGGCCGCCCTCCGCGGGAATGGCGGCCAGCGCCCCCACCTCCTCCCACCCCTCGCCGGGCGGGCTGATGGGCACGACCACTGGCGTGTCAGCGGGACGCGGCTGGCCGCGCTCCTGCACCTGCACCACCGCCTCATCCGGGCGATCGCTGTTGAGGAACGGGCGGAACTGCGCCCGCTCGCTGGCGGAGTCCAGCGTGGTGCGCCACTCGCACTGGTAGCTCGCCACCACCGCCGCCATCTCTTGCTCCAGCTCGGCGGCGATGCCGAGGGAGTCATGCAGCACCACGTCGCGCAGCATCTCCAGCCCGCCCTCCAGATTGTCGCGCCAGACGCTGGTGCGTTGCAGCCGGTCGGCGGTGCGGATATAGAACATCAGCAGCCGGTCGATGGTGCGGATCAGCGTCTCGCGATCGAGATCGGCGGCCAGCAGCTCGGCGTGGCGCGGCTTCATGCCGCCGTTGCCGCAGACATAGAGGTTCCACCCCTTGTCGGTGGCGATGACGCCAATGTCCTTGCTCTGCGCCTCGGCGCACTCGCGGGTACAGCCGGAGACCGCCATCTTGATCTTGTGCGGCGCACGCAGCCCCTTGTAGCGGTTCTCCAGCTCAATCGCCAGGCCGGTGGAGTCCTGCACGCCGTAGCGGCACCAGGTGGAGCCGACGCAGGATTTCACCGTGCGCAGCGACTTGCCGTAGGCATGGCCGGTCTCAAAGCCAGCCTCCACCAGCGTTTGCCAGATCTCCGGCAACTGCTCCAGCCGCGCGCCAAACAGGTCGATGCGCTGGCCGCCGGT
Source organism: Chimaeribacter sp. YP20170169 (assembly GCF_056739715.1). Taxonomy (NCBI): domain Bacteria; kingdom Pseudomonadati; phylum Pseudomonadota; class Gammaproteobacteria; order Enterobacterales; family Yersiniaceae; genus Chimaeribacter; species Chimaeribacter sp. YP20170169. Next base: position 1,719,855 of record NZ_CP176824.1, on the reverse strand, counting down.
GATTTTGGTGTAGAGGTTGAAGCGTTTCGCCACCGCGCCAATCGCCAGCAGGCCATCCGGGGTGATCTCGCCAGCCGGGATGCGCGGCACCACCGAGTAGGTGCCATCTTTCTGGATATTGGCGAAGTAGCGGTCGTTGGTGTCCTGTAGCGGCCGGTGCGGCGCGGCCAGCAGGTAGTCATTCCAGCAGGAGGCGAACAGCGAGGCCGCCAGTGGCTTGCAGATCTCGCAGCCGTGGCCGCGGCCATGTTTCGCCAGCAGCGCCGGGAAGGTGCGGATCTGGCCGACGCGAATCAAGTGGTACAGCTCTTGCCGCGACCAGGGGAAGTGCTCGCAGACGTCGCGCTTCACCTCCACGCCCTGCGCCGCCAGCCCGGCCTCCATCACCTGTTTCACCAGCGCCGAACAGCCGCCGCAGCCGGTGGCGGCCTTGGTGCAGGCCTTGATGCCAGCCATGTCGCCACAGCCATCGCCCACCGCCGCCAAAATGTCGCCCTTGCTGACGTTGTGGCAGGAGCAGACCTGCGCGCTGTCGGGCAGTGCCGCCACGCCGAGCGCCGGGGCCGCACCGGCGCTGGCTGGCAGGATCAGGCTGCCCGGCTGCGTTGGCAGGGGCAGGCCGTTGAGCATCATCTGGTGCAGCGTCGGGTAGTCGCTGCTGTCGCCCACCAGTACCGCGCCCAGCAGCCGCGTGCCATCGGCGGAGACCACGATCTTTTTGTAGATCTCCGCCGGGCCATCCACCCAGCTGTAGCTCTGGCTGCCGGGCGTGGTGCCGTGGGCATCGCCAAGGGAGGCGACCTCTACCCCCAGCAGCTTCAGTTTGGTGCTCATGTCTGCGCCGGTGAAGGCGCTGTCACCACCGGCCAGCGCGTCGGCCAGCACGCGCGCCATCTGGTAGCCGGGGGCCACCAGCCCAAAGATGCGCCCCTCCCACAGCGCGCACTCGCCGAGGGCGAACACCGCCGGATCGGAGGTGCGGCACTGGTCATCAATCACGATGCCGCCGCGCGGGCCGACCGCCAGCCCGCTGTCACGCGCCAGTGCGTCACGCGGGCGGATACCGGCGGAGAACAGCACCAGATCGCTCTCGAGCGCGCTGCCATCGGCGAAGCAGAGGCGGTGGCGCGCCTGCTCACCGTCGGTGATGCCGGTGGTCTCATGGCGGGTGTGTACCGTCACGCCGAGCGCCTCGATCTTGCGCTTCAGCAGCGCCGCGCCGCCCTCATCCAACTGCACCGCCATCAGGCGCGGCGCGAACTCCACCACGTGGGTCTCCAGCCCAAGCTGCGCCAGCGCGTGGGCCGCCTCCAGCCCCAGCAACCCGCCGCCAATCACCACACCGCGTGTCGCGCCCTTGGCGCTGGCGGTGATGGCTGCCAGGTCATCCAGCGTGCGGTAGACCAGACAGTGCGGGCGGTCGTGGCCGGGGATCGGTGGCACAAAGGGGGCGGAGCCGGTAGCCAACACCAGCAGGTCGTAGGGGGTCTCCCGCCCGAGGCTGTCCGTGACGCAGCGGCGCATGCGGTCAATCGCTGCCACCGTGCAGCCGAGCCGCAGCTCAATGCCGTGGCGGGCGAAGAACCCCTCCTCCACCAGCGAGAGCGAGGCGGCGCTGCGTCCGCCGAAAAACTCCGACAGGTGCACGCGGTCATAGGCGGGCATCGCCTCCTCGGCGCAGACGATGATCTGGTAACGGCGGTGCAGGTTGCGCGCCACCAGTTGCTCCAGCAGGTAGTGGCCGACCATGCCGTGGCCAGCCAGCAGCAGCACCGGGCGTTCGCCGGCGGAAGAAGGGATCGTGGTCATCGGGTTGCTCCTCTGCGGGACGGCCCCGGCCGCCCCCAATGTGTCAGCGCCAGCCGCCGGAACGGCCAGCAACAGGGTGTCTGTGACCGGCTGCCCGAGCCGGTCGTGGTAGGTCGCGGCGTCATCGGTGTCGCCGTAGAGCATCACGCCGCGTAGCCGGCCCTCGCGCACCAGCAGGCGGCGGTAGTGGCGCGCCAGCGGGTCGAAAGTGTGGTGCAGGGTGTCGCCGGGACACGCGGTGACCTCGCCGCTGGAGAAAGCCGCGATGCCCGTGACTTTCAGCCGCGTCGGCAGCGGCGACGGCTGCCACGCCCCCGCGGGTTGGCCAGCCAGCCGCGCTGCCAGCACCTCCGCCTGTCCCCGGCATGGGGCCACCAGTCCGGCGGTGAAGTCGCCCACCTGCGCGCACTCGCCGACGGCCGAGATGGCCGAATCGGCGGTCGCCAGTTGGTTATCCACCTGGATACCGCGCCCACAGGCCAGACCGGCACGGGCGGCCAGCGTGGTATCCGGGCGCGCGCCGAGGCAGGCCACCGCCAGCACCGCTGGCAGGGTGTCGCCCTCGGTGAGCGTCACGCCAGCCAGCGCACCGTCGCCGTGGAAGGCCGCCGCCTCGCAGCCTAGCCGCAGCGTGATGCCGCGTCCGCGCAGATCGGCGGCCAGCAGCGCACCGGCCTGCGCATCGAGCTGGCGCTCCATCAGCGTGGCGTGGCGGTGCACCAGCGTTACCGCCATGCCGCGCTGCGCCAGCGCCGCGGCCGCCTCAATGCCGAGGATGCCGCCGCCCAGCACCAGCGCCGGTGCGCCGGGCTGGCAGTGCGCCAGCATCTGTTCCACATCCGCCAGCGTGCGGAACCCCATCACCCCCGGCAGCGCATGACCAGCCACCTGCGGGCGCACCGGCTGCGCGCCGGTCGCCAGCACCAGATGGTCATAGGCCAGTCGGCGCTGGGCGGTGATCACCTGCTGCTGCACGCGGTCAATCTCGAGGGCGCGCTCACCGGCATAGAGCGTGACACCGTAACGCGCATACCATGTCAGCGGGTGCAACAGCGTCTCCTCGGCGCGCTGCTCGCCCGCCAGCACCGGCGAGAGCAGTACCCGGTTGTAGTTGCCGTACGGCTCTGCGCCCACCACGCTGATGGCATAGCGATCCGGGGCCAGCTGGCAGAGCCTCTCCACCAGATGCATACCGGCCATACCGTTGCCAATCACTACCAGTCGCTCTCTCATCTTGTTCCCTCAGGCAACGCTAGGCTGTTTGGCATAGAGGAACTGCAAAATCTGCTGGCGGCCATGCAGGTAGGTGGCGTCCTGTGCCAGCGCTACCCGTGAGCGGGGGCGTGACAACGTCACCGGCAGGATCTGCCCGACGTGGGCGGCCGGGCCGTTGCTCATCATCAGCACCCGATCCGAGAGCAGCACCGCCTCATCGACGTCATGGGTGATCAGCACGATGGTGGTGTGCAGCCGCTGCTGGATCGCCATCACCGCGTCCTGCAAGTGGGCGCGCGTCAGGGCATCCAGCGCGCCGAACGGCTCATCCATCAGCAGCACCTTGGGTTTCATCGCCAGCGCGCGGGCAATGCCGATGCGCTGCTTCATGCCGCCGGAGATCTCCCCCGGTCGCTTGTCGCGGGCGTGGCCCATCTGCACCAGCGCCAGGTTGTGCTCGATCCAGTCGCGCATCTCCGCCCGGCTCATCTGGCCGCGGAACACCTGATGCACCGCCAGCGCCACGTTCTCGTAGCAGGTGAGCCACGGCAGCAGCGAGTGGTTCTGGAACACCACGCCGCGCTCCGGGCCGGGGCCGTCAATCTCGCGGTTATCACACAGCAATACCCCCTCGCTCGGCCGGGTCAGGCCAGCGATCAGGTTGAGCAGCGTCGATTTGCCGCAGCCGGAGTGGCCAATCAGGCTCACCGTCTCGCCAGCGGCAATCGAGAAACTGACATTGTCCAGCGCCAAAAAAGTGCCTTGTGGGGTGGTAAAGCGCTGGCTGACGTTCTGTACCTCAATCAGGGGATGGGTCGGCATGGCTCTCTCCTTAGCGGGCGTCATAGGTAAAGCGGCGGGCGATGGCCATCAGCCCCTGCTCCAGCAGCAGGCCGACTACGCCAATCACCACGATGGCGATGATGATGTTTTCCACGTTCAGGTTGTTCCACTCGTTCCACACCCAGAAACCGATGCCGACGCCGCCGGTGAGCATCTCGGCAGCAACAATCACCAGCCAGGCGATGCCGATGGAGAGGCGCACGCCGGTCAGCACATGCGGCAGTACCGCCGGGAACAGGATGCGGCGCATCACCGTCAGTTCGTTGAGCTTCAGCACCCGCGCCACGTTGAGGTAGTCCTGCGGCACCCGCGCCACCCCCTCGGCGGTGTTGAGGATCATCGGCCAGATGGAGCAGATAAAGATGGTCCAAGTGGAGGCTGGTTCGGCGCGCTGGAACAGCAGCAGACCAATCGGCAGCCACGCCAGCGGGCTGACCGGGCGCAGCAGCGAGATCACCGGGTTGAGCATCCGCGCCAGAAAGGTGAAGCGGCCAATCAAAAAGCCCGCCGGGATGCCGACCAGCGCCGCCAGCCCGAAGCCGATGCCGACCCGTTGCAGCGAGGCGAGGACATTCCAGCCGATGCCCTGATCGTTTGGCCCGGCGTTGTAGAAAGGATCGGCGAACAGCGTGCGCGCCGCCTCCCAGGTGGTGAGCGGCGTCGGGAAGCCGTGGCTGTTGAGCGCCGCCACCTGCCACACCACCAGCAGCAGCGCCATGCCGAGCAGGCCGGGGATCAGGCGTTGCAGCAGCGGGCGCAGCCGGGCCGGGCGCGGGCGAACCGGTGCGGCCGGGTTGAGCGGGATGACGGTCGCGCCAGTGGCGGGCGGCCGGACGGGCTGTGGTTGCAGGTTGCTTTTCATCTCATTCCCCTATCGTTTGATGGTGAAGCCGTTGGCGTAGCCAGCCGGGTCGCGGCCGTCCCACACCTTGCCGTCAATCAGTGTGCTGCGGCGCATCTCGCTGGCCGGTACGCTGATGCCCAGCGCGCTGGCGGCCTGACGGTAAATCGCCGTGCGGTTGATCGCCTGCGCCACGCCGGTGTAGTCCGGGTCGGTTTTCAGCAGCCCCCAGCGGCGGAACTGGGTCAGGAACCAGAGGCCGTCCGAGAGCCACGGGTAGTTCACCTCGCCGTCGGCGAAGAAGCGCAGCGGGTGCGCCTCCTGCCAGCGCTGGCCGAGGCCATTCTCATACTCGCCCTGCATTCGCCCGGCGATCAGCGCCAGCCGGGTGTTAATGTAGGCGCGCGCCGTCAGCACCTGCGCCGTCTCCTGGCGGTTGGCTGGCGAGGCATCAATCCAGCGCGCCGCCTCCAGTACCGCCGTGGTCAGGGCGCGCGCGCTGTTGGGGTGGTCACGCACCCACTCGTCACGGCAGCCCAGCACCTTCTCCGGGTGATCCGGCCAGATCTGCTGGCTGGTGGCGGCGGTGAAGCCGATGCGATCGGCGATGGCGCGCTGGTTCCACGGCTCGCCGACGCAGAAGCCAGCCATGTTGCCGATGCGCATGTTCATCACCATCTGCGGCGGCGGCACCACCACGTTGCGCACGTCGTTAAACGGGTGGATGCCAGCGTTCGCCAGCCAGTAGTAGAGCCACATGGCGTGGGTGCCGGTCGGGAAGGTGTGGGCAAAGGTGACGCTGCCCGGTGCCTGTGAGCGGACCCAGTGATGCAGCGCCTGCGGGTCGGTGGCCCCCGCCTGTTGCAGCGCCTCGGAGAGGGTGATCGCCTGCCCGTTCTGGTTGAGGGTCATCAGCAGCGCCATCGGGTGACGCGGGCCAGCTAGCCCCAGTTGCAGGCCATACAGCAGGCCGTAGAGCACGTGGGCGGCATCCAGCTCGCCGGAGACCAGCTTGTCACGCACCGCCGCCCAGCTTGCCTCCTTGCTCGGCAGGATGCGGATGCCGTGCTTCTGGTCAAAGCCCTTCACCGCCGCCATCACCACCGGTGCGCAGTCCGTTAGCGGGATGAAGCCGACCCGGATCTCGCGCTGCTCTGGGGCGTCACTGCCCGCCGCCCAAGCGGCATTCAGCACGCCAGGGATCAGCAGGCTGCCGCCCAGCGCCGCGCCGCCCGCCAACAGGCGACGGCGGGAGGGGGAGAACGGGCGGGAGGTCACTCGCGTCATGGTGGTTCCTTCTCAAGGGACAAAAACAAAAAAAGCGTCCGGTTATTGCACAGCCTGCGCTGTGCAATAACGGACGCCTTTATCCGGGAGCCCCACGTTTTCGCCGCCATTAGCGAAAAGGGGTATCAATGAAATGCAAGGGGTGTGCCACTTCTTAAAACAGCCGTAAATCAGCGATTTGGTATCAATGCCCCCACCTGCCGCGCGGCCGTTGCCCCATCAGATGGCAAACCCTGCCCTGAACAGGGGCATTCAGCCGGGCGGGGCCAGCATGTCGCCCACCGCCAGCAGCGCCTGCGCGATCTCCACCAGCTTTTTGTTCTGCGCCATCGCCAAATCGCGCAGCGCCTTGTGCGCCGCCGGTTCGCTCAGGCCGCGGTGTTGCATCAGCAACGCCTTGGCGCGCTCAACCTGCCGCCGCTCATCCAGCGTGGTACGCAGCGTAGCCAGCTCCGCCGACAGCCGTTGCAGGTGCTGTGCCTGCTCCTGGATCACCTCCAGAATCGCCCGGCCCAGCGGCGGGCTGACGCCATCGGCCTGATAGCGTGCCTCGCCGTCGCCCGCTGGCAGCAGCAGCGCATAGCCGCCTGTCGCCAGTGGCGCGAGGCTGAGTTGCTGGCGCGCCAGCATCTGCTCCGCCTCGGCCAATGCCTGCCGGCAACCGGCGGTCAGCGCCTCCGCCAGCCCCTCCTCCACGCTTTTCATCGCGTCGATGCGCGCGGTGGCGATCTCGAACCACGGCTGCGCCGTCTCCGGCGGCAGCGGGCCACGGCCGGTGCAGAGCGCCCGCCGCAGCCGCTCAAAGGCCGGGTTGCCCTGCCCCGGCCCCGCCTGCCAGCTGGCCAGCGCCGCGCGGTCGGCAAAGGCCAGAAAGGTCTGGAGGCAGCGCTCCTGGCCATCAATCAGGTCGATCAACTGCTGCTGCGCCGCCGCCTCCAGTTGCCCGGCGGCAAAGCCCGCCGCGCCGAGCGCCCGCTCCTGCCCCGCCAGCTCCTTGCCCTGCATCAGGCCAAACAGCGCGATCAGCGCCTTGGAGATGGCCGGGTTGCCGCAGCCGTCGGCGGCCTCAAACACCACGCCCAGCAGGCGGGCGATGATGTCGCTGTAGCGTTGCAGCGCCGCCGACGGCGAGAGGCATTGCGCCGCCACTGCCGCCCGCAGCGCTGACAGCCCCTCCAGACCATGCAGTGCACCTGCCACCCGGTTAAACAGCCGACTGAGGTTGCCCGCCTGCGGGTGGGCGCGATCCAGCCGCGCCAGCGGCGGGTGGATCGCCGCCAGCGCCCGGTCAGCGGCAAGGATGCGCGCTGGCAGCTGCGCCGCCGCCGGGCTGGCAGGGTTGGAGAGGTGGATGTTGCTCAGGCCGCGCTCGCGTTGCAGCGCGTGCACCAGCGCGCTGACTGCCGCCACCAGCGTGCCGGTGTGCAGCAGCTGGCGCAGGCCGGCGATCTCACTCTGTTTTGAGGCGAGGATAAAGTCTTGCGCCCGCAAGCGGGCTGGGGTGGGGGTCATCAGCCAGCACTCCATCAGCAAAAGCCAGGAGCACTGTACTGCAAGAAGCGTGCCGGGTCAGATCTGGTAGTCGCCCACCGTCTCCAGCTGGCTGGCGAACACCTTCTCCTTGATCTCGGTCAGGGAGAGCGCCGGGTTGCAGAGTTGGATGAACTGCCAGGCGAAGTTGCGCTGCAACTGGCTGCGCTTTAGCCCCAGCCAGACGGTGTTGGCGTCAAACAGGTGCTCGGCGTTGAGGTAGACCAGCCCCTGATCGCGGGCGCGATCCTCGGACATGTCCGCCACGATGCCGACGCCCAGCCCCAGCTCGACATAGGTCTTGATCACATCCGAGTCCTGCGCGCTGAGGGTGATGTCCGGCGTCAGGCCAGCGTGCTTGAAGGCGGCGTCCACCTTGCCGCGCCCGGTGATGCCGTGGCGGTAGGTGATCAGCGGCAGCGTGCTGAGTTGCTCCAGCGTCACTGGCGTGCCCTGCTCCGCCAGCGGGTGCCCGGCCTGCACCACCACCGCGTGGTGCCAGCGGAAATAGGGGAAGGCCGCCACATCCTCGTCGCTCATCAGCCGCTCACTGGCAATGCCGATGTCCGCCTCGCCGCTGTGCAGCATCGCGACAATCTCCTCCGGCGTCGCCTGATTGAGGGTCAGGCGCACGCGCGGGTAGAGGCCGCGAAACTCCTTGATGATGCGTGGCAGGCTGTAGCGCGCTTGGGTGTGGGTGGTGGCGATGTGCAGTTCGCCATTGTCGCTGTTGCTGAAGACATCGGCCAGCCGGCGAATGTTGCCCGCATCATTGAGGATGCGCTCCGCCACCACCAGCAGCTCCTTGCCCGGCTCGGTCATGCCGAGCAGCCGTTTGCCGCGGCGGATGAAGATCTCAATCCCCAGCTCCTCCTCCAGCTCGCGGATATGGCGCGAGACGCCAGATTGGGAGGTGTAGAGCGCATTGGCCACGTCAGTCAGGTTGAAGCCGCAGCGCGCGGATTCGCGGATGATTTTTAGCTGCTGGAAGTTCACGATTTATCTCCTTATGCATCCTTCAGATAAGCCTATTGATACGGCGGAATAGGCCTGATGCAAAAGAAGAAAAACGCAACACTTATGCCATTCTGCGCTAAAGGGAATCTGAGAATGTATTCTTCTGTCTTTTTTTCAGTACAATCAGGGCGCTGAGTCAATATAATTGGGCTAAATGAATTCGCATTGGCGTTCCGTTAGCGCTAAATATATCCGTTCAAGAAGTGAGCCGGACAACAAAGAGGACATTGTGAAAACACGCATCATGCTGGTACTGTTGACAACGCTGGCGCTTAGCGCCTGTAAATCCGGCCCGCTGCACAAGGATGGCCCGGACGACATCATCACCAGTCAGGTCGGCGACCTGACGCTCAAGCACCGCCGCGCCATTGAGGTGCCGGCCAGCCTGAAACCGATCAACCAGCCATACACCAGCCTGTATGCCGCCAGTATCATGACCCGCCCGGACTACGGCGGCCAGGTGGTGGGTTACCTCACCAATGCCAAGCCGTTTTACGTGATTGGTCAGCCGAACAACCGCTGGCTGGCGATCAGTGAGGAGAAGGAGGGCAATCTGGTGGGTTACGTGCCCTTTAATGCGGGGGTGCCAAGCACCCACTATCAGGCGACCCTGCGCCAGGATCGCCCGCGCCGCGTGAAGGCGAAAAATGACTGCGTGACGGTCGGCGAAGACAGCAAAGCCTGCAAGGATGCGTCCGAGACCTGGATCATCGAGTGAGTGACCGGGTTGACCTTCACCCTAGATTTTAAGAATAAGTAAAAATTCTAATGAAAAGCAGTAAAAACTCTATTGGTATTTGTTTAAAATCGCTGCTGGTTTTGGTGGCGGTAAATGTTGGCTCCGGTGCCCGGGCATCAGACAACGCAGCAACCCTCGCGATCCATCCAGCCGAACCCGTCCAGGAGGCGCTGTTCCGCAACTGGCTGTTTAGCCGCTGCATTGCCAAGGCGGACAGCGCCAGCGCGCTCTCTGCGGACGCCCACCGGTCGGCGGCCCTGTATGCCGGGAAGAGCCTGCTGCCCGCCGCGGCCTATAGCGCGGGCGATGCCCTGATCGATCGCTTCCTCGACCGCCCCTTTACCGGGCCGGTGGCGGGAAGCTATCACACCGTCGCCTGTATCGACCTCTACCACAGCGGGGAGGCGGGCCGCCTGTTTGCCCGTTTCGCCGCGCAGCTTGATCAACCGTAACCCATAAGGGTGCGACCGGCCGGCCGCCGTCAGCCAGCCCCGGCGCCATTGCGCGGGCGGATGCCCGGTGGGGCGCCCGCGCCAGACACCACTGCAGGAATATGTTATGCGATTCACGATTGTTAAGAGTAAACAGGGCCATTTTCCCCCGCAAAGCAGCTTTGACTTCCTGCCGCCCGGCGGAACCATCGGCCGCAGCGTGGACAATAACCTGGTGTTGCCTGATGAGGACCGCGCCATCTCGCGGTTGCAGGCCATCGTGCATATTTCGGCAGAGGGTGAGTGCCGCATCACCAACCGCGGCAACGTGACGCGGGTGGTGCTCAACGACATCCCGCTGGAGCGCGGTCGGCAGGTGGAGTTGCAGGATGGCGACCTGCTGGACATTGATGACTACCAGTTGCAGGTGACCGACCTGAGCCAGTCGGCCCCGCCGCCCTCTTACACCACCCCGCCCGCCGAGGTAGTGCCGCCGCAACCCGTTGCGGCCCCACAGCCCGTCGCGGCCCCACAACCCGTCGCGGCCCCACAGCCGGTCGCCGCGCCGCAGCCGGTGATTGTGCCACCCGTGGTGCCGCAGGATCAGGCCGAGTTCGTGCAGCCCGCCGCCCCCTATGACGCGCAGGCGCAGCAGCGCGCCGAGCAGGCGTTGCTGATGCGCCAACAGGCGATGCAGGAGGCCCCGCTGCCTGCCGCCCCAGCCCCGGTGGAGACACCGCGCGCGCCGGTGCGCCCTGGCCGTCTGGGCATCGATCCGGTGGGCTACACCGCGCCGCCCGTGCCGCGCCACAGCAACCTGTTGCACGGTAGCCAGCAGGCGCTGGATGGCAACATGCTCGACGCGCTGCTGGAGGGGATGGGGCTGAATGATCTGCAACCGCCGCCGCGCTTCGATGAGCACCAGCTCAACGAGGTGGGCCGCCTGCTGAGCCTCTTCTCACAGGGCACCGTCGCCCTGCTCTCCTCGCGCTCGATCCTCAAGCGCGGCGTGAAGGCGGAGATGACGATGATCCTCGATGAGGCCAATAACCCGTTCAAGCTGCTGCCTTCGGGCAAAACCGTGCTGATGCAGATGTTCGGCAGCAAGATGCCGGGCTTCATGCCGCCGGAGCAGGCGGTGCGCGACGCGCTGATTGACCTGCAGGCGCACCAGCTGGGGATGATCGCCGGTATCCGCGCCATCATCTCCGCCATGCTGCAATCCTTCAACCCAGACCGGCTGGAGGAGGAGGCGCGCCGCGAGGGCAATGCGCCGCGCTTCTCGCTCTCCCCCAGCCGCAAGGGGGCGCTGTGGGATCACTTCACCCGCACTTATCAAAAGACCGCCGGTGAGGTGGAGAACGATTTCCACACGCTGTTTGGCGAGGCGTTCCTGCGCGCCTATGACGCCGAGGTTAACCAGTACAAAGATTCCCAGATCAAACCGGACGAATGATGAATATAACGATCGCCTCCACCTCGCAGCGCGGCAGCCGTGCCACCAATCAAGACCAGACCGGTGAGGTGGTTGGCCAGCGCTCCGCCTGCTTTGTGGTGTGTGACGGCATCGCTGGCCTGCCTGGCGGTGAGGTGGCGGCCAGGATCGCGCGGGACGCCATTCTGGCACAGTTTGATGGCGAACAGCATCTGGATGCCCAGAGCATCCGCCGCTACGTGACCGGGGCCAACGCCGCCATCCGCCGCCGCCAGCGCGAGGACACCACGTTGGCGAAGATGGGCACCACGCTGGTCAGCTTGTTCATCGATCGCGACTACTCGCTGGCCTACTGGGCACACGCGGGCGACAGCCGGCTCTACCTGTTCCGCCGTGGCTACCTGTCGGAGGTGACCACCGACCACAGTCTGGTGCAGCAGATGAAGGATGCCGGTTTCTCCACGCAGGGAATCAATGGCAACCTGCTCTACTTCGCGCTGGGTCTGGATGAGGCGCGGGACGCCAGCTACAGCGACGTGCTGCAACTGGAGGATGGCGACGTGTTCCTGCTCTGCACCGACGGCTTCTGGCACAGCTTCACCGAGGCGGAGCTGGAGCAGTCGCTGCACATGGTCAACTCCCCCCATGAGTGGATTGCGTTGATGGATCGCGCCCGGCAGAACGAAAACAACAGTGATAACTACAGTGCCATTGCCGTTTGGGTCGGCTCCCCACAGGAGACCACCCTGATGCACTCCTTTCCGGATGCCGGCCGCTTTATGCCGTCGAAACGGGGTTGAGGCTTATGTCTACCTACACACAGTCAGGGTTCGCTATGAAATTATGGATGTCAGGAGTTGTCGCCTTGCTGGCCGTGCCGGCCGCGCAGGCGCAGGATTACCGTCTGGCTTACTCGCCCAGCCTGAAGCTGGAGATCTACATCGATGACGTCAAGAGCAACCAGCCGGAAGATTGGTGCCAGCCGACGCTGCCGCTGCGGATCGTCTCGCTGGAGAGCAAAGACCCGGCGGTGCTGAACGACTTCCTGCCGCGCGTCGGCACCCTGATTGAGAAGCAGTGTACCGAGACCACCCACCTCGCCTTCACCCTGAATAATAAGCAGGGCGCACGGCTGGCACAGGGCGATGCGCTGAAGAGCGGCGAGTGGCAGCCGGTGGTGCTGCCCGATGCCGCCGCAGGCCCGGCAGTGCCCGGCGTGCCAGCCGATGGCCAGACGCCCATTACCTTCTCCCTGCCGAACGGCTGCCATATCCGCACCTTCTGGGACGCCGAGCGCGACGGCAGTGCGATGTTCATCCCGAGTGGCGACAGCGTCACCTGTACCCCGGATGGCTGGATGACCGATCGGAGCGACGTCAGCGTGACCCCCTCCGCCAGCGCCGCGCCGACGCCCCTGACCTTCTATCGCGGTTTCCCGCTCGCCAACCTCAACCCGACCAGCGCCGCGCTGGCGGTGGTGAGCGCCGACAACCGCCAGATGCTGCTCTCCAACAGTGAGAAGGCACCAGACAGCTTCCTGCTGCTGCCGTTCGACCCGGCGCTGCACGCCTGGCGCTTCGATGGCCGCGTGGTGTTGCAGATCAGCCGCAAAGAGGCCGCCGATCCGGATACGCTGAAGCAGGCGATGGGGCTGGCGCAGGCCGCCTACCTGCCGCTGCTGCCCCAGACCAGCACTGCCCTGACCTTCCTGCTGGTGGAGAAGGTCAGCCCTGAAATGCGCGACCCGGCCGCTGCGGCCTATCGTACGGTTAACTAACAGAGAAGCCACTATGTCGGGAATTGAACAGAGTCAGCGCCCCTCCAACAGCCTGCCGGTAGGCTACCGTTTCCGGGAGTTTGAGATTTTGGAGGTGATTGGCGAGGGCGGCTTTGGCATTGTCTACCGCGCCTACGATCACCAGCTGGAGCGGGTAATCGCCATCAAGGAGTACATGCCGACCAAGCTGGCGCAGCGCAACGAGGATCTGAGCGTAGGCGTGCGCAGCGACCGCTTTAGCAAGACCTTCCAGGCGGGGCTGCACAGCTTTATCCAGGAGGCGCGCCTGCTGGCGCGTTTCTCCCACCCCGGCCTGCTGCATGTGTTGCGCTTCTGGGAGGAGAACGGCACCGCCTATATGGGCACCCAGTTCTATACTGGCTCCAGCCTGAAGAACCTGAAGACGCAGCAGCCGGAGGTGATGGATGAGGCGTGGATCCGCCAGCTGCTGCCGCCGCTGTTTAGCGCCATCCGCACCATCCATCAGGAGGGCTACCTACACCGCGATATCTCGCTGGACAATATCCAGATTCAGGAGAACCAGTTGCCGGTGCTGCTCGATTTTGGCTCGGCGCGCAAGGAGATTGGCAACCTCTCTGATGAGACTGAGGTGATGTTGAAGCCGGGCTTCGCGCCGATTGAGCAGTATATGGAGGAGAGTGACGGCGAGCAGGGGCCGTGGACGGACATTTACGCGCTGGGCGCGGTGCTGCATACGCTGATTGCTGACGCGCCGCCGCCGGTGAGCGTGGTGCGCAGCATTGAGGACAGTTACGTGCCGCTGGTGCAGCGCCGGCCCGCTGGCTATTCGCTGGGGCTGTTGCAGGTGGTGGATCATGCGCTGGCGCTGAAGCCAGAGGATCGTCCGCAGTCGATTGACCAGATGGCCGCCGAGCTGGAGTTGCCGGTCACCGAGGTGAATGAGATTGCCAGTTCGCCGATGACCGCGCCCGCCGCGGTGCTGAACGCTGCCCACCCGGCCGCCGCCGCCGCGGTGCCGGTGGCGGAGGTGGTGGCTGCCAATCAGTCACGCGCCAGCCGCCCTGGCTGGTGCTGGTGGCCGGCGGGCTGGTGCTGGCCGCCGTGGTCGCCGCCATCGCCTGGCTGGCGACCGGCTCCGGCGACGCGCAAGACCCGGCCACCGTGGATAACCGCGCCCCTGCCCCGGCCGCGCTGGCCCCGGCAACTGACAGCGGCGATGGCCCGGCGAGCAGCGCCACCGCCCCAGCCGCCCCCGGCACGCCGCTGGCACAGGTCTATTTCCGCATGCAACCCGACGAGCAGGTGCTGCTGAATGGCCAGCCGCAGGAAGTGAAGATCAACACCAGCGGCTTTGCGATGCTGTTCCTGCCAGCCGGTCACTACCAGCTGGAGATCCGCGCTGGCACCCAGCCACGCGGCAGCCAGACACTGGAGATTGACCGGGCGGGAACATGGTTAATCGCCCCCAAGGGGGGGAGGTAAAGTTTTCAGGCATTGCGGGTGCCTGTGGCCTCGCTGGGGGCGGAGCAGGGTTTCGGTTGTTCGAGTTCCTCTGTCTACCTGAACGCCTGCGCCTCAACCGAGCAGGGCCTGCCGGCGCGCCGGCCCTGCACCACGCGGGCGTGTTTAACCTTCGGTTTGTTCATGTCTTTTTCTGCTTTGGCTTTTGTGGTTATTTTTGGCCTCGCTGAGGCCGGAGCAGGGTTTCGGTTGTTCGGATTCATCTTTCTACCTGAACGCCTGCGCCTCAACCGAGCAGGGCCTGCCGGCGCGCCGGCCCTGCACCCGCGCGCGTTGGGGGAATGGCTAATCATTGCCCGCTCTCGCGGGTGACCCTCGCTGCGTCTCCGGGCTTGCGGGCCGGCCCAGACGCGCTCCCGGCGCGGCTGGCCCTTTCGCGGGCGTCCTGCCCGCTCACCCGGCCCTGCGACTCCACTCGGCAATGATTAACGCCCTCACCATTGTGCAAATCCTTTGCTATGTGAGGAAGGAATAGGGGGAGTTCGTTATATATGTGGAGTGTCGTGAGGGCATTGTTGTTGCCTGTATCCTCACTAGGCCGGAGCAGGGTTTCGGTTGTTCAGGTTCCTTTGTCTACCTGAGCCTCGGCGCCTCAACCGAGCAGGGCCTGCCGGCGCGCCGGCCCTGCACCACGCGGGCGGTTTGCCGAATGTTCTCAAATGGCGTCAGCCAAATCGTGGGTTTGAAGGGCTCACCCGCATGCCGGATGGGCGTATCATCGCCGCGGTGCAGAGCACGCTGGATATTGACGGGAAAAGTAAAAAGCAGGCGCGCTTTACCCGCCTGTTGAGCTTCGATCCGGCGACCGGGAAAACCGCGATGTATGGTTACCCTATCGACAGCACCGCTTACAGTAAAAACAGCGACGCAAAAATTGGCGATATCGTGGCGCTCGACAATCAGCATATCCTGCTGATTGAACAGGGCAGCGACAAAGACGATGCGATGCGCAACCTTATCTATAAGGTGGATCTTAGCCCGGCTACCGAGCTGACAGCGTTCGATAAGCCTGGCGAGTATCCGGAGTTTGACGACGAGAACGCGCTGGCGCAGCGCGGCATTAAGCTCGCCGCCAAAACGCTGGTGGTCGATTTACGTCAACTCGGCTGGCAGCAGGAGAAGGCCGAAGGCCTGGCGCTGATCGACAACAAAACGCTGGCCGTCACCAATGACAATGACTTCGGCGTGAGAACGGTCATGCAAAATCCGATTGAAGGTAAGAAGCGTAAGGATTATCGGGTGAACGAACAGGGGACGCTTACGGTAGATGATAAGCCGGTTGCAACGACTATCGGCATCAAGCCGCTGGAGAAACCTGAATCGGACAGCAAGTTGTGGATTGTCACGCTGGCGGCACCGCTGAAATAAACGCCCTCCCTCCCCTAGGCTGCGTCCCTCAATTGCATCACTTTTTGTAAAAGAGCCGGATGCAGCCCCATATTGCCCTCGACAGATTATTGTTTGGTCACTGCGGGCTACGGGCCAGACATCGTCCGCTATGAGCAAGAAGCGAACCTTATTTCTAGAGATTAAAATTATCTATTTGCATAAATAAAAAAATTAAAATTAAATTGGTTATCTGGAGGGTAAACCTCCAGATAAAGTCTATTTATTCAGGCGTTAATTTAAAATCGCCTTAACCCTACCAACCAATTCTGAGCAGTAATCATCGTTTTGTCTTGACCATAAGCTTAAAAATGCACCTCTAACGATAATTTCAGATATAAATCCTAAGTCCATCCCTATCTGATTGAATAGCAAGTGAGGATCTCGATTTGTCCTAGAAACTGATTCAACTACTTTTCTCACTTGCGATTGAGATTCTGGTGGTAGCTGGCAAGAAACTGTAAGTACCGCTAAAGTAGTTTCAATATTTTTTAAAATATCATCGAATACGCTACGCTCCGGTTGAGATCCTGGAAGCCTCAAAATCCCTACGGAGTCATCTGTTATCTGCGAAGAATCCCCATCAATAATACATAGTGACTTAAATTTTATTGACGGGTTTGCTGTATGTGATTTATGGATTGATACAGCATTGCCATCACCAGCAACCGCATGTACCTCAAGCTGGTCATAATCACTTCTTAATCTCTCTCGTAAAATAGAATCAACCCAATTTTTGGCGAAGTCATCCTCAACAAAAATCGCCAACTTTTTGTCTACTCTTCCTGAAATAGCGCGAAGAGATTCTACATTCAATCTCCCTTTCCTTAACCGGCCATCAATACAAGCCCAAATGGCTTCTTGAGGTAAAGGCATTAGAGCATAATCACTATGGGTAGTAAAAACAGTTTGAATGGACTTTCTTTTCGCGACATCTATTAAATATTCTACCATCCGCTTTGTAGCGACTGGATGTAGCCCATTCTCTATCTCTTCAATTAAAACAAGACTATTATCTGAAGCATTTTCTATTTCTGAAACCATTCTTATTATTGATGACTCTCCAGCCCCAAAGTGGAACTCTGAATATCTATTACCCTTATTATCACCAACAAAGAATTTCTCATTATGCCCAATGTCTGTCACATTAAATCTAGATACATCTTTACCTAAAATATGCTCTATCTGTTTAGCTACGTCAGCACTCAAAGATGTTAAAAGACCAGTGTGATGATATGACGAGCGAGTAAGTTTTTTATATTTCGTTTTTTCACCCGCAGGTACAGTGCGCTCTATACCAAAAAAATATACATCTCTTGAAACTACTTCATCTCTTACCCATTTGGCTCTACGAAAACTGCTAGTTCTACGAATAGATTGGCGGGGGTTAACATCCTTATCGATTATTTCATATTCTACTTTCCATCCTGCCATACTTTCGTCGCCAATGGCACTCTTGGGGAAGAATATACCCGGTTTAATATCCTTATAGGCACATCCTGCAACTCCTAACACTGAAGATTTTCCGCTGCCATTAGGCCCCACCAAAGCCGTCACAGGAAATTCAAAGGAAATATCTTCCCCAGTAAAACCACGTATTTTACCAATTTTGGCTTTCAACAAATATTTTCCATATTTGTTTTGCCTTACCTTATCTAAAAGTTCATTTACGGTAGATTCTCTAATCTCACTCAGGTTGTCAGCCATTTAAAAGGTTCGCCCCATATATTTAATAGCAAAAATTTTCATTTTTCCCACTATAGGAATTCACTCATGTTACTATTTGCAATAGCCAAATCAAGTTCTTCTTTAATTTTAATCAAAATCTTGATGTGTCCAGCTAAATTGTCGTATTATAGCTCAAGCTGGGATTAATCCTTACTGGCTCAGGATATAGTTAACGTCTCATTTTGGCACAAAGCGGACCGCTAATCCTGATACCTGATTGATGGTAATCGCGATAAATGAGCACTCCCTTGTGCGGATAAAGCATCAGGGCAGCATATGGACTTAATTAAGCCTCTTGGATTCAATAAAGTACCTTGCTATGGCTACGTGATATTTGAATGTAACTCGCGTTGGGCTTGATCCAAGGATATGTCCATAAGTGAAAAGCGCTCTATCGGCGTCGAATCTTTCGTCTTAATACCCCCAACTATTTCCTCACATAGCCAAGAATTTGCAGAAACGGTGGGGGCGTTAAATCATTGCCGAGTGGAGGCGCAGGGCCGGGTGAGCGGGCAGGACGCCCGCGAAAGGGCCAGCCGCGCCGGGAGCGCGTTTGGGCCGGCCCGCAAGCCCGGAGACGCAGCGAGTTAGAATTGAGGGGCGAGCCGCTGCCGCGTCCGCCCAGGACAGGCCGATAAAAAGATATCAGCCGGAGTAAAGACCGGTATCAGAATGCTTCGATAAGCGCCACGTTGTACTGCAGGCCTGGCATCATTTCTTCAAGCCCATCCGTCAGCATTTTTCCAGCTTCGTGCAGGGCGTCGAGCGGCATTTCAGGCAGACTTTCCAGGATGAACCACATATGTTTATCTGACGCACTCAGGCGGGTCCGCACACCCTGTCGCCAGTTCCAGCGACGACAAGTGACGCCTGTGTCATCGCACCACACGACTTCTCCGGCGTCCGGATATTCAGTCGCTTCCAGCCCCTCTTTCATCGTATCAAACGGTTCGTTGCCGCTGGCTACCATCAGTCGGGGGCTGCCGCGATATGCATCCCCATTTTCACCGCCAACAGGGACGGCGTAGCGCAGGCTTACTGCGTTATACAGGTCTACCACCGGATCAAGGGCCGCCATGAAGCCGTCGCGCAGTACGCGTTTGCGCAGGGCCTCTGCCGAGCAGGGCGTGCGTTTTGGCTTTGCCCCGAAGGCGCGAAAGACCTCTGACCAGGCATTCAGATGGGCGTCCGCCCAGTCCGGCTGACCGGCGAGAACATCTTCACACGCCCTGTGTAGCGCAGCCTCACCGACGCTGGCATTAACGACCGGGGCGGCAGCCACGCTGATGCTCAGTGCGCGAAAACCTGGCGCCAACTTTGCGATGTCAGGGCTGATTGACGGATGTACTGTGAACATTGGATAATCCTGTAATGACCATTTTAATACATGATAATGACCAGTGAACAAAAAAGTCAATATATCGACCGGCACGGGTGCGGATGCATCCGTGGTTAATGAGGCCCTCTCGGCTGCCGTCAGGCAGTATCGCAGCCAGAAGAAAATGTCGCTGGACGAGCTGTCGCGGCAGGCGGGCGTGAGCAAGGGTATGCTGGTGGAAATTGAAGCCTGCAGGGCCAATCCCAGCATTGCGTTGCTCTGCAGACTGGCATCGGCCATGGGCGTTTCAGTAGCCGACATCGTTAACGTGGCAAGCAGCCCGAGCGTGCACGTTATTCCTGCGGAAAACATCCCCTGCCTATGGCACGGAGAGCATGGAGGCAGCGCGCGCCTGCTGGCCGGCACAAGCGGTCCTGACATGGTTGAGCTTTGGGAATGGGAAATGCACCCCGGCGAGATTTTTGAAGCCGCAGGACACACTCCGGGCACAAACGAGCTTCTGCACGTGGTACAGGGTTCCCTGCATCTGACCGTGGGAGAGGAAAGCGTTGTTATCACGGAGGGCTGTTCGGCAATTGCCCGGACGGACGAGCGGCACAGCTATGCCTGCTCAGGCGGCAGCTTGCTGGTTTTTACCATGACAGTGAACGAACGGGCGCGCTGAGAAAGAAATGGCGGCTGCCCGCCACTTCTTTCTGACAGCTTTAGTCCGTCAGGACGCGAGTTTCATCATGATGAGGCCTGCCACGATGACTGTCGCAGCCAGTATGCGCATCGGCCAGGTTCTGAGTCAGGGCCGCTGACTGTTCATCACTGAGTGAACCGGACGTCAGGTGGATAGCATGCCGTGGCTCCGAAAGATAAAAGCCTGTCCCCGGTCAAGTAAGCCAACCGCGTGCTTCCATCAGGCTGACGAGCGCAGCGGGTTCTTTGTACAGCGGGAGTCAGAGGTTAAGACTGTCATCTTCCCGTGTACGCGCGGCAAAGTCCGCTTTGAGCGAGGAGCGGACGTTCAAAGCATTAGGCTGGGATACGAGGATATTGGCAATTTTGCGGCTGTGATTCCATATACAGCCGCCTAAAGCTCTTACTTAAAACCGAACCCACGTCCTTCAAGAGTCGCGCGGAGATTCTGACGCCCATCCATAT
Organism: Chimaeribacter sp. YP20170169; assembly: GCF_056739715.1. Lineage (NCBI taxonomy): Bacteria > Pseudomonadati > Pseudomonadota > Gammaproteobacteria > Enterobacterales > Yersiniaceae > Chimaeribacter > Chimaeribacter sp. YP20170169. The sequence continues at coordinate 1,699,826 of NZ_CP176824.1, read as the reverse complement.
AATCCAGACTGGTAGCTGCGCTCTGAACTGCCTGTTTCCAGGTTTTGTCCTTCATGCCCAGGCCTTCACGGAACACATGGAATGCCTCTTCATAACTTTTAACATGAGCGTCAAAGTCACAAGTGCTGTAAAGATTATGATGCGCTACAACACTTTGAGGCAGGCGCGGACGGATAGCTGCATCGCTGTCAGTCGCAGGCCATCCGACGACCAGGCCGCATACGACGTAGCTGTGAGCCGGAAGCTGGATAAGCTCAGCCAGCTCTTTAGCCTTATTGCGTGTCGCACCTATATAAACCGTACCCAGTCCGATTGACTCAGCTGCCACCGTTGCATTCTGTGAAGCCAGTGCGGCATCAACTGTTGCCATAACAAATGAATCAAGGTAGTCATGCACTCCCGGAGAAAGACCATCGGAGACGGTCATATCATGATTTCGCGACAGGTCTGCAATCCAGAGAAGTATCGCAGGAGCCTCTTCTATGTATCTGTTTGCCAAACCTTTGTCTCCCGCGGAGAGCTTTCTGACCTGAGCCTTAAGCGCAGGATCTGAAACTGCTACCACGCTCCATTGCTGCAGATTTGAGGATGTTGAAGCTGACTGGGCGGCTGCAACAAGCGTCTCAAACCAGTATTCTGGCAGTGCTTGCTGTGAAAAACTCCTGATGGAACGATGGCTGAGAAGCCCTTCTATTTGCGCGTTCCATATAATGTTTTCTGGTCGATCTTTCTCACAGTAATGGGCAGTAATCAGCTGACTCTTGTTTAAATCTTCAGACATTAACATTCTCCCATACATACTGTAACGATCATTCAAGAATTAGGTAAATAAAAAGGCCGGGTGGCCTTTAAACTAAATGCTCATTATTAACGCTTCGATTGCATCCCGTTGATACTCAGGTTCATGCACAACTCTGCCGAACACCCGGAAACCAAAATATGCGCACATAAATGCCTTAGCCATAACTTCAGGCTGCCGGTCGGCCTGAAACTCCCCGGCAGCAATCCCGGCGGCGAAAAGCCTGATGAACATTGCCTCAAGCTTTTTGATATAACTGCGGCTGAGTTCTTCAACGGTTTTATCTTTAGCGGCTCTTTCCAGGGGAGAGAATATTGCCATACAGCCGTTTCGCTCGATGTTGCTGAAATCCAGCTCAATACCTTTTTCAAGCAGACTGCGTAACCTGTCCTTAACGCTACCGGCCTGGCTGAATACAGCCTCGTGAAACTCAATACTTGAGCTGTGATAGCGGCGCAGGGCTTCATGGTAGAGGTTTTCTTTGTTACCGAAAGCCGCATACAGGCTTCCACGACCCAGCCCTGTACTCTCAACGAGTGCCTGAGCGGATGTCGCTTCAAAGCCGTTTCGCCAGAACGTATCCATAGCAGCCTGTATCACAAGCTGGTCATCAAATTCTCTCGGTCTGCCTGCCATTAGGCTCTCCCGCAATAAACACAGCAGTCACCTTAGCAATTATGGAATGAACGGTCAAGAATTGCGATAGCGCAATATTCTTCATTGATGGCCTCTAGACGATGCCAGTAAACGTCCGCTTCTGGCACAGAGCGGACTAACAAGCAGGTCAATGTCCGCTATGAGCGAGAAGAGGACATTTCGATAACGTGATCATCGCTAGAATAAGCAATGACACATAGTAAATTTTTGCGCGATTCGATATAACTGAAACAAAGGACAACCCCACCGTAGAGGTAAGCATGGCGCTTTCGCATGAATTGATTCTGATTTACACCACTTATTTTGTCGCAACAGCCAGTCCAGGGCCAAGTAATATGGCTATTATGGGTACGGCCATGAATAAGGGCCGCGGTGCAGCTTTGGCTCTGGCAGGTGGTGTCATCGGCGGTTCGATGATGTGGGCGCTTCTGGCGGCCTGCGGCGTGTTAACCGTTCTAGCAACTTTTGCGCAGTTGCTGATCGTGTTAAAAGTCGGCGGTGGGTTGTATCTGTTATGGCTGGCAGGCAAAGCGGGTAAATCTGCGCTTTCCCGCTCTGGCGGCAGCGTGTGTAAATCACAGGACAAAAGCGTCGCATATGGCAAAATTTTCCGGCAGGGTATCCTGATGCATGTCGGCAATCCGAAAGCGATTCTTACCTGGGTGGCGATCATGTCCGTAGCTCTTAAGCCCGGTGCGACAGCCTCTGCTCTACCCATGATCGTTTTCGGCTGTGCGGCTATTTGCGTGGCGGTATTTTGCGGCTACGCGCTGCTATTCTCGACGCCATTAATGAGCGCATTTTATCGTCGTATTCGCCGCGGGCTTGATGCGTTATTAGCCTGCTGCTTCGCGATTGCGGGATTGAAGCTGATATTTAGCCGCAGTTGAAAACAGCACCTGAATCCTTATTTGTAACTACATCTGTTGTTGGTCGTGTCCGCTTTTGGCACAAAGCGGATCGCTAATCCTGATACCTGATTGATGGTAACCGCGATAAATGAGCTATCCCTTGTGCGGATAAAGCATCAGGGCAGCATATGGACTTAATTAAGCCTCTTGGATTCAATAAAGTACCTTGCTATGGCTACGTGATATTTGAATGTAACTCGCGTTGGGCTTGATCCAAGGATATGTCCATAAGTGAAAAGCGCTCTATCGGCGTCGAATCTTTCGTCTTAATACCCCCAACTATTTCCTTACATAGCCAAGCATTGGCAGAAATGGTGAAGGCGTTAATCATTGCCGAGTGAAGTCGCAGGGCCGGGTGAGCGGGCAGGACGCCCGCGAAAGGGCCAGCCGCGCCGGCAGGCCCTGCTCGGTTGAGGCTCTGAAGCACAGGTAGAAAGAGGAACCCAAACAACCGAAACCCTGCTCCGGCCTAGCGCGGCCACAGGCAACAGCAAGCCCTACCCACAACACCCCACAAATAAAAATCACCCTCCCTACTCTTTCCTCACATAACCAAGAATTTGCAGAAACGGTGGGGGCGTTAAATCATTGCCGAGTGGAGTCGCAGGGCCGGGTGAGCGGGCAGGACGCCCGCGAAAGGGCCAGCCGCGCCGGGAGCGCGTCTGGGCCGGCCCGCAAGCCCGGAGACGTAGCGAGGGTCACCCGCGAGAGCGGGCAATGATTAGCCATTCCACCCAAAAGCGCGCGGGTGCAGGGCCGGCGCGCCGGCAGGCCCTGCTCGGTTGAGGCGCAGGCGTACGGGTAGAAAAAGGAACCCAAACAACCGAAACCAGTCTCCGGCCTAAGCGAGGTCGCAAATCATCAAAGAAGCTAAAGCAAAAAATACTAAAAAGACAAACCGAAGGTTAAACACGCCCGCGTGGTGCAGGGCCGGCGCGCCGGCAGGCCCTGCTCGGTTGAGGCGCAGGCGCACAGGCAGAAAAAGGAACCCAAACAACCGAAACCCTGCTCCGGCCTAAACGCGGCAACAGGCAACAGCAAGCCCTACCCACGACACCTCACAAATAAAAATCCCCCCAACTATTTCCTCACATAGCCAAGCATTTGCAAAAACGGTGGGGGGCGTTAATCATTGCCGAGTGAAGTCGCAGGGCCGGGTGAGCGGGCAGGACGCCCGCGAAAGGGCCAGCCGCGCCGGGAGCGCGTCTGGGCCGGCCCGCAAGCCCGGAGACGCAGCGAGGGTCACCCGCGAGAGCGGGCAATGATTAGCCGAGGCACCCCAGAGCGCGCGGGTGCAGGGCCGGCGCGCCGGCAGGCCCTGCTCGGTTGAGGCGCCGAGGCTCAGGTAGACAAAGGAACTTGAACAACCGAAACCCCTCTCCGGCCTGACGAGACCACAGGCAATAATAATGCTCCCGCGATACTCCACATATATAACGAACTCCCCTATTCCTTCCTCACATAGCCAAGCATTTGCAGAAACGGTGGGGGCGTTAAATCATTGCCGAGTGAAGTCGCAGGGCCGGGTGAGCGGGCAGGACGCCCGCGAAAGGGCCAGCCGCGCCGGGAGCGCGTCTGGGCCGGCCCGCAAGCCCGGAGACGCAGCGAGGGTCACCCGCGAGAGCGGGCAATGATTAGCCATTCCACCCCAACGCGCGCGGGTGCAGGGCCGGCGCGCCGGCAGGCCCTGCTCGGTTGAGGCTCTGAAGCCAAAGCAAAAAAGGAACCCAAACAACCGAAATCCTGCTCCGGCCTAAACACGGCAACAGGCAACAGCAAGCCCTACCCACAACACCCCACAAATAAAAATCACCCTCCCTACTCTTTCCTCACATAACCAAGAATTTGCAGAAACGGTGGGGGCGTTAAATCATTGCCGAGTGGAGTCGCAGGGCCGGGTGAGCGGGCAGGACGCCCGCGAAAGGGCCAGCCGCGCCGGGAGCGCGTCTGGGCCGGCCCGCAAGCCCGGAGACGTAGCGAGGGTCACCCGCGAGAGCGGGCAATGATTAGCCATTTCACCCCAACGCGCGCGGGTGCAGAGCCGGCGCGCCGGCAGGCCCTGCTCGGTTGAGGCGCAGGTGTACAGGTAGACAGAGGAACCCAAACAACCGAAACCAGTCTCCGGCCTAGCGGAGCCACTGGCAACCACGATGCCTAAATCATCCCCTCACACAGCCAAGCATTTGCACAATGGTGAGGGCGTTAAATCATTGCCGAGTGGAGGCGCAGGGCCGGGTGAGTGGGCAGGACGCCAGCGAAAGGGCCAGCCGCGCCGGGAGCGCGTCTGGCCCGGCCCGAAAGCCCGGAGACGCAGCGAGGGTCACCCGCGAGAGCGGGCAATGATTAGCCATTCCCCCCAAAGCGCGCGGGTGCAGGGCCGGCGCGCCGGCAGGCCCTGCTCGGTTGAGGCGCCGAGGCTCAGGTAGACAAAGGAACCTGAACAACCGAAACCCTGCTCCGGCCCCAGCGAGGCCAAAAATAACCACGAAAGCCAAAGCAGAAAAAGGAACCCAAACAACCGCAACCCGCCTCCGGCCTAGCGAGGTCACAGGCAATCGCAATGCCTGCCCCCTACGCTTGCCCCACCTGGGGCACATCCTCACTATTCGCCGCATCCTGCTGCAACAGGCGCACATGATCCACCAGCTCGCGCAGGCACTCGTCCTGCATATTGTGCTTCTTCAGCTCCTGCTCCAGCGCATAGAGGTACTGGGCGTTGGTGCCAAGCGGGCCGTGGGCGCGGGCGATCAGTGGGGCGATCACTTGGGAGCGGGTATCGGCCTCAAACAGCGGGTGGGCGGCGTCCATCACGAACACCAGCGCCGTCACGCGACTGCCATCCTCCAACACCAGCTCGCACCAGGTCGGCACGTAGCAGCCAGTCACCATCTCGCGCTTCCACAACAGCTCCAGCTCCTCTTCCAGCTTCTCCTCGGGGAGGCGGAAGGCCAGACCGGTGGTGCTGCCGCCCTCCTTCAATGCCAGCATCCGGCCCGGCTGGGCGGCGGTGCCGCGACCGGCCGTCAGCCGCAGGCAGAAAGCCCGGTGCCAACCGTTCAGTGTCGCGCGCCGCACTTCCTCAGAATCAAAAATCGGGTTCCACATCAGCGAGCCGTAGCCAAAAATCCATACCGGGCTGTTGTCCGGCCGACGCGAGAGGGTACAACGCAACGACGCCAGACGCTGCTCCGGTGAGAGCAGCAGCGCCTCCTCAATCGTCCCGAAAGCCGTCTTACAATCCGCCTTCTGTAGAAAATCTCGCGTTAACACCTGTGGCTGCCCTCCTCTCTTACGACCTTGCTTATACATTTATCAGCCTGACGAATAAGGTAATCCCTTCGATTGACCGGGCTAATTAGGATAAACCTTATGCGTTTCTCGCCCGTCAATCAAGCTGGCGACAAATCACAGCACAAAAAATTATGACAATAGTACGATTGTGGGATAACAAAGCCGTTGAAAAGCCAGATGGAACCGATACCAATCACATGGGCCTATCAGAGGAATCGGTGATGGCTGAATGTTTTCTCTAAGGAACACGCAGGAGTCTGGCAGAAATGGTAGGCAGGGTCAGGAACCCCGCCCTGCCGGTTGAAAGCGTGGGTTTAATGCTTTTTGGGATGCCAGCGGTCGTCATCCCCTTTCTCATAATCATGCTTTACCGCAGCCCACGCCACTTTGTGGGCTGTCTCTTCGCGCGTGTCATCGCCGCGCCGGTCATCCTTGTCCTTGTATTGGTCCCAGGCGCTGTTGAACGCCTCTTTATAGATATCCTGCGCATGGGGCGGCAGCACGTGGCGCACGTTGTCTGGCAGATCGGTACGGGATTTAAATGGCATCAGGCTCCTCCTGTTCCAGTATCACAAGGGGCCAGCCAGTGGCTGGCATCGTTTCAAGTGTAGAACATCACTTGTGGGTATGCTGAAACCCACCTTTTTTCTCATGATCCCCGTTTTTACTGCGCCACATGGCAAAAAAGCATAAATCCTTTGGCGAGGGTTGCGTAGCAAGGCATGGCTTGGAAGACAAAAGCAAGCACTCACAGGCATACCCTCCTTAAACGGCGATTAAACATGGGGTAATCAGGACTCGATAAATGAAAAAAAACCAACGCGGTAAAATTAGGTAAATTCGCCCAAAAGCCTGACATACTTTGTTACTGTAACGCTGTTTTCCTAGGCCGGGGCTATACTTAGCGCCACGGCACCCCGTTACTGCATCATCCCTTTGCCCCGGCAACATTGAAAAGGAGCATGAGAACCATGACGTCGACCGCCCCACCGGCCCGCGCCAAAACCCGCCACAGCGAGTACTCCCTGCTGCTGCCGCTGCTCGCCCTCGGTATCCTTACCCTCTGGGGAAATACCACCGCCCTGCCCGCGCTGGCCGGCATCAATTTGGTGGCGCTGGTCGGCATCCTTGCCAGCGCCTTTAGCGTGGTGCGCCACGCGGATGTGCTGGCGCACCGGCTGGGCGAGCCGTATGGCTCGCTGATCCTCAGCCTGTCGGTGGTGATTCTGGAGGTCAGCCTCATCTCGGCGCTGATGGCGACCGGCGATGCCGCCCCGGCGCTGATGCGTGACACCCTCTTCTCCATCCTGATGATCGTCACCAGCGGGCTGGTGGGCGTCTCGCTGCTGCTCGGCGGGCGCAAGTTCGCGACCCAGTATGTCAATCTGGGCGGCATCAAGCAGTACCTGATGGCCATCTTCCCACTGGCGATCATTGTGCTGGTGCTGCCGGCGGTACTGCCGGAGGGCAACTACAACACCACACAGGCGCTGCTGGTGGCGGGCATCTCCGCGGCGATGTATGGCGTGTTCCTGCTGATCCAGACCAAGACCCACCAGAGCCTGTTTGTCTATGAGCATGAGGATGAGGGGGATGACCCGCACCACGGCAAGCCCTCGGCGCACAGCAGCCTGTGGCACGCAGTCTGGCTGGTGGTGCATCTGGTGGCGGTGATTGCCGTGACTAAGGTCAACGCCACGCCGCTCGAGAACCTGTTGCAGACGCTCAACGCACCGGCGCAGTTCACCGGCTTTTTGGTGGCGCTGCTGATCCTCTCACCGGAGGGGCTGGGCGCGCTGCGGGCGGTACTCAATAATCAGGTGCAGCGGGCGATGAACCTGTTCTTCGGCTCGGTGCTGGCGACCATCTCCCTGACAGTACCGGCGGTGACGCTGATTGCCACCCTGACCGGCCAGCGGCTCATCTTTGGGCTGGAGGGGCCGCACATCGTGGTGATGCTGGCGGTATTGATGCTCTGCCAAGTCTCCTTCTCCACCGGCCGCACCAATGTGCTGAACGGCACCGCCCACCTGGCGCTGTTCCTCGCCTACCTGATGGTGATCATGCTGTAATAAAAAAAGGCCGCGCAGTGCGGCCTTGCTATCAGGGTCTGTTGGGGTTACGGCCTGCCGGGCAGGCCGACAGAGTGTCAGGTATACGCATTGAGCGTGCGTTGGCAGAGCGCCGAGCGTACGCAGTCCTCTTTGGTGAAGCGGATAATGCCGATCATCTCATCCTCCTCGAAACGCTCCAGCGCATCGCTCAGCCCAGACTTGACGCCGCGCGGCAGGTCACACTGGGTGATGTCGCCGTTGACGATCACGGTGACATTCTCCCCCAGCCGCGTCAGGAACATCTTCATCTGGCTGGCAGTAACGTTCTGCGCCTCATCCAGAATCACCACCGCGTTCTCGAAGGTGCGCCCACGCATATAGGCAAACGGGGCGATCTCCACCTTGCCAATCTCCGGCCGCAGGCAGTATTGCATGAACGATGAGCCAAGGCGGCGCAGCAGGATGTCATACACCGGGCGGAAATAGGGGGCGAACTTCTCCGCCACATCACCGGGCAGGAAGCCGAGATCTTCATCGGCCTGCAACACCGGACGGGTGACGATGATCCGGTCCACTTCTTTATGAATCAGGGCTTCGGCGGCCTTGGCCGCGCTAATAAAGGTTTTCCCACAGCCAGCCTCGCCCGTGGCGAAGATCAGCTGCTTGTTCTCTATGGCTGATAAGTAATGACCTTGAGCTTCCGTACGCGCCTCAATGGTCGAGGTGTCCCGACTGTCGCGCGCCATGCCGATGGATTCTACCCCGCCCATTTGGACCAGGGAGGTTACCGACTCCTCCTCACGCTGCCGGTGGCTGCGTGCGTCGCGCCGGATAACACGTTTCGCTTCACGACGAGCTTTGATCACTGCTTTCTGTCTTCCCATAGTGGCACCTTACAGTTTGTTTCACCTACCGTTGCGGCTGTGCAGCACCGCAGACGAATACTCTGACAACAGGTTTCACATACAGATGAGGTTGGTCCCCTTTAAGACCGCATTAGCCAATGACAATGGCGACGGGTGGCTGTCTGGCAGGGCGCTGGCCCGGCCGGGACGGCGTGCGCCATGAAGAGAGGTTGCCAGGCTGGCAACATTTTCCATTTTTGGTATGACGCAAGAGATGCTGGTTGGTTGGTAGAGTGGGAGGTTGTGCCGAAAATGGCGGTGGCGCGGCATTCGCCCTCGAGACGACGAAAGAGAAAGTGTTTGATGGTAAACCTAACAGCCCATTCATGGACTTCCGCATCAGCGCTCCTCGCAGTCAGGACAGGCAGTGACGCCCGCACCGGCTTTTTCGGTTAGCTGCCACCGGCTGGTGGCAACTAATTTGAGTATAACGACACTTTATGACTCCGTGTTACAGCAATGTAAATATTTAACTACAAATAAGTCAAGTGCTTATTTTTTGCGCTTTCCAATCAACCTGCTGCCTCTCTCACCAGTAAGAAATGCATAAAACAGGCCGCCTTAAGCGACCGGTTTACTCAAGCGGGGCTAACTGTTAACGGCGTCACATTTTTAGCAGCGCCTCACCCAATATTTGCCCCTCGCGCACCCCGGGCAGCGCGAAGAAGTAACCGCCGCCGATCGGCCGTACATACTCCTCCAGCGCCTCGCCATTCAGCCGCCGCTGCACCGCCAAAAAGCCCTGCTCCAGATCGTGCTGGTAGCAGATGAACAGCAACCCCATCTCCAGCTGCCCGGAGGCGCTGATGCCCTGCGAGTAGCTGTAGCCGCGCCGTAGCATCAGGCTGCTGGCACTCTCCGGCGTGCGCGGGTTCGCCAGCCGGATATGGGCATCCAGCGGGATCACCTGCCCCTGCGGGTCGGCGCGGTAGTCGGGCACGTCATGCTCCTGCGCCATGCCGAGCGGCGCGCCGCTGAGCTTGTGGCGGCCAAAGATCGCCTCCTGCTCCTGCAACGGCGTGCGATCCCAGGACTCAACGTGGAAACGGATGATGCGCACCGCCTGATAGCTGCCGCCCACCGCCCACGCCGGTTCGCCCTGCCCCTCCGTTACCCAGATCGCCTGCCCCATCAGCGCCGCGTTGCGGGTGTCGGGGTTGGCGGTGCCATCCTTGAAGCCGAGCAAATTGATGGGCGTCTCCTGGCTGCGCGCCGCATGGGGCGAGATAAAGCCCTCGCGCCGCCAGCGCACCGCCAGCAGATCCGGCGTGTGCTTGATGATGTCGCGCAGGGCGTGGATCACCGTGTCGCTGCTGTTGGCGCAAATCTGCAACAACAGGTCGCCGTGGCACTGGGCGGCGTCCAGCGAATCGTTGGGAAAGCGCGTCATCCGTTGCAGGTGCAGCGGCTTCTGCGCCGCCAGCCCAAAGCGCTCGTCAAACAGCGCGTGGCCGACGGAGAGCGTCATCGTCAGGTTGTCCGGGCTGATGCGCGCGCCAAGGATGCCGGAGTCCCGGGGCGGCAGTTTCGGATCTGCCGCCGGAGCCTCGCCCCCTTGCGTGAGGAAGGCAACACGCGCGGTGAGCAGCGCGAACAGGCGGCGCAGATCCTCACGGTTGGTGGCCAGCACATCAAAGGCCACCAGCATCGCTGACGCCTGCTGTGGCGTCAGGATGCCGGACTGGTGCGCGCCATAGAAGGGCTGGCGCATCTCACGCGCGTCAGGCGGCAGCACGCCGGGGCGGCCGGCGGCTCGGCATGCGCCGGGCCACGGAGCGCCAGCGCGCCGCCCAGCGCCCCCATCCCCAGCAGCAAACGCCGCCGGGCTGGCTGGTGCCCGCCGAACGGGCAACCGCCGCCCGCCGCGCCAGTGGTTTTGCTCATCGTGATGGCCTCAATCCAGACCCAGTACGCCGCGCAGCGTGGAGAGATCTTCCGCCAGTGCGGTGATCGGCCCCTTCATGGCGTTGCGGTCGGCATCGGTGAGCTTCTCATAGGAGGCAAAGCCGTTGCTGGTGCGGTACTTCGCCAGCAGGCTATCGACCTTGGCAAAGTTACCGTCGATTTTTGCCAGCAGCGCCGGATCGGCCTTCACCAGCAGCGGGCGCAGCAAGTTAACGATCTTCTGCGCGCCATCAATGTTCGCCTGAAAATCCCACAGGTCGGTGCGGCTGTAGCGATCTTCCTCACCGCTAATCTTGCTGGCGGCAATCTCCTCCACCAGCCCGGCCGCGCCACCCACCACCTTGGAGGGCGGGAAGGTCAGCTCGCTGATGCGGGTTTGCAGCGCGCGGGTATCCGCCAGCAGGCGATCGGCGAAGGGTGCGCCGCCCTGCGTGGTGTTGTCGCCAAACAGGATCTTCTCCAGACGGTGGAAGCCGGTGAAGGCCGGGTCTGCCGCCTTCTGCTCAAAGTCATCCTCACGCGCGTCGATGCTGCCGTCGAGATCAGAGAACAGCTCGGCAATCGGCTCGATGCGCTCATAGTGCTGGCGCGTCGGTGCATAGAGCGCTCGCGCCTGCGCCAGATCGCCGCGCTTCACCGCCTCGGTGAAGGCCTGCGTCTGGATCACCAGTTGCCCCACCTCGCTCATCACATACACCTTATACTCGGCGAGCGGGCCAATCAGCGCGGCGGCATCCGGCTTGGCCGCGGCCGCCCCGGCGGTGACCGTCAGCTTGCCCTTCGGGTTGCTGAGCAGGCCGCAGGTCATGTCATACTCGCCCGGCTCGAGGGTGGCAGTCATCTTCTGGGTGAAGCCCGGCGCGATGTTCTCGCGCTCCTCCACCACCATCACCCCTTGCAGGATCTCCCACTCCAGCGCCTTCTGGCTGGCATTGCGCACGATAAACTGGGTTTTGCCCGCCGGCACGGTGAGCTGCATCGGCTCACACTGTTTGTCGGTGACGGTAACGTTGACCTGACGCAGGTCGGCGGCCAGTGCGGTGGTGCTGAGGGCGCAGGCTGGCAGCGCCAGCAGGGCCAGATTGAGCGCGCGGCGCAGGGCAAAACGGGACAAGGTGGACATCACAGGCACTCCCTGAAAAAAGTCATCAAATTACGCCCGGCCACGGGTGGCCGTCGGCGTGCGGTGGTAAGGCAGAAAGAAGAGGATCAAGGCTGGGATCAGGTAGGCGAAGTAGACCACCACCTCACTGACGGTCGGGGACTCCTGATAACCAAATATCCCCTCCAGCAGGGTGCCGCCCAACGAGTGGGTGGAGAGCACGCCGCTCAGATCCCAGGCCAGCGACTGGAAACCATTCCACAGCCCGGCCTCGTGGAAGGCGCGGATCGCGCCAGCGGCCAGCCCGGCGGCCACCAGCAGGATGAACAGGCCGCTCCACTTGAAGAAGCGCGCCAGATTGAGCCGCACGCCGCCCCAGTAGATCAGCGCGCCCAGCAGCATGGCGCAGGCCAGCCCCAGCAGCGCGCCAGCCGGTGCCGCCGCGCCGACATCCTGCTGGAAGGCAGCGAGCAGGAAGAACACCGACTCCAGCCCCTCGCGCGCCACGGCAAAGAACACCATCGCCACCAGCGCCCACGCCTGCGCGCGGCTGCTGGCATGTTTGCTGAGCGCCTGATCGATCGCCTGCTCCAGTTGCCCCTTGACGGAGCGCGACGCCTTGCGCATCCAGAACACCATGTAGGTCAGCATCGCCACCGCGACCACCGCCACCAGCCCCTCAAACAGCTCCTGCTGCTTCTGCGGAAATTCGCCGGTGGTGGCGTTGATCGCCATGCCCAGCGCCAGACAGAGCGCCGCGGCCAGCCCAATGCCCAGCCACACCACGCCCAGCCAACGGCGGCGGCCAGTGCGCGCCAGATAGCCAGCAATCAAACTGACAATCAAGGCGGCTTCCAGCCCTTCACGGAACATAATCAGAAATGGCACAAACATCACGGCTTACCCCAAGGGTGCGACGCCCGGCAGGGCGGCTCTGTAAAGTTAGGTAAAAGAAAACGAGAGTGATTATCATTCCAAAAAAAAGAAAAGCAAGGGGGGAGGACGGGAGAATTTGCACGGTGATGAGGCACGCCACTGTTGCCACGGGAAAAGCACAAGGCCCCACAGGGGGGCCTTGGTAAATCGCGTGATGTGGCACCGCTTGGGCGCCCATCATTTAGCGGGTGTTGAACTCCGCCTCGGCCACGCGGAAGCGCTCGGTGACCACCTTGGAGGGCTGGCGGCCCATCAGGCTCACCACCACGATGGCGACAGAGGCAAACAGGAAGCCAGGGATAATTTCATACAGCTCTTGCCAGCCATACTGTTTCCAGAAGATCACCGTCAGTGCGCCCACCAGCATCCCCGCCAGTGCGCCGTTGCGTGTCATGCGTGACCACATCACCGAGATCAGGATCACCGGCCCGAATGCCGCACCGAAGCCAGCCCAGGCGTAGCTCACCAGACCCAGCACGCGGTTCTCCGGGTTGGCGGCCAGCGCGATAGCGACCAGCGCCACCACCAGCACCATCAGGCGGCCGACCCACACCAGCTCATGCTGGCCAGCATTTTTGCGCAGGAAGGCTTTGTAAAGATCTTCCGTGATGGCGCTGGAGCAGACCAGCAGCTGGCAGCTCAAGGTACTCATCACCGCCGCCAGAATGGCGGAGAGCAGGATACCGGCAATCCACGGGTTGAACAGGATTTTCGCCAGCTCGATAAAGACGCGCTCGCCATTTTCGGTCACGGTGCCAGCCTGCGCCGGGTTGTTGCTGAAGTAGGCGATGCCGAAGAAGCCGACGGCGATGGTGCCTGCCAGACAGAGGATCATCCAGGTCATGCTGATGCGGCGCGCATTACGGATGGTGTGGTGTGAGTCCGCCGCCATGAAGCGTGCCAGAATGTGCGGCTGGCCGAAGTAGCCCAGACCCCAGCCCAGCAGTGACAGGATGGCAACCAGGTTCAGCCCCTTGAACATGTCAACGTAGGCCGGGCTTTTCGCCTCAATCACCAGCATCGAGCTATCAATGCCGCCGACGGCCAGAATCACGAACACCGGCGTCAGGATCAGCGCGAAGATCATCAGCGACGCCTGCACGGTATCCGTCCAGCTCACGGCCAAAAAGCCACCGATGAAGGTGTAGAGGATGGTCGCGGCGGCCCCGGCCCACAGCGCGGTCTCATAGCTCATGCCAAAGGTGCTCTCGAACAGGCGGGCACCGGCCACAATGCCCGAGGCGCAGTAGATGGTGAAGAAGACCAGGATCACCAGTGCCGAGATGATGCGCAGCAGCTTGCTGGTATCCTCAAACCGGCTGGTGAAGTAGTCCGGCAGCGTCAACGCGTTGTTGTTGGCCTCGGTGTGGACACGCAGGCGGCCCGCCACCAGCTTCCAGTTGAGGTAAGCGCCCAGCGTCAGGCCGATGGCGATCCAGCTCTCCGAGATGCCGGAGATGAAGATGGCACCCGGCAGGCCCATCAGCAACCAGCCGCTCATGTCAGAGGCACCGGCGGAGAGCGCGGTCACCACGCTGCCCAGGCTGCGGCCGCCCAGAATGTAGTCGTCAAAATTTGTGGTGCGGCGGTAGGCCAGCAACCCAATTACTACCATCCCCAGGATATAGACCAGAAATGTCACCAACATAGGTGTACTTACTGTCATGTAGATTCTCCACGTACTTTGTCATGAGTATTCACCTGGGTAACCCCTGTGAAACGCCCTGTCATGTTTCCCGGCAGCCGGAGCGACGGCCAGGCATAAGCGATACCGGAACGGGGTATCGGGTATAACCTTGTCAACTTTCAGACTATCCGGGTTGCGACCCTGCCCTTTTTATGGCTGCCGGGGTCAGGGGCGCGGCCCATCCTAGATGAGGTCTGTCGCGTTCGCCAAGTCATTTAACATTCAAGAAACATAAAGCTTACGCTCCATCACACAAATAATAACCAGCGGTTGTACTAACTAGCGGTTCCGCGGTATCACCTTAGGCTATAACAAAAGTGCAGCAGTGATACCCGAACCTTCTCCCACCGGGCCTGGGCTTCGCTTTTCCCCGGCCGCCCGAACAGCAGGCGGCTAAAACCTAGCAATTTTCGTGCCTGGTTATTTTGTTAGCAAAATTTCGGGTAAAAAGCGGCATGAATCCTGCATGGTTTTACAAACCAAAAACAGGGTTGCACTTAGTTGCAACATGATGGTCAGCGGCGCTATGCTCAGCGCGCGTTACTGTCATATGCGTCAAACGGGGCGGCCTTCCCTGCCCCGTGCACCATATCCTTAGAGCAGTTGCATTAATTACAGGAGTCAGTTGGCATGGGCACTACCACTATGGGCGTGAAGCTGGACGAAGCAACACGCGATCGCATCAAAACCGCCGCGCAACGCATCGATCGCACGCCGCATTGGTTAATCAAACAGGCAGTTTTCACCTATCTGGCGCGCCTGGAGAGTGGCGAGGATCTGCCGGAGTTCCCGGCGGCCGGCACGCCAAGCCAAGAGGGTGAAGAGGCATTTGCCCTGCCCACCAGCGAGGCCCCGCAGCCCTTCCTGGAGTTTGCTGAGCAGATCCTGCCGCAGTCGGTGACCCGCTCGGCCATCACCGCTGCCTATCGCCGCCCGGAGACCGAAGCGGTGCCCATGTTGCTGGAGCAGGCACGCCTGCCCGCAGCGTTGGCAGACTCCACCCACCAACTCGCCTATCGCATTGCCGAGAAGCTGAGGCACCAAAAAGGTGCAAGTGGGCGCGCCGGCATGGTGCAAGGGCTGCTTCAAGAGTTCTCCCTCTCCTCACAAGAGGGCGTGGCGCTGATGTGTCTGGCGGAGGCGCTGCTGCGTATCCCGGACAAGGCGACGCGTGACGCGCTGATCCGTGACAAAATCAGCAACGGCAACTGGCACTCCCACGTGGGCCGCAGCTCCTCGCTGTTCGTCAACGCCGCCACCTGGGGCCTGCTGTTCACCGGCCGTCTGGTCTCCACCCACAATGAGGCCAACCTCTCCCGCTCCCTGAACCGCATCATCGGCAAGAGCGGCGAGCCGCTGATCCGCAAGGGCGTAGACATGGCGATGCGCCTGATGGGTGAACAGTTCGTGACCGGCGAGACCATCGCCGAGGCGCTGGCCAATGCCCGCAAGCTGGAGGAGCGCGGCTTCCGCTACTCCTACGACATGCTGGGTGAAGCGGCGCTGACCGAGGCGGACGCGCAGGCGTACCTCGCCTCCTACCAGCAGGCGATCCATGCGATTGGCAAGGCCTCCAATGGCCGTGGCATCTATGAAGGCCCCGGCATCTCCATCAAGCTGTCGGCGCTGCACCCGCGCTATAGCCGCGCCCAGTATGAGCGCGTGATGGAGGAGCTCTACCCGCGCCTGCTGGCGCTGACCCTGCAAGCGCGCAAATATGACATCGGCATCAACATTGACGCCGAAGAGGCTGATCGTCTGGAGATCTCCCTCGACCTGCTGGAGAAACTCTGCTTCGAACCGCAGCTGGCCGGTTGGCATGGTATTGGCTTTGTGATTCAGGCCTACCAGAAGCGCTGCCCGTTTGTTATCGACTCACTGATTGACCTCGCCAACCGCAGCCGCCGCCGCCTGATGATCCGTCTGGTGAAGGGTGCCTACTGGGACAGCGAGATCAAGCGCGCGCAGATGGATGGCCTCGAAGGCTACCCGGTCTACACCCGCAAGGTCTACACCGACGTCTCTTATCTGGCCTGCGCCCGCAAGCTGCTCTCGGTGCCGAACCTGATCTACCCGCAGTTCGCCACCCACAACGCCCACACGCTGGCGGCGATCTATCACCTCGCCGGCAACAACTACTACCCCGGCCAGTATGAGTTCCAGTGCCTGCACGGCATGGGCGAACCGCTGTACGAGCAGGTAGTGGGCAAGGTGGCCGACGGCAAGCTGAACCGTCCGTGCCGTATCTATGCGCCGGTTGGCACCCACGAAACGCTGCTCGCCTATCTGGTGCGCCGCCTGCTGGAGAACGGGGCCAACACCTCGTTCGTTAACCGCATCGCGGACGCCACCCTGCCGCTGGAGGAGCTGGTGGCCGATCCGGTGAGCGCCGTGGAGGGGCTGGCGGCACAGGAGGGCCAGATGGGCCTGCCGCACCCGCGCATTCCGCTGCCGCGTGAATTGTATGGCGACGAGCGCGTCAACTCCGCGGGCCTGGATCTGGCCAACGAACACCGTCTGGCCTCGCTCTCCAGCGCCCTGCTTAGCACGGCCGCCCATCCGTTGCAGGCCGAGCCGCTGATTGACGCCGAGAAAGACGCGGGCGAGGCGCAGCCGGTGATCAACCCGGCCGAGCCGCGTGACGTGGTCGGCAGCGTGCGTGAAGCGACCCCGGCCGAGATTGGCCGCGCGCTGGACGCCTCTGCTGACGCTGGCCCGATCTGGTTCGCTACCCCGCCGGAGGAGCGTGCCGCCATTCTGGTGCGCGCCGCCGAATTGATGGAAGCGCAGATGCAGAACCTGCTGGGCGTACTGGTACGCGAGGCGGGCAAGACCTTCAGCAACGCCATCGCCGAGGTGCGTGAGGCCGTTGACTTCCTGCACTACTACGCGGGCCTGATTGAGCAGGACTTTGCCAATGACAGCCACCGCCCGCTTGGCCCAGTGGTCTGTATCAGCCCGTGGAACTTCCCGCTGGCAATCTTTACCGGCCAGATTGCTGCCGCGCTGGCGGCAGGCAACAGCGTGCTGGCGAAACCGGCGGAGCAGACCCCGCTGATCGCCATGCTGGCAGTGAAGCTGCTGCACGAGGCCGGCGTTCCGGCGGGCGTGCTGCAACTGCTGCCGGGTGACGGTGCCACCGTCGGCGCGGCGCTGGTGAATGATGCCCGCGTGCGCGGCGTGATGTTCACCGGCTCCACCGAAGTGGCGGCGCTGCTGCAACGCAACATCGCCGGACGCCTCGACCCGCAGGGCCGCCCGACGCCGCTGATCGCCGAAACCGGCGGCCTGAACGCGATGATCGTTGACTCCTCGGCGCTGACCGAGCAGGTGGTGACTGACGTGGTGGCCTCCGCCTTTGACAGCGCCGGCCAGCGCTGCTCCGCCCTGCGCGTGCTCTGCGTGCAGGACGAAGTGGCCGACCGCACGCTGGAGATGCTGCGCGGCGCGATGGCCGAGTGCCGCATGGGCAACCCAGAGCGCCTCTCCACGGACGTCGGCCCGGTGATTGATGCCGAGGCCAAGGCCAACATCGAGAAGCACATCAACGCGATGCGCGCCAAGGGCCGCAAGGTCTATCAGGCGGCGCGCGCCAATGCGCAGGATGAGAAGGAGTGGCCAACTGGCACCTTCGTCAAGCCGACGCTGATTGAGCTAGAGAGCTTTGATGAGCTGAAGCGCGAGATCTTTGGCCCAGTGCTGCACGTGGTGCGCTACTCCCGCCAGAACCTCGACGGCCTGATCGACCAGATCAACGCCGCCGGTTATGGCCTGACGCTCGGCGTGCACACCCGCATCGACGAGACCATCGCCCGCGTCACCAGCAAGGCGAAGGTGGGTAACCTCTACGTCAACCGCAACATGGTGGGCGCGGTGGTCGGCGTGCAGCCGTTCGGTGGCGAGGGCCTCTCCGGCACTGGCCCGAAGGCGGGCGGCCCGCTCTACCTCTACCGCCTGCTCTCCAGCCGTCCGGACGACGCGGTGCACCGCACCCTGTCGCGTCAGGATCAGCAACTGGCCCTCGACAGCAGCGCCCGCGCGCCGTTGCAGGCCCCATTGCAGGCGCTGCAAGCCTGGGCGCAGGGCCAGCAGATGGCGCCGCTGGCGGCACTCTGCCAGCACTACGCCGAGTGGGCGCAGGGTGGCACCGTGCGCACCCTGCCCGGCCCGACGGGCGAGCGCAACACCTACGCCCTGATGCCGCGCGAGCATGTGCTCTGTCTGGCGGAAGATGAGAACGACGCCTGGACGCAACTGGCGGGCGTGCTGGCGGTGGGCAGCCGTGCGCTGTGGCCGGAGGGTGAGATGCAGCGTGCGCTGTTTGGCCGCCTGCCAGCTGAGGTGCGGGCGCGTATCGACTTTACGCCAGAGTGGCAGTCGGACAACGCGGCCTATGACGCGGTGATCTACCACGGCGACTCTGACCAGCTGCGCGCCCTGTGCGAGCATGTGGCGAAACGCGCTGGCGCGATTGTCTCGGTGCAGGGCTTCGCCCGTGGCGAGACCCACCTGCTGCTGGAGCGCCTGTTGCTGGAGCGTTCGCTCTCCGTCAACACCGCGGCGGCGGGCGGCAACGCCAACCTGATGACCATCGGCTAAGCCAACCATTAGCCAATAAAAAGGGGAACCCACTGGGTTCCCCTTTTTTTTCGCCGGGCGTTACGAGTTCAGGAACTTGTCGAGGAACTGGCGGGTGCGCGCCTGCTGCGGATGAGTAAACAGCGCCTTGGCCGGCCCCTGCTCAACAATGCGGCCGTTGTCCATAAAGATGGCACGATCCGCCACGTCGCGGGCAAAGCTCATCTCATGGGTGACGATCACCATGGTGCGGTGCTCCTGCGCCAGCGCGCGGATGGTGTTCAGCACCTCGCCCACCAGCTCCGGGTCAAGCGCCGAGGTTGGCTCATCAAACAGAATCACCTCCGGGCGCATCGCCAGCGCGCGGGCGATGGCCACCCGCTGCTGCTGGCCGCCGGAGAGGCGGCGTGGGTAGGCGCTCTCCTTGCCGCTCAGCCCCACTTTCGCCAGCAATTCACGCGCCCGCTGCTCCGCCTCGGCGCGCTTCTCGCCCTTCACAATCACCGGCCCCTCAATGATGTTCTCCAGCACCGAACGGTGCGGGAACAGGTTGAAGTTCTGGAACACGAAGCCCACCTGCTGGCGCAGCGCGCGCACCTGCGCCTTCTGGCGGCTCAGGGGCTGACTGCCGTCGATGGTGATGTTGCCCACCTGGATGGTGCCGCCATCCGGCGTCTCCAGCAGGTTGATGCTGCGCAGCAGCGTGGTTTTGCCCGAGCCACTCGGCCCGATGATCGCCACCACTTCACCGGCGTTGACTGACAGGTCGATCCCGTGCAGTACCGTATTGCCCTTGAAGGCCTTGGTCAGGTTTTTGACATCAATGGCACTCATGGTTACTCCTGATCCTGTCGGTTGGCGCGGGCCTCAAGGCGGTTCTGCAAGGCCGAAAGCACGGTGGCCAGCACCCAGTAGATCAGGGAGGCGGCCAGATACATGGTGAACACCTCAAAGGTGCGCGAGGTGATCAGCTGCGCCTGACGGAACAGCTCCGGCACCTGGATGGTGGCGGCCAGCGAGGTGTCCTTCACCAGACTGATGAAGCTGTTGCCGAGCGGCGGCAAGGCGGTGCGCGCCGCCTGCGGCAGGATCACCCGGCGCAGGGTTTGCCACGGCGTCATGCCGATGCTGGCGGCGGCCTCCCACTGCCCCTTCTCAATCGAGGAGATGGCGGCGCGCAGCGTCTCGGAGGTGTAAGCGGCGGTATTGAGCGACAGGCCAATCAGCGCCGCCGGAATCGGGTCCAGCTCAATGCCGAACTGCGGCAGGCCGTAGTAGATCATGAACAGCTGGGCGATCAGCGGGGTGCCACGGAAGATGGAGACGTAGATGCGTGACAGCCAGGCCAGCGGCCAGAAGCGGGAGAGGCGCATCAGCGCCAGCAAAAAGCCCAGCGCCAGACCAAAGGCCATGCCGCCGATACTCAGCTGAAGGGTGAACAGAGTACCCTTCAATAAAAAAGGTGCGGAATCCAGCACCAGTTGAAGACTTTCTTGCATATGTGCAGACCCTGACGGCGCAGCGCGCCGGAGGTGGAAAACGGGCCGGCGATCGCTCGCCGGCGCGGGGGTTACTTGGTGACGTCAGCGCCGAACCACTTCTCGGAGATTTTGCTCAGGGAGCCATCCTGCTGCATGTCAGCAATGGCCTTGTCAATGGCGGCCAGCAGCTGCGGGTTGTTCTTGCGCAGCGCCACGCCCGACTCCAGACGGGAGAAGGCCGGGCCTGCCACCGCCATGGTGTTGCCGGTCTTCTTCACCAGATCCAGCGCCGCCAGACGGTCTACCAGAATGGCGTCAACGCGGCCAAAGCGCAGATCCTGATATTTGGTCGGATCATCATCATAGGTACGGATGTCCACGCCCTTCACGTTCTCACGCAGCCACTGCTCGTAGTTGCTGCCCAGACCCACGCCCACTTTCTTGCCACCCAGATCCTCAGGCTTGGTGATGCCGCCCTCGCTGCCCTTTTTGGTCAGCGTCTGGATGCCCGAAATGGTGTACGGGGTGGAGAAGTCGTACTTCTTCTTGCGCTCGTCGGAAATCGTGACCTGATTGATCACCACGTCGATGCGGCCAGAGTCCAGTGAGGCCAGCATACCGTCCCATTTGGTCGGCGACAGCTTGGCCTGCACGCCCAGATGCTGCGCCAGCGACTGGGCGAACTCCACCTCAAAACCGGTCAGCTTGCCATCTTCACCCTGGAAGCTGAATGGCGGGTAAGTCCCCTCCAGCCCGACCACCAGCGATCCGCGCTGCTTGACCTTGTCCAGCAGGTCAGCGGCGAGGGTGTTGCTCACCACGCCACCGGTCAGTGTGACAGCCACCATACCCAACAGCAGGTTGCGACGAAATGCGGAAAAACCCATACGTACCCCTTATCAATCAGTTTATTATTTTCAGGATGTTATCATTTGGTGTCCCGGTTAACAGGAATGAATCACCTTATCCTTAGTCCTGAATGGCATAAGCGAGCCTGTCATACCGCCGGTGGATAGGCAAACAGCGCTGGCGCGCCGCCGGTATGCACAAACAGAATCGGCCCGCTGGCAAAGCGCTGGCGCGCCAGACCATCAATCAGCCCGGCCATCGCCTTGCCGCTGTAGACCGGGTCCAGCAGAATCCCCTCCTGCGAGGCGAGCAGCTTGATCGCCGCCATCCCCTCCTCGTTCGGCTCGCCATACTGCGGCGCGAAGTACTCGTCCCACAGGGTGATCGGCGCGGGCGCGTCCGTCAGCCCCAGCCGGGCGGCGATCGCCTGTTGCAGTGCCTCCACCTTGGGGCGCTGATCCTGCGCCTTGCGCGAGACCGTCACGCCAATCAGCGCCGTCTCCGGCATCAATTGTTGCAGGCCCACCGCCAGCCCAGCGTGCGTACCGGCGCTGCCGGAGGCCACCACCACGCTGCCAAACGCCACCTGCTGCCCTTGGTCGGCAATCTCCAGCGCACACTGCACATAGCCCAGCCCGCCGAGGTCGTTGGAGCCGCCCACCGGGATGACGTAGGGGCGGAAGCCCTGCGCCTCCAGCCGCTCCGCCTCGTCCCGCAACTGCGCCTGCGGGTCATGCAGCGCGTCGCACATCACCACTTCAGTGTTGAAGAGATCGAGCAGCCGACGGTTGCCGTTGGCGAGGTAGTTGTCGCCGGGCTGGTAGCCGCCCGCGGCAAACGGGTTCTCCAGCAGCGCCACGCAGTGCAGGCCGAGGCGCGCGGCCACCGCCGCCGTCTGGCGCACATGGTTGGACTGAATGGCACCGGCGGTCACCAGCGTGTCAGCCCCCTCACGCAGCGCGTCAGCGGCCAGAAACTCCAGCTTGCGCAGCTTGTTGCCGCCCAGCGCCATCGGCGTGGTGTCGTCGCGCTTGATGTAGATCTCATGGCCCAGATAGTCCGAGAGGCGGTCGAGCCGCTCCAGCGGCGTGGCGGGGCCGACCAGATCAAGGCGCGGCACGGCGGCCAGTTGGTCACTCAGATAACGGTAAGATGGTGTGGAGAGGTTGCTCACCCGGTTCCCCTTAGGAAAGTGTCGAGATACAACCTATAGATCTAGCAGATGTTTCTGTAACAATCACCCGTTGCAGGACGCAATCGTGATTGATTTGGCCGATTACACCCATTAGCGGCACAAATGAAAGGCCCGGCTGGGGTGGCCGGGCCTTAAGTGGTCAGCGCGGCTGGCTCTGCCACGCGAGGTACTGGTCATATTTGCGCAGGGCGATGCGGTAGTTGTTGTGGCCAGCGTCCGGCAAGTCCTCAATGATCCGCTGATGGATGCTGTCACCGCTGATGCGCTCGCGCGGGTAGTTGCGGGCAATCAGCATCTCGTCGAGGCGGCGCAGGCGCACCACGTACTCGCGCACCGTGCTGTGGCTCATCTCGGTCTGCTCAAACAGATACTGCTTGAAGGCCTTGATGTCGAAATACTCCGGGTTGCTGTTGCAGGAGATCTCGCTGCAAAAGCGGCACAGCGCCATCAGCTCGTCCTGTAGCTTCAGCCACACCTGATCGTCGATCAGCTGGTCCATACCGGCGATGGCTTCTTTATTGATGATCTGCCCACGGAAGACCAGCGCCATCCGGTCAAGGTGCTTGGCGCATTGGGAGCAGTGAGTCTGGCTGTGTTTGTAGTCTTTAAGGTAACGGCTCAACGGCCGTTTTTTAACAGATGTACCTGGCATATAAAATTCCGCTAATGTGTTGCTTTTAAGGGGCGGAACTCCGAGGGCGCAGACCTGTTGGGCAGGCGGCGCTTAATGATCGGCGTTAAGTCTGGCTCGCAAGCGCTTGATAGCCTGACTGTGCAGCTGGCTGACGCGGGACTCCCCGACCTCAAGCACAGCCCCGATCTCCTTCAGGTTCAGCTCTTCCTGGTAATACAGTGTTAACACCATTTTTTCGCGCTCGGGCAGGGCCTCAATCGCGTCCATCACCCGCTGGCGCAGATTGCCCTCCATCAGGTGGTGCAGCGGATTGCTCTCCTCATGCCCCTCCATTAGCGCATCGGCGCTGTCGCCGTGCTCCTCGCGCCACTCGTCGTAAGAGAAGAGTTGGCTGTTGTTGGTGTCCATCAGGATCTGACGGTACTCCTCCAACGGGATGGACAACGCGTGGGCCACCTCCCCCTCCGTCGGCGGCCGGCCGAGCTGCTGCTCTGCCTGCTGCATGGCCACCTGCACTTCCCGTGCATTGCGCCGTACGCTGCGCGGCGCCCAGTCACGGCTGCGCAGTTCGTCCAGCATGGCCCCGCGGATGCGTTGCACCGCATAGGTGGTGAAAGCCGTCCCCTGTAGCGCGTCGTAGCGTTCCACTGCGTTAAGCAGCCCGATCCCACCCGCTTGCAGCAGGTCATCCAGCTCGACACTGGCCGGCAGCCGCACCTGCAGGCGCAGGGCTTCATGGCGGACCAGCGGAACATAGCGCTGCCACAGAGAATTTTTGTCGATTACGCCTTCGGCGGTATACAGATCGCTCACTGTCGAAACCTGGCAAATTGAGGGTCTGTATGCATTATCCCTATGCCGGTGCGAAGTAATCGGTGGAACAAACCGCAAAAAAGGCGGCTATTTGTGGGTTGTCCGACAGGCTTTTCCAAGATGCCTTAAGATAATTCTTAATCGCCGGCGTTACTTTACACGACATTCACCGCCAAACAACGCAATGATGAAAAAAATTTAACTTAAGGCGGAGCACCACCCAAAATAAACCCCGCCGAGGCGGGGTCTTGTCAGGTCCGGCTAAGCGATTAACGCAGCAGGGACAGGACGTTCTGCGGAACCTGGTTCGCCTGAGACAGCACGGAGGTGCCAGCCTGTTGCAGGATCTGCGCGCGGCTCATGTTGGAGACTTCGGTCGCGTAGTCAGCATCCTGAATACGGGACTGCGCGGCGCTCAGGTTGGTCACGGTGTTGTTCAGGTTGTTGATGGTGGAGTCGAAACGGTTCTGTACCGCACCCAGGCCACTACGTGCTTTGTCAACGGTGCTGATAGCATCGTCAATGGTTGCCAGGGTAGTGTCGGTGTCATCCATAGAGGTCAGGTCAATGGCATTCACACCCAGGGTGGTGGCATCGGCTTTCGCGCCAGACAGATCCAGGGTGATGGTCTGGCCATCGTCTGCACCAACCTGGATGCTAACTTTACCGTCAGTACCTGCGCTGCCGTCCAGCAGGTTGGTGCCGTTGAAAGAGGTCTGGCTGGCGATACGGTTGATCTCAGCAACACGTGCGGTCACTTCGTCCTGCAGGGAGGTCAGGTCGCTGGCGCTGTTGGTGCCGTTTTTCGCCTGAACAGTCAGCTCACGGACACGCTGTAAGTTGGTGTTGATCTCGTTCAGCGCGCCTTCAGCGGTCTGCGCCATAGAGATGCCGTCGTTGGCGTTACGGGCTGCCTGAGTCAGGCCTTTGATGTTGGAGGTGAAACGGTTGGAGATCGCCTGACCTGCTGCGTCATCTTTTGCGCTGTTGATACGCAGGCCAGAGGAGAGGCGCTCAATGGCGGTGCTCAGGGTAGACTGAGATTTGTTCAGGTTGTTCTGAGTAGTCAGGGACATCAGGTTAGTATTGATAACGGCCATTGTATTCTTCCTTCAATATCAAAATTTGTTTAGGTTTGGGCTTATTTACCCACGGCGTCTCTCACCGTCCTAAAAAGTATCGGCGTGACTTCACAGAACTTTAGAATGAAATAATAAAATTCGTTAATTTGTTGATTTTAGACGAATTAAACTTATTAAAGTGATTTCGGTTCGCCTCGTCGGCGAAATAAACGCCGGCGGATAAAAGAATAATGCGCCCTCCTCTCTTCCTTCTCTATGCACTATCGCCTTAATACCCCCCGTTCTGGCTCGCTATTCCGCGCATCATTTTTTTGGCGGTTGCGTAAACTTTTCACTATTCGGGCCGATACCTCTTTTTAGGTCATCCCCTTCATTTATAGGAAGCATCGTGGCAACTATCAGCAACCTGGGCGTCGGCTCTAACCTCGATCTCGACACCCTTTATACCTCTCTGGAAACCGCAGAGAAGTCGAAGCTCACCACCATCACGGATCAGCAATCCAGCTACCAGAGCCAGTTGAGCGCTTATGGCAAACTGCAAAGCTCGCTGCAAAGTCTGGAGACGGCGACCGCCGCGCTGACCAAGAGCACCGCCTTTAATAGCACCACGGTCAGCAGCACCAACACCGCCTTTACCGCCACCACCGACAGCACCGCCGACGTCGGCAGCTATTCGGTCTCCGTGACGCAGGTCGCCAAGGCGCAATCCCTGCTCTCCAGCGCCATCAGCAGCAACAGCACGCAGCTGGGCACCAGCGGTGCCGGCACCCGCACCCTGACCATCACGCAGGCCGGCAACAGCACGCCGCTGACCGTCAGCCTGACCGATGAGCAGACCACCCTGAGCGGCATTGCGGACGCCATCAACAAGAGCGGCGGCGACGTCAGCGCCACCATCATCAAGGCCAATGACAGCGACTACCGCCTGATGCTCACCTCCAAGTCCACCGGCACCGACTATGACATGACGGTCAGCGTCAGCGGCGACGACACTTTGCAGGGCGTGATTGGCTACACCAGCGGCAGCGCCAGCAACGGCATGACCGAGCAGGTGGCCTCGCAGAACGCCAAGCTGACGGTCAACGGCGTGGCCATTGAGCGCAGCAGCAACACCATCACCGACGCGCCGCAGGGCGTGACGCTGACGCTGAAATCCGCCAGCGCCTCGGGCAGCAGCGAGCAACTGGAGGTGACGCGCGCCACCGATGACACCAAAACCGCCATCAAGGCGTGGGTCACCGCCTATAACTCGCTGCAAAGCACCATCGCCACCGTCACCAAATACACCGCGGTGGAGAGCGGCGAAGACCAGTCCACCAGCAACGGCGCGTTGCTAGGCAACAGCACCGTGCGCAGTATCCAGTCCCAGTTGCGCAGCCAGTTGACCAGCGTCCAGAGCAGCAGCCTGGCGATCATGGCGCAGCTCGGCATCACCCAGGATCCGACCATTGGCTCTGACGGCTCCAGCGGCAACTTGGTCATCGATGACACCAAGCTGACCAAGGCCCTGAGCGATAACCCGCAGGGCGTGGCCGACTACTTCATTGGCGATGGCAAAACCACCGGCTTTGCCACCATGATGGACAGCACCCTGACCACCATGCTGAGCACCTCGACCGGCAAAGAGGGGGTGATCAAGAACGCCACCGACAGCATCAACACCACGCTGAAGACCCTGAGCAAGCAGTATGACGCGATGAGCGACAGCATCGACGCCACCATGGCGCGCTACAAAACACAATTCACCCAGCTCGACACGCTGGTCTCCAAACTCAACAACACCTCGACCTACCTGACCCAGCAGTTCAGTACGTCGAGCTAATAAGGACGCGTTATGTACCATCGTTCCGGCGTCAGCTCCTATCAACAGGTGG
This sequence comes from Chimaeribacter sp. YP20170169, assembly GCF_056739715.1. Taxonomy (NCBI): domain Bacteria; kingdom Pseudomonadati; phylum Pseudomonadota; class Gammaproteobacteria; order Enterobacterales; family Yersiniaceae; genus Chimaeribacter; species Chimaeribacter sp. YP20170169. The sequence continues at coordinate 1,673,073 of NZ_CP176824.1, read as the reverse complement.
GGCTGGAGAGCAGCGTGATGAGCGCCACCCCGCACCAGTTGATCGTCCTGCTGTTTGACGGCGCGCGTAGCGCGCTGATTCGCGCTGGCCTGTTTATGGCCCAGGGTGACATCGTCCACAAGGGCGAGGCGATCTCCAAGGCGATCAACATCATCGACAACGGGCTGAAGGCTGGCCTGGATGCGGAGAAGGGCGACCCGGCGCTGGTCGCCAACCTGGAAGCGCTGTATGACTACATGTGCCAGCGCCTGCTTCAGGCCAATCTGCACAATGACCCGGCGGCACTGGATGAGGTTGCGGCGCTGCTAAGCAACCTCGCCGAGGCCTGGCAGCAGGTAGGCCCCTACCCCCAACCCTCTCAGGATGTGAATTAATGGATCGCCACCCGCACCTTATTACCGAATATCAGCTGGTTTTCGGACTCAGCGAGCAGATGCTCGCGCTGGCCAATCAGGCCCAATGGCAGGCGCTGGTGGAGATAGAGATCCAATACGCCAAGCAGGTCGAGCGGGCCACCGCCCTGATGGCAGCAAGCCCGGTGCCTGCCCCCACGCAGGCCGCCATCCGCACGCTGCTCGACCGCACCCTGGCAAACGAGGCGCAGGTGACCCAACTGTTGCGCGCACGCATGGATCAGCTAGCCGAACTGATCGGCCATACCAGCCGCCAGAAGGAGCTGACCCACGCCTACGGCCAGTTCGCCGATCGCCGCCCGCTGTTTTAGGCGGCGGCTCGCCCCCCGCCTTGCGCCGGTAACCGCTCATCGGTTGCCGGCTGCTTACTGCCACACAGTCACGATTATGCAACGCACCCTTTACGCTTACCCCGGCACCGGCATTGCCAGCCACATTATCCAGCACAGCGCGCTCACCATCTCTGGGCTGTACCTCAGTCGCCCCAGCCTGCTTCAGGTTCTGCACGGCTCCCAACGGGTCCAGACCGCCGAGGGTGACTGGCTGGTGCGCGAGGGTGAGATGCTGGCGCTGGACGGCGGCCAGATGATCGAAGTCCATATGGATCTGGACGAACGGGGCCGCTACGCCAGCCGTACCCTCAGCTGGGACGAGACGCTACTCGCCGCCTTTGACCGCGAGGCGCCGCCGGCCCGGATGCCGCACGCCGCCACGCCAATTGCCGCCCCGCATCGCCACTTTACCCTGACGCTGGAGAACCTGTTTGACGCGCTGGCACAGGAACCGCCGCTGCCAACGGCGATTGTCCACCACCGGATGCGCGAGCCGTTGCTCTGGCTGGCGGAGCATGGCGTCCGGCTGGCAGACCGCCGCGCCCAGACCCTGACCCAGCAGGTACGCGATCTGCTGATGAGCGACATCGCCCACCCGTGGTCAGCGGCGGAGGTGGCCGAACGGCTGGAGATGAATGAGGTGATGCTGCGCCGCCGGCTGGCGGCCGAAGAGGGTGCGCTGCGCAACCTCATCACCGACACCCGCATGACCCATGCGCTGCGCCTGTTGCAGAGCACCGACGCGGCCATCGCCACCATCGCCCAGCAGGTTGGCTACGAGAGCGGTTCACGCTTCGCCGGCCGCTTCCGTAGCCGTTTCGGCTTCCTGCCAACCGCCATCCGTGGCCATCACCGCCCCACGCCCTGCCCGGACAGCGCGGCCTGACGCAGGGTTGGAATGCGCCGCACAAAATGCAAAAAGAGTGGGACGGGTGGATGGCGCGCCCTGGCAAAAGCTTTTATCGTGTGGCTTCTGTCAACCGGCGTCAGCAAGGGCAATGAGCATGGGCAAAGAGAGAGGAGTGCGGATTGCCGCGCTGGCCGCCCTGGCGGTCATGGTAATGGTGCCGCTGTTGCAGGGCGCGATCTGGTATGGGCATGATTGGGAAGCACACCTGCTGCGCATGACCTCGCTGAATCAGGCGCTGGCGCATGGCCAGTTCCCGCCGCTGTTTGACTACTGGAACGCCAACCAGTATGGCTACAGCTGGCAGATGTTCTACCCGCCGCTCAGTTCGCTGCTATTTTTGCTGGCGCGCGCCCTGACCTTCGGCCTCGCCTCTGACGTGGTGCAGATGAAGCTGGTGTTCGTGTTTATCCTCGGCATTGGCTTTGCCAGCGCATGGTTTGCTGGCCGACGGGAGCATGGCAGCGCCGCGATGGGTGGCCTGTGCGCCCTGCTGTTCCTCAGTTCGGTCTACTTCCTCAATAACATCTTTATCCGTTTCGCCGTCGGCGAGTGTCTGGCGATGGCGGTGATGCCACTGTTTATCCGTGGCTGTAGCTCGCTGGTGGGCGATCGGCGTGACATCCGGCTGATTCCCATCGCCGCCACGCTGATCCTGCTCTCCAACATCCCCAGCGTGATTGCCTGCGTGATCTTCTTCCTGCTGTTCGCCGCCCTGAATGTCCGGGCGATGTTCACCTTCGCCAACCTGCGGTTTTTGGTGCGGGCCGTGCTGATTATTTTGGCGCTCACCTGCCTCTACTGGGGGCCGCTGCTCTACCACATGCGCCATTCCGATCTCTACGCCTTCAAGGGGATGCTGTTCAGCTACCACTATATGGACAGGTACAAGAGCGACCTGCTGCAAACGCTGCTCGGCCTGCCCAGCCAGTATGGGCTGACTCAGGCGGGCACCTACTCCTCGCCCGGCCTGCCGCTGCTGCTGCTCAGCCTGCTGGGGCTGTGCCTGCCGATTGGCCGGCGTGGCAAGACCCTGCTGGCAACCGGGCTGCTGCTGGTGCTGCTCTCCACCAATCTGGTGAATTGGAACTGGCTGCCGCTGAAGACGCCGCTGTTTAACCTGATGCAGTTCCCCTGGCGGTTGCTCACCTGCGCCTGCGCCCTGCTGGCACTCTATGCCGCCGTGCCGCTGCAACGCCTGCTGGCCTGGCGCCCCGCCGTAGGCGGGCTGGCACTGGCGGCGCTGCTGGCCGCCGCCTGGCTGCCGGTGCAGAGCGCGCTCAACAGCCCATTGGCGGCGTTCCACACCCTCCGCCTCTATCCCGATTACCTGAATAACAGCATCATGCAGGGCGACACCTTCCGGCAACTGTCCGCGCAGACGCTGCCGCCCATCAGCCGGGAGAATGTGCTCCAGACGCCCAATGGCTACATCAACGGTTACCCTAGCTTCCACGTGTCGGTGCCAGCCCCGACGCTCTACACGCTGCCCTATGTTCGCTACGCTGGCTACTACCTGATGGTGGATGGGCAGAAAGTTGCGCCCAGAGCGCTGGATGATGGCTTTATCGGTGTGCGCCTGACCCCCGGTGAACATACGGTGACGCTGGGTTATCACATTTACATCGTGGTGGGGCCAGCGCTGGTCTCCTTCAGCACGTTGTTGATGCTGTTAGTCCTGTGGCTGCGCAAGCGGCGCTGGCGTCTCTGGCTGATGGCCCGGCCACAGGGCCGGCTGCCCGGTTAAACTGAGTGGATACGTCATGGTAAATTGATCCCTGCCACGCCTGCTATGTAAATAAATTGATAAAAATGTAATCTCAAGGTAATTATATTGTTAACTTGAACTACATGGCTGCCGTGCAGGGACGTATGGAAAAAAATTTCAATCTCGAGATGATGCGCGCCATCGCCATCTACGCTGTAATCGTAATCCACGCCTCAATTACCACGTTTTATTCTACGCCCCTTGATAGCTTTACCTGGAATATCAGTAATATAAGTTATTCGCTGACGCGCTTCTGTGTGCCCTTCTTCTTTATGATCTCGGCCTTCTTGCTCATCAAGGAGGAGATGTCGATGGGGTCGTTCTTGCGCCGCCGACTGCCCCGCATCCTGTTGCCACTGGTGGCATGGTCAATGATCTATGGCCTAATCAACGGACAGAATATTTTTAGTCGCCAGTGGCTGATTGGCACGCTGCTGAACCAAAATGCCGCATTCCACCTCTGGTTCCTCTATGCGCTGATTGGCCTCTATGTCCTGATGCCCTTGGTGGGGCTGCTTTACTATCGCAGCAGCCGCAGCCTGTTCCTGGCCTATGCGGCCATCATCTTTGTCTTCTCCTGTACCATGCCTTTCCTGAGCGAGACGTTGCAGTACCGCACAGGCTTTGTCGGCAGCATGTTATTGGGTAACTTCCATCCGCTGGTGATCTACCTGTTCCTGCCGCTGTTGATAAAAGATCTGGCCTTTACCCGCCGCCGTGGCTGGCTGGCACTGGCGCTGTTTGGCCTGATGACGCTGCTCATCTTCACGGGTACACGCCATATCTCACTGGCCGCCCACCAGCCGCGTGAGACCTATTACACCTACTACTATCCCCCCGTGGTCATCGCCTCCGCGGCGCTGTTTTATCTGCTACTGAATGTCCGGCTGACCCTTAGTGAACTCTGGCGGCGGCGCATTCTTTCAGTGGCCGAGTGCTCTTTCGGCATCTACCTGATGCATGTGGTCTTTTTATTGCTGCTGATGCGTTGGACCAACCTGGGTGCAGCCCTGGACTGGCCCTTCGGCGGGCTGGTCTTCTCCGTGGTGTGGTTCCTGTTGACCTACGCCCTGGTGCGCGCCCTGCGCACCGTGCCCTATATCCGCGCCATTTTATAGCGCCCATAAAAAACCCCGCCGCGGCGGGGTAGCATTTCATGCAGGCTCAATCATTAATTTCCTGCATCTCTTTAATGGTGTTCTGGTTGATCTGCTGCTTGTTGCCCCAGGCATCGGTGTAACTGATCATGCCGGTGGCATCGTCAGTTTTGGGCTTGCCCTCACTGATAATGGTGCGGCCATCCAGGGTGTGAATGGCGTAATTGCTCGAGCAGCCGGCCAGCAAAGCAGAGAGCATAACCGTTGAAGCTATAACGATTTTTTTCATTACTCACTCCTTTTTGTTAAGAACGTTTTAATCATAGTGCATATTGCCCCGGCGGCAAGTGAACCGCACGTTTCGCCCTTGGGAGGAGAGTTCCGCCTATTTGTGTTAAGTGTGATCGCAATCGCATCATTTAGTTAAAATTTTGCTACCGAAATAAGTAACCAGCGCTTTACTATAGCTTTTCTACAGATCCCAACTTGGTGACTTATGGTATGAAAGCCCTCATTGCAGAACTGTTGGTGAAATTAGCGGAAAATGATGTTGCCTCCAAAGAGACGCTGATTCAGGTTGAGGCCTTACAGATTGCGGTTACGGCGTTGATGAACTCGCTGGATGCGCAAACCAAGGCCAACATCTCGCGTCAGGTCAATATGGCGCTGGATGCGGCAGCCGACAATGTCAGCAACCCAGACGATCTGGTTAAGCTGCGCAGTTGCCTCTACGCCCTAATCGATAAACCCCGCCTCCAGTCGTAATCGCCCCCTCTCTGCTTCAGGGCAGGCGTCGCGCCTGCCATCCTTTTTAATGCTTCCGGTCGCCATCATTGCGTGGCTAACGTTACCGCGTCGGCATTACCGCACAAAAAGCTAACCTCAAAATTATACAAAATCCAATTCTTTGTATAAGTTTAATGGCGAGTATGAATCGCCCTGTAATGAATGCTGTACTTCTCCTCTGAAGGTGAACAGGTTTTCACCTTCAGAGGTTTTTTTTGCCACCCGCCCACTTTTTGTGCTGCCCCTTTATGGCGTACAGGTGGAGAAGATCGACGAGGAAAACAATGAATAAGCACACCATCTCTGCCGAACGAGAAATCGCTTCCTATTTCAACGGCGGTGACGCCCTGCCCGCCACTGAGTCAGAAGTGATCAAGGCAATTGTGACAGAGTTGCTGCAAAGCAACGAGGTGGTCAGCAATAAGGCCATCATGGCCAACCTGATTGACAAGCTAGAGAGCGAAACGGATGTCATCAAGCTGGATATTTACCGTCATGCGCTAGAGAGTCTGATGCTCAACTCGCGTGAAGCGATGTTTGCCCGCGGCTAACCCCCCTGCCGGGACACCCGTCCCGGCTGTTGCCTCTACGCTGAAGCTTTGCTCATCTGCATCACCTCGTCCAACCGTTGTTTCATCTCAAGAATGGTGCGCTGCAACTCCGCATCGGCCTCGGTGGCTGTCTCCCCTTTGCCGGTCAGGGTAAAGTGGTAGCCTGCCTCGTGGCATACCACCTCATACTGGTAACTCCCCTGCTGCTGCTCGCTTTTTTTGATCTCTAATGACATGGCGTTTCCTCCTTTGTTATTAAAAAGATAGCAGAAGCCAGCGTGGCCGACAGGAATTGAACGGCATAAAAAAGGCTGCGCCTGGGCGCAGCCTGTGGGGAGGTATCGCGAGGTATCAGGTGCCGGAGGTGGTCGGTGGCACCTGGCCGTCAATCTGCTCCAGCTGTGCACCTGAGCCGGGGCGGGCTTTGCCCAGATCTGGCTCCTGGCCGAGGATATCCGGCTGCTCTTTGGCGGTGAACTGACCACGGCCATCGTAAGCGGGGCCACTGCTCCAGCGGCCTTGCGGCAGCGGTTTGTCCAGCGAGGTGTTCAGGCAGTAGTAGGAGTGCTCAGTGGCCTCGTGCTCCTGCGGCGCGCTGTTGGGGATCGGCAGGGACGCATTCAGGCCGCCCATCTCCTCGATCACCGCCAGCCACTGCTGTTGGTGCATGGTGTCACGGGCGATCAGGAAGGAGAGGAAATCTTTCATGCCCTTGTCTTCGGTCATATTGTACAGGCGGGTCGCCAGCACACGGCCCGTTGCCTCGGCGGTGACGTTGGCCAGCATGTCTGCCGCCACGTTGCCAGACGCGTAGATATGGCTCATATCAAAGGGCACGCCATTGGCATTGACCGGCATGGCCGCCAGGCCAGAAGAGAGGATGTGGCGCGGGTTCATGCCACCCATGATGGCGTTGACCACCGGATCTTTGGCGGAGGCTTCCTGATAGGAGAGCGGCGCGCCCTCAAGATTGAGGGCGACAGCGTGGCCCAGCATCTCAATGTGGGCCAGCTCTTCGGTGGCTGTCGAAATCAACAGATCTTTGATGCGGGCATCACCGCGGGTCCCCATCGCCTGGAAGAAGTACTGCATGGCTACGCGGATTTCACCCTCTACCCCACCGATGGCCTGCTGCAACAGCATGGCAAATTCTGGATCGGGCTTATCTACTCGGACTGGGTACTGAAGTTTCGACGAATGATGAAACATACCATGCTCCTCTGGTTGAGTGGTTGGATGCTGCGCCCGATCAAGCATGGGAGGCGAATCCCACAATTGCAAAGTCAACCAAGAAACATTATCAATTTAATTGCTAACCGGCCCCGCAGGCCCGCCCCGCGCCCGGTTGGGAGAGCCGCGTTAACCCGCTGCTTTTTCGACGATAATGCGTGCCGCGGGCTGCCAGAGTATGGCGGCACTTCAGCGTGCTCTGAATCTCCGCCCACTAAGGATTACTGAGTGATTCAAAAGGTGAGCTGCACACTCAGGGCCGCGATGGCTGGCAGGATAATCCCCGCCCGCAGCCCGAGGTAGGGCGTCAGATGGTAGTTGACGCCGTGGTAGATATAGGGCGCATAGCCGATGCCCGTCACCTTCTTGTGATCGCGATAGACGCCCGCATCGCCGCAGTGCGAGAAGGCGTCGAAAAAGAACTCCCCGGTATAGACGTAGATGCCCTCCAGCGTCCAGTTGCCACGCCGCTGCCACACCTTCTCCATGCCCAGCATCGCGCAGCGGTTGCCCCGGCTGTTGATCAGCGTGCCTGCATACAGCCCGTAGTCCGACTCCGCGCCGAAGCGCCGCTCCACCGCGAACAGATCGTTCTGGAAATATTGGGTGTAGTGCCCGGTAGGATCATAGAGATGAAACACAAACGACCCAGTGTGGATCGAGTAGCGCGACAACGCCTCTGCCGTGGCGGGCGCGCTCAGGCACAGGGCGCACAGGCCGGCGATAGGGATAAGTAGATAGGGCGTGGCCAACGTTCCCCCTGCATCAGTGGTCGCGATGTGGGGCACCCATAACCTCCCCGTGGCAATGTGAAGATAGTCCGGCAAGGGCAGGATCACAAACCGTGGAGTGGGTTTTGGCATGAAAAGGCCACCCGGAGGTGGCCTTGTTTAGCAATAGGATTTCACTCACCGCCGTGGAAACGCATTTTTGCCCGGCGCTCCTGCATATTTGGCCCATGGTGGTGGCGTTGGTTACCACACATCCAGCAGGAGCATCCGCAAGGGGTGACGTAGGCGATGCCAGCGCTCACGGGCGTTACCGCATCGCACGCAAAACCGGCATTGCTATAGCGACTGCGTTTGGTTTTCAGACGTTGTTGATGGTGCCGACGCACGGCTCGTTGGGTCTTATTCATCGCTGAACTCCTTACATGATCAGGAGCGGCCCCGCCTTCGCAGAGCCGCCACAACATGTATTCAGAGTGGAGATGGGCGCGTTCTCTATGCATGCCTTTGATTATCTAGCTATTACGGTAAGAGACAAGGCCACCCAGCCTGAAGCGGCAAAAAATCGTTTTTCCCTTCCCACCACGATTTTTACTGATAAAAACGCATGGGGTCTATAGTTGTCAGTCTGGATGTTTTTTATTCACCCTGGGTGTGCAGGCTGCCCACTGACTGAGAGGTTATGATGAAAGACGGACTCTATGCAGTGCATTTTGATAGCAATCAGCAAGATACTGGCGGCGGTGTGATCTCGATCCGCGACGGGGCGCTAAATGGTGGCGACAACGGCTATATCTATCAGGGGATGATTGAGGATGGCAAGACCACCTTGCGGGTCAAGCAGCACAATGACCAGGTGATTTCGGTGTTTGAAATCACCGGCGACTTTGATGTTGACCTGAAGGTCGAGGAGAGCGAAGAGGGATTTGAGATGGAGGGGCATGTTCAGGACAAGCAGGATCTGACCATCCATATCACTGGCAAATTCCTCTCCGCCCTCGTCTGATACCCAGCCGCCCAGCGAGGCGGTTTTTTATCGCCGCCCCCTTCCGTGCAGCTTCCCGCAGATGGCATATACTTGCGACCAGAAACCGGGTTGCCCGTGTGGCAAGGGAGTGTGTATGGAAGAGGGTTTACTTAGCCAGTTGATCACCGCTGGCGCGGGCATTTTGGGCGTGATACTGGGCGGCGCGGTCACCTATCTCAGCAGCAGCCGGATTGAGCTGGCGCGCTCCGCACGCGAGAAAAAAGCCTATCAGGCTGGCTTTCTGGCCGAAGTGCAGGCGCTGGTGACCATCATCCGCGAGCGGGGCTATCTGGAGGAGCTGGGCCAGCGGGTGGCACACCGCGGCGTTGCGGCCGATGCGCTCAACGTCAAGCTGGAGATGGTGGTGCCGGACAACTACGCCCGCTTCTATGAGGCCAACCTGACCAAGGTGGGCGATATCGATCCCGCACTGGCGACGCGCCTCGTCACCTTCCACCAGCTACTTCAGGCAGTGATCACCGATTTCAAACCTGACGCCTACAACGCGGAAAAGCACTTCAGCCCACAGGCGCTGGAGGAGAACTACCGCATCCTGAAAAAGGCGATGCAGATTGGCGAAGAGCTGGTGAGTTATCTGGAAAATCCCCGACCCCGATGACCAACATAGGGCCGGGAAAATACACCAGTAAGAGGATCAATTATCTCTTTACTCATGTGGGGAGCATCGGTGATGACAAACTGTTTATCGAGGTCACCAACACAATTGATGGCGGCTCTATTTTTTACTCGCGCTTGTTTCTGTTCTCAGTAGCCCATACGCCGTGGGCCATCGAGCAATCCTTTGCCCTGATCTCTGGATAGACGTTGCTGGTAGAAAACCATCAGCACCGTTTGCTACACCTGCATATTCATCACATCCTGATACGCCGCGACCAGTTTATTGCGTACCTGAACGCCCATTTGCAGGGCGACGGAGGATTTTTGCATCTCCACCATCACGTCGTTCAGGCCGATGCCGGGGACGCCCAACTCGAACTGCTCCGCTTGGGTGCGGGCGCTGGTCTGGATGTCGCTGATCTTGCCGAGCGCGGCTTTTAGCTCGCCGGCGAAGCTGGCCTGCGGGTTGGCCTGCGCCGGTGCGCCGCCGGTGGCCTGAATGGCGGTGGCGCGCAGTTGCTGTAAAACGCCCTCAATGCCTTGAATTGACATGCTTTTCCTCTATTCCCCCGCCCAAGCCGGCTGGCCCGGCGGTCATCACGCTTTTTGATGGCTGACACCCTACCACAGGCTTTTTGCCCTAAAGCGCCTAATTAGCCGCAAAAAACACGGCTTTTTCAGCCATCAAAATCGGGGGGTGCGGCAAATAATGGCTCACCTTTAAAAATGGGAAAGTTCCTATTCCTGAAGCTCGTGCCTTTAGACGCGTCAACGCAAACCGCCAGGGAGTCCGTTTTGCAATTCAACACCATCACTCACATCCGTTTGCCGCATAGTGGAGTCACCGCATGAGTGCCGCTACCAGCGAGAACCGTGAAAACGGCATGACCGCGCTGTTAAATCGCCTGCGCGCCAACCCCAAGGTCCCGCTGCTGGTCGCCGCGGCCGCGGCAATCGCCATTGTTGTCGCCATGATGCTCTGGGCGCGCACCCCTGACTACCGGGTGCTGTTCAGCAACCTGAGCGACAAGGATGGCGGCGCCATCGTCACCCAACTTACGCAGATGAATGTGCCCTACCGCTTCGCCGACAACGGTGGCGCGCTGCTGATCCCGGCGGACAAAGTTTACGAGACCCGTCTGCGCCTCGCGCAAGCCGGCCTGCCGAAGGGCGGCGCGGTGGGCTTTGAGCTACTCGATCAGGAGAAGTTCGGCATCAGCCAGTTCAGCGAGCAGATCAACTACCAGCGCGGCCTGGAGGGCGAACTGGCGCGCACCATTGAGACGCTGGGGCCGGTGCAGAGCGCCCGCGTCCACCTCGCGATGCCCAAACCGTCGCTGTTCGTGCGCGAGCAGAAATCCCCCTCCGCCTCCGTCACCTTGGCGTTGCACGCCGGGCGCGCGCTGGATGAGGGTCAGATCAACGCCATCGTCTATATGGTCGCCAGCAGCGTCTCCGGCATGGCGCCGAGCGGCGTCACGGTCGTTGACCAGAATGGCAACCTGCTAACCCAGACCGGCGGCAGCGACCGCCTCCTCAACGCCACCCAGCTCAAATACACCACCGAGGTGGAGAGCCGCTTCCAGCGCCGGATCGAGAGCATCCTGACACCGATGGTCGGGGCCAGCAACGTGCGCGCCCAGGTCACCGCCCAGATCGATTTCGCCGCGCGTGAGCAAACTGACGAGCAGTACCAGCCCAACGGCGACGGCGAGAAGGCCTCCGTGCGCTCCCGCCAGCTGAGCACCAACCAGCAGATTGGTGGCTCTAGCGTAGGCGGCGTGCCGGGCGCGCTCTCCAACCAGCCGACGCCGGCCCCCACCGCGCCGCTGGAGAACAGCACGGCGAAAAATGACAAAGATGCCAAGGGCAACGCGGCCCGTACCGCCACCACCGCCCGCAGCAGCGGGCCGGAGAGCAGCCGCCGGGATGAGACCACCAACTACGAGCTGGATCGCACCATCCGCCACACCACCGAAAGCGCGGGCGGCGTGCAGCGCCTCTCCGTGGCGGTGGTGGTCAACTACGCCGCAGGTGCGGATGGCAAGCCCAAGGCGCTGAGCGAGGCGCAGATCAAGCAGATCAACGATCTGGTGCGTGAGGCGATGGGCTACTCCGCCGAGCGCGGCGACAGCCTGAACGTGGTCAACACGCCGTTCAATGACGCGCCGACCGGCCCGGCAGAGCTGCCGTTCTGGCAACAGCAGTCGTTCTTCGACCAGCTGATCAACGCCGGTCGCTACCTGCTGATCCTGATTGTGGCCTGGATCCTGTGGCGCAAGCTGGTACGTCCGCAACTGCGCAAACAGCAGCAGGCCCAGCAGGCTGCCCAAGCCGCCGCCGCTGCCCCGGCCGCGCCGGCTGCCGATGCCACGGCCAAACCAAGCATGGAGGAGCTGGCCCAGCGCAAGCGCTCACAGCAGCGCGTTACGGTGGAAGTGCAGACCCAGCGTATGCAGGAGCTGGCCGATAAAGAACCGCGCGTGGTCGCCCTGGTGATCCGCCAATGGATGAGTACCGAGCTATGAGTATGACCGGAACCGAAAAGAGCGCCATCCTGCTGATGACGCTGGGCGAAGACCGCGCGGCGGAGGTGTTCAAGCACCTCTCCTCGCGCGAGGTGCAGCAACTGAGCGCCGCGATGGCCAACATGCACCACATCTCCACCAAGCAGCTGGCGGAAGTGCTGGCGGAGTTCGAGGTGAACGCCGAGCAGTACGCCGCCCTGAGCATCAACACCAATGACTACCTGCGTTCGGTGCTGGTCAAGGCACTGGGCGAGGAGCGCGCCTCCAGCCTGCTCGAGGATATCCTTGAGACGCGTGAGACCACCACCGGCATGGAGACGCTCAACTATATGGAGCCACTGATGGCGGCCGACCTGATCCGCGACGAGCATCCGCAGATCATCGCCACCATCATGGTGCACCTGAAGCGTGGCCAGGCGGCCGACATTCTGGCGCAGTTCGACGATCGCCTGCGCAACGACGTGATGATGCGTATCGCCACCTTTGGCGGCGTGCAGCCAGCGGCGCTGGCAGAGCTGACCGAGGTGCTGAACAACCTGCTGGATGGCCAGAACCTCAAGCGCAGCAAGATGGGCGGGGTGCGCACCGCAGCCGAGATCATCAACCTGATGAAGACCCAGCAAGAAGAGGCGGTCATGGACGCGCTGCGCGACTACGACGGCGAGCTGGCACAGAAGATCATCGACGAGATGTTCCTGTTCGAGAATCTGGTCGAGGTCGACGACCGCAGCATCCAGCGCCTGTTGCAGGAGGTGGACAACGAGTCCCTGCTGGTGGCGCTGAAGGGCGCGGAGCAGCCGCTGCGCGACAAGTTCCTCAACAACATGTCCCAGCGTGCGGCCGACATCCTGCGCGACGATCTGGCCAACCGTGGCCCGATGCGCATGTCGCAGGTCGAGGCCGAGCAGAAGGCGATCCTGCTGATTGTCCGCCGTCTGGCGGAGACCGGCGAAATGATGATTGGCGGTGGCGAGGATACCTATGTCTGATGCACTCAACCGGCTGCCGTGGCAGCCGTGGCAACTCAACGATCTCTCCCCTGCCCCGGCGCGCCCGGTGGCGAGCGTGCCGGCGGCCTACGAGGTGCCCAACGAGGGCCACGACGAGCAGCTGCGGCTGGCCGAATTGGCCGCCCAGCGCCAGCAGGCCCAGCAGGAGGGGCACCAGCTCGGCTTCCAGCAGGGCAAGCAGCAGGGCTATGACGCCGGTTTCCAGGCCGGTTATCAGGCCGGGCAGCAACAGGGGTTGGAGGCGGCGCAGCGCCAGCAGCAGCCCATTACCGCGCAGTGGCAGGGGCTGGTGTCAGAGTTCCAGCAGACCCTTGACGCGCTGGACAGCGTGATCGCCTCGCGCCTGATGCAGCTGGCACTGACCGCTGCCCGGCAGATTATCGGCCACACGCCGCAGTGCGACGGCGCGGTGCTGCTCGAGCAGATCCAGCAGCTGATTCAACAGGAGCCGATGTTCAGCGGCAAGCCGCAACTGCGGGTCAACCCGCAGGATGTCGAGCGCGTTGAGCAGCAGCTTGGTGCCACCCTCAGCCAGCACGGCTGGCGGCTGGTGGCGGACGCACAGATCCACCGCGGCGGCTGCAAAGTCTCGGCGGAGGATGGCGATCTGGACGCCTCGCTGGCGACCCGCTGGCAAGAGCTGTGCCGTCTGGCCGCACCGGGGGCGTTATGACCGCGCGTCTGGGCCGCTTGCTGAACGCGCTGGAGGGGGCCGAGCAGCGCATCGCCCGTACCCCACCGCTGCGCCGCTATGGCCGGCTGGTGCGCGCCACTGGGCTGGTGCTGGAGGCGACCGGCCTGCAACTGCCGCTCGGGGCCACCTGCCTGATTGAGCGGCGCGATGCCAACCAACAGGTGCAGGAGGTGGAGAGCGAGGTGGTCGGCTTCCAGGGTTCACGCCTGTTTTTGATGCCGCTGGAGGAGGTGGAGGGCATCCTGCCCGGCGCGCGCGTCTATGCGCGCCCCGCCGCCGATGGCCAGAGCACTGGCAAGCAGCTGCCGCTCGGCCCCCAGCTGCTTGGCCGGGTGCTGGATGGCGGCGCCCGCCCGCTGGATGGCCTGCCGCCGCCGGAGACCGCCACCCGCGCGCCGCTGACCTCCGCCCCGTTCAACCCGTTGCAGCGCACGCCGATTGAGCAGGTGCTGGACACCGGCGTGCGCGCCATCAACTCGCTGCTGACCGTTGGCCGCGGCCAGCGCATGGGGCTGTTCGCTGGCTCCGGCGTCGGCAAGAGCGTGCTGCTCGGCATGATGGCGCGCTACACCCAGGCGGACGTGATTGTGGTCGGGCTGATTGGCGAGCGCGGCCGCGAGGTGAAGGACTTCATCGAAAATATCCTCGGTGAAGAGGGGCGCGCCCGCTCGGTGGTGATCGCCGCGCCCGCTGACGTCTCGCCGCTGCTGCGGATGCAGGGGGCGGCCTACGCCACGCGCATCGCCGAGGATTTCCGTGATCGCGGCCAGCATGTGCTGCTGATCATGGACTCCCTGACCCGCTACGCGATGGCGCAGCGCGAGATTGCGCTGGCAATCGGCGAGCCGCCGGCCACCAAAGGCTACCCGCCGTCGGTGTTCGCCAAGCTGCCAGCACTGGTGGAGCGCGCTGGCAACGGCATCAGCGGCGGCGGCTCGATCACCGCCTTCTACACAGTGCTGACCGAGGGCGATGACCAGCAAGACCCGATCGCCGACTCGGCGCGCGCCATTCTGGATGGGCACGTGGTGCTGTCACGCCGATTGGCGGAGGCGGGCCACTACCCGGCCATCGATATCGAAGCCTCCATCAGCCGCGCCATGACCTCGCTGATCGATGAGACCCACTACCGCCGGGTGCGCCAGTTCAAGCAGCTGCTGGCCAGCTACCAGCGCAACCGCGATCTGATCAGCGTCGGTGCCTATGCGCCGGGCAGCGATCCCATGCTCGATCTGGCGATCCGCCTCTACCCGCAGATGGAGGCGCTGCTCCAGCAGGGCATCCATGAGCAGAGCGACTTCACCGCCGCCTGTGAGCAGCTGACCACCCTGTTGCCGGGCTGACCGGCAACCCCTTTACCTGCGTGAGGTCACGATGAATAGCCCCTCCCCGCTGGGCACCCTGTGCAATCTGGCCCAAAAGGCGCTGGATCAGGCGGCGGCGCAGCTCGGCCAAGTGCGCCAGTCGCACCAGAGCGCCGAACAGCAGCTCACCATGCTGCTCGGTTACCAGGATGAGTATCGCCAGAAGCTGAACCACACCCTCGGCGGCGGCATTGACGCCCTGAGTTGGCAGAACTACCAGCAGTTCATCCAGACGCTGGACAAGGCGATTGAGCAGCACCGCCAGCAGCTGACGCTGTGGAGCCAACGGCTGGAGCAGGCGTTGCGCCACTGGCAGGAGAAGCAGCAGCGGCTGAACGCTTTCCAGACCCTCGCTGACCGCGCGCTCACCCAGCAGCGGATGCAGGAGGGGCGGCTGGACCAAAAACGCATGGATGAATTTGCCCAACGAAGCGCACACAGGAAACGAGAGACATGAACCTTAATGTGTTGACCCTGGCCCCCGCCATGGACGCCACTGCCCTGCCGGACGCCGCTGGCGGTTCGGCCCAAGAGGGTGCCACCGATTTTGCCGACCAGCTGGATGCGCGGCTTGGCCGCCCGGCCGCCGCCGACACCTTGGCTGCGTTGAGCGTGGCCGACCCGGCGACGCCCCCGCCACCGAGACTGCCCCGCTGCTGCTGGACGCCACGGCCGCCGAAACAGCGGCACTGGCGACAGAGGCCAGCGCCCTGCCCACCGGCCTCCAGAGTGCCGCCGTGCCCGCCGCCGACCGCCAGACCGTGCCGGTGAAGGGTGAGGAGGTCGATGTGGTCAGCCAGCTGGCCGCCGCCCTTGGCAAGCTGACGCCAGCCACCACCACCGCCAGCCGCGACGTGCCGCGTGAGGGCGCGCGCAGTGACAAGCAGGAGGCCACGCAAGACGACCAGCAGGCGATTGCGTCGCTGTTTGCCATGCTCGGCCTGCCGCAGCCGGTGATCAGCACGCCGGAGAGCGCCACGGCGAAAGCCACCCCGGCCACTGATGCCCTCACCGTGGCGCTGCCCACCGCCCGCGCCGATCGCGCCCCGCTCTCGGTGAGCAGCGATCGTAGCCACCTGTCGGCCACGCCAACTGACACCACCCTGCCAGCGGCCGCCCCGGCGGCGTCGCAGAGTCTGGAGAGCGCGGCGCTGGCACTCGCCTCCCCCGCCACGCCAGACGCCACTGACGCCCAGAGCGGAAATGACGTGGCTGCCCCGGCCATGCCAGACCCCACAGCACTGGCCGCCCCCGCCACCGCCACACCGCTGGCCGCCAGCAGCAGCGCGCCACCGGCGGCCGCCGCCAGTGCCGCCCTTGGCGGCCAGCTGGCCAGCCCGGAGTGGCAGCAGGCGCTTGGCCAGCAGGTGTTGCTGTTCAGCCGTCAGGGCCACCAGAGCGCGGAACTGCGGCTGCACCCGGAAGATCTGGGCGCGTTGCAGATCAGCCTGCGGATTGACAACGATCAGGCGCAGCTGCACTTCGCCTCCGCACACCAGCAGGTACGGGCGGCGGTGGAAGCGGCCATGCCGCACCTGCGCACCGCGCTGGCGGAGAGCGGCATCAACCTCGGCCAGAGCAGCGTCGGCAGTGACGCCAGCGGCTGGCAACAGGCGCAGCAGCAGGGCAGCCCGGGCGGCGGTGCCAGCCAGCGCGACACGTGGCGCACGCCAGCCCCTCCGCCGAACCGCTGGCGGTGCCGGCCTCGCTGGCGGCCCGTCTCGACAACCGCAACGGGGTGGATATTTTCGCCTGACGCGCGCCTGCCGGCTTGCCACAAACGGACGAGGTAAGCCGGTTTTACCTCCCTATTCAGCCTATTGTCCGGGGCGAGAAACGCGATAATCATCGCCATATCCTGTCCGGCCCGCCTGCGCGCCGGACCCAAACGTCACAGGAATTGACCTATCCATGTCTGAACAAGCCATCACCGCCAAAGGTAAAGGTAAACGCTTTCCCTGGATGATCATCGTCATCGTGGTCGCCCTTGCTGCCTGTGCGGCTGCGGGCTACAGCTGGTGGATGCTGCACAAGCAACCTGCCCAGGGCGAGGTGAACAAACCCCAGCCGCCGGCCGCGCCGGTGTTTATGCCGCTGGATACCTTTACCGTCAACCTGCAAACCCCGAACAATGACCCGGATCGCGTGCTCTATATCGGCCTGACGCTGCGCGTGCCGGATGAGGCGACCCGCACCCAGTTCAGCAGCTACCTGCCGGAAGTGCGCAGCCGCCTGCTGATGCTGCTCTCGCGCCAGACGCCAGACCAGCTCGCCAGTGAAGAGGGCAAGCGCCAGCTGATCGCCCAGATTAAAGAGACGCTGCGCCCGACGCTGGTGCCTGGCCAGCCGGACCAGAAGGTGACGGACGTGCTGTTCACCGCCTTTATTTTACGGTGACCGGCGATGGGCGATAGCATCCTTTCACAGGCCGAGATCGACGCCCTCCTGAACGGTGACAGCAGCAGCAGCGATGAGCCTGCTGCCGTCACCGGCAACGAGAGCGACGTCCGCCCCTATGACCCAACCACCCAGCGTCGCGTGGTGCGTGAGCGCCTGCAAGCGCTGGAGATCATCAACGAACGCTTCGCGCGCCACTTCCGCATGGGGCTGTTCAACCTGCTGCGCCGCAGCCCGGACATCACGGTCGGCGGGATCAAGATCCAGCCCTACCATGAATTTGCCCGCAACCTGCCGGTGCCGACCAACCTGAATCTGGTGCACCTGAAACCACTGCGCGGCACTGCGCTGTTCGTGTTTGAGCCGAGTCTGGTGTTCATTGCCGTTGACAACCTGTTCGGCGGCGATGGCCGCTTCCCCACCAAGGTGGAGGGGCGCGAGTTCACCCATACCGAGCAGCGGGTGATCAAGCGGATGCTGCGGCTGGCGCTGGAAGCCTACGGTGACGCCTGGAGCGCCATCTTCAAGATTGACGTGGAGTATGTGCGCGCCGAGATGCAGGTGAAGTTCACCAACATCACCACCTCGCCGAATGACATCGTGGTCACCACGCCGTTCCACGTCGAGATTGGCGCGCTGAGCGGGGATTTCAACATCTGTATCCCGTTCGCCATGATTGAGCCGCTGCGTGAATTGCTGACCAACCCGCCGCTAGAGAACTCCAGCCGTGAGGACAACCACTGGCGCGAGACGCTGGTGAATCAGGTGCAGCACTCTGAGCTGGAGCTGGTGGCGAACTTTGCCGAGATCCCGCTGCGGCTCTCCCAGATTTTGAAACTGCAACCCGGTGACGTCCTGCCGATTGAGAAACCAGACCGCCTGATTGCCCATGTGGACGGCGTGCCGGTGCTCACCAGCCAGTTCGGCACCCTGAAAGGCCAGTACGCGCTGCGCGTGGAACACCTGATAAACCCTATTTTGAATTCGCTGAATGAGGAACAGCCCAATGAGTGACGCCAACCAGCCGTCTGACGCAACCGCATCCGTGGACGATTTGTGGGCTGATGCGTTCAACGAACAGCAGCAGGCCGCCGCCGAACCGACCCCGACCGTCACCACCGAGGGGGTGTTCAACTCCCTCGAGCCGAGTGATGTGCTGGGCAACCTGCAAGATATCGACATGATCCTCGATATCCCGGTCAAGCTGACCGTGGAGTTGGGCCGCACCAAGATGACCATCAAGGAGCTGCTGCGCCTGTCGCAAGGCTCCGTGGTGGCGCTGGATGGCCTGGCCGGGGAGCCGCTGGATATCCTGATCAACGGCTACCTGATTGCCCAGGGCGAGGTGGTGGTAGTGGCCGACAAGTTCGGCGTGCGCATCACCGACATCATCACCCCCTCTGAGCGCATGCGCCGCCTGAGCCGCTGATGAGCCACCCGACCTCCCCCTACGCCGCACCGGCCGCCGCCCCACAGGCAGCGGCCGTGGTTCCGGCAGCGCCCGCCCTGACTCCCGCCTCGTCGATTGGTCAGGTGGGGTTTGCGCTCGGTGGCATCCTGCTGCTGATCCTGCTGGGCGGCTGGCTGGTCAAGCGCCTCGGCTTCGCGCCACAGCGCCGCAACAGCGCGCTGCTGAAGGTGGCCGCCAGTTGCCCGGTCGGGCAGCGCGAGCGGGTGGTGGTGGTCGAGGTGGAGAACACCTGGCTGGTGCTCGGCGTGACCGCGCAGCAGATCACCACGCTGCACACCCTGAGCGCCCCGCCCCCGGCGGAGGACGCCGCGCCCGCCCCGGCCCCCTTCCGCCAGCTTTTGAACACTGTGCTTCACCGCCCGGACACTCGGCATGACTGACACCCGTTTCCCGCGCGCCCTGCGCCTCTCCCTGCGCTGGCTGCCGGCCCTGCTGCTGCTCGCCGCGCCTGCGGCTTTCGCCCAGTTGCCGGGGCTGGTCAGCCAGCCGCTGGCCAACGGCGGCCAGAGCTGGTCACTGCCAGTGCAGACGCTGGTGTTTATCACCAGCCTGACGCTGCTGCCAGCCGCGCTGCTGATGATGACCGGCTTTACCCGCATCATCATCGTGCTTGGCCTGCTGCGCAACGCCCTCGGCACCCCCTCCGCACCACCGAATCAGGTGATGCTGGGGCTGGCGCTGTTTTTGACCTTTTTCGTGATGTCACCGGTGTTCGACAAGATCTACACCGATGCCTACCAGCCCTTCAGCCAGGATAAGATCAGCCTGGAGCAGGCGATGGATCGCGGCGCACAGCCGCTGCGCGCCTTTATGCTGCGCCAGACGCGCGAGGCCGATCTGGCGCTCTATGCGCGGCTCGCCAACCTGCCGCCGCTGGCGGGGCCGGAGGCGGTGCCGATGCGCATCCTGCTGCCAGCCTACGTCACCAGCGAGTTGAAGACCGCCTTCCAGATTGGCTTTACGATGTTCATCCCGTTCCTGATTATCGATCTGGTGGTCGCCAGCGTACTGATGGCGCTGGGGATGATGATGGTGCCGCCCGCCACCATCTCCCTGCCCTTCAAGCTAATGCTGTTCGTGCTGGTGGATGGCTGGCAACTGCTGCTGGGATCGCTGGCCCAGAGTTTCGTATCCTGACGGAGGCGGCATGACCCCTGAATCGATTATGGCGATGGGCAGTGAGGCGATGAAGGTCGCGCTGCTGCTGGCCGCCCCGCTGCTGCTGGTATCGCTGGTGACCGGTCTGGTGGTGAGCCTGTTGCAGGCCGCCACCCAGATCAACGAGATGACCCTCTCCTTCATCCCGAAAATTCTGGCGGTGGTGGCTACGCTGGTGATCGCTGGCCCCTGGATGCTCAACCTGCTGCTGGACTATATGCGTACCCTGTTCAGTAGCCTGCCGACGCTGATTGGCTGATGCTGGTCTTCGATACCACCCAGCTGGCCCACTGGCTGGGCCTCTACTTCTGGCCGCTGCTGCGCATTCTGGCGCTGTTGAGCAGCGCCCCGCTGTTTGGCGAGAAGCAGATCCCCAAACGTGCCCGGCTCGGGCTAGGGCTGCTGATCACCGTGCTGATCGCCCCCGGTTTGCCGCCAGCGGAGATACCGATTTTCACTGCCGGCGCGCTCTGGCTGGGCATCCAACAAATCCTGGTTGGCACGGCGCTCGGCCTGACCATGCAACTGGCCTTCGCCGCGGTGCGGATGGCTGGCGAGCTGGTGGGATTGCAGATGGGGATCTCGTTCGCCACCTTCTTCGATCCCTCCGGCGGCCCCAACACCCCGGTGCTGGCGCGCCTGATGAACCTGCTGGCGGTGCTGCTGTTCCTGAACTTTGACGGCCACCTGTGGCTGATTTCACTGCTGGCCGACAGTTTCCACACCCTGCCGATGCGTGACGCGCCGATGCAGGGCAACGGCTTTATGGCGCTGGCGCAGGCTGGCGGGCTTATTTTTAGCAGCGGCATGATGCTGGCGCTGCCGATCATCGCCCTGCTGCTGACGCTGAACATGGCGCTCGGCCTGCTCAACCGCGTGACGCCACAGCTGTCGGTGTTTGTGGTGGGCTTCCCGCTGACCATGACGCTGGGGATGCTGGCGCTGGGGATGATGATGCCGCTGATGGCCCCCTTCTGCGAGCGCCTGTTCGGCGAGATGTTCGACCGGCTGGCGGTGATCATCGGCGGCATGGTGGGCTAACGGCGGGCTTAGGGCCAGGTTTTGTGGCCCCAGTGCATGATGCCGCGTTTTTCCTCATTAATTTCTGCCATTGCTGTGTTCATCAAGGCACTCCGCCCCGGCCTGTGCCAGGGAGCGGGTTGCCTGATGGTAATACGCCACTGTCGCCTGACGCGTGTCATCCAGGGTCATGGGCAGCATCCGATCCCTAAGGCACCAACTCACGGGCGCCCTGCGCAATCTTGCCATCAATGGCCTGATACAACCTTCAGAGCCGGGCACTTTCCCCACTCTACCCGTGTATGCGGAAATTATTGCGGCCAAAGGTCTCCCCTGAAACATGTACCCGAACAAGCGTCCATGGCCCTTTTTCCTTGAGCCATAGATAGATAGGGTTTGCCATTTCCGGGGGCGCTGCTTTTAGCAGAAAAGCAGATTTTTGGCCCCGAGGGGCCGGGGTTCAGGAGGCGGGTTGGCGCACCAGCAGCACCAGCACTTCGTAGTGGGCAGTGTGGGGGAACATGTCGAACAGCTGCACTTTTTCGCAGCGGTAGTCAGGCAGGCGTGCCAGATCGCGCGCCATGCTCTCGGCGTTGCAGCTGGAGTAGAGGATGGCTGGCGGTGCCATGCGGCTGAGGTAGTCACACAGCTCGGCACCGATGCCGCGGCGCGGTGGGTTGACCAGCACCAGATCCGGCGTCTGCGCTTCGCCGGTGGCAAAGCGGGTGGAGTCGAGCGCCTGAAAGTCGACCTGTGGCAGCCCCAACTCCTGTGCCGAACGGCGTGCGCAGGCGATCGCCTCGGCGCTGATCTCAATCCCGGTCAGCGCCATCTCCGGCGTGGCGCAGTGCAGCCCAAAGCCGCCGACGCCGCAAAACAGATCCCACATCCCCTTTACCGGCAGGTCGGCTACCCAGCGGCGCGCGGTGGCGTAGAGCGCCGCCGCCACCTGCGGGTTGGTCTGGAAGAAGCTGCGCGGCCGTAGGTAGAGTGGCACCTGATTGAACTGCTCTGCCAGCGCCTCCTGCGGCGTCAGCATAATCTCCGTCTCTCCCTCCAGAATGGCCATATGTACCGGCTGGAGGTTAACGGAGATCACCCGCAACTGCGGCAGTTGCTGTTGCAGCCACGGCAGCGCGGCGCGCAGTTGCGTCAGCTTGGTCTCCGAGCGCAGCACAAAGCGCAGCATCAGGCCGCCATCCAGCGTGCTCTCGGTGAGCAGGATAAACTTCAGCTCGCCACGCTTGCGCGCCACGTTATAGGGCGTGAGGCCAGCGCGGGCGATAAAGTGCTTCAGCACGGCAAACACCGGCGCGAAAGAGTCTGGGTAGAGCGGGCAGTCGCTGAGGTCAACCGGGGTGCCGTCACGGTGCAGCATCCCGAGCAGCGGCCGCTCGACACTGCCGCTCACCACCATCTTGGCTTTGTTGCGGAAGGCCTGCTGCGGCCCGGCGACCGGCGGCAGCCACTGTCCTACCGGCCGATCGGCCAGCAGGTGTTGCAGGTGCTGCTGTTTATCATCCAGCTGTTGGGCGTAAGGGCGTTCCAGCCACTGGCAGGAGCGGCAGGTGCCGGCGTCATACTGTGCGCAATGCATAAAATACCTGGTTGGCTGCGGGGTACGGCAAAATAAGGGGCGCAAATTGTACTGTATGCGCCCGGCCATTGCCAGCCGGTGTCAGCGGCGGCGGGTGAAGAAACGGCGGCTGGAGGGAGGGAGGAAAAGCAGCAGCAGCACCAGCGCGTCGGGCAGCTTCTGCATCATCAGTTGGTTGGCCGCCGCCACCGGGTCGGCGTTCTCAATGCGGAAGATTTTCGGCCCGAACCACTCGCAAGAGGCCAGCACCATATAGAGCACCACCACCAGCTGGCAGCCGAGGTAGAGCCAGCGCCCCCAGTTGCGCGCCCGCATCACCGCGTAGGCGCAGTGCGCCTCCAGCAGGATGATCAGCAGGCTGCACAGCAGCAACAGGGTGTTGATCCAGTTCTCAGTGCTGGCGCGGACGAAATCCCCGACGCCGGCCAGCCCCAGCTCATCAAACAGCAGCAGAAAGCCCAGCAACCGGGTGGCGATGATCGCGGTTGCACCTACCATAACGGGAACGGGAATGAATGCCAGCCGGCTCATGACTGTTAACTGCCTCCTGCCTGTCACATCACTGTGAAAAAAGACGCCGCCAGGTCGGCGGCGTCGGCAATAAAAGCGTAACAGCTTTAGGATAAATCAGCTACGTGCGGCCCGCTGCAAATCGCGCACCCGTTGCTTTTCTGCCCGCGCCATGAACCACCAGGCGAACAGGCCGATAATCCCCACCACCAGCAGGATCAGTGACGCCAGCGCGTTGATCTCTGGGTTGACGCCAAGGCGCACGCTGGAGAAGACCAGCATCGGCAGCGTAGTGGCACCCGGCCCGGAGACAAAGCTGGCGATCACCAGATCGTCCAGCGACAGGGTGAAGGCCAGCAGCCAGCCGGAGACAATCGCCGGGGCGATCATTGGCACGGTGATGACAAAGAATACCTTCAGCGGCGCGGCGCCCAGATCCATCGCCGCCTCCTCAATGGAGCGATCCAGCTCGCGCAGGCGGGAGCCGATCACCACCGCGACGTAGGCGGTACAGAAGGTGACGTGCGCCAGGAAGATGGTGAACATCCCCCGCTCCTGCGGCCAGCCAATGGCGTGGCCCAGCGCCACGAACAGCAGCAGCAGCGACAGGCCGGTGATCACGTCCGGCATCACCAGCGGCGCGGTGAGCATAAAGGCGAAGCCAGTCGAGCCACGGAAGCGGCCAAAGCGCACCATGACTACCGCCGCCAGCGTGCCGAGGATCACCGCCGCCGTCGCCGCGCAGGCGGCGATGCTCAGGCTGAGGCCCACGGCGTTAATCATCGCCGTATCATGGAATAATTGGCCATACCAGCGCACCGACCAGCCGGCCCACACCGTCACCAGCTTGGAGCTGTTGAAGGAGTAGATCACCAGCATCAGCATCGGCGCATAGAGGAAGGTGAAGGCCAGCACCAGAATCAGGATGCGCCACGGGGAGCGCACTACCGGTAAACTGCTCATTCGGCCTCCAGGCTACGGTTTTGATGTTTATGGAACCAGAGGATCGGCACAATCAGCAGCAGCAGCATCACAATCGCCACCGACGAGGCCACCGGCCAGTCGCGGTTATTGAAGAACTCCTGCCACAGCACGCGGCCAATCATGATGCTGTCCGGGCCGCCAAGCAGCTCCGGGATCACGTACTCACCCACCGCCGGGATAAACACCAGCATCGAGCCAGCAATGATGCCGCCCTTGGTCAGCGGCACAATCACCTGGAAGAAGGTCTTCAGCGGCCGCGCGCCGAGATCCATCGACGCTTCCACCAGCGAGTAGTCGAGCCGGGTCAGCGCGGTGTAGATCGGTAGCACCATAAACGGCAGGTAGGAGTAGACCACGCCAATATAGACTGCCAGGTTGGTGTGCAGGATCACCAGCGGCTGGTCGATGACGCCAGCCCACATCAGCACGTTGTTCAGCACGCCGTTGTTCTTCAAAATCCCCATCCAGGCGTAGACGCGGATCAGGAATGACGTCCACGACGGCAAAATCACCAACAACAGCAATATGTTGCGTGACGAGGGCTTGCTGTGGGCAATCGCCCAAGCCAGCGGGTAGCCGATCGCCAGACAGCAGAGGGTCGAGACCGCCGCAACGCGCAACGACTGGAGGTAGGCGTCGAAATAGAGCGGATCTTCGGTCAGCGACAGGTAGTTGCTGAAGTTGAGCGCGATGCTGAGCACGCCGTCGGCCCAGCTGGTCAGCTCGGTGTAGGGCGGAATGGCGCGCGCCATCTCGGCCAGACTGATCTTGAACACAATCAAGAACGGCAGCATAAACAGCAACAGCAGCCAGATCAGCGGCAGCGCAATCACCAGCTTGCGGCCGTGGGCGCGGCGCAGGCGGGTAAACCAGCCCGGCTGCGGGCTGGCCGCCGCCGACTGTTCGGATAACAGGGACATGGCTCCTCCTGATCAGGCCGTCAGTACGACACAGCTGTCCGCTTCCCAGCAGAGGCTGATCTCATCGCCCCAGGTGGGCATACCTTTGCGGTAGCGATGGTCGTTTTGCAGTTGGGCGGTGATAATCTGGCCGCTGTGGAGCCGCACGTGGTAGATGGAGAGGTCGCCCAGGTAAGCGATGTTGACCACCTCCCCCACGGCGAAGTTGCAGCCGTTGGCTGGCACCTCGTGGCACAGGGCGATCTTCTCCGGGCGCAGCGCGATGCTGACCGGCACGTTATCCATCACCGTGGCGTCCGCGTCCACCAGCAGCGGATGGCGCAGGCCGGGGCTGGCGATCACCAGCGCGTCGTTGCGCCGCTCCTGCAACACACCCTCAAACACGTTGACTGAGCCGATGAACTCGGCGCTGAAACGGGTGTTCGGATGCTCGTAGATCTCCTCCGGCTCACCAATCTGCACGAACTTGCCACGGTTCATGATGGCAATGCGGCCAGCCATGGTCATCGCCTCCTCCTGGTCGTGGGTCACCATCACGCAGGTGACGCCGACGCGCTCCAGGATATCCACCACCTCCAGCTGCATCCGGTCGCGCAGCTTCTTGTCGAGCGCACCCATTGGCTCATCGAGCAGCAGCAGCTTCGGGCGTTTCGCCAGGCTGCGCGCCAACGCGACACGCTGGCGCTGGCCGCCAGAGAGCTGGTGCGGCTTGCGGCGGGCATACTCGTCCATGTGTACCAGCGACAGCATCTCCGCCACCCGCGCCTTGATCTCGGCAGCGGGCAGTTTGTCCTGTTTCAGGCCAAAGGCGATGTTCTGCTCCACCGTCATGTGCGGGAAGAGCGCGTAGGACTGGAACATCATGTTGATTGGCCGCTTGTAGGGCGGCACGTGTGACATATCCTGCCCATCCAGCATGATCTGCCCGTGGCTCGGCGACTCAAAGCCAGCCAGCATCCGCAGCAGGGTCGACTTGCCGCAGCCAGACGCGCCCAGCAGGGCAAAGATCTCGCCCTTATAGATGGTCAGGCTGACGTCATCCACGGCATGTTGGCCGTCGAAGGATTTGGTCAGGTTACGGATCTCCAGCAGTGGAGTGACTACTTTTTGGGACTTGGGCTGTGGGCGGGGAATCGCGTCATTCACTCAATGTGCTCTCCGGCAAAAGCGGGTCAACGCTGCATGACACCATGCAACACTATCAATAATAGTAACAGGCGGGGGAAACCGCCTGTTTTGTCAGGGTTTGGAGGCAATGCCGGCCCGAGGGGAGCCGGCAACCCGCCCCGCATGGGGGCGTGGCGTCAGTGGCGGCTTATTTGCCGCTCTTTACCTTGGTCCAGGCGCGGGTGCGCACACGGTCAATTTTCGGCTCCTGCACCTTCAGCGTGAACAGCTTGGCGCGCACGTCAGCTGGCGGGTAGATGCCGGGGTTGTTGCGCACCTCCTCGTTCACCAGCGGGGTGGCCGCCTGATTGCCGTTGGCGTAGTAGACAGTGTTGCTGATCTTGGCGATCACATCCGGCTTCATCAGGTAGTTGAGGAACTGGTAGGCCTCATCGGTGTTCTTGGCGTCCGCTGGCATCGCGAAGACGTCAAAGAAGGCCAGCGCCCCCTCTTTCGGGATGCTGTAGGCGATGTTGACGCCATTTTTCGCCTCTTTGGCGCGGTTGGCCGCCTGCATCACGTCGCCCGCCCAGCCGACTGCCACGCAGATGTCGCCATTTGCCAGGTCATTGATATATTGCGACGAGTGGAAGTAGCGGATGCTCGGGCGCAGCTGGAGCAGCAGGTCAGTGGCCGCGGTGCTGTAGTCCGAGGCGTTGCTGCTGTTCGGGTCTTTGCCCAGATAGTTCAGCACGGTGGCGAAGATCTCCTCCGGCGCATCCAGGAAGGAGACGCCGCAGCCCTTAAGCTTCGCCAGGTTCTCCGGCTTCAGTACCAGATCCCAGCTATTGACCGGCGCGTCTGCGCCCAGGGCGGCCTTCACCTTGTCAACGTTATAGCCAATGCCGGTGGTGGCCCACAGGTAAGGGATGGCGTATTTGTTGTCCGGGTCATGCTTGGCGACCAGCTTCATCAGCTCCGGGTCGAGGTTTTTGTAGTTCGGCAGCTTGCTCTTGTCGAGCGGCTGGAACACCCCCGCGCCCAGCTGGCGCTCCAGAAAGCTAGCGGAGGGCACCACCAGATCAAAGCCGGTGCTGCCGGCCATCAGCTTGCCCTCGAGCACCTCATTGGAGTCGAAGACGTCATACACCACCTTGATGCCGGTCTCTTTTTGGAAATTGGCTAAGGTATCGGGCGCGATATAGTCCGACCAGTTATACACATGCAGCGTTTTCTCTTCCGCTGACGCCGTAACGGACGCTGCCATCAACAGGCCGGCCACGACACCCGACAACCACTTTTTACGCGGGGTGAACATCCGTAACTACCTCCAAAACAGGGTGAATCATAGAATTGAACTTGTATCTCAAAAGGATACAAAACCTTTCCTGACTTAGCGCCATGACTGCCGCGGCCGCTGCATAGCCATGCAACGCGCCGGGCGTGCCCATTACCGGATTAACCGCTTGGTTTTTCAGGGGTATCGCAGGCCCTACACAGAACATGAAGCATAACCGCAGTTGCCGCGTCACACCATAGTCCAGCGTAAAAAACGCCTTTTATCGATTTTTTATGCACTCATTGTCTACGTAATAGACCAGATGGGCAAAAAGTGGCAAGCAAAATCTGGCCATAAGGCCAAAGTCACAGAATAAAACAGCGAAAAACGGTGGGAAGGGAAGATTTGCCGCCGGGAAGCGGCAAAGGGGATCAGTGCAACAGGTGCACGCTCTCTTGCGGCGGCATGGGGTCCTCTTCATCGCCCAAGAACAGCAGGTCATTGGCCCGCGCCTCCAGGATGATCATGGAGAGCTGCTCCTCACCCTGCTGCATGAAGCTGGCGAACTGCTCAAGGGTGATACCGGCGGCCACCCCCACTGACTGGCAGACAATCAGCTTCGGCAGGTTGTCATCCTGAATATCAATGAAGGCCTTGGCCGACAGCGAGCTGGCGTTGATCTGGCTCAGGTCGGCAAACAGCGGGATCAGCGCGGTCGGCTTCACTTCGGCCAGCGCCGAATACAAAATCACGTTATCCACCAGGTCAATCTTGGCATCAAAAATGCCTTCAAAATTCTGCATATGCGGCAGATGGAGAGCCTGACAGGAATCACACTCAAAGAATGATATCCCCAGCTGATCCAGCCAGCGGCGCAGCAGCGCCAAGTCGGGGATGGCGAGTGAATCCATAGTTAGTCTGCCTCACGGGTTACGGAGATGGGAAAAGGGGCATAGCTTACGGAATATTACCGCGCAACGCCATGCACAATCACCGGCTTAGCGACGGGTTTCAGATTTAACCGCCGGTTTTCAGCCGGTGGCCGCGCCGCATACGCCGGTCGATATAGTCTATCATCATTCCGGCCAGATCGAGACCGGTGGCGGCCTCAGTGCCCTCCAGCCCCGGCGAGGCGTTGACCTCCATCACCAGCGGGCCACGGGCGGCGCGCAGGATGTCCACGCCAGCCACCTCCAGCCCCAGCGCGGCGGTGGCCTTCAAGGCGATGGCCCGCTCCTGCTCGCTGATCTCCACCGGGTGCGCGCTGCCGCCCCGGTGCAGATTAGAGCGAAAGTCACCGGGGCGCGCCCGGCGCTCCACTGCCGCCGCCACCTTGCGGCCAACCACCAGACAGCGCACATCGCACCCGTTGGCCTCGCGAATATACTCCTGCACCAGAATGTGGGCGTTGAGGCCACGGAAGGCATCAATCACGCTCTCCGCCGCCTGCTGGGTCTCCGCCAGCACCACGCCGATGCCCTGCGTGCCCTCCACCAATTTAACCACCAGCGGCGCGCCGCCGACTAACGCGATCAAGTCATGGGTATCGTCCGGTGAATGGGCAAATCCGGTAACCGGCAGGTCGATGCCAGCGCGCGCCAGAATTTGCAGTGAGCGCAGTTTGTCACGCGCGCGGGTGATGGCGACCGACTCATTGAGCGAAAAGCTGCCGAGCATCTCAAACTGGCGCAGCACCGCGGTGCCGTAGAAGGTGATGGAGGGGCTGATGCGTGGGATCACCGCCTCAAAGGGAGCCAATTGCCGCCCCTGGTAGTGGATGGTTGGGGCCGCCGGGTTGATGCCCATATAGCAGGAGAGCGGGTCGATGACCTCCACTTCATGCCCACGCTGCTCTGCCGCCTCACGCAGCCGCCGGCTCGAGTAGAGCGTCTTATCACGTGACAAAATGGCGAGTTTCACGGCATTTTCTCCCTCTCTTGCCACCGGGCGGTGGCATAAGCAGCAATAGGCCAGATAAATCAGAGTAACAGGTAATTCCTGCTTTTGTTTCCGGCTTTCGCCCGGCATAGTAGCGGCAACAACAAAAGTTAATGCGCCAGGTAACATTTTTTGTGCAACGCCACTCTGTTTCATTTTCGGCATGCACAGCCCGGCACATTTTGATGGTTTATTCTCAAGTCCTTTACAGGCACGTTAACTAAGGAGTTTCCATGTTTGCAGTGATTTTTGGGCGTCCGGGCTGTCCGTATTGTGTCCGTGCTAAAGAGCTGGCTGAAAAACTGACCGAAGAACGTGATGATTTCAACTTCCGCTACGTGGACATCCACGCGGAAGGCATTACCAAGGCAGACCTGGAAAAGACCGTCGGCAAGCCGGTTGAAACGGTGCCGCAGATCTTCCTGGATCAGAAACACATCGGCGGTTGCACTGATTTCGAAGCATACGCAAAAGAGCACCTGGCCCTGTTCCAGTAATCTTTTGGTGTGACAAAAAAGGCGCTCATGGAGCGCCTTTTTTTATGTCCGCCGTCTGGTGGCGCGCAGGGTTCTGACAAAGTGCTGCGCCAGCAGAAACAGCAGCGCCCCCAGCACGCACCAGAAGATAGAGCTGGCGGCATAGGCCAGCTCCTGTGGCAGGGTGCGCACCCGCACGAAGAACAGCACGCGGATCAGGTAGCAGAAAGGCATCGCCAGCAGCCCGCCATAGAGGGCGGCGGTCAGGCAGCGGTGCTCGATGAGCCAGGCGGTGATGAAACCGGGAATGGCGAACAGCAGCAGGCCATACTCCGGGCCGGGCGCGAAGTGACGCACGCTGACCGTCTCGGTCTTCAGTGCGACAAACACGGCCAAAAACAGTGCGCCGCAGAGGAGTGAACCGAATCTCGACTGGATATAGGCCATCTTGCTTCCTTTATAGAGGGGAAAACGCCCGCCGGGCCATGCTAGCCGGGGGAACATCAGATCCTGCTTCCTTGCGATGAAAGACGTGCTGCGCCAACAACATAAAACATGTTTACATCCGGTTTTTACCGGTTTTTATCTGGCTGAAGGGCGGGCTTGGGGCTACACTGTCGCGCATCATCGCGTTGTGATAGAGGAGTTCGATCCCCTGGCGATTTTGCTGTCCGCTTCAAATATAATGCTGCTGAATTTATATCGTTAACCCTCTCATATCAAGAATTTGTTGTTAAACAATAAGTTAACCCACGTGAACATAAACGTCTCTAATTTGTTAAACGGGAATTACGTCCTGTTACTGTTCGTTGTTTTAGCGCTCGGACTCTGTCTGGGTAAGCTGCGGCTTGGTTCCATTCAGCTGGGAAATTCCATTGGCGTATTAGTGGTTTCCCTGATCCTTGGCCAGCAGCACTTCGCGATCAATACCGAGGCGCTGAGCCTGGGCTTCATGTTGTTTATTTTCTGTGTCGGCGTGGAAGCCGGGCCTAACTTTTTCTCGATCTTTTTTCGCGACGGCAAAAATTACCTGATGCTGGCGCTGGTGATGGTCACCAGCGCGATGCTGATCGCCCTTGGCCTCGGCAAGCTGTTTGGCTGGGACATCGGCCTGACCGCCGGGATGCTGGCTGGCGCGATGACCTCCACCCCGGTGCTGGTGGGCGCGGGCGATACGCTGCGCAACACCCTCGGCAACGGTGAGCTGCTTACTGCCGCGCAAAACAACCTCAGCCTTGGCTACGCCCTCACCTACCTGATTGGGCTGGTGAGCCTGATCTTCGGCGCGCGCTACCTACCAAAGCTGCAACATCAGGATCTGCCCACCAGCGCCCAGCAAATCGCGCGCGAGCGCGGGCTGGACGCCGACAGCCAGCGCAAGGTCTACCTGCCGGTGATCCGCGCCTACCGCGTCGGCCAGGAGCTGGTGGCCTGGGCGGATGGCAAGAACCTGCGCGAGCTGGGCATCTACCGCCAGACCGGCTGCTACATTGAACGCATCCGCCGCAACGGCATTCTGGCGACGCCGGATGGCGACGCGGTATTGCAGGTGGGCGATGAGATTGCGCTGGTGGGCTACCCGGATGCCCATGCGCGCCTTGACCCGAGCTTCCGCAACGGCAAAGAGGTCTTTGACCGCGACCTGCTGGACATGCGCATCGTCACCGAAGAGATCGTGGTGAAGAACAATAACGCCGTCGGCAAGCGCCTGAGCCAGATCAAACTGACCGACCACGGCTGCTTCCTGAACCGGGTGATCCGCAGCCAGATTGAAATGCCGATTGACGACAGCACGGTGCTTAACAAGGGTGATGTGTTGCAGGTGAGCGGTGACGCGCGCCGGGTGAAGAGCGTGGCGGATCGCGTTGGCTTTATCTCCGTTCACAGCCAGGTGACGGATCTGCTGGCCTTCTGCGCCTTCTTCATCATCGGCCTGATGGTCGGGATGATCACCTTCCAGTTCCACAACTTCTCTTTTGGCATCGGTAACGCGGCCGGGTTGCTGTTCGCGGGCATTCTGCTGGGCTTCCTGCGCGCCAACCACCCCACTTTCGGCTATATCCCGCAGGGGGCGCTGAACATGGTGAAAGAGTTTGGCCTGATGGTGTTTATGGCGGGCGTCGGCCTGAGCGCCGGCAGCAGCATCACCCAGGGGCTGGGCGCGATTGGCGGCCAGATGCTGCTGGCTGGGCTGGTGGTGAGTCTGGTGCCGGTGGTGATCTGCTTTATGTTCGGTGCCTTTGTGCTGAAGATGAACCGCGCCCTGCTGTTCGGCGCGCTGATGGGCGCACGCACCTGCGCCCCGGCGATGGAAATCATCAGCGACACCGCCCGCAGCAACATCCCGGCGCTCGGCTATGCGGGCACCTACGCCATCGCCAACGTGCTGCTGACGCTGGCCGGTACGCTGATCGTGGTGATCTGGCCGGGGCTGTAATCCCTTGATCAATCAGCCATATAAAAAATTGCAATAATTTTATCGAAAAAGCGCCGCGCCGCCCGAACTTTCCCTGGGCGGCGCAGTCTTATTCAGTGCCACTGCTTTTCTTTGATGTCCCCACTTTGGAGAGCCCGATAGTCCCGCCTGTTTCCAGGTTCAAGACTACCGGGTTTTTTCTTGGCGATCGTTTCGCCACATTACCTGCCTACCTTTTCCCTCACCGCCCCACGGTGGCAGGCCGGGCCGCAACCGGCGGATTTTTATTGCTTAAATCAACCCTAAACGTGCTCCCCCATTAGGATTTTCCCCCTTTACTCGCCACAGGCGCGCCCCTAATGTGTGCCTCTTTTGGATAGCGCGCTGTGATGTGCTGCCGTGATATGAGGGAGAATTGATGGAACAACTGAACCACCAACTGTTTAGCTGGATAAATGCCACCCCCGACTCGCCGCTGTGGCTGGTGCGGCTGGCGACCTTTGTGGCGCGTGACCTGATCGCGATTGTGCCGCTGCTGATCGCCGGATTGTGGCTATGGGGGCGGCATGAGAGCATCACCCACCAGCGTGAGCTGGCCTGTAAGACCTTTATCGCTGTCTGCTTCGCGATGGCCGCCACCACCAGCGTCTCCCTGCTCTACCCGCACGCGCGCCCCTTTGTTGAGGGCTTTGGCTATCACTTCCTGCCACATGCGCCCGATGACTCCTTCCCCAGCAACCACGGCACCGTGATCTTCACCTTTGCATTGGCCTTCCTGAGCTGGCACCGCCCCTGGTCTGGCGCGGTGTTGATGGTTGTGGCCTGCGCCATCGCCTGGTCGCGGATCTACCTCGGCGTGCACTGGCCGCTGGACATGGTGGGCGGCCTGCTGGCCGGCGGCGTTGGCTGCCTCTTCTCCCAGCTGGTGTGGAATCTGTTTGGTTCGGCCATTGCGCCACGGCTGGAGCGCCTCTACCGCTTCAGCTTCGCCATCCCGATCCGCAAGGGCTGGACACGCCACTGATTGAACAAAAGGCCCCGGCGCGGGCCTTTTCTGATTTTCCGCCTGCCGTTATCACGTTAGTATGGACACCCTGTACAGAGAACGAGGTCAGGAATGGAAACTCGACGCGAAGAACGCATCCAACGGCTGGTTCAGGCATTGAAACGGTCAGACAAAATTCACCTGAAAGAGGCCGCCGCGCTACTCGGGGTCTCGGAAATGACCATCCGGCGCGACCTGAGCGCCCAACCCTCCAGCGTGGTGCTGCTGGGCGGTTATGTGGTCATTGATCCGAAGGCCAGTAGTGTCACCAGCTACTTTGTCTCCGACCAGCAGGGTAAGCAGGTAGAGGAGAAGCGCCACGTCGGCCGGCTGGCGGCGCAGTGCATCGCCGCCGATGACACCGTGTTTTTCGACTGTGGCACCACCATCCCCTATATTATTGACGCCATTGATGAGGCGCTGCCCTTCACCGCGGTCTGCTATTCGCTGAATACCTTTCTGGCGTTGCAGGACAAACCGCTGTGCAAAGTGGTGCTGTGCGGCGGGGAATTCCGCCCGGACAGCTACATCTTTACCCCGCTGGCGGGGCGCAACCTGATGGAGAACATCTGCCCCACCAAGGCCTTTATCTCGGCGGCGGGCATCCATCTGGAGCAGGGCGTCAGCTGTTATAACTTTGAAGAGATTGAGATGAAGCACCGTGCCCTCGCCGGGGCAGGCCAGCGCATTCTGGTAGTGGATCACACCAAATTTGGCAAGGTGAAACCGGCGCGCGTCGGCGATTTGACGCTATTTGATACCGTGATCACCAACCGCCCGCCCGAGCCAGCCTGCGCCCGCTACCTCAAGGAGCACCGCATCACCCTACTGAGCTAAGGCTCCCCCCTCCCGCCGCCCTTTCCCCCGCCAGACTGGTTAAAATCGCGTCAAATAGCGCGAATTCCCTCTGGCGGGGGATAGCAAACGTTTGCGTTGTTGGTTATGCTGCTGCCCCGTCTACTCCAGCAGATTCCGCTGGCTAAAAAGCCATCAAGCGGTGAGATATTGGCTGCCTGCCGTTACTCATAATCTTATTGTGCATTTGCGAAGGCGATCACGGATGTTTTCACCACGGATCGCTATTGTG
The DNA here is from genome assembly GCF_056739715.1 of Chimaeribacter sp. YP20170169. NCBI lineage: Bacteria > Pseudomonadati > Pseudomonadota > Gammaproteobacteria > Enterobacterales > Yersiniaceae > Chimaeribacter > Chimaeribacter sp. YP20170169. The sequence goes on along the minus strand of NZ_CP176824.1, from coordinate 1,638,615 downwards.
GCGCGCGCCGCTGCCACGGGCGGAGAAGGTTGCAGGACAAAATATCGCATTGCCGTTCAGGGACTTGTGCAATTCACGCAACCCCGGCATGATGCAAAACAAAAAACGTTAAGATGGCACTTCAACAAAAGAATATTTTTTAACCAGCCTGTTCAGGCAGGCTGATGCCGGCCCACCGGCATTTTCTCTCAACGTGTTCACGCGGAGGCACTATGGACACTACACAAACGGGTACACTCACCGCGCCAGCCGGCTCTGGGCTGGGCTGGCGCAAAAGCGACACCATGTGGATGCTGGGGCTGTATGGCACCGCCATCGGCGCGGGCGTGCTGTTCCTTCCGATCAATGCTGGCGTTGGCGGCCTGATCCCACTGGTCATCATGGCGCTGCTGGCCTTCCCGATGACCTACTTCGCCCACCGTGGCCTCTGCCGCTTTGTGCTCTCCGGTAAAAATCCTGGTGAGGACATCACGGAAGTGGTGGAAGAGCACTTCGGCACTGGCGCGGGCAAGCTGATCACCCTGCTCTACTTCTTCGCCATCTACCCGATCCTGCTGGTCTACAGCGTGGCGATCACCAACACGGTGGAGAGCTTCATCATCCACCAGATGCACCTGAATGCCCCGCCGCGCGCGCTGCTGGCGCTGATCCTGATTGTCGGCCTGATGACCATCGTCCGCTTCGGTGAGGCGCTGATCGTGAAAACCATGAGCATCCTGGTGTTCCCGTTTGTCGCCATCCTGATGCTGCTGGCCCTCTACCTGATCCCCAACTGGAGCACCGCGCTGTTCGAGAACGTCAACGTCTCTGCGTCCGCGGGCGGCAAGGGCCTGCTGATGACGCTGTGGCTGGCGCTGCCGGTGATGGTGTTTGCCTTCAACCATTCGCCCATTATCTCTGCCTTTGCCGTGGCCAAGCGTGAAGAGTATGGCGTGGACGCCGAGCGCAAATGTGCCTCGATTCTGGCGCGCAGCCACCTGATGATGGTGGTGACGGTGATGTTCTTTGTCTTCAGCTGCGTGCTGAGCCTGTCCCCGGCTGACCTGATGGCTGCCAAGGAGCAGAACATCTCCATCCTCTCCTATCTGGCGAACCACTTTAACAACCCGATGATCGCCTACCTGGCGCCGTTCATTGCCTTTGTTGCCATCACCAAGTCGTTCCTCGGCCACTATCTGGGTGCGCGTGAGGGCCTGAACGGCATGATGACCAAGGCACTGCGCAGCCGTGGCAAGAGCCTGCCGGTGAGCAAGTTGAACCGCATCACCGCGGGCTTCATGCTGGTGACCACCTGGCTGGTGGCGACGTACAACCCGAGCATCCTCGGCATGATCGAGACGCTGGGCGGCCCGGTGATCGCGGTACTGCTGTTCCTGATGCCGATGTACGCCATCCGTAAAGTGCCAGCGATGCGCAAATACAGCGGCGCGGCCAGCAACGTCTTTGTGGTGCTGGTAGGCCTGATCTCCATCTCCGCCATCCTCTACAGCCTGTAGGGCGAGACGCACAAAAAAGAGCGCCGCGGCGCTCTTTTTTTATGGCTCCGGCTCAGGACTTGTCGCCGAACCAGCCACCAAACCAGCTCGAAAGCTGCATCATGATGCGATCCCACAACCGGCTGATGAACCCGCCCTCTTTCACCTCTTCAAGCGCCACCAGCGGCCGCTGCTCCACCACCTTGCCATTCAGCTCAAAGTTGATGGTGCCGACCGCCTGATTCTTCGCCAGCGGGGCCTGCAACTGCGGCTGGCTGAGGGTGAAGCTGGCCTTCAGGTTCTTCATCTCGCCGCGCGGAATGGTGATGGCCGCATCCTGCGCCACGCCGAGCGGCACCTCATTGCGATCGCCAAACCAGACACGCTGGCTGACAAAGGGCGCGCCCGCCTTGATCGGCGTCGCGGTCTCAAAGAAACGGAAGCCCCAGGTGAGCAGCGTCTGGCTCTCATTGAAGCGCACGTTGTCGCTTGGCGCGCCCAGCACCACCGAGATAAGCCGCATCCCGTTGTCGCTGGCGGAGGAGACCAGATTGTAGCCAGCGCCGGAGGTGTAGCCGGTCTTGACGCCATCGACGTTCAGGTTGGTGCTCCACAGCAGGCGGTTGCGGTTCACCTGGCGGATGCGGTTGAAGGTGAACTCCTTCTCCTTGTGCAGCGCGTACTCATCCGGCGTGTCGCGGATCAGCGCCTGCGTCATCACCGCCATGTCGCGGGCGGTGCTGTACTGCCCCTCCGCGTCCAGCCCATGCACCGTCAGGAAGTGGGTGTTCTGCAACCCCAGCGCCTGTGCGTAGGTGTTCATCAGGCGGACAAAGGCGTCCTGGCTGCCAGCCACGTAGTCCGCCAACGCGATGCTGGCGTCATTGCCGGACTGGATGACGATCCCCTTGTTCAGCTCCGACACCGGCACGCGGTCGCCGGGTTTGAGGAACATCAGCGAGGAGCCGCGCAGCACGGGGTTGCCAGTGGCCCACGCATCTTTGCCGACGGTCACCATGTCATCCGGCGTGATCTTTTTCGCCTTGATGGACTGGCCCACCACGTAGCTGGCCATGATTTTGGTCAGGCTGGCCGGATCGAGGCGGGCATCGGGGTTGGATTGGGCCAGAATCTTGCCGCTGCTGTAGTCCATCAGCACAAAAGCACGGGCGTTGATCTGCGGGGCGGTGGGCGCGTCGGCGGCCTGCGCGGCGGTAGCCAGCAGCAGCACGCCGGCGCCAGCCAGAAGACGGGGTGAAAATACGGAGGCGTTGTTCATCGGCTTATCAGCGTTTCCATTCAGATAATTGAAAATGCGCGCTTTCAATCAGCTTGTTGCGACATAACATGCAAACCTAGCATTTTTTTTACCCGCTGATAAACCTTCAATATGTAAAGTTTTTGCCCACCTGGCACTTCTTAAGCAAAATTTCCCCGCGCTTATCGCGCTGACCCGCCGGATGGATTGACCCCGGCGCGGCGCTCAGGCATGGTGTGGCCTCTTTTCTTTCAGGATGAATGGGTTATGGGATTGCTGATTAAGGCGGCGATCGGCGCGCTGGTGGTGGTGCTGATCGGCCTGTTGTCGAAGACCAAGAATTACTACATTGCCGGGCTGGTGCCGCTGTTCCCGACCTTTGCGCTGATTGCCCACTACATTGTGGGCACCGAGCGCTCCCTTGAGGCGTTGCGCACCACCATCCTGTTTGGCATCTGGGCGGTGATCCCCTATCTGGTCTACCTGATCTCGCTCTACTTCCTGCTCGGCGTGCTGCGGCTGCCGTTGGCGCTGCTGGCTGGCGTGGCCTGCTGGACGGCGGCGGCCTGGCTGCTGATCCAGGGCTGGAACCGCTGGCACGGGCAGGGGTAACGGCGGCACCTGTCGTCAGCGTGTCACTTTTCTGATTTAGCCTGAGCCTCCCTGACGCCACGCCCGGTGGCGTCTACGCTGTCAGAAGCCCACGCTGACCCGGAGGTACGCCATGGATTTAGCCCTGTTCGACCTTGACGAGACGTTGATGTGTGAAGATAGCGCCGCCCTGTGGCTGCGCTGGCTGGTGTCGCAGGGCTTTGCCCCGCCAGAGCTGGTGCGCCGCCAGCCGGTGCTGCTGGAGCAGGCGCGCCGTGGCGAGCTGACGCGTGAGGAGTACCGGCTGCTGACGATGGCGACGCTCACCGGCTTTAGCTGCCGCACTGTGGCTGGCTGGGTCGATCGCTTCACCCGCCGCGACATTTTGCCGCGTCTCTACCCGGCCGCCCGCCGCCAGTTACAGTGGCACCGCGAGCGCGGCGACACGCTGATCATCTTCTCCGCCTGTAGCCACGCCCTGCTTGGCCCCATCGCCCTGATGCTCGGCGCGCACCATGCCCTCGCGCCGCAAGCGGAGATCGCCGACGATCGCTACACCGGCGCGCCAGATCCAGAGGATACCCTGCTCACCCACGCCGAACGGGCGGAGGCGTGGCTGGCAAACTGGCGCGGCGAGCCGTTCCGCGCGCTGCACGGCTACAGCGACTCCATTCAGGATCGCCTGCTGCTGGAGCGCGTTGACCATGCCAGCGTGATCAACCCGGCGCCCGACCTGCACGCGCTGGCGAGCCGCAGCGGCTGGCAGGTGCGCGCCTGGCAGCGCTAGGCGAGGCCAACGTCGCGCCAGAGGGCGTTGCCCTCCCGCTCAATCTCCTCCTGCAAAAAGGCCAGCAACAGCTTCAGCGCCGCCGAGGGCCGCAGCCCGGCTGGCGTCTGGAGCTGTAGAGTACGCTGGCTGAGCTGGCTGATGTTGAGGTTGCGTAGCCGCATCCCATCCTGACGGGCGCGGAACAGCAGCGTGAAGTGGCTGCATAGGGTGAGCGCCTGTGGCGTGTGCAACACGAAGTGGTAGAGGCCGGAGAAGTTGTTGCAGCTGAAGGCCGGCTCCAGAAAGGTGCCGCTCATCCGGCAGGAGAGATCGAACAGCTGGCGGATGGTGGTGCCCGGCTCCGGCAGGGCCAGCGGATAGGTATGCAGGCCAGCCAGATCCACCGGCCCCTCGGCCAGTGGGTGATCAGGGCGCATCAGCAGCAGCACTGGCGCGGGTTGCGTGCTGATCACCTCCACACCGCGCTCCGGTGCCAAACTAAGTTGCAGCGCCACCTCGGCCTCGCCGCGCCGCAGCATCTCCGCCACCTCCATCGCCGATCCCGCCTGCAAGTGGAAAGAGACGGCCGGGTTCTGCGCCCGGAAGCGGGTCAGCAGCGTGGGCAGCAGGTCGAAGGCCATGCCATCGGTACAGGCGACCCGGATCAGGGTACGCCGCACTGCCCGCAATCCCTGAATCTCCGCCACCGCGTACTCCATATCGCGCATACTGCGGCGCACATGGTTCTCCAGAATTTGCCCTGCATCGTTCAGCACCATGCCGCGCGCATGGCGCTCAAACAGCGACGCGCCAACCCGTGCCTCGAGCCGCTGGATCTGGCGGCTGATGGCTGAGACAGCGACAAACAGTTGCTGGCTGGCGGCGGTGAGTGAGCCGGTATCGGCCACCGCCAGAAAGTAGCGGATCTCGGTGCTGTGCATAAGGCTGCCCCATAATGATGCATGCCTCACAATTGGGCACCCGAGCTTTATATTCAAAGCAATGCTCGCTTGCAATTATTATTATTGTGGCAACCCTGTCGATTGGCTTAGATGGAGAGGAAAATAATAATCACGACAGGGAAATTTTATGACAGCACAACATGCAGTGGCTCAGGCGCTGGCCTGGTTTGACAGTGGCGCCTTCCGTGACACCCTGGCGCGCCGCGTGGCCTGCGTCACCGAGAGCCAACGCGACCCGCAATCCCCCCACCTGACGCGCTACCTGAGCGAGGAGATCGGCCCGGCGCTGGCCGCTCTGGGCTTTGATCTGCAACAGGTGGAGAACCCACAGGCCGACCAGCCCCCCTTCCTGATCGCCAGCCGCATTGAAGACCCGGCGCTGCCGACGCTGCTCTGCTACGGCCACGGCGACGTGGTGAACGGCGAGGCGGAGAGCTGGCGCAGCGGCCTCACCCCGTGGGCACTGGTTGAGGAGGAAGACCGCTGGTATGGGCGCGGCTCTGCCGACAACAAGGGGCAGCACAGCGTCAATCTGGCGGCGCTGGAGCAGGTCTACGCCGCGCGCGGGGGCCGGCTTGGCTTTAACTGCAAGTGGCTGTTTGAGATGGGTGAGGAGATCAGTTCACCGGGGCTGGCGGAGATTTGCCGCCGCGAACGTGAGGCGCTGGCGGCTGATCTGTTCATCGCCGCCGATGGCCCGCGCATGAGCGCGGCGCGCCCGACGCTGTTCCTCGGCTCACGCGGCTGCGTCAACTTCCGCCTGAGCATCCATGCCCGCCCGCGTGCCTACCACTCCGGCAACTGGGGCGGCGTATTGAGCAACCCGGCCACCCGGCTGGCGAACGCGCTGGCGGCGCTGGTGGATGCACATGGCGCGTTGCAGGTGGCGGCGCTGAAGCCACCGGCCCTCACCCCGGCGCTGCGCGCCATCCTTGGCGAGCTGGAGGCCGGTGGCCAGCCGGGCGACCCGGAGATTGACGCCAACTGGGGCGAGCCGGGGCTGACACCCGCCGAGCGCCTGTTTGGCTGGAACACGCTGGAGGTGCTGAGCTTTTTGGCCGGCAATCCGCAGCAACCGATGAATGCCATCCCGCCGCAGGCCAGCGCCACCTGCCAGCTGCGCTTTGTGGTCGGCACAGACTGGACGGCACTGGCTGACCACCTGCGCCAGCACCTCGACGCCGCTGGCTTCCCGGATGTGGAGGTGGAGGTGATCCGCGGCACGCCAGCCACCCGCCTCGACCCGGACGATCCGCTGGTGGGCTGGGCGCTGGGAGTGATGGCGCGCGCCAGCGGCAAAAAACCGGCGCTGCTGCCCAACCTTGGCGGCTCGCTGCCCAACGATGTGTTTGCCGACATCCTTGGCCTGCCGACCCTCTGGCTCCCCCACTCCTACCCGGCCTGCGGCCAGCACGCCGCCGATGAGCACATGCTCAAGCCGGTGGCGCGCGAGGGGCTGGCGATCATGACGGAGCTACTGTGGGCGCTGGGCGAGCCTGACCACCCGCTGCGCCAGACCGCCGCTGCCACCGGGGAGATGACGCCATGAGTACCCTGACCCTGACGGCCACGCGCCCCAGCCTCTACAAAACCCTGTTCGCCACCTGCATCGGCAACGCGCTGGAGTGGTTTGACATCGCGGTGTATGGCTTTTTCGCCGCCTACATTGCCCACGCCTTCTTCCCGACCGCCGATCCTTCGGTGTCGCTGCTGCTGGCGTTCGGCAGCTTCGGCGTCTCCTTCCTGATCCGCCCGCTGGGGGCGGTGGTGCTGGGGGCCTATGCCGACCGCGCAGGCCGCAAGGCGTCGCTGCTGCTCTCCATGAGCCTGATGATGCTGGGCGGGCTGATTATCGTGGTGATGCCGAGCTATGCGAGCATCGGGCTGGCCGCGCCGCTGCTGGTGCTAGTGGCGCGCCTGATTCAGGGCTTCTCCGCTGGCGGTGAGTTTGGCAGTTCGACGGCGTTTCTGGTCGAGCACTTCCCGGAGCGGCGCGCCTTTATTGCCAGTTGGCAGTTCGCCACGCAGGGCGCGAGCACCCTGCTGGCCTCGATGTTTGGCCTTGGGCTGGCGGCCTGCCTGACCGAACCGCAGATGCAGGCATGGGGCTGGCGCATTCCGTTCGCCTTCGGCCTGCTGATTGGCCCGGTGGGGCTCTACATCCGCCGCCATATCCATGAGCCGACCGCCACCGCCGAGGCACCGCGCTGTGACTCGCCGGTGAAGACGCTGGCGCGTGAGCAGAAGGGGCGCTTCTTCACCGCCATTGGCCTGATGGTGGTCTCCACCGCGGTTAACTACATGCTGAACTATGTACCGACCTATGCCACCAAAACCTTGCACCTGCCGGGCGAGGTGGCCTTCAGCGCCACGCTGATCGCCGGGGTGATCCTGACGGTGGTGACGCCGCTGATGGGGCTGTGGGCCGAGCGCGTGGGCCGCCAGCCGTTGATGTGGGGCGCGCTGTTGCTGCTGCTGGTAACCATCTTCCCCAGCTTCTGGCTGATGACGCACTTCCTGTCGGCGCTGTCGCTCTGCCTTCTGGTGGGCTGGATGGCGCTGCTGAAGTCCATCTACTTCGCGGCGGTGCCGTCGCTGATGGCGGATCTGTTCCCGGTCTCCACCCGCGCCAGCGGCATGGCGATCAGCTATAACGTGGCGGTGACGGTGTTTGGCGGCTTCGCGCCCTTCCTCTGTACGCTGCTGATCAGCGCCACCGGTACACCACTGGCCCCGAGCTACTACCTGATGGCGGTCAGTGTGCTGAGTGCCGTGGCGCTGATGAGCGCCCAACGCCTGCCGCGCTGACTCTCCCGGCCCACGGATGGGCCGTTCTCTCCGCAAAGCCGCGTCGTTGAAGCTACACCACTGGCTCCGATCTACCACCTGATGGCGGTCAGTGTGCTGAGTGCCGTGGCGCTGATGAGCGCCCAACGCCTGCCGCGCTAACTCTCCCGGCCCACGGATGGGCCGTTCTCCCCGCAAAGCCGCGTCGTTGAAGCTACACCACTGGCTCCGATCTACCATCTGATGGCGGTCAGTGTGCTGAGTGCCGTGGCGCTGATGAGCGCCCAACGCCTGCCGCGCTGACTCTCCCGGCCCACGGATGGGCCGTTCTCCCCGCAAAGCCGCGTCGTTGAAGCTACACTACTGGCTCCGATCTACCACCTGATGGCGGTCAGTGTGCTGAGTGCCGTGGCGCTGATGAGCACCCAACGCCTGCCGCGCTGACTTTCCCGGCCCACGGATGGGCCGTTCTCCCCGCAAAACCGCGTCGTTGAAGCGGCTTTGGTTGCCTCGGTGTCCATTACCCTCTCGCTTTCAATTCGCCCATTTTCCGCTAATAGGCCAACGCGCTCTCCCATTTTCCCATTGGCCTAAGGTAAGCCCAGCACTCCGTTTTAAGTATGTTGTAATGAAATGTGCACCCAGCTTATGCACACCTTATGCCAGTCGCGCCGAACCGGGGCCAGCCACGGTGGCCATTGCCGCTTCGTTTGCCGCCACGCCTTGCCACACGCGGCCTGCGCGAAATTCGTTTATTTTTCGCACTGTTAGTTGACTGCATAAAACACTGGATATATCCACAGGTATGCTGTATATTTATTGAACTCCTTTCGAGGGGAGATAGAGCATCCTGACATTGAGTGGTGAAAGTGATGATGATATCCGCAGCGGGTTTTGAAGCCCTTCATCAAACGGTCTCAATGAGCAGCCGTGAACTGGCTGATGTGACCGGAACCTCGCATGGCGAGGTCAAGCGCCTGATTAAGAGCCTGGAGTCGGCCCAGCGCCTGTCGCAGCCGTTGCGCGCCGCTGATTACGAGCGCGATGGGGAGACCCACCAGGAGTATCTGTTGAACAAACGCGACTCCCTGATGGTGGTGGCGCGCCTGTCGCCCGCTTTTACTGCCGTGGTGCTGGATCGCTGGCAGGAGCGCGAGTTGACCCACGATCTGCCGGACTTTACCAATCCGGCGGTGGCGGCCCGTGCCTGGGCGGAGGAGTTTGAGCGCCGTCAGGCGATGGAAAAGCAAATAGCCCTCATCGCCCCGAAGGCAGACTTCTTTGACCGGTATGTCACCGTTGAGGGCACGCTCGGCTTCCGTCAAGTGTGCAAATTGCTGAAGGTAAAAGAGACGGACTTCCGCCAGTTCCTGCTGGAGCGCCAGATCATGTACCGTCTGGCCGGCGCGTTGACGCCCTACCAGCAGCACATTGACGCAGGCCGGTTCGAGATGCATACCGGCACCGGCGAGAACCGCCACGCCTTCTCACAGGCGATGTTCACCTCCAAGGGGGTGAAGTGGGTCGCTGACCTCTGGGCCAACAAGGTTGCCCAGACCACCCGAGGCGCGGCAGCCTGATGCCGTGCCCCGGTTGACGCTGGCTTAACCATTGCCGGGGTGATTATCGCCCCGGTAGCGGTTCCTCTGTGCCACGCACATTGTCTTGCCCGATAAATTAGCCCTGCCCGAGGGATTAGCCCTGCCCCCCTTCCCTGCATTTCCCCCCTATTTGTAGGGCGGATACACTTTTCGCATAAATAGGGATGAATGGTTATTCATCCCAATAAATTGCATTAATTCCGCGTGGGAAAATAACAATTTCCCTGTATTATTAAATTAAACTTCTCTCTATTTTTATTGCGTGATAGCGTTATAACGATCACACTCCACCTCACGTTTTATTTATTATACTCCCGGCAGCACATCGGGCTTCACCCTTATTTTCCGTTCACCCAGGGGGCACGTGATGGCATTATATAAATACGATCATTTCCTTCGACAATCGCGCGTGACGGCATTTGATATGATTTATGACCCCGGTGACCGGGTAGTTTATCCCGGCATCTACCGCTGCACCTCCTGCGGTGATGAGGTGGCCGTGGGCAGCGGGCAGTGCTTGCCAGAGATTGGGCACCGGGAGCATTACGGCTCTGTGCCCGTGCGTTGGCAATTGCTGGTCTACCCGCAATTGCGTTCCTAATAATAGCGTTAAATTAGTCTGAATAAACCAATAACCAATACCAATTTATTACTACGAATGTGCTCATTGCCCTTTATTTCCGCTACCCTCCCTGCATGCGGCGGAAAAACAACACCAGGAAAAACCGGGCATCCATGATGCCCGGTTTCTTTATTCCGCGCCGACACGCAGCAATTTCCCGTTCTCCGCATCAGTCAGCAAATAGAGATAGCCATCCGGCCCCACCCGCACCTCACGGATACGCTCTTTGCGCTGGCTGAGCAGCCGCTCCTCATCCACCACTTTGTCGCCGTCGAGTGTCAGGCGGATCAGCTCCTCCTGCGCCAGCGCGCCGATAAACAGCGAGTGGCGCCAGGCTGGGAAGCGATCGGCGTCATAGAAGGCCATGCCGCTGATGCCCGGCGATTTTTTCCAGTGGTAGAGCGGCGGCTCGGTGCCAGCGGCAGTCTCGCCCTTGGCCTCAGGGATCGCCAGCCCTGAGTAGTTGATGCCGTGCGTCGCCAGCGGCCAGCCATAGTTTTTGCCAGCCAGCGGGATGTTCACCTCATCCCCACCGCGCGGACCGTGCTCATTCTCCCACATCACCCCGCTCCAGGGGTTGAGCGCCAGCCCCTGCGGGTTGCGGTGGCCGTATGACCAGATCTCTGGCCGCGCGCCGCTGCGGTTGACAAAGGGGTTGTCCGCCACCGGCTGCCCGTCGGCCGTCAGGCGCACGATTTTGCCCTGCAACAATGATAGCGATTGGGCGGTCGGCCGCTGGTTGTTCTCGCCCAGCGCCATGAACAGGTTGCCCTGACGGTCAAAGGCCAGCTTGCCGCCGAAGTGGTTGCCGACGGAGAGTTTGGGCTGTTGCTGGAAGATGCGTTTGAACCCCTCCAGTCGGCTGAAGTCCGCAGAGAGCTGGCCGTAGCCCAGCGCGGTGCCGGCCTTGTCGCTCTCCTCGCCGCTGCCCTGCTCGGCATAACTGAGGTAGACACGGCGGCTGGTGGCGAAGTCCGGGGCGGGCAGTACCTCCAGCAGGCCCCCCTGCCCGTTGGCCCACACCTTGGGCACGCCGGGAATCGGGTCAGACAGCCCCTTACCGGCTTGCCAGTGGCGCAGGTTGCCGTCGCGCTCGGTGATCAACATGCCCCGATCGCCCGGCAGGAAGGCCAGTGACCAGGGGTGCACCAGTCCCTCCTGCAAGACCGTCACTTGGGGGGCAGCGATGGCCGGGGCAGCAAAGGCGGGTAACAGGACACAACTCAGTAACAGGGCGGGCAGACGCGGCAGGGGCATTGTGTGATCTCCATGTTAAGGTTTGTGTTAAGGGTAGATGATCACCACGGCGCGGCGGTGGCTTTACGTTTGCTGACATTCCTTGTAGGGTGCGCCTTGCAGGCACACGGCGGGCAAAAGCAGGCTACGCTGTAATCAACCTGCCGCTGCACTGTGCAGCGGGCGCGCTGTTTCCTATTTTTTACATCTTTTTTACGGCGCAACAGGTATCCTTTCCTGCGAAAAGTCAGACAGATGAGAGAGTAAATGGTCAACACATCACAGGCGAAGGTCATCATTCATTTATGCAGTTACTTGATCCTTCTTTACGGGCTTACGCTCACCATCCCGCTGCTCTTTGCCCTCTATTTCAAAGAGCGCGCCGAGATCTTTGCGTTTCTCTACACCCTGGTGCTCTGTCTGGGCGTGGGCCTGATTGGCTCGTTCATCTCCCGCCGCAGCCCGCGGCACAACCTTGACCGCAAGAACGGCTTCCTGCTGATCCTGTTGCTGTGGGTGATCTTCTCACTGATCAGTGGCTTGCCGCTGCTGCTGAACGAGGATATGCACATCCGGCTGGTGGATGCGGTATTCGAGGGGGTATCGGGCATCACCACCACCGGCGGGTCGGTGCTGAACAACATTGACGCGCTGCCGCGCTCGATCCTCTACTTCCGCGCGCAGCTCAACTTTTTGGGCGGCCTCGGGGTCATTATTTTGGCCATCGCCATCCTGCCGCTGCTGGGCGTCGGGGGGCTGAAGATGTACCAGTCCGAGATGCCGGGGCCGATGAAAGAGGAGCGCGTCACGCCGCGGCTGGCGGATGGCGCGAAGAACCTGTGGTTTGTCTACCTGATGCTTGGCGTGCTCTGCACCCTCTCCTATCGGCTGGTCGGCATGACCTGGTTTGACGCGCTCTGCCACGGCATCTCCACGGTGTCACTGGGCGGCTACTCCACCCGTGGCGACAGTCTGGGCTACTTCAACAACGACGGCGCGGAGGTGGTGGCTGGCATCTTCTCGCTGCTCTCTGCTGTCAGCTTTACCCTCTACTTCTTTGCGCTGAAGAAGCGCAGCGTGATGGTGATCCTGCGTAACCCGGAGTTCCGTTTCTTTATCGGCCTGGCCGGGGTGGTGATTGGCATCACCTGCTTTGAGCTTTACCGCGTCAACCACTTCCCGCTGAAGGAGGCGCTGGTGCACGGCTTCTTTATGGCCTCCTCGGTCATGACCGACAACGGCCTGTCGCCCAGCAACTACGGCACCTGGCCACAGCACGTGATCATGCTGCTGATGATCTCCAGCTTCTTTGGCGGCTGCATCGGCTCCACCTGTGGCGGCATCAAGATCTTCCGCATCTATGTGCTCTACCAGCAGTGCAAGGGGGAGATTCACCAGATCCTGCGGCCGAACCAGATCAAGACCATCAAGATGGGCAGCAGCCCGATTGACTACCGCATCGTGAAGTCCATTTGGGGCTTTTTCAGCCTCTACATCTTCTTCACCGTGGTGCTGACCTGGATTTTGAACAGCATGGGCTATGACATGCTGACCGCCTTCGCTACCGTCGCCGCCTGCATCAACAACATGGGCCTCGGCTACGGTGCCACCGCCACCGGCTTTGGCTCACTGAACGACGGTGCCAAGTGGCTGATGTGTCTGGCGATGCTGTTGGGGCGTCTGGAGATCTTCCCGGTTATCGTGCTGTTCTCACGCAATTTCTGGCGCTATTGAGTGAGTGGCCCGCCACGGAGGGCGGGCCAGCCCCCCGTTTACAGCTCACCCAATGTAAAGGTGTGCTCAATGGTGCTATCCACATAGAGTTCCGAGATCTTCAGCGAGTTGCCATTGACGGTAAACATCACCACGGAATCCATCTCCCCACTGCCCAGCCAGCGATCTGACTGCACCCCCTTCTCTGACCACACCACATAATCGCTGGAGAGCTTGCATTGATAGGCAAAGCGTTCGCCATCCTGTGGGCGTTGATAACTGAGGTAGACCACGCCCTGCGCGTTGGGTTTGGTGGCTTTGATCCCCTTCACTTTGCGTTGCATGATGCTGGCGATGGCCGCTTTGCAAATGTGTTGGGGTTTGAAGGCACCGGTATCCGCCGGTGGCAGGTCAACGGCTGGCGTGCGTTTGGCCGTGATCTGCAACATTTGGCTTGGCACAGACACAGCGTTAGCTGGCTCACTATCTTGAACAACACGCACGGCAATGGCTATTGCCCCGATAATGATCACGATAATCATTAACCCTCCTGAGGAGGAGGCGCGTGGCGCGGGATCTTTGAGACCGCACTGGGGGCAAAACTTGGCCTCCTCGGGGAGAGTGGCACTGCATTTACGGCATTTTTTTATTGTCATGGTTAACCCTCAGCGGTATCAGTGTTAGTGAGAGCCAGAGCCGCCGGTGGCATTGCTCATTTATCGCTCAACTCAATCCTCATTGCCTTGCTGAGGGAATGCCACACAGCCGGGCGGCCCGGCAAGGAGAAGGCATGAACAATCTATTCCGCGACTTTCCACCGGCAGCGGTGCGCGCCGAGGAGGAGACCTTTGAGGAGCTGCTGGCGCGCCCCGATGTGCGCATTGAGCGCATTGTCTCCACCGGGCAGGCCAGCCCACCCGGCTTCTGGTACAGCCAGCCACAGGGGGAGTGGGTGGTGGTGCTACAGGGCGCGGCCGGGCTGCTGATTGAGGGGGAGCCGGTACGTGAGTTGCGCCCCGGCGACTTTATCAATATCCCCGCCCACTGCCGCCATCGCGTCGAGTGGACAGAGGCCAACGGCCCCACCGTGTGGCTGGCGGTGCACTATTAATTGGCGCCGGACGCCCCTACCGCCTGATTCAACGCACCAGATCGTCCAGCCGCTCATCGAGGATGCCAGCTGGCTCCAGGTGGGCGGTGACATCTGCCCGGCAGAACAGCCCGCGCACCGCCTCCTCTGCCTGGTCGCCAATCTCATGGCCGACATCCACCGTCAGGCTGCCGTCCACTTCCACATGGAACTCCACAAACACCCGGTCGCCGCCGTTGCGGGTGCGCAGGTCATGGATGCCCCGCACGCCAGGGCAGGCCAGCACGGCACGGCGGATGCGCTGGCGATCCTCCGCGCCCAGCTCGCGGTCGAGCAGCTGTTTCAGCGCATCGGCGGCCATACCGCGCGCGTTCCAGAGCATGTAGAGCGAGATGCCGAGCGCCCCCAGCGCGTCGGCGCGCGTCCAGCCAAATAGGTGATCCAGCAGCAGCGCCACCAGCACCGCCACGTTGACCGCCACGTCAGTGATGTAGTGCGCCCGGTCGGCGGCGATGGCGGTAGAGCCGGTGCGCCGCACCACGTAGCTCTGCATCGCCACCAGCCCACCAGCGGCCAGCGAACTGACGACAATCACCCAGATCCCCAGCCCGAGTTGCACCAGCGGCTGCGGGTTGATCAGTCGGCCCGCCGACTCAATGCCCAGCCCCACCCCGGCCGCCGCCAGCAGCAGCGCCTGAATGAAGGCCGCCACCGCCTCCGCCTTGCCGTGGCCGTAGCGGTGCCCCTTGTCCACCGGCCGCAGGGCGTAGCGCACGCCGACCAGCGTCACCAGTGACGCCAGCACATCCACCAGCCCGTCGGCCGCCGAGGTCAACAGCGACATCGAACCGGTCGCCAGCCAGGCCCACACCTTGATGCTCACCAGCGTCAGCGCCACCAGCAGCGATACCAGCGAGGCGGTGCGCGCCAGCCCGGCGGCCGGTGGGCGTCCCGTCATTACGCGGTTTTCATTGGGAATATTCACGTACTCATCTTCATCCAGTCACGGGCCAATGCCTCTATTGTGGCGGCGCAAGGGCCGGATTGGCAACCTGCCCACCGCATTCCTGCGCGCCATCTTCAACTACCCTTAGCGTGGATGGGCCGACGATCACCCACCCACTGTGAGCTATAGCCCATTTCTGTTTTTAATTGTATGATGAATGCATCAGACTTTTAGGAAAAACGTTATGCGTCACTCCCTTATCCTCTGCTGGCATTTTGTCCGCGCTTTCATCGCCATCTATCTCTGCCTGTGGGCTGGCAATGGTCTGGCGACACTGCTGCCAATCACCATTCCCGGCAGTATCCTCGGCATGTTGATCCTGTTCCTGCTGCTCTCCTTCCAGATTCTACCAGCGCGCTGGGTCAAGCCCGGCTGCCATCTGCTGATTCGCTACATGGCGCTGCTGTTCGTGCCGATTGGCGTCGGGGTGATGAACTACTATGACCAGATCCGTGCCCAGTTCGGGCCGCTGGTGGTCTCCTGCTTCGTCAGCACGGTGATCGTGATGTTGGTGGTGGCCTACTCCTCGCACTATGTGCACCGTGAGCGGCCCGTGGTGGGGCAAAAAACGCCGGGGGGCAAGCCATGAACGAGATGTGGTGGTCGCTGCCGCTGACGCTGGCGGTCTTCTTTGCCGCGCGGCGGCTGGCGGCGCGCTGGCGGGTGCCGCTGCTCAACCCGCTGCTGGTCTCAATGGTGGTGATCATCCCGCTGCTGCTGCTGACCCACACCCCCTACGTGCGCTATTTTGCTGGCAGCAAGGTGCTTAATGACCTGCTGCAACCGGCGGTGGTGGCGCTGGCCTTCCCGCTCTATGAGCAGCTGCACCAGATCCGCGCGCGCTGGCGTTCCATCATCAGCATCTGTTTCCTCGGCAGTGTCACGGCAATCTGCACCGGCACCGCGATCGCGCTGTGGATGGGCGCGTCACCGCAGGTGGCGGCTTCGATCCTGCCGAAATCGGTCACCACGCCGATCGCGATGGCGATCTCCCAATCGATCGGCGGCATCCCGGCCATCAGCGCCGCCTGCGTGGTGTTTGTCGGTATCCTCGGCGCGGTGTTCGGCCACCTGCTGTTCAACCTGCTCGGCATCCGCACCAAGGCGGCGCGCGGGCTGGCGATGGGCACCGCCTCCCACGCGCTGGGGACGGCGCGGGCAGCGGAGATGGATTTCCAGGAGGGGGCGTTCAGTTCGCTGGCGCTGGTGCTGTGCGGCATCATTACGTCGCTGATTGCGCCGCTGCTGTTCCCGCTGCTGCTGGCCCTATTGGGATGAAAAAAAGGCGCGCCGCGATGATGAGTCGCGGTGCGCCAAACGCAGGCTGGCCCGGTTTAAGCCGACCTGAAAAGGCTCTGCCCGCCGCCAGGCGGACAGGTAAGGGAACTACTGGTTCAGCTGGAACAGCGACATGCCCTGCATATCACTGAAGGCCTTGTAGGCCGCCTGCAACGCCACTTGCTGCATGCTGTAGCTGGAGATGGCCGCGTTCCAGTCGGTGTCCTGCAAGTTGCTCAACTTGGTGGAGTTGGTCAGAGTGCGCTGGTCGCCGATGCTGTCCAGCGTGTCCAGCTCATTCATCTGGGTGCCTAACTCGGCGCGCACCGACAGCACATTGTTCAGCGAGTTGCTCAGGCCACGGTTGGCGACGTCCAGCGCCGCGGTCAGCGCCTCGCTGTCGCCGTCGCTGCTGGTCAGCGCGTTGATGGCGGTGTCGAGGGTGGCGAAGAGATCTTTCTGCGTTGAGCCATCCTCCTCGCTCTTGGCGTTCGACGTGGCCGACATAAACACCTGGTTGCCGGTATGGCTGACGGTCATGGTGCGGTTGGCATCCACGCGCTGCTCAATCGCCTGCTCGCTGCCCTGATAGCTCACGCTGCCGTTGGCATCCACGACGAAGGGGGCGCTGTCGCTCTTGTAGCCGCCGAAGATGTAGTGGCCGGTGCCGTCGGTGCTGTTCACCATGTTGAGCAGCTGGTCTTTCAGCCCCTGCAACTCGGTGGCGAGCGAGGCGCGGTCATCATCGCTCATGGTGCCGTTGCCGGCGTTGACCACGGTCGATTGCGCGCTCTGGATCGAGGCGGTGACGTTCGAGAGGATCGACTCCTCAAGGCTCAGGCTGTTGTTGGCGAAGGTGCGGGCCAGCGCATACTGGCTGTTCTGCG
This sequence comes from Chimaeribacter sp. YP20170169, assembly GCF_056739715.1. Classification (NCBI taxonomy): domain Bacteria; kingdom Pseudomonadati; phylum Pseudomonadota; class Gammaproteobacteria; order Enterobacterales; family Yersiniaceae; genus Chimaeribacter; species Chimaeribacter sp. YP20170169. The sequence continues at coordinate 1,621,340 of NZ_CP176824.1, read as the reverse complement.
CCTCCGACTGGTTCACCATGATCGCCTGCGAGGCGGCCATCGGGTCATCCGACGGCTTGTTGACGCGCAGCCCGGTAGAGAGCTGGGTGCCGCTGGCCTGCCACTTGGCCTGACTGTTGCTGATGCCGCCCATCGATTGCTGGTACAGCATACTGGTGCTTAAACGCATTTTGTCGCTCCTGTTAGCCGCGGATGTCCATCAGCGCGTTGAAGATAGTGGATGCCGTCTGGATCACCTGCGCGTTCGCCAGGTAGTACTGCTGGTAACGTTGCAGGTCGCCATACTCCTCGTCGAGGTTGACGCCGGAGATGGACTGCTGCTGGGTGGTCAGCTGGGTCACGATGTTGCTTTGGGTGGTGCTGTTCATCTCGGCGGTGCTGGTCTGGCTGCCGACGCTGCTCACCAGCCCGGCGTAGGCCCCGGCCAGCGTGGTTTTGCCCTGCACCAGCTTGGCGGTTTGCAGGTCGAGCAGCTTCTGGCCGTTGCGGTTGTCGCTGACGCCGCTGTCTGACTCGGAGGCGGCGGCGATTTTGCTGGTGTCGCTGACAGCCAGGCTAAAGGAGCTGGCGGCGTTGCTGACGGTCTTCAGCGTGAAGCTGTCACCGCTGGCGGCTTGGCCGCTGACGCTGACGGCCACGCCATCAAAGTTCAGCGTCGGGTTGCCGCTCTCATCGCTGCCAGCGGTGGCGCTGATGGACGCGCCGTCAGCCACGCGGGTCACTTTCCAGTTGGCGCCGTCATACTTCAGCGTGTAGTCGCTGGCCTGCAACTGGGTGGTGTCGGTGTAGCTGGCGCTCAGCGCCGCGCTGCCGCTGTTTTTGGTGTTGCCCAACACGCTCGGGTCGTCAATGCTGAAGAACTTGCCGCCAGCGTTACCCTCAATGTCAAAGCCTTGCTCATGCACCTGATTGAACTGGTCTGCCAGCGTCGCCGCCAACTGGCCGAGCTGGTTGCGCGCGGAGTCCAGCGACTCGGTGCGGAAGGTCAGCAGGCCGCCGAGGGTGCCGGTGGTCACCTGGCTCTCCGCCACTTCGCTGGTGACGCCGCCACGGGTGTAGCCGAGGGTCAGGCGGCTCGGGTCGCTGCTGGAGGGCACCGCTTCGAGGCTGTAGGCGTTGCCGCCCTGCACCAGCATCAGGCCACCAGCCACCGAGATATTCAGGCTGTCGCCATCCTGCTGGGTGACGCTCACTCCCACCACGTCATTCAGCTCATTCACCAACTGGTCACGCTGGTCGAGCAGCGCATTCGGCTCGGTGCCGCTGGCACCGCGCGCGCGGGTGATCTGGTCATTCAGCTTGGCGATCTGCTGGGCGTAGTTGTTGACTTGGCTGACGTTGTCCTTGATCTGCTGGTTCACGCCGCTGTCGAGATCCTGCAAATATTGGTCGGTGCTCTTGAACTGGTTGGCCAGCGCCGAGGCGCTGCCGAGCACGGTCTGGCGCGCCGCGTCATCATCCGGGCTGCTGACCATGCTCTGCAAGTTGCTGAACAGCGTCTGCATGGAGGTGGAGAGGCTGTTGGTGGTGTCTGACAGCAGATCGTCCACCTGCGACACTTGGTTGTAGTAGGCGGTCAGCGCGCTGTTGGTGGTCGAGGCCGCGCGCAGCTGGTTGACGATGAACTGGTTATACTCGCGGTTGACGCCGCTGACCGTCACGCCATTGCCGATGTACCCCTGCGCGGTGGCGGTGCCGTTGTTCTGCGAGATGGTGGCGGTCTGGCGGTTGTAGCCGCTGGTGGTGACGTTGCTGATGTTGTTGCTGGCGGTGTTGAGGGCAGCCTGCGCCGCGCCCAGCCCGCTCATGGCCGTGTTGATTAAGTTATTGGACATCTCAAATCCTTGTTGCCGGCGGCCTCGCCTGCACCGGCCGCATGATAAAGGGTGCCGGGTGCGGGTTGCGCCCCTCGCCGGCCTGATTGGGTTATCGGCGCACAGGGGGAAAACTTGAGTGAAAAAGCGGGAATGGGCGGCGGGAAAACCGCCGCCGCACGGTCAAAACAGCGTGCTGAGATCGTGGGTGTAGGCCTTCACCGCCTGCACCCCCGCGCCCTTGATCTGCTGGATGACGCTCACCAGCTTGCTGGCGTAGTTCGGGTCGGTGGCGTAGCCAGCCTGTTGCAGCGCGTGGGCCGCCTGCTCCGGCGTCTCTGCCGCCGCCACGGCCGCGTAGCGCGGGTTGTGGGTCAGCAGCCGCACGTAGTCGCTGATCGCCTCCACATAGGAGCCGTAGACGCGGAAGCTGGCGGTGATCTTCTTCGCCACCCCGTTCTCATACTCGGTGGTGGTGATGTCGGTGGTCGGGCCATCCCAGCCGCTGCCAGCCTTGACGCCAAACAGGTTGTAGCTCGGCTGGCCATTTTGGGTCGGGATCTCGCGCTGCCCCCAGCCGGACTCCAGCGCCGCCTGCGCCATGATCAGCTGGTGCGGGATGCCGCTCTCCTGGCTCGCCATCTGCGCGGGCAGGCTGAGGCGTGACACAAAGTCGCCGCTGTTGCCGGAGAGCGTGACGGGCGTGGCGCTGGCGGCTGGCATCCGCGGCGCGGCCTTGCGCAGCACCTGCGCCAGCGCCTGCGCCGGCAGGGTGTTGAGCACCTGCTGGTCCAGCGCCATCGGCACCGTCCCGGCGCGCTCATCCGGCCGCGCCTGCGTGCCGCCCAGCTGCTGCACCATCATGTCCGCCAGCCCCAGCCCGCGCTGTGACATCTCCTGCGCCATCTGCTGGTCATACATCGAGGTGTAGAGCCGCGTCTGGTCATTGCTGAGCAGCCCACCCTGCGGCAGTGCCGAGCGCATACTTTTCAGCATCATGCTGACATACACCCCCTCGAACTGCTGCGCCACCTGCTTGAGGTGCGACTGGGGATCCTTGCTGACATCCCGCTTCAGGGCGTTGAGCGCCTGCGCGTCATAGGCCGCGCCAGAGAGGCTATTGAGATCGGCCATCAGATGATTTCCAGATCGGCACGCAAACAGCCAGCGGTCTTCATCGCCTGCAAAATGGACATCAGGTCGATGGGCGTCGCGCCCAGCGCGTTCAGCGTGCGCACCACGTTGTTCAAGCTGGCGCTGGACTGCACCTGCTGCAACGCCCCGCCCTGCTGGCGCACCGAGATCTGGGTATTTGGCGTCACCACGGTCTGGCCGCCGGCCAGCGGGGTGTTGGGCTGGCTGACCTGATTCTGCTGGTCTACCACCACCGACAGGTTGCCCTGTGCCACCGCGCAGCTCTCCAGCGTCACGTCGCGGTTCATCACCACCGAGCCGGTGCGGGAGTTGATGATCACCTTCGCATCCTTCGGCCCCAGCGTGACGTTGATGTTCTGGATCTGCGCCAGCGTGCGCACCTGCGCGCTGTTGCCAGCCGGTACTTGCACCTGGATGGTACGGCCATCGAGAGCGGTAGCGCTGCCCACGCCCTGTCGGTTGATGGCGTCGGCCACCGCCTGCGCGGTGCTGAAGTCCTCTTCATTCAGTTGCAGGTTGAGGCTGTTGCCGCTACCAAAGTGGGTCGGCAATTCGCGCTCAATGGTCGCGCCGCCGGTGATGCGCCCACCGGCCAGCTGGTTCACCTGCACGCTGCTGCCACCGGCCGACGCGCCCGCGCCGCCCACCAGCACGTTGCCCTGCGCCAGCGCGTAGACCTGATTGTCCACCCCCTTTAGCGGGGTCATCAGCAGGGTGCCGCCGCGCAGGCTCTTGGCGTTGCCCATGGAGGAGACCACCACGTCAATCGCCTGCCCGGCGCGTGAGAAGGGTGGCAACTTGGCGGTGACCATCACCGCCGCCACGTTCTTAAGCTGCATGTTGGTGCCAGCCGGCACCGTGATGCCCAGCTGCGAAAGCATGTTGTTCAGGCTCTGGGTGGTAAAGGGCGTCTGCATGGTCTGGTCGCCGGAGCCATCCAGCCCCACCACCAGCCCGTAGCCAATCAGGGCGTTGTCGCGCACCCCTTGCACCGTTGCCAAATCGCGGATCCGCTCCGCCCCGGCCGGGCTGGCCGCGAGCGTGGACGCCGCCAGCAGTAAACCCCATAGATATTTTCGCATCTGGAACCTCGTCGCCGCCGGACGAACGCCGCCCGGCGGTAAATGTGTTGTGTCGCGCCGCCGTCAGAGTGGCGACAGGTTGAGGAAGAAGCGCTGCATCCAGCCCATGTTCTGCGCCTCGTTGATGTAGCCGTTGCCGACGTACTCAATGCGCGCGTCCGCCACCTGGGTGGAGACCACCGCGTTCTGGCCACTGATGGTGCGCGGGTTGACCACGCCGGAGAAGCGGATGAACTCGGTGCCTTGGTTGATGGCGATCTGCTTCTCGCCCACCACGTGCAGGTTGCCGTTCACCAGCACCTGATCGACGGTTACCGTCAGGGTGCCGTTGAAGGTGTTGTTGGCGTTCGCCCCGCCCTTGCCGCTGAAGGTGTTGTCGCCGCTGGAGTCCACCGTCGCGCGGTTGTTGCCAAACAGCCCTTCCAGATAGCGTGGCACCGCGTCAAAGCCGAAGGTGGTCGAGCCGCTGCGGCTGGCGTTGGCAGAGGAGCTTTTGCTGGCGCTGACGTTCTCCTGCAACACGATGGTCAGGGTGTCGCCGATGTTGCGTGGGCGGCGATCCTCAAACAGCGGCTGGTAGCCGTAGTTCATCGGCTGCACGGTCTGGAAGATGGAGCCGTTGCCCCCCTGCGCCATCACCGCCGGTGCAGGCGCGGCGGTGGTCGGCCCGGTCACCAGATTGTCATGGGGGATGTAGGCGCAGCCGCTCAGGCCCAGCGCCAGCAGCAGGGCGACGGACGGATTATTCTGTTTCACCACGCTAAACCCTTGTTAAGTGGATGTCAGGCGGCCGGGCGCATCAGGCCCGGCCAGCCGGTCACAGCTGCGTCAGCTTTTGCAGCATCTGGTCAGAGGTGGAGACCGCCTTGCTGTTGATCTCATAGGCGCGCTGGGTCTGGATCATGTTCACCAGCTCCTCGGCCACGTTGACGTTGGAGGTCTCAACGTAACCTTGGTAGAGCAGGCCCGCGCCATTCAGGCCGGGGGTGCTCTCGGTCGGCGCGCCGGAACTTTGCGTCTCCTGGTAGAGGTTCTCGCCGACGCTCTCCAGCCCGCTGTCGTTGATGAAGGTGCTCAGTGTCAGCTGGCCCACCTGCTGCGCGGCGGTCTGCCCCTGCTGGGTGACGCTGACGATACCGTCACGGCCCACAGTGATGGAGAGGGCGTTGGCCGGGATGGTGATCGCTGGCTGCACCTGGAAGCCGCTGGAGGTCACCAGCTGGCCATTCTGGTCCACCTGGAAGGAGCCGTCGCGGGTGTAGGCCAGACTGCCATCCGGCAGTTGCACCTGGAAGAAGCCCTGCCCCTTGATGGCGATGTCCTTGCTGTTTTCGGTCTGCGACAGGTTGCCCTGGCTGTGCAGGCGCTCGGTCGCCACCGGGCGCACGCCAGTACCGATCTGCAGGCCGGAGGGCAGCGTGGTCTGGTCGGAGGATTGTGCCCCCGGCTGGCGCAGCGTCTGGTACATCAGATCTTCAAACACCGCGCGCTGGCGCTTGAAGCCGTTGGTGCTGACGTTTGCCAAGTTGTTGGCGATCACGTCCATGTTGGTCTGTTGGGCATCCAGCCCGGTTTTGGCGATATAGAGTGAGGAGATCATAAAAAGTCCTTAGTGCCTGGCATCAGCTCAGTGACAGCAGCGAGTTGGCGCGCTGTTCGTTCTCATCGACGCTGGAGATGACCTTCATCTGCATCTCGAAGCGGCGGGCGTTGGCGATCATGTCCACCATGGTCTCCACCGGCTTGACGTTGCTGCCCTCCAGCACGCCCGGCATCACGCGCACCTGCGGGTCAGCCGCCAGTGCCGCGCCCGGTGTGTCGCCGTTGGCGGCGGTGCGGTAGAGGCCATCATCGCCGCGCTGTACCTCGCCGGCCTGCGCCCGCACCAGCTTCAGCTTGCCCAGCTGGGCGGTGGTGTTGGGGGCGTCGCCAGCGTTCAGCGCGGTGAGGGTGCCATCGGCGGCGATGGTCAGCTGCGCGGAGGGCGGCACCTCAATCGGGCCGCCGTCGCCCATCAGCGGCAAACCGCCGACGGTCAGCTGGCTGTCAGCGTTGATCTGGATGTCGCCGTTGCGGGTGTAGGCTTCGCTGCCGTCCGGCAGGCGCACCGCCAAAAAGCCATCCTGCGGCAGCGCCACGTCGAGCGGGCGGCCGGTGGTGGTCAGCGGCCCCTGGCTGGTGTCTGCCCCCGGCGTGGAGGCGGCCACCAGCGTGCGGGTCGCCAGCGTCTCGCCCTGCACCGGCACGGCGCGATAGGCGTTGAGCTGCGCGCGGAAGCCCGGCGTGGAGGCGTTCGCCATGTTGTTGGCGGTGACCGCCTGCATGTCGAGCGTCTGGCTGGCCGCGCCCATCGCGGTATAGATTGCGTGATCCATCGTCTATCCGTCAGCGCCTTAGCGCAGGTTAACCAGGGTGTTCAGGATCTGGTCCTGAGTTTTGATGGTCTGGGCGTTGGACTGGTAGTTGCGCTGCGCCACGATCATGTTGACCAGCTCCTTGCTCAGATCCACGTTGGAGGCTTCCAACGCGCCGCTGGTCAGCGAGCCAAAGCCGCTGGCACCGGCCACACCAGTGATCGCCTGCCCGGAGGATTGGGTCGCTTTCCAGACGTTGTTGCCCGCGGACTCCAGCCCCTCGGTGTTGGCGAAGTTGCTCATTACAATCTGGCCAATCAGCTGGGTCTGGGAGTTGGAGTAGACGCCGGAGATGGTGCCGTCGTCATTGATCTGGTAGCCGGTCATGTCGCCCGCCGCGTAGCCATCCTGTGTCAGGGTGCCGATGCTGTCGCTGCCGGTGTTCTGTTGCAGGCTGCCCGTCATGCTGAGCTGCACGGTCTGCGCCTCGGCGCCATTCAGCGCGCCCATCGGCAGGGTGAGAGTCAGCCCGTTGGTGTTGGCCGTGCCATCGCCATTCAGGGTGCTGGTCAGCGCGCCGCTGCTGGAGAAGTTCAGGGTGCCGATTTTGCTTGCAGTCGAGCCGCTGACGCTGCCGTCCTGCGCGTAAACGTCCCAGGTGTTGTTGGCAGTCTTGGCGAAGTAGACGTTCATGTCATGGGCGTTGCCCAGCGTGTCAAAGGTGGTGATGGTGTTGACGTAGCTGTAGCTGGTGGCGTCGCTGGCGTTGAATGTGCCGTTCGCCACCACGTCATGGCCGGAGTTGAGGTTGGCGACCATGGTGGCGGTGCTGGTGGCGCGAGCCGGCAGCATGTTGTTGGAGATGCTCAGCGCCACTGGCTGCGCGCCCTGCGCGATGGTCGGCGGGGTGCCGGTGGCCGGGTAGCCGGTCAGGCTCAGCCCCTGCATGTTCACCAGATTGCGGTTCTCATCCAGCGTGAACTGGCCGTTGCGCGAGTAGTAGACGCCGCCGCTGCTGTCGGTCAGGCGGAAGAAGCCGTTGCCGCTGATGGCGACGTCCAGCCCACGGTTGGTGGTGTTGGTGGTGCCGTCGGTGAAGTCCTGCGTGACGCTGGCGACCTTGACGCCCATGCCGGTCTTGGAGCCAGCGAACATGTCCGCGAAGGAGACCGACGCGGATTTAAAGCCCGAGGTGGCGGAGTTGGCGATGTTGTTACCGATCACGTCCAGGTTGCTGGATGCGGCGTTAAGGCCGCTGACTGCCTGCGAGAAGCTCATATTTCTCTCCGTAAAATTGAGTGCTGTGTGTGCCGCGCCAACGGCGGCGAAAAAAGTCGCGCCCTACAGGATCTGGCGCACGTCGCTCAGGGTGGCGGTGCCGACGGTGCCGAGATCCAGCAACGCGCCGCTGCTGGCATTGGTGACGCCGTTGACCAGCGCATAGCGCAGCGGCTGCACCACCATCTGTTCGCCGTTGTTGGTGGCGTTGAAGCTGATGCTGTAAGCGCCATCTGGCGCGGTGGTGCCGTCATCCAGCGTGCCGTCCCAGCTGTAGCTGTGGACGCCGGCGGTCTGCGCGCCCAGATCGAGGGTGCGCACCACTTTGCCGGTGCTGTCGGTGATGGAGGCGGTGACGCTGCCAACCGACCGCTCCAGCTCCAGGCCAAACGGCGTGGTGCTGATGCTGCCGTCGCTGGCCGCGCCCGCCAGGATGGTGTTGCCCGCCACCATCACGCCGTGGCCGATCATCGCGGTGGACTGCACGGACTGGTTGCTGTTGATCTGGCCGGAGATGTTGCCGAGGGTGGTGTTGAGCTTCTCAATGCCGCTGACGGTGTTGATCTGCGCCAGCTGGCTGGTCAGCTCGCTGTTCTCCATCGGGTTGGTGGGGTCCTGGTTCTTGAGCTGCGCCACCAATAGCGTCAGGAAGCTGCCCTGCAGATCCGCCGCGCTGCTGCCGGTGGTGGCTGTGCTGCTGCTGGTGCTGGCGACGCTGTTGTCGAGGCTGTCATTGATCGAATTTAACACGGACATCGCAACTTCCTTATTGGCCGAGGGTGAGGGTTTTCATCATCAGGGACTTGGTGGTGTTGAGCACCTCCACGTTGGCCTGATAGCTGCGCGAGGCGGAGATGGTGTTGACCATCTCGTTCACCGGATCGACGTTTGGCATACGCACATAGCCGCGCTCGTCCGCCAGCGGGTTGCCGGGCTGGTAGACCAGCTTCTCCGGCGCCGAGGAGTCCACCACCTGCGCCACGCGCACGCCGCCGGTCTCCTGCCCCGGCGCGGCCGCCACCTGGAACACCACCTCTTTGGCGCGGTAGGGCTGCCCATCCGGGCCAGTGACGCTGTCGGCATTGGCGAGGTTGCTGGCGCTGACGTTCATTCGCTGGGACTGGGCCGCCAGCGCTGAGCCGGAGATATCAAAAATAGAGAGCATCGACATGCGGATTATCCTTGTTGCAGCACGGAGATCATGCTTTTAATCTGCCCGCCGAGCACCGTCAGGTCGGTCTGGTACTTCAGGCTGTTGTCGGCGAAGTTGGTGCGTTCCCGGTCCATATCGACGGTGTTGCCATCCAGCGCCGGCTGGTCAGGCACCCGGTAGAGCAAATCGAGGCTCGCCGCCGGGTTGGCCTGCGCCGGGATGTGGTGCGCCGAGGTGACGCTAAGCGCCAACCCGCCCCCTGCCCGCCCTTTTTCCATTACCTTGTTGAGCTGGCTGGCAAAGTCGATGTCCCGCGCCTGATAGCCGGGGGTGTCTGCGTTGGCAATGTTCGCGGCCAGGATCTCCTGGCGCTGGGCGCGTAAATTGAGCGCCTCCTGTTGAAAGCGCAACGCTGCGTCCAGTTTGTCGAGCATGCGTCCTCCGCAAATGAGAATTTGGAGCCGACAGCATAAACGCCCACTCCGCCGGTCTATCGTCAGAATAAGCCCATAATGGGCGGCTATTTATCTGCTTCACCCGTGAGCAACTCGCGTAAGATAAATCTGAATTACACTGGCCCCCGGACTCTCTTTCGGGGGCGTCAGAAGCCTGACCAGAGGAGTCCGCCGTGCATGTTCGCGCTCTGTTTCCTGCCCTGCTGGGCCTGTGCCTTGCCCTGCCGTCCGTCGTCGCCCACGCGGCGCTGGAGAGCCAGATTGCGCAATTTTTCCAGCGCCAGTATGCGCAGAGCGGGATGCAGGTGACGACCCGGGTGATCACGCCAGCGGCGCAGTGGCCTGACTGCCCTGCCCCCCAGCTGGCACTGCCCAACAGCGGCCGGAGCTGGGGGATGCTGTCGGTGTCGGTGCGCTGCGGCACACAGCGGCGTTTTGTGCAGACCGAGGTGCAGGTGAGCGGCCCCTACTGGGTGGCGGCGCGCCCCATCCCACGCGGTGCGGTGCTGGCGGCGGCGGATCTGCGGCAGAAGCATGGCCGCCTCGATCAGTTGCCGCCGCGCGGGGTGCAGAGCCAGCCACAGGCGCTGGGGGCGGTGGCGCTGCGCGCCATCAACGTCGGGCAGCCCTTGACGCTGAACATGGTGCGCCGCCCCTGGCAGGTACGCGCCGGGCAGGAGGTGCAGGTGGTGGCCGCTGGCACTGGCTTCAACGTCTCCAGCGCTGGCAAGGCGATGAACAACGCCGCCATTGCCGACCGCGTGCGGGTGCGGATGCTCTCCGGCCAGGTGGTGAATGGCGTGGTGGCCGCCGATGGCTCGGTGCAGTTGGCGCTGTAAAAAAACCGGCGTTAGGGTAAAGTTTTTTCCGCCGCGGTCGATAACCGTGGTACGGATTTATTTTGCGGGTGAGAGGACGTCATTCCCGCCAGAATGGGAGAGTTTTATGAGCATTGATCGTACTCAGCCGCTGTCCGGCGTCAGCCCGGTGCAGTCGCGTGAAACCAGCGAGGGCGGCCCGCAGTCCGCCAAGGGCAAGACCACCACCACCGCCCCCGAAGTGAAGGGCACCCAGGTGAGCCTGAGCGGCGCGCAGTCCAGTCTGACGCGTGACAGCGCGCAGGACATCAACATGCAGCGCGTGGAGCAGCTGAAGGCGGCGATCCGCGACGGGCAGTTGAAGATGGACACCGGCAAGATTGCCGACGCGCTGTTGCAGGACACCCAGGACTACCTGAAGGGCTGATGCACATGCATGATCTGCCGCAGACCCTGACCGCCCTGCTTGACACCCTCCGCGCCCTGTTGCCAGTGATGGAGGAGGAGCAGGCGATGCTGTGCGCCGCCCAGGTGAATGGCGTGGCGCTGCAACGCCTGACCGAGCAGAAGAGTTCCCTGCTGGCGACGCTGGCCTACCTTGACGGCCAGCGCAAGCAGCACGAAACCACCCTGCACCTGCGCGCGCCCTATGCCCAGACCCCAGCGCTGAACGCCCTGTGGCGGCGCATCGCCGCCGGTGCCAACGCGCTCAACCAGCGCAACCACCACAATGGCCGGTTGCTGAACCAGCACATCGCCCACAACCAGCAGTCGCTCTCCGTGCTGCGCGCCAGCCACGGCCAGACGCTCTATGGCCCGAATGGGCAAGCGCACAGCCAGGGGATCAGTATGCGGAAGATTTCTATTTAGGTGAGTGACCCCCGGCCTCGCGCCACGCGGGCGTGTTTAACCTTCGGTTTGTCCTTGTCTTTTTCTGCTTTGGCTTTTGTGGTTATTTTTGGCCTCGCTGAGGCCGGAGCAGGGTTTCGGTTGTTTGGGTTCCTCTGTCTACCCGTGCTCCCGAGCCTCAACCGAGCAGGGCCTGCCGGCGCGCCGGCCCTGCACCCGCGCGCTCTGGGTGCCTCGGCTAATTATTGCCCGCTACCGCGGGTTCCCTCCGTCAGCTTCCGGCCTGTCGGGCCGCGGCAGACGCGCTCCCAGCGCGGCTGCCACTTTCGCGCACATCCCTGTGCGCTCACCCGGCCCGGAATCTTCCGTCGGCAATAATTGAACGCCCTCACCATTTTGCAAATACTTGGCTGTGTGAGGGGGATGATTTAGCCATTGTGGATGCCTGTGGGCGCGCTTAGGCCGGAGCAGGGTTTCGGTTGTTTGGGTTCCTCTGTCTGCCTGTGCTCCCGAGCCTCAACCGAGCAGGGCCTGCCGGCGCGCCGGCCCTGCACCCGCGCGCTCTGGGTGCCTCGGCTAATTATTGCCCGCTACCGCGGGTTCCCTCCGTCAGCTTCCGGCCTGTCGGGCCGCGGCAGACGCGCTCCCAGCGCGACTGCCACTTTCGCGCACATCCCTGTGCGCTCACCCGGCCCGGAATCTTCCCTCGGCAATAATTGAACGCCCTCACCGTTTCTGCAAATGCTTGGCTATGTGAGGAAAGAGTTGGGGGGATTTTTATTTGTGGGGTGTTGTGGGTGGGCATGGCGGGTGCCTGTAGCCGCGCTAGGCCAGAGACGGGTTTCGGTTGTTCGGGTTCCTCTTTCTACCTGTGCTTCAGAGCCTCAACCGAGCAGGGCCCGCCGGCGCGCCGGCCCTCCACCCGCGCGCTCTGGGTGTCCCGGCTAATTATTGCCCGCTACCGCGGGTTCCCTCCGTCAGCTTCCGGCCTGTCGGGCTGTGTGCAAGACCCCCTGTTCAGCCCGACTGCTGCGCCCATCCGGTAACTATCGTCTTGAGTCCAACCCGGACGGACACACAAAACGCCACTGGCAGCAGCCACTGGTAACTGGAAGTTTGCGGGAATAGATCTTTGAAGAGGTCTTGATGTAGTGGCCTGACTGCGGCGACACTGAAAGAACAGTTTTGGTATCTGCGGTCTCGTATACCCAGTTACCTCGGTTCAGAAGAGTTACAGCTCAACTGATCCATCGAAAAGGCCGCCTTACCGGGTGGCTTTTTCGTTTACAGGACAAGAAATTACTCGCGATAAAAAAGGATTTCAAGAAGATCCTTTTTTATTATCAATCACCATCTCAGTTTTGATGTTGGAATAAAGCTTACAGTCTTAACCATATTTTCCATGTCAAATAGCACAATCATAGTAATTGGGATATGGAAATCCTCGATGGTAAACCGATCTCTCCATCCAAAGCTTCTTTTAAAAATAACTTCAGGGAGAATGCTTTTATCTGGCTCACCAAAAGTCTCATGAACCCAACTACGGGACATATTAGGCTGTAATGGTGTGGGTAGCTCATTCGGGAAAACCCAGTCTTTTTTATCTGTTTTAATACGTAGAGTTATGTCACTTAGTGATTTATCGTTGTCGTTATCAAACGATAAAAAAACACCTTCATTTTTCATATCTAATGTCAGAAAAGGATCACATTGTGTTCCCTGTGGCGGGGTTTTATACGTAATAATCCCTGCATCCCGGATAGCTTGATAGGGCTTTTCCAAGCTGTGCATCAATGCTTCAATATTCACCGTCATTTGTATAACCCCAGTTCAGTATTAATCCTGTGCATCTCTTTCCTTGCCGCTTCCAGGTGGGCGTCTTCCGCACCATATTCCTGCATCAGAACCGGCTTGATTTGATCAAAGTCCTTATCGATGGCAGCCCGCAGATTCTGTGAGTCTGGCCCCATCTGCGAGCGGTTTCGTCCGCCATAGGTTGCGCTGTCCTGACAGTGCACTTTCTCAGGGACCACAATAGCAGCCACATCATCAGCAATAGCTTTAACTTCTTCTGGTAGCAAGTAAGGTCTTTCACGCCGCAAAGCTTGCCGTGAAGGCATATGATCAACCTCATAGAGTCCCTGCCGCAAACGCCTGTTAAAGTCCCGGTACGGTGCCACTTCCAGCAGTTCGACAGGCGGCTTGCTCAGATAGATATATTCAGAAGAGTTAGCGCTCAACTGATCCATCGAAAAAGCCACCTTAGCGGATGGTTTTTTCGTTTACAGGGCTGGAGATTACGCCCGAAAAAAGGATCTCAAGAAGATCCTTTTTTATTTCAACTTACCACCTCAATTTAGCAGTCGGCAGAAACGTTACAGCTTCGACCAGTTCATCCATATCGTAATAAATACACATCGTCAGCGGAATATGAAAACCCTCGACAGTAAAACGCTCTATCCAGCCAATTTTTGTATTTAAAACTACTTTTGGCGGTTCGCTTTTATCAGGCTCACCAAAGTTATCATGCACCCATTGACGAGACATTTCAGCCTTCAGTGGAGTAGGAAGCTCATTCGGATATGCACCTTTCCTGCCAGATTTCAATTCCAGTGAAATTTCGCTCAAAGCCTGTAGGGAGTCATTGTCAAAAGAAAGGAAAATGCCTTCTTTTTTCATATCTAATGTCAGAGAAGGATCACATTGTGTCCCCTGTGGCGGGGTTTTATACGTAATAATCCCTGCATTCCGGATAGCCTGATAGGGCTTTCCCAGGCTGCGCATCAGCGCTTCAATATTCACCGTCATTTGTATAACCCCAGTTCAGTATTAATCCTGTGCATCTCTTTCCTTGCCGCTTCCAGCTGGGCGTCTTCCGCACCATATTCCTGCATCAGAACCGGCTTGATTTGATCAAAGTCCTTGTCGATGGCAGCCCGCAGATTCTGTGAGTCTGGCCCCATCTGCGAGCGGTTTCGCCCGCCATAGGTTGCGCTGTCCTGACGGTGCACTTTCTCAGGGATCGCAATAGCAGCTACTTGGTCAGCCATGTCTTTAACTTGTTTTTCACGTAAATTTGGATATTCACGTTTCAAATACAACACCACAGCCTGTCGTGACGGCATGTGATCTACATGGTAACGCCCCTGCCGCAAACGCCCGTTAAAATCCCGGAACGGTGCCATTTCCAGCAGTTCCACAGGCAGCTTGCTCAGATAGATATATTCAGAAGAGTTAGCGCTCAACTGATCCATCGAAATGCCACTTTACAGGGTGGCTTTTTCGTTTACAGAGCAGGAGATTACGCGCGATGAAAAAGGATCTCAAGAAGATCCTTTCCGGGAATTAGATTTCACCACCTGCAATCTGAATGATCATGCCCTCAGCATAAAATTTAATTCCTAATACGTTTTCCAAGGACAAGGCTTGTTCTTTCGTTACATTAAATCCACCTATTCCGCGAAAAAATGAAGTTTTTTCCAAAGTATTCCATTCCATTATTTCAGAAATGCTCTCTAGCTTCGATTTTGGTATTTCCACTTTGCGAATCAACTCTTCACTCGAAGAATCGAATAATTCAATATTATAAATAATCATTATTTTTCTACCCTTCTAGTTGGATCGGCCGGTTTCGTTTGTTCCCCTGTAACAGGATCAAATTCTCCTAAATGATTTCGCCCTGTTTGCCCATAAACTTCGACAGTTCCATGCTGCGAATCCCACTCATAAATCTTTCCTTTTGGGTCTTTCCATCTTGCTCGCAATCCTCCACCACCTTTTATCGGTGTTTTTCTCGGGGCCGGTTTAGCATCGGGGAAAGCTGGAAGCGGAGGGACAGTCTGAGGAGGACTATGATATTTATGGTTACTGCTCAGGTAGATATAAATTGGCGGATGCACATTCCCCGGAAACACCAGAATGTAGTCCCGGAAGTCCTTCTCCTCCGGCATCGGCAATGTAGTCACTCTGACGTCACCCACATCCGGATACTCCAGCCCGGGTATCGTCACCATGCCGGACTGCTGCACCTCATTGCCCGTATGCCACCCACCTGCGCCACTGCTGCCGGGGGCATCTTCCGGCGTCCAGGTGATCTGTATCTTCCCTCCCGGAGCATCGCCCCAGAACCGGTATTTCCCGTCAAACCGCTTCTCCATCAGCCCGACTTTCACCTGGTCACGCCCGCTTTCCGGCCCCGTGTGATAGCCTACCGCTTTCAGCCGTCCGCTTTCCGGGTCCTCCACCCAGTTGTAACGCACCCGCGTTGGCACCGTGCCGCCGCTCTGCGCTACGGCCATCAGCCTGTCAGCCGTCAGTAAGTCACTCTTCTCAGCTTTCAGCATCGAGTGCAGCACGGCCCCCATCATCACGAACGGCAGGTTCATTTCAAACCGGTTTTCCCAGACCTCCGGCCCTGACAGTCGTTTCATCCGGTACGTCAGCGCCTTCGCCGCGTCCTGATTCAGTTTCGCCGTGGCACCGCCCGCAGACGCCGCCATACCGGCTTCGGCCCCTCCGCCCAGCACCACCGGGGGCGGTGGCAGCGGCATCGCTTCTGCCTCGCCGAAGAAAAAGCCTGTAACTTTATCGAACAGTGTACGTTTTTTCTCCGGCGCGACCACCCCCGACTTTTCGACATCGGGCTTTTTCTTCTTCGCCGTCTGCGCATGCTGTTCAGGTTCGCTGTTGCCTGCCGGAGTTGAGGGCGCCGCGGAAGGGGGTACAGGCTGCGACTGGTAAAAACTCATCGTGGCAAAGTTTTCCTGCGGCTCCTCTGCCGTACCCGCGTCGTTACATCCAGCTCCGCGCAGGCAGGATTTTGCAAAAACCGGAACGGGTGCGGGGATCATCTCATCAGGCTTCTCCCTTTTTTCCGTCTGCTTTGCCGCTCTCTCCCTCTCTGCCACGCGCCCGGCGTTGCAGTCACTGTCATAGGTATGCGAGAGGACTGACGGAATAAACCGGGCGCGACAGGGGCAGGAGCTGTAGCTGTCCAGCGAACCCGCCCACTCTTTCAGCTCTCCGCCCACCTGGTAGGTATCCCCCATGCCGCCGCAGACGCGGAAGCGTCCTTCATGCTTCCCACAGGTCACCGGGTCACCCTCCCTGACCTGCTGCCTCACAATGCCGCCTATTTCGTAGGTGTCATCAGAGGCACCGGCAAGAATGCGTCCCCCGCAGGTCGTTTTATCCAGGTGATATAGAAAAAATCCCGTCGCCATAATCCCTCATGAATAACGTGGTTATAAAGTCAGCGCATCATACACCCGGCACGACATAACCCGCCAGGATCGCGCTGAGAGATTCTTACGGGCATGGATGGCTATGCACCGGACTGACTGCCAGACGGTTTCGCAGCTTTTTCTGCCCCGGAGGCTTCTTTTCGCGCCTTCCGGTATCGCTTCCCAGTCAGCCTCACCCGCGTCCATTCCCGGTCAGCTTCCGTCGTTTCGTCCGCAGGCTCTCCGGCCAGGCTGAACCTTTCAAGACCCTCCGACATCGCCAGAACGTAGCCATATAATCAGTGATCCCAATCGTCAGCGGTTTTGGCGCGATGAAGCTGAACGCATCAGGCCAGAATCCCTCCAGAAGCGCCCGGGCCTCCCGCTGGTGCTGCTGTTTTTCTTCCTGTGTCGCTATGCGGACTCCCTGCAAAAATTTTTTCGCAGTCTGACAGAAGTGTCGGTAACGGTGAATGGGGCGCAATTTATTGTGCAGCCGTGAGGCGTTGGACAAGCGACAGCGCGGCTGCCACTTTCGCGCACATCCCTGTGCGCTCATCCGGCCCGGAATCCTCCGTCGGCAATAATTGAACGCCCCCACCTCCTCTGCAAATGCTTGGCTGTGTGAGGGGGATAATTTAGCCATCGTGGGTGCCTGTGGGCGCGCTTAGGCCGGAGCAGGGTTTCGGTTGTTTGGGTTCCTCTTTCTACCTGTACGCCTGCGCCTCAACCGAGCAGGGCCTGCCGGCGCGCCGGCCCTCCACCCGCGCGCTTTGGGTGCCACGGCTAATTATTGCCCGCTACCGCGGGTTCCCTCCGTCAGCTTCCGGCCTGTCGGGCTGTGTACAAGCCCCCCGTTCAGCCCGACTGCTGCGCCCATCCGGTAACTATCGTCTTGAGTCCAACCCGGACGGACACGCAAAAACGCCACTGGCAGCAGCCACTGGTAACTGGAAGTTTGCGGGAATAGATCTTTGAAGAGGTCTTGAAGTAATGGCCTGACTGCGGCGACACTGAAAGAACAATTTTGGTAACTGTTCCCGCGAAGAATCCAGTTACCTTTGAAATAAAGAGTTGGTAGCTCTGAACTCCGGCAAACACACCACCGTTGGTAGCGGTGGTTTGTTTGTTTACAGGGCAGAAGATTACGCGCAGAAAAAATGATCTCAAGAAGATCCTTTGTTTAATAGCGAATTACCACCTCAGCCGATGAGAGGGGAGAAACGTTACCGTCTCAACCTTTTCATCCATGTCGTAATAAACACACATCGTCAGAGGTATATGAAAACCCTCGATAGTAAAACGCTCAATCCAGCCAATTTTCATTTTCATAAAAACTTCTGGCGGCGTGCTCTTATCTGGTTCACCAAAAGTTTCATGCACCCACTGACGGGACATATTTTGTTGAAGAGGTGAAGGTAATTCATTAGGAAATACCCAGCCTTTTTTGTCGGTATGTATATTCAAAAGTATTTCACTGAGGGATTTATCTGCATCATTATCGAACGTTAAAGATACCCCCTCGTTCTTCATTTTAAGTGTCAGAACTGGATCACTCCGCGTCCCCTGCGGCGGGGTTTTGTACGCAATAATTCCCGCATCGCGGATCGCCTGATAGGGCTTATCCAGATTACGAATCAGCGCTTCAATGTTTATTGTCATTTGTACAATCCCAGATCCGTATTGATTTTGTGCATTTCCGTCCGTTTAGACTCCAGTTCGGCCTTTGTCATACCACGTTTCTCCATCAGTGCAGACTCCACCGTATCAAAGTTTCTGTCCGTTGCTTCCCGCAGACTCCGGGAATCGGGTTCTTTCTGCGAGTGATTTCTGCCAGCATACGTCATGCTGTCTTTACGATGAATATCCTTCGGTATCACCATCGCTGCGACTTGATCAGCTATATAATCAATTTGGTCTTGGTTTAAATTTGGCCGTTCACGCCGCAAATACAACACCACTGCCTGTCGTGACGGCATGTGATCTACATGGTAAAGCCCCTGCCGCGAACGTCCGTTAAAGTCCCGGTACGGTGCCACCTCCAGCATCTCTACCGGCGGCTTGCTCAGGTAGATATAAATTGGCGGATGCACGTTCCCCGGAAACACCAGAATGTAGTCCCGGAAGTCCTTCTCCTCAGGTACTGGCAACGTAGTCACTCTGACGTCACCCACATCCGGATACTCTAGCCCCGGTATTGTCACCATGCCGGACTGCTGCACCTCATTGCCCGTATGCCACCCACCTGCGCCACTGCTGCCGGGCACATCTTCCGGCGTCCAGGTGATCTGTATCTTCCCTCCCGGAGCATCGCCCCAGAACCGGTATTTCCCGTCAAACCGCTTCTCCATCAGCCTGACTTTCACCTGGTCACGCCCGCTTTCCGGTCCCGTGTGATAGCCCACCGCTTTCAGCCGTCCGCTTTCCGGGTCCTCCACCCAGTTGTAACGCACCCGCGTTGGCACCGTGCCGCCGCTCTGCGCTACGGCCATCAGCCTGTCAGCCGTCAGTAAGTCACTCTTCTCAGCTTTCAGCATCGAGTGCAGCACGGCCCCCATCACCACGAACGGCAGGTTCATTTCAAACCGGCTTTCCCAGACCTCCGGCCCTGACAGTCGTTTCATCCGGTACGTCAGCGCCTTCGCCGCGTCCTGATTCAGTTTCGCCGTGGCACCGCCCGCAGACGCCGCCATACCGGCTTCGGCCCCTCCGCCCAGCACCACCGGGGGCGGTGGCAGCGGCATCGCTTCTGCCTCGCCGAAGAAAAAGCCTGTAACTTTATCAAACAGTGTACGTTTTTTCTCCGGCGCGACCACCCCGACTTTTCGACATCGGGCTTTTTCTTCTTCGCCGTCTGCGCATGCTGTTCAGGTTCGCTGTTGCCTGCCGGAGTTGAGGGCGCCGCGGAAGGGGTACAGGCTGCGACTGGTAAAAACTCATCGTGGCAAAGTTTTCCTGCGGCTCCTCTGCCGTACCCGCGTCGTTACATCCGGCTCCGCGCAGGCAGGATTTTGCAAAAACCGGAACGGGTGCGGGGATCATCTCATCAGGCTTCTCCCTTTTTTCCGTCTGCTTTGCCGCTCTCTCCCTCTCTGCCACGCGCCCGGCGTTGCAGTCACTGTCATAGGTATGCGAGAGGACTGACGGAATAAACCGGGCGCGACAGGGGCAGGAGCTGTAGCTGTCCAGCGAACCCGCCCACTCTTTCAGCTCTCCGCCCACCTGGTAGGTATCCCCCATGCCGCCGCAGACGCGGAACCGCCCTTCATGCTTCCCACAGGTTACCGGGTCACCCTCCCTGACCTGCTGCCTCACAATGCCGCCTATTTCGTAGGTGTCGTCAGAGGCACCGGCAAGAATGCGTCCCCCGCAGGTGGTTTTATCCAGGTGATATAGAAAAAATCCCGTCGCCATAATCCCTCATGAATAACGTGGTTATAAAGTCAGCGCATCATACACCCGGCTCGATATAATCCCAACTTCCCGCTACAGCTCCAGTGACGGTCCTGTATAGTTGTTTGGGTTCCCTTGTCTGCCTGTGCTTCAGAGCCTCAACCAAGCAGGGCCTGCCGGCGCGGGCGTGTTAACCTTCGGTTTGTTCATGTCTTTTTCTGCTTTGGCTTTCGTGGTTATTTTTGGCCTCGCTGAGGCCGGAGCAGGGTTTCGGTTGTTTGGGTTCCTTTTTCTACCTGAGCCTTGGAGCCTCAACCGAGCAGGGCCTGCCGGCGCGCCGGCCCTGCACCCGCGCGCTCTGGGTGCCTCGGCTAATTATTGCCCGCTACCGCGGGTTCCCTCCGTCAGCTTCCGGCCTGTCGGGCCGCGGCAGACGCGCTCCCAGCGCGACTGCCACTTTCGCGCACATCCCTGTGCGCTCACCCGGCCCGGAATCTTCCGTCGGCAATAATTGAACGCCCCCACCGTTTCTGCAAATTCTTGGCTATGTGAGGAAAGAGTTGGGGGGATTTTTATTTGTGGGGTGTTGTGGGTGGGCATGGCGGGTGCCTGTAGCCGCGCTAGGCCAGAGACGGGTTTCGGTTATTTGAGTTCCTTTTTCTGCTTTGGCTTCTTTGTTGTGTGCGGCCTCGCTTAGGCCGGAGCAGGGTTTCGGTTGTTTGGGTTCCTCTTTCTACCTGAGCCTCGCAGCCTCAACCGAGCAGGGCCTGCCAGCGCGCCGGCCCTGCACCCGCGCGCTCTGGGTGCCTCGGCTAATTATTGCCCGCTACCGCGGGTTCCCTCCGTCAGCTTCCGGCCTGTCGGGCCGCGGCAGACGCGCTCCCAGCGCGACTGCCACTTTCGCGCACATCCCTGTGCGCTCACCCGGCCCGGAATCTTCCCTCGGCAATAATTGAACGCCCCCACCGTTTCTGCAAATTCTTGGCTATGTGAGGAAAGAATTGGGGCGGAATATGGGGAAATTATTTCTGTTTAAAGGGTTCTGGGTTTTGTGCGGCCGGGTATGTGAAATTGGTCAGCCATATTTAGAAATTAAATACAATCAGCTCCACAGCCAATCCATTCCACCTTCCAATATAAAAACTCCCCCCAACTATTTCCTCACATACTTACAGCGCGCAGAGGAGGTAGGGGCGTTAATCATTGCCGAGTGAAGTCGCAGGGCCGGGTGAGCGGGCAGGACGCCCGCGAAAGGGCCAGCCGCGCCGGGAGCGCGTCTGGGCCGGCCCGCAAGCCCGGAGACGCAGCGAGGGTCACCCGCGAGAGCGGGCAATGATTAGCCATTCCCCCAACGCGCGCGGGTGCAGGGCCGGCGCGCCGGCAGGCCCTGCTCGGTTGAGGCGCAGGCGTACAGGTAAACAAAGGAACCCGAACAACCGAAACCCCTCTCCGGCCCTGACGAGACCACAGGCAATAATAATACTCCCGCGATACTCCACATATATAACGAACTCCCCTATTCCTTCCTCGCATAGCCAAGCATTTGCAGAAACGGTGGGGGCGTTAATCATTGCCGAGTGGAGGCGCAGGGCCGGGTGAGCGGGCAGGACGCCCGCGAAAGGGCCAGCCGCGCCGGGAGCGCGTCTGGGCCGGCCCGCAAGCCCGGAGACGCAGCGAGGGTCACCCGCGAGAGCGGGCAATGATTAGCCATTCCCCCAAAGCGCGCGGGTGCAGGGCCGGCGCGCCGGCAGGCCCTGCTCGGTTGAGGCTCCGAGGCTCAGGTAGACAAAGGAACTCGAACAACCGAAACCCTGCTCCGGCCTGACGAGACCACAGGCAATAATAATGCTCCCGCGACACTCCACATATATAACGAACTCCCCTATTCCTTCCTCACATAGCCAAGCATTTGCACAATGGTGAGGGCGTTAATCATTGCCGAGTGAAGTCGCAGGGCCGGGTGAGCGGGCAGGACGCCCGCGAAAGGGCCAGCCGCGCCGGGAGCGCGTCTGGGCCGGCCCGACAGCCCGGAGACGCAGCGAGGGAACCCGCGAGAGCGGGCAATGATTAGCCACTTCACCCAAAAGCGCGCGGGTGCAGGGCCGGCGCGCCGGCAGGCCCTGCTCGGTTGAGGCTCCGAGGCTCAGGTAGAAAGAGGAACTCAAACAACCGAAACCCTTCTCCGACCTAAGCGAGGTCGCAAATCATCAAAGAAGCCAAAGCAAAAAATACTAAAAAGATAAACCGAAGGTTAAACCGCCCGCGTGGTGCAGGGCCGGCAGGCCCTGCTCGGTTGAGGCTCGGGAGCACAGGTAGAAAGAGGAACCCAAACAACCGAAACCCCTCTCCGCCCCCAGCGCGCCCACAGGCATCCGCCATGCCTACCCCCTCATCACCAATAATTCACCCCCACCTCCTGCCGCACCACCCGCACGGGTGGATTCAGCACCCCTTGCCGCGCACGCGGAACACCAGCCGCAGGGGCTGGGTGGCGGGCTCGCCGCGCAGGGCGTGGGTGACGCCGCTCTGCCCCTCAATGGCCGTGCAACGCTGTGGCGTGCAGAGTGACACCAGCAGCCCAGCGGGCGGCGGGGAGAGCAAGCGGTAGCGCCAGCTTATGGAGACTACCAGCCCGCTGCCGATGGGGGCGGCAGCGGGTGGGTGCAGCAGCGGCGTGCTGCGGGACTGGTTGCGCAAGGGCAGCGTCACGCCCTCACTGGCGGCGTGCCAGGTGCCAGCGGCGGCGCAGAGGCCGGGAAGCAGCCCGGCCAGCCACAGCATGGTGCGCAGCATTACTGACCGCCGATGGTGGCGGTCATGCGGATCTGGCGGTTGTCGCTCAGCTCCAGGTTGGAGAGCACCACCATCGTCGGCAGCGTGCGGCGCAGGAAGCGCGCCAGCAGCGGACGCAGTGCGGCATTCACCAACAGCACCGGCGGCGCGCCCAGCATCTCCTGACGCTGCAACGCCTGCCGGGCCTGCTCGAGCAGGCGATCCGCCAGCCCCGGCTCCAGCCCGCCGCCCCCCTGCAACGCCTGCAACAGCAACCGCTCCAGCGGCGTGTCCAGCCCGATGATCTGGATCTCGCCATCGCCCGGATACCACTGCTGGGTAATCGCCCGGCCCAAGGCCACCCGCACCACGGTGGTCAGCTCCTGCGCGTCGCTCTGCGCCGGTGCGTGCTCCGCCAGCGTCTCCAGAATGGTGCGCATGTCACGGATAGATACCCGCTCCGCCAGCAAATTCTGCAACACCTTATGCAGGGTGGTCAGGGTAATCACGCCGGGGATCATATCCTCCGTCAGCTTCGGCATCTCCTGCGTGACGCGATCCAGCAACTGCTGCGCCTCCTGCCGACCAAACAGCTCGTTGGCGAACTGGCTGATCACATGGTTGAGGTGCGTCGCCACCACGGTGCTCGACTCCACCACCGTAAAGCCCTGAATCTGCGCCTGCTCGCGCAGCGCTGGCTCAATCCACACTGCTGGCAGCCCGAAGGCTGGGTCTTGCGTCATCTCGCCCGGCAGCGTGCCAGCGGCATTGCCGGGGTTGATCGCCAACCAGCGGCCCGGCTGCGCCTCGCCCCGCCCCACTTCCACCCCTTTCATCAGGATGCGGTAGGCGGCTGGGGCCATCTCCAGATTGTCGCGGATATGCACCACCGGCGGCAGGTAACCCATCTCCTGCGCGAACTTCTTGCGGATGCTGCGGATGCGGCCGAGCAGTTCGCCGCCCTGCTGGGTGTCCACCATCGGGATCAGGCGGTAGCCCACCTCCATGCCGAGCGGATCCTCAAGCTGCACATCCGCCCAGCTGGCTTCCACCGCCGCCGGGGTGTCCACCGTGGCGGGCGCATCGGTGCGCGCCGCCGCTTGCTGTGGCTGGCCGCGCTTCCACCACGCCAGCCCCAGCAGGGCCGCGGTGAACAGCAGGAACACCAGATTCGGCATCCCCGGCACCAGCCCGAGCAGGCCGAGCACGCCAGCGCTCAGCATCATCACGCGCGGGTTGTTGAACAGCTGCCCCACCATCTGCTCACTGACGTTCTGGTCAGTGCCGACGCGGGTCACGATCACGCCCGCCGCGGTGGAGATCACCAGCGCCGGGATCTGCGCCACCAGACCATCACCGATGGTCAGCAGCGTGTAGCTCTCGGCCGCGTGGCCCAGCTCCATGCCGTGCTGCACCACGCCCACCAACAGGCCGCCGACCACGTTGATTACCATGATCAACAGGCCCGCGACGGCGTCACCGCGCACGAATTTACTGGCACCATCCATCGAGCCGTAGAAGTCCGCCTCTTGCGTCACCTCGGCACGGCGGCGCTTCGCCTCATCCTCGCCAATCAACCCGGCGTTCAGGTCGGCGTCGATCGCCATCTGTTTGCCCGGCATCCCATCCAGCACAAAGCGCGCGCCCACTTCGGCAATGCGCCCCGCGCCCTTGGTGATCACCATGAAGTTGATCACCACCAGAATCACAAACACCACGATGCCGATGGCAAAGTTGCCGCCCACCAGAAAGTGGCCGAACGCCTCCACCACCTGCCCGGCGGCGGCGGAGCCGGTGTGCCCCTCCATCAGGATGATGCGCGTTGAGGCGACGTTCAGCGACAGGCGCAGCAGGGTCGAAAACAGCAGCACTGTCGGGAAGGCGGCAAACTCCAGCGTGCGCTGGGTAAACATCGCCACCAACAGCACCATAATCGACAGCGCGATATTGAAGGTGAACAGCAGATCCAGAACAAAGGGCGGCAGCGGCAGCACCATCATCGATAGGATCAGTAGGATCAGCACCGGGCCGGCCAGAACCTGCCACTGTGAGTCTTTCATGTTTGCGGGCAACCGCAGGAGTGAGGCCAGATTAGCCATTCGACGTGCTCTCTTTAAAATCCAGTGCGTCCGGCACCGGCAGGTGTACAGGTTTCTTCGGGATCAGGCCGCCGTGGGTACGCCAGCGCTTCAGTTGGTAGACCCAGGCCAGCACCTCCGCCACCGCGGCGTAGAGCGTGGCCGGGATCTGCTGGCCAATCTCGCTGTGGCGGTAGAGCGCACGCGCCAGCGGCGGGGCCTCCAGCAGTGGCACCCGGTGCTGGCCGCCCAGCTCACGGATGCGCAGCGCCACCTCCCCCGCCCCCTTCGCCAGCACTTTGGGCGCGCTCATGCGATCGTTGTACTGCAACGCCACCGCGTAGTGCGTCGGGTTGGTGACGATGACATCGGCCTTCGGCACGTCAGCCATCATGCGCCGCCGCGCCATCGCCCGCTGTTGCTGGCGGATGCGCGCCTTGATGTGCGGGTCGCCATCCTGCTCCTTGTGCTCTTCGCGGATCTCCTGCTTGGTCATGCGCAACTTTTTCAGGTTGCTCCAGATCTGCCAGAAGACGTCAAAGCCGACCATCGGCAGCAGGCCGAGCAGGATCAGCAGCGCGCAGCCGGCGATCATGCCGAGGGCGTCGCCCAGCGCTGGCAGGGTCGGTGCGGCCATCAGCCGCAGCATCGCCGGCCAGTAGTGGTCAAGGAACAGCCAGGTGACCCAGCCGACCAGCAGCGCCTTCAATATTGCCTTCAGCAGCTCGGCGCCCACCTGCGAGGAGAACAGCCGCCCCAGCCCGGCCACCGGGTTGAGACGGCCAAAGTTGGGTTTCAGCGCCTCGGTGCTGAACAGGAAGCCACCGAGCAGCAGCGGCGCGGCCAGCGCCATCAGCACCAGCCCGCCAAAGATTGGCAGCATCGCCCAGAAAGCGCACTCCAGCAGCGAGGAGAGGCGGCGCAGCATCTGCCGGTCATCGTTGATCACGCTGTGGTCAAAATGCATCCCGTTTGCCACCATTGACGCCAGCCGCCGCGCCATCGGCTCACCAGCCAGCCACAACAGCGCCACACCGGCGGCCAGCATCAGGATTGAGGTCAGCTCGCGCGATCGCGGCACCTGCCCCTTTTCACGGGCTTTGTCCACCCGGTGGGGGGTGGGGGCTTCGGTTTTTTCGAGGTCGCTCTCTTCAGCCAAGGCAACACTCCTTCAACGCGCTGACGGCCAGGCAGGGATAGAGGCGTAGCATGACAAACTTCGTTCCCGCTAATGGCGAGAAAAAGGGGGATAAATGGCGGTTATTTCCGGCATGGCGGCACAGGGCGTGCAAAAGCCCGCCCGGCAGGGGGCGCCGGGCGGGGGGAGTCGCCTCCCGCAGGCAGCCTGCCGGGAGGGGGGCGGGGATCAGAAGCCGAGGCTGTCGAGCAGGTCATCCACCTGCGCCTGGCTGGCAACAACACCCACGCCATTCGCATCGAGTTGCGGGCCATTGAGCAGACCCTCATTTTCGCGCTTCGGTTTCGCCACCTGTTCGGCAGGGATGTTCTCCATCAGCACCATCAGCAGCTGGTTCTCAATCTCCTGCACCACGTGCATCATGCGCTTGATCACCTGGCCGGTCAGATCCTGGAAGTCCTGCGCCATCATGATCTCCAGCAACTGGGCGTTGGTGAAGCCGGTGTGCTCCGGCACCGCGCCGAGGTAGCGGCGGGTTTCGGTCACCAGCTCGCGCGCATCCGCCAGCTCGATCGGGTTCTCAAACCATGCGTCCCAGCGGGTGGTGAGCGCCTTGGCCTCAGACTCCAGCAGGTTCTGGCGCGGCTGCGCGGCCTCCACGCTGCTCAGGGCGCGCTCGGCGGCCTGCGCGGTCATGGTGACCACATAATCCAGCCGGTCGCGCGCGTCCGGGATGGCCTCCGCCGCTTGGGCGATGGCCTGATCCAGCCCCAGCTCGCGCATACTGTCGCGCAGCATACGTGTCAGTTGCCCGATGCGCGAAATGATATCGCCAGCGGAGGCGGCATCCAACGCGGGCGTGTGTTGTTCTGCCATACCCTCTCCTTACATCCCGAGTTTTTCGAAGATCTTATTCAGCTTCTCTTCCAGGGTGGCGGCGGTGAACGGCTTGACCACATACCCACTCGCCCCGGCCTGCGCCGCGGCAATGATGTTCTCTTTCTTCGCTTCGGCCGTGACCATCAGTACCGGCAGCTTGGCCAGCGCGGCATCCGCACGGATGGTTTGCAGCAGTTGCAGGCCATCAACGTTCGGCATGTTCCAGTCAGAGACCACGAAATCAAAGGGCGCGGCGCGCAGCTTGTTCAGCGCGTCCGCGCCATCCTCTGCCTCTTCCACGTTGTTGAAGCCCAGCTCTTTCAGCAGGTTACGTACGATGCGGCGCATGGTGGAGAAGTCATCCACCACCAGGAACCGAAGATTCTTATCTGCCATTGTCACTCCTAAAGTGTGTTGCTCATAAATAAGCGCAAGTGTTCAAAAAAAGGGCGCGCGTCAGATGCGCAGCGCCTGTCCGGCTGAGATTTGCGCCAGCATCCGCTGGCTCATTTGGCTCAGGTCCACCACTTCGCTGACGCCGCCAGCGTTGATGGCTTCACGTGGCATGCCGAATACCACGCAACTGGCCTCATTCTGGGCGAGGGTGTAGGCACCGGCGCGGTGCATCTCGAGCATCCCGGCCGCGCCATCGTTCCCCATGCCGGTGAGGATCACCCCCACCGCGTTGCGTCCGGCAAACTGCGCCACCGAGCGGAACAGCACATCCACCGACGGCCGGTGGCGGTTGACCGCCGGCGCGTCGGTGATCCTGATCTGGTAGTTAGCACCACTGCGCGCCAGCTCCATATGCCGGTCACCCGGCGCGATGTAGGCGTGGCCCGGCAGCACGCGCTCGCCATCCTCCGCCTCCTTCACCGTGATCTGGCACAATTTGTTGAGCCGCTCGGCAAAGGAGCGGGTAAAGCCCGGCGGCATGTGCTGGGTGATCATCAGCGCCGGGCTGGTGGGCGGCAGCGGTTGCAGCACGTGGCGGATCGCCTCGGTGCCGCCGGTGGAGGAGCCGATGGCGATCAGCTTCTCACTGCTGAGCAGCGGCCCGTGGCTGAGCATCTTGGGCCGCGCGGCAGCCGGTGCCTGCTGAGTCAGCCGCGCCTTGGAGGCGGTGCGGATCTTGTCGGCGATCATCTCGCTGTAGCCCAGCATCCCTTCACGGATGCCAAGCTGCGGCTTGGTGACAAAGTCAATTGCCCCCAGCTCCAGCGCGCGCAGGGTGATCTCCGAGCCTTTGCCGGTCAGGGAGGAGACCATCACCACCGGCATCGGCCGCAGGCGCATCAGCTTCTCCAGGAAGTCCAGCCCATCCATGCGTGGCATCTCCACGTCGAGGGTCAGCACATCCGGGTTATATTTCTTGATCAGATCGCGCGCCACCAGCGGATCGGGCGCGGTCGCGACCATCTCCATGTCCGGGTGGCTGTTGATGATCTCGGTCATCAACTGGCGCATCAGCGCCGAGTCATCGACGCTCAATACCCTGATTTTACTCATCACTTCTCCTTGGCCAGGCCATACACGGTCTGCCCGCGTAAGTAGAACTCGCGGCTGATCTGGCTGAAGTTTTCAGAATGGCCGGCGAACAGCAGCCCGCCCGGCTTCAGCAAGGGAACAAAGCGCCGCAGGATGCGCTCCTGGGTCGGCTTGTCGAAGTAGATCATGACGTTGCGGCAGAAGATGGCGTCAAACTGCCCCGGCAGTGACCACTCCGGCGCCAGCAAGTTGAGCGGCTGGTAGGCCACCAGCCCGGCCAGCTCCGGCCGCACCCGCACCAGCCCCTGATGCGGCCCGGTGCCGCGCAGGAAGTAGCGCTGCAACTGCTGCGGACTGAGGGTGCGCAGCTCCTCCTGCCGGTAGACGCCAGCCACCGCCTTCTCCAGCACCTGGGTGTCGATGTCAGAGGCGATCACCTGCGCCTGCCCGACCCGGTTGCCGAGCGCCTCGGTCAGGGTCATGGCGATGGAGTACGGCTCCTCGCCGGTGGAGGCGGCAGTGCTCCAGACGCTGTAGTGGCCGCCGCGCGTGCGGGCGTGCTCCGCCAGAATCGGGAAGTGGTGCGCCTCGCGGAAGAAGGCCGTCAGGTTGGTGGTCAGGGCGTTGATAAACGCCTGCCACTCCGCGCTGTTTGGCTCATTCTCCAGCCGCGCCAGATACTGGCCGAAGTCGTTTAGCCCCAGCGTGCGCAGGCGGCGCACCAGCCGGTTGTACACCATCTCGCGCTTGTGATCGGCCAGCACGATGCCAGCACGCTGGTAGATAAGCTGGCTGATGCGGCGGAAGTGCACATCCGACAGCGGCAGCCGCTGCGCCATCTGCGCCAGAGTGGCCGTGTCAGGCAGGGGGAGTGCTGGTCTGGTCATAGAACCGCCTTAACGCGCAAACCACGCGCTGTAGTAGTGCCCAATCTTGCTCTTTCCTTGTCACGCGGGCGGGATGCCTGCCGGGGGGCAGGCATCCGCACGGGCGTCAGCGTCAGAAGGTTTCCCAGTTTTCACTGGATGCTGACGCGCTCGCCAGCACCGGCTTTTTCAGCACGGGCGCGGGGGCAGCGGCTTTCGGTGCCAGCTCCGCCAGCGCCTCTTTCTGCTGCTCGCTGGTGAGGCGGAATACCGCGACCGACTGGGTCAGCAGGCTGGCCTGCTCCTCCAGCGCGGCGGCGGCGGAGGCGGACTCCTCCACCAGCGCGGCGTTCTGCTGGGTGACGCGGTCCATCTCCGTGATGGCCAAGCCAACCTGCTCAATGCCGCGGCTCTGCTCATCGGAGGCGGAGGCGATTTCGCCCATGATGTCGGTGACGCGGGTAACGGCGTTGACGATGTCATTCATGGTGTCACCGGCGCTCTCCACCAGCGTGGAGCCAGCGTCAACGCGCGCGACGGAGTCATCAATCAGCCCCTTGATCTCTTTGGCGGCCTGGGCGCTACGCTGTGCCAGGTTGCGCACCTCGCCCGCCACCACCGCAAAGCCACGGCCCTGCTCGCCAGCACGCGCTGCTTCTACCGCGGCGTTCAGTGCCAGAATGTTGGTCTGGAAGGCGATGCCGTCGATCACGCCAGTGATGTCAGCGATCTTCTGCGAACTGCCGGCGATGTCATGCATGGTCTGCACCACGTTCGCCACCACCTTGCCGCCCTTCTGCGCGGTTTCGGAGGCGCTCAGCGCCAGCTGGCTGGCCTGACGGGCATTCTCAGCATTCTGCTTCACGGTGGCGGTCAGCTGCTCCATGCTGGCGGCGGTCTCTTCCAGAGAGGAAGCCTGCTGCTCAGTACGCGAGGAGAGATCGTTGTTGCCGGCGGAGATTTCGCTGGCACCGCTGTAGATGGCGTCCGCACCGTGGCGCACGCCACTGACGGTGTTGATCAGCTCACCCTGCATGTGTTGCAGGCTGGCGGCCAGCTGCCCCATCTCATTGCGCCCTGCCCCTTCGACCGCGTGGGTCAGGTCACCGGCGGCAATGTGGCGGATGTGGGCAATCAGGCGGTTGAGCGGCGCGATCAGCGCATGTTGGATGCCAAACCATGCCGCGACGATCAGCAGCACCACCAGCGTCCCGACCGTGCCCAGGATCCACATGGCGCGGCCAAAGGAGGATTCGCTGTCATTGACCGCTTTGTTGTAAAGCTTGTCGTTCTGGTCGATGTAGCTGACATAAGCCTGCTCAAAGCCATTCTGGTAGCCCTGCGTCGGCTGGTCGAAGAAGTCATTGATGCGGCCGATGCTGATCAGTTCAATCAGTTCAGAGAGCGCGCCATGCAGGATGTCGTAGTGTTTCTTCACCTCTTCGGCGTAGCGAGCGTCCTGGCTGGGGTCACGCGGCACCTTCTGGTAGTTGGCATAGTGCTCGCCCGCCGTCTCCAGCGCCTGCTGCGCCTGTGCCACCAACTCTTTCACGGTCGCGCCGCTGCCCATCTGGTTGGCGTCCAGCATGTAGCGGATGCCGGCCCGGTTTAGGGTGTTGCGGGTCTGCAACAGGTAGATCCAACTGGCGTTCAGCTCCGCCTGCTGCTGGCGGATCAGCTGCGAGGTGGTGAAGTTCTCTTTATCATTCTTCAGCGCCGAGAAGAACAGGCCGCCCGAGGCCAGCTGCAATGCGCCGAACAACACCAGCATGATGACCAGGCTGGTGACCACTTTCATTCGCTTTAACATGGTGTCCCTTTAGTGAGGTGTTTCAACTGAACAGGTTATCGGCACCAGAGAGGGGAACTTTATGCGGCTTTTATTGAAAAGCGCGCGGCAGGCCGGGTGAGCCTTGCCTGCCGCCACGTTTAGTAGTAAGAGACCTTGAAGATCACTGTGCTGCTGAAGGGACCGGGCTGGATAGTGCCGCCGGGCGCAGGCGAGATGCGCGCCTGATAGCGGCGTTCCCAGCTCATGTTGCCGCCGGTGAAATCGGCAAAATCGGTGTAGGTGTTGAAGGTCAGCGGTTGCTCCTGCTCTAGGATTTGCAGCATCAGACCATTTTGCAGATCGATCGCCTGCCGGTCGCTCAGCAGAGGCGCGTCGGTATAGAACTCCGCCGTCATCTTGAAGCCTTCACTGCATGTCGCATCCTGCACCTTGTTGGCCTTGACGGTGAAGTCACGCTGGAGTGGCTGCGCCTGCACATTCTTGCTGCTGAAGGCACCGAAATCCACCACCTGATCTGGCGGGAAGATCGAGAACGTCGCGCCGCAATCCAGCACCCGGATATTGTTCAGCCCAGTGACCCGGTATTTGAGGTTTTTGGCGTCGGCCAGCGTGTTGACGCCCCCCTTGCCATCAAATTGCACCACCGTAAAGTTCGAGGGCAGCGTGGTGACATAGCCGGGCGGCGGCATCGCCTTCAGTTTGACGTAGAGCAAGAAGCGCGCCGGCAGGCTGGCACCAAAGGTCATGCTTTTGGGCGAGCCGCTGCACAGCTTGTCATATAGTTCAGGCCAGGGCACAGTGTGGGTAAAAGCGTTATTGTCAATGCAGACGCCGGAGTCCAGCCCGACCGGCGCGCCAATGGCGTCATAATCCGCGCCATTGTAGGTGACGCCAAGCTGATAGTAGGGATCAGAACTGCCGCCATAGGGGTCAATCCACGCGTAGATGTCCTCTTTCTCCATATTGTCGGCGTAGTTATGGGTGCAGTAGACGGTGATGTTGAACTCGCTGCTCTCCCAGATTTTCTCGCCAGCCTGCGCATTGGAGGGCACCGCAAAGGGATCGACGGTGGCGGTGAACTCCACCGGCCCCCCCTCATTGTTCAGGTAGCAATCCATCGCGAACGCCGGGCCGCCCAGCAGCAGCCCCAGCAGCACTATCCAGATCTTGACCATGCTGTCACCTCGAGGTCGACCGGGTCAGGGTGCAGCGTTCCCCCGCCGTACAACGGGTTTCAAGCAGCATCAGAGCGCCGAAGTCATTGATGTAACCCAGGTTGAAGCGCTCATGCAGCGCTGCCGTCCCCTCGACCTGCTCACTGCCAAACGGCTTGAGCATCACGCCAGCAAACTGCGCCAGCCCCTTCTGCCCCGGATTGCCGGCATAGCCCAGCGTCACGTAGTACGGCGTGGGATTATGCAGCGTCATGCCCGAGCTACTGCGCGTCACCTCCAGCCGCTCCTGCCAGGGGGTATCCGGCACTTTGGCCAGTGCCGATGGCCGGTAGAACAGCTTGATGCGGCTTTGCGTCGCCACCTGCAAGACGCTCTCCTTGTCGCTCTTGGGCGGCACTTCGCGCACGTTGAAGTAGAACAAGCTCTCGCGATCCTTGGGCAGGGCATCCGCACCCGGCTGGCGCACCAGCCTGACCTGGCTGCGCGCCTGCGGCTCCAGCCGCTGCAACGGCGGCAGCACCATGAACACGGCGCTGTTTTTCTGGCCCGCCTCATCCTCCACCCAAGACTGGGCGAGGTATGGCAGGTGGGTACTCTGGTTGTTGAGCGTCAGGCTGACTGACTTTTCGCCCTCCGTGGCAATGATGCGGGTACGGTCAAGGTTGATGGCCGCCTGCGCGGCCAGTGGCAGCACGCTGAGCATGGCTAACGCCAGAAAACGTTTCATCATGGTTTACCTCCGGTCAATGCCGGCCAGGCCGGCGAAAATGGTTAACGGCATGGCAGCAGCAACATGCCCTCGCCGCTGAAGGTCTCCGGCAGTGTCAGGCTGCACCCCGCTTCGCCCCACCGCAGGCGGTAGCGGTGGCCGGGGGTGACGCCCTGTAGATAGACCTGCCCTTGTTCGCTGACCATGCCAGCCGACACGCCGCTGGCCTCATCCACCACCTCGGATCCCAGCGGCGGATAGGCGCCGTTCTGTAGGGTGATGACCGCGGTGGCATAGCGGCCTTTGACCGCCTTCAGGGAACGATAGCCGATGGCGCCCTCGGTCAGCGTCTGGCGTATCACATTGTTGCGCACATCTACCCCGTCAGGCAGGTGGTTGACATCCACCTGCGCCTCCGTCGGCAGGTAGCTGGACAGGGAGGGGATCACCGCCACGCCAAAGCGGTTGGTCACCGCCACGCCACCGTTGATCGGGATACCGGCCACACCGTCGCCGTCTACCATCAGCCGTGGCGCGTCGGCGGTGCTGTTGC
Source organism: Chimaeribacter sp. YP20170169 (assembly GCF_056739715.1). Lineage (NCBI taxonomy): Bacteria > Pseudomonadati > Pseudomonadota > Gammaproteobacteria > Enterobacterales > Yersiniaceae > Chimaeribacter > Chimaeribacter sp. YP20170169. The sequence continues at coordinate 1,588,317 of NZ_CP176824.1, read as the reverse complement.
GGTGCAGCGCCGCGCCGTGGCGGGTGGCGGTGAAGGAGCCGCTCCAGCCAGCACTGAGGGAGTTGTAATCCTCACGCTTGTAGCTGCCGGCCAGCGACAGCTCGCCGAGCGCGCTGCGGTGCTGGTAGTTGGCGCGTGTCAGCACGCCGTTGCCGTCGGCCTGATCGCCAGCGCTGAGGCTCCAGTTGGTGTTCGGGTTTGGGGTGCTGGAGTAGGTCAGGGTGTTATCCACTCCGTCATCCTGTTGCAGGGTGTAGCCAAGGCGGCCGGTCTCGCTGAGCGGCACGCTGACGGTCAGGTAGATCTGGCGATCGGCCTTCCCCTCCTCATCCTCCGTGCGGTTGAGGGAGAGCGAGGCGGAGATGTTGCGAAAGCGGCCAATGTTAAAGGAGCGGCCCAGCGTGGCGCTGTAGGTGTTGCTGGAGCTGCCCTCCCAGTAGGTCTGGTTGCGCAGGCTAAGCAGCAGCGAGAGCGAGAGCGGCTGGATCATCTGGCTGAAGGTGAGGCTGAAGGTCTCCTTTTCAGTCTCGCCGGGTTCCGGGCCGCCGCGGGTAAAGTCCTGCATCGACATAAAGTCCCGGCTGGCGTGGCGGTAGCCGGCCAGACTCACCTCGCTCTGCGAGCCGGCAAAGCGCTTGTTGTAGTTGATGCGGTAGCTGTTGCCGCGCTGCGCCGCCCGGTGCGGCAACTGCGCCTGCGACTGGGTGATGTCAAAGGAGATGGCGCCCAGCCAGGTCATGTTCTGCCCCACCCCCACGGAAGCGGCGCGGTAGTCGCTGTCGCTCAACAGCAGGCCACCATAGAGCGAGGTCTGGCTGAACGCCCCCCAGGAGAACTCGGCGCTGGTGAAGGCTGGCTTGACCCAGGTGTCGCCCCCCTGCTCATCCACGCGGCCCCCAGCCAGGCTGTAGCGTACCTGGCCCTGGCGGGTCAGGAACGGCACCGAGGCGGCCTCCACCTTGAAGGTGTTCACCTGCCCATCCTCCTCCTCGACCCGCACATCCAGCGTGCCCTGAATCGCATCGCTCAGGTCGCGGATCACAAAGGGGCCGGGCGCGACGTCGGTGCGGTAGAGCACGCGGCCATTCTGGCTGACGATCACGTGGGCGTTGGTTTTGGCCAGCCCACTCACCTGCGGGGCGTACCCGCGCAGGTTATAGGGCAGCATCCGCTCGTCGGTTTGCAAGGTCGCGCCAGTGAAGGAGAAGCCATCAAAGATGTCTGAGCGCAGCGTGCTCTGCCCCAGCGTCAGCCGCGCGCCCAGCGACGGCAGCGGCCGGTAGAGGTAGAGCTGCGGCTGGCTGAAGTCTTGGCTGGTGCCGCCCTCTTCCGAGCTGTCGGCGCTGTATTGCAGATCAGAGCGCAGCCGCCACGCGCCAAGGTTGATGCCCGCGGTGCCATAGCCACTCAGGCTGCGGCTCACGCCGGTGTCATGGGAGTGGGTGCGGCTGGCAAACAGGTTGTAGTCGAGAAGCACGCCGCTAACGCCCGGATCCCAATGGGAGGGCGGCGTCCAGTCACGCGGGTTGTAGGCCAGCCACGCCTGTGGGATGCGCACCACCAGCCGCTGGTTGGCCTGATCGAGGGTGAAGGTGATTTCCGGGCGGCTGTCGAACGCGACGCAGCCGTCACGCAACGGCAGCGCATGCAGAATTTGCGGCTGTAGGCCGAGCATGCCCGCCAGCGACGGCGGCACACAGAGTTGCGGCACCGGGTTATTCGGCACCATTCGCCAACGCAGTAAATAGCGATCCGGCAGGGGTTCGCCATTCAGGGTGACAGCAGGTAGTCGCCCGGTGCAATATTTCCCGCCTGTGCGAAGGCGGCGAGGTTGATATTCCCCCGCACATCCGCATCGATGGCGTTAATATTGAACTCAACGGCAGGTGCTGGCGCGGCATGTAACATCATCGCCAGCACCGCCATTATTACACCCTGGCGAATAACGCACGTGGACGCGCTCATAATAGTGGGGGCACCAGCAAGTGAAATTAATTTAGGTGCCGGAAGTCACCCTCCGGCAATAAATTACTTACCATCGTATTCATTATAGATAATTAAGCACATAGGTGGCATTGGCTTCGACGGCACCTGGGGTTGGCAAGCCAGATGGCAGAGTTTCCATGTGCGCCTTGAAGGTCAGAACCTGTACTTCATTCATGCCGACCAGCGACACGTCTTGCTCCACGCCCAAATCAATGTGGCTCTCATCCTCTTTCAGCAGGCGTACGCCGACGTTGTGCGCCCCTTCCAGCCCACGGGTGTTCGCCAGAATGTTGGGAGAGGTAGCCACAACGCTGCTGCTGTTGAAGGTGACGCCAACCTTGGTGGCTACCGGGGTGCCCGACCCATCATCCAGCTGGCAATCCTGCAATTTGATCTTGAAGCTGACCGGGGCGGTGGTGCCTGCCTTCAAGGACGCCGTGGAGGCTTCACCGAGGTTCACGTCCATATCTACGCTGTCTGGCGAGATGGAGCATGGCGCGTCAATCACCACACCTTTAAAGGTAATTTTCCCTTGGCCCTGGCCTGCGTCAGCCAATGCGCCACCGGCAACCAGCAGAGTCGATGCCGCCAGACAAAGAAGACTTTTTTTGAAAGATAACATATATTCCTCACAAAATTAATAAATTTCGGCACGGGCACTCGTCAAAGCACCCCTATTGAATTCACGCAAAGAATAAATAAGCAGGCTGACGTTTTCAATTTAACAATTAACAATAATTGATTAATTAGCGCTGAAATTAACCACTCCAGACCCTTCAGAAAAATCGTAACGGAAATAATGCGGAAAAATTCAATAGGCCCGCGATTTACTTATTAATAGAGAGAAATAGAGAGGGGGTAAAATAAAAAACCCCCTTGGCGGGGGTTGATTTATCAGGCTTTGGCGACGCTCTCAATCAGCGCCATCTCCTCGCTGCTGAGCAGCCGCTCAATGTCCACCAGAATCAGCATCCGCTCACCCAGTGAACCGAGGCCGGTGAGGTACTCGGTCGCCAGCGTAACCGCAAACTCCGGTGCCGGGCGGATCTGCTCAGCCGTCAGCGAGAGCACATCCGAGACGCCATCCACCACGATGCCCACCACGCGCTGCTCCAGATTGAGCACGATCACCACGGTGTTGTCATTGTACTCCACACCCTGCTGGGCGAACTTCACCCGCAGGTCGATGATCGGCACAATCACACCGCGCAGGTTGGTGACGCCCTTGATAAAGGCCGGGGTGTTGGCGATGCGCGTCACCTGATCGTAACCGCGGATCTCCTGCACCTTGAGGATATCAATCCCATACTCTTCGTCACCGAGCGTGAAGATCAGGAACTCCTGCCCTACCGTCTCACCCGCCAGTTTTGTCACAGTTGCCAGTCCAGCCATGTTCATTTCCTACCTATGTTGCGATGGGATCAGGGTCGCCTCAGGCGGCGACCGTCACCCGCTTTTCCCGGTTCAGCGCCTGAAGCGCGGAGACATCAACGATCAGCGCCACGCTGCCGTCGCCCAGAATGGTGGCCGCGGAGATCCCCGGCACCTTGCGATAGTTGCTCTCCAGATTCTTGACCACCACCTGGTGCTGGCCAATCAATTGATCAACCAACAGGGCGTAGCGTCGCCCGGCGCTCTGCAGGATCACCACGATGCCCTGCGTCGCCTCGGTGCGGGCGCCTGCCACGTCAAAGACTCGGAACAGCTCCACCAGCGGCAGGTACTCGCCGCGCACCTGCAACACCCGCTCGCCGCCAGCCAGTGGGTGGAGATCCTCCGCCAGCGGTTGCAGCGACTCCATCACCGCATTCAGCGGCAGGATAAACACCTCGTTGCCTACCTTGACCGACATGCCGTCGAGGATCGCCAGCGTCAGCGGCAGCAAGATGCGGATGGTGGTGCCTTTGCCCTGCTGGGAGTGGATCTCAACGTGGCCACCCATCTCCTGAATGTTCCGCTTCACCACGTCCATGCCGACGCCACGGCCGGAGACGTCCGTCACCTGCTCGGCGGTGGAGAAGCCCGGCGCGAAGATCAGCATCCCGACCTCTTCATCGGTCATGCTGTCGCTGACCGGCAGGCCGGAGGAGGCGGCTTTCGCCAGAATGCGCTCGCGGTTGAGGCCCGCGCCGTCATCAACCACCTCGATGCAGATGTTACCGCCCTGATGCTCCGCCGAGAGGATCAGGTTGCCCACCGGGCTTTTGCCGTTGGCTTGCCGGGTGGCGGCGTTCTCAATGCCGTGGTCGAGGCTATTGCGCACCAAGTGTGTCAGCGGGTCGATGATGCGTTCAATCAGGCTTTTGTCCAGTTCGGTGGAACTGCCCTGCAATGTCAGCTCCACCTGCTTGCCCAGTTTGCTGGCCAGATCGCGCACCAGACGCGGGAAGCGGCTGAAGACGTACTCCATCGGCATCATGCGGATCGACATCACCGACTCTTGCAGGTCACGCGCGTTGCGCTCCAGCTGGCCCATGCTGTTGAGCAGGTCGCCGTGGTTGACCGGGTCGAGGGTGCCGGAGCGCTGCGCCAGCATCGACTGGGTGATCACCAGTTCGCCCACCAGGTTAATCAGCTGGTCGACCTTCTCAACCGCCACGCGGATGCTGGTAGATTCGGCGGGTTTGGCGGCGGCGCGCGCCTTGGCTGGCTCGGCGGCTTTCGCCACGGGCGCGGCGGTCTCCACCACAGCCGGGGCGGCGGCCGGGGCTGGCGGCGGCGGTGCGCCAAAGCTTATCTGGTCTGGCTCCAGCACAAAGCAGAGCACGGCGCTAATATCATCCTCGCTGACCGAGCTATGCAGCGTCGCCTCCAGACTGTTCTCCCCTGCTGCGCATCGGTCACCTCACCGAGGTTGCCCAACTCCTCCAGCATCAGCGGGATCTCCTGCGGCTTCAGCCCAGTCAGGCAGACGCGCAGGCCGCCGTTGGCGGCAGGTTGCGGCGCGGCGGCCACCGGCGCGGGGTGGGCGGCCGGGGCAGGCGCCGCGGCCGGTGCGTCACCGCCCTGCGCCTCAAGGGCCAGCTGGCGCAGGGCTTCGCAGATGTAAGTGAAGCTCCCGGCGTCCGGGTCCTGGGAAGATTTATACGCGTCCAACTGCTCCTGCATAATATCTTTGGTTTCCAAAAACAGGTTGATAATCTCGGTGCTTAGCTGCATCTCGCTGCGGCGCGCCCCATCCAGCAGGTTCTCCAGCAGGTGGGTGGTCTCCTGGAGCACTGAAAAGCCAAAGGTGGCCGCCCCGCCCTTGATCGAGTGCGCCGCGCGGAAGATCGCGTTGAGCTGCTCAATGTCCGGGCTGTGCGGATCGAGCAGCAGCAGGTGCTGCTCCATGTCCGCCAGCAGTTCATCCGCCTCGTCGAAAAACGTCTGGTAAAAATCACTGATATCCATGCTCACGGTGTCACCTCTGCTGTGAGTCGCGGCTGACCGGCCGGGCTGGCTGGGGCGGCCGGCAGCGCGGCGCTGGGCGGCGCGTCCGGGGCCGCCGCCGGCGCAGGCGCCGTCACCGGGGTCGGTTGTTGAGTCTGTGGCGGGGTAGCCGCTGGCGCACCGGCCTGACCGGCCGGGGTCATCGCTGACAGCGCGCCGGGCTGGCTCAGTGTGACGCCGCTGCCCTCGCTGTTCTCCCGCTCAATGTTTTGTTGCGCCTCTTTGTTCAGCACCAGAATGCTGATGCGGCGGTTGATGGCGTCACCCGCCTCGTGGTTGCGCAGCTGCATGGTGGCTGCCAGCCCCATCACCCGCAGTACCTTGCCCTCGCTCAGGCCGCCGTAGACCAGCTCGCGCCGGCTGGCGTTGGCGCGGTCAGCAGACAGCTCCCAGTTGCTGTAGCCGCGCTCGCCGGTGACATAGGGGATGTCATCGGTATGGCCCGCCAGACTGATTTTGTTCGGGAAGTGATCGAGGATCGGCCCGATGGCGCGCAAAATGTCACGCATGTAAGGTTCCACCTGCGCGCTGCCAGTGCGGAACATCGGCCGGTTCTGGCTATCGATGATTTGGATGCGCAGCCCCTGCTCGGTCAGGGTGATCAGCAGGTGCGGCCGCAGGGCGCGCAGGCGCGGATCGGATTCCAGCAGCTGGTCGAGATCCTCATGCAGCTTTTGCAGCCGGGCGTTCTCCTCAATCTTCTCTGAGCGCTCCACCACCTTGTGCACCTCGCCCTCATGGCGCGTCGGGTCATCGCCGCCGCCGGGGATCGGGCTTTCGCTGTCGCTGCTGCGCTGGCCGCCGCTCAGCGCCACCTTCAGCGGCGTGCGGAAGTACTCGGCGATCTGCGTCAGCTCTTTCGGGCTGGCGATGGAGATAAGCCACATCACCAGAAAGAAGGCCATCATGGCAGTCATAAAGTCGGCATAGGCGATCTTCCAGGAGCCGCCGTGGTGGCCGCCGCCATGTTTAGCCCGCTTGCGCTTGATTACCACGCGTGCGTCTTGCTGTTTCATGCATCCCCGCCCGGCGACTTCACTTTGCGCACGTGCTCCTCCAGCTCCATAAAGGAGGGGCGCTCGCTGGTGTAGAGAGTCTTACGGCCAAACTCCACCGCGATCTGCGGCGCATAGCCATTGATGCTCGACAGCAGCGTCACCTTGATGCACTGCATCATCTTGACGTTCTCGGCGCACTTCTGGCGCAGTACCGCCGCCAGCGGCGAGATGAAGCCATAGGCCAGCAGGATGCCGAGGAAGGTGCCGACCATCGCGTGGGCAATCAGCTCCCCCAGCTCGGCGGCCGGGCGGTCGGCGGAGGCCAGCGCGTGCACCACCCCCATCACCGCCGCCACGATGCCGAATGCCGGCAGGGAGTCGCCAATCATCGACAGGCTGCCCGCCGGCACCTCGCTCTCATGCTCGAAGGTTTCGATCTCTTCATCCATCAGCGCCTCAATCTCGTGGGCGTTCATGTTGCCGCTCACCATCAGGCGCAGGTAATCCGTTAAGTACTCCATCAGCACTTTATCGGCCAGGATGCGCGGATAATTAGAGAAAATTTCACTCTCCGGCGGCGAGTCGATATCGCGCTCCAGCGACAGCATCCCCTGCTGGCGTGATTTGGCCAACAGGCGGTAGAGCAGCCCCATCAGATCCATATAGAGCGCCTTGTTGTACTTCGAGCCGCGCATCAGCTTGGGAAGCGCCCGCAGGGTGGCCTTGATCGATTTGCCGTTGTTGCCGACAAAGAAGGCGCCGATCGCCGCGCCGCCGATGATCACCAGCTCAGAGGGCTGGTAAAGCGCACCCAGCTCGCCGCCGACCATCATGTAGCCGCCGAGAACCGCGCCGAGGACCACGATGTAACCTATGATAACTAACACGATGATTCCTTAATGTATGTGGTTGAAAGGCGGGGTGTCACGCACAGGGGAGCGCCGCGGCATAGCGCCACGGGCACGGAACGTCGGGGGGATACTTGCTACCGGCCGGGCCTGGTGGCCCGCCCGGATTGATGGCGCCGCTCGTCCGCTTAAACTGCGCGCTTGACCTTCTCGTCCAGCAGTTCAGGGATAATATCGGCCAGTTGCGGCGAAAGTTTACGTCTTTTTACCGCGCGGGAGGGCGGCTGGCACAGGCTACAGACAAAGCCCTGCGCCGGGTGGTGGGCGTGGGTGATAAAGGTGCCACCGCAGCAGGTGCAACCCGACATCTGTAACATGCCGCTGTCAACAAAGCGCACCAGCGTCCAGGCGCGGGTCAGTGCCAGCACCGGCGGCGCGTCCGGCTGTTGCGGGCACTGTTCCAGATAGAGGCGATAGGCTTTGATTACCGCCTCCACGCCGCTGCACCGCCCCTTCTGCACCAAAAACTGGTAGGCGTTGTAGAACATCGAGGAGTGGATGTTCTGCTCCCAGGTCATGAACCAGTCGGTGGAGAACGGCAGCATCCCCTTCGGCGGCGGGCTGCCGCGTAGCTCTTTATAGAGCTTGATTAGCCGGCCACGGCTCAGCTGGGTTTCACTCTCCAGCATTTGCAGGCGCGCGCCCAGGGTGATGAGTTCCATGGCCAGCTGGATGTCCCTGGCCTCCTGGACGATGCTCTTTTCGCTCATTACCCTGCCCTTTTCTTCGCGAGTCCGCCGTCGGCCAGGGCGCCGCGTCTCACCAGGTCACTGGAGAGCAGGATACCGGTGTGGATCTGCTGGAGGTCATCTACCCGCGAGGCCTGGGTCAGGCGCGAGATAGAGGTGTGGTCGTCGAAGCGGAACTGACAGAGGAGCTGGTTGGTTTCAGCCAGTTTTACCATTTGCGGCAGGGTCAACTGCGCCAGCGCATCCGCCATGGCCTCATCAATTCCCAGCCGAAACATGGCTGAATCCTTTTCATCATTGATTAAACGCTGTGCTAAAAGCAGATACGACAAATTAATGTCATATATATGTTTGAGCAATTCGGACATATCCATTAACCCCGCCCAGCCAGTGATGTTTTTTCACATCTTCCAGCTAAAAAAATATTTCATACTTCAGGCTATCCCAAAGCAGACCCTGTCGATCAGGCCGTCCATCGGCACCCAATCCTAATCCTGGTATACAACTAGAAAAATTAAATTGTGTAACTGTGAGAACTGACCCGAAGGTCAAAAAAAACTTACGTTTTGGGGAGGCCCTTCCACATCTGAACGCTTCGTCGCTGAAACGCTTTTACACATTTAATTAGGATTAATCCTAATCGGCGCAACTCTACTCTTGAAGGCGGTGAAGACACAACGAGGGATGTATTCCCTTTTCGAAAAAATGTGATGTACATCACAAAAATGAACTATTTTTACGGCTGCAAAGCGTAAAAATTCCGTTTAGGTGGCTAAAAAGTGAGTTAAAAATCAGGGCGATGTAAAAACCTGTCTAAAAAGACTGCCTTAAAGGCAAATATTTGCGCATTTTGAGATCATTTCGAACATCTGCATAGAAAAACGCAATTTACAGTTTTTTATTCTAATAGAGTGCGGTTTATACAGAATTACCCACCGACCATAGGGTTACTGTCACGGGCTGAAACGAATCAGTGAGATAGCCTCTGTCTGACAATTGAGGTTAATGGAGCAGATGATGCTGATGCTTTAAACAGCAGGTGATAAGGGAAGGTTAAGGATGACGACAGGACGATCGCAACAAGGCGGCATATGTAACTAAGTGTTACTTCAGTATGGCACTGATATGACAAATTCCCCTGATGGCCGGTAGGGACAGGAGGAGAGGGAAAGTAGTTGCGGTTAGTTATTATCAATGGGATTGAAGGGATATTATCGGCACTATTTCATGGAACTTTAATGAATCAGCAAAAAAAGCGAAAAAATTTTCCCCTCTGTTATTTTCCCGCGTTGCCCAACTGGCCGCCCTGCCCGCTTTTTTAACGCGAACCGCGTGCCGTCGCGGTTCTGTGACCCCTCTCACGGCGACCTTCTGAATTCTGCCATCCGTGGCGCGGCGATGGCACTGTATGGAAGGTGGCGACCTTGCCGCGCGCCCTACACTGCCGGACAGCGTGCTAGCACGCCCCTTACCTCGCCGCCCAGCGTCGGCGGCCTCTGCCAACAACAACAAAGGGTTCTCTATGAGCAGTTCTATCGTACTGGGGATATTCTGGCACTTTGTCGGCGCCACCAGCGCCGCCTGCTTCTATGCCCCCTACAAGAAGGTGCGTCACTGGTCCTGGGAAACCATGTGGTCACTCGGCGGCCTCTTCTCCTGGATCATCCTGCCGTGGGGCATCAGCTACTGGCTGCTGCCTGACTTCTGGGCCTACTACGGCAGTTTCAGCGCCAGCGTGCTGCTGCCGGTGTTCCTGTTCGGCGCGATGTGGGGCGTCGGTAACATCGGCTATGGCCTGACGATGCGCTACCTCGGCATGTCGCTCGGCATTGGCATCGCCATCGGCATCACCCTGATCATCGGCACCCTGATGACCCCCATCATCCAGGGGCGCTTCGGCATGATGATTGGCACCCCCGGCGGCCGCATGACGCTGCTCGGCGTGCTGGTGGCGGTGGTGGGCGTCGGCATTGTCACCTACGCTGGCCTGCTGAAGGAGCGGGCGCTCGGCATCCGTGCCGAAGAGTTCAACCTGCGCAAAGGGCTGGCACTGGCGGTGATGTGCGGCATCTTCTCCGCTGGCATGTCCTTCGCGATGGACGCTGCCAAGCCGATGCATGACGCGGCAGCCCAGATCGGCATCAGCCCTCTCTATGTGGCGCTGCCGAGCTACGTGGTGATCATGGGCGGCGGCGCGCTGATTAACCTGGGCTTCTGCATCCTCCGCCTGATGACGCGGCGCGATCTCTCGCTGCGCGCCGATCTCTCGGTGGCCTCCTCGGTGCTGCTGACCAACGTACTCTTCTCGGTGCTGGCCGGGGTGATGTGGTATCTGCAGTTCTTCTTCTACGCGTGGGGCCACGCCAGCATCCCGGTTAAGTATGACTACATGAGTTGGATGCTGCACATGAGCTTCTATGTGCTGGGCGGCGGCATCGTCGGGCTGCTATTGAAGGAATGGCTGAGTACTGGCACCAAGCCGACGCGCATCCTCTGCCTCGGTGCGCTAGTGATTGTGCTGGCGGCCAACATTGTCGGCATGGGCATGGCCTCCTGACCCTAATGCGCCATGAAAAAGGGCAGCCCGTGGGCTGCCCTTTTTATTAGCCGTTGACCGGCATCCGGTCGGGATCGGGGTAGCGGTAACTGAACCCCAGTTCCCGGCAGATCAGCTCACCTTCGACGATTTTCCCCTCACTGCCATCATCCTCCAGAAACTCCGGGCGCGGCACGCCCAACCGGTCGGCGGCATGGCGGTAGAAGTCCCGTTTCGGCGGGTGCTGCGGCGCGCAGAGGTTGTAGGTATGGCCGCCCTGCGGCTGGCGCAGCAGCAGCTGGATGGCAGCGATCACATCATCCTGATGCACCAGATTGACGCCGTGGGAGCCATTTTTCAGCCCCAGCTTGCCAGAGAGGAACCGGCCGGGGTGGCGGTCCTGCCCCACCAGCCCGCCCAACCGCAGGATGTCCACCGAGGTGTTCGGCAGCTGGTGCAGCCACTCCTCCAGCGTCATCAGCGCCTTGCCGCTGTGGCTGGCCGGCTCAAGCGGCGAGGACTCCTGCCGCCGTCCCGGCGCGTCGCCATACACCGCGGTGGAGCTGGTGAGGACAATGCGCGGCACCTGATGCGCCAGCGCGCTGTCCACCAGCAGTTGCACCGCGTGCAGGTAGTGGGCGCTGCCCTCCGGCGTGCGCCGCGCCGGCAAGGTGACCACCAGCGCGTCCACGTTCAGCAGCGCCGACAGGTCATCGGCGTCGCACGCTATCTCCCCCTCTGGCGTGATCTCCAGCAGGTAGCTCTCAATGCCGGCCATGCGGGCGGCATCCACGCCATCGGGCGTGGTCTTGCTGCCTACCACCTGATAACCCTCGGCTTTCAGCGCCATGGCCAGCGGCAGGCCAAGCCAGCCCAGCCCGATGATTGCCACGTTTTTCATACTCTCTCCTGTGTGGCCTGTTGGTGGCCCCTACGCTAGCGTGTGCCGCGTGACGGGGCAAGCCGTCGCGCATATGGCCCATCATGAAAATCGGTCATGCCCTGAAAAAAAGGTTGCGCGACGCGTCGTCGATGGTTTAGGTTAATTGACAGTTAAATATTGAACGGCTTTTATGCCGGCCACCAAATTAGACGAGAAATTTATGAACCGCGTTCCATTCAACCACCATCATCACCATCATCCTGACTAGTCTTTCAGGCGATGTGTGCTGGAAGACGTTTAACGAATCTTCCAGCGGCGGCGGAACGCGATCGAAAAGCCCCCGGAAGATTCTTCCGGGGGCTTTTTTTTAACCCCTTCATCACAAAGATTATTTTTACATCACATTACGGGTAAGAGGGTTCACCATGCTGGATAAAACACGTTTACGGATAGCAATGCAGAAGTCAGGCCGCCTGAGCGAGGACTCCCAGGAGCTGCTAGCGCGCTGCGGCATTAAGATCAACCTGCAACAGCAGCGTCTGATCGCCTTCGCGGAAAATATGCCGATCGACATTCTGCGCGTGCGGGATGATGACATCCCCGGTCTGGTGATGGATGGCGTGGTCGATCTCGGCATCATCGGCGAGAACGTGCTGGAAGAGGAGTTGCTGACCCGCCGCGCCCAAGGTGAAGACCCGCGCTACACTACCCTGCGCCGTCTCGATTTTGGCGGCTGCCGCCTGTCGCTGGCCACCGCCCTCGATTTTGACTACACCGGCCCGCGCAGCCTGCAAAATGCCCGCATTGCCACCTCCTACCCGCACATCCTGAAACAGTACCTCGACAAGCAGGGCGTGGAGTTCAAATCCTGCCTGCTGAACGGCTCGGTGGAAGTGGCGCCGCGCGCCGGTCTGGCGGACGCCATCTGCGATCTGGTCTCCACCGGCGCAACGCTGGAGGCCAACGGCCTGCGTGAGGTAGAGGTGATCTACCGCTCCAAAGCCTGTCTGATCCAGCGCGACGGCGAGATGCCGCAATCGAAACAGCTGCTGATCGACAAGCTGCTGACCCGCATCCAGGGGGTGATTCAGGCGCGTGAGTCCAAATACATCATGATGCACGCGCCGAATGAGCGGCTGGAAGAGGTGATCGCCCTGCTGCCGGGCGCGGAACGCCCGACCATCCTGCCGCTGGCCGGTGACCAAAACCGCGTGGCGATGCACATGGTCAGCAGCGAAACCCTATTCTGGGAGACAATGGAGAAGCTGAAGGCACTGGGTGCCAGCTCCATTCTGGTGTTGCCGATTGAGAAGATGATGGAGTAAATGATGCGTGCCTTTGACCAGATCATTGATTGGGCGCAGTGCAGCGCCGAGGAGCAGCAGGCGCTGCTCACCCGCCCGGCGGTCTCCGCCTCGGCCCGCATCACCGAAACGGTGCAGGCGATCCTCGCCCGCGTGAAGCAGGAGGGCGACGCCGCGCTGCGCGACCTGAGCGCCCAGTTCGACAAGACCCAGATTGACGCTATGCGCGTCAGCGAGGCGGAGATTGCCGCCGCCGCTGCGGGCCTCAGCGATGAAGTGAAGCAGGCGATGGCGGTGGCGGTGCGCAACATCGACACCTTCCACAATGCGCAGAAGCTGCCGCCGGTGGACATCGAAACCCAGCCGGGCGTGCGCTGCCAGCAGCTGACGCGGCCGATTGACGCCGTGGGCCTCTATATTCCGGGTGGCTCTGCACCACTGCCCTCGACGGTGCTGATGCTCGCCACCCCGGCGCGTATCGCCGGTTGCCGCCGCGTGGTGCTCTGCTCGCCGCCGCCGGTAGCCCCTGAGATCCTCTACGCCGCGCAGCTGTGCGGCATTCAGGAAATCTTCCAGTTGGGTGGCGCGCAAGCGATTGCTGCGATGGCCTTCGGCACCGAGAGCGTGCCAAAAGTGGACAAGATTTTCGGGCCGGGCAATGCCTACGTCACCGAGGCGAAACGTCAGGTGAGCCAGGGGCTGGATGGCGCGGCCATCGATATGCCGGCTGGCCCCTCCGAAGTGCTCGTCATTGCCGACAGCGGCGCTACCCCGGCCTTCGTTGCCGCCGATTTGCTGTCACAGGCGGAGCACGGCCCGGACTCCCAAGTGGTGCTGCTGACGCCGGATCGCGCCATCGCGCAGGCGGTGGCCGAGGCGGTGGAGAGCCAGCTCGCCACCCTGTCGCGCAGTGAGATTGCCCGTCAGGCGCTCGCCGCCAGCCGGCTGATTGTGGCGCGGGATTTGGAGGAGTGTTTGGCGATCAGCAACCGCTACGGGCCAGAGCACCTGATCCTGCAAACCCGTGAGCCGGAAGTGCTGGTTGAGCGCATCACCAGCGCCGGTTCGGTGTTCCTCGGTGACTGGTCACCGGAGTCCGCTGGCGATTACGCCTCCGGCACCAACCACGTGCTACCGACCTATGGCTACACCTCGACCTACTCCAGCCTTGGGCTGGCCGATTTCCAAAAACGCATGACGGTGCAACAGCTGACGCCGCAGGGCCTGCTGCAACTGGCACCGACCATTGAGACCCTGGCGCAGGCGGAACAGCTGACCGCCCACAAAAATGCCGTGACCCTGCGGGTCGCCGCCCTGAAGGAGCAGCAGCCATGACCGATGAGATCTTCGCGTTGGCACGTGCCAACGTGCGCGAACTGACGCCCTACCAATCGGCGCGCCGCCTTGGCGGCAACGGCGACGTCTGGCTGAATGCCAATGAGTACCCGGAAGCGCCACAATTCGCGCTGACCGCCCAGACCTTCAACCGCTACCCGGAGTGTCAACCGGCCACGGTGGTGGCGCGCTACGCCGCCTACGCTGGCCTGTCCACCTCTCAGGTGCTGGTGAGCCGGGGCGCGGATGAGGGGATCGAACTGCTGATCCGCGCCTTCTGTGAGCCGGGCCGCGATGCGGTGCTCTACTGCCCGCCGACCTACGGCATGTATGGCGTCAGCGCCGAGACCTTTGGCGTCGAGCGCCGCACGGTGCCAGCGCAGCGTGACTGGCAGCTCGACCTGCCAGCGATCAAAGCCGCGCTGGATGGCGTGAAGCTGATCTACATTTGCAGCCCGAACAACCCGACCGGCAATCTGGTCGACCCGCAGGCGATCCGCGCGGTGCTGGAGATGGCGCGCGGCAAGGCGATCGTGGTGGTGGATGAGGCCTACATTGAGTTCTGCCCGCAGGCTACCGTCACCGGCTGGCTGGCCGAGTACCCGCACCTGGCGGTGCTGCGTACCCTCTCCAAAGCCTTCGCGCTGGCCGGGCTGCGCTGCGGCTTCACCCTGGCCAACGCGCCGCTGATCGCGCTGTTGATGAAGGTGATCGCCCCCTACCCGCTCTCCACGCCGGTGGCAGACATCGCCGCGCAGGCGCTGAGTGAACGTGGCATCGCCACCATGTATGAGCGCGTGGCTGGCCTGCTGGAGAACCGCGCCGAATTGATGGACGCGCTGGCTGGCTGTGCCTGCGTTGAGCAGGTTTTCGCCAGCGAGAGCAATTATGTGCTGGCGCGCTTCACCGACTCCGCCAATGTCTTTAAATCCTTGTGGGATCAGGGCATTATCTTGCGAGACCAAAACAAGCAACCGGGACTGGCCGGCTGCCTGCGCATCACTGTTGGCACCCGTGAAGAGTGCCGCCGGGTGATTGATGCGCTCAAGGCGCTGCCGGCGGTGTCCGCCAATACCATGACCAGCCCCAGCAAGGAGCCGATGTGAGCCAGAAGTTTCTGTTTATTGACCGTGACGGTACGCTGATTGCCGAGCCGCCCGAGGATTTCCAGGTTGACCGGCTGGACAAGCTGGCGCTGGAGCCGGATGCCATCCCGGCCCTGCTGGCACTCCAGGAGGCGGGCTTCCGGTTGGTGATGATCACCAATCAGGATGGCCTCGGCACCGCCAGTTTCCCGCAGGAGACCTTTGATCCGCCGCATAACCTGATGATGCAGATCTTCACCTCGCAGGGCATCCGCTTTGATGACATCCTGATCTGCCCGCACCTGCCGGATGACCACTGCGCCTGCCGCAAGCCACGCACCGCGCTGGTGACCGGCTACCTTGAGGGCGGCGTGATGGACTCCGCCAACAGCTATGTGATTGGCGACCGCGAGACCGATATCCAGCTGGCGCAGAACATGGGCATCACTGGCCTGCGCTACCAGCGCGATACGCTGAACTGGAAGGCGATTGAGAAGCAGCTGACCCAGCGTGACCGCCACGCCCACGTCAAGCGCGTGACCCGCGAAACCAACATCAACGTGGATGTCTGGCTCGATCGCGAGGGCGACAGCAAGATCAAGACCGGCGTCGGCTTCTTCGACCACATGCTCGACCAGATCGCCACCCACGGCGGCTTCCGCATGAACGTTGAGGTGAACGGCGATCTCTACATCGACGATCACCACACGGTGGAGGACACGGCGCTGGCGCTGGGCGAGGCGCTGAACAAGGCGCTGGGCGACAAGCGCGGCATTGGCCGCTTCGGCTTTGTGCTGCCGATGGATGAGTGCAAGGCGAGTTGCGCGCTGGACATCTCTGGCCGCCCGCACCTGGAGTTCAAGGCGGAGTTCAGCTACCAGCGCGTCGGCGACCTGAGCACGGAGATGGTGGAGCACTTCTTCCGCTCGCTCTCCTACGCCATGGCCTGCACCCTGCACCTGAAAACCAAGGGCAAGAACGATCACCACCGCGTGGAGAGCCTGTTCAAAGCCTTTGGCCGCACCCTGCGTCAAGCGATCCGTGTTGAGGGCAACACCCTGCCCAGCTCGAAAGGAGTGCTGTAAATGAACGTGGTGATTCTGGATACCGGCTGCGCCAACCTCTCCTCCGTCAACTATGCCATCCAGCGCCTCGGCTATACGCCGCAGGTGAGCCGCGAGGCGGACATTGTGCTGCGCGCTGACAAGCTGTTCCTGCCGGGCGTCGGCACCGCGCGGGCGGCTATGGACCAGCTGGAGGAGCGTGATCTGATTGACCTGATCAAAGCCTGCACCCAGCCGGTGCTGGGCATCTGCCTGGGGATGCAGTTGCTGGCCAGCGCCAGCGAGGAGAGCGGCGGCGTGCCGACCCTCGGCATTATTGATACGCCGGTCACCAAAATGGTGGATCACGGCCTGCCGCTGCCGCACATGGGCTGGAACAAGGTCACTGCCAACGCAGACAGCCACCTGTTCCGCGGCATCAGCGACGATGCCTACTTCTACTTCGTTCACGGATACGCCATGCCTGTATGCGCCCATACCATCGCGCAAGCCAACTACGGCGAACCCTTCACCGCCGCCGTCGCCAAAGACAACTTCTTCGGCGTGCAGTTTCACCCGGAGCGCTCTGGCGCGGCGGGCGCGCAACTGCTGAAAAACTTTCTGGAGATGTAAGCCATGATCATTCCCGCATTGGACTTAATTGACGGTAGCGTGGTGCGGCTGCATCAGGGCGACTACGGCCAGCAGCGCGACTACGGCAATACGCCGCTGCCGCGTTTGCAGGATTATCAGCAACAGGGGGCGCAGGTGCTGCATCTGGTTGACCTGACCGGCGCGAAAGATCCGGCGGCGCGCCAGATCCCGCTGTTGCGCAGCCTGCTGGCTGGCGTCGGGGTGCCGGTGCAGGTCGGCGGCGGCATCCGCAGCGAGCAGGATGTCGAGGCATTGCTGGACGCTGGCGCGGCCCGCGTGGTGGTCGGCTCCACTGCCGTCAAGCAGCCAGCCACCGTGCAGCGCTGGTTTGACCGCTTCGGCGCGGACGCGCTGGTGCTGGCGCTGGATGTGCGCATCGGCGACGATGGCGCCAAGCGCGTGGCGGTCAGCGGCTGGCAGGAGGCGTCTGACGCCACGCTGGAGCAGCTGGTGGAGGCCTACCTGCCCTTCGGCCTGAAGCACGTGCTCTGTACGGACATCTCGCGGGATGGCACCCTGGCCGGTTCCAACGTCGAGCTTTACCGCGAGATCAGCCAGCGCTACCCGCAGGTGGCGTTTCAGGCCTCCGGCGGTATTGGCAACCTGGATGACATCGCCGCCCTGCGCGGCAGCGGCGTGCAGGGGGTGATCGTCGGCCGTGCCCTGCTGGAAGGCAAATTTAACGTGAAGGAGGCGATCGCATGTTGGCAAAACGGATAATTCCCTGCCTCGACGTCAAGGCGGGTCAGGTGGTCAAGGGCGTCCAGTTCCGCAACCATGAGATTATTGGCGACATCGTGCCGCTGGCGCAGCGCTACGCTGCCGAGGGCGCGGATGAACTGGTGTTCTATGACATCACCGCCTCCTCCGATGACCGGGTCGTCGACAAGAGTTGGGTGGCGCGCGTGGCCGAGGTGATTGACATCCCATTCTGCGTGGCTGGCGGCATCAAGAGTGCCGAGGACGCGGCGCAGATCCTCTCCTTCGGCGCGGACAAGATCTCCATCAACTCACCGGCGCTGGCCGACCCATCGCTGATCACCCGTCTGGCCGATCGCTTTGGCGTGCAGTGCATCGTGGTGGGCATCGACACCTGGTTTGACGCCGACAGCGGCCTGTATCATGTCAACCAGTACACCGGCGACGAGAGCCGCACCAAGGTCACCACCTGGCAGACGCTGGAGTGGGTGAAAGAGGTGCAGGCGCGCGGGGCGGGCGAGATTGTGCTCAACATGATGAATCAGGATGGCGTGCGCAACGGCTACGATCTGGCGCAACTGCGTCAGGTACGCGAACTGTGCCATGTGCCGCTGATCGCCTCTGGCGGCGCGGGCACCATGGAGCACTTCTTGGAAGCCTTCCGCGACGCGGGCGTCGATGGCGCGCTGGCGGCCTCGGTGTTCCACAAGCAGATTATCAATATCGGTGAGTTAAAAGGCTATTTGGCCGACAATGGCGTGGAGATCAGAACGTGTTAAGCGAACAACAGAAGGCCCAACTCGACTGGGAGAAGACCGGTGACCTGATGCCGGTGATTGTCCAACACGCCGTCTCCGGCGAGGTGCTGATGCTGGGTTACATGAACCACGCGGCGCTGGCAGCCACCGAGGAGAGCGGCCACGTCACCTTCTGGTCACGCACCAAACAGCGCCTGTGGACCAAAGGCGAAAGCTCCGGCCACTTCCTGAACGTCGTCAGCATCACCCCTGACTGCGACAATGACACCCTACTGGTGCTGGCAAATCCCATCGGCCCCACCTGCCACCTCGGCAACAGCAGCTGCTTCCACCCTGCCGCCAGCGACTGGGGCTTCCTCTACCAGCTGGAGCAGCTGCTGGCAGAGCGCAAGAGCGCCGATCCGGCCAGCTCCTACACCGCCCGCCTCTACGCCAGCGGCACCAAGCGCATCGCTCAGAAAGTGGGTGAGGAAGGCGTGGAGACCGCACTGGCCGCCACGGTGCATGACCGCGAGGAGCTGACCAATGAGGCTTCTGACCTGCTCTATCACCTGATGGTGCTGTTGCAGGATCAGGATCTCTCGATGAGCGACATCATCGCCAACCTGCGCCAGCGCCACCAGTAAGCGCTAACCTGACGCAAGGTATAAAAAAAGCCGCCGGATTATCCGGCGGCTTTTTCATGGGCGGTGTATCAACCCCAGGTGGCGATTAGTCCAGCCACTCGGTGTGGAACACACCCTCTTTGTCGATGCGCTTGTAGGTGTGCGCGCCGAAATAGTCACGCTGCGCCTGAATCAGGTTCGCCGGCAGTACCGCGGAACGGTAGCTGTCGTAGTAGTTGATTGCCGCAGAGAAGGTCGGGGTCGGGATGCCGTTCTGCACCGCGTAGGCAACAACGTCACGCAGTGCCTGCTGGTACTCGTCAGCGATGTTCTTGAAGTACGGCGCCAGCAGCAGGTTCGCGATAGAGGCGTTCTCAGCGTAGGCATCGGTGATCTTCTGCAGGAACTGGGCACGGATGATGCAGCCAGCGCGGAAGATCTTGGCGATTTCGCCGTAGTTCAGGCTCCAGTTGTTCTCGTCGGAAGCCGCTTTCAGCTGGGAGAAGCCCTGTGCATAGGAGACGATTTTGCCCAGGTAGAGCGCGCGGCGCACTTTCTCAATGAACTCAGCCTTGTCGCCTTCCACCGCTTTCACGGACGGGCCGCTCAGCACTTTGGACGCGGCAACGCGCTGATCTTTCAGGGAGGAGAGGTAGCGGGCGAACACGGATTCCGTGATCAGGGTCAGCGGCTCGCCGAGATCCAGGGAGCTCTGGCTGGTCCACTTACCAGTACCTTTGTTGGCTGCTTCGTCAAGGATGACGTCAACCAGATAGTTACCCTCTTCATCTTTCTTGGTGAAGATATCTTTGGTGATGTCGATCAGGTAGCTGCTCAGCTCGCCTTCGTTCCACTCGCTGAAGGTTTTCGCCAGCTCTTCGTTGTTCAGGTTCAGCGCGCTTTTCAGCAGGGAGTACGCCTCTGCGATCAGCTGCATGTCGCCATACTCGATGCCGTTGTGCACCATCTTCACGTAGTGGCCTGCGCCGTCCGGACCGATGTAGGCCACGCACGCTTCGCCTTCTGCACGGGCAGCGATCTGCTCGAGGATCGGGGCCACCAGCTCATAGGCCTCTTTCTGGCCGCCAGGCATGATGGATGGGCCTTTCAGTGCGCCCTCTTCACCGCCGGAGACGCCGGTGCCAATGAAGTTGAAGCCCTGCTCAGAGAGTTCACGGTTACGGCGGATGGTATCTTTATAGAAGGTGTTACCGCCATCGATCAGGATGTCACCTTTATCCAGGTGCGGCGTCAGGGAGGCGATGGTTTTGTCGGTGGCTTCGCCCGCTTTTACCATCAGCAGGATGCGGCGAGGCTTCTCCAGCGACTCAACAAACTCTTCAACCGTGTAGTGCGGCACCAGATTTTTGCCTGGGTTCTCAGCGATAACTTCGTCAGTCTTGTCGCCAGAACGGTTGAAGATAGAAACGGAATAACCACGGCTTTCGATGTTAAGCGCGAGGTTACGGCCCATGACCGCCATACCGACAACGCCGATCTGTTGTTTGGACATTAGCAACTCCTGTCTGAAATATACGATAGCCCGCAACTGCATAACCCTCTGTTATCAGGGGATTTAACGCGCCGGGCCTCACAGATGAACACCCGCATTGTACATGAGAAAAGGCGCCCGTGTACCTATCGCAGCCATTACATTCATCTTACAATGCCTGGCCGCGTGACACGTGCCTGCCCCCGCTCACCCTGCGGGCCTGCCGGATTACTTTACCGGTAACATTAAAAAAATACAGAGCAAAATGCGCCGGGATGCGGTTAATTTTAGCCGCTGGCGGCCAAAAGGGGCAGCCAGACCGCACCCGGCGCGGCTATTTCGGATTCGGCAACTGGGCCAGACAGCGCTGATTAAGACTTTTACGCTGTTGGTCACTGAACCAGCCCCACTTATTGAAGTAGCGCACCGCCGACGTCATGTGGAACAGCAGGAAGCGGAAGTCCCGGTAGGAGCGGCGCTGCGACTCATGGATCACCACCGCCTCCGGGCAGTAGCTCACCAGATGCTGCGCCTGGCAGACGCGGCGCGAGAGATCCACATCCTCTAAATAGAGGAAGAAGCGGGTATCAAAGCCCACCACATCCGCCAGCGCGCGGCGACTGAGCAGCATAAAGCAGCCGGAGAGCGAGGGCGCGAAGAACGCCTGACTGTAGTCAGCGTTGCGCAGTTCATACTCGGTATTAATATTGCTGGAGAAACGCGACACGAACCGCCGGATCAACAGTTGGTAGGGTGATGGCAACAGCTTGCAGCCATGTTGCAAGCTGCCATCCGGGTAGATCACTTTCGGGATCGACAGCCCGGTCTGGTGGCGCACGCTGAACGCGTACAGTTTATCCACCTCACCGCGGTTGAACGCGATGTCCGGGTTGCAGATCAGGATAAACTCCGCCGCCTGCCGGTAGCGTTGCAGCACAGCATTGTGCCCGGCGCCAAAGCCCCGGTTGACCGGCAGGGTGATGATCTCCAGCTTCTCATGGGTCAGGGTGGCCAGCCAGCCACAGCAGGCGCCATTATCCACGATAACGACTTTCGATATGCTCTCCTCGTAGAACAACGAGTGGAGCGTTTCCTCAACATCCTGATAGGTATGTTTATACAACACCAGAGAAGCAATTATTTTCACCAAGGACACCAAATTAAAGTCTATTAAGCAGCACATACGTGAGCGTGGTCAGCATACCTATCGCCTGCTGATGGTACACACCCGCCTTACGGCACAGTCGCAGGCGGGCCAGCAGGCCATGCTGGCGGATCTGCCGGAACGCCGCCAGTTGGCTGGCGCTCTCTGCGGTCAGGTCATCTGCCACGCACATCAGTGCCTGATAATTACGATCGTTCCAGCCCGCCGCCCGGCCAGCGTGCGCGGCCATAAAATTGCGTAGCCGCCGCAGGGGCGACATGCCATTGCCTATCTGGTTATTACCATGCTGGCGGTAGAGCACGGTCGGCGTCGGGTCGAACCGAACCACGCCACCGCAGCCGCTCACGATTTGGTACAGCGACCAGTCATGTACCACCAGCGGCGCGCCGCGCGCCTTTTGCAATAACGTCCTTGCCTTATGATTGAAGACCATGGTGTTGCCGCTGGCAATATTCTGTAGCAATGCATTGCCAAAACCGGGAGGTTTGCAGTAATCCGGTGAAAAACCAACCAGATTGCCGGCCTCATCCGTGAGCCGGGTACGCGAACAGTAGAGCGCCGGCACCGCCGGATCGACCTGCTCAAGCCAGGCCACCGCCCGGCTCAATTTGTCATTAAGCCAGACGTCATCCTGATCGGCGAAGGCATAGTACTGCGCCTCAATATCCGGATGGCTGATCAACGACATGAAGTTTTCACAAAAACCGCGTTGCGGCCCGGCCAGACAGTGCCCAGCCACACCCGGCTGTGCCAGAAACGCCTCAATTAGCGCTGGCGTGCCGTCGCTTGAGCCATCATCTGACGCCCATAACGTCCAGTGTGGATAGGTTTGCGTGCGGAAAGAGTCCAGCTGCGCCGCCAAATGGCCCGCACCGTTGTAGCAGCCCATGAGGATGGCGACCTGCGCCGGAGGCGGGTCAAAATGTGGCGTGTTTGTGGGAAGCAGAGAATCCATCGCTTATGCCTCTGAGAACAGAGGAGGGCTTGCGCCCTCCCCGATCGTCTTTATTCACCGGATTTCCGGGGTGGGAATGACAGCGTAAAGTGATGGTTCATCAAATCCAGATTGGGGTTGAAGGCGGGATCACAATCCAATTCATGCCGGTGGGCACTCTCCATATAGGCAATTTCACGCTTGAACCGCTCAATTTTTTCCGGTGCCAGATCGTTACCGCGGGTGGCGGACTCATGGTGGTAGAGTTCGGCAAACGGCGTCCACAGGTTGCGGTAGCCCGCATTGCGCACCCGGATGCAGAAGTCGACATCATTGAACGCCACCGTCAGGTTCTGCTCCTCCAGCCCATTGACCTGCTCATAGACTGACTTGCGGATCACCAAACAGGCTGCTGTCACGGCCGAATAGTTCTGCACCAGCCAGGCGCGGCCAAAGTAGCCTGGGTTCTCACGGGTAATGCCCAAGTGGACATGCCCGGCCACCCCGCCCATCCCCAGTACCACGCCAGCATGTTGGATGGTGTCATTGGGATACCACAGGCGTGCGCCGACGGCACCAATTTCTGGGCGCAGGGCGTGGCTGACCATCTCATCCAGCCAATCAGGAGAGATGACCTCAATATCGTTGTTCAGCAGACAGATTAGCTCACCGCGTGCCGCTTTAACCGCCTCATTGTTCAGTGCAGAGTAGTTGAAAGGACGATCGTCACGCAGCACCGTGACGTTGTCACGCTGATTCAACTCGGCAAAATAGGTGATGGCCTCGGCATCATCACTGCCGTTATCCACCAGAATGATCTCGTAATCGGGATAGGTGGTTTTCTGGGTAATGCTGTCAATGCACTGCTGCACCAGATTTTTGCCGTTACGGGTAGGAATGACGATGGAAACCCGTGGCGGTACTGCTGGCAGGGCATACTTCACCCGCAACATGTTCATCCCTTCAACGGCCTCATCCACCTCGGCACGGATACCCTGCCTTTCCAGATGCTCCCGCACCACTTTCATTGCCGCCAGGAATGCATAGGGCTTCTCACCACCGCTGGCTGCCGTACTGCCTGGAATGATCCGCCAGTGGTAGAGCACTTTCGGGATATGGCGCACCGTCTCATGCCCTGCCTCTTCGAGACAACGCAACGCCAGATCGTAATCCTGGCTACCTTCAACCCCCAGACGGAAGCCGCCCACCTTCTCAATCAGGCTGCGTTTATAGACGCCCAAATGCGAGAACATGTTCTGCGACAAGAAGAGATCCGGGTTCCAGTCAGGTTTGAAATAGGGGTGGCAACGCACGCCCTGTGGATCAATCTTATCTTCGTCACTGTAGAACATGCTCGCCTCGGGATGAGCCAGCACGGCTTTGGTGACCTCAAACAGGGCGTGCGCCGGCAGCAGATCGTCATGGTCAAGCAGGGCAATGTACTCCCCGGTGGCCAACGCCAGTGCACTATTACTGGCGGCCGAAATGTGTCCGTTCTGCTCACGCAGACAGATTTTGATGCGCGGATCCTTGGCGGCATAGGATTTAAGCATCTGCTGCACTTCCGCATTGGGCGAACAGTCATCGGCGATGCACAGTTCCCAGTGGGGGTAGACCTGATTCCGGACGGACTCGATCGCCTCGCTCAACAGCGCTACCGGTGGGTTATAGGCCGGCATCACCACGCTGATGACCGGGTAACGGTCAAAGTGCTCAATCTCCTGCAACGCCTGCTCACGCCGCGTTGCGTCAAAGGTGTCATACAGCCCAACCCACTCTTCGTAATCAGAGCGGCGCTGTGCCGGCGTAATGATCGCCGCCTGATTCAATTTGCCACGCGCACGTGCGAGGATGCCGCCAACCCCTTCCCGGCGTAATGTGCGGTAGACGTAGTCGGCCAGAGGCTTCCAGCCGCCCATTTCGCGGGCATATTGCGGCGCATTTTTCGCCAGCCGCCCCACAGAGTGGAATTTGTGCACGGCAAAATGGGCGTATTTGCGCTTATCGGCCGGCATTCGGCGGCTAATCGCCCGCATTGGTGCCGTTGCGCGCCAGCTGGCGGAGCGGTATACCCCTGCCAGATTTTGGTCCAGGTTGACCGCATGCTGGTTTAGCTCAGCGAGATGATGGTGGAGATCGTTGGCTTGCTGGTTCAGGTGGGCAATTTGCAGGTTGAGCGCGTCCACCTCCTCCTGCGAGGGGCTGATAGCGTCTCGGCCCCCATTCAACCGGGCGAGTTGCTGCTCAAGAATCCGATTCTCCTTGATCAGCACATGCTGCACCTGCAACAACAACTCTTTCTCGTGGTTCAAGCTGGAGAGATCGTCCTGGCGGGCCATCCGCTCCTCTTCAACGGCAGCCTGTAAGAGCGTGATGTGATCGCCTACCTGACCAAGGTCGACGCGGATCCGCAGGCTGACGTGGCGCAACTGTTCAGCAATCGGCTCAGGCTCTTTATTCTGGATGCGCGCCATGAAGGCAGCATCCTGCTGCAAATAGGTCATGCCATCCTGCTCATCGCACTCAAAGCCTACGGCCTGCATCAGGGCCAGCGTCAACTCAAACACATTGTGGCTACACTCCGGTGGCAGGGAGGCCAGCGAGGTGATGCGGAACAGGGAGTGATAAAGGCCGCGGTACGCAATATAACCCAATGAAACCGTCTCTTCCGGCTCCCACTCCAGGTCGAAGTAAACAATCTCCCCTTCCGGGGTGCGCATGGTGTTGAAGGGCAAAGCATCCTGATACTCCGGTGGCAGCACCAGCGCTTTGTCATACGCGCCTACCGGGTGGCTAGCACGCGTCAGCAGGCTATCCAGCCAGCTAGTCGCCCATGCTTTCAGATCATCGAACGTCCAGCCGGTGCGGTTGACCTGTTGCAGCAACTCTAGCCACAGGGAGGCACCGTGAATAAAAGCGTTCTCTTTTGGCTGGTTATGGCAGATAAAGCTGGTCTCACTAGCGGCCTCCACCATTGGGCCGGTGTAGACCTGCAGCCCGCCTTCGCCAGTATGATCAAAACGGGTAATTTTGTTGAAGGCCGGAATGCGGCCATCGGTAAAGTGGTAAGCCGCCGTCTGTGGGTGCAGCGAGGGCGCTTGCGGTTGCTTGCTGCACACCATCAGGAAGGAGTTGGTCAGATCGGGCGCGGCGCCATTCTCCCAGACACTTTTGGTCGCCTGCTCCAGCGAGAAGAGATAGAGCGGGATTTGTTGAGGATCCTGGTGTACGGACTCAATCACCAGCGGCGTCAGGGAGGTCGCGTGTTGCTGCCATCCCAGCGGAGTGACCATCGTCACTGGCAATTTGTAGTCCGGCAGCGGCAGGTACTCCTGTACCTCACCAAAGCCGCTGCGTGTCATCAGCGCCAGAAGATCCCGGCGACCGAGGGTGCTGACGCCATTTCTGTCGTAGGCATTATTGATGCCAATCATCGGTTGCCCGAGATGATCCTCATTGGCTCCGGAAAAGTACTTCAGGCCCAGCTTATTTTCGATGGCAACAAACAGACGCCCATCAGCGGTCAGGCGGCGCTGGCAATCTTCCAGCAAACGTTGCTGCCCGTTTGGCCCAAGGAACATATTGGCGTACTCCAGTACGCCCACCAGCAACACCGCATCAAACTCCCCTAAATCGGGCAGGGTATCGCTTGGCGCAGAGACAACCGTGACATTAGGTAAATCACGGGTACGTTGACGGGCAATCTGCGCCCGGCGCAGGCTGCCCTCGACGGAGACCACCTCCGCACAGGACTCACCCAGAAAACGGCTAATGGCCCCACAGCCACAGCCAATTTCCAACACCCGCTTGCCGTTAAACCACTCTTTGAAAGGCAACAGCAGGTTTGAGCGGCGCGAAATCAGGTGATAGGTGGAGGGCCAATCTTTCATCTTTTCACTCAACTCCAGTGAATAGACGCCTAAGTCGCTGGCTTGGGTAACCGCATCCAGAACGTAGTTCTCAATTGCATCGCCGTCGTTGTAACCAAAGGTCTGTTTTGTATCCTGGCACCATACACCGGTGGGTTCATTCAGAACAAAATCGTGCGCAGAGAGGCTGTGATGTGTGTCAATCTGTTTCAAATTTAATTCTCGCATTCAGATCAGCTAAACCGGTGAACGTCCCTACCGGCTGCACAGTAAGATGGATTGAGTCATAACGGCGGTCGTGCGGAATGATTTCACCGCTGGCGGAGCAGCTGGCGATCCCAACTGACACAAAGTAGTCCCCCTCATACAGGGTGACAGGCATCACCACCGTAACCAGGGTCTCGGCACCGGGCTTACCTTCATTCAGCAGTTCAATATGTTGAATTTCAGAGTTGGTGTTATAGATAGTGACCCCCTCCTTGGTTTTGACGGCAAAGCCAAAGATTGGGCGCACCACCAGCGCATTGAAGCGTACCCGGAAGGTAAAACGGATCTCCTCACGCGGGATCAGGCTGACTGGATAGGCCTCGCCCGCCTGCTCAAGATGGAAATCGACCAGCTCAGCCGCGCGGTCACCCCAGCGGTACTCCGCTGGATTGTAGTTCACCCGCTCATCATAGCTGCCTGTCACCAACGCTTTCAGCGGTAGGCGCGCTGGGGTTGTGCCCTCCTCACGTGCCGAGCGTTCGGTTTCTCCGACCACCGCCTCCTCAATCAGCGCTGCCGCCTCTTCGCGCGCGCCCTTCTCTTTTTGCGGCTTACCAAACAGGATATCCAGGTAGCGGTTGACCACGTCACGCGGCTTGCCCTGCACCTGCACATGACCGCCATCGAGCAGCAGCGCGCTGTCACAGTGGGTGACAATCTGTTCAGTGGCATGCGAAACAAAAAGAATAGAGGTGCCCTGCTCTTTCAGCTTTTTCAGGCGCGCGAAACATTTCGCCTGAAATTTGGCATCGCCGACGGCCAGCGCCTCATCAACGATCAAAATTTCTGGGTCAATTTGCGCCTGCACCGCAAACGCCAGTCGCACCAGCATACCGCTGGAGTAGGCGCGCACGGGCGAGTCGATAAAGTGGCCAATGTCGGCAAAGGCGAGGATGTCATCCAGTTTGGCGTCGGTTTCTTCGCGGCTCAGCCCCAACAGCGAGGCGTTCAGGTAGACGTTGTCCCGGCCACTGAAATCATTGTTGAACCCAGCCCCTAGCTCCAGCAGCGCCGCTACCCGGCCATTGACTTTGACATCACCGGCAGTGGGCGTCAGCGTACCAGCGATGATTTGCAGCAACGTCGATTTGCCTGAGCCATTGCGCCCGACAATGCCCATGGTCTGCCCGCGCGGTAACTCCAGCGAGACATCGCGCAGCGCCCAGAAATCCTGATGATAGACTCGCGGCTGTCGGCCAAGACGTCGATCAAATTGTGGGACGATAAATTGTTGGAGCCGGCGAATGGGGCTCTCATACACCTGATAGCATTTGCTTATATTTTCAATGCGGATCGCATAATCATTAGAGGACATCTGCAAATCCCTTTCTCGTCTTTTGGAACCAGGCATATCCCAGCCACATCACCACCATCGCCACCAAGGTATAGGCCCCCAGGCCCGCAAAATCAGGCAATTTGCCCCAGATCAGCACCGCCCGCGCCTGCTCGATAATGAAGGTGAGCGGGTTGAGCAGGATCACTGGCTGCAACTCCTCTGGCAGCGCGGCAATCGGGAAAAACACGGTGGAGAGGTACATCATTACAATCATCAGCAACGAGACCGTCTGTCCGACATCGCGCACAAAGACCCCAAGCGAGGCGACAAACCACGCCAGCCCGAGCGTCATGAGCAG
Organism: Chimaeribacter sp. YP20170169; assembly: GCF_056739715.1. Taxonomy (NCBI): domain Bacteria; kingdom Pseudomonadati; phylum Pseudomonadota; class Gammaproteobacteria; order Enterobacterales; family Yersiniaceae; genus Chimaeribacter; species Chimaeribacter sp. YP20170169. The sequence continues at coordinate 1,560,041 of NZ_CP176824.1, read as the reverse complement.
CAGCGGCAAAAACACCAGCGGCGCAAACAGCGCTGTCCAGTAGAGGTGGCCGTTGAAGATGAAAAAGGCCACCAGCAGTACCAGCAGACTGATCAGGCTGTGGAACAGCACCGAGCAGAGGGCGACGATGGGCAAAATCTCCAGCGGGAACACCACTTTCTTCACATAGTTGGCATTTTGGACAATCAGGAAGGGCGCGCGATTGAGCACTTCGGCGAACAGGCCGTGGGTGATTAATCCGACAAACAGAATGATGGCAAAATCCATTTTCGATTCACTGGCATCCGCCCCGGCCCAGCGAGCCTTGAAGACCACGGAGAAGACCAGCGTGTAGACCGCCAGCATGAAAATGGGGTTGATGAATGACCAGAGCAGGCCCATGACTGAGCCTTTATAACGCCCGATCACATCCCGTTTGGCCATCTGATAAATGAGGTTCCGGTGTACCCAGGTGTTGGCTGCCAATGAGAGCAGCGAGGCGGGCTTGCGCGAATGTGGATTCATTACCTTTCTCTTACCTTGCTTCCTGTTGATGGCTCCCCGGCCAGGCCGGGAAGCACTCTCCTTACGTGGCGGCGCGGCTGGCCCCGTCAGGCATAGGGTGCGATGTCACGCAGCGCTGCCTGCCAGTCACTCGGGGCGATGCCGAACGCTGCCTCAATTTTGCGGCAATCCAGCCGGGAGTTGGCCGGGCGCCGGGCAGGCGTGGGATACTCTGCCGTGGTAATAGGACGAATATCCGGCAGACGGGCGACATAGCCGGCCTCAACTGCCTGCTCAATCACCGCGCGGGCGAAGTCAGCCCAGCAGGTGTAGGGGGCACCGCTGTAGTGGTAGATGCCCCAAGCGACATCCTGACCATCCGCCACCCGGCGGGCGAGGGTCAGCAGCGCCAGCGCGATGTCACCGGCATAGGTTGGGCTGCCGAACTGGTCACCCACCACAGAGAGTTGGTCACGATCCTTGGCTAGCCGGATCATGGTTTTGACAAAGTTGTGGCCGTGAGCGCCAAACACCCAGGCGGTGCGCAGGATGATGTGACGCGGACAGGCGGCCGTTACCGCCTCTTCGCCCGCCAGTTTGCTGGCGCCGTAAATGCCAGTTGGGCCAGTCGGGTCATCCTCGCGGTAAGGCGCTGGCTTGTCGCCAGGAAAGACGTAGTCGGTGGAGATGTGCAGCAGTGCCGCACCACAGGCCTGCGCAGCGGCGGCCAGCGCGGCCGGGCCATCCCGGTTAATGGCATAGGCCAGCGCCGCTTCGCTCTCGGCACGATCAACGGCCGTATAGGCCGCCGCGTTGATTATGACGTCAGGGTGGAACGCTGCCACCCGCTGGCTGACCTGCGCGGCATCGGTGATGTCCAACTGCTGGCGATCTACGGCCAGAACCTCCCACTCCGCCGGCGCGCGCTGCACCAGCTCTTTACCCACTTGTCCCGCACTGCCAACGATCATCAATTTCATAGTTATACTGGCTACCCTGAATAAAGATCGAACACCCGGCCTCCAGAAGGGAAAAGGCCCCGGGGTTCCTCCCGGGGCCTTGCTGCGAGGCGAGCCTGTTATCAAAAAAGCTCTGAGAACGCTTTGCCCTGCTGATCCTTGGCCGAGAGCTTCGGCTCGGCGATCGGCCATTCAATACCTATCTCCGGGTCGTTCCAGATGAGGCATCCCTCATTGGCCGGATCATAGTAATCGGTGCATTTGTACTCAAAATCGGCAAACTCTGAAATCACCACAAAGCCGTGCGCCAGACCCGGCGGTACCCACAGTTGATTCTTGTTGGCCTCAGAGAGGGTCACGCCAACCCACTGGCGGAAGGTCGGGGAGTCCGGGCGGATATCCACCACCACATCAAACACTTCGCCGCGTACCACGCGCACCAGCTTGCCTTGCGGATGGGCCGTCTGGAAATGGAGGCCGCGCAGTACCCCCTGGCTCGACCGGGAGTGGTTGTCCTGCACAAACTCGAGGTCGATATCCAGCAACTTTTGATAACGATCTTTCTGGAAAGTTTCCAGAAAGAAGCCGCGCTGGTCGCCAAACACGGTTGGCTGTACCAGCTTCACACCTTTGACCCGGGTCTCAATCACATTCATTTCACTATTCACTCTTATACTGACGCACGTTGGGTGCTTCCAATATTTATGCCATTGGGAAAAGACTCTATCAAAAGCCAAATCATTATGCTTCTGATTGTTACGGAAATAATCCCAGTATGTTAGCACAGCTTAATTGTTGCGACAGAAAACCCACTGTGAAATTAACCTCAACCTATTGCTAAGCCAGGCACCATGCTAGCAGCTTTCTTTTGCCCTCGCTTTTAATAGTACCGAGATGAATGCAAAAGAAAATAGCCAAGCAATGGTTAAATCCAGAACGCGATGAATTTTTTTGATAAAAATCAAAGGATTAAAATGGTTACCCGATTTACCTTTGCAATTGCATTTAAGATGGCAGCCAAAGTACATTGCTCTAATAGCAGAGGTTTAGTAATTCACCTTAAGAAAATTCTTAAAGATCACCGCTTCAGATAATTCCTCACCTTATGTTTCTCTAATCAATATTCATGCCAACTTTAACTTGCGTAAGTATTGGTTTAAGATTTTGTGCTTTTACTGTAAAATCATGTACGAATAATCCGAAAATTCAGTTTTTTTTAACAATGGGAAAGTTTTTGATTTCCTCTTATTTACTGTTCAGCATATCTTGCCAACAGTATAATTCAGCGGTTTTGTATCAGATTGGCAGTGGGCGCAAGGCAGCAGGCGGCGCGCCTCCCAAGGATACCCCTGAGAGACTCACGGTAGCGTGAGGATAAAAATTCCAGATATGAGTCTAATGTTATGAAAATTTTGGTTACGGGTGGTGCTGGTTTCATCGGTTCGGCGGTAGTGCGCCACATCATTAACCACACGGACGACAGTGTTCTGGTGGTAGATAGTCTCACCTATGCAGGGAATTTGGAGTCGCTGGCAGGGGTGGCCGAACATCCCCGTTATCGCTTTGCCCAGGTCAATATTTGCGATCGCACGGCGCTGGACACGCTGTTTGCGGAGTACCAGCCGGATGCCGTGATGCATCTGGCGGCAGAGAGCCACGTTGACCGCTCAATCGATGGGCCGGCGGCGTTTATCGAGACCAATATCATTGGTACTTACAGCCTGTTGGAGGCGGCACGCCACTATTGGGCGGCCCTGGAGCCAGCACGCAAGGCGGCGTTCCGGCTGCACCACATCTCCACGGACGAGGTGTATGGTGACCTGCATGGCACCGATGACCTGTTCACCGAGACCACGCCATATGCGCCGAGCAGCCCCTACTCCGCTTCTAAGGCCTCGAGCGACCATCTGGTGCGCGCCTGGCAGCGTACCTATGGCTTGCCGACGCTGGTGACCAACTGCTCCAACAACTATGGCCCCTATCACTTCCCGGAGAAGTTGATCCCGCTGATTATCCTGAATGCGCTGGCCGGCAAGCCGCTGCCGGTGTATGGCAATGGCCAGCAGGTTCGTGACTGGCTGTATGTGGAGGATCACGCACGGGCGCTCTACAAAGTGGTCACCGAAGGGGAGATTGGCGAGACCTACAATATCGGCGGCCATAATGAGCGCAAAAACATTGATGTGGTGAAGACCATTTGCGGCATCCTGGACGAGCTAATCCGCGAAAAGCCCGCAGGCGTGGCCCATTTTGCCGACCTGATCACGTATGTGACAGACCGCCCCGGCCATGATATGCGTTATGCCATTGATGCCAGTAAGATCGAGCGCACCTTGGGCTGGAAACCAGAAGAGACCTTTGAAAGCGGTATCTTGAAAACCGTGCAGTGGTATCTGGACAATAAAGAGTGGTGGCAGCGCGTACAGGATGGTTCGTACGCCGGCCAACGATTGGGCCTGCAAAAATAACTCCCTGGAAGGTGTATTAATGAAAGGCATCGTTTTAGCGGGCGGCTCCGGCACCCGCCTTTATCCGATTACACGTGGCATCTCAAAACAGCTGCTTCCGATTTATGACAAGCCGATGATCTACTATCCGATCTCGGTGCTGATGCTGGCGGGTATCCGCGACATCCTGGTGATCTCCACCCCGGATGACCTGCCGGCCTTCAAACGCCTGCTGGGCGATGGCTCACAGTTTGGCGTCTCTTTCTCCTATGCTGAACAGCCGTCGCCAGACGGTTTGGCGCAAGCTTTCATCATTGGTGAGGAGTTCATCAATGGTGAACGCTGCGCGCTGGTGCTGGGTGACAACATCTACTTCGGTCAGGGGTTCGGCCAGAAGCTGGAGAGCGTGGCCGCGCGCACGCAGGGTGCCACTGTCTTCGGCTATCAGGTGATGGATCCCGAGCGCTTTGGCGTGGTGGAGTTTGATGACAAGTTCAACGCGCTCTCGATTGAAGAGAAGCCGGTGAAGCCGAAATCCCACTGGGCGGTGACTGGCCTCTACTTTTACGATGAGCATGTGGTGGAGATGGCGAAACAGGTCAAGCCCTCCCATCGTGGCGAGTTGGAGATTACCACGCTCAATGAGATGTACCTGCAACAGGGAAATCTGAAGGTCGAGCTGCTGGGACGTGGCTTTGCCTGGCTGGATACTGGCACCCATGACAGCATGGTGGAGGCGTCACAGTTCATCCACACCATTGAGAAGCGTCAGGGCTTCAAGGTGGCCTGTCTGGAGGAGATCGCCTTCCGCAAGGGCTGGCTGAGCGCGGGCCAGGTGGCGGAGCAGGCACAGCTGCTGGGCAAAACCGCCTATGGTCAGTACCTGAAAGGGTTGATCATGGAGTGATGCCGCATGGCGGCAAAAAAAAAGCACAGCCAAGGCTGTGCTTTTTTATTGGCTCAGGAGGCCTGCATCTGCTTCAACCAGGCGCTGAACGCCTCGCCCTGCGTCGGGTGGCGCATCCCATATTCCACGAAGGCCTTCAGGTAGCCGAACTTGTCACCGCAGTCGTGGGAACGGCCCACAATGGAGTAAGCCTCCACCGGGTTGTTCTCCATCAGCATGGCAATGGCGTCGGTCAGCTGGATCTCATTACCTGCACCGTACGGTGTGACCTGCAACAGCGGCCAGATTGCTTTGGAGAGCACGTAGCGACCTACCACCGCGAGGTTGGAGGGGGCCTGTTCGATTTCGGGCTTCTCGACGATGGCGTGCATCGGCGCGGTGGCACCGCTGGCCGGCATCTGCCCGGCGCAATCGACGATGCCATATTTTGAGACATCCTGTTCCGGCACCGGCTCCACCATAATCTGGCTGGTCTGAGTCTCTTCAAAGCGTGCCAGCATCGCGGCCAGGTTGTCCTGTTTCAGGTCACATGCCACGTCGTCCATCAGCACGTCCGGCAGCAGCACGGCAAACGGCTCATCGCCAATCAGCGGGCGGGCGCAGAGAATGGCATGACCCAGCCCCTTGGAGTGGCCCTGACGCACGTTCATCACCGTCACCCCTTTCGGGCAGATGGACTGCACCTCCTCCAGCAGCTGGCGCTTGACGCGGCTCTCCAGCATACTCTCCAGCTCAAAAGACGTATCGAAATGGTTCTCAATGGCGTTTTTGGAGGAGTGGGTGACCAGAATGATCTCTTTGATGCCCGCGGCGGCGCACTCATTGACGATATACTGGATCAGGGGTTTATCCACGATTGGCAACATCTCTTTCGGGATGGCCTTGGTGGCGGGCAGCATACGGGTGCCAAGGCCAGCGACGGGGATAACGGCTTTCATCATGAAACTTGCCTCTTGGGTAACGATGGGACGGTGGGTGCCGGGCGCCGGCCGGGCTGGCGGCCCTTCACTGCTTTGCGAATAATCCGAATTCGCCAAGCAGTATACACACTGCCATCCGCTTGACCAGCCCCCCTCCCCTCACAATTATTGGCCGCTAACCCCCTGCCCTGTCAGCATAAATTGTCAGATAAAAAAAGGGCGCCCGCAGGCGCCCTTTGGCTTTTCCAACCCTTACTGGCTTTTGTAGCCATTCGGGTTTTTGCTCTGCCAGTTCCAGGTGTCACGCATCATGGCGTCGATGCCACGCGTCACTTCCCAGTCCAGATCCTGTTTTGCCAGACGGGCATCGGCCCAGAAGGCCGGCAGGTCGCCATCACGGCGCGGTTTGATGGTGTAAGGCACGTTGCGGCCAGAGGCTTTCTCAAACGCCTGCACCATCTCCAGTACCGAATAGCCAACGCCAGCGCCCAGGTTATAGGCCTTGTAACCCTGCATCTTGGCCAAATGATCCATCGCCTTCAGGTGCCCTTCGGCCAGATCCACCACGTGGATGTAGTCACGCACGCCAGTGCCATCCTTGGTGTCGTAGTCGCCGCCAAAGATGCCGAGCGACTCCAGCTTGCCGATCGCCACTTGGGCGATGTAGGGCAGCAGGTTGTTCGGGATACCATTCGGGTCTTCGCCAATCAGCCCCGACTCATGGGCGCCAACCGGGTTGAAGTAACGCAGGGCAATAACGCGCAGCTTCTCATCGGCTTTCGCGTAATCCTTCAGGATCTGCTCCACCATCAGTTTGGAGGTGCCATAGGGGCTGGTGGTGCCGCCGATGGGCGTGGTCTCCACGTAGGGAACCGGCGCGTCCGTACCGTAAACGGTGGCGGAGGAGCTGAAGATGAAGTTGTAGACGCCGGCGTTGCGCATCTCTTCCAGCAGCACCACGGTGCCGCTGACGTTGTTCTCATAGTACTCAAGCGGCTTGCGGGTTGACTCCCCCACCGCCTTCAGCCCGGCAAAGTGGATCACGGACTCAATCTGGTGCTCGGCAAAAATCGTTTGCAGGATTTGGCGATCCAGAATGTCGCCCTGATAGAAGGTGGCGGCCTTGCCGGCCAGCTGCGCCACACGGTTCAGCGATTCAGCGGAGGCGTTGGAGAGGTTATCCAGCACCACTACGTCGTCACCACGTGACAACAGGCTGAGTACGGTGTGGGAACCGATATAACCGGCGCCGCCGGTAACGAGAATGGACATAATCACTCCTGATTGGCCCATGGGCCTGACTGGCGAAAAGTTGGATAGGTAACGTGTTGCAAATTCACTCTTTTTTCATCATACCCCACGCTATCCCAGACGTGTAGCGCTATGGCGCGCTTAGCTGCCAAGTAACTGTTTCGCCCGCCGTTGGGCAAATTTATAGACACGCAGGGCAAACAGGCTACGACCCGCCAGCTTGACCTGAGGCGTGCTGTTGCGCGCCAGCAGCGCCGAGAAGCGCTGGTCGCTCTCCGGTGACAGCACCACCCCCTCCTCCTTGGTAATGCGATAGATGGCGATAATGTTGTTCAGGATACGATTGGCGAGGTTATCGATCACCCGGCTCTCTTGGGCATTGGCCTTCAGCCCCTCAAGGCTATGGATGCTCTCGATATAGCCAATCACATTCTTTTCGCTGCGGTTGCTCTGCATGATGGATCCCATGCGCACCCGGCGGCGGAACAGCACCTCCGTGGAGGAGATCACCTGCTGGGCGGCGAAGAACAGACGTGGCGTGAACTCCTCATCCTCATGAATGATGGGTTTGAACCAGAGGTCATGGTCAACGATCAGGCCACGGCGAAACACATACAGCCAGGCATTGGGGTAGAAGGTGTTATTCTCAGAGAGAATGTTGAAGGCGCTGATGCCATTCTCAAAGGTCTGGTTGAGCTGGCGATCGTACTGCGGCAGCATTTTGGCGGCCTCGGGATCCTCTGGCACCACATCCCAGAAGGAGGCGGCGGAGAAGCAGTAGATATCGAGCGCCGGATGCTGCTCCAGATAGTGGTAAAAGCTCTCCACCAGCGTGGGGACGGCCACATCATCCGAATCGAAATAGTAGATGTAGTCGCCGGTCACATGGCGGTTGCCTTCGTTGCGGGCCTCGCCAAGGCCCCGATTCTCTGTATGCACGATGCGTACAAAGGGAATATGCCCGTACAACTGCTCCAGCATCTCGCCGGAGCCATCGGTGGAGCCATCATCAACAATCACCACTTCAGACGGCAGCACCGTCTGATTGAGGATTGAATCGATTGCGGTCTCCAGGTAATTCTTGACGTTGTATACCGGGATAACGACTGACAATCTAGGCATATGATAATTACTCGAATGGAATTAGATCACAATTAGGGACTTTATTCGTCCACGACTCGTAATAACCAGAGTTTTTACCATATGAATTATCCAGCACTTTGGTTTTTACGCCTAACAGTGCGCATAAAATATGCCCATGCATACGCGAGGTGACCACCTCACCGTAGGACAAGAACAGATCATTCACGCGGTCAACCAGCTTGTCAGTATACTTATACCACAGGTTGATGGTCGGGAAGAGATGGCCCGGCACCTTATTATTGATTCTCTCCCCTCGGCACATAGCGCGGAAGAACAGACGATCGTTGTCAGTACAGATATCTTCCCAGTCAACATAGTCGCTCTGGTAGTTATTTTCGTATGGGGATTTGGTGTTCCCTTCGATATCTTTGCGGATCATCATCATCTGTTCACGCTTGATATCTTCTGGCTTCTGCTGTGGCCAGATGTTCCACATGGCGTGGGCCATATCCGGACACATGATCACTTTATCCGTAAAGTTCTCTTTAAACAGATTAAAGGAGTTAATATCACGGGCGAAGATAGTCAGGTTTTTATGCTGGCTGATGATCTCCGCAGATTTGCGCATATTCTCAAATGAGGTGAAGTGCGCGGTCTGCGGCAGCATCACCACTTTGTTGTTCGGGAAGCATCTTACCACGGTCTCACGCAGGATCTGATGGTGCAGGTAAAGGTCGCCGAAGTTGCCGCCGCCCTGCAAAACGATAATGGTATCCTTGTCGATTTTCCCGTGGTGTTTCTCCACAAATTCCCGGCTGCACTTGTCGGTATAACGCCCGACAACCTGATACTGGTTCTCTTTAAAGAATTGTTCCGTGCCTTTTAAAATAAGCAGATCGCCAACGTTCAGATGAAGCGGTACATCAAGAAAAAGAATCTTGCTGGATTTCGGCACCACATCAGTAATGACATTTAGATTGTTTTTTAGCACTTGCATATGATGCATACTATTTTACTCCTGTAGCAGATCTGGAAAATTTAGATTTTTTAAAAAGCTGCTGCTTTATTTCAAAAATGAGTTCGTTACGAGAGAAGCTCAACGTCACACCATAAACAATGACCCCAAAGGCAATCTTGCTGATCAACACAACAAAAACAGGGAAATTGGCAGGAATAATCAATCCAAGCGCATACACCCCTACAAGCATGGGTATGGTTAATTTAACCGGCAACCAAATGCTATTAACGTACTCTTTGTAGCTTTTACCCAACACCGGTTTAATCAGTACAAAGTAACTCAGCAGCGTATTGAGCGTCTGCACGCAGAGGAAGCCAATCGCCACACCTAAACCGCCACCCCATTTAGCACCGAAATAGAGCGCCGGGGTAAACAGAAAGATTTTGAACACATTGAAGTAGAAACTTAAGTTGATCCGCCCTTTCGCCATGAGCAACGAGCCAATCGGGTTACCAATGGAGCGGAGGATACCCACCACGCATAACACTTGCAGGATAGGGATAATGAAAATCCACTTCTCGCCAAAGGCAAACCGGACAAACTCATCGGAGACCATCGCCAGCCCCAGCAGCGCAGGGAAGTTCAGAATGCCCACCAGCGACAGCAACTTGTAGAAATTCAGCCGCAGCTTCTCTTGGTCATCCTGAATTTTGGCAAAGGCCGGGAAGAGTACGCGGGTAATGATTGGGTTTAGGCGGGTCGGTGGCATGACGGCCACGTTGTAGGCCAGGTTGTAGCCACCGGTCACTACTGCCCCCAGCGTACGTGCCAATACCGCGGTGGAGATATTGGTGTTGATGAAGTTCACCAGACTGTCTGCGGTCAGGAAGGCACCAAATTTGATGTTGTCCTTAACCGTAGGCAGGGAGAACTTAAAGCTTGGCCGGTAGATTTTACGTCCCAGGTAGGCAAAGGAGAACGTGCGTACGCTGGCATTGATCAGATAGCCGACCATCGCGGCCATGGCGAAGGGGTAGAAGTAGGCCACGGTCAGGGTACTGACAAAGCCGACCAGCGAACAGAAGGACTCCACCTTGCCAATGGTGTTGAACTCCAGCTCCTTCTGCATCAAGGCGCGGAACTGCTGCCCATGAGGGATCACCAGGAAGGCCAGCGCCAGCACCTTGACCAGCGTCTCCAGCCCCGGCGAGTGCAGTGCGTTGGCAATGGTGCCACTGAGGCTGAAGGTCAGCACGCTGACGGTGATGCCAATGCACACGTTCAACCAATAGAGCGTGGTCAGCTGTACTTCGGTGATGTCCTTCTTCTGGATGATGGAGTTGGAGATGCCGAAGTCTGAAATGGTATCAGCCAACGCAATCACTACCATCGCGATGGTCAACAGCCCGAACTCATGGCTGTCAATCATGCGCGCCAGCAGGGTCATCTGTAAAAAGCTCAGGCCAATGACGATAAATGTCGACATGGCGGACCATTTGGCCCCTTTCACGGTCTTCTCGCGTAAGCTCATAGTGTTGTTTCCGCTTGCCAAAAGGTCATAATGTTTCCATCCCTACATAGCGCCGGGGGCTCTCCCACCCGCCGACGCCGTGTTTGTTTGTTCGATCTGCAAGTCATTGCACGCAGGCGATCACTTCTCACCTCGCCAACCGGTTTTGCCATCCACATTGACATAGCGGAATGGCTGGCCGGGCTGGATCTCGCCCAATACACTGGTGGTGGTGCCTGCGGGGAAGGTCATCTTCTGCGGATGTGCCCAATTGTTTACCTTCTCCGCCCTGACGCCCTGCGTAATGAACTCTGCGTCGCCCTGATAGCCAAAGCTGGCGCAGTTGAGATCGTAAAGCTCCACGCCGCTGCCGGAGGCCAGGTTAACGGTGTTGATGTAGCCGCCATAGAATCTGGCCCGCGACCCTTCTGCCCCCTGCAACGCCTCAATGCGGCAGTCCCGGAACACCGTGACGGCAAATCCCGGTTTCGGCCTGCCAAGTGCCTTGATGGTGTTGATGTTGCAGCGGGACAGATGAATATCACCCTGATACTGCGCGGTGAAATTAATTAAACCGACATCAACTGAGCTCATCGTCACATTTTTTGCGTTAAAGCGTAATTCGAATTCCTCTGAAATTACGCAGTTACTGAACTGAATATCGGACGAGGCCACCACCCGGCGCGCCCGCAGATCGGAGATCGACAGTTTTTGCGCCGGATCGGAGAAGTACCAGGCGTCACAGGCCACGACATCAAAGGTGGAGAGGTGGCCAAAGTTGGTACAGATAATGCCGCCGCGCGCGTTCAGGGTATTGACCGCGCCATAGTCCACATTCAGGTTGATGGAGAGCTTCTGGCTGGTGACCGGCTGGCCGTCAGGCGCGGTCTTGGTAGTGGCGGCATCCATCACCGCGTGGTTGATGATCGAGTTGCCCAGCAGGATATAGACGTTGCGGTAGTTGAGGTTGGACGGCAGCTTGCTGTTGTCGTCATTGGTCAGGATATAGGTGCGCTCAGCGTGGATATTGTCAATCACGTCGCGCAGCACATCGATATGCAGCGAGTAGTGGTAGGCCTGCTCACTCTGGATGCTGACGATGTGCGAGGCGTTGTGGGTGTCACCGTTACTGCCCAGCTTGATCTGCGGGGTGACGATGTTGCCGCACAACTCCGCCGAGAGGCGCTGGGTGGTGGAATCCCACACCGAATCCTGGTAGATGCCGATGCCGTTGAAGTTCTCGGCGCGCACGTGGCCGATGTTCAGCCAGCTCCCCTTCATGTAGATACCGTTCAGCTTCTGGCTGCGGCTGGTGGCGCGGGCCATCAAAATCCCCTCCAGCGAGATGCTGCCGCAACGGCCACGGCCCGCCTTCTGGTTGGGCTTGCCGAGCTGGATGGCCCAGTCACCGCGGAACCGCTCGGCATCGACGATGAAGCGGCCGGTGCTGTCGCTGATGATCTTGGCGACGTCGGTCAGGTCGATGGTGCTGCTGATGCGCCACGGCCCGTTGTTGAAGTTGACCACCCCACCCCGGCAGGCCTTGATGTAGCGGCGCATATTCTCGGTGACATCCTCCTTGCCGCCGGGCATACAGCCAAAGTGGCTGGGCAGCAGCTGGTCGGTGATGCGCTTCCAGCGTTTGCCGCCCTGCGTGACAATCACGCTGCCGCCATCATCCACAGACTGGGTGTCGGCGGCGTCATACCAAAACTCGCCGCCGCCGATTGCGCCGTTGGCGATATCTGACCAGCCGGGATGGTAGCTGGCGACATCAATTTTCTGGCCGATGATGGTTGGCTCAATGGTGCGCAGCATCGTGATGTTGGAGCAGCGGCCAATCGCCTTCAGGCCATCGCTGGCGCGCATCAGGCGGCGCAGCTCCGGGCCGGTCATGTCATTGCCGGTCGGGGCCGGGAGGGCGGGCGCAGCCGGTGCCGCCTGGGATTTTTCAAGGCTGAGTAATGCGACCAGAGGTGTTCCCACCAGCACTTTGGTCAGTGCCGAGCGGCGGGAGGTATTAATGGTATTTTTGGTTTTGTCCGTCAAATTTTTAAGCAGTCGCATCAGAACCTCATGTCAGAAACCTGGAAACAGAGCGCAGAAAAAGACAGGCCCGCCGATTGCCACGGCAGCCCATGTAGCCTGTCATACGAAAAAGGAGATAAAGGGGCAAAGAACAGGCCGCCTGTGGGCGGCCTGTGGCATTGCGAAGATCAGGAGATCAGGCGTTGGCTTGCTGTTGGAACTCAGCCAACCACTGTTTGAACTCTGCGCCCTGCTTGTCATGGCGCAGGCCATAGGTAACGTAGGCCTGCATGTAACCCAGCTTTTCGCCGCAGTTAAAGGCAGTGCCCTTCAGTGCCAGCGCATTGACCGGGCTGTGGTTTTTCAGCGCGTCAATGGCGTCGGTCAGCTGGATACGGCCCCAGGCACCCGGCTCGGTCTTCTCCAGGTAGGGCCAGATGTCCGCCGAGAGCACGTAGCGCCCGACCGCCGCCAGGTTGGAGTCGAGGCCGTCGGTGTTCTCCGGCTTCTCCACCATCTTGGTGATGCGGCTAGACTCGCCCGGCTGCAGCGACGGGTTTTCGCAGCTGATAACCGAGTAGTTCGGCAGTTCGTCGGCGGACAGGGGCTGGACCAGCACCTGGCTTTCGCCGCTCTCTTCAAAACGGCGCACCATCTCCGCCAAGTTGTCGTGGCGGTAGTCGGCTTGCTGGTTGTCCACCAGCACATCCGGCAGCATCACCACGAACGGCGACCCGCCCACCAGCGGCTTGGCGCACAGTACCGCATGGCCGAGGCCGCGCGGCTGGCCCTGGCGGATGTGCATAATGGTCACACCCTGCGGGCAGATGGATTGTACCTCTTCCAGCAGGGAGCGCTTGACGCGCGCCTCCAGCATGGCTTCCAGCTCAAACGAAGTATCAAAGTGGTTCTCCACCGCATTCTTGGAGGAGTGGGTAACCAGAATGATGTCCTTGATGCCCGCCGCCACACACTCATTGATGATGTGCTGGATAATCGGCTTATCGACAATCGGCAGCATCTCTTTCGGGATCGCCTTGGTCGCGGGCAGCATACGCATACCCAGTCCCGCTACCGGGATCACCGCTTTCAACGTCGTCATAGAAGTCCTCACTCGCACTCGGTTTGAAGAGAATCAGGCTATCAGGCGTTAGCCAGCGTTTTCAGCCACTCAGCGAACTTTTTGCCTTCGGTGTCATGGCGCACGCCATAGGTGACAAAGGCTTTCATGTAGCCCAGCTTGTCGCCGCAGTCATGGGACTTGCCGCTCATGTGGAAGGCTTCCACCGGCTGCTGCTTCATCAGCAGGGCGATGGCGTCGGTCAGCTGGATCTCATCACCGGCACCCGGCGGGGTCTTCTCCAGGATCGGCCAGATATCTTTCGACAGCACATAGCGGCCCACGACTGCCAGGTTGGACGGGGCGTCTTCTTGCGCCGGTTTCTCAACCACGGCGGTCATCACGGTGCTTTCGCCCGGCGCGATGTCCACGCCATTGCAGTCCGCCACGCCATACTTGGAGACATCTTTCTCCGGCACCGGCTCCACCATGATTTGGCTGTGGCCGGTCTCTTCAAAACGCTTAACCATTGCCGCCAGGTTTTCGCGGCGCAGGTCGGCGGTGGAGTCATCCAGCAGCACGTCCGGCAGCAGCACGATGAACGGCGAGTCGCCGACCATCGGCTGGGCGCACAGCACCGCGTGGCCCAAGCCCTTGGCCTGACCCTGACGCACCTGCATGATGGTGACGTCCGGCGGGCAGATGCCCTGCACTTCCTTCAGCAGCTGGCGCTTCACGCGGGACTCCAGCACGGCTTCCAGTTCGAAAGAGGTGTCGAAGTGGTTCTCAATGGCATTTTTGGAGGAGTGGCTCACCAGCACGATCTCCTTGATCCCTGCGGCGACGCACTCATTCACGATATATTGGATCAGGGGCTTGTCGACCACCGGCAGCATCTCTTTTGGGATCGCCTTGGTGGCAGGCAACATACGTGTCCCTAGCCCAGCTACAGGTATTACCGCTTTCAAACTCGCCATAGGTTTTTCTTCCCTTTCGTATAGGTATTCACTGTTGGTTATATGTTGACGATCATTAAGAGTAGTTGATTTCTTAATATGCACCATCGCGCTTAAGCACCACATTTACCGTCTTGAACAGAATGGCAATATCGTTCCACAGGGACCAGTTCTTCACGTACCACGCATCAAAATAGACGCGGGTGTCATAATCGACATCGTTACGGCCGCTGACCTGCCACAGGCCGGTCATGCCCGGTTTCGCCATCAGGTAGTAGTCCACCTCACCGGCGTAGCGCTCCAGCTCTTTCTCGATAATCGGGCGCGGGCCGACCAGACTCATCTCGCCACGGAACACGTTCCACAGCTGCGGCAGCTCATCCAGGCTGGTACGGCGGATGAATTTGCCCACCTTGGTGATGCGCGGGTCGTTCTTCAGCTTGAAGTCCTTGTCCCACTCGGCACGCGCTTCAGCATCGGTCTCCAGCAGGTGCTGCAATACCTCTTGCGAATTGGTGACCATCGAGCGGAACTTCAGGCACTTGAACTTCTTGCCGTCGAGGCCGACGCGCTCATGGCCGTAGATCGACGGGCCGCCATCTTTCGACACCAGGTACATCAGGATGAACAGCACCGGCGCCAGCAACAGCATAATCACCAGCGAGCCGAAGATGTCGAAGGCACGCTTGATCATACGTGAGGTGCGCTTCGCCAAATTGTTGCTGACCCGCAAAATCATCACCTCATGGCTGAAGATAAATGACATGTCGGTGCCATAGAGCGGTACGCCACGCAGCGTCGGGATCACGGAGACCGAACGGCAGTGATGTTTCGCCAGGTTCTTCAGCCAGTAGTCGCGCAGCGAATGCTCCTCGAACTCCACCGCCACGATGAACTGGGTATCCTCGGTGTTGGTCAGATTCCACAGCGCCCGCTCATCCTGGATCACCGGCTTGCCAAACAACTCCGTCTCATCGCACGGGGTCACGGCATAGAAGGCCACCACGTCAAAGCCCAGCACCTCTTCGCTCTGCAGGGCCACAAAGGCCTCGCGGGCGTTTTTCTGGTTGCCGATAATCACCGTCTGCTTGCGCCAGTAACCCATCTTGTTCAGCAGGCGCTTCACGATGGAGCGCGCCAGCGGCACGGTGATCAGGATAGTGACCCAAGTCAGCAGCCAGAAGTAACGGGACAATTCCCATTTTGAGAAACCGGCCGTCGCCAGCGCAATGATGGCGAAAATCAGCAGCGTGCGCAGTGTCTCTTTCAGTTCAAACCAAAATGGCTTGCGGTATGTGTAGTGGCGCAAACGCACCCAGAACCAAACAACGGCCAGCAGGGAGAGCAGCAGATGCGCAAAGTAGAATGACGTCATTTCATGGCGCGGAATGTACTGGTAAACGTCATCCGTCATGTGACGCAGTACCGCAATGGAGAAGTAGAGCGATAGGTTGAAGAACAGAAAGTCGGATATTGCCAGTGACAGCTTAACGAAAAAGCCACTCAAATTAACATTATAAACGCGCATAATTGACTCTTCTTATATATTCATACTTGCCTGGGCGGGTATGGCCGGGCGGCAGCGATACCGTCCGGCCACGCCAAGTAAATCAATCCCGTAACAGTGTTAAAATCTCTTCGGTTTTGGCGTTCATCAGCGCGGTATTCTGGCGAGACTCGACGTTCAGGCGAACCACCGGCTCGGTGTTGGAGCTACGCAGGTTGAAGCGCCACTCGGCGAACTCCAGGCTGATGCCATCGGTCTGGTCGATGTTCAGCGCTTCAGGCGCGAAGTGATCGTAGACGCGGGCAATCGCCTCTTTCGGGTTGGCAATCACGCTGTTGATCTCGCCGGAGGCCGGGTAGGCTTCCATGCGGTCAGAGACCAGCTCGCCCAGGGATTTGTTCTTCAGGCAGAGCAGCTCGGCCACCAGCAACCATGGGATCATGCCGCTGTCGCAGTAGGCGAAGTCACGGAAGTAGTGGTGTGCGCTCATCTCGCCGCCGTAGATAGCATCCTCTTTGCGCATGCGCTCCTTGATGAAGGCATGGCCAGTCTTGGACATCACCGGCTCGCCACCCGCCTGGGTCACGATGTCGATGGTGTTCCAGCTCAGACGCGGGTCATGGATGATCTTGGCGCCCGGCTGCTTCTCGAGGAACGCCTGTGCCAGCAGGCCAACAATGTAGTAGCCCTCAATGAAACGGCCCTTCTCGTCGAACAGGAAGCAGCGGTCAAAGTCACCGTCAAAGGCGATGCCCATGTCGGCGTTGTGCTCCAGCACCGCGGCGGTGGTGTCGGCGCGGCACTCTGGCAGCAGCGGGTTAGGGATACCGTTCGGGAAGTTGCCGTCCGGCTGGTGGTGCACCTTGATGAACTCCACCGGCACGCCCTGCGCCTTGAAGCGCGCCTCGATGGCGTCCACCACGTGGCCAGCCGCGCCGTTGCCGGAGTTCAGCACCAGCTTCAGCGGGGTGGTGAAGTTTTTCAGGTTCACGTAGCCCAGCAGGTGGTCGGTGTACTCCTCCAGCAGGGAGATCTGCTTGTAGCTGCCGCGCTTGGCCGGATCGACTGGCGCGAAATCATTGGCTTCCGCCAGACGCTGCACGTCGCGCAGGCCGGTGTCGCCGCTGATCGGTTTGGCGTTCTCACGCACCAGCTTCATGCCGTTGTAGTTCATCGGGTTGTGGCTGGCGGTGACTTCAATGCCGCCATCAATACCGAGGTGGAAGGTGGCGAAGTAGATCTCTTCAGTGCCGCTCAGGCCGATATCGATCACATGGGTGCCAGCATCCTGCAGCCCCTTGGCCAACGCCAGTTTCAGCCCTTCGCTGGTCAGGCGCACGTCGCCGCCGACCACGATGGTTTCCGGCTTCAGGTACTCCCCATAGGCACGCCCGATGCGATAAGCAATATCCTCGTTGAGTTCTTCACCCAACTGGCCGCGAATATCGTAGGCTTTAAAGCATGACAATGAAGTAGGCATAGACATTTCCTTGAGCATAATATCCCACACCGACGTGCCGGCAGGCGGCACGCCCTGGTGAATAGTAAAAGTATTTAAACGTTACACGCGGCCGTAGTTATCCTGGAAACGGACGATATCATCCTCTTCCAGGTAAGAACCGGAGCGAACTTCAATTAAATCCAGCGCAATCTTGCCGGGGTTTTCCAGCGAGTGGGTCTCACCCAGCGGAATGTAGATGGATTCGTTTTCCGTCAGGATGAACTGCTCTTCGCCCTTGGTGACCTTGGCGGTGCCGGCCACAATGACCCAGTGCTCGGCGCGGTGGTGGTGCATCTGCAGCGACAGCTTCTCGCCCGGCTTCACGGTGATGCGTTTCACCTGATAGCGCGCGCCAGCGTCGATGGAGTCATACTTGCCCCACGGGCGGTAGACTTCACGGTGGATATGGTGCTCCTGGCGGCCGGAAGATTTGATCTTCTCGACGATCTTCTTCACATCCTGCACCTGATTGACGTCCGCGATCAGCACCGCGTCCTTGGTCTGCACTACCACCAAGTTCTGCACGCCAACGGTGGTCACCAGGCTCGACTCCGCGAACACATAGTTGTCCTGTGAGTTGTGGCTGATGACATCGCCCTGATGCACGTTGCCAAGCTCATCCTTGTCACTGATCTCCCACAGGGAGGACCAGGAGCCGACGTCGCTCCAGCCAGCGTCCATCGGTACCACGATGGCGTCCTGGGTCTTCTCCATCACCGCATAGTCGATGGACTCATCCGGGCAGCGCAGGAAGGCGTCCACATCCACGCGCACAAAGTCCAGGTCCGGGTCGATGGTGCCAACCGCCTCGGCACAGGCACCGCCGATGTCGGCGCGGAACTTGTTCAGCTCCTCCAGATAGCGGCTGGCGCGGAACAGGAACATGCCGCTGTTCCAGTAGTAGTGGCCGCTCTCCAGATAGCTCTGGGCAGTCGCCAGATCCGGCTTCTCGCGGAACTCCGCGACGCGGAACGCTACCTCATCCGGCGCGTTGACCGGGTTGTCGAGGGCAACGGTCTCGCCGCGCTTGATGTAGCCATAACCCGTCTCCGGGCCGGTCGGCACGATGCCGAAGGTCACCAGCTTGCCCTCTTGGGCGTAGGGGATGGCGTCGGTCACGGCGCGCTGGAAGGCGGCCACGTCCTTGATCACGTGGTCAGCGGCCAGCACCAGCATCAGCGGGTCTTCATCCGTACCCTCGGCCTGATCCACGGTCAGGGCCGCCAGCGCGATGGCCGGGGCGGTGTTGCGGCCTGCCGGCTCCAGAATGATGTTTTTGGTCAGCTTGCCCATTTCGCGCAGCTGCTCGGCCACGATAAAGCGGTGTACTTCATTGCAGATCACCACCGGATTCTGGCAGCTCAGGCCATCCAGACGCTTCAGGGTGGACTGCAACATGGTTTCGTTGCCGTTCAGGTTCAGGAACTGCTTCGGGTACAGGATACGGGATAAGGGCCACAAACGGCTGCCGGAGCCGCCTGCCATGATCACCGGGTAGAGTTTGGTCGAGTTCATGTGTTTCCCCTTACGCCTAGTAAATAATCTTTTTGGATTCGTTGAACACTTGCCATTTGGCATCCACGTACTGCTGCATCTCTTCGCGGAACCGCGCCTCCGAGAACTTGGTGGCGTTGAAGCGGCAATCCTGCGCCAGGATGTCATCGCGGTTCTGCTCGAAGCGGTTAACGGCAGCCACCAGACTCGGCACGGTCTGCTCGTCGAAGAACAGGCCGGTCGGGCGCGCCACGCCGAGCGGGCGCACGGTCTCCAGCGCCCCACCCTTGCCGAAGGCGATGACCGGCGTACCGCAGGCCTGCGCCTCCACCGGGGAGATGCCGAAGTCCTCTTCTGCGGCGAACACGAAGGCTTTCGCGCGGCGCATGTAGTCCTGCAGGGTGGCGTCATCCTGGAAGCCCAGGATCTCGATGTTCGGTTTCGCCAGGCGTTTCACCTTCTCCATCTCGCTGCCGTCACCGATCACCACCAGTTTCTTGTCTGGCATGTTGGCGAAGGCTTCCACAATCAGGTCCATCCGCTTGTAGGGCACCATGCGGGAGGCGGTGAAGTAGAACTCCTCTTTGTTCTCGTTGAGCGAGAAGCGGTCAACGTTAACCGGCGGATAGATCACATCCGCCTTGCGGCCATAGACCTTATGGATGCGACGGGCAATGAATTGCGAGTTGCCGATAAAGTGGTCTACGCCCTTGGCGGTGCGGTAGTCCCACAGGCGCATCTTGTGCAGCAGATACTTGGCCAGCGAGCCTTTCATGCCCTTGTCCAAACCGGCGCCGCGCAGGTACTGGTGTTGCAAGTCCCAGGCGTAGCGGATCGGCGAGTGCACATAGCTGATGTGCAGCTGGTCCGGGCCGGTCAGCACCCCTTTTGCCACCGCGTGGGAGCTGGAGATCACCACGTCATGGCCGGAGACATCCAGTTGCTCAATCGCCAGCGGCAGCAGCGGCAGGTAGTTCTGGTACTTCTTCTTCACCCGCGGCAGGTTCTGCGCGAAGGTGGTGGTGGCACGCTTGTTGCCGATCTTCTGGCGATCCTGGTCAGAGAGGAAGTCGATCACCGAGTAGAGATCGGCCTCCGGGTAGACTTTTACCAGCTCGCTCAGCACCTTCTCAGCGCCGGCGTAGGTGACCAGCCAGTCGGTCACAAAACCCACGCTATAGTTATTTTCCATGGTGTTCCTCAGCAATCACTTCATTCAGGGCGTTCCGCACCTTCTCTGCGGTCTTGGCCCAGGAGAACTTCTTCGCCTGAATGAATCCTTTCGCAATCAATTTTTCCCGCAGCGCCTCATTGAAGTAGAGCTGGTTGATGGCGGTGGCGATGTCGTCCACATCCAGCGGATTCACCAGAATCGCCGCGTCGCCGGCCACTTCCGGCAATGACGTGGTATTGGAGGTAATCACTGGCGTTCCACAGGCCATGGCCTCGATCACCGGCAAACCAAAACCTTCATACAGCGAGGCGAATAACAGCCCGCTGGCGCTCTTATACAATGAGGGCAGATCTTCTAAGGCCACAAAATGGGTAAAGTGCACCCGATCCGCGACCTGCAATTTTTCCATTAATGTGGTCAGTTCTTCGCTTGGCTTACCTGTAAATACCAGCTTCACATCCGGTGGCAAATTCGCCTTGGCGAAAGCCTCCAGGGTGCGCAGCTCATTCTTGTGAGCCTTGCGATTACTGACACACAAGAAATATTTGAAGTCCACATTATAAGGCTTTACGTGAACATTAAAACTTTCTGAGACGCCATTACCGACATTAACGACCTTATTAGGATTAATACCAGACCACTCAACAATGCGTCGCTTGGAAAATTCTGAAACGGTCAGAATTTTCTTGGCTTTTCGGCAGCCATTCCGGATCACCACGTCATAAAACAAACGTTTGAACTTGCTGGAGTTTTCTGGACGATCCAAATGGTTCAAATCGTGTACGGTAAACACGTAAGGTATTTTCGAAAACAGCGGCGGGATATATCCCGGAAAAAAGATCACATCGCCGCGTTTCGACAGGCTCGCCATGGCAGTTTTAATCGTGTCGCCAGGTGAAACCGGCTTACCGGTGAAATTTGCATCTTCGTACTTATTTATTCGGTTGATCTCGTTCGCGAAAGTACCAATGCCGCCGGAACCGTCCCATCGGTTGTCGTAAATAATCCTACTCATCAGTCATCTCTCTACGATAGACACAATAAAACCCGAGGTATAACCACGGATACACCATATACAACTGCGCACCCAACAAGAATGGCAATACGAAAAGGATGAAAAAGACCATGCCCATTTCGTTAAATCGGAAATAACGGATGGTGGCAATTAAAAACAGGATTACACCTATTGCGCCATTTTCAATTAATAGGTTGAAGAACCCACCCAGACCGGTTAAATCCCAGCCCGGTACAATCGGGAAGGGGCCACGGTATTCTGAGTTGTTGCGCACCAGTGAGTAGGTGCCCAGCCCTACCCCGATAAAGGGGTTGTCGGCAATGATGCGTGGGCCGATAAAGGTGGCGGCGATGCGCCCCATCACCAGCGACGGGTCATTGCCGCGCTGCTCCAGCACCTGATGCAGGTTGCTCAGGTCATCCACATAGTTCTCGGCCACCTTGTACATCACGCCGCCGCCGAGCAGCACGCCCACCAGCACCAGGGTAGAGAAGCGGAATACCCTTTTGGGCGTCAGGAAGCTGCGCAGGAACGGGTAACGGAATGCCAGTGCCAAGAAGGCAAACACCGCCGCACCCACGATGCCGGCCTTCGACTGCGAGGCCAGCAGCGCCACGCCGAACAGCGCCAGCATCAGTTTGCGCTTGAAGAACATCAGCTCCAGCAGCAGCAAGGTACTGATGTAGAGGCCGTAGGGGCCGCCCTCCACGTAGAAGCCACGCAGGCGGTGGGTGGAGCCGTAGGAGACCAGACGCGTGCCGATGGCGATATCCACCATAAACAGCGCAAAGATCCCCAGACAGATAATGGCGTTGTATTTCAGGAACTTGTTGACGATGTCGTGGAAGCTCAACCCATTGTTGCGGTAGAAGTTGAACGGCAGGCAGGCGACCACCAGACAGAGCACCAGCTCCACAAAGCGCACCAGCGAGATCACATATTTGCTCTTCAGCCCACCGTAGTTGGAGAAGTAGACGTCGCCCATCGCGCCCTTCAGCAGCGACAGCAGCATCAGCACCACAAACACCACCAAGAAAATCAGCAGCTTGGTCTCAATGCGGCGGACAAAGAACGGGAACAGCGACAGTGCCATCAACTCCCACACCTTGACCGGCCCGAGCGCGACGTCCGTCAGCTGGCAGGCGACCGCGGTCAGGAAGATCAGGATGCTCGACATTGACAGGCCGCGGCTGTTATCCAGGCTGATGGCCCGGGAGCTACTCATCATCATAAGCGTTCTTCTTTTATTGGAGTATTAAGTGGCGTCGCGCCAGCGGCCGGGCGGCTGGCCGGGCGGGCCTCCGCCTGCGTGGCGCTGATGCCGTGCTGCTCGCGCAGGTAGTCGGCAATCTTGCCGGCGAGCGCGGCCGGCTCATCCAGTGGGCCATCGACGTCATAGATGGCGCGCGCGTCCAGATAGTCCTTCATGCCGTCACGGCGTGAGGCGATGATCGGGATATGGCGCTTTTGCGCCTCCAGCATCACCAGCGGCACGCCCTCATATTTCGAGGGGATAACGATGAAATCGACGTCGTAGGCGTATTCCCAGATGGGGTTGACCCAGCCGAGGAAGGTGACCTTGATCGAGGCTGGCAGCGTGGCCGCCTGCGCCTTGAGCGCCGCCAGATCCGGGCCATCCCCCGCCACCACCACCTCAATGGCGATCGGCAGGCCGGCCAGACGCTTCAGCGCCTCCATCAGCACATCCTGCCCCTTCTGGCGGAAGCTGACGCGGCCCGGCATCAGGATGCGCAGCGTGTCGGCGCGCGGCGTGAAGTGGTAACCCACCCCACGGATCTCGGCCACCGGCGGCGGCGCGACGAAGTTCGGCAGCACCCGCACGCGCGCCTTGGGGTTCCAGCGGCGCAGGTCGTCAGCGAAGCACTCAGAGATGGTGATGTAGCGGGTGCAGCGGCGGTAGGCCACCGCGCCCAGCGCGTCCTTGATGCCCGCCAGTTTGGCGTGCATCTTGCGGAAACTGTGTGCATAGGGGATATAGGAGATCACATCCAGCTTCTGCTGCGCCGCCATGTTGACGAACACCGAGCCAAGTTCGATGTCGCCCTGGATCAGTACGATGTCATCAAAGCGCGCCGCCAGATCCTTCAGCAGGCGCGCCGCACGGGCGCGCAGCGCCAGGTTGAAGAAGGCGTGCAGGATCTCCAGCTTCTGGTGGCGCACATCATGCGGCTGCCAGGCGATGCCCGCCTGATCGAGGGTCGCCATCAGCTTCTGGTTGTCATCCGGCACCATGCAGCACAGCTGCAGCCCCTTGCGCTGAAGTTTTTTAATATGCTCGACAGCCATAAGTTCATGGCCACCCACGATGGCGGCAGTGAAGACTATCGCAATGTGTCGATCTTTAAGCATAGGCATAGGGCATACGGCTCTGTGAGTTGTCGGAAAAGGGAATCAGTGGTGGATCTGGCGCTGGCTGACCACTTTTGCCGGCACGCCGGCCACGATGCTGTAGTCAGGCACGCTCTTGGTCACGATGGCACCTGAGGCGATCACGCAGCCATTGCCCACCTGGACGCCCGGCAGGATCACGGCGCCAGCGCCGATCCAGACGTCATCACCAATGGTGACGGAGGTTTTCACGTTGTCCCACAAGGCATCTTTCATGAATTCCGTGGTATTGATTTCATGGTTACTGGCGATCATGCTCACATATTGGGAAATAATGCATTTCTTGCCGATAACTATTTCCCCGCCTGATGCCCGGATGTTGTTATATTCATTAATGGCAGTGTCCGCGCCAATCTCAATACGGCTCTGGACACCCGGCTTGGCCATTTCATCGGAACAGGTAATGACGCTCCCTTTCCCGATGGAGACGCCGGGATGGAGGATCACCTCATTTTTATCCTGCTTGAACACCGAGGCGGTTTTATCAATACGCACCCGGTTGGCGCGCATTTTTGCCCGGAATCCCACATGGGAGAGATAATTCAGTGCATCCTTCACCATCAGAAGGACGAAATAGATCGCACGGCTCATTATTATTCCTTGCTCAAGCGCGTTTGGGTTACATCAATATTTTGCGTGCCTGGTACTTAATCACGTTGACCACGTTACCGGGGTAGCACACCTGCACCATGTCCTGGATGGAGAGCTTCTCGTCGCGCGCCATCTTGTAGTTGAACAGCAGGTTCTTGCGGTGCGCCGGTTTCAGCAATTTGCGGTGCTTGGTCACGAACTGGTTGTAGCCAATCTCCAGCTTGTTGCTCTTGGTGATGCGGCCAAACTCATGCTCCAGGTGCTGGATGTAGGTCGCCTCGCCGATGTTATAGCCCTCGCCGTAGCGGGCGCTCAGGCGAACCCAGGTGTCATAGTCCTGCCAGGCCTTGAAGCTCTCATCGAAACCGCCAATCGCACGCAGGTAGTCGGTCTTGGTAAAGATCTGGCTGCCGACAATGTTCTGATAGAGCAGCGCGTCAAGCTGGATATGGGTGACCTTATTAAAGCCCACCTTCTGGTGCTTGCCGAAATTAAAGATGATGCCTGAACTCAAATAAGGGTATTTGTGGCGGTTGAAGAATTTAACGAATTTCTCAATGCGCTCTGGCAAGAATTCATCATCATCATCCAGCCCGGTAATATATTCACCGGTGGCCGCGTTAATGCCCAAATTACGTGCCGCACAGGCACCTTTTGGCGTCTCATTTTTTAGATAACGGATATTGTCATGCTTTTGCTGATAACGCTCGACCAGTTGCTGGGTATCATCTGATGAGCCATCATCGCATACCAATATTTCAATATTTTTATAGGTCTGGTTAATAACCGATTTAATTGCCCGCTCTAACAGTGACGACCGGTTATGGGTCGGAATATACACCGATACGCGTTTTTCGTTCATAGTTTCACTCTCTGCGGTTAGTGAGTCCGGATATTGACTGACCAGTAAATTGCCTGACTGCCTTCCGGCGGCGGCAGGTGAAAGTGTGGGTGCAGCGAGCCAGCAGCAGGCCAGCCCCGTTGGGGGCCGGCCAGAGAGAGGGGTGCCCCCTCCCCTTACTGTTTGGCTGATTTGTACTCGTACTCGTAGTAGCCGTAAGCGCCGTAGTAGTTGCTCGCTTTCTTGATAACGGAGTTGAGGATAATGCCCTTGATCTCAATGCCGTTCTGGTCGAAGCGGTTGATACTCACCTCGATCTCTTTCAGGGTATTGACACCGTAGCGCGCCACCATCAGCGCCGTACCGGCCTTGCGGCCCACGATGGCTGCATCGGTCACCGCCAGGATTGGCGGGGTATCGACCAGCACCATGTCATAGTGCTGGCTGGCCCACGCTAACAGCTCGTCAAAGCGCTCGTTCATCAACAGCTCGGACGGGTTCGGCGGCACCTTACCGCGGGTAATCACGTCGAAGTTGGCGACGCCACTGCTCTTCACCGCGTTCGCCACGCTGCTCTGACCAGAGAGGATGTCAGAGAGGCCCAGCGTATTCGGGATGCCCAGCAGGTCGTGGGTGTAGCCCTTACGCATATCGCCATCGATCATCAGTACGCGCTTGTTGGTCTGCGCAATCACCACCGCCAGGTTGGTACAGACGAAGGTCTTACCAATCGACGGGCTGGCACCGGAGATCATCAGGATATTGTTTTTCGCTTCCAGCATCGCGAAGTGCAGGCTGGTACGCAGGCTGCGCACGGCCTCCACTGCCAGGTCGGTCGGGTTGCCCACTGCCAGCACACCCTGCGCCTGCTCTTTGCGCTTCGTGCCTTTCTGCGCGAACAGCTCGCGGTCTTTCTTCTGCTGCCACTCAGAGAGCGGGATGCTGGCGTAGACGTTGATGCCTGCCTCTTCCAGCACCTGCGGGTTCTCAATGCCGCGGTACAGCATGATCTTCACCACAATCCAGAAGATGGAGACGATCAGGCCCAGCATGATGGCGATGATGATGATCAGGATCTTCTGCGGCTTCACGGTGCCCGGCTGGGTCAGCGCGTTGTCCACCACCCGTACGTTGCCCACGGTGCTGGCCTTGGTGATGCTCAGCTCCTGCTGCTTGTTCAGCAGCTGCATGTAGACTTCCTGACCAGCCTGCACATCACGGGTCAGACGCAGGATCTCCTGCTGAGTCTCCGGCATGGAGCTGACACGTTTGTTCAGGTTGTTCTTCTCATTCTCCAGCGTCTGGCGCTTCTCCAGCAGGGTGCGGTAAGCCGGGTGAGACTTGGTGTAGAGCTTGGAGATCTCTGCCTCACGGAAGGTCAGCTCGTTAAGCTGGCTCTCCAGGCCGACCATCTGGTCCAGCAGCGATTTGGTCTCGAGGGACATGTCCACGGACTCATTCTGCTGGCGGTAGCGGTTCAGCTTGTCTTCGGCGATATCCAGCTTGCTGCGTACCTGCGGCAGTTGCACACGCAGGAACTCCAGGCTCTTCTCAGCCTCGGCGGACTTGCGCTCTACGTTCTGCATCAGGTAGTTGTTGGCGATGCTGGCCAGCGTCTGCTGGATCAGGTCCGGGTCTTCGCCGGTCAGTGAGAGGGTCAGCACGCCAGTGTCACGGCCCGCGTCCTCGATCAGCAACTGCCCTTGGATCTGCTTGATGGCAAAGATCTCCGGACGCTTGATGATGTCAAACACCGTGCCCTCTTCTGCCTTCACATCGCTCACCAGCAGGGAGATATCCCCTTTGGTCGCCAGCTGGCCCACTTCGCCCTTCAGCAGCTCCTGACCATCCTGGCTCAGCACATAGTGCTTGCCATCGACGATCTCCAGCGACATCGGCTTGTTCATCAGTTTGGTCGGCACATTGAAGCGCGACACGGCGATCTCTGCCGGGTCCTGGCCGCTGATGCGCGCCCAGCCCTTGCCGAACACCGGGAAGTGGTGCTCCTGCACCTGGGTGTCCAGGTTCAGGTCAGCCACGGTCTTGCCCAGCACCATACGGGACTGGATCAGCTGGATCTCTGCGTCAGAACCCAAACGGGCGCTCGGCATGAGGCTGTCCATATTGTCGATGATGGCATTGCCGACCGAGGACTCCACCTGCACCATCGCGTCCGCCTTGTAGATGGGCGTCGCGA
Source organism: Chimaeribacter sp. YP20170169 (assembly GCF_056739715.1). Taxonomy (NCBI): domain Bacteria; kingdom Pseudomonadati; phylum Pseudomonadota; class Gammaproteobacteria; order Enterobacterales; family Yersiniaceae; genus Chimaeribacter; species Chimaeribacter sp. YP20170169. Next base: position 1,532,750 of record NZ_CP176824.1, on the reverse strand, counting down.
ACAGGGTGTAGATGATGCCGATCACGGCAAACAGGGAGGTGATCCCGATGATCAGCCAGCGGTGATCCAGCAGGGTTCCGAGGAGTCTGCCCAGATCGATCTCGTCATTGCCGCCCACGTGGCTTGATTGAACTCTATTTTTCTCAGACATCTTTTTCCCTGATTAGCTAGTAAGTGCTTTTGCCCATTTCTGAGCCGCATCATCAAGTAAACGGTATACGGACTCGAAGGCCTCGCGACTCTTCCGATAGGGATCGGGAATATCACGTTGCTGATCCCAGTGCCCGAACAGCATCGTTTTACCCCGGACTTCCGGCGCCAGATTGGTCACCGCATCGATATGGCGTCGCTCCATGACCAGGATCAGGTCAAACTCCCTGCACATGGCGGCAGTAAGTTGCCGGGCGCTGTGCCCCTCGAGGCGTAATCCGTGTTCCTCCGCCACCTGGCTTGCCTGCTCATCGGCAGGTTTCCCCACCAGGGCGGACAGGCCGGCCGATTGGATGATCGTGTTATCGGTGTATTTACGCAGTAACCGCTCCCCGGTTGGGGAGCGGCAAATGTTGCCGACGCAAACCACCAGAATCGAATTAAACATGGTGGCTTAGAAGCTCCTGAAGTCCTGTACCGTTTCGGTCACGTAACGGATGCTGTTGATGGTCGGCAGCAACTGGCTGATCAGACGGTTCCAACGCACGACTGGCGCCGCGGTCACGTAGACGATGTCATACGGCTGCAACTGGAACTCGGTGCCCAGTACCATACTGGAGGCATCCTGGGTATTGAGCTGATAGATGTTCGCCAGCTTGCTGCCCTCTTTGCCCTTCAGCGGACGGATCACGAAGATGCCGGTAGAGTTGGCGGCGTTCTGGTCTACGCCCTGAGCATTGCCCAGCGCCTCGGCCAGCGTCATGCCACTGCGGTCCATCTTCAGGGTGGACTGACGCGTCACTTCACCCATCACGAACACTTTCAGGTCATCGTTGCGCGGCACAAACAGGATGTCGCCCGGATAGAGCAGACGGTTCTGGCCGAGGTTGCCCTCCTGCATCAAGGATTGCAGGGAGATGTGCTCCTCGCGGCCATTGTGCGTCAACACCACATTGCGCCAGTCGGCGTCGGTGGTCAGGCCGCCAGCGGCGTTGATGGCGTCCAGAATGGTCAGCGGTACGTTGGTGATCGGCTGCTGGCCGGAGGTGCCCACTTCACCGGAGACATAGACCTTCTGCGAGCGGAAGGAGGCGATGCTCACGTCCACCTGCGGGCTTTCAATAAACTGCGCCAGACGGCCGGCGATCTCGTCACGGATCTGCGTGACGGTACGGCCCAGCACACGGACGCGGCCAATATAGGGATAGAAGATGGTGCCATCGGCGTGCACCCAGTTACCGGTGTCGCTGGCGCTACGGTAAGTACCGGCTGGCGTGGTCAGCTCCGGGTGGTCCCAGACGATGATGTTCAGCACATCGCCCACGCCCACGCGGTACTGGTAATTGGCCAACTCATTTTGCAGCGCCGGGTTTTGCTGTGCGACCAGCGGGCGGATACGCATTTGCTCCACCAATTTCGGCGTGAGCGGATAGACATTAACCAATTTATCGATGTCGTAATCGGCGTCGTCCTGTTTAACTACCATTTTCCCACTGGTCGAAAGATTCTGACCAGGAATGACGGCACAGCCACTGATCAGGGTGATCGATACCAAAAGCGGTATCAGTTTTAATTTTCTATTAGCCATTGCATTATCATCACTGTCGCTGATTTTCTGAAAAGGACGTATTCCGCCGTCCCTGATAAAGTCACTGCTCAACCTTTCAAAGCCCCAAGCGTGTAGTAGAAGCATCTGGTCACTGGCGTCTCGTAATAGCGGCTGGTTCCTTAACAAAATGAGTGAGCTTGATGCGTACTATAACGATCTTTATCAAACATTCATCTGTTGAATGCTCTTAGTTAACCGATTTCATATAAATTGCTTATCAATTTCACCTGAATTCACTTCTGCCCTTTCCGGCTCACCGCCATTACTTCATTGGCAGTGCCCGCAGGCCGCTTTCATTCCTGACGGAGGGCATCATGGCGTAAGTTAAAGAAATTGACGTTAGGAATGGTCTATATCTTGGTTCCCCTGCGAATATTTCGCAGCGGAACTGTTGACCTCCCCTTTACCCGGACACGCTACCGCCCTTGGCTTGCAGCTACCAATGCACTGTACGGAGAAAACGTCAACAACCTCGCGCCCTTACGCCGGCAGACGCGGCTTCAGGCTGGGCTAAGCCCGGTACGTAAATGATAGGCTTGTCACATAACTGACAATTTATCGCCACCATTTAGGCATTGGGTTGAACGTGATATATAAATTGTGTCTAAGATTCTTATACTATTGCTCGGGTGTTACAAGCCTGTTGTAGGCCTTTGCTATTCTTTTAGGAATAAGACTACCCCCCCTATTTCCCGCCGTTTTTCGATGTCGCAAAATTGAACGACAGCCGCCTGAATAGTAAGCTCTTTCAGATTTAACTGAGGTGAGGATACTTTATTAGCCAGAATTTCAAGCGGGATTGAGAAAAATTCGTATAATTCAGACTAATCATATTGCTCATTATTTCCCGACGAATGGCGCATGTATGAGAATGGCTACAGTGAATTTAGGAATTTCCTCATATATATTTCCACTTTTACCCGCTCGATTAACTGATTAATGTCACTTAACTGCGGCAATTTTCAAATATTAATCCCCGCTCACCCCGCTGGCCGGGGGGAGGCGGATTTAAAGTTGAATTTTCAGCGCCCGGCTTACATTATGGCGGACGCGGGGTGTCCCGTATGACATTGAGGCTGTAGACGTGATGGAATGGATCGCCGATCCGACAATTTGGGCCGGGCTGGCAACCCTAGTGGTACTGGAGATCGTGCTCGGTATCGATAACCTTATCTTCATCGCCATTCTGGCGGAGAAAGTACCGCGCAAACAGCGCGACCGCGCGCGCGTGACGGGCCTGATGCTGGCGCTGATCATGCGCCTGCTGCTGCTGGCCTCTATCTCCTGGCTCTCGACCCTGACCCAGCCGATGTTCACCCTGATGGCGCACCCGTTCAGCGGGCGTGACCTGATCATGCTGGTGGGCGGCGTGTTCCTGCTGTTCAAGGCCACGGTAGAGCTGAACGAGCAGCTGGAGGCGAAAGACCATCACGATGAGGGGCCGCGCAAGGCCGCCCGCTTCTGGCCGGTGGTGGCGCAGATTGTGGTGCTGGATGCCGTCTTCTCGCTCGACTCGGTGATCACCGCCGTCGGCATGGTGGATCACCTGCCGGTGATGATGCTGGCGGTCTGTATCGCCATTGGCCTGATGCTGCTTGCCAGCAAGCCGCTGACCCGTTTCGTCAACGCCCACCCTACCATCGTCATCCTGTGCCTCAGCTTCCTGCTGATGATTGGCTTTAGCCTGATTGCTGACGGCTTTGGCTACCATATCCCGAAAGGCTACCTCTATGCGGCGATTGGCTTCTCGGTGATGATTGAGGCGCTCAACCAGCTGGCGCAGTTCAACCGGCGGCGTTTCCTCTCCTCCCACCGCTCGCTGCGCGAGCGCACCGCCGAAACGGTGCTGCGTATGCTCAGTGGCCGGCATGAGGAGACCGATCTCGACAACCACAGCGCCAACATGGTGGCTGACAGCGGCGGCGGGCAGGAGGTGTTCAACGAGCAGGAGCGGCGCATGATTGAGCGCGTGCTGGGCCTCGGCCAGCGCAGCGTCAGCAGCATCATGACCTCACGCCATGACGTGGAGTGCCTGGAGCTGAACGATCCGCCTGAAGCGCTGGCGGCGCAGCTGTCGCGCAACCAGCACACGCGGCTGATGGTAACGGAGGACAACGCCACCGATGAGCCGCTGGGGGTGGTGCATACCATCGACCTGCTGCGGCAGTTGCTGGCGCAGCAGGCGCTGGATGTGCGAGCCGTGGTGCGCCAGCCGCTGATCTTCCCGGAGCAGTTGACGCTGCTGATGGCGCTGGAGCAGTTCCGTCAGGCGCAGACCCACTTTGCCTTCGTGGTGGATGAGTTTGGCTCGGTCGAGGGGGTCGTGACCCTGACGGACGTGATGGAGACCATCGCCGGTAACCTGCCGGTGGCCGGTGAGGAGAATGACCCGCGCCACGATATCCAGCAGACCGATGAGCGCACCTGGATCGCCAATGGCTATATTCCGCTGGAGGATCTGGCGCTCTACATCCCGGTGCCGACGGATGAGAAGCGGGAGTACCACACGCTGGCCGGTTTGTTGATGGAGTATGCGCAGGCGATCCCCACACAGGGGGCGGCCTACCAGATTGGCGACTACCTGTTTGAGGCGCTGGAGGTCAACAGCCACCGCATCACGCGGGTGAAGATCACCGCGCCAGTGCAGCCGGTGGAAGAGGATTACGAAGTGTAGCCGCAGGCGGCAGGAAAAGAGGCGGAGCCGGGTCAACCGGCTCCGCTTTTTTTATGGCTGTTTCACCAAGGGCGGCAGCGGCTTGTTCAGGCCGGGGTACTGGAACAGCGCCCTGCCCGGCCCACGGTTGATCACCCGCCAGATGCCAAGGGAGATAAACACGCAGAGCGACACGCCCACCAGCGGGAAGATCAGCATCCAGATGGCCGAGAAGATGCCGTTGGCGAACAGGTGGTAGTGCACCAGCATCCCCACCACACAGACAGCGATGGCCTCGGTGATGATCTTATGGATGACATAGACCTGGAGGGTATTCTTGCCCAACCAATTGAGGCTGGCCGGGTTCATGCGGCGGTTCACCTGCTGGCAGATGACGATGCAGAGCACAATGGCGATGGCACAGTGGAAAATGCTCTTGTCCATGCCAAACCAGCCGTGCAGCAGGGCGAACGGCAGCGCCAGCATAATCGCCAGCAGGATGTTACGGCGCATCCGCAGCGCCTCAACAATCTGCTTGCCGTAGAAGCAGCCGGTGCAGAAGTAGATGGCGTTCTGCGCCACACTATTCGGCCCCCAGCCCGGCAGCAGGCCACGGGCGGCGATGTAGTTCGCCATCACCGCCAGCAGCAGCAACGGCACAACGTTGTTTTTAAACAGCTTGCAGGCCACAAAGTAGATCGCCAGCGCGTAGAGATACCAGGCGTTGGACATTGCCGTCAGCACAAACATCAGGAACTGATTGAACGAGTCGGCGTAGACCGCGCCCACCATGTTGCGCACTTCCCACTGGTCAATGGAGAGGTGTTGGTTGATGAAGGTGACGAATGCCCACTGAATCACGCACCAGAGTAGGTAGACATACACCATGTTCACCACACGCTTGGTGAACACCTGCCGCCAGGCTTTGTTGATGACAGAGTTGGTGGCCAGCAGGCCAGAGATAAAGAAGAAGGAGGGCATCCGCAGCGGGGTGAGGTACGCATTCAACGTCAGCCACCACTGTCCGAAGATGCTCTCCTCACCAATGATTTTCAACGAAGGGATGAAACTGGTCAGCATTAAGTGGTGCAAGATAACCAGCAGGATACAGGCGCCTTTCAGCGTATTGATCCACTGTATTTCGCGATCGTTTCCACTCATAACATCTCCCGGTATCAGGCCGCGCCGCGGGTCGTTAACGCAGTAATGCAGGATAGGACTGCCAGATGACAGGCGTAATAAATCCCGAAAATAATATTGCTGGCGTCAAAAAGATGTCGAGTGAAATAGGGGGACCTTCCCATGAGATTACAAATTTTTCACTTTTAACAGCAGAGGATTCTGAAACCCGCCTCTGCTATAAATCGGCGGGTTATTGGTTTTTAATGTGGTGAAACTAACAATTCAGTAGTGATAATCACTATCATTAGTCCAACCATCACCGGCACGGCAGTGCGTTTCACCAGCTTGAAAGGTGAAATCTTAGCCATTCCCGCCACCGCCACAATGACCCCGGAAACCGGCGATAACGTGCGCCCGAGGTTGGAAGCCTGCAACATCGGGATCACCAGATAGGCGGGCCGGATGCCCATTTGTGCCGCCAGCGGCGGGATCAGCTCCACGAAAGCATAAAAGGGCGCGTTGCCAGAACCGGTGGTAATGGCGGCCAGCATGGTGATGGCCACCAGCACCAGCAGCATCACCAGCGCGCCGCCGCCCGCCCCCTGCGCCAGGTCAATCAGTGCGCGGATAAAGCCGAGTGCCCCCAGCCCCTGGGCGAACACACCCGCCGCCACCAGCAGGATCACCACGCTGGCGAAGGCATCGGCCATGCCGCGGTAGGCCACCTCCAACCCACGGAACACACTGCGGGCGTCGCGGCTGCGGAGAAACTCCAGCAGCGCCGTCAGCACCAGACAGATCACCAGCAGGGTGATGATATGCAGCGACGGCCCCCACTTGCCATCAAACACCAGCACGCCAACGATAGGCAAAAAGGGCAGCAGCGCATAGCCACGTGGCGCGGCGGTAGCCGGCGCGGCATCGGGTGCCGCCGGCGCCGCCGTTTCCGCGGGCGCGCGGCGATCGAGGAAGCGTTGCCAGAAGTAGTGCGTCAGCGCCATGCCCGCGATGGCGGCCGCTGAAATGGGCAGCGTGGTGCGGAAGGCGAAGGTCACCAGCGGCATCTCTGCCGCATTGGCGGCCAGCACCACGTCACCGGAGGTGGGAGAGAGGATGATGGCGGCCGGCGAGGCACAGATGGCAGCGGCGGCCCCGCGGCTGATGCCGACGTTGACCATCAGCGGGAACAGCGTTGCCATCAGCAGCACCCCCAGCCCGGTGGCGGAGGAGACCGCCAGCGACATCAGGCAGGCCACCAGATAGGCGGCCACCATCAGCAGGTAGGGTGAGTTGATGCGGCGCAGCGGCCGCGACGCCAAACTGACCACCTGATCATTGGCGCCGATGTGGGTCATGTAGGCGGCAAAGCCACACAAAATCATGATCATCATGCCGAGGTCGCCACCCCGGCTCATCAGCAGGCTTTTGACATACTCGGCAATGTCAGCAGCCGCCCAGCCGGTGCCAGGGGTGCCCGCCGGCAGCACCCCCTTCCCCAGCGCGGCACTGATTGCCAGCAATGCCACACCACCGGCCATCAGCACACCGCTGGCCGGGTAACCTTTGATAATGTAGCGGCCAACGATTATGGTCACGGCCAGTCCGATTCCCAGCTCCAGCATACAGGCTCCTCTTGTGATTAGGGTTGTGCACAGGCGTCATGCCTGTGGGTTCATCAGCCGCGACTGTGCCGAAAATCGGCCAGTGCGATACTGATTCCCGTCAAAGCAGAAGAGGATGAAGTAGGCAAAAAAGAGAAACGCCGCCGGGCGAGCCGGCGGCGTTTCAGGAAGGGATGAGTGCACGGGGGATCAGTTGTGTTTCAGCAACTTGTTTAACGGCTGGTCAACGCTGTTACGGTTCTTCTCCACCCACTCTTTCAACGCGCGCTTCGCCTCCTGCTGGAGCTGTTTGCGCAGCACCTCATCCACCTTGAGCTGGTAGTTGAGCTGTGCCCACGGCCCATAAATTCGCAGTGGCACGGCGGTGCGGCCCAGCGCCTCAATCAGCTTGCTGTTGCCGCGCCAGCCACCGGTGACGCGGGTGGAGAGCGCCACGTCGCACTGCTCATCCGGCAGGCTGAGGGTGCCAGCGCCAGTGATGGTCAGCAGCGGCGAGACCGCCTCCAGGTTGCTGAGGGCAATGACGCCCTCTTTCAGATCGCCGTGGGCACTCAACCGATCGACCTCGGTATAACGCTCGTAGCGATCCTGCCCCTGCACCCCACCGTTGTTGCGCGCCACCGCCTGCTGGATCAGCTGCTGGATATTCAGCCCTTGCAGGCGCGCGCCCTCCATTGACATCTCCGCCTGCCCCTGCCAGCGGCGGTTGACATCCTCTGCCGTCAGCCCCTCACCCGCCAGATTGCCCGTCAGGGAGAAGCGGCCGCTCAGCGCCTGTGGCAGGCCAGCGGCGCGCAGCAGCGGCGTCAGCTCCACCTGATGCAGCACCGGTGCCAGCGCCAGCCGCACCCGATCGCCGGTGGCGTCCAGCGTGCCGGGCAGGGAGAAGGTTCCCTGCCCCAGCGTGCCGGAGAGGGTACGCAGCGCCACCTGCCCGCGTTGGTTGTCCGCCTGCACATTAAATTGCTGCACCTGCAAACCGCGCCAAGTGAGACTGGTGGCTTGCAGGCCAATCTGCGCGTCGAAGTCCGCCAGTGCCGCCAGCTCATTGGCCTCCAGATGCGGCACACGGGCAATCACTGGCGTGGAGGTGACGGTCTGGCCGCGCTGGGCGGAGCCATCGTCGCTCGCCTGCCAGCCGCTGAGGGCATCCAGGTTGAGGCGATCGGCGGTCAATGCCACCTGATAACGGGGCGTTCCCTCCAACTGGGCGCTGATCTCGCCGCGCAACTGGCTCTCATTGGCCGACAGTGACAGTTCACGCAGGGTCAGGGAGGCGGGCGACTGCTGGTAGCTAGCCTGTACGCTGCCCTGCCCCTTGATGCCGCCGGGCGGGATGCCCGCGCCCTCCAACTGGTAGTCGAAACGTGCAATCTGCCCGCTGATCGCCTGCGGGAAGCGCGAGAGATCCGCCTGTCCGGCGAGGGAGAAGGCCAGATCACGCTGGTCACGGTTGATGCGGCTGGAGAGGGTGATCTCCGCCTGACGGTGATCCTGCTGGGTCAGGGAGAGGTTGATGTCACGCACATTGATCTGGCTATTGTCGGCGCGCTGCCAGACCAGCAGGCTATCGGCCACCTGCAACCTGTCGATGTCAAACTGCCAGTGGGCGTTGTCGCCCACCTCCGCTGGCTGGCCAGCCGGGGCCACCGGCGCATCCTGCTGGCGGGCCTCGCTCTCCGGCGTCAGGCGGATGACGGCGTTCTTCAGCATCACCTGCTTCACCGCCAGCTGGTGGGAGAGCAGTGGCCACAGCTTCACGTCAAGGCGCATGTTCTCCGCCGTGACCACCGCCGCCTGCGCGCCCGGCGCCGTCAGCGTCATTGGCCCGGCGATGATGCTGAGCTGCGGCCAGACATGCCAGCGCAGATCGCCCTCCAGCGCGAGCTGGTAGCCGCTGCGCTGCTCCACCTGCCGCGCCATGTATTGACGGAAATCGTTCGGGTTCACCAGCAGCACCAGGGCGGTCATCCCTGCCACCAGCACCAACAACAGAATAGCCAACGTGGTCAGTAGTCTTCTCATGCCTTCCTCATCGTGAAGCCGCCCGCCGTCGTGAGGGCTAATCCTTGTCGATACGGCTGGCGACAGCGCCCTGCTGGTCGCGGTACTTGGCATCCTCGCGACGGTTGTAAGGTCGCGCAGCGGGGCCGGACAGCGGTTCAAAGCTGAGCGCGCCGATCATCATGCCGGGGCGCAGCGCCAGGGGCAGCTTACCTGAATTATAGAACTCTAGTACAATCCGCCCCTGCCAGCCCGGATCGATGCGGTGCGCGGTCACGTGCACCATCAGGCCCAGACGCGCCAGCGAGGAACGGCCATCTAGCCAGCCCACCAGATCCGCCGGCAGCGTCACGGACTCCAGCGTTACCGCCAGCGCCAGCTCGCCGGGGTGCAGGAAGAAGGCCTCCCCCTCCGGCAGCACGATCTCATCACTCATTACGCGATCCAGCGCGGCGCTCACCTCATGCTTCGGGCCGCTCAGGTCGATGTAGGGCGCGGTGTGGCCGCGGAACACGCGGAACTGGTTGCCGAGGCGCACATCCACGGTGGCCCCGCTGATGCGCTCTACCGGCGGGCGCGGCGTGATGGCCAGCCGCCCCTCGTCCATCCAGGCTTCAATATCTCGATCGCAGAGTCTCATGGGTCTCTTCCTTGGCGTCACGACGCCTATTCAAAAAATTGGCTGATTTTCGCTTTCAGGATGTCGATGGCGATGCGGTTCTTGCCGCCGCGCGGCACGATGATGTCAGCATACTGTTTGGAAGGCTCGATGAACTGCATGAACATCGGGCGCACCGTGCTTTGGTACTGCTGCATCACGGAGTCCAGCGAGCGGCCGCGCTCGTTGATGTCGCGCTTCATGCGGCGCAGCAGGCAGATATCCAGCGGGGTATCAACGAAGATGGAGAAGTTCATCTCTTGACGCAGGCGGATGTCGGTCAGCAGTAGGATGCCCTCGACAATGATCACCTTCTTCGGCTTCAGGTGGATGGTCTCCGGCTTGCGGGTGTTCTCGACGTAGCTGTAGAGCGGCAGCTCAATCGGCTTGCCGGCCTTCAGCATCTGGAGGTGCTGGAACAGCAGGTTATGGTCCATCGCGCCCGGGTGGTCATAGTTGATTGCCCGGCGCTCTTCCATCGTCAGGTGGCTCTGGTCTTTATAGTAACTGTCCTCAGGGATGACGCCGATGTGCTCGTCGCCCACCTGGTCGCGCAGTTCGCGATAGAGGGTACTGGCGATAAGACTTTTACCTGAGGCGGAAGCGCCGGCGATACCGATAATGACGCATTGGTGGGGCTTGTCAGTCATAGCTATTTTAAAGACCTGATTCATTGTGGGAAAGGCGCGCCCCGGCTGGGACGCTGATCGCGGCAATTATAGGGAGTTACGGGGTGGGTTGCCAGCATAAAGGGCGCGGCCTTGCGGGGCTGGAAGGCAGATCGCAACTTGGTGGCGCGGCATGGCCACTTTTAAGAACAATCATACTACTGATTATTGAACCTCTTAAGTTAACATACGGTAAATTGCCCGCCGCAGGCCCGCTCTCCACACTGGCGCGCGCGCCGCATCCGGCACCACCACTTTTCGGGACACAAGACCGCATGAACTGGCACTGGTTAACTTATTTCGGCGACAGCATGTTGCTGCTGCCCTGCGCGGCGTTGATTATCGTGCTGCTGCTGGCGAATCCCGAGACGCGCCGTGCCACCTGGCAGTGGATGCTGCTGTTCGGCATCGCTGGCGGGCTGGTCTGCCTCTCCAAGCTGGCCTTTATGGGCTGGGGCATTGGCAGCCGCCGCTTTGACTTCACCGGCTTTAGCGGCCACTCGGCGCTCTCCTCCAGCATCTGGCCGGTATTGATGTGGATGCTGACCGGCCGACTGTCGCGCCCGGTGCGCGTCACTGCCATTCTGGCTGGCTATGTGCTGGCGTTCTTCGTCGGCTACTCGCGGCTGGTGATCCACGTCCACTCACCGGCGGAAGTGGTGGCTGGCCTGACGCTGGGCTTCACCATCAGCACCACCTTCCTGCTGTTGCAGACCTCCGCCGCCGCGCCGCGCCTCTCCTACGGCCAGCTGGCGCTGGCGCTGCTGGTGCCGCTGTTTTTGATCAACACCGGCAAGGTGGCGCCGACGCAGGGGCTGCTGGAGCGCATCGCCGTCGCCATCTCGCCGGCGACCCGCCCCTTCACCCGCGCCGACCTGCATGGCATGCGGCACTACCTGCCCGCCGCGGATGGGCAGGTCAGGTTCCACTGATTCGCAGCCACAAAAAAGCCCGCCTAGGCGGGCTTTTTTATTGCGCCAATTACAGCGCGCGGAAGGAGATCTCGGTAGGGATCGGCTCACCCTGCCAGTAGAGCGCCGCCGCCACGCGCCCGGCCAGCGCGCGGTAGAGGCCAGCCAGCTCGCCGTGCGGATCGGCAATCACCGTCGGCTCACCGCGATCCAGATCCTCGCGCAGCGCGATGTGCAGCGGCATCTGGCCGAGCAGCTCGCACTGGTACTTCTGCGCCAGCGTCTCAGCACCGCCGGTGCCGAAGATAGGCTCATGGTGGCCGCAGTTGCTACAGATGTGCATGCTCATGTTCTCAACAATCCCCAGCACCGGCACATCCACCTTGTTGAACATCACGATGCCCTTCATGGCGTCGAGCAGGGCGATGTCCTGCGGCGTGGTCACCACCACCGCGCCGGTCACCGGCACACTCTGCGCCAGCGTCAGCTGGATGTCGCCGGTGCCCGGCGGCATGTCCAGCACCAGATAGTCGAGATCGGGCCAGAGGGTGTCCTGCAACAGTTGCAACAGCGCCTTGCTGGCCATCGGCCCGCGCCACACCATGGCGTTCTCGTCATCCACCAGATAGCCAATGGAGTTGGTCGCCAGCCCGTGCGCCATGATCGGCGCCATGTGGGTGCCATCCGGCGAGGTCGGGCGCTCGTGCTGGGTGCCGAGCATGTTCGGCACCGACGGGCCATAGATGTCGGCGTCCAGCACCCCCACCTTCGCCCCCTCGGCCGCCAGCGCCAGCGCCAGATTGACGGCGGTGCTCGACTTGCCCACCCCACCCTTGCCGGAGCTGATGGCGATCAGGTTGCGCACGCCCTTGATGCCGGGGCGGTCGCCCACCCGCTTCAGGGTGGCGATCTCATGCTTCAGCGTCCACTCCACGCCATGCGCGCCGGTGGCCTGCATCAGCGGCGCGCTCATCTGCTGTTGCAGCGCCTCAAACGCGCCCTGCCAGGCAAAGGGCATCTGCAACTCCACATGCAATACGCCATCCAGTACCGCGCAGTGGTGGATCGCCTTTAGCGCGGCCAGATCCTGCTTGAGTGTCGGATGGGTAAAAGCGGCCAGCTCGCGTGTGACCACAGCGCGCAGCGCCACCGGGGTATTCTGCTCAGGGGATTTAGGGAACATCCCGACTCCTTAGGAACGGTTGCCAACGAGAAATAGTGCAAGCATACCAGATCCGCCCTGCCGCTGCCGTGTACCGCGGCAAGAAACCTGTCTGGCGAGCCGCGCCGCGATCGGGTAACATCGAAGGCCCTTTTTCCTCAAACAGAAAACAATTCCACACTATGGCTCAAGTCGCGAAAAAATTATTGGTGACGTGCGCACTTCCGTACGCCAACGGCTCTATCCATCTCGGCCACATGCTCGAGCACATTCAGGCAGACATCTGGGTTCGTTTCCAGCGGATGCGCGGCAACCAGGTGCACTTTATCTGCGCGGATGACGCGCACGGCACGCCGATCATGCTCAAGGCCCAGCAGATGGGCGTGGCGCCGGAGCAGATGATTGCGGAGATGAGCCAGGAGCACCAACAGGATTTCGCCGGCTTTGGTATCAGCTATGACAACTACCACTCCACCCATAGCGACGAAAACCGCGAGCTCTCCTCGCTGATCTACACCCGGCTGAAAGAGAACGGTTTCATCAAGAACCGCACCATCTCGCAGCTCTACGATCCGGAAAAGGGCATGTTCCTGCCTGACCGCTTCGTCAAGGGCACCTGCCCGAAATGCAAATCGCCTGACCAGTATGGCGACAACTGCGAAGTGTGCGGCGCGACCTACAGCCCGACCGAGCTGATCGACCCGAAATCCGCGGTCTCCGGCGCGACGCCTGAGATGCGTGACTCCGAGCACTTCTTCTTCGACCTGCCCTCCTTCAGCGCCATGCTGCAAGCCTGGACACGCTCCGGCGCGCTGCAAGAGCAGGTGGCGAACAAGATGCAGGAGTGGTTTGAGTCTGGCCTGCAACAGTGGGACATCTCCCGCGACGCGCCCTACTTCGGCTTTGAGATCCCGGACGCACCGGGCAAATATTTCTACGTCTGGCTGGACGCGCCGATCGGCTACATGGGCTCCTTCAAGAACCTATGCGACAAGCGCGGCGACCTTGACTTTGACGAGTACTGGAAGAAGGATTCCGAGGCTGAGCTGTACCACTTCATCGGCAAGGACATCGTCTACTTCCACAGCCTGTTCTGGCCGGCGATGCTGGAGGGCAGCGGCTTCCGCAAACCGACCAACCTGTTCGTGCACGGCTACGTGACGGTCAACGGCGCGAAGATGTCCAAGTCGCGCGGCACCTTCATCAAGGCCAGCACCTACCTGTCGCACCTGGATGCCGACTGCCTGCGCTACTACTACGCGGCGAAGCTCTCCTCGCGCATTGATGATATCGACCTGAACCTGGAGGACTTCGTCCAGCGCGTCAACGCCGACATCGTCAACAAGGTGGTCAACCTGGCGTCCCGCAACGCGGGCTTCCTCACCAAGCGCTTTGACGGCCAGCTGGCGGATACGCTGGCGGATGAGGCGCTCTACAAGACCTTCACCGACGCCGGTGCCTCGATCGCCGAGGCTTACCAGAGCCGCGAGTTTGGCCGCGCCATCCGTGAAATCATGGCGCTGGCGGACATCGCCAACCGCTACGTGGATGAGCAGGCCCCGTGGGTGGTGGCGAAGCAGGAGGGGCGTGACGCCGACCTGCAAGCCATCTGCTCGATGGGCATCAACCTGTTCCGCGTGCTGATGACCTACCTGAAGCCGGTGCTGCCGTCCCTGACCGAGCGCGCCGAGGCGTTCCTGCGCCTGCCGCTGGCATGGGATGAGATTCAGGCCCCGCTGCTGGGCCACCGCGTCCAGCCGTTCAAGGCGCTGTTCAACCGCATTGAGCTGGCCAAGGTGGAAGAGATGGTCAACGCCTCGAAAGAGGACATGGCGGCGGCCGCCAAACCGGCCACCGGCCCGCTGGCGGATGACCCGATTCAGGAGACCATCACCTTTGACGATTTCGCCAAGGTCGACATGCGCATCGCGCTGATTGAGCAGGCGGACTTCGTGGAAGGCTCCGACAAGCTGCTGCGGCTGCAACTGGATCTGGGCGGCGAGAAGCGCCAGATCTTCTCCGGCATCCGCAGCGCCTACCCAGACCCGAAAGCGCTGGAGGGCCGCCTGACCATCATGGTTGCCAACCTCGCGCCGCGCAAAATGCGCTTCGGCATCTCGGAAGGGATGGTGATGGCCGCTGGCCCAGGTGGGAAGGAGATCTTCCTGCTTAGCCCGGACAGCGGCGCACAGCCGGGGATGCAGGTGAAGTAACCGCTTCACCGCAACCGCAGGGGGCGTGGCCAGTGGCCGCGCCCCCTTTTTTTCAGCCTTGGAAACGCTGGCGGTAGTCGCGCGGCGCGACGCCAAAGGCGCGGTTGAACACCACCGAGAAGTAGTTGCTGTCCTCAAAGCCACAGGCCGCCGCCACCTCGCCAATGGAACCACGCCCGTGGCGCAGCAGCGCCATCGCGTTGCAGAGCCGCAGCTGGCGCAGGTACTGGCTGATGCTCATGCCGGTCTGCTGCTTGAACAGCGCGCGCAAGGTGCGCGGGGTAAGCTGGTGGCGCGCGCAGAAGGCCTCCAACTGGAACGGGGTGGCGATGCTGCCCCGCAACGCCAGCATCAGCAGATCCATCTGCTGGGCATCGGCCAGCTCGGCGCTGTCTGGCCGGTGGCGGTAGCGCTGCAACAGCAGCGCCAGTTGCAGCAGCAGCGCCTCGGCCAACTGCAAGGAGATCGGGTCAGACTTCATGCTCTCCTGCGCCAGCGCGTCCACTTTGCAGCGCAGCGCATCCATCCCCAGCATACTCAGCCGCCAGTAGCGCTCTGGCTGGGCCACCCCCGATCCCGGCAGCAGCGCCGGCCAGTCGGCGGGCAGCCGCAGCCGGTCACGCATAAACAGGATGTTGTCCAGCTCCAGCCCATTGACCGACTCATAGCTGTGGCGGTCACGCGCGTTGACGTAGAACAGGTCACCGCAGGTGATGCGATAGGGCACGTCATTCCAGAGATGCAGGCCGTTGCCGCGCCACACGATCACCAGCTCGTCAAATTCATGGTGGTGCAGCGGGAAGAGCGGCTGTGGGTGGCGCTCCGCCACGCTGACCACCTGCTGGTCAGTAAGGAAGTAGTCTTGGTGCTGAAGTTTCAGCGGCGGCATGGTGTCGGCGTCCCCGGCATGAAGGCAAACGCCCATCCTGCCATAACGCCGCCCGCCGCACGGGGGCGGGCCGGGAAATTTGCGTGTCAGCGCACACTGTTACGCATCATCTTCGGCGAGACGGCAAACTCGCGGCGGAACTGGGTGGAGAAGTGGTTGCTGTCGCCAAAGCCACACTCATGGGCGATCTGGGTGATGCTCTGGTCAGTCTGGAACAGCCGGCGGCGCGCCTCCAGCAGCCGCAAGCGGTTCAGGTAGCGTTGCGGCGTCATGCTGGTGTGCTGCTTCACCTGCCGGTGCAGGGTGCGCAACGCCAGCGAGTAGCGATCCGCTAGCTCGCCCCAATCCACCTCCTCGGTGAAGTTGCCATCCAGCCAGCGCAGCAGCGCCTGCACGTTGGCATCACGCCCGCCAGTCGCGCCCTGCTGGCAACAGCTGCGGTGCAACAGCAGCAGCAGTTGCAGGAACTGCCCCTCGCTGGCCGCCACGCCAGCATCACTGGGGTCGGCGGCCAGTTGTGCCAGCGTCTGGATGTGGCGGCGCGCCTCCTGCAACGCCCCCTGCCCGATGTGCCAGTGCACCTGCTCGCTCTCCTGCGGCAGGAAGCGGTCAATGCCGGTCAGGAAGCGGAAGGCGTGCGGTGACCGGTAGAGCACGTTGGTCAGGTGCAGCCCCTCCACGTTCTCGAACAGGTGGTGGTCGCGGTCACGCACAAAGCAGACGGTGCCGCTGCACAGGGTGTAGGGGCGGTCATTGAAGATGTGCACCCCCGCCCCGCTCTCCACCAGCACAATCTCGTAGAAGTCATGGTGGTGCTCCGGGAAGGGCAGCTGCGGCGCGCGGGGTTCCACCGTCACGGTCATTGCCCTGGACGCAAAAAATTCATCACCTGCCAGTAACGTCATTTTGGTGCCTCCGGTCAGTCGTCCACCCGCCAGCCGCGGGCATGGAACATCAATGAATCAAAATAATGCAAGCAGACCAATCGCTCATCTGAATAGGTCGCAGTGTAAAGCGCCGCCCGTCCCCACTGCCTTGAAATGGCGGCAGACCGTGGCGTGAATGCGGTCATTTTTTCAAGATTTGGCCGCTTTGGTTGCGAACTGTGTGGCAGATCACATCCCATTAACAACTGTGGCCAAAGGATCGATGGCCGGGAAATGTGATCTGTTTCACGACGATCTTTGCCATTTTGCCAACCGCTTTTGGCGGGTGGCACTCACCGGAAGGTGGCGCGGCGCGCCACTCCCTACACTCGCTGCATAGTCTGTTAAGGGATAACCACGATGACCGTACGCAATATCGCCACAGTGGATTTAGGCGCCTCCAGCGGGCGGGTGATGCTCGCCAGCTTCCACACCGGCAGCCGCCGCATTACCCTCAAAGAGATGCACCGATTCACCAACCAGCTGGTGCAGCGCGACGGGCATCACATCTGGGATGTGGATAACCTGGAGCAGCAGATGCGCCACGGCCTGCAACTGATTGACGCCGCGGGCATCGAGCTGGACAGCATCGGCATCGACACCTGGGGCGTTGACTTCGTGCTGATCGATGCCGACGGCGAGCGCGTCGGCCTGCCGGTCTCCTACCGCGACCACCGCACCGACGGCATCATGGCCGAGGCGGTGCGCGAGCTGGGCGCGGAGTGGCTCTATGGCCGCACCGGCATCCAGCTGCTGCCGTTCAACACCCTGTTCCAGTTGAAGGCGCTCAGCCGCCAGCGGCCGGAGTGGGTGGAAAAAACCGCCCACCTGCTGCTGATGCCGGACTACTTCCACTACCGCCTGACCGGCGAGCTGAACTGGGAGTACACCAACGCCAGCACCACCCAACTGCTGGATGTGCACAGCGGCGACTGGGATCGCACGCTGCTGGACTACGCCGGTGCCCCCGAGCGCTGGTTTGGCACGCCAAGCCAGCCGGGGCGCGCCCTCGGCCACTGGGCAGCCCCTCGGGCCGCCGGGTGCCGGTGGTCTCAGTGGCGACCCATGACACCGCCAGCGCGGTGGTCGCCGCGCCACTGGCCGGTGACGACTGCGCCTACCTCAGTTCCGGCACCTGGTCGCTGATTGGCATCGACAGCGATCGTCCCTACACCCACGCCGCCGCCCGCCGCGCCAACATGACCAACGAGGGCGGCATTGAGGGGCGCTACCGGGTGCTGAAAAACATTATGGGCATGTGGCTGTTGCAGTGCGTCTGCCGCGAGCTGGCGGTAAGCGACATTCCGGCGCTGGTGGCGGCGGCGGCGCAACAGCCAGCCTTCACCTCGCTGGTGAACCCCAACGACGCGCGCTTCATCAACCCGGTCTCGATGGTCGAGGAGATCCGCTGTGCCTGCCGCGAGCAGCAGCACCCGGAACCCCAGGAGGCGGCGGCGCTGGCGCGCTGCATCTTTGACAGCCTGGCGCTCACCTACCGCCAAGTGGCGCGCGAGCTGGGCGAGCTGCGCGGCGCGCCCTTGCAGCAGCTGCACATTGTCGGCGGCGGCAGCCAGAACGATTTCCTAAACCAGCTGTGCGCCGACGCCTGTGGCCTGACCGTCACCGCCGGGCCGGTGGAGGCCTCGACGCTCGGCAACATCGGCTGCCAGCTGATGGCGCTGGGCGATGTCAAAGACGCCGCCGACTACCGCCGCCTGCTGGCCCACAACTTCCCGCTGCGCCGCTACACGCCGCAGACCCACCCTGATTTTGATACCCACTGTCGCCGTTTTGAGGCGCTCAGCCACGCTCATGAGGAGTATTCAGTATGACCGCATCCATCGACCAGGCCTGGGAACTGGCAAAACAGCGCTTTGCCGCCCTGAACATTGACGCCGAGGCGGCGCTGGCTGCCCTCGACCACGTGCCGGTCTCCATGCACTGCTGGCAGGGCGATGACGTCGCCGGCTTTGAGAACCCCACCGGTGGCCTGACCGGCGGCATTCAGGCGACCGGCAACTACCCCGGCAAGGCGCGCAATGCCCAGGAGCTGCGTGCGGATCTTGAGCAGGCGTTCGCACTGATCCCAGGGCCTAAGCGCCTCAACCTGCACGCCATCTACCTGGAGTCTGACGCGCCGGTGGCGCGCAACGAGATTGAGCCGCAGCACTTCGCCAATTGGGTGGCGTGGGCGCGTGACCACCAGCTGGGGCTGGACTTCAACCCCTCCTGCTTCTCCCACCCGCTGAGCGCCGACGGCTTTACCCTCTCCAGCGCCAACCCGGAGGTGCGCCAATTCTGGATTGAGCACTGTCAGGCCAGCCGCCGCGTCTCCGCCTACTTTGGCCGCGAGCTAGGCACGCCGTCGGTGATGAACATCTGGGTGCCGGATGGCATGAAAGACCTGACCGTCGATCGTCTGGCCTTCCGCCAGCGCCTGCTTAGCGCACTGGATGAGGTGATCAGCGAGAAGCTGGACAGCCGCCACCACATCGACGCGGTGGAGAGCAAGCTGTTTGGCATTGGTGCCGAGAGCTTCACCGTCGGCTCCAACGAGTTCTACCTCGGCTACGCCGCCAGCCGCCAGACCGCGCTCTGTCTGGATGCTGGCCACTTCCACCCGACCGAGGTGATCTCCGACAAGATCTCCAGCGCGATGCTGTTCGTGCCGCGCCTGCTGCTGCACGTCAGCCGCCCGGTGCGCTGGGACAGCGACCACGTGGTGCTGCTGGATGACGAGACGCAGGCGATCGCCAATGAGATCGTGCGCCACGACCTGTTTGACCGCGTGCACATCGGCCTCGACTTCTTTGACGCCTCCATCAACCGCATTGCCGCGTGGGTCATCGGCACCCGCAACATGAAGAAAGCGCTGCTGCGCGCGCTGCTGGAGCCGACCGAGCAGCTGAAACAGCTGGAGCAGGCGGGCGACTACACCGGCCGGCTGGCGCTGCTTGAGGAGCAGAAATCGCTGCCGTGGCAGGCGGTGTGGGATGTCTACTGCCAGCGCCACAACGTGCCGGTCGGCAGCCAGTGGCTGGAGACAGTGCGCGGCTACGAACGCGGCGTGCTGGCCCAGCGCGCCTGATTGAGTGGGGGCCGGCTGGCCCGGCCCCAGATCCAGATCTCACGGCAAAAACAGTCTTATCTTTCTCTTTAAGAGGGTTTTGCCATGAGTTTTATGCTTGCGTTACCAAAAATCAGCCTGCACGGCGAAGGGGCGATTGCCGATCTGGTCAGCCTGCTGGCGCAGCGCGCGCCGGGCAAGGCGCTGGTGGTCACCGATGGCCAGCTGGTGGATCTCGGCCTGCTGGATGGCCTGTTTGCCGGGCTGGAGGCCGCCAGCCTGCCCTATGCGCTGTTCCGGGACGTCACCCCCAACCCCACCTCCGAGCTGGTGGACGCTGGCTACGCCAGTTTCCTCGACCACCAGTGCGACTACCTGATCGCCTTCGGCGGCGGCAGCCCGATTGATACTGCCAAGGCGATCAAGATCCTCACCGCCAACCCCGGCCCGGCCACCGTCTACGCGGGCGTCGGCAAGGTGGCGCAGCCCGGCGTGTTTCTGGTGGCGATCAACACCACCGCCGGCACCGCCGCCGAATTGACCAGCAATGCGGTGATCACCGACAGCCAGCGGCACGTCAAGGAGGTGATCATCAGCACCCACCTAATCCCGGACATCGCGGTGGATGACCCGGCGGTGATGCGCGCCATCCCGGCACCGGTCACCGCCGCCACCGGCATGGACGCCCTGACCCACGCCATTGAGGCCTACGTCTCCCTTGGCGCGCACACCCTGACCGACCACTCGGCGCTGGAGGCGATCCGCGTCATCAGCCGCTGGCTGCCGCGTGCGGTGGCGCAGGGCGACGACGGCGAGGCGCGCGAAATGATGGCCTACGGCCAATACCTGGCTGGCATGGCGTTCAACAGCGCCGGGCTGGGGTTGGTACATGCGCTGGCGCACCAGCCGGGCGCGACCCACAACCTGCCACACGGCGTCTGCAACGCCATCCTGCTGCCAGTGGTGGAGGCGTTCAACCGCCCGGCGGCGGCGGCGCGCTTTGCCCGCGTGGCGCAGGCAATGGGCGTCGATACCCAGACCATGACGGAGGAGCAGGCGAGCGAGGCGGCGATTGACGCCATCCGCGCGCTCTCGGCGCAGGTCGGCATTCCGGCCGGCTTCCGGGCGCTCGGCATCCGCGAGCAGGACATTGAGGGCTGGCTCGACAACGCGCTGGCCGACCCTTGCGCCCCCTGCAACCCGCAGCCCGCCAGCCGCGAGCAGGTGCGTGCACTCTATTTGCAGGCGCTCTGAGCGCCCTATCCCGCCGGGCGCGCCTGCGCCCGGCCTTCCCGAGGAGCGAAGATGATCCGGAAAAGTTTTGTGATGCAGGTCAACCCCAATGCCCACGCGGAGTACCAGCGCCGCCACAACCCGATCTGGCCGGAGCTGGCCGAGGTGCTGAAGCAGCATGGCGCGCACCACTACAGCATCTTTTTGGATGAGAAGCGTCATCTACTGTTTGGCTTTGTGGAGATTGAGTCCGAGGCGCGCTGGGCTGCCGTGGCACAGACGGAGATCTGCCAGCAGTGGTGGAAGCACATGGCGGACGTGATGCCCAGTAACCCGGACAACAGCCCGGTCAGCGACGACCTGCGCGAGGTGTTCTACCTCGAGTGACCCCTTGCCGCCGGGCACCCGCCCGGTGCGCACACTTCCCCCTTCCGCCCGCCGCAAAACCGGCTACCCTGAACACCAGATGCCCGCACTGTTTTGCTGACGTGACTAAGGAAAAACGCATGTTCAATTTTGATTACTACAACCCGACTCGCATCCTGTTTGGCACCCAACGCATCGCTGACGCCGGCCAGCACATCCCGCCGGAGGCGCGGGTGCTGATCACCTATGGCGGCGGCAGCGCCAAAAAGCATGGCACGCTGGAGGAGGCGCGGCTGGCGCTTGGCGGCCGCGAGGTGTATGAGTTCGGCGGCATTGAGCCAAATCCCCATGTTGATACCCTGATGCGGGCGGTAGAGCTGGTGCGTGAGAAGGAGATCACCTTCCTGCTGGCGGTCGGCGGCGGCTCGGTGGTGGATGGCACCAAGTTCATCGCCGTGGCGGCGCACTACCAAGGCGATGTCTGGGAGATGTGGTCGAAACGCCAGCCGCCGCAGCAGGTGCTGCCGCTCGGCTGCATCATGACCCTGCCGGCCACCGGCTCGGAGATGAACCCCACGGCAGTGGTGACCCACACCGGCCTGGGCGCCAAGGTGGGCTACAGCCACCCGGCGCTCTACCCGCGTTTTGCCATCCTCGACCCGCGTAAATCCTACACCCTGCCGCCGCGCCAGGTGGCGAACGGCGTGGTGGATGCCTTCGTGCACGTGATTGAGCAGTATCTCACCTACCCGGTCTACGCCAAGGTGCAGGATCGCTTTGCCGAGGGGCTGCTGCTGACGCTGATTGAGGAGGGGCCGAAGGCGCTCACCGACCACGAAAATTATGACGTGCGCGCCACCGTCACCTGGTCGGCGACGCTGGCGCTGAATGGCCTGATTGGCGTCGGCGTGCCGCAGGATTGGGCCACCCACCGCATCGGCCACCAGCTCACCGCGCTCTACGACCTCGACCACGCCCAGACGCTGGCGGTGCTGCTGCCCTCCCTGCTGCACGTGCAGCGTGACACCAAACGGCTGAAGCTGTTGCAGTACGCGGCACGCGTCTGGGGCGTGACGGAGGGCGATGAGCAGGCGCGCATCACCCGCGCGATTGACCTGACCCGCGACTTCTTCGAGGAGATGGGCGTGAAGAGCCGCCTCAGTGCCTACGGCCTGCCGGAAACCTGCATCGACGAGGTGCTGGCGAACCTGCGCCGCTTCAACCTGCTGCCGCAGGGCGAGCATCAGGACATCGACGAGGTGAAGGCGCGCCGCATCCTGAGCCTGAGTTACTGACCCGCCACGGCGGGGTGTACGCCCACCTCGCCGCTGCCACCCGGCCGTTTTCCATCCCTCTGTGCTGTGACGCCGCTTTTTTGTGGCGGGCGGTTGCATGATAAAACCTGATGGCGTAACACTCCTCTGGTTTCCTCCATAAACCCAGAGGGCACCACCATGAGACTGCAAGGCAAAACGGCATTGATCACCGGCGGCAACAGTGGCATTGGGCTGGCGACCGCCAAACTGTTTGTTGAACAGGGGGCGAAAGTGGCGATTACCGGGCGCAACCCGGAGACGTTGGCACAGGCGGCGGCCGCGCTGGGGCCAGACGCTCTGGCACTGAGCGCCGACGCGCAGGACGCGGATGCACTGGCGCAGGCGCTGGAGACCATCGCCAGCCAGTTTGGCGGGCTGGACATCGTGTTTGCCAACGCCGGTATCGCCGCGCCGACGCCGCTGGGCAGCACCGCGCCAGCCGACTTTGAGACGATCCTGCGAACCAACGTCACCGGGGTGTTCCTGACGGTGCAGGCGGCGCTGCCCCACCTGCGCGACGGCGGCTCCATCATTTTGAATGGCTCGGTGCACACCACGCTGGGGGCACCGGGCTTCAGCGCCTACGCGGCCTCCAAGGGGGCGGTGCGCGCCATGACGCGGGTACTGGCCGCCGAGCTGGCCCCGCGCCGCATCCGCGTCAATCAGGTGACGCCGGGGGCGACGCGCACCCCCATCTGGCCCAGCGAGGCGGAGGCGATGGCGCGGCTGGAGGCGGGCATTGTGGCGCAAACGCCGCTGGCGCGGATGGGCGAGGCGTGGGATCTGGCGCAGGCGGCGCTCTATCTGGCCTCTGATGACGCCGCCTATGTCACGGCGCAGGAGCTGGTGGTGGATGGCGGCCTGACCGGCGCCCCGGCGGGCGCGCCGGGGGCGCGGCAGGGCTAGTCAATGATGACCAAAGGCGTCGGGCTAAGGGCATAGCTGAAGGCGTCAAGGATGTCCGCCGCAATCACCCGCTGGGTAGAGAGCGGCGGCAGGTCATCCGGCGCGAACAGCCCGACCTCCAGCGTCTCGCCGCTGGCGCGGTAGGGGGTGGCATCCACGCGGCGGCAGAGGAAAAACAGCTTGTAGTAGTCGAGGATATCCTGGGTGTAGGGGTGCTTCGCCTTGTGGCGGATGCCGTAGAGCGACTGCACCTCCACCGTCACCCCCGCCTCCTCGCGCACCTCTTTCACCACGTTCTCCCGTGGCGACAGCCCCACCTCAGCGAAGCCGCCCGGCAGCGTCCACAGCCCATCCAGCCGCTCGCGCACCAGCACAATTTTGCCCTGTTCAATGATCGCCGCACGCACATCCACCTTGGGCGTCGTGTAGCCGCGCCCGCTGTCGGCGTAGATGCCCTCAATGCGATTGATCGGCACATCGGTGATCTCCGCCAGCATGGTGCGGGCGATCTCCGCGATCTCCTGATAGCGCTCGCGGTCAAACTCATCACGGCAGTAGTGCAACCCAGTGGAGGCGATGGCGTGCAGCTTCTTGGCTTGGCGCAACCAATTATTTTCATGGGAAACAGTCATGGCATACTCCTTATGGCGAGGGAAAGCCCTGATAACAGCATGGAACCCCTACTGGCTCAAATGCTTTTTTTTCCACCTGCCCCTCCACCCCCGCCTTTCGCATAAACAGAACTCATGCGATGCGCCGCTTCGCCGGGCAGCGGCAAATCGGGCTGCTACGCTTTCCCGAGGAGCCGTGCAACCCAGGATTTCTCCCTGCTACCCCGTGAGGCGTCGTCATGGCCGATCCCATCATCAGCGACATCTTTAAGTTTGTGGCAGTGCGCCCAGCCGACCTGATCACCCCGCCGCGCAGCGCCCGGCACTTTATTGACGATGCCCGCACCCACACCGACGAGGGGCAGCGCCATTTAAAGGTGCTGGCGCGCACGCTCGCCTCACCGCAGAGGGCGCGGGAGTTCCTGCAACAGGCCGATTGGGCGGCGCTAGTGCCGCTGGAGGAGGGGCGCGACCGGCTGCTGGCCGACTACCGGGCGCAACCAGCCAGCGACCCACTGCCCAGTTTCGAGCAGGCCGGCGGCGCGGAGGAGCTGCTGGGCGGCCAGAAGCCGGAGATGCTCGCCGGGCAAGCCTTTGACCTGCTCTATGCCGCCTGGCTGGCTGGCGCGGACACCGGCCGCCAGATGGCGACGCCCACCGCCGCGCTGCAACTGCTGCACTTTTTGCAGCGCTATCAGGCGCAACAACTGCCGGACGTGCAGGCGGCGCGGGAGGCGCTGCTGGCGCGGCCGCTGATCTACGCGGGGCTGCATGAGTTCATCACCCCACCGCCGCCGCCCCGCCCACCGAACCGTCGCCGCTGTCACAGGAGAAAACACGGCTGCGCCCGCTGTTTGAGGAGTACGCCGCCACCCGCCGCCTGCTGGCCGCCACGCGCACCGAGATCCCGCGCAAACCGCTGGCCGCGCAGCAAACGGGACAGGGCGCCAGCCAGCAGCTGCTGCTCTCCAATCTGGTGCGTTTCGGCGAGGCAATGGCCGAGCAGCCGCCGACGGCGACGCGCGCCCTGCTTGGCAAGCTGTCGCTCAACGATGAGAGCAGCCTGCCGCAGGCCAACCGGGTGCTGCAACAGCACCTCACCGGCCTGACCCAGCAGGTGCTCGCCAATCAGGGACAGGCGGTGCGCGAGTTGGTGGGCGAGTATGGCTTCACCGAGATCGGCACGCTGATCCCCGGCCTTAAGCCGCCGATAGTCGAGTTCCCGGCGCAGGAGACGGCGGCGGACGTTGATATGTCCGGCCGGTTGCGGCCGCTGGGCATCGGCGATCTGATTGTGGTGAAGCAGCAGCTGGTGGCCTACCAGCCCGGCGAGGTGGCGCACATTGAGAACGTGTTGCAGGGCGAGTTCCGCGAACGCAGCCATCGGATGCTGGATCGCAGCGAAACCATTCTGTTCCAGTCCGAGGAGGACAATCAGGAGGCGGAGCGCGACACCCAATCCACCGACCGCTTTGAGCTGAAAAAGGAGGCGGAGAAGAGTCTCAACGAAGAGATGAACGTCAGCGCCGGGGTGACGGTCAGCAGCGGCTTTGGGCCGGTGAAGATCACCGCCAAGGGCGATTTCGCCTACAAGACGGCCAGTGAGGAGTCCAACAAAAACAGCAGCACCTTCGCCCATGAGGTGGTGGATCGCGCCATCAGCAAGGTGCAGAAGCGGGTGAAAAGCGAACGCACCGACAAGACCTTCCATGAGGTGGAGGAGATCAACAAGCACGGCATCGACAACAAGGCGGGCGACGGCAATATCACCGGCGTCTACCGCTGGGTAGACAAGAAGTACCATGCCCAGCTCTACAACTACGGCAAGCGGCTGATGCTGGAGTTCATCGTGCCGGAACCGGCTGCCTACTACCGCGCCTCGCAGCAGAAACGGGCGATTGCCGGGCTATCGCCGCCCACGCCGTTCCGCGATCTGGCGGGCAACGAGCTAACGCCAGCGGACATCACCGAGGACAACTACCACATCTTCGCTGGCCGCTACAGCGCCAGCGTCGAGCCACCGCCGCCGGTGTGGGCCTACGTCTCCGCCACGCTGGAACAGAGCGGCATTGTCGATGGCGTCACGCTCTCCAAATCCTCCAAGGAGCTGATCGTGCCGGATGGCTATGTGTTGCAGATGTTCACCGTGCAGGGCGCGCTGCTGTGGCACAATTTTCCCCAATTCACCTTCCAGCTGGGCGAGTGGAGCTGGCACTGGCTGGACAACAGCCACGCCATGCGCAGCGCGCAGGCCACCAGCGGCTTCGTGCCGGTCGATTTCCTGAACCTGACCGATGAGCCACTGGCACCCAAGGGCACGTTGGTGATCAGCATCGCTGGCTATGATGTGAATGCTTATGCAATTAACGTCGCGGCCAACTGCCTGCGCACCCCGGCCAAATACCAGACATGGCAGGCCACCGCCTTCGACAAGATCCGCACTGCCTGGCAGGCGTTGCAGACCGCCTACGAGCAGAAGGTGGCACAGGCGGAGGCGCAGGCTGCCGCCGTGGTGATTGAGGGGCGTAACCCGGCCGCCAACCGCGAGATTGAGAAAGGGGAGCTGAAAAAACTCTGCATCACTATGCTCACCGGCCAGCACTATAACCAGTTCAACGCCATGACCCGCCCCACTGACATCCCCGCCCAGTTGCCGGAGCTGAAACCACTGGAGGCGCTGGCTGAGGGGCGCTACATCCAGTTCTTTGAGCAGGCGTTTGAGTGGACGCAGATGACCTACCTCTTCTACCCCTACTTCTGGGCGCGCAAGGCCAACTGGCTCGCGTTGAGCAACCTCACCGATAACGACCCGCTGTTCGCCCACTTCCTGCAATCTGGCGCGGCGCGGGTGGTGGTGCCGGTGCCGCTGGAGTACAGCGAAGCGGTGCTCTACTTCCTGCAAAAAAACCTGCCGGGCCAGACGGTGGAGGGCAAGCTGTGGGGCGGCGGCCAACCGCCAACGCTGGATGAACCGGAGTTCAAATCCATCGCCTATGAGATCCGCCTCCAGACCGATGACCTTTCCGGCGCAACGCCGCTGGAGCCGAAGGCCGCCCACAGCTGGGATTTCACCCTGCCCACCACGCTGGTGTGGCTGCAATCGGACAGCAGCCTGCCCACCTACCCGGTGACGCTGTAAGGAGCGCGGCATGAGCGAGATCCCAGATGACGGGCGCAATCTGGACGGCCCGGCCTTTGATGCCCTGTGCGGCGGGTTCGCCAAACCGGTGCCACGCGGCTCGTCGGTGCCGACCATTGCCCAGGCCTACGCCAGCGCCCTCTACCGCGAGAATTTGCGGCAGCGCTACACCATTAGCGAGGTCTTTTTTGAAACCGAGTACCAGTGGGTCGGCACCGGCGACCCGCTGCTGGATCTGGCGCTTAAGCATATCGTCCCGGAGATGCGCAACTACTATGCGCGCACCAAGGCCAACCGCGAGAAGATCGCCAAATCTGCCGCGCCCGGCGACCTGAAACAGGGCAACCCGCTGCGGCCGGATGTGCTGGGGCTGGCGTTGGACGTGCCACGGCGCACCATCGTCTGCGAACTGCTGGAGATCACCACCTTCAAAGAGGCGGAGAAGTGCATCAAGGAGGATCTGCAGCCCAAGCTCGCCATTTTGCGCGGGCCGGTGAAGACCCTGCTGGAGGAGACGCTGCTGCGCAAAAACCAGCTTGGCGCCTTCCCGAGGACTTTTCAGGCCGATGGCTCGCCGTGGATCATCCCGCCGCCGCTGATTATCGTGCCGCTGTTCCCGCAGGCTGGCAGCGCCACCGCCGCCACCCGCTACCGCTGGATCTGCTTTGGCAGCACCTACCAGTACCGGCCGATGCCCTTCTTTGGCGCGGTCAACGAGCCACCAGAGATGCCAGCACGCGGCCTGATCCTCTACACCTACCATGAGGCATCGATCGAGGGGGCCAAGGTGCCCTCTGAGGTGTTCATCAAGATGCGGCAGTGGCTGGAGCAGCGCAAGCGCGCCTATGCCCGGCTGGAGTTGCTGCCGGTGCAGGAGTATACCCAGTACTGGCAGCAGAACCGCAGTGACCTGAAGCAGCTGCTCGGCTATCTGGCGGCGGGGGTCGCGATGGTGGCGGTGGTGGCGCTGGCGATCTATCTGGCGCCGCTGATTGCTGGCTCCGCCGCCGCACTGCTCAGTGAACTGGCGGTGGCCGCCAGCGCCGAGGCGATGATCGCCCAAGGTACGGCGGTGGCCGCCGCGCTCTCCACCTTCCTGCCGCAGATCATGCGCACCGCCCAGACCGCGGTGGGCAGTGCCGCCAACCTCGGCGGCCTGACCCTGTCACCGGGCTTTTGACGGCGCATAAAACAGAACGGGCGGCCAGTTGGCCGCCCGTTCGGGAGAGTGCACGTCCGATTAGCTGGGAAGGTGCTGCTCTTCGTGCGCCTGCTTCTCAGCATTGATCTCATGCGCGCGTTTACGCAGGCCAGCCCAGCCCACCGCCATCAGGATACCGATGATCGGCAGGGTCGCCACGGTGTAGGTGCCGTTCGGGTAGTCGAACGCCATCAGCACCAGCACGCCCAGCAGGAACGCCAGCGTCAGCCAGGAGGTAAAAGGCGCGCCCGGCATCTTGAAGGAGACATCCTCGACGTGGCCCTTCTTCACTTCACTGCGGAAGCGCATCTGGCAGACGATGATGAAGCCCCAAGAGCTAAGGATGCCCAGCGACGCCACGTTCAGCACGATCTCAAACACCTGCGTCGGCACGTAGTAGTTGAGCACCACGCCCACCACATAGACACAGGCGGTGATCAGGATGCCGACGTACGGCACCTGCTGGCTGCTCATCTTCGACATGATCTTCGGTGCGGAGCCACCCTGCGACAGCGAGCGCAGGATACGCCCGGTGGAGTAGAGGCCGGAGTTGAGGCTGGAGAGCGCCGCAGTCAGTACCACGATGTTCATCACACTGCCGATGTAAGGCACGCCCAGCTTGCTGAAGAAGGTGACGAACGGGCTTTGGCCCGCCTGATAGGCGTTCCACGGCAGCAGGCAGACCAGCAGCACGATGGAGCCGACGTAGAACAGCGCGATACGCCAGATAACACTGTTGATCGCCTTCGGCAGCACACTCTTCGGATCCTTGGTTTCGCCAGCGGCGGTGCCGACCAGCTCCACAGCGGCGAAGGCGAACACCACGCCCTGAACCAGCACCAGCGCGGGCAGCAGGCCATGCGGGAACAGCCCGCCATTGTCCGAGATCAAATGCAGGCCGGTGGTGTTGCCATCCAGCGGCTTGCCGGTGCCGAGGAAGATGGTGCCGACAATCAGGAACAGCGCAATCGCCGCCACCTTGATCAGCGCGAACCAGAACTCCATCTCGGCGAACCACTTCACGCCAACCATGTTCATGGTGACCACAATCGCCAGCGCGCCCAGCGCGAACATCCACTGCGGCACATCGGCAAACGCGCCCCAGTAGTGCATGTAGAGCGCCACGGCGGTGATGTCCACGATGCCGGTCATCGCCCAGTTGAGGAAGTACATCCAGCCCGCGACAAACGAGGCTTTCTCACCCAAAAACTCACGGGCGTAGGAGACGAAGCTGCCGCTGGTCGGGCGGTGCATCACCAGCTCACCCAACGCGCGCAGAATGAAGAAGGAGAACAGCCCACAAACTGCGTAGACCAGCGCCAGTGACGGCCCGGCCATCTGCAAGCGTGCGCCAGCACCCAAAAACAGCCCGGTGCCGATGGAGCCGCCAATGGCGATCATCTGTACCTGCCGGTTGCCCATGCCCTTGTGGTAGCCGTCCTCGTGAGATTCCAGCCAGCGGCGCTTGGCGGCATGGCGCGTACTCTCGGATTTCTTATGTGCTTTCATTGATATCCTAATTTCCTGTCTGCCAGCGCTCTCCCCTGCCAGGCAACCGTTTGCCAATGACAGGTGGGCAAGCGCCCGATCTCTACTCTTTTGTTGTGTTGCCGTCGCGATGACGCGGTAATACGGCGGTGAATCCTACCTGTTCTCGCGGTGAGAGGCAAAAAATCCTCATTCATAAATCGTGATTATTTATGTGATGCCACATATTCATATAATTAGAGTTGCAAGTACGGGAGAAGTGCGGGAAGCCTTCCGCACTTTGTCTGGCAAAACAGGGACTTTGTGCCATGCTTAGAGATAAGCATAACAAGCGTCGGGCCGTGCCAGACGCAGACCAAGGAGAGCACCCGATGAAAAAGATGACCATTGCTGCGCTATTGGCCCTGATGACCCTGCCGGCATTTGCCGAAGATAATGGCGGCTTTAAGGCCGAAGGCACTGCCCCGCCGCAGGAGAAGCATGATAGCGGCCTGCGTGGCACCGAGGATGCGCGTGGCGCGACCATTGAGCTGGCGCGCACCATGCACGAGGACGCGTGGGTGACGCTGGAGGGCTACATCACCAAGGAGTCCGGCACCAACCAGTACCACTTCCGCGACAAGACCGGCACCATCAACATCCAGGTTGATGAGAAGCGCTGGAACGGCGACGAAGTGACGCCAGAGGATCTGGTGATGATCAGTGGCCGGGTGAAACACAAAGGCAACAGCACGATGGTAGCCGTGGAGCACCTGGAGAAGCAGTAACCTGCCTGACCGGGGGGCGTCCGCCCCCCAAGTTGCTGGCTAGCGGAACACGCTCAGCGCCTGCCCCAACCTTGATACCTGCTGCTTCATCCGCGCCGAGGAGATCGCGCTCTCCTGCACCTGCTGCGCGTTCTGCTGGGTGATGCGCTCCAGCTCCTTCACTGCCCGGCCCACTTCATCCAGCCCGGTGCCCTGCTCCGCCGTCGCGGCGCTGATGCGCGCGATAAGTGCGGTGACGTTGCTCACCTGGCTGACGATATCTTCCATGGTGTCACCGGCGTCATTCACCTGGCGCGAGCCTGACTGCACCTTGCCGACGCTGGCGTCAATCAGCGTCTTAATCTCGCTGGCGGCGGTGGCGCTGCGCTGCGCCAGATTGCGCACCTCGCCAGCCACCACGGCAAAGCCCTTGCCCTGCTCGCCAGCGCGCGCCGCCTCGACTGCCGCGTTGAGCGCCAGAATGTTGGTCTGGAAGGCGATACTGTCAATTACGCCGGTGATGGTGCCGATCTTCTTCGAACTCTCGGCAATCTCCTCCATCATGCGCACGATCTCGCTCATCGAGTCACCGCCCCGCTCCGCCGCAGCGCTGGCCGAACTGGAGAGCTGGTTGGCCTCGCCAGCGGTGGCCGTGTTGCTGCGCACCGTGGCGGTCATCTGGTGCATGGTGGCGGAGGTCTGCTCGACGTTGGCGGCGGTCTGGTCGGTGCGGCGGCTTAGCTCCTCATTGCCCTCGGCCAGCACATCGCTGGCGTGGCGCACCGTCTGCACCTGATGGCTGACATCATCCACCAGCCAGCGGAACATCACGCCAAGCTGGCCAATGGCGCGCAGCGTCATGCCAATCTCATCCACCCGATCCAGATGATCCACGCGGTAGTTCGCACCGGTCGCCACGTCAATCGCCTGCTGGCACACCCGCGCCATCGGCCGGGCGATCTGTGCCTCCAGCCAGGCGCTCACCAGCGCCAGCAGCAGTGCCATCACCCCGGCAAAGCCGAGCAGCCCGACGCCGCCCAGCCCCAGCGCCCCGGCACCCAGCAGGCTCAACGGCCAGAGCGCCAGCAGCGGCGAGCGGATGCGCCAGCGCAGCGGCATCACCTTCAGGACGGAGCGCCAGCGGCCAAGGCCGGTGACCAGCATCACGCCCTTGTGCATCCGCCGGTTTTTTAGCGTGCCCTCGCGCATTGCTTGGTAGCGTGCGTCGGCCTCGTGCACCTCCTCTGGCGTCGGCTTGATGCGCACCGACATGTAGCCCAGCAACCGGCCATTGCGGATCACCGGATTGACGTTGGCGCGCACCCAATAGTGATCGCCACACTTGCGGCGGTTCTTCACCAGCCCGGTCCACGGCTCGCCCTGTTGCAGCGTCGCCCACATGTCAGCAAACGCCTCCGGCGGCATGTCCGGGTGGCGCACCAGATTGTGCGGCTCGCCGGTCAGCTCCTCGGCCTCAAAACCGCTGATGTTGATAAAGGCATCGTTGGCATAGAGGATCCGACTCTGGGTATCGGTGGTGGACATCAAGGTCGCATCGTCCGGGAAGGGGTAGTCGCGTTGGGTAACGGGCTGGTTATGACGCATGGGAACTCCTGTTCGCTGTGTCGGGGCAGTGGCCCCGATTCCGTCAAAAATAAACAACCTGTTTTCGGCAGCGGCCAGTAAAACTTTAGGGCGGGCAGGCGGCGATAAAAAAGGGAGCCAGCGGCTCCCTCTCTCTATCAGCCCTGCGTGTTGGGCAGCGCGTAAGCCATGATGGCATCGCCGGGTTCGGTGCCGAGGCCGCCGTGGCCGCCAGCGGCAATCACCACGTACTGGCGGCCATCCTTGCCACGGTAGGTCATCGGCGTGGCCTGCCCACCGGCTGGCAGGCGCGTCTCCCACAGCACCTTGCCGCTCGCCTCATCAAAGGCGCGCAGGTAGTTGTCTGCCGTCGCCCCCATGAAGATCAGCCCACTGCCAGTGACGATGTTGCCGCCCATCGAGAAGATGCCGGTCGGCAGCGGCGCGTTGGTGTGGGTGCCGAAGACGTTCATGTCGCGGGTGGTGCCGACCGGGCGCTCCCAGGCGATCTGGCGCGTCTTCAGGTCGATCGCCACCAGCTTGCCCCACGGCGGCGCGCTGCATGGCGCGCGCAGCGCGGTCAGCCACGGCTTGACCACTGCCGTATAGGGGGTGCCGTACTGCGGGCCGACGGCAAACTCCTTCGGCTTCGGATAGGGCTGCTTGCTCTGCCAGCCGGCCCACGGTTTCATCAGCCCCTGCTTGATCGCCTCTTCGCTGTGCATCAGCTCCATGGTGAACGGGATGTAGCTGGTGTTGGCGATCAGCAGGTGGTGCACCGGATCAATCGACGCGCCATACCAGTCCAGCACGCCATCAAAAGCCGGATAGGCGATGCTGGTGCCAAGCGCTGGCGGGGTGTACTGCCCCTGATAGCGGTAGCTGCGGAACTGCACGCGGCAGATCAGCTGGTCAATCGGCGTCGCGCCCCACATGTCACGCTCGGTGATATCCGGCGGTGCCAGCGAAGGCATCCCGGTTGAGTAGGGCTGGGTGGTGGAGAGGCGCTCACCCGGCAGCGACGGCGAGGTCGGCACCGGTTTCTCCTCCACCTTCGCCAGCGGCTTGCCGGTGCGGCGATCCAGCATAAACAGCTGGCCCATCTTGGTGGTCTGCACCAGTGCCGGAATGGTCTGGCCATCCGGGCCGGGCAGGTCAACCAGCGATGGCCCAATCGGCACGTCGAAGTCCCAGACGTCATGGTGCACGGTCTGGAAGTGCCAGCGCTCCTGCCCGCTGTCAACGTCCAGCGCCACCAGCGAACTGGAGTAGCGGTCGTCGAACGGCCGACGGTTCGCGCCATAGTAGTCCGGCGTGGCGTTGCCGAGCGGGATGTAGATCAGCCCCAGCGCCGGGTCGGCGGTGTAGGTGCCCCAGCCGTTCGGCGTGCCGCGCGTATACTCTTCGCCCGGCTGCAACGGCGCGGTCGGGTTCTGCTTGCCGAGATCCCAGGCCCACGCCAGTTTGCCGCTGCGCGGATCGTAGGCGCGCACCACGCCTGACGGCTCGCCCTGCGCCTGATTGTCATAGATCCAGCCGCCCAGCACGATGCGGTCATGCATCACCATCGGCTGCGAGGTAATGAAGTGGAAGCCCGGTGGCACCGGCCCCATCTGGTCGGTCAGGCTGACGTAGCCCTGCTGGCCGAAGGAGGCGCAGGGCTTGCCGCTGTCGGCATCCAGCGCCACCAGACGCGCGTCGCTGGTGGTGGTGAGGATGCGGCGCGGGCAGTCGCCCGGCTGCGGCGCGCCACTGGCCGGGGCGCTGGCCGCTGGCGTGGCGTAATAGGCTACGCCACGGCAGGCCAGATAGGAGTTGGCCTGGGTATCGGCGTGCGGATTGAAGCGCCACAGCTCCTTGCCGCTGGTGTCATCGAGCGCGATCACCTCACGGTGCGGCGTACAGATATAGAGGCGGTCGCCGACGTGGATCGGCGTCACCTCATCATTGAACTCGCGCCCGGCGCTGGCCTCGCCCTCGCGCGGCAGGTCGCCGGTGTGGAACGCCCACGCCGGTTGCAGTTTGCTGACGTTAGCGGGCGTGATCTGCGCCAGCGGCGAGTAGCGATCGCCGGCCGGCGTACGGCCATAGTAACGCCACTCGCTCTCCCCCGGCGCGTCGCTGGCGGGCGGCGGCGTCAGGGTGAGCGATTCCGGGTGCACGAAGCGGGTGTCACTGATGTGCCAGCCGCCCCAGAAGATGCCTGCGACCACCAGCAGGTAGACCGCCGCACTGCCCCACGCCTGCCCACGGCCGCCCTGTAGCGGGCGGGTAACCCACGGCATACAGCACCAGAGGCCGAGCAGCGCCGGGGCGAACAGCCGCGGCATCAGCCGCCAGCCATCCAGCCCCACCTCAGAGATCGCCCACACGATGCTGGCGACAAACACCAGCAGGTAGAGCCACAGCCCGGCGCGGCGGCGGCGCACCACCAGCACGCCGCTGGCGATGAGCGCCAGCCCGGCAATCACGTAGTACCAGGTGCCGCCCAGCCAGGCGAGCCAGCCGCCGGGCAGCAGGTACGCCAAGCCAAGCAGGGTAATGACCGCCCCGGTGAGGGCAGGCAAGGTAAACCATCTGCGAAACATAGCTCCATCCCTTATGGTGTATCCCGCCGGTCATGGCCGGCGGGTTATTGTTTACTTCTCTTTGTGCGGCAACACTTCATTGATTAACTGGCGGGCGGTGTCCGCGATCACCTGCCCTGCCCCCCGGTCACCCTTGATCAGCGACGAGGTGAAGGATTTCGCCTGCTGCAGCGTGATGTGCGGCGGCAGCGGCGCGATTTCCGGGTCGGTTTTCACCTCCAGCACCACCGGGCGGTCGGAGCTGAGCGCCTCGGCCCACGCGGGCTGGAGCGACTCCGGCTCATCGACAAAGATGCCCTTCAGGCCGAGCAGGTTGGCGAACTGGGCGTAGGGCACATCCGGCAGTGACTGGCTGGCCGGGTAACGCGGGTTGCCCTCCATCACCCGCTGCTCCCAGGTGACCTGATTAAGATCCTGGTTGTTGAACACGCAGATGATCAGGCAGGGGTTGGCCCAGCGACGCCAGTACTTCTGGATGGTGATCAGCTCCGCCATGTTGTTCATCTGCATCGCGCCATCGCCCACCAGCGCCACCACCGGGCGATCCGGGTGGGCGAACTTGGCGGCGATGGCATAGGGCACGGCCGCGCCCATCGACGCCAGCCCACCGGAGAGCGAGGCGCGCTGCCCGGCCTTCACCTGATAGTCCCGCGCGAACCAGTTGGCGCAGGAGCCGGAGTCCGAGGTGACAATGGCGTTGTTCGGCAGCAGCGGCGACATCTCCCACACCACGCGCTGCGGGTTGACCGGCTTGGCCTCGGCCATCGCACGATCCTTGAGCGTCTCGCGCCACGCCTCCATCTGCTTGGTCAGGCCATCCTGCCAGCGGCGATCCTGCTTGTGCTTCAGCAGCGGCAGCAGCGCGCGCAGGGTGGCGGCCGCGTCGCCGTGCAGGTTGACATCGACCGGGTAGCGCAGGCCGAGCATTCCTGGATCAATGTCAATCTGCACCGCACGCGCCTGCCCATCCTTCGGCAGGAACTCGCCCCACGGGAAGCCGGTGCCGATCATCAGCAGGGTGTCGCACTCCGCCATCATGTCAGAGGAGGGCTTGGTGCCGAGCAGGCCGATAGAGCCGGTGACGAACGGCAGGTCATCCGGCAGCACATCCTTGCCGAGCAGCGCCTTCGCCACCCCGGCACCGAGCGCCTCCGCCGTCATGATCACCTCATCCGCCGCTCCGCGCGCGCCCGCGCCGATCAGCATGGCTACCTTGCGCCCCTCGTTGAGCAGATCCGCCGCCTGTTGCAGGTCAATCTGGTGCGGCACCACATCCGGGCGACGGTAGCCCGCGCCGGATCGGGTAAAGCCGTGCGCCTGTTTTGGC
The DNA here is from genome assembly GCF_056739715.1 of Chimaeribacter sp. YP20170169. Classification (NCBI taxonomy): domain Bacteria; kingdom Pseudomonadati; phylum Pseudomonadota; class Gammaproteobacteria; order Enterobacterales; family Yersiniaceae; genus Chimaeribacter; species Chimaeribacter sp. YP20170169. The sequence continues at coordinate 1,496,591 of NZ_CP176824.1, read as the reverse complement.
TCCTCCCACGGCTCATCCTGCACATCCTTCGGCAGCACCAGCGCGGTGACGCCATTGCCCGCCACGGCGATGCGCACGCCACGGTCTATCAGATGGCGCACCTGCGCCGGGGCCGCCGCCTCCTGCACGAAGTCCGCCACGTCCATGAACATGCGGTCGAGGTTGATCTCCTGCTGGTAGTGCGCGCCGCGCGCCGTGCTCTCCGCCTGCCCGATGATCGCCAGCACCGGCACGTGGTCCTGCTTGGCGTCATACAGCCCGGTGATCATATGGGTCGCGCCCGGCCCGCCGGTGGAGAGGCAGACGCCCAGCTCGCCGGTGAACTTGGCGTGGGCAGTCGCCATAAAGGCGGCCATCTCCTCATGCCGCACCTGAATGAACTCGATCCCCTCCCCCTTTTTCTCGGCACGCTGCAATGCCCCCAGCACGCCATTGATGCCATCGCCGGGGTAACCATAGATACGCGTCACACCCCACGCCTTCAGCCGCTCCACAATAAAATCGCTTGTCAGTTTCGCCATCGTCGCTCCTCCTCTGCTGGCCACTCCACCGGGCCGTAGCCCATTGATGAGCCTTAAACATAGTGTATTTAGCGCCAGCCTGCGTCGCGGCCCGGCCGAAGGCCACCTGCGGAATGCGTAAGGGAGTGTGTCTAAACACACCATGACAATGGGCAGAAAAACCGTGGTAGGTTGAGGAAAACAGCCATCATGGAGAGACAGAATGATCCCTACCCTGCGTATCGCCCGGCCGGTCAGCGACCTGGCGCAGAGCCGCGCACTCTACCAGCATGGCCTTGGGCTGGCGGTGTTGGGCGAGTTTCGTGACCATCAGGGCTTCAGCGGCGTGATGCTCGGCTACCCCGGCGCGGCCTGGCATCTGGAGTTTACCCACTGCCAGCACCATCCGGTGATACCGGGGCCGGGCGCGGAGGATCTGCTGGTGCTCTATGTGCCTGACGTCGCCGAGTGGCAGGCGCGCGGCGCTGCCATGATGCAAGCGGGCTTCCAGCCGGTGGCGGCGTTCAACCCTTACTGGGACGCCGCCGGGCGCACCTACCTCGACCCGGACGGCTACCGCACGGTGCTGCAACAGCGGCCCTGGCCGCCAGCCTGAGCATAATTCACCCCCCCTACAGCATCTCCGGCCGAAATAGCCCGCGGCGGCTGATTACCTTACCGGCGACCATAAATACCCCGTCGCCGGTGTAGTGCAGGGTCTCCGGGTGTTTGGGGGTCGGCGCGACGTGCGCTTGCACGATCTCAAACACAAAGAAGCTGTAGCGTTTGACCAGCGCGTCCTCCACCAGCCGGCACTCGAAGTTGGCGTGGCACTCGTCAATCAGCGGTGCGCCCACCTGCGTGGCGGGCCGGGCGGTGAGGTGGAAGTGGTCGAACTTATCCAGATCCGTGCCGCTGGTGTTGCCGATGCCGACCACGGTGTCGGTCAGCGCGGTGGTCGGCAGGTTGATCACGCACTCGCGGCTATGGCGGATCAGGCCGTGGCTGTGGTTGCCGCTGGCGATCATGCAGCCCACCAGCGACGGCGTGAAGGCCAGGATGGTGTGCCAGCCCAGCGTCATGATGTTGCGTTCGCCCTGCCAGCAGGAGGAGAGCAGCACAATCGGCCCCGGCTCCAGGTAACGGCGCGCCTCACTCACCGGGAAGGCCGCTTTATGGGGATGGCGTGGCATCACAGGCTCCTTCAATACGCGGCCCGCCGCCGCCCCTTAGGCTTAGCCGAAAACCGCCGTGGCTGCAAAGTGCGGCCCGGCATTTCCCTTTCCGCCAACCGCAACCATAATTAACCCTCCTTTACCCGCCAATGAATCAACAGGATGGCCTATGCAAAGTCTTGATCTGTCGGTCGCACGCCAGGCGCAGGCGTGGATCGGCCACCAGCCGGTGTGGTTGTGTACCGTGCTCGCCACCTTCGGCTCCTCGCCACGCTCGCCCGGCGCGCTGCTGGCCGCCACCGCCGATGGCCGCTACAGCGGCTCGCTCTCCGGCGGCTGCGTGGAGGAGGACTTCATCGCCCGGCTGCGCGCCGGTGAGTTCCGCCAGCCCAGCCAGGTGGTGCGCTACGGCGACGGCGGCCTGACGCCTAACCGCGCGCTGCCGTGCGGCGGGGTGCTGGATATTTTGATTGAGTACCTGCCGTGCAACGCCGACAGCGCCCACTATCTGGGGCAGCTTGCCACCGCGCTGGCTGGTCACGGCGCGCTGACCAAATCCCTGCGCCTGCCGGGTGCCTGCCATGCGCTCACCCTGAGCGACCAGCCACCGGCCACCGGCGTGGCGCGTGACGGCGACCTGCTGACGCTGCATATCGCCGCCGCGCCACGGCTGATTGTCGCTGGCCTGTCGCCGGTGGCGCTCTACTGCGCCGGTTTTGCGGTGGCGCTGGGGTTCGAGACGGTGGTGTGCGAGCCGCGTGAGGAGGAGCTGGAAAACCTCGCGCCGCAGCTGCCGGAGGGGGTGCTGCTGGAGCGGCGTTTCCCGGCGAAGTTCATTGAACAGGGTGGCTGCCACGCCCAGACGGCGGTGGTGGCGCTGACCCACGATCCCCGGCTGGATGACCTGACGCTGATGGAGGCGGTGCAGACCGAGGCGTTCTATATTGGCGCGATGGGATCGATGAAAAACAGCCGCAACCGGCGTGAGCGGCTACAACGCATCGCCGGGCTGACCGAGCAGGAGCTGGCGCGGGTACATGCGCCGATTGGGTTGGATATTGGCAGCAAGACGCCAGCCGAGATCGCGCTGGCCGTGATGGCCGACGTGGTGGCGCACAAGAACCGCCACGTCGGCCTGGGGGGTTAGAGCAGTTTGTCGAGGGTGATCGGCAGGTCACGTACCCGCTTGCCGGTGGCGTGGAACACAGCATTGCTGATCGCCGCCGCCACACCGACAATCCCCACCTCGCCGATGGTCTTGCCGCCCAGCGCGCTCGCCAGCGGGTCTGGCTCCCCGACGTTGATGGTCTGGATCTCTGGGATGTCCGCGTTGACCGCCACCAGATAGTCAGCCAGGTTGGCGTTGAGGATGCGCCCGTCGCGCGGGTCCACCATCCCCTCCTCCAGCAGCGCCTGACCGATGCCCATCACGATGCCGCCAATCCACTGGCTCTCTGCCAGCGTCGGGTTGTAGAGCCGGCCGCAGTCGAAGGCGCTCACTACCCGCCGCACGCGCACGGTGCCGAAATCCTCATCCACCGCCACCTCGACAAAGTGGGCGCACCAGCTGTGGGCGGAGACGCCATTCACATCGGTCGCCCCCTTCATCAGGGTGGCCGTGCGGTCCGCGGTGTCACGATCCTGCTCGGTGGCGTCCGGTTCGAAGGTGTCCTGATGCACCACCAGCTCATCGTGGTTCGCCAGCGCCAGCAGGGTGCCGAAGCTGACGGTACGCCCGTCGGCGTGCAGCCCACCGGCCGCCAGCGTCACTGCTTCCGGCGGCTGGCCCTGCAACGGCGAGTTGGGCGTGGTGACCGCCAGGTTCACCAGCATCTCCCGTACCTTCAGCGCGGTTTTGTGCACCGCGCCGGTCAGCAGGTTCGCCAGTTGCGAGCCACCGGCCACCGGCGCGCGCGGCAGGCGGGTGTCGCCCAGCTCCACCTTGATATCCGAGGAGGGCACCTGCAACACCTCGGCGGCGGTCTGCGCCAAGATGGTGTAGGTGCCGGTGCCGATGTCCGCGCCGCTGCTCTGCACCGTCAGCTGCCCGTGGCGGTCAACGATGATGCGCGCCTCGCCCGGCGTGCGGTGCACCGGGTACGTACCGGCCGCCATGCCCCAGCCCACCAGCTCGCGCCCACGGCGCATGGAACGCGGTGCCGGGTCACGCTGCGCCCAGCCGAAGGCCTCGGCCCCGGCCTGATAGGCCTCGCGCAGGCGGCGGCTGCTCCACGGCAGCTTCTCCTGCGGGTCTTGATCGGCCCAGTTGCGCAGCCGCAACGCCAGCGGATCCATCGCCAGCGCGTGCGCCAGCTCATCCATCGCCGTCTCCAGCGCGTAGGTGCTGGGATTCTCGCCCGGCGCGCGCATCCAGCCGGGGTTGACGGTGTGCACCCGCACCAGCCGGTGGCGCGAGAAGACGTTGTCGCAGGCGTACATCAGCGGCGTCACCGAGTTGCTCGGCTCCTGGTGGGTATCCTCGATCGACGTCTCGTTCCAGCCATCATGGACAATCGCCAGCAGCTTGCCGTCGTGGTCAGCGCCCAACGACAGCGCCTGATGGGTGCGCGGCCGCCCGCCGTAGCCGGTGAAGGTCTGCGGCCGGGTCAGCACCACCTTCACCGGGCGGTGCAGCAGGCGGGTGGCGAGGCAGGCCAGCGCTACATGGCCGTGCGGCGTGGCCTTGCAGCCGAACCCGCCGCCGACGTAGGGCGAGATCACCCGCACCCGCTCCACCTCCAGCCCGAACCACTCGGCGATGGTGTTGCGCTCGCCGCCGACCCACTGGCTCGGCTCCCAGACCGTCAGGATCTCATCCTGCCACTGGGCGATGCAGCCATGCAGCTCAATCGGCGAGTTGTACTCGCGCGGCGTGGTGTAGACGCCATGCACCCGCACCGGTGCGGCCGCCATCGCCTGATGCGCCTGCCCCCACTCGACGTCCAGCGCCTCCACCGGCTCCGGCCGCGCCTGCGGGTCATCCGGGTCAATCAGCGCTGGCTCTGGCGCGTACTCGGCCCGCACCAACGCGGCGGCCTCAGTGGCCTGCTCCAGCGTCTCCGCCACCACCAGCGCGATGTGCTGGCCGTTCCAGCGCACCACCTCGCTCTGCAATGGCACATATTTGGCGGCCGCCGCGCCGCCGCTGTTAAACGGCGTACCGGGGTTGAGCTCCAGCTTGTCGAGGTGGGTCAGCACCGCCTGCACGCCGGGGGCCTGTTTCGCCTCCTCGATGTGCATGGCGGTGATGCGGCCATGCGGCACGGTGGCGTTCACCACCACGCCGAACAGCAGATCCTCAGGCTGGTGCTCAAAGGCGTAGCGCGCCGCGCCCTGCACCTTCAGGTTGCCCTCCAGACGCGGGCGCTTTTCGCCCAGCGCCTCCAGCGGGCGGGCCGGTGTCTGGGTCGGGGCCGGCGGCGTCAGGGTTTCGCTGGCGGCAGCTGGCGGGGTCAGGGTCTCAGCGCCGGCTTCCAGCTCGCGGCGCGGTTGATCGGTATGGCTCATGCCAGGCCTCCGGCGGTCATCAGCGCGCGTGCGATGACGCGCGGGATCAGGGTGATTTTGTAGCCGTTGTGGGCGTGGGCGACCGCCCCTGCGTGGCCAGCTCGGCGGCGCGGCGCAGCACCGCCTCCTCCAGCGGCTGGCCCTGCAACGCCTGCTCCACCTCACGGGCGCGCCACGGCACGGTCGCCACACCGCCAAGTGCGACACGCGCCTCGCGGATGGTGCGGCCATCTTCTGCCAGATCCAGCCCGACGGCGGCGCTGGCGGCGGCAAACTCATAGGAGGCGCGATCGCGCACCTTCAAATAGTGGGAGCGGCGCAGGGCGGCGCTGGCCGGGATCTCAATCGCGGTGATCAGCTCGCCGGGCGATAGGTCATGCTCAATGTCCGGCCGATCGCCGGGCAGCCAGAAGAAGCTTGAGATCGGCACCTGGCGCACCGCGCCATCCACCGCACGCAGGTGCAGCTCGGCGTCAAAGGCGGTCAGCGCCACCGCCAGATCGCCGGGATAGGTGGCGATGCAGTGGGCGCTGGTGCCGAGCACCGCATGGTTGCGGTTGACGCCATCCATCGCGGCACAGCCGGAGCCGGGCTGGCGCTTGTTGCAGGCGCGGTAGCCCTGCGGGTCACGGAAGTAGCTGCACCGGGTGCGCTGCAACAGGTTGCCGCCCAGCGTCGCCATGTTGCGCAGTTGCGCCGAGGCGGCCAGCGACAGGCTGTCGGCCAGCGCCGGGGCGGCGTCACGCACCTGCGGGTGGTCAGCGACGTGGCTCATCTTCGCCAGTGCGCCCAGCAGCAGATGGTCGTGGGTGATGTGGATGGCGTCCAGCCCCGGCAGGTGGCTGATATCCACTAGCCGCGCCGGGCGCTCCACCTCGCACTTCATCAGGTCAATCTGGGTGGTGCCGCCCGCCAAAAAACGCGTGCCGGGCTGATTAGCCCCCTGCTGCGCGGCGTCAAGGTCGCTGGCGCGCTGGTAGTCAAATGCCCTCATGCCGGCCTCCCGTGGGTCAGGGTCTCGGCCGCCTCACGTACCGCGGCGACGATGTGGGTGTAGGCACCGCAGCGGCAGAGGTTGCCGCTCATGTATTCGCGGATCTCCTCGTCAGAGCCGGCGTGCCCCTCGCGGATACAGGCCACTGCCGACATGATCTGCCCCGGCGTACAGTAGCCGCACTGGAAGGCATCATGGGCCAAAAAGGCTTGCTGCACCGCATTCAGGGTGCCGTCCGGGGCGGCCAGCCCCTCGATGGTGGTGATCTCCTGCCCCTCCGCCTGGGCGGCCAGCGTCAGGCAGCTCAGCACCCGCTCGCCGTTGACATGAACGGTGCAGGCACCGCACTGCCCCTGATCGCACCCCTTTTTCGCGCCGGTCAGCCCGGCATATTCTCGCAGGGCGTCAAGCAGGGTGACGCGTGAGTCGAGGGTAAGGGCAATCTCCTCGCCGTTGATCCTGAGCCGTAAAGGCTGTTGCTGCGCCATGATGGCCTCCTGGTCAATACACAAAGGCGGCAGGCCGGGCCTGTCGCCAGTAAGGGTTTTTACCCCTATAAGTATTGCGGTAAATCAGCAGAGAGCCAGTCCGCCCGGCGTAAGCGGACATTTCCTGCCCGCCGGGGAGGCGATCCTTGCACTACAATCATAGATTTACCCCTGACAACGGAGTTTACCCATGGCACACCCTGACCAAAACCCGCGCCGCTACTACACCCTCTATCTGGCGGAGAACCATGTGCTGGCGCGCAACGGTGACCAGCACCTGATTGACCTCGGGCTGGTGGAGCAGGAGCCGGATGGCCTGCACTATCTGCTGGACGGCGATAAGACCGAAGGCCACGGCCTGCCCGATGCCAATGCGCTGCTGGCCGACGTGGAGCGCAAGCTGACCTTCCTGTTTTTGGATGGGCAGTTCACCAGCCTGCCGGATCTGAGTGAGGAGCTGAACGAGTCGCTGGAGGGCGCGCCATCGCGCGAGATTGCGTTGGATGAGCTGGCCAGCGGTTTGGACGAGGCGTAAGGGTCAGGCGCGCTCCCTCCCCTGTATTCCCGCGCCCGCCCTACGCCCCACCTTTCAGCATGGGGTCTACGTTAACCCTGTATTCGCCCCGGCAGGATGGCGGTGGCGGCCAGCCAGAAGGCACCGCCGCCTTGGGTGGGCATGAAAGAGGCGAGGAACTGGCCGGAGAAGAGTGCCATCGACAGGCGTGCCCGCTGGGCGCCGCGGGTGGCCGACGGGCTGACGCCGGAGGCCTACCTGAAGCGGCTGCGGCTGCTCTCCGCGCGGGTGAAGATCCGCGAAACCGAGATGCCGATCACCGATATCGCCTTCCTGTGCGGCTTCAGCAACGCCTCCCACGTCACCTCCTCCTACAAGCGGCTGTTTGGCGTGCCCCCTTCGCAGGAGCGCATCGCCCCGCGCTGTCCGGTGCTGCCACTGGCCGGGTAAACCGCGACCAGTATCACGAATCCGGCGGCGGCGGCTTGCCAAACCCATTCAGCTGATAAATGATTGCCGCCGACGGATTGCTACTGCACCGCAGGCAAAACCCAGACCGCCCCTCCCTTACTTAAGGGATTGGCGGTCTGGGTTTTTTTTTGCCCCCCTTCGGCACGGCCCCTGTTTAACGGCTGCCCACGCGGCCCGGGATCGCTTTGCCTTTTTTTCATCCTGACCAAGGCCACGATAATGAAAAAATCCTCTGTCGCCCTGCTTCTCCCACTGCTGCTGGCCGCCGCCCCGGCGCTGGCCGATGACCCCGACTGGAATGGCATGGTGCTCGGCTTCGAGCCGCCGCCCGCGCCGCTGCTCGGCGAGATGCTTGGCGTCCGCCCGCTGCTGACCGACCTCGGCTTCCACTACCAGCTCGGCTACCTGAGCCAGCTGGCCTACAACGCTGGCGGCGGTTACAACCACGATGACCACGCCGCCTACATCGACCAGTTCTCGCTGACCTTTACCCAGGATCTGGAGCGCTACACCGGCATCCCGGATGCGCGTCTGGAGGGCAACATCGTCAACCGCAACCACAATGACAACCTGACCATGAAGCGGTTGCAGGATCCGCGCGTCAGCTTTAACGACCTGTCGCAGGAGAGCTACGGCGGCCAGTCCATCACCCGGCTCGGCTGGTTGACCTTCGCCCGCAGCTTTTTTGATGACCGGCGGCTCACCTGGCGCATCGGCATGATGAACAAGGTGCAGACCTTTGACCAAATCATCCCCTGCGACTTCCAGATGCTGTCGCAGTGCGGCGGCAAGTCGGCCAACTCGCTTACCTGGAACAACTGGAATGTGCACACCTGGGGCACCACGCTGGAGTACCGTCTGACGCCTGAACTGACGCTCAAGGGCGGCATCATGGAGCAGAACCCGGAGGCCGCCTCGCGCAGCCACGCCTGGAGCTGGTCAACGCGCGGCAGTCAGGGGTTCCTGCTACCGGTAGAGCTGGAGGCGCGCCCGCACCTCAACGGTTTGCCGGGAGTCTATAACCTTGGCGTGCTGTTCACCAACGCGCCGCTGGCCGATCTCTACAGCGGCAAGAGCCAGGACGCTGGCGCGACCGACCCGGAGGGCTACCGCATCCATCGCCGCACCTGGTTCCTCTACAGCGGCTTCAACCAGCAGGTGACGCAGCGCGCGGGCGATCCCAACCGCGGCCTGAGCCTCTCTTGGAGTCTGGGCGTCGGCGATCCGCGCAGCACCTATATTCACACCACCACCTCGGCCTCGCTGCGCTACCGTGGCCTGTTCGACGCGCGCCCCAATGACTGGATTGGTTTCGGCGTCAGCTATATCGAGATGAGCAACCACTACACCCGCAACTTCGCCTACCTCAATCAGGTGCGCGGCGTGGATGACTACGGCAATGCCCTCTACAGCCCGCTGCCCGGCCAGTCGATCAACGCCGAACTTTATTACCGCTTCCGCCCGCTCGACTGGCTGGAACTGCAACCGGATATCCAGTACTGGCACCACCCCGGCGGCGTGCGTGAGACACAGGACGCCTGGGTCACCGGCCTGAAAACCGTGATCTCATTCTAAGGAGCGATAACGATGCGCATCATTCTGCTGTTACTGACCCTGCTGGTCACCGCCGCCTCCGCCACCCCCGGCCGGCCGCTGCCCTTCACCCCCGACCCGGCCAAGCAGGTGCGGGTGATGATCAGCAGCGACGCCAAAAACGAGGCGGATGACGACTTTGCCGTCGCCCACGCGCTGCTGACGCCGACGTTCGAGGTGCGCGGGCTGATTGCCGCCCACTACAGCCGCACCGCCGCGATGCTGGGCAATCACCAGCCCACCATGCCAGAGAGCTATCTGGAGCTACAACGGCTGCTGGCAGTGATGAAGGCCGACGTGCCGCTGTTCCACGGCGCGCAACAGCCGTTGGGTGACACCGCCCCGCCGCTGAGCGAGGGCGCGCGGGCGATCATTGAGGAAGCGCAGCGCGCCGACAGCCGCCCGCTGTTTGTGCTGGTACTTGGCCCAGCCACCGACATTGCACTGGCGCTGCGCGCCGAGCCGTCGATAGCCGGCAACCTGACGGTGATCTGGATTGGCGGCAACCCCTACCCGGCCGGCGGCTGGGAGTACAACCTCTACAACGACCCGCGCGCCGCCGCCGAACTGTTCCGCTCCCCGGTGGCGCTGTGGCAGGTGCCGCACAATGTCTACATGTCGATGCGCGTCTCGCTGGCGCAACTGGCGCTGCGCGTCAAGCCACAGGGCGCGCCCGGCCGCTACCTGTTCCAGCAGATGCTCGACTTCAATGCATGGGCCTCGCAGCGCATCAAGCATGTGCCGTGGCCGAAAAGCGAGGTGTGGGTGCTGGGCGACAACCCGGCCATCGGCCTGCTGCTGGATGACCACGAGTACCAATACCGTATGCGTCCGGCCCCGGTGCTCAACGACGACCTGAGCTACGCGCCCGGCAGTGCCACGCGGCAGATCCGTGTCTATGAGCAGATTGACCCGCACTTTGTGCTGGAGGATCTCTTCGCCAAGCTGGCGCTGGCGTATGGGGAGTAGCGAGGGCTGGATGCTCCCCGGCCGGGTGGCCGGGGAGCGTGTCACGGGAACAACGAGCCGATCAGGCGAACTCGGCCTCACGCGGGCGGGCCTGCGGCGCTTGCAGGTGCCACTTGTCGCCCATCAGGCTGTCGAGCGTCTCACCGTAGCCGGTGCCGAAGCCGGCGGCCGGGGTCAGGGTGATCTCGCCGAAATAGAGTTTGCCGCCGTCGATGTACCAGTCCACGCGCGCGTACTCGAGGTAGCCCAGCAGTTCGATGCTCAGCGCCAGCCCCTTCTCCACCAAGGGCATCAGCTGGCTGTCGAGGGCATTTTTCCCGGAGTAGACCGTGGAGAGCTCGTTGACGTAAAACGTCCTCGACAGCTCACCCTCGAAACGATCGTCGATCAGCTGCAGCACATAGAAGATGGAACCGTCCGGCTGGCGGAACAGGTGGAATTTATAGTCCTTCAGGGCGGAGACACCGTTACCGAGGCGTTTTTCCACCAAGATTTTGCGATCGATTCTACTGTAGTGGTACTCGCCACAGGTCTTGGAGAAGTCGGTTTTCAGCCAGCGCGCGGCCTCTCGCACAATCTCATCCGCCTCCTGCTTCTGCGGCTTGTGGCTAATCAGTTTGACCATGCCCGCGCCATGGTTTGGCTTGACCACACAGTTCTCCAGTGTGCCAATATCCTGGGAAAAGCGCTGGACGTCATCATAATGGGCCAGCAGCGGGATCAGGTACTCTTCACCCACCCGTTTCGCCACATACTCGCGTACACGATATTTATCCGCCAGCATCGGGAAGTTTTCATCACTCAGGCAGGCGTAGCGCTTACGGTGAATCACTTTCTCATTAAAGGACTTGGGCTGTGAAATATTGGGGAAACGGCCAAAGCGCCGATAAAACTCCACGTTATCCCTGACCGACCACGGCATTTTATTAAAAATCAATCTGGCTATTTTTTTCATCTGAAATTCCATCCTGGTAAGATGTTTAGGTAAAAGCCCACCGCCCCCTTTGGAAAAGGCGGTGTATCACTGTGGCAAAAGGCTGATAAAGCGCCGGGAGACAACCGGCCTTCAGCAGGATTAGGTCATTTAGCGCCCCAGGCAAAACCGATACTGCCAATATGCAATTTAACGATCAGTCCATTCTTGAAGAAATAGTTCATGACGGTCAGGGAGAGCAGCTCTACCAATACCACGCTGACGGATGCGCCAATTAATCCATGCTGCTTAATCAGCAGGTAGGAGACCGGCAAACTGAATGCCAGGATCAGGAACATCTTTTTCGACAGGTAGGAGAAGCCGGAATATTTGATGACATACCGGTAGGCAATGGAGCCCATCAGCGAGAGCATGGTGCCCACGCTCAGGATCAGCGCTGGCAGGTAGGCCGCCGCATACTGTGCGCCATACAGCAGCGCGATCGCCTGCCGGCCAAACAGCGCGAAGCCGGCAATAACCAGCGCCGAGCAGAGGAACACGATGCGGTTGAGTTTGACCGCCTTCGCCATCGCCGTGCGATCGTTGGTATCAGCATAGATGGAGGGGTAGAAGGAGGTGATGATTGAGGCCAGCGCAAAGGTCCAGGCAGTCGCCAGCGTCAGCGCCACCGAGTAGATGCCCAGCTGGTAACTGCCGAGAAAATCAGAGATAAAGATCTGGTTAATGCGGGTGTAGATCGCCACCGAGATGCTGGAGAGCACAATGCTGCTGCCCGACATGATCATATATTTGGAGTACTTTTTGGCGGCACTCTTCCAGTTGCGCCCCATCATCGTGACGCTGGCGCTGCGCGTGATAAAGTCGTGGCGGCGGATAAAGAACGGGATGGCGGTGGTCAGCACAATCGGGATCGCCAGCAGCGCCGGGTCCCACTGCATTAGGGCGATCAGGTAGCGGATGCCCAGACCAATCCCCAGACCAATCACGTTGGAGATAGTGTTATATTTGGAGCGTAGCTGCGAGTTATTGTAAATCGCGTAGACATCCAGCGTGGTAAAGAAGCTGGCAATACAGACCGCGATGCAGAAAATAAACGAGGTGGTGTCATCCACGGTATAGAAATAACCCAGCACCGCCACGGAGATGGCCACATATACCGCCAGCCGCATCAGGAATGAGGAGCGAATCAACCTGACGCCGGAGTCGGGATTTTTACTGACGCGCTTGAAAATAATATTGTCGCCGCCCATTTGGGAGACAATCTGGACAATCTGGAAGATTGCCACCGCCAACGAGAGTTCACCAAACAGTGACGGGCCGATATATTTGGCGACATAAGAGGTGACGAAAAAAAGTCCAAATATAGAGATGATCTTTTCCAGCATCATCCAGATGGAATTTCTTCCAATCTTATTCAGGCCCATGCTCTAACTTCCTTTTAAAGTGGAACACTGTCTCTGTGCTAACAGATAGAGGGAGTGCATAAAATCAGCGGCGGCGTATGGCCCCTTCGCCTTTTTCTGGCTCTTTACGGCGTAACCGAGAACCACGCATCAATACCCTTTTCAAGCATTGCGTCAGACACGTTAATAAACCTTTATCCCGCCCGGCTCAAAGACGCGTCAAAAAGTAAAATAAGATTATCTTATGGTTACTTTTATCGTGTCAACAAACCGATCCCCATTTGGAAAACATTTATTTAACTTAAGTCAGCATAAACCAGATAGCTCTGATTGCCCCGCTCCCCGTCTCTCGCTCCTGCCGCGCGGGCAATAAAAAGCGCCCCGTAGGGCGCCTGTTTTCTCTGCCTGCCGATTAGAAATCGACGGTCATGGAGACCTTCACCTCACGCGGGTCGCCCTGCGTCAGGTAGCCGCCGTTGGCGGAAGACCAGTAGCGCTCGTTGGTGACGTTCTCCACGCCAGCGCGCCAGACGATGTTGTTGACCGGCAGGTTCATGTCGTAGCGCACGCCCAGATCCAGGCGCGTCCAGGCCGGCAGCTCCAGATTGTTGGCTTCGTCGGCATACTGCGAACCCGTGCGGATCACCTTGCCGGTGGCGGTCAGGCCGGTCACGCCAGGGATGTCATACTCACCCGACACCACCCAGTGGTAGCGCGGCACGCCCACGGCCTTTTTGCCGTCATAGGTGCCATCCTGCGTCTGGGTCAGGGTCGGGTCGAGCAGCGACAGGCTGCCGTTCAGGCGCACGCCATAGACCGGTTCACCATACAGGCTCACTTCCATGCCACGGGTGCGCACCTCGCCATAGTTGCCGAAGGTGTAGCTGTCGCCCGAGGCGGTGTACATGCTCTCTGGCTTCTTGATCTCGAACAGCGCCAGTGATGCCGCCACGCGGCCGAAGTCCGCCTTCACGCCAATCTCATTCTGCTTGGAGATGGCGACGCCCGCGGTCTGGCCGCCATTGGTCACGGTCTTGCCGTTGTAAGTGGTGCCAGCGGCGTCGCCCGCCTGCAACGCCTCAATGTGGTTGGCGTAGAGGGAGATGTGCTGCCACGGCTTCACCACCAGACCAAAAGCGGGCGTGACCTTGGTTTCGTCAAAGGTGTTGGACTCCACGCCGTTATAGTTGTAGTTGCGCACCGCGATGCTCTGGCGGCGCAGGCCACCAATCAGCTGCACGCGGCCATCCAGCACTGACAGGGTATCCGAGAGGTTGTAGCCCTCGTTGCGGATGCGGCTGCGCACGTGCGGGTCGCCCATGTCGCCACCGGAGTAAAGGTTGGTCAACGGCTCGCTGGTTGCCACCGGTGAGTAGATGTTGGTGGTCACCGAGGCAGAGGTCAGGGTGTAGGCGGAGCGGGTTTTGGTGTAGGTCTGCGAGTAGCCAAGGTTGATGCTGTGGTTGACGAAGCCGGTGTCGAAGCTGCCGCGCAGGCCGGTGTTACCCGCCACGGTGTCGGAGAAGTAAGGCACCGTCATGCGGCTCATGGTGGCGTCGCCGTCGTCACCCACCAGCGTCGGCGAGCCATACTTGCCATACTCGTGGTTGTGGCTCATGCCGAATGCGCCGTAGGCCGTCCAGTGCTCCGCCAGATCATACTCGCCCTTGAGCATACCGAACTCGCTCTCCAAATCGGTGTAGGCCCACTGCTGCCCGTAGTTGCCGGTGGCCTTCGGCACCTCTGGCACCGAGGTGGCGCTACCGAGGTAGACCACCGGGCGGCCGCCGTGCACCGTCTGGCGCATCGCGCCGACGTCCAGCGAGCCGCGCAGACGGTCGCCGCGGTAGTCCAGGCCGAGGCTGCCGCCGGTCAGGCGGCGCTTCTCGCCATCAATCGCCGTTTCGCCCTCGCGGTGGATCAGGTTGACGCGCGCGCCGAAGCGGTTGTCCTCACCAAAGCGGCGGCCCACGTCCAGCGATCCCCCCACCTGCGAAGAGGAGGTGTAGTCGAGGGAGACGCGGTTCAGCGGCGTGTCGTCCGCCCGTTTCGGCTCAATGTTGACGTTGCCACCGACGCCGGTGCCGCCGGGCGGCACGCCATTCAGGAAGGCGCTGGAGCCTTTGAGCAGCTCCACGCGCTCGGCGAAGAAGGTCGGCGCGATCTGGCGCGGCATCAGGCCATACAGGCCGCCGAAGGAGATGTCATCCGCCGCCAGCGAGAAGCCACGGATCACGTAGTTCTCGGAGAAGTTGCCGTAGCCGTAGCTGCTCTCAACGGAGGCGTCGTTGTCCAGCACGTCCGTCAGGGTGCGTGCCTGCTGATCCTGAATCAGTTTGGAGGTGTAGCCGATGATGCTGAAAGGCACATCCTCGGCCTTCTGCTCACCGAGCACGCCGAGGCGGCCGCCGTTGGCGATCTGGCCGTCCAGGTAGGCCGGCACCAGATCGTTGCTGCCGGCATTGAATTGGCTGTCTGGGGGAGTGGCATTGACCACCACGGTGTCACCCTGCTGGCTGGTGGGGGTGCTCTCTGCGGCACTTGCCGCACCGCTGAAGGCGAGCAGCGCAACCGCTACCCCGCCCGCGAGGGGAGTTTTTTTGAATAATGTGTGCATGCGCATAATCCCTGATAAAAAGAAATGATAATTCTTATCATTATCACGCGCATTATTGCGATGGTGGTGCCGCTTTGCAAGACTCACTGCCTCGCGCGCCGGCGATTTTTCACCCCGGCGCGCATGGAACCCGTTCCAGCCGGGCGTTACTTCACTACCGCGTCAATGTCCGCGGCGTCATGGCGCTCGGCCAGCGTCTGGGTATTGACGACCCGCCCGCGCCGCACCGCCGGACGTTCGACAATCTCCTGCGCCCAGCGCACCACGTGGGTATAGCTGTCGGCGTCGATAAAGGTCTTCGCCTCATACAGCTCGCCCAGCACCAGCCCGCCGTACCAGGTCCAGGTGGCGATGTCCGCGATGCTGTACTCCTCGCCCGCCAGGTAGCGGTTCTGCGCCAGACGCTGGTTCAGCACGTCGAGCAGCCGCTTGGTCTCCATGGTGAAGCGGTTGATCGGGTACTCCAGCTTCACCGGCGCATAGTGGTAGAAGTGGCCGAAGCCGCCGCCGACGTAGGGAGCGGAGCCTTGCAGCCAGAACAGCCAGTTGAGCGCCTCGGTGCGGCCCGCCAGATCTTTCGGCAGGAAGCGACCAAACTTCTCCGCCAGATAGAGCAGGATGGCGCCGGACTCAAACACCCGCACCTCTGGCTGGGCCGAGGTGTCGAGCAGCGCCGGGATCTTGGAGTTGGGGTTGACGCCGACGAAGCCGGAACCAAACTGGTCGCCATCGCCGATGCGGATGATGTGGGCGTCATACTCCGCCCCCCGCTCGCCGGCGGCCAGCAGCTCCTCCAGCAGGATGGTGACCTTTTTACCGTTCGGCGTGCCGAGGGAGTAGAGTTGCAGCGGGTGCGTGCCGCGCGGCAGTGCCTTCTCGTGGGTCGCCCCGGCCACCGGGCGGTTGAGGTTTTTCCAGACGCCGGCATCGCTGCCTTCGTCGCGCCATACTTTCGGCGGCTGGTAGGTGTCGCTCATGATCTCTCCTTAATGGGTAACGGACTTACTCACTGTGCCGGTTTTCCGGCGCTCCGTTTAGGTTAGTGTGCGGCGCGCCGGATGGAGAAGAAATATGTGCGCCCTACCCCTGCCGGTAACCCACCTCACCGTGGCTGGTGAGATCCAGCCCGTCGTACTCCGCCTCATCATCCACCCGCAGGCCGCGGTAGAACCGCGCGACCAGCGCCAGCGCCAGCCAACTGGTGACGGCGGAGAAAGCGATGCTGAACAGCAGCGCGCCGCCGTTGACCGCCAGTTGCTGCCACAGGCCGCGCCCGGCAACGAAGCCCAGCCCGCCGAGCGCTGGCAGCGCGAACAGCGGCGTCAGCAGCCCGCCGACCATGCCGCCCACGCCATGCAGGGCGAAGACATCAAAGGCATCATCGAGCTTCAGCCGCTGCTTGACCAGCGTGACCGCCAGCAGGCAGCAGGGCGCGGTGAGCAGCCCAACGCAGATCGCCCCGACCGGCCCGACGTAGCCGCAGGCCGGGGTGATGCCGACCAGCCCGGCCACCGCGCCGCTCACGACCCCCAGCAGGCTCGGCTTTTTCAGCAGCCGCCACTCTAGCCCCATCCAGGCCAGCGCGCCGCCGAACGCGCCCATCAGCGTGTTGAGCACCACCAGCATCGAGAAGCCGCCGACCGCCAGCGCGCAGCCGCCGCAGAACCCCAGCCAGCCAATCAGCAGCAGCGCACCGCCAGTCATGGTCATGGTCATGTTGTGCGGCGTCAGCGCCACCGAGCCGAAAAGGCGGCGGCGACCAATCATCACCGCCGCCACCAGCGAGGCGACACCCGCGTTGACGTGCACCACGTTGCCGCCGGCGAAGTCCTGTACCGACAGCGCCGCCATCCAGCCGCCGCCCCACGCCATGTGCGCCAGCGGGATGTAGTTAATCGTCGCCCAGATCGCCATGAACAGCAGCACCGCCGGGAACTTGATGCGCTCGGCAAAGGAGCCGGCGATCAGCGCCGGGGTGATGGCGGCGAAGGTCATCATAAAGAAGATGTAGGCGTACTCCGGCACGCTGCCGACCAACGACTCCACGCTGATATTTTTCAGCAGCAGCTTGTCCGGCCCGCCGAGATAGGGCTGCCACGCGCCGCCGTCGGCAAAGGCGAAGCTGTAGCCGTAGAGCACAAACAGCAGCGAGACCAGCGCGGCGACGCTGAACACCTGCATCAGCACCGACAGCACATTTTTGCTCTGCGCCAGCCCGCCGTAGAACAGCGCCAGGCCGGGCAGGCTCATCAGCAGCACCAACACCGAGGTGAGGAAGACAAAGGCGGTATCCGCGCCGTTCAGGGTATCAGCGGCAAAGGCCGGGCTGGCGCAGAGCACCAGCGCAAGGGTGGTGAGCAGGCGGTGAGTCATTGGCATGGCGTACCCCATCGTCAGGTTCCCTGCCGGGCGGCAGGCCTGTGAGCCAAGCACAACGCGTGCCAGCCGCGCGCGCTTCACCGGTGAAGCGCGCCAGCCGCCAGCCAAGGGTTTATGGGGTAAATCGTCCTGCCCCGCCACACTTTCATGCCCGCTTGCCGCGCGCACTTCACCGGCCAAAAAATCGGGCCGAGGCGGTGCCCCATTTTGCGGCAGTGGCTGACGCCGGTCAGGCCGAGGAACGCCCCATCCATTAAGAGGATCGCCAGCGCCTCCCGCAGACCCATCACCCGCTCGCTTATGTCGACAGTTATATGGAATGGAAGGGCTACAGAGATTTTTGACGCTTTACATCGCAGCAGTAAGCGATGAGCGGACAGTATGCTCCAACGATATGCAGGATACATGCAGGGCTTTTTCCTCTATAACCGGAATCAGGCATGATTGGCGTACACGCCTCCAGAAATCACAGGATCTTGTTTGCTATAAGGCATCTGTTCTGGCTAGGCTTGAAGGATAACAAGGAGGTAACATGCTGAACCCCGGATTCGTTACCAGCAGGGCACTTGCCCAATGGCAGAATATCCCCATTTTTTTGCCACAGTTTCAGTTCTATGAAAAACATCAGACCGTCATTAAGACACACGCGCCTGAAAAAATTTTGCCGTTAATAGCAGAATTCGATATTCAGCAGGACGCCGTCATCCGGCTATTGATGTCTGTGCGACAAATTCCGCAAAAATTTCGACGTAATAAACCATCCCAAGCCGTTAACAGCTTTGGCCTAAACAGTTTTACGCTTCTAGAAAAGAGCTCATCCGAGCTCTGCTACGGTTTGCGCGGCCAATTCTGGCGTGCAGATTTTGGTCTGGAAAACGTGCCGGATAGTGACGCTTATCTGTCGCCAATCGCGCCGGGCAGCGCAAAACTCTTACTGCGCTATCGGGTAACGGAAATCAGCGAAGGGCAACACGAGTTGCGAACAGAAACGTTCGTTTACTGTCCGGATCGGGCTACCCAGCTGAAAATGACCGCCTACTGGCTGGCAATACGGGCAGGCAGTGGATGGATCCGAAAAAGGACGCTTATGGCTGTTCAGTCCAGTATTTGATAACAGGGACAGGCGCAAGGCAGAGTTTGCTATGAGCGAAGAGCGGACGCTGGCCATTATCTGCCAACCTGAAAAATGTCTATTGAAATCGTGGCTATTCATACTAGGAATAGCCGAAAGGTATAGCGGAAAATCAGAAGGGTAAATGAGCTATAATTTTGATGCATCGCAAATGATAACGATGCATCATTTCTTACAAAAGAAATTTTTGGCGTAATTTTTCATCCTCAATGTTTTTGAGGAAGTCTAAATGATTGGCAATACCATGATACCCAGGATATATACGAGGGTAGTCATACCCCATCAAAATTAACATCCGATATAGCTCCATTCGCTGGGAGTTTGGTAACGTGATTTTTATAAAAAGCGGTTCATCTCCAAGATTCGTATTTGAGCTTTTTGTTAGTTCATCAAACACAACTTCATTCAATGCTCTTGTGTCAACTTTGTCCTCTTGACCTAATATAATACCCCTCCGTTCATGTGAAAATAATAAAACTTCTCTTGGGAAAATATTTCTTTTAAGAGTGGACGAGCAGTATGTGAAAAGTCCCTTTTGCGCTGCCACGTTATCATTGTTTTTATAGTTTGGTGTGAAGAAGTTTATTTTGTTTAATTTTCCAGATTTTTTCAACAAACTTATCCAGTTAGCATTCATAGCCCAAACGCATAAATCCTTTTTGCTTTCAACTTCTGAGGTACAAGCAAAGAAACAAGCTATCAATGCATCATGTGTCCAATCCATAAGTCTGGTAGGGATACCATAATGTTGAGCTAAAGCTGCAAGTTCTAATAATTCTTTTGGTAGCAATTCTTCATCATCATGACGATCAGCTACCGAAAATTGATTTGTAACTAAATGAATGTTATCTTTAAACCAATATTCTGTAGGTGGTGTAAATAGCCCATTTCTATTGGCTATCTTATAAAACTTCCTAAGGATATTTGTTTCGGCTTGAATTTGCTTTGATTCGTAAAAAAATCCGTTTCAGTTATAGATATTAAAGTACTCATGGCTTTAATTCTTTTAATTATTGAGGCATCTATTCTTAGAACTAATGGGGTTAGTTTGTGATTTGCATTCCCGTGCCCTCTGAAATAAAGTCCCTGAAGTCAAATTCTTTATTTAAATACGGTGAGAAAAAGCTCAGGAAGACTTGCGCTGTCTCAAGGTTCATTTCAAGATGTTTTTTAGGACGTCTTCTTCATTCAGCATGTTTATGTTTTTGAGTTATTGAAGGGGCTTTCGCCCCTATGGATTTAACATTGTGGTAATGAAAGAAGATTGTTGTTCCATTTGCCATCGGCGTAAGTTCGAATAAATTTCTTTCGCCCATCTTTGGGATCTACAACGCCAACATAGGCTGTGTTGCCGGATGCATCAGTTACATGAAACGTATGCTCGTTTTTTTCAATAGCCGCAATAACTTGCGCAACCGTCCATTTACTCCCTTGAGGGTTGAATTGGGGGCTGCCTACATGAGTAATATGCTCGTGAATAGCATTGGTATCAGAGAGTGTGATGCATGTGATACGTACATCAGTCATATGAATCTCCTTATCGCTGTATGAAGGCAAAAAATATAAACTGATTAATTAAAATTCAAAGTTCTAGTAAATGCATGTGAGAGCACTGTATTGCAATAGAGTAAACTGATCTTTTTTTAGTCTCTTTTTTGTTTTTAGTCAACCTCATACGTTCATATTTGACTCATGTTTCCCAAACATGTGACCAACTCATCATAAATTAATATATCGCGATGTAAGCAACGTCCGCTTCTGGCACAAAACGGCCCATTCCCCCTCCAGGTCTGAAGGTCAATCTTTTAGAGTCCTTTCTATTCTCTCCGCATCCTGTTCCACAATGGCCTTTTCATCAGGTGTGAGCAGGACCTCCCTAAGGACGCTTCCCCCATCAGCCCGCATGCACTGCCAAAATCGCAACCAGTAGCCCTTCTATGCGGACAGGGTGCCGACGAGGCTGAACATGCTTCCTCCGTCACAGCCGGATGCCGAACCACAGCTCAGCGGCAGTAAGCGGGCATCAGCTCTGCCCAGCGGGTGGTGTAGGCCGGTGAGAGCATCTCGCGCTTCATTGCCCACGGCTGCTGGGTGCCCTGCCCGGCGAACCACACTTTGCCGCGGCCGCCGTGGTTGATGGCGTCCATCACCGCCATCAGCTGCGCGCTGTTGTGCCGGGGGGCGAACTCGTCAAACAGGTTGAGTTGCGCCACGCCTTGGCTGAAGAAGTCCCCCAGCATCACGCCGCCCTTTAGGTAGCGCAGGCCGGGCCGCCAGATCGCCTGCAAACAGCGCAGCGCGGCGGCGATGATGTCACGGCTGTCCTGCGTCGGGGTCTGGAGGGTGAGGCCAGCTTGGTTGCTGTAGCAGGGGTGCTGCGGATCGTGCGGGCTGGTCTTGATAAAGGTGGCGACGTGGCGGCAGTACTGGCGCTCCGCGCGCAGGCGCTCGGCGGCGCGTGCCGCGTAGCTGCAAATCGCCTCGCGCATCGCCTGCGGGTCAGTGACCCGCTCACCAAAGGATCGCGAGCAGACAATCTGCTGCTTGGCGGCGGGTGCCTCCTGCCACAGCAGGCACGGCTCGCCGCGCAGCTCACGCACCGTGCGCTCCATCACCACGCCAAAGTGCTTGCGCATCAGCGCTGGCGGGCTGTCGGCCAGATCCAGCGCGCGGGTGATGCCCATCAGCGCCAGCCGCTTGCCCAGCCGGCGGCCGATGCCCCACACCTCCTCCACCGGCACCAGCGCCATCAGCTTGCGCTGGCGCAGCGGCGCGGAGAGATCGACCACGCCGCCGGTCTGGCGCCAGGTCTTGGCGGCATGGTTCGCCAGCTTCGCCAGCGTGCGGGTCGGCGCAATGCCGACCCCCACCGTCAAGCCGGTGCACCGGCTGACGGTGGCCTGCACCTCGCGGCCAAACTCCACCAGATCGCGGCAGTGGCTAACGCCGGTCAGGTCAAGGAACGCCTCATCAATCGAGTAGATCTCCAGCGCCGGGGCCATCGCCTCCAGCAGGCTCATCACCCGCTCGCTCATGTCGGCATACAGCTCATAGTTGGAACTGAACACCGCCACCTGCCGCTGGCGCAGCAGGTCGCGCAGCGCAAAATAGGGCGCGCCCATCGCGATGCCAAGCGCCTTGGCCTCGCGGCTGCGGGCAATCACGCAGCCATCATTGTTGCTCAGCACCACC
Organism: Chimaeribacter sp. YP20170169; assembly: GCF_056739715.1. Classification (NCBI taxonomy): domain Bacteria; kingdom Pseudomonadati; phylum Pseudomonadota; class Gammaproteobacteria; order Enterobacterales; family Yersiniaceae; genus Chimaeribacter; species Chimaeribacter sp. YP20170169. Next base: position 1,474,723 of record NZ_CP176824.1, on the reverse strand, counting down.
ACCGGGCGGCCGCGCAGGTCGGGCCGGAAGGCGGTCTCGCAGCTGGCGTAAAAGGCGTTTACATCCACAAGGGCAAACATAAAGGTATCGTCCACGGCAGAGAGTGCCGCACCAAAGACACTGTATTGATATACAGTAGACGCACTCCGCCCGCCAGATCAAGGCCCGCCGGGCGGAGTGCCGGAAAAAGCAGCGGCCTGTCGGGTGCCGAGCGGCCACTGGCGTGTCTGCTGGCGGCAAACTCCCCTATACTCCCTCTATTCAGGTTCAGGAGATCCCGTGTGACAGGCAAGAAAGTGAAACCGCTGCGCCACTCTCCCGATGGGGGGTACGCGCGCGGCGACGAGACGCGGCAACGCATCATCGCGGCCGCGCTGGAGGTGTTCGGTGAGCAGGGTTTTGATGCCGCCACGACCCGGCAGATCGCGGTGCGCGCCGGGGTCAACCCGCCAGCGCTGCAATACTACTTTGAGAATAAGGAGGGGCTGTACCTGGCGTGCGCGGCGTCGCTGGTGAGCGGCAACCTGCCAGCCTTCGAGCCGCTGCTGGCGCGCATCCACCAGCAGGTGGCGGGTGCCACGCCCGAGGCGTGCATCGATCTGTTCTGCCAGTTGATGGAGGCAGTGCTGGACCGCATCTTCGGCACACCCTACGCCCTGCCGCAGCACCTGTTCAATGCGCGCATCCAGCTTGGGCAAGGCCCGGAGGGGGCGTTCCGGCTGATGCGCGACCAGCTGGGCGAGAAGCTCCACCACGCCGGCGCGGTGCTGATCGCCCGCATCAGCGCCATGCCAACGGAGAGCGAACAGACACAACTGCGCACGCTGGCGCTGTTCGGCCAGGTGGCGACCTTCCACATCATGCGCCGCTCGGTGTTTGACCAGCTCGGCTGGCACGAGGTGGACGCGCGCCGGTTGGCGACCCTCAAGCAGATGACGCGCGAGCACTGCCGCACCCTGATGCAGAGCTGGGCCGCGCCGGTGTGATGCAGGAAGCCCGCCCATGCTGCGGCCTAGCGCAGGTTGGCCGTGAAGAACGCCGTCAGCTTGCCAAACGGGATCCGATCCACCCGGTCATAGAGATCGACATGCCCGGCATCCGGCACCACCACCCGCTCCTTGGGTTCAGCCGCCGGCCGGTAGGCCTCCTCGCTGAACTCGCGCGAGTGCGCCCGCTCGCCGGTGATGAACAGCATCGGGCGTGGCGAGATGGTCGCGATGTCATTGAAGGGGTAGAAGTTCATGAACTTGGCGTTGCTGGTCAGCGCCGGGTGGGTGGTCAGCGCTGGCGACCGCCCGGCTGGCGTCACCTCGCCGCGTAGTGTGCGGTAGAAGTCATAGAACTCACGATCGGCGTGGAGTCCGCGTCTAGCCGGTGCACGGTGCCGCTGGTGTAGCGGGTCTCGCCGCCGCCAGCCCTCGCCCGCCTTTTCACTGGTGATCGAGGCGCTGCGCGCGCCCCTGCCACCGCTGCCACAATGATACCGCTATCACAAAATCGTCTATTGATAGGGATAAATCATGACGCCGATCACCATTCTTCTGCGGCATGAACTGAATGTTAAAAATTGTTGCTAGGTTGTATAGAAAAAAGCCGGCGGCAAATTAGCCAGTCAGATCAACACAATAATCATGCTTTTCAGGGAGAGGCCTCGCGTGGCGGGGCATGTGCAGTACTCATTTTTTCATTCCCGTTGATTATAAGGAGCGTAATGTGCTGACCGTGCTGGGCTTTTCCATGGTGACCTGTTTCATGTACCTGATCATGACCAAGCGCATGTCCGCGCTGATCGCCCTGATCATCGTGCCGACGCTGTTTGCGGTGATCGGCGGCTACTACCACGGGCTGGGCGACATGATGCTGAGCGGCATCAAGGCGCTGGCCCCGACCGGGGTGATGCTCACCTTCTCGATCCTCTACTTTGGCCTGATGATTGACGCCGGGCTGTTTGACCCGCTGGTGCGTGCCATCCTGAAGGTGGTGCGGGGCGATCCGCTAAAGGTACTGGTAGGGACGGCGGTGCTGACGCTGCTGGTTTCGCTGGATGGCGACAGCTCCACCACCTACATGATCGCCGTGGCGGCCTTCCTGCCGCTCTACCGCAAGCTGGGGATGAACATCCTGGCGATGACCTGCCTGGTCAATTTGGCGAGCGGCATCATGAACCTCTCGCCCTGGGGCGGGCCGACCGCCCGCGCCGCCGCCGCGCTAAACATTGACGCGCTGGATATCTTTATCCCGATGATCCCGGCGATGCTGTTCGCCTGTGCCACGCTGGTGGCGATGGCGGTGCTGTTCGGCGTGCGGGAGCGCCGCCGGCTGGGGGTGATGGAGATGGACAGCAACCACCTCAATGACATCAGCCTTGGCTTTGGCGACGCGCAGGAGTGTGAAGCCAACCGCCGACCAAAGATGTTCTGGCCCAACTTCATCCTGACCACCGCGCTGCTGGTGCTGCTGGTGCTGGGCGTGATGCCAATCCAGATCCTGTTTATGCTGGCCTTCGCCATCGCGGTGATGCTGAACTACCCGACGCTGGATCAGCAGAAGGCGCGCATCAGCGAGCACGCTGGCAACGTGCTGGCGGTGACCTCGCTGATCTTCGCCGCTGGCATCTTTACCGGCATCCTCTCCGGCACCGGCATGGTGGATGCGATGGCCAAGAGCCTGCTGGCGGTGATCCCGCACAGCTTCGGCCCCTATCTGGCGCTGTTTACCGCCATCGTCAGCCTGCCCTTCACCTTCTTCATGTCCAATGACGCTTTCTACTTTGGCATCCTGCCGGTGATTGCGCAGACCGCCGCGGGCTATGGCATCTCGACGGCGGAGATTGCCCGCGCCTCCATCATCGGCCAGCCGTTCCACCTGCTCAGCCCGCTGGTGCCGTCGGTCTACCTGCTGGTGGGACTGGCGAAAGTGGACATCGGCGATCACCAGCGCTTTGCCATCAAGTGGGGGATTCTGGTCAGCTTCGCCCTGCTGGCGGGCGGGGTGATCTTCGGTGCCTTCCCGCTCTACCACGGCTAACCCCTGATGCCCCTGCGGGGGCATCGTGCCGTTAACCGATTGTCCTGAATCCTGCCCATGTACGTCATTTCCGCCACGTCGATTTGCCCTATTCTGGTTTCAACGGGCACGCCATCAGGCGATGCCGACCTAACCCCCACATGAGTAAGGAGTTCACCATGAGCCGTTTACACACCCTGACCGCCAGCGACGCCACCGGCCAGGCCGCCGACCTGTTTGGCACGATTCAGAAAAGCATGGGCAAGGTGCCCAATGCCTACCTGACCATCGGCAGCAATGCGCCAGCGCTGCTCGGGCAGATGCTGCAACTCAACGCCAGCCTGCATAAGGGCAGCCTGAGCGCCCGCGAGCTGGAGGCGATCAATCTGGCGGTCAGCGAGGAGAGCGGCTGTGACTACTGTCTGGCGGCGCACACCCTGGCGGCGAAAAAGGCCGGCTTTAGCGAGGCGCAGACCCTGAAGCTGCGCGAGGCACGCTATGACGAGGATGCCCGCCTCGACGCGCTGGTGCAGTTTGTGCAGTACGTGGTCTCCACACGCGGCACCCTGCCCGCCGCCCGCGTGGAGGCGCTGCGCGCCGCTGGTTTCAGCGACCAGCAGGTGATCGAGACGCTCGGCGCGGTCAGCGCCATTCTGTTCACCAATATGGTCAACCGCGTCAATGACACGGCGGTTGACTTCCCGCCGGTGAACTAGCCCTCTGCCCCGCCTAGCCGGGCGGGGCCGCCTGCCGACACGACAGGCACGGTAGAAAGATGCACGAGCAAGAGACACGCGCTGGCGGGAGTAGCCGATTATCGACTACCTTGATAGTTGGCCCTGACGCCGCCCCCGGCATGGGCGGCATCAGGTGAAGGAACCGGCCAGCGATGGCCAACGCCCGCGTGGGCGACCAGGAGAAATTATGCTTGTGCTCTGGAATACCCTGATAGTGCTGCTGACCGTGGTGATCATGGAGGGGGTGGCGACCTTTTCGCACAAATACATCATGCACGGCTGGGGCTGGGGGTGGCACCTGTCGCACCATACGCCGCGCCATAGCTGGTTTGAGCTGAACGATCTCTACGCGGTGCTGTTTGCCGTGCTGGCGATCGTGCTGATCGCGGTGGGCACCGCTGGCGTCTGGCCGTTGCAGTGGATTGGCGCGGGCATGACGCTCTACGGCCTGCTCTACTTCATCGTCCATGACGGGCTGGTGCACCGGCGCTGGCCATTCCGCTATGTGCCGCGCCGTGGCTACCTCAAGCGCCTCTATCTGGCGCACCGCCTGCACCACGTGGTGCGCGGCAAGGAGGGCGGCGTGTCGTTTGGCTTCCTCTACGCGCCGCCGGTGGAGAAGCTACAGGCCGAGTTGCGCCGCCAGCATGGCCGCCCGGCTAACGCGGGCGCTGCCAGAGTCCGGCGGGACGCGGCGCAGCAGAGCGCGCCACCCGAGAAGTGAGCGCCTGTCCGGCACCGGCCACCAGCAGCAGCAGTTTTTCCGGCTTGCTGGTCCCCTGCCGACGATCCCAGGCGTGTGGCCCGGCGCGGCGCACCTTGACGCCAATCTCCCGGTAGACGCCGCGCGCGGTGGCGATCGCCCAGGCCGAGCGCAGCGGCAGCCCGGCCAGCCCGGCGCGGGCGGAGGCGTAGTAGGGTTCCGCCTCCTCCACCAGCCGCGTCGCCAGCCGCGCCAGCGCCTCGCGGTGCGCCGGATCGGCCAGGTTGCGCCCGGCCAGCCCGGCCGCCGCCAGCCAGTCCTCGGGCAGGTAGCAGCGGCCAATCTCCGCATCCTCCACAATGTCGCGCGCGATGTTGGTGAGCTGGAACGCCAGCCCCAGATCGCAGGCGCGATCCAGCACCTTCTCGTCATTTACCCCCATCACCCGCGCCATCATCAGCCCCACCACGCCCGCGACGTGGTAGCAGTAGCGCAGCGTGTCGCCAAAGTTGCGGTAGTGGGTGTCGCGCACGTCCATCGCGAAGCCCTCCAGGTGGTCGAACGCCTGCTGGCGCGGGATGGCGTGCGCCAGCGCCACCTCCTGAAACGCGGCGAAGGCCGGGTCTTTCATCGGCACGCCGCGGTAGGCCTGCTCTGTCAGGTCGCGCAGCGCCGCCAGCCGCTCGTCGGCGCTGTCGGTGATGCCCGCGCCGGCAAAGCCCAGCGTTTGGCCGTCAATCACGTCGTCGCAGTGGCGGCACCAGGTATAGAGCATCAGCGCGCTGCGCCGCGTCTCGGCGTCAAACAGCTTGGCGGCGGTATCAAAGCTCTTGGAGCCAGCGGCCATCGTCTGGGTGGCGTGGTCAAGCAGTGGCTGGTTCATGGGGTAACCTCCTCCATCATTAGCCCGGCGGTAGCCTTGGCAGAGCCAATCACCCCCGGCACCCCGGCGCCGGGGTGGGTGCCCGCGCCGACCAAATAGAGATTCTTGAAGCGGCTGTCGCGGTTATGTGGCCGGAACCACGCGCTCTGGGTCAGAATCGGCTCAATGGAGAAGGCCGAGCCGTGGTGCGCGCCAAGCTGGTCGCGGAAATCGACCGGCGTGAAGATGCGGTGCGTCACCAGTTGGCTGCGCAGGCCGGGCATATAGTGCTCCTCCAGATAGTCGAAGATGCGGTCGCGCAGGCGCGGCCCCTCCACCGCCCAGTCGAGGTCGGCGGTGCCCAAATGTGGCACCGGGGCCAGCACATAGTGGCTGCCGCAGCCGGGCGGGGCCAGCGACGGGTCGGTAACACAGGGGGCGTGCAGGTAGAGCGAGAAGTCCTCCGCTAGCCCGTTGCGGTTGAAGATGTCATCAATCAGCTCGCGGTAGCGCGGGCCGAAGCAGACGGTGTGGTGCGCCAGCTGGCTATGGTGGTGGTTCAGGCCAAAGTAGAGCACGAACAGCGAGTTGCTCAGGCGTTTGCGCTTCAGCGTCCGGCCCTGCGCCGCGCCGTGTGGGTGGCGGCTGAGCAGGCGGTCATAGGTGTTCACCACATCAGCGTTGGAGGCCACCGCCGCCGCCTCAAAGCGGCGGCCATCGGTCAGCGCCACGCCGCTGATGCGCGCGCCCTGCGTCTCCAGTTGGCTGACCTGCGCGTTGAGCAACAGCTCGCCGCCCAGATCCTCAAACAGCCGCACCAGCCCCTGCACCAGCGCGCCGGTGCCGCCCCGGGCGAACCAGACGCCCCACTCACGCTCCAGCGCATGGATCAGCGTGTAGATGGAGGAGGTGGCGAACGGGTTGCCGCCCACTAGCAGCGAGTGGAAGGAGAACGCCTGCCGCAGGTGCTCATTCTCAATAAAGCCGGAGACCATGCTGTAGACGCTGCGCCACGCCTGTAGCCGCGCCAGTTGTGGTCCGGCGCGCAGCATGTCGCGGAAGGAGAGGAAGGGCACGGTGCCGAGTTTCAGGTAGCCCTCCTTGAACACCGCGCGCGAGTAGTCGAGGAAGCGGCGGTAGCCCTCCACGTCACGCGGGTTGAAGCGGCGGATCGCCTGCTCCAGCCGCGCCTGATCGTTGTCGTAGTCCAGCACCTGCCCATCCTCCCAGCAGAGGCGGTAGAAGGGGGTGACCGGCAGCAGATCCACATAGTCGGCCATCCGCTTGCCAGCGAGGGTGAACAGCTCCTCGATCGCGGTCGGGTCGGTGATCACCGTCGGGCCAGCGTCAAAGGTGAAGCCCTGATCCTGATAAACGTAGGCGCGGCCGCCCGGTTTGTCGCGCTGCTCCAGCAGCAGGGTGGGCCGGCCCGCCGCCTGCAGGCGGATGGCGAGGGCCAGGCCGCCAAAGCCGGCGCCAATGACAATATTTTTTTTCATTCGTTAGAAGGCTCGCAGCCGAGGGTTGTGCTTGAGCACGGCCTGTAGCGCCTCACCCACCGGAACCGGGGGTTTGCCTGTCAGGATCCGTACCATGTCGAGCGGGGTGAGTTGCCCGGCGTAAAAGCGCGCGATCAGCCCCTCCCCCAGCCCATAAAAGCGTTGCATCACCTGCCAGCGCTGCTCCGGCCGCCCGGCCAGAAACAGCATCCGGTTGAGCAGGCGGAAAAAGCGTTGCCGCCGCCAGTGGCGCGCCGCGGTCTGCCGGATCAGCGCAAACAGCGCCGGATGGCTGAGATCGCGCTGTTCGCTGATGGCATCGGCCAGTGCCACCGCCTGCGGCAGGGAGTAGCCGGTGGTGGCGTGAAACAGCCCGGCGCGCAGCCCGCTGCACGGCTGGCCAGCGGCGGCCTGCCAGAAGGCGTCCGGGTCGCCAGCGAGAGTGATGGGCAGGCTACCCTGCTCCTCGCGCAGCAGTGCCTCCAGCGCCCAGCCCTGTGCGGCGGCGTAGTCGCGGATGCGTCGCCGCGCCGCCTCGGCCGCCAGCGCTGGCTGGTCAATGTAGTGGGTATCCTCAATCAGCAGCGTGTCGGCGGAGAGCGGCAGGGTGTAGACGAAGCGATAGCCCGCCAGCTGGTCAACGGTGGCATCCATCAGGATCGGCCGCACCAGCCCGTGCGGGCGCGCCAGCCGCCACGTCTGGCCGAGGAACGCCTGAAACCCCAGCGCCAGATGCGGGCTGGGCTGGTAGCCGCGCCCATCGATCACTGCCGCCGCCGCGAGGTGCTCGCCGTCCGCCAGCGTCACGCCATCCGGCGAGAGGTGCGCCACCGGCGCGTGGGTGCGCAGCGTATCGCCCAGCTCTGCCGCCATCACGGCGGCGAAGCGCTCATCGCTGATGCTCAGGTAGTCGCCCGGCAGGGTGCGCGCCCGTTGCGGGAAGCGCACGTCGTAGCCCTGCCAGCGGTGCGTTACCAGCGGCGCGATCCACGCGTGCTGCTCGGGCGTCACGTCATCCTGATGGAATGACCAGGTGTGGGTGCCGCCAGCCTGCGGCCCGGCCTCCAGCAGCAGCACCCGCCGCTCGGGCTGGCGCTGGCGCAGCCGCCAGGCGATCAGGCCGTTCGCCAGCCCGCCGCCCACCAGAATCACATCCCAGCGCGCGTTCATGCCACCTCCCCCGCCACCACCGGGCGGCGGCTGCCGAGCGCCCGCTCAACAATCCCGGCCGCCCGCACCGCGCCACCGGCGGCCTGTAACTGTGGGCTGACCGCCGCCAGCCGCTGCCGGTAGCGATCGTTCTCCAGCAGCGCCTGTAAATTATCCGCCAGCGCCCGGCGGCCGCTGAAGCGCGACGCCCGCCGACCAATGCCGCTGTAGGCCACCCGCGCCGCCACGCCCGGCTGGTCAAAGGCGATGGGCACGGCGAGGATTGGGGTCTGGCTGGCGATGGCGTCCATCACCGTGTTCAGACCGCCGTGGGTGATCACCGCCTGCGCCTGACGCAGCGCCGCTGGCTGGTCAGCAAAATCGGTGACGCAGGTCGCGCCGCTCTCCAGCAACCGGTTGGACTGGTTGGCATCCAGCCCGCCGCAGTGCGCCACCAGCAGCTGGGTATCCAGGCTGCGACAGGCGCGGGCGATGGCGCGGAACAGCCGGAAGCGGTGTCCCTGAAGGGTGCCGAGGGAGGCAAACACCAGCGGCTTTGCGGGATCGATCGGCAGGGCGAGCGGCGCGATGGCACGGCTGGCCGGGCGCAGCGGCCCCACGGCGTGGAAGCAGGCCGGCAGTTCACGGCGCGGGAAATCAAGCGCCGGGATGGTCTGGCTGATCTGCGCCAGCGGCGACAGGCACTGGTGCAGCGCCTCACGCGGGGCCAGCCCAAAGCGCCGGGCGTGGCGGGCGATCACCCGGCCCTGCCCGCGCATCAGCCAGTCATAGACCTGGCTGCTGCTCTGGTAGAGCCGCAGCGCGCGTGGGTCTTGATCGTAGTTGAAGGGCATCACCGGCAACGGCAGGCCCGGCTCGCGGTTGACCGGCAGCGCGCAGGCCACCGAAACAAACGGCAGCCCCAGCCCCTCGGCCACCACGCCGCCCGCCGCCTCCATCTGGTCAACGATCAGCCCATCCACCCCCAGCCGCTCCAGCACGCCGGGCAGCTCGCGGCACAGCATCTCGGTGGAGTCAGAGAGATCGCGGATCACCCGCAGCAGGGAGAAGCCAGCCGGGTTGCCAGTGAGTTTCAGGGTGCGCGCCAGCGAGCCAGCCGGGTGGCTGTTGCGGCCGACCGGGCAGAAGGCGATGCGCGGGTCGTTGATCAGCGCGCTGGCATCTTCCTGTTGGATAAAGGTGATGCGGTGGCCGCGCGCCATCAGCGCCCCGGCCAGCGCCTGCATCGCCTGCATGTGGCTATAGAACGGCGGGGCCACCACGGCATAGTGGCTCATGCCGCGCCCCCGCTGGCGTGCAGCGGCGCGCGGCGCAGGGCGGCCAGGTTGGCGCTGCCGGTGCAGAAGCAGGCGACGCGCAGTTGCTCAATCACCACGCGGAAGTGCGCCACCACCGCGGCGGTGGAGGTGGTGGCGCTGCCGAGCACCGCCGCCGCCTGCCCCACCAGATCCGCGCCGAGGCGCAGTGCCTTGGCGGCGTCAATACCATCGCGGATGCCGCCGGAGGCGATCAGGGCATCGACGGCAGCAGCTCACGCAGGGCGCAGAGCGCATCGGCGGTGGGGATGCCCCAATCCGCGAAGGCCATCGCCACCGCGCGGTCGTGGGCGCTGGCGGCGCGCTCGCCCTCCACCGCCGCCCAGCTGGTGCCACCGGCGCCCGCGACATCCAGCATCGCCACCCCGGCCGCCGCCAGCGCGCGCCCGACCGCCGGTGACAGCCCGGCCCCCACCTCCTTCACCACCAGCGGCACCGGCAGCGCCGCTGTCACACGCTGGATATCCTCCAGCACGCCGCGCCAGTCGCGGTCGCCGCCCTGCTGCACCGCCTCCTGCAAGGGGTTGAGGTGGACAATCAGCGCATCGGCCTCCACCATCTCCACCGCCCGCTGGGCATACTCCAGCCCGCGCGTGCCGCGCAGTTGCGCCGCGCCAAGGTTAGCCAGCAACGGGATATCCGGGGCCAGCTCGCGCAGCTCGCGCGTCAGCCCCCAGTCGCCGTCGCTCTCCAGCGCCACCCGCTGCGAGCCGACGCCCATCGCCAACCCCAGCGTCTGCGCCGCCTCCGCCAGGTGGCGGTTGATGTCACGCGCCCGGCTGGCCCCGCCGGTCATTGAACTGATCAGCAGCGGCGCGCGCAGCGACCGGCCAAACAGCGAGGCACTGAGGTCAATCGCATCCAGATCCAGCTCCGGCAGCGCGCAGTGCTCAAAGCGCCAGCGCTCAAAGCCGGTGCCGCACCGCGCGGCCGCCGCGGGGCGCTTTAGCACAATGTCCAGATGATCGTTTTTACGTTGAATCAGGTTTGCGTCCTTCATTGATTCTCCGGTCAGTGAAACCACGTCATAACCGCCCAGCGTTCACTCCTTGCCGGGCAATCGGGCACGCCATCAGGCGGGAAAAGGGGGACGAGTTGGCCCAAAACAGTGGGAAAACGGGAAAGGCGCGGGGCGTCACCCCATCATCGCCAGTTGCTGGCCGAACCACGCGTGCATAAAGCGCCGCGTCGCCATGCCCTGATCGCAGGCGTAGGCCAGATGCTCGTCGGCGCTGCGCAGGTGGTCGCGCAGGCGCTGGTGCACCACCTCCGCGCCCAGCATCGCCACTAGCGTGGACTTGCCGGCATCCTGATGGAGATCCTTGCCGGTGCCAGCCAGCCCGTCGGCCAAATCATCCAGCAATTGGAACGCCTGCCCGAGATCCTGCGCGAAGCAGCGCAGCTTCTGGCGCACCGCGGCAGAGGCCCCGGCGGCGATCGCCGCCATCTGCAAGGTGGCGCAGAACAACATGCTGGTCTTGAGATCGTTGGTGGTGGAGATCGCCTCGGCGCTGCGCGCCTGCCCCCCCTCGCTTAAATCCTGGAACTGGCCGCGCACCAGCCCCTGCATCCCGACGGCCGTCGAAAGCTCCGCCACCGCCTGCGCCCGACAGACGCCCGACAGCCCGTGGGCGGCGGCCACCACGCCAAAGGCGCGGCTGAGCAGCGCCACGGCGGCCAAAATCGCCACGCTCTCGCCATACTGGCGGTGGATGGTGGGGCGGCCGCGCCGCAGCAGCGCGTTGTCCATGCAGGGAATATCATCGAGCACCAGCGAGGCGGCATGTACCATCTCCACGGCGCAGGCCAGATCCATCAGGCCGGGCTGGCGGGCGTCACAGCCCAGATCGCTGGCCGCCAGCAACATCAGCAGCGGGCGGATGCGCTTGCCCGGGGCCAGTGTGCCCTCGCGCATCGCGGCGCTGACCAGATCGCGCTCGTCGCCGGCCGGCAACAGTTGGTCGAGGCGGGCCTGCAACGCATCGCGCATCGCCCGCAGTTCGCTGTCCTGACGTAAAGTTTCGGCGTTCGCATTCATCGTGGCTATCCCTGGTTTCCCGCGTTGGTTATTTATTGACCATAATCGAAGAGTGTGAATGCGGCAACTGCCTGGCCACACCCTCGCCCTTGCCCGGCGCTAGCCCAGCAGCTGCTGCAACAGGCTCATCACCTGTTGCACCTCAGCGGGCGTCAGCGCCCCGTCCTTCGCAAAGCGCGTGCGCCCGTCGGCATCCAGCACCACCACCGCCGAGCCGCCCTGCCGCAGTTGCCAAGCACGCTGGGCCGCGCCCCGGTCATCAATCACGAACTGTGACCAGGGGGAGACCTTTTTGCTCGCCTCAATGCTGTTGCGCACAAAGATCCCACTGCCGGGGATGGCGTCATCCGTGTTGACAATGGTGGTGGTCTGGTAGCGATCGTGCGGCAAATTCGCCTGCTGGATCGCCTCAATCACCGCGCGGTTCATCTCCTTCGCCGACAGCCGTCCGGCGATGTGCAGCACCACCCGCACCTTGCCGGTGAGCTGCGCGCTGTTCCACTGCTGGTAGCGAAACGCCTCCTGCTGCCACAGCACTTCGCCGCGATCCGCCACGCCCACCGGCGCGACCCGCTGGCCAGCGACAAAGTCATGGGCCTGTCCCGCCAGCGGCAGCAGGCCAAGGGCCAGGGCCGCAGCCCGCATCATCTTCCTGTTCACGCATCTCTCTCCTGGCGGGCCGGTGCGGCGCTATTCATCAGTATAGACAGGGATTTTTAAATGCGCGGCTTGGGATGCTGTTGAACTGTAAGCCTATTGCTGCGCCAGCGGGCGTGGGGGTCTACACTAAGGGGCGTCACTGTCCAAAATAGGAGCCAGCATGAAAGCCTTTATTGTCCCTGCCCGCGGCGGCCTTGACCGCCTGACCCTAACCGACCTGCCCGATCCCGGTGCGCCCGGTGCCGGCGAGATCCGCGTGGCGATTCACGCCACCTCCCTCAACTACCATGACCTGCTGGTCGCCAACGGCTCCATCCCCACCGAGGATGGCCGCATCCCGATGGCCGATGGCGCGGGCGTGGTGGAGGCGGTGGGCGAAGGCGTCACGGCGTTCCGCGTGGGCGATCACGTGGTCTCCTGCTTCTTCCCGCAGTGGCAGGATGGCCTGCCGCACGATGAGGCGGGCAGCTTCGCCCGCACGCCGGGGGATGGTGCGCACGGCTTCGCCGCCGAGTATGTGGTGCGGCCCGCCGACCACTTCACCCTCGCGCCCACCGGCTGGCGCCATGAGGAGTCCGCCACCCTTACCACCTCCGGCCTGACCGCCTGGCGCGCGCTGGTGGTGGAGGGGCAGCTAAAAGCCGGTGACACGGTGCTGGCGCTCGGCACCGGCGGCGTCTCCATCACCGCGTTGCAGATTGCCAAGAGCATGGGCGCGCGGGTGATCATCACCTCCTCCTCCGATGAGAAGTTGGCGCGCGCCCGTGCGCTGGGGGCGGATGAGGTGATCAACTACCGCACCGAGCCGGAGTGGGGGCGCGTCGCTTTTCAGCTGGCAGGCGGCCACGGCGTTGAGCAGGTGATTGAGGTGGGCGGCCCGAACACCATGGCGCAGTCGATTCAGGCGGTGCGGATTGGTGGGCAGATCGCGCAGATTGGCGTGTTGACCGGCGTGGAGGGCACCATTCCCACCGCGGCGCTGATGGGCAAGCAGGCGCGCATTCAGGGGCTGATTGTCGGCAACCGCCGCCAGCAGCAGCAGTATGTCAGCGCGATGAACCAGACCGGCCTGCGCCCGGTGATTGACAAGGTGTTCCCCTTCGAGGCGTTGCCGGAGGCGTTCCGCTATCAGGAGAGCGGTGAGCACTTCGGCAAGATCTGCGTCGCCTGGTAGTCAAACAGGGCGTAGATCTGGGCGCGCAGCCAGCGCTGGCCGGGATCGCGGTGGCTGCGCTCGTGCCAGGCCAGCGTCTTGGTGAAGCCGGGAATCGGCAGCGGCGGCGGCATGATCGCCATGCCCGCCGTTCCTGCCGCCAGCCGACGCGGCGTGACAGCCACCAGATCGCTGATGCGCAGCATCTCCGGCAGCATCAGGAAGCTGTTGACCGCCGCCACCACCTGCCGACGGCGGCCGAGCGCGGCCAGCGCGGCATCAGTCGCGCCCTGAAACGTCTGCCCGCTGTGGGAGACCAGCACATGCTCAAGGGCGCAGAAGCGATCCAGCGTCAGCGGGCGCGCGGCGTCCGGGTGATCGGCGCGCATCATGCAGACATACTCCTCGTCATACAGGTCGCGGGCGTGCAGGTCAGGCGCGACCGTCTCGGGCGTCACCAGCGCCAGCGCGACGTCGCCGCGCTCTAGCTGGCCCGGCAGCCGCGCCTCCTCCACCGATACCACCGCCACCCGGATGCCCGGTGCCAGCGGGCGCAACCGGGCGATCAGCGGCGCAACCACCGCTTTCAGCGCATAGTCGGTGGCGGCGAGGGTCACGGTCATCTGCGCCTGTGCCGGGTCAAAGGCGCGCGGCTGCAACAGCGCCTCCGCCTCGCTCAGGATCTGCTTTACCGGCGCGGCCAGCTCCAGCGCCCGCAGGGTCGGCACCATGCCGCGTTGCGCCCGGCTGAACAGCGGATCGTTGAAGCACTCCCGCAGGCGGGTCAACATGCCACTCACCGCAGGCTGGGTCAGCGACAGCCGCTCGGCGGCACGCGTCACGCTGCGCTCATCCAGCAGCGCGTCCAGCGCCTTCAGCAAGTTGAGATCCAGATTCTTGATATCAGTTTTCATGATGAGAGTTACCGGTTAGGCGATTCAGCCTGATTTCAGCATGGTGCGCCCGCGGCGGCAAGGCGCAGGTTTCACCTGACTGCCGCTCGCCCCCTGTGCCAGAATGGGGCGACATCGACAAGGAGAGCCTATGAATCTGGTAATGGTCATTGATATGCAAAATGGGGTGTTCGCCCAGCCGCGCTACGACGTCGCCAACCGGGTGGCGCGCATCAACCAGCTGACGCGCGCCGCTGACAGGACGCTGTTTATCCAGCATGAGGAGGGCGCGATGGTGCGCGGCACCCTCGCCTGGGATCTGCTGCCTGACCTCCACCGCCCGGCGGACGCCCTCAGCCTGAACAAAACCGCCTGTGATGCCTTCTGGCAGACCGGGCTGGCAGCGTTGCTTGACCAACTGGGGGTCAACCAGCTGACGGTGTGCGGCTGCGCCACCGACTACTGCGTGGATACCACCATTAAGGTGGGAGCCAGCCTTGGCTACCGTTTTACCGTTGCTGAGGATGCCCACACCACCGCTGACCGCCGCCATGTCACCGCGCCGCAGCTGATCGCCCAGCACAACGAGGTGTGGGCCAACCTGAGTGGCGTACCCGTCCCGCAGGTGAAGGGCACCGAGGCGATTCTGGCGGCATGGCGCGACGCGGCGCGCTAACGCCCCTTGCGCTGTCGCACCTGCGCCGCGCGCAATAATTGCTGGAACGCCGGGCAGGCCATGTGCGCCGGGGCCGGGCAGGCGGCAACGTGCCGCAGGCCATCGCGCACCGCCATCAGACGCTGGATCTGCTGATCCACCTCATCGGCGCGGGCCGCCAGCTGGGCGCGATCCAGCGCCGCCTCCGCGCCCTGCCCCAGCATCCCGGCTATCTCCCGTAGTGAAAACCCCGCCTGCTGGCCGAGCGCAATCAGCGCCAGCCGTTGCAGCACATTGGGGTGGTACTGCCGCCGCAGGCCGCGCCGCCCCACCGGGCGAATCAGCCCTTGTGCCTCATAAAAGCGCAGCGTGGCGGGCGTCACCCCGCTCTGTGCCGTTACCTCGCCAATATCGAGTTCCATGCTTGACCTCAAGTGAAGATGAAGTTGCAGAATGGCGCACTCTACCACGCCGGGCGGGAGGCCGTCCGGCCCTGATCAGGAGTGTACTGATGGATCTGCTGTTACCTACGCTGGCCGTGGGAGCTGGCGCGACGCTGATAATGGATGTATGGGCGCTGGTGCAACGTCGGCTGTTTGCCACGCCGTCGCTGGATTACGCGCTGGTGGGGCGCTGGGCGGTGGGCATGGCACGCGGCCAGTTCTGCCGTACCGCCCTGCCCGCTGCCGCGCCGGAACGGGGTGAGCGGCCACTCGGCTGGCTGCTGCACTATGGGATTGGCATGGCGTTCGCGCTGGCGCTGGTGGGCGTGGCCGGGCCGGGCTGGCTGGCGGCCCCGACCCCGGCCCAGCGCTGCTGGCGGGCCTGCTGGCGCTGGCCGCCCCGTGGCTGGTGATGCAACCGGCCTGGGGGCTGGGCATCGCGGGCGCGAAGCTGCCGGCCCCCGCCGTGGCGCGGTGGCGTAGCCTGCTCACCCATCTGGTGTTTGGGCTGGGGCTGTGGCTGAGCGCCTGCCTGCTGCGCATGATTTAGCGCAGCAGCTTGAGCGCGCCGGTGAGGAGGTGACCCACTTTTTCGGGCCGCAGAAGGCGATGCCGTCCAGCGCCTCCTCCGCCAGCCGACGCTCCGGCAGCTGCTGCCGGTAGTCATCGAAGTTGTGCAGCTGGCGGGCGAAAGCCGGGAACACCGCCACCGCCTTGATGGCGTTCGCCCCCTCACTGCGCTGCCACAGCGCGCGGAGGGTGTCGGCGTCCGCCTGCAAAATCGGCACCGGCAGTTTGGCGCTGAGGTCGAGCAGCAGCCCGCTCCCCTCCGCCAACTGGCCGCCCAGCAACTGCGGATGGCGCGCCCCCAGCCCGGCCGCCAGCGTGGCGGCGGTGTTCGCCACCAGCCCCAGCGGCAGCACCGGGTTGATAACAATGGCTACACGATAATCATTCATCCTCTTCCTCCTTGTGGTGAAGGGGCCATTGTAGCCGTCGCCGCCGGGTAAAAATTTCCTTTCTCTCCCCTGTAACACTGAATTATGGTAGGGATAACCCTATTTAACGTCTTACTGGGAAAATCCTTTCATGAAGCTGGATCGCAAAGATGTGCGGCTGCTGGCGCGCCTGCAAACCGACGGGCGCGTCACCAATCAGGAGCTGGCGGAGCACGCTGGTATGGCCCCCTCCCCCTGTTGGCGGCGGGTACGGCAGTTTGAGGAGGCAGGGGTGATTCAGGGTTACCGCGCGGCGCTGGATCGCAAACGGCTTGGGCTGGGCATTCTGGCGTTTATCCGCATCAAGATTGACAGCCATAGCGAGCAGGAGGCCAGCCGTTTTGAGCACGAGGTGCAGCAGTTGCCGCAGGTGATCGCCTGCTACGCCACCGGCGGCAGCGCCGATTTCCTGTTGCAGGTGGTGGCGCGCGACCTTGACCAATATTCAGAGTTCGCCATGACAGTCATTCGCCGGCTGCCGGGCATCAAGGAGATGGAGACCTCCTTTGTGCTCAAGGAGATCAAATCCCCCGATCTGCTTCCGCTGGAGATCGGCAACCCTCCGCCAACTGGCTGAATTTTAAACACGGGGATTTCATGGGGATGGGATAACCGGATGGCGGATGGAAAAGCCCGGCAAGCCGCGCCAAATGGGGCTTGCCGGGGGACAAGTATGCTCTTCTCACCGCTTACCCACACCCTGATGGCCTATTTATCCACAGAAAAAGTGGATAACTTTGCCGGGCGTGGTGATAACCTGAGGCATTAAGGTGTCAGGTAGAAAGGCTTGCACTCATTACCAAAGGGTTGGTCAATCTCTGGCTGGCCTGTACAGCAGTCCATACCATCTTTGCCGACGTAGGTGCCTTTATAGCAGGCGCCTGGCTGTAGTGTGTCCCATTTTTTATTGACTTTATTTTCTGCATAGGCACAGTTGAGTTTACGCTGTTCAGCCGGGCCGACGTGTTTATTGAATTCTTCCTCAGTTAATTTTATGCACCTGTCATAGATTACGGTATCAGCTTGTTGACGCTGCTCCGCCTGCGCCATTATTTCCCGACACCGCTCATGCTGAGGCTGCTTAATACAGTTAATACTTGACCGGAAAGTACGCGAGTTAGGCTTTAGGTTCTTGCAGAAGTGACCCAATTCAGGCGGAACCTCCCTGCCATCGCAATACTCATTAATAAAAGCCGGCGTAAAGTCGAATCTATTTATTGCTGGCCCCCCCTTCCTATACATTACATTCATACAGTGGTCTCCTTGGGCATCAAAGCAGATACGACAACGTTGGCCATCTATACAATCCTTGATAACACCGGGTTTCTGACCGGGTAAAAAGGCGTTCAGAGTCCCATTATGCTTATTATTAAATACGACATGGGCATCACAGTGATTTGGGCAAGCCTTACCGTCACTGTAAACGGTGATGATCATGGTTTCCCCAGCCTGCGCACTGGCCAGCGGCGCGGAGAGCAGTAGGGAAAAGAGCATAAAGGGTAACAGGCCAAGCCAGAGGCAAAAATGCGGTAACGCGGGTTCTGTTTTCATGATGGCGCTCACATAGATTGAACAGGGGAGGCCAGCCGCTGCGCTTTATCAGCCAGCAGCCCAAAATTAACCACGCTTTTTATTTCTTTGCTAAGAAATAAAAAATTACGGCGGGTACTGGCCTGTTCTACTATTGAAGAGTATTACGGTGGATTGTAAATACCCTCCCTCCTCTTTTATTAAGGAGTGCTACCGGCACCTCAGTATAAAACGGTTCAACTTACCCGCGGGCTAATTATGTGCAATGAACGTGTTGCACAGGATATTCCATATCTCTGAACAAGGTATTTAACAATGAAAACAACGATGCCTTTTCCGCGTTATGCCATGCTGCTGGTGATGCTGCTCCCGGCCTGCGCCGACTACTTTAAGCCCTATATTCCGCTTGAGGTCGCGCCACTATTATCAGTAGAACAGATGACCGAAGCGCAAGAGAAAAAATCACTCATAAATACCCAGAAAAGCGTAACAAGTATCCAAGGAACCATTGATGACGTTACCTACCGGCTGAATGGGCGTACCATCACCAACCGTGCGCTTAATCTTACCACCTATGCCTTAACGCTGGGGCTGGCGGGTGGGCTGGCGACCGGGGCCTCGTTAACGTCCTCCAGCTCGCAGGTGCTGGCGCTGAGTGCCGCCGCCGCCTACGGTGCCAATACGCTGTTCTTCCCGACCACGGTAGAGGGGGCTTATCTAGGGGCCAATGTGGCGCTGGTCTGCCTTGCCACACGCGGCACCCACCTTGTAGCGGCCTATGATCAGGCGCAGACCTATTTAAAAAACCAAAAAGACAATTGTGAAGAGACCACAGAGCTCAAGGCGCAACTGCAAAATACCCTGGATGGTGTCTCACTCAATGATGGAGTATTTGCCGCGAAATTGCTGGATGCACGCAACCAGGTGATCAATGCGCTGAACCTGCAACTGCTAAGCGCTAACCCCAATCCACAAGCGGTGCTTCAGGCGGCCCAGAGTGGCCTGGCGGTAGTGATGGGGTTTGCAACGACGATGAAGAATGATGCCAATCAATCTCAACTAGATTCGGCTGGGCGCGATCCCGAAGATGGCGACAAAGAAAGACCAGAATGCGGCGGTCTGAAATATGAAGAACAACAAACCGTTAAAAATGCCCTAATCACCCTTAACAAAAACCTGGAAGAACAGGTGAATTTGGCGGGGGTATCAGACACCTCCTGCCTGTCGGCTAACACCGTGGTTCAGCCCCTCACCGTGCTTAACCAGCACGTTATCTTGTCCAAAACCGAAAGCATGCAGATCGCCATCAGCGGTGGCAAGCCCCCCTTTAGCGTGCAGTGGCAAGATAAAGCGCTGCCTGCCGAGGTTCTGCGCATCACGCTTGATCAGTCCGCCCGCCTCCTGCGGTTAGAGGTATTGACGCCCCCTAAACAGGCAGTGGAGGGCGAACTATGGCTGATTGACGGCAATGTGGTGCCGCAACGGGTTGCCCTTAAGGTCAGCGTAAATCCCTAAGGGCATCGGGGCGTTACTCCCCTACCGTCAGCACAATCTTGCCGATGTGCTCACCGTTCTCCATGCGGCGGTGGGCGTCGGCGACGTCGCGCAGTGGGTAGGTTTTGTCCACCATCGGCAGGCACTCGCCTTTGGCGAGCAGCGGCCAGACGTGCTGGGAGAGCGCGTCGGCGATTTCGCCCTTCTGCTCCGCAGTGCGTGAGCGCAGCAGCGAGCCGGTGATGATGGCCTGTTTGGCGAGGATCGGCAGGATGTTGATCTCCTTGGCGACGGCGGAGCCGAGGAAGCCAATGATCACCAGCCGACCACATTGCGCCAGCGAGGCGATGTTACGCTCAACGTATGGCCCGCCCATGATGTCGAGGATCACGTCCACGCCCTTGCCGCCGGTGTGCTGCTGGATCGCCTCGGCGAAATCCTGCTCGCGGTAGTTGATGGCGGTCGCCCCCAGCGCGCGGATCTCCTCACACTTCTCCGCGCTGCCAGCGGTGGCGTAAGCCTCAATGCCCCATGCGCGGCAGAGCATCAGCGCGGTGGTGCCGATGCCGCTGGTGCCGCCGTGGATCAGCACCCGGTCGCCGGCCTTGGCGTTGCCCATTGCGAACAGGTTGGCCCAGACGGTAAAGAAGGTCTCTGGAATGGCGGCGGCCTGCACCATCGACATGCCCTCTGGCACCGGCAGCGCCTGCGTGGCGGGCACGGTGCAGTACTCGGCGTAGCCGCCGCCGTTGGTCAGGGCGCAGACGCGGTCACCCACCGCATAGCGGATGACATTCGCCCCGACCGCCACCACCTCGCCAGCAATCTCCAGCCCCGGCACCGGGTTCATGCCCGGTTTCATCGGGTAGAGGCCCGCGCGCTGGAGCACGTCCGGGCGGTTGATGCCCGCCGCGTGCACCTTCACCAACAGCTCGCCGTCCGCTGGCTGCGGCACTGGCGCACTCTGTGGTTGCAACACTTCCGGCCCGCCGGTCTGCGGGATGGCAATAAAGGTCATGCTGGTTGGTTGTGACATAAGCTCTCTCGGTGTTAGGAATGTTGTTACAGCTTAGGCGATCGCCACCCGTGGCGATTAGCTACCTGTGGCCTTTGCCATGCAGCGCTGGTAGCGCGCGTCCACCCGCTGGGCGAACCACGCGGTGGTCAGGTTGCGGGTGATCTTCGGGCTTTCCAGCTTGATGCCCGGCAAGATGGCGCGCGGCACCGGCTTGCCGTTCTGCTGGTCGGCCAGCGCGTAGAGGCGGCGGTAGAGCGTGCTCTCGGCGAAGTCCGGCTGTTCGCCCTGCTCCAGCGCGCGGTGGATGGCGCGCTCGCTGAGATCCAGCCGCGCACTGAGGGTGCGTACCGCCAGTTCGGTGGCGCTGGCTTCATCGCTGCCGTAGCGGATCAGGTCGCCGTCCAGCGCCAGCGGAATGCCGCTGAGCCGGCTCACCGCCTGCTGGAAGGCGGCGTTGCGGCTGGCGTACCAGCCCGCGTTGAAGTCGGCGAAGCGGTAGAGCGGCTGCGAATAGTCCACCGGGTAGCCCAGCAGGTGCAGGGTGCCAAAGTAGATCCCCCCACGGCGGCTGAACACCTCCTGACGGATGGTGCCCTTCACCGGATAGGGGTAGCCGCGCGCGTGCGCCTCGGCGAAGGCGATGCTCACCTGCATCGGCCCGCCGGTGTGCACCGGGTTGAGGCTGCCAAACAGCCGCTGCCCCATCGGCACCATGCCGATAAAGTCATCGAAGATGTCGCTCAGCTCCTTCTCGTTGCGCACCTTGTCGAGCCGCTCGCTGTAGGACTTGCCATTCGACGAGGGGATCAGCAGCGCGGTACGCACCACAAACGCCGGAATGTGGCGCTCGCCAGCGCGGCGCTCAATCTCTTTCCACGCGATGTTGCCCAGCCCGGCCACCGGGGCATCTGCCTTAAAATTGGACTCCTGTTCCGTCACCGCCAGCACCGCGCAGAGGTTGGCGGCGCTGGGTGTCAGTTGCTGGGCGCTGAAGGCGGCGACGATGTCGGTGGCCCAACCCTGCCGATCGGCGGCGGAGGGCGGCATCAACCGCACCACCTGCGCGCGCACCTCGGCCGGGCGCATGACCGGTGCCTCCGGGCTTTTTTTGCTGGTGCAGCCAGCCAGCGCCAGCAGGGCCGCCAGGCCCAGCAGGGGCCAGCGGCGAAGGGGGGTGGCTCGCAGGCCATTGGCTATGGTCAGTTCCATACGTTCCCTGTGTCGTCGGGGGGATGCGGCCGGTCTGGCGCGCGAAGATGTTGCCACGGTAACAAATCTCACCGGGTTCAACCACCCTCGCCCACCACCCTTGCCGCCCGCTTAAGCATTGGGCGCCGTTTACCGGTTACCGCGCGCTTTTAGCGCCATGAACTACAATTTTTCTTACTGGTTTGGCAAGCATGTGTGAGAGAGGAATAACATGAAACAGAAAAATGGCGCGATTGGCATTGCCCCCTACGGCGGTTCCGCTGGCGGTTGGGGCGCGCTGAAGGCGGTGGCAGACGCCATCCGTGGGCAGATGTCAGTGAAGCAGGATGTGATCGCCCTGTTCAAGGTCAACCAGCCGCAGGGGTTCGACTGCCCCGGCTGCGCCTGGCCCGATCCGCTCCACACCTCCTCGTTTGAGTTCTGTGAGAACGGCGCGAAGGCGGTCTCCTGGGAAGCGACCAAAAAGCGCGCCACCCCGGAGTTTTTCGCCGCGCACCCGGTGAAGGAGCTGTGGGAGCGCAATGACTTCAACCTGGAGAATGAGGGCCGTTTGACCCATCCGATGAAGTACCATGCCGAGAGCGACACCTATCAGGCCATCGAATGGGAGACCGCCTTCAGTGAGATTGGCGCGCTGATGCAGGGCTACGACGACCCGGACAGCGTGGAGTTCTACACCTCCGGCCGCGCCTCCAATGAGGCGGCGTTCCTCTACCAGCTGTTCGCACGCGAGTATGGCACCAACAACTTCCCCGACTGCTCGAACATGTGCCATGAGCCGACCAGCGTCGGCCTGCCAGTTTCGATTGGCGTCGGCAAGGGCACGGTGGAGCTAGAGGATTTCGACCACTGCGATCTGGTGCTGTGCATCGGCCACAACCCCGGCACCAACCACCCACGGATGCTCGGCACCCTGCGCGAGGTGGCGAAACGCGGCGGCACCATCATCGCCTTCAACCCGTTGCAGGAGCGCGGGCTGGAGCGCTTCACCTCACCGCAAAGCCCGCTGGAGATGCTGACCCTCAGCTCCACCCGCCTCTCCTCCACCTACTACAAGGTGCGGGTCGGCGGCGATGCGGCGATGGTCAAGGGGATCATGAAGTCCCTGCTGGCGCTGCATGACGAGGCACTGAGCAAGGGCGAACCGGGGGTGATTGATGAGGCATTCATCCGTGAGCACACCGAGGGCTTCGAGGCGTTGAAGGCGGATGTGCAGGCCACCGCTTGGGCTGACATTGAGCGCGTCTCCGGCCTGAGCCACAAGGACATCCTGCACGTCGCGCGGCTCTACGCCCGCGCCGAGCGCACCATCCTCTGCTACGGCATGGGCATCACCCAGCATCAATACGGCACTAAGAACGTGCAACAGCTGGCGAACCTGCTGCTGATGCGCGGCAACATCGGCAAAAAGGGCGCTGGCATCTGCCCGCTGCGCGGCCACTCCAACGTGCAGGGCGACCGCACGGTGGGCATCACCGAGATCCCTAATCAGGATCTGCTCGATGGCATCGAGCGCACCTTTGGCTTCAAGCCACCCACCAAGCATGGCCACGGCGCCATCGCCTCCATCCACGCCATGCGCGAGGGCAAGTCCAAGGCGCTGTTCTGCCTCGGCGGTAACCTGCCGGTGGCAATGCCCGACCCGGAAGTCTGCTTTGAGGCGATGCGCAAGCTCGATCTGGCGGTACATATGGCGACCAAACTCAACCGCTCCCACCTGGCGGTGGCCAAGCACACCTACCTGTTCCCGGTAATTGGCCGCACCGAGCGCGATACCCAGCGCTCCGGCGACCAGTCGGTGACGGTCGAGGACTCCATGTCGATGGTGCACGCCTCGCGCGGCTCGCTGGAGCCGGTTTCGCCGCACCTGCGCTCGGAACCCAATCTGGTGGCGGCGCTGGCGAAGGCTTCACTGCCCAACAGCGTGGTGCCGTGGGACAAGCTGGTGTCGGACTACCACTTTATCCGTGATGCCATCGAGTCAGTGTTCCCGGCCTTCAAGGATTACAACCAGCGCATCATGAAGCCCGGCGGTTTCCGGCTCTACAACGCCGCCTCGGAGCGCAAGTGGAACACCCCCTCCGGCAAGGCCAACTTTTTGGTGATGGAGGGGATCAACGAAGACCCACGCTCGGCGCAGGGGCATGAGCTGGTGCTGACCACCCTGCGCAGCCATGACCAGTACAACACCACGCTGTATGGCCTGAATGACCGCTACCGCGGCGTGACCGGCCGGCGTGACGTGCTGTTTATTAATGCGGATGAGGCGGAGAGCCGCCAGCTGCGGGTGGGCGACAAGGTGAACGTGATTGCGCTGGACGCCAACGGCCAGCCGTCGCCGGAGCGGCGCATGGATAACCTGACGGTGGTGGTGTATGACATGGCGCCCGGCTCGGTCGCCACCTACTACCCGGAGGGCAACGTGCTGGTGCCCCTCAACAGCCACGATGAGGAGAGCGGCATCCCGGCCTACAAAAACGTGCCAATCGCCCTTGAGCGCTGCGCCTGAGGCACGGCGCACATAGGCAGAGACGCAACGGGCGGCCCATGGGCCGCCCGTTTTTTCAGCGCAGGCCGCGCAACGTGTAGGTGACCACGCCGAACAGCTCCACTGAGTCCTCATCCTGTAGCACGATGCTGGGGAACGCCGGGTTCATCGGCTCCAGCCGCACCTGCGGATGCAGGCAGAGCCGCTTGACGGTGTACTCACCGGAGACTGCGGCGATCACGATGTCACCGTGGCGCGCCTCCAGGCTGCGGTCAACCACCAACAGCGATCCCTCGAAAATGCCGGCGTCCACCATCGACTCGCCCGTGGCGCGGACAAAATAGGTGGCGGCCGGGTGCGTCACGCACATCTCATTGAGATCGAGGCGTCGCGCAACGTAATCCTGGGCCGGGCTGGGGAAGCCCGCGGGCACGCTGTCCTGGAACAGCGGCGTCTCTGCCACCGGTGGTTCGGTCATGGCGCGATAAACGTCCATCACTTAACTCCATATATACTGGTTTTTTATACAGTATATGCATGACTTTAGCGCGAGGGAAAGGCTGGCAACCGTTTTTTTCGCCCAGCCTGTGCTGAATGCCGCGAAAATAGGCGGCATTTCGCCAAGCGAGACGGCAAACTACCCCTATCTCCCCCTGAAAGAAGAGGCACCGATGCTGCGCACCATGACCCCAACCGAGTTTGACCAGTGGGCAATCTATTTTGTCGCGGACTACGCCGAGGATCTGCAAGCCAACTATGGCTATGCGGCGGAGCGGGCGCAGGCAGAGGCGCGCCACGCCCTGACCAGCGTGCTGCCCCACGGCATCGCCACCGCGCACCAGCAGCTGCTGACGCTGGAGGAAGCCGGGGCGGTGGTCGGCTATCTCTGGTATCAGCAGAATGAGACCAACGCCTTTATCATGGACTTTATGGTGCTGCCGCACTGCCGTGGGCAGGGGCATGGCCGCCGGGCACTGGCAGAACTGGAGGCACACCTGCGGGCGGCGGGCGTGGCGGAGATGCGCCTGCGGGTGGCAGCAGACAACCCGCGTGCGCGCCACCTGTATGAGGCGTGCGACTTCCAGCTGACGGGCTATAACATGAGTAAACGGCTGTAAACACAGCCCTTGTTGCGTGCGGCAGCGCCAGTCCACCGGATTAAATCGGGGGAATTTTGTTTATTGCAGACTTTTGGAATTTATTTGTCATTACTTGTTGTCTTTTTTAAAGAAATGTCTGTAATGAGGAGTTCACAGCCCTTAAGGTATCGCTCATGTCTACCCCCTCAAGTCAGGATGAACAGCAACGCTTGCAGGCACTGAAAGAGCTGCAAATCCTTGACATGTCGCAAGACGAAATCCTTAACAAAATCACCAGCCTGACCTGCAAGCTGCTCGACATGCCCACCAGTCTGGTGACCCTGATCACCGCCGACCGGCAGTTGATCAAGGCCAAGACCAACTTCCCGTTGGATGAGACCGACAAAGAGGACGCCTTCTGCCTCCACACCCTGAACCATGACGGGGTACTGGTCTGCCCGGACACCCAACTCGACGCGCGTTTCCGCCACCTGCCGCTGGCGAATGCGGCCCAGCCGCTGCGCTTCTATGCGGGTGCGCCGCTGAATACCGCCAGTGGGGTCGCCATCGGCAGCCTGTGCGTGATTGACTACCAGCCGCGCGCGTTCACGCCGGCGCAGTGTCGCACGTTGCAGGAGATGGCGACGGTGGTGATGGCGCTGTTGCAGTCGCGCAGTGCTATCGGGCTGGTGGATGGGGTGACCTGCCTCCCCAACCGCCAGCGGCTGATTGAGGATCTGCGCGAGCTCAATGGCGCGCCAGCGCAGGGGGTGCTGATTCTGGTGGACTGCATCGAGATCACCTACGCCTACGAGATGGGGCGTTCGCTGGGCCTGCCGGTGCTGGAGCAGATGCTGCGTGACATTGGCCACTACCTGCGCAAGACGTTCGACTTCCGTGAAAAGCTCTACTGCGTCGCCACTGGCCGCTTTGCCCTGTGGGTGCCAGCCGCGCACCGGGAGGCAGTGCTGGAGACGCTGCTGCACTGCGTTGACACCATTCAGGGCGCGCTGACGCTGCCGGTGCCGATCCGGCTGGAGCCGCATATCGGCTACGTGGATTTCTCGCTGCCGGTGCAAGACCCGCAACGGGTGCTGCGGCAGGCGATGAGCGCGCTGCATGACGCCATCAACCAGTATGAGCGCGTGCTGCCCTACCAGAAGGAGACCGATCTGGCGCAGCGCATGGCCTTCCGCCTGCTGAGCGATCTGGTGGAGTGCCTTGACCGCGACACTGGCCTCTATCTGGTCTACCAGCCGAAATTTGATGTGCAGAGCGGCCAGGCGGTCGGGGCCGAGGCGTTGCTGCGCTGGCAGCACCCGGAGTTTGGCGCGCTCTCCCCGGCGCAGTTCGTGCCGCTGGCGGAGAACACCACCCTGATTCGCCCGCTGACCGAGTGGGTGATTGGTCAGGCGCTGCGGCAGATCCGCCAGTGGCGCGATTTGGGCATCACCCTGCCGGTGGCGGTCAACGTGGCGGTCAGCAACTTTGGCGAGCCGGACTTTGTCGAGCGGCTGCTGGCGCAACTGGCGCGCCACGACCTGACGCCGGCCGATCTGGAGCTGGAGTGTCTGGAGACGCAGAGGATCCTCGACTGCCCGGTGGCGCTGGCCTGTTTGTTCCGCCTGAAGTCCGAGGGCTTCGTGCTGGCGCTGGATGACTTTGGCAGCGGCCACAGCAACCTCACCTACCTAAAGAAGATCCCGGTCGAGGTGATCAAGCTGGATCAGTCGCTGATCCGGCCACTCGAACAGGATCCCAACAGCCGCCTGATTGTCGAGCAGACCATCAACATGCTGCATATGCTGCACTATGTGGTGGTGGCCGAGGGGGTGGAGAATGCCGCCACCCTCGCCTACCTGCGCGATTTCGGCTGCAATCTGGCGCAGGGCTTCCATCTGGCGCGGCCGATGCTGCCGGAGGCGCTGAGCGCCCTGCTGCTGCCCGCTGCCGCCTCCTGATCCTGTCAATTTGCGGCGGATTCCTACCGCCGCAGCGCGTGACATTGTCTATCCTTGAAGAAATTTTTCAGTAAGAGACAGGACGTTATGCACCCTTCAGACGACAAACAGCATCCCAAGGATCAGGTAGTAAAAAGCATGGCCTATCGGCAGGGCAAGCCGGTTGGTGAGGTGACCTCCGACAACATCAGCCAGATGCTGGCGGAGCCGGAGACCTTTATCTGGCTGGGGCTATGGCAGCCAGAGGATGACTACCTGCGCCACATCCAGCGCGAGTTCGGCCTGCACGATCTGGCGATTGAGGATGCGCTGACCGCCCACCAGCGGCCCAAGATTGAGCAGTATGGCGACACCTTCTTTATCGTGGTGCAGACCGCCCAGAAGATCCGCGAGCGGATTGAGTATGGCGAGACCCACATCTTCTATGGCAAAAACTTCCTGATCACCGTGCGCCACGGCGCCTCCTCCAGCTATGCCGACGTGCGCCACCACGCCGAGCAGTGCCCGGAGCAGCTGGCGCTCGGCCCCGGCTACGGGCTGTACTGCGTACTCGACTTCGTGGTGGACAACTACCTCTCCATCGTCACTGAGTTCTCCAGCCAGTTTGACGAGATTGAGTCACGCATGTTCAAGACCGAGTTTGACCAGAAGGCGGTGCGACAGGTCTACCACCTGCGCCGCCACCTGCTCTCGCTACGCAACGCGGCGGTGCCGATGCAGGACATCTGTGGCCAGCTGCGTCACCACGACGGGCTGCTGCCGGAGGAGCTGCACGCCTACATGCGCGACGTGCAAGACCATGCCAATCAGGCGATCACCATGACCGATGACATGCGCGAGATGCTGACCAACGCCACCCACGTCAATCTGGCGCTGGTGTCGGTGCGGCAGAATGAGGTGGTACAGCGGCTGGCGGGCTGGGGGGCGATTCTGGCGATCCCGACGGTGATCTTTAGCCTCTACGGCATGAACTTCAAGGACATGCCAGAGCTGGACAGCACCCTCGGCTATCCGCTGACCATCGGCGTGACCGTGCTCGGCTGCCTGTGGCTATACCTGAAGCTGCGGCGCTCCGGTTGGCTTTGATTGACAATCTCTTGACGTAAATTGACATAAAAGTGTCATCACTCAGGTTTACCTTGTTGACGGCTAAGACCATTTCACAAGGACTGATTATGCGCTTTTCCCGCACCCTGATCGCCGGCGCGCTGCTGGCCGCCCACGCCGCCGTGGCGGCGCCAGCCCTCACCAGCCTCACCCCGATTGTTGACAGCACCACGCCAGCCGCCGATTCGGCCACCTTCGTCGCCCTTGAGTCCACCATGCTGCACACGCTGCGGCAGGCCATCCAGGGCGATGCGCCGTCACTGGCGCGCGACCAGCTGGAGAAGGCCGGGCAGACCCGTCAGGCGGACGCCAGCTGGCTGAAGGCCAGCGGCTATGACTTCGGCACGCAAGCCAACCAGCAGGCGGACATCGCGCTGCTGGAGCCGTTCAACCGCCTGTCGGCGGCGACCAAGGCGGAGAGCCTGGAGACGGTGACGCTTATCAACCGCGACGCGACGCAGGGCGAGCGCCATCAGGCGCTGGCGGATGCCGAGGGGATTGGCTACCTCTACTTCTTGGCCGACGCGATGGGGCCACGGCTGGGGCAGGCGTTCCTGACCGCCTATGACAAAGGCGAGCTGGGCAAGGCGGCGGCGCTGATCAAGGCCAGCGAGGTAAGCACTGGCGCGGCGAAGAAGCACTTCAACTATTCGCGCCCCTTCCTGCAAACCGGCAACACCATTCATCTGGTGCCGGATGACGTGGTGATTGGCGACGACCACCCCTACACCGCCGATGGCGGCGCCTTCCCGAGCGGCCACACCAACACCGGCTACACCGACGCGCTGCTGATGGCGGAGATGGTTCCGGAGCGCTTTGTCGAGCTGGTGGATCGTGGCGCGCGCTACGGCTTCTCGCGCGTGGTGCTGGGCGTGCACTACCCGCTGGACGTGATGGGCTCGCGCATGGTGGCGCAGCGCAACGTCGCCCACTACCTGAATGATCCGGCCTACCGTACGCTGTTTGAGCAGGCGAAGGCCGAGCTTCGCGGCGCGCTGGAGAAAGCGTGCGGCATGAGCCTGGCGCGCTGCGCCCAGCCGCAGGGGCATGATGACCCCTACGCCGCCCCGGCGATGCGCAGTTTCTACCGCTTCACCATGACCTATGACCTGCCGAAAACCACCGCCGCCGCCACGCCGCTGGTGGTGCCGGCTGGCGCGGAGGTGCTGCTGGAGGCCCCGCTGCCGCAGCTGAGCGCCAACCAGCGCCGCCAGCTGATGAGCCACACCGCGCTGGCGGATGGCTACCCGCTCTCCGGCGGTGAAGGCGAGCAGAACTTCTGGCAGCGTCTGAACCTGCACGACGCGGTGCTGGCCGCCCAGTAATGCCCCCGCCCCGCCGGCTTGTCGGCGGGGCGTCCTGCCCTGTCCGTTTGCCCTGCCCCTCCCCCACACTTTCTCCACGCTTTGCCTGTAAAACCGTTGGCTGGCCCGCCTGCCCGCGGCGGTGGGTCACATTTAGAAAGGATGCTAATCTATTGAGGACGAACTTTTACGTAATGCTTACGGAATACGGTCTATAACCCTTCCCCCCGCAGTTGGCATAATGCTTCACTTTTAACAGGACACCTTGGCTCTGGCATGAAATCCCATACACCTCTCTCACGGCGAAACCTTCTTCTTTTGCTGATTGCTGCCGCGCTGATCGCGGGTGGCGTCTATCTCTCACGCCACCTCTCTGGCAATGGCGCGCCCGGTGGCATGGGGCCGCCGGGCATGGGCCGGCCAGGGATGGGCGGCGGCATGGCGACGCCGGTACAGGCTGGCAGCGCGCGGCTGGCGGATGTGCCGGTCTACCTGTCGGCGCTCGGCACCGTGGTGCCGAATGCCAGCGTCACCGTCACCAGCCGGGTCGATGGTCAGCTGATGAAGGTCTACTTTACCGAGGGGCAGCAGGTGCAGGCGGGCCAGCTGCTGGCGCAGATTGACCCGCGCAGCTATCAGGCGACGCTGGACCAGTACCGCGGCCAGCTGGCGGAGAATCAGGCGCTGCTGAAGAGTGCCCAGCTGACGCTGGCGCGCTACCGCACGCTCTATAAACAGGACTCGCTGGCCCGCCAGGATCTGGATACCCAGATCGCCACCGTCGGCCAGTACCAAGGCGCAATCAAGGCCGATGAGGCGCAGATTGCCGCCGCGCAGCTCAACCTGGAGTACACGCGCATCACCGCGCCGGTCAGCGGCCGCGTCGGTTTGCGGTTGGTCGATCCCGGCAACATGGTGCACAGCAGCGACACCACCGGCATCGTCACCCTGACCCAGACCCAGCCGATTGCCGCCACCTTCAGCGTGCCGCAGGCCAGCTTGCAGACCGTGCTGAAGCCGCTGCGCGCCGGGGAAAAACTGCCAGCCACCGCCATCGACCAGGATGGCAGCAGCGTGCTGGCGCAGGGCGCGCTCAGCTTCATCAGCAACGAGATTGACACCGCCACCGGCAGCATCAAGCTGAAGGCGCTGTTCGCCAATGAGGATGAGCAGCTCTACCCGAACCAGTTCGTCAATGTTCGCCTCCAGACCGGCACCCTGAAAGATGCGGTGGTGATCCCGGCGCAGGCGTTGCAGCTCAGTAGCGACGGCGATTTCGTCTATCTGGTGAACAAGGACAACAGCGTAACCCGCAAGGCGGTGCAGAGCGGCCCGGCGTTCGGCAATGATTTCCGCGCCATCCTCTCCGGCGTCGCCGCTGGCGATCGCGTGGTGACCACCGGCATCGACCGCCTGCAAGATGGCGCGAAAGTGCGGGTGGTGGAGGCGCAGGCCACCGACACCCCCACCCCGGCCGCCGGTGGGCAGCCACCCACCGCCAGTGAGGCGCAGGCCCCGGCCGGGAAGCCAGCACCATGAACCCGTCCCGCCTGTTTATCCAGCGGCCGGTCGCCACCCTGTTGCTGATGGCCGCGATTTTGCTTTCTGGCCTGTTCGCCTACCGGATGCTCTCCACCTCGGCGCTGCCGCAGGTGGACTACCCCACCATCCAGGTGACCACCCTCTACCCCGGCGCCAGCCCGGACGTGATGGCCTCCGCCGTCACCGCGCCGCTGGAGCGCCAGCTCGGCCAGATGGCGGGCCTGAGCCAGATGTACTCCACCAGCTCCAGCGGCTCCTCGGTGATCACGCTGAAGTTCAGCCTCGATCTGTCACTCGACGTGGCGGAGCAGGAGGTGCAGGCGGCCATCAACGCGGCCAACAGCCTGCTGCCGAACGACCTGCCCAACCCGCCGACCTACAAGAAGGTCAACCCGGCGGACAGCGCGGTGATCACGTTGGCGGCCACCTCCTCCTCGCTGCCGCTGATCAAGGTGCAGGATCTGGTCAACACCCGCGTCGCGCTGAAGCTGTCGCAGATCTCCGGCGTCGGCATGGTGACGCTGGCTGGCGGCCATCAGCCTGCCATCCGCGTACAGATGAACCCACAGGCGCTGGCGGCGCACAACCTGACGTTGGAGGATGTCAACACGCTGATTGGTAACAGCAACGTCAACGGCTCCAAGGGCGGCTTCGATGGCCCTTACCACTCCATCACCATTGACGCCAACGACCAGCTGCGCACCGCCGAGGAGTACGGCAACCTGATCCTCACCTATCAGGATGGCGCGGCGCTGCGGCTGCGCGACCTCGCCACCATCACCGAGGCGGAGGAGAACAGCTTCCAGTCCGCGTGGGCCAACCGCCAGCCAGCGATTGTGATCGGCGTGCAGCGCCAGCCGGGCGCCAACGTGATTTCGGTGGTGGACAGCATCAAGCAGAAGCTGCCGCAGTTGCAGGCGGCGCTGCCGGAGGGGGTGAAGATTTCGATCCTCTCCGATCGCACCCAGACCATCCGCGCCTCCATCAGCGACGTGCAGTTTGAGCTGATGCTCTCCATCGCGCTGGTGGTCATGGTGACCTTCCTGTTCCTGCGCAACGTCGCGGCGACGCTGATCCCCAGCGTGGCGGTGCCGCTGTCGCTGGTCGGCACCTTCGGCGTGATGTATCTGGCCGGTTTCAGCCTCAACAACCTGTCGCTGATGGCACTGACCATCGCCACCGGTTTCGTGATCGATGACGCCATCGTGGTGGTGGAGAACATCTCGCGCCGGCTGGAGCAGGGCGAATCACCGATGCAGGCGGCGCTCAACGGCTCGCGGCAGATTGGCTTTACCATCATCTCGCTCACCTTCTCGCTGATTGCGGTGCTGATCCCGCTGCTGTTTATGGGCGACGTGGTGGGCCGGCTATTCCGCGAGTTCGCCATTACGCTGGCGGTGTCGATTCTGGTGTCGATGGTGGTGTCGCTGACGCTGACGCCGATGCTGTGCGCCTACCTGCTGCACCACATCCCGGAGGAGCGCCAGAGCCGCTTCTACCGCAAGGGCGGCCAGATTTTCGACCGGCTGATCGCTGGCTATGACCGCCTGCTGACGGTGGTGCTCAACCACCAGCGCCTGACGCTGCTGGTGGCGCTGGCGACCGTCGCCCTCACCGCCCTGCTCTATCTGGCGGTGCCGAAGGGCTTCTTCCCAACGCAGGACACCGGCCTGATTCAGGGCATCACCGTGGCGTCACAGGATGTGTCGTTCAAGGAGATGAGCCGCCGCCAGCAGGCGCTGGCAGACGTGGTGTTGCAGAACCCGGCGGTGGAGAGCCTCTCTTCCACGCTGGGCATTGATGGCAGCAACACCAGCCTCAACAGCGGCCGGATGCAGATCAACCTGAAGCCATTTGATGAGCGTGACGAACGCGCCGACGCGGTGATCGCCGAGCTACGGCAGGCGGTGCGGCAGGTGCCGGGCATCCAGCTCTACCTGCAATCCGCACAGGATTTGACGGTCAATGATCAGGTGACGCCGAGCCAGTACCAGTTCACGCTGGACGACGCCGATAGCGAGAATCTGGTGACCTGGACCCCGAAACTGGTGGCGGCGATGCAGGCCAACCCCGCTTTCAGCGAGGTGACCAGCAACTTGCAGGATCAGGGACAGGTGGCCTATGTCGAGCTGAACCGCGATGCGGCGGCGCGCTATGGCATCACCGCCTCGGACGTGGACACCGCGCTCTACAACGCCTTCGGCCAGCGGCTGGTTTCCACCATCTTTACCCAGTCGAACCAGTACCGCGTGGTGCTGGAGGTGGCGCCGCGCTTCCAGCAGTCGCCCGCCTCCTTCGATGACATCTATCTGGCGGCCAGCGACACCTCGGGCAGCAGTTCAAGCGACAGCAGCGCCACCAGCAGCACGGAGAGCAGCTCCACCAGCAGCACGGAGAGCACGGGCATGGTGAAACTGACCGCCATCGCCACCATCCACCAGCGCACCGGCTCACTGGTGCACGCCCGGCTGAACCAGTTCCCGGCGGTGACGTTGTCGTTCAACCTGAACGACGGCTACTCGCTGGAGCAGGCGCAGCAGGCGATTGCCGACCTGAGCGCGCAACTGAAGCTGCCGGAGAGCATCAGCCTGCGCTACCAAGGCGAAAGTTCCGCCTTCCAGAGCGCCACCGGCAACACCCTGTGGCTGATTCTGGCGGCGCTGCTCACCATGTATGTGGTGCTGGGCATTTTGTATGAGAGCTTTATCCACCCGGTGACCATCCTCTCCACCCTGCCCTCGGCGGCGGTGGGCGCGCTGCTGACGCTGCTGCTGGCTGGCACCGAGTTCAGCCTGATCGCGCTGATTGGCGTGATTCTGCTGATTGGCATCGTGAAGAAGAATGCCATCATGATGATCGACTTTGCGCTGGAGGCGGAGCAGAAGCAGCACCTGTCGCCACGTGACGCCATCCACCAAGCCTGCCTGCTGCGCTTCCGGCCGATTCTGATGACCACCATGGCAGCGCTGCTCGGCGCGCTGCCGCTGATGCTGGCGCACGGCTCCGGCGCGGAGCTGCGCCAGCCGCTGGGGCTGGTGATCGTCGGCGGGCTGGTGTTCAGTCAGGTGCTGACACTCTTCTCCACGCCGGTTATCTACCTCTACTTTGACCGGCTGGCCGAACGTGGCCGACGCTTCTGGCGCCGCAAAGGCCCGCAGGGGGCGCGATGAGTGAACCGACCGCGCGCCGCGCACGGCCGTGGAACCTGTCACGGCTGTTTATCTTCCGCCCGGTGGCGACGCTGCTGCTGACGCTGGCGATCCTGCTGCTCGGCGGGCTGGGCTACCGGCTGCTGCCGGTGGCCCCGCTGCCACAGGTGGACTTCCCGACCATCATGGTCAGCGCCAGCCTGCCGGGGGCCAGCCCGGAGACGATGGCGGCCACCGTCGCCACGCCGCTGGAGCGCGCGCTGGGGCAGATCGCGGACATCAGCGAGATGACCTCCAGCAGTTCACAAGGCTCCAGCAACATCATCCTGCAATTTGACCTCGACCGGGACATCAACGGCGCGGCACGCGATGTGCAGGGGGCGATCAATGCCGCGCGCAGCCTGCTGCCGAGCAGCATGCCGTCGCTGCCAACCTACCGCAAGGCCAACCCCTCCGAAGCACCGATCATGATGCTGGCGCTCACCTCCTCCACCCGCACCAGCGGCGAGCTGTATGATCTGGCCTCCAGCCAGATCAAGCAGAAGGTGGCGCAGGTGCAGGGCGTCGGTGAGGTGTCACTGTTCGGCAGTGCCCTGCCGGCGGTGCGCATCGACCTGGAGCCGCAGCGCCTGACCCACTTTGGCCTGTCGCTGGACAGCGTGCGCAGCGCCATCGCCAACGCCACCAGCAACCAGCCAAAGGGGATGTTGCAGGGCAGCGGCCAATCCTGGGTGGTGGACAGCAACGGCCAGCTTGATCAGGCCAAGGCGTACCGCTCGCTGGTGATCCGCTATCAGGATGGGCAGGCGGTGCGGCTGAGCGACGTGGCGAAGGTCTATGATGCGGTGGAGGACAACTACAACGTCGGCTACTACAACGGCGCGCGCGCGGTGATGCTCGGCGTCACCCGTTCGGCCGGCGCCAACATGCTCCAGACCATCGACGCCATCAAGGCGCAGATCCCGGCGCTGCGCGAGGCACTGCCGAGCGACACCGGCCTGCAAATTGTGGTGGATCGCTCGCCCAATATCCGCGCCTCGCTGCATGATACCGAGGAGACGCTGCTGATCGCGGTGCTGCTGGTGATTGCGGTGGTGTT
The DNA here is from genome assembly GCF_056739715.1 of Chimaeribacter sp. YP20170169. NCBI lineage: Bacteria > Pseudomonadati > Pseudomonadota > Gammaproteobacteria > Enterobacterales > Yersiniaceae > Chimaeribacter > Chimaeribacter sp. YP20170169. The sequence continues at coordinate 1,439,610 of NZ_CP176824.1, read as the reverse complement.
CGTCTTCCTGCGCGACATCAAGGCGGTGATCATCCCGGCGCTGGCGTTGCCGGTGTCGCTGATTGGCACCTGCGCGCTGATGTACCTGCTCGGCTACAGCCTCGATAACCTCTCGCTGATGGCGCTGATCATCGCCACTGGCTTTGTGGTGGATGACGCCATCGTGGTGCTGGAGAACATCACCCGCTACATCGAGCAGGGGCTGGGGCCGGTGCGCGCCTCGCTGAAGGGGGCGCAGGAGGTGAGTTTCACCGTGCTGTCGATGACCCTGTCGCTGATCGCGGTGTTTCTGCCGATCCTGCTGATGGGCAGCATCGTCGGCCGGTTGTTCCGCGAGTTCGCCGTTACCCTGAGCATCTCGCTGGGCATCTCAATGCTGGTGTCGCTGAGCCTGACGCCGATGCTCTGCTCACGCCTGCTGCGCCGCAAGCCGCCGGTGGAGAAGCGCCCGCACCCGCTCTACATGGCGATTGAGCGCGCCCTCACCCGCCTACTGGCGGCCTACAGCCGTGCGCTGAACTGGGTGATGCGCCACCAGCGGCTGACGCTGTTCAGCCTGCTGCTGACCATCATGCTCAATGTCTTTTTGTATGGCGTGGTGCAGAAGGGCTTCTTCCCCAATCAGGATACCGGCCTGTTGATGGGGATGTTGCGCGCCGACCAGAGCACCTCCTTCCAGTCGATGAAGCCGAAGATGGAGGCATTTTCGAAGATGATCCAGGCCGACCCGGCGGTGGATGGCGTGATGTCATCAATGGGCAGCGGCGCGTTTGGCTCGCGCAACAGCGCCAACTTCTTTGTGCACCTCAAGGACTTTGACCAACGCGACGCCACCGCCGCCGAGGTTGCCAACCGCCTGACGATGAAGGGCATGAGCCAGCCGGGGCTGCAACTGTTCCTGATGCCAGCGCAAGACCTGCACATCGGCGGGCGCAGCGCCAACGCCTCCTACCAGTTCAGTTTGCAGGCCGATGACCTCGACACGCTGCGCACCTGGACGCCGAAGGTGCAGAAGGCGCTGGAGGCGCTGCCGCAGCTCACCAGCGTGGACAGCGACGCCCAGACCGGCGGCCAGGAGGTGATGCTGACCATCGACCGTGACGCCGCCACCCGGCTGGGCGTGGACGTCAATATGCTCGATACCATGCTGAATAATGCCTTCAGCCAGCGGCAGGTGGCAACCATCTACAAGACGCTGAACCAGTACCATGTGGTGATGAACCTCAACGCCAACTTCACCGGCGACCCGGCGATTTTGCACCAGCTGCATGTGGTGAACGATCAGGGTGACGCGGTGCCGCTGGACGCCTTCACCCGCCTGAGCGGGGCCAACGCGCCGCTGTCGGTGGCGCACCAAGGGCAGTCGGCCACCAGCACCGTGGCCTTCAACCTGGCGGATGGCGTGTCGCTGGAGCAGGCGCAGCAGGCGATTGATGAGGCGATGGCGAAGATTGGCCTGCCGGACACCATTCAGGCGGGCTTCCAGGGCACGGCGAAAGCCTTCAGCGCCCTGACCGCCAGTATGCCGTGGCTGATTTTGGCGGCGCTGGCGGCGGTTTACATCGTGCTGGGGATGCTCTATGAGAGCTACATCCACCCGCTGACCATCCTCTCCACCCTGCCCTCGGCGGGCGTCGGCGCGCTGCTGTTGCTGCTGCTGACCAACACCCAGCTGACGGTGATCGCCCTGATCGGCATTCTGCTGTTGATTGGCATCGTGAAGAAGAACGCCATCATGATGATTGACTTTGCGCTGGCGGCGGAGCGCGATCGCGGCCTGACGCCGCAGCAGGCGATCACCCAAGCCTGCCTGATGCGTTTTCGCCCGATCATGATGACCACGCTGGCCGCCTTCTTTGGCGCGCTGCCCCTGGCGCTCGGCAGCGGCGGTGACGCCGACCTGCGCAGCCCGCTGGGGATGGCGATTGCCGGTGGGTTGGCGCTGAGCCAGCTTTTGACCCTGTTTACCACCCCGGTGGTCTATCTCTACCTCGATCGCCTGAGCCGCCGCACCCGATCGGCCTGGCAACGGGTGCGCGCCCGCGGCGCGACAACTGGACATTGATTGTTATGACGAAGAATTTCGCTCCCCTTTTTCTGGCGCTGCTGCTGGCGGGCTGTACCGTCGGCCCGGACTACCAGCGCCCACCCGTCCCGATGACCGCCCAGTTCAAGGAGGCGAAGGGCTGGACGCAGGCCACGCCGCAGGACGCCGCAGCCAAGGGCGACTGGTGGGCCGGCTACCATGACCCGGTGCTCTCCAGCCTGCTGGCGCAGGTGCGTATCTCTAACCAGAACGTGGCGCAGTATGAGGCGCAGTACCGTCAGGCACAGGCGCTGGTCTCTGGCGCGCGCGCCAGTTTCTTCCCGACCGTGACCGGCACCGCGAGCAGCACCCGCAGCGCCACCTCCGGTGGCTCGCCCGGCAACAGCCATCAGGCACAGGTGGGTGCCAGCTGGGAGCTGGATCTGTGGGGCAAGCTGCGCCGCCAACTGGAGGAGGAGAGCGCCACCGCCGATGCCAGCGCCGCCGAGCTGGCGAACATCACCCTGAGCGCCCAGTCGGAGCTGGCGCAGGACTACTTCCAGATCCGCATTTTGGATCAGCAGATTGCGCTCTACCAACGCAGCGTGGCGGCCTATGAGCGCTACCTGACGGTGATTGAGAACAAGTACCGCGCTGGCAGCGAGTCACGCGGCACCCTGTCGCAGGCGCAGACCCAGCTGGAGAGCGCCCGCGCCTCGGCGCAGGATTTGCAGTGGCAGCGCGCCCAACTGGAGCACGCGGTGGCAGTGCTGATGGGCCGCCCACCGGCCACCTTCACGCTGGCCGTTGCGCCGTTGACTGCCACCCTGCCGGCCATTCCGGCCACCCTGCCCTCGCAGCTGTTGCAGCGCCGCCCGGACATCGCCTACGCCGAGCGTAGCCTGGCCGCCGCCAACGCCGCGGTGGGGGTGGCGATTGCCGGTTACTACCCGGATCTGACGCTGAGCGCCAGCGGCGGCTACAGCAGTTCGGCGCTGCATAATTTGATCTCCGCGCCGAACCGCGTTTGGTCACTTGGCCCGGAGTTGAGCGGCACCCTGCTGGATTTCGGCGCGACCCGCGCCAGTGTTGAGCAGGCGCGCGCCAGCTATGACGCCAGCGTCGCCAGCTACCGCCAGAGCGTGCTGACCGCCTTTGAGGAGGTGGAGAACTATCTGGTCAAGCTGAACACGCTGGAGGGCGAACTGGCCACCCAGCGCCGCGCCGCCGATGCCGCCGCGGAGTCCGCGCGCGTGACCTACAACCAGTACCAAGCCGGGATGATTGACTATCTGGATGTCGCCACCACCGAGGCGACGCGCCTGTCGCAGCAGCAGAGCGTGCTGTCGTTGCAGGGCGAGCAACTGGTCGCCAGCGTGCAGTTGATTGCCGCGCTGGGGGGCGGGTATGGGGGGCCTGGCTGAGGCCCGGGCAGCCAGTTTTAGGCACTGGAGAGTGCCAGTGGCCGCACTGGGGCCGGAGCAGGGCCTGCTGGCGCGCTGGCCCTGCACCACGCGGGCGTGTTTAACCTTCGGTTTGTCTCTGTCTTTGGCTTCTGTATTTTCTCTCGGCCACGCTGGGGCCGGAGCAGGGTTTCGGTTGTTTGGGTTCCTTTTTCTGCTTTGGCTCCCGAGCCTCAACCGAGCAGGGCCTGCCGGCGCGCCGGCCCTGCACCCGCGCGCGTTGGGTGAAGTGGCTAATCATTGCCCGCTCTCGCGGGTGACCCTCGTTGCGTCTCCGGGCTTTCGGGCCGGCCCAGACGCGCTCCCGGCGCGGCTGGCCCTTTCGCGGGCGTCCTGCCCGCTCACCCGGCCCTGCGACTTCACTCGGCAATGATTTAACGCCCCCACCATTGTGCAAATGCTTGGCTATATAAAGGGATGATTTAGGCATCGTGGGTGCCTGTAGCTCCGTTAGGCCGGAGACGGGTTTCGGTTGTTTGGGTTCCTCTTTCTACCTGTGCTCCCGAGCCTCAACCGAGCAGGGCCTGCCGGCGCGCCGGCCCTGCACCCGCGCGCGTTGGGGTGGAATGGCTAATCATTGCCCGCTCTCGCGGGTTCCCTCGCTGCGTCTCCGGGCTTGCGGGCCGGCCCAGACGCGCTCCCGGCGCGGCTGGCCCTTTCGCGGGCGTCCTGCCCGCTCACCCGGCCCTGCGACTCCACTCGGCAATGATTTAACGCCCCCACCTCCTCTGCAAATGCTTGGCTATGTGAGGAAAAAGTTGGGGGGATATTTGTGGGGTGTTGTGGGTGGGCATCACGGGTGCCTGTAGCCGCGCTAGGCCGGAGAAGGGTTTCGGTTGTTCGGGTTCCTCTTTCTACCTGTGCCTCGGCACCTCAACCGAGCAGGGCCTGCCGGCGCGCCGGCCCTGCACCACGCGGGCGTGTTCACCTTCGGTTTGTTTATGTCTTTTTCTGCTTTAGCTTTCGTGGCTATTTTTGGCCTCGCTGAGGCCGGAGCAGGGTTTCGGTTGTTTGGATTCATTTGTCTACCTGTACGCCTGCGCCTCAACCGAGCAGGGCCTGCCGGCGCGCCGGCCCTGCACCCGCGCGCTGGGGTGAAATGGCTAATCATTGCCCGCTCTCGCGGGTGACCCTCGTTGCGTCTCCGGGCTTGCGGGCCGGCCCAGACGCGCTCCCGGCGCGGCTGGCCCTTTCGCGGGCGTCCTGCCCGCTCACCCGGCCCTGCGACTCCACTCGGCAATGATTTAACGCCCTCACCGTTTCTGCAAATCCTTGGCTATGTAAGGAAGGAATAGGGGAGTTCGTTATATATGTGGAGTGTCGTGAGGGCATTGTTGTTGCCTGTATCCTCACTAGGCCGGAGCAGGGTTTCGGTTGTTCGGGTTCCTTTGTCTACCTGTACGCCTGCGCCTTAACCGAGCAGGGCCTGCCGGCGCGCCGGCCCTGCACCCGCGCGCGTTGGGTGCCCCGGCTAATTATTGCCCGCTACTGCGGGTTCCCTCCGTCAGCTTCCGGCCTGTCGGCAATAATTAAACGCCCCCACATCCCCTGCGCGCTGTAAGTATGTGAGGAAATAGTAGGCATCTGGTTTTATTAATATTTTAAATAATTAACTTATTATAAAAAAATTATCAACCCCTGCTTAATATAGTATTTTACAACGATTAATATCAGTCTTTCTTCTACTAAGGCATATTTAATTATGCTAATAAATAGTTGGAGAATGAGATGGCTATACCTATTTACTTGTGGCTTACCGACGACGGCGGACATCAGATAAAGGGTGGGGTTGAAATTATTGGTAGAGAACGGAGCATCGAGATTTTAGAGTACATGCACAACATTATGCTTCCCGTAGATGATTTGAATGGAAATATAACAGGAAAAAGAATACATAGCGGATTTAGCTTTGCTAAAGAGAAAGACCCTTCATCAGCCTATCTTTATCAAGCATTAACCTCAGGAAAAAGACTAAAATCAGCCGCATTCTGCTTCTATAAAATAAATGATCACGGTGAAGAAGAAGAGTATTTTAGAGTCACACTGGAAAACTCAGTCGTTTCCAACATTCACTCATATTTTCTAAACGTTAAAAATCCAAAATACTCAAAGTATTCTCACTATGATTATGTAGAATTATCTTACGAAAAGATATCCTGGCATTATCTTCAAGGGAATGTTATTTATACTGATAGTTGGAATGGAGTATAGTCATGTGGGTTTACAAAGTAAATTCGGGCATGCTTTATCATAATGGGACGTTTGTAGAAAAGGGCTATTCTGGAGCGGTAGGTTATAGGAATGACAGTAGTTTTGAATGTTTAAAAGATAAAGGCCCTATCCCAAGAGGGGAATACATTATAGGGAAACCTTTCAATCATCCCAAAACTAAAGCATATACTATGAGGTTAACGCCAGTTCATACAAACAATATGTGTGGGCGCGATGCATTTATGATACATGGCGATAGCATTAATAAACCTGGAACTGCGTCAAACGGATGTATTATTCTATCATTCTTAACCCGGAAAGAAATATGTTCAAGCAACGACACTCGCCTTCTTGTAGAGTAATATTTCTACTTAGCCTCGCCTTCATAAGCCCTGTGTTTGCTGCTGGCCCGGATTGCAGTGACATAAACCGCTGGCCGACGCAAAGCACCGCGAATAGGTTATCTGATTTTGGCATTCCTGCTGCTACCATCCAGTTTGAAAAAACCAAAACGACACTGATTGCTTCAGAAGCCATGAGCAAGTCGCAACGGGAGGCATGGCTACTCCGAGAAAATGAACGTTCGCACCAATTAGGTTTTGCCAACAGCAATAATTCTTTGGTCGATAAAAATTTCCCGAAAATTATTTATAAACAGCTCTACCGCGTAACATTTACTGATAAATCCGAGCGGCACGTTGAATTTATTATCACGACACTCGCGTCTGATGAAGAGTGCTCTATCGGCGTTGAATCTGTCGCCTTAATATCAAAAGAAATCATCTGGCCGAATTAAAAAACACCCAATGTTTATAAGTACAACGCCAACAACTCTTTCCTCACATAGCCAAGCATTTGCAGAAACGGTGGGGGCGTTAAATCATTGCCGAGTGGAGGCGCAGGGCCGGGTGAGCGGGCAGGCCCTGCTCGGTTGAGGCTCCAAGGCACAGGTAGACAAAGGAACCTAAACAACCGAAACCCTGCTCCGGCCTAAACGCGGCAACAGGCCACAGTAAGCCTCACCCACAACACCCCACAAATAAAAATCCCCCCAACTCTTTCCTCACATAGCCGAGAATTTGCAGAAACGGTGGGGGCGTTCAATTATTGCCGACGGAGGATTCCGGGCCGGGTGAGCGCACAGGGATGTGCGCGAAAGTGGCAGTCGCGCTGGGAGCGCGTCTGCCGCGGCCCGACAGCCCGGAAGCTGACGGAGGGAACCCGCGGTAGCGGGCAATAATTAGCCGAGGCACCCAAAGCGCGCGGGTGCAGGGCCGGCGCGCCGGCAGGCCCTGCTCGGTTGAGGTGCCGAGGCACAGGTAGAAAGAGGAACCCGAACAACCGAAACCCTGCTCCGGCCTAAACGCGGCAACAGGCAACAGCAAGCCTCACCCACAGCATCCCACAAATAAAAATCCCCCCAATTCTTTCCTCACATAGCCAAGAATTTGCAGAGGAGGTGGGGGCGTTCAATTATTGCCGACGGAGGATTCCGGGCCGGGTGAGCGCACAGGGATGTGCGCGAAAGTGGCAGTCGCGCTGGGAGCGCGTCTGCCGCGGCCCGACAGCCCGAAGACGCAGCGAGGGTCACCCGCGAGAGCGGGCAATGATTAGCCATTTCACCCCAAAGCGCGCGGGTGCAGGGCCGGCGCGCCGGCAGGCCCTGCTCGGTTGAGGCTCGGGAGCCAAAGCAGAAAGAGGAACCCAAACAACCGAAACCCTTCTCCGGCCTGACGAGACCACAGGCAATAATAATGCTCCCGCGACACTCCACATATATAAAGAACTCCCCTATTCCTTCCTCACATAGCCAAGCATTTGCAGAAATGGTGGGGGCGTTAAATCATTGCCGAGTGGAGTCGCAGGGCCGGGTGAGCGGGCAGGACGCCCGCGAAAGGGCCAGCCGCGCCGGGAGCGCGTCTGGGCCGGCCCGCAAGCCCGGAGACGCAGCGAGGGTCACCCGCGAGAGCGGGCAATGATTAGCCATTCCACCCAAAAGCGCGCGGGTGCAGGGCCGGCGCGCCGGCAGGCCCTGCTCGGTTGAGGCTCCGGGGCACAGGTAGAAAAAGGAACCCAAACAACCGAAACCTTGCTCCGGCCTCAGCGAAGCCGCACACAACAAAGAAGCCAAGCAGAAAAAGACATAAACAAACCGAAGGTGAACACGCCCGCGCTGGCAGGCCCTGCTCGGTTGAGGCTCCGAGGCACAGGTAGAAAAAGGAACCCAAACAACCGAAACCCGTCTCCGGCCCCAGCGGGGCTACAGGCACCCAAGAGTGCCTGAAACCTTCCCCCGCCCCCAGCGGAAGTCCAGGTATCCACCATCCCCAAACCCACCTTTACACTTATTGACAAAACGTGCCCTTTCCCCCTGGAATACCTGCGTTTTCAGGCTATTCCCGGCAGCATACTTGCAAACTCTCGATTAGGCTCTAGCTTGAAAGAGTCACTTTTATTGGCGCAGCGGTTTGCTGCCATAACATGATGAGACCTATGAACAGCGATAAAAATAACGCGTCACAGGACGCATCTGCACCGGAGGAGTCCGGGCATCGGGATAACGCCCAGCATCAACACGATAATGGGCAGGGCAAACAGGAAAAACAGGACAACCAGAAAGGATCGGGTAACGATCAGGATAAACAGGACGATAAGGAGGGCGGCAAGCGCAAAGGCCCCGGCAAGAAGCCGCTGATTATCCTCGGCGTGGTGGTGGTGGTGATTGTCATCGTCGCGCTGATCTCCTGGTTCCTGACACGTAACCAGGAGACCACCGATGACGCCTTCACCGAGGGCGACGCGGTGACCATCGCGCCAAAAGTGGCTGGCTATGTCACGGATCTGGCGGTCAACGACAACCAGCTGGTGAAAAAAGGCCAACTGCTGGTGAAGATTGACCCGCGTGACGCCGTTGCGGAGCGTGACCGCGCGCAGGCGCAGCTCGGCACGGCGCTGTCGCAACTGCACCAGTCGCAGGTGCAACTGGATCTGGCGAAAGTGCAGTATCCGGCGCAACTGGCACAGGCCAAAGCGCAACAGGCGCAGGCAGAGGCCAATCTGGTCAACGCGCAGGCGGATTATAAACGCCAGCGTGGCGTTGACCCGCGTGCCACGACCCAACGCAACATCGATGCCGCCAATGCGCAGCTGCGATCCGCCGCCGCGCAACTGGAGAACGCCAAGGCGCAGGTACAGGTGGCATCACAGGTGCAGTTGCAGATCCGCCAGGCTCAGGCCAACGTCGAGGCGGCCCAGCAGCAGGTCGAGCAGGCGAAGGCCCAGCTGGAAACCGCCAACCTTAACCTCTCCTACACCGAGGTGCGCGCGCCCTTTGATGGCTACGTCACCAAACGCAATGTCCAGCTCGGCACGCTGGTACAGGCCGGATCCTCGCTGTTCTCGCTGGTCTCGCCCAACATCTGGGTCACCGCCAACTTCAAGGAGTCCCAACTTGAGCGGATGAACCCCGGCGACAAAGTGGAAGTCAGCATCGATGCCTACCCGGATATCGAACTGCATGGCCACATCGACAGCATCCAGCAGGGGTCGGGATCGCGCTTCTCCACCTTCCCGGCGGAAAACGCCACCGGCAACTATGTGAAAATTGTCCAGCGCGTGCCGGTGAAAATCGTTATCGACAGTGGGCTGAACCCCAACCAGCCGCTGCCGCTTGGCCTGTCGGTGGTGCCTAAGGTCACGGTGGAATGAGCAACGATCGTCAATGGCAACCCGCCAGCAACCCATGGGCGGTGGCGGTGGTGGTGACGCTGGCGGTGTTCATGGAGATCCTGGACACCACCATCGTCAACGTGGCGCTACCCCACGTCGCCGGCTCACTCTCCTCCAGCTATGATGAGTCCACCTGGGTACTCACCTCCTATCTGGTGGCGAACGGCATCGTGCTGCCCATCTCGGCCTTCCTGAGCCGGGTGTTCGGCCGCAAGACCTACTTCCTGATCTGCATCACCATGTTCACCGTCAGCTCCTTCCTGTGCGGCATCGCCACCGAACTGTGGCAGATGATCCTGTTTCGCGTCATGCAGGGCTTCTTCGGCGGCGGGCTGCAACCGGTGCAGCAGTCAGTCTTGCTGGATTACTTCAAGCCAGCCGATCGCGGCAAGGCGTTCGGCCTCTCCTCCATCGCCATCATCGTCGCGCCGGTGGTTGGCCCGACGCTCGGCGGCTGGATCACCGATCACTACAGCTGGCGCTGGGTCTTTTTGATCAACATCCCGGTCGGCATCCTGACGGTGCTGGCGGTGATGCAACTGCTGGAAGATCCGCCGTGGGAGAAGAAAGTCGAGAGCAAGAAGCTGAGCATCGACTACATCGGCATCGGGTTAATCGCCCTCGGCCTCGGCTGTTTGCAGGTGATGCTCGACCGCGGCGAGGATGATGACTGGTTCCAGTCCAGCTTTATCGTGCTGTTCGCCACGCTGGCGGTGATCGGCATCGTCGGCGCTGTCTACTGGCTGTTCTACGCCAAACGGCCGGTGGTGGATCTGCGCTGCCTGCTTGACCGCAACTTCGCGGTCGCCAGCCTGCTGATGGCTGGCATGGCGATGATCCTCTACGGCAGCTCGGTACTGATGCCACAACTGGCGCAGCAGCAACTGGGCTACACCGCCACCCTCTCCGGGCTGGTGATGTCGCCGGGGGCGATATTGATTGTGCTGTCGATCCCGCTGGTGCTGAAGCTGATGCCGATCATACAGACGCGGATCATCATCGCCTTCGGCTTCTTCCTGCTGCTGATGTCATTCGTCTACTCCAGCCATCTGGTGCCGAATGTCGATTTCGAAACCATGGTGCTGATGCGCAGCGCGCAGTCTATCGGGCTGGGCTTCCTGTTCGTGCCGCTGACCACCATCGCCTTTGTGACGCTGTCACCAAAATTGAACGCCGATGGCGCGGCGCTGTTCACCATGTTCCGTAACGTGGCCGGGTCGATCGGCATTTCGTTGGCGACGGCGGCGATCACCGAGCGGTCGCAGGCGCACAGCGCCCATATGGTCAGCCACATGACGCCGCTGGATGAGCAGTTCCGGCAGGCGGTGCAGCAGGGCGCGGAGGCGATCCGCAACTTTACCGGGCTGGCGGGCGACCCAACGTCGCTGGCGACCGGCCAGCTTTACCAAGAGATGATCAGCCAGACCCGCATTTTGGCCTACAACGACGTGTTTATGCTGTGCGGGCTGATGTCGCTGATCATGATTCCACTCTGTTTTTTGCTTTCGCCGATCAAGAGCGAAGGCAGTGCGGGAGGGCACTGACATGGCTGTCTCTACTCTTTACTCCCTGCGGGCGCCCTTCCGCCTGCGGGCCACAGTACTCCTGACGGCGCTGGCGCTGGCAGGGTGCGCGGTCGGGCCGGACTACCAGCCGCCACGCGCCCAGACGCCCACCGCCTTCAAGGATGTGCAGACCCCGACACAGGCCAGCTCGAAGGCGCTGGCCGCCTCCCCTGACCCGGCGTGGTGGCGCAACTTCCGCGACCCACAGCTCGATAGCCTGATCGCGCGCGCCATCAATGGCAACCTGACGCTGCAACAGACGGTGCTACGCATTGCGGGCGCGCGTGAGCAGGTGACGCAGGCGCAGGGGGCGTTCTTCCCCTCGGTGAATGCCAATGCCAGCGTCAACCGCCAACAGCTGGGGCTGGAGGGCATTTTGAAGGCGCACGACGTGCGCGGCCAGCTGGAGGAGAATGAACCCGGCTCCGGCGAGATCCTCGACAGCGCCACCCAGCCGGTGACGCTGTTCCAGGGCGGCTTTGACGCCTCCTGGGAACTGGATCTGTTCGGCAAGACCCGCCGCTCGGTGGAGGCCGCCGACGCCCAGCGTCAGGCCAGCATTGAGCGGCGCAATGACGCGCTGGTGTCGCTGGAGGCGGAGGTGGCACGCACCTACCTGCAACTGCGCGGCGCCCAGAGCGTGTTGCAGACGTTGCAAACCCAGATCGACATCGCCCAGCAGACGGTGGAACTGACCCAGAGTCAGGCGCAGAACGGACTGGCGCCACAGCAGGACGTGGAGAACGCGGGCGCGCAGCTGACTTCGTTGCAATCCCAGTTGCCGACCTACCAGTCCCAGACACAGCAGGCGATGAATGCGCTGGCAGTGCTGGTCGGCCAGCCGCCGGGCGCGCTGGATCGTGAGTTGCAGGCCACCAAGGCGCTGCCGGCCATCCCTGCCGTGGTGGCGGTCGGCGTACCGGCCGAACTGGCGCGCCGCCGCCCGGATGTGCGACAGGCGGAAGCCTCACTGCACGCCGCCACCGCCGAGATTGGCGTCTCGGTGGCGCAGCTATTCCCCAGCCTGTCGCTGACTGGTCAGATCGGGATGCGCAACACCGACACCGACTACCTGACCGACTGGAGCAGCCACTTCTACGCCTACGGGCCGCAGATCTCGCTGCCGATCTTCCAGGGCGGGCAGTTGGTCTCCAGTGTGCGGCTGGCGCGGGCGCAGCAGGCCAGCGCGGCGCTGGAGTACCGCCAGACGGTGCTGACCGCGTTGCAGGATGTGGAGAATGCGCTGGTGAGCTACCGCACCGATCAGGATCGCACCGAGCGACTGGAGCGTACCGCCAGCTCGTTGCAGAACGCCTACGACCTGTCACGCGAGAGCTACCGGCAGGGCATCACCACCTTCATCAACGTGCTGGATGCCCAGCGGCAACTGGCGCAGGCGCGCCAGCAGGCCACCGAAGCGCACGTGCGCACCAGCACCGATCTGGTGGCGCTCTACAAGGCGCTCGGCGGTGGCTGGCAGCCCTACCAGAGCATCAACCCTACCCAGTATTCGGTGTTTGGCCCAGCCGTCACCGTTCCCTGATCCCAGCGCCCTGCGGGGCGCTGTTCCCTCCCCCACGCCCCTCTCCCCGGCTGAAAAGTGAAATTGTGACTGCTTTTTAAACAATTGCGCGACGAAAGCATTTTATGTCACTTCGAAAAAAATCCTTACATCTCTTTGTGTTAATCATGCTTTAAAGAAATCACACCATTTCACTTTTCACTTTTTTGTTGAAAAAAGTTTCGATTTCATGAAAATCACTGATGCGTTCCCATGCAGACCCTGCTGACTGGCCACCTATAAGCGCCAGCGGCGTCACTGCGCATCGCCTGCGAACGCCTTTCCTACTCACAGCAGCCGCTGCCCTGCGCCCCACTCCGGCGCGGGGATCTGACCTTTTTCCTGCCTGGTGCAGGGACATGCTTTTGGGATCGCTATGTTGCCTCAATGCCACTTCAATTTGTTACGCGCGCGTGTTGCGCCCCTGCTCCTTCTTGCGCCGTTCAGCGCGCTGGCCGCTGGCCACGGCGTCGAGGCGCGCAATGACGCGATGGGCGGCGTCGGCGTCGCCTCCTCACTCTACGGCTCGGCCGTGCTCGCCAACCCGGCGCTGATGACCCACGCCGCGGAAGGCGCTGGGGTCAGCGTGATCCTGCCCGCGGTGGGGGTGCAACTCACCGACGGCGACCATACGCTCGACAAGATTGACCAGATCCCCGATGCGATTGACCGCTTTCGCACCGGGGTGACCGACTACGCCAGCCTGCGTGGCGCGGCGGGCAGCCTCGCCAGCCAGTTGCGCGACGTACAGGGCAATCGCGCCTGGGGCCACGCCGGCGCGGCGCTGGCGGTCACCCTGCCCGACGACGAGTGGCCGATGGCGCTGGTGGTGAATGCCTACGGCAGCGCCCGCGTCACTGCCGAGATCAATCAGGGCGACATCGACTACCTGCAACAGATTGCCGATGGCCGCCGCCTGCCACGGCCCGGCGATCAGGATCAGCTCACCTCACGCGGCCACGGGCTGGCGGCGCTGGTGACGGATTACGGCGTGGCGCTGGCGCACCCCTTCCGCGTCGGTGGGATGCCGGTGTCGTTCGGTATCACGCCCAAGATCCAGCACACCGCGCTGTTCAACTATGACCGCGCAATCTACGACTACGACAAGTCAGACCTGACCAGCGGCCGCTACCAGCGTAACCAGACCGGCTTCAACCTCGATGCGGGCCTTAGCGCCCAGCTGGGTCGCGACTGGACGCTCGGGCTGAGCGCCCGCAATTTGGTGCCGCGTGACCTCGACACCAAGGAGGTGGAGGGCCGCCGCGACACCTACCGCATCCGCCCGCTGGTGACCAGCGGCGTGGCCTGGCAGCATGAGCGTTTGACCGCCGCACTGGACGTCGATCTGACGCCTGACAGCCGCTTCCGCTCCGAGGGCAAACGCCAGTATGCCGGTGCGGGCGTCGAGTACCGGGCGCGCGAGTGGCTGCAACTGCGTGCTGGCTACCGCGCCGATATGCGCTCTACCGACGTCAATGTGGTCACTGCCGGTGTCGGCCTCTCCCCCAGCCCGCGCGTGCGGCTCGATCTGGCTGGCATGGCCGGTGAGGAGCGCACCTGGGGGGCGGTGGCGCAGTTGAGTTTGACCTTCTAAGGAGATTCCTGTTTTGCCGCTGCCCGGCGGCAAAACCTCCCCTTTTCCCGTAATTGCTCCTAAACTCCTCTTATGGATAAAGAAAAAGAACTGAAACGCAGCAAGCGTAACGCCCTGCTGCTGCTGTTGGCGGCTGCCGCCATCTTCCTCGTCACCCTGTTCCTGCCGCGTAACCTGTGGGTAGACGGCGTCAAGGCCGTGTCAGAGGCAGCAATGGTGGGTGCGCTGGCGGACTGGTTCGCCGTGGTGGCGCTGTTCCGCCGGGTGCCGCTGCCGCTGGTGGGCGCACACACCGCCATCATCCCGCGTAATAAAGCCAAGATTGCCGATAATCTGGCGCTGTTCGTGCAGGAGAAATTCCTTGACGCCAACTCGCTGGTCGGGCTGATCCGCCGCTACAACCCGGCGGGGATGTTGGCCAGCTGGCTGAATGCCCCCGGCAATGCCGACCGCATCGCCAACTATCTGGTGCGGCTGCTGCGCGGCCTGTTCGAGATGACCGATGACGTGCGCATCCAGCGCTTCTTGAAGAAGGCGTTGTTCACCCTGATTGATAAGCTTGACCTGACCAGCTCGGTCGCTGGCATTCTGGAGAGCATGACCAAAGAGGGCCGCCATCAGGAGCTGCTCGACAGCGCGGTGAGCCAGCTGATTCGCACACTGCAACAGCCCAACACCCGCGCCACCCTGTCACGCCAGATTGTGCGCTGGGTGAAGCGCGAGCACCCGATCAAGGAGAAGATCCTGCCGACCGAGTGGCTGGGCGAGCATGGCGCGGAGATGATCGCCAACGCCGTCGGCACGGTACTGGATGAGGTGAGCGCCGATCGCGGCCACGCGCTGCGGGTGCGCTTTGATCTGGCGGTCGCCGGGTTCATTGAGCGCCTGAAGCACGATCCATCGATGGCGCAGCGGGCGGAGGAGATCAAGGAGTACCTGAAGAGTGACGAGACGCTGAGCACCTATGTCCGGGCGCTGTGGGGCGACCTGCGTGAGTGGATGCGCGCGGATCTGGAGAAACCGGACTCGCTGCTGCAACAGAAGATGCGCGACGCTGGCCGCTGGGTGGGCGAGACGCTGGCACAGGATGAGAACCTGCGTAACTCCCTCAACCGCCAGCTGGAGCAGGCCGCCGGTAAGATGGCGCCCGATTTTGCGGCCTTCCTGACGCAGCACATCAGCGACACGGTGAAGAGTTGGGATGAGCGCGAGATGTCGCGCCAGATTGAGTTGAACATCGGCAAGGATCTGCAATTTATCCGCATCAACGGCACGCTGGTCGGTGCCTGCATCGGCCTGCTGCTCTACCTCTTCTCGCTGCTGCCGCTGCTGTTGCGCTAAGGCAGGCGCGCCGCCCGGCAGCGGCGCGCCCTGTCAGGTTACTGCACGGTTTTGCTGAAAGCGTCCACCGCCAGAATGGCGTTCGCCACATCCTCCGCCGTCAGGTTGGGGTTGAGGTTCTTCAGCGTGTCGCCCTCACTGCCAGCCAGCGCGCCAATCTTGACCAGATTCTCGAAGCTCTCCTGCTCCAGGTGCATCTCCGCCAGCGTGGTCGGCATCTTGATGGCGCGGTAGAAGCGCACGTAGGCGGCGATCTCCTCGTCCGGGCGCTGCTCCAGCACCATCTGCGTCAGGGTGCCGTAGGCCACCTTCTCACCGTGGGTCAGGTGATGGATATCACCCTGTACGGCGGTAAAGCCATTGTGGATGGCGTGCGCCCCCGCCAGCCCGGCATTCTCAAAGCCCAGCCCGGAGAGCAGCGTATTGGCCTCCACCACCGCTTCCACCGCTGGCGTCACCAATTTTTGCTCCACCGCCTTGTAGGCGCTGTAGCCGTAGGTCAGCAGCGTGCGCTCGCAGGCTTCGGCAATCGCCATGCCAGCAATGGTCGGGTCGCCGTCCACCATCGATTTGGCGTGGGCGCGCTTCACCGCCTGCGCCTCAACGTAGGTCGCCAGCCCATCGGCAATGCCAGAGGCAAACAGCCGCGCCGGGGCCTGCGCGCAGACCGCGGTGTCCACCAGCACCAGATCCGGGTTTTTGTCATAGAAACGGTAGCTGTCAAACACCCCTTCGTCGGTGTAGATCACCGAGAGCGCGCTGCACGGCGCATCGGTGGAAGCGATGGTGGGCACAATCGCCACCGGCTGGTGCAGCTCGTCCGCCACCGCCTTGGCGGTGTCCAGCGTCTTGCCGCCGCCCAGCCCCACCACCAGCGTGGTGCCCGCCTGACGCGCACTGTCAGCCAGCCGGCTGATCTCATTGCTGGAGGCCTCGCCGTTGAAGCGCTCAAAGTGCAGCGCCACCTCCGCCTCTTTCAATGCGCGCTGCACGCGCTCGCCAACAATCTTCCACACCACGTCATCAGCGATCAGCAGCGCATGGTTGCCCAGCGCGGGCAAGTAGCGGCCCAGCTCATCCATCACGCCGCTGCCCTGCACATATTTACGTGGTGACGAGAAAACAAATTTACTCATACTCACTCCTCCGGATGTGATAACCAATCTGGCTGTGGCGGCAACCTGCCAACGCAGTAGGCTGTCGCGATGATGTATATTTAATGTTAATTTTCAACATTAAATATACATAACCCACCGCCAGTACGCTTTTCCTGGCTAAGCCTAGTGCATCATGGCGCAGGGCGAGATGAGGTACAGGGGAAAGCGCATGATTTGCAAAGTGAATCGCAATAATCTTTATCACTGATCAATTATGAAACGCTTTATTTTCGTTTCTCCCGATACATTATGGCAAAAAGCCATGGCCTATTATCGCCGTGAATACCGGGCACCCTGCCCTATATTCGGCGATTTTTTTTGACCAGATGAGAAAAATGACAAATAAAAGTCTGTAGCAATCCCCATGCCCGCACGGCAGTTCATGCAAATTGAAAAGTTATCCTGCGTCCTGTTTGGCAAATTCTGGCGAAAAAAAAAGAAATGGGTGAAAAAATAGCGGAGGCTTTCCTATAATCATCCAGTAGCTCCGTCACCTATTAAGGAAGAGATGAATGAAACCACTATTTCTGACGGCCGCATTGTGGCTGGTGATCGGCACTCCTGCCCTAGCTTCCCACCATACCACGGTCGCCAATTATGATCAGGCCAGCCTGCGGACATTGGATGCGCGTTACCCGGCCACGGCGATTGCCCGTAGCGGCTGGGCCACCCAGCCAAATAGCGCGGCGCGCGCGCAGGCCAGCGCACAGGGTAATCTGCCGGTGCAGCAGGAAATAAAAAGCGCAAAACCGCACGCGCCCCACGCGATTATTACCCAATAATCCCGGCGTGTCTGGCCCCGGCCGATGGCCAGCAAGCGTTTGAAAAATGAGTGGTAATCCCGGAAAACACCCCCGGCAAATTGCCGGGGGCGGCATGGGCTAATTAACGCATCTGGCGGTCGTCAATATATTGCCGTTTATCTGCCGGCGGCGGGAAATATTGGTAGAGCCAGGTATCACTCAATGTCTCCTGGCCGGAGCGCAGGAACATGCGTAATTCCACCGGATCGGTCTTATCGCTATCGGGATACCAGTCAAACAGAATGCGATAACCGTTCATCGGCTCGACATAGAGAATTTCAATATTATTGATGCGGCCGGCGGAGGCATTAATCACCGGTTCGATCCCTTTATCTGCGAAAGATTTCAGGTCACCGCCAATATAATCGACGGCAAACCGACGCGCCCAGACGGTCGGGTAGTGCTCGCCCGGCGCCCACCCCTCCGGGAACCCGCCCATGCCGGTGCGTGTCGCCTTGACGTTGGCCAAGGGGCTGCGCGCTGGCGGTTGGGCGCACCAGTGGAGGCGGTAGCGGTAGCTGTGCTGCTGCCCGGCCTGCAACGGCTCGGCTGGCTGCCAGAAGCAGACGATGTTGTCGAGGGTCTCGCCGGTGGTCGGGATCTCCATCAGGTTCACCGCCCCCTTGCCCCAGTTGCCGACCGGCTCCACCCACAGGCTGGGGCGTTTGCTGTACCAGCCAATGATGTCCTGATAGTTCTCGAAGTCATGGTCGGTCTGCAACAGGCCGAAGCCGCGCGGGTTTTCGTCGTCGTAGGCGTTGAATTGCAGGCGCTGTGGGTTGTTGAGCGGGCGGCAGATCCACTCGCCATTGCCGCGCCACATCGCCAGCCGATCCGAGTCATGGATCTGCGGGTGGATGGTGTCGCACATGCGGCGCTCATTGGTGCCGCAGCTGAACATGCTGGTCATCGGCGAGATGCCAAGCTGGGTGATGGTCTTGCGCGCGTGCAGGTGCTTCTCAATGTCCATCACCACCCGGTCTTTTTCGCAGTGGATGGTGAAGCGGTAGGCGCCGGTGGCGCTTGGGCTGTCGAGCAGCGCGTAGACGGTGAAGGTGGTGTCCGCCGGCGAGGGGCGATCGAACCAGAAGGCGGTGAAGTCCGGGAACTCCTCGTGGTCGGAGAAGGTGTCGATCGCCAGCCCGCGCGCGGAGAGGCCATACTGGTAGGTGTCATCCACTGCGCGGAAGTAGCTGGCCCCGAGGAAGGAGACCACGTCACGGCGCGTCAGCTCCGGGGCCTTGTTGACCTTGAAGCCAGCAAAACCGAGGCTCTCATGCCCCTCCAGCTGTTTGGTGTCCACGCCCGCATCGTTGTAGTTGAACAGCGCCGGGCGGAAGTGGATCTCGCGCGCCTGATGCTTCTGCGCATCCACCGAGAAGACCCGCACCCGGCGCTTAAAGCCCATGCCGACGTGGAACAGCTCCACATCCAGCTGGCGGTCAGGGCCGTTGCCATTCCACAGCGAGTGGTCATGATCATACTGGATCTTGTTGTAGGCTTGCGGCGTCAGACCGGCCAGGGTGGGCGGCAGCGCGGCGGGCGGCCCGCCATAAGGGGCGGCGGCCAGTTCCTGCGCCATGGTTTGCAGGGTGGAGAAGTCGAACGGGGTCACGTCACCGTCGGCCACTTCCGCCGCGGCCGCGGTGCGGCTGAACAGTGACGACATTGCCGGCATACCGCAATAGGCGGCGAATGCCAGTGAAGCTTTGAGAAATGCTCTTCTTTCCATGCCTGGAGAAGTTCCTGTGCTGGGCAAAGTATCAGTCCGGGCGCTCTGGGCGGCTCATCATGAACCGGGGCCGGCGCGCCGGGGCTCGAAAAGTTACGACATCAAGGGTTGCGGAAAATTCATGGAGTGAACAGCCCAATGCCCAACGATGCCAGCACCTTACGCGTTGCCGCGCAGCGTGGAGAAGTTCCGCAACGCCGCAGTGTAAGCGGGCTGCGCACCTGCCGCAATACAGTGCTCGGCGGTTGACGAAAAGTTCATCCGGCACGGCTTTTTAAGAAGATTCTGGCGCGGCGATTGAGACAAATTGGCGGAAAAACCGGCAGGCGGGGTTTCCCCTCCCCTACCCGCGGCGCGCCAGCCTGATCGGCAATCACCCCGGCCTGCTTCCACGGCCTTTTTGCCTGTCTAGCCCGGCCACGTCGTTCCCAATCGCCACCGGTAGCAGGTAAGTGTTTTTAAGTATGTTGTAATGATAATGCGCTTGCGCACGGTTGACTTGCCGTGGTGGGCAGCGGATGCCGTACACTGCTCTTTTTGCCTGAGAGGATCGCCATGAGCCATTTTCGCCCGGTCGCCCCGGAACACGCCAGCCGCCTGCTGAACCACGGCCCAACCATTCTGGTCACCAGTCGCAGCGCGGACGGCACACAGCGCAATGTGATGGCCGCCGCCTGGTCAACGCCAGTGGAGTTCACCCCGGCGCGCGTCGCCATCGTGGTGGACAAAGGCACCCTGAGCCGGTCGATGATTGAGGAGAGCGGCGTGTTCGGCATCTGCGTGCCAACGGCCGCCTTTGTCGATACCGCCTACGCGGTCGGCAGTGTCTCGGGCCGCGACGGCGATAAGTTCGACCGCTTCCAGATCGCCAGCCAGCGCTGCCCGGAGAGCGGCGTGCCGCTGATTGAGTCGGGCTGCTCGGCCTGGCTGGCCTGTCGCCTGCTGCCGGAGCCGAACGCACAGACGCGCTACGACACCTGTTTCGGTGAGGTGGTGGCCGCGGCGGCCGATGAGCGGGTCTTCCGCGACGGGCGCTGGATGTTCACCGCCGAAAACCGTGACCTGCACGCGATCCACCACTTGGGCGGCGGCCGCTTTGTGCTGACCGGCGACAGCATCCAGGCCGCGCCACTCTGAGTGCTCACTGCGGCTGGGCGCGGCTGCTGGTTTTGCGGTACTGCAACGGGGTCTGGCCCATCAGCTTCTTGAAGCTGGTGATGAAATAGGGCGTGTCGGAGAAGCCGCTACGCTGGCCAATCTGCTCTACCGTCAATTCGCTGTTGCGCAGCAGCTCGCAGGCGCACTTGACCCGGCGGGTCACCAGGTACTCCTGGATGGAGCCGCCGGTCTCCTGGCTGAAGACGCGTGAGGTGTAGCTGCGCGACAGGCCAATCGCCAGCGCCAGCCGCTCCAGCGAAAATTTGCTGTCATAGTTCCCCTCAATCCAGTTCATCACCTTGGTGGCGGTGGTTTCGACCCGCGCCGGGTGCGGCGCATCCTGCTGCGGCATAAAGCTCATCAGTTGCAGCATCAGCACGGCCACATCCTCCAGCTGGTGCTGGTTCTGCTGGCAGAGGCGGTGGAAGCTCTCAAGCAGGTAATCCAGGTGCTCGGCCTGCTCGCTGAGATCGTAGACGCGCGCTGGCCCTTGGCTGTCACAGAGTTGGTGGAAGATCCTCTGCCGGGTGGGAAAGGGTTGCAGGGTGCTCTCCAGTACCACGTTCTCCACATGCAGCGTGGTGCGCTCATAGGGATTGGCGGCCCCCTGCTCGACAAATACCTTGTGCAGCTTGAAGGGTGGGAAGATGAACATCCGGCCGGGGCGCAGGGTGTACTGCTGGTTATCGACAATCACCAGCCCGTAGCCGCGCATCACAAACAGGATCTCAAGGCACTGGTGCCAGTGGTAGTAATTGGCGCTGGTCGCGCTTATTCGGTTGAAGGAGATATAACGTTCATTAAGTGCAATGCGTTCCAAAAAATCATTTTCCGCCATTCGGAGGCTCCCGGCTGAGGTTTTATTATTGTTGAAACCCTTTTCCCTTTATGGCGAAGACAACAAAATGAAGTTTTTGCGCGTTTTTTTATAATTTAGGCCACTTTAGACCTTGAAAATCAACGTTTATTTTGCAATGCCCGCTATTTTGTGAGCGAGCTAACAAATGGTAGCGCACGGCTCCCTGTACTATTCGCTGCGTCGGCCGGACGACGGTTTTAAATAAATTGATTTCAAGATTAGCGTAATTTTTTATTTCTTTGGCGTTTTTTAACCTTATTTCTTTCACCCAATCCTGAATGTCAGGAGGCCCTGATGTGTCCTGAAAACAGATCTGTGCCCGCCGCGCCGCAGCCGGCGGAACTTGCCACCCGGCCGCAGATGCAGGCGGCCCTGAACCGGCTGCTGGCGGCGGTCGAGCCTTACTGCCAGCCCGGTGCCAGCGGCATCCCGCTCGGCCACTTCACCGCCCACTATGGCCCGCGGGTGGCGGAGATGGAAGCGCTGGCGCGCCTGCTGTGGGGAATCTTCCCGCTGCTGGCCGGTGGCGGCCAGCCGGCCGCGCTGCCCTTCTGCCTGACCGCGATTGATCACGGCACCGATCCGGCGCACCCCGGCTATTGGGGCGAGGTGGGGGAGTATGACCAGCGCTGCGTGGAGATGGCGGCCTTTGGCGTCGGCATGGCGCTGCTGGGGCCGCGCTGGCAGACGCTGTTTGCTGCGCCACAGCAACAGCGCATCACGGCCTGGCTGGCGCAGGGGGCGGAAGCAGCCATCCCGGACAACAACTGGCACTACTTCCCGATTCTGGTGCAGGTCGGTTTCCACCGCACCGGCCAGCCCTATGATGCCGACTGCGTGGCGCGCCACTTCGCCAGCATGGAGCACTACTATTTGGGTGACGGCTGGTATGCCGACGGGCCGGGGCGGCCGCGCGACTACTACATCTCGATGGGCTTCCACTTCTACGGCCTGCTCTACGCCACCCTGATGGCCGACGAAGATCCGGCGCGTGCCGCCTGCCTGCGGGAGCGCGCCACGGCCTTCGCCCAGGATTTCATCCACCAGTTTGCCGCCGACGGCTCCGCCATCCCGTTTGGCCGCAGCCTCACCTACCGCTTCGCCGAAGGGGCGTTCTGGAGCGCGGTGGCCTTCTCCGGCCTGCCGGTGTTCAGCCCCGGTATTGTCAAGGGGCTGGTATTGCGCCATTTGCGCCACTGGCTGCAACAGCCAATTTTTGACCGCGACGGGGTGCTGAGCGTCGGTTACCACTACCCGAATCTGGTGATGGCCGAGGATTACAACGCCCCCGGCTCCCCCTATTGGGCGCTGAAGCTGTTTCTGGTGCTGGCGCTGCCAGCGGAGAGCGCTTTCTGGCAGGCGGAGGAGCAGCCGCTGCCGCCACTGGATCGCCTGCGCGCCCTGCCCCACGCCAGCCAGCTGATTGTGCGCGACGCGCCCGGCGATCACCTCTACCTGCTCACCGCCGGCCAGCTGGAGCTGAATAACTTCGTCAACAGCGGCCCGAAATACACCAAATTTGCCTACTCCAACCGCTTTGGCTTCTGTCTGGAGCGCGGGCGCTATGGCCTGCCCCATGCGGCGGTGGACTCCATGCTGCTGCTGGCGGAGGAGGATGAGTACTGGCGCGGGCGGCGCGAATGCCACGAGGTGGTGACGCGCGCTGACCTGATCTTCTGCCGCTGGTCGCCGTGGCGCGATGTGCAGGTGGCGAGCTGGCTGATCCCAGCGGGTGACGGCCATCTGCGGCTACACCATCTGGTGACGGCGCGCCAGCTGGCCTGCGCCGAGGGGGGCTTCGCGGTGATCGCCGCACCTGACACCCGCGTCAGTCAGCCCTCCGGCGGCCGCTGTGAGATTGCGGCGCGCAACGGCGTCAGTGTGATCCAGAGTTTGGATGAGGACGAACGGCGGCAGGCGGAGTGGGTGCGCACCCCGCCCAACAATAACCTGATGTTCGCGGAGACCGCCGCCATCCCGGTACTGCGCGGGGTACTGCCGCCCGGCGAGCACTGGCTCGCCTGCTGGGTGGCGGCCAGCCCGCAGCCGCAGCCGAATGACACCCCGCAACTGGTTCGCACAGCGCAGCGGCTGACCCTGACCTTCCGCCACGGCCAGCGCCATATCTGGCTCTGACCCCCCTTTCCGGCCCGCCGGCCACCGGCGGGCCTCCCTGACCCTGTACAGGAGAGTGCCTATGGACGCTTCCGCCCCGGCCGTTGCCCGCACGGCCTATATAAAGATGAGCAGCTTTATCTTTCTCTACTTCTTTACCTGGTCGGCCAGCTTTGGCCTCTACGCGCTGTGGCTAAGCCAGAAGGTGGGCCTCGACAGCATGACCATCGGCACGGTGTTTGCCGTCAACGGCGTATTCGCCGTGGTGATGAAACCGCTCTATGGCTACATCATGGACAAGATCGGCATGAGCAAGTGGCTGCTCTGTTTTGTGGTGGTGGTCTCCGCACTGATGGCCCCCTTCTTTACCTATCTCTACCAGCCGCTGCTGGTTTCGCGGCCACTGGCTGGCATCCTGCTCGGCGCGCTCTACCTCAGCCTCGGCTGGTATGCCGGGGTGGCGGCGTCGGAGTCCTATGCCGATCGCTTCAGCCGCCTCTATGAGCTGGAGTTCGGCCAGATCCGCATGTGGGGATCGCTGGGCTGGGCGCTGGCCGCCGCCGCCTCTGGCGTGCTGTTCAACCTCTCGCCGCTGTTCAACTTCTGCCTGAGCAGCGCCACCTCCCTGCTGATGCTGGCGGTGCTGGCCAGCCTGAAGATTGGCGAGGCGCAGCTGCGCAATAACCAGGTGATCGCCGAACAGAAGATCGTGTTTGCCGACGTGATCCAGCTACTGCGGGATCGCAAATTCTGGATGTTCAGCCTCTATGTGGCGGGCGTTGCCTGGATGATGTTTATCGCCGAGCAACAGTTCCCGCGCTATTTCGCCTCCTTCTTTGCTAGCCAGCAGCAAGGCAACGCCCTCTATGGCTACCTCAGCACGCTTCAGTCCGGGCTGGAGTTTTTCATGATGATGGTGATCCCTTGGCTGGTAAACCACTTTGGCGCCAAGAAGGGGCTGCTGCTGACCGGCGTGGTGGTCGGGCTGCGCCTGATCGCCTCCGGGCTGGTGCATGAGGCGTGGCTGATCGCGCTGATCAAGCCGCTGTATGGCCTGGAGATCTCGTTGCTGCTGATCTCGGTGTTCAAGTATATCGCTGAGCATTTCCCGAAACGGGTCAACGCCACCATGTACCTGCTCGGCTATCAGGCGATGATCTATGTCGGGTCGGTGGTGGTCGCGCCGCCAGCCGGCTACCTCTATGACCGCATCGGCTTTGGCTCCACCTACCTGCTGATGGGCACCACTGCCCTGCTGTTTACCCTGGTGTCGGCCTTTACCCTGTCAGCCTGCCAGAGCCGCCGCGCCGCGCGCCCGGCAGCGCCGACGGCCGATCTCTCCCGCCTTTAACCTTTTATCAGGAGAAGCGTATGACTTTCCCCTTTACCCCACCCGATCGCCCGCGGTTCGCCGCCCATCTGGAGCAAGCCTGGGCCACGGTGCTGGCGCGCCTTGACGCCACCCGCCTGCTGGTTGGCGAACGGTTCCCGGCAGAGACCTGCGCCAACGGCCACTACCCGGTACGCGATAACGTCGAGTGGACCACTGGATTCTGGAGCGGCCAGCTCTGGCTGGCGTACCAACGCACCGGCAACCCAGCCTACCGGGCGCTGGCGGAGCGGCATGTCATCTCTTTCGGCCAGCGCATCGTGCAGCGCATCGATACCGCCACCCATGACCTTGGCTTCCTGTATACCCTCTCCTGCGTGGCCGCCTGGCGGGTGACCGGCAGCGCCAGCGCGCGCGGTATCGCCCTGCTGGCGGCCGAGGCGCTGCTGGAGCGCTTTAACCCACAGGCAGGCATTATTCAGGCATGGGGGGATCTGAATGACCCGGCGCAGCGCGGGCGGATGATCATCGACTGCAACCTCAACCTGCCGCTGCTCTACTGGGCCAGCCAGCAAACTGGCGATGGCCGCTTCGCCACGGCGGCGCGCTCCCATGCCGAGCAGGCGGCGCGCTATCTGGTGCGCCCGGACGCCTCGACCTTCCATACCTTCTATATGGATACCGAGAGCGGCGCGCCACGCTTCGGCAACACCCATCAGGGCTACGCCGACGACTCCTGCTGGGCGCGCGGCCAGGCTTGGGGCATCCTCGGCTTTATGTTGAGCTGGCGCTACACCGGCGACAACCAGCATGTTGCACTGGCGCGGCGGCTGGCGGACTACTTCCTGCCCCGCCTGCCGGAGGATGGCGTCTGCCACTGGGATCTGGCGCTGCTCGGCACCGGGGCGCTGCGTGACAGTTCAGCGGCGGCGATTGCGGTGTGTGGGCTGCTGGAACTGGCGGCGGCGCTGCCACCGGCTGAGGCGGGCCGCTACCATGATGCCGCCTGTTTCATCATGCAGAGTCTGACAGCGGACTACCTCAGCGCGCCCGACGAGGTGGGCAGTGGCCTGCTGAAACATGCGGTCTACCATCTGGCGGACAATAAGGGGGTGGATGAGTGCTGTAGCTGGGGGGATTACTTCTACGTCGAGGCGTTGACACGGCTGACGCAGGTGTGGCAACCCTACTGGTAAAGAGAGGCGGGGCCGCGCCCCGCCTCTCCCTATGGCATCAGCGCCTGCAACCGGTGGCGCTGCTCGCCCTGCTCGTCAAAGTTCTCCGGCGCCAGCCACTGCGCCAATGCCTGCCGCACCGCTGGCCACTCGCTGTCCAGCAGGGCGAACCATGCGGTGTCGCGGTTGCGCCCCTTGGTGACGATCGCCTGCCGGAAACAGCCCTCATACTGGAAGCCATAACGCAGCGCCGCGGCGCGTGATGGCGCGTTGAGGCTGTCGCACTTCCATTCACAGCGGCGATAGCCGAGATCGTCAAACAGGTAGCGCAGCATCAGGTAGATGGCTTCGGTGCCGGTGCGCTGGCGCTGCATCCGCAGTGACCAGTTGATCCAGCCCAGCTCCGCCACGCCATGCACCGGCTGTATGCGCATAAAGGCCGCGCTGCCTACCGCCTCGCCACTCGCCTTGTCAATCACCGCCATGTGCTGATCCTCACTGCCAGCCAGCCCCTCCAATAGCGCCTGAAACCCACGCTGGTCTGCCGGTCGCTCCACGGGCAGGTAAGTCCACTCCTCGGTATAGGGCACGCTGTAGTAGGCATCATAGAGCGCCTGACGGTGGCGCGCCGGCTCCAGTGGCTCCAGCCGGCAATAATCGCCCGGCAACATGATGCGGGCAGGCCGCGGGCGGGCAGTCCAGCCGGTTAAGGGTTCGCCGATGGGCTGGCCGAAATGATTAATGACAGGCATAAATTTCATCCTTGTACCAGTTAGTGCCCCCAATGAAAGCTATCACACTGATGGGGGGCGGTAAGTAGGAGGGAATCAGGTGATTTCACCTCTCTACATGACAACAACTACCTGATGTTACTAAGAAAAAATCAGATTTTGTCGCAGAAATCTACACAACCGGTTAACGGCAAAAGAGGCAAATCCCCGCTGAAACCCGGGCGATTTCACATGCAACTGTTTAGATTTATAGATTATTCGTACAGCTAAAATGCTTTTACTTCACAAAATTGAATAAAAAGTATACGCGCAGGCTGTAAAATGAGTTACAAAATAAGCACGCATACGTGATTTTAGTTTCAAAAAGGTTTCAAATTTGTGGAATATCTGATCATTTTTAAACTAATTCTTATTACCCAAACGAGCCTCATTATTTAACTTATTGTTTTTAAAACATAAAATATCACACCCCCTGTATAAAAAACAACCACCTCAGTGGCATTAAGGAATGGTTAAGCAGCGCCGAACAATAGATGAATTATTTTTAACAGTTGCCCAAACAAAAATAACTTGTCTATAACACCCACTTCTCGCCCCAACAGCGCCAATGCGCCGTCTATCAGCATTTATCCTAACCTGAACGAGGTAGACGCCCCGTTTTGCCCCCCTAGAACCCGGTTTACCGACCCCCACTGACTTAAGGCAAATTTATAGTTAACGGGGAAACAGCGGCATAGTCTTAAATTCTCATTGAACTGATGATGGGTTTGTTGGTAGAACATACACCAACGTTATGTATCCGATCTATTTTTCGTCTTCAGGATTTTTCTTACTGTACTTTAACGGTTAAAAACGGATTTAAATTGAGGGGTTCTCTTATGCCGACGATCATTATGGATTCATGCAGCTACACACGCCTGGGCTTGACCGATTATCTCACCAATAATGGGGTCAAAAAGAAACATATTAATGCCATCAACGATATTGAAGGCCTTCATGAACGCTGTGAAAAATTAAATCCCAGCGTGGTCTTTATTAACGAAGACTGCTTTATTCATGAAGCCAACGCCAAAGAGAGAATTAAACGTATCATCATGCAGCATCCGGATACGCTATTCTTTATTTTCATGGCAATTACCAATATCCATTTCGAAGAGTATCTGTTCGTTCGCAAGAACGTGATCATCTCTTCCAAGGCCATCAAGCCGCAGACGCTCAACGAGCTGCTGAAGGGCTACCTGGAGAAGAACAGCCACGCCGCAGAGCGCCCGAAGCTTGATGTGACGCCGGTGACGCTGAGCCAGACCGAGTCCAACATGCTGCGCATGTGGATGTCCGGCGAGGGTACCATCCAGATCTCCGATAAGATGCAAATCAAGGCAAAAACGGTTTCCTCCCACAAAGGAAATATTAAGCGCAAAATTAAAACCCATAATAAGCAGGTTATTTATCATGTGGTGCGCCTGACCGATACGCTGACCAGCGGTATTTATGTTAACTCCCGCTGAGTGATTGACGCTTTACCTATTTATCGCCAAAAGAGCTATTGTCATTTTTAATTGCTTCGGCAATTAAAAATGAGTGTGTCTCCCAGTGACTTTTTTTGCGCGCTTGCCCCACACGAAGTGATTCGTGTGGGGGTTTTTATCCCGCTCCACCCGCCAATGTGTTTACGCGTTTTATCTTGACTGCGCCTACGCATCTCGCGTTGGCCTCGCTACATTTCATATAAAATTATCCGTTGCGTACTTAATTTCACTCATTTTTAAGAACATTCCGAACAGCAACCTCAGAATTTTATACTAGCGCGTAGGCCGCGCCATACCTGGGTTCATGCCCCTTTCTTATCAATGCCCGTGTGAAATTTGCCTATTATTTAACCGATTAAAGTTATTGCCCGCGCTGCCGATAATGCTGTTCTGGGGCCTGCCTGAGCATAGCGCAAGGCAGCCAGACGGGAGGAATAAAGCGGGTAGGAAGGAAGAGTTGGCGGGCGGCTGGGGGCAGCGGGTGCCGCCCCCACGGGGTCAATCCTGTGCTTTCGGCTCCACAAAGGTACCATCCAGGCTGTCCACCTCATTGAAGAACCAGATGCCGGTGGGGTAATCCTCCAGCTTCACCAGATACATCACCCCTTCATTAAACTGCTCCACCGCCAGGATGACGCCCTCACGGCGTGGCCCCCCGTCGGTCTTCACTGTTACCACGTCATTGACTTTCATGGCCGCTCCTCGTTATCAGATGGCCCACTAAAGCTACCATAGCCTGCGCGTACTGTCTTTGACCTGCATCTTTTCAAATCTTTAACAGTTAGCGGCGAGAATCTTGCACCCGCTTTGCCCTAGACTACGTCTGTACTACCCCCCAAAGTAGTCGCTTTAAAAAACGATGTAACAAGGAACTTTGCCCGCGCACAGCGGGCTTTTTTTTGCCCATTTTCCAGGCGACAAAAACAAAAAAACCCGCCGAAGCGGGTTTTTTAACTGGTGCGGCGCCGCATAAGGCGGCACGGCAGTCAGCTTAGATAGCGGTAACGTTAGCCGCAGACGGACCTTTAGCACCGTTCTCGATGGAGAACTGTACGTTCTGGCCTTCAGCCAGGGTCTTGAAGCCGTTGCCTTGGATAGCGGAGAAGTGTACGAACACGTCTTTGCTGCCGTCAGCCGGAGTAATGAAACCGAAGCCTTTAGACTCGTTGAACCACTTAACCTGACCTTTCATCATAGTCATGATAAATTCCTTAAAAATAAAATGAGACGCCGAAGGCGAAATATAGCCGGCTTTCAGTCATTACTTATGAGGCACTCAGAAGGAAATTCGTCACAGAAGGGCTATCAACGATAACGCTTAGATTGAAACTACTTTACTCAGGATGTCGTGCATAAATAGGTCTGTTCCACAGGCCGAGACTCATTTACTCATAGCCGCCCCCTAATAGCAACCTTTTTTATGACGAGGCATGGCAACTGCTGCTATTCCCGGCACCTGCCACGGCGTGTCTGCCCCGCCAGATGCAGCAGGGGCGCGGCCCCAGCGGGTGTCGCGCCCCTTTTTCAGCCCGCTGGGCCTACCCTAAAATTTGTGATACCGCATGTCGCACGTAGGCAGTGATCTGCGCCAACTCCTCTGGCCCGGCGTGCTCGCCGCCCAATTGCCGCACCTGATCATCCAGTCGGGCGATGTCCTGCTCCACCTTATGCGCCATCTGCACCTTGACGATGGTATCCACCGAGCCAATCAGCGCCCGCAGCACCGCCTTGATGGCGAAGGTTTCGCAGAACGAGTCGTAAGTCCGGCCATTGACAGTGGGGGGAAGACGTTCCGGGCGGGGGGGTATCGCTTTCAGGTGCTCTGCTTGCTCAATCAGAAGATCGATATCTCTGAGTAACTGATCTAAATCTTTTGCCACTTTTTTCCCTTCGCCCACGAAAGTCACAGAGAATACCACCAGCTCCCGGACGGGAGAAGCCACCCCCGACCGGGATCACACTTTTTATTTCGCGCCGCAATCAAATCAGCGCCGCATGGCGTAACTCATTCTTCAGATAGGCATAGTAGATCGGCGCGGCGATCACCCCCGGCAGCCCAAAGGCGGACTCAAACACCAGCATCGCCAGCAGGATCTCCCAGGAGCGGGCATTGATGCGGGTGCCAACTATGCGCGCGTTCAGGAAGTACTCGACCTTATGGATGATAATCAGGTAGCTGAGCACCAGAATCCCCACCCACAGTGAGAGGGAGAGACCCACCAGGAAAATGAGGGCATTGGAGATGAGATTGCCGATCACGGGGATCAGACCACAGAGAAACGTCACCACCACCAGCGTCTTGGCCAGCGGCAGGTGGATGCCGAACAGCGGCAGCACGCCAAACAGGAACAGCGCCGAGAGCACGGTGTTAATCAGCGAGATCTTGAACTGGGCGAAGACGATATTGCGGAAGGCGCTCGCCAGCAGGCGCACGCGCTGGGTCAGCTCCGCCTTCAGCGGCGGCTGCGGCTGGGCGCCGTCATCACGTTGCAGGGAGACAATGGCGCCCAGCACCATGCCAATCAGCATGGTGATGAAGGTGTGCGCCGCGTTCTTGCCGATGTTTTGCAGCATGGCCACGTGGGCGCGCAGCCAGAGCAGGAACTGGTGTTGCAGCTCCTCAATGTTGGAGGGCAAGTAGCGCGACATCACCGGCGACAGGCGTGATTGGGCATCCTCCAGCAGCACCGCCAGCTTGGCGCTGAAGACCGCCATGTTCTGCACATCCTGCATCAGGAAGCTGATGATGCCGGCCACCGCGGCAATCAGGCCGCTCACTACCACCGTACTGATCAGCGCCACCACCAGCCAGCGGGCGCGGTCGCCGCTGATCACCTTCTGGAAGTGCGGTGTCAGGGTGTTGACCAGCTCATACACCACAAAGCCCGCGATAAAGCAACCGAGCAGGTGCAGCGGCAGCACCAGTATCAGCCCCCCCATCACCACAATCAGGCTCAGCCAGCGGACTTGGTTCAACGACATGATCTGCATTGCAAAATTCCTTATGCCCAAAGCAGCGCCCAGCGCGCCCGCTGCGCATCATAGCACTTCGTCGGGCCTGCGCGGCAGTGCCATCTATCGTGACGAAAGAGGTTCAGGCCGCTTGATGCGCAGCAGCGTCAGGCGGCCGCCAAAGACCGCGCCGGTATCCAGGTAGAGTTGGTTAAGGAATTTGAGTGGCCGCTTGAGGGGCGTATGGCCAAACAGGAACAGGTCGGCACCGCCAATGCGCTCCCCCTCCCCCTCCAGCGCCCGGCTGATGCGATCGCGGTTCCAGACCAGCGCCTCGGCATCCACTGGCTGCTCATAGCGGTAGTGCGCCGCCGGATAGTCCGCGTGGGCGATGACAACACGCTGCGGCAGGTGGGTCACCTCCATCACCAGCGGCAACTGCTCACAGCGGCGCAGCAGGCGCTCGGCCCGCAAACGCGCTTCGCCGCGCAGCCGGCTGAACCAGTCGCCGCCATTGCGTTGCCAGTGCTGCTCCATGCCGCTTAGCAGCGCGGTAAAGGCCATCTGCTCGTGGTTACCCAGCACCATGCGGAACCAGGGTGCCTCTAGCAGCCCAAGGCAGGAGAGGCTCTGTGGCCCGCGATCGATGATGTCACCGACCGAGAGCAGCAGATCCTGTTCGGGGTCGAATTGGTAGGTTTGCAGTTGTTGGTGAAGCAGTTGGTAACAGCCGTGGATATCGCCGGCGACCAAAATTTGCCGGTATTGGCTGCCGTCGATGCGAAGGTACATAGCACGCCCCATGCAGAAAATATCCTGCAAGTATAGCGGCTCGGGAGAGAGGAGGAGCGCATCCGGCAAGGGGCCGGATGCGCCTGCGCGTCGTGAAACGAACGCATCCTAAGTCAAAAAATAAAAATGCGTGGTTAGGACATGCCCATTTATTTTTTAAATCAGTGGTGATTGCTGTGGCAGCGGGCACGCTTTAACTATGGCTGTGGTGGCGACGACGGAACGACATCATTCGCGAGCGCACAATCAGCCGTTTTTTCTCTTTTTGGCCACGATGCATTTTAAATGCGTAAAAGGAGACAACCAGTAATAACAGTGCCAGGCAAGGCCAGACGATAGACATACAAAACCTCCGTAACAAGAGACGATTTAATCAGTAATCCTTATTATTGCTTTACTGCGATTTGTCTTAGACCTTCCGACCATCACATAGCCACCCAGGCAGTGCAATCAGTGAAATGTAAAACCTCCTCAGATTTTACGACTTTTCACTTTATTTTCTGTCCGCACGTCACGAGAAAAGTGAAATCCGAGAGAGTTAACTTTGCAACCGCATGATAATTAATGACTAAATTCAAACCCCCTGCGTTTTGCTTTTTTTCATGCCGTTTGGCTCTTTTTTCCTAAATGAGCCGTTGCCCTCCCCTCTCTTTGGCTTTTTTTGGCAAATGCCTTCCACAAAACCGCTAAAAATTCGGAACAAAGAAGCATAAAACATCGACATGGCTAATAAATCACCCCGGAAATGACCGGCTTTGACCCGGATGCAATCTTTATAAAGGCTGTCAACCCCCCAAACCGCGCGGAATAAAAGTGAAATCCGCTTCAGAGATCGTTTGGCTTGTCTATAGGCGGCGGATGAAAGCGCGAAAAGGGGCAAAAGAGCGGGAGCTGGCGCAGCGGACTGGTGCAAAATCCATCTAAGGAACTAAATAGTAACAAATTTCTGGACAGCTTTACTTTTGGCGCGTTTATTCACTGCTCGAAAGGATGTAACGTCAACTATTATTAACCTGAATACCGTGCAGTCAATTGGCCTTGCCATTAGCCGCGTCAACGTAATGCGGCGCTGCAAAACCACTGGAGGTTTCTATGCAAAATGAAGAACAACGCCTGATTGACGGGCTGTTTGATCGTCTCAAACAGACCGAGTCCCAGACCGCAGCCCGCGACCGTGGCGCAGAGCAGCACATCCAACAGCGCCTGCGCGATCAGCCCGCCGCACCTTACTATATGGCGCAATCCATCATCATTCAGGAAGCGGCGCTGAAGCGGATGGATCAGCGGGTGCGTGACCTGGAAGCGCAGGTCAATGCGCTGCAGCAACAGGCAGCGGCCAAGCCCCAGCAGAGCGGCGGCTTCCTCTCCAGCCTGTTTGGCGGCGGCCAGCGCAATAACGCCGGTTCACAGCCGATCCCAGGCCAGAACAATTATCAGGCCGCGCAGCAAAATCAGGCGGCCTGGAACAACGCGCCCCAGCAGCAGCCCTATGGCCAGCCCTATGCGCAGCAGCAGGCCCCTTCACGCGCGGGCAGTTTTATTGGCGGCGCGCTGCAAACGGCGGCCGGTGTGGCAGGCGGGGTAATGCTGGCAGATATGTTGACGGGCATGTTCCATCACTCCCAGCCGGAAGAGATTGTGAACATCGTGAATGAAGAGGCGCCGTTGCCGGTCAATACCGCGGAAGACCAGCAGATGTTCCAGGACTTTGACCAATCCAATAACCTGGATACCTTCAACGGCAACGATGACCAGTTTGCCAGCAATGGCTTCCTTGATCAGCAGAACGATACGTTTGGCGGCGGCTTCGGCGACGACAGCTTCGGCAGCGACGACGACGACTCCTTCCTGTAACGTTGGTGGGTACCGGTCAGGCGACCGGTGCCCCCTGCTCCCGCTCCAGCCCACGCAGCTTTCTTTTATAAGCGTTCGCCTTACGCCGCTTTGTCCAGGCCTTGACGGTCGCTACCGCACAAAATCCCCCAGAGAGCACCATCGCCCCGATGGGCTGGCCGTAGCAGGCCATCAGAATAAAGTAGGCGCCTGAGACGGCGGCCAGCCAGGTCGCACTGTGGCTGATTTGGTGCTTCTCATGCGCCTGACGACGGAGATGTTCTTTTTCGCTAATGCCCATTTTTCTCTCCTAGGTTGGGTTGACAGAAAAGGCTATATGGGGGCATCGCTTTATAATTTCAAGGAATAACGCGTTTTTTCTGCGCTATTTGTTTCCCGGATCGATAAAAGGTGGGATACGCCGGCTCTCCCAGGCGGAGAGGATCGCGTCACGGATGCGATCCGCGCCGATAAAGCCCACCAGAATGCCGATGATTGGCATCCAAGCGGCATGTAGCCCACTGGAACGCATCGCGCCCACCACCGCTAGGGTGATCAAGACGCAGACAATGCCGCCGGTCAGTAACCGGCTGCCGCGCCGCCCCTCCGCCAGCCCTGACCAGCAGGAGACCACAAAGGCAGACAGGCCGGTAAAAAAGCCCAGTGGATGGTCCAGCAGCCACTGGCCCAGCTGCCACAGGTGAAGCAGCCATTCGGGTTGTGAAGTCGACATAACGCCTCCAACGCTCTGGTGAATGTGCCCATGCCCGGCCATCGGCAAGCGCGCCACCCTGCTGCATGGCGCGCCGCACGGGTCAGATCGGGACAATTTTATAACCGTATTGGTTTAATAATTCTTCATAGGATTCCGGCGTAATGATCACCTGGTCATCCGCAAGCGGTAATACCCAGATAATCTCTTCGCCATCGGTATACAGTTCATACCGCCCCGCCACCGAGATATATTCACGTAAGTTGTCAAACGTCATAGCCGTCATTCCGATTAATTGTTCATCCCCTGCGGGGGCCTGTCCATTTAATCCTTGCGCGCGAATTATTATCTAATACCTGAATGGGCTATTCATCAAATTAGCCGCGCTGAAGTCGGGAGAGAAAGGGGCATTCCCCCGGTTTTTTATTACCGGCGCCATTCTGTTAGCCATAAACAGCGGTGGCGCGGCGTACCTTCAGCCGTTAAATTTATGCGTGGTGTATGTCTGACACTTAAACAGGAATCATCCCTGCCGGCAGAATCACCGGCGGCTCCCCCACAGGATGCCCTGTGCAAAAGATGAGCGGAGGTTAACCCTGCTGGCTCACCACTCTCACTGAGAAGCCTCACCAGCCTCATAAAGTGGTGGTCTTTTCACCATAGCACAATAAGCCTTGGGCTTACAATAAATTCAGGTTCAAGCTTATTCATAAGCTTAAACCTTATGGATATACTCGATTGATGAAATCACTAAACCGCGCCGATCATGCCCTGGCCACCCGGCTGGATGAACTGATCAAAATGAAGGGTATCTCGAAAGCCGAGATGGCCAGGATAGCTGGCGTCAGCCCGCAGTCGGTTAACGGCTGGTACCGGCGTGGGCAGATTAGCAAGACGTCGGCCCTGCGGCTGGCGCAGGCGCTGGGCATTCCGCTGCCCTGGCTGCTGGGTGAGCAGGTGGAGCCGGTCTCCGGCCTCAGCCACCGTCAGCAACGGCTACTTGACCTGTTCGACCAACTGCCGGATCTGGAGCAGGAGAACATGCTAGCGGTGTTTGAGCAGCGCCTTAAGGAGTTGGATGCCTTCACTGAGAGCTACCTGCTGCGCCGCAAACGCGACCTCTGAGCGGCATGAGGTGCTGACCATCAGGCTGTACGTTGACAGCTTATAAGCTTCAGGCTTATATTTGGTGTATCAGTTCCTGCCCGTCGGCACTGTGCCGACAGCGTGTGCGTTGCGGGAGGTTGCCATGTCGATATTATTGCAGCAAAGGGCGCGCCGGCCGCGGATCACGGCGGCCACCTATGTGGCGCTGGCCGCGGAGAATGCGGCTCTTAAACAGCGCGTGGCAGAAGCCAGAAAGCTCGCCAGCTGTGGGCGGGTGGTGTTTGCCATCCAGACCCTTGGCGGCGCGTTGCAAAACATTCCCCTGACCAATGCCGTGATTGCGGACATTGAGACACAGGCCACCAGCAAAATCATCGCTTATTTGCGCCAGCAGGCGGAGCGCGCCAGGCAGAGAGGGTATTTGGCGCAGGCCAATGCGCTGAACCATGCGGCCGCCGTGACTGAGCAGTTTGCCAATGGGGTGGTGTCGCGGAAATAGTCTTGCAGAGGGATTTAACAGACGGGCGAGAGGTTTATCACAGACAGGAAGGGCAGTAAGTGCTTGAATAGTGGCGGAGAGAGGGGGATTTGAACCCCCGGTAGAGTTACCCCTACTCCGGTTTTCGAGACCGGTCCGTTCAGCCGCTCCGGCATCTCTCCGTAATTGCGGTTGCCATCATGCCCTGTTTTGCGGCATTTTTACAGTCCTAACCTGCGCCAATCCGTCCGAATGAACACTTTGCGAGCAAGATGATGATTAAGTGGCCGTGGAAAGCTCTCTCCCCTCCCGCTACGCCGCCTGTGCCCTGGCAGGAGGCGCTCGCTATCCCTTTGCTGGCACCGCTCAGCGCACCGGAGCAGGCGCAACTGGTCACCCTGGCGCAGCAGTTCCTGCGCCAGAAGCGGTTAGTGCCGTTACAGGAGTTGGCGCTCACCCCGCTGATGGCTGGCCGTTTGGCA
The DNA here is from genome assembly GCF_056739715.1 of Chimaeribacter sp. YP20170169. Lineage (NCBI taxonomy): Bacteria > Pseudomonadati > Pseudomonadota > Gammaproteobacteria > Enterobacterales > Yersiniaceae > Chimaeribacter > Chimaeribacter sp. YP20170169. Next base: position 1,403,175 of record NZ_CP176824.1, on the reverse strand, counting down.
TTACTGTTCACCCTGCCGGTGCTGTCGCTTGGGGTGGAGTGGCTGGGCGGTTTCCATGAAGTGCTGATCTATCCCGAACCCTTTATGGTGGAGGATAACTGGCAGGATGAGCATGGATTGGTGCACAGCGGCCCGATGGTGCACGCCGGGCAGAGCTGGGAGCAGGGGCCGATCGTGCTGAACTGGCTCGACGTGCAGGACTCCTTTGACCTCTCTGGCTATAACCTGGTGATCCATGAGACGGCGCATAAACTTGATATGCGCAACGGCGGCGTGGCGAACGGTGTCCCTCCCCTGCCCCTGCGCGAGATTGCCGTCTGGGAACAACAACTGCACCTGGCGATGGAGAGTATCCAGGATGAGATTGACCAGGTGGGTGAAGAGGCCGCCAGCATGGATGCCTACGCCGCCACCGATGCCGCCGAGTGCTTCGCGGTGCTTTCCGAATATTTCTTTAGTGCGCCAGAGTTGCTGGCCGAACGCTTCCCGGCACTTTACCGCCATTTTACTGCCTTCTACCGGCAGGATCCGCTACAGCGGCTGGCGTTGCGTGGCTAAACAGTTGCTTAGATGATGAGCGGTTGCACATTCAATGCAATTTAGCCGTTGACAGCATCCTGAAGGCTGGATATGATGCGCCCCGTTCACACGATTCCTCTGTAGTTCAGTCGGTAGAACGGCGGACTGTTAATCCGTATGTCACTGGTTCGAGTCCAGTCAGAGGAGCCAAATTCGAAAAGCCTGCTTTTAAAGCAGGCTTTTTTCATTTCATGCCGCATATATTCCCTTGCGGCATGGAAACGCTTATTTTCTCCGCACTCTGGATTTATTAGAATAAATTTGCCAGCCGCGTCTCTCCATTTCTATTGCCAATTTTCGCTCTTTTACCAATATGGCGTGCCGGATAAAAGAGAATAGGCTTAATAGTGACAGTAACACCGCTAATACTATCCAACCATTCTGGGACATCTCGTAATTTCCGCTATCGATCATCATTAAATAGAGCGCGGGCTATAATAGCCTGATGAGATGCAGGTGTTTTGCGTTAGGGCAATAAAAAGGCGGGTAGTGGCCTTGAGATGGACAGGATCAGGGATGTCATCGGCGAGAAAAAGCGCACCCTGCTCAAGAAGAGAGCAAACGCGCCGCGAACAACGATTCGGCTTTGACAAGGCAGGGGGGCATCGTTATTATGCACCCCGTTCACACGATTCCTCTGTAGTTCAGTCGGTAGAACGGCGGACTGTTAATCCGTATGTCACTGGTTCGAGTCCAGTCAGAGGAGCCAAATTTAGAAAAGCCCGCCTAGCGCGGGCTTTTTGCTTTCTGCCAGCGACGGGCTGGCGGCGTGACGGTGACCCCGCCGCGTTGGCGCGGATACTTCCACAGCCAGCGGCCGCTGACCAGCCGCCAGTAGAAGCAGATGCCCCGTACCGCCCAGTCGCACACCATACCCAACCATACCCCCAGCACGCCCATTCCCAGCATGATGCCCAGCGTATAACCGGCCACAATGCGACAGCCCCACATGCCCAGCAGCGATACCCACATGGCGAAACGGGCGTCACGCGCCCCTTTCAGGCCAGCAGGCAGCACCCAGGAGGCGGCCCAGATAGGCATAAACAGGGCGTTGAGCCAGATAAGCTCCTTCACCACCTGTTTGACCTCCTCGTCATGGGTATAGAAGGAGGCCAGCACGCCAGCCAGCGGTGCGGTAACCCAGGCAATCATCGTCAGCCCGATGGTGGAGAGCCAGAAGACGTGGCGCAGCTGGCGCTCCGCCTGACCAATCTGCCCCTTGCCCAGCCGCTTGCCGACAATGATGGTGGACGCCGACCCGAGGGCGTTGCCCGGCAGGTTAATCAGCGAAGCGATGGAGAAGGCGATAAAGTTGCCGGCAATCACGCTGGTGCCCATGCCAGCAACGAACATCTGCGTCAACAGCTTGCCGCCGTTGAACAGCACTGACTCGATGCTGGCCGGGATGCCGATCGCCAGCACCTCCCACAGGATATTGAGCTTGAGCGGCGTAAAATAGCTACGCAGCGGAATATGCAACGCCGGGTTAAAGCCGATCATCAGCACATAGAGAATGCCGATCGCGCCAATATAGCGTGAGATGGTTAGCCCCAGCCCGGCACCGATAAAGCCCAGGCCTTCCCAGTTGAACAGGCCATAGATCAGCACGCTACTGATCATGATGTTAAGGATGTTCATGCCGCCATTGATCAGCAGCGGAATTTTGGTATTGCCCGCCCCACGCAGCGCCCCACTGCCAATCAGCGCGATGGCGGCGGCCGGGTAGCTCCAGACGGTAGTCTGTAGGTAGGAGAGTGCCATCGCCTTTACTTCGGGGGTGGCTTCGCCAGCGATCACATCGACAATGCGCTCGCCCTCAATATGGATGCCAATCGCCAGCAGCAGCGCGACAAGGGTCATCAGCACCAGCGACTGTCGTGCCGCTGCCCGCGCCCGCTTGCGGTCACGCTTGCCGAGGCTAAAGGCCACCACCACCGTGGTGCCGAGATCGACCGCGGCGAGGAAGGAGATCACCACCATGTTGAAGCTGTCTGCCAGCCCCACCCCGGCCATCGCCTCCTTGCCCAGCCAACTGACCAGGAAGGTGCTTAGCACCCCCATCAGCAGCACACAGGTATTTTCCAGGAAGATAGGGATTGCCAGCGGCGTGATCTCACGCCAGAACAGCACCCGATAGCTCTTTCGATTTACGTACCAGTGCGTATTCATTACGCGTTGGCGCAATACAGCGTATACGTTCAATGTTGGCCTGCGAGGGAGAGTGAAACCACATTTCAAATAATGAGTTACTCGCGACAGTTCTGCCACCCTTTTTTTGAGGGCACCGGCAGGAGGCGCCATTTTGGCAAAGGTAGTTTCTTTAAGCTTGGGTTACTCCTGCCGCTGTTCCCGCTTGCACAACCTCCGTCAGCGCGACCGGATTGAAGGCCAGGTGGCTGGGGAGGTACGGTCGATGGAAGTGTTTTAGATAGGCAGAGTAGTGTCACTGTGGGGGACGGGCATAGAGAGTATTGCGGACGACGGCCATGACCAGCCGCCCGTGCGATACAGAATCCGTGGCCCTTTGTGACCGGGCCGCCGTGAATAACGGCCCGTCATACACCAGGGTAGTGCCCTTTTGCACGGTTGGGGTCGCTCCTCAGGCCACGGCAGCCATGCGGGTACTGGATGCGCCCTCGCCCATCAGCGACAGCAGGATCTTTTTCACCGCCTCGGCGGCGGGCGTCAGTGGCCGGTTGTCCGCCAGACAGAGCGACAGCGGCACCTGGATGCCGGGGCCGCTGATGCGTGACATCCACGCCTTGGCCGGGCCGACCATCGCCCGCGCCGCTGACTCTGGCAGGATAGTGGCCCCGAGGCCGCTGGCTACGGCGGCCGTCAGGGTCGGCGCGGACTCAATCTCGCCAATCACCTTGGCCTGCAAGCGGCGTAACGCCAGCGCCTCATCCACCAGCTTGCGCATCACATGGTAACTGCGTGGCAGGAACAAGCTCTGCTTCGCCACCTCCGCCAGTTCGATAAACGCACCGGGATTGGACACTGCCGTGCTGCCCACCAGATAGAGATCCTCATGGGCCAGCGGCGTGTAGCGCAGGCCAGCCGGTGCCTTGTTGCCGTAGAGCACCGCCAGATCCATGCGGCCACTGGTCATCGCCTCGCCCAATGCCGCGCCGGCGTTCTCACTTAGATAGAGTAAAATGCCAGGGTGTTGGTCACGCACCGCCTGCAACAGCGGCAATGCCAGCTCAGAGGCGGCCGAACCGGTCGCCAGACCCACGGCCACCTGCCCGCTCAGCGCCTGCCCGGCACTGTAGACCGCATGTTGCGCCTGCTCGCACTGGCGCAGAATGGTCTGCGCGTGGCCATACAGGATATTGCCCGCCTCGGTGGGCGTTACGCCACGCTTGGTGCGGATCAACAACTGTTGGTGCAGTTCTCCCTCCAGGGTCGCCAACTGCTGGCTCAGGGCAGGCTGGGCGATATGCAGGATCTCTGCGGCCTGGGTCAGACTGCCGATATCGACGATTTTCACGAAATATTTTAACCGTCTTAAGTTCATCGCTGCCTCCAAATGCATCAGGAAAGGGAAAACCTGCATGACTACAGCAAGAAGCAGGCCAACTGCCTCACAATCAGCAGGGATTATCTGCTAATCATCGGGAAACTAACGGGAATCCTTGGCTGGCAACGTCGTGGGCCGTGAATAAGTACGTATTCAGCCGGGGCTAACTGGGGCAGGCGCTGCACCAACATAATGCAAACTTATGACCCCTCCCGCACTGTCATAAGCCGATTAAATGCCCAAACCGGCCAACCCGACAGCAAATTGGTGAAGGTTAAGGCAAACAGTTCACCAAGGAGGTGTCAGGCTTTGACAAGCCTAATTGGGGCCGTTATTATGCGCCCCGTTCACACGATTCCTCTGTAGTTCAGTCGGTAGAACGGCGGACTGTTAATCCGTATGTCACTGGTTCGAGTCCAGTCAGAGGAGCCAAATTTTAGTTTCGGGACATCCCAGCGAGTCCGGAGACGTTAAAAATAAGACGTTATTTTTACCCGTCAGCCCTTTAAAGGGCTGACGGGTTTTTTACATCCCGCATTTTTGGGTCTCAGGGTTATTTGCGAAAATAGCCTCCCCACCTATTCCATTTGCCAATGCCACCGCCATAAACATTAAACCCGTCAATAACTCCTTCTCTCTTCCAGACAGCTCGGAATTATCACTGCTGAGCAAACCCTACGGCCCAAAACTCTGGTTCATGAACTACCACTTTGATGGCAAAGAGAAAAACCGGCCTTTGGCCTCTACCCGGATATCTCCTTTTTAAGGCGCGGCAGCAACGTTGAGAGGCAGATAAAGGAAGCACGACGATAAATAACATCCTATTTTGCTTTAATCAGGGAGATAGAGAGAATATCGCCCACGGCAACGCCGAAAAATTATTTAACTTTTCATCAAAGCGAAGGACATGCATGAAAAACGAATATTTGCACCACACGCTGATGGCCCTTTTCCTCGCCACATCGCTGCTCCCCGCTGCTGCGTCGGCGACCCGGACGCTCATCTACAGCGATCATGAGCCGCTGGGGGGAATGCGTACCCGTTTTATCAACGACGTATTGTTTCCGGCTATTGAAAAGGAGTCGCACGGTCGTCTGAAAATCGACGCGCATTGGGGCGGCGAGCTCAATACCAGCTATGAGGCGTTGGGTAAAGTCAGCAAGGGTGACGTCGATATGGCAACCATCGTGCCGGAATACAGCGCCAGCCAGCTGCCGCTGCACCAGATCTTCAAAAGCTTCCCCGTTGGCCCAACCGGGGCGCAGCAGGTTGCTTTCTTCCGCCGCGCTTACGCCGATATTCCGGCCTTCCCGGCAGAGTTGAAGAAAAATAATGTGGTGGGTATTTTTCTGGAAACGGGCTATCCGCTGGCCTTTTTCAGCAGCAAACCCATCTCAAACCTGAGTGAGATCAGCGGCACCTGGCGTTCCGCCAGCTTCTGGCACCGGGATTTTTTGCACAGTGCAGGCGCGACGCCTGTGACAATGCCTTGGGGTGAGCCAACCTATAACGCGCTGAAAAGCGGCGCGATTGACGGCATGATGCTGAACGTCGATAGCGGTTACGATCTGAAAGCCTACCAGTTTGCCCCCAACGTGCTAATCGCCAAAGATCTGTGGCTAGGACACCTTTACATTCTGGCGATCAACGAAAAAATCTGGGACACCCTCTCCCCACAGGATCAGGCGGCGATCCAGCGCGCAGCGCAAACGGCGTATCACTCCTTGGGCGCAGTGATGGACAGCAGCTTCACCACCCAAATAGACGATTTGCGTAAAATTGGTGCCACAGTGCGCCTTCTGAACTCGCAGGAAGTGGCGCAATGGCAAACCACCACCCACTATCAGGCCGCGCAGGCTAAGTGGGTAAAAGAGCAGGAAGCGCAAGGCATCAAGGAGGCAGGAACGGTAATGAAGCAGGTGAATGCCCTTATGGATGACACCCTGCGGCAGACCGCACACTAAGGCGGATAAACCGCCAGCGCCAAATGTAGAAAAGCCCGTACAGGCAACTGTCCGGGCTTTTTGCTGCGTAATTTTTACCACGGTTTATTATAATAAATAGCCAGCACCGTTATTATCCTGTGATTTTATTTAACCCTTCATTTTAATTAATGCCCCATCCTGCTGCTCAGCACAATAAATTTGTGAGGCTTCGCACAGCGTAAAACATTTTTTCAATAAGCGACACTGCACTATTTTCAGGCAAATGAATTCTGTCGCGACGCCACAGGAATAATCTATAAAAACCCTTATAAATCATTAACTAAAACCCTTTAACACTATTCCTGATAAAAGCAGTGGACGAGATAAATTCCATCAATTATTACTATGGACGGTGGCCACCAAAATCATTGTTATTTATCCCGCTAAATTAACCATGAGGTATTAATAATGGACAGTTGCCAAGATATTGCCACACTACGCACTATTGAGCCGTGGGAAGATGGCCAGCTGATGCAGGTCATTAGTTATTATTCTGACTGGGCGGAAAAAAACGATCGGCCGAGTGGCGGCGGCACCTTTGTGGCCCTGTTTAATGACACCAAAACCCCGGATGATGGCGGCGAATATATTGTCACCAAAGGGGGCAAGCGCTGGCGTCGCACAGCGGAGCAGTTATTGCCGGTGCACTTTGGCTGCATCCCCGGCGGCAATGAGGATTGCACGGTGCAGATGCGCCACTATCTGGCCGCCTCCGCCGACAAGTCGGTGCTTTTCCAGCATGGGCCGTGGCGCGTCAGCGGCACCCTCGACTTTACGCTGATCAAACGCGTGATGTCCGACGACTCCGGCCGCTTCAAGGTCAACCCCAAGAATTTCGACGGCGACTATGTCATCACCATGGGCGATCCCACCGATACCCCCAACGCCGGGCGCAGCAGCCGGATGGTAATCGACGGCGATCTGGTGCTCGATGCCGACAACCGCGATACCGAGCTGAACGGCATCTACATCAAGGGGCAGTGGTTCGTTGGCGGCCATATCCGCGTCAGCGGCTTTAACGGCACCGGCATCAACATGGATTCGGTCTGGGACTCCACCTTCGAGCGGTTGAGCGTTGAGCGCTGCGGCAATATCAATAAGTGGGCACTGGAGCTTGGCTCCTCCGGCGATACCTTCAACGCTACCCACATCTCCTCCATCCAGTGCGAGCAGGCTTACCATCGCGGCATTTTCATCAATAACAACGTCCGCAATGTCTATGACAACATCCACGCCGAGCGGCTGATCGTGCTGACAGAGGATGACGGCACCACCGGGCTGGCCTCCGGGCTGAAGTACACCAACCACAACATTATTATCGGCAACAGCACCATCAATCAGGTGTTTATGGACTCGGATCTGAAGGACTCCACCACCGGCCAAAGCCCTGGCGTGACCACCACCCTGTCGGTGAATATCGGTACTGACCGGGCGGAGATCAGGAACGTCAACGCGGCTGGCGCCATTTGCAGCACCAGCTATGGCTCCAAGTCATTGTTCTCCAGTTGCCGCTTCAATGCCTGGACCATCTCCGCGCCCGCCGCCAATATCACGTTGGTTGAGCCAGAAATTACCAACAAACTGATGCTGGAAAACAACATCACCGTCATTAACCCGACGGCCGGGCAGATTGATTTCCGCTACAACGCGCAACATGTGAAGATCATCAAGGGCGAGGTCAAGGATCTCAGCCTCACCAGCAACATATTAGGTAGCCTGACCTTCTATGACACCAAATTCACCGGCACCATCAGCGGCACCCGCAGCCCAGGGGCGGGCTACGCGCCAGTGACCTTCAACAACTGCAACGTCACCGGCACCTTTGCCGGCTCCTATCAGGCACAGGCGATCTTCAACGGCGGTTATATCGCCAAGGCGGTGCTCGCCTCCGCGGCCTCCGTGCAGTTCTATAACGTTGCCTTTGACAGCTTCAGTTGCTCTGGCAACATCAGCTTCATCACCCGCGGCTGTACCGCCAAGACCGCGAGCGGCTGGAAAACGCCCAACCACACCTACCCGGTCTACCCGGCGGGTACCATGACGGAGCGGCTGGGCCAGCCAGCAGCGAAGGATGGCATTATCTATATCAATGCCGATGGCACCCCCACCGGCTGGAAAGTGCTGGTGGCCATGCCCGCCTGATGCCCATGCCCGGCGCCTTTCTGGCGCCGGTCTTTTTTCCCGCAAAGTGTGAGCCACCTCACCCCGCGCCGGGCCGCTGCTTTACAGCCAGCCGTCGCCGCGTCAGTGTACCCTCAATTGTGAGCGCATAACATTTTAGCGGAGATCCTATGCAACCTGAACCTGCCGCCCTGTCGCTGGCCGACCTGCTGGCCCAGCGCCCCTGGGAGATGCCCCATCTGACCCACCTCCACCGGCTGGCGGCCCACCCGCCGTTTGCCAGCTGGCGTGACCCGCAAGCCGCCCGCGATGAGGCCCCCTCTCCCAGCCATCTTGGCCTGAATGGCGAGTGGGCATTTAGCTACTTTCCGCGGCCGGAGGCGGTGCCAGCCAGTTGGCTGGAGGCGGATCTGCCAGAGGCCGCCACGCTGGCGGTGCCCGCCAACTGGCAGCTGGCGGGCTACGATGCGCCCATCTACACCAACGTGCAGTACCCGATCCCGGTCAACCCGCCCTTTGTGCCCGCCGAGAACCCCACCGGCTGCTACTCCCGCCATGTGCGCGTGCCGGAGGCGTGGCTGGCCGAGGGGCAGACGCGCATCATCTTTGATGGCGTCAATGCCGCCTTTGCCCTCTGGTGCAACGGGCAGTTCGCCGGTTTCTCCCAGGACAGCCGCCTGCCAGCTGAATTTGACCTGACGCCGTTCCTCCATGCTGGCGAGAACCGGCTGGCGGTGATGGTGCTGCGCTGGTGCGCCGGCAGCTACCTCGAGGATCAGGATATGTGGCGGATGAGCGGCATCTACCGTGACGTCAGCCTGCTGCACAAACCGGCGGTGCACCTGACGGACGTGCGGCTCACCACGCCGCTGGCGGCGGATCTGCGCCACGGCAAGCTGGTGGCCGAGGTGCACGCCAACCTGACGCCGGAGCAGCAACAGGCCTACCGGGTGGAGGTGACGCTGTGGGACGGCGATGAGCAGGTGGCAACGCAGGCGCTGCCATTTGGCAGTGAGACAGTGGATGAGCGCGGTGCCTACCATGACCGCGTGACGCTGCGGCTGCCGGTGGCCGCCCCGCGCCTGTGGAGCGCGGAGCAGCCGGCGCTCTACCGCGCGGTGGTGGCGCTCTATCAGCTCTCTGGCGAGCTGGTGGAGGCGGAGGCGTATGACGTCGGGTTCCGCCGGGTGGCGATTGAACATGGTCTGCTGACGCTCAACGGCCAGCCGCTGCTGATCCGGGGGACTAACCGCCACGAGCACCACCCGGAGCATGGGCAGGTGATGGATGAGGCCACCATGTTGCAGGACATCCGGCTGATGAAGCAGCACAACTTCAATGCGGTGCGTTGTTCACACTATCCCAACGTGCCGCTCTGGTATCGCCTGTGCGATCGCCACGGGCTGTATGTGGTGGATGAGGCGAACATTGAGACTCACGGTATGCAGCCGATGAACCGGCTGTCAGACGACCCGCGCTGGTTCCCGGCCTTCAGCGATCGCGTTACCCGCATGGTGCAGCGCGACCGCAACCACGCCTGCATCATCATCTGGTCACTAGGCAATGAGTCAGGCCATGGCAGCACCCACGATGCTCTCTACCGCTGGATAAAATCGGCTGACCCGACCCGCCCGGTGCAGTATGAGGGCGGCGGCGCCAACAGTGCCGCCACGGACATTGTCTGCCCGATGTATGCCCGCGTAGATGAAGACCAACCTTTCCCGGCCGTACCCAAATGGTCGCTGGCGAAGTGGATCGCCCTGCCCGGCGAGCAGCGCCCGCTGATCCTCTGCGAGTATGCCCACGCGATGGGCAACAGCTTTGGCGGCTTTGACCGCTACTGGCGAGCCTTCCGCCAGCACCCGCGGCTCCAGGGCGGTTTCGTCTGGGACTGGGCAGATCAGTCCCTGACGCGGCTGGACGAGGCGGGCAACCCGTGGCAAGCCTACGGCGGCGATTTTGGCGACACGCCGAACGATCGCCAGTTCTGCATGAACGGGCTGGTGTTCGCCGACCGCACGCCGCACCCGGCGCTGCTGGAGGCGCAGCGCGCCCAGCAATTCTTCCAGTTCCGGCTGCTCGGCCACGACCCGCTGACGCTGGAGGTGAGCAGCGAGTTCCTGTTCCGCCACAGTGACAACGAGACTCTGCGCTGGCGGGTTGAGCACGACGGCGAACTGCTGGAGAGCGGCGAACTGGCGCTGGATCTGCCGCCGCGCGCCACCCGCACCCTGACGCTGCCAGCCACCCTGCCGCGCGCGCCGCTGGGTGGCGAGTGCTGGCTGCTGGTGGAGGTGGTGCAGCCAGCGGCGACCGGCTGGTCAGACGCCGGCCACCGCAGCGCGTGGGATCAGTGGCAACTGCCGCAGACGCTGGCCCTGCCAACAACGCCGCCCCTGGCGAGACACCGCGCCTGCACAGTAGCGATGCGACCTATGAGGTAACGCACGGCGACCAGCGCTGGCACTTCTGCCGCACCACCGGCACGCTGACGCAGTGGCAGTCACAGGGCGCGCCGGGGCTGCTCTCTCCCTTCGAAGACCAGTTCACGCGCGCGCCGTTGGACAATGACATCGGAGTCAGCGAGGTCACGCGCATCGATCCCAACGCTTGGGTAGAGCGCTGGAAGCAGGCCGGCTACTACCGGCTGGAGCCGCGGCTGCTGGCCTTGACGGCGGCACAGTTGCCGGACGGTGTACTGTTGACCAGCGACCACGCCTACGAGGCCGATGGCCGGGCGCTGCTGCGCAGCCGCAAGCTGTGGCGCATCGACGATCAGGGCACGCTGCATGTTAGCGTGGAGGTCGAGGTGGGCGCGGGCCTGCCGCCGCCCGCACGCATTGGCCTGCGTACCCAGCTGGCGACGGAGCAGGATCAGGCCAGCTGGCTGGGACTGGGGCCGCATGAGAACTATCCGGATCGCCAGTTGGCGGCGCGCCCTGGCCGCTGGACACTGCCATTGGCGGCGCTCAGCACCCCCTACGTCTTCCCGACCGAAAATGGCCTGCGCTGTGACACCCGCCAACTTACCTATGGTGACTGGTGCATTGAGGGCCACTTCCACTTTGGCCTGAGCCGCCACAGCCGGGAGCAACTCACCGAGGCCAGCCACCGCCACCTGCTGCGTGAGGAGCCGGGTGCCTGGCTGAACCTCGACGGCCACCACATGGGCGTCGGCGGGGATGACTCCTGGAGCCCCAGCGTCCATAAAGATTTCCTGCTCAGCGCGCCGCGTTACCACTACCAACTGCGATTCACCCGCGGCTAACCCCCACGGCGGCGCGCAATGCGCCGCCACTTTGCTAAAAATATCAACAGCATGGGCAAAATAGCGGCAAACAAAACACTTTTGCTGACAACCCTTTGACAGCACCACGGCAGGTCGTTATTATGCGCCTCGTTCACACGATTCCTCTGTAGTTCAGTCGGTAGAACGGCGGACTGTTAATCCGTATGTCACTGGTTCGAGTCCAGTCAGAGGAGCCAAATTAAGGGAAGCAGACGTTCACTGACGTCTGCTTTCTGCATTTCTATCAGTTGGTTATCCCCTTCTTCACGTTCACCCGCGTTCACTAAACACCACTCGAAGCCATATCATTTTGATAGTAAAAATGCTGGTTCGATCTCCCTTTTACCAACAAACAAGGGAGTGTTTTCATGTCACTGACTGATATTAAAGCAAAAAATGCAAAACCCTTGAGAAGGGATACAAGCTAACGGATGGCTTTGGTATGTTCCCCCTAAAGGTTCGAAATACTGGCAAATGGCTTATCGTTTCGAAGGGAAACAAAAAATCTTCTCTATTGGTGTTTACCCTGCTTTTCGAGGAATGACTACTTTTCCCAGAACATACCGTTGATAATTTTACGATGCTCAGCCCATGGACGTGCGGCCCGTGGGGATAAGGGTTCAGCAGGCCGTAAAGGCTGGATGATAATCCATGCTTCATCAGGAAGGTCGTAGCGAGCCATAGATCAAGATGTGGTGAAAACAGACAGTGACTCTAGCTCAAACGATTAAGGGACACAGCCTAGGTTAGGGCGGCAGAAAACTCCTGTATGTCCGAGTTAGGGGGACAAAGGCGCGGTTCAGAGCGGCCAAATCACGCTGGATTGATTTAACGCAATATTCTGCCCGCGCCCATAAAAAAGCCCGCACCAACGGGTGCGGGCGGTGTGGCCATTGGCGGCCGATCAATATTTGATGTCGCGCGCCTCCTGGCGCCCGTCCTGTTTCTTCTCGCGTTTATCTTTGCGGCAGTCGTGGTTGCTTTGGTCATCATCCAGCACACAGCGGCGTTTGTCCTGCCGCGCATCCTGGCGGGTATCCTGCCGCGTGTCGCGGGCCTCGCGGCGCTGTTGCGCCTGCTCGGTGGCGTGGGCGGGTGCCAGCGCACCCATCAGCATCAGCGCGCTGGTCAGCACCGTGCCGGCAATCTTTCTGTTCATCACTCTCTCCTCCATTATGCTCGCCAGCGTCGCCGGCAAATCTGTTTACGCGGCGTTGATCATAGGGTGCCGCCCGGCAAGATTCAGCGGGGAGAAGCGTAACAACCGTTGCCGGCGGTATAAAAAGATTAAAGAGTGCAAGCAGCTGTTTCGTCGTATTTATTAGATGGATGAATAAAATTTCATAATAGAAAAACTAAATAATGCCCAGTTTCCCCCCGCCGAGAATTGTCTGATTTTTCACCGAATCCGGGCGAGGCTGCCTTTCACCCGGCAAAGGGCGGCGCTTGCCACTACAGTTAAAGGGTCTTCTCCACTATAAGGATAGAACGATGAAAGCCCTGACTTATCACGGCCCCTATCAGGTTAGCGTCGATAATGTTGCCGACCCGGGGATTGTTAACCAGGATGACATTATCCTGCGTGTGACGGCCACCGCCATCTGTGGCTCTGACCTGCACCTCTATCGCGGCAAGATCCCCCAGACGGAGCACGGCGACATCTTCGGCCATGAGTTCATGGGCGAAGTGGTAGAGGCTGGCCGCGAGGTGACCGCCGTCCAGAAGGGTGACCGGGTGGTGATCCCGTTTGTGATCGCCTGCGGTGACTGCTTCTTCTGCCGGATGCAGCAGTTTGCCGCCTGTGAAACCACCAATACCGGCCGTGGCGCCATCATCAACAAGAAGCAGATCCCACCGCCGGCGGCGCTATTTGGCTTCAGCCACCTCTATGGCGGCATCCCCGGCGGGCAGGCGGAGTACGTGCGAGTACCGAAGGCCAACACCGGCCCGTTCAAGGTGCCGGATGTGCTGTCAGATGACAAAGTGCTGTTTTTGAGCGACATCCTGCCGACCGCCTGGCAGGCGGTGAAGAATGGGCAGGTCGGCAAAGGCTCGCGGGTGGCGATTTTCGGCGCTGGCCCGGTGGGCCTGCTGAGCGCGGCCTGCGCCCGGATGCTGGGTGCCGAGCAGATCTTCATGGTGGATCACCACCCCTACCGGCTGGCATTCGCCCAGCAGCGTTACGGCGTCATCCCCATCAACTTTGATGAGATTGATGACCCGGCGGAGACCATCATTGAGCAGACGCCGGGCAACCGTGGCGTGGATGCGGTGATCGACGCGGTCGGCTTTGAGGCCAAGGGCAGCATGACCGAGACCATCCTCGCCAACCTCAAGCTGGAGGGGAGCAGCGGCAAGGCGCTGCGCCAGTGCATCGCAGCGGTACGGCGCGGCGGCATCGTTAGCGTGCCGGGCGTCTACGCAGGTTTTATCCACGGCTTCCTGTTCGGTGACGCCTTCGACAAGGGGCTGACCTTCAAGATGGGCCAGACCCACGTTCAGGCCTATCTGCCGGAGCTGCTGCCGCTGATTGAGCAGGGGCTGATCTCGCCAGAGGAGATCATCACCCACCGGCTGTCGCTGTCAGAGGCCGCCCGTGGTTACGAAATTTTTGAGAAAAAAGAGGAGGAGTGCCGCAAGGTGATTCTGGTGCCCGAGACGTTGGTGCCGCCGGAGCCGCTGGTGGTGCCGGAGGCCACTGCCCAAGGCATTGAGAACGGCCAGCCGCTGGTGGCCCCGGTCGTCCCGGTGGTGCCAAAAGCCACGCCGTAGCCCCTTCCCGCGCGGGCCGTCCTGCCCGCGCGCTTTCCATTTTCGCAAAGCCAGTTTTCGCAAAAAGCGTGATCTTATCCCATACTTTTCTGAAACCTAATGAAAAAGGAGCAACTATGAAAGCGCTCGTTTGGCATGCCGTCGGGGATATCCGTCTGGATGAGGTCGCTGACCCGCAACTGGAACAATCCACGGATGCCGTTATCCGCCTCACCTCCTCCGCCATCTGCGGCACTGACTTGCACTTTGTGCGCGGCACTTTCAGCGGCATGAAGGCTGGCACCATCCTTGGCCATGAGGGCGTCGGCATCGTCGAGCAGCTTGGCAAGGAGGTGCGCAACCTGGAGATTGGCGACCGGGTGGTGGTCTGCTCCACCGTCTCCTGCGGCGTCTGCCCGCCGTGCCGCGCTGGTAACACCGCGCAGTGTGACAACGCCAACCCCAATGGCCCGGAGGCCGGCACCTGCTTCTTCGGCGGCCCAGAGGCCACTGGCCCGGTGAACGGCTTGCAGGCGGAGAAGGCGCGCATCCCGCACGCCGCCAATACGCTGGTCAAGGTGCCGGATGAGGTGACGGACGATCAGGCCATTCTGGTCAGTGACATCTTCCCCACCGGCTGGTTCGGTGCTGAACTGGCTGGCATCTCGCGCGGCGACACCGTGACGGTGTTCGGCTGCGGCCCGGTCGGCCAGTTCGCCATTGCCAGCGCGCTGTTGATGGGGGCTGGCCGGGTGATTGCGGTTGATGGACATGAGGATCGGCTGGCGATGGCGCGCCGTCAGGGGGCGTTTACCGTCAACTTTGAGCAGGAAGACCCGGTCGAGGTGATCAAGTCCCTGACCGGCGGCATTGGCGCGGACTGCGCGATTGATGCGGTGGGCGTTGATAGCCAGCACGCCCACCACGGCCCGGCGGCGGCGGAGGCTGCGGAGAAAGCGACCAAGTTCCAGCAGGAGGTGCAGCAGGTCGCGCCGGAGAACGCCGGTCACCAGCATGTCCACAATGGCAACTGGATCCCCGGTGACGCGCCGACGCAGGCGCTAGAGTGGGCCATCGCCACGCTGGCGAAGGCTGGCCGCCTGAGCATCATTGGTGTCTACCCGCCAACGGCGGAGACCTTCCCGATTGGCAAGGCGATGAACAAGAACCTGACGATGCGGATGGGCAACTGCAACCACCACGCCATCATCCCGCACCTGCTGGAGCTGGTGCGCACCGGCGTGATTGACCCGGTGAAGGTGCTGACCCAAGTGGAGCCGCTGAGTGACGTGGTCGCCGCCTATGAGGCGTTCGACAAGCGCGAGCCGGGCTGGATCAAGACCGAGCTGCAACCGGCGCAGTAAGCCGCCGAAAAGCCCGCCTGGGGGCTGATGCCGCTCAGTTGAACGATCCGGCGGGTATCAAAAAAGCCCCATCAGTTTCCTGATGGGGCTTTTTTATCGGGCCGTTTAGCCCAGCACGCTGCGCACGTAGGCTTCAATCTCTTTGTCCTGACAGTGCTCGAAGAAGCACTGCTGGAAGCGTTCGCCGGAGACGGCGGTTTTCACCAGTTCCGGGTCCAGCGCGCGCAGGGTGTCAATGCAGCCGCCCTTCAGCATACTGGTTTTCACCTGATTGAGGATGCCAGCGTTGCGCACCTGCGGCTCTTTGCGCTCTGGTGGGTAGCCTGCGCCGCGCTCGCCGGTGAAGGCTTTCTCAAAGATGAAACGCACGTTCAACTCTGCGCCCCAGCCAAAGCCCTTGGCATACGGCAGGGCCAACGCGTTGCCGTTGTTGATCTGGGCAAACAGGTAGGCGTCGGCCGGATCGATGCAGTAGCCGCACACCACGCCGGGGTGCAGGTTGAGCGAGAGCAGCGCGCCCTGCCCGGTGCCGCAGCCGCTCACCACAAAATCGACTGCCTTGGCGTTCAGCAGCAGGCTCGCCATGATGCCGAGATGGATGTAGGTCAGGTGGTGATCCTGCTCGTCGCTCATGCCGACGTTGAAGACCTGATGGTCGCGCTCGGTTGCCACCTCGGTCAGCTGTTTCAGCACCACGGCATTTTTCGCTGCCTGGCTGTTCTCCATCATCAATGCAATCTTCATCTCGCTCTCCTTATGGGGCGGCAGGCCGCCTCCGGTTGTCGCGTGGCCCGGCGCACCGGGCCGCAGAAAGGGTTAACGTGCCAGCCAGCCGCCATCGACGGCCAAGGTGTAGCCATTAATATAGTCGGCCGCCGGCGAGGCGAGGAACACTACTGGCCCCATCACGTCGCCCGGCGTACCCCAGCGGCCTGCCGGGATGCGTCCCAAAATCTCCTGGCTGCGGGACTCATCGGCGCGCAGTTGCTGGGTGTTGTTGGTCGCCATGTAGCCCGGCGCGATGGCGTTGACGTTGATGCCATGCTTCGCCCACTCGTTAGCCAGCAGGCGGGTGACGCCCATCACCGCGCTCTTGGAGGCGGTGTAGGAGGGAACGCGGATGCCGCCCTGGAAGGAGAGCATCGAGGCGATGTTGATGATTTTGCCGCCGCTGCCCTGCGCGATGAACTGCTTCGCCACCGCCTGCGACATAAAGAACACCGATTTGATGTTCAGGTTCATCACGTCATCCCAATCCTTTTCGCTGAACTCCAACGCGTCCTCGCGACGGATGATGCCAGCGTTATTGACCAGAATGTCAATGCGGCCAAACTCCGCCACCGCGCGCGCCACCAGATCCGGCACAATCGCAGTGTCACGCAGGTCGCCGGTCAGGCTAAGGAAGCGACGGCCCAGCGCCGTGACCTGCTGCTCGGTCTCGGCAGGCTCAACGATATTGACGCCAATGATGTCACAGCCCGCCTGCGCCAGCCCCACCGCCATCCCCTGCCCCAACCCAGTGTCACAGCCCGTCACCAGGGCGACCTTGTTCTGTAGTGAAAATGCCTCAAGAATCATCATAGTTCCCTCAATGTGCCGCCGCCCCCATTGGGCTGCTTGGATGGCAAGGATCCTAACGCAAATAAAAACGGGCGACAAACAAAAATAAAACGTTGTTTCATAAATTTTGACGGCCGTCAGAAAAACCTGGACGCCTGCCGTCAGGCGTCGGTGGTTGGCTGCGCCGGACGGGCCAGCGTCTGCTGGTCGAGCATCTTGCGGCAGATTGGGCTGTTGCCCCAGCACGCCTCATAGGGGTAGCCCACCAGCTCCTCCACTACATTGCGCGTCAGCGGCGTGACATCAGCGATCCGGCCGCCAGCGCGGATGCGCGCCACCTCATCCAGCACAATCTGGTGGGTGGTGCGGTTGAGGGTCATCTGCTTGCTGAACACCATCGCCACCAGCGCCAGCGACACCACGCCGATGCAGAACACCAGCGCAATGGCGATCACCGCGCTCTCCGGCTGGGTGTGGGACTTGGACTGGAAGCCGTAGAAGCTGAGGATCGCGCCCATCACGAACACCACCACCGAGCGCATCAGCTTGCCGGAGAAGGTCATCGCCCCGGCGTAGATCCCCTCACGGCGGCGGCCAGTGAAGATCTCATCCACGTCCGCCAGGAAGGTGTAGACCGTCCACGGGATGTAGTAGACGCCGCCGGTGCCGATGCCAAACACCACGGTGATGCTGAGCATCGCCACCGTGGCGTAGGTGGCCGGCAGTTGCAGGAAGTAGAGCAGCGTGTAGCAGCCAACGGCGAACACCACAATCCCCAGCGCCAAAATGTAGGGGTTGCTGAAGCCTTTGCGCACGCACAGCCCGATAAAGATGGCGGTGGAGAAGAGTTGCAGCAGCGAGTTCAGGCTGTTGAGGCCCGCGACCATCGCCGGGTCATACTGCAACACGAAGATGATGAAGTAGGTGAAGACCGAGGCGAACAGCCACTCGGCCCCGAAGCCAAACAGGTACATGCCGAGGTGTTTGCGGAACACCCGCAAGTGGAAGGTGGAGACCATATCGCGCCCGAGCGACAGCATGGTCTGCCCCAGCGTCTTTCTGTGCAGGTCGAGAGCGCGCAGCGGCGCCTGCTGGCGCTCCCAGGTGCAGAAGTAGAGCAGGCCGATGGCGATGAACAGGATCGCGCCGTAGGTCAGGCCGGTGTAGAAGAAGGGCTTGGCCGACTCCTTGCCGTAGATCAGGATGAACTGGCCGGGAATGAAGGCCGCGAGAAAGTTGGCCATCTTGCCAAAAATGGCCTTGTAGCCGGTGAGTTTTGAGCGCATGGCGAAGTGGGTGGTCATTTCGGTGGCCAGCGTCTCATAGGGCACCATCACCGAGGTGTAGATCAGCTCAAAGATCACGTAGGTGCTGAGGTAGTACCAGAAGCCGAAGCCCTCGACCCACAGCAGCGGGTAGAACAGCATCAGCGGCGCGCCAATCAGCAGGAAGAAGCGGCGGCGGCCAAACAGCTTGCCAAGGCGCGTGTGGCCGAAGTTATCGGTCAGGTAGCCCATCAGCGGGTTGCTGAGGGCGTCGATGATGCTGGCGACAGAGAAGATCGCCGACGCCTCCAGCAGCGTCAGGCCGCAAAAGGTGGTGTAGAAGTAGAGCAACCAGGCACCGGCGATGGCCAGTGCGCCGCTGCCCAGCAGGTTGCCACCGCCATAGGCCATTAGGTGCCGGAAGAGAATCGGCCGCTCTGCGTCACCTGGGGCCATCTGCTGCTTTTCCATAATTGAACCGCCGTTTTAATTTAACATGAATGGCGTTCTTATAATCAGGAAGCAACAATTTTGATGTGAATGGACTCACAGTTAGCCGCGTAATTGTTCACTGTTTATCCATTTTTGTGAACTGGCCGGGCCAATTCACCTTTCTCCTAACATGACAGGGGGTTAACCGCGCGCTTTTGTGCTACGCGCTATGGGGCGGCACACTTCACGCCCCATCAAGCCGGGTTTATGCCCGTTTCCGTTGGCCCCACAGCCGGGGCACCACCACCTCCCACTGATCCACCTTCACCGGGTACTTCTCCGGGTCGCTGCTTTCGCTGGCGTAGCGCACACAGATGGCCGCCACCTCGCAGTGCGTCACCTCCATATCCAATTCGAACGCCCGGGCCGTGCGGCCCACGACCCGGCCCTGCGGGGTCAACAGCCTATATCCCCCTTGGCCCGCCTCCAGCCGCAATGGGTCACCCGGTTTCAGGGCGCGCACATCGGCATGTACCGCATGGCTGGCGGGCTGGCGGCCAGCAAAGCCAATGTCCACCTCCTTCAACGTCAGGTAACGGTAGTGGCGATCCAGCTCTGGGCGGTGGCTGGCCTGATAGCGGCGGCAATCCGCTTCCTCTGCCGCCAGCTCACGGCTATAGCTCTGGCCGCGCTCGCACTCGCCAAGGGTCAACGTCTCTTTGGCGCGGGTCATGCCGACGTAGTAGAGGCGGCGATCCTCCTCGAGGTTGTTGCCGCTGCCCCACTTACCATCCAGCAGCACCACATGGCGAAACTCCAGCCCCTTGGTGGAGTGCACGGTGCCGACGTAGAGGCCGGGTTTCGGCTGCTGGCGGATCTCGCGGGCATAGTCATACAGCCACGACACCACCGTCGCCGCGGGCAGCGGGTGCTCACCCTGCTCGCTGCGTAATTGCCACAGCGCCTCCTGGAAGAAGTGCTGCCAGCGGGGCTGCGTCCACATCGGGCCAAGGCGCGCCTCCAGGTCGCTGACGGGCAGCGCCGGTTGCGCGCGGATTTGCTCAAGGGTGGCGACAAACTCCCGCTCACGCGTCAGGAAGGAGCCGCCCTGGCCGTCGGCGGCCAGATGGTAGGGCACGCCCTCCTCTTCACACCACGCTTGCACCGGCTCCAGCAACTGGTGGCTGCGCGCCAGCACTGCGCAGCCGTCCCAGCTGCTCTCCCCCTCCAGCCGTCGCAGCCGGATCAGCTCGGCGAGCGCGGCCTGCGCCTGTACATTGGCATAATGCCCCTTGTGACCGGCAATCAGCAGGCGCGTGACCCGCCCCTGTCGGTCGGGATCCAGCTCGCGCCAGCGCCCGCCATCCGGCGTTTCTTCCCGGCTGGCATTGATGCGGATCGGGTAGTCAGCCTTCAGGCGCTCAGGGATGCGCATGATCACACTGTTGGCGGCGTTAATGACATGCCGGCTAGAGCGATAGTTCTCCACCAGATAGTCGATTTTCGCGTCATATCGCTGCTCGAACTCGCTGATATAGCGGTTGTCGGTGCCGCGCCATTCGTAGATGTTCTGGTCATCATCGCCTACTGCCATGATGCAGAGCCGCCCCTCCTCCTCCTCCTGACGTCGGCCCGCCAGTGCGCTGACCAGCCGATACTGGCGTGCATCGATATCCTGATACTCATCCACCAGAATGTAGCGGTAGCCGCGCAGCAGCCGCTCGCGCAGGTCATCCTCTCCCTCCTCTTCGGTGGCGGCCTTGCCCTCCAGCAGATCCACAGCGTGTTGCAGGATCTTGTCGAAGGCCGATTCGCCCTTCGCTTGTGGCTCCTCTGCCTGCTCGCCCTCCAGCCGTCTGCCGGTCAGCCGCATCGCCATGCTGTGGTAGGTGAGGATGGTCAGGCCATAGGCCTCCGTGCCCACCAGCGCCACCAGCCGCTGGCGGATCTCGTTGGCCGCATGGCGATTGAAGGTCAGCGCGATGATGCTGGCCGCCGGGATGCGGCGCACCCGCAGCAAATAGGCGATGCGGTGCACAATCACCCGCGTCTTGCCAGAGCCGGGGCCAGCCAGCACCAGCCGGTTGATGTCCTCGTCGTCGGCCACAATCGCCTTCTGCACCGGGTTGAGGTTGCCGACAATCATCTCCCACGACTCCTCGCTGGTCGCCAGCTTCAGCACCCCCTCGCGCCCACGGAAATACTTCTGGATAAACTCATGGGAGAGCACGCTGAAGTAGTCGAGCACCAGATTCAGCGCCTGCCCCATCTCCTTCAGCGCCATCTCGGCGTATTCGCGCATCACATGCACCTGCACCCGCTTCTCGCGGTAGTGCTCATCCAGACGCGCGTAATCCTCCTTCAGGTAGCTGCCCTTTTTCTCTGGGTTGACGTGCAGGGTCATCGCCCGCCGCATCACCGTCATGCCGTGGTTGAGGCAGAGGATCTCCTGCTGGTGAAGGTAGAGCAGCACCTGCTCGGTGCGCGTTTTGCGCGCCTCCAGCGGGATGTGGCAGGCGATCTCCGGCTGCGTGGCAATCATGTCTGCCAGCTCGCCGAAGGTGGTCTCTACCAGCAGATCCTTGCCGCGCTGCCCCTGCAACTTCTTCACCAAAAAGGTGACCAGCGCCGCGGCCAGCAGCCGGCGGCTCTCGCCCTGCTCCTGGATCTGTGACCAGCTCAGCCCGCCCTTGACCTGCAACCGCAGCGCATCGCGGTTAAGCTGCCGCAGCTCAAAACAGCCGCGCTGCTGGCTGTCGCCGTCGCGATCCTGCGACAAACTGCGCAGCAGTTGCAGCACCTGCACCGGCAACAGTTCGCGCCCCGCCAGCCGCTGCGTCAACTCCGCGGTCAGGGATTGCAGGTTGATCTCCAGCCAGCCGCCCGGCTCGTGATCCGGGTAGCTCTCTTGGAACAGCGCAAACAGCGCCTGCTCCAGTTGGCAGCTCTGCTCCAGCCGACGCTCCGAGCTGCCGACTACGCCATAGCGCAGGTAGAGCGTCAGTTGCGCATCATTCTCAATCAGCTGCAACGCCTCCATCTGGCGCAGCGCGCCGACAATCTCCTCATGGGTCTGGCTGGTCAGCACCATCAGCCGGTCAGTGTCGATGCGCTCATCGGCTGGCGAGTCCGTGAGGAATTGCAGGATCGCGCGGTACTCCTCGCGACGACGCGCTGGCAGGTCGGCCTCTTGCAAGCGGCGCTCCGCCTCTTCGCCACGCAGCCGCACATGGGCCGGGAAGATGCGGGTGTGGTTTTCGCCGCGCGTCAGGAACCCGCCGCGCTCCAGCCAGGCGATGGCGGTCGTGACCTTGGTTTCGGCATCCCGGTCATCAATGCTGAAGCTGGTGTCCACGCTGTCATCGAGCAGGATTTCGCCCGCCGTAATAATCAGCGGCCCCTCCTTGCAGCGCACGCTCTCCTGCCGCACCTTGCTCAAAATCTGCTTGATGTCACGAATACTTAGCCGGGCGCGCTCGCTCATGCCAAACTGCGACTCAATGTCCTGCGGGTCATACAGCAAGATGCAGCGGGAGGGCTGCTGATCACGGCCAGCGCGCCCGGCCTCCTGCAAATAGTTCTCCAGCGATCCGGGGATGTCGGCATGCAGCACCAAACGTACGTCCGCCTTGTCAACGCCCATGCCAAAGGCGTTGGTGGCGACAATCACCTGCAATGCGCCAGCCTTGAAGTTTTCCTGAATCAGCTTCTTCTCGCCCGGCGGCAGGCCAGCGTGGAAGTGGCGGCACCTCACCTCGTGCTGGAGCAGGTGGGCCGCCAGCTCCTCGGCATTTTTTCGGCTGGCGACAAACACCACCGCGCCGCCCTCGCCCACCCCTTCGGCAAGCAGTTGCCGGGTGAGCGGCCACTTCTCATTGCGCGTGCAGGGGATGACATCAAAGGCCAGGTTGGTGCGCTCATGCGTGCCGAGGAACTCGCGAAAGCGGATGCCCAGCTCCTGCTTGAAGTGGCTGCGGATATCCTCCAGCACGTCCGGCTTGGCGGTAGCGGTGAAGCAGCCGATGGCCGCCAGCGGCTGCCCGGCGCTGAACTCACGGATAAAGCGGCTGGCGTAGAGGTAGTCGGGGCGAAAATCATTGCCCCACTTGGAGAGGCAGTGCGCCTCATCAAAGATCCACGCGCCAATCTGCCGCTGTTGCAGCGCCAGACAGAAGGCACGGTTGCGGAACTGTTCCGGCGAGACCAGCAAAATGCCGATGTCGCCCATGCGGATCTTCTCCAGCACGTCGGCGCGCTCCGGCATGGTCAGCAGCCCATTGAGGGTCGCCGCGCACTGGATGTTGTGGGCCAGCAGCCCATCCACCTGGTCTTTCATCAGCGATTGCAGCGGCGAGATGATCACCGTCAGGCTGCCGTTGCGGTGGTAGCGGTTCAGGGCGGGCAACTGGTAGCAGAGGGATTTGCCGCCGCCGGTCGCCAGAATCGCCAGCACGTGCTGGTTCTGCATCCCCGCCAGCACGATGGCGCGCTGGAGGCTGCTGCCGGGCCGCTCCTCGCGGAACTGGCTGAAGCCAAAGTAGCGCTGTAGCTCATGGCGCGGATCGTGGGTGGTCGCGCAGTAGGTGCAGCTGGCGTCATCGCACGGCACATCACGCAGTTCCGTCACCAACTGGCTGACGGCCGGGTACTGGTGGCGCACCCAGGGTGCCAGCACCGAGTTGCCGCCGGAGACGCGCAACCAGGCGAGCAGGTAGGCGATCGGCTGGTGCAGTTCCGGCCGCGGCAGGTCATCACGTAGCAGGCTGCGCAGCCGGGTCTGGCACACCTTCAGGGTGCGTCGCAGCGTGGGGTCTGTCTCACGCATCAGCCGCCAGATCATCGTGTGCAGCATGTTGGCCGGCAGCGGCGGCTGGCCGGTCAGTTCGGTAAACAGCGCCTCAAAGCCACTGCCCTTGGGGGCCAGCAGGCTCTGGTAGCAGAGCAACTCCTGACGGTGCTGGGCGTTGAGCTGGCTGAACGCCTGCTTCTGATCCTGAAATAGCGTCACGGTGGCATGGCAGTCTGAGAGTGGCGAATTGAGGCTGCTGCGGATCAGCTTGTAATCTTTAATCAGGCGGTGGTAGGGGTTTTGCGGGAAGGCCAGCGGCGACAGGGTGAGTGTATCAATCGCCGGCAGGTGACCGGCCAATAACCGCAGGCTGGGTTGCACCTGCCGTAATAATGGCAGGTCATGCTCCAGAATATTATGCCCGAGAATAAAGGCCGCCCCGTCAGAGAGGGCATCCAGCCGCGCCAGTACCTCTGGCAAATTGTTATTTACCTGGACTTCCAGCTGCTCGCCCACATCAGGGCGATAGCCGCCGACCTGAATAATGGTGGCCGGTTGCTGTTCGGTCGCGGGCACGGCCTCCAGATCAAACACCAACCCATTAATTTCATTACCTGCCATAACGATTGCGATCCTTGCGCGAATACACCGGCTTTCCCAGAATTGCCTGGCCGCCAGCGCTCATCGGAAATAATAACGGCATTTTATACGCTAACGGAGGGCGGCAAAATAACCGTGTTCGCACAATCGCTCAAATAATCTTAATAGGCGAGCCGGAAAGTCATTGCGCAGCGAAATAATCACCTGCCAATAAAAAAGCCCGCAGCAGCGGGCTAAGTATTTATACCGGTCAGGCGGGCCAGCGATTGAGGGTGATATTTCGCGTGGCGGCCTTTTCGCGGAATTCACTGAGCAGCGCCCTGACATCCGGGTCAATATAGTCAGCGTTTTCGCGATCCACCATCACCACGCTGTTATCCGGGATCTCCGCCAGCAGGCGGTGCAGCCGTGGGTTGTGCAGGAAAGTCAGGTTTTGCTGGAAACGTACCACGTAGTGGTTGTCATAGCGCGAGAGTTGCAGCGCGTTGGCGTGGCTTTTGTAGGTGCTGCACAGCAGTTGCGCCAGCAGCCCAACGCCAATCCCGGCCAGCATCCCCAGCAGCATGATGCCCGCGACGGTGGTGACAAACGGCACATACTGCGCCCAGCCCTGCTTCCACTGCGCCAGCCAGATGGCCGGTGAGGCCAGCTTGTAGCCGGTGTAGAGCAGTACCGCCGCCAGTACCGCCAGCGGGATGGTGTTCAGCAGCCCGCTGAAGAACAGCCCGCAGATCAGCAGCAGCACGCCATGCAGCAGGATGGATATTTTGCTGCGCGCGCCGGTGTTGACGTTCACCGAACTGCGCACGATTACCGCAGTAATTGGCAGGCCGCCAAGGAAGCCGCTCAACAGGTTGCCGATCCCCTGCGCGCGCATCTCCTTGTCCGGCGAGGGCGGTGGCGTCTGCTCCTTCAGCTTCTTCAACGCCTCCTGGCTGAGCAGCGTCTCCAGACTGGCGACCAGCGCCAGCGTCACCGCGATCAGGTAGACCGACGGATTGCGCCACGCCTGCCAGTCGGGACGCGCTAGCTCCCCGGCCAGCGCCTCAAGGCTGGTGAAGGCTGGCAGCGCGATGCGCGGCAGTGCCCCCTCCGGCAGCAGGCGCTCACCGAACACCACCGCCAGACTGCCCCACAGCACCGCCACCAGCGGGCCGGGCACGTAGGTCAGCCAACTGATGCGCTTGAGCGGCGGCGTGGTCCAGAGCCACATGATCAGCAGCGCCACCAGCGCGATGATCGCCGCCGCCGGCGAGATCATCAGCCCGTCGCCCTGCCCCTCTGGCAGGCCGAGCGCCACCGGGATCTGTTGCACAATCAGCAACAGCCCGATGGCCACCAGCATCCCCTGGATCACCGAACCTGGCACCAGCGAGATAAAGCGGCCAGCGCGCGCCACGCCCAGCAGGATTTGCAGGAAGCCAGCGAGGATCAGCGCCAGCAGCAGGGTGGAGAAGCTGCCGAGGGTCTCCATCGCGGCGGTGACGATGGTCACCAGCCCGGCGGCCGGGCCACTGACGGCAAAGCGCGAGGGGCTAAACAGCGTCACCACCAGCCCGCCAATCACGCCAGTCAGCAGGCCGACGAACGGCGGCAGGCCGCTGGCCTGGGCGATGCCGAGGCAGAGCGGCAGTGCCACCAGAAACACCACCACCCCAGCCGGGATGTCATGGCGCAGGGTTGAGAGCGTCATGCTGGCCCCTCCATGCTGTGCTGCTCCACCAGCTTCTTCAGGTGCCCGCTGTGCAGGTCGTAGACGCAGCCGTAGACCTCCAGCGGCCGCTGCTGCTGCCAGGCGAGGCGCACCGGCCAGCAGGCGGTGAGGTGGGCGAACTGGCGGCGCACGTGCGCCTCGACCAGCGCATTCAGGCGCGCGTCATCATCCTCATGCGGCTGTGCCAGCGCGGGCGATAGCGAGCGGCGCAGCACGCGCAACCGCCGTGCCAGCGCGCTCTCCTCCTGCGCCAGCGGCATCTCCGGCAAGACGCTGGCGGCCTGCACGCCGCCGCAGCCGTAGTGGCCGCACAGCACGATGCCCGTCACCTTCAGGTACTCCAGCGCGTACTGCAACACGCTCATCAGGTTGTCATCCTCCTCCATCACCATGTTGGCGATGTTGCGGTGGACAAAGAGTTCGCCGGGCTGGGAGCCGGTCAGCACCTCGGCCGGCACCCGGCTGTCGGAGCAGCCGATCCACAGGGAGTGCGGCTGCTGCGGACGGGCGGTGTGGCGGAAAAAGTGGGGATCGTTCTGCTGCTGCCTTAAGGCCCAGCTACGGTTCTTGGCCAGCAAGGGGGTCAGTATCGTCACGGCTTGTATCTCTCTGTTGGGGGACAGGCAGGGCTTTCCCGCCCACCCGGTTACCCATTAACCTGGGAAGACATTCATCAGAAAAACCAAACATTGTCAGGCTGTACACTGTCCATGTGTGCGGATGTCGGGGCTGGGCCATGCCGGCTGGCGGGCCGCGTTGTTGAGTGACATCCCAGTGAAAGGTACGGGATAAGAGTAATCGGCAAGTTACATTGATGCTTTTTTATTTACACAAAAATACTTTTCGATACAAAATGACAACATTAGTCATATTTGAGTTAACCAAAAGCCGATGGAAAGCCGGAAATTAGATAAGCGAAACTTATGTTGCCGCTGTTACCAGCGGCGGTAGGTCAGCAATGAAGTGCGTTCGCCGAGCTGGTCATAGAGCGCGCGGGCGGCGGTGTTGGTTTCGTCGGTGGTCCAGTAGAGGCAGTGGCAGGGCTTCTCATCCGCCAGCTGGCAGGCGGCTTCCACTAGCTGGCGCGCGATGCCCCGGCGGCGCGCGGCCTCGCTGACGTAGAGATCCTCCAGATAGCCACAGCCCTGCTCGCTCCAGGTGGAGGGGTGGAAGGCCAGGTGCGCCAGGCCGAGCAGCGTGCCGTCCGGCGCTTCAGCCACCAGCCCGGCAAGGCGCTCACCGATGCAGAGCCGCTCGAAGGTCAGCAGGGTAATGGCTTCATTGAGGCTGCGCTGGCAGGCAAACAGGTAGCCGTCCCACAGCGGCAGCCAGTGCGGGTAGTCCGCGCTGGCCAGCGGCCGGATGCGGAGTGGCAGGGTGGGGTCAAAGGTTGTCATCAATCACCTCCCGGTCGTCGCGTAACGGTACGTTCAGCATACTGCATGATGCGGCAACCGTCAGCCCGCCACCCGGAAAGTAAGATTGATGCGCTGCGCCCCCATGCGCGGGTGCGCCCCCTCGCGGATCGGCAGGATGCCGTGGAAGCGCAAGCGATCCCCCCCGCCCCACACCAGCATGTCGCCATGCAGCAGCGGGTAGCGCTGCACCGGATCGCTGCGCGCCAGCCCGCCAAACTGGAAGATGGCTGGCAGGCCCAGCGAGAGCGAGACGATCGGCTGGCTGAAGTCCTGCTCATCCTTGTCCTGATGCAGGGACATTTTCGCCCCCGGTACATAGCGGTTGATCAGGCAGGAGTCGGGACAGAAGCCGGGGTAGCCCGCTTCTGCCGCCGCCCGCTGCGCCAGATCGGCCAGCACCGGCGGCATGGGCGGCCAGGGTGCCTGCCCGCGCAACGGGTCGCCCGCCTGATAGCGGTAGCCCTGACGATCGCTCAGCCAGCCCAGCGGCCCGCAACTGGTGGTGGCGACCGACATCGGCCGGCCACCGGGGGTCAGCATCTTGCGAAAAGGCGCGGCGGCGATCACCGTGCGCAGCGCCGCCAGCAGCGCCTCCTCCTCCTCCAGCGCAAAGCCGTGCAGCAGCACCGCACCCGCCGACAGGTGCTCGTGCCACGGCGCACCGGCTGGCTCAAACAGATCCGCTTGCATCCTCTACCTGCTCCTCATCGTGAAGGGCACCCTCCCGCTGTAGCAGCGCCCGTTTGCGTTCCACCCCCCAGCGATAGCCGGAGAGCGCCCCATCCTGCCGCACCACCCGGTGGCAGGGGATCGCCACCGCCAGCGGGTTGGCGGCACAGGCCAGCGCCACGGCGCGTACCGCCGACGGCATGCCAATCTGCGTGGCCAGCGCGCGGTAGCTGACGGTAGTGCCGGGCGGGATGGCGCACAGCGCCTGCCAGACCCGTTGCTGGAACAGGGTGCCCCGGATATCCAGCGGCAGTGGCAGCCCGGCCTGCGGCTGGTCCATCAGCCCGGCCACCTGCGCCATCACCTGCGCGAACGCTGGCCCGGCCGCTGCCAGTTCGGCACGCGGGAAGCGATCCTGCAACTGCTGCACCAGCGCCTCCGGCGAGGCGTCCAACAGGATGGCACAGAGGCCGCGATCGCTCTGCGCCACCAGCAGCGCCCCCAGCGAGCACTCGCCGACGGCAAAGGTGATGCGCTCCCCTGCCCGCCACGGCGGAAGTGCTGCGGGGCCATGCCAAGCGCCGCCGGGCTGGCGGCATAGAAGCGGCTGCTGGAGCCATAGCCCGCGGCGTAGATCGCCTCGGTGACGCTGGCGGCCTGCGGCAACCCGTCGCGCAGCCGCTCGGCGCGGCGGGCGGCGGCATAGGCGCGCGGCGTCACGCCGGTCAGCGCCCGGAAGCGGCGGTGGAAGTGCCAGGGCGTCACACCGGCGTCGGCGGCCAGCGCCGCCAGCGTCGGCGGATCGCCCTCCTCCAGCTGACGGCAGGCGTGGGTGATGCGTGCCGCCCAGCGCTGCTGCTCGCTCTCCGCCTCTGGCCGACAGCGGCGACAGGGGCGATACCCGGCGGCCTGCGCCTCTCCGGCATCGGCAAAAAAGGTGACATGCTCCGGCCGCGCCCGGCGTGACGGACAGGCCGGGCGGCAGTAGATGCCAGTGGTGCGCACCGCATAGACAAACGTCGCCTGCGGGTCACGCGCCAGCAGCTGCGCCCAGCGCGGGTCTTCGGTGATGGGAAGCGTGTTCATGCTGACTCTCCTGCGGTAAGGGAAACCCCGCCAGCTTACGCCAGCCGGGCCGCGGCGGCCTCCCGTCCCTTGCGCTCAAATCCAGTTTAGGGACGTTGCAGCAGATCTTTCATCGCCCGCTCCATAAACTCACTCTCCTGCTCAAAGCGTCCCGGCAAGCCAGCGGAGTGGCCGTAGGGGGAGACGAGCGGCCGGAACTCGCCGCGCGGCAGCAAATCGCACTCGATCCGCGCCTCCGCCATGGTGAAATAGTTATTGGTATCGCAGGGCATAATGATGGCATCTGCGCTTATCCGCCGCAAACACGTGGCGAAATCGCCGCTGAGCCGGGTGTCATGGCTGATGTCCGCATGGCGCCAGGTCTCCAGCTGGGTCAGCAGGTCATTGGCATCCTGCTGCTGGTGGTTGCGCTCCCACGCGCGCATCAGCGCCTCCAGGCTCTCATAGCCCATTCCCCGGAACAGCTCGTCACGGAAGAAGGCCGCCGAGTAGGCCCAGCCAGCGTAGCTGCGGCCAAAGGCGGCCAGACCCCGCAGCGGCGGGATCAGGTAGTCACCGTTGGCGAAGGCGCTGTCGGTCAGCAGCGCATTGCGCATCCCATCAATGAACACCCGGCTGAGCGGGCTGCAACGCGCCGCGCCGCACACCACCAGCAGCCGTTTCACCCACTCCGGGTAGGCGGCCGCCCAGTGCCAGGCGAGCATCGCCCCCACCGACCAGCCCGCCACCAGCGCCAGCTGCTTGACGCCCAGGTGCTGGTGCAGCAGCTGGTGCTGGGCATGGACGTTGTCCGCCACGCTGACCAGCGGAAAGCGGCGGCCGGGCTGGCTGACGCTGTTGCTCGGCGAACTGGAGAGGCCATTGCCGAACATATTGACCAGCACGATGAAGTAGCGATGCGGATCGAGCACCCGCTCCTCGCCAATCAGCGGCACAAAGGAGTAGTGCCCCTGTGAGTAGTGGCCAAGCAGCAGGACAGCGTTGTCCCCCGCCGCGTTCAGCTCGCCGTAGGTCTGGTAGGCCAGCGAGGCGCCAAGCAGCGTGCCCCCCTGTTGCAGCGGCAGATCGCCCAGTGAAAAGTGTTGGAACTCGTTTCCCATGGTCATCCTCAATCAACGTTCGCGTTTTTTTATTTTGACGTTGGCCTGATGCCCCAGAGGGGCAGAGATGCACGGCCCTAACCCATTACCTTACGCGGGCGCTCGCCGTCGCGGTAGGTAAGCCGTCCCAAAAACGGCGGCAGGGGAACGAGGGGCATAAAAAAACCGGGCGCGGTGGCCCGGTCAGGAAGCGGAGAGAGGGTTACTTGACGGTGTGTGCCTTCACTTCGCCCATCGCCTTCAGCTTGCGGGAGATCTCGCGGCGCTCTTTGGAGAGATCAGCGTTCTTGATGATGTAGTCATCCACGCGATCCTCGTAGTCACCACGCATGTTGGCGATGATCGCCTGAATCTCTTCGATGCTCATGCCCGGCTTGATATAGTCACTCAGGTTGTCCAGCAGCAAAACACGTTTCTGGTTGTCGCGGATCTTTTTCTCATTGTCTACGATTTCGCGTTGGAGCTTGTTCTTACGACGGAACAGACGAACGAACTCCAGTACATCCTGGAAACTTTGCTTGTTTGCATTATCCATTTTTACACCTTTGCTTAAGTTTTACACAAATTCATTCACTGACGCGCGGCTGACCACCCTACCCTATCACCAGGGTCAGAGATAGCCCTGATCGTCCTATCTTACCCCCTTTGCCCGGCAAACAACACTGCCCCTCACGCGGACTTCTGCATCGCCAGCGTCAGCAGATCGCCCAGCTCTTTCAGCTGTTTGGTCAGCTCCAGGCTCAGCCAGAGGTAGCCATAGATGGGCGGCTCCAGCGTGTGGCCGCCGCCAGCCCCGTGCAGTAACGATTTTAGCTCATCGGCAATCTCTTCCATCTCGCGCGGGAAGTCGCGCTCACGCTGCGGATCGCCATTGCGCAGGATGTCCGCCAGCGTCTCCATCGAGTGCAGGGTCAGCAGCTGCGCGCTGCGCAGGGTGCGGGCATTGAGCATCAGGAAGTGGCTCTCGCGGGATGCCCAGTAGGCGTCCACCAGCAGCTCCAGGGTGCAGACCAGATTGCGGCTGAGGGTCTGGATCGCCTCGAATACCTCCTTCTGGATGCCGGTCTCCTTGCTGGCCGGGGCAATCAGCGCGCGCAGTTTGACAATCTGCGCCAGCAACCCCTTCAGCCGTCCCTCCAGGTGGGGGCGCTCCACCATGTTGGGCGACTGGTAGGCACCGTAGAGTTTGTTGAGGTTGGTCAGCCCCTCCGCCATCTGCAACCGCCAGTGGATAAAGGCGCGCTGCGGGTAGATGCTGGTGAACAGCAGCGCCAGAATAGAGCCGAAGATCACGTCGCCGCTGCGCCAGAGCGCGGTTTTGATGTCGCCGGTCGCGCCGCCGCACACCACCGCCAGCGTGATGCCAATCAGCAGCGCCATGTAGGGGCGCTTGCCAAGCGTCAGGTAGCCGCAGGCGAACATTACCAGCAGCGACCAGATTAGCATCAGCGGCAGGGAGTACATCTCCAGCCAGAGCGCCACCAGCCCGGAGAGCGAGCCGAACACCGTACCCGCGATGCGTTGCAGCGCGCGTGGCAGCACATTGCCCCAGAAGGAGATCGGCCCCATCACCACCACCAGCGTGATCAGCGGCCAGGTGCCCTCGGGGATTGCCAGCAGGCGCACAATTAAAAAGGTCAGCACAAAGGCCAGCGCGATGCGCAGGCCATGCATGATGCGGTAGTGGCGATAAATAACATGCTCAAAGGGTGAGATTTTCTTGTCCAGACGCACAATTTGCCTGTGGGTTAAGCCGTAGAGTAGCCCAGTGTAGCCCAGCGGGCGCGGGGTTCCCATCCCCGGTTGGCTTGCCCTTGGATTTCAGTCTTTTACATCTTTTTACACTTACTGATCCTTTTCTGGGTTAATGCTACACTCGCGTTTTGCTCATTACAGGTCACTCAGGATGATAAAGCTGTTTACCAAATATGCGCTGGTGGGGGTGATCAACACCCTGATTCACTGGGTCACATTTGCCCTGCTGTTCTACGGCGCGGGCGCGGATCAGGCGCTCTCCAACTTTGGCGCTTTCTGCGTCGCGGTGACCTTCTCCTTCTTCGTGAATGCGAAAGTGACGTTCAAAAGTGACGCCACCACCATCCGCTACATGTTCTACGTACTGTTCATGGGCGCGCTGTCGGTCACTGTCGGCTGGGTGGCGGAAATCAGCGGCTTGCCCGCCCTGTTTACCCTGATCACCTTCTCCGCAATCAGTCTAATCGTCGGTTTCCTTTACTCGAAATTTTTTGTGTTTAAGGCTAAGGAAGCATCATGAAAATTTCCCTTGTTGTCCCGGTATTTAATGAAGAGGCAGCCCTGCCGCTGTTCTATCGCGCGGTGCGCGATTATGCCCCGTTGCAGGCTTACCAGATTGAGATCATCTTTATCAACGACGGCAGCAAGGACAGTACCGCAGAGATCGCCGCCGCGCTGGCGCTGGCTGACCCGCTGGTGACACTGATTAACTTCACCCGCAACTTTGGCAAGGAGCCGGCGCTGTTCGCCGGGCTGGAGCACGCCACCGGCGAGGCGGTGATCCCGATCGACGTCGATCTCCAGGATCCGATCGCCGTGGTGCCGGAGCTGATCCACGCCTGGCAGCAGGGGGCGGATATGGTGCTGGCCAAGCGCATCGACCGCTCTACCGATGGCCGTCTCAAGCGCAAGACCGCCGAGTGGTTCTACAAGTTGCACAACAAGATCAGCAGCCCGAAAATTGAGGAGAACGTTGGCGATTTCCGGCTGATGTCGCGGGAAGTGGTGGATAACATCCTGCGCCTGCCCGAGCGCAACCTGTTTATGAAGGGGATCCTCTCCTTTGTCGGCGGCAAGGTGGACGTGGTGGAGTATGCTCGCGCCGAGCGCATCGCTGGCGACTCAAAATTCAATGGCTGGAAGCTGTGGAACCTGGCGCTGGAGGGGATCACCAGCTTCTCCACCCTGCCGCTTCGCATCTGGACTTACCTGGGATTGGGCGTGGCGGCGCTGGCGCTGCTGTATGCCGTCTGGATGGTGATCGACAAGCTGATCTGGGGCAACCCGGTGCCGGGCTACCCCTCCCTGATGGCGGCCATCCTGTTCCTCGGCGGCATTCAACTGATCGGCATTGGCGTGTTGGGTGAGTACATTGGCCGCATCTACATCGAAACCAAGAACCGCCCGCGCTACATCACCAAAGCGATCACCAAGAAGTCGCCCCGCTAGCCGATAATCCCCTGCACGTGGCTGCGCAGGAAGGTCACCTCCTCCCCCACCCGGTAACGGCAAGGGGTGGAGGCCGGCTCCAGAATATCGGTCTCCACTACCTCGCCAACATAGTGGCCAGCATTGAGGCCAGTGATGCGCACCACCAACTGGTGGCTCTCGGGTGGGCTGCCCTGCGGCACCATCACCAGCAACACGCGGTCGCCGCTCTGTAGCTCCGGCACCAGCGGTTGCAATGCGGGTTCAAACAGCTCTTCGTCCATCGCGTTTACCTGCTCATCAAAGGTGGTTATCTGCCGGCGCCGTGCGGCCCCGGCCGTGGGCGGCCGCTCAGGCCGCTTGCTGCTCCGGTTTTTCAGGCGTAATCATGATCTGGCTCGGCAGCGCCAGCCGTACCCCCATCTTGTCCAGCTCCTCAATCAGCCGGATATTGATCTCCTGCTGCAGATCCATGTACTGGTTATAGTCGGCGGTGTTGACAATGTGCACCACCTCAAACGTGAGCCGGTCCGGGCTGAAGGCGGAGAAGTGGGCGCGGTCAAACCGGGTGCCGCCTACGTCCTGGATGATTTTTTTCAGCAGCGCGCCGATTTTGCGCAGCTTCTCCGGCGGCGTATCAATCGAGACGCCAAAGGTAAAGACGATCCGGCGGGTCTGCATACGCTTGTAGTTGTGGATGGTCTGCTGCAACAGGATGGTGTTGGCGCAGACAATCTGCTCGCCGCTCAGGCTGCGGATGCGGGTGGTCTTCAGACCAATGTGCTCAATGGTGCCGGAGACGTTGTTGAAGATCACGAAGTCGCCAATCTCGAACGGCTTGTCAAAGCCGATGGAAAGCGAGGCGAACATGTCGCTCAGCACCGTCTGCACCGCCAGCGCGATGGCGATACCGCCCACCCCGAGGCTGGCCATCAGTGCGGTGATGTCCACGCCAGCGTTTGCCAGAATGGAGAGCACCATGATCGCCCACACCAGCGTGCGCAGGATGACGCCCAGAATCACCAGTGTCACCGGGTTGCGGCGCGAGCCGGGGGAGTAGATCAGCTTTTTCAGCCAGGACTGGATCGCCTGATCCAGCCAGATGGCGAGCTGGATCGCCAGCACCAAAAACCACGCGTGTGACAGCGTGCCGTAGAGGCGATCGGGTATCGGCACAAAGCGCAGGCTGAACAGGAAGGCTGCCACCAGAATCAGCAGCTTTTTGGTTTTGCCAATCACCTCGGAGATGATGAGGTTGGCGTTATTCTGTTTCTCATTGGCCCACGCCAGCATCCGCTTATGCACCAGCAGGATGATTCGGGTGATGACCCAGTAGGTGACAATGGTGATCCCCAGTACCAACAAGACATCCACCCAAAATGGCAACGTCAAAAATAGCCCTATATAGTTAATATTCTGTAACGTCTCCATTCTCCCTCACCGTATAATTATCTTCAGGAACATCGGCCTGTTAGTATAGTCCAGCCTGGCAGGCCACGCCGGACGCGGCCCGCCCGCCGCCGCTGCGGTGCCTTCAGGCCTGGGGGATTATGGCTTACCATAGAGGGAGCTGCGTCGGCGCACTCCCGGCGTGTCATGACCCCGGACGGCGCACAGTGCGGCACCCCATCCTAGCTAGAGAGCCTCCGTGAAAAACGAAAGCCACCAGCCTACGTTCTACTCCACGCTACGCACACCGTTTATCTTCTATTTGATTTTATTGTTTTAATTTGTATTAATTATTTTTTTGTACGCATCGGTGATTTTGCTCTTGTATCAATCCACTTTTAAACGGCAACCTCCTTATAAGGATGCAAAGGCTTAGAACGTGTTCCAAACCCTTGCGTGTCCCAAAATGATCCCACCCTCCTCGCTGATCAACAATCGCACACTGCCCTTTACACTTAATCCAAACTGAGTCTAGACTCCATCCTCGCAGTATCGAGGGTTGAACAAACTTCAGTCTCATTGATGGAAGTGTTACCAAGCTAGTGTGATAGATTCAGGATTAAGGATAAGTTATGTTTTTGGTTATAAAAAGGAATGCATTCTGGATAATGTCTTTATGTGCAATATGTATATGCGTTCTTCTCTTTTATTCTTGGAATAAACTCACCATTGTCGATTACTCAACCCTTAAGCTTGAGGGGAGCGAGTCGGTAACGATGCACATTGACGATTGCTATAATGACCATGACAGAATGTATATTAGGGGGTGGATTTATTCAGACACTTACCCACAGCACGGCCACTTGACAGTCACATTAAATGACGGAAGCCGCGAGTATCTCGTCCCTATAAAAACGGAATTAAGAAGAGATGTGTCAGCAGCGATGAATCTTAATCAGGATTTCGAAAGATATGGCTTTTCAGCCTCAATAAGGAAGTCAGGCACCATTGAGAAAACTAACATTATAAATTTAAACATTATTGATGGTGATACTATAAGGAGGAATCCTCATGTTTGCCCATGATAGAAAAGAAAAGGCATTGAAAATATTTTATATCGCATTTTTGCTTTCCTTGTTTATTATAATCGCAAGAAAAGTTCAGGTGACCTCCGCCTTTGATGACTTCTTTTTCGCCCATGCACTAGATAACACCTCTCTGATTGATTATTTGAAGAACAGGTATGAAGTGTGGACTGGAAGGTTAGCTATTGAAGCGTTAATGGTCTCCACCATAAACTATTCTTTGATATGGAGATTAGGAATACCAGCCTGTATTTTGCTAGCCTCATACTCAATATGGTCAATGACATTAAGGCACGTTCTCGGCCATAGAATTGGCATTCCATTCGTTGCAGTGCTTATCTTAACGATTGAAAAATCAGTAGCTAATGATTCAGTGTGGTGGGTGACAGGCTTCTATAATTACTTAATGCCAGTTTCTCTTGGCTTGTACTGCCTAAGCGTATTCATCAGAGAAGAACAGGCATCTAGAGCGTCCAAAGCATTATCTTTACCCCTAGTTTTTATCGCTTGCTCTGCTGAGCAGCCAGCCATATGCGTGTTGCTTTCATGCATGTTAGTTGCTGCTTTTAAAAGAAAGTTAAGCAGCTACTACATGATATTCTTGATTGTAGCCATCGCCTCCTCTTCAATCCTATTTTTAAGCCCAGGGAACTATTCTAGATTCATAGTTGAGTCCTCTAGGTATATGCCAGAAATACATTCCTATGGTCTATTCCAAAAGGTTTCTTTTGGTTTGGATAGGCTGCACACTCATTTAAGGAGTGCTCACAATAAGACATTCCTTCTATCATTGATATTGACAATCATCTTTGCAGTGAAAACCAAATCATATAAAGGGTTGCAGGGCATAGTTTGCACATCAATATTGGTGATTGCAGTATTTATCTTCCTGTCTATTCGTTGGTACACGCAAACCAGACTGAGTTATTTAAACGGAATATTTCAGTTTAGCCCTGTAAATTGGTCCTTATTTTACTCCTACACTTCATTTGCCTTCTCTCTTTTGACTATTTGTTCAATGCTATGGATGAGTTTAAAGGACAACGCAAATGGTGCGACAGCATTCATCGCCCTTGCAGTCGCAACTATTGTGACGGTAGCCATTGGCATGTCACCTACCGTTTATGAGTCAGGGCAAAGAGTGCTATTTGTTTTTGACATTGGATTAATAATATATATTTGCGATATGGTTTCTAGAATTGTAAAAAGTATGAAGTAGAAAACGCCCGCGCGTGCGGGCTTTCGATACATTGCTGAGTTCTTCAGCCAGATTGAGTAAACCGGCTTTGTGTTTGATGGCGGGATAGGTAGTAGGAAGCATGAGAGTGACCTCGTATTTTGTATAAGGATTCGACACCCATATCAAAATCGGTCACTCTCAACCTTTCAAGGCCATGTGTCAGATCAAGTCGCGACTAATACATAATTGATGAGCTATCGATCACCTGACGCCTTATGCACCAGTTAGTGGCTGTCCTGGCCTGGGACAGCAACTGCCGGGCTGGCCGGGGATTCTCTTTTTCCTCTTTCGAGAAAAAATCAACCCACTGCTTTACAGTTATATCGGCCATAGGCCTGCCGGGGAATGCGCCTTCTAAGTGTTTAAGCACGATTGATGTGTACAGAGCCTGCGTTTTCGGCCGTAGGGCAACGTCGACGTAATGCTCCTTCCAGTAGCGCAGGCAGTCGCCGATCGTCATAGAGTCATCGCCAGAGGTTTTTTCAAAGTAAGCGCGTGGGTCAGTGCCGCCGTCATAAAGAAGGCGTAACTCTCCAGTAAGTGCGCGGGCGTCTTTCAGGCTCAAGGCTGGATATCGGCCTAGGCCGAGGCGCTGAGGCCATCTACATCTGAAACTTCTGGAGAACCGGAATATGGTTTACCATGTAATGAACGGAGTTTGGTGCCGCTCAAAGCCATAATTATTTTCTGTACGCAGTGAAAATGAATTTCTGTACCAACTGTGTATGCAATATTGCATGGCTAAAGAGAACATCAATCAACTGATGTGAACACATGCGGGCAAGAGCGGGGATGTTTGGCGGGTTTGTTACTGCTTAAACAGTACATTATTAAACAGAAGTGAACGGATAAAAATTTTGGCAAACAAGAGCGAACAACCTACCTTCTATATCCACGACTACGAAACTTTCGGCAAAAGCCCATGGCGTGACCGCGCGGCGCAGTTTGCTGGCGTCCGCACCGACATGGACTTCAACATCATTGGCGAGCCGCTGGTGATCTTCTGCCGGCCCGCCGACGACTACCTGCCAGAGCCGGAGGCGGTGATGATCACCGGCATCACCCCGCAGCACGCCCGCGCCCAGGGATTGCCGGAGGCGGAGTTTATCCGCCGCATCCATGATGAGTTCAGCGTGCCCAACAGCTGCATCATGGGCTACAACAACATCCGCTTCGATGATGAGGTGACGCGCAACCTGCTCTACCGCAACTTCTACGATCCTTACGCCTACAGCTGGCAAAATGGCAATTCGCGCTGGGATCTGCTGGACGTGATGCGCGCCTGCTATGCGCTGCGCCCGGAGGGCATTGAGTGGCCGGAGAATGAGGAGGGCTTCCCCAGCTTCCGGCTGGAGGAGTTGACGCGCGCCAACGGCATCGCCCACGAACATGCCCATGACGCGATGTCTGATGTGTACGCCACGCTAGCGATGGCAAAACTGGTGAAGCAGGCGCAGCCGCGACTGTTCAATTTCCTGCTGACCCATCGCAGCAAGCACGCACTGACGGCGCTGCTGGATATCCCGCAGATGGCACCGCTGGTGCACGTCTCCGGCATGTT
The DNA here is from genome assembly GCF_056739715.1 of Chimaeribacter sp. YP20170169. Lineage (NCBI taxonomy): Bacteria > Pseudomonadati > Pseudomonadota > Gammaproteobacteria > Enterobacterales > Yersiniaceae > Chimaeribacter > Chimaeribacter sp. YP20170169. Next base: position 1,364,472 of record NZ_CP176824.1, on the reverse strand, counting down.
TGGCGCGGCGCGTGGCAACACCAGCTGGATTGCGCCGCTGGCCTGGCACCCGGAGAACAAAAACGCGGTGATCGTCTGTGATCTGGCGGGCGACATGACGCCGCTGCTGGAGCTGGAGGCCGGTGCGCTGCGCGAGCGGCTCTACACCCGCCGCGACCAACTGGCGGGCGAGGCGGCGGTGCCGCTGAAGCTGGTACACATCAACAAATGCCCGATCCTTGCGCCAGCCAAGACGTTGCTGCCAGAGACTGCCGAGCGGCTGGGCATCGACCGCCAACGCTGTCTCGCCAACCTGCAACTGCTGCGGGATAACCCGCAAGTGCGGGAGAAGGTGGTGGCGCTGTTTGCTGAGGCGGAGCCGTTCAACGGCAGTGACGACGTGGATGGCCGCCTGTATGACGGCTTCTTCAGCGACGCCGACCGCGCCACCATGAAGATCATCCAGCAGACCGAGCCGCAGAACCTGCCAGCGCTGGAGTTGCCTTTCCAGGATGCGCGCATGGCGCCGTTGCTGTTCCGCTACCGGGCGCGCAACTACCCCGCGACGCTGGATGACGCCGAGCAGCAGCGCTGGTTGCAGCACCGCCGCGAGGCGCTGAACCCGGAGCGAGTGCAGCGTTATTTGCAGGAGCTGGAGGAGCTATACAACCTGCACGAGGGGGACAAAGAGAAGATTGCCCTGCTCAAGGCGCTGTATGACTATGGCCGCGAACTGGTGGGCTGACCGCCCCAGCCGGAAACAAGCGAAAAAAAGAGCGCCAGTGGCGCTCTTTTTTATGGGCGGTGACCCGTTCTAACTAACATTGACACATTTTCCTGACTCCATGAGGAGAATGTGATGAACCAGTATGTTAAACGCACGCAACGTGATGACTCGCTATCCTTTACACTGGCCGTTGTTGAGCAGGTCGAAAAAGGTGGACTGACGGTAACGCGGGTCTGCCGGATGATGGGTATCAACCATCAGGCCTGGTATCAGGCGCTACAGCGGGAACAACGCCGGGAAAGCCAGGCGGGCTGCATCATCGAACGGGTGACCGCCTGTTCCATCTGCTCCGGTGCAGTCGTTTGCTGGTTCGCCCGCCAAAGGCTTATCACAAAACGACGCAAAGCCATCACCGTTTTTACCGGCATCCCAACCTGCTGAAAGCCGGTCGTTGCAGTGCGCCCTGAGCAGGTGTGAGTGGCGGACATTATCTCTCTTCCGCTTCGTTCGGGGGTGGCCTACGTGAGCCTCGTAACAACGAGGCGATGAAGATCTATAACGCAGAGAGAACGCCGGATGCAGTACATCAGGCGTTCTGAGGGCATAAAAGTGTCAACCTATGTTAGGGCGAGTCAACAACTCCCTCGCTAATAACTATCAAATATTAGTCCTGTATTCCGACTAAAAGTCACAGACAAAAGAGGGTTACGGTCAATACATCGAGCATCAGTCTGGATATCATCAAAACAGAAAACTTCATCAGTAGAAAACAACAGGCTCTCATTCGGTGCTGTACGGTATCCATCACCAAAACCTGCAACGAACACGCTATAACCACCATCACTGTATAGGGTGTGTGGCACCCCATACTTAGCTTTGATCATGTCCTTATTGGCTTCCCACTAGGCTATCTGACGGCTTTTCAGGTACGGAAAATGCTTCACCAGTATCGTATCGCCATCATGTACCGCGACAATCTCAACCGGTGTCAAATACTGGCAGAGTAGATAACCACAGACAGCAACCGCAGCTACTCCCGTAATCAGTCGCTTATTCACCCAGCCTCCCGCTAATTTTCACGGTCGTATTCATCCCAGCGCTGAAGCGTGAACCACAACCGGAAAATACGAAATTCCCGATATAGCGGGTTCAACACATCATCATTGAGGCCAAAGTGATCCTGAATACGGTAATCAATTACGTTAATACGACTCATATTTAAGCCCGTAATTCCTACTCCACCTCACGTCAAAAAGTGGCTTTCTATCAATACACCGAACCTCTGTCGGGATGTCGTTAAAACAAAAAACTTCATCTGTGGAGAACAGCAGGCTTTCATCCGGTTCCGTGCGATACCCATTCCCAAAATCAATAATCCACACATGGTAAAAGCCATCTTTCCCCTTGTGAGGTATCCCGTATTTCGCCTGTATCATGTCTTTATTGGCTTCCCACCAGCCTATCTGACGGCTTTTCAGGTACGGAAAATGCTTCACCAGTATCGTATCGCCATCATGTACCGCGACAATCTCAACCGGCGTCAGATACTGCCAGAGCAGATAGCCACCGGCAGCAGCAGCGATAACGCCTGCTATCAGCCGCTTATTCACCCCGCCTCCCGCTGATTTCCACGGTCGCATTCATCTCGGTGATAAACGGCCTGTAGCCGTATTCATCCCAGCGCTGCAGCACAAACCAGATCCGGAAAATTCGGCCCTGATGGAAAATAGGGTTCAGGATATCCGCGTCATCAAGACCGAAGTGATCCTGCACTCGGTAATGCACTGTCGCCCGGTAGCTGTCGCCCGTCACCTCCAGTGACTCAAGCGTGATATGCGTTGCCCATGTGTCGTGGACGGTAATAACCAGTCCATTAGTCTTGTCAATCAGACGGTCAAACTTAGGCAGGACAGCTTTATTAACTTCCTTAACGTTGCCCTTTCCGTCGAATAAATCATCCTTTTTATCGAGCGGAATAAAGCCATATTCATAGCTGACAGCATCATCTAGAGCCCTTTTAATTCCCAACAACGAGCTATCACTCGAACGGTCATTCAGGATCTGCTCCTGTAGCGCCCTGTCCAGCAATGGGCTGCTGTACGGTATGCCGCTGTTCTCCTGCATGTGATCAATCATCTCGGTGATGATGTTTTTATACGGGCCATGAAAGGAGAACACCTTCGCCAGCTCCCGGAACTCATCGAACATCAGCCGCGCGCTCTCTTCCTTACTCACCTTTCTGACAGGCTCATTCGGCAGCATGGCCTGCTCATAAGGGGACAACAAGGGATAGGGGTTAAGCGGCGCTTTTTGCGTCAGGGTGTACGGATTAACCTTTGTCGATACCGTATCAACCTCGATACCAAAGCGGTTCCTGAGCATCAGGATATCCAGATCACCGTGATGCATGTCTTTGGCCTGATAGTCATCCATCCGGTTCTTTGTTTGGTAAATTAGCGCTGGAAGCGGCATCTGCTCAATGCCTTTGTCCTTCGCCTCCCTTAGTTTCTTCTGTTTTGCTGTCTGCTTCCGCTCCGCCACGCGACCGGCGTTGCAGTCACTGTCATAGGTATGCGAGAGAACTGACGGAATAAACCGGGCGCGACAGGGGCAGGAGCTGTAGCTGTCCAGCGAACCCGCCCACTCTTTCAGCTCTCCGCTCACCTGGTAGGTATCCCCCATGCCGCCGCAGACGCGGAAGCGTCCTTCATGCTTCCCACAGGTTACCGGGTCACCCTCCCTGACCTGCTGCCTCACAATGCCGCCTATTTCGTAGGTGTCATCAGAGGCACCGGCAAGAATGCGTCCCCCGCAGGTGGTTTTATCCAGGTGGTAGAGAAAAAAACCTTTGCTCGCCATACCAAATCCCTCTGTTTTGCATGGTTATAGAGTCAACGCATCATAACAGGGCATCACTTGGGAGAGCCACATCGGCAATAATTGAATCTGACATCCGCTTGCTGCACCAGCTTCACCGCACGGTCATGCGCAGCACGTCCAGCCGGTTCGATTTCATCGCCTCGTTCATGCCCGTCTCGTGGGCGCGGGTAGCGTCGCTGATTCTCTTCGCACTTAAGCTCAGTGCCGCGCTCACAGACTGCTCGTGCTTGCTGAACGCGCGCTTCAGCATGTGCTCTGAGCAGGCGATAAACATGGTCAACGAGGCGGTGAAGATCTATAACGCAGAGAGGCCACACCTTTCCCTGAAATAGAAAACGCCTGATGCAGTGCATCAGGCGTTCTGAGGGTATAAAAGTGTCAACCTATGTTAGGACGAGTCAGTGGAAAGCGGCTTAGGCCAGCTCTTCATCCAGCTCTTTCTCATCCATCTGCGGCGGGGCCTTGGTGAAGAAGCGGGTGATGAAGGCCAGGTAGGCCAGACCAATCGCGCCCCACACCAGACCGAGGTTCATGGAGCTCGGCTCCAGGTTCAGCCACAGCGCGCCCACGGTCAGGGCACCAATCACCGGCAGCACCAGATAGTGCAGGATATCCTTGGCGGTTTTGTTGCGCTTCTCGCGGATAAAGAACTGCGAGATCACCGACAGGTTGACGAAGGTGAAGGCCACCAGCGCACCGAAGTTGATCAGCGCGGTGGCGGTCACCAGATCAAACCAGACGGCGGAGAGCGCCACCACACCTACCAGCAGCACGTTGAATGCCGGGGTGCGCCAGGTCGGGTGCACGAAGCCAAAGATCTTCTGCGGGAAGACGCCATCGCGGCCCATCACGTAGAGCAGGCGGGAGACGCCCGCGTGCGCCGCCATGCCGGAGGCCAGCACGGTCACGCAGGAGAAGCAGAGGATCACCGACTGGAAGAACTTGCCTGCCACATACAGCATGATCTCCGGCTGCGACGCGTCCGGGTCATGGAAGCGCGAGATGTCCGGGAAGTAGAGCTGCAGGAAGTAGGAGACCACGATAAAGATGACGCCACCAATCAGCGCGGTCAGGAAGATCGCGCGCGGAATCACCTTGGCGGCGTTCGGCGTCTCTTCTGACAGCGAGCTGATGCCGTCAAAGCCCAGGAACGAGAAGCAGAGAATGGTCGCCCCGGTGATCATCGGCACCACGTGCGCATTCTCAGACCAGAACGGCTTGCTGCTCACCAGCTGGCCGGTGCCCTCACCCTGGTAGACGCCGTGGATCAGCAGCCCCAGGAACACCACCATGATGGCGACCTGCACCACCACGATGAAGCTGTTGAGGTTCGCCACCAGCTTGATGCCACGCAGGTTGAAGAAGGTCATCAGGCCGACCAGCGCCACCACGAAGATCCAGGAGGGCACGCCGGGGAAGATCGCTTCCAGATAGATTTTCGCCAACAGGATGTTGATCATCGGCATGAACAGGTAGTCCAGCAGGGATGACCAGCCCACCATAAAGCCGATGTGCGGGTTAATGGCTTTCTGGGCGTAGGTGTAGGCGGAGCCAGCGGAGGAGAAGCGCTGGACCAGTTTGCCGTAGCTGACGGCCGTGAACAGCACCGCGATCAGCGCGAAGGCATAGGCAGTCGCGACGTGGCCATCAGTCAGGCCGGTCACGATGCCGAAGGTATCAAAGATGGTCATCGGCTGTAGATAGGCCAGGCCCATCATCACCACCTGAACCAGTGTCAGGGTACGGTGCAGCTTAACGCGTTGGTAGGCCGGCGCAGCGGCAGCGATAGCATTAGTGGACATGACGCAGTCCCCCACAGCAGACACCGGCGGGCACCGGCAGGTACGTTACAAATTGCCCCATCTTCTTTTCCTCATAGTGGCGACCTGTTGTTGGGGGTCGCTCACGAACTGGTTTATCTATCCGGTTCTAAGCCCGGCCTCTTGGTTGGTAAAATCGCGCCCCCAGAATGGAGACACGGGTACGACACAATTAGGTTGCATTGAGTATAAATGCAAAAAAATAACCGACGCCGGAAGCGTCGGTTATTTACAAGCGCAGTATTTTGCCGAACCGTAACACGAATGACAAGGCCTGAGACATCCAGAAACAAAATCTTTTGTCTATGAGCTATCAGGCGTTTTTAAGCATCCAGTCAATTTCGGTTTCTGTCACCAGCCGCTCGAATTGCAGCAGCTCGTCACTCTTACAGGCATGGTAGACGTGGCAGAAGCGTTCGCCCAGATAGTGCTTCAGCGTCGCCTGCTCCTCAAACTCACACAGCGCGTCGCTCTGGCGGATCGGCAGCGGCACGCCCTCCTGCTCCAGCCCGTTGCCGGTGACCGGCTCTGGCAGCGGCAGTTCGTGCTCCAGCCCATGTAGCAGGCCAGCCAGCACGGTGGCGACCACCAGATAGGGGTTGGCGTCCGCACCGGCCACCCGGTACTCAATGCGGCGGCTCTCGGCTTCGCCACACGGGATGCGCAGCGCCACCGTGCGGTTATTGTGGCCCCAGGAGGCCTGCGTCGGCACGTACATGCCCGGCTGGAAGCGGCGGTAGGCGTTGACGTTGGGTGCCAGCAGCGCCATCGAGCCGGGCATCAGGTCGACCATGCCCGCCAGCGCGCGCCGCAGCAGCGCCGAATCCTCACCCGAGGCGTCGGCAAATTGGTTGTTGCCCTGCCCGTCCAGCACGCTGACGTGGATATGCATCCCGCTGCCGGCGTACTCCTCGTAGGGCTTCGCCATAAAGGTGGCGTGCATGTTGTGGTTTTCCGCCACCTGGCGTACCAGCCGCTTCAGCGCCAGCGCATCGTCACAGGCGCGCAGTACGTTGTCAGTGTGGTGCAGGTTGATCTCGAACTGGCCGGGCGAGGACTCCGCCACCGCGCCATCGGCTGGCAGGTGCTGCATCTGGGCCAGCGTGTCGATCTCGCTCAACACGTCGGCAAAGTGATTCAGGTTGTCCACCGAGTAGACCTGGGTATGAACATTGCGCTCCTGGGTGCCGGGGGCGCACGGCGGCTGGAGGTAGCCCTCGCTGTCCCGCTGCCGGTCAATGAGATAGAACTCCAACTCTACCGCTACCACCGGGAACAGGCCGCGCTGGCGCAATGCCTGCCAGACGGTGTTCAGCACATTACGGGGTTCAACGTCAAAGGGAGTACCATCTTCATCCAGCATGGTGAGCAGCAGCTGGCCGATGTGCTCCGGGTCAGCGGCGGAGGGCACCAGCGTGCCGGGGATCGGCATACAGACGTGGTCTGGCTCGCCCAGCTCCTGGCCAAGCCCAGCCTCCTCCACCACATTGCCGAGGATGTCCATCGCAAACACGGACGCGGGGAAGTAGCAGCCTTTTTCGACTTTTTTCAATGCTGAGACAGGGATTCGTTTACCGCGGAAACTGCCGTTGAGATCGGTGAGGAGGACGTCGATGTGTTGGGTGAGGGGGTGGCGTTCCAAGTATTGTTCGACTTCACGTTGGAACGCGCTACTTCGTCTCTCGTCGCTGTGTTTTGCGAATTTTTCAACTTCTACCAGATTGGTTTGCATAAATCACCTGCCGTTGTGAGGGTCAGGCGCTGCGCGTTGGGGAAGCGCACGCCTTTAACTGACTGTTTTCAAAGCCTGGATCCTGTGATAAGGAGCACGCCGAGGCGCTCAAAATATAAACCATCTGCTAGAAACATAGCTGCAACAGAATCGATTTGCAAATGTTATGGTCGGTTTGAATATTAACCAATGGACTGCTAAATTGATAAAATAATGACCATAACGTCACAAAAAGGGCGTGTTTTGGCAACGATTTAGTCCAGTCTGGGAGGTTAAAACATGGGCAATATATTTAACAGGCCGGTGATCGGCGTGGTGATGTGCCGGGAGTGCATCGAAGGTCACTACACCCAGACCGTGGAGGAGAAGTACCTGAATGCGGTCTTTACCGCGGGCGGGCTGCCGGTGGCGCTGCCGCAGGTGCTGGCCAGCCAGCCCTATGCGCTTGATAGCGTGGTGGCGCGGCTGGATGGGGTGTTCCTCACCGGTAGCCCCAGCAACATTGAGCCGCACCACTATGGCGAAGAGGGCATTGAGGAGTGGAACGATCCGGGCCGCGACCAGCTGGCCCTGACGCTGATCCGCTCGATGCTCGACCAGCGCCTGCCGCTGTTTGCCGCCTGCCGGGGGATGCAGGAGTTGGTGGTGGCGACCGGCGGTGCGCTGCACCGTCAGGTGCACAACGAACCGGGCTTTATGGATCACCGCGAGGATCTGTCGCAGTCGGCGGATATTCAGTATGGCCCGGCGCACCCGGTGATTGTCGAGCCGGGCGGCCTGCTGGAGCAGCTGTTGCCCGGTACGCCGCTGTTTGAGGTCAATTCGCTGCACGGCCAGGGCACACGGCGGCTCAGCCCGTCCATGCGCGTGGAGGCCAGCGCCCCCGACGGCCTGATTGAGGCGGTCAGCGTGCGTGACCATCCGTTCGCCCTGGGGGTGCAGTGGCATCCGGAGTGGCGCATCGAGGAGAACCCGGTGTCACGCCAACTGTTTGAGGCCTTTATTTGTGCCTGCCGCGACGCGATGGTGGAAGAGCGGCCGGTGCCGGAAAACGTACTATGAATGACATCAGCGTGGCGCCGGGGCGACGGCTGTCCCAGATCCGCCAGCAACTGGGGCTGTCACAGCGCCGGGCCGCCGAACTCTCCGGGCTGACCCACAGCGCCATCAGCACCATCGAGCAGGACAAGGTCAGCCCGGCCATCAGCACGCTGCAAAAGCTGCTGACGGTTTACGGCCTCTCCATGGCGGAGTTCTTCGCCGATGACCAGCGGCTAAAAACGCCGCAGGTGGTGATCGAGCCGGAGAACCTGATTGAGATTGGCAGCCAGGGGGTGTCGATGAAGCTGGTGCACAACGGCAACCCGATGCGCGCGCTGGCGATGCTGCTGGAGACCTATGAGCCGGGGAGCAGCACCGGCGAGAAGATTCGCCATCAGGGTGAGGAGGTCGGCACCCTGCTGGAGGGGGAGATCGTGCTGACCGTCAACGGCCAGAGTTTCCCCCTGCGGGCTGGCCAGAGTTACACCATTAACACTGGTATGCCACACAGTTTTACCAACCTGTCGGCGCGCGTGTGCCGCATCGTCAGCGCCCACACCCCGACAACCTTTTGAGCGGTCACTCCGCAGGCAATGGCATAACGTTTGCATTGATGTTTGCATAAATTTGATGCCATCCATGGTGCGCGCCCAGCCATCGGGACGCCGGCCTGAGGTCGCCGCGTCGTCCCTTGGGGGCCAGAAGCCCGCCAAGCCTGCATAAGGAGAAGGATATGACCGAGCATATTGCCAGTTACTATGCGGCCACCGCCAATCCGCATGAACCCTGGCCGCAGCTTGCCGGCAGCATAGAGTGTGATGTCTGTGTGGTGGGGGGCGGTTTCACTGGCCTCTCCTCCGCGCTCTACCTGACGGAAGCCGGCTATGATGTGGTATTGCTGGAGGCCGTGCGCATCGGCTGGGGTGCCACCGGGCGCAACGGTGGCCAAGTGGTCAACTCTTACAGCCGTGACGTGGATGTGATTGAGGAGCGTTATGGTGAGGAGAGTGCCCGCATATTGGGCAGCATGATCTTTGAAGGGGCGGACATCATCCGCCAGCGCATCGATCAGTACGCGATTGATTGTGATTACCGCCCCGGCGGCATCTTCGCCGCACTCAACCACAAACAGCTCAAACAGCTGCACCAGCAAAAGGCGCGCTGGGAGAAATATGGGCATCACAGTCTGGTCATGCTGGATCAGAGCGGTATCCAGCATGAGATTGGTTCGCGGCGCTACGTCGGCGGTATGCTTGACCCGCGCGGCGGCCACCTCCATCCGCTCAATCTGGCGCTGGGTGAGGCCGAGGCAATCCGCCGCCACGGCGGCCGGATCTATGAACACTCCGCCGTCACCCGCATCGACTATGGCTCGCCAGCGCGAGTGCACACCGCACAGGGCGAGGTTAAGGCGCGCTTTGTGGTGCTGGCTGGCAACGCCTACCTTGGCGACCGGCTGGAGCCGCGCCTGTCACGCCTGAGTATGCCGTGCGGCTCGCAGATTGTTGCCACCGCGCCGCTGCCGGAGAGCGTGGCGCGCACCCTGCTGCCGAACCGCTACTGCGTCGAGGATTGCAACTACCTGCTCGACTACTTCCGCCTCACCGCCGACCGGCGGCTGCTGTTCGGCGGCGGCGTGATCTATGGCGCGCGCGACCCGGCAGAGATTGACCCGCTGATCCTGCCGAAACTGCACAAGACCTTCCCGCAGCTGCGCGACGTGAAAATCGACTATCGCTGGAGCGGCAACTTCCTGCTGACCCTCTCGCGGATGCCACAGTTTGGCCGGCTGGAGCACAACGTCTACTACATGCAGGGCGACAGCGGCCACGGTGTCACCCTCACCCACCTGGCCGGCAAGCTGATCTCCGAGGTGATGCGCGGCGACGCCGAGCGCTTTGACGCCTTCGCCCGGCTGCCGCACCTGCCCTTCTTCGGCGGCCGCAGCCTCCAGGTGCCCTTCACCGCCATCGGCGCGGTCTACTACGCGCTGCGCGACCGGCTGGGCTAGTGCTTAGAGCGACGGCCGGCTTACCAGGCCGTCGATCATCACCTGTGGGTTCCCCTGCGAGCAGCGCTCGATGCGCCCGCGTACGCCATACACCGCCGCCAGACTCTGCGGCGTGATCACCTCGTCTGGCGCACCGTCGGCAATCAGCTGGCCGTTTTGCAGCATCAGCACATGGTCGCCATGGCGCAGCGCGATGTTGATGTCATGCACCACCACCACCGTCACGATGTTGCGCTTGCGGGTTTCGCGCCGTACCAGATCCATCACGTGGAACTGGTAATTGAGGTCGAGAGCGCTGAGCGGCTCATCCAGCAACAGCAGCGACGGCTGGCGGATCAGCGATTGCGCCAGCCCCACCAGCTGCTTCTGGCCGCCGGAGAGCTGGTCGAGGTAGCTGAGGGCCAGATGGGCGATGCCGAGCTGTTCCAGCAGCGCCATCACCTCCCCCTCGCCGCCCGTCCGCTGGCCGCGACCACCGGAGGCGCGCTGGGCAACGATGATCGACTCCAGCACATGCAGATGCACCCCAGCCGGCAGCGACTGCGGCAGGTAGACCACCTGCTCGGCGCGGCGGGCGAACGGCATCTGCATCAGATCCTGTCCGTCCAAGTAGAGTGCGCCCTGCGCCGGGTTGAGGCCAGCCAGCGAACGCAGCAGCGTGGATTTGCCGCTGCCGTTCGGCCCCAGCAGCACGGTGATGTGGCCGCGCGCCAGGTGCGGCACGTTCAGGTTCTGGATCACCGGCCGTTTCGGGTAGCCAGCGTGGAAGTGCTCAATACGCAGCCCTGCGGTCATACGTTCCCCCGGTGGCGCAGAATGATGCTCAGGAAGAAGGGCACGCCCACCAGCGAGGTGACGATGCCCACCGGAATGATGACGCCGGGGATCAGGTTTTTCGAGGCCACTGAGGCCATCGACAGCACCAGCGCGCCAATCAGCGCGCTGGCTGGCAGATAGAAGCGGTGATCCTCACCGAACATCAGCCGGGCGATGTGCGGTGCCACCAGCCCAATGAAGCCAATCGGGCCAACGAAGGCCACCGCCAGCGCCGACAGGATGCTGATGCGCAGCAACGTCGCCAACCGCAGGCGGCGCACGTCAATGCCGAAACTCACCGCCCGATCCTCGCCGAGGCGCAGCGCGGTCAGTTTCCACGAGCTCATCATCGACAGCGGCAGCAGCAGCGCCACCGCCAGCAGCAGGATGCCGAGCTTCTCCCAGGAGGCGCGCGCCAGACTGCCCATCGTCCAGAACACCAGCCCCTGCAACGTGTCCTCGGTGGCGATGAACTGCATCATCGACACCAGCGCGTTGAAGGTGAAGACCAGCGCGATGCCAAACAGCACCACGCCGGAGGTGGCGACCCGCGTCCAGCGCGTGACGCCATCGAGCATCAGCGCCGCCAGCAGCGCGAAGATAAAGGCGTTGGCGGAGATAAACCACTGCGCCGGCACGCCCGGCAAGCCAATGCCCAGCACGATCGCCAGCGCCGCGCCGAAGGCCGCCGCCGAGGAGACGCCCAGGGTGAAAGGACTGGCCAGCGGGTTATTCAGGATGGTCTGCATCTCCGAGCCAGCCAGTCCCAGCGCCAGCCCGACCACCACCGCCATCAGCGCATAGGGCATCCGGATATCCCAGACAATGACGCGGGTGCCAGCATCCACCGTCTCGGGTGATACCAGCGCCTGCCACAGGGTCGGCAGCGACAGCCCGGCCGGGCCAAGGGTGAAATCCAGCACCAGCGAGGCGGTGATGGCGACGACCAGCAGCGCCAGAATCAGTAAACGGTGCCGGACAATGTGACGGTAACGCCCCATCACGCCAGCGGGCAGTGCGCTCTCCGGGCGGAGGGTGGGGTCAGTGGTGATGCTCATCTTCTTACCCTGTTGCGAGTCTCATGGCGCCGGGGCGCGCGGGCGTCCCGGAAAACGTATGGTGCAGCGGTGGCACGGCGGGCGGCACGGTAACACCGTGGCGGCCAGCAGGCCAGGCCCAGCGGGTAACGGCCCGTGTCCGGCCATTGCGCAGCCAACGATAAAGCAAACGAGAATCCTTATCAATCAGATTGATAGCTTCGGGCGATTTTTAGGATAGGTAACCTGCTGTTTAAGTTATATTTTATCGGCAACCGGTAAGGGCAGTTTGGGGATAACGGTAGGAAAGTAAGCCGGAGGGGGAGCGGGCAACGGCGGACACGCCTTGTTGCAGTTTGCGGTGCGCAAAAACAAGGGGCGCACTGGGCGCCCCTGCAAATTACTCTTTGTGATCCGGGAATTCCATCTCACGGTACTTCACGACACGGGTGCCGCGCGTCAGCTTGTAGCCGAACCAGATAATCAAGAACAGCGGGATGCCGATGTAGGTGGCTGCCACCCCAGTCCAGTCAATGGTATCTGCCAGGAACGCCTGATAGTTCTGGCCAAGCGTAATGATCAGGCAGAGCACGAAGGCGAAGATTGGCCCCAGCGGGAACAGCCCGGAGCGGTACGGCAGCGCGTTCAGGTCACGCCCCTGCGCCATATAGCCACGGCGGAAGCGGTAGTGGCTGATGGCGATCCCCAGCCAGGCGATAAAGCCGGTCATGCCCGAGGTGTTCAGCAGCCACAGGTAGACCTGCTGGTCGCCAAACATGGAGGTCAGGAAGCAGAGCGCGGCCACGGCGGTGGTGGCGTAGAGCGCGTTGCGCGGCACGCCGCCCTTGGAGAGGCGGGCGAACAGACGCGGTGCCTTGCCTTCGCTTGCCAGGGTGAACAGCATCCGGGTGGAGGCGTACATGCCGGAGTTGCCCGCCGACAGCACCGCCGTCAGGATCACCGCGTTCATTACCGCCGCGGCAGAGAGCAGGCCAGCGTTGCGGAACACCAGGGTGAACGGGCTGACGCTGATGTCCGTGACGTCATTGCGCAGCAGGTTCGGGTCGGTGTACGGGATGATCAGGCTGATGATCAGGATGGCGAAGATGTAGAACAGCATGATGCGCCAGAACACCTGCCGCACTGCGCGTGGGATGTTTTTCGCCGGGTCTTTGGACTCGCCCGCCGCGATGCCGATCAGCTCAGTGCCCTGGAAGGAGAAGCCGGCGATCATCGCCACGCCAATCATCGCCGAGAAGCCGCCAGCAAAGGGCGCGTCACCGATGGTCCAGTTCTGCCAGCCAGCGTGCTCGCCGCCCTTCATGATGCCAACGATCATCAGGATGCCAATGATGATGAAGATCACCACCGTCACCACCTTGACCAGCGAGAACCAGTACTCCGCCTCGCCAAAGCCCTTCACCGAGATCCAGTTCAGCAGGAACATCAGGCCAAGGAACAGTGCGCTCCAGATCCAGCCGGGGGTATCGGGGAACCAATAGCTCATCAGCAACTGCGAAGCCACCAGCTCGACGGCGATGGTCACTGCCCAGTTGTACCAGTAGTTCCAGCCAAGGGCGAAGCCGAAGCCCTCCTCGACATATTTAGCCCCGTAGGTGGAGAAGGAGCCGGAGACCGGCATGAAGGCCGCCAGTTCGCCGAGGCTGGTCATCAGGAAGTAGACCATCAGGCCAATCAGCGCGTAGGAGAGCAGCGCGCCCCCCGGCCCGGCCTGTGATACGGTGGCGCCAGAGCCGACAAACAGCCCGGTGCCGATGGATCCGCCAATTGCGATCATCGTCAGATGACGCGCCTTTAACTCCCGGCGCAGGGCCGTGGGTGGCTGCGGGTTATTAGTATGTTGTTGAGCCATTTTTACCCTATATCTGCTCGTCCTGGGAAATTTTGAGGGCGGATTGTAACAAAACAGGCCCCAAGATATAGCAGGATTCCCCGGTTATAAGACACCTTCATGATCCGGTGCAGATTATAAGTAACAGCCCAGCAACAACTGTCGAAGAGGTGTGCGGATCGCCTATTAACCCGGCGAATCAGCGTGTTTTACTGGCGCAACTTGCAGTAGTCGAGGAAGCGCTGCAATACACTGGAGATATGTTTTTGCCGGTGATGTATCAGGTAGAGCGTACGGGTCAGCGGCTCACCCGGCAGCTGGATTTCGCTCAGCGCGCCGCTGGTCAGCTGCTCGCCCACCACCCGCCGCGACAGGCAGCTGATGCCGATATTGTGGCGCACCGCGTGCTTAATTGCCTCGGAGTTGCCCAGCTCCATCACCAGATTGAAGGCCGGCAGGCGCGCCAGCAGCAGGTGATCCAGCACCTCGCGGGTGCCGGAGCCGCGCTCACGCAAAATCCACGGCGCCTCGGCCAGCGCCGCCAGCGATACCGGTTTGGCTGCCAGCGGCTCCCCCTGCTTCACGCGCTGCGGCGCGGCGAACACCACCAGCTCATCCTGCAACCAGGGCTGGGTAATCAGCTCCGGCATGTGGCATGGCCCCTCAATCAGGCCAAGGTCAACGCGAAAATCGGCCACCGCGTTGATCACATCCTGGCTATTGCCGACGTTCAGCTCCAGCGGGGTATTGGGGTAGTCGAGCCGGTACTCGGCGATCATGCCCGGCAGCATGTAGTTGCCGATGGTGCTGCTGGCGGCGATGCGCAGAGAGCCGTTGTCATGGTTGAACAGCCGCTCAATCTCGCCGGCCTGCTCCAGCAGCGCCAGCGCGCGTGGGTAGAGCAGCCGCCCATGCTCATTGATCACCAGCCGCTTGCCGACCCGGTCAAACAGCTGGACGCCAAGCTGGTTCTCCAGATCGGCCAGTGCGGCGCTGACCGCGGATTGGGAGAGCGACAGCACCACCGAGGCCTGAGTGGTTGACCCGCTTTTCAGCACTTCAGCAAAGACTTCAAGTTGTCGGAGTGTGATATGCATAGCGATCTCTGTATGGCGATGCGGGTGGGCCAGTGGCCCGCCTCTGGTGCAGGTGCTTTGTTATTAAGATTATCACGTTTGCCGCAATCCGTGAGATTACGCCCCTTGGCGGCAGTGCACCGGCGGGTGGATAGTTTCACCGGGCTGATAGTTATACCACTTTAATCGATAGATTATAGAACTATTATCCGTTTCACCTTTAAGGTTTCTGCCCCTAAGCTACCCCTACTATTTTTGGAGGTATGCCATGAACACCCTGCCGCTGCGCGTTGCGCTCAGACCCGCTTTTTCCCTGCGTCCCCCGTTTGGCCTGCTGCCGGGGTTGCTGCTCTGTGGTGGGCTGGCCTGGCTGGCCGCGCGGCTTGGCAGCGCCAGCTGGCTGAGCGGTCTGGGCCTGGGCACCCTGACGCTGGCCATTCTGGCGGGCATGGTGGTGGGCAACGCCCTGCCCGCCCGGCTGCGCCCGGTGACGCTCTCGGGCATCGATTTCGCCCGCCAGCGGCTGCTGCGGCTGGGCATCATTCTCTACGGCCTGCGCCTGAGCGTGCAACAGGTAGCGGCGGTGGGCACCTTCGGGCTGCTTATCGATTTTTTGGTACTTGGATCGACTTTTTTTCTCGCCTGTTGGCTGGGGCGGCGGTTTTTTGGGCTGGATCGCGAGACCACCCTGCTGATTGGCGCGGGCAGCAGCATCTGCGGCGCGGCGGCGGTGATGGCGACCGCCCCGGTGGCGCGCGCTGACAGCAACCGGGTGGCGGTGGCCGTCACCACGGTGGTGGTCTATGGCACGCTAGCAATTTTTGTCTACCCGTGGATCTGCCGCCTGCTGCCCGCCGGGCTGGGCGCGCAGGCGTTTGGCATCTACACCGGCTCGACGGTGCATGAGGTGGCACAGGTAGTGGCGATCGGCCATGCCCTTGGCGCGGAGGTGGAGAATGCCGCGGTGATCGCTAAGATGATGCGCGTGATGATGCTCGCGCCCTTCCTGCTGCTGCTCTCTGCCTGGCTGGCGCGGCGCACGCCGCGAGGCGCGCGCGCCGCTGGCGGTGCCGTGGTTCGCGCTGCTGTTCATTGTGGTGGCGGGCGTCAACTCGCTGCACCTATTGCCCGCCCACTGGATGCCGACGCTGTTGGCGCTGGATAACCTACTGCTGGCGATGGCGATGGCAGCGCTCGGCCTCGCCACCCGCTTCCATACCCTGCGCCGCGCCGGGCTGCGCCCGCTGCTGCTGGGGGCGTGCTGTTCCTGTGGCTGGTGCTGGGCGGCGCGGCCATCAACCTGTTGGTGACGGCGCTGCTGCGCTAAACGCCGCGAGGGTACGCTTGCCGCCACAAAACCATTACACTGTGCGCCGACCACCAGAGGAGAGAGAAATGAAGTTTGTCGGAGCCCATGTCAGCGCCGCCGGCGGGGTCGATCAGGCCGTGGAGCGCGCCAGCGCGCTGGGTGCCACCGCCTTCGCCCTGTTCACCAAGAACCAGCGCCAGTGGCGCGCCGCGCCGTTGACCAGCGCGGTGATTGATAAGTTCAAGCGCGCCTGCGAGCGTCACGGCTACACCAGCACGCAGATCCTGCCGCATGATAGCTATCTGATTAACCTCGGCCACCCGCTGGAGGAGGCGCTGGAGAAGTCGCGCGTCGCCTTTATCGATGAACTGGCACGCTGCCAGCAACTGGGGCTGAGCCAGCTCAACTTCCACCCCGGCAGCCACCTGACGCAGATTGATGAGGAGACCTGTCTGGCGCGCATCGCCGAGTCGATCAACATCGCGCTGGATCAG
Source organism: Chimaeribacter sp. YP20170169 (assembly GCF_056739715.1). Classification (NCBI taxonomy): domain Bacteria; kingdom Pseudomonadati; phylum Pseudomonadota; class Gammaproteobacteria; order Enterobacterales; family Yersiniaceae; genus Chimaeribacter; species Chimaeribacter sp. YP20170169. The sequence goes on along the minus strand of NZ_CP176824.1, from coordinate 1,347,698 downwards.
ACCGAGGGGGTGACGGCGGTGATTGAGAACACCGCGGGTCAGGGCAGCAACCTCGGCTTCCGCTTTGAGCACCTGGCGGCCATCATTGATGGCGTCGAGGACAAGAGCCGCGTTGGCGTCTGCATCGACACCTGCCACGCCTTCGCCGCCGGTTATGACCTGCGCAGCGCCGAGGCCTGTGAGGAGACCTTCCGCCAGTTCAGCGACATTGTGGGCTTTGAGTACCTGCGCGGTATGCACCTGAATGACGCCAAGAGCGCCTTCGCCAGCCGCGTTGACCGCCACCACAGCCTCGGGATGGGCAACATCGGCAAGGCCGCCTTCAGCTACATCATGGCTGACGCGCGCTTCGACGGCATCCCGATGATTCTGGAGACGGTGGATGACACGCTGTGGGCGGAGGAGATCGCCTGGCTGAAGTCGCAGCAGTTCAGCAGCGATCCGCAACCAGCCTGATCGGCGGGCAATAAAAAAGGCGCTCAGTGAGCGCCTTTTTTGCCGCTTAGTTGGCTTCAATCTTCTCGGCCATTTCCGCGTCAGAGCGCTTCAGGATGGCGTAGGAGATGCCTGCCAGTGCCGTACCGGCAACGATGGCCACCAGATAGAGCAGTACCGGCTGGATGGCACCCGGAATCAGCAGCACGAACAGCCCGCCGTGCGGTGCCATCAGCTTGGCACCGAAGGCCATGGAGAGTGCGCCGGTCAACGCGCCACCGGCGATGCAGCACGGCAGGACACGCATTGGGTCACGCGCCGCAAACGGGATCGCGCCTTCTGAGATGAAGCACAGCCCCAGCACCAGCGCAGCCTTGCCACCCTCCTGCTCGCTCTGGGCAAACTTGCGGCGCGCCAGCAGCGTCGCCACACCCATCGCCAGCGGGGGCACCATGCCAGCCGCCATGATGGCTGCCATCGGCGCGTAGACCGAGGAGCTGAGCAGCGCCACGCCAAAGGCGTAGGCCGCCTTGTTGACCGGGCCACCCATGTCGGTGCACATCATCGCACCGAGGATCGCGCCCAGCAGCACGGCGTTGGCGGTGCCAAGGGATTGCAGCCAGTTGGTCAGGCCAGTCATGATTTGCGCGACCGGGGTGCCAACCACATAGATCATCACCAGGCCGGTGATCAGGCTCGCCACCAGCGGGATGATCAGAATCGGTTTCAACGCCTCCATACTGGCTGGCAGACGCAGCTTGCCGCTGATGGCGCGCGCCACGTAACCGGCCAGGAAGCCGGCGATGATGCCGCCGATAAAGCCAGCACCGGTGCTGACCGCCAACATGCCGCCAATCAGGCCCGGCGTCAGACCGGGACGGTCAGCGATGGAGAAGGCGATGTAACCGGCCAGTACCGGCACCATCAGGGCGAAGGCCGAACCGCCGCCGATCTGCATCAGCGCCGCCGCCAGCGTACCCTTCTCTTCGAATGCCTTGATGCCAAAGATAAAGGAGAGCGCGATACAAAGGCCGCCCGCCACCACCATCGGCAGCATGTAGGAGACACCCGTCAACAGGTGACGGTATGGCCCGGCGCTCTCTTGCTTCTTGCTGCTGGTCGCCGCCGCGCCCGCGCCGGCCGGGCGGTACACTTCCGCCTCTGCCACCGCTTTGTCCAGCTCCTGTTTGGTCTTCTTCAAAGCCAGACCGGTCGAGGTACGGTACATCGGCTTGCCAGCGAACTTCGCCAGATCAACCTCGATGTCTGCCGCTACCACCACCAGATCCGCCTGTGCCACCTCTTCCGGGGTGATCTCGTTGCCCGCGCCCACGGAGCCACGGGTCTCCACCTTCACCCACCAGCCACGCTTCTTGGCTTCCGCCTCCAGCGCCTCAGCGGCCATAAAGGTGTGCGCCACGCCTGTCGGGCAGGCGGTGATGGCGACAATGCGTTTTGGCCCACTGGCGGCAGCGGCAGCCGGTGCGGCGGCCACGGCAACCTGCGGTGCCTGATACGGCGTGGCCTCGTTGGCGGCGCGCGTCAGCACGCCCTGCGGGTCACGTACCGCCTGTTCGACGGAGGCCAGATAGACCTTTTTGCCGGTCAGCCCGGCATCGGCGGCGGCCTGTTCGCCCAGCACCACCACCAGTTCGGCGTCAGTCACACTTTCAGTCAGCGTTGCCCCGGCCTTGCCAGCGGCGGCAGTCAGCATGCGTTTCGCCAGGTGGCTCCGTGCCTGCCCTTGCGAAGGATCGGTCATCAGCAGCGTTTTCATTGTGCCTCCTGCTGTCAGTTAAAGGGTTTCAAATCAACACGGGCCATCATCGCCGCCAATTGGGTGCGGTCGGTGACGCCCACGTTGCTCTGGCTTACGGCCAGGGCCGCCACCGCAGTGGCGAGACGTAAAGTATGTTCGCTGGACTCACGCATCAGCAGACCGTAGATCAGGCCGCCCACCATTGAGTCGCCCGCGCCCACGGTGCTGACCACCTCGCAGGCCGGCGGACGCGCCAGCCATGCGCCGGAGGCGTTGACCCACAGCGCGCCCTCTTCGCCCAGCGAGATCACCACATGGGCAATCCCCTGATCGCGCAGCGCGTGGGCGGCTTCCACCACCTCCGCCAGGGTCGGCAGTTTTTTGCCGGCCCACATCTCCAGCTCGCGGCGGTTGGGCTTCACCAGCCACGGCGAAGCCTTCAGGCCCGCCACCAGCGCGTCGCGGCTGCTGTCGAAAATGATGCACGGGCACTGGCTGCGCAGGCGCGTCATCCAGTCGGTGAAGGCGTCCGGGTCAACCCCGGCCGGCAGGCTGCCGCTCACCGCCACCATGTCGAACTGGCCGAGCCAGCTCAGGGAGTCGGTGACGAAGCGCTCCCAATCCTGCGGCGTGACGCTAAAGCCCGAGAAGTTGAAATCGGTCACTTCCCCCGCCTTCTCCGTGAGCTTGACGTTGATGCGGGTGCGGCCATTGACCACCTGGAAGCGGTTGGCGATGCCCAGCTCGCTGAACAGCTGCTGGAAGCCATCCTGATTCTCTTTGCCAAGGAATCCGCCGACGGTGACGTCGATGCCGAGATCCTTCAGTACCTTGGCGACGTTGATGCCCTTGCCGGCGGCGTGCAGGCCAGCGGTCTGCACCAAATTGACCTCGCCGCGCTCAATTTCCGGGCAGAACCCGACCAGATCGTAGGCCGGGTTAAGGGTGATGGTGGCAACTCTGCGGCTCATACGCCCTCCCCCAATCCTTCTGCGATGGCAGTGCCAATCGCCTGCAACGCCTGTTCGGCGTCCGCGCCGCTGGCGGTAAAGCGCAGGCGGTGCCCTTTTTTCACGCCCAGCGCCACGACTTTCATCAGGCTGCGGCCATTGGCCGGCTTGCCACTGCCGTCGAGGTTGGTGACGGTGATGTCGCTGGAGAACTGTTTGATGGTGTTGACCAGCATGGTGCCGGGACGGGCATGCAGGCCGTGCTCGTTACGCACCACGAATTCGGCGGTGTGCACCTGGCTCTCCTCCGGCACTACGCTGGTCAGCAGCGCCAGCACCGTTGGGGCGTCGGCGTTCAGCAGACGTTCAGCTTTGTCATCCAGCAGCAGGTCGCTCAGGTAGTTCAGCACCGGCAGCGGCTGGTCATCCACCATTGCCACCGTCGCCAGCAGCGCCACGCGCTCGCCCTGGTGCTCAAAGGCTGTTGCCGGGCGGCTGACGGTCACAGCGCTGCGCAGGTTGCCCTGCGGGCTGTCGGCCAGCCAGATGCCCTGCCCGAGGCTCAGCGGCGCGCGGCTGACGGCGTCGCTGACAAACTGAGTATCGACCGCGCCCACCTGTTGCAGGCGGCCGGCGTTCAGCGCCTGTAGGGTGATCAGGTTGTCGGCGGCGACGTCAACGGCAATCAGCGAGGTGTCAAACAGCAACTCCGCGCGCTGTTTTTCGCCCATCAGCAGGCTGCGCAGGGTCTCCTTGGCATCCGTTTTCGCCATCTCCTCGGCTACGCTCTCATCAGAGAGCACGTGCGTCAGCTGGCGCAGCAGCGCCAAATGCTCATCCGATTTTGCGGCGATGCCGATCACCACATAGGCGGTCTGGCCCTCGCCCCAGGCGATGCCCTGCGGGAACTGGAACACCTGCACGCCGGTATTCAGTACCAGATCGCGGGTGTCAGTGGTACCGTGGGGAATGGCGATGCCGTTGCCAAGGTAGGTGGAGGTTTGCAGCTCACGCTGCTGCATACCGTCAACGTAGCCGGCACCGACGTAGCCCGCGTCAGTCAGGGCGGCCGCCACCTGCTGGATGGCCTCCTGCTTGCTGCCGGCGCTGGCGCCAAGGTGGATGTCTTGCAGTGACAACTGGAACATAATTCTCCTCGCTTGCCGAAATTGAATCGTTTCAGCTTCTATGAGAAAAAGGCGGCGCCAGGCTTGAGAGGGGTCATCAGCCGGCGCTGAAACGTTTCAATCAGTCTCTGATTGGCCTGTAGTTTATGCAAGCATTCTCGTTGTTGTTGTGACGAATCTTTGACTTCACGCACATTTTTTCACTCTTGCTGAATTTACATCAGCACGGGATGAGTAAAGCTGACGTTTTTGCTGATACGGAGAACCAGAATGAAGGTGGTGGTAGGGGTAGGTGTGATTATTGTGAACCCGCAGGGGCAGGTCTTGTTTGGCAAACGCAGCGGCAGCCATGCGCCCTACTGGTCAATTCCGGGCGGCCACCTGGAGCCGGGCGAGAGCTTTGAGCAGGCGGCGATCCGTGAGATAGAGGAGGAGACAGGCCTGCGCCTCGTCGCGCCACAGGTGATTGCCCTGAGCAATAACTTAGAGACCTGGGCGCAGGAGGGGAAGCACACGGTGTCGGTCTGCCTGCTGGCGCGCCACCCCGGCGGCGAGGCCCAACGACGGGAGCCGGAGAAGTGCGAGGCGTGGCGCTGGTGCGACCCGGATGCGCTGCCGCAGCCTCACTTTGAGGCGAGCCGCAATGCGATTGCGCTGTGGCGGCAGGGAGAATTTTACACCGCGGGCGCGTAGCCGCGGGCGACCTGTGACTTTCCGTGCGGAAATGCGCCAGATTGCTCATTTTCGCTACGGAAAACGGCTGTGTTTTTGGCGCCACAGGCGTAGACTGCGCCCCGCCCTTTCCCTTTTTATTGATAGATCATGACCACTCCCTCTGTAACAGCCCGGCGGCTGCCCGACATGACCTCGGCGGCGTTTCTGCTGGTGGCCTTTTTGACCGGCATTGCCGGTGCGCTGCAAACCCCTACCCTGAGCCTGTTCCTGTCGACGGAAGTCCATGTCCGGCCGATGATGGTGGGGCTGTTCTATACCGGCAGTGCGGTGATCGGCATTCTGGTCAGCCAGCTGCTGGCCAGCTGGTCAGATAAACGCGGTGACCGCCGCACCCTGATCTTCTGCTGCTGCCTGCTGGGCGCGCTGGCCTGTGTGCTGTTCGCCTACAACCGCAACTATCTGGTGCTGCTGCTAGTGGGGGTGCTGCTGTCGAGCTTTGGCTCCACCGCCAACCCACAGATGTTTGCGCTGGCGCGTGAGCACGCCGAGAAGACCGGCCGCGAGGCGGTGATGTTCACCTCCATCCTGCGGGCGCAGGTGTCGCTGGCCTGGGTGGTGGGGCCACCGCTGGCCTTTGCGCTGGCGCTCGGTTTTGGCTTCACCTTTATGTACGCCGCGGCGGCCGTGGCCTTTGTGCTGTGCGGCGCGCTGGTGCGCTACTACCTGCCCTCCATGCCGAAGGCGGCGCTAAAAACCATTGCGCCGTTGCAGGCACCGCGCCGCCACCGCCGCGACGCGCTGCTGCTGTTCGCGGCCTGCTCGCTAATGTGGACGGCCAACGGCATCTACCTGATCACCATGCCGCTCTATCTGGTGCATGAACTGCATCTGCCGGAAAAATTGGGCGGGGTGATGATGGGCACCGCCGCCGGGCTGGAGATCCCGATCATGCTGCTGGCGGGCTATGCGGCGAAACGGCTTGGCAAGCGCAGTTTGATGCGACTGGCGGTGGCGTCCGGGGTACTGTTCTATTTCAGCCTGCTGTTTATTACCGCCCCGCTGCCGCTGCTGCTGATACAGCTGCTGAACGCGCTGTTCATCGGCATTCTGGCTGGCATCGGGATGCTCTACTTCCAGGATCTGATGCCGGGACAGGCGGGCGCGGCCACCACGCTGTTCACCAACTCGACGCGCGTCGGCTGGATCATCGCTGGCTCCTTCGCTGGCGGCGTGGCAGAGCTGTGGAGCTACCATGCGGTGTTCTATACCGCGCTGGCGATGGTGGTCATCGCCATCTACTGCGTGTGGCGCATCCATGAGGCACCGGCCCGTACGGAGGAGAGCGCGCCGCTGGCAGAGCTGCTGCCGGAGAAAGCGGACAACGGCGGCCTGCCGCTGCCCTGATTAGGGGGCGGTTTCCGCCTCTAGCCGCGCCAGGTAGATCAGCGCCGCGTCACGGTGGGTGCCGCACATTTCGCGGCTGGCCTGTAAGCCGCCGCAGACGCGCGGTCGCAGCGGCGAGTGGAAGATGCGACAGCGCATCTGCTCATCCAGCTGGACGCAACGGGTATTGGCCGGCTTGCCGTCAGGCATTCCGGGGATCGGGCTGGAGATGGAGGGTGCAATACAGCAGGCCCCGCAATCGGCACGGCATTCCATGAAGAGATCTCAGGGCTGGAAAACGGCGACAATAGCAGGCTTGCGGGCGTGGCTCCAGTAAAGATGCTCACGCGCCAGCATTCACCCCGGCCCGGCCCTGCCCACGCCCGCTCCCTTTCACAGTACAAAATAGCAGCAACCCTCACCACGATGGTGCATCTGCCCATTTACTTGCCGTGCGACCGTCTGTACTATTGCGCTAGTACAAAGATTCAATCACGGAGTTGCCATGTCGTCTGACCTTACCCTGCCCCTCTCCCGCCCCTCCGCCTTCGGTGGCGCGATGATTATCGCCGGCACTGCCGTCGGCGCTGGCATGTTCTCCATCCCGGTCGTGACGTCGGGCGTCTGGTTCAGCGGCTCGGTCATGCTGCTGGCCTACACCTGGCTCTGTATGTTGCTCTCTGGCCTGTTTATCCTGGAAGTGGCGCTACGCTACCCGGCCGGGGCCAGCTTCCACACGCTGGTGCGCGACCTGCTGGGGCGGCGCTGGAGCGTGGTGAATGGCCTCTCCATCGCCTTCGTGCTCTATATCCTGAACTACGCCTACATCTCCGCTGGCGGCTCGATCATCGCCCACACCTTTGGCGACGGCATCAGCCAGAAGGCCGCCGGGCTGGCGTTCGCACTGGTGGTGGCGCTGATTGTCTGGCACTCGACCAAGGCGGTCGATCGCCTCAGCACCGTGCTGATTGGCGGCATGGTGATCAGCTTCGCGCTCTCCATCGGCAACCTGTTTACCCAAGCGCAGCCAGCTCTGCTGTTCAACACTGCCCAGCCAGACAGCCACTACGCGCCCTATGCGCTGGCGGCGCTGCCCTATCTGCTGACCTCCTTCGGCTACCACGGCAATGTGCCGGGGCTGGTGACCTACTACCTCCACCAGCCGCAGCCGGTGGTGCGCAGTCTGGTGGGCGGCACGCTGATTGCGCTGACGATCTATCTGGTGTGGCAATATGTGGTGCAGGGAAATATCAGCCGCGAGGCGTTCCGGGTGGTGATTGCCGAGGGCGGCAACATCGGCAGCTTGCTGAAGCAGATGGGCGACGCCAGCCACAGCGGCATGATTGTCACCCTGCTGAACGCCTTCTCCTATATGGCGCTGGCCAGCTCCTTCCTTGGGGTGGCGCTGGGGCTGTTTGACTACCTGGCGGACGTCTGCCGCATCCCGGGCAACCGTGGTGGCCGGGCGCTGGCGGCGCTGCTGACCTTTGCACCGCCGGCATTGGGCGCGCTGCTGTTCCCGAATGGCTTCCTCTACGCCATCGGCTTTGCCGGGCTGGCCGCCACGGTCTGGGCGGTGATTGTGCCAGCGTTGCTGGTGCGCGCCAGCCGCCTCCGTGAGCCTGCCGCCCACTACCGGGTGCCGGGCGGCAAGGTGGTGATTGTTTTCGTGCTGGCGTTCGGCGTGATCAATGCCATCGCGCACCTGCTGTCACTGGCCGATCTGCTGCCGGTCTACCACTGATCTTCTGGCGGCGCGCAAAAGCCGCGCCGCCCCACTCTTTTTGCGTTGCCCGCTTGCCTGAAAGACGCGGCGCGAGTACCTTGTCGCCACTTCTTATCATCTTCCAAACAGGTCACTTCTTATGGCAAGAGCGAACGAAATTAAGCGCGGCTTCGTGGTTAACTACAACGGCAAGCTGCTGCTGGTGAAAGACATTGATATCCAAAGCCCGAGCGCCCGTGGCGCCAGCACCCTGTACAAAATGCGCTTCGCTGACGTGCGTACCGGCCTGAAGGTGGAGGAGCGTTTCAAGGGTGATGACATCCTGGACACCGTGACCCTGACCCGCCGCAGCGTCAACTTCTCCTACATCGATGGCGACGAGTATGTGTTCATGGACGATGAGGACTACACCCCTTACATCTTCAAGAAAGAGCAGATTGAAGAGGAGCTGCTGTTCATTCCTGAGGGCGGGATGCCGGGGATGCAGGTGCTGACGCTGGATGGCCAGATTCTGGCGCTGGAGCTGCCGCAGACGGTGGATCTGGAGATTGTCGAGACTGCGCCGGGCATCAAGGGGGCGTCCGCCAGTGCGCGCAACAAGCCCGCGACCCTGAGCACCGGGCTGGTGATTGGCGTGCCGGAGTACCTGAGTGCCGGTGAGAAGATCACCATCCACATCGCCGAGCGCCGCTACATGGGGCGCGCGGACAAGTAAGGGTGAGGTAAAAAAGGCGGGGATCTTCCCCGCCTTTTTTTATGCCTGCCGTTCGGGCAGATCGGTGAACTGGGTGCGCTTGAGCGCCAGTTCCACGCCGCGCAGCTCCGCCAGCCCCTTCAGCCGGCCAATCGCCGAGTAGCCGGGGTTGGTGCGCTTGTGCAGGTCATCCAGCATCTGGTGGCCGTGGTCTGGGCGCATCGGGATGGCAGAGGGCTGGCCCGCGCGGTGGCGACGCTGCTCCTCGCGCAGCAGAGCCTGGATCACCGCCACCATGTCCACATCGCCGTAGAGGTGCTCCCCTTCGTGGAAGGTGTTGGGGTTCTCCTCGCGGCAGGTGGCGCGCAGGTGGATGAAGTGGATGCGGTCGCCAAAGGCGTCAATCATGCCTACCAGATCGTTGTCGGCGCGCACGCCGTAGGAGCCGGTGCAGAAGGTGAAGCCATTATGCGGGCTGTCCACCGCCTCTTTCAGCCACTGCATATCCTCCTGGGTGGAGACAATGCGCGGCAGGCCAAGGATCGGCCGCGGCGGATCGTCCGGGTGCACCGCCAGATTGATCCCCACCTCCTCCGCCACCGGCACGATGGCGCGCAGGAAGGCCGCCATGTTCTCACGCAGCGCGGCCTTGTCGATGCCCTGATAGGTGGCGAGTCGGGCACGGAACTGCTCCAGCGTGTAGCCCTCTTCGGCGCCCGGCAGGCCGGCGATGATGTTGGCCGTCAGTTGCGCACGTGACGCCTCGTCCATCTGCTCAAAATAGCGCGCCGCCTGCACGCGCTCCGCCTCGCTGTACTCCTGCTCCGCCCCCGGCCGCTCCAGCAGGTGCAGGTCAAAGGCCGCAAAGGCGATGTGGTCGAAACGCAGTGCCTTCGCGCCGTTTGGCAGCGTGTAGGCCAGATCGGTGCGTGTCCAGTCAAGCACTGGCATGAAGTTATAGCAGACAGTGCGGATACCGCAGGCCGCCAGGTTGCGCAGCGACTGCTGGTAGTGGGCGATGTGGCGCTCATAGTTGCCGCTGCGGGTTTTGATCTCCTCATGCACCGGGATGCTCTCCACCACCGACCACACCAGCCCCTTGGCCGCGATCTCCGCCTGTCGCGCGCGGATCTCCTCCACCGGCCACACTTCGCCGTTGGCGATGTGGTGCAGCGCGGTCACCACCCCGGTCGCGCCCGCCTGACGCACATCATCCAGTGAGACCGGATCGGCCGGCCCGTACCAACGCCATGTCTGTTCCATGCTCTGTCCTTTTTGGCTGGGTGGCAGCGGCCAGCGCGAAAGCTGTCATACCACCTGATTTAAGCTGTCATTCATCTTACTACCATACATGGACGCCCTGCCTTGTCAAAAGCCAGTAAGCAATGGCTTGATGCACCTCACGAATCTCAATGAATCTCGCTGTCGCTGATTTGCATTTGTGCCCGCCAGCAGTACACTGCCCCGGACAGCGTCACAGCGCGCCAGCCTTGCGCCGTCACCCAAAACAGGCAGATGCGAAAATTGGTCTGACCGCTTTTGCCGCCGCGCCGCGGCCCTCACCGTTTTTCCCGGCTGAGCCGGGATTTGTCAGGAGCACTCATGAAGACGATCGCCAACACCTCCCTCCCCGCCGCCGTGCAGCAACCGGGCTACGACCGCCAGAACTTACAGAGCCGCATCGTGCATATCGGCTTTGGCGCCTTCCACCGTGCGCATCAGGCGCTGGTCACCGATCGCGTGCTGAACGCCGAGGGCGGCGACTGGGGGCTGTGTGAGATCAGCCTGTTTGGCGGCGCGGAGATGATGCGCCAGCTGCGCGAGCAGGATCACCTCTACAGCGTGCTGGAAAAGGGCTCGGAGGGGAACCGGGCGATTGTCATCGGCGCGGTGCATGAGTCGGTGCATGGCAAAATTGAGGGGGTGCCAGCGGTACTGGAGAAGCTGGCCGAGCCGCAGGTGGCGATCGTGACGCTGACCATCACCGAGAAGGGCTACTGCATTGAGCCGGGCAGCGGTAAGCTCGACCTGAACAATGAGATGATCGTCAACGACCTCGCCCACCCCAGCCAGCCCACCTCGGTACCGGCCATTCTGGTGGAGGCGCTGCGCCTGCGCCGCGAGCGCCACCTGCCGGCCTTCACCGTGCTCTCCTGTGACAACATCCCCAATAATGGCCACGTGGTGAAGAACTCGCTGATTGGGCTGGCACAGGCGCGTGACGCGGCGCTGGCCAGCTGGATCGCTGACCACGTTACCTTCCCGAGCAGCATGGTCGATCGCATCGTGCCGGCCGCCACCCCAGAGACGCTGGCGGAGATCGCCGACGCGCTGGGCGGCGTGGAGGATGCGTGCGCCATCGCCTGCGAGCCGTTCCTGCAATGGGTGGTGGAGGATGAGTTTGTCGCGGGTCGCCCGGCGTGGGAGGTGGGCGGCGCGCAACTGGTCGCCGACGTCTTGCCGTTTGAGCAGATGAAGCTGCGGATGCTGAACGGCAGCCACTCCTTCCTCGCCTATCTCGGCTATCTGGCGGGCTACCAGCACATCAACGACTGCATGGACGATCCGGCCTACCGGCAGGCAGCACACCGCCTGATGCTGGATGAGCAGGCCCCGACCCTGACGGTGAAGGATACTGACCTGCCGGGCTACGCCGACCAGCTGATCGCCCGCTACGCCAACCCGGCGCTCAAGCACCGCACCTGGCAGATTGCGATGGACGGCACCCAGAAGCTGCCGCAGCGGATGCTGGAGTCGGTGCGCTGGCACCTGGAGCATGGCGGCTCCTACCGCCTGCTGGCGCTCGGGGTGGCGGGCTGGATGCGCTACGTCAGCGGCATTGATGATGCTGGCCAGCCGATCGACGTGAAAGACCCGATGGCGGCGCAACTGCGCGAGGTGGTGGCGACGTCGGCGGACGACGCCCGCCGGGTGGAGGCGCTGCTGGGGCTGACCGCGGTCTTCGGCGAAGACCTGCCGCAGCAGCGCGTCTTTGTTGAGGAGGTGACGCGCGCCTGGCTGAGCCTGCGTGACCACGGCGCGCGCCACACCGTGCAGCAGTGGGTGGCGGGCTAAGCGCCCTCTGCCAGCAGGGTCAGCATCCGCACCCTGACCGCATCATCATCACTGTGGGCGATATTGAAACGCATAAAGCGCCGGCTGCCGCCAAACAGCGTGCCCGGCGCAAGCGCGATGCCCTCCCGCAATGCCCGCTCTGCCAGCGCCTCGCCGTCGATGTGCGCGGGCAGCTCCGCCCACAAAAACAGCCCGTGCGCCTGCCGGGTCGGGAAGCGGCAGCCTGCCGCCCCCAGCCAGCCCCTCACCCGCGATGACGCCTCATTGAGCCGGCTGATCAGCCGACGCTGGTGGCGGTAGTAACTGCCATCGCGGAAAAATTGGTAGAGCGCCTGCTCGGTGAACTCACAGGTCACGCCGCCGGTCAGTGACTTCAGGCTGACAATCGCCTGCGTCAGCGCCGGATTGGCGGCGATATACCCCACGCGCATATTGGCGCTGAGCAGCTTGGAGAAGCCGGAGATATAGCTGGCGTTCGCCAGCCCGGCCAGCGCCGCCATCGGTTTCGGCGTTCCCTCCATCAGGTCGTGGTAGAGATCATCCTCAATCAAGTGGCAACCATAGCGGTTCAGCAGGGTCATGATGGCGAACATCTCCTCCAGCGAGTAGCTGTGCCCGGTGGGGTTGTGCATCAGCCCGGAGGTGATGAACACCTTGGGCCGGTGCGCCGCCAGCAGGCTCTCCAGCGCCACCGGATCGACCCCGTGGTGCCCGCGCGGCGCATGGATCACCCGTGCATGGTGCTGGCGCAGGTTGGCGCTGAAGTTGAAGTAGCAGATGTCATCCAGCAGTACGGTGTCGCCGGGCGTCAGCAGCACGCGCAGCAGGGTGTCGATGGCGTTCATGGTGCTGCTGGTCAGCACGATGTTCTCCACCGGCACCCGCAGCCCCGCCCCCGCCAGCTTCATCTGGAGGGTGTTGCGCAGCGGCAGGTAGCCGAGTGGGTGGCCATACTCCATAAAGCGCAGGCGCGGCGTACGGATGGTCTGGCGCAGCGCCTTGCGGAACAGCTCGGTATCCAGCCACTCCTCCGGGAAGAAGCCACAGCCGGGCCGCCAGCCCGCATGGGTGGCAAAGGCGCGCTTCAGGCGCGCGTGCAGATCGGGTTCCGGTGCGGCCGGGCTGAGGGGCACGCTGCTGGCCGGCGGGGCGATCCCACGGTTGATAAAGTAACCGCGCCCCTGGATGGAGGTGACGGTGCCGCTGGCGCGCAGGCGATCGAGCGCATCGACCACCGTGTATTTGCTGATGGACAGCTGCTCACAAAACTCCCGCAGTGACGGCAAGCGGCTACCCGGCGGCAGGCTGCCATCCGCCACCGCCCCGCTGATGAGGTCAACCAGCTGGTTGACCTTGGATACCCCGTCAACCAACTGCGTGCGGGTTAGACTTAACATAGCGCTCCTTTCTGTTCTCTACTGTACCGGCGATTTCACCAGCCAGGCCGGGCGGGAATTCGTGGTGCTTTCCCTGCCCTGCCCGGCCATCCTGCCCTATGGTTACGGCCATCCGCTCCGTACAGGCTGTCATCCATGCGTTCATTGTGTAAAACATCTTCCACAGGCTTAAATAACAACACGTTGAATGGAAAGGGCGCCGCCCTGCTATGGGTGCGCCTGCTGTCGGCGGTGGCGCTGTTCGCCCTGCTCGGGCAGGCCAACCTCTGGCTGGATGCCACCAGCAACATCCTGCTAGCGACCGGCTACCGCCTGCTGCTGATCCTCACGCCGCTGACGCTACTGCTGTTTGGTGCGCGGGCCTTGCGCGTCACGCTGCTGTGCGCGCTGGCCGGCCTGCTGCTGCTGGCACTGCCCGCCGCCCACGGCGTGGCGGCCGTGGCGGTGCTGCTGTTCAGCTATGGCATCGCGGTGGTGGGCTACATCGCCAAGCGGGATGCCGCCACCACCCCGGCCGGGGCGGCCAACAACAAAATCATGCTGAACCTTGGTAGCCTGCTGGCGGGCCTGCTGCTGCTCTACCCGCACTGGCAGCCCACCTTCTTCTATCTGGCGCTGGCGCTGCTGCTGTTGCCCTGCCTGCCCGCAGTGTGGCACCACAGGCCGCTGGCGGAAGCCAGCCCGGCCCCGGCCGTGGCGCGCCGGGGCCAGCTCAAGTGGGCGCTGGCCGGGCTGATGGCCGGTATCAAGCTGTTTGCGGTCTTCTCCATCCTGCCGCAGGCCATTCTGGCGCATCAGGCCACCCTGCCGGGCTGGTATGGCGCGATGATCATCCTCAACAGTGCGGTGGTGACGCTGCTGCAACGGCCCATCATGGCGCTGATCCAGCGCTGCGGCCGACGGGCGCTCTGGGCGGCGCTCGCCCTGATCCTCGCCGGACTGGTGGTGCTGGCGCTGCCGGGGGCGTTCCGGGTGCACACCCTGCCCGGCGCGCTGCTGTGGCTGGGCCTGCTCTCGCTGGCCGAGTGTGGCCTGAGCTACCTCGACTACTGCGCCGCCCAGGAGGGCGCGCTGCTGGTGAAGGAGCTATCCGTCAGCGCCGGTGCCGGGTTTACGGTCTTTGCCATGCGCACCCTGCCCACAGCAGCCAGCGCGGGGGTGCTCGCCGCCACGGCAATTATCGCCCTGCTTATTTGGCTATGGCTTTATCAACGCCAGCACAAGGAAAAGTATCATGCCCTCAATAATCTTTATGAAAAGTAAAACGGAATACCTGTTCCGTGACGTGATTACCTTAACGGATTGTCGTGAAAATATGAAGTTCGGATGCAGGACCGGCAACTGCGGTATTTGCAGAATAAGAATTATCTCTGGCAAGGAGAATATTACCCGCCCTACCTCTAAAGAAAAGAGACTGTTTAAAGCCCTGAATATTGTTGACCCCGACATTCGCCTGGCCTGCCAGTGCCAAATTACCGGCGATGTTACCCTAATTGAAAACTATCTGGAGTAAATAATGATCAACCGAATTAAAGACACCGCCATCATTCGCCAGCCGCTCTTTTTAGGCCCGGAGCGCAGCCAAAACGTAAAACGCGAAATTGATGATTTCCTCGACACCAAAATTATCGAATGGAACAACACGGTGCCCTCCGCAAAACACCTGGAGGGCAAGCAGGTCAATCAGGCCTATTATCGCCAGACCCTGATTGAGCACTGCTGGCGCATCCGCCTGATGCGCAGCGCCCAGTGCCACGCGCTGCACAAGATCACCCGCGTCAATGCCGAGGCGGCGCAGCTCTACGCCGCTTATCAGGATGAGGAGATGCTGCACGACACGCTGTTTATGCAGGACGCCGAAAGCCTCGGCATCAGCAAAGAGACCATCTACCAGACCGAACCGAGTTTTTATACCCGCCTGCTGGCCGGCTTCCTCTATTTTGTCGCGGAGCATGAAAAACCGCTCGGCGTGGTCTGTTACAGCTACCTGGTGGAATATACCACTCAGAAAATCACCCCCAAGCAAATTAAGGCGCTGGCCGACAGCGTTGGCAGTGACAAAATCACCGGCCAGGCCGCCCACCTCAATACCGATCTGGTCGAGGATCATACCCAGGAGATGTGGAATATTTTAAGCCTGCTGATTGAGAGCGATGAAGATATTACCGATGTGAAGCGCTATTTCGCCGAGATTCAGGAACTGCTGAAAATGTTCTTCGTGGAACTGCACGAAAAAACCATTCAGGCATAAGCCCTCAGGGAGGAGAGGCAATAAATGAAAAAATCCGTGCTTATTCTTTCCCACCAGACGCTCTCGATGGTTGATCCAATTAAACAGATCGTTGAGAGCTGGGGATATGGTTATTTTATTCTCTCCTCCGCCCCCACCCGGCAGGCTCTCCCGGCGTGGTCAGCCGCCCCCGGCGACCACCGGGTGACCGGGGGGCTGCACCTGACCCACACGGACATTGATCAGGTGGTGCGCGACACCGAACAGACGCACCAGTTCATTGGCTGCATCAGCGTCTGGGACGGCTACCGCCACCTGATGGCCTACGCCAACCAGATGTTCAACGCCACTGATATCACCGAGGAGACCGTCGCGCTGTTGCGCGACAAGTGGCGGATGCGCAACCGTCTGGTGGCCACCCAGCTGTCGCGCGTCTCCTGCCACCTGCTGGATGAGGCGCGGTTCCAGAGCATCACCGACCGGGAGAGGTACTTCATCAAACCGCGTACCGGGCTGGCCTCGATGGGCACCTTCCCGGCCGCCTCCCTCACCGCCTATGGCCAGCTGGCGCAACTGCGGGCGCAGGCGGCGGCGGATCGCTCCTACGCTGGCGTCTTCTCGGACGAGGCGGACTTTATCATTGAGGGCCTGATTGACGGGGTGGAGTGCAGTTTTGAGATCAGCCTGGATCAAGGGGCGCTGGCGGTGCTGGCGGTGCATGAAAAGCTGGAGGTTGCCCAGTCCGGTTTCGCCATGCTGGAGGGGGCGAGCCTCTGCCCGCCGCGTTCACTCTCTACGGCGCAGATTGACGCTGGCGTGACGCTGCTGCGCTGCGTGATGGCGACGCTGGGTGCCGACACCGGCGTCTATCACGTTGAGATGAAGTGTGATGCCAGCGGCCATTGGGAAATTATCGAGATCAACCCGCGCATCGGCGGCGCCTATATCGTCGAGAGCACCCGCCTGCACAGCGGCGTCTGCCTGCTGCGGCAGTGGCTGGCACTGATCATTGACGGCCCGCGTCAGGCGCGGCAGGCCGGTGCGCGCCACCTCTTTTTCCGCGTCTTTTTCGGTGTTCCGGGGCGCACGCTGGCGCGGATTGGCCGCCATCCTGACCTGCCGCAGGCGCTGAAGGAGAGCCTGCTCTATCAGCCCGGTGACACCCTGCCCCAGGTGGAGCGGGAGATTTTCCTTGGCATGGCGCTGTGGAATGTCACGGAGCTGACCACCGGGGAGCGGGCGGTACTGATTGCCGCCTCACAACGCTATATCGATACGGAGTATCTGGCATGAAAATTATTGTGTTCCACCGTATTCCTTTCGAGAAGATCCGCTATGAACAGGTCATCGATCACCGGGCGCATCAGGTCTACTACTTCTGCCTGACCCCTCCCGGCCCGCGCCTGCCAGCGGGCAGCGTGGCGGTGGTGCTCGCCCAGCCCCACTTTGACGCCCCCACGCTGATTGCGCACTACGCCCAGATTTTCGCGGGTGCTGACCGGCTGATCGCCCGCTCGGAGCATGATCTGATCGCCGCCGCGCAGGTGCGCGAGCACTTTGCCATTCCCGGCGATCGCCCCCAGCAGATCCTGCCGCTGCGCAATAAGTGGGTGATGCGCTATCGCTGCAAACAGCAACAGATCCGCCAGCCCGCCTTCTGGCACCCGCTGGAGTTTTTGCAGTTGCCGCCGCAGCCGGGCCGCTTCCTGCTTAAGCCGCGTGAGGAGGCCTCCAGCCTCGGCATCCTGACCGGGGATGACGCCGCCATCCGCGCCGCCATTTTCCAGCTCGACAACGCGGAGAGCATGATGGTGGAGACCTTTATTGAGGGCGCGGTGCTTCACTTCGACGGCTGGCTGTCGAACGGCAAGCCGCGGGCGTTTGTCAGTAGCCGCTACCTGCGCACCTGCCTCAGCTTCTCCAGTGGCTCGCCGCTGGGGTCGGTGCAAATCCGCACCACGCCAGCGCACCGGGCGCTGGTGACGGAGGTGCTGGCCGCGCTGGGCTACCGCGATGGCAGCTTCCATTTTGAGGCCATTGAGGATGCCGACGGCCACCTCTGGTTTCTGGAGACCGCCGCGCGGGTCGGCGGGGCGGGCGTTGCCGAAACCTTCCACCTGCGCACCGGCGTCAACCTTTACCACGCCGACCTGCGCTACCAGATCGATGGCATGACGCCAGCGGCGGTGGGCAGCATCAACCCACTGTTCTACGGCTGGTTTGTCTACCCGTCCCACCATCTGGCGGCGGCGTGGCAGTTGCCGTTTGATGCCGACAAGTGGGCGGCCTGCCTGCTGCACTACCAGCACAACACCGCCGCGCCAGCCGGTGGGACGATCTCCTACTCCCCGGATGCCTCACCGCTCAGCGGCGTGGTGGCCGGTGCCGAGCAGGAGATTGCCGAGGTGATCGACGCGATTTTCCATGAATGCAACCTGGTGGAGCTACGATGAGTACGCACTGTTTTATTGTCACCGGCTACAACAATGTCCGGATCTATGATGTCGAGAAGATGCGCCAGGCAGCGATGAAGCACTTTGACGCCCGGCTGGTGCTGGTGACGGAGCGGGCCAACGATCTGGACGCGCTGTTTGCCGACTGGGTGATTGAGGCGCCGTTCGACATGCAGCAGGGGGAGGCCAGCCTCGCCCACGTGCTGGCGAACCTGCAATGCCACCAGTTACAGCCGATCGGCATCCTGCCCTTCTCGGATCGTGGCGTGCCGCTGGGCGCGCGCCTCGCCCAGCACTTCGGCCTGCCGGGCGCGACGCCGGAAGAGGCGCTGGCCGGGCTGGACAAGCGCCTCTTCCGCCAGCTCGACAGCCAGGCGCTCAGCCATCCCGCAGGCTACCGCCCGCTCTCCAGCCAGCAGGTGACGAGCCTGCCAGCGCTGCAACAGGAGGTGGCGCGGCTGGGCGGCAAAGCCTTCCTCAAGCCAGCGCAGGAGGGCAACAGCCGGGGCTGTCAGGTGATTGGCCAGCAGGAGGAGTGCGCCCGCGCCTGGGCCGCCGTCGCGCCCTACCACGGCGGTGGCATCATTGTTGAGTCGCTGGTGGAGGGTGCGCGCGAGTACAGTTGGGATTGCGTCGCCGGGCAGCAGTGGATCACCGAGAAGCACACCACCGAGGGGCTGTACCGCGCGGAGTACCAGCAGATCGTGCCCGCGCCACTGCCGCCGGAGGAGGCGCGGCGGCTCTTGGCCGCCGGGGCGCATATGCAGTCGCTGGTCTCCGCCCGCCACGGCGCGTGGCACAATGAGATCTTCCTGCTGCCCGATGCCACGGCGGCGGTCGAGACCAACATGCGCCCGGCCGGGATGCACATCTGGGATCTGGCCCACCTAAGCTTTGAGGGGTTCGACCCCTGGCTGATGTGGTTGCGCTGGGCAACCGACGGCCAGCCAGTCGCCCAGCCGCTGCGCCCGCGCGGCTATGCTGGCATCCGTATGTTGCGCGCGCCGCGTGCTGGCCGCCTGCTGGCGCTGCCGGAGATGGAGGCACTGGCGTGCGAGGCAGGCATTGCGCTGCATCAGGGCCAATTCTCCGCTCAGTTGGGCGATAGGGTCGGCGCGGAGGTGCAGAGCAACGCCGATTTTGTCGGCCACATCATTCTCACCCATCCCGACTACCCGCAGCTGCTGGCGTCACTGGCGCAACTGGCCACCCGCATTGAGCAGGCGCTGACCATCGCCTGACCGCCCCTCCCCACGGGGCGCACATGCCGCCCCTTTTATTTGCTCCCGCCATTTTTTACGCCTATAAAATTTATCTTGTAAATCAGTCGCCACCCAGGCCACTATTTTTAGGCGCTGGCTGCGGCCAATTTGCGCTGAACAAGGGATACGGCCTGCGCCACTCCCGGCACCGCCATGAATAAAGGACAGACAGATGACCTACGTGAACCTGATTACCGGCTTTTTGGGCAGCGGTAAAACCACCACCCTGCGCCACTTGCTGAGCCAGAAACCCAGCCATGAGAATTGGGCTATTCTGGTTAATGAGTTCGGCGAAGTGGGCATTGACGGCGCGCTGCTGGCCGGACAGGGGGCGGTGCTCAAGGAGATCCCCGGTGGCTGCATGTGCTGCGTGAACGGCCTGCCGATGCAGATTGGCCTGAATATGCTACTCAAGCAGAAGCCCGACCGGCTGCTGATTGAGCCGACCGGCCTTGGTCACCCCAAGCAGATCCTCTCGCTGCTCACCGCGGAGACCTACCAGCCCTGGCTGACGCTACAGGCGACCCTCTGCCTGCTGGACGCGCGCCAGCTCAGCGAGGAACGTTACCGCGATAACGAGAATTTTCGCGATCAGCTGGCCGCCGCCGACCTGATCATCGCCAATAAGCAGGACACCTGGCAGGAGGCGGATCGCCAACGGCTGGCGGCGTGGGTAGCCAATGAGGCGGGTGGCCGCCCGGTGATTGAGGTGCAACAGGGCGAGGTGGATGCCGCGCTGCTTGCGCTGCCGCGCGAAAACCTGCGCACGCTGCCGGATGGCGCGCACCACCACGGCACTCCAGCGGCGCGTGGGCTGGCGGCGCTCAGCCTGCCGGGCAACCAGCGCTGGCGGCGCGCCCTCAGCCACGGACAGGGGCACAGTAGCTGCGGCTGGATTTTCGATGAGGAGACGGTGTTTGACACCATCCCACTGATGGAGTGGGCGCGGCTGGCCCCGGTGGAGCGCGTCAAAGGGGTGCTGCGGATTGCCGAGGGCACCCTGCTGCTGAACCGGCAGGGGCAGGATTTCAAGATTGAGACCCGGCCGGGTGCGCCGTTGGACAGCCGGGTCGAGGTGATTACCCAGGGTGACGCGGACTGGAATGCGCTTCAATCGGCTTTGTTGAAGCTACGTTTAGCCGATGACACTTAATTTATCCGCCAATTTTATGGATTTGATTTCATCAAATAACAAAATAGGTCATCACCGCTATGTGGCGCAAAAATCTTCCTGCAATCCTGTTGCTGAACCTGCTGGGCGTGGCACTGTTCCTCTCCTACTACCTGCCTGCCAACCACGGCTTCTGGTTCCCAATTGATGCTTCCATCTTTTTCTATTTCAACCAGCACCTGGCCACCAGCCCCGGCTTCCTGAAGCTGGTTGCCGTAACCAACAACCGGCTGTTTGATGGCTGCTCGCTGCTGGCGATGGGCCTGCTCTACCTCTCCTTCTACCTGCGACAGGAGCCGGAGGGGCGTCGCCGCCTGCTGGTGACCGGCGTGGTGATGCTGCTGACCGCCGTGGTGCTCAACCAGCTGGGCCACCTGCTGCCGGTGCAGCACCGTAGCCCGTCGCTCTACTTCCCGCACGTCAACCGCGTCAGCGAGCTGACCGGCATCCCGACCAAGGACGCCTCCAGCGACAGCTTCCCCGGCGACCACGGCATGATGCTGATCATCTTCGCCTGCTTTATGGGGCGCTACTTCACCCGCGGCGCCTTCGCGCTGGCGCTGGCGATTGTGGTGATCTTCTCGCTGCCGCGCCTGATGATTGGCGCGCACTGGTTCACTGACATCGCCGTCGGCTCCCTGTCGGTGGTGCTGGTGGGCATGAGCTGGTGGTTGCTCACCCCGGCGTGCGACCGCGTGATTGAATGGCTCAATAACTGGTTACCAGGAAAAACGCGCCGCGCATAATTCAAATAAAATAGACAGCCACACTGATATAAAAAAAGTATGCCCGCGGGAGCCAATGGCTCCCGTTTTTTATATTTATATTCGGCAACTCTCACCGGGAATTGACAATAAATTGACATTTCTCCCGCTTGTGGCGCTGATTTCAGCGAAATGCGGCTAAAAAGAGCACAGCGGATTCTGCTCCTGTGCTTACATCGACTTACATCATAAATTCTTATAAGAAATGCTTTAAAAGCACTCGCAATCCTTAGGGGGTTAAGGTAATCTCGGATTCGCTTTTGGAGTTATTGATTTTTTTCGCCTGAAATTTCATGAAATTTGTGCGTAAAGCCACAATTTTCAAGCAGGTGGATTGCTCGATACTCAGACGATAAGTAGGCTCTTTTCGTTTGGCATTTTCTGATAGCGACATTCGTCGTTAAGGACAGCAAGGGAAAACACTCATAATGGTCAAGTCTCAACCGTTTCTGAGATATATGTGGCGGGCAGTCCCCGCAATGGCGATGGCAGTCATGCTCTCCGCCTGTAGTTCGATGAATTCACAACACGCGCAGACTGAGACGCATGCAGTTAATGACCGGAACGGTTTTTTACTGCAAGCCTCTCAGGATGAGTTTGAAGAGATGGTGCGTAATGTTGACGTGAAGTCAAAAATTATGGACCAGTACGCGGATTGGAAAGGCGTGCGTTACCGCCTGGGCGGCACCAGCAAGCGCGGCATTGATTGCTCCGCCTTCGTCCAGACCACCTTCCGCGAGCAGTTTGGCCTGGATCTCCCGCGCTCTACCTATGAGCAACAGGACATCGGCCGTGGCATCCAGAAGAATAAGTTGCGCCCTGGCGATTTGGTGCTGTTCCGCGCCGGCTCGACGGGTCGCCATGTCGGGATCTATCTCGGCAACGATGAGTTTGTCCACGCTTCCACCAGCAGCGGCGTAATGATTTCCAGCCTGAGTGATGCCTACTGGAAAAAGCGCTACCGCGAAGCGCGACGGATATTGAACGACCGGACACATAGCTGAGCCTTTTCCCCTTGCTGCTCATGCCAAAGAAATAAAAGAGCGCCTTCCCTGGAAGGCGCTCTTTTATTTGCTGGCAATCACAGCCCATCGCCGATTGGTTAAAATTGGCGTCGTGCGCTGCCCGCGGTCAGTTATACTGGAACCATTCAGGCATGCCGTAAAGGAATGAACATTATGCGGTTAAAAACGGCATTAACGCATACCGTTTTGCCCAAGCGACGTTATTTACGACGCAGCTTCCTTCTCGCCTCCCTCTTTTTTCTTTTATTTAATGGCATCACCTTGTGGGTGGTTCACCAAGCCAATGAACGCCAGCAGCAGCGCCTGGCGCAGGACGTGCGGAACTTTACCGTCGAGTACCTGGCTGCGCTAAGGGAGAATATGGCGCAGATGGGCGACATGACTCGCCTGCCCTGCGACATGACGCAAGCCTCCCTCACCCAGCGCGCCGCCTTTACCCGTGGCGTACGTACCTTCCTGCTGGTGCGCGATGGTGAGGCCTACTGCTCCTCGGCGATGGGTGCCATCTCCCGGCAGGTGGCGGAGATCTACCCGGCGCTGCGCCTCCAGCTGCCGCAGGACATGGCGCTGCAACCGGGCACCGTGATGGTGCCGGAGAAGCCCGCCATCGGCGTCTGGCTGGCCACCCCTGGCGAGGCGCAGAGCGGCGTGCTGGCGACGCTGGATATCACCGTCAGCCCCTACCTGATATTTAGCCGCCGCTACGGCGGCCAGGGCCGCGATGGCATGGCCATCATGATTGGCGATTACGCGCTCACCAACTTCAGCGCCAGCCTGCTCAAGCGCGCGGCACTGACGGACAAGAATGCCCATGACCTGCCAGTACCCGGCACACCCGCGGTGCTGCGCTTCTACAGCCAGAGCCTGACGACTGGCGACGTGCAGGTCACGCTGCTGGCAGGGCTGCTGCTGGCCTCGCTACTCGGTGCGCTCAGCTACTATCTGCAACGGGCGCGCCACAGCGCCGGTCATGAGATGGTGGAGGCGATGCGCCAGTGCCAATTCCACATGGTCTACCAGCCGGTGATTGAGACCCGTTCACAGCAGGTGGCTGGCGTTGAGGCGCTGATGCGCTGGCACCACCCCACCGAGGGCGCGATCCCGCCGGATGTCTTCATTACCTATGCCGAGAACCAAGGGCTGATCGTGCCGCTAACCCGCCACCTGTTCCGGCTGATTGCGCAGGATGCCATCCAGTTGCAGACCATCCTGCCCGTCGGGGCCAAGCTGGCGGTCAACCTGTCGCCCGCCCACCTTAGCGATCCGCACTTTGAGCGTGACGTGCTGCACTTCCTCAACCGCCTACCTGCCCACCACTTCAACGTGGTGTTTGAGATCACCGAGCGTGGCATGGTGGCCGCCCGTGACGCGCAGCATAAATTTGACTGGCTGCGCGCCCAGCAGATTGAGATTGCCATTGATGATTTCGGCACCGGCCACAGCGCCCTGATCTACCTGGAGCAGTTCAATCTCGACTATTTGAAGATTGACCGTGGCTTTATCACCGCCATTGGCCGACAGACGGTGACCGCGCCGGTGCTGGACACGGTGCTCAACCTGACGCAGGAGCTAGGGCTGAAGACCGTGGCCGAGGGGGTGGAGACGCCCCAGCAGGCGCACTACCTACGCGAGCGCGGCGTGACCTATTTGCAGGGCTACCTCTATAGCCGACCGCTGGCGCTTGACGCGCTGCGGACGTTTGTGGCGGGCTACCGCCCCTAGCGACGTTTATCAGATTGGCTGGCGGCCGGGGGTGTGTTACAACGGCGCGTCGCATGATGTCTGGCGCGCCGCGCCAGCCACCTTCAGGAGCTGTTCATGGTGCCACGATTACTGCTTGCCCTGCTGTTGCTCGTCAGCCTGCCAGCGGCCCGGGCCGATATCATCAATGAGAGCTACGCCTTCGCCATCCTTGGCACACCGAAATATGGGGCTGGCTTCAGTCACTTCGACTACGTCAACCCGGCCGCGCCCAAGGGCGGCGCGCTGCGTCAAGCGGCGCTTGGCACTTATGACAACTTCAACCGCTTCGCCATGCGCGGCAACCCGGCCGCCCGCAGCGGCCAGCTCTATGACACCCTGTTTGTCGCCTCCAGCGATGAGATTGGCAGCTACTACCCGCTGGTGGCCGAGTCCGCCCGCTACCCCGACAGCCTGAAATGGGTGGAGGTGGCGATCAACCCGCGCGCCCGCTTCCAGGATGGCACACCGGTCACCGCGCGCGACCTCTCCTTCACCTTCCAGAAGTTCATGACCGAAGGGGTGCCGCAGTTCCGGCTGTTCTACAAGGGGGTGAAGGTGGCCGCCATCAGCCGGCTGACGGTGCGCTTTGAGTTCCCGACGCCAGACCGCGATCAGGTGCTGGGGCTGCTGGGCGGCCTGCCAGTATTGCCAGCGCACTATTGGCAACAGCACAAACTGAGCGATCCGCTGCCCGCCCCGCCGCTGGGCGGCGGCCCCTACCAGATTACCGACTACCGCCTCGGGCAGTATGTGGTCTACAGCCGCGTGCGCGACTACTGGGCGGCCGACCTGCCGGTCAACCGCGGCCGCTTCAACCTGGACACGCTGCGCTATGACTACTTTCTGGATGACAAGGTGGCGCTCCAGGCGTTCAAGGCTGGCAGTTATGACTTTCGCAGCGAAGGCTCGCCCAAGAGCTGGGCGACCCAGTACACCGGGCCAAACTTCAGCAAGAATTATATCGCCAAACGGGATGAGGAGAGCGAGGCGGCGCAGGACACCCGCTGGCTGGCCTTCAATACCCAGCGGCCGCTATTCCGTGATCGCCGGGTGCGAGAGGCCATTGGGCTGGCGTTTGATTTTGAGTGGATGAACCGGGCGCTATTCTACGGCGCCTACCAGCGCGCCGACAGCTACTTCCAGAACACCGAGTACGCCGCCCGCAGCTACCCGGACGCGGCGGAGCTGGCGTGGCTCGGCCCGCTGAAGGGCAAAGTACCGCCAGAGGTGTTCACCACCCTCTACCAGCCGCCGCGCAGCGACGGCAGTGGCAATGACCGCGCCAACCTGCTGAAGGCGACGGCGCTGCTGCGTGAGGCGGGCTATGAGGTGCGCGACCAGCGGCTGGTGGACGCGCGCAGCGGCGCGCCGTTCCAATTTGAGCTGCTGCTGCCCTCTGGCGGCAATAACCAGTTCGTGCTGCCGTTCCAGCACAACCTGCAGCGGCTGGGCATCACCCTCACCCTGCGCGAAGTGGACAACTCACAGTTCCTCAGCCGCCTGCGCAGCCGGGACTATGACATGCTGCCGACGCTCTACCGCGCGATGCAGTACCCGAACGGCGACCTGCTGGTGCGCTGGGCGTCGGGCTACCTCGACTCCAGCTACAACGCCCCCGGCGTGCAGGACCTGGCGATTGACCAGCTGGTGGAGGCGATCGTCCGGCACCAAGGCCAGCCTGAGCCGCTGCGCGCGCTCGGGCGGGCGCTGGACCGGGTGCTGACCTGGCAGCAGCTGATGATCCCGATGTGGTACTCCAAGCGTGAGCGCTACGCCTACTGGGACAAATTCTCGCAACCGGCCATCCGCCCGCTGTATGGCATGGATCTCGATTGCTGGTGGTACGATGTCAATAAAGCGGCCCGCCTGCCGGCCGAACGGCGCTAAGGGGCAACTATCAAAATGGGAGAGACACAGTGACCCGCTATGTGCTGCGCCGCCTGCTGCTGATCATCCCCACGCTGTGGGCGATCATCACGCTGAACTTTTTGATCGTGCAGATTGCCCCCGGCGGCCCGGTGGATCAGGCGATCGCCAATATCCAGTTTGGTCAGGGCAGCGGGCTGGCGGTCAATACCGCCGGCAGTGAGTCGCTCGGTAGCGCGCGCCCGGCGGCGGGCGATGGTGCCTACCGGGGCGCGCGCGGGCTGGATCCGGAGGTGGTGGCGGAGATCACGGCGCGCTTTGGCTTCGACAAGCCGCTGCATGAGCGCTACCTGGAGATGCTGTGGCGCTACGCCCGGCTCGATTTCGGCGATAGCCTGTTCCGTGGCGCGTCGGTGATGGATCTGGTGGTGCAGAGCCTGCCGGTCTCCGCCAGCCTCGGCGTCTGGAGCACGCTGATCATCTATCTGGTCTCCATCCCGCTCGGCATCCGCAAGGCGGTGCACAATGGCAGCGCCTTCGACACCTGGAGCAGTAGCCTGATTATCATCGGCTACGCCATCCCGGCCTTCCTGTTCGCCATCCTGCTGATTGTGCTGTTCGCTGGCGGCAGTTACCTCGACTGGTTCCCGCTGCGCGGGCTGGTCTCCGGCAACTTTGACACCCTGCCCTGGTATGGCAAGGTGGCGGACTACTTCTGGCACCTCACCCTGCCGGTGCTAGCGACGGTGATTGGCGGCTTCGCCACCCTGACCATGCTGACCAAAAACGCCTTTCTGGATGAGGTGCGCAAGCAATATGTGGTGACGGCGCGCGCCAAGGGGCTGGGCGAACAGCAGATCCTCTACCGCCACGTGTTCCGCAACGCCATGCTGCTGGTGATCGCGGGCTTTCCGGCCACCTTTATTAGCATGTTCTTTACCGGTTCGTTGCTGATCGAGGTGATGTTCTCCCTCAACGGCCTCGGCCTGCTGGGCTATGACGCCACCCTGCAACGCGACTACCCGGTGATGTTCGGCACCCTCTACATCTTCACGCTGATTGGCCTGCTGCTGAATATCCTCAGCGATATCACCTACACGCTGGTCGATCCGCGCATCGACTTTGAGGGGCGCGGATGAACCTCTCGCCCCTGAACCGCGCGCGCTGGGCGCGCTTCTGCCACAACCGGCGCGGCTACTGGTCGCTGTGGATCTTCCTGCTGCTGTTTGCGCTGGCGCTGTTGGCGAACGTGCTGGCGAATGAGCGGCCGCTGCTGGTGCGCTATCAGGGCGAGTTCTACTTGCCGTTGGTGGTGGACTACCCGGAGAACACCTTCGGCAGCCCGCTGGAGACGGCAGCGGACTACCAAGACCCGGCGGTGCAGGCGCAGATCGCGCAGCATGGCTGGGCCATCTGGGCACCGGTGCGCTACAGCTACCGCACCATCAACTTTGCCGGCGGCCCCTTCCCTTCGCCGCCGGATCGCCATAACTGGCTCGGCACCGACAGCAAGGGCGGCGACGTGCTGGCGCAGGTGCTGTATGGCTTCCGTATCTCGATGCTGTTTGGCCTGCTGCTGACCCTCTGCACCAGTGCGCTCGGCATTCTGGCTGGCGCGGTGCAGGGCTACTATGGCGGGCGCATCGACCTGCTCGGCCAGCGCTTTATTGAGGTGTGGTCAGGGATGCCGACGCTGTTCCTGCTGATCCTGCTCTCGAGCGTGGTGCAGCCCAGCTTCTGGTGGCTGCTGCTGATCACCGTGCTGTTTGGCTGGATGACGCTGGTGGGCGTGGTGCGCGCCGAGTTCCTGCGTGCGCGCAACTTCGACTATATCCGCGCCGCGCAGGCGATGGGGGTGCCTGACCGGCAGATTATCCTGCGGCACATGCTACCAAATGCGATGGTCGCTACCCTCACCTATCTGCCATTTATCCTGTGTGGCGCGATCACGACCCTCACGTCGCTGGATTTCCTCGGCTTTGGCCTGCCGATTGGCTCCCCCTCCCTCGGCGCGCTGCTGCTGGAGGGCAAAAATAACCTGCAGGCGCCCTGGTTGGGGCTGGTGGCCTTTGCCGTGTTGGCCATCCTGCTCTCCCTGTTGATCTTCATTGGCGACGCGGTGCGCGACGCCTTTGACCCGAACAAGGCCTACTGATATGCCCACTTCCCCGCTGCTCGAGATCCGCCAGCTCAGCATTGCCTTCCGTCAGGGCGGGCAGGCGCGCCAGGTGGTCACCGATCTCAGCCTGTCGCTGGCGGCTGGCGAAACGCTGGCGCTGGTGGGCGAATCCGGCTCTGGCAAGAGCGTCACCGCGCTGTCAGTGCTGCGGCTGCTGCCCGCGCCGCCGGTCGCCTACCCACAGGGTGACATCCTGTTTGAGGGCGAGACGCTGCTACACGCCAGCGAGGCGCGGCTGCGGCAGGTGCGCGGCAACCGCATCGCGATGATTTTTCAGGAGCCGATGGTGTCGCTCAATCCGCTGCACACGCTGGAGAAGCAGTTGATGGAGGTGCTGAGCCTGCACCGCGGGATGCGGCGTGAGGCGGCGCGCGGTGAGGTTCTGGCCTGCCTCGATCGCGTCGGCATCCGCAACCCGCTGCGCCGGCTGGCCGACTACCCGCACCAGCTCTCCGGCGGCGAGCGCCAGCGGGTGATGATTGCGATGGCGATATTGACCCAGCCGGCACTGCTGATTGCCGATGAACCAACCACCGCGCTGGATGTGACGGTGCAGGCGCAGATCCTGCAACTGCTGGCCTCGCTGAAGCGTGAGCTGAACATGGCGCTGCTGTTCATCACCCATGACTTGAACATCGTGCGGCAACTGGCGGATAACGTCGCGGTGATGCGTCAGGGGCGCTGCGTGGAACAGGCACCGAGGGCGCAGCTGTTTGGCGCGCCGCAGCACCCCTACACCCGCGCCCTGCTGGCGGCCGAGCCACAGGGGCGGCCGCAGCCATTGGCCGCTGACGCGCCGCCGCTGCTGGAGGTGGAGAACCTGCGCGTCACCTTTCCCCGCCGCCGTCGGCTGTTCCGCCGTGACCCGCCGCCCCCGCCGGCGCTTGCCGGGCTGAGCTTTACCCTGCGGCGCGGTGAGGCGCTCGGGCTGGTGGGCGAATCCGGCTCCGGCAAGAGCACTACCGGGCTGGCGCTGCTGCGGCTGCTGGCGTCAGAGGGGCGCATCCGCTTCGACGGCCAGCCGTTGCAGGGACTGAGCCGCCGCCAGCTGCTGCCGTTCCGCCGCCGCATCCAGGTGGTGTTCCAGGATCCCCACTCCGCCCTCAGCCCGCGCATGACGGTGGCGCAGATTGTCGCCGAGGGGCTGGCGGTGCACCAGTCGCTGTCGCCGGTTGAGCGGGAGGCGCGGGTGGTGCAGGCGTTGGAGGAGGTGGGGCTGGACCCGGAGAGCCGCCACCGCTACCCCGGCGAGTTCTCCGGCGGCCAGCGCCAGCGCATCGCCATTGCCCGCGCTTTGATCCTGCAACCGGAACTGCTGATTTTGGATGAGCCGACCTCCTCCCTTGACCGCTCGGTGCAGGCGCAAATCTTGGCGCTGCTGACGGCGCTGCAACAGCGCCACGGGCTGGCTTACCTGTTTATCAGCCACGATTTGCAGGTGGTGCGTATGCTGTGCCATCAGGTGGTGGTCTTGCGGCAGGGGGAGGTGGTGGAACAGGGCGAGTGCGAGCAGATTTTCCGTGCGCCAGCGAGCGACTATACGCGCCAGCTGGTGCGGCAGGCCGCCGTCGGCGGCCCCAGCTGGGATCAGAAGGGATAGAGCGCTTTAAGTGAATCGGCAATCGCCGCGCCAACGTTTTTCAGGCGGCAGAGGGTGGCGTCTTCGTCATTGCCGCCGACAAACAGGCACGGCTCCCCTTCCCACTCCACCACCGAGGAGTCCACCTGGATCTCCGCCAGCGTCAGGCGCAGCTTCTCCAGCACCTGCCAGGCAGAGTCGCCATCGTGGCTCAGTAGTTTCAGGCCGATCAGGTTATCGCCATCGCTGGCAGGGGGAACCGGCTCCACCTTGACACCAGTGAAGCCAGCCAGCCAGCGGTAGTGGTGCGGCAAGCGGTGTACCACAGAGAGCGGCATCGTGTTCACGTTCAATCCCCAGAAGATCAGGTTATCACCGCGCGTTGCCCAATCTGGCGCAGCCGGCACTTGCCGCCCTGCCTTGGGTGAAAAACGCGTTACGACGGATGGCCGAGTTCACCCTTAGGCCCTGTCGCGCCCGGAAACGGTGAGAGCCAGGTCTCATTTTTTGTTAGTTGTAACCCTTTACTCGCTGTATCTCAATCATTTTTGTGCAAGCTGATTACTTTTTATAGCTTATTTTTTTACAAAAAAGAAACAATTGGCGGCAGAAAAGACAATTTCGTTGCGTAACTAATTGATTTGCATGTAAACAAATTGACCTTGAGGGAAACCCCTCAACGGGCAAAAAAAGCAGGAAAAAGAGGCAGATCGCGGCCCTGTGCGGGCCGCGATGGGGGGTTAGCTGGCCGTGGCGGCCGCTGCCTTGCCGGGACGGCTGGCGTAGAGGTAGAGCAGGCCCGCGGCGGTGATGCAGAAGGCCATGGAGCCGACCATCGGCCAGGCGCTGTGCGCGGGCAGCATCGAGAGCAGGGAGCCAATCAGCGCCCCACTGCCAAAACGCAGCGTGCCAGCCAGCGAGGCAGCGGTGCCCGCCATGTGCGGGAAGTCATCCATGATCACCGCCATCGCATTGGAAGTGACCATCGCGATGCAGCCCACATAACCGGCCACGCCCAGCACCAGCGCCCAGAAGCCGAGGCCCGAGGCGGTCGCCACCAGCAGCCAGATGCCCATCACGAACTGCACCAGCAAACCGATGCGGAACATGCCGCTGGCCCCGACGCGGCGCACGTTGCGGCTGTTGAACAGCGTCATCACCACCATGAACACCACGTTCAGCGCGAAGTAGAAGCCGAAGTGCTGCGGCGACACACCGTTCAGCTCGATGTAGACAAACGGCCCGCAGCTCAGGAAGGAGAACATGCCCGCGAAGGAGAAGCCGCTCGCCAGCATGTAGCTGAACACCCGCTTGTGGCGGAACAGGCTGGCGAAGTTGCCGGCGGTGGTGCGCAGGTTGAACTTCTGCCGCCGCTCTTTGGGCAGCGTCTCACGGATGAACAGCAGCACCAGCAGCGAGGCCACCAGCGCCGCGCCAGCCATGCTCCAGAAGATGGCGTGCCAGGTGAACAGCACCATCAGCGCGCCGCCCAGCATCGGGGCCAGCAGCGGGGCCACCGTCATCACCAGCATCACGAACGACATCATGCGGGAGAACTCCTCCTTGGTGAACATGTCCCGCATCAGGGCGTTGATCACCACGCTGGCCGCCGCCGCCGAGAGGCCATGCAGGAAGCGCATGTGCACCAGCTGGTCAACCGATTGCGCCATCGCGCAGGCCGCGCCCGCCAGCGCAAACACCAGCGTGCCGCCGAGGATCACCGGCTTGCGCCCCAGGCTGTCGGCCATCGGGCCGTAGAAGAGCTGGCCGATGGCAAAGCCCAATACATAGGCGCTCAGCGTCATCTGCACGCTGCCGCCGGAAACGCCGAACTCCTTAGCGATCACTGGCATACTGGGCAGATACATATCTATCGCCAGCGGCATCAGCATCGACAACAGTCCCAAAATCAACACCAATCCCGTCTGGGACGCGCGCTTTTCTTGCACCTTTACTGCTCCTGTCTGTAAAAAAACGCCTGCGGGGCCGCAGGCGTCAATGTCATCAGCGCGGCACGCCGACGCTGGCAATCTCATCGTCGGTCAGGGGGCGATACTCGCCCGGTGCCAGATCCTCATCCAGCGCAATCGCGCCGATGCGTTCGCGGTGCAGCTCCAGCACGCGGTTGCCGACGGCGGCGAACATACGCTTCACCTGATGGTAGCGCCCCTCGCGGATGGTCAGGCGCACCAACGTCGGCTCCAGCTGCTCCAGCTGCGCCGGCAGGGTCAGGTTCTTCTCGCCATGCAGCTGCACGCCGTCGAGGAACTGCTGCGGCGTCTCCGGCGACAGCGGCTGCTCCAGCGTCACCAAATAGGTCTTCTCGCAGTGGTGCTTTGGCGCGGTGATGCGGTGCGACCACTGGCCGTCGTCGGTCATCAGCACCAGCCCGGTGGTGTCGATATCCAGTCGGCCCGCGGCGTGCAGCTTGTACGCCACCGGCTCATCCAGGAAGTAGAGCACCGTCGGGTGATCGGGGTCATCCGTGGAGCAGACATAGCCCTGTGGCTTGTTCAGCATGAAGTAGCGCGGCCCGTTCTGCTGTTCGAGCGGGTTGCCATCAAATTCCACCACGTTCTCCGGCGTGAGCTTCAGCGCCCCGCTTTTGACGATCTCGCCGTCTACCGTTACGCGTTTGGCACGCAGCTCACGCGCCACCAGCGCCCGGCTGATGCCCAGTTGCTGAGATAAAAACTTGTCCAGTCGCATTAAATCTTTTACGCCCTTTGAGGAGCGGCCACGGTGCCTGCGGCCGCGCGCCATCGATGACAGCCCTCCCGAGGGGGTGGGAGGGCAATATGAACCCGCCAGTATAGCCGGGCTTGCCGCGCTATCATAGCCACGGGCGCGGGTTATCTGGCCGGGTCGCCATGCGGGCTGAAATTTGGCATACTGTTGGCTGAATTACCGCCCCCTTCTGTTGCAGGACACCCCATGTCATTTACCCTTCGCCCCTACCAGCGCGAGGCCGTTGAGGCCACGCTGAGCTACTTCCGCCGTCGCCAGGATCCGGCGGTGATCGTGCTGCCCACCGGGGCTGGCAAGAGTCTGGTGATCGCTGAGCTGGCGCGGCTGGCGCGCGGCCGGGTACTGGTGCTGGCGCACGTCAAGGAGCTGGTGGCTCAGAACCACGCCAAGTACCGCGCCTATGGGCTGGAGGCGGACATCTTCGCCGCCGGGCTGCAACAGAAGGCGAGCGCTGGCAAGGTGGTGTTCGGCAGCGTGCAGTCGGTGGCGCGCAACCTCGACCAGTTCGATGGCGCCTTCTCATTGCTGATCGTCGATGAGTGCCACCGCATCAGTGACGAGGATGAGAGCCAGTACCAGCAGGTGCTCAACCACCTGCGGCGCGCCAACCCCCAGCTGCGGCTGCTGGGGCTGACCGCCACCCCCTACCGCCTTGGCAAGGGGTGGATCTACCAGTTCCACTACCACGGCATGGTACGCGGCGACGAAAAGAGCCTGTTCCGCGACTGCATCTATGAGCTGCCGCTGCGCTACATGATCAAGCATGGCTTTTTGGTGCCGCCGGAGCGGCTCGACATGCCAGTGGTGCAGTATGACTTCAGCCGCTTGCAGGCCAACAGCAACGGGCTATTCAACGAATCTGAATTGAACCGCGAGCTGAAGCAGCAACAGCGCATCACTCCGCACATCATCAGCCAGATCATGGAGTATGCCGCTGACCGGCGCGGGGTGATGATCTTCGCCGCCACCGTCGAGCACGCTGGCGAGATCCACGGCCTGCTGCCGGCTGGCGAGGCGGCGCTGGTGAGCGCCCAGACACCGCCCGCCGAGCGTGACCGGCTGATTGAGGCCTTCAAGCAGCAGCAACTGCGCTATCTGGTCAACGTGGCGGTGCTGACCACCGGCTTTGACGCGCCGCACGTTGACCTGATCGCCATCCTGCGCCCGACCGAGTCGGTCAGCCTCTACCAGCAGATCGTGGGCCGCGGCCTGCGCCTCAGCCCCGGCAAGCAGGATTGCCTGATCCTCGACTACGCCGGCAACCCGCACGACCTGTTCACGCCGGAGGTGGGCGCCGCCAAGGGGGCCTCTGACAACCAGCCGGTGCAGGTGTTCTGCCCGGCCTGCGGTTTCGCCAACCTGTTCTGGGGCAAGGCGCTGCCGGACGGCACGGTGATTGAGCACTTTGGCCGCCGCTGCCAGGGCTGGTTCGAGGATGATGAGGGCCACCGCGAGCAGTGCGACTTTCGCTTCCGCGCTAAAAGCTGCCCGCACTGCGGCGCGGAGAATGACATCGCCGCGCGCCGCTGCCACCAGTGCAATCAGGTGCTGGTCGATCCCGATGACATGCTGAAGGCGGCGCTGAAGCTGAAAGATGCGCTGGTGCTGCGCTGCGGCGGCATGGCGCTGGAGAGCGGGCGCGATGACAAGGGCGAGTGGCTGAACGTCACCTACTATGACGAGGATGGCGCCAGCGCCAGCGAGCGCTTCCGCCTGAGCAGCCCGGCGCAGAAACTGGCGTTCCAGCAGCTGTTCGTGCGGCCGCACCAGCGTGCGCCGGGCGTGCCCTTTAGCTGGCAGAGCGCCGCCGACGTGCTGGCGCAGCAGGCGCTGTTCCGCCACCCCGATTTTGTGGTGGCGCGCCTGAAGGGGCACTTCTGGCAGATCCGCGAAAAGGTGTTCGACTATCAGGGGCGCTTCCGCCGCGCCAACGAACTGCGCGGCTAAGGCTATTTTCATTGCCGCGACAGGCGTAATCCG
Organism: Chimaeribacter sp. YP20170169; assembly: GCF_056739715.1. Lineage (NCBI taxonomy): Bacteria > Pseudomonadati > Pseudomonadota > Gammaproteobacteria > Enterobacterales > Yersiniaceae > Chimaeribacter > Chimaeribacter sp. YP20170169. The sequence continues at coordinate 1,313,477 of NZ_CP176824.1, read as the reverse complement.
GTAAAATGCCGCCCGCTTTGCCGCCTGAAAAGGCGCAACGCTGAAATCTCCTACCTGTTGCTGGGTCGCCTGTAGCAGGGTTAATTTCTTAAAGAGAAAAAACAATGTTCACTATCAATGTAGAAGTACGTAAAGAGCAGGGTAAGGGTGCGAGCCGCCGCCTGCGCGCAGCTAACAAATTCCCAGCAATCATTTATGGCGGTACTGAAGCACCGATCGCTATCGAGCTGGACCATGATCTGGTTAAGAACATGGAAGCGAAAGCTGAATTCTATGGCGAAACCCTGACTCTGGTTGTCGACGGTAAAGAGACCAAAGTTAAAGTTCAGGCTGTACAGCGTCACCCGTTCAAGCCGAAACTGGCTCACATCGACTTCGTTCGCGCATAAGCAACGCAGTATGATGGCTCCGGGACGCCGGGGTTCGCCAAATAAAAAACGCCGCATCTGCGGCGTTTTTTATTGCCCTGAAAACAGGCTGGCTATTTGTCACCACCGCTCAGGCGGCGTTGCAGCTGGTCACGCAGGTTGGGCGGCGTGCCCTTGATGGTCAGCGTGTCGGTGGCCGGGTCCCAGAAGATCCGCTCGCCCATCAGCAGCGCGTCAAAGTTGATGCTCAGCCCGCCGCCGCTGCCAGAGAATTTGGTCAGCTGGCGCAGGGTGCTGCGATCCGCCGGGAAATTCTCCTCCAGCGAGTAGCCCTCATCCTGTGAGAACTGCTTGAAGTCGCGCTCGCCAATCGGTGGCAACGCCTGTGCCAGCTCCGTCAGCGCAATCTCCTCGCCGGCCTGCAACTGCTCGTTGCAGTAGCTGTAGACCTGCTGGCGATAGGCCTGACGCTCGTTCTTGTCCAGTTGCCCCTCGGCACAATAGTCATCCACCGCCTGCAACAGGCCACGGTTCTGCGCCTTGGTGTCCAGCCCCTCGGCCGCGCCGAGGAAATCCATGAAGAAGTCCGCGACCTTGCGCCCTACCCGCCCCTTCAGGAAGGTGAGGTAACGGCTCGACTCCGGGTTGGTCTCCCACTCGGTCAGATCGATGCGCGCCACGATGTCCGCATGGTTGATGTCCAGATAGTGGGTGCTGCTGATGTCGAGCTGCTCATTGACGCGCATACTTGGGCAGTTATCCAACACCGCAATCAATAGGTACTCCACCGCCAGGTAGCGGTACTGGCAAAACAGCACCACGCCACCGCTGGCGAACGGGTATTTGGCCAGCTCATCGCGCAGCCGGCCGGTAGCGGCGCGGGAGAAGGCGAGGAAATCGTCGTCGCCCTTGCGGCAGGCACGCAGCGCGTCAGCCAGCTCGCTCCCCTCATTGAACAGGCCATAGGCTTTGCTCTTGGCGCTGTAGACGCGGTGCAACTCAGCCATCATCTCATCCACCGCCGCATTGGTGGTAAGCAGGGAGTCGCGCAGGACCACCTCAAGTGTCTGCTCGTCCCGTTTGATCAACTGGTGTAGGGCGATCTGGCCGATATCCAGACTCATGGTGCTCTCCTCTCGTGGTGGGGTATGCCGTGCGCCGCGTATTCAAACACCGAAGGCGGCTGGCTGCAACTTAAAAGCGGGGTGCCGGGCGCAGGCTTACGCCCACGTCGCGTATAATGTTATAAAAGTGGGGAAACTCACGCGTCTATACGTTAAGATATTGGACTTTGTCAGGTTAAGAAGCACAGTAAACTATGCCACAATCATCCCGTTACAGCGACGAACACGTCGAACAACTGCTTGCCGAGCTGGTGAGCGTTCTGGAGAAGCACCGTACCCCGACCGATCTCTCATTGATGGTACTGGGCAATATGGTGACCAATCTGATCAATACCAGCGTTGCGCCGGCGCAGCGTAAACACCTGGCGCGCTCGTTTGCCGACGCGTTGCAGGCTTCAGTCCGCGACGATACAGCCCATTAAAACCACAGCCGCCCTGAATCCCGTATGGTGAACAATCGTCAGCGCTACCGCGAAAAAGTCTCCCAGATGATCAGCTGGGGGCACTGGTTCGCCCTGTTCAATATCCTGCTTTGCCTGGGGTTGGGCAGCCGTTACCTGTTTGTCTCCGACTGGCCCGCCTCGCTGGCTGGCCGCATCTACGCCTTCGTCAGCCTGCTGGGCCACTTCAGCTTCATTGGCTTCGCCGCCTACCTGCTGATCATCTTCCCGCTCACCTTCGTGGTGATGTCGCAACGGCTGTTGAGGTTCCTCTCCGCCGCCTTCGCCACCGCCGGGCTGACGCTGCTGCTGGTCGACAGCGAGGTCTTCACCCGCTTCCACCTGCACCTCAACCCGGTGGTGTGGGAGCTGGTGGTCAACCCGGAACAGGGCGAGCTGGCGCGCGACTGGCAGTTGATGTTCATCAGCGTGCCCGTGATCTTCCTGGTGGAGATGCTGTTTGGCACCTGGGCGTGGCAGAAGCTGCGCAGCCTTAACCGGCAGCGCTTCGGCAAGCCGCTGGCGATGCTGTTTATATTGACCTTCTTCAGTTCGCACCTGCTCTATATCTGGGCGGATGCCAATTTCTACCGTCCCATCACCATGCAGCGCGCCAACCTGCCGCTCTCCTACCCGATGACCGCGCGCAAGTTCCTGGAGAAACATGGCTTGCTGGATGCGCAGGAGTACCAGCGCCGGCTGGCGCAACAGGGCAAGCCGGAAGCGGTGGCGGTGGAGTACCCGCTGAACGCCATCACCTTCCGCGATGGCGGCAGCGGCTATAACCTGCTGCTAGTGACGGCAGAGAGCCTGCGCGCCGACAATCTGGCGCAGACCATGCCCACGCTGGCCGCGTTTGCCCAGCAAAATATCGCCTTCAGCCAGCACTACAGCGCTGGCAACCAGAATGATAGCGGCCTGTTTGGGCTGTTCTATGGCATTTCGCCGACCTATATGGACGGCATTCTGGCGGCGCGCAAACCCAGCGCCCTGATTGCTGCCCTGAGCAGCCAGGGCTACCAGTTCGGGCTGTTCACCTCGGATGGCTTCCGCTCGGCGCTCTACCGTCAGGCGCTGCTGGCCGACTTCTCACTGCCGGCCCCGGCCCCGCAAAGCGACCGCCAGACGCGCCAGCAGTGGCAACAGTGGCTGGCTAGCCGCAACGGCAACGCGCCCTGGTTCTCCTATCTGAGCTTCAACGGCATCAGTCAGGCGCTGGACAGTGACGGCAAGCCGCTCACTGGCAATGCGCTAGCGCAGCAGTACCGCCGCGCCGCCGGGCAGATGGATGAGCAGATTGCCGCGGTGCTGGAGAGCCTGCAGGCCAGCGGCCAGCTGGAGCGCACGGTGGTGGTGATCACCGGCAGCCACGGCATGGCGCTCGGTGACAAGGGCAAGCTGGCGAACGGCGGCAGCCGCCAGCAGTTGCAGGTGCCGCTGGCCATCCACTGGCCGGGCACGCCAGCACAGCAGATCAGCAAGCTGACCAGCCATGAGGATGTGATGGCCACGCTGATGCAGCGCCTGCTGCATGTGGAGACGCGCGCCGCCGACTACTCGCAGGGCGAGGATCTGTTCGCCGCACGCCGCCGCCATAACTGGGTGACCACCGGCGATCACGGCAACCTGCTGGTGACCACGCCGATGCAGACGCTGCTGTTGAGCGCTGGCGGCGACTACCGGGTCTACGATCGCGACGGCCAGGAGATGAAAAACGAGAAGCCGCAACTGGCGCTGCTGTTGCAGGTGCTGACCGATGAACGGCGCTTTATTGCTGACTAACTGCTTAAAACTAAAGCAGTCATTACGCCGCCCTCTTGCATTCGGGCCGGGAATCGGTAGTATAGTCGCCCATAGCGTCGGCATGTAGCGCAGCCTGGTAGCGCACCGTCATGGGGTGTCGGGGGTCGGAGGTTCGAATCCTCTCATGCCGACCAACTCTTTTTCCAGCCGTACCCGTTACAGCTGGATACCCCACAAAAAACCCGCACTCTCCTTGAGACTGCGGGTTTTTTGTTTTCCAGGATTTGGGGCTGGCGCGCCAGGCTGGCTGCCGTTCTCCCCGCCTCGATAGCGCCATCCATGCCCCTCCCTCTCCGCAAAAAAATTTTTGCCGCCGTCTGGCAAACTCTGGCGAAATGGCAACAACAACTGTATATTCGTCCACCTTAACACCCTAAATTGCCACATGTAAGGACGCGTCATGCGTGTAGAGCTGATTTACGACAAACGTAACGTTGCCGGGCTGCCAAATGCCCATGCCCTGATCACCGCGGAGCTGACCAAGCGGGTGCACCGGGTGTTCCCGGATGCAGAGGTTAAAGTGAAGGCGATGCAGGCCAACGGCCTGAACAGCGACGCCAGCAAGCAAGACAAGTCTGTACTGAACCGTCTGGTCGAAGAGATGTTCGATGATGCGGATGAGTGGCTGACGCACAACGACTATTGATCCATACGGTCGCGAAAAGGGTGTGATTCCTGTCACATCTGTTAAGAAACCGTAGGAGTGCGTAAAAGGGATAAAATCCTATAGCCGACGCTTTTTTTCAGCATTACTTTAGCCGCACCTGACGATCAGGCTGGAGTTAATACGATGAAAAAAACTGTCACGCTGTTCACCTTGCTCTCACTCTCCCTGCCGCTGCTGGCCCTTCCGCAGGTGTCACACGCGGACGTTGAGCTGGGTGTGGATGTGCCCGGCCTCTCCCTGCATATCGGGGATCAGGATCGGCGCGGTTACTACTGGGATGGCGACGACTGGCGCGACCCGGACTGGTGGCACCACCACCGCCACCATGAGGGCCGCTGGGTATGGGTCGAGGAGCCGCCCCACCATGGGCCGCCCCCGCCGCACTGGCATGATGGCTGGCGCGATGACGGCCCCCCGCACTGGCACGATGATGGCCCGCCGCCGGGCTGGCACCACGACCACGACTGACCCCTTTACCGGCTGCCGCCCGGCGGCCGGTTCACCTGCTCTCTTTCTTAAAATTCAGATTGTCTTTCGCGGTTTTTCTGAAAAGATATTGCCGGTCAATCTGCGTGGTCGCGTGAAAGGAGTGCGGGCGTATGAAACGGTTGCTGATGGTGTTGCTCTGTTTTGTGGCAGTGTGCGTAGGCGTCATTTCGCTGATGCAGAGCACCCCGCCCTGGGGTTAAGCGGGCGGCACGGCGGGCGGAAGCGCCCGCATGTCAACCGGTGAAAAGGCCCTGCTTCACCGCGCTGCTCGGCCGATTGCCCTCCCCTCCCGCAACGGATAATGGCAGCTCCTGTTTTGCCCCTGCGGAGGCTGCCATGCACCTGACCCCCACAACCCTCTGGACGCTGCTGATTGGCAGCTGCGCGCTGTTCTGGCTGGCGCTGGCCATGCTGGCGACCCACCTGTTTTAAGCAATCCCCGCCGCACTTTTTGTGGCAACTCGCAGAATTGCGATCCGCCCCTTCACAGCCAGGCATACCGGGCGGATACTAGTGGGCCGGCCTGGGGCGTCCCCTTGACGCCGCAGCCATGCCAGGGCACTTCGTCACGGCAGCTGTTTCCAGGCTACTGAAATCAAGGATGAAACATGCTTAAAACAAACTACATGCACCACACGGTCTACCAGCTTGAGGCGGGCGACCTGCTGACAGACTGTGAAAAGGGCAGCTACGCGGTATTTGATGAGGAGGAGGGTTGGTGGGTGGTCAAGGTGGAGGGCAACAGCGCCAATCCCCTCTCGACCGACCCGGTTGAGAGCCGCGCCGCTGCCTTCGATATTCTGGCCCGCCATTTGAGCCACTGACGATCTGCGCCGGGCGGCCACGCTGGCCCGGCGCATTTCCGCCCCCTCCCCCCGGCTCCGCTATTTCATAGAATTTGTGTATACTGCCCCTATACCTATTCAGAAACAGACAAACCCATGACACCAGATATCCATATCACCGTTGTCTGCGCCCTGAGCAAGTGGATTGAAAACCACCTTGGCCGTGTCATTCACTTGGAAGAGCTGGCTGAGTACTCTGGCTACTCCTTATGGCACATGCAGAAACTGTTCAAAGAGTCGACGGGCATTTCGCTGGGAAAATATATCCGCGAACGCCGTCTGGCGGGTGCGGCCTACCAGCTTAGCGCCAGTGACACTCCCATCTTTGATATCGCGATGGATTTTGGCTTCGGTTCGCAGTCACACTTCACCTATATGTTCCGCAAGCGCTTCAACATCACCCCGCTGGAGTACCGGCAGAACCCGGACATCACGCTGGACATCGCCCCGCCGCTGCATCTGGTGCACCAGAAATCCGCCTGATTTTGCATAAAAAAAGGGCCGGCATCGTGCCGGCCCTGTCAATTCATCAGGCTTAGAACTGGTAAACCAGACCTACGCCCACCACGTCATCGGTGTTGATACCGGCCGCGCGGGTGAACTCGTTGTCATCCAACAGGTTGATTTTGTAATCCACATAGGTGGACATGTTTTTGTTGAAGTAGTAGGTCGCGCCCACGTCCACATATTTCAGCAGATCCTGGTTGCCGAAGCCCTCAATGTCCTTGCCGCGTGATTGCAGGTAGGCCACGGACGGACGCAGGCCGAAGTCGAACTGGTACTGCGCCACCGCTTCCCAGTTGTCCGCTTCGTTGGCGAAGCCTTCAATGGTGCTGCTGTTGTCGCCAAAGCGGGTCGCGTTGTAGGTTTTGGTGTACATCGCCGCCAGATAGATGTTGTTGGCGTCATACTTCAGGCCGCCGGTGTAGGCGTCCGCACGGTCGCCGTGGCCATACAGGGCCGCGTTGTTCTGGTCGTCAGTGCGGTCAGAGCTGGCGTAGGCAGCCGCGGCGCTGATGCCGTTGCCCAGATCGTAGGAGAGCGAGAGGCCATAGCCATCGCCGTTGCTGTCCAGCACGCTGCGGCCATCTTCGCCGGAGCTGCTGCTGTTTTTGCCCTGATACTGCAGGCCGAGGCTCAGGCCATCCACCAGACCAAAGAAGTTGTTGTTGCGGTAGGTCAGCATACCGTTGCCGCGCTGCATCATGAAGTTGTCAGTACCGTAGGTATCGCCGCCGAACTCCGGCAGGACGTCGGTCCAGGCGCCCACGTCATAGATCACGCCGTAGTTACGGCCGTAGTCCAGGGCGCCATAGTCACCGAACTTCAGGCCAGCGAAGCCCACACGGGTGAAGGTGTCTGCGGAGCCTTCGGACTCGGCGTTGTTCAGCGCCACCTGGTACTCCCACTCGCCGTACCCGGTTAACTGGTTAGAGATTTGAGTCTCGCCACGCAGGCCGAAGCGCATGTAGGACTGGTCGCCATCGCTGCCGTCGTTGTCAGAGAAGTAGTGCAAACCGTCAATCTTGCCGAACAGATCCAGCTTGTTGCCATCTTTGTTATAGATTTCTGCAGCACCTGCGGTGCCGGCAACCAATAAAGCGGGAACCATCAGAGAGAGAATGCGGAGTTTCATTGTAATTTCCTCGATCGTGATGTCGGGCGTGCGCCACTGTTACCAAATAATAATTAAAGCCCGACAAGGCGAATTCATTCTCATGATAAGTGAATAATTAATCCAGAAAGAAAATGCTACCAACCTGGTGATAATGTTTCCTTGTTATAAATAAGCGTATCTGGTTGTAAAAATAAGTGCATTTTTCCAGCGTAAAAATAAAGGCAATAAAGCATCTTATGGTAAAGCAGGCGTGATAAATCATATAAAATCTTTATTTATCATATATTTAATTTATCGCACATTGTGATAAAGCAAATCTAAAAATTAACTATATACTTCCTCTCGCTATCATCATTATTTGTATTTATCTTCATTATCTCCGATAATTTGACTGTTTTTTGCACCGGCCTTTTGGCCGGTTTTTTATTGCCTTGAATAAGTAGTTATTCTGCGTGATTGATAATAACGGTAATCATCGATTAGTGCTGCGCAAATAAACGCCACTTCATCTTTAATGGAATAAATAATAGTCACTCCACAGGAAAATAGGCAACGTCCCAGCTTACACTTTATTTCCCTGATAAACAGTGCTGTTATTTTCTGCCCGCCACGCCTACGATGGCGCTTCTCGGAACATTCTGGCTGCGGCGCGCGGCCGCCATTACTTAGACTTATGCCGAGAAAATTCGCATAATCACGCCCTGACCGCCACCTGCCACCATAAAGGAACCGCATGCCACACCCTGACACCCAGCCCGATGAGATCCTGCGGGCGCGCACCCTGCTTCTGACCCGCCGCTTCGCCAAACTGGACGAGTGGCTGCTGATGCAGATGCGCGGCTGGCAGTCGCACAGCGATCCCCACAGCCCCTACGGCGTGGTGATGAGCATGGAGACCCTGTTCAGCGGCGGCGAGTTGGACGCGGCCGGCCGGCTAGAGCTGCTACAGGAGTGGGTGCTGCACTCACCGACGAGCTACCATGCGCGGGTGCTGCTCGGCATGTTCTGGCATGAGCAGGCGTGGGCGATCCGCAGCCAGGGCGACGAGGCCGAGATGCCGGACAGCCAGTGGCTGGGCGCGCAGCTCTGCTGTGACCATGCGGTGCTGGCGCTGCTGGACGTGGTGGCCTGCCACCCGCGCCCGACCCACGCCTTCCGCCACCTGATGACCCTGAGCGGCGGCTTTGGCGAGCCTTACTGGCTGCGCGCGCTGTTCGCTGGCGAGGTTCCGCTGCCACTGCACCAGAAATTCAAGTTGGAGAACAACCCGCTGTGGGCCGAGGGCGTCAGCTGGTTGCACCGGTTGGGCGCGGCCGCGCCTTCCGCCTGGCCGTCGCAGTTGCCGGCGTCGTTGCCGCCGCGTGAGGAGGCGGAGGCAGCGGTGGACTACTGGCTACGGCTGGCGCTGGCGGTGCGGCCGGGTGACAGCGGTACGCTGGAGTCGTGGCTGGTGTTCCAGACTCCGGCGTGGGGCGGCGATCAGGCGCGGATGGAGGAGGTGGTGGAAGGCCCGCTGATGGCGGCCTTTGATGAGGAGACGCGCCAGCGTTTTCGCGCCGAGGCGCTGTTGGCGGCGCTGGCTGGCGAGGTGGCTGAGCCGGAGAGCGACCGGGCGACGCAGTTGCAGCAGCGGCTGGCAGAGGTGCTGGCCGCCGATCTTGCCCCGGCGCTGCGCTGGCGATTGCTGGAGGCGGCCGCGCCCTGTCTGGCCTACTGGCAGGATGACGATGCTGCCGGGCTGGCCTGTTACGCCGAGATGCTGCCGCTGTGCCCGGAGGCGACGCCCTCCCCCTTCGCCACGCTGTTTATCTCGCGGGCGGTGCTGGCCTCTGGTGTGGAGGATGAGCACGGCGTGCTAGCGAGCCTGTTGCGGCGCGCCTGTGCCTTCCCCTCCGACGCGCTGTTGGCGGCTTTCGCGGCCTGCGCCAGCGCCCACGGGCTGTATGGCGTGCCGGAGAACCTGCGCCTCTCCACCTCGCTGATGGATTACGCCGCTTCCTTGCTGGCAGCGGATGGCGCACGTGAACAGACCGAGCAGCAGCAGATCACGCTCGCGCACGATATGGCGCTGCATGGCGATCTCAACGCCGCCCACACCATGCTGTTGGGGATGGCCCTGCACGGCAGCGCGTTGCACAGTTACGAGCTGTACCTGTTTTACCGTAACGCCTGGCACGAGGATGTGCCGGAGGCGTTGCAGAGCGCGCACGGGGCGATGCAGGCCGCTGGCCGCGCCGCCGAGGCCGGCATGGTGCCAGCGATGTTCGCTTACGCCAATGCGCTGCGCGAGGGCAGCGGTGGCGAGCCTGACTACGCCGGAGCGATGCGCTGGTATCAACAGGCGATTGCCGGTGGCGATCTGCACGCCCGTTACTGGCGCGCCACCTGGGCGCTGGAGGCTGGCCCGGAGGCCGATCGCCGTCAGGCGGTGGATCAGTGGTTGCCGGAGATTATCCGTGATGAGGAGAGCCGCACTCGCGCCGAGGCCGCCTGGTCGCTCGGCATGGCCTGGCTGAACGGTCTGGGCTGCGATCGCAACCGCTACATGGCGCAGCGGCTGTTTGAGCTGGCGCTCAGCTTAAACCCGGCATTTGACGAAGCGCGAAGCGCGCTGGAGAGCCTGAGCACCACCCTGCGCGGGCGGATGGCGCTCTGGCAGGATAAGCGGAAATTGAGTGACTCTCACGCTCTGGAGTCGGTGGGGCTAAGGGGCGAGGCCCCTTAATATCCCCGCTTGTTTTGGCATGGGGGATGCCGGTAGGCGGGGGAAAGGTTCAGGCATTGCGATTGCCTTTGGCCTCGCTAGGCCGGAGCAGGGTTTCGGTTGTTTGAGTTCCTTTGTCTACCTGTGCCTCGGAGCCTCAACCGAGCAGGGCCTGCCGGCGCGCCGGCCCTGCACCCGCGAGCGGCTTAACCTTCGGTTTGTCCTTGTCTTTTTCTGTCTTTGGCTTTCGTGGTTATTTTTGGCCTCGCTGGGGCCGGAGAAAGGTTTCGGTTGTTCGGGTTCCTTTGTCTACCTGTGCCTTGGAGCCTCAACCGAGCAGGGCCTGCCGGCGCGCCGGCCCTGCACCCGCGCGCTCTGGGTGCCTCGGCTAATTATTGCCCGCTACCGCGGGTTCCCTCCGTCAGCTTCCGGCCTGTCGGGCCGCGGCAGACGCGCTCCCAGCGCGACTGCCACTTTCGCGCACATCCCTGTGCGCTCACCCGGCCCGGAATCCTTCGTCGGCAATAATTAACGCCCCCACCTCCTCTACAAATTCTTGGCTATGTGAGGAAAGAGTTGGGGGGATTTTTATTTGTGGGGTGTTGTGGGTGAGGCTTGCTGTGGCCTGTTGTCGCGTTTAGGCCGGAGCAGGGTTTCGGTTGTTTGGGTTCCTTTTTCTACCTGTGCCTCGGAGCCTCAACCGAGCAGGGCCTGCCGGCGCGCCGGCCCTGCACCCGCGCGCTCTGGGTGCCTCGGCTAATTATTGCCCGCCACCGCGGGTTCCCTCCGTCAGCTTCCGGCCTGTCGGGCCGCAGCAGACGCGCTCCCAGCGCGACTGCCACTTTCGCGCACATCCCTGTGCGCTCACCCGGCCCGGAATCCTTCGTCGGCAATAATTAACGCCCCCGCCTCCTCTGCAAATTCTCGGCTATGTGAGGAAAGAGTTGGGGGGATTTTTATTTGTGGGTGTTGTGGGTGAGGCTTGCTGTGGCCTGTTGTCGCGTTTAGGCCGGAGCAGGGTTTCGGTTGTTTAGGTTCCTCTTTCTGCTTTGGCTCCCGAGCTTCAACCGAGCAGGGCCTGTCGGCGCGCCGGTCCTGCACCCGCGCGCTCTGGGTGCCTCGGCTAATTATTGCCCGCTACCGCGGGTTCCCTCCGTCAGCTTCCGGCCTGTCGGGCCGCGGCAGACGCGCTCCCAGCGCGGCTGCCACTTTCGCGCACATCCCTGTGCGCTCACCCGGCCCGGAATCCTCCGTCGGCAATAATTAACGCCCCCACCTCCTCTACAAATTCTTGGCTATGTGAGGAAAGAGTTGGGAGGGTGATTTTTATTTGTGGGGTGTTGTGGGTAGAGCTTGCTGTTGCCTGTTGTCGCGTTTAGGCCGGAGCAGGGTTTCGGTTGTTTGGGTTCCTTTTTCTACCTGTGCCTCGGAGCCTCAACCGAGCAGGGCCTGCCGGCGCGCCGGCCCTGCACCCGCGCGCTTTGGGGGAATGGCTAATCATTGCCCGCTCTCGCGGGTGACCCTCGCTGCGTCTCCGGGCTTGCGGGCCGGCCCAGACGCGCTCCCGGCGCGGCTGGCCCTTTCGCGGGCGTCCTGCCCGCTCACCCGGCCCTACGCCTCCACTCGGCAATGATTTAACGCCCTCACCTCCTCTGCGCGCTGTAAGTATGTGAGGAAAAAGTTGGGGGGTGATTGTATTGGAGGGTGGGATGTGCCCGCTCACCCGGCCCTGCGCCTCCACTCGGCAATGATTAACGCCCCCACCTCCTCTGCAAAACCTCGGCTATGTGAGGAAAGAGTTGGGGTGATGTTTTTTTGAGGGTGCGATGCTTTTGCTTATTCGTCTTTCTCATCAAACAGCTGTTCGATAGATTTGGTCGGATAAAAGAGGTAGTTCTCACTCTCTCCCTCGAGTTGTGTAAAGCCCAATCTCAGGTAGAAGTTTTTCGCATTTGCATTTAGCGCTTCGACGAACATTCCGTGAATGCCAACGGCCTGTGATGCCCGGTAAACGACTTTCATGGCATGGGCGACAAGCAACTCTCCCCAGCCTTGCCGATGGATGTTCTTATCAATTGCCAGGCGACCCAAGGTCACGCTTGGGACGTTCTTGTAAGGCACTCGCCTTTGCTGCGTTTTGCTTGGAAGAAAGGTCTTTTCAAAGCAACTTCCTGACAATGTGTAGTACCCCATGACACGCGGCTTTTCCTCTCGCGTAATGAGCATATAGCCACGTAAAACTTTATTGTCGTGCTGGCGTTTTAGGTGCTCAGTAAGAAAATTATTGAGGTACGCTTCACCGCAATCGAAATTGCTTAAATCATATTCAACTTCCTCAGAAAAAATCTCTACTTTTAAACCGTCCACTTATCACTCCATTTCTTGTAGACGCTTGGCTGCTCGTTTCAACCGGCTGTTTGGTTCTGGTGGGTTATTGATGGCATCCTGAACCAAGTTCCATGACTGCTCGCTGAGGATCAGGCGGCGGTGCTGGTCAATAATTTCCGCTGCACGTTGAGAGGCCGTGTTGACCATGAACTGTGAAATGGACTGGTTAGTCATTGCCGCGGCTTCTTCGATCAGGCTTTTGTCGTTTTCGTTTAGTCTCAAATCGATGCGCTGTTTCTTCAAGGTTGACATGTCTTTCTCCTCGACCGCCCGTGATGAAGGGAGGACGGTGACTCCTCGTTACGAACCATAAGGCTCTCTCTATTTTTTAGACGCTATGCCTACTATTCTATCAATATCAAATGGTGTACGGAATTATGCCGTACAAACATGGTAGGGTTTCATAGGTGGGAACTCAACACTTATTGTGCTTTAAAAAGGTACAAGCCAGAGTAATTCTCATACCTGTCGAAACGCATAATTAACATTTATAATCAATTAGTTATTGTAATTACATTCAGTAGATTAACAATATAACTATTCACCCATTGCCGAGTGGAGTCGCAAGGACAGGTAAGCGGGCATATCGCTCAAGAAAATCACCCCAACTCTTTCCTCACATAGCCCAAGGATTTGCAGAAACGGTGAGGGCGTTAAATCATTGCCTAGTGGAGGCGTAGGGCTGGGTGAGCGGGCAGGACGCCCGCGAAAGGGCCAGCCGCGCTGGGAGCGCGTCTGGGCCGGCCCGCAAGCCCGGAGACGCAGCGAGGGTCACCCGCGAGAGCGGGCAATGATTAGCCATTCCCCCAACGCGCGCGGGTGCAGGGCCGGCGCGCCGGCAGGCCCTGCTCGGTTGAGGCTCCGGGATACAGGCAGACAAAGGAGCCCAAACAACCGAAACCCCTCTCCGGCCCCAGCGTCGCCACAGGCACCCGCCATTCCCACCCACAACACCCCACAAATAAAAACTCCCCTACTCTTTCCTCACATAGCCAAGCATTTGCAGAAACGGTGGGGGCGTTAAATCATTGCCGAGTGGAGTCGCAGGGCCGGGTGAGCGGGCAGGACGCCCGCGAAAGGGCCAGCCGCGCCGGGAGCGCGTCTGGGCCGGCCCGAAAGCCCGGAGACGTAGCGAGGGTCACCCGCGAGAGCGGGCAATGATTAGCCATTCCCCCCAAAGCGCGCGGGTGCAGGGCCGGCGCGCCGGCAGGCCCTGCTCGGTTGAGGCTCGGGAGCCAAAGCAGAAAAAGGAACCCAAACAACCGAAACCCTGCTCCGGCCTAGTGAGGATACAGGCAACAACAATGCCCTCACGACACTCCACATATATAACGAACTCCCCTATTCCTTCCTCACATAGCAAAGGATTTGCACAATGGTGAGGGCGTTAATCATTGCCGAGTGGAGTCGCAGGGCCGGGTGAGCGGGCAGGACGCCCGCGAAAGGGCCAGCCGCGCCGGGAGCGCGTCTGGGCCGGCCCGCAAGCCCGGAGACGCAGCGAGGGTCGCCCGCGGGAGCGGGCAATGATTAGCCACTCCACCCCAACGCGCGCGGGTGCAGGGCCGGCGCGCCGGCAGGCCCTGCTCGGTTGAGGCTCGGGAGCACAGGTAGAAAGAGGAACCCAAACAACCGAACCCCCTCTCCGGCCTAGCGCGGCCACAGGCACCCGCCATGCCCACCCACAACACCCCACAAATAAAAACTTCCCTACTCTTTCCTCACATAGCCAAGAATTTGCAGAAACGGTGAGGGCGTTAATCATTGCCGAGTGAAGTCGCAGGGCCGGGTGAGCGGGCAGGACGCCCGCGAAAGGGCCAGCCGCGCCGGGAGCGCGTCTGGGCCGGCCCGAAAGCCCGGAGACGCAGCGAGGGTCACCCGCGAGAGCGGGCAATGATTAGCCATTCCCCCCAAAGCGCGCGGGTGCAGGGCCGGCGCGCCGGCAGGCCCTGCTCGGTTGAGACTCCGAGGCACAGGTAGAAAAAGGAACCCGAACAACCGAAACCCTGCTCCGGCCTCAGCGAAGCCTCACACAACAAAGAAGCCAAAGCAGAAAAAGACATGAACAAACCGAAGGTTAACACGCCCCCGCCGGCAGGCCCTGCTCGGTTGAGGCTCGGGAGCACAGGTAGAAAGAGGAACCCAAACAACCGAAACCCCTCTCCGGCCTAGTGAGGCCAAAGGCAATTGCAATGCCTAAAAATCTTTCCCCCCCCAGCGGGGGCTAAACGGGGTCACCAGCCCCCCTCCTCACCGTTCCCTCAACGACTCCTTCACCTTGTTCAATGGCTTCAGCAGATAGTCCATCACACTCTTCTGGCCGGTCTTGATGTCCACGGTGGCGACCATCCCCGGCACGATGGGGAACTGGCGGCCGCTGCGGTTGGTCAGGAAGGCGCGGTCGGTGCGGACGTAGACGCGGTAGTAGAACTGGTCACGCTTCACCTCGTCCTGGATGGTGTCGGGCGAGACTGTCTCCACCTGGCCCTTCAGATCGCCGTAGATGGAGGAGTCGTAGGCGGTGATCTTCACCGTCGCCGGCAGGCCGGGGCGGATGTAGGCGATGTCGCGCGGGTTGATGCGCGTCTCAATCAGCAACTGATCCTCAATCGGCACGATCTCCATCAGCTTGCCGCCCGGTTGCAGCACGCCGCCCACGGTGGTCACCTGAATGTCCTTCACGATGCCGCGCACTGGCGAGAACATCTCGGCACGCGTCACCTGATCCTCCTTGCCGGCCATCACCTGCATCTCGGCCTCCAGATCGGCGTTGTTCTTCACCTGCTCCTCGCGCGCCTTCACCGCGTACTGGTTGCGCGCCTCATCAATCTTGCCGCGGATCTCGCTGGCCTGCCGCCGCAGGCGGATCACCTCCACCTGCCCCGCCGCGCCCTTGGCAACCAGCGGCTCGGTCATGCGCAACTCCTGCTCTACCAGCCGCAACGAATCCTGCAAGTTCTTCACCGTCTCGTCGCGGTTCTGCTTGCGCGACAGATAGAGCTGACGCTCGCGCGCCACCAGCTCCGGCGACTTCATCGACTCGGCGCTGAACACCAGCGGCGCGCCGGTCAGTTCGGCGCTCAGGCGCTCGGCAGAAGCACGCAGAGTGCGCACCCGCGCGGCCGCCTCGCCAAAGTTGGACTGGAAGCGGGTCGGGTCGAGGCGCGCCAGAATCTGCCCCTTATTGACGATGCTCCCCTCCTGCACCAGCAACTGCTTGATCACGCCGCCGTCCAGGCTCTCAATCTGCTGGGCGCGGCTCGAGGGCGTCACCTTGCCGGTGCCGACCGTCACCTCATCCAGCACCGCAAAATAGGCCCAGACAAAAAACAGCACCAGCGCCAGCAATGAGAGCCAGATAATGCCGGAGACGCGCTTCTCCTGACGTTCAAAATCATCCGTTATGAGGGTCATACAGGCTCCTTATGCCGCGCCCTGGCGCGCTTTGGCGGCCGCGGCCTGAGTGGCAGCGGCGTTAGAGAGGATCTGGTCACGCGGGCCATCGGCCACCACGCGGCCGTTGTCCATCACCACGATGCGATCCACCAGCTTCAGCAGTGCCGGGCGGTGGGTCACCAGCACCAGCGTGCGGCCGGTCAGCCAGGTGTGCATCTGGCGCAGCACGTACTCCTCCAGCTGCTCATCCATCGAGGCGGTTGGCTCATCCATCAGCACCACCTGCGGGTTGCGCAGTACCATGCGGCTGATCAGCACCATCTGCTGCTGGCCGCCGGAGAGGCCGCGCCCGCCCTCGTTAATGATGCGATCGAGGCTGGCGGCGTCCTGCTGCACCATGGTCAGCGCGCCACTGATGCGCAGCGCCTGCAACATCTCCTGATCGGTGGCGTGCGGGTAGCCCAGCATCAGGTTCTGGCGCAGCGTGCCGAAGAACAGCCGCGAATCCTGCGACAGGTAGCCCAGCTGGCGGCGCAGGTCGGCTGGCTCGACGCGGGTGATGTCCACGCCGTCGATGATGATCTTGCCGCCGGTCGGTGTCGCCTGACCGGAGAGCAATTTCAGCAGCGTTGATTTGCCCGCCCCCACCTTGCCCAGAATCGCCACCCGCTCGCCGGGCTTGATCTCCAGCTTGCCGATGCCCATCACGTTCGGCCCCTGCTCCGGATCGTAGGCGTACTGCACGTTGCTCAGCTGGTAGTGGCCACTGAGCGCCGGGCAGTGCGCCAGCACCTCCTCCTCTGGCCGGTCGAGCGGCTTTTTCAGCAGCTCATCCAGCCCCTTCATCGCGCTCTTGGCGTGCTGCCAGCGCGAGAAGACCATTGTCAGCTGCATCAGCGGCGCGATGGTACGTGACGAGAGCAGGCTGGCGGCCACCAATGTCCCGGTGGTGATGTCGCCCTGCAACACCAGATAGACGCCGAACACCAGCATCCCGGCGTAGGTGAGTTGCTGCACGGTAGAGGCCCAGCCGGTCAGGCGCGCGCCCCACTGCCGCTGCTTGATGCCGATGGTGGCCCCAACGTCGTGGTTCTGCTCCCACTGGCGCTGGAAGTAGGGTTCGGCCTGCAACGCCTTGATATCCTCAATCCCCTCAATCGACTCCACCAGCACCGCGTTACGCAGCGCGCCCTCACGCATCCCCTCCTGCGCCAGCTTCGCCATCGGGATCTGGATCAGCAGGCCGGGAATGACGATCAGCGGGATCGCCAGCAGCGGGATGATCACCAGCGGCCCGCCGAGAAAGGCCATGATGCCAAGGAACAGCAGCACGAACGGCATGTCCGCCGCCGCACCGACGGTGGTGGAGGTGAGCAGCTCGCGCACCTGATCAATCTCGCGCAGCTGGGCGATAAAGGCACCGGTGGACTTGGGCCGCGCCTCGTTCTTCATCGCCATCGCGCGCGAGAAGAACATCGACGACACCTTAAGGTCGATGCGTTTGCCCATCAGGTCAGAGACGCGGGTACGCATCAGCCGGATGCCATACTCAATCGCCGCCGCCAGCAGCACGCCGACAAACAGCACCCACAAAGTTGGGAAGGACTCGGCGGGAATAACGCGGTCATAGACCTGCATCGAAAACAGGATGCCGGCCAGCGCCAGCACGTTGCCCACCACCGAGGCCAGCGAGATCTCGGCGATGCGCCGCCCGGTGCCGCGGAAGTTGTGCCAGAACCAGTGCTTGCGGTAGGGCTGCACGAACTCATCGATGCGCCCATCGCGCCCGCGCGCCGCCACGCCCACCAGCACCACATTGCCGTCGCCCTGCGACAGCAGGCTGGAGAGATCGGCCTGACGCATGATGTCGCCGCCATCCTCCATCCAGTAACCGGCCTGCCCCTGCTCATCCAGCGTCTCGATCACCGCGGTGCCGCCATGCTCCAGCACCACAATCGCTGGCAGCACCTCTTGCCGCCAGCGCACGCGGTCGCGGTTGACGATGCTGACCTGCAATCCCATCAGGCCGCTCAGGCGGTCGAGCTGGCGGTTCCAGGGCAGTTGCTCAAACCAGCGCATCTGCTGGCGCAAAAATTTTGGATCGGCGGGCTTGCCAAAGATCTCGGCGGCCCGGACCATCGCCGCGATCCAGGCGTCCGTTGAGGCTGTCGTTGTCATCACACTCTCCATTCACGGGCCGCGCGCCCTGCGCCGGCCCGAAGCAATAAGGTCACAGGGCTGGCAGGGTGTCGCCAGCCTGTCGCTGCCGGTCAATTCCCAGCATGTCGAGCAAATTGTCCACGGCAGCGGCGTAGCGCACCGTGCCGTCCCAGCCGTCATAGAGCGCGCCAATGCGCATGGTGTCCGCCTGGAACACATCCTGCTCCACCGTCAGCAGGTCATTGAGGCTGCGTTTGCTGAGCTTGTACTCATCCTGATAGACATCGCGGGTGTGGGTGGCGCTGGCATACTGGTCGTCGCCGGCGCGCTGGCGCTGCTGCGCGCCCACCATGTCCGCATAGGCCGTGGAGGCCTGTTGGTTAATGTCAAGTTTAGCCTTCTCCACCTCGGCCTGCGCCGCCTCGCGCTCCCCCTGTGCCGACTCCACTTGCGCGCTGATGGCGCCGCCTTGGTAGACCGGGGCGTCCAGCACCAGCTGCACCTGATCGTCCCAGTAGGAGCGGGTGTCATTCTCATAGCGGGTGCGGCCCGCCTGCACGCGGATGGTGGGCCAGTGCTGCGCCTGCTGGGCGCGCACCCGCTGGATGGCGGCCTCCTGCCGCGCCTGCGCGCTGCGCACCAGCGAGCTATTCTGGTAGGGGATGCGCGCCAGCACCACCTGCTGGTTGAGCAGGCTGCGCGGCAGATCCGGCAGATTGTCAGAGACCACGCCGGTCAGCACCGTCAGCTGGGCGGCGGCGGAGCGCTGCTGGGCGCGGTACTGCTCCAGCGTGGCGCGCATCCCGGCGATGCGGGTCTCGGCCTGCAACACGTCCGACTGCGAGCTAAGCCCGGCGTCGGCGCGCAGCCGCGCGGTGTCGCGCACCCGCTCCAGCGAGGTGATGTTGTCCCGCGCCGCCACCACCAGCGCCTGATAGCGTTTCACCTGCAAATAGGCCTGAAGCGTGCTGAGGCCGACGTCGGTCATGGTGCTGAACAGCGAGTAGCGGTACGCCTCGGTCAGCCGCTCCTGCTCATCGATGCTGCCGCCGGTCTTGCCAAAGTCATAGATCAGCTGGCTTAGCTCAATGCCGCCGGAGGCGTTGTTGTTCAGCTGCCCGGCGGAGTCGGTCTGGTTGGAGCGCCCCGTCGCGGCGTTGAGGGAGATTTGCGGGAACCAGGCACTGCGCGCCTGTTTGAGGTCGCCCTGGCCGACGTGGATCTGTGCCGCCGCCGAGGCAATTTGTGGGTTGCGTGCGAAGGCCCGCAAGATGGCCTCACGCAAAGAGAGGCTGGCGCGCGCCTCCTCGGTGGGCGCCGCCTGCCATTGGAATTCCGGTTGTGTTTCGGCGTGGGCGCTGCCCGTCGCCAGTATCCCTGTTACCCATAACGTGCTGAGCACAATCCCAGCACAATGCCTGCCTTTTTTGGTCATTACCGACGCTACCCTCTCTTCGGTGATCTCGGTTGACCGCCCGGCCAACCTGCCGGGCGGCCGCTCTGCTTTCCATACTTAATCGGGGCCGGACAGTGCCCGGCCCCTTGCGTCAGACCTTTCTCTTCCCAGCCGGGGCCGTCGCCCCGGCGATGTCGCTCCTTATACCTGATGCACCTGGATGCCGTGCTGCACCAGCACATCGGCCAGCGTGTTGCTGCTGTCCAGCGTGTTGTTGTGGTAGACGTCGAAGGTCATGCCATCGACTACCCGTTCACCGGTGTTGGCCCAGGTGCCGCCGTCGCCCGCCAGATTGACCTGGCTGCCATCCGCCCCCTTGATCAGCAGGGTGTCGGCCGGCGCATCCTTGACGTTCTGCGCCTCATTGAGGTTCAGCGTGATGCTGTTGGTGCCGCTCTGCCCGAGGTCAAAGATCTCGATGTGCTCCACCTTCAGCCCGAGCGCCACCAGATCGAGGTGCTGCTCGGTGCCCGCCAGCAACAGGGTGTCGGTGCCGGCACCCCCATCAATGTGCGAGAAGTCGAGGGTGTAGAGCGCAATGGTGTCATTGCCGCTGCCACCCACCGCCTCGCCGCCGTTGGTGGAGAGATCGAGGGTCATGCCGCCAATCGAGTAGGCCGTCTCCTCGGCTGCCGTGCCGGTTTCCGCCGTGGTGCTAGTGGTATCCGGTGTGGCCAGCGCCGTGGTCAGGGTGCTCTCTGGCTGGCTGCTGTCGCCCTCCGCCGTCACGCTGAAGGCCGAGAGCGTGACCGTACCAGCATCCTCGGTGGAGAGTGCCGAGACGTCATCGGTGGTGACCGCCGCCAGCGTGGTGGCCGCCACTGCCGGCTCACTCAGCAGTGAGCCAAGCAGCAGCGAGGTAGTGACCGCCGCCGTGTTGCCCGCCACGTCCGAGGCCGACACCGTGACGGTTGACAGCAGGGTGACCCCCACTTGGGTCAGCAAGCCACCGCTGTAGTGGACGCTGTAGTTGCCCAAGGCATCCACGGTGCCGGTCTGCACAAGGCCTTGCAGGTTAACGGTGACGCGGCTGCCCGCTGCCAGGTTACGGGTCGGGCCAGTCACCGTCAGGCCGGTCAGCAGCACACCCACCAGGCTGGTGAGCGGGTAGACGCCCACTTCCGGCGGCGTCTGCACATCCGCCGTAAAGGCGCGGCTGGCGGCGGCGGTATTGCCCGCCGCGTCACGCAGGGTGACCGAGACCGTATGCGCGCCATCCGCGATGGCGCGCAGCTCTGCCGGGGCCAGCGTGACGCTCCAGGTGCCATTCGCCGCCACCGTGGCGGTGTGGTTCACCCCGGCTACGGTGACGGTGGCGGTGCCACCCACCGCGTTGGTGGAGGTGCCGCTGATGGTCTGCCCGGCGTTGGCCTCGCTCAGGTTCAGGTAGCCGTCGCCGCCGAAGAAGTTGTTGAGCGTCACCGTTGGCGTGGTATGGGTGATCACCTGCACCGCGGCGCTGCTGCTGCCAGTCAGGTTGGCGGCGTTGGTGACGCTGGCGGTGACGTTATAGTTGCCATCCGGCAACGCGATCAGGGTGGTGGACGGCACCGACAGGCTCCAGGTGCCGTTAGAGGCCACCGTGGTGGTGAAGGTCTGCGTCCCCAGCGTCACGCTGACGATAGAACCTTCCGCGTTGGTGGTGGTGCCGGTGATGGTCTGCGCCTGATGCGAATCCGCCGCACTGATGGCGTTATCGCCAAACACCGAGGTCAAGGTCACGGTCGGCGGGGTCTGGGCGATGACGCTGACCGAGCCATTGGCGGTGGCCGTGTTGCCGTAGGTGTTGGTCACCGTCGCCACTACCGCCTGGTTGCCGTTGGCCAGCGCCGCCAGCGCGCTGGTGGGCACCGTCAGGCTCCAGGTGCCGCTGTTGCCCACGGTGGTGGTGTAGGTGCTGCCCCCCAGCGTGACGCTGACGTTGGAGCCGGTCGCCGCGTTGGTGGTAGTACCGCTGATGGTTTGGGCGGTAGCGAGATCCGCCGCGCTCAGCACGCCATCGCCAAAGATAGTGTTCAGCGTCACGGTCGGCACGGTGGCCGGGCTGGTGCCGACGCGCACCCCGGTGCTGAAGCTGGCGACGTTGCCGACCGGGTCACTCAGGGAGACGCCGAGCGTCAGGTTACCATTCAGCAGGGTGCCGAGGATGTCCGGCGTCAGCGCGGCGCTGAAGCGGCCATTCTGGTCAACCGCCGCGGTGGTGGTGATGTTGCCCACGTTGATGTTGACCGTGGTGCCCGCTGCCGCGTTGGTCACTGTCCCGCTGACGGTCTGGGTCACCAGCGACTCGACCAGACTCAGCACGTTGTCGCCGCCAAACAGCGGGTCAACCGTCAGGGTCGGCAGGTTGGTGATGCCGACCAGCGCGGTGCCGGTGGTACTGTTGCTGTTGCCCGCGGCATCCGTCACCGTTACGCCCACGGAGAGGTTGCCATCCGTCAGGGTGCGCAGTACGGAGGGCGTGATGCCGAGGTTAAAGCTGCCATCTGCCGCGGTGGTGGTGACCAGTTGTTGGTTGCCAATGGTTACCGCCACGCGCGCCCCGGCCTCGGCGCCACTGACCACGCCACTCAGCGTCTGGGTGACCAGCGCATCCGCGGCGTTCAGCAGGCCATCGCCAAACAGCGGGTTGAGGGTAATCACCGGCGGCGTGACATCCACCGTCAGCAGCCCGCTGGCGGTGGCGGTATTACCCGACGCACCGTTCAGGGTGGCGTTTACCGTCAGCGGGCCATCGACCAGGGTGCCCAAGATGTCAGGCGTCACGGTGGCGGTGAAGGTGCCGTTGTTGCCCACCGTGGCATTGACGGTGCTGTTGCCAACCGCCAGCGTCACGCTGCTGCCCGGCGCGGCGTTGGTCACTATCCCGCTGATGGTCTGGTTCACCAGCGCATCGGCGGCATTGAGGATGCCGTTGTTGAAGATCGGGTTGAGGGTGATGGTCGGCTGCAGGTTAAACACGCCAATGCTCGCCGTGGTGGAGGCGACGTTGCCCGCCGGGTCAACCACAGTGACGCCAAGGTTGGTGTTGCCCACCGCCAGCGTGGCGAGATCCACCGCCGGGATCAGCACGTTGAAGCTGCCATCCGCCGCCACAGTGCCCTGATAGCTGCGAGTACCGAGTGTGACATTGACGGTCGAACCCGTGGCCGCCGTCACCACGCCGCTGACGGTCTGGTTGACCGCCGCCTCGGCGACGTTGAGCAGATTGTCACCGCCAAACAGGCCGGTCAGGTCACCAATCACCGGCACATTATTGATGATGGTGGTCACGGTCTGGCTGACGCTGCGGCTGTTGCCGGCGGCGTCCGTCAGGGTGACGTTGACCGCCAAATCGCCATCCGTCAGGGCTTGCAGCACGCTTGGCGGTACTACAATCGCCCACTGGCCATTCTGGCCGACCGCTGCGGTCAGGTTGGTGCCGCCCAGGTTGACGGAGACCGTTGCCCCGACGCCAGCGGAGGTCGCCACCCCGCTGATGGTCTGCGCCACCGTGGTGTCCAGCGCGTTCAGCGTGTTGTCGCCAAACACCGAGTCCACCACCAGGTTCAGCGCCTGATTGACAACCTTGTTGACGGTCAGGGTGGCTTCGGTCTGGTTGCCCGCCACATCGCTGACGCGCAGGCCGAACACTAGCGTGCCCTCAGTCAGGCTGCCCAGCACCTCTGGCGTCAGGTCAAGGGTAAAGGTGCCATCCGATTGCACCACTGCGGTGGCGATCGGGTTGGCATCGCCCAGATAGAGGCCGATGGTCTGGTTCTCGGCCCCTACGGCAGTACCGGTCAGCACCTGGCCAATCAGGATGTCGGCGGCATTCAGGATGTTGACGCCCAGCAGCGCATCCACGGTGATCAGCGGCGCGCTGGTGTCCAGCACCACATCCTGGGACTGGCTGGTGGTGTTGCCGGCGGCATCGGTCAGGGTGGCGACCATCGGGTAGGTGCCGTCATCCAGCGCCTGCAAGGCACCGCTTGAGATGTTCACCGACCAGTTGCCGTTGGCCTGCACCGCCGCCCGGTAGGTAGTGCCGTTAAAGGTGATGGAGACAATCTGCCCTGCCTCGCTGGTGGAAGCAGTGCCGCTGATGGTCTGGCTGCTGTTCTCCTCGCTGGCGTTGACCACGTTGTCGCCGGTGAACGGGTTGAGCGTCAGGGTCGGCGGCGTGCGATCCACCAGCACATCGACGCTGCCGGTCAGGGTCTGGCCTGCGCTGGTGGTCAGGGTGGCAGTCAGGGTGTCGTTGCCCTCCGGGATCAGGGTAGCGTCAACCTGTGCCGTCCAGTCGCCCGCCGCCCCAGAGATCCCTACGCTGCCAATCACGGTGCCATCCGCCAGCGTCAGCGTAATGGTGCCGGTGCTGTCTGGCAGCAGGTTGGCGAAGCTGCCGGTGACCGGCAGGGTGGTGTCGCCGGCGTTGATGATGTTATCACCGCCGATCGCGCCGACAATCAGCAGCGGATCCGGCGGCGGGGTGAGATCGACCGCCACGGTCAGGCTGGTGTTGCCGACGTTGCCCGCCAGATCGGTGATGGAGACGTTAATCACGCCGCCCGCCGCCCCCAGCCCGGCCAGTTGCGCCGGTGTCACGTTAACTGACCAGCTGCCATCCGCTGCCAGCACGCCGGTGGTGGAGAGGTTGCCGATGCTGACGGTGACGATGTCGCCCGGTTCCGCGTTGGTGGTGGTGCCGGTCAGGGTCTGGGTATCGAAGCTCTCCAGGTATTCCAGGGTCGTCCCGGCCGAGAAGGTGGTGACGGTGATGACCGGCACCGTGGTATCAACGAAGATCACATCGTTGATGGTGGCGCTGTTACCGGCGGCATCGGTCGCCGTCAGGATCAGCGGCTGGTTGCCCTGTGCAACCGAGGCCAGTTCACCGGCCGCGAACGACACTGACCAGTTGCCACTCTCATCCACGCTGGCGGTGTAGGTCTCGGTGCCGAGCGTCAGAACTACGCTCTGGCCCGCCCCAATCTCGCCGGTGGTGCCGGTGAAGGTCGCGCCGTTCACAACGGCGGCGTTGTCCAGTATCCCCGTGCCAGAAGCCACGGAGAAGGCCGGCAGCGGCGCAGTCTGGTCAGAGGTAAAGGTGGCGGTCTCGGTGGCGCTGTTGCCCGCCTGATCGGTGATGGTCACCTCCAGCTCATGCTGGCCATCCGGCAGGTAGCGCAGTGCGCCCGCCGGTAGGGTCACCGTCCAGTCGCCGTTGTCCTCTACCGTGCCGGTGTAGGTCACGCCATTGAGATCCAGTGTCAACTGCACACTCTCACCCGGCGCGGGTTCACCGGTGTTGCCGGTCAACGTCAGGGCGCCCGCGGCCTCATTGATGCTCAGCAGGCCATCGCCAAACGGCGTGTCGATGACCGGTGCCGGCCCAGCCAGGCTGGCGACAAAGGTCAGCGGCGCACTGGTGTTGCTGTTGCCCGCGAAGTCGGCGGCGGTGACGCTCAGGGTATGAGGCCCCTCTGCCAGCGCGAGCAGCAACTCCGGTGCCAAATCCAGACTCCAGAAGCCGTTGACATCCACGTCTGCCGCGATTGGCGCCCCGCCATCGATGCTCACGGTAACCGTCACGGTGCCATCAGGGTTCGCCAGCCCGGTTTCGCCGGTCAGGGTCTGCCCGGCCGTGGCCTCCGCATTGTTGAGCAGCAGGTCGCCAAATGGCGCATTCAGGATTGCCTGCGGCAGATTATTGACGGCAACGGTGATTGAGCCACCAATGGTGGCGCTGTTGCCTGCGCCATCCGTGACCGTCACGGTGCCGAGCCACTCGCCATCCGGCAGTGCGGTCAGCACCTCCGCCGGCAGCGGCAGCCGCCAGTTGCCGGTGTCGGTGTCCACCTCCGCCGTGTAGAGCGTGCCGTTGATGTTCACCGTCACGGTCTGCGCACCCACAATGCCGGTGGTGCCGGTGAACTCTCCGCCCTGCGCCGCCTCAGTGGCATTGATGATGCCATCGCCAAACGGCACATCGAAGGTCGGGGCTGGCAGGGTGTCAACGATGGAGGCGAAATCAACGCTGTTCTGTGCGCTGTTGCCAGCGCGATCAGAGGCGGTCAGCGCCAGCGTGTGGGTGCCATCCGCCAGATCGCCCAACTGGGCGGCGGTCAGGGTGGCACTCCAGACGCCATTTTCATCGACCGTCACATCCACTGCCGTGCCATCAAGGGTCAGCGCCACGGTCTGCCCCGGCCCGGTGAGGCCGGTGGTGCCGCTGATCACCTGATCGGTGGTGGCCTCGGCGGCATTCAGCAGCCCATCGCCAAACAGCAGGTTGAAGCCGATGGCCGGCGCGGTGGTCACCAGCAGCTCGACGCTGGTATCGGTGGAGGCCACGTTGCCATAGACATCGGTGGCAGAGACCTGCAACGCATAGAGGCCATCGCCCAGCGTGGTCAGGCTGCCAGCCGGGATCAGCGCGCTCCAGGTGGTGCCGTCACCGTTGACGGTGCCGGTGGTGGTGAAGTCGCCCAGCGTGACGTTGACCGTGCTGCCCGCCGCCAGATTGGTGACGCTGCCGGTCAGGGTGAAGTCGCTCGTTGCCTCGGCGATATTGACCAGCCCATCCGTGTACGGCGTGTCGAGGGTCAGGGTCGGCAGTGCGTTGAAGGCCACCGTCAGATCCACACTCTGGCTGATGGTATTGCCGCTGGCATCCACTATCGATACCGTCAGCGGCAGCGGGCCATTGGCGGTAATCAGTTGCAGGTCGCCCGCTGGGATCAGCACGCTGTACTGCCCATCGTCACCCGATGCCACGCTGTAGGTGGTGCCATTGAACTGCACCGCGACGTTGATGTTCGGCTCGGTGGTGCCGTTGACCGTCAGGCCAACCGCCGCCTCGGCCTGATTGATCGCCAGATCGACCCCGGCGCTGGTATTCACGCTCAGGGCCGGTGTGGCGGTATCCACCAGCACGCTGGTGCTGCCGGTGCCGGTGTTACCGGCGGCATCGGTGGCAGTGACGCTAATGTCGAGCGTGGTGCCTGATGGGGAGAGCGCGATATCCGTTGGCGGCACCAGCACGCTCCAGCTGCCGTCGGCGGCGACCTGCGTCTGGTAGCTGGGGCCGCTGCTGAGGGTGACGGTCAGCAGGCTGTCCTCTGGCAGGCGCTGGCTGTTGCCGCTGATGGTGACGTCAGCCTGCGCCTCCAGCGTATTGATGATGCCATCGCCCGCCACGGCGTTGAGGGTGATCAGCGGCAGGCTGGCGGCCTGCGCCGCCACGGTGAACTCACCGATGTTGTTGGCCGGGTTGCCGCTGGCATCCGAGGAGGTGACGGTCAGGGTCTGCGCGCCATCTTGCAGGTTGGCGATATCCGCCTGCGGCACCAGCACGCTCCATGTGCCGTCCACGCCCACCGTGCCGCCATAGCTTAGGCCATTCAGGGTCACGGTGACCGGGCGGCCCTCCTCCAGGTTGGTGCTGCTGCCGGTGATGGTGACATCGGCCGCCGCCTCCGCCTGATTGATGAAGTTATCGCCAGCGACCGCCGTAACGGTCAGGGTCGGCAGGTTGGCGTCAGAGGCATCCACGGTCAGGGTCAGGGTCTGTGGCGCGGAGATATTGCCGGCGGCGTCAGTCAGGGTGATCTCGACCGGATAGGTGCCATCGGCCAGATCCTGGGTCACCTCAATCGGCAGGTCGATGCTCCAGCTGCCATCGCCCAGCACCAGCGTGGTGTAGGTGGTGCCATTGAACAGCACGCTGACCGGCTGGCCGCTTTCGGCCGGATCCGTGCTGCCGATAATGGTGACTGGCAGGGTGGACTCGGCGGCGTTGATGGCGTTATCGCCGCTGATGGTGGTGGCGTTGAGCACCGGCACCGTGAAGTCGACGGTCAGGGCGCTCTGCGCGCTGCCCTGGTTGCCAGCGGCATCGGTGACATTCACCAGCACCTGCTGGATGCCCTCTGGCAGGCTTTGCAGCACCTCTGGTGCCAGGGTCACGCTCCAGTTGCCTGCCTCATCCGTGGTGGCCGGGTAGGTCTCGCCGTTGAGGGTGACGGTAACGGTCTGGCCCGCCCCCGCCACCCCGCTGTTGCCGGTCAGGGTCTGCGGCTGGGAGGCCTCGGCAAGGCCGAGGTAGCTGTCGTCCAGCGGGGTATTGATCTGCGGCAACGGTGTGCCGGTCACCAGCGTCAGCGGGTTATTGACGGTGCTGTTGTTGCCAGCGGCATCAGTGAGGCTGACGGAGAGCGGCACGCTGGCCGCCGTCACGCCGGTCAGCGCGCCAGTCGGGATGGTGACAAGCCAACTGCCATCGCCCTGCACTGTCGTCTGGTAAGTGACGCTGTTGAGCAGCACCGTCACGGTGCGGCCCACTTCGGCCGGATCGGTGGTGCCGCTGACATCAAAGGCGGCCTGCGCTTCCGCGCCATTCAGCACGTTGTCGCCGCTCACCGGGTTGACCACCAGCACCGGCAAGGTGTAGTCCACGGTGACGTTGCCGGTGGTCTGGTTGAGGTTGCCCGCCGCATCCCGCGCGGTGACGGTGACGGCGTTTGGCCCATCCTGCAAATCTTGCAGGTCGTCAGACGGAATCGTCACCGTCCAGCTGCCATCCGGGTCCACATCCGCGTTGTAGGTGACGTTATTCAACACTACATCCACGCTCTGCCCATTGCCGCTGACGCCGGTGGTGCCCGAGAGAGTCTGGTCAGCGGTGGCGTCCGCGCTGTTGAGCACCCCATCACCAAACAGGCTGCTAATGACCGGGGCCGGCAGGTTGGTGATGTGCACGCCGATGTCAACGGTCTGGGTGATCAGGTTACCGCCCAGATCCGTGACGCTGGCGGTCAGCGGCACCGTGCCATCCGGCAGGCGGGCCACGTCTGCCGCCAGCACGGTGATGCTCCAGGCGCCGTTCGGCCCC
Source organism: Chimaeribacter sp. YP20170169 (assembly GCF_056739715.1). NCBI lineage: Bacteria > Pseudomonadati > Pseudomonadota > Gammaproteobacteria > Enterobacterales > Yersiniaceae > Chimaeribacter > Chimaeribacter sp. YP20170169. Next base: position 1,285,147 of record NZ_CP176824.1, on the reverse strand, counting down.
ACCGCCGCGATGTAGCTCTGACCATCCAGCGCCAGCGTGACAATCGCCCCTTCGGCCACGTTGGTGGCCACGCCGCTCAGGGTGACATCGGCGGTCGCCTCGTTGGCGTTGATGAAGTTGTCGCCGGAGACCGGATCGAAGGCGATGCCGCCCACATCCAGGTTAACGGTAACCGAGCCGCTCTGGACGGCGGTGTTGCCGTAGATGTCACTGACGCTGGTGGCGATGATGACGCTGTCGCCATTCGCCAGCCCGGCCAGCGCGCCCTGCGGCAGGACAAGGCTCCAGCCGCCACCGGCGGTGACCTCGGTGGTGTAGTCGGTGCCATTGAAGTTGACGGTGACAAGCTGCCCCGCCTCGACGCCCACGGTGCTGCCGCTGATGGTCTGCGGCACCAGCACTTCCGCGCCGTTGATCACATCATCGCCAGTAAAGGCATCGCGGGTAATGGCGATGTCCAGGTTACGCGCCACGCGCAGCTCGTCGTTGAGGGTGGTGACGTTGCCCGCCGCATCGGTCACGCTGATGCTGTAGGGGTAGATGCCGTTTGGCTGCTGGTTCAGGCCGCTGAGGAAGAAGGTGTAGCTGCCATCCTGCTGCACTTCGGCCTGGTAGGGCACGCCAAACAGCGTCAGTACCACGGTCTGGCCGATGGCATCCGAGGAGCCGGTAACGGTGGTGCTGGTGTCGGTGTTGACCAGCACGTTGTCATCGGAGATCGGTTGCAGCGTCAAGGTCGGCGGCGTGAAGTCAACGGTGAAGGTGCTTTCGCTCGGTACGCTGTTGCCCGCGGCGTCGATGGCGTTGACCGTTACGGTGGTCGGGCCTTCGCCCAGCCCGCTCAGCAGGCTGGCTGGCAGGGTGGCGCTCCACGTGCCATTGCTATCGACGTCGGCGGTAATGGTCTGGCCGCCGAGGGTGACAGTGACACGCTGCCCATCACCGGTGATACCGGTGGTGCCAGAGAGGCTCTGCCCGGCCACGTTGGTGGCCTCGGCGCGGCTCAGCAGGCCATCGGCAAACGGTGTGTCAATGGTCGGCGCTGGCAGGGCATCGACAAACACGCCCACGGTGACGCTGGCGGTGAGCGGGGTATTGCCAGCATCGGTGGCGGTGGCGGTCAGCAGCAGGTTGCCGTCGGTCAGCAGCGCGGTGTCCTCCACCGGCACGGTGACGCTCCAGCCCCCTTGCGGGCCGACCACGGCGGTGTACTCATTGCCGTTGAAGGTCAGGGTGACCGCCCCGCCCTCTGGCACGTTGGCGCTCGAGCCGCTGATGACAATCGCCCCGGCCGCCTCCACGGCGTTGATCAGGTTGTCGCCGGTGACCGGGTCGATGCTCAGTCCGCCCTCGGCGTTGTTGAAGGTGACGTCACGGGTGGCGGTAGCCGGGTTGCCAGCCAGATCCGTGACGGTAGCGCTGATGGTCTGCGCGCCGTTGCTGACCAGCGCGAGATCGGTGGCTGGCACGCTCACCGACCACACCCCGCCCGCCTGCACCTGCGCCGTATAGCTGCCCGCGCCGAGGGTGATCAGGACGCTGCGCCCCGCCTCCACGTTCTCGGTAGTACCGCTGATCAGCTGGGCTGTGCGCGACTCGGCCCCGTTGACGATGTCATCACCGGCGAAGCTGTCGATGGTCAGGGTTGGCAGGTTGGCAGCGTTGCCATCCAGCGTAACGACCCGATCAATGGTGGTCGGGTTGCCAGCCCCGTCCGTCAGGGTGACGCTCAGGGTGTAGGGGCCATCCGCCAGGTTAACCAGTGCCGTGGATGGCAGGGTGAGGCTCCACGCCCCGCCCGGCTGCACCTCGGCGGTGTAGGTATTGCCGTTAAACAGCACGCTGACCAGCTGCCCCACCTCCGAGCCGGTGCCGGAAATAGGCACGCCGCTGGCGATCTCGGCAGCATTGAGCAGGTCATCGCCGGTGATGCTATCCAGGGTGAGCAGCGGCGCACTGAAGTCCAGCTGCACCGGGATGCTGGTGCTGGCGGTATTGCCGCCAAGATCGCTGACGGTGACATCAATGCTGGTCGTGCCATCCGGCAGGCCATTGAGCGTCTGGGCCGGGATGGTGACGCTCCAGACACCGTTCTCATCGACGGTGCCGTCATAGAGCACGCCGCCCAGCGTGACAGTGACGCTCTGGCCCGCGCCGGTGGTGCCGGTGTTGCCGGTCAGGGTCTGCGGCAGTGCGGCGTCGGCGCTGCCGACGATGCCATCACCAAACGGCGTATCGATGGTCGGCTGCGGCAGGTTTTGCAGGAACACTGTCAGGGTGCTGCTGTTGCTGACCAGATTGCCGCCGGCATCGGTGGTGGTCGCCTCCACGGTCTGCGGCCCGTCGGCCAGGTTAACCAGCGCCGACTGCGGCACCAGCACCAGCCAGTTGCCCAGCTCATTGGTGGTGGCGTTGTAGGTCTGGCCGCCCAACGTGATGGTGACCGGGGTGTTGGCCGCCACGCCCTGGGTGGTGCCGCTGATCTCCAGCCCGGCGGCGCTCTCCTGCACGTTCAGGCGGTTGTCGCCTGCCAGGGTGTTGAGGCTGATGCCGCCCAGATCGAGGTTCACCTCAAAGGTGCGCTCGCCGGTGGCGACGTTGCCCGCCACATCCTGCACCGTGCCAGTGACGGTGACGTCACCGTTGGTCAGCAGGCGCAGGTCATTGGCTGGCACCTGCACACTCCAGCTGTTGTCGCTCATCACCTCGGCGGTGTAGGTGCGGCCATTGAGGGTCAGGGTGACGAGTTGCCCCTGCTCGACGTTATAGGCGAAGCCACTGAGGGTCTGGGCGGTGTTCTGCTCGGCCCCATTCAGGATGTCATCGCCCGCGAAGACGTTGAACACCAGCTCCGGCGTGCTGGCCGGGTCAGTGGCGAGGGTGACGCTGCTGGTCACCTCGGTGCGGTTGCCCGCGCTGTCGGTGATGGAGGCGACGATGTCATAGCTGCCGTTGGGCAGGCCCGCCAGCACGCCCGGCTCCAGCGGGATGCTCCAGGTGCCCTCCTCGGTGACGGTGCCGCTGTAGGACTGGCCGTTGAGCGTCACGTTGACCGTCGCACCGGGCGCGCCATTGCGCGGGATGTCGGCGGAGGTGCCGCTCAGGGTCAGCGCGCCCGCCGCCTCGGTCTGGTTGACGATGTTATCGGCGGTCAACGGCCCGATGTTGAGGCCCGGCGGGGTGATGTCAACGGTGAAGGCACCGGTGGTGTTGGCGAGGTTGCCCGCCACGTCACTCACCTGCACGCTGTAGTTCACCAGCCCATCGGTAAGGGTTTGCAGGGTGCCGGAGGGGATATCAACGCGCCACAGGCCATTCTCATCCACCGTGCCGGTGAAGGTCTGCCCACCCAAGTTGACGCTGACGCTCTGCCCGACGCCAGTGACGCCGGTCTGGCCGCTCAGCGTCGCGCCGTTCGCCGCCTCGGTGATGTTCAGGAAGCCGTCACCAAAGGCCGGATCGCTGACGACCACCGGCGGGTTATTGATCAGGACGTTGAGATCCTGGCTGGCGGTGATTGGCGTGCCGTCATTGCCGGGGGTGGTGGCGGTCAGGGTATAGGCACCATCCGCCAGCCCGGTCAGCGCTTCAGCCGGGATCACCACGCTCCAGGTGCCATCGCCGTTCACGTCGGCGGTGTAGGTCTGCTCATTGAAGGTGACGGTCACTGCCGCGCCGCCGGTCACGCCGGTGGCCGCGCCGCTGACCGTCAGGCCCGCCGCCGCCTCATCGATATTCAAATAGCCGTCGCCGGAGAGCAGGTTAATTGCCAGCGAATCGACGCCGGTATTGACGGTGATCTCGCTGGTGGCGGTGGCCGGGTTGCCAGCCAGATCACTGACGCTGGCATCCAGCGTAATCGCGCCAGCGGCCAGCAGTTGCAGGTCAGAGGCAGGCACCGTCAGGTTCCAGCTGCCATCCGCCAGCACAAGGGCGGTGTAAGTCTGGCTGCCGAGGGTGACGGTCACCGTCTGGTTAGGCTGCACGTTGGTGGTGGTGCCGCTCAGCAGCTGGTCAACGCTACGCTCCGCGCCATCCAGCACGTTGTCCACAGCGAAGGCATTGAGCGTTAGGGTGGGCAGTGCGGTGGCCGCCAGCGTGAAGGATTGGGTCACGCTGGTGACGTTGCCGACGCTGTCCTGGCTGGTGACGACCACCTGATAGGTGCCATCCGCCAGCCCGACCAGCGCCTCCGGTGGGATCTGCGCGCTCCACGCGCCATTCCCATCGGCGGTGGTGCTGAAGACCTGCCCGTTAATGGTGGCGGTCACCAGATTGTTGGGTTCGGTGGTCAGGCTCAGGGTGATGCCCGCCGCCAGCTCCGCGGCGTTGATGATGTTATCACCGGCGATCGGATCCAGTGACAGCCCCGGCGCGGCGGTGTCCACCACCAGCTGGCCGGCGGTGGTGCTGATGTTGCCCGCCACGTCGGTCACCGTCACGGTGACCGGGTAGCCGTCATCCGGCAGATCCGCCAGGTCATCGGCGGGTATCGTGGCGCTCCAGCTACCATCCCCCGCCACCAGCCCGGTGTAGGTCTGGCCATTCAGGGTAACGGTGACCGACTGCCCATCGCCCGCCACACCGGTATCGCCGGTGATCACCAGCGGGTTCTGCGCGGCATCAGCATTCAGGGCTGGCAGTGGGTCGAGGGTCGCCTGCGGCAGGTTAGTGACATGCACATCCAGCGAGGTGGTGGCGTTCTGCGCCGTGCCCGCGCTGTCGGTGACGGTGGCGGTGATGGCGTTGGGGCCATCGGCAAAGGCAGTGGCCGGGATGCTGGTGCTCCAGCTGCCGGTGTTGGTGACCAGCGCGGTGTAGGTCTCCCCGCCCGCGGTGATGGTGACGGTGCTGCCCGCCGCCACATTGACGGTGGTGCCGCTGATCACCAGCGGCAGGCCCGCCTCGGTGGCATTGAGGGCGTTGTCGCCGGAGAGGGTATCAAAGGCCAGCCCGCCGAGGGTGTTGTTGACTGTCAGGGCGCGGCTGTCGGTGGCCGGGTTGCCGGCCGCATCGGCCAGCGTGGCGGTGACGGTCAGGCCACCATTGGTCAGCACCGCCAGATCGGTGGCCGGTACGGTGACCTGCCAGTTGCCGCTTGCCTGCACTTCGCCGCTGTATGACACGCCATTCAGGACGACGGTGACGGTCTGCCCAGCGGTGCCGCCGCTGCTGGTGCCGCTGATCACCAGCGGCACTGCCTGTTCGGCGGCGTTGAGGATGTCATCGCCCGCCAGCGCATTGAGGGTCACGGTCGGCGCGGTGGTATCCACGGTCACGGTTGCCTGGGCATTGCTGACGTTGCCAGCGGCATCCGCCACCTGCACCGCGATCGCCACGTTGCCGCTCTGTGCCTGCAACAGCACTGCCGGTACTGTGACGCTCCAGTTGCCGTTGTTGTCCACCGTGCCGGTCAGCTCGGTGCCATTGAGCGTCACCTGCACCGTCTGCCCGGCCCCGGTGACGCCGGTGCGCCCGGTGAGCACCTGATCGGTTGCCACCTCCTGCGCATTGAGATAACCATCGCCAAACGGCGTATCCACGGTCGCCACCGGCAGCGGGTTGACGTAGAGGGTCAGCGCCAGCGTGCCGGTGAGAGTATCGCCCTGCACGTCGGTGGTAGTGACCACCGCCTCCGTCGGGCCATCGCCCAGCGCCTGCACATCGGCGGCTGGCACAGTGATGCTCCAGCGGCCCCCCGCCAGCGTGCGGGCGAAGTAGGTGCGGCCACCCAGTGCCAGCGCCACCTGCGTATCTTCCGGCACGTTGGTGGTCGCCCCCTGCACCACCAGATCGCCATTGGCCTCCAGCGCGTTGATGCGGTTGTCATCCGAAATGGTGTCGATGGCGATGCCGGTGAGGGTCTCCTCGACGCTAAAGTCAAAGGTGGCCGGGTCAGCGGCGTTGCCAGCACTGTCAGAGACGGCGGCGGTCAGGGAGCCAGCCCCAGCTGGCAGCGCGGCCACCGCGTCGGCGGGCACAATCACGCTCCAGCTGCCGTCGCCCTGCACGGTAGTGGTGTAGGTCTGCTCATTGAGGGTCAGGGTCACCAGCTGGCCCGCCTCAACGTTGGTGGTGGTGCCGCTCAGGGTCTGCGCCACCTGGTGCTCCGCGCCATCCAGCACCGTGTCGCCGCTGCCAAAGCCAGTGATGGTCAGGGTCGGCAGGGAGGCGGAGTCGGCGTTGATCACCAGATCCTGCGTGGTGGTAGTGGTGTTGCCATTGGCATCGGTGATGGTGGCGGTCAGCGGGTAGGTGCCATCCGGGAAGGCACCCGCCGCCGTCAGGGTGTCGGCCGGGATGGTCAGGCTCCAGGCACCCCCGTCGGCGGTCTGGGCGGTGAAGGTCTGGGTGCCCAGCGTTACCGTGACCGTGCCGTTGTTGACGGAAGAGGTGCCGCTGACGGTGATATCCGCCGAGCCTTCGGCAAAGTTGATCAGGTTGTCGCCCGCGATGGCATCCAGCGTCAAGGTTGGTGCGGTGACGGCCACGGTCGGCGTGAAGTCGGTGCTGTTGGTGTTGCCACCGGCGTCAGTCACGGTCACCGTCAGGGTGGCGGTGCCATCTTCCAGCGCTTGCAGGTCGGTGGCAGGCAGCGTGACGCTCCAGTTGCCAGCCTGATCCACGCTGCCGGTGTAGGTGTTGTCGCCCAGCGTCACGGTGACGCCCTGCCCGGCCCCGATGGCGCCGGTGGTGCCGGTCAGCACCTGATCAAGCGCCGCCTCCTCGGCGGTCAGCACATTGTCGCCAAACGGCGTCTCCAGCGTCGGCGCGAGGGTGTTCTGCACATAGTTGCCAATCTCGACGCTGGTCACTTCGCCCTCCGGCGTGGTGACGGTCAGGGTCAGCGGGTTGCCAGTCCAGTTCTGCACATCTTCGGTAGGCAAATCAAAGCTGAAGGTGCCATCCGCCAGCACCGGGGTGGTGTAGGTCTGGCCGCCGACCGCGATGGTCAGCTGATCGCCCTCCGCCAGCCCGGCGGCGCTGCCGCTCACGGTCAGGCCCGCCGCCGCCTCATCGGCATTGACGATGTTGTCACCCCCGAGCGGATCGAGGGTGATGGCGGCTGGCACCTGATCCACCTCGACATTGGTGGTGGCGGTGTTGCTGTTGCCTGCGGCGTCGGTGGCGGTCACGGTCAGCGGCGTGGTGCCCTCTGGCAGTGCCTGCAACGCGGTGGCTGGTAGGGTGGCGCTCCAGTTGCCGTTCTCATCCACGGTGGCCGGGTAGTCGGTGCCGCCCAGGTTCACGCTGACGATCTGGCCTGCCCCGGCCACGCCGGTGGTGCCGGTGACGATCTGGTCAGTGGCGGCTTCATCAGCATCCAGCACGCCATCCGTAAACGGCGTGGCGGTGATTGGGGCGGGCAGGTTCTGCACAAAAATGCCCAGATCGACGCTGGCGGGCGGATTACCCGCCACGGCAGCGGTCAGGGTGGTGGTGCCATCCGGCAGGTTCAGCAGATCGGTGGCGGGAATCGGCACCGACCAGCTGCCATCCGGGTTGACGGTGCCGCTGTAGTTCTGGCCGTTCAGGGCCACAGTGATCGGCAGGCCAGCGGCCTCTGCCCCGGCATTGCCGGTGATGGTAACGCCCGCGGCCGCCTCGGTGGCGTTGATGCGGTTATCTTCCGCGATCGGATCCAGCGTCACCACCGCGTTGCCGAACGCCACGTCAAAGCTGGCCTGTCCGCTGGCGGTGTTGCCCGCCACGTCGGTGGCCTGCACGGTGATCTGGCTGGTGTCGCCAGTGATGGCTTGCAGGGCGGCGGCCGGGATGTTGACCGTCCAGTTGCCCTCCTCCGTGACGGTGGCGGTGTAGTTGATGCCATTGACGGTCACCACCACGTTCTGCCCGGCCCCGGTGATGCCGGTGGAGCCGGTCAGCAGCTGGTCAGTGGCCGCCTCGTTGCCGGTCAGGACGCTGTCTTCAAACGGCGCGTTGACCTGCACGTTGAAGTTGGCCTGATTCTGGATAAAGACGCCGATGTCAGCGGTGATCGGCGCGCTGCCCGGTGCGCTGACGGTCAGGGTCTGGGTGCCATCCGGCAGGCCAACCAAGGCATTGGCCCCCACCGGCGCGCTCCAGGTGCCCTGCTCATTCACCGTGGCGGTGAAGGTGCGATCACCGAGGGTGATGGTCACTGGCGTACCAGCTGCCAGATCCGGCGCGCTGCCGCTGATGGTGAAGCCCGCGGCCGCCTCGGCGGCGTTGATCTGGTTATCGGCGGTGATCGGATCGAGCGTCAGGCGCTCGGTGGTGAAGTTTACGGTCACTGGCTCGCTGGCGCTGGTGCTCTCCCCGGCGAGGTTGGTGACGGTAGCGGTCAGCAGCGCCTGTCCATTGCTGAGCAGCAGCAGGTCGGCCGCCGGGACGTCCACCGTGAAGCTGCCATCCTCATTGACGGTGGTGGTGTAGGTGCGGCCATTCAGCGTCACGCTGACGCTCTGCCCCGCCTCCACGCCGGTGGTCGCGCCGCTCACCGCTTGCGCGGTGCCGGTTTCATCCTCGGTCAGGATGTTGTCTTCCGCGAAGGGATCCAGGGTCAAGGAGGGGAGCGCGGCATCGACGGTCAGGGTGTTGCTGGCGCTGGCCTGCAGGCCAGCGAGGTTGCTGACGGTGGCGGCAATCAGGTCACCGGTCACCAGCCCAGCCAGATCGGCCACTGGCACCTCGACGCTCCAGCGGCCATCTTCTCCTACGTTGGCGGTGTAGCTGTTGCCGCCCAGCGTCAGGGTCACGGTCTGGCCCGCTTCGACGCCGGTGGTGGTGCCGGAGAGGGTCTGGGCAACGGCCGCCTCGTCCCCACTCAGCACGTTGTCGCCGGCGAAGGCGTCCAGGGTGATGGAGGGGGCATCCGGCTGGATAATCAGGTTGCTGCTGGCGGTGGCTGCCGTACCGGCCTGATCGGTGACCGTGGCGGTCACGGCGAGGCTGTCACCGGCACCAATCAGCGATTGCAGTTGGCTGGCGGTCAGCGGCGCGCTCCAACTGCCATCGGCCTGTACCGTGGCCTGCACGGTGAAGAGGGTGCCAAACGCCACCGAGACCGTCTGTCCGGCCTCGACGTTGGTGGTGGTGCCGTTCACCAGCTGCTCAGTTTGCGCTTCGCCGCTGGTCAGGACGTTATCCCCGGCAATGACATTCAGGGCAATTGTGGGCAGTTCAGCGGGGGCCTCGACCGTCAGGGTCTGGCTGGCGGTGGCCTGCTGACCGTTGAGGTTGGTGACGCTGACATCCAGCGTCTGCTCGCCCGCCGCCAGCGCCGCCAGATCGGCCGCTGGCACCAGAATGCGCCAGCTGCCATCCGCAGAGACCAGCGCGCTGTAGGTTTCACCATTCAACGTCAGGGTCACCGTCTGGCCCGCCTCCACGCCAGTGGTGGTGCCGGTCAGCGCCTGCGCCAGCTGGCTCTCCGCGCCGCTCAGCACATTGTCGCCCGCGAAGGGATCAAGGCTCAGGGTTGGCACCGGGTCAGGCCCGTTGGCAGTGATCACCAGTGGCAGGCTGTTGGTGACTTCGGTGCCCTCCAGCGTCGTGACCGTGGCGGTCAGGGTGGCGTCACCGCTTGGGATCAGCGCCAGATCGGCCGCTGGCACCGTGGTGCTCCAGCTGCCATCTTCGCCGACGGTGGCGGTGTAGGTTTTGTTGTTCAGGGTGAGGGTAACGGTCTGCCCGGCCTCAATGCCGGTGGTGGTGCCGGAGAGGGTCTGGGTGCTGTTGCTCTCCTCTTCGGTCAGGATATTGTCGCCGGTGAACGGGTTGAGGGTCAGGGTCGGATCGACCGCCGCGGCCTCTACCGTAATGGTCGCGCTGGCGGTGGCCTGCTGGCCGTTGGCCGTGTTGACCACCGCGCTCAGGGTAAGGTCGCCGCTCGCCAGCGCCTGCAAATCAGCAGACGGCACATTGACGCTCCAGGTGCCATCCTGCGCCACTACCGCGGTGTAGCTGTTGCTGCCAAGGGTGACCAGCACCACCTGGCCAGCGGTGACATTGGTGGTGGTGCCGGAGAGGGTCTGGTCACTCTGGCTTTCGGTGGCATCCAGCACGTTGTCGCCGGCGAACGGCGCGAGCGTCAGGGTCGGTTCACCGCCGCCGCCCGTCGCCACGGTCAGATCCACACTGGCGCTTGCCCCCTGCCCGGCGGCGTTGGTGGCGCTGGCGGTCAGGGTGGTGGTGCCATCAGTCAGCGCCTGCAAGTCCGCGGCTGGCACGGTGACGCTCCAGCTGCCGCCCTCGCCGACGGTGGTGGTGTAGGTGATGCCGTTCAGGGTGACGGTGACCGGCTGGCCGACCTCAATGCCGCTGGTGGTGCCGGAGAGGGTCTGGTCACTCTGGCTCTCGGTGCCATCCAGCACGTTGTCGCCAGCGAACGGGTTGAGGGTCACGCTTGGCTCACTGCCGCCGACGGAAACGGTCAGCTCCACGCTGGCGGCTGCCCCCTGCCCGGCGGCGTTGGCGGCCGTGGCGGTCAGGCTGGTGGTGCCATTCGCCAGCGCCTGCAAGTCGGCGGCTGGCACGGTGACGCTCCAGCTGCCATCCGCGCCGACGCTGGCGCTGTAGGTCACGCCATTCAGGGTGACAGTGACCGGTTGGCCAGCCTCAATGCCGCTGGTGGTGCCGGAGAGGATCTGGTCGCTCTGGCGCTCGGTGGCGTCCAGCACGTTGTCGCCGGTGAACGGGTTGAGGGTCAGGGTGGGCAGTACCGCGCCGCTGGCGTTCAGGGTCACGCTCTGGCTCAGGGTGGTGGTGTTGCCAGCGGCATCACTCAGGCTGGTGGTGATCAGGTAGCCGCCATCAGCCAGCCCGCTCAGGGCCTCCGCCGGAATGGTTAGGCTCCAGCTGCCGTCTGCGGCCACGGTGCCACTGTAGGTCACGCCGTTGAAGCTGACGGTGACCGGCTGGCCCGCTTCGCTGGCGGAGGCGGTGCCGCTGACGGTCAGCGGCTGGCTGGCCTCGGTGGCGTCAATCACGCCATCGCCAGCAATGGGCGTCACGCTCAGGGTGGGCGGTGTCTTGTCAACGATCAGCGGGATGGTGGTCTGGCTGGTCTGGCCGGTGGGGGTGGTGATGGTGACGCCAATGGTGCTGGTGCCATCCGGCAGGCCCTGGAGGGCGGAGGCCGGGATGGTGACCGAGACGCTGCCATCCGCGCCAATGGTGCCGGGATAGGTGACGCCATTCAGGGTGGCCTGTACCGTGCTGCCCGCCGGGGCATTTTGCAGGGTGCCGGTTAGGGTCAGGTCATTTTGGCTTTCGGAAGCATTCAGCTGGTTGTCGCCCGCGGCGGGCGTCAGGGTCAGTACCGGGGTCGCACCCGGCGTGCCATCGTCATCCTCCCCGCCGCCACCGCCACCACCGGTGCCAGCGGCAATCGCAACCCCACCGCCCACCGCCACCGCGCCCAGCCCGGCCAGCACTGCCGGGGTGAAGACCGAGCCAGCAAACTCTAGCGCGGCCAAGCCATCGAGCGCCACAAAGGTCGGCTCCAGCGCCAGCGGTGCCGCCGGGGCGGCTGCCTCGGCAAAGACGGCATGGTCGAGCAGGCCGGTGCCATCATCAAACACCAGCTCGCTATGGTAACCGGCGGCATCCTCCAGGAAGAAACTGCGATAGCGCACCGTGGTGCCATCCTGCATGTGCAGGATCAGGTCGTTGCCGACGCGCTCATAACTGGTGACCATGCTGCGCACGCCATTCAGGCGCACAATGCTCGGCTCCGTAAGGGAGAACGTCTGGGAGCCGTCTGAAACCTGGGAGATGAAAGTGCCTTCATTGCGGGAAAGGATCTGTCCGGTTGCCATATGCTGCCTCTTATCCAAATCGTCGTGAAAAAATTCCATGTGCCTGTGGCCCGGCATACAGCAGGGAGTAGGACGCGCGGAAAATTGACTAAAGCCCACTTAATTTGTGGCTTTGTGGTTTCTCAATCTGGTGTGGCACGGCAACAAAGAACAAAAAATAAACACTACATAAAAATAATCAGTGATGTCCTGACCATTGATAAACGATGCTTTTTTGAGTCAGCGACCCTCTAGGTATATGTTTCAAAGTGTGGCTCTGCTTTAAAAAAAATCTATCATAGAGATAAAAAATATTTATTACATCGATGTAAACGGATGCAACTTTGTTAAATAAACCGGTTTATAACGGCAAACACCCGCTATAAAATGCTGATTAAAAACAAATTTAACTAAACTTATTATAATTTAACTTAAGGTGCACATAATAAACACAACTTTTAACACAGAAAAAGGGGCGGCCAGGACACATCAGAAAAATTTATCTATTGTGCGAGCTGAATCGAGCAGCCCAGCCGGCGGCCTGCTTTATCCGTATAAAAAGCGAACGTTTTATGGCGTGTTGAATGGCAAAGGCCGGGTTGCCCCGGCCTAATGTGATGGATGTTAGATCTGGTGCACCACAATCCCCTGCTGCACCAGCACGTCGCCCAGCGTGTTGTCGCTCTCCAACGCGCTGTTGTGGTAAACGTCAAAGAGCAGCCCATCCAGCTGCCGCTCGCCACTCTCCGTCCAGAGGCTGCCATCGCCCACCAGATTGAGCTGGCTGCCCGCCGCCCCCTTGATCAGCAGGCTCTCATCCGGCGTGTCCTTGAGGGTTTGCGCCTCATGCAGGCCCAGCGCCAGACTGTTGCTACCGCTCTGGCCGAGATCGACGATCTCGATATGCTCAATCTTCAGCCCCAGCGCCGCCAGATCGAGGTGCTGATCCTCGCCCGCCAGCAGCAGGGTATCGATGCCCGCGCCGCCGTCGATGTGCGCCACCTCCGCCGTGGTGAGCAGCAGGGTATCATTGCCGCTACCGCCCACCGCCTCGCCCTGCACACTCTCCAGCCGCAGGCCGCCAATAAAGCCCCCCTCCTCAGCCTGATCGGGCGTGGCCGCGACCTCCGCCGCGGCGGGTGCCGCCATCAACGCGCTCTCAATGGCGGCAGGTGCACGCGCCTCCTCTGCCCCGGCCAGCGTCAGTACGCTATTGACCTGCGCCAGATTGCCAGCCAGATCGCTCAGGCTGATGGCCAGCGGCAACTCGCCCGCCGGTTGGTCTGCCAGCGCCCCGGCCGGGATGGCGGCCGTCCAGCTGCCATCCGCCTGCACCGGCGCGTGGTAACTCACCCCATCCAGCATGATCATCACCAGCAGCCCGGCCGCCACCGCGCTGGCGGTGCCGGTCAGGGCAAAGCCCGCCTGCGCCTCCTGGAGGGTAATCAGGTTATCGCCAGTGACCGGTGCCAGCGCCAAACTGGGGGCGGTGAGATCGACGGTGAGCGTGGCTCTGGCGCACAGCATTCGGCCATGCGCGCCACGCACATGGGCCGTCAGCGTCGCCGTCCCCTCCTCCAGCGCCATTGCATCCGCCGCCGGGATGCGCGCTGACCAGCTGCCGTCCCGGCCGACGCGGGCGCTGTAGTGCTGGCCGTTTAGCGTCAGGTGCACCAGCGCGCCGCGCGCTACCCCTCGGTGTGGCCGCTCAGGGCGATCGCCCCGTCTGCCTCGCTGGCGTTGATCAGGTTGTCGCCGGTGACCGGGTCGATGCTCAGGCCGTCACGGTGGCTGTGGACGTGGATTGCCCGCGAGGCGCTGGCCGGGTTGCCAGCCACGTCACTGACGCTGGCGCGCAGCACCTCGCGGCCATTGCCAAAGTCCGCCACCGCCTCCGCCGGGATGATCAGCGACCAGCGCCCATCCGCCTGCACCACGGCGCTGTAGGTGACGCCATCGGCCTCCAATTCCACCGTCTGGCCGCTCTGCACATGGCGGGTGGTGCCGCTGATGATCTGGTCACTCTGCACCTCCGCCCCGTTCAGCACGTTGTCACCGCTGACCGGGTTGATACGCAGCGACGGCAAATTGTCCTGATAGACCATCAGGGTCTGGGTGATGTCGAGACTGTTGCCCGCGCTGTCGCCGGTGTTGACCGCCACGGTGTTCGGGCCATCCGGCAGTTGCGCCAGATCCGCTGCCGGGATGGTCACGCTCCAGTGACCGGCGTCATTAATCACCGTCGTAAAGTAGATCTTGCCGTTGAGGATGACATTCACCCCGTTGCCCAGCGGCACATCCTCGGTGTCGCCGCTGATCACCAGATCCTGCGCCCCCTCCGCCGCATTCAGTTGGTTGTCACCGGCGATCGAGTCAAGGGTGAGGCTGCCGACGTTGAGGTTGACGTACAGACTGCCCTCGGCAAAGGCGGTGTTACCGGCGCGATCCGCTACCGTAGCGGTGATATCGACCGGGCCGGTGGAGAACTGGCCCAGATCCGAGGCCGGGATCAGTACGCTCCAGCTCTCGAAGGTATCCACCACCGCGCTGTAGGTGAAGTTGCCCAGATGGAGGGTGACGATCTGCCCCGGCTCGACAAAGTAGGCGTGGCCGGTGAAGTACTGGTCGGTGGCCTGCTCCTGCACGTTCAGCACGTCATCGCCAGCGAAGGCGTCAAAGTAGAGCTGCGGCGTGTCGATGATGTCCGTCACCAGTTGCAGGCTGTCTGACAGCGGGTTGCCAAATTCGTCGGTGGTCTCTACCACCGCCGCCAGCTGGGTGTCGCCCAGCGCCTGCACATCCGCCGCCAGCACCGTGACGCGCCAGCTGCCATCCGCTTGCACCTGCGTGCTGTAGCTCAGGCTGCCGAGCGCCAGCGTGACCGGTGTCCCCGCCGCCACCAGATGGGCGATGCCCTGGATCACCACGTCGCCTTGCGCCTCCGCCGAGTTGATGATGTTGTCACCGGCCACGGTATCAATGGCGATGCCCGGCAGGCTGTCCTCAAAGATAAAGCGTGAGAGGGCCGGCTCCACCGGGTTGCCCGCGCGGTCAGTGACGGTGATCCAGAGGTTGTCGGTGCCGTTGGGCAGCGAGGCGACCTCCTCCGCGGACAGGAGCACCTGCCAGCTGCCATCCGCCTGCACCTGCGTGGTGTAGACCCGCTCATTGATGTGCAGTATCACCTCCTGCCCGGCCTCGACGTTTTCAGTCCAGCCGTTGATGGTCTGCCCCACCCGGTGCTCCGCGCCGTTGTTGACGCTGTTCTCAAAGCCGCCGCCGCCCGACGGCAGCGAGCCGCTGTCGCTGTTGAGGTAGAGCACCCGGCTCACCACCTGGCTATTGCCGTTGCCATCCGCCACGCTGGCGGTCAGGGTGTAGTTGCCATCCGGGTAGGCACCCGCCGGGTAGCTGAGGGTGTGTGATGGGATAATGACGCTCCAGCCGCCGCTGGCATCCGTCTGGGTGGTGTAGCTGCCGCTGCCGAGCGTCACGGTCAGGTCAGCATTGACCAGCGACGACGTGCCGTTGACGGTGATGCCGGGTTCCGCTTCCGCCTCGGCAAAATTGATCATGCCATCCGTGGCGACCGGGTTGATGACTAGCGTAGCGGCGGCGGCAGTTATTGCGCCGTCGCTGAGTTGGGAAAAGAGCACCCCGCCCTCACGGGCGGAGGAATTTATCGTTGAAATAGTTGCCTCACTCTTTACAGAATTCGCGAAAATTCCCACCCGGCCCCTTTCCAACGGGAAAAGGCAGGTGGGGGATAACCTGAATGCCTTGCATCAGGTTATTACGCTCTCTGAACGCAGGAGGCGCGTAAAATAGCCGGAGCGGTAAAAAACCGCGCCAGCTTAGCGTTATCACACGGATCTTTTTTCACTGCCTGCCGGTTGATTTAATGATATTTTTCCAACGCAGGCTATTCCGGGCGTCCATATCCCGTTCCGCTTTGCAAATAACACTATTGGGTTATTCTGTGTCTTTTTAAAAAGCGGTTTCTTTTGCCGGGAAATCGATGTTCACTTTTTTTTAGCGCAAAACCCATTAAACGTTGCCATACGCCTTGCGCCCAGCAAATAGGCCGCCCGCCAGAAACGGGGACAGGGGGTCTATTTAATCCCATGCTATACCCAATGTTCAGGTTAATTAATGGGCGGCCCATCGCGCCGGACGATATTTAATTTATTTGCGTTCTGAATCGACCTTTAATGCAATTTCCCACTGAATAAAATGCCCTGAATGGCAGGCATAAAAAAAGGCCGGGGCAACCCGGCCTTTTTTACCGCGTGAACGTTACACCTGCTGCACCACAATGCCGTGCTGCACCAGCACGTCGCCCAGCGTGTTGTCGCTCTCCAACGCGCTGTTGTGGTAAACGTCAAAGAGCAGCCCATCCAGCTGCCGCTCGCCACTCTCCGTCCAGAGGCTGCCATCGCCCACCAGATTGAGCTGGCTGCCCGCCGCGCCCTTGACCAGCAGGCCGTCCGCCGGTTGGTCTTTGACGTTCAGCGCCTCATCCAGATTGAGCGTCAGGCTGTTGCTGCCGGTGCGCCCGAGGTCGAAGATGTCGATGTGCTCAATCTTCAGCCCCAGCGCCGCCAGATCGAGGTGCTGATCCTCGCCCGCCAGCAGCAGGGTATCGATGCCCGCGCCGCCGTCGATGTGCGCGAAGTCGAGGGTGTAGAGCGCGATGGTGTCGTCGCCATCGCCCCCCTGCGCCTCGTCGCCCGCCTTGGTGAGATCGAGCGTGACGCCGCCAATGGTGAAGCTCCCCTCGCTGTTGGCCTCCGCCCGATCCTGCGTCAGCGAGCCGGTGTCACTGGCGAGCGCCGCTGTCAGGGTGCTCTCAACAGTCGTGTCGCCGCCCTCCGCCGCCGTCTCCACCGTGGCCGTGTCGCCCTCGGTGCGCAGCGTCACGCTGCTGGTGAGATCAGTGGTGTTGCCCGCCTCATCCGTCAGGCTGATCGCCAGCGGCCAGCTCGCCTCAAAGGCTGGCAGTGCGCCGCTCGGGATCTCGGTTGACCAGCTGCCATCCTCTTGCACCTCTGCCTGATAGCTTTCGCCGTTAAGCAGGATCAGCACCACCAGCCCGGCCGCCGCCGCCGTGGCGGTGCCGCTCAGGGTGAAGCTGGCCGACTGCTCCGCCAGGCCGATGGCCGGCAGCGGGGCCAGCGACAGCACCGGCGGCGTGAAGTCCACCAGTACGGTACGGGTGGTTTCGGCGCTGTTGCCCGCCGCGTCCTTCGCCACCACCCGCACCTCCAACTCACCCTCCGGCAGTGCCCGCAGGGCGGCCGCCGGTAGCGTGACCGACCACTGGCCGCGGTTGTTGACATCCGCGCTGTAGTCCACGCCGTTCAGGGTGAGCGTCACCAGCTGCCCCTCGCCGCGCACCCCGGTTTCGCCGGTGAGGCGCTGCGCGGTACGGGCGTCCGCCAGGTTCAGCGTGCCATCCCCAAACGGCGTCTCCAGCGACAGGTCTGGCAGGTCGCGCGTATGCACGTCCAGCGTCAGGCTGTCACTCAGGCGATCGCCATGCCGGTTCTTGACGTTGGCGGTGAGTTTCAGCTCGCCGTCACGCAGCCGCGCCGCCTCAGAGGCTGGGATCTCGGTAGACCAGCTGCCATCCTTCTGCACGGTGGCGCTGTAGCGGTGGCCGTTCAGCTTCAGCTGCACCGTCGCCCCTGAGCGCACGTCGTAGGTCTCACCGCTCAGCACGATTGCCCCGTCCGCCTCGCTGGCGTTGATCAGATTGTCGCCGGTGACCGGGTCGATGCTCAGGCCGGGGCATTTGCCCTTGATGGTGAAGTCACGATCCGCCTCCGCTGGGTTGCCGGAGCGATCGGTGACGCTGGCGGTCAGGGTTTCACGCCCGTTGCCCAGCGCCAGCAGATCGGCGGCTGGCACACTCACGGCCCAGCTGCCGCCCGAGAGCACCACGCCGGTGTAGGTGTGGTCGCCGAGCGTCACCGTCACTGGCTGACCAGCCTCCACATTTTTCACCGTGCCGGTGATGATCTGGTCGCTCTGCACCTCTGCACCATTGAGCACGTTGTCCCCGCCGATGCGATCAATGTTGATCGTCGGCAGGTCGCGCGGATCGCCATCCAGCCGCAGTGTCTCGGTGACGGTGGTGGTGTTGCCCTCGGCATCGGTCTGGCTGACGGTCAGGGTGTAGTCGCCGTCACGCAGGTGGGTCAGCAGCCCGGCTGGCAACCTGATCTCCCAGCTGCCATCCTCCTGTACCTCGGTGTCGTAGCTGACGCCCTCCAGCAGTTGCAGGTTGACCCGGCCACCCACCTCGGAGCTGGTGCCGCTGACCACCACCCCGGCGGCCATCTCGGCGGCGTTGGCGATGTTATCGCCCGCGACGGTGCCGAGCGCCACCTCAGGGCCAGTGGTGTCCACCACCAGCGTGCTGGCGAGGGTGGTGCTGATGCCATCGGCGTTCGTGGCGGTGATCTCCAGCGTGTTGTCGCCCTCCGGCAGCCCGGCCAGCAGTGCGCTTGGCAGGGTGAGGTTCCAGACGCCTGTCTCATCCACCGTGCCAGTGAAGGAGATGCCGTTCACCACCACGCGCACGCTCTGTCCCTCGCCGCTGAGGCCGGTATTGCCGGTCAGCACCTGGTCAAGCTGTGCCTCCTGCGCGTTGAGCACCCCATCCTCAAACGGCGTGTTCAGCGTTGGCTGCGGCTCGCTGACCAGATCCACCGTCAGCGGCGCGGTGGCGATCAGGTTATTGCCGCGCGCATCCTGCGAGGTGACGGTCACTGTGTAGAAGCCTTCCGGCAGCGCCAGCAGCTCCGCCGGGGGAATATAGAGATCCCAAGTGCCGTTGGAGGCAGTGACCGAGGTCTGGTAGGTGGTGCCGTTCAGCTCCACATAGACCGGGGTGCCAAACTCCCAGCGCGAGATGGTGCCGCTGACGATTATCCCCTCGGCCGCCTCGGCGGCGGAGAGGATGTAGTCACCGCCGGCCAGCGGATCGAGGCTCAGGTTGCCGTAGGACTCATCGACATAGAAGGTGTGGTCGGCGCTCGCCAGCACATTGCCGTCGGCGTCCGTCACCTGGCCGAAGAATACCGCGTCACTCTGTTCGGGCAGTGCTTGCAAATCTGTCGCCGAGATGGTCACGCTCCAGCGCTGGTCTGCCTGCACCTCGGCGGTGTAGCTCAGATGGCCGCCCATCGTAATGGTGACCACACTCCCCGCCGGCACGCCATAGGCAAGGCCGCTGAGCGGTTGGTCGTAGCTGTCCTCATCGGCTCCCACAATGTCATCCCCGGCAAAGGGATCGAACACCAGCTCCGGCTGGAGGTTGAGATCCACCACCAGCGGCGCGCTGGCGCTCAGGGCGTTGCCCTCCGCATCCTCGGCGCTGGCGGTCAGGGTGTAGTTGCCATCCGTCAGCCCGAGCAAATCTTCCGCCGGGATGGTGAGTTGCCAGCTGCCGTTGGAGGCCGTGACGGTGGTCTGGTAGGTGTTGCCGTTGAACTCCACGGTCACTGGGGTATCCACCATCCACAGCGTGATGGTGCCACTGACGATCAGCCCGTCCGCCGCCTCATCCGCCGTCAGGATACTGTCCTCCGCCAGTGGGTCGAGCGACAGGGTGCCCAGCCCGCGGTTGATGAAGATGCCCAGCTCACTGCTTGCCAGCACGTTGCCGTCGGCGTCGGTGATCTGCCCGCTAATCAGGCTCTCGGTGTCATCCGGCAGTTGCGCCAGATCGTCGGCGGTGACCTGCACGCTCCAGCGGCCATCCGCCTGCACCTCGGTGCTGTAGCTCAGATCGCCCAGCGTCAGGGTGACCAGACTGCCGACCGGCACGGCAAGCGCCTCACCGCTCAGCGTCTGGTCGCTGAACTGCTCGGTGCCATCGACGATGTTATCGCCGGCAAAGTCATCAAAGACCAACGCCGGATCGATGGCCGCCAGCTCCACCGGCTGGCTGATGTTCAGGACACCGTTGCCAAAGGTATTATTCAGCCAGACCACCATGTTGTAGGTGCCGTTCGGCAGCGCCGCCAGGCTACCCTCCGAGATCGTGACGCTCCAGTGACCCGTCTCATCCACGGCGCCATCAAAGACATATTGGTCAATGAACACGCTGACCAGCGTTCCCTCCCCCAGATAGGTGGCATTGCCGGTGATCACCTGGGCCAGCTGCGCCTCCGTGCTATCCAGCACGTTATCGCCAAACGGCGTGTCCAGCGTCAGCGTGATGCCGCTCGCCAGCGTCACCTCCTGCGCCAGCGAGGTGTCACCCTGCGGCCCGTTTACCGTCACGGTCAGCGGGTAGTTGCCGTTCTCCGTATCAGCCAGCGCGCCCGCTGGGATCAGCACGCTCCAGGCACCGTTCTCATCCACGGTGGCGCTGAAGATCTGCCCCGCCAGCTCGAGGGTGACACTCTGCCCTTCGCCGCTCTGGTTGGTGGTGCCGGTCAACTGCTGATCCTGCTGCGCCTCCAGAAAGTCCAGCACGCCGTCGCCAAACGGCGTGTCCAGCGTCGGGGACGGTAGGCTGTAGAGATCAACCTCCAGAAGGGTGGTGGCGATCACCGAATTGCCGCTCAGGTCGGTACTGCTGGCGGTGATCGTCAGTGAGCCGTCCGGCAGGAGCGCCAGCTCCTCTGGTGAGAAGGAGACTGACCACTGCGAGCCGCTGTTTGAGTCGATATAGAAGTATTTGGTCAGGCCATTCAGCTCCACGGTGATCTGGTTGCCGTTGCGCGGATCGTAGAGGTAGTTGCTGTCGCCGCTGATCACCAGCCAGTCCGCCACCTCATCGGCGGTCAGGATATTGTCC
Organism: Chimaeribacter sp. YP20170169; assembly: GCF_056739715.1. Taxonomy (NCBI): domain Bacteria; kingdom Pseudomonadati; phylum Pseudomonadota; class Gammaproteobacteria; order Enterobacterales; family Yersiniaceae; genus Chimaeribacter; species Chimaeribacter sp. YP20170169. Next base: position 1,264,552 of record NZ_CP176824.1, on the reverse strand, counting down.
CCGGCGACCGGGTCAAAGGTGATGCTGCCGCCGCCCTGCGGCAGTACCGCCACATCCAGCGGCACGCTGCCATTGACCGTGTTGCCTGCCCCATCGATGACCGACGCGCTAAACCCTATCCAGTCACCAATAATCTGCAACATATCCGCGGCGGGCACGGTCACGCTGAAGTTGCCGTTGTCGTCGGTGCGCGTCTCATAGCTGAAGGTCTGTCCGCCGCTGTCCTGTAGGGTGACGCGCGCCAACAGGTTCGCGTTCGGCCCCTCCTGGGCGAAGTAGGTGCCAGTCAGCACCTGATCCTGCGTCTGCTCGTCATAGGTCAGCGTGTTGTCCCCGGTAAACAGGTCCAGCACGATGTCGCCAACCAGCGGACGGGTGTCCATGGTGAATTCACGGCTGGCGGTGGCGGTCGCGCCATCCTCCTGCGTCAGCACCGCCTCCACGGTGTAGAGGCCGTTGTCGGTGGAGTAGTAGAGATCGCCGGCTGGCACCGTGACGCTCCAGTTGCCCTCGGCATCGACCGTGCCGCTATAGCTGCGCTCCGGGATGAAGGTGAAGGTGACGGCCACCGCCGCGCCCGCCCAGCTCACGGCAGCATGGCCGGTGACGGTGAAGTCCTGATCCGCCTCACTGTCCGTGAGCCGGTTGTCGTCGGTGATCGGGTCGATGATCAGGCCGGTCAGGATGACGCTGAAGGCGCGATCGACACTCACGCTATTGCCCTCTGCGTCGGTGGCAGTCACCGTCAGGCTGTTTTCGCCCTCGGGCAACGCTTGCAACGCCTCAGCCGACAATGCCAGCTGCCAGTTGCCCTGCCCATCCACCTGCACGTCATAGTCGATGCCCGCCAGGCTCACCACCACGCGCTGTCCATCGGCCACCAGCCCGGTGCTGCCGACCAGCGTCTGCCCCTGCGCGGCCTCGCCGCTGTCCAGCACGCCGTCGCCAAACGGCGTCTCCAGCGTCGGGCTGGGCAGGTTATGGACGTAGACATCCAGCGAGCGCTCAAACGAGATGGGGTTACCGGCGTTGTCCTGCGCCGAGACCACCACCCGGTAGTTGCCATCCTGCAACGCCAGCAGATCCGCCGCCGGAATGGTGACCGACCAGTTGCCTGATTCCTCAATCCAGGTGGTGTACTCTTTGCCGCCCAGCGTCACGGCGATGTAGCCGTTCTCTTCATAGGAGAGGTAGCTGGAGGTGCCGGTCACGGTCAGCCCCTCGCTGGCCTCCGCCAGATTGAGCCGGTCATCGCCGCCCGCCAGCGGGTCGATGGCGACCGCCCCGACGTTCAGGTCAACGTAGATGTAGCGCTCAAATTCGCTGCTGTTACCCGCCGCATCGCTGACGGTGCCCAGCAGCGAGTAGCCGCCCTGGGTCAGGGCCGCCAGATCGGCGGCCGGGATGGTGGTGCTCCAGCTGCCGCCCTGCCCGACCGTGGCGCTGTAACTCTGGCCGTTCAGGGTCAGGGTGACAATCTGTCCAGCCTCGACGCCATAGGCGGTGCCGTCAACCAGCTGGTCAATCTGCTGCTCCGCGCCGTTGAGGACGTTGTCACCGGCGAAGGCATTGATACCCAGATAGGGCTGGGTGTAGAGATCGAGCGTAAAGGTCTGGCTGGCCTCAGAGACATTGCCTGCCCCATCAACGAGGGTGGCGCTCAGGGTGTAGTCGCCATCCTGGAAGTCAAGCAGCGCGCCGAACGGCAGCGTGGCGCTCCATGCCCCGCTCTCATCCAGCGTCGCCGGGTACGTCACGCCCGCCAGCGTGATGTTGAGGGTCGCGCCGGGCAGCGCGTTCAAATCAGTGACGCTGCCGGTGACCACGATTTCGCCCAGCGCCTCGGTTTGATCAATCAGGTTGTCGCCGGTCAGCGGGTCAATCTGCAACAGCGGCGCGGAGGCCGCGGCGGTAAACGCCACCTCCTGGCTGTCGCTGTTGCCCGCCACGTCAGTGACCGTCACGGTATAACTGGCCGGGCCAGCCGGCAGCGCCTGCAACGCCTCTGTCGGCAGGGTCACCCGCCAGAGGCCAGCGGCGTCCACCTCGCCGGTGAAGGTCTCGCCGCCCAGGGTGACGGTGACCGTCTGGGCAATGCCGGTCTGCCCGGTCTGGCCGGTCAGCAATTGGTCGGCGGCGGCCTCTGCCGCGCTCAGCACGCCGTCGCCGAACGGCGTGTCATAGCCCACCTCTGGCAGGTCATGGATGGCGACGGTCAGGGTCAGGGCGCTGGAGATGAGGTTGAAGAAGGTGTCCTCCGCCTCGGCGGTGATGACGATCGCGCCATCGGGCAGCGCCGCCAGATCGGCGGCCGGGAGGGTGATGCTCCAGTCAGACCCCTCCACCGTGGCGATGTAAGTCTGGCCGTTGAGGGTCACGGTGATCGGGTTTTCCGCCGGTACGCCAAACACCTTGCCCACCACCACCAGATCGCCACCGGCTTCGCTGGCATTCAACCGGTTATCACCGGCGATGATGTCAAAGGCCAGCGAGGGCCGGTTGGTGACGATGGTCAGCGACACCAGATCCGTGACCGCATCGCCCGCCTGATTGCTGACTGAGGCGACCAGATCCGCCTGTCCGCTGGCGAGATTAACCAGCTCTGCCAAATCCTCCTGCGGCACAATCAGGCTCCACTGGCCGTCTGACTGCACGGTGGCGCTGTAGGTTTCGCCGTTGAGCGTAACGGTGACGATCTGCCCGGCCTCCACGTGGGTGGTGGTGCCGGTGAGCATCTGCGCCACGCTGCGCTCCGCCCCCAGCAACTGGTTGTCGCCGGTGAAGGGCAGAATGGTTAGCAGCGGCAGGTCGTTACTCGCGATCTCCACCTCCTGCTGGAGGGTGGTGGGGTTGCCAAACGGGTCAGAGAGCGTGACGCTCAGGATCTGCGTCCCCGGCGCCAGCCCATTGAGGCTGGCGGCCGGGATGACGATGCTCCAGAAGCCATTCTCGTCACTGGTGCCGGTGTAGGTGTGCCCATTGAAACTGGCGCTGATCCAGCCGTAGGGTTCGTCACTGGTGCCAGCCAGCACCAGATCCTGTTGCAGCTCCCCTTGGTTGAGCACATTGTCGCCGGTGACCGGCTCCAGCGTCAGTTGTGGCGCGGTGACATCCACATCCAGCGCGGCGCTGGCCTGGCTCTGGTTGCCGCCGCTGTCAGTCACCACCACGCTGAAGGGCACGCTGCCATCGGTGAGCGTCTGCAACGCCTCCGGCGGCAGGAAGACCGACCAGGTGCCGTTGTTCTCCACCTGCGCGCTGTAGTCCTGGCCCGCCAGCGTTAAGGTCAGGCTCTGACCAGCGCCGCTGAAGTGGGTCTCACCGGTGAGGGTAATGCCGGTTTGGGTCGCCTCGATATTGACATAGGGCAGCGGATTGATGGTCACCTGCGGCAGGGCATTGGCGGAGGAGAAGAGATCAACGCTGGCGCTGAGCGGGTTGCCGTCGGCATCCACCGTCTCGACCGTTGCGGTCAACAGGCCCTGGGTGCGGATGAGGTTGCCGGGGATCCAGATGCCCCAGCTGCCATCCTCGTTGGTGTAGGTGAGATCGCTGTAGTCGCCCAGCGTCAGGGTGACCTGGGTGCCGGGCGCCACGCCACTGACGAGGCCGCCGATGTTGAAACCGTTGGCCGCCTCCTGCGCGTCAATGCGGTTGTCGCCAGCAATCAGGTCAAAGGCGATGCCGTCGAGGGTGTTATTGAGCGTCACTATCTGGCTGGCGGTGGCCTCGTTGCCCGCCACGTCCGCCACGCTGGCGGTGACGGTGCTGCTGCCGTTGGCGAGCTGCCCCAGCTGCTCCGCTGGCACAATCACCTGCCACAGGCCGCCCCCCGTCACCTCGGTGGTGAGGGCGAGCGTGCCGAGTGTCAGGGTCAGCACCTGCCCATCGGCCACGCCGCGGGTGGTGCCCGCGATCGCCAGCGGCACGCCCAGTTCCGCGGCGTCCAGCAAATTATCGCCGGTCAGGGCGTTGATCGTGACCGTCGGCGCGGTCAGCACGGCGGTGACGTACTCCAGCACGCTGCTGACGTTGCCAGCGGCGTCCATCGCCTCCACCGCGATCAGCAACGCTTCCGCTGGCAGCTGTTGCAATATTTCGACTGGCACCGGCACTGACCAGCGCCCGGCCTCATCCACCGTGCCGCGCAGGGTGTGGCCTGCCAGACTGAGGCTGACGCTCTGGCCCACGCCAGCGTTGCCGGTGGTGCCGCTCAGTACCTGCGGCGTGGCCGCCTCGCCAATGTTCAGGTAGCCGTCGCCAAACGGCGGATCCAGCGTCGCCAATGTGGCGGGGTGGGTAATAAGGGTGAGCGACAGGCTGTCGGCCAGCGGGTCGCCATTCTGGTCGGTGGTGGTGACCTGCGCCGTGGTGATGCCATCCCCCAGCGCCTGCACGTCTGCCGCTGGCACCGTGGCCTGCCAGCGGCCATCCGCCTGCACCTCCGCCTGATAGCTGCGACCGCCCAGCGCCAGCGTCACCGCCGTGCCTTCGGCCACGTTGGTAGCGACGCCCTGCACCAGCAGGTCGCTGCCCGCCTCATAGGCGTTGATGCGGTTATCACCGGCGACGGTATCCAGCGCGATGCCGCCCAGACTCTCCTCAATGGCAAAGCGCACCAGCTCGGTTTCCGCTGGGTTACCGGCGCGATCGGCCACCGCCACCTGTAGGATATTGCTGCCAGCTGGCAGGGCGGCGATGTCTGCCGCCGGGATAATCAGGCTCCAGCTGCCATCCGCCAGCACCTCGGCGCTGTAGGTTTGTTCGTTGACGCTGAGGGTCACCGCCTGCCCCGCCTCCACATGGCGGGTGGTGCCGCTGATGGCCTGCGCCACCTGGCGCTCCGCGCCGTTCAGCACGCTATCCAGCCCGTTGGTGACGCTGATTGCGGGCAGTGTGCCAGCATCCGCCTGTAGCGAAACCGGGCGGCTGACGGTGGTGCTGTTGCCGTTGGCGTCCGTGAGGGTCGCCACCAGCGCGTAATTGCCATCCGGGAAGGCCCCCTCCGGGTAGCTGAAGGTGTGGGCCGGGATCAGCTGGCTCCAGTTGCCCTGGCTGTCGGTTTCGGTGATCCAGCTCTGGTCGCCCAGCGTCAGGGCAATGCTGCCCTGGCTGACCGAGGCGTGGCCGGTCAGGAGGATGCCCTCCTCCGCCTCCGCCTCGGCAAAGGTGATCACATCATCGCCCGCCACCGGCTCGAGGGTCAGGGTGGGCGGCGTCAGCGCCACCTCCACATTCACCGACAGCGTTTTGCTCTCGCCAGCGGCGTTGGTGGCGGTAATCGCCAGCGCCTGCGTCCCCTCCTCCAGCGCCTGCAACGCTGCGGCTGGCAGCGTCACCTGCCAGCGGCCGCCCTCGTCCACCTGCCCGGTGTAGTCACTGCCGCCCAGCGTAATCACCACCTGCTGGTTGGCCCCAGACAGGCCGGTTGAGCCGACCAGCGTCTGGTCGGTCGCGGCCTCCGCCACCGACAGCACGCTGTTGCCAAACGGCGCCTCCACCGTCGGCTCGGGCCGCCGGTTGGTGTAGTTCTCAATCTCCTGCGTGGCGGCCGGGCCATCGGCCTCTGGCGCGCTGACGGTCAGCAGCACGACCGGGTCATTCCAGACGCCAATCACCTGCCCCTCCGCCAACGGCAATGACCAGCGCCCCTCGGCGTCCGTGGTGACGCTGTAGGTCTCGTCGGCGATGCTCAGGGTCAGCGTGCTGCCCTCCGCCAGCCCGCGGGTGCTGCCGGTCAGGGTGATACCAGCGACCGCCTCCGCGTAGCTAACCAGATTATCGCCGGTCACCGGGTCGATGGTGATCGCCCCCTGCGGCGGCTCCACCTGCACGGTGGTGTTCAATACGCCGCTGTTGCCCGCGTCATCGGTGGCAACGATGCTCAATGCGGCCGCACCCGCGGGCACCGCCTGCAGATCCACGGCCGGCAGGGTCACTTGCCAGTTGCCCTGATTATCGACCGTGGCGAGGTACTCCTTTCCCGCAAAGGTCACCGCCACGTTCTGATCCTCGCCGCTGACGCCGGTGGTGCCGCTCAGCGTCTGGTCAGAGGCGCTCTCATCGGCGCTCAGGGTGCCATCCTCAAACGGCGTGGCGAGGGTCGGGATCGGGTTGCTCTGGATCGCCACCTCCACCGACTGGCTGATCGGCGTGGAGCCGGGCACGCTGACGCTAACCTCCACATAGCCCTCTGGCAGGCTGACCAGTTCGGAGGTGGAGAGCGGCACCGACCAGCTGCCATCCGCCTGGATGGTGGTGGTGCGCTCCAGCCCGCCAATCTTGAGGGTCACCGTCAGGCCAGCCGCCGTGGTATCGGCGCTGCCGCTGATGACAATCCCGGCCGCCGCCTCGACGGCGTTGATGCGGTTATCCTCCGCCACCGGGTTGAGGGTCAGGCCAATGTCCTGCGCGGCGATCTCAAAATTGCGCCCATTGCTCTGGCTGTTGCCAGCGATGTCAGTCACCTCGGCGTGGATATAGCCGCTGGTCTGGTCGGGGATCGCCATCATGCCCAGCAGCACCTCGGCTGGCACCGTGATGCTCCAGCGTCCCTCACTGTCTGAAGTGGTGGTGAACTGGCTGGTATCGACATAGACCCGCACCTGGAGATTGGGGCCGCTGGTAGTGCCGGTGATGACCTGCCCCTCCTCGGCCTCGCCGGCGGTCAGCACGCCGTCGCCAAAGGGCTCCTCCACGTCGATGTGCAATTTCTCCCACGCCTGTACATAGATGCCGACGTCCACGCTGGTTGAGGCGCTGCCCGGCGCGCTGAAGGTCATGGTGTACTGGCCATCCGGGAAGCTGCGGATGTCATCAATGTCCAGCATGGTGCGCCAGCTGCCATCCGCCTCCACCCGCGTGCCAAAGTTCTTGGTGCCGATGGTGATGGTGATGGGGGTGTTGGCTGGCAGGGAGGGCGCGCTGCCAATGATGTTGAAGCCGTTGCCGCTCTCCTCCTTGTTGATGTAGTTATCGCCTGCCACTCCATTAACGATGATGCGCTCGGTGGTGAAGGCCACGGTCATGTGGCCGCTGCTGTTAGTGACTTGCCCGGCTTGGTTGGTGGCGCTGGCGGTGATCTCCACCTGCCCGTTGGAGAGTTTCAGCAGCTCCGCGGGTGGGACACGCACTGAAAAAGAACCCTCCTCGCCAATTTGGCTGGTGTAGGTGTAGCCATTCAGCTTGACCGTGACGGTCTGGCCCGGCTCAATGCCGCTGGTAATGCCGGTCAGCGTCTGCGTGCGTAAGGCCTCCGCGTCACTTAGCACGTTGTCGCCGACGAAGGTGTTGAAGGTCAGGGATGGCAGGGTGTTATCCACGATCAGCACCGCCGAGTCACCGGCCTGCTGCCCAGCGGCGTTGCTGACGGTAGCCAGGATCTGCGCGCCATCCGGCAGTGCCGCGACATCCGCCGCTGGCACCTCGGTGCGCCAGGTGCCATCGGCCAGTACTTCCGCGCTGTAGCTGATGCCGTTGATGGTGATGGTCACTACCTGCCCAGCCTCCACGCCGTGGGTCGCGCCGCTCACCACCTGCATCACCCCGCCCTCAGGGCCGCTGATCACGTTGTCACCGGCCAGCGCGTTGAGCACCAGCGACGGCCAGTCCGGCTCGATAGCGACCTGCACGGTGGACTCGGCCACCTCGCCAGCCTCGTTGATCACCGCGGCGCTCAACGGCTGCTCGCTGCCGGCGTTGAACTGCATTAGGTTGCTCATCTGCCAGTTTTCGACATCCACTTTCCAGCGGCCATCCTCCTGCACGGTGGCATAGGCATAGACCCAGTCACCGAGCATGATATTGACGGTCTTGCCCGCCTCCACGCCGGTGGTGGTGCCGCTCAACGCCTGCACCGTGATGCTTTCGCTGCGGGTCAGGATGTTGTCGCCAGCAAAGGGGTCAATCGTCAGGGTCGGCACTGCCTGTAGGGTGGGAGCCTCGGCGGCCGCGGCGGCGGTGTGGCTCTCTGCATTTTGGGTGTCACTGTTAGCCAGCGCACCGGCGGTTAATTGGGCGTCGATGTCGCTGGTATTGCGGGAATTTTGGTTTGGGGTTGCCATTTGTTGCCTCGTATGGGGAACGAAGTAAAAATTCCATGACCTCCCTCTCCTGGGTTATTCGGGAAGGAGAGCGCGCATGGGAATTCATATAAAAGCCCATTGATTCAGGGCGTCACGTCTTCGACTCTGTTTCGGCACATCACAAATAGAACGAAATACAAAAATTCGGCCGCACCGCATTATCAGAAAAAACTCTTTTGAAGAAATAACAAGGCGGCGCGCAAACTGATATATAAATAAATCAATAAAAACAATAAGTTAAAATAAATACAGCCATAAAAAAATGGTTTTTTTCTAAAAAAGTTGAACCGTTTCGCGTGGGCCTCGGGATATATATGCGGGCCACCGCGACCTTAGTTAATATATGGAATTAGAATTTAACAACTTGAATTATAATTTCACTGAAGTTCGGCATGATAGACACAAATTTTCACAGATTTAAAGATATCTTGGGGTCAGTTAAGAATATTTAACGTTTCTGGGAGCTGGATCGAACCCTCCCTATTTTTAATCCGCACCGCGCGAAATAGGGGCATTTTCAGAATAATGCCAATTAAGCCCCCCGCCCTTTCTGTTAACATGACGCGCTTGCTTACCGCGGCAACTCGACCAGGCGTCGCCAAAGGAGTAACATCGGCGTAACTGGTTTTACCAGATTGGTAAACAGGGTATCCTGCACCCTCTTTTTGGCCTGACAAGGGACGTTTCAGCGTGAACCATCACCCACTTCAGCCCCACCGTGCCACGCACGGTATGTCCGCCCCCGGCGGCCCGGCTGGCGTGCCCGTTCACGCGACGCCCCCGATTTTGATGCGGTAATCAAGGACCTCTATCCACTGTTATGCAAAGCAAATACCTGTCGTTGACTTCCGCCAACATCACCCGCTTCTTTTTGGTGCTGATTTTGCTGCTATTGGTGGCGCTGGGCGTGTATGGCTACAACTACACCAGCACCTACCTGAATGAGAAAAAGCATGTGATGGAGAACGTCGCCAGCCGGATGCAGCAACGGATCGACATCTATCGCTACAATACCTACCAGATTTATGACAATTACACTGGCTCCCCGCAGGGGGTGACACCGGCGCAGGAGATTCGCCTGCGGCCAGATGTGTTCTATGTGCAGAAAACCCGCCGCAAAACCGACGCGGTGATCTTCGGCAACCATGACAGCGCGACGCTCGACCTGACGTTGCAGGTCTCCAACTACCTGGATCTGCGCTGGGGCGGCAAAACCCAGCCCTACACCCTTTACTACCTGAATGGGCAGGACAACAGCCTGATCATGGTCACCACCCAGCCGTTGCAAGAGCTGACCTCGCGCTTCAAGGAGAGCTACCTCACCACCTCCGCCGACGCCCGCCGCGCCGAGATGCTGCAACAGGCCAATATGCTGGATGAGCGTGAAAGCTTCTCCACCCTGCGTAGGTCGCGTTTCAGCAATGATTACTTCTTCTCGCTGCGCACCACCTTTAATAACCCCGGCCACCTGGCGACGGTGATCGCCTTCGACCTGCCGGTGAATGACCTGCTGCCGTCACATCTGGCGCGCGCCAACTTTGCGCTGCGTGAGGCGACCTCCCCCGCCGGTGATGATGACCAGAGCAGCAATGCGCAGGTGACGCGCAGCGGCTGGTGGCTGGAGTTCACCGCGCCGCTCAGCAACGCGCCGTTGCAGGTGGTCTACCGCGTACCGCTGCCCAGTCTGGCGCTGGATCTGGCGCACAATAATAGTTGGCTGCTGTTGATCCACCTGGCGCTGCTGGCGCTCTCCATGAGCGGCATCTACTTTATCCGCCACCAGTTCATCCGCCCGAGCGAGAACATGGCCGCGCAGTTGCGCGCCCAGCAGGTGCTGAATCAGGAGATTGTCGCCAGCCTCTCCACCGGGCTGGTGGTGCACAACTTCAATACCAACCAGACGGTTCTCAGCAATAAAATTGCCGAGAACCTGCTGCCGCACCTCAGTTTGCAGAACATCGCCTCAATGGCGGAGCAGCACCATGGCTCCATCCAGGCGACGGTCAATAATGAGGTGTATGAGATCCGCATGGCCCGCAGCAAGTATGCGCCGGAGACCTACCTGTTCCTGCTGCACGATCAGGACAAAGAGGTGATGGTCAACAAGAAGCTGCAACAGGCGCGCAAGGAGTACGAAAAGAATTTGCAGGCGCGCAAGCTGATGCTGCACAACCTCGGCATTGAGCTGAACCAGCCGCTGAACCAGATCCACACGCTGGCCGAGACGCTGCAACAGGCGCCGGAGGTGGAGCGCGCCCCGATGCTGGCGGAGCTGGCCTGGCAGTCGCAGTCCGTGCTGACGCTGATTGAGAACATCACGCTGCTAACGCGGCTGGAGACCCAGGACTGGCAGCCGTCGAAACACCACTTCTCGCTCTCCGGCATGGTAGATGAATTGCTGCTCGAGACGCTGCCCGCCCTCAATCGCAAGGGGCTGTCGCTGTTCAACCACTTCCAGCTGGACGTAACCCAGACCTACGTCGGGGATGTGCAGGCGCTGAAGAAGGTGCTGTCGCTGCTGCTGGACTACGCCATCGTCACCACCGCCTTTGGCAAGATCTCGTTGATTGTCGAGAGCGAGCCGCAGCACCCAGAGCAGCTGATCTTCCACATCACCGACACCGGCAGCGGCATCTCGAAAGAGGAGATCCGCAACCTGAACTATCCGTTCCTCAGCCAGTCGCTGATTGACCGCTTCAACCACGGCTCCGGCCTGACCTTCTTCCTCTGCAACCAGCTGTGCAAAAAGCTGAACGGCCAGCTGGAGATCCGCAGCAAGGCGGACATCGGCACCCGCTATACGGTGCGCATCCTGCTGGGGCTGGAGCCGCAGCAGGAGGAGGAGAGCGAGAAGCTGCTGGATGAGGTAACCGTGCTGCTGGATGTGACGTCGGAAGAGGTGCGCTCGATCGTCACCCGGCTGCTGGCAGCCTATGGCGCCAACTGCATTACCCCGGACGACAGACAGATTAATCGTGATTATGACGTCATGTTGACAGATAATCCCCATAGCTGTGATCGCTACACCTTGCTGCTTTCGAGTGACGAGGCGGGCTTCCAGCAGTTACAACGGGACTATATTCGCGTCAATTATAATATCAGCAGCGCTGTCATTGATGCCATCTTGGTGCTGATCGAGCAGCAGATGGCGGCCGTCGACGGCCCAGCCTCCCTGGAGGCGCCGACCGATGAAGAGCCGGATTACCGCGCGCAGCTCCTCGCCAGCGACTACTACGCGCTGTTTGTGGAGACGGTGCCGGAGGATCTGGATAAACTGTATGTCGAGAGTCAACAGCATGATTTTACGTCGCTCTCCCAGACAGCACACCGCCTGAAAGGGGTCTTTGCCATGTTGAATCTGGCCCCCGGAAAGCGGTTATGTGAACACTTAGAACAGCACATCGTGGAAACTGATATGCTGAAAATCGAGAATAACATCAGTCAGATTGATCAATTTGTCAGCAGACTGCTACAGCAAGGTAGCCAAAAACATGAATAACCTGAATGTAATTATTGCCGATGACCATCCTATTGTCCTGTTTGGCATCCGTAAGTCACTGGAACAGATAGAGTGGGTGAATGTGGTCGGGGAGTTCGAGGACTCCACCGCGCTGATCAACAACCTGGCAAAGCTGGATGCCAACGTCCTGATCACTGATCTGTCGATGCCGGGCGAGAAGTACGGCGACGGCATTACGCTGATCAAATACATCAAACGCCACTACCCGCAGCTGGCGATCATTGTGCTGACCATGAACAACAACCCGGCGATCCTGAGTGCGGTACTGGATCTGGACATTGAGGGCATCGTGCTGAAACAGGGCGCGCCCACTGACCTGCCGAAGGCGCTGGCCGCCCTGCAAAAAGGCAAGAAGTTCACGCCGGAGAGCGTCTCCAAGCTGTTGGAGAAGATCAGCGCCAACGGCTATGGCGACAAGCGCCTCTCGCCGAAAGAGAGCGAAGTGCTGCGCCTGTTCGCCGAGGGCTTTTTGGTGACCGAGATCGCCAAGAAACTGAACCGCAGCATCAAGACCATCAGCAGCCAGAAGAAGTCGGCGATGATGAAACTGGGCGTGGACAACGACATCGCCCTGCTCAACTACCTCTCCTCCGTCAGTACCACCCCGGTGGATCGCGGTTAAACGGTATCCCGGCCACGATCAGAAAAGGCGCCCGAAGGCGCCTTTTTTATTGCCCCGCCATCAGGCGGAGGCGTCACCGGGCTGGCCCTGACTGGCCTCCGCCAACTGGCGCTCCCGCGCCCGCTGCTCCGCCTGACGGATCTGGCGGGTGCGCGCGCTGTAGTAAGCCAGCGTGGTGCGCAGCGTCTCCAGCGTCACCGGTTTCGACAGGCAGTTATCCATGCCGGCCTCAATGCAGCGCTGCTTCTCCTCCGCCAGCGCGTTGGCGGTCACGCCAATCACCGGGCGGATGTAGTCCATCTGCCGCAACCGCTGGGTCAGGCGGTAGCCATCCATCTTCGGCATGTTGACGTCGGTCAGCACGATGTCGATGGTGTTGGCGCGCATCACCTCCAGCGCGTCCAGCCCGTCGTTGGCGGTGAGGATCTGGTAGCCCAGCGAGCCAAGCTGGTCAGCCAGCAGGCGGCGGTTGATCGGGTGGTCATCCACCACCAGCAGCTGGATCTCATGGTTGGCCTGCTGCGCCTCGGCGTTCAGCGCTGGCAGTTGCAGCATGGCGCGTGAGCTCTCCTCCTCCAGTTTATAGAGGCGGTTGATCAGGCTGGTCAGCTCCAGCGGCGTCGAGGTGCTGTGCAGCCAGTAGCCGGGGCGCGTCTCCACCGGCGGGCCGATGTGCTCCAGCGAGAACTCAATCTGCCCCAGCAGCGGCAGCGGGTGGTTGAGCGGGTAGTCCGTCAGCAGCACGTCGCACTCGTGGGTCATCATCTCCGGCTGGTAGCGCACCACTTCCGCGCCATACTGGCGCAGCATCGGCTCCAGATACTCCTCCAGCCGGGCATTACGTACCTCCAGCACCAGCCGGCGACCCTGCCAGAGCGTGGCGTCCGGCGGCGCGGTGAACTTGGCCTCATACATCGGCAGCCGGATGGTGAAGGCACTGCCCAGCCCCGGCTCGGACTCGACGGCGATGTCGCCATCCATCAGGTTGACCAGCTTCTCGCAGATCGCCAGCCCCAGCCCGGTGCCCTGGAAGTGGCGCTGCACGCCGGTGCCAACCTGGAAGAAGGGGTCGAACAGCCGCGTAATCTCGCGCGCCGGGATGCCAACGCCGGTATCGCGCACCTGGAACACCAGATAGTTGTCGCGGGTGCAGACATGCAGCACGATGCAGCCGGTATCGGTGAACTTGATGGCGTTGTTGAGGATGTTGGAGAGCACCTGCTGCAACCGTACCGGGTCGCCGGAGAGGAACTCCGGCACGTCATGCTCAATGAAGCAGTAGAGGCCGAGGCGCTTCTTCACCACCAGCGGCAGGTAGTTACCGGCAATGTGGGTCAGCACCTCGCGGCAGGAGAACTCGCGCGGCTCAATCTTCAGCTGCTCTGACTCAATCTTGGAGAAGTCGAGGATGTCGCTGATGATCTTCAGCAGCAGATTGGAGGAGTTGTTCATCGCCGTCACCAGCCGCTCCACCCCCTCCGGCAGCCCCTTGGTCTGCAACAGATCCAGGTTGCCGATGATGCCGTAGAGCGGCGTGCGCAGCTCATGGCTGACCGTCGCCAGGAACATCGATTTCGACTGGCTGGTCTGCTCGGCGGCGCTTGCCATCTCCTGCAAGGACTCCTCCATCTTGACGCGGGCGCTGACATCCACCAGCACGCAGATCGCCACATCCTCGTTGCGGTAGCGCGAGTGGACGAAGCTCAGTTGCAGGTTGTTGTTATTGCTGGTGATGACATCGACGAAGTTGACCTGCTGATCGCAGATGATGCGCGTGATGCGCTGGCGATCCTCGTGGGTCAGCATCTTGATGTAGTTGTGCGCCAGCTCGTTGCTGAGCAAATTGACGCCGTCACTGATGCGCAGGATCGAGATGCCCACCGGCGCGGAGGCGACAATCTTGTGGTTGAACTGCTCATTCTCCTCCAGCCGGAAGGCGTTCTCCTCCGCCGGGAAGAACATCTTGCGCTCAAACAGCCAGGCCAGTGTGAACAGCAAAATCGCCGAGAAGATGTTGAGCAGGAAAGCGTTGAGAATCAGGATTTTGAAGCGCTCCAGCAGGGTGCGCACCGGCAGCGAGTAGACAATGCTGAGGGACGAGGGCTGGAGGCTCTTCTTCATGATCAGGTCGTTGTAGCCATTCACATAGCCGAAGTAGCTGCTGACATCCGGGTAACGGCCGAGCATGGAGATGTAGCGCTCCCCCTCGCTAAAGCGCAGCAGCGGCTCATTGGAGGGGCCGAGCAGCGTCACACCAATCGGCAGTGCGCTGGGGTTGGAGAAGTCCTCCAGCCGCAGCACCTGCTCAATGCCGATCAGCGCCTCCAGCTTGTTGCCGACGTAGATGGGCGACAGCACATAGAGGTAGCCGACGTCGGCGCGCGGGCCGGGGCTGATCCAGTAGAGGCTGTTGTCCTTCTCCTGATTTTTGCCGTTGCGGAACTTCAGGATGCGCTCATGCAGCGACTTGAGCACGTTTTCGCGCTCCAGCGGCCGGGTGTTGTTGATGTTGAAGTCCGCCATGCAGAGGCTGTCGCCGCCGATGAAGAAGACCCGGTTCAGGTCGTAAGCGGCGGAGAAGTTATCCTTCCAATAGTGGATGGTGTTGCTCAGCGCCTGTAGCGAATTGCGGTAGTCATCATTAAGCTGCGCGCAGTCGGAGTCGGCGAACAGTGGGTAGATGCGCGGCTGGTTGGTTTTGCCGGCGAATACGCCGTTCAGGATGTCCAGACCATTGACCGCACCATTCAGGCGGTTCTCCGCCATGTAGCGGATGTCGCGCATGATGTCCGCCGAGTGGCGGAAGTAGTTCTGCGCCTGATCGTAGTTGAGGTAATACTCCTGGCGGATCTGCGACTCTTTCTCATGGAAGATGTTGAGAATATAGAAGGTGGTCAACAGCGCACCGAGCGACCAGAGCATGATCGCCAGCAACCGGAACAGGTAGCGGGAAATCTTTAGCGTTGTACGGAACGAAGCCAGATATTTCAAGCGTATACCATTGTAAAGTGACAGACGAAAGGCGCCAGTGCGCCGGGGCGGGCCGCGCACAGGATACACCATTGGCCGACGAGAAAAAAATGGCGCGGCGGCCATAAAAAAAGCCAGCCCGTAGGCTGGCTTTTTACGCGGGCAAGGAATTACTCCTCTTCACCCTCGGCGTCGTCGGTGTCCGGCTCTTCCGGCTCCTCCTCTTCCACCGGCAGCTCGCCCTCAATGGCGATCACGCCATCCAGCTCCTCGTCCTCAACCGGCTCGGCCACCCGTTGCAGGCCCACCACGCTCTCCTCTTCCGCGGTGCGGATCAGCGTGACGCCCTGGGTGTTACGGCCCACGATGCTCACCTCGGAGACGCGGGTACGCACCAGCGTGCCGGCATCGGTGATCATCATGATCTGGTCGCTGCCCTCCACCTGCACCGCGCCGACCACTGGCCCGTTGCGCTCGCTGACCTTGATGGAGATCACGCCCTGCGTCGCACGGGATTTGGTCGGGTACTCGGCGGCGGCGGTACGCTTGCCGAAGCCGTTCTGCGTCACGGTCAGGATGTCACCCTCGCCGCGCGGCACAATCAGCGACACCACGCTGTCCTCTTCGGCCAGCTTGATGCCACGCACGCCAGCCGCGGTACGGCCCATCTTGCGCACGGCCGCTTCGGAGAAGCGCACCACTTTACCGGCCGCGGAGAACAGCATCACTTCGTTGCTGCCGTCGGTCAGGTCAACGCCAATCAGCTCGTCGCCCTCGTTGAGGTTCACGGCGATGATGCCCGCGCTGCGCGGACGGCTGAACTCGGTCAGCTCGGTCTTCTTCACCGTGCCGCTGGCGGTCGCCATAAAGACGTAGCGCCCTTCCTCATACTCGCGCACCGGTAGGATTGCCGTGATGCGCTCGTTGGCTTCCAACGGCAGCAGGTTAACGATCGGGCGGCCACGCGCGCCACGGCTCGCTTCCGGCAGCTGGTAGACCTTCATCCAGTAGAGACGGCCTCGGCTGGAGAAGCAGAGGATGGTGTCGTGGGTGTTGGCCACCAGCAGGCGGTCAATGAAGTCCTCCTCCTTGATGCGGGCGGCGGACTTGCCCTTGCCACCACGGCGCTGCGCCTCATAGTCGCTCAGCGGCTGGTACTTGACGTAGCCCTGATGCGAGAGGGTCACCACCACGTCTTCCTGACTGATCAGGTCTTCAATGTTGATGTCCGCCGAGTTGGCGGTGATCTCGGTGCGGCGCGCGTCGTTGTACTGCTCGCGGATGGCGATCAGCTCTTCGCGGATCACCTCCATCAGGCGGTCCGGGCTTTCCAAGATAAAGATCAGCGCGGCAATCTGGTCGAGCAGCTCTTTGTACTCGTCCAGCAGCTTCTCGTGCTCCAGACCGGTCAGCTTTTGCAGGCGCAGATCCAGAATCGCCTGTGCCTGCTGCTCGGTCAGGTAGTACTTGCCGTCACGGATGCCAAACTCCGGCTCCAGCCACTCCGGGCGGGCAGCGTCATCACCGGCGCGGGAGAGCATGTCAGAGACGTTGCCCAGCGCCCAAGCGTGGGCCACCAGCGCGGCTTTCGCCTCGGCCGGGGTCGGTGCCTGCCGGATCAACTCGATGATCGGGTCGATGTTGGCCAGTGCCACGGCCAGCGCTTCCAGAATGTGGGCGCGGTCGCGTGCCTTGCGCAGCTCAAAGATGGTGCGGCGCGTCACCACTTCACGGCGGTGGCGCACAAAGGCTGACAGGATATCCTTCAGGTTGAGGATCTTCGGCTGGCCCTGATGCAGCGCCACCATGTTGATGCCGAAGGAGACCTGCAACTGGGTCAGGGAGTAGAGGTTGTTCAGCACCACCTCGCCCACCGCGTCGCGTTTGATCTCAATCACGATGCGCATCCCATCCTTGTCGGACTCATCGCGCAGCGCGCTGATCCCCTCAAGGCGCTTCTCTTTCACCAGCTCGGCAATCTTCTCGATCAGACGCGCCTTGTTCACCTGATAGGGGATTTCGTGGACGATGATGGTCTCACGGCCGCTCTTGGCGTCCGCTTCCACCTCGGCACGGGCGCGGATATAGATTTTGCCACGCCCGGTGCGGTACGCCTCTTCGATGCCGCGGCGGCCATTGATGATGGCGGCGGTCGGGAAGTCTGGCCCCGGGATGTGCTCCATCAGCCCTTCAATGCTGATGTTCTCATCGTCAATGTAGGCCAGACAGCCGTTGATCACCTCGGAGAGGTTGTGCGGCGGAATGTTGGTCGCCATGCCGACGGCAATGCCCGAGGAGCCGTTAACCAGCAGGTTCGGGATCTTGGTGGGCATGACCGCCGGGATCTGCTCGGTGCCGTCATAGTTGGGGACGAAATCGACCGTCTCTTTCTCGAGATCCGCCAGCAGTTCGTGGGCAATTTTTGACATGCGCACTTCGGTGTAACGCATCGCCGCGGCGGAGTCGCCGTCGATGGAACCAAAGTTGCCCTGCCCGTCAACCAGCATGTAGCGCAGCGAGAAGGGCTGCGCCATACGGACAATGGTGTCATAGACCGCAGTGTCGCCATGCGGGTGGTATTTACCGATGACGTCACCGACCACACGGGCCGATTTCTTATAGGCTTTGTTCCAGTCGTTGCCCAGGACATTCATGGCGTACAGTACGCGGCGGTGCACCGGCTTCAACCCATCGCGCACATCTGGAAGGGCGCGTCCGACAATAACGGACATCGCATAATCCAGATACGAACTCTTAAGCTCTTCTTCGATGTTGACCGGTGTGATTTCTCTGGCAAGGTCGCTCATGGAGCTGCTATCCCTCTACTGAATTGTTCATCTGCCCGCTGCCTGTGGATAGGCAAAGGTGTAAAACTATACCACAAATCGGCCATCTGAGGGAAACAAACCCGCCCCGATCGCCCCATATTTCATGCTGTTCCGGCCACGCTGGCGCGCCACAAATCTGCGCCGCGGCGCGGGAATATGTATAATCCGCCTTAACCAGGTTTAAGGAGTGATAAAACCGATGAATGAACAAGCTACCGGCCCGGCCACCCAGGCCGCGCCCCAAAACGTTGACCAGCAGGAAATCGCCAAGTTTGAGGCCGTCGCCTCACGCTGGTGGGATCTAGAGGGGGAGTTCAAGCCGCTGCACCGCATCAACCCGCTGCGCCTGAACTACATCATGGCCCGTGCCAACGGCCTGTTCGGCAAGCAGGTGCTGGACGTCGGCTGCGGCGGCGGCATCCTGGCGGAGAGCATGGCGCGCGAGGGCGCGAAGGTGACTGGGCTGGACATGGGTGCCGAGCCGTTGCAGGTGGCGCGCCTGCACGCGCTGGAGGCGGGCGTGGCGCTCGACTACGTGCAGGAGACGGTAGAGGCGCACGCTGAGGCGCACCCGCAGCAGTATGACGTGGTGACCTGCATGGAGATGCTGGAGCACGTGCCTGACCCGGCCTCGGTGGTGGTGGCCTGTGCCAAGCTGGTGAAGCCGGGCGGCCATGTCTTCTTCTCCACCATCAACCGCAATAACAAGGCGTGGCTGATGGCGGTGGTGGGCGCGGAGTATGTGCTCAACATGGTGCCGAAGGGCACCCACGACGTGAAGAAGTTCATCAAGCCCTCTGAGCTGCTGCACTGGGTGGATCACACCCCGCTGGTGGGGCGCCACATGATTGGCCTGCACTACAACCCGCTGACCAACCGCTTCAAGCTGGCCCCGAACGTGGACGTCAACTACATGGTGCACACCCACTACCCGCTGGAGAGGTAACCCCAGCCGGCAGGGGCGGCATCTCTTCCCCTGCCACATTTCCCCGGCCATCGCCAGCGCTTTTTTAGGAATTGCGCCAGCCACTTAGGCAGGCGGCCAGAATAGATCTTTATTTTTAGGCATTTGGCGCGATCAGGGCTTTCAAAGAGTTTTTTTAGAATAGTTACTGCCGCCAATATAGCGATTTTTTCTAACGTTTAATAAATCAGCGATCGATCACTTTTTAAAAAAATATAAGAAATTCATATCGGAGATATTGACAGCCAAAGCATCCCAGCGCTGATGCGGCCTTACACCGCGCTTAACATTTTACCCCCATAGTTATCCACAAACCTGTGCTTTTTTGCCCCTTGTCATTCGCCCCGACTGCCACTATCTTGTTGGCCGAATTGAAGTCACCCACAATATATTGTGTTTATATCCTGACCAACCGCCTATACTTCGACAGCGGTCGTGCCCTGGGGGCGCGATCAGGCAAGTCTCGTTTATAAACCTTTAAGGTATGCACCCCATGAACCAGAGTCTGCTTGTTACTAAACGTGATGGCCGCAAAGAACGCATCAATCTTGATAAAATCCACCGTGTCATTGACTGGGCCGCGGAAGGGCTGCAAAACGTCTCCGTTTCCCAGGTAGAACTGCGTTCCCACATTCAGTTTTATGACGGCATCAAGACTGCCGACATTCATGAAACCATCATCAAGGCCGCCGCTGACCTGATCTCCCGCGATGCGCCGGACTACCAGTACCTGGCCGCGCGCCTGGCGATTTTCCACCTGCGCAAGAAGGCCTACGGCCAGTTCGAGCCGCCGAAGCTCTATGACCACGTCACCCGCATGATTGACATGGGCAAATACGATAAGCATCTGCTGGAAGACTACACGGCTGAAGAGTTCGAGCAGATGGACAGCTTTATCGACCACTGGCGCGACATGAGCTTCTCCTACGCGGCCGTCAAGCAGCTGGAAGGCAAGTACCTGGTGCAGAACCGCGTGACGGGCGAAATCTATGAGAGCGCCCAGTTCCTCTACATCCTGGTGGCGGCGTGCCTGTTCTCCAACTACCCGCGTGAGACGCGCCTCGACTACGTCAAGCGCTTCTATGACGCGGTGTCGACTTTCAAAATCTCGCTGCCGACCCCGATCATGTCCGGCGTGCGTACCCCGACCCGCCAGTTCAGCTCCTGCGTGCTGATTGAGTGCGGCGACAGCCTGGACTCCATCAACGCCACCTCCAGCGCGATTGTGAAGTATGTCTCCCAGCGCGCTGGCATCGGCATCAACGCTGGCCGCATCCGTGCGCTCGGCAGCCCGATCCGTGGCGGTGAGGCGTTCCACACCGGCTGCATCCCGTTCTACAAGCACTTCCAGACCGCGGTGAAGTCCTGCTCGCAGGGCGGCGTGCGCGGCGGCGCGGCCACCCTCTTCTACCCGATGTGGCACCTGGAAGTGGAGAGCCTGCTGGTTCTGAAGAACAACCGTGGCGTGGAAGCCAACCGCGTGCGCCACATGGACTACGGCGTGCAGCTCAACAAGCTGATGTACCAGCGTCTGGTGAAAAACGAGGACATCACCCTGTTCAGCCCGTCTGACGTGCCGGGGCTGTATGACGCCTTCTTCGCCGATCAGGATGAGTTCGAGCGCCTGTACGTGAAGTACGAGCAGGATGAGAGCATCCGCAAGCAGAAGGTGAAGGCGGTAGAGCTGTTCTCCCTGATGATGCAGGAGCGCGCCTCCACGGGCCGTATCTACATCCAGAACGTTGACCACTGCAACACCCATAGCCCGTTTGACCCAGCCATCGCGCCGGTGCGCCAGTCCAACCTCTGCCTGGAGATTGCGCTGCCGACCAAACCGCTGGAGGACGTCAACGACGAAAACGGCGAGATCGCCCTGTGCACCCTCTCCGCCTTCAACCTGGGCGCGATTGAGAGCCTGGACGACCTGGAGGAGCTGGCAGTGCTGGCCGTGCGCGCACTGGATGCGCTGCTGGACTATCAGGACTACCCAATCCCGGCCGCCAAGCGTGGCGCGATGGGCCGCCGCACCCTGGGCATTGGCGTGATCAACTATGCCTACTACCTGGCGAAGCATGGCGTGCGCTACTCTGACGGCAGCGCCAACAACCTGACGCACCGCACCTTTGAGGCGATCCAGTACTACCTGCTGAAAGCCTCCAACGAACTGGCGCGCGAACAGGGTGCCTGCCCGTGGTTCAACGAAACCACCTACGCACAGGGCATCATGCCGGTTGACACCTACAAGCGTGACCTGGATCAGGTGTGCAGCGAGCCGCTGCACCTCGACTGGGACACCCTGCGCCACAACATCAAAGAGTTTGGCCTGCGCAACTCCACGCTCTCTGCCCTGATGCCGTCCGAGACCTCCTCGCAGATCTCCAACGCCACCAACGGCATTGAGCCGCCGCGCGGCCACGTCAGCATCAAGCAGTCGAAAGATGGCATCCTGCGCCAAGTGGTGCCGGAGTACGAGCGCCTGAAAGAGGCGTACGAACTGCTGTGGGAGATGCCGAACAACGACGGCTACCTGCAACTGGTCGGCGTGATGCAGAAGTTTATCGATCAGGCGATCTCGTCGAACACCAACTATGACCCGTCGCGCTTCACCGGCAACAAGGTGCCGATGAAACAGCTGCTGAAGGATCTGCTGACCGCCTATAAGTTTGGCGTGAAAACGCTCTACTACCAGAACACCCGCGATGGCGCGGAAGATGCCCAGGATGACCTGGCGCCATCCATTCAGGATGACGGCTGCGAAAGCGGCGCCTGCAAGATTTAATCTGGCGGGGCCGGGCACCTGCCCGGCCCCTGCTGACAGACAGGATTAGCACAATGGCCTACACCACATTTTCCCAGAACAAAAATAACCAGCTGCTTGAGCCGATGTTCTTCGGCCAGCCGGTTAACGTCGCCCGTTTCGACCAGCAGAAGCATGAGATCTTCGAAAAGCTGATCGAGAAGCAGCTCTCCTTCTTCTGGCGCCCGGAAGAGGTGGACGTCTCGCGCGACCGCATCGACTTCCAGGGTCTGCCGGACCATGAGAAGCACATCTTCCTGAGCAACCTGAAGTACCAGACGCTGCTCGACTCCATCCAGGGGCGCAGCCCGAACGTGGCGCTGCTGCCGCTGATCTCCATCCCGGAGCTGGAGACCTGGATCGAGACTTGGTCGTTCTCCGAGACCATCCACTCGCGCTCCTACACCCACATCATCCGCAACATCGTTAACGATCCGTCGCTGGTGTTTGATGACATCGTCACCAACGAAGAGATCCTGAAGCGCGCCAAGGACATCTCTGGCTACTACGATGACCTGATCACCATGAGCGGTTACTACAACCTGTTCGGTGAGGGCACCCACCAGATCAACGGTGAAACCGTGGTGGTGAACCTGCGCGAGCTGAAGAAGAAGCTCTACCTGTGCGTGATGAGCGTCAATGCGCTGGAAGCGATCCGCTTCTACGTCAGCTTTGCCTGCTCCTTCGCCTTCGCCGAGCGCGAGTTGATGGAGGGCAACGCCAAGATCATCCGCCTGATCGCCCGTGACGAGGCGCTGCACCTCACCGGCACCCAGCACATGATCAACCTGATGCGCTCTGGCGCGGATGACCCGGAGATGGCGGAGATCGCCAAAGAGTGCCAGCAGCAGAGCTATGACCTGTTTGTGCTGGCGGCGCAGCAGGAGAAAGAGTGGGCGGATTACCTGTTCCGCGACGGCTCGATGATTGGCCTGAACCGCGACATCCTCTGCCAGTATGTGGAGTACATCACCAACATCCGTATGCAGGCGGTGGGTCTGGATCTGCCGTTCAAGGCACGCTCCAACCCGATCCCGTGGATCAACAGCTGGCTGGTGTCGGACAACGTGCAGGTGGCGCCGCAAGAGGTGGAGGTCAGCTCCTATCTGGTCGGCCAGATCGACTCCGAGGTCAATGCCGACGACCTGAGCGACTTCCAGCTCTGATATGGCAGGCGCAACGGTTACCCTTGGCGGCCACACCATTCTGGTACGCAGCTCTGGCGCGCAGCTTCCCTGCGCGGCAGAGCACCGCTGCCTGCTGGAGACGCTGGAGAGCCACCGCGTACCGGTGGAGTACCAGTGCCGCGAGGGCTACTGCGGCTCCTGCCGCGTGAAGCTGCTCAACGGCAGCGTCAACTACCACCAGACGCCGCTGGCCTTCATTCAGGAGGGGGAGATCCTCCCCTGCTGCTGTTTGCCGCAAGGGGATATCGAACTCGATATCTGACGCCGCCAAAGCATAAAAAAACGGGCTGATTATCAGCCCGTTTTTTTTGTGTCTTTTTATACCCGAGGGCCTTAGCGCGCCCGGCTGACCGCCTCGCCCAACTGCCACACCGCCATTGCGTAGTGGGTGCTGTGGTTGTAGCGGGTGATGACGTAGAAGTTCGGCAGGCCGTACCAGTACTGGTAGGCGGTGCCGATATCCAGCCGCAACAGGCTCACCTGCTGGTCATCGCGCAGCGGACTGAGCGGCCGCAGGCCAGCGGCGGAGAGCGCCCCCACGGTATATTTGGTGGTGTAGCCCTGCTGCATCAGCGGTGCCTGTCCGCTGGCCTGCACCGCCACCGTGCCATTCTTCACCCAGCCGTGCGCGGCAAAGTAGTGCGCCACGCTGCCGATGGCGTCAACCGGGTTCCACAGGTCAACATGGCCGTCGCCGTCGAAGTCCACCGCATACTCCTTGAAGGCCGATGGCATGAACTGGCCGTAGCCCATCGCGCCCGCGAAGGAGCCGCGCAGCGAGAGCGGGTCACGCCCCTCGGCGCGCGACATCAGCAGGAAGGTCTCCAGCTCGCCGCTGAAGTACTCGGCGCGGCGCGGGTAGTCAAAGGCCAGCGTCGCCAGCGCATCGATAATCCGCGTCTTGCCCATCACCCGGCCCCAACGCGTCTCCACGCCGATGATGCCCACCACAATCTCTGGCGGCACGCCGTAGGTGGCATAGGCGCGCTCCAGCGCCCCCTCATACTGGTTCCAGAAGGCCACGCCGTTCTGCACGTTGTCCGGCGTGATGAATTTTTTGCTGTAGCGCAGCCACGCGCCATTCGGCCCGCTCGGCCGCTGCTGCTGGCCGGGGGTTTTCGGCGTCGGTGCCTGCTGATTCATCAGCCGCAGTACATAGTCGAGCCGCTGGGCCTGATCCAGCACATCATGCAGCTGCTGGCGGTCAAAGCCATGCTTGCGCACCATCTGGTCGATAAAGCGCGCGGTATTGGGGTTGTTGGCGAAGTCGCCACTCAGCGGGTGCACCGCGTGCTGCGGCTCGAGCAAAAAACCGCCGCTGGAGGTGGGCTGCGCGGTGATATCGGCAGGCTTCGGCGTGCTGCTACAGGCGGAGAGCAGCAGCGCGAGGGGTAACAAGGCAGCTAATTGACGCATCGGGTATCCATACAACCAGAAAAAGTGGGCGCTATAGTAAAGCATTGCTTAAGCCGCCGGGAACAGGCCGGCCCGTCAGGAAGTGTAAAAAAAGCCGCCCGCAGGCGGCATGGGGTCAGGCTTCGGCCACCCGCGCCAGCCACGGGTAGTTGGCCACCGGCGGCCAGCCGTTGAGGTAGCGCCGCAGCATGTCCATCGCCACCATCGCTACCATCTCCTGTTGCAGCGTCGGGCTGTGGTGGCGTGCGCCGTAGCGCAGGGTCTGGCCGAGGGTGCCTGCCGGGGTGTGCAGTGCCAGGCTGATCTCCCCTCCACTAGCGGGCCGATGGCCAGCGCCAGCGGTGCGCCGCGTTGGGCCGCCAGCGTCGCGGCGCGCGCCAGCAGCGGTGACAGCCCCGCCTCCTCCTGCGCTGGCAGTTCGCCGCCGGCCAGCGGCACGCCCGCCGCCTGCAAGCGCCAGTGCAGCAGCCCGCCGGTGAAATGCTCGCTCAGCGCCAGTTGCAGCGACTGGGTCAGCATCTGCTCCGCCAGCCGCGCCGGCAGGCCGCCGGTGCCCTCAAACAGCGTGCTCTCGCCCGCCACCTCGCGCACCCGCTCCCACGCCTGACGCATCGTCGCCTCCTGCGCGCGCGGGCCGGTTAGCTTCAGCTCAATGATCGGCGCGGAGGAGCGGTAGCCCAGCACCACGCCCGGCGGCAATGGCAGCGGGTCCAGCTCTGCCGCCAGGCTGCTCTCGCCACGGCCAAAAGTGGTCAGGCGCAGGCAGAGTGGCGGCTCGCTCTCCGGCCACTGCTGGCGCAGGCGCGGGACGATCTGCTGCTCGACCATCACCTTAAACTCGGAGGGCACGCCGGGAGTGAAGAAGATCCAGCAACGGTTGAGGCGCAGCGCAAAGCCACAGGCGGTGCCGACCGGGTTGTCGAGCAGCTCGGCATTGGCCGGGATCTGCGCCTGCTTGCGGTTGGCGGGTGACATCGCCTGCCCCCGGTGGGTGAAATAGGCCTCCATGCGCGCGATCCACTCCGGCCGCTCCACCACCTCCACCCCGGCAGCCAGCGCGGCCGCCTGTGCGCTCAGGTCGTCGCTGGTCGGCCCCAGCCCCCCGTTGACGATCAGCACGTCGGCAATCTGGCTGCGCTCGGTCAGCACCGCCACCAGTGCCTCCAGCGCGTCGCCCACCGTCTCGCGGCTGGTGAGGGGAAAGCCCTGTTCAAACAGCTTGTCCGCCAACCAGGCGGCATTGGTATCAACAATCTGGCCATGCAGCACTTCGTCGCCTGTGCTGAGCATCTCAATCCTAAGCATCTCTCACTCCTATGGTTAGCCTGCTAACACTGTAGAAAGGGCGCGCGCCAAATACAATCGCCATTTGTTCTTGCCAATAAAAAGGCCGGGTCTCCCCGGCCTGATACGCTGGCATCGCCCGTCAGAAGTGCAGCGCCGCGCCCAAATAGGGGCCGTCTGCCAGCACGTTGTCCCGGTGCCCATCCTTGCCCGCCATCGCCATATAGCGGTAGCCAATGTCCACCGACAGCAGCGGGATGACGTTCAGCCGCAGGCCGCCGTTGGCCTCGGCGTAGTCATTGACGCCGCTGGAGAGGGAGTCCGGCGCGTAGTAACCCTCACCGTAGAGCGCGAAGTAGCGGCCCATCGGCAGGCTTAGGCCGCCGCCGACCGCCAGCGCGTAGCCCTCATCGCCATCCTGTGGCCCCAGATAGAGCGCCTTGCCGCCGACCGTCGCCATCACCGGCCCCAGTGGCACGTTCAGCCCCAG
This sequence comes from Chimaeribacter sp. YP20170169, assembly GCF_056739715.1. Taxonomy (NCBI): domain Bacteria; kingdom Pseudomonadati; phylum Pseudomonadota; class Gammaproteobacteria; order Enterobacterales; family Yersiniaceae; genus Chimaeribacter; species Chimaeribacter sp. YP20170169. Next base: position 1,238,390 of record NZ_CP176824.1, on the reverse strand, counting down.
CCCGATACCGGCGATGTCGCCATCATTGTCGCTGTGCGCCCAGTTGAGGTTGGTGGTGAGGCCGGCGGTGTCCGCGCCGAAGTCGGCTCCCAGGCTGGTGTAGTGCTGGCCGGCCTGGCCGCTGATGCTGATTGCCTGTGCCATGGCGGCGCTGCACAGCAGGGCGGCGGCCAGAACAAGAGAGGTAGTTTTCATGGTGGATTTCCTTTGATCATCAAAACAGTGCGCAGTAGTGGCGCAGAGTCTAAACCAAAGACCACACAAAACCAGTGGATTAGCGCAGGAAATGGGCAGAGAGCCGTTGGCAAATGTAACAAAAACCCCTATCGATAAGCACTGATCATATAACCAATATTAATGATAAATCAGATCGATTTGCCCCGGATCAACACTGCCGCGAAACTGGCGGCGTAGAGTGGCTCGGCAGCAATCACCAGGAGGGGTTTTCCCTTCCTCCTTACCCGTCGGCAGCCCTTTTTACCCTCTCCTCAGCCTCCCCGGCGGGGACATAACAATAGAGCAGGAACAGCGATGACGAAAAAAGGTTTGACTACAGCAGCAGGCGCCCCGGTTGTCAGCAACAACAACGTGATGACCGCTGGACGCCGCGGCCCGATGCTGCTTCAGGACGTATGGTTCCTGGAGAAGCTGGCGCACTTTGACCGTGAGGTGATCCCGGAGCGCCGGATGCATGCCAAAGGCTCCGCCGCCTATGGCCGTTTCACCGTCACCCATGACATCACCCGCTATACCCGCGCCAAACTGTTCGCCGACATCGGCAAGCAGACCGAGATGTTTGTCCGCTTCTCCACCGTGGCCGGCGAGCGCGGCGGCGCGGACGCCGAGCGTGACATCCGCGGCTTCTCGATGCGCTTTTACACCGAAGAGGGCAACTGGGATCTGGTGGGCAACAACACCCCGGTCTTCTACCTGCGTGACCCGCTGAAATTCCCCGATCTGAACCACGTGGTGAAGCGCGACCCGCGCACCAACCTGCGCAACCCAATCTACAAGTGGGACTTCTTCTCCCACCTGCCGGAAGCGCTGCACCAGCTCACCATCGACTTCAGCGACCGTGGCCTGCCGCGCTCCTACCGTCATATCCACGGTTTCGGCAGCCACACCTTCAGCTTCATCAACCACGACAACGAGCGCTTCTGGGTGAAGTTCCACTTCCGCAGCCAGCAGGGGATTGAGAACCTGATGGATGATGAGGCCGCCGTCCTGATTGGCCGTGACCGCGAAAGCTCCCAGCGTGACCTGTTCGAGGCAGTGGAGCGCGGCGACTTCCCGCGTTGGAAGATGTTTGTGCAGGTGATGCCAGAGAAAGAGGCCTCCAGCGTGCCGTACAACCCCTTCGACCTGACCAAGGTGTGGCCGCACGGCGACTACCCGCTGATTGAGGTGGGTGAGTTTGAGCTGAACCGCAACCCGGACAACTACTTCGCGGAAGTGGAGCAGGTGGCGATGACCCCGGCCAACGTGGTGCCGGGCATCGGCTTCTCGCCAGACCGCATGTTGCAGGGCCGCCTCTTCTCCTACGGCGATGCGCACCGCTACCGTCTGGGCGTGAACCACCACCAGATCCCAGTGAACCAACCGCGCTGCCCGTTCCACAGCTACCACCGCGACGGCGCGATGCGCGTGGATGGCAACAGCGGCAATGGCCCGACCTACGAGCCAAACAGCTTCGGCCTGTTCCAGGAGCAGCCCGACTACAGCGAGCCGCCGCTGTCGCTGGAGGGTGCCGCCGACCACTGGAACCACCGCGAGGATGAGGATTACTTCAGCCAGCCGCGCGCGCTGTTCAACCTGCTGAGCGAGGAGGAGCACCAGCGCATGTTCACCCGCATCGCCGGTGAACTGGCCCAGGTGCCGGAGAACATCCGCCAGCGCCAGCTTGACCTGTTCTTCCAGGTGCACCCGGCGTATGGTCAGGGCATCGTTGATGCGCTGAACGCCATCCGCTAACCCGCACTCGCTAACTGGGGCCGCTTATGCGGCCCTTTTTTTATGCCTGCTGCGCCAGCCACTGGCGCACTGCCGCGCGCGCCACCTTGATGCCGCCCTGCGCCAGATCGGCTGGCAGCGCGTAGTAGCGATCGGGCTGCTGGTAGCGCGCCAGCCGCCCCGCCAGCCAACGATCCAGTGCCTGCGCGGGCAGCGGGCCGTCGGTCGCCAGCACCGCCACCGGTCGTTCGCCGTAGAGCTCATCCGCCACCGGCAGCACAAAGGCCTGCGCCACCTGCGGGTGCGCCAGCAGCACGCGCTCTACCTCCTCCGGCTGGATGCCCTCACCGCCGCTGAAAAACAGGTTATCGAGTCGGCCAGGAATGTGCAGCTCCTCGCCCTGCCAGCGGCCACGATCGCGGCTGTGATACCACCCCTCATCGTCCACCAGCGGGTGCAGCGCGCCGTCGCGCCAGTAACCCGCCGCCATGCCGGGCGCGCGGATCAACACCTCCTCCCCCACCAGCCGGATTGCCACCCCCGCCAGCGGCCGCCCGACGCCCGGCCCGCCATCTGCCCGCTTGGCGCAGACGGTGGAGGCCATCTCGGTCATGCCGTAGCCGCACCAGCAGCGCAGGCCGCGCTGTTCGGCACGCGCCGCCAGTTCCGGCGGGATCACCGCGCCGCCCAGCAGCACGTCACGCAGCCGGCCACTGCCCGCCGGTGAGGCGAGCAGCCGCACCAGTTGCGTCGGCACCAGCGAGGCGTGGGTGGCCTGCCCGATCTCCGCCAGCAGCCCGCCCGCCGCGGGCACATGCAGCGTCGCTCCCGCCGTCAGCCAGCGCCAGACAATGCCCTGCCCGGAGACGTGGCAGAGCGGCAGCGACAGCAGCCAGCTATCCTCGGCGCTGAAGGTCAGCAAACCCAGCACGCCTGCGGCGCTAGCCAGATGGGCGGCGGGGGTGTGGGCCGCCGCTTTCGGCAGGCCGCTGGAGCCGGAGGTGAGCGTCAGGGTCGCCAGCCGCGACGGCTGCCAGTCAACCGGCACCCTTCCCGCCCGCGCCTCGGCCCCCAGCCGTGGCAGCGGCACTCCCGCGCCCTCGCCGCAGAGCCACGCCATGTCTAGCCCCGGCAACAGCTGTGCCAGCAGCGCCGTCGGCAGTTGCGGGTTGAGCGGCAGCACGCGCGCGCCACAGCGGATCAGCGCCAGATAGTCGAGCAGCAGCGCCGGGCTATTGGCGCCGCGCAGCACCACGCCGCACCCCTCGGTGACGCCCTGCGCGCGGTAGCCCACGGCGCGGCGCTCCAGCCGCGTCGCCAGTTGCGCCCAGTTCAGGCTGCCGCCCGCCCCCGCCAGCGCTGGCCGATCCGGCGAGTGCTGCGCCCAGTGCCGCCACGGCCACGTTGTCAGCCCTGCCATGCCACCTCCAGTTGGTCGATGCCCCAGAGCGGCAGTGGAGTGCCGGGCCAGACGCGCAGCAATTGCGCGTTCATCATCGACAGCGTATCCAGCCCCGGCGGCGTTTCCGGCGTCAGCCAGGCGGCCAGCCGTGACAGTTGCGTCAGGCCAAGGCTGCTCTCGATGGCAGCGCTAATCACCACCTCCAGCCCGGCGGCCCGCGCCTGCGCCACCTGAGCCGTGACCTGCGCCAGACTGCCCACCAGCATCGGCTTGATCACCAGCGCCGCCACCCCCGGCTCCGCCTGAAGGGCAAAACCCGGCTCGCGGCCGCTCTCATCCCAGCCAATGGCAATGCCGCTCTGCCGGGCAAACTCCCGCGATGCCGCTGGCGAGTGGCACGGCTCCTCAATAAAGGCGATGCGCGCCCGCAACGCGGGTGGTACATAGCGGGCGAATTGGCGCGCCCGCTCCGGCGTCCAGCTGCGGTTGGCATCCAGCCGCAGCCGTAGCTGTGGCAGCGCCTCCAGCAGCAGCGTCACCAACATGCCGTCGCGCACCGCCTCATACAGCCCCACCTTCATCTTCGCCAGCGGCACCCCGGCCAGCCGGGCAAAGAGCGCGTCCGGGTCACCGTGGCAGAGCGGCACGCTGTGGCTCAGGGCAGTGGGCAAGGTGCCAGCCAGCTCCGCCTGCGCCATGCTGGTGCCCCACGCCACCGACGGCAGGCCGCACGCGGGCGGTTCGCCCGTCAGCCAGTCCGCCAGCCACTGCCGGGCGGCCTGTTCTGCCTCGGCCAGTGATTCCAGGCTGAAGCCCGGCAGCGGGGCGATCTCGCCCCAGCCGCTGGCACCGTCCGCGCACAGCCGCAGCAGCAGCCCCTCACGGCAGGTAAGCCGCCGATCGCGCAGCGCCGCCCCGGCCACCAGCGGCAAGCGGTAACGATAGAGTGTCGCGTGGCGCATCATGGATTCCGGGTAAATTTGCTGAAGTCGGGGGCGCGTTTCTCATTAAAGGCGTTGCGCCCCTCCTGCCCCTCCTCGCTCATGTAGAACAGCATGGTGGCGTTGCCCGCCAGCTCCTGCAAACCGGCCTGCCCGTCGCAGTCGGCGTTGAGCGCCGCTTTCAGGCAGCGCAGCGCCATCGGACTGTTTTGCAGCATCTCACGGCACCAGCGCACCGTTTCGCGCTCCAGCTCCGCTAGCGGCACCACTGCATTGACCAGCCCCATCTCCAGCGCCTGCCGGGCATCATACTGGCGGCAGAGGAACCAGATTTCGCGCGCCTTTTTCTGGCCGACGATGCGCGCCATATATGACGCGCCCCAGCCACCGTCAAAGGAGCCAACCTTTGGCCCAGTCTGGCCGAATACCGCGTTCTCCGCCGCCAGCGTCAAGTCACACATCATGTGCAGCACGTGACCGCCGCCGATGGCGTAGCCCGCCACCATCGCCACCACCGGTTTCGGGCAGGTGCGGATTTGGCGCTGGAAGTCGAGCACGTTCAGGTGGTGCACCCCCTGCTCATCGCGGTAGCCGCCGTAGTCGCCGCGCACCTTCTGGTCGCCCCCAGCGCAGAAGGCCAGATCGCCCGCGCCGGTCAGGATGATGACGCCGATGCGCGCATCGTGGCGCGCCGTCTCCAGCGCGCGCATCATCTCCCGCACTGTCTGCGGCCGGAAGGCGTTGCGTACCTGCGGCCGGTTAAGGGTGATCTTGGCGATGCCATCCGGCGAGGTGTGGTAGCAGATGTCCTCGAAACCGCTCGAGCAATCCTGCCACTCCACAGGCGCATAGAGCGCGTGCTCATCAACAGCAATCATAGTTAACTCCTTGGTCAATAATGGATATCAGGTGCCGGGCGAACAGGCTGGGGTTGTCAAAATGGGCGTTGTGGCCACAGCCGGCCAGCAGCGTCAGCGGCAGGCGGCGCGCCTCGGCCAGCGCCCGGAACCGGCTGTCCCGTCCGCCGCACAGGAAGTGAAAAGGGTGATGCAGCCGCGCGAGGGCGGTATCCAGCGGCGGTTGGTGGCCGAGGGAGGTGGCGAGTAGCATCTGGGCGACGCCCACTGGTGCATTGTGGCGGCGCAGCGCAATCAGCGCCTGCCGCTGCGGCTCCGCCAGATCGGCAAAAACCGGCTGGCGATACCAGGCATCAAGCACCGTTTCCAACGGCTGTTGCAGCAGTCGCTGCGCCCAGCGCTGGTCATGGGCCAGCCGCGCCTGCCGCTCGGCAGCCGTCATCAAGCCGGGGTGGCCGCCCTCCACCACCAGCCCGCACAGCCCCGCTGGCTGGCGCGTGGCGTGGTACATCGCCACCCGGCCGCCCAGCGAGTAGCCCACCAACCAGTAGCGGGCCACGCCGTGATGGCGCAGCGCGGCGCGCAGTTGCTGGTCGAGCGCGGCAAAGCCAGAGGGACTGATGCCCGCGGACGCGCCATGCCCCGGCAGATCGAGCGCCAGCGTGCGCCAGCCGGTGCAGTGCGCGGCCACCGCCTGCCAGTCGGCGGCCGATCCCAGCAGCCCATGCAGGAACACCAGCCAAGGGCGCGCGTCATCCATCGGCGCACCGGGGAAGTGGTGGGCGGCGAGCATCACTGTCCACCTGCCTTTTGCAGCTGCCGCAGCAGGTGTGCGCCAGCGTCCGGCTCGGTCTGCATCTCAATCAGCGTGGTGCCTTCGCCCTGCCACGCCTCGGCCAGCGCGCCACGCAGCGCCTGCCACTCTGTGGCGCAGGCATAGCGCAAACCGAACATCGCCGCCGCATGGGAGAAGTCCACCTGTTGCGGCATACAATAGAATCGTTCGCGCTCGGCGGCGGGCGTCGGCAGCAGCGAGAAGATGCGCCCACCTTGGTTATTTACCAGCAGGATCACTACCGGCGCGGGCGGATGCTGGAGCAGCGCCAGCGCGTTGAGGTCATAGAGCGCCGAGAGATCGCCGATCAGCAGCAGCGTCGGCCGGGCGGTGGCGCGCGATACTCCCGCCGCCGTGGAGATCAGCCCGTCAATGCCGCTGGCCCCCCGGTTACCGTAGACCGGGTAGCCCGCCGGCAACTGCGCCAGCGCATCCACCAGCCGTACCGCCAGACTGTTGCCGATAAACAGCTGGCCGCCCGCGGGCAGCAGCGATGGCAGGTGCGCCGCCAGCCGCCCTTCGCCGAAAGGCTCCACCCGCTGCGCCTGCCGGTGGGCGCGATCGGCCCACTCCGCCAGATCCGCCGCCCAAGGGTGGCGCGCGCCCGCTGGGTGCTGCGCCAGCCACTCCAACACCGGTGCGACGATGCGCCGCCCCGGATGCTGGCCCGGATCGCGCCGCCCCGGCAGCGCTGCCACCAGCCACCAGTTATCCGGCCGCAGTTCGCCAAGCCACGCCAGCACCCGCTGGCCGGTGAGATAACTGCCGAACTGCACCACCAGCTCCGCCTCCGCCAGCCGCGCCCGTGCCGGTGGGTGATTGAGCCACAGCTCGGCGCAAGGCAGAGGCTGGCCGGTATGGGACTGCACATCCGCTACCAGCGGCCAGCCCAGCGCCGCCGCCCAGCGTGCCACCGCCTCCCCTCCGTCGGCGACAGACGGCCAGCCACCACCACGCCGCGTCGCTGCTGCCACTGCGACCACCCCGGCTCCGGCTGGCAGGCGGGCTTCGCCCCGGCCGCCAACCAAGGCCCACGCCCCTGCCACCAGTCGCCGAGCGCCGCCGACCACGGCTGGTAGTCGCCGCGATCCTCGCCATACAGCGGATCGCTGAAGGGGCAGTTGATGTGCAGCGCGCCACCCGCCAGCTCCGCCATCGCCTGATCGATCGCCGACACCAGCCAGCGCGCCGGAATATCGGGCGTCGGGCGCGGCAGGTTGAGCGTGCCAGCCGGGTGATCGCCGAACATGCCCGGCTGGCGGATGGTCTGGTTCGCCCCGCACTCCAGCAGCTCCGGCGGACGATCCGCCGTCAGCATCACCAGCCGCTCGCCGGTCAGCCCCGCCTCGATCAGCGCCGGGTAGAGGTTGGCTGCCGCCGTGCCGGAGGTGACCACCACCGCCACCGGCTCGCCGCTCCCCTTCGCCAGCCCCAGCGCCAGATGCCCGAGGCCGCGTTCATCAAAATGGGTATGGCAGATCAGGTGGGGATGGGCGGCGGCGGCCAGGGTCAGCGGGGTGGAGCGGGAACCGGGGGCGATGCAGAGATGCCGGACGCCATGCCGGGTCAGCGCCTCAAGGATGAGCGCCGCCCAACGGCGGTTAAATTCACTGGTTAACATACGAAGCCTGTGCGGTACGGTTGCCAAAAGGGGGACATGACGCCGGGCCAACCCGGCCAGGCGTCAAAAAGTATATTTTTTTTCTATGGATCTATTATTGATTTAGACAGGCTAAAGGGGTGATTGGCCATCATCGGGGTGCAGCAGCGAACGCAGGCCAGCGGCCTTGTTCTCAACTTCCTGCCACTCCGCCGCCGGATCGGAGCCAGCCACGATGCCTGCCCCGGCATAGAGGTGCACCTGATTAGCACGGATCAGCGCCGATCGCAGCGAGACGGCGAACTCCGACTGATCACGCGACAGGTAGCCCGCCGACCCGGCGTACCAGTGGCGCGGGAACGGCTCATGGCAGAGGATAAAGCTGCGCGCTGGCTGGCGCGGCAGGCCGGCCACCGCAGCGGTGGGTTGCAGGCGCGCCAGACAGTCGCCATCCTCCGCCTGCCGCAGGCGACCGTGGATGCGGCGGCGCAGGTGCTGCACCTTGCGCAACCGCACGATCTCCGGCGGCATCACATCCAGCGCCTGCGCGCCGCCCTGCAACCGCTGGCAGATGTCATCCACTACCAGCCAGTTTTCCCGCTGGTTCTTTTCGCTGCCCATCAGCCACGCCGCCAGCGCCTGCGCCTGATCCGCCTCCTCGCTGTTGGCGACCGTGCCAGCCAGCGCCTCGGTGGTCAGTTGGTCGCCCTGCCGCAGGAACAGCCGCTCCGGGCTGGCGCTCAGGAACGCCTCCTCGGGCGAGAAGGCCATCATAAAGTGGTAGCAGTGGTGATTGACCGCCAGGCTCGCCGCCAGCATCTGGCCTGGTTCGACCGGCTGATTGAATGTCAGTACCGTCTGACGCGCCAGCACCACTTTCTCCAGCTCGCCCGCGTCTATCTGCTGTAGTGCCCGCTCCACCATCTCCTGCCACCCCTCTTTATCCGGCTGGTGGCTGGCGTGAACCAAGGTGGTATGCAGCGGCGGCAAGACAGCGGCGGGTTGGAGTTGTTGCAGGAAGGCGGCGGCGCGTGCCAGATCGCCATGCAGCGTATACGGGTCGGCCAACGTCAGGGTGAGCGTCAGGGTATGCGCCTGCTGATGCAGGGTCAGGCGCGGCACGAACAGGCAGGCGGCCTGTGGGGTGCCCTCCACGGGCGCGGCATCAAAGGCATTTACGCCCCAGACACGCAGCCGCCCAGCTGTGTCACTGTGCTGCCGCACGTAGTCGCTGGCCTGCCGCAGGGTGCCGAACTGCGCCACCTGCCCGCAAATTGCCACCCTCTCCGTGCCCTCTCTGGGCTGCCAGTAGAACTTGGGATAGTGCGGCTGGGCGGCCAGCCAGTCCAGCAGTGGTTCGTCGTCATCTGCCATAAAGGTCAGACTCAGCTGCCTGACCCCGCTGGCCGCTGGCCACGCCGGATCAAGTAGCGCCTGCGCCAGCGCCGCGTCCAACTGTTGGAACACCCCTGGAAGTATCGACACCGTCACCTCAATAACCAAACATAAAGTGTGGGCATTATACGTACCCCGAATGGGATGAGAAGCCGGCCGTCAGGCAAAAAAAAGGGCACACCACGGTGCGCCCCTCTTTGCCAGAGTCTCTGCCCTGACGGTTCCGTTGGCCTAGCGACGCATCAGCAGGCCGAGGATCATCCCGGCTGCGGCGCCCATACCCACGGCGTGCCACGGTTTCTCGTGCACGTAGCTGTCTGCGCTGCATGCCGCCTGTTTCGCCTTATAGTAGGCAGCGTCAGATTTGGCGCTCAGGCGTTTTTTCACCTTATGCAGCGCCTCTTCGGCACGGTGCTTGATTTCGATGTACTTCTGGTCTGCCTTGTCACCGGATGAAGAGAGCACCTCTTCCAACGTATCCGACAGCATCTTCAGATCGTCATCTAGGGAAGTTTGAGGTTCTTCCGGAAGCTCAGACTGTTTTGGATCTGCGGTAGTCGCCATGCATGTCTCCTTGGTTTTATGACTTGATAGTACTAACCATAGTCACTTTTTCACCAATTTGCTTAGTGACAACCCGTGATTTTATCTTACTGAATCAGTTTAAGAACCTTCTGAAGCCACTCAGGGATCAGTTTTCGCCGCCTTCGGCACCCCTGTTTTGCTACTGCGCGCCGCCAGCCACAGCCCGCTGTTTTTCATCGCATAACCGAACACCGCGCCGAGCAGCAGGGAGGGCAACACCAACCGCCAGTCCCCCTGCCCGGCAAAGGTTGCGCACGCGCCAATAAAGGTGCCCGGCACAAACGCCAGCCAGCGGTGGGCCGCCTGTATACACATCAAAAACGCCACCACGCCAGTGAGCAGGTAGCCCAGCAGCGCCCATTCCGGCTGGAAGGCTGCGCCATCAATGATCATCCGCGCCCAGAACACGCCACTGGCGGTGGTCAGACCGGTCAGAGCCAGCCCCCGCATCCCGCCCTGCGGGCAGGCAAAGTAAGCCGTACACCCCAAGAACCCGGCCCAGCTCAATAACCCCAAAGAGATCGCCACCCAGCCCCATACGCCCGAGAGCACCCCGGTGGTCAATGCAATTGCGAGAAGTACGTTCATCAGCCAGCCCCCCCATTAAAAACGGCGCAGTGTACGCGATCAGAGGCGGAAATGTGTGATTTGGATCACTTGTTGGATATAAGCGTTTCTATAATTTCATCGTAATTGTGATTTTTGTCACACTTGCATGGTGAGGGCGTTGGGGGCTGCTGGAGGGGTTGGGTTTGATGGCTGTTGAGACCCTCACGCCGCCCCCAGCTGCGTATGGCTACCGACCGTGATATCAAACTCGCCACTGCCTACGTCTATCCCGCTCTGCTCCCGTACGGAGGCATAATCGCTGTTCATGTTATCATTGCTGTAGCTGATACCGCCCGAGCCGGTCATGGCTGAAGCTACCACCTGCACTGATGTTTTTCTGGCTGCTGTCATAGTGATCGGTGCCCTGTTCGCTGGTGATGGTCAGGTTGCGCCAGATGTCGACGACAATCGTATTCCGCTTGTTCAATTTTCCTGATGTATTATCTGAACTTTAGAATAAAGTGAAACATTAACCAAACGCCAACTCCTGCAATAAATCCGCCAGTGGCACCTGCTTTGATAAATAATAATATTCTCATAAAATCAACGTCCCATAATCCAGTCAAGAAAAAAACATAAGCTATAAAAACAAACTGTAAAACCAGTGCACACAAAGAAATAGCGAGAGCATGAAGACCCACAATCAATAAAAAACCTTTAGTTCTTTATATGTTTTCATATTAATTACCACTAGGTATATCAATTATTTAAGGGCCAGCCTGACTCTCAGTCTTAATAGCGAATGAAGCTCCACTGTTACCAGACATTCCAGGTATAGGACTCAATTGCATCGGGTCAGCATAGTCTGCCCTGCTCCTAAAAGCCTTTGACTTTCAGGAGGCGACACAGGATTATTCCTAACCCCAAGATCCCTCCTCCAGCCCCTCCAACTCTTATACCTTTTAATATTTCAGAAAATGAAAAATCAATATATCCATAAATCAAATATTTAATGAGAAGCAAAATAACATAAGACACTTCTGCAATTGCCATTCCTGACATCATCGAAATAATGATAACGAAGAAAAGAAAGATGAATAATTTCATTATCTTTTTCCATCCTTTAATTTTCTGTTAATGAATTTTTGGATCTCAGCACCTGTCATCTCTGTCGCAATAGCAGGACCAATGTTAGCAGCTGCGCCAGGAATATTACTTGGCACCATTTACTTAAAAATTCCAAACTTTCCATTTACATCTCTATATTTCAAGCAGTTAGCATCAAATTTTGGATTCCAGCCACCGGAAATCCATTTACCTGCCATATTTACAGCGGGTTTGACTACATAATTACCAACGCCATACCCTAATCCCGCACCAAAACCACTAATAGCACCACCTGACAGCGGATCATCTCCTTTTAGATAACTGGATGTCGCTCCCCCCGCTGCGTTCCAGCCCATAGTTCCCCACACTCCTGTACTTGCAGTAAATGCGCCAACATAAGTGGCAATCAGGGCATCTGTCGGATTAATTTCCCCTGCCAGCGCATACTGAATACCCGCGTTTGCTACCCCACCAATCCCCGCAGTTACCTGCATTCCTCCTGGTAAATAGATCAGTCCTGTTGATGCCATTGCGAATGCCACCGCATTGGCTTCATTCTGTGCTTTCTGACATGCAGCCCCGGACGGATTATCGGCACATGTCGCCATATCAGTCCCGTGCTGGCGTATCCATGCTGTCTGAGACTCCTCATTTCCACCAAACAGGTTATTCTCCACCTCATTCCTTCCCGCCTTGCCGCCGTCTACGGCGGCAGAGAGGTCGCCACCGGTTAGGCCGCCGACGATGCTGGCAGCGAGGGTGGTGAGGGCGGCGACGGTCTGCTTCTCTGCTTCACTCAGGCTCGACGGGTTTTTGCCGGGGTAGAGCTGGCTTGCCAGATATTCCGCGCCGCCGGCGGCGAGGCCGGCACCGGTGGCGCCCGCCAATGCGTTGCCCTGTTGCAGTTCGGCCAGCACGGCGCCTGCCACCGCGTGGCTGATGATGCGCTCGGCCCCGGCGTCGGTGTGGGTTTTGACATACTCCGCCACATACGGCGCCGCCGCGCCGCCCAGTGCGCTGCCCGATATCCCCGCTCAGCGCGCCCTGCATCGCGGCGGTGATGGCCTGCGTCAGTTGCTGCGCCCGGCTGCCGGTGCCGTACTCTCGCTGCGCCAGTTCATAGGCGCGCTGGCTTTTACAAATTTTCTTGTCTAATTGCAAATGAACTCAGGGCAAAAAATCCCACTAACAGTGAATGGGACTCCTGATAATCACTTAGGGAAGGCAATCGCAACTCTGTACTTGTCGCATATAAATCCTTCTTCCGCTCGATTATGCGGTGTTTTTTCTGCATTCCAATAACGTAAAGAAGGCTCCGATGTTTCTATAAGCTGACGGACTTCATTTGTTAATATGCTTGACATATAAACAACCTGCTCAACTTTAGACCACCCATCCATGATATCGCTAACACTATTGCCCTTGCTTGTAGCTAAGTCTATTGCATGAACTATATATGGGGATTTACACATATCATTTACCTAGGTTAATAGTATCAATAAGCTTAAGGTTCTTATTATAGTCTTTTATGAAAAACTGTGTTCCTCCACCAGGACCTAATAATGGGTTTTGACTTACTATTCCTGTAGGAATTTTCATATCATTCATTACTTGGTAAATTCCCATTTTAGGCCTATAACCAAACTCAGGATGTGGAGCAACTTGCAAACTTTTGAATAAAAAATCACGACTAAACCCTGCGTTCAGTAAGGTAGCTTCGTTTGTATAATATGCTGATTGACCTGGAATGCCTCCAAACACCTTATCACCCGCTTTTAATCCTCCCATATTCCAGTCATCAGCTGCGTAACCCCATTGCAATTGGTCAGATTTTGCTGAGTGAATTGCAAAATTCGATGAATCTCGTGCTTGCTGGCTGGCAGCTATATTGCCATTGATACGATCAGCCTGGGCAATAGCAGAACCCGTCTCTGTCATTCCATAAACAATTCCGGCAACAGCCGCAGTACTGTGTATAACTGTCATACCATCGTAAAGCGTTGCAGCAGTTTCCGGGCTGACGCCCCAGTTCTGCGCTATACGCTGAACATCAGCATCACGTTGCGCTTTCGCACCGGCGGTAGCGTACTGCCACTGCTGCCCGGCAATTTTATCGGCACCTTCCTTATACACACTGCCCATTGTGCCAACATATTGACCGTCCAATTGCTCATCATAGCTCTTGCCCATGGCCGCAAGTTCCTGGCGCATACCCTGGCAGGCTGAGGATGACAGACCATTACAGGCTTTATCCAGTGCCGCATCGAACGCTTTATCTTTCGCATCAAGGTCCGCAACCAGCTTTTCAGCCTTGGCTTTTTCATTCGCATCCTGGATGTACGGCAGTGACCATTTCGCGTCCTGGCGTTTTTTCTCGTCCTGTGCGCTCAGCGAGTTATTCTCAACTATTCTTTTATTTATTTGTATTAGTCACGACTTGCTCTGACATATGACCTTTAAAGACTATCGTTGTATGGTGCTTCAGTCAGAATTTTTTGAATTTCGTGTTGTGCTTTTAGCTCCCATGAAAGATTCATATTTGCCATTAACTCAATAAATTTTGGAAAAGCGATACGTCGTCCATCTATGCCTTCCACCCTGTGTTCTAACTCATATTGGAATGCTATCTTATAAGCGAGTTCTGACATGATCCAATAAAGTAGCTTATCTAGCGAACTAGTTACCTTCCGCGAGAATTCATAACCTCTTTCTGAATGAATGTAATTATATACATTATTTTCAAATGTAACATATGGTGTGCCATCACCAATTGGAGCGGAACAAAGATTAACTGAATGTCTTGGGAGACCAGCTTTCAAAGTCAATACGTCAATTTTTTTTGTATTTCATTGATATTCAACAACATGTTAGCGAACCTCACGAATATATCCATTCTTTAATAGCCATTCCACATTCACTCGTTCTTGCATATTAGGTAATATTTGAATCCCCCCTCCAGGCTCACCAAAAGCGGGGGCTATCTTTCCTTGTATAGCAGGCAATGATTTTATTACCTCATATTCATAGTATTTTTCAGCTTTAGCACCTGGCGCTAGAGCTCGTTGTTCGTAAGGCGTACCTTTCGGTGCAAGGAAAGAGCCATTAGGCTCACCATATCTATCTAGGTGTGTGCCTACCGGAATTATAGTTTTGATTGGATCGCCTTCAAATCCCAAATTCTTGGGTCAATCCCACCCACCATTAGCATTCTTAAATTTGTCGTAGTAAGAATAGCCTCCGGCTTCAGCATCTGTAATTGCACTTGAAGAGTTAGGGTTTTTAGGTACGCTTTCTTTAACTATACCTTGGCCTAATGCACTGATTTTATTAGCTGCCGCAGCACCTAACACTGGCGTCATTGAGGCCACTACCGTCTTCATCCCGTCATAGGTTTCGACGTAGCTTTCAGCCGTCGCTTTATCCACACCGAACTGCGTCATGGCATAGTTTACCATTGCATCCTTCACCTGCTGCTGATTTTGTACATCAACACTGGTGATATTCAGCAGGTTTACTATCTGCCCGTAAGCATCTGCGTATTGCTGGCTAACCTTCGAGTTATACGGCCCGGTTTCATATTCACCTTTTGCCACTATGACCTCCAGCCGCGCACTCGCACAGGCCGTACTCCCTGCCGCACCGTTACCACAAGCATCAATAACCTTCTTATCGCTGGCGATATCTTTCTCACGCAGTTCATTGATGGTCTGCTGTGCTTTCTCACGCTCTGCCGGGTCGTTACTGTTGAGTTTCTGCTTCGCCAGCTCAAGCTCTGTCTTCTCCGACACGCTCAGGAAGTTATTCTCCACCACAACCGCAGCCAGCGAACCGCAGGCGCACTATTATCTGGTGGGTTATCGTCCCAACCAGGGCAGGCTCAACCCGCTACCCTAGCTCACCATCAAGGGCCGCTGGCTGGAAGCGCTGGGGTTCCGGACCGGGCTGCCGGTGATTGTGACCGCTGAGAAGGGACGGCTGACTATTGAACTTGAGCTTAAGTTCTGACGGTTAAAAAAGATCCCGGCGCAGTGGCCGGGATTGGATTAGCTCAGCGCCATAGTAATTTGATCGTAAAAGAATTCACCAAAATCATCGTAATATGGCTTGAATGCTGATTGATGATCCTTTATACCCGGTGTCCATAGTAGAACTTTACTTTGATCATTATTGCTACAGTCCAATACAACATAATCACCCTCTCCTGTTGCACTTATAACTACATAATTTTTTGGTAAATTTGATTCTTGCCGTTCTTTTATGGTTAACCATATAGCATCCGGTATACCAGAGTTGAAGAAATCTGATTTGATTACCCCATAAAATTCTTGACCTGCAATATCACCACAGCCAAGATTTTGCAGAAAAAATCTATAGCTATCGGGAAAATTAACATCCAGGGTTTTTTCTGCAAGATCAATCACCTTCTCTTCTTTCACGCCTTCAAAATCAGCATCATCTTGATGCTGATTTATTATAAGCATGGCTTTTCTAACATTATCGATACTCATAATGACCTACTTTTTAAAATCATTTACCCTTTGTTTCCAGTAATCAGACCGCCATTTGTTAAATTCATTACGATCAATCCCTGATGGAATGCTGTTATCATTAATATGAATAACACCATGATTATCCTTATGGAAGCCCTGAGTTACTTCTGCTATTGGACCATCTTGTTTTTGCAACATATGATGAAGGTTTACAGATTGACCATTTGCATCTATAGGGGCCAGACCTTTTTCCATACGTTGAATATTTGTTCTTCCTCTGGAATCCACTGCATTAGGATCGAACAAATCATTCCTTTGGTAAACTTTGTTCCCGTTAATATTGACGGGTTCGGCACTCCAGTACTTTCGTTCCTGCCCAAAATAATTAGCTGACGTAACATCATTGCTGGCCTTATTAATCAGCTTAGACGCAGTTTCAACATCCCCGGCCTTCAGCGCCTTTTCCGCCGCCTTGATGGTCTTACCTGCCACATCACCCGCACCCGGTATCAGCCCGATTGCCGCAGCAAGATAATCCAGCGCCGTCTCAGCCTCGTGGAACCCTTTAATATCCCCGACGACTGGCACAAAATCCAGACCCAGACTCGCCGCCTCATTCACTGCCTGGCGACACGCTTGCGGATCCTGTTTACATATGGCTTCTTTAGCAGCCTGGTATTTCGCTATCGTACCGGGCTTTTCTTTCTCGGCAGCGGCCAGAACATGAGCCAGCGAGTTATTCTCCACCTCATTCCTTCCCGCCTTGCCGCCGTCCACGGCGGCGGCAAGGTCGCCACCGGTTAGGCCGCCGACGATGCTGGCAGCGAGGGTGGTGAGGGCGGCGACGGTCTGCTTCTCTGCTTCGCTCAGGCTCGACGGGTTTTTGCCGGGATAGAGCTGGTTTGCCAGATATTCCGCGCCGCCAGCGGCGAGGCCGGCACCGGTCGCCCCCGCCAGTGCGTTGCCCTGTTGCAGTTCGGCCAGCACGGCGCCTGCCACCGCGTGGCTGATGATGCGCTCGGCCCCGGCGTCGGTGTGGGTTTTGACATACTCTGCCACGTACGGCGCGGCCGCGCCGCCCAGTGCGCTGCCGATATCCCCGCTCAGTGCGCCCTGCATCGCGGCGGTGATGGCCTGCGTCAGTTGCTGCGCCCGGCTGCCGGTGCCGTACTCCCGTTGCGCCAGTTCATAGGCGCGCTGGCTGATGGCCTCCCCGGTCGGGAGAATGCCCTCCGCCCGCAGTGCCGCTTCGGCCTCGGCCCGTCGGGCGGGGTCGTTTACTGCCGTCTGCGCCGCCAGCTTGCCCTCGGTGCGCAGGATATCGCTGACCTGGGTGCCCAGCTCCGCTATCAGCTGCCGCGCCTCCATGCGCGCCTGCTCCTGCTCCGCGTCAAAGATGGGCGACAGCCGCTCATGGCTGTGCGCGGTGTCGCGGCTGATGTCCAGCCCGCTGCCGTCATGCACCGTCAGCGTGCCGTCGGCGATGGCCGCCCGGCTGCGGCTCTGCGCCTCCCCGCTCTGGCTGCCGCCGTTGAGCAGCGTGTTCGCCATGTTGCCGGTGAACTGCTGCCCGATGCTGCCGCTGCTGCTGAACCCTGCCCCCTGACTCTGCGCCTCAAACTCCGCCCGGTTGGTGAGGTCGCGCCAGCCCAGAGAGCCGGTCTCCAACTGGTTCAGCGCCGGCAGAGCGCGGGAGTCAATCACCGCCCCCTCCAACTGGGTGTGGCCGCCGACCCGCAGGTCAAAGCCACCGGTGCCAGCAAACAGCCCGCTCTGCTCCGTTACGCTCAGGTAGTCAGAGTCCATCTGCTGCCGCCCGGCGCTGATGTACCCGCCGCCGCCAAGGCTTCCGGCGCTGAGGCCCGCGGCCAGGCTGCGCTGGTCACTCTGGTAGCGGTCGCTGTCTTGCAGACTAATCAGGCTCAGGTCGCCGCCGATGTCAGCCAGAATGCGGGTGCCGCTCGCCTGAGCGCCGGCCAGCGTCATGTCTTGCCCGGCGATGAAGGCGAGCCGATTGCCCGCCTGTGCCGTGCTCTCCGTCCAGGTGGTGCCGTTGCCCGCCTGCTGCCCCTGCGAAGCGCTGGCGTCAGCAAACAGGCTCACGCCGCCGCCGTCACCGCTCAGGCCAATGCTGGCACCGATGCGGCCGCCGTGGCTGCTGCTCTCGCCGCGCATCGTCTGGCTGTTCTGGGCGGCCAGCAGGCTGATGTTGTCGCTGGCCTGTAGCGTCAGGTCATGACCAGCCTGCATGGTCGCGCCCTGCGCCAGAATGTCGCCGTCGCGCGCCAGAATGTGCAGGTCGCCGCCGGCCGTCAGGGCGCTGCCCTGCGCGATGCGCTGGTCGTGGGTCTGGTGGGACTCGCTCTGCTGGCTGCCCATCGACAGCGCCATGCCGACAAAGCTGCTCTCGCCGCTGTTGTTGCCCGCCAGTTGCGTTGCCTGATAGGCCTGATAACCGGTCAGCCCGGCCTTCATCGCCTGAAGCGCCGCCAGCCGGCTGTTGCCGTTATCATCTGCTGCCTGCACGGTCTGGATGCCGCTGTTGACCGCCGAACCGACACTGCCGGAGAGCGCCACCGACAGCCCGCTCTGGCTCATCTCATAATGCTGCTCGCTGTGCTGGCGCGTCACTCCCGCCTCCAGCGTGACGCTGTCGCCAGCCAGTGTCAAATCGCCTGCCGCCATCAGATCGGCGGCGCGGGCGGTGAGCGCGCCACCGGCGTTCAGCGTGACGTTGCCGTTCAGGCTGCCCAGGGTGCTGCCCGCCTCGTACTGGCCGTCGCTGAGCGTGTCGAGCGCGGTGCTCTGGCGGCCCACCGTAAAGCCAATGCCGCCGCTGCCCATCAGGCCGGACTTCTCCTCGCGCTGCTCGCGGGTCTGGAGGTCATGCTCCGTGGCCGTGGTCAGGCTGAGCGCGTTGCCCGCCGAGAGCACCAGATCGCGGTCAGCCACCACGTTGCTGGCTTGCAGCGTCAAATCATGCCCGGCCTGCATCAGCACCCGGTCGCCGCTGAGCAGGCTGCCCTGCGCGGTGAGGGTGTCGCGGGTGGCGTGAGTCTCCTGAGTGGTACGTGAGGCGATGCCGTTGCTGCCCGTGACCTTGCTGTAGGACTCGACGTGGCTCTGCCGCTCGCCGTGGGTGATGCTGAGATCGTTGCCCGCCGCCAGCGCCAGTGTGCCGCCCGCGGTGGCGCTGGCGGCCTGAAGGGCCATGTCGTGCCCGGCAATCAGGGCCAGATCGCCGGCCACCTCCAGCGTGCTGCCCACCTGCTGCGAGCTGGACTGCCCATGCCGCTGATCCGTGCTGAAGTTGAGTTGCTCATGTGCGGCGGTGGTTACGGTATCCAGCTTCAGGTCGCGCCCCGCCTGAAGCTGGGTCTGCCCCTGCGCCCCCTGGTTGGTGATCTGCGCTGCCGTCAGGGTCAGGTCACGCCCGGCCTGCAACAGCATGTCGCCCTCCGTGACCTGAAACGCGGCCAGCCGATCGAGGGTAGTGGCGGCGAAGTCACCCCCGGCGCTGGCGGCGCTGCGGGTGCCGGTCATGGCCTGGATATCGCGGCCAGCCACCACCGTCAGCCCCTGTTCACCGCCAATCAACCCGCCCAGATGGTTAATGTCCGTGCGCGCCTGCAATGCCAGGGTGTCGGCATACAGGGTGCCGCCCCGGTTGGTGATGTTGTCAGCGACCAGCGTGGCGGACTGCGACGCCAATACCCGGCCACTGTTGTTGAAATCGCCGCTGAGGTTGATGTTGACGTCGCGCCCTGCCAGCAACGCGCCGCTGCCCTGCACATCGCCCGGCTGGACATGGGCATAGACCTGCGGCACCAGCACCTGCTGCACGCTGCCATCCGCCAGGGTAACCGGCTGCGCCACCATCCAGACAATGTCCTGTGTGAGCTGGCCCATCTGTTCGGCGGTCAGCGCCACCCCCGGCGTTAACTGGTACTGCTGCCCAAAGGCGATGCCGGCGTTCATCAGCGCCCGGTACTGCTCCTCGTCGCTGGTATAGCCTGACAGATAGCGCTGGCCGGTCAGTGCCGCCACCTGGTCGCGCACCAATTTTTGCTCGTAGTACCCGTCCCCCAGCCGCTTGAGGGTGCGGTCGGGATCGCTCTGGAAGGCGGCCAGCATATAGTCAGAGCTGAGCCACGCCTGCTGATGGGTGAAGCGCGGATCGGTCTCCACCAGATAGTCCGCGTCACTGGCCGGCAGAATGTGGAACAGGCTGCTGTCGGGCAGTCGCGTCTCCGGCCCGGTGATGCGCACCACGCTGGCGCTGCCGTTTTGTGGCGCGGCAGGCACCTCGAACGTCTTACCCGGCGGCACCCGCACGCCGCCGTCCAATGACTGCCAGCCAGCCCCATCCAGTGGCCCCAGCGCCGGGTTAGCCACGCTGCCGGGCGTGAGGCGCTCAATCGCCGGGCGTTCACCGCCCGCGCTGGCGTGCTCCTCAATGCTGCCCGGACGCAGGGTGATCGCCTCAATCACCGGCGCATCGGGAAGCGCTTTTTTGCTGTGCCCCTGATTATCCCCGCCGCGATCGCGGATGCGCCAGAAGGTCTCCGCCCAGCCATCGCGGGTGGTGATGCGTTCGCCAGCCACCTCGACATTGTCGAGCGTGCCGGCATCAATCGAGAGGGTGCCACCCGCGATAATCTGACTCTTGTCATTCAGCACCTGCTGGCCGTGGATCGAGAGGTCGCCACCGGCGCGGATTACTGCCGGATCGCTCTCGGTGATGCGCGTCTCATCCACCGTGAGGATGTAGTCGCGGTGTACCCAATGGTCGTTTTTGTCGGTGGCGGTGGTCGGGAAATCCTTGGTGATCAGGAAATCGACCTCCTTATTTTTGATGCGCACCTCATCCGGCCCATAGATGAGATCCTCATAGTCCACCACAAAGTACTCTTCGACATGATCCTGCGACACCTGCACCACCTCGGTGGCAAAGTGGTCATTCAGGTTGTTGAGCGTCGCCACGTCCAGCCACAGGTTGCCGGCTGACTCAATGGTGGCGCTGATGTTATTAACCAGCCGCGCAGAGCCGGTCGCCAGCCCCTGCTCATCCAGCGTGCCGCCAATTGCCAGATCGCCGCCGCTGTAGATCAGCCCATGCTCGCGGTTATTGAGGGTATCGACGCCCAGATCCAGCCGCTCGCGGGCGGCCAATGTGGCGGCGCTGCCGCCTTCGGCGAGGTTATTGAGCACCTCGGCCTGAAGGCTGATGTGGTCGCCATAGATACGGCCGCTGCCAATGTTGGTGAGGGTCTGGCTGCTGAGGCGCGTCCAGAGGCCATCAATCAGGCCACTGTTGGTGATGGACTGCCCGGCGCGCAGATCGGTCTGGCCGCCGCTGATCTCGCCGCTCTGCTGGTTGTCCAGTACCCTGGCGGAGAGGGCCAGTTGCTGGCCGGCGGCAATCAGCGCGGCGTTGGTGAAGGTGCCGCCGCTACTGAGGGCAAGGTTGCCATTGGCCTGCAAGGTGCCTTCGTTGGTGAAGTCGCCTTGTACCTCCAGCACCAGATCGCCCACTGACTGCACCGCCCCGGCGTGGTTATCCAGCACCTCGCTGTGCAGCGTGCCGTTGCCCTGGCTGGCGATCAGCCCGTCGCGGTTGGTCAGGGTGGTGGCCTCCACCGCCAGCGCGCCGCCGGAGAGCACCTCGCCGCTGAGGTTGACCAGCTCGAGGGCGATGAGCGAGAGGGCATCCGCCGCGCTGATCAAGCCCTCTTGGTTGTCGATACGCTGTCCCGCTGCCTGCCAGCGCAGCGCGCCGCCCGACTGGATGGCCCCGGCATGGTTGCTCACCGCCCCGGTGGCGGCCTCCAGCCCTGACAGCCCGGCCACCAGCCCGTTATCATTCAGCAAATCGAGGGTGGTAAGGGCCAACTGACCATTGGCAATAATCGCGCCCTGCTGGTTATCCAGCGTGCCACTGTGCACCGTGAGATCGCCCTGGCTGATGATGCCGCCCTGTGCGCCACTGCGGGCGTTATTGAGCGCGTGGCCGTGGGTGTCGAGATGGAGCGCGCCACCGCTCTGGATCAGGCCGCCGTCGGCGTTATTTAGCGCGGCGCTGTTGAGGGTCAGGGCTGCCAGCGCCGCCACCACGCCGCCACGGTTATCAACATCGGCGGTGGTGAGCGTGGCGTCCTTGCCGAGCAGGGTGCCCGCCCGGTTATCCACCGTGTGCGCGGAGAGGGTCAGGCGCTCGCCGGCACTTACGGTGCCGCCTTGGTTATCAAGATCGCCCACCACCAGTGACAGCTCGCCTGCCGCGCCCAATTGCCCCTGCGCGTTGGTGAGGCGTCCGCCGCTCAGGCTGAGCTGCTGCGCGCCAATCAGGCCACGGGTATTGTCCAGATCGCCCCCCTCCAGCCGCAATGTACCCTGCGCAATCAGGCCACCCTGCGTGCCGTTGTCACGGTTGATCACTTGCTGGCCGTGGGTGTTGAGGGTGAGGTCACGCCCGGCCTGAATCAGCCCGGCGCTGTTGTCGAGGCGGCCACTATCCAGCGTAAGATCCCCGCGGGCGGCCAGAGTGCCAGCGCGGTTATCCAGCGCCTGCTGGTGCAGCGCCAGCGTGGCGCGGTCGGCGGTTATCATGCCGGCGTGGTTATCCAGTCCCTGCGCGTCGAGGGTCAGCGCGCCCTCCGCCGCGATCTGCCCCTGCTGGTTGTTGAGGGTGGCGGCCGAGGTGATCGTTACCTCCCCGCCCTGCATCACGCCGTTCTGGTTAGCCAGTGCGCCGCTCGCCACGGTCAACGCCCCAGCGGTGGCGAGGGTGCCGCCGCGGTTGTCGATCTGGTCGCGCACCGCCAGCGAAAACGCCTCTTCCGCCTGCATCACGCCGCCCTGATGGCTGAACGCATCGGCGTTTAGGTCAATGCGCCGCGCACCGGTAATCGCGCCATCCAGCCCCAGCGTATTGCCGGAGAGGCGCAGTTCGCCATTGGTGATGATTTCACCCTGCCCGCCGGTGAGTGTCCCGGTGGTGAGGGTGAGCAGGCCGCTGCCCGCGTGGAGCAGGCTGCCGCCGGTGTTATCAAACGTCTCGGTGGAGAGGAGAAGATTCTGGCCGTTGCTGGCGAGGGTGCCGCCCCGGTTATCAATGCCGCCCTGATGCGCCAGCCGCAGGTCGCCATCGCCGAACTGGCGGATGCTGCCCTGCTGGTTGGAGAGGCGATCCGCCGTGAGTTGCAGGGTATCCGCCTGTAGGGTGCCGCCATCATTGCGCAGGGTCTGGCGGGTAGTCGCGCGCAGGGTGCCGGCCGCTTCAATGTTAGCGTCACGGGTGACAATTTCCCCCTGCCGGGCGGTGAGATCCACCGACTGGCCATACCCCTGCCCCTGGCTGAGATCCAACGCATCGCCGGTGAGCGCCAGCGCGCCACCCGCCAGTACGCTGCCGTGGCTGGTGAGCTGGCCCTCGGCAGTGAGGGTCAGGTTGCCCGCTGAGGCCAGCGTGCCCTCTGCCGCCATGCCAGCGGCCACTACGCCCCCGGCCTGATTGACCAATGCGCCGCCTTCTAGCGTGGCGTCCCCAGCCGCCGCCAACGTGCCCTGATTGGTGATCTGCTGGCTACGAACCGCCAGCGCCTGCTCACTGTAGAGGGTGCCGCTGTTCAGCGTCTCCTGCGCAGTGAGATTTATGCCCTGCCCGCTGAGGCTGCCGCTGTTTTCGATGCGCCCGTCGGCGGAGATGCGCACTTCACCCGCCGCCGCGCCAATCAGCCCGGCGTTGCGTACCCCGACACCCTGTTCGGTGCCAATCAACCGGATTTTGTTGGCATACATGCCGCCGAGCTGCGCCACATCAATCGCCACCGTCGGACGCCCCGGCGCGCTGCCCGGTTGCGCCGTGACGCGATCGTGCGCCGCATCCACCTGATTGGTTCCGGCCGTGACACGCAGATCCTGCGCCCAGACACCAGCGTTGACCTTCACCGAGCGGGCGATCAGGTCGGTATAACTTTGCCCGCTGCTGTCCAGCCCGCGCCCCTGGATGGCGATCTCGCCGCCATTAACCTGATAGCCGCTCAGTGCCCCCTCCTGCCACTGCGGCTGGCCGGTGGTGAGGGTGGCGCGGTTGGCGTTGATAAAGCCGCAGCCGTCACAGGTGATGCCGGCCGGGTTGGCGATCACTACCTGCGCCTGGCGGCCAGCGACTTCGATATAGCCGTTCAGTTGGCTGGGGTCGCGGGCGTTGACCTCATTAAGGATCACCTTTGCCTCGCCGCGCGCCAGCCAGGGGTTGCCGGTCACCAGCCCGCCCAACTGCGTCTGGGTGACGGCATGGCTGTTGTTAAGGATCGCACCCTTGCCATCCACGTTGAATTCGCTGAAGCGGTTGCGCGATACCCCCGCCGCGCTGGGGGTCTGGATATTGACCTGTGGTGTTCCGTTGGCGCTGTTGATAATAGTGGGCCGCTGGTTGCCGGGCGCGCTGCCATCCGCCACTAGCGCCGCCTGCGCGGGAGAGAGCAGCGCCATGCCCAGTGCGCCCCATAGCGCCAGCCGGAGCGGGCGCAGCACCGCCAACAGCGGATGTGCAGACGGGCGTGCGCCACGCGGCCGCCCTGACTTGCCCTGCCCGCTGTGGGCAATCTCCGGCACCACCATCAACATGCCGCGTTGACGGTTAAAAATGATGCGGTAACAGTGTTTGTTCATGGCGATCTCCTTATCGTCAGTAGTTCCAGTTGAGGTTGAAGCCGAAGGTGGCGGGGTCGGTGCGGAAACCCGCCGGTTTGGAGAGCGGGACGCCAGCGAACAGGTCATAGCCGACCTGCCATAGGCTGCCGCGCAGCCCGATGACGCCGCCCGCCAGGTGTTTGCCCACCAGCCAGTCGGCGCTGTCGCCCCCCACTTCGCCGTAATCGACGCCAAGGTAAAGCTCTTGCGTGGGCAACGGCGTGCGCCAGGCAAGATCATTGCGCCAGTACCAGCCGCGATCGGCGGAGAGGCTCAACTCACCATCAAAGCCGCGCACGCTCCAGCGCCCGCCAAGGGCAATCTGATCCTGTGGCGTCAGCAGCGTGTGGCTGATTTGGCGGAAGTAGCTGGGCGTGTAGCGGAATGACTGGCCGAACAGCGTGAACGGCATCTCCCAGGAGGCGGAGATCTGGACGATCCGCGCCAGCGCGTCGCCCTCGTCAAACATCTCCTCCGGGGCGGGCTGTGCGCCAAACCAACGGGTACCCTGTTGCAGGGAGACGGCGGCATCCAGCGTGGAGGTGCCGAGGGTATGGCGGTGTTGCAGCCCCAGCTTCCAGGCGGTGGTGGCGCGGCGCTGCACCTCCACTTCGGTGTCATCAATAAAGTTGCGAGACCGGCGCAACAGCACGTCATAGCTGATGCTGTTTTTTTGGTTGGCGTTGCGATGCAGCACGCGGCTCAGGGAGACATTGAGGTTATCGCTGTCACCCCGGTACTGGTAGTCGTCACCGGCGCCCGCTACCGTCTGGTAGTAGCCGTTGCGGCTGCCAGTAATACCGAGCGACCAGTAGCCCAGTGGCACCGAGTAGTGCAACGTGTGGTTGTCACTGCCAAGGGCGTTGCCCGGCGTCACATCCTGCCCCAGAGAGAAGTAGAACATGTCGCTTAAGGAGAGCGGGTTATCCAAATAGAGCGTCAGGCCGCCCTGATAGCGGCCCGTGCTTTCGCTGCCAGCATCGTCCAGTGACAGGCCCAGCCGCCAATGGCGGGACTGCGCCCACGCCACCCGCAGGTCACTGCTGCCCGGCTCACTGCCGGGGGCAATCTGAATATCCGCCTGCACGGTGGGCAGGCGCTGCATATTCTCCAGCCCCTGCTCAATATCCCGCAGATCCAGTAACGCCCCTTCGCGCGACGGCAACAGGGTATAGGGCTGAATATATGCACCAGCTGAATCATTTATTATTATTTTATTGATTTTTCCCGGCACAATAACCAGCGTCAGCTTGCCACCAGTTAAATCCTGTGCCGGTGCCAACACCCTGGTAGTAATATAACCGTGCTCAATGATTTTATTTTGAATGCGCGCCATCAGTTGGGATATTCCCTCACTGCCCAGACAGGGGCCAACGCCCTGTTGCGCCACCCTGTCCAGCGGGAGCCAGACCGGCATTGACGCCAGATTCTCAAGGTAGACGCTGTTGAAGTGGAAACAGGGCGTCTCCTGCGGGAAGCCGCGGCCGGTGGCGGTTTGGACCACGGGCGTGCGCACGTCTGGCGCGGGTTGCGCCAGCGCGGCCTCGCGGGCCTGTTGTTGCTGTTGCTGGTGAATAAGCTGCTGTCGCCCAGAGGCGGCATAAGGCAACGCCTCCGCCGCCCACAGGGGAGAAACGTTAAATAAAAATAGAATGGTGGTTAAAATAAATAAGAGACATTTCCTTGGCATACTTACTCCCTGAATTTGGCGAGAGAGAAAATACACCGCAAATAAAAGAAGTAAAGTGCAAAGCTATTTACCGAAGAAAAATAGCAACAGAAATAAGCTGAGGAAATAATGCGTCGGGAATGAAAATATTAATTAATATATTCCCTATCAATAAGGGAGGTATTTATTTGCTGCCATAAAAAAAGCCGCCCGAGGGCGGCTTATCACAGAATCGTTGGTTACAGGAGAGGTTGCGCGGCCTGTACCAGCGTAATCAGCGGTTGCGGGAAGATACCCAGCAGCAGCACCAGAATCGCGGAGATCAGCACCACCACACCACCGGCGGTGAAAGCCCAGTTGGTAGGGGTGTCGCGTTGCAGTTCGGTCGGCGCATTCAGGTAGAGACTGACGGTCACGCGCAGGTAGTAGTAGAGGCCAATCGCACTGCCCACCACCACCGCACCGGTCAGCCACCACAGGTGGGCGCTGACACCCATCGCAATCACGAAGAATTTGCCGATAAAGCCCAGCGTCATCGGGATACCCGCCAGCGAGAGCATCATCACGGTCATTACCGCCGACAGAATCGGCTTGTGCCAGAACAGGCCACGGTAGGAGAACAGTGACTCCGCATCCGGCCCGGTGTAGGGGCTGGACATCAGGCTGACCACGCCAAACGCACCCAGGCTGCTGAACAGGTAGCCCGCCAGGTAGACACCTACCGTCTCCATCGACAGCTGGTGGGTCTGCACCGCAATCAGCGCCACCAGCAGATAGCCGAGGTGGGCGATGGAGGAGTAGCCCAGCAGGCGTTTGATGTTGCTCTGGCTCACCGCCATGATGTTACCGAACAGGATCGAGCAGACGGCAATGATGGCGAGCACGGTGCGCACCGCTTCGCTGTCGGTGACCGGCGCATAGAGGAACATGCGCATCACCACCGCGAAGATGCCGATCTTGCTGGCGGTTGCCAGGAAGGTCGAAACCGGGGCCGGCGCGCCCTGATAGACGTCTGGCGTCCAGAGTTGGAACGGCACCAGTGATAGCTTGAAGCCGAGGCCTACAATCATCATGCCCAAACCGGCCAGCAGCAGCGGCTGTTGCAGCATACTGTCGCTGAGGTTTTTGCCCAGACCGGCGAAGGAAAGCTCGCCGGAGTTGGCGTAGAGCAGCGCCATACCAAACAGCAGGAACGACGAGGCGGCAGCAGAGAGCAGCATGTACTTGATGCTGGCCTCCAGCGAACGCTTCTGGCGGTAGGCGTAGCCAATCAAACCAAACAGCGGCAGCGAGACCAGTTCAATCCCAAGGAACAGCGCCGCCAGATGGTTAGCCATCGCCAGCAGCAGGCCACCCATCGCCGCGATCAGCACCAGCAGGTAGAACTCCTCCTTGTTGTCGGGGTAACCCGCCAGCCAGGGGTAGGCAAAGGTACAGGTCGCCAGGCTGGCCAGCAGCACCAGCCCGCTGTAGAACATCGAGAAGCCATCCACCCGCAGCAGCGGCGTGACGTCATAGATCCCGTTCTGCCACACCAGATAGAGTGACAGCAGCGCCAGGTTCAGGCCGATGACCGACAGGGTCGCGTTGAAAAAGTGGTCGCGTCGCCACGCAATGCACAGCATCACAACCACCACCGTCAATCCGACGATCAATAGTGGCAATAGTGCGATCAGGTGTTGAGGAGTAAATGTCATGGCGAATTACGGCCTTGTTGTTGAAATGGATGGAATCACAGACCCGAACCAGTGCTGCACGTTGCTCATCGCCGCATGGGAAGTGTCCAGAATCGGCTGCGGGTAGATCCCCAGCAGCACCAGCAACACCACCAGTAGCAGAATGATGAACAGCTCACGCAGCGACATCCCTGGCAATGGCTGATCGGATTTCGGCGCACCGAAGTAGGCGCGCTGCAACATAATCAACGAGTAGACCGAGGCGAACACCAGACCAAAGGTGGAGATCACGGTGATCACCGGTACCACACTGAAGCTGCCGAACAGAATCATAAATTCGCCGACAAAGTTACCGGTGCCCGGCATCCCCAACGTTGCCACCGCGAAGAACATCGACAGCGCCGGGATGAACTTGATGCGTCCCCACAGGCCGCCCATCTGGCGCATGTCACGGGTGTGCAGGCGCTCATAGAGCTGGCCGCAGATGATGAACAGGCCAGCGGCGGAGAGGCCGTGGGCGATCATCTGAATTACCGCGCCCTGATAGGCGAGTTGGCTGCCGGTGTAGATGGCGATCAGCACGAAGCCCATGTGCGAGACGCTGGTGTAGGCAATCAGGCGTTTGATGTCGGTTTGAGCGAAGGCCATCCACGCGCCGTAGAAGATGCCAATCACGCCCAGCCACATGGCGATCGGGGCAAACTCTGCCGAAGCGTGCGGGAACAGCGGCAGGCTAAAGCGCAGCAGGCCGTAGGCCGCGGTCTTCAGCAAGATGCCCGCCAGATCCACGGAACCGGCGGTCGGTGCCTGACTGTGGGCATCCGGCAGCCAACCATGCAGCGGCACCACCGGCATTTTCACCGCGAAAGCGATGAAGAAGCCCAGCATCAGCAGGTACTCCACATTGCGCGACATCGGCGTGTTCAGCAGATCTTCATAGTTGAAGGTCCAGACACCGGTCGCGTCGTAGTGGACAAACACCAGCCCAAGGATGGCGATCAGCATCACCAGACCGCTGGCCTGGGTATAGATGAAGAACTTGGTCGCGGCGGTGATGCGCGTCTTGCCGTCGGAGGCCTTGTGGCCCCACAGCGCGATCAGGAAGTACATCGGCACCAACATCATTTCCCAGAAGAAGAAGAACAGGAACATGTCGATGGCCAGGAACACGCCAATCACGCCGCCAAGGATAAACAGCAGGTTCAGGTGGAAGAAGCCCTGATAGCGCTCAATCTCACGCCAGGAGCAGAGTACCGCCAGCACGCCCAGCAGTCCGGTCAGCACCACCATCAGCAGTGACAAACCATCCAGCGCCAGGTGGAAATTGATGCCAAAGCGCGGGATCCACGCCAGGCTGAACTCAGTCTGCCATTGCGGGATGCCCTGCGGCACGGTTAATGAGTAGCCCCCCTGCAACCAGAGTTGCAGCGACAGCGCCAGCGTCAGCCCCATGGTGATCAAGGCGATCCAGCGCGGTACTTTGCTGCCGAAACGCTCGCACTGCCAACACAGCAGACCGCCGATAAAGGGGATAAGAATTAGCCAAGGTAGTAGCATGGCGTTTGGTGTCCCTTATTTGAATAAACGTGAAACCTGCTCTCCGGCAGGCGGCCCATA
Source organism: Chimaeribacter sp. YP20170169 (assembly GCF_056739715.1). NCBI lineage: Bacteria > Pseudomonadati > Pseudomonadota > Gammaproteobacteria > Enterobacterales > Yersiniaceae > Chimaeribacter > Chimaeribacter sp. YP20170169. The sequence continues at coordinate 1,209,020 of NZ_CP176824.1, read as the reverse complement.
CCCTGTTCCGCCTGCCCGCGTTGCATTGTTTGACAAACTCTTGTTCGTTAAACCATCAACAACAGCGCCAGTACAACCACTGCCCCGATGCCCATTGAGGCCATGTACCAGCGCACCTGGCCGTTCTCACTCAGCACCAACCCACGGTTGCCGACGCGTGTCAGCAGGGCCGGCAGGTTCATCAGCGAGTTCAGCGGATCGCTGCGCAGGATGCGCGCCACCAGCAGGTAAGGCTTAACGAAAACCATGTCATAGAGCCAGTCAAAGCCCCAGGCATGGAACCACCAGACCGAGAAGAAGCGGCCCGGCGCGCTTTTCGCCACGTTGTTGACCAGCGTACGTTTGCCAAGGTAGAGCGCGGCAGCCAGCAGGATGCCCACGATCGCCACGATCCCGGAGGTCACTTCCAGCATCACCTTGCCCTCTTCGCTGGCGTGGCCCTCTGGCAGTACGCCCGCCAGCGGCGGCGTAATCAGCGCGCCGACGAAGGTAGAGAGCACCAGCAGCACAATCAGCGGCAGGTGATGGGTAATGCCCTTGCCCGCATGTGCCTTGGTGTGCGCCTCACCGTGGAACACGATGAAGATCATGCGGAAGGTGTAGAGGGAGGTCAGGAATGCCCCCACCAGCCCAGCCAGCATCAGGTTGATATGGCCGTTGGCGTAGGCGCCGAACAGGATCTCATCCTTACTGTAGAAGCCTGCCGTTACCAGCGGCAGGGCCGCCAGCGCCGCACCGCCCACCAGGAAGCAGATGTAGACCAGCGGAATGGTTTTGCGCAATCCGCCCATCTTGAAGATGTTCTGCTCGTGGTGGCAGGCCAGGATTACCGAACCGGAGGAGAGGAACAGCAGTGCCTTGAAGAAGGCGTGGGTCATCAGGTGGAAGATGGCCGCATCCCACGCCTGAACGCCCAGCGCCAGGAACATGTAGCCAATCTGGCTCATGGTGGAGTAGGCCAGCACACGTTTGATGTCGGTCTGTACCAGCGCGGCGAAACCGGCCAGCAGCAGGGTTACTGCGCCGATGATGCCCACCAGATGCAGCACCTCCGGTGCCATCAGGAACAGGCCGTGGGTACGGGCGATCAGGTAGACGCCCGCGGTCACCATGGTCGCGGCGTGGATCAGTGCGGAGACCGGCGTCGGGCCAGCCATCGCGTCCGCCAGCCAGGTTTGCAGCGGCAGCTGTGCCGATTTACCAACCGCGCCGCCCAGCAGCATCAGGGTCGCCCAGGTGATCGCCGTGTCGCCGACCGCCAGACGCTGCGGTGCCAGCTCCATCACCTCACGGATGTTCAGCGTGCCCAGCTCGTGGTAGAGGATAAACAGCGCAAAGGCTAGGAACACGTCACCCACGCGGGTCACGATAAAGGCCTTCATCGCCGCCTTGCCATTCTCTGGATTGGAGTAGTAGAACCCAATCAGCAGATAGGAGCACAGCCCCACCCCTTCCCAGCCGAGGTACATCAGCAGCAAGTTATCTGCCAGCACCAGTACCACCATGCTGGCGATAAACAGGTTGGTGTAGGCGAAGAAGCGGGAGTAGCCCTCTTCACCGCGCATGTACCAGGAGGCGAACATGTGGATGAAGAAGCCGACGCCGGTCACCACGGACAGCATGGTCAGCGACAGGCCATCGAGCGTCAGGGTGGCGGCGATGTTGAAGTCGCCCACCTGCATCCAGTTCCACAGGTTCTGGTTAAACACCTGCACCCCGGTGGCGCGCTGGGAGAGGAAATCCATCGCCACGTAGACGGTGACCAGCGCCGCCAGCCCAATGGAGCCGACGCCAACGGTGGCCGACAGGTTCTCCGACCAGCGGCCACGGGAGAATGCCAACAGCAAAAAGCCGATCAGCGGTATCAGAACAGTTAAGTAGAGTAAGTTCATCCGCGCATCTCACTGACAGTATCGATATTCAGGGTATGACGACGGCGATAGAGCTGGAGCAGCAACGCCAGGCCAATGCTGGCCTCCGCCGCCGCCAGGCTGATCGCCAGGATATACATCACCTGACCGTCGGCCTGTCCCCAATAGCTTCCTGCCACCACGAACGCCAATGCGGCTGCATTGATCATCACCTCAAGGCTGATGAGCATGAACAGCAGGTTGCGGCGAATCAACAACCCCGTCAGCCCCAGCACAAACAGGATGGCCGCCAGAATCAGGCCATGTTGTAGAGGGATCATGCTTTTTCCTCCGTTTTACGTTTCACCGCGTCACTGCTCAGCACCTCGCCAGGCTTGTGCTCGCGGCCCACATGGTAGGCAACCACCAGACCAGCCAGCAGTAGCATTGAGGCCAGCTCCACCGCCAGTACATAAGGGCCGAACAGGCTGATACCGACTGCCTTGGCGTCCACTACCTGACCGTCGATGCCCTGATCGTTGATGGTGCGGATGGCATAGACCAGCACCACCAGCAACACCAGCGAGAGCAGACCCGGCCCAATCCAGGCACCGGGTTTCAGCCAGTTGCGCTCCTGCTCCTGCACCGAGTTGCCAAGGTTGAGCATCATCACCACGAAGACGAACAGCACCATGATGGCACCGGCGTAGACGATGATCTCCAGCGCCCCGGCGAAGTACGCGCCAAGGGTAAAGAACACCGCGGCAATCGCCAGCAGGGAGATAATCAGGTACAGCAGGGCATGCACGGGATTGGTGTGCGAGATGACGCGAATGGTCGCGGCCACCGCCACCAACGCGGCAATATAAAAGGCGAATTCCATGCTTGCTGGCTCCTTAAGGCATCAGGCCCTTGACGTCGATCGGTTTGGCTTCATTTTCCGCATCGCCTTTCGCTTTGCCGTCAATCGCCATACCGGCCATCCGGTAGAAGTTATATTCCGGATATTTACCCGGCCCAGAGATCAGCAGATCTTCCTTCTCATACACCAGATCCTGACGCTTGAACTCACCCAGTTCGAAATCCGGCGTCAGCTGGATGGCGGTGGTCGGGCACGCCTCTTCACACATGCCGCAGAAGATGCAGCGTGAGAAGTTGATGCGGAAGAACTCAGGATACCAGCGGCCATCCTTCATCTCGGCCTTCTGCAAGGAGATGCAGCTGACTGGGCAAGCGACGGCGCACAGGTTACAGGCCACGCAGCGCTCTTCGCCGTCCGGATCGCGCGTCAGCACGATGCGGCCACGGTAGCGCGGCGGCAGGTAGACCGGCTCTTCAGGATACATGCGGGTTTCACGCTTGCTGAACGCGTGCAGGCCGATCATCCAAATACTGCGTAGCTGGGTGCCGAAACCAACCACTAACTCTTTCAATGTCATGGTTCATTCACCCCTTATTGAGCGTTGTACAAAATGACCGCGGCGGTCGCCAGCAGGTTCAGCAGGGTCAGCGGCAGGCACACTTTCCAGCCAAATGACATCACCTGGTCATAGCGCGGGCGCGGCAGCGCGGCGCGGATCAGGATGAACATCATCATGAAGAAGGCAGTTTTCAGCGCGAACCAGATAAACGGCGGCAGGAATGGCCCCTGCCAGCCGCCAAAGAACAACGTCACAATCAGGGCGGAGACCGTCACGATCCCGATGTACTCGCCCACAAAGAACAGGCCGAACTTCATGCCGGAGTATTCAATGTGGTAACCATCGGCCAACTCCTGCTCGGCCTCCGGCTGGTCAAACGGGTGACGGTGGCACACCGCGACGCCAGCGATCGCAAAGGTCACGAAGCCGAAGAATTGCGGGATGATGTTCCAGACGTTTGCCTGGCTGTTGACGATGTCGCTCATGTTGAAGGAGCCAGCCTGTGCCACCACGCCCATCAGGGAGAGGCCGAGGAACACCTCGTAGCTCAGGGTCTGGGCCGAGGCGCGCATCGCCCCCAACAGCGAGTATTTGTTGTTACTGGACCAGCCAGCGAACAGCACGGCGTATACCGCCAGACCGGCCATCATCAGGAAGAACAGGATACCGATGTTGAGGTCGGAGACCGCCCACGTCGGGCTGACCGGCACAATCGCAAATGCCAGCAGCAGCGAGGTGAAGGCGATCATCGGTGCCAAGGTGAAGATCGCCCGGTCAGTAAAGGGCGGCACCCAGTCCTCTTTGAAGAACATCTTGATCATGTCGGCGACCAGCTGGAGCGACCCGCCCCAGCCCACCCGGTTTGGCCCGTAGCGGTTCTGGAACAGGCCGAGCAGACGGCGCTCGCCGAAACTCATGAAGGCACCGCAGGAGACCACCACCAGCAGGATCACCACCGCCTTCAGGATGGCGATCAGCACGTCGATCACCTCGGAGTTAAACCAACTCATAATGCCGCCTCCCGCAGATTTTCAACCTTCGCACCCACCAGCACCGGCGGAATGCCCGGCAAGCCAATAGGCAGGCCCAACTGGCCCTGACGCAGCGTGTCGCTCAGGCGCACCGGCAGGCGCAGCGTCTGGCCGGCGCAGGTGAACTCCACCAGCGCGCCAAGGTTCACACCCAGACGGGCGGCGTCTTCACGGCTGACCATCACGTAGGGTTGCGGCATCCGTTGCTGAATGACCGGCGCGCGCTGGGAGAGCTCCTCACTGCCGAACAGGTGGTAGTAAGGCGCAATACGCCACTGGCCGTCGGTGGTGACGGTGGCGGGTGGAATCTCCTTGAAGTATGCCAATGTCCCCTCCCCTGCCTCGATCAGGCGCACGCCCGGATCGCCATGGCGCAGGTGGCCGCCCACTTCGTCTTGGAACTTGTTCCAGGCCTGTGGTGAGTTCCAGCCCGGTGCCCAGGCGAAAGGCACCTGGTTGCGGTCGGCCAGCGGGTTGTTGTTCCCCTCCATTGAGAAGGCAAACATGGTGTCACGGTCCACCGGCTGGCGCGGCTCATGCACGTTGATGTTGGCGCGCATGGCGGTACGGCCACTGTAACGGTGCGGCGCGCGGGAGAGCTTCTGCCCACGGATGCGGAACGAGGCGTCCGGCGCGGCATCACGGATGCCAGCCAGTTGCGGCAGCGCGGTGGCGCAGGCTTCGATCACATGGTCGAGATCGCTCCAATCTATCTGGCGGTTGTGGCGCAGGGCGTGCAGCGAGTGCAGCCAACGCCAGCTCTCCAGAATTGCCACGCTGTGGTCATAGTAGGCCGGGTCATAAACCTGGAAGTAACGCTGGGCGCGCCCCTCCTGGTTAACCAGCGTACCGTCGCCCTCAGCAAAGCTGGCAGCTGGCAGCACCAGCGAGGCGCGATCCATGATGGCGGTGTGCTGGTGGTCGGTGACAATCAGGTTGCTGACCTTTGCCAGTGCGGCGTCGACGCGGCTGAGCGGCGCATGGCGATAGAGATCGTTCTCCATCACGATGGCGGTATCCGCGTTGCCGTTCTCCAGCAGCGCCAGCGCGTCATCCAGCGAGCCACCGCCCATCAGCGCCAGACCCATGCTGTTGGCGGCCGGGGCGACAAAGGTGATGCCAACCTGGCTGCCACGACGTTTCAGCGCCTGCGCCACGTTGGCGGCGGCGGCGATGATCGCCTCACTGCCGGCGTTGCTGCCGGTGATGATCAGCGGCTTCTGCGCGCCGGCCAGTGCCTGTACCACCACATCCAGCTTGCCTTTCAGCGTATCGGGTAGGTCATTGACCGCCGGTGCGCCCTCGTCCAGCGCATGGGCAATGGCGAAACCGAGGCGAGCCTGCTCCTCCACCGGGGCGTGATAGCTCCAGGCGGCGATGTCGTCCAGCTTGGTGCTGTCGACGCTGGTCATAAACAGCGGGTGTTTGGCATGTTGGCCGATGTTCAGTACCGCGGCGATCTGCCAGTCGGCCACACGCTGGGCGGCAGCCATCTGGCGCGCCTTGCCCTTCACCGCCTGACGCACGGAGAGCGCGATGCGCGCGCCGGTCTGGGTCAGATCCTCACCCAGAATCAGCACCGCGTCATAGCTCTCAATCTCGCGCAGCGCTGGCGTGTGCACGCCGCCCTGTTGCAGGATGTTGAGCATCATGTTCAGGCGTGACAGTTCTGGCGCGGCGATGCCGGTGTAGAAGTTCTCCGCCCCCACCAGCTCACGCAGCGCAAAGTTGCTCTCGAGGCTGGCGCGCGGTGAGCCGATGCCAATGGCGCGACGCGCCTGACGCAGCATGTCCGCCGCTCCCTCCAGCGCCTGCGCGGCGTTGAGGGTGATCCAGTCGCTGCCGCGCAGTTGGCGCGGGTGCTTCGGCCGGTCTTTCAGGTTCACGTAGCCGTAGCCAAAGCGGCCGCGGTCACACAGGAAGTACTGGTTGACGGTGCCGTTGTAGCGGTTTTCGATGCGACGCAGCTCGCCATAACGCTCGCCGGGGCTGGTGTTGCAACCGACGCTGCACTGTTGGCAGATGCTCGGTGCGAACTGCATGTCCCATTTGCGGTTATAGCGTTCGGAGTGGGTTTTGTCGGTGAAGACGCCGGTCGGGCACACCTCCACCAGGTTGCCGGAGAATTCGCTCTCCAGCGGGCCATCTTCCGGCCGGCCAAAGTAGACGTTGTCATGTGCGCCATAGACGCCCAGATCGGTGCCGTCGGCATAATCTTTGTAGTAGCGCACGCAGCGGTAGCAGGCGATGCAGCGGTTCATCTCATGGGAGATAAACGGCCCCAGATACTGGTTGTTGTGGGTGCGTTTGGTAAAGCGGTAGCGCCGGAAGCTGTGGCCGGTCATCACCGTCATATCCTGCAGGTGGCAGTTGCCCCCCTCCTCGCAGACCGGGCAGTCGTGCGGGTGGTTGGTCATCAGCCACTCGACGACACTTTCGCGAAACTCTTTCGCTTCCTGGTCATCAATGGAGATGAAGGTGCCGTCTGACGCGGGGGTCATACAGGACATCACCAAGCGGCCACGGGTATCTTCCGCATTTTGGAACTGCTTGACCGCACATTGGCGGCAAGCGCCGACGCTTCCTAGCGCCGGATGCCAGCAAAAATAGGGTATATCGAGACCGAGGGAGAGGCAGGCCTGCAACAGGTTGTCCGCTCCGTCGACTTCATACTCTTTGCCGTCTACATGAATCGTAGCCATAGTCAGCATGCTTCCACAAGGCCCGTGCAGGCACGGGCGTTAATCAAAAATTCTGTTGGGCGCGGACGGGGCAAACCCCGTCCCCACGCGGGCGTTAAAAGCGTTGCTTCAGCAGGTTGTTGGTCTGAATGCCGCCAATCGCGCGCGCATTGCTGTAGTGCTGCTTGGCGATGCCCGCCTCGAATTCGTCCCGGAAATATTTAATCGCGCTCTGCAATGGCTCGACCGCCCCCGGCGCGTGGGCGCAGAAGGTTTTGCCAGGGCCAAGGAAGCGGCAGAGTTGCTGCAGCGTCTCGATGTCGCCAGGCTGCCCCTCGCCGCGCTCCAGCGCGCGCAGGATCTTCACGCTCCACGGCAGGCCATCGCGGCACGGCGTGCACCAGCCACAGGATTCGCGCGCGAAGAACTCTTCTAGATTGCGCACCAGCGACACCATGTTGATCTCGTGGTCAACCGCCATCGCCAGCGCGGTGCCGAGACGGCTGCCAGCCTTGCCAATGTTGTCGAAATCCATCGGCAGGTCGAGGTGATCGGCGGTCAGGAAGTCAGTGCCCGCCCCGCCCGGCTGCCACGCCTTGAACTTCAGCCCGTCACGCATCCCGCCCGCGTAATCCTCCAGGATCTCGCGAGCGGTGATGCCAAACGGCAGCTCCCAGACGCCTGGGTTTTTCACCCGGCCGGAGAAGCCCATCATCTTGGTGCCAGCGTCGCCGCTCTTACCTGCGGACAGCCCCTTGTACCACTCCACGCCATGTTCAATGATCGCTGGTACGTTGCACAGGGTTTCGACGTTGTTCACGCAGGTCGGCTTGCCCCAAACGCCAGCAGAGGCCGGGAATGGCGGCTTGGAGCGCGGGTTGGCGCGGCGCCCCTCCAGCGAGTTGATCAGCGCAGTTTCCTCGCCGCAGATGTAGCGGCCAGCACCGGTGTGCACGATCAGTTCGAAATCGAAACCGCTGCCGTAGATGTTTTTGCCCAGCAGGCCCGCTTCGGTGGCCTCGGCGATGGCGCGACGCAGGTTCACCGCCGCCTCGATATATTCGCCACGCAGGAAGATGTAGCCACGATAGGCTTTCAGCGCATAGGCGGCGATCAGCATCCCCTCCACCAGCAGGTGGGGCATCTGCTCCATCAGCAGGCGGTCTTTGTAGGTGCCCGGCTCCATCTCATCGGCGTTGCACAGCAGGTAACGGATGTTCATGCTGTCGTCTTTCGGCATCAGGCTCCATTTCAGGCCCGTGGAGAAGCCCGCGCCGCCGCGGCCCTTCAGCCCAGCATCCTTGACCAGCGTCACGACTTCATCCTGCGCCATGCCCTTGAGTGCCTTTTCCGCGCCAGCATAGCCGTTCTTGCTGCGGTACTCGTCCAGCCAGATTGGCTGCTTGTCGTCACGCAGACGCCAGGTCAGCGGGTGCTGCTCGGCGGTGCGCACGATGGTTCTTGGAGTAAAGCCCGTGGTTGTCATTGATACTGCTCCAGTAGCCCGTCAATATCGTCCGGCTTCAGGTGACTGTGGGTATCCTCATCAATCATCATGGTCGGCCCCTTGTCGCAGTTGCCCAGACAGCAGGTAGGCAGCAGGGTGAACCGGCCATCCGGAGTGGTTTGTCCCGGCTTGATGCTCAGCTTCTTCTCAATGGCCGCCTGAATGCCCTGATAGCCGGTGATGTGACACACCACGCTGTCGCAGTAACGAATCACGTGGCGGCCCACTGGCTGGCGGAAGATCTGGCTGTAGAACGTCGCCACGCCCTCTACGTCGCTGGCCGGGATGCCCAGCACCTCAGCGATGGCGTAAATGGCACCGTCCGGCACCCAGCCGCGCTGCTTCTGCACAATCTTCAGCGCCTCAATGGAGGCAGCGCGCGCATCTTCGTAGTGGTGCTTCTCATGCTCAATCGCGTCGCGTTCCGCCGCGGAGAGCACGAACGCCTCCGTCGCGTCTGGCGTCACGATGTTGATGGCTTGGGGTTGGGTCACTTTATTGAACTCTGTCATCGTTAGCGGTCCACATCTGACATGACGAAATCGATACTGCCGAGGTACACGATCAGGTCGGATACCAGGCTGCCACGGATTACCGAGGGAATATGTTGCAGGTGCGGGAAGCTCGGCGTACGGATGCGCGTGCGGTAGCTCATGGTGCTGCCGTCACTGGTCAGGTAGTAGCTGTTGATCCCCTTGGTGGCCTCAATCATCTGCAGTGACTCATTCGCCGGCATCACAGGCCCCCACGACACTTGCAGGAAGTGGGTGATCAGGGTCTCAATGTGTTGCAGCGTCCGCTCTTTCGGCGGCGGCGTGGTCAGCGGGTGATCGGCCTTGAACGGCCCCTCTGGCATATTCTTCAGGCACTGCTCCAGAATGCGCAGGCTCTGGCGGATCTCTTCCACCTTCAGCATCACGCGGGTGTAGCAGTCGCTGATGCCATCGCCCAGCGGCACTTCAAAGTCGAAGTGCTCATAGCCGGAGTACGGGCGCGCCTTGCGCACATCGAAATCGATGCCGGTGGCACGCAGGCCCGCGCCAGTCACACCCCACTCCAGCGCCTCTTTGGCGTTGTAGGCGGCGACGCCCTGAGAACGCCCCTTCAGGATGCTGTTCTTCAGTGCGGCTTTGACATAGGAGTCGAGGCGCGCTGGCATCCAGTCGAGGAATTCGCGCAGCAGGCGATCCCAGCCGCGCGGCAGGTCATGCGCCACGCCACCGATGCGGAACCACGCCGGGTGCATACGGAAGCCGGTGATTGCCTCCACCAGATCATAAATTTTCTGGCGGTCGGTAAAGGCGAAGAAGACCGGCGTCATGGCGCCGACGTCCTGAATGAAGGTACTCACGTAGAGCAGGTGGCTGTTGATGCGGAACAGCTCGGAGAGCATCACGCGGATGACGTTGACGCGATCCGGCACCACGATGCCGGCCAGCTTCTCTACCGCCAGCACATAGGGCATCTCATTGACGCAGCCGCCGAGGTACTCGACGCGGTCAGTGTAGGGGATGTAGCTGTGCCAGGACTGACGCTCGCCCATCTTCTCAGCGCCACGGTGGTGGTAGCCGATGTCCGGGACGCAATCGACAATCTCCTCGCCATCCAGTTGCAGGATGATGCGGAAAGCCCCGTGCGCCGACGGGTGGTTCGGGCCGAGGTTGAGGAACATGAAGTCCTCGTTCTCGGTGCCGCGCTTCATGCCCCACTCTTCTGGCTTAAAGGTCAGCGCCTCCATCTCCAGCGCCTCTTTTTGCTTGGTCAGCGTGAAGGGGTCAAACTCAGTGGCGCGCGCCGGGTAGTCCTTGCGCAGCGGGTGCCCTTCCCAGGTTGGCGGCATCATGATGCGCGTCAGGTGCGGGTGGCCGTCGAAGGTGATGCCGAACATCTCCCAGGTCTCACGCTCATACCAGTTGGCATTAGGGTAGATCGAGGTCAGCGAAGGCAGGTGCAGGTCAGTCTCCTTCAGCGCCACCTTGAGCATGATGTCCCGGTTGCGCTCAATGGAGAGCAGGTGCACAAACGTGGAGAAATCCGCCTCCGGCAAGCCGTGGCGGTGGGTACGCAGACGCTCGTCCATGCCATGCAGGTCATACAGCATCACATAGGGTTTTGGCAGCTTGCGTAAAAAGGTGGCCACTTCCAGTAGTTGTTCACGTTTTACCCATACCACGGGCATCCCGGTGCGGGTCGCTTGAACAGTGAAGGCATCCGGCCCAAAACGGTTGCGCAATTCACCCACAACCGGATCATCGAGATGGTCACGGCTCTGCCAGGCTGGCTGGGCGAGGTCTTGCGTCGTTAAATCTGTCATAATTTTTCACCACACAAAATGGTCTGCGTTGACCGGGTCTGCCGCCGCTTATTCTTCTTCCCTGCCGGTAACGGCGCTTGCTCAACGCCTGGGCCAATCAGGGGTGCGGTGCGGCTGCCCAATGAACTAACAGGCGACCGCAGCGTTAAATCTCGTCAGGCGAGCGCAGGTTTGTCACGGCAATGCGCTCGCCATGCTTGCGCTCTCTCTCTGACTGCATGTTGGCGCGGTAGACGCCCTGGTCACCCACCACCCAAGAGAGCGGACGGCGCTCTTTGCCAATCGACTCCTGCAGCAGCATCAGCGCCTGCATATAGGCCTCCGGGCGCGGCGGGCAGCCGGGAATGTAGACGTCCACCGGCAGGAATTTGTCCACGCCCTGCACCACGGAGTAGATGTCATACATGCCACCAGAGTTGGCGCAGGCGCCCATCGAGATCACCCACTTTGGCTCCAGCATCTGGTCATACAGGCGCTGGATGACCGGGGCCATCTTGGTGAACGGCGTACCGGCCACCACCATGAAGTCCGCCTGACGTGGTGAGGCGCGCAATACTTCCGCCCCAAAACGCGCCACGTCATGCACGGCGGTGAAAGAGGTCACCATCTCCACATAGCAGCAGGACAGGCCGAAGTTATAGGGCCAAAGAGAGTTTTTGCGTCCCCAGTTCACCATGTCGTGCAATGCGTGCTCGAGTTTCCCCATATAGACGCTGCGGTGGACATGTTGCTCCAGGGGATCGGTAACGATCTCCTGTTTTTGCAGGGGGTAACGGTCGTTCTCACCGTCAGGTTCTACACGGGTCAGCGTATAGTCCATCTTAATGCCTCGCTGTTACTGCGGATGACGTTGGGTGTTGTTTGTAATTGCCTCTGGCCGGCGGCGGCCAGTGTTGCGCGCCGGCGCCCAGTCCAGTGCGCCGATACGCACCAGATACACCAGCCCGGCCAGCAACACGACAATGAAAATGGCGGCTTCGACGAACCCGGTCCAGCCGCTCTCGCGGATGGAGGTGGACCATGCATACAGATACAGGGCTTCCACGTCGAAAATGACGAAAAACATGGCTACCAGATAGAATTTGGCTGAAAGCCGCATTCTTGCCGACCCTACCGGATCTATCCCTGACTCAAACGGAATATTTTTTCCACGCGCCCGGGCTCTCCCACCCAGATAGAACGCGCCGAGAAGCATAAGACCGCAAAGCCCAATAGCAACGATAAGGAAGATGGCGAACGCCCAGTTATGGGCCATGACTTCAGTGGTTGTTGACATACTCTTAGCTTACTCATCAAAAGCGGCGACCATGGATCTGCTCTTTTTTCCGGCAGCTTCTGCACCACATCGATTCAAGGGAAGGATTAATAACCACAACAAAACAGTGCGTTTAAGGTCGTTAAGGCAGTGTTTTAATGTGGGCTTTTTACTCCTTTCTATAACCTTTTGTCAACTTTAACAAAAGTAACTCCATATTAATTTACATGGTTATCATTTTATTAACATGAGGTGCGCTAGGATGCGCTAAATCGTGTCAGTTAAAAAATGAGCATTAACAGAAGGATGTGAAAAGGGGTAAGCAGTCGCGAACAACTATAGCACTCTGTCAAAAAGTTTCAGGGCTTCCATGTAATAACTAGGGTTATTTTTTTGATCTAGAACACACTTCCGCTCTTTTTGCTAAAAAAATGAGCAATTACCTCAAGGGAAATAGAGATTTCATAAAAATGAAATAAAGGTTTGATTTGGGATAAGTGTACGTCAGTTGGTTAAAGATGAGAATGAGAACCACTCTTGTCTTTAACAGAAAAGCAGGGGAAGTTTGCCGGGTGTAGCGAAGATTAGGACGAGTAAAATGGCGCAGTCACGCCATCAGAGGGTCAAGATCGCTAAAAAACAGAAAACAAAAGATAACCTGCTGATTAATAACAGGCTATCTTTTAGCAAAAGTCATTTACTCAATTTTCGTCATCGAGCAAATATTCATTGTCTTCACTGGAGCCGCTGTGGGTGGCGACATAAGGCTCGTTGCCGTTCTCCACCGCGCTGAAGATGGCCATAGCCAGCTCGCTTTCGCACTCCGCGTTTTTGTACAGCCCATACTGGGTATCCGGCAGCTTGGGTAGCCCTTCCGCATCACCCAGCACACGCAGCTCTGGGCTCATCATCTCAATCGGCCGGGCAGTGACCCCTAAGCCAGCGCGCACGGCGGCGCGTATTGCTGAGAGTGTCGACGCGACATAGGCAATACGCCAAGGAATGCCAGCCTGATTGAGCAGGTTGATGGCCATGCTGCGGTATGGGCTGGGCTCATCCAGCAGCACCAGCGGCACCGCATCGCCGGTTGGGAACTTGTAATCGGCGGCACAGTACCACAGGGTGGGCGAGGTCCGCAGAATGACGTGCGGGTGCTCGTTGTCCACAACCGTGGTGACGGCCAGATCGATCTCATTCTTTTCCAGCATCTCCATCATGAATGGGCTACGCTTGACACGTACATCGATCGCCAGCTTGGGATAGACGGACGTCACCCGGTTTAGCAGGAAAGGCAGGATGGTATCCGCCGTATCGTCGGAAGCCCCAATGGTCATTACGCCCTGGACATCGCTGTACATCAACGAGGTGCAGGCCTCATCGTTGAACCGCAGGATTTTCCTCGCATAGCCAAGCAGTTGAATACCATGCTCTGTCAGCAGCTTGTTACGCCCGTGGCGGGCAAACAGCTCCTTCCCCACCAGTTGCTCCAGGCGCTGCATCTGCTGACTGACAGCAGACTGGGTACGACAGACCGCTGCGGCTGCGGCGGCAAAGGTATTCAAATCAGCAACAGCGACAAAGGTCCTGAGCAGATCAAGATCCAGATTAAGTATCGGACGAGTTGCATTTGTCATAGTGTTTTCTTCACTTTTTAGAATCTAATAACAAACTACCCTGGCATTGCGTGTGTAGTATTCACAGAGTGCAGAATACCAGATAAGACAGTACCCCACTCATTTCCGGGGCAAAAATGGTGTTAATCCGCCAGAATTTTCCGCTTCATTAGACCGAAAATAATCTTTCGCTCTAATAATACGGTTTTATTAGAATGAAAAAAACTCCCCTCGTCTGACGTGAGTCCGTCTCCTTCTACAGGATGGCCGGATCCTGACTTGCTTTCCGTCACCTGTTACTCTGATTTCTCCAGATAGGTTACGAAAGTTTTTAAGGGCGATGCAACAAGATGAAATAGGTTAAATTATGAAAGGGCGCTATACCAACCCGCACTGTTAAGAAATAATAACAGTACTCAGGCAGGCTGTAACTGACAACCGGTTTAGTATTTGCTGCCTTAATAACTTTATTACTCATCAGATTAATCGCAACAGGATTTATGATAATTTCATCACACTAAAATGAAAATTTCACGATTTCACCCGTAACTTCACTCAAATTTATCACAATAATTTTCAATTCTTTTCCCCCGTCCCAATTCATTATTGGTTTTGTATCGTTTTAACCGGTAAGCAGAATGTTCGGGCTTAATTATTTTGCCTGCGCATTAAGTAAGAATTGTGAAGCTCGCCCCCTCCCCCTTTGGACATTTGCCATCGCGAAAAAGTGATTGGCAACGATAAAAAGGTTTCCTCTTGCTGCCCCGCTTAGCCTAATGCCCACTGGTCGTTCTCTCCCACACCGGCATAGCGAGTCGGTTCGAGGTATATATAATGAATACAAAACGAAAAATAGGTTTGCACCATTATCTCTCTTACGGGTCAGGTGATTTTCTCGGTGCCGGCACCACGGCCCTGACCGCTGCCTGGCTGCTCTATTTTTACACAACATTCTGCGGCCTGACGCCGATTGAAGCGACATTTATTTTTGCCATGGCGCGCGTGCTGGATGCGGTGGTCAGTCCGCTGATGGGCTTTTTGACCGATAATTTTGGCGATACCTGGCTGGGCAAGCGATTTGGTCGGCGTAAGTTCTTTATTCTGCTCGGCATTCCCGCGGTATTCAGCTATAGCCTGATGTGGGTCGGCGATATGGGCTACTGGTACTATCTGCTGACTTACCTCTTCTTCGACGTGGTCTATACCATGATTCTGGTGCCCTATGAGACGCTAGTACCGGAGATGACCGATGACTTCAAGCAGAAGACCAAGTTCTCTGGCGCCCGCATCGCCATGGCGCAGCTCTCCGCCATTCTGGCCGCCTTCCTGCCCGGCATCCTGCTCGGCATCTTTGGCAAGGACAACGCAATCTCCTTCTTCTACGCGAGTCTGGTGTTCTCCGTTATCTGCGCCATCGTGCTAACGCTGGTCTACTGCTTTACCTGGGAACGGCCGCGGGAGGAGATGTCCAGCGAGCAGATTGCTGCGATGCAGGCCAACCGGCAGTTGACGCTCGGCCAGAGTTTGCGCCGACTGATTACCGAACTTGCCTCAACCTTCCGTATCCGGATTTTCCGCCAGCATTTGGGTATGTATTTAGGGGGTTACATCGCACAGGATGTCTTTAACGCGGTGTTCACCTACTACGTAGTGTTTGTGCTGATGCAGAGTGCTACCATCGCCTCCAACCTGATGGGCACCATGGCCATCCTGCAATTCATTGCGGTGATTGGCATGATTCCGCTCTGTATCCGCCTCGGGCCAGCCCCCTCCTACCGTATGGTGGTGACGCTGTTTGGCCTGAGCGCCTTCTCCTATGCCCTGCTCTACTTCAGCAACATGCATGACAGCATGACCGCGCTGCTGTTCATCTCGGCGGTGGCTGGCCTTGGCCGCGGCGGCATCAACTATGTGCCGTGGAATATTTATACCTACATTGCTGACGTGGATGAGGTGATCACCGGCCAGCGCCGCGAGGGGATCTTCGCGGGTATCATGACCCTGACGCGCAAGGCGTCTCAGGCGGGTGCCGTGATGCTAGTGGGCATCGCGATGCAGGCTGGCGGATTTGTCTCCGGCCAGAGCGAACAGGTGCCAGAGGTGCGCAATACCATCCTGCTGATCCTGAGCGTCGGCACCGTGCTGGTACTGACCTGCGGTTTCCTGATCTCCCTGCGATTCAAACTCAACCTACAGACCCACCAGACGCTGCGTGAGGAGACACTACGCATCAAGCAGGCGGGCCGCCCAGTGCCGGAGCAGGTCTCACCGCAGGCGCGCGCCACCGTCGAACTGCTGGCGGGTATGCCCTATGAGAAGCTGTGGGGCAACAATGATATCGGTTATCTGAGCCAGCAACGCGCCCGACGCAACCTGGACGAGCGCCCGGTGTGATCCCCCTGCCTGCCGCCTGTTTGACAGGCGGCAGGCAGCTGGAGAGTTATCTTTACGACAAGGGCCATTCATGAGTACTTAATGCTGAAATTCAGCAACCTTCCAAACAATTACTCTGCACTCCTGCCCCTTTGCCTTTGCTTCATTTACGCCGCTCCCTCTGTGCAACCATTTGCACCAAAAGGGAGCGGTGCCCTTCAAAAGCCCGATCGGTCGGAGTACATTGTGCAGATTGCAGTGTTCCACGGTAGGGGCACGCTACTCCGGCAAAAAGGCTCACTTGTTTATGTCCCCCATTGAAAAATCCAGCAAACTGGACAACGTCTGTTATGACATCCGCGGCCCCGTCCTCAAAGAGGCAAAGCGCCTTGAAGAGGAGGGCAACAAAGTCCTCAAACTGAACATCGGTAACCCGGCTCCCTTTGGCTTTGAAGCCCCTGATGAAATTCTGGTCGACGTCATCCGTAACCTGCCGACGGCGCAGGGCTACTGTGACTCCAAAGGGCTGTTCTCCGCCCGCAAGGCGATCATGCAGCACTATCAGGCGCGCAACATGCGCGATATCACCGTGGAAGATATCTACATCGGCAACGGTGTCTCCGAGCTGATTGTGCAGTCGATGCAGGCGCTGCTGAACCTGGGTGACGAAATGCTGGTGCCGGCCCCAGACTACCCGCTGTGGACGGCCGCCGTCTCCCTCTCCAGCGGCAAAGCCGTGCACTACCTGTGTGACGAGGAGTCTGACTGGTTCCCGGATCTGGATGACATCCGCAGCAAAATCACCCCGCGCACCCGCGGCATCGTGATCATCAACCCGAACAACCCGACCGGTGCGGTCTACAGCAAAGAGCTGCTGATGGAGATCGTGGAGATCGCCCGCCAGCACAACCTGATCATCTTTGCCGATGAGATCTACGACAAGATCCTGTATGACGAAGCGGAGCACATCTCCATTGCCTCACTGGCGCCGGATCTGCTGACCGTCACCTTTAACGGCCTCTCCAAGACCTACCGCGTCGCGGGCTTCCGTCAGGGCTGGATGGTGCTGAACGGGCCGAAGAGCCATGCCAAGGGTTATATTGAGGGGCTGGAGATGCTGGCGTCGATGCGCCTGTGCGCCAACGTGCCGATGCAACATGCCATCCAGACTGCGTTGGGCGGCTATCAGAGCATCAGTGAGTTCATCCAGCCAGGTGGCCGTCTGGTGGAGCAGCGCAACCGCGCCTGGGAGCTGATCAATGACATTCCGGGCGTCTCCTGCGTGAAACCGCGCGGTGCGCTCTATATGTTCCCGAAAATCGACGCCAAGCGCTTCAACATCCATGACGATCAGAAACTGGTGCTGGATCTGCTGCTGCAGGAGAAGGTGCTGCTGGTGCAAGGCTCGGCCTTCAACTGGCCCTACCCTGACCATGTGCGCATTGTCACCCTGCCGCGGGTGGATGAGCTGGAGATGGCAGTGAACAAATTTGGCCGCTTCCTGGAAAACTACCACCAGTAAACGCCATCGCACTCCCCTTTACGCCGGGCACCCTGCCCGGCGTTTGCATCTTGGGCGGTGAATCCGCACAATGTGGCTCTCCTTCGCCATGTTGAGAGCCGTCCATGAGCCAAAGTCACTTTTTTGCCTATCTCTCCCGCTTGAAATTGATCAACCGCTGGCCACTGATGCGCAACGTGCGCACAGAGAATGTCTCTGAACACAGTTTGCAGGTGGCATTTGTCGCCCACGCGCTGGCGCTGATCAAAAACCGGAAATTCAACGGCAACCTTAACGCCGAGCGCGTGGCACTGCTGGCGATGTACCATGACGCCAGCGAGGTGATCACCGGCGACCTGCCGACGCCGGTGAAGTACTACAACCCGCAGATTGCACACGAGTATAAAAAGATTGAGAAGATCGCCCAGCAAAAGCTGCTGGAGATGCTGCCAGAGGAGTTGCAGAACGACTTCCGCCCGTTGCTGGATGAGCACTGCTACAGCGAAGAGGAGAAGTTGGTGGTCAAACAGGCCGATGCCCTCTGCGCTTACCTGAAGTGCCTGGAGGAGCTGTCAGCCGGTAACCATGAGTTCACCCTCGCCAAGGCGCGACTGGAGAAGACGCTGGCGCAGCGGCATAGCCCGGAGATGGGCTATTTCATGGAGGTGTTCGTGCCCAGCTTCAGCCTGTCCCTGGATGAGATCAGCCTCGACAGCGCCCTGTGACCATTAGAACGGGAACAGCCACGGCACCAGACAGAGGGTAACGGCCATCACCAGCAGCGTGAAGGGCACGCCGAGGCGCACAAAATCCCCAAACCGGTAGTTGCCCGGCGCCATTACCAGCGTATTCACTGGCGAGGAGACCGGCGTCATAAAGGCCGCTGAGGCGGCAATGGCGATGGTCAGGGTAAAGGGATAGGGCGACACGCCCATTTGCTGCGCGGCGGCGATGCCAATCGGCGCCATCAGTACCGCCGTGGCGGTGTTGGAGATAAACAACCCGATGGTCGCGCACAGCACAAACAAACTGAACTGCATCATGCGCGGGCCAGCACCGCCGGTCAGATCCATCAGGCCCTGCACAATCAGGGCAATCCCGCCGCTGTTCTGCAACGCCTGGGCGAACGGCATCATGCCGACGATCAAAATCAGGCTCGGCCAATGGATGGCTCGGTAGGCGCTCTCCATATCAATGCAGCGGAAACGGCCCATCAGCAAACAGGCGACCAGCGCGGCAACCACGTTCGGCACCTCATCCGTCACCATCAGCGCCACCATCAACGCCAGACAGAAGAGCGCGTGGGGAGCCTGATTGACCGCCGGGGCCACCTCATCCACCTCCGCCGGCAGCGTCAGTACAATCACGTCACGCGTCTGTTGCTGGAGTTGGCGGATTAACTTCCAGTCGCCCACCACCAGCAACAGGTCGCCCGGCATCAGCGCCTCATCCACCAGCGTACCCGGCAGCGTCTCCCCCTGCCGCCGCAGGCCGACCACGTTTAATCCGTAACGGCGGCGAAAGCCGATGTCTCGCAGGCTCTTGCCCAGCAGTTCCGACTCCGGGCTGAGGGCAATCTCTGCCATCCCCACGGCGCGCGCCTGCTCAGAGAAGTAGTCACCGCGCAACACCCGTGGCTCCAGTTGCTGTTCGCTGCAAAATTTGCGGACGTCAATCTCCGGGTCGGCCATGTCAATCAGCAGTACGTCGCCAGCGCGCAGCTCGGTGCCGCTGCCCACACTGACCATGATACGGCGGAAGCGCCGCCAGCGCTCAATGGCGATAATATTGGCGCGGTAGTTGGCGCGCAGGTTGAGGTCATCCAGCGCCAGCCCCACCAGCGGCGATCCGGGGCGCACCGCCAGCCGCCGAGCACGGCCCGCCAGCCGGTAGTCGCGAATCAGGTCACGGAAGGTGCGGCGTGAGCGCTCCTCCTGCTCCTCGCCCCGACGGCCGCCCAGCCAGCGCCGCGCCACCAGCATGTAGAGGATACCGAGCACCAGCACCACTACCCCAACCGGCGTGACGGCAAAGAAGCCGAAGCCCCGGTAGCCCTCGCGCAACAGTTCACTGTTCACCACCATATTCGGTGCCGTCGCCACCAGCGTCATCATGCCGCTGATCAGGCCAGCAAAGCTGAGCGGCATCATCAGGCGCGCCGGATCGATGTGCATCCGCGCCGCCACGCTCAACGCCACCGGTATGAAAATCGCCACCACACCGGTGGAACTCATAAAGGCCCCCAGCCCAGCAACACTGGCCATCAGGAGCACCATTAGTCGCAGTTCACTGCTGCCGGCGACTTTCACCAGCCAGTCGCCGAGCTGGTAGGCAACGCCGGTACGCACCAGCCCCTCGCCAATCACAAACAGTGCCGCAATCAGGATGACATTGGGATCGCTGAACCCCGCCAGCGCCTCACTGGCTGTCAGCGTGCCGCTCAGCACAAAGGCCACAATCACCAGCAGCGCCACCACATCCATGCGCAGCCGGTTGCTGGCAAACAGGTAGATGGCAACCAGCAGCAGGCAAGTTACCCAAATAAGTTGGCCGTTCACGCGCTCTTCCCCCCGATTTAAACCGGCGGGCAGCATCGCATAAAAAAGCCCCGCTCGTGCGGGGCTTAATCATGTTTGGTGCAGATTCAGGCCTGAAGGGCCTTGACGGTAATGCGTTCGCCGTGCTTCTCGACCTGCAACGCCTCCAGCGTGGTGAGCGCTATGTCCACCTGATCCAGCTTTGGCGTCTCCGCGGGCGCATTGACCGCCACCACGTGGCAGCCCGCGGCGAGGCCCGACAGTATGCCAGCCGGGGCATCCTCCACGACTACGCAGGCCTGCGGCGGCAGGCCCAGCTTCTCCGCCCCCAACAGATAGGGATCGGGTTCCGGTTTGCCATGTTTCACCTGCTCGGCGGTGATGAAGACCTTTGGCGTGGGCAGGCCAGCGGCCGCGTGGCGAGCATGGGCCACGGGCACCGAGCCGGAAGTGACGATCGCCCAAGGAATGCCCTGCTCATCCAGCTGGTTGAGCAGGCGCACCGCGCCGGGCAGCGCCCGCACCCCATCGGTGTCGGTGGCTTCCGCCTGCTCGAGGGCCAAAAACTCCTGCTGGATCGCCTCTTTGCTCTCACCCGGCATAAAGTGGCGCAACGAGGTGATGGCCTGTTTGCCGTGGATAAAGTCCAGCACCTCGTCTGGTGAGACGCTGCGGCGCGTGGCCCACGCGGTCCAGGCATGTTCCACGGCCGCCAGTGAATCGACTAACGTTCCGTCCAGGTCAAACAGAAACCCTTTGCACTCCAAAGGCATACTCTCTCCCTATAGGTCAGGCATTGATGATTTGCGCGATTTCCACCGCACTGAGATGGTACTGGCGCGGGCAGGCGCGCCAGGCGGCCAGCATCCGCTGGTATTTGTCCCACATGGCGATCTGGGCGTCAAAGTGGTGCGCCCCGGCCTCAAATTGGGGATAGCGCCCCTCGCTCTCCGTCAGGAAGCGGACATAGCCGAGGTAGCGCGCCTCGGTCGTCGCGTCAAAGCCACGGAACACCAGACGCCGTGGGTCAACGCTATCGGACGTGTTGAGCAACTCAAACGACACCTGCAGGGCATGGTACATCTCCATGATCTCCAGGATAGTGCGGCACAGCGCCTCTGGCAGCGCGCCGAACTCATGGTCCAGCTCGCGCATCTGCAGGCCGTAGCCGTGCTCGATAATCGTCTGCAACCGGCGATAGCGCGGTGCGTGATCCGGGTCAAGCATCGCCATGATCTGGTATTGGTTGGAAAGGATAAGACGCTGGGCATGGGTCATTTCCATCATAGGCTCCTGGTTAAGGCATATCGACGACGGCAGCATCGCATATTGACCGGGATGATGTATGACAAGCTGGCGATTCTTTGACACAACCGGGGTTTTTGCCCCGGCCCGCGCCTGCGGCAGATTACAGGTCGTCCAGGAATGTTTTATCCAGTTGTTTAAAGGCACGTTTCAGCACATCCGCCAGCGCCTGATACGTGGGCGTGCCTTCGACGGGTGCCAGTGCCTGACCGGCATCGGTCAGCTTGTTGCGCACCTCGTGAAACCAGTGCAGCAGCGTCGGCGGCAACGGCGTGACGGCGCGGCGCCCGAGCCACCACAGCCCCTGCATCGGCAGGCTACAGGCAAACAGCGCGGTGGCGATGGCCGGGCCAAGCTGGCCGCCGAGCGCGATTTGCCAGGTCAGCGTGAAGACCGCCAGCGGTGGCATAAAGGTAATGGCGAAGCGGGTAACCCTTGACACCCGGTTCTCCGGGAACATGGGCGCCAGACGTTTGTCGGCCGGCCAAGTTTTCATATAGTGCTGCCCGCGCTGGAAAATCTGGAACCAGCTGACAGAACCGGAGGGTTTGGTTGTCATACAGCACCTCAACTTCTTTGATAAAAGTTAAAAATAACTTGTAATGCACAAACTTTACTTTAGTGCATTCAAATTTATTTTGTCTTTCCGTAGCCCCAACGTTATCCTACTTTGACCTATTGGCGGCGTCGTTCAGAGGGAGATTTTGCTCTCTGCTGGCCGGCAAAGCAACACGGTGGCAGTGCACCGGGACTGATTAATTGTTGTACGTTTTTACGCGCATTTCGAGCAACATCAGCGATTTTTATTCATGATGACCGGAAACCCCGGCACCATGATGTTAATCATAATTGTCAATGACATTATGCGCTACGCTTGATGTCAGACGATGATTTATTAACCACGTGCTGCACTTCCGCCGTGGCGGACGGCACGAACAATAAATAGGTACTTCCATGTCGAGTAAGCTGGTACTGGTTCTTAATTGTGGTAGCTCTTCGTTGAAATTTGCCATCATTGATGCAGCAAACGGTGAAGAACACATCTCTGGTTTGGCCGAATGCTTCCATCTGCCGGAAGCCCGCATCAAGTGGAAAATGGATGGCGGCAAACAGGACGCGGCGCTGGGCGCCGGCGGCGCCCACAGCGAAGCCCTGCACTTCATTGTTAATACCATCTTGTCCCAGAAACCAGAGCTATCCGCTCAGCTCGTCGCCATCGGCCACCGCATCGTGCATGGCGGCGAGAAGTTCACTGCCTCCGCCATCATCGACGAGAGCGTGCTTCAGGGTATCAAAGACGCCTCTTCATTTGCACCCCTGCATAACCCGGCCCACCTGATCGGCATTAATGAGGCGCTCAAAGCCTTCCCACAGCTGGCAGATAAGAACGTCGCCGTGTTTGACACCGCGTTCCACCAGACCATGCCGGAGGAGTCCTACCTCTATGCCCTGCCCTACCACCTCTATAAAGAGCATGGCATCCGCCGCTATGGCGCGCACGGCACCAGCCACTTCTATGTGACCCAGGAAGCGGCCAAGATGCTCAATAAGCCGGTGGAGGAGCTGAACGTCATCACCTGCCACCTCGGCAATGGCGGCTCCGTCACTGCCGTGCGCAACGGTCAGTGCGTGGACACCTCCATGGGCCTGACCCCGCTGGAGGGTCTGGTGATGGGCACCCGCAGCGGTGACATCGATCCAGCCATCGTCTTCCACTTGCATGACAGCCTTGGCATGAGCGTGGATGAGATCAACAAGCTGCTGACCAAAGAGTCTGGCCTGCTCGGCCTGACCGAAGTGACCAGCGACTGCCGCTACGTGGAAGACAACTACGGTGAGAAAGCGGACGCCAAGCGCGCGATGGATGTCTTCTGTCACCGTCTGGCGAAATATATCGGCGCCTACGCCGCGCTGATGGAAGGCCGTCTGGACGCCGTGGTCTTTACCGGCGGCATCGGTGAGAACGCCGCGATGGTGCGTGAGTTCGCGATGGACAAGCTGGGCCTGCTGGGTCTGGAAGTTGACCACGAACGCAACCTGGCCGCCCGTTTCGGCAAGGCCGGCTTCATCAACAAGGATGGCACCCGCCCGGCGTTGGTGATTCCAACCAACGAAGAGCTGGTTATCGCGCAGGACGCCGCCCGCCTCACCGCCTAAAGAATGCCCACCGTCAGCTCCGGCTGACGGTGTTGTTTTAGTCACTTGTAAAGAGGGTAAGCCGTGTCCCGTACAATTATGCTCATTCCTACCGGCACCAGCGTCGGCCTGACCAGCGTCAGCCTGGGCGTGATTCGCGCCATGGAACAGAAGGGCGTCAGCCTGAGCGTGTTCAAGCCGATTGCCCAGCCGCGCGCTGGCGGCGATGCGCCGGATCAGACCACCACCATTATTCGCGCCAACTCCTCTATCACCGCCGCCGAACCGCTGCGCATGAGCCATGTCGAGTCGCTGCTCAGCTCCAACCAGCAGGACGTGCTGATGGAGGAGATTGTCGCCCGTTACCATGAGAACACCCGGGATGCCGAGGTGGTGCTGGTTGAAGGGCTGGTGCCGACCCGCAAGCACCAGTTCGCCAATGCGCTCAACTATGAGATCGCCAAGACCCTAAACGCCGAGATCGTCTTCGTGCTGGCGCTGGGCAATGACTCCCCGGCGCAGCTGAAAGAGCGCATTGAGCTGGCGCGCTCCAGCTTCGGTGGCAGCCGCAACAAAAACATCACCGGCGTCATCATCAACAAACTCAACGCCCCGGTGGATGAGCAGGGGCGTACCCGCCCGGATCTCTCCGAGATCTTTGATGACTCCACCAAGGCGCAGGTCAGCCACATCGATCCCAAGCTGCTGTTCGCCAACAGCCCGCTGCCGGTACTCGGCTGCATCCCGTGGAGCTTTGACCTGATCGCCACCCGCGCCATCGACATGGCAAAGCATCTTAACGCGCGCATCATCAACGAGGGTGACGTCAACACCCGTCGCGTGAAGTCCGTGACCTTCTGCGCCCGCAGCATCCCGCACATGCTGGAGCACTTCCGCCCCGGCTCGCTGCTGGTCACCTCCGCCGATCGCCCGGACGTGCTGGTCTCCGCCTGTTTGGCGGCGATGAATGGCGTCGAGATTGGTGCGCTGCTGCTGACCGGCGGCTATGAGATTGACGCGCGCATCGCTGGCCTGTGCGAACGCGCCTTCCAGACCGGCCTGCCGGTGTTCATGGTGGATACCAACACCTGGCAGACCTCGCTCAGCCTGCAAAGCTTTAACCTGGAGCTGCCCGCGGATGACCAGCAGCGCGTGGAGAAGCTGCAAAACTATGTAGCCAGCCACATCAACAGCGACTGGATTGAGTCCCTCACCGCCGCCTCCGAGCGCCCGCGTCGCCTGTCACCGCCAGCCTTCCGTTATGAGCTGACCGAACTGGCGCGCAAGGCCGGCAAGCGCATCGTGCTGCCGGAGGGCGATGAGCCGCGCACCGTGAAGGCCGCCGCCATCTGCGCCGACCGCGGTATCGCGAAGTGCGTGCTGCTGGGCAACCCCGAGGAGATCCAGCGCGTTGCGGCAGTACAGGGCGTGACGCTCGGTGACGGCGTGCACATCATCAACCCGGAAGAGGTGCGTGAGCAGTATGTGCCGCGTCTGGTGGAGCTGCGTAAAAGCAAGGGCATGACCGAAGTGGTCGCCCGCGAACAGCTTGAGGACAACGTGGTGCTCGGCACGCTGATGCTGGAGCAGGGGGAAGTGGACGGGCTGGTCTCCGGCGCGGTACACACCACCGCCAACACCATTCGTCCGCCGTTGCAGCTGATCAAAACCGCACCGGGCAGTTCGCTGGTCTCGTCGGTGTTCTTCATGCTGCTGCCGGATCAGGTGCTGGTCTACGGTGACTGCGCCATCAACCCAGACCCGACCGCAGAACAGCTCTCTGAGATCGCCATCCAGTCCGCTGACTCCGCCGCGGCCTTCGGCATTGAGCCGCGCGTGGCGATGATCTCCTACTCGACCGGCACCTCTGGCGCGGGCAGCGACGTGGAGAAGGTGCGTGAAGCGACGCGTCTGGCGAAAGAGAAGCGCCCGGATCTGGTGATCGATGGCCCGCTGCAATATGACGCCGCCATCATGGCGGATGTGGCCCTCTCCAAGGCACCGAACTCGCCGGTGGCGGGCAAGGCGACGGTCTTTATCTTCCCGGATTTGAACACCGGCAACACCACCTACAAGGCGGTGCAGCGCTCGGCGGATCTGGTGTCGATTGGCCCGATGTTGCAGGGGATGCGCAAGCCGGTGAATGACCTCTCCCGCGGCGCGCTGGTGGATGACATCGTCTACACCGTGGCGCTGACCGCCATCCAATCCGCGCAAGCGGAAGCGCAGCAAACCGCGGCTGTCACGCCGTAACCGCGTTGCTGACAAAAACGCCGGCCTCAGGGCCGGCGTTTTTTTATGCCTGTCCATCAGCCGCTGACGCGCGCCTCCAGCAACTGCTCGGCGGCCGCCACAATATGGCTGGCGGTCAGGCCATACTCCTGCTGCAAAAAGGCCTGGGTGCCCACCTGCCCATAGCGGCCACTGACGCCCACGCGCCGCATCGGCACCGGGCAGTGTTCAACCAGCACCTCCGCCACCGCCGACCCCAGCCCGTTATGGATGCTGTGGTTTTCGCAGGTGACAATACGGCCAGTTTTGGCAGCGTAGCGCGCAATCAGCGCCTGATCGATTGGCTTCA
Source organism: Chimaeribacter sp. YP20170169 (assembly GCF_056739715.1). Taxonomy (NCBI): domain Bacteria; kingdom Pseudomonadati; phylum Pseudomonadota; class Gammaproteobacteria; order Enterobacterales; family Yersiniaceae; genus Chimaeribacter; species Chimaeribacter sp. YP20170169. Next base: position 1,182,915 of record NZ_CP176824.1, on the reverse strand, counting down.
GGGTAAACATATCAATCACCGCCGCGCTCACCCCGCGCGCCGCCAGCTGTTCCGCTGCCGCCAACGCCTCCGCCACCATGATGCCGTTGGCGATCAGCGTGATGTCATCACCGTCGCGCAGCACGTTGCCCTTGCCGATGGTGAAGCGATACCCGTCCGGGTAGATGCGTGTCGCCTGTTTGCGAATGGTGCGCACCCAGTAGAACCCCTCCCGCGTCAGCAGTTGTTGCAGGATCGCCGCGAACATGGTGGCGTCCGTCACCTCCAGCACCACCGCATGAGCCAGGCCGCGCACAATGCCCATATCCTCAAACGACATATGGGTGCCGCCGTTGTGGCAGGCCGTCACCCCGGCATCCGAGGCGATCACCTTCACGTTGTTGCGCTGGTAATCCAGCGCCATAAACAGCTGATCAAAACAGCGGCGGCTGGCGAAGGCGGTGAAGGTGTGCACGAACGGGATACGGCCGGTCAGCGAGAGACCGGCGGCCACGCCCATTACGTTGGCCTCCATGATGCCGCAGTTGATGACATGCTCCGGGTACGCCTTCTGCACGCTGTCCATCGCCATTGAGCTCATCAGATCGGCCTCCAGCGCGATGATGGGTTGCCCCGCCTCAATCTCCCGGCGGATCATGCCAGCGTAGACCTTGCGCATCTCCACCTGATCCGCCTCACGTTGCCCTGCGATGCTACTCATAGGCTGCCTCCAGCGCGTTGATTGCCTGCTCAATCTCCTCCCGCATTGCTGGCGTCAGCCGCAGGTGGTGGGAGTTCTCCATCTGTTCGAGGTAGGGCACGCCCTGCCCCTTGATGCTGTCGAGGATCACCGCCAGCGGCGGCTGCCCCGGCTCACGTGGCATGGCGACCGCCTCATGGATCGCCGCAATGTCATCCCCCTTCACCGTGACCACCTCAAACCCAAAGGCGCGGAACTTGCCGGGCAGGTCGAACGGCTTGATCACCTCCTCCAGCCGGCCATCCAGTTGCTGTTTGTTGTAGTCGATAAACAGCGTCAAATTGTGCAGCGCATGGTGGGCGATAAACTGGATCGCCTCCCAGCACTGCCCCTCGTTCAGTTCGCCATCGCCGACGATGCAGAACACCCGGTTGCGGCGGCGCGCCAGCTTGTGGGAGAGCGCCATGCCAGCGGCAATCGAGATCCCCTGCCCCAGCGAGCCGGTGGTGGCATCCACGCCGCGGGTCAGCAGCCGGTCGGGGTGGCTCGGCAGGTGTGTGCCGTTCTGGTTGAGCGTGGCGAGCAGTGCGCGCGGGAAGTAGCCCCTGATGGCCAGCGTGCTGTAGAGCGCCGGCCCGGCGTGGCCTTTCGACAACACAAAGGCGTCGCGCTCCGGCCACAGCGGCTGGTTCGGGTCGATGCGCATCACACCGCCATAGAGCACCGCCAGCGTCTCCACTACCGACATACAGCCGCCGTAGTGGCCGAAGCCCAGCGTGGTCAACGCCTTCAGCGTCTCCACCCGGATCTCTCGCGCCAGCTGCGCCAGCGCCTGTTTCTCTGTCACCGTCATTCTCCTCTCCTCTCTGTCGGGGGCGTGACCGCCGAGGGCGCACGCTTGCGTTGAACAATCAGGTTATGCGCCACCAGCAGCGCGAAGATGCCGACAATCACGCCCATAATCATCTCCTTGGAGAGGAAGCGCGCCATATTGCCCAGCACGATGCCCACCACGCCGAAATCCGCGTCGGAGAAGGTGGTGTTGGCAAAACCGAGCGCGCCGAGCACCGGCAATAGCAGCACGGGCAGGAACGTGATCAGCAGGCCATTGGCGAAAGCACCGAGCATCGCGCCGCGTCGGCCGCCGGTGGCATTGCCGAACACCCCCGCCGTCGCCCCGGTAAAGAAGTGCGGCACCACGCCGGGCAGGATCAGCACCATCTTCATCTGCCCGAGCAAAAACAGCCCGGCCAGCCCGCCAAGGAAGCTAAACAGGAAGCCAATCAGCACCGCATTGGGGGCGTAGGGGTAGACCACCGGGCAGTCGAGCGCCGGGCGGGCATTGGGTACCAACTTCTCGGAGAAGCCGGTGAAGGCCGGTACAATTTCAGCGAGGATCAGGCGCACGCCCTGCAAGATGATGAACACCCCGGCGGCGAAAGTGATGGCCTGGATAATGGCGTAGACCAGATAGTTCTGGCCGCTGCTGAGCTGCGCCTCCACATACTCCCGGCCCGCGCAGACCGCCATGATCAGGTAGATGATCATCATGGTGAGGGAGATGGAGATGGAGCTGTCACGCAGGAAGCTGAGGTTTTTCGGCAGGTTCATCTCCTCGGTGGAGCGGGAGTTCTTGCCGACCCGCGTGCCGATCCAGCCAGCCAGCACATAACCCAGCGTGCCGAAGTGGCCGAAGGCGATACCGTCATTGTTGGTGATGCGTTGCATATAGCGTTGGGCCAGCGCCGGGAAGATCGCCATCACCAGCGTCAGCGCGCCGGTGAACACCAGCGGGATGCCCTCGAAACCGGCCACCGTTAGGATGATGCCGATCATGCAGGCCATATAAAACGTGTGGTGGCCGGTCAGGAAGATGTATTTCAGCCGGGTAAAGCGTGCGACGACAATGTTCGCCACCATGCCGAACGCCATAATCAGCGCGGTGGAGGCACCATATTTCTCCAGCGCAATCGAGACAATCGCCTCATTATTGGGAATGATGCCCTGAATATTGAAGGCGAATTCAAACATGCCGCCGAGCGGGTTGAGCGAACTGACCAGCACCGTCGCGCCACCGCCGAGCACAATAAAGCCCAGAATGGTTTTCACCGTGCCCTTCACCACATCAGAGAAGGCTTTTTTCTGCGCCAGCAGGCCAATCATCGCAATCAGCCCCACCAGCACCGCCGGCACCTTAAGGATATCGACGATAAATTTAAGCGTGTCCTGGATAATCATATCCACCTCGCCAAGGGTTAGAGAAGGGAGCGGCTGGAGAAGTAGTCGTGCAGTTTGCTCTCCAGCTCATTGATATCAATGATATTGCTGAGCACTACCACCTGCTCGGCCGGTACGCTGGCGCTGTCGGCAATATCTTTCGCCATCACGAACAGGTCTGCCGCGCCGGGCGTGGCGGAGGAGAGATCGGCATGTTCCACCTCCGCCTCCAGTTCCCATTTTTTCAGCACTTTTTTGATGTTCATCTCCACCATGAAGCTGCTGCCGAGGCCGGAGCCGCAAATTGCCATAATTTTCATCTTGTCCGCCTTGTTCAAATTAACGCGTAGGGAAGCCCTGCCCCGGATAGCCGGGGCTTGATTGTCATTACGAAGAAGATCAGAAACGGGAAATAACGGTGCTTATCTGCTGGGTGGTCTGGGCATGAAATAACTCCTGCATGGCGGTGTCATCGGAAAACAGTTCGGCCAGCTGCGACAGCAATTCCAGATGGCGATGGCCATCCGGTGCGGCCAGCATCACCACCACTGACACCGGGTCGTTGTCGGCCGAGTGGAAACAGACGCCCTTTCCCAGCTTGAGCAGCGACAGCCCTAGCCCGATCGCGCCCTCCTCTGGCCGGGCATGGGGCATCGCCAAGCCGGGTGCCAGCACAAAATAGGGGCCAAGGGTCTGGTGCTGGCGAAAAATGGCCTCCACATACGCCGGGGTAATGATCCCCTGTTGCAGCAGTGGCCGGGCACTCAGGCGCACGGCCTCCTGCCAGTCCGCCACCTCATGGCAATAGTGGAGATGATCGTCGGTTAGCCACTGGTTTAACATGTGCCCTCCTTTGAACGGTACGGTCAGGGCCAACGCGGCCGGGAATGGGTAAACTTTAATCAAGGGTTCCGCGCACCACTGTGATAACGCCCACAAAGATAGCGCTACCAAGACAGCAACACGCGGTTTTGTGATAGCGCTATCAAAGGCGGCCAGCCTGATGCCCGTGGCTGACCTATTTTTATCGATGTGGCCGGTTGCGGCGGGTAGAATGGGCGGAGTGAGCAGGTGCCGGGGCGGGCGTCCCGGCAGGGGATGTTTTCGCGCATAACGCGCGTGTCAGTCAGGATTACACATGTCGATCGGTAAGAAACGACGCAGCACGGGAAGGGTCACGCTGGCCGATGTGGCCCAGCTGGCGGGCGTAGGCACCATGACGGTTTCGCGGGCGCTGCGCACGCCAGATCAGGTTTCGGACAAGCTGCGCGAGAAGATTGAGGCGGCGGTGAGCGAATTGGGCTACCTGCCCAATCTGGCGGCCAGTTCGCTGGCGTCAGCCTCCTCCTACACGGTGGCGATGGTGGTGCCGAGCCTCTCGGAGTCCGGCTGCGCGGAGATGTTCGCTGGCCTGCAACGGGTGCTGCAACCGGCGGGTTACCAGATCATGCTGGCCGAGTCGCAACATATGCTGGAGCGGGAGCAGCAACTGCTGGAGACGCTGCTCTCTTACAATCTGGCGGCGGCGGTGCTGCTTAGCGTTGAGCACACCGTCGCCACCCGGCAGGCGCTGGCGGCGGCCGCTATCCCGGTGGTGGAGATTGGCGCGCTGCGCGCCGATCCCCTCGACATCAATATTGGCATCGATTACGTCGCCGCCATGTACCAACTCACGCAGACGCTGATTGCCGATGGCTACCAGCACATTGGCTTGCTGTGCGCCAATCAGGAGCAGTGGATTTTCCAGCAGCACCTTCAGGGCTGGCACAATGCGCTGCTACGTAACCACATGTCGCCGCACCGGGTGATCAACGCCGCCCAGCCAGCCAGCTTCACCACCGGCGCGCAGCAACTGCCGGAGTTCCTGCTGGCGTGGCCGGAGCTGGATGCGCTGGTGTGCGCCTCTGATGAGCTGGCCTGCGGCGCGCTCTACGAGTGCCAGCGCCGCCACATTCGCGTGCCGGATCATCTGGCGGTGGTGGGGTTTGGCAACAGTGAGTTCAGCCGGGTTTGCCAGCCACCGCTGACCACCATGACGGTGCCGCACCGGGAGATTGGCGTGCAGGCGGGCAGCGCGCTGCTGGCGCGCTTGAATGGCGAGCGCTGGCAACCGGGGGAACCGCTCCCCTCCACCCTCTGCCGGCGCGACAGCTGCTGACAAAAACGCCGGCTCGGGGCCGGCGTTTTCAGGTGGGCGTGGCGTCAGGCGGCCGGGGCGTCGTCACTGCCCGCAGCGGCGGCGTCATTGGTGCGCCGTGGCTCCTCGCGTACCAGTGGCCGTCCATACTCCTGCTGGTTGTTACGGCTCAGCCACAGCGACAGCGCCTTCAGCGAGTCTGGCGTGAACTCGTCACAGCGCGCGGTGATCTCCTCCGGCAGCATCCAGTTCACCTCTGCCACCTCGGACTCCTGCAAGGCGAACGGCCCGTGGGAGACGCAGCTGAACAGCCCGCCCCAGACGCGGCAGTGCTCATCCTCAAAATAGAACATCCCATGCTCGGCGAACGGCACCCCGGCAATGCCCAGCTCCTCCTCCGCCTCGCGGCGGGCGGAGTCGAGCACATTCTCGCCGCGCTGCACCACCCCACCAGCGGTGGCATCCAGCCAGCCAGGGAAGTAGTCTTTGCTGTCAGTGCGGCGCTGTACCAGAATTTTGCCCATCCCATCATGCACCACAATATAGGTGGCACGATGGCGCAGCCGTTGCGCGCGCATCTGTTGACGACTGGACTGAGCAATCACTTCATTCTGCTCGTTAACGATGTCCACCCACTCTTCAGTGTCTGCGGTCTGACCTTGATCCATCCTCTGAAACCTTCTTTCTGGGCGCGAGATCCGCGCGGTTAGGGTTATTATATTTTGCACTGACAGCGGCCAACCACGTTGGCGCGGCGTTCTAAAATAAATGGCAGAAGGGTGACTATGACCATAGACCACCCGCTCTCTCCCACGCAAGCGGACAATGCACCGGCACATTAGGGTGACCGGGTGCCAAAATCCCTCGCTTGCCGGGCGGTGGCCATGGCCGAGGAAGTTTATCCGCCACGCCCTGCCTTCATCAAGCGCGGCGTCGTCCGCTGGGCGCTGGCAAAGCCGGATTATTCCCGCATTGCCTGCTATTCTTAGCTGTTATCCTAGCCCGGTAGTTTGGATGGCGGGCCGGCGCCGTATGCCCGTCCGTGTAATGACTTACAGATCACCCAACGCAGGAGGCACTATGATTGACCTGTATTACGCACCCACCCCGAACGGACATAAAATCACCCTCTTTCTGGAAGAAGTGGGGATGCCCTACCGACTCCATCCAATTGACATCAGTGCCGGTGATCAATTTAACCCTGCCTTTCTCGCCATCTCGCCGAACAACAAGATCCCGGCCATCGTTGACCACCAGCCGGTGGACGGCGGCCTGCCGGTCAGCGTGTTCGAGTCCGGCGCCATCCTGCTCTATTTGGCGGAGAAAAGCGGCAAGCTGCTGAGCCAGGAGCTGCGCGAGCGCAGCGCTACGCTCCAGTGGCTTTTCTGGCAGGTGGGCGGCTTTGGGCCGATGCTCGGCCAGAACCACCACTTCACCCACTACGCACCGCAGCCAGTGCCCTATGCGATTGAGCGTTACCAGAACGAAACCCGCCGCTTGTATGGCGTGCTGAATACCCAGCTGGAGAAGAAGCCTTGGCTGGCTGGCGACCACTACAGCATCGCGGACATCGCCACCTTCCCGTGGGTGGTTTCCCACGAGCGCCAGCGCATCGATCTGGCGCAGTTCCCGGCGGTGCGCAACTGGTTTGAGCGCATCAACCTGCGTCCGGCCACCATCAAGGCCTATAAGCTGGCGGAGAAGTGACCGCCCGCGGCCCCCGCGCGGGGGCCGCGCTCTTCCCACCGCCTTGATTCCAGTGAAAATCACCGCCTCCTGCCTACGCTCCCGGCGTCGGATGGCCTATGCTTGAGAAAAGCCCACATCCCACAGGAAGCCCACCATGCGAGTGCTCATTACCGGCGCAACCGGCCTGATTGGCCGCCACCTGACCGCGCAACTCCAGGCCCGCCACCAGGTGACGGTAGTGACGCGCAATGTTGCGCGCGCCCGCAGCCTGTTGGGCGAGGGCGTCACCTATTGGGCGTCGCTCGACGGCCAGCCAACGCTGGATGGCATCGACGCCGTGATCAATCTGGCCGGTGAGCCGATCGCCGACCGGCGCTGGAGCGAGGCGCAGAAGCGCCGCCTGTGTGACAGCCGCTGGCAGCTTACCGAGCGGCTGGCCACGTTGATCCGTGCCAGCAGCGCGCCGCCGGCCATTTTTATCTCCGGCTCTGCCACCGGTTACTATGGCGATCAGGGCGAAGCGGTGGTCACTGAGGAGGAGACGCCGCACGACGAGTTCACCCACCGGCTCTGCGCCCGCTGGGAGCAGCTGGCGCAGGCGGTGGACAGCGGCAAGACCCGCGTCTGCCTGCTGCGTACCGGCATGGTGCTGGCCCCGCACGGCGGCGCGCTGGAGAAGATGCTGCCGCCGTTCCGGCTGGGGCTAGGTGGCCCCTTTGGCAATGGCCGCCAGTACCTGCCGTGGATCCATATCGATGACATGGTCTCCGCCATCCTGTTCCTGCTCCACCATGCCGAATTGCGCGGGCCGTTCAACATGGTCGCGCCCTACCCGGTGCACAATGACAAATTCAGCGCCACGCTGGCAGATGTGCTGCACCGCCCGGCCTTCCTGCGCGTACCGGCCTTTATGGTACGGCTGCTGATGGGCGAGGCGGCGGTGCTGGTGCTGACCGGCCAGCGCGCCATTCCCAGCCGGCTGGAGGCCGCCGGTTTCCACTTCCACTATGGCGAGCTGGAACCCGCGCTGAAAAACGTGCTGGCGCGCCGCTGATCTTCTCCCTGCGCGCCGGTGGAATTTCACCGTTGGGCGCGGTCAGTGTAGACTCTCGCAGGGCGGCCGCTGTTCACCGCCCCACCACTGACCGACACTTCACAGGGAACCCCCATGCACAACGCGATTGCCGACCAGCTTACCGACCGTTTCTTCCGCTATCTGGCTATCCCCAGCCAGAGTGACGCCGCGGCCACTACCCTGCCGAGCACCCCCGGCCAGCAGCAGCTGGCGGCACTGGTCGCTGACGAGTTGCGCCAGTTGGGCCTGCAACAGGTCAGGGTGGATGAGCACGCCACCGTCACGGCGGTGAAGCCGGGCAACCAGCCGGGCGCGCCGCGCATCGGGTTCATTACCCACCTCGACACAGTGGACGTCGGTTTGTCGCCGGTGATCCGCCCGCAGATTCTCACCTTTGAGGGCGATGACCTCTGCCTGAACGCCGAGCGGGACATCTGGCTACGGGTCAATGACCATCCGGAGATTGACGCCTACCGTGGCCAGCCGATTATTTTCAGCGACGGCACCAGCGTGCTGGGTGCCGACAACAAGGCGGCGATGGCGGTGGTGATGACGCTGCTGGCCAACCTGACGCCGGAGACGCCGCACGGCGACATCGTGGTGGCCTTCGTGCCCGACGAGGAGATCGGCCTGCGCGGCGCCAAGGCGCTCGATCTGGCGCGCTTTGAGGTCGATTTTGCCTACACCATCGACTGCTGCGAGCAGGGCGAAGTGGTGTATGAGAACTTCAACGCCGCTGGCGTGGAGCTGCGCTTCACCGGCATCCCGGCGCACCCGATGTCTGCCAAGGGCGTGCTGGTCAACCCGCTGCTGATGGCCCACGACTACATCAGCCACTTTGACCGTCAGGAGACGCCGGAGCACACCGAGGGCCGCGAGGGCTACACCTGGTTCCAGGAGATGAGCGCCAACGCCAGCGTCGCCACCCTGACGGTGGCAATCCGTGACTTCGACAGCCAGCGCTTCCTGGCACGCAAGCAGCGCATCGGCGAGGTGGCGGAGATCATCGCCCGCCGCTACCCACGCGCCCGGGTAGAGTTCAAGATCACCGACGTCTACCGCAACATCGCTGACGCCATCCATGGCGATCGCCGGGCGATTGACCTGATCTTCAGCGCCATGACCGAGATCGGCGTCGAGCCAAAGGTGATCCCGATGCGCGGCGGCACCGATGGCGCGGCGCTCTCCGCGCGCGGCCTGCTCACCCCCAACTACTTCACCGGCGCGCACAACTTCCACTCACGCTTTGAGTTCCTGCCCCTCAGCACCTTTGTGAAGTCCTATGAACTGACGCTGGCCATCTGCCGGCAGGCAGCGGCTATTTAAGCGCGCCGGAGAGGAACTGGCGCAGCCGGGCGCTTTTGGGGTTGCCGAACAGCGCCTCCGGCGGCCCCTGCTCCTCAATCAGCCCTTGGTGCAGGAAGATCACCTGGCTGGAGACGTGGCGGGCAAACTCCATCTCGTGGGTCACCACCACCATGGTTTTGCCCTCCTCCGCCAGCTTCTGCATGATGCGCAGCACCTCGCCCACCAGCTCCGGGTCAAGTGCTGAGGTAGGCTCGTCAAACAGCAGCACGTCCGGCTCCATCGCCAGCGCACGGGCGATGGAGACGCGCTGCTGCTGGCCGCCAGAGAGGTTGATTGGGTACTTGGCGCGAGCCCGCTCATCGATGCCCACCTTGTCGAGGTAGCGGATCGCCCGCTCGCGCGCCTCCGCCTTGCCCAGTCCGAGCACCTGGATCGGCGCTTCCATCACGTTCTCCAGCACCGTCATGTGGCTCCAGAGGTTGAAGTGCTGGAACACCATCGTCAGTTTGGTGCGCAGCAGCTGCAACTCCTTTTTGTCGAACACCTTGAGCTGACCATCTTTGTCGCGCACCATGCGGATCGGCTGGTTATTGACGCTGATCGAGCCTTCACTCGGCTTTTCGAGGAAGTTGATGCAGCGCAGGAAGGTGCTCTTGCCGGAGCCGGAGGAGCCAATGATGGTGATCACGTCGCCGGCATCGGCGTGCAGCGACACCCCCTTCAGCACCTCGTGGTCGCCGTAGCGTTTGTGCAGTTCGGTCACCGCCAACTTGTTTTCAGGCATGGTCTACATTCCAAATCAGTGTGAGCCGCCCGGCCGGACGTGCGCCAGCCAGCGCCGTTCCGCCCGCCGGAACAGGCCAATCAATACAAAGGAGATCAGCAAATAGATCACCGCCGCAATGCCGAACGCGTAGAACGGCTGGTAGGTGGCGGCGTTAATGTCGCGGGCGATCTTCAAGATGTCCGGCACCGTGGCGGTAAAGGCCAGCGCGGTGGAGTGCAGCATCAAGATCACCTCGTTGCTGTAGGCGGGCAGCGCGCTGCGCAGTGCCGACGGCAGGATGATGCAGCGGTAGAGTTTGAAGCGCGAGAAGCCGTAGGCATTCGCCGCCTCAATCTCGCCATGCGGCACCGCGCGGATCGCCCCGGCAAAGATCTCGGTGGTGTAGGCGCAGGTATTGAGCGTCAGCGCCAGCACGGTGCAGTTCAGGCCGCTGCGGAAAAAGGCGTTGAGGAAGTCACTGCCGCGCACAATCTCCAGACTGTACATGCCGGAGTAAAAGACCAGCAGCTGCACATAGAGCGGCGTGCCACGGAACACGTAGGTGTAGAACCAGATCGGCAGCCGCACCCAGCGCAGCGGCGAAACCCGCCCCACCGCCATCGGGATCGCCAGCAGCCCGCCCATCACTACCGAGGAGACCAGCAGCCATAGGGTGATCGCCAGCCCGGTAAAGCGGTAGCCGTCGCTCCACAGCAGGGCCATGCCATACTGTTGCAGGATCTCCATCATAGCTCAGCCCTCTTCACGCCCAGCGAGTAGCGCCGCGTCAGCCACAGCAGCACGCCATTGGAGAGCGTGGTGAAAATCAGATAGACCGCGCCCGCCACCATCGCGAAGAAGAAGGGCTGGTAGGTGCCCTTGCCAGCCAGTTGCGTGGCCTTCACCACGTCGTTCAGCCCCAGCAGTGACACCAGCGCGGTGGCCTTCAGGATCACCTGCCAGTTGTTGCCGATGCCCGGCAGCGCGAAACGCATCATGGCCGGGAACAGGATGCGGCGGAAGGTCTGCGCGCCGCTGAAGCCAAAGGCGGTCGCTGCCTCAATCTGGCCGCGTGGCACCGCCATATAGGCACCGCGGAAAGTCTCGGTGAAGTAGGCCCCGTAGATGAAGCCGAGGGTAATGATGCCCGCCGCCAGCGGGTCAATGTCAATCTGGCCGACGCCCAGCAACTCGGTCAGGCTGTTAAGGGCAATTTGCAGGCCGTAGAAGATCAGCAGCATCAGCACCAGATCCGGCACGCCACGGATCAGGGTGGTATAGCCGTTGAACAGGGCGCGCAGCACGCGGCTTTGGGAGAGCTTGCCGCCCGCCCCCACCAGCCCGATCACCACTGACAGCAGCACCGATGAGAGCGCCAGCTCCAGCGTCACCCAGGCACCCTGGAGAATCAATTGGGAATAGCCGTCAAACATGGCGGTATCTCAGTTAGGCAGGGGCGGACGCCCCTGCGGAAAGGCTGCGGCCATTAGCCGCCGTACACGTCGAAATCAAAGTATTGCTTGGCAAACTTGTCGTAGGTGCCGTCCTGACGCATCTCGGCGAACGCCTTGTCGAGCGCGGCTTTCAGATCCGTATCCGCCTTGCGCAGCCCCATGCCGGTGCCGACGCCAAAGAAGGTGTCATCCTTCACCGATTCGCCTGCAAAAGCGTAATCCTTGCCTACCGGCTGCTTCAGGAAGCCTTCGCTGCCCGCAACTTCATCCTGGAAGGCGGCGTCGATGCGGCCGGAGTCCAGGTCAGCGTAGATCAAGTCCTGATTCTGGTAGGCCACCACGTCGATGCCCTTCGGCTGCCACATGGCGTTGGCGTAAGCCTCCTGGGTCGAGCCTTGCAGCACGCCCACGCGCTTGCCACGCAGGGCTTCCAGCGTCGGCAGGATGGGCGAACCTTTCTTGGCGATCAGACGGGCGTTGGCGGCGTAGAGTTTTTCCGTGAAGGCGATCTCTTTCTGGCGCTTCTCAGTGATGGAGAGCGACGAGATGATGGCATCAATTTTCTTCGCTTTCAGCGAGGGGATCAGCGCGTCGAAATCACTCTCCACGAAGGTGCACTTCGCCTCGATGCGCTTGCACAGCTCCTTGGCTAAATCAATATCGAAGCCGACCAGCTGGCCATTGGCATTTTTGGACTCAAAGGGTGCATAGGTGGGGTCCGTGCCGATACGCAGATCTTTCGGCACCGCGGCGAAGCTGCCGGCGGTCGCAAATGCCAGAACCAGAGGAAGGACTTTGACCAATTTCTTCATACATTACCCTCAAATGATAGTCGGTGCCTGACCCGGCACTCACCCGCTTTTTCATGCAGGTTTCATGCCGATTATGCGGGGGTGATGAATAACCTTCACGGCTCGCAAAAAGGCGGCCAGAGATCACGCCATAACGCCAATCCACAGGAGGAACGGTATGCCGTGTTGAGAGTATAGATAACTGCCGGGAAAAGATGCACCAGCGGGGTGCGGCGCGTGCGCCATACTGGTGCAGATGAGAAAAATGATCGTTGGTGGGGCAAGGTGCCTAGCGCGCGCCCTGCCAGCGCTCGAACAGATCGTCAGGCAATTCAATATCAAATTGATCCAGTACGCGGTTTACCGTCTGGTCGATAATCTCCTGCACCGTTTGAGGTCGGTGGTAGAAGGCTGGCACCGGCGGCATGATCACCGCGCCCAGTTCGGCGGCCTGCGTCATCAGGCGCAAATGGCCCAAATGCAGCGGCGTCTCGCGCACCGCCAGCACCAGCGGGCGGCGCTCTTTCAGCACCACGTCCGCCGCGCGCGTCACCAGACTGTCCGTGAAGCTGTTGACGATGCCGGAGAGCGTCTTGATGGAGCACGGCAGGATTACCATGCCAGCGGTCTTGAAGGAGCCGGAGGAGATGCTGGCGGCGATGTCGCGGGCATCATGCACCACGTCGGCCAGCGCCTGCACGTCGCGCAGCGAGTAGTCGGTCTCCAGCGCCAGCGTCTGCCGGGCGGCGTTACTCATCACCAGATGGGTTTCGATGCCGTCCACTTCACGCAGCACCTGCAACAGGCGCACCCCGTAGATGGCGCCGCTGGCGCCCGAGATGCCGATGATGAGTCGTTTCATAGGTAATCCTCTGCACTGGACGCCCGCAAACCGGATGCGCCGAAAAAGACAGGGCCAGACAAGTCTGGCCCTGGAGAGGTTATGGTAACGAAAGCGGCAAGAATAATCAGCCCTCGTTATGCATTTCCAGATTTTCCACTTCCTGCTGGCCACGCATCGCCTTGGCGTCATCGTTGCGCAGCGACTCCAGATGCTCCAGGTAGCCCTGATCCACATCCTTGGTGACGTAGACGCCGTTGAACACCGAGCACTCAAACTGCTCAATGTCCGGGTTGTCTTCACGCACCGCGTCGATCAGGTCATCCAGGTCCTGGAAGATCAGCGCATCGGCACCGATAATCTGGGTGATTTCGCTCACCTCACGGCCGTGGGCGATCAGCTCGTTGGCGCTCGGCATGTCGATGCCGTAGACATTCGGGAAGCGAATCTCTGGCGCGGCCGACGCGAGGTAAACCCGCTTGGCGCCCGCCTCACGTGCCATCTCCACGATCTGCTCGGAGGTGGTGCCACGCACGATGGAGTCATCCACCAGCAGCACGTTCTTGTCACGGAACTCGGCGCGGTTGGCGTTCAGCTTGCGGCGCACGGATTTGCGGCGCGCCTGCTGGCCCGGCATGATGAAAGTGCGGCCGACGTAGCGGTTCTTCACGAAGCCCTGACGGTACGGCTTGTTCAGGATGCGGGCGATCTCCAGCGCGATGTCGTTGGAGGTCTCCGGGATCGGGATCACCACGTCAATCTCCAGATCTTCCCACTCGCGGGCAATCTTCTGGCCCAGCTTCTCGCCCATGCGCACGCGGGCGCTGTAGACGGAGATCTTGTCGATGAAGGAGTCCGGGCGCGCAAAGTAGACATACTCGAACAGGCACGGGTGGAACTTCGGGTTCTCCGCGCACTGGCGGGTAAACAGCTGGCCGCGTTCGGTAATGTAGACCGCCTCGCCCGGCGCGACGTCGCGCAGGAACTCAAAGCCCAGCGTATCCAGCGCCACGCTCTCGGAGGCCACCATATACTCAATGCGGCCATCTTCCAGGGTGCGCTTACCCATCACCAGCGGGCGGATGCCGTTCGGGTCACGGAACGCCACCAGCCCGTGGCCGATGATCATCGCCACGCAGGCGTAGGCCCCGCGGATCTGCTTGTTCATCGCCGTGATGGCCGCAAAGATGTTCTCCGCCTCCAGCGGGTAGTGCTGGAAGCGGTCCAGCTCGCTGGCAAAGATGTTCAGCAGGATCTCGGAGTCAGAGGTGGTGTTCACGTGACGGCGCGCCCCTTCGAACAGCTGGCTGCGCAGTTCGTGGGCGTTGGTCAGGTTACCATTGTGCGCCAGAGTGATGCCGAACGGCGAGTTGACATAAAAAGGCTGCGCTTCTGATGCACTGGAACTGCCGGCGGTCGGGTAGCGTACATGGCCGATGCCCATGTTACCCTGCAAGCGTTGCATGTGACGTGCTTCGAACACATCTTTCACCAGACCGTTTGCCTTACGCAGACGGAAGCCGTTGTTGGCATCAATGGTGATGATGCCTGCGGCATCCTGCCCACGGTGCTGGAGCACCGTTAACGCGTCATAAATCGACTGGTTGACCGGCATAAAACCGGCGATCCCGACAATACCGCACATGTTGTCTTTTCCTCATCAGCGCTGCCGCAGTTAGAGATGCTGCGGCAAGAAACTCGACGTGCTCTGCAGGTAGCTGAAAAACCACCTGATAATAATGCTGAACTGCGGAATCAACTGAGACTGTTTCCAGTCAGCACTCTGTGAAAAGCCGGTGAAGGTGTCCAGAAAGAACAGGATGGCGGCGACGATCAAGACACCGCGCAACGCGCCGAAACACACGCCCAGCACCCGGTCTGTGCCTGACAGCCCGGTGCGCTCCACCAGCGTACCGATCACATAGTTAACAACCGCACCTACGAGCAACGTCGCGATAAATAAGATGCCGATTGCGATTCCGTTCCGAACCAGTTCGCCTTCAAAACGGGTGAAATAGATGGCAAGGTAGGGGTAGTAGTGACTGGCCACAAAGAACGCACATCCCCAGCTAACCAGTGAGAGCGCTTCACGGACAAACCCCCGGATCAGGCTGACAAGCGCCGAAAACCCGATAATTGCAATGATGACGTAATCAATCCAGACCATGACAATTCCAATGATGATCCGCCCCGCATCCAATTCGCGGCGAATTCTAACAGAAAAAGAAAACGTTTGCGTAGGGGAAATCTGGCCCTGTCGCAAATAATTAATTGTGCTTAAAAAAACCTCAACCCAGGCAGAAACATAGCGTGGCCGTCAGCGATTCCCTCCCCTGAAATGATAAACGGGGCGCCAAAGGGCGCCCCGTTGTGGCTGGTGCCAATCAGCGTCCGGCGCTGTAGGCGCGGATCTGGCCGCTCAGCCCGCTGATCTGGTTCAGCTCCGGCAGCGCCGACTGCAACTTCTGCTTCGAGGCGTCCGGCCCGACAAAGATGCGGGTGATCTGCCCCTGCACCGGCGTGGAGGGCACGGTGTAGGCGCGGTAGCCCGACAGGCGCAGGCTGGCAACAATCTCATTCACCTTGGCGGCGTTCTTCAACGCGCCAAGCTGGACGATGTAAGCCTGCCCGGCTGGCGCACTCTCCGTTGCCTGCGGCTTCGGCTCTGGCTTCGGCTCTGGCTTGGGTTCCGGCTTCGGCTGCGGTTTCGGCTCCGGTTTTGGCTGGGGCTTCGGCTCCACCGGTTTTGGCTTCTCCACTACCTGCGGCTTGCTTTCGGTCATCGGCGGCGGCGATACCGTCACCGGCGCTTTGGCTGGCGCACTGCCAGCGGCGCTGTTCAGCTCGGCGTTTGGCCGGGTGGCGGCGTCCACCGCTGGCCCTGCCCCTTCCGGTGGCTGGGCTGGCAGTGACTGGGTCGCCGGCGGCACCGCGTCATTCTCCTGGCTGTCGCCGGCCTTCGGCACCAGCGGAATAGCCGCGAACTCATCTTCATAGTGCTTCTTTTTACCATCCAGCAGGCCCGGCAGTACGATGACGCCAAGCGCCACCAATATCACCGTCCCGACCAAACGATTCTGGAACTTACTCGCCACGGCTGTTTCCCGCCTCTAGTGCCTCCATGACATGCGCCACGGTATGGAATGACCCGCAGACAATCACAATGTCATGATCATCAGCATCCTGCATTGCCTGTTGCCAGGCTGATTTGACATCGGCGAACTGCCGAGGTTCCGTCAGGTGCGCGGCCAATTGCTCGGCGCTAGCCCCACGCGGCCCCTCCAGCGGCGCGCAGTACCAGGCGTCTACCTGCGGCGCCAGACAGGCCAGCGTGCCGGGAATGTCCTTGTCCGCCAGCATCCCCACCACCGCGCGCACCGTCGCACCGGGCGCCTTCGGCAGTTGCGCTAGCTGCTGCGCCAGATAACCGGCGGCGTGCGGGTTGTGCGCCACGTCGAGGATCAGGCGCGGCGACTCGCTGACGGTCTGGAAGCGGCCCGGCAGCATCGCCTGTTGCAGGCCAAGGCGGATCGCCTCCTCTCCCACCTGCAAAGCGGGCGCAGCATAGTGCAGCGCGGCCAGCGCGGTGGCGGCGTTGTCCAGCGGCACCTGTGGCAGCGGCAAGTCAGCCAGTACCCGGCCACCGCACGCCCAGCGCCAGTTCTCTGGCTGGGCGCTGAAGTGCCACGCCTCGCCACGCGCATGGAGCGGTGCGCCCAGTTCCGCCGCCACCTCGGCGATGGTGTGCGGCATGTCCGGCTCGCCCACCACCGCCGGGCGGCCCGGACGGAAGATGCCAGCCTTCTCACGGCCAATGCTCTCGCGATCCGGCCCCAGCCAGTCAGTGTGATCCAGCGCGATGCTGGTGATCACGCCCACGTTGGCGTCGACGATGTTGGTGGCGTCGAGACGGCCGCCCAGCCCCACCTCGAGGATCACCACATCCAGCGCCGCCTGTTGGAACAGGTAGAGCGCCGAGAGGGTGCCGTACTCAAAGTAGGTCAGCGTGGTGTCGCCCCGGCCTGCCTCCAGCGCGGCGAAGGAGGCGCAGTGCGCCGCCTCGGGCAGCTCCTGCCCCTGGATGCGCACCCGCTCGGTATAGCGCACCAAATGCGGCGAACTGTAGACGCCGACGCGTAGGCCAGCGGCGAGCAGAATCGCCTCGAGGGTGCGGCAGGTGGTGCCCTTGCCGTTGGTGCCGGCGACGGTGAAAACAAAGGGGGCGGGTTGCAGCAGGGAGAGGCGCTCGGCCACCTGCCTGACGCGCGTCAGGCCAAGATCAATCGCCTGAGCGTGAAGGTGTTCCAGATAATGAAGCCACGTGGCCAGGGGCGACGTGGCTTGGGGAGTGGGTAGAGTTTGCATCGGTCCCGTTCGGCTTACGCTGCGCGTCGTGCAGCGGATGTGGACAACGCACCACCCACGACGTCGGCGCAGATGGTGCCCCATGTCAGGCGTGACGGGCGGCAGCCGGGCCGGTTACCGGGGCGGACAGGCCGCCCCGCAGCCCTCGCGGGCCGCCATCAGGCCGATCAGACGTCCTGTTGGCTCTCGCTCACCACGTCGTCGCCGTCCACCACATGGACAACCACATTCGGCTCCGGCTGGTTGGTCAGCTTGGCGAGGATGCCGGCCAGTTTGTCACGCATCTCCGGGCGGCGAATGATCATGTCGATCGCGCCCTTCTGGATCAGGAACTCACTGGTCTGGAAGTCAGCTGGCAGCTTCTCGCGCACCGTCTGCTCGATTACGCGGCGGCCAGCGAAGCCGATACGCGCTTTCGGCTCGGCGACGTTCAGGTCACCCAGCATCGCCAGACTGGCGGAGACGCCACCCATGGTCGGGTCAGTCAGCACGGAGATGTACGGCAGGCCACGATCCTGCATCTTCGCCAACGCAGCACTGGTTTTCGCCATCTGCATCAGCGACATCAGCGCCTCTTGCATACGGGCACCGCCGCTGGAGGAGAAGCAGACCAGCGGGCAGTTGTCTTCCAGCGCCTGCTCGACCGCACGCACAAAGCGCGCGCCGACCACGGAGGCCATCGAGCCGCCCATGAAGGCGAACTCAAAGGAGGCCACCACCACCGGCATACCGTGCAGCGTCCCTTTCATGACGATCAACGCGTCTTTCTCGTCGGTCTCTTTCTGGGCCGCGCTCAGGCGATCTTTATACTTCTTGGAATCCTTAAACTTCAGCACATCCTTTGGCTCAAGCTCGCTGCCCAGCTCCACATCGCTCCCCTCATCCAGGAAGGTGTGCAGGCGCATACGCGCTGCAATCGGCATGTGGTGATCGCACTTCGGGCAAACCATCAGGTTGCGCTCCAGCTCCGCCCGGTAGAGTACCTGGCCACAGCTGTCGCATTTGGTCCAGACGCCCTCAGGAATGTTGGCCTTCCGGGTTTGGGTGATAGTGCTCTTATTTAGAATTCGTTCAATCCAGCTCATTGATGACCTTTCTGTTTGAACCCGGCAAACGCCAGTCCACTGTTCTTGCCCGCCGGGGCCACCCCATAAAAAAATGCCTGAGAACCGCGCCGGGCGCGTTGCTGAGGCACTGACTTGGGTGTGTCACGACGGACAGACCATAAATGTCGCTCATTAAACCATAACGGTTCGACGCTGTGGATAAAAAACTGGTCGAACCGTTAGGTTAATGTCGTAAAAACTTAATCATTGTGTGACAGCGCGACCCGGTATCAGGGTTTCTGCGTCCGCGCGCGGGCGGCAGCGCGGCGATGGCGCCACACTTCAATCACGCCCGGCAGAATTGAAACAAGGATTATGGCGACAATCAAGAGCTTCAGGTTCTCCTGCACCACCGGCAGGTCACCGAACAGGTAACCGGCGTAGGTGAACAGCAGTACCCACAGCAGCGCGCCAATCACGTTGTAGGCGGCAAAGTGGCGGTAGGACATGTGCCCCATGCCCGCGACGAACGGCGCAAAAGTCCGCACGATCGGCACGAAACGCGCCAGGATAATCGTCTTGCCGCCATGCTTCTCATAGAAACGGTGGGTCTTGTCCAAATAGCTGCGGCGGAAGATTTTCGAGTTGGGGTTGCTAAACAGCCGGTTGCCAAACAGCCGGCCAATGGTGTAGTTCACCGCGTCACCCAACACCGCCGCACAGATCATCAGCCCCGCCATCAGGTGCACGTCCAGGCTGTTGGAGGGCAGTGCCGCCAGCGCGCCCGCCACAAACAGCAGCGAATCGCCGGGCAGGAACGGGGTGACCACCAGCCCTGTCTCGCAAAACAGGATCAAAAACAGGATGCCATAAATCCAAACGCCATACTGCGCGACCAGTTCTGCCAGGTGAACATCAATGTGCAGAATAAAATCAATAACGAAGCGGATAAAGTCCATGGGCGAAATCTTCTGTCAATGCAGGTCAACCCCGCAGGTTTTCACGTTTACCCGGCGAACCGGGTCCCTGTACTGCCTGTTAAATTACCGGCATGAGCGTATCTGGCAGGAACAGCGGCCCCAGCGACGGTTGCGGCAAAGCAAAGCGCTCCGGGTAGTCCACGTCCACCAGATACAATCCCTCGGCCCGGGCGGTCGCCGCCGCCTGGGTGCGGTCCTTCACCGCCAGAAGGTGGGCCATCCACGTCTCTGGCTGGTTGCCGCAGCCGATCTCCATCAGGCTGCCGACAATGTTACGAACCATGTGGTGTACAAACGCATTGGCCTTGATATCTACCACAATATAATTACCCAAGCGCGTAACATTTACATGTTTTACATTGCGCCACGGGGTGCGCGACTGGCACTGCACGGCGCGGAACGAGGTAAAGTCGTTCTCGCCCAGCAGGCACTGCGCCGCGCGCTGCATCCGTTCGGCATCCAGCGGCTGGTGGTAGTGGGTCACCCCCTGTTGCAGGATCGCTGGCCGGTAGCGGTGGTTGTAGATCACATAGCGGTAGCGGCGGGCGGTGGCGCTGAAGCGGGCGTGGAAATCCTCCTCCACCGCCGTGACCCAGCGCACCGCGATGTCGCGCGGCAGATGGGTATTGACGCCCATCGTCCAGGCGGCATCCTTGCGCACCGCATCGGTGGTGAAATGCACCACCTGGCCGGTGGCGTGCACCCCGGCGTCGGTGCGCCCGGCGCAGAAGACGCTGACCGGGTGCGCCGCCACCTTGCTGAGCGCCGCCTCCAGACAGCCCTGTACGCTGGCTACCTCCTGCTGCCGCTGCCAGCCATAGTAGCGGCTGCCGTCATACTCGATTCCCAGCGCCAGCTTGAACTGGCCTGCCGTCGCCTCCGGCGGCAGGGTTACGGCCTCTGACATCAGTACATGTACTCCTGCACCAGCTTCTCGGCGGTCTGCACCGCCATCAGCGCGCCGCCGAAGCGGATGTTGTCGGCCACCGACCAGAATTGCAGGATCTCCGGGATACCGTAGTCATTGCGCACGCAGCCGATGCTCAGCGCGTCGTTACCGGAAGCATCCGTCACCTGCGTCGGGAACGCCTGCTCGTCGCTCAGGGCGATCTCCTCCACATGGCGGAACGCCTCCAGCGCCTCGTCGGCCGCCATCGGCCGCAGCGCTTCCAGGTTCACCGCCTGCGCCACGCCGTAGAACACCGGCGACTGGATGCAGTTCACCGACACCGGCAGGCCCTCGTCCTGCAACACCTTGCGCACCTGATCAACCAGACGGCGCTCCTCACGGACGCTGCCCTCCTGATCGGCCAGCAGTGGCAGCATGTTGAAGGCCAGCTGCTTCGCGAACAGGCTCTCCTCCACCGGCATCCCGTTCAGCAGGCGGGCGCTTTGGCTGGCGAGATCGTCCACCGCCACCTTGCCGTGCGAGGAGGCGGGGATCAGGCTGGTGACGTGCAAACGCGACAGGCCAGCCTGCTCGGTCAGCGGCTTGATGGCGGTCAGCAGCTGGCTGGTGAGGCTGTCGGCCAGCGCCACCACGTTACGGTTGCGGTAGTCAGCCAGCACGTGCGGGTTAACGCCCGGCACCACCAGCGGCACGTCTGGCTCCATGGCGAACAGGCCACTGCTGTCAATCACCAGACAGCCCGCATTGGCTGCCTCGTCCACATAGCGGGCGCTCGCCTCGCTGCCAGCCACAAAGAAGGCCAGTTGCGCCTGCGACCAGTCAAACTGCGCGGCGTCCTGCACCATGACCGATTTACCGTTAAAACGGAGGGTCTCGCCGGCGCTGCGGTCGCTGGCCAGCGGAAAGAGGTCGCCCACCGGGAACTGGCGCTCTTGCAGTAACTCCAGCAGTGCGCCGCCTACCGCGCCTGTGGCCCCCAATAGGGCAATATTCCAGCCGTCAGACATCGTGGTTTCTCCAGAAAAAACAAAAACAAAGGGCGGTCAGGCCGCCCGATACACAGAGGGGTGACGCGCTACTTCAGCTGGGCAGTGAAGCCCAGCCGCGTCAGCAGCGTGGCCGTAGCCTCGTCGTCACAGTGGATGCAGAGCGACGACCATTCGCGCCGCTCCTGATAAAATTTACGCAATTTGTCGAACTCGCCCAGCTGGCCGGCCACGCGGCGCAGCGGGGCGTCATCACGCCGCACATCATACACCAGGTGCATCAGGCGCAGCAGGACACCCTCATCGAGGGTGCGGCTGAGATCGCCATTGAGCGTCAGCGCGCCAAAGTCCGGCGCGGGCAGCAGGCTTGCCAACGGCACTTCCTGCGGGCGGCCGAGGAAACGGCTGTAGGCCTCAAACACCTGGGTGGTGCCGCGCGCCTTGCCCTCCAAGCTGTAGCCAGCGATGTGGGCGGTGCCGATATCCACCGCGCGCAACAGCGGTAGGGAGAGATCCGGCTCCGGCTCCCAGACGTCCAGCACCGTGCTAAGCGCCTTGCCGCCGGTCAGTGCCGCCAGCAGCGCGGCGTTGTCCACCACCTCGCCCCGGCAGGCGTTGACCAGCACGCGGCCGGCTGGCAGCGCCGCCAGCAGCTCGGCGTCCACCATGTGCTGGGTGCGGTGCGGCCCACTTTTGTAGAGCGGGGTGTGGAAGGTGAGGATATCGGCCTCGGCCACCAGCTTCTCCAGCGGCCAGAATGGCCCGGTGTCGCCGCGCTCGGCGCGGGGCGGATCGCACAGCAGGGTCTTCACCCCCAGCGCCTCCAGCCGCGCCTGCAAGCGCGAGCCGACATTGCCGACGCCGACGATGCCGACGGTTTTGTCGCGCAACTGCCAGCCGTCCCGCTGCGCCAGAATCAGCAGCGCCGAGAAGACATACTCCACCACTGCGATGGCGTTGCAGCCCGGTGCGGCGGAGAAGCCGATGCCCTGACCGGCGAGCCACGCGTCATCCACGTGGTCGGTGCCCGCGGTGGCGGTGCCGACGAAGTTGACCGGCGTACCAGCCAGCAGATCGGCATTGACCTTGGTGACGGATCGCACCATCAGCGCGTCGGCATCGGCCAGCGCCTCCCGTGGGATGGGGCGGCCAGGCACCGCCTGGACGTCCCCCAGTCGGCTAAACAGCGTCTGGGCATAGGGCATATTTTCATCAACCAGGATCTTCACGTCACTCTCCGGCAGCTTGCGCATAAATAGGGGCAAATATTCTGCCACTGAATGACACAGAATCCCATTACTTAAGGTGAAACCCAGACGATTACGCACCGCACGGGGCTTTCATTTGCCAACGGCCGGGCCTTACACTACCGGCCCTTTTGCCTGTTTATTGAAGATAGTGACCCATGAATGCACTCTTTCCCCTGCTGGCCGTGATGATCTGGTCGCTGAACGCCGTGGTCAGCAAAGTCGCCGCCGGCGCCATCGACCCGGCCGCCATCTCCTTCTACCGCTGGCTGCTGGCGCTGCTGGTGCTGACGCCCTTTGTGCTGCCCGGCCTGTGGCGCAACCGCGCGGCGGTGCGCCCGCACCTGTGGAAGCTGCTGGTGCTGGGCCTGCTCGGCATGGTGCTCTACCAGAGCCTGGCCTACTATGCGGCGCACAGCGTCAGCGCGCTGTTCATGGGCATTTTGAATGCGCTGATCCCGCTGCTGACGGTGCTGTTCAGCATTGCGGTGCTGGGGGTGGCACCGACGCGCGGCATGGCGCTGGGTGGGTTGCTCTCTTTCGGCGGGCTGGTGTGGCTGGTGAGCGGCGGCGAGCCAGCGCAGCTGCTGCACCACGGCATTGGCAGTGGCGAACTGATGATGCTGGCCGCCTCCGCCTCCTACGCCTGCTATGGGGTGCTGACCAAGCGCTGGGCGATCCCGCTGCCGAACTGGCAGTCGCTCTATGTGCAGATCCTGTTCGGCGTGCTGCTGCTGACGCCCAACTTCCTGCATGCGCCCGACGTGGCGCTGACGGCGCGCAATATCCCGCTGGTGCTGTTCGCGGGCATCCCTGCCTCGCTGATTGCGCCCTTCCTCTGGATCCAAGGGGTGATGCGGCTCGGGGCCAACACCGCCTCGATCTTTATGAATCTGGTGCCGCTGTTCACCGCCGTCATTGCTGTGCTGTTCCTGCATGAGCAGTTGCACAGCTACCACCTGATTGGCGGCGGCGTCACGCTGCTGGGGGTGTTCCTCGCCCAGCGCCTGCGCACGCCGCTGTTGCGTCCGGCGCGCTGACCCGCGGTCGGCGGCTGCGACGCATCAGCCCAACGCCGGCCAACATCATCCCACTGCCCAGCGTTTGCCACGCCGTCAGCGTCTCGCCGAGCAGCAGCCAGGCGATGATGGCGGTGAAGACCAGCTCCAGCGACAGGATCAGGTTCGCCACCGCCAGCGGCAGGTGCTTCAGGCTGAGGTTATAGAGGCCAAAGCCGAGCAGCGTCGGCCCGGCGGCCAGCAACAGCAGCAACCCCCAGCCGCCCCACGCCACGCCCCCCTCGCCCCGCGACAGGAACAGAATGTCCCCGGAGAGCGGCCCGGCCAGCGCCGGGAACTCCCCCGCCAGCCCATTGAACAGCAACTGGTAGAGCGCCGCGAAGGCGAAGACGTAGCAGAGCGTGCCCCACTCCGGGTAGCGGCGCTGGCTTGCCAGCCGGCCGCACAGCGCATAGAGGGTGGAGCCAACGCCGGTCAGGATGCCGATCGCCAGCCCAAACAGCCCGCCCATCGCCGCCGATTCAGTGCCGCCCAAACTGACCAGCGCACAGCCGAGCAGGCTGACTGCAATAATCAGCAGCTGGCGGCCGCTCAACCGCTCGCCAAAACAGGCCCAGCCCAAAAACACCGTAAAGCCCACGGAGAAGTAGCTAAGGATGGTGGCGACCGAGGCACCGTTGAGCATGATCGAGCACGTCCAGAGCGCGTTGAACAGCGCCAGCACCAGCCCAAACAGCGCGTAGAAGCGCAGCTGCCGCCAGCCCGGCCGCAGCCATGCCGGGCGTAGCCAGAGCAGCACCGGGCAGAGCACCAGCGCCACCAGCGCCGCACGCCAGAAGGCCAGCACCAGCGCGGGCAGGTGGTAGCGCTCTGTCAGGATGCGGATGATGATGGCGGTAAAGGCCAGCAGGAAGGCGCTCAGCGCCGCCAGGGAGAAACCGTGGCGCGCGGGCGACAGCAGGCCACTTTGCGTTGCGGCAGCCGGCATGGCCGGTTCAGCGAGGGTTGACATAACATACTCATTCAGCAAGGGAAAACCAGTATGGGAAATTTTACCCGCCCGCCCCATTCCCGCCAGAGCCACTTACCACTAATCTTAGGCAGGCCACTTTTCCCCGCAGAGGATTGCCATGCACATCGCCCTCGACCGCCACAGCGTCATCCCGCTCTATTTGCAGATAGAGGAGACGCTGCGCGCCGCCATCCTGAATGGTGCCCTTGCCGAGGGCGACAAGCTCCCCTCCACCCGGACACTGGCCGCCGAGCTGGCCGTCAGCCGCCTGACGGTTGAGAACGCCTATGGGGAGCTGGCGGCCAAAGGGTTTTTGCAGGCGCGGCGCGGCAGTGGGGCCTACGTGCGCCACCCCTACGCCCCCGCCGGGACGCCCGCCACCGGCCAGCCCGCGCTGGAGACGCCGGTTGACCCCTACACCACCAGCACCTCACGCCTCGATGGCCAGCCCGACGCCCCGCTGCCGCCAGAGGTGATCAACTTTGCCGCTGGCACCGGCAACCCACGCCTCTTCCCCCAGGAGGCGTTCCGCCGGGTGATGCACTCGGTACTGCGCCGCCATGCCGATGCAGCCTTCCACTACGGTGACTACTGCGGCTATTTCCCGCTGCGCGACACGCTGGCGCGCATCCTGTCGTTGCAGGGCATCCCGGCGCGGCCGGAGCAGATATTGATCACCAATGGCTCGCAGCAGGCGCTGAGTCTGGTGAGCCAGACGCTGCTGCGCCCCGGCGACCGGGTGCTGGTGGAGGAGCCGACCTACGCCGAGGCGCTGACGCTGTTTGCGCTCCAGGGGGTGCAGATTATTTCCATACCTTGTGACCAGGATGGTATGTGCGTCGAGGCGCTACCGGCGCTGTTGGCGGCGCACCGCCCGGCGCTGATCTACACCATCCCCAACTTCCACAATCCTACCGGCCGCTGCCTGAGCGAGCCACGCCGCCGCCGGCTGGTGGCGCTGGCCGCGGCCGCCGGGGTGCCGCTGCTGGAGGATGACTTCGTGGGCGAACTGCGCTATCAGGGCGCGGCCCTGCCCTCGCTGCGTTCGCTGGCCACGGAGGGCGAGGTGATCTACATCAACACCTTCTCCAAGATTGTGATGCCCGGCCTGCGCATCGGCTATCTGGTGGCGGAGGGCGAGCGCTACCGCCAGCTGGCCCAGCGCCGCCATGCCGACAGCTTCGCCAGCGCTGGCCTGCTGCAACGCTCGCTGGAGGCATTTGTCACCGTCGGCAGCGTCCAGCGGCAGGTGCAGCGCGCCTGCCGCCTCTACCGCCAGCACCGGGACGTGATGGCAGCGGCGCTCCGGCGTCACCTGCCAGCGGGCTGCCACTTTGAGCTGCCGGAAGGCGGGCTGTTTATCTGGCTGCAACTGCCGCCGGAGATCCCGGTGTCGCGGCTGGTGCCGCTGGCGTGGCGCCAGCAGGTGACCTTCGCCCGTGGCGACTGCTTCTACCGCGACCACCCGCAGGCCAATTTTACGCTGCGGCTCAATTTTGCCGCCAACACGCCGGAGCGCATTGAGGAGGGCATCATCCGGCTGGCGGAGGCGATGCGGCTTTGCCAGATGCAGGCGCAAACTGGGGAGGGAGTAAGCGATCGGCCGCCATTGATGATTTAATCGACATTCATCACTATCCGTGATGGGTACAGGTTGGTATCATTCGCCCTGACACTGCCGCGCCCCGGTTCTCCCCCTTGCGCGGCCGCAGGCTTACATTCGCAACAAGGATCCCCACGCTATGCAACCACTGAGCGGCCACGGCCTTCCCCCGGCCAGCGACCGGCCCTTGCCCACGGCCAGAACCGGGCAGCCCTCGTCTGATGCCCTGCCGCTCACCCCTGCACAGCGCACCACCCTGGAGAAGCTGGTGGTGAAGATTATGGCCCTGACGCCGATGAAACCGGCGGAGCTGTGGGCCAGCCTGCGCCATGACCTGCACGTGCCGGACGAGCAGGAGATCAGCGCTGGCCAGTTCCCGCAGGCGGAGCACAATTTGCAGGCGCGGCTGAGCAGCGCGCAGGAGAGCCACGCCAGCCGCCAGTTGCTGCAACAGCTGACCGAGCTATTGCCGCTTGGCAATAACCGCCAGGCGGTGAGCGACTTTATCCGCCAGAGTTTCGGCCACACGGTGCTGAGCCAGCTGAGCCACGCCCAGTTGCAACAGGTGCTGGCGCTGATCCAGTCCGGCGAGCTGACCATTCCCGCGCCGCAGCAGACGCCAGTCACGGATCGCCCAATGCTGCCAGCGGAGCAGCACAGCCTGCAACAGCTGGTGGCGCGCCTGAGCGCCGTCACCGGTGAGAAACCGGCCAAGCTGTGGCACGACCTGTTTACTTTGGCTGGCGTCGCCACCACCGACCCGATGCCCGCGCGCCACTTCCAGCTGGCGACCCACTATTTGCAGGCGCGGCTGACCCTTAGCCAGCAGGCTGCCCCCACCCTGCACACCCTCCATGCCGCGCTCAAGCAACCGGCCAGCGAGACAGAGCAGCGCCAGCTGGCGGAGTATGCGCAGGCGCAGTTCCAGGCTGGGCCATTGACGCCGCTGACGCAGGCACAGGCGCAGGATCTGCTCGGCCAGCTGTTTGGCCCGCGCGTGGATCGCAGCGCCACCTCCAACGCGATGGTGCAGCCGCTGGCCCCGCCGCCGCTCAACCCGCTGATCGCCCTGCTGCCGCCCGGCCTGCGCGGCTCTGCTGGCGCGCCGCTGCTGTTCGTCGCCCTGCTGGTGCTGTTACTGATGCTCTGGCTGGTGGCCTAGCCGCGCAGCGCCAACAACCCCCAGCCTGCCAGCGCGCTGAGCAGCAGGAACGGCAGGGAGTAGAGGTGGAAGCGCCACCAGATGCGGCGGTCATTGGCCATCCGCAGCGCGATCAGGTTCGCCAGTGAGCCAATCGCCACGCCAAAGCCGCCGACGTTGACGGCGTAGGCCACCAGCGCGCTGGAGGGCACATAGTTCATCAGCAGAATGGTGGCTGGCACATTGCTGATCACCTGTGACAGGCCAATGCCGAGCAGGTACAGCCCCCCCTGCGGCAGGTGGGCGATCTGCGCGAACAGCGCGTGCAGCGGGGCCAGATCCACCAACAGGCGGATGTCGATGAACATCGCGATGAATACCAGAATCAACCCCCAGTCCACCTGCGCCAGCACCTGGCGCGCCAGCAGCAGCATTCCCACCGCCACCGCCAGCAATCCCCACGCCGCCACGCCCTGCTCCACGCAGATCAAAAACATCCCGTAGAGCAGCACGCAGCCCGCCAGCAGCCCGCGCTGGCAGGCCACCCCCTCCGGCAAGCGCACATCCTTGATGCGCCGCGCCGGGAAGCTGAACCAGGTTACCAGCAGCAGCGCCAGTAGCACGCAGGCCGCCAGCGGCAGCATCTGCCAGGTAAAGGCGGCGAAGGAGTTACCGGCGCGGCTCCACAGCAGGATGTTTTGCGGGTTGCCGATGGGCGTCAGCAGTGAGCCGGCGTTGACCGCCAGCGCTTCAAAGATGATCAGCCGCCGCACCGGCAGTGCCGACAGCTTTTTCAGCGTGATGGTGAGCGGCACCACGATAAACAGCGCTACGTCGTTGGTCATGAAGGTGGAGAGCAGCGCCGCGGCAGCCACCAGAAACAGCGCCAGCGTGCGCTCACGCTGCAAGCGGCGCATCAGCCCGCGTCCGAGCCAGTCAAAGCAGCCGCTGACCTCCACCCCCTTGGTCAACAGCAGCAGCCCCAGCAGGGTGACAATGGTTGGCCAATCCACGTAGCGCGGGAACGCCCGTATGGCGGCGGGCTGGAAGGCGGTCAGTACCGCGCCCAGCAGCAGTAGCGCTTGCAATAGGCGGTCGTGGAACAGGGTGTGGATTACGCGTTTAAACAGGGAGTTGGCCATGGCGTTTCGCTCCAGAATCGGGAGTGAGAAGGTAACGCGGGCCGGGAAAAGATGCCAGTGCGGCGTACAAGGCTGGAAAGCGCCCCGCAAAAAATCGCGGGGCGAGAGGGACTATTTGCGCGTCAAGCTGGCACCCCGGCTGCGAATCACCTCCTGATACCAATTGAAGCTCTTCTTGCGACGCCGTGTCAGCGTGCCTTCGCCGTTGTCATCACGATCCACGTAGATAAACCCGTAGCGCTTGGACAGCTCCGCCTTGGAGGCGCTGACCAGATCGATCGGCCCCCAGCTGGTGTAGCCCAGCACCTCGACGCCATCCTCAATCGCCTCGCCCACCTGCACCAGGTGGTCATTGAGGTACTGGATGCGGTAGTCATCATTGATGCTGCCATCCGCTTCCAGTTTGTCCTTCGCGCCCAGCCCGTTTTCGACGATGAACAGCGGCTTCTGGTAGCGATCCCACAGCATGTTGAGCAGGATGCGCAGCCCTTCCGGGTCAATCTGCCAGCCCCACTCCGAACTGGCCAGATGCGGGTTCGGCACCATGTTCAGGATGTTGCCGCGCATCTGCTGGTTCAGTGCCTCGTCGGCGGTGACGCAGCCGGACATGTAGTAGCTGAAGGAGATGAAATCGACCGTCGATTTCAGCGTTTCGCGATCCTCCTCGGTGATCTCCAGCGCCACGCCCTGTTCGCGCAGGTAGCGGGTCATGTAGGAGGGGTAGTAGCCGCGTGCCTGCACATCGCCGAAGAAGAGCCAGTCGCGGTTCTGGCGCTGGGTCGCCAGCACGTCGGCCGGGTTGCAAGAGAGCGGGTAGAGCAGCCCGCCAAGCAGCATGTTGCCGATGCGACCATCCGGGATGATCTCATGCAGAGCCTTCACTGCGGCGGCGCTGGCCACCAGCTGGTGGTGGATCGCCTGATAGATCTCGCCCTTGTTGCTCTCTTTCGGCAGGCCGACGCCGGTGAAGGGCTCGTGCAGCGCCATGTTGATCTCATTGAAGGTCAGCCACAGCTTTACCTTGTGGCGGTAGCGCTCAAACACCGTGCGCGCATAGCGGGTGAAGAAGCCGATGGTTTTGCGGCTGCCCCAACCGCCATAGTTTTTCACCAGCCCGTAAGGCATCTCGTAGTGCGAGAGGGTCACCAGCGGGGTGATGTTGTGCGTCGCCAGCTCATCGAACAGGCGATCATAGAAGGCCAGCCCGGCCTCGTTTGGCTCCGCCTCATCGCCCTGCGGGAAGATGCGCGTCCAGGCAATGGAGACGCGCAGGCAGGTGAAGCCCATCTCGGCGAACAGCGCGATGTCCTCTGGGTAGCGGTGGTAGAAGTCAATTGCCACGTCCTTGATGCCGTGGTCGCCCTCATGGCGCTCGACAATCTCGCCGAAGATACCGTGCGGTTGCAGATCGGAGGTGGAGAGGCCCTTGCCGTCGGTCAGGTAGGCACCCTCAACCTGGTTGGCGGCAATCGCCCCGCCCCATAGAAACTCCTGCGGAAATGCATTTTTCATGGTTCTCTCCTTACTGTTCATCAATGAATGACCGTCAGCAACGGCGTTTGCTGCTGGATCGCGCCACTGCGGGCGCAGAGCACATCCGTAAACTCATCGCTGTTGCTCACCAGCATTGGCGTGGTGAGGTCGTAACCCGCCGCGGCAATCGCCTGACGGTCGAAAGTCAAAAGCAGGTCGCCAGCGGACACCCGGTCGCCCGCCTTGACGTGGGCGGTGAAGTGCTGGCCATCCAGCTTAACGGTGTCGATGCCGACATGGATCAGGATCTCGCTGCCGCCCTGTGAGGCGATGCCGATGGCGTGGCGGGTGGCGAACAGCGAGGCGACCTCCCCATCCACCGGCGAGGTGACGCGCCCCTCTTGCGGCACGATGGCGATCCCCTTGCCGAGCAGGCCGCTGGCGAAAGTTTTGTCCGGCACCTGCTCCAGCGCCACCAGCGTGCCGCTCATCGGGCTGAGCAGCGTTTCGCCCTGCCCGGCCGGCAGCGCGGCCGGTGTGGCTGCCGGGGCCGCTGGCTCCGCCACCGGGGCGGCGGTGGCGCGCGGTTCGCCAAAGGCCATCGTCATCAGTGTCGCGAAGACCAGCGCCAGCACCGCACCGGCGGCACCCGCCCAGACGGTGGCATCAAGGCCAGCCGGTGGGATGATCTGCGCCAGGGTAAAGATGCTCACCAGCCCGAAGGAGTAGACCTTGGTCTGGAAGAAGCCAATCAGCGCGCCGCCGAGCGCCGCGCCAAGGCAGCCGAAGATAAAGGGGCGCTTGGTCGGCAGCGTGACGCCATATACCGCCGGCTCGGTGATGCCAAACAGCGCGGCGGTGAAGGCCGAGCCAGCCAGCCCACGGCGCTTCTGGTCACGGCTACGCAGCAGCACGCCCAGCGCCGCCCCGGCCTGCCCCAGCACCGCCGGGATCAACAGCGGGATCATGGTGTCATGGCCCAGCACGCTGAGGTTGTTGATCATCATCGGCACCAGCCCCCAGTGCAGCCCGAAAATCACGCACACCTGCCAGAGCGCGGCCAGCACCGCGCCAGCCAGCCACGGGGCGAAGGCGTAGATTGACTGGAAACCGCTGGCCAGTTGCTGGCTAAGCCAGGTGGCCGCCGGGCCAATCACCAGGAAGGTGAGCGGCACCGTCACCGCCAGACAGATCAGCGGCGTGCAGAAGTTACGGATATTGCTGTGCAGCCGTGGGTACACCTGCCGCTCAATCCAGCAGCTGATCCAAGCGGCAAACAGAATCGGGATCACCGAGGAGCTGTAGTTGATCAGCGTTACCGGCAGGCCGAAGAAGGTAAAGGGGGCACCGGTGCCGTTACTCTCCCCCTGAAAGGCGGCCAGCATCATCGGGTGCATCAGCGCGCCGCCAATCGCCATGGTGACAAAGGGGCTACCGCCGAACTTTTTGCCAGCGGTGTAGCCGAGCACCAGCGGCAGGAAGTAGAACAGCGCATCGCCGGCCACGAACAGCACCTGATAGGTGCCGCTCTGGTCTGACAGCCAGCCAAACACCAGCGCCAGTGCCAGCAGCCCCTTCAGGATGCCGGAGGCGGCCATCAGCCCGACCACCGGCGTGAAGATGCCGGAAACCATGTCGATAAAGCGGCTGAGCAGCCCCGGCTTTGCCTCGCCCTCCGTCGGCGCGGGCGCACCGCCCTCCTCCAGCCCGGCCTGACGCACCAGCGCCTGATAGACGTCGCCGACGTGGTTGCCGATCACCACCTGGAACTGGCCGCCACTCTCCACCACCATGATCACGCCGGGGTGTTGCTTCAGCCCTTCGGCATCGGCCCGCGTCCGGTCGCGCAGCTTGAAGCGCAACCGGGTGGCGCAGTGCATCACGCCCGCTATGTTCTCCCGGCCGCCGACCCCGGCCAGGATCTCGCTCGCCACCTGCTGATTATCCATTGCTTCCTCTCTTCGCTGAGTGACGCCGCCAGCCGGGCAAAAAAAAACCTGAATGCCCCCTGCGGCCAGCGGGCCGTGGGAAACATTCAGGTTTTGCCCGCCTCGCGGCAGTTACAATCCTGATGCGGTGCCGCCTGGGCGACATCGCGACGATGGTGCCCGGTTAGCCGGGCAGGTGTCCCTCTTTGCGCACCCGCTCAATGTGGATGGTCAGGAACATCAACTCCTCTTTGGTCAGCGCCTGCTGGTAGTGGCTCTGCATATGCCGCCCCACCTTGCCCGCGCAGCGG
Organism: Chimaeribacter sp. YP20170169; assembly: GCF_056739715.1. Lineage (NCBI taxonomy): Bacteria > Pseudomonadati > Pseudomonadota > Gammaproteobacteria > Enterobacterales > Yersiniaceae > Chimaeribacter > Chimaeribacter sp. YP20170169. Next base: position 1,150,795 of record NZ_CP176824.1, on the reverse strand, counting down.
TAGGCCAACGGGTAGTTAGCTTTTACGGCGTCATGCAGTGACTCGTCGTCGCTCTCCACCCCGGTGCGCGCGTGCATCCGCTGGGCAAAAAACTTCAGGTGGGTGACGAAGCGGTGGTAGCTCAGGGAGCTTTCGTCATAATCCAGCGCGAAGTGGTATTTGACGATCTGCAAAATCTCCTGCATCACCCGCGTCACATGCATCACCTCCGGCATGTGGCCGTTGAGCTGGGCGTTGACCAGATGCAGCGCGATAAAGCCCGCCTCATCATCTGGCAACTGCACCTGCAAACGGCGGGCAATCAGCGCCACCGCGTCACGCCCCAGCGCATACTCCTTGGGGTAGAGCCGGCCAATCTCCCACAGCAGGCCGTTGCGCAGCGGGGTGCCCTGCTTCTGCCGCTCAATCGCGTGGTGGCAGTGATCCGCCAGCGAGATATAGAGGCTGTCATGCAGGTTACCCAGCCGGGCGCGCGCCTGTGTAATCACCAAGTCACAGGTGGCCATCACCTCCAGCGGGATCTCGCTGAGCAGCTCACCCAGCCGGGCGGTGAGATCGTTGCCCTTCAGCGCAAAGGTCTTCTCCACCAGCGCGGCATTGACCGCCTCGCCCGCCTGCTTCTGGAAGCCGATGCCGCGGCCCATCACCACCTGTTCCTGCCCGTGGCCATCCAGCACCACCACGACATTATTATTGAGTATTTTGGCGATTTGCATGTCCGTGCCCTGAAAACAAAAAAACCCGACCGCCCGGCAGATGCCGTTCGATCAGGTCTTGCCTGCTGCCGCAGTCACAATCCTACTGCCGCCAACCTACCATATTGCTGAATCGCATCAACGTGACGAATCCAAAAACGTGATAGATCTCTCGCCGGCCATGCCTGCGGCGGGCCACGGGCGAAAAAAAACCCGCCGTAGCGGGTTTTTTCTGCCGGGTGATTACTTGTCGAACTTGCGCATCACCAGGGTGGCGTTGGTGCCGCCGAAGCCAAAGCTGTTGGACATCACGGTGGTCAGCGCGCGCTGGGTCGGCTGGGTGATGATATCCATACCTTCGGCTTTCTCGTCCAGCGTCTCCACGTTGATGCTCGGCGCGATGAAGCCGTTTTCCAGCATCAGCAGGCTGTAGATCGCTTCCTGTACGCCCGCGGCGCCCAAGGAGTGGCCGGTCATCGCCTTGGTGGCGGAGAGGGCCGGGGTGGTGTCGCCGAACACTTCACGGATGGCGCCCAGCTCTTTCACGTCGCCCACCGGGGTGGAGGTGCCGTGCACGTTGATGTAGTCGATCGGGGTGTCCACGCCGTTCATCGCCATCTTCATGCAGCGCACAGCGCCTTCACCAGACGGGGCCACCATGTCAGCGCCGTCAGAGGTCGCGCCGTAGCCGACGATCTCTGCATAGATGTGCGCGCCGCGCGCCAGCGCGTGCTCCAGCTCTTCCACCACTACCATGCCGCCGCCGCCTGCGATGACGAAGCCGTCGCGGTTCTGGTCATAGGTACGGGAGGCTTTTTCCGGGGTGTCGTTGTAGCTGGTGGAGAGCGCGCCCATTGCGTCGAACTCACAGGCCATCTCCCAGCACAGCTCTTCGCCGCCGCCAGCAAAGACCACGTCCTGTTTGCCGAGCTGAATCATCTCGACCGCGTTACCGATGCAGTGCGCGGAGGTGGCGCAAGCGGAGCTGATGGAGTAGTTCACGCCGCGGATCTTGAACGGGGTCGCGAGGCAAGCGGAGACGCCAGAGGCCATCGCCTTGGTCACCATGTAGGGGCCAACGCCGCGCAGGCCCTTGGCGCGCATACCGTCGGAACCCGCCACCTGGTTGCGCGGGGAGCCGCCGCCGGAGCCAGCGATCAGGCCAGTGCGCTCGTTGGAGACCATCTCATCGGTCAGGCCGGAGTCCTTGATCGCTTCCTGCATGGAGAGGTAAGCATAGATAGAGGCATCGCTCATAAAACGCACGATTTTACGATCGATCAGGCCAGTGGTATCCAGCTTGACATCGCCCCATACGTGACTACGCATACCAGCATCTTTCAGTTCTTGCGAGAAAGTGATCCCTGAACGCCCTTCTTGCAAGGATGCCAGCACTTCCTGCTTGTTATTACCGATGCTCGAGACGATACCCAGGCCAGTAATCACTGCACGTTTCATGTAATACCTCTTCCACTTTTATAAGTCGGGATTTTGCCACGCACTCTAGCTTACAGTTGTACGCCGAACAAGTCCGATCAGCAATAGTTTGTCTATTATATGCAAATTTGCGCCGGGATCGTGACACCGTTAAAATCGCCCGCAACCCTTGAGCCATGAGTATTGCGCGTGAACCACTCTCCGATCCGCCCCGCTACCCTGACCTGGAACGAACAGGGTACACCTGTTTCCCAACAGTTTGATGACGTCTACTTCTCCAACCAGGATGGGCTGGAAGAGACCCGCTATGTCTTTTTGCAGGGCAATGGCTTCCCAGCGCGCTTTGCCAGCCACCCGCGCCGCCGCTGCGTGGTGGCGGAGACCGGCTTTGGCACCGGCCTCAACTTCCTGACGCTGTGGCAGGCCTTTGACCGTTTCCGTCAGGAGAACCCGCTGGCCCCGCTGCAACAGTTGCACTTTATCAGCGTGGAGAAGTTCCCGCTGTCGGTAGACGATCTGGCTGCCGCCCATGCGCGCTGGCCGGAGCTGGCGCACTACGCGGAAGCGCTGCGGGCGCAGTGGCCGCTGCCGTTCGCCGGCTGCCACCGCCTGCTGCTGGCGGAGGGCAGCGTGACCCTCGACCTGTGGTTTGGCGATGCCAACCAGTGCCTCGGCGAGGCGGATGAGAGTCTGGCGCAGCAGGTGGATGCCTGGTTCCTCGACGGCTTTGCGCCGTCCAAGAACCCGGACATGTGGTCAGAGACGCTGTTCAATGCGATGGCGCGGCTGGCGCGCCCCGGTGGCACCTTCGCCACCTTTACCGCCGCGGGCTTTGTGCGCCGTGGCCTGCAACAGGCGGGCTTTGCGGTGCAGCGGGTCAAGGGTTTCGGCCAAAAGCGCGAGATGCTGGTGGGCGAGATGGGCGAGCAGCCGCACGCCGCCCCTGCCGCGCCTTGGTATGCGCGCCCGGCCGCGCCACAGCCGAATGAGGTGGCGATTGTCGGCGGTGGCATTGCTGGGGCTTTGCTGGCGCTGGCGCTGTGGCGGCGCGGCAGCCGCGTGACGCTCTACTGCGCAGAGAACGAGGCGGCGCAGGGCGCGTCCGGCAACCGTCAGGGGGCGGTCTATCCGCTGCTGACCGGCCAGCAGAACGCGCACGAGCACTTCTTCGCCGCGGCCTTTACCTTCGCCCGCCGCCACTACCAGCAACTGGCAGCGCTGGGCATCGATTTTGCTGGCGAATGGTGCGGCGTCAGCCAGGTGGGCTTCGACGCGCGCAGCCAGCGCAAGATTGGCGCGCTGCTGGCCAGCGGCTGGCCGGAGGCGCTAGCGCAGGCACAGGATGAGGCGCAACTGACCCAGCAGCTCGGCCTGCCCACCGGCTTTGGCGGCGTCAGCTACCCGTTGGGCGGCTGGCTCTGCCCGGCGATGTTCACCCGCGCCCTGCTGGCGTGGCTGGAGGCGCGCGGCGTGGCCCTGCGCACGGGGCATCAGGTGACGCAGCTGGCCGCCGAAGAGGGTGGCTGGCAGATCAGCTTTGCCGACGGCCAGCACGCGCACCACGCCACGCTGGTGCTGGCGAACGGCCACCGGCTGACCGGCTTCCCGCAGACCTCTTCCCTGCCTGCCTACCCGGTGCGCGGCCAGGTGTCGCACATCCCTACCACCCCTTCACTGCGCGCGCTGCGCCAGGTGCTGTGCGCCGACGGCTACCTGACGCCAGCTGATGCCCAAGGGATGCACTGCATCGGCGCCAGCTACCAGCGTGGCGACAGCGATACCGGCTACCGTGAGGAGGAGCAGCAGCAGAACCGCCGCCGACTGATGGAGTGCCTGCCGGATGTGGCGTGGCCGCAGGAGGTGGATGTCTCCGCCGGCGAGGCACGTGCCGGGGTGCGCTGCGCCACCCGTGACCACCTGCCACTAGTGGGCGCGGCCCCAGACTTCGACGCGACGCTGGCGGCCTACGGCGACCTGCCGCGCCAGCTGGCCGCGGGCGAGACGCCGGTAACCGCGCCCGCCTATGCTGGCCTGTACCTGTTTGGCGCGCTCGGCGCACGCGGCATCAGCTCTGGCCCGCTGGCGGCCGAGTTGCTGGCGGCGCAGATCCACGGCGAGCCGCTGCCCTGCCCGACCGAGGTGCTGGCGGCGCTGAACCCGAACCGTTTCTGGGTGAGGAAGTTGCTGAAGGGGCGGCCGGTCGACGACCAGCCAGCGTAACGCAAAAAAAAGGCCCCGGACGGGGCCTTTTTTGTCAGGCTTCTTGTTGCGCCTGAAGGTAGAGGTTGTCCCACATCGCCTGCACCAGCACCTGGTCACGCGGGGCCAGCTCGCCAGCGTGGATCGCCTTGTTGAGGCTCTGCTCGACGCGCAGTTTCAGCGCCTGCGGCGTATGCTCGCCATTCTCTTCGGCTTCCGCCACTGCCAGGGTCAAATGACCGCGCAGGTAACCGCCCGCAAACAGTTCATCGTCACTGGCGCGGTCCACCATGTCATCAATCAGCGCCAGAATACGCGCTTCAAATTCAGCGATCATTACGTTTCCTCATTCATCAGTCGGGGGGGCGGATGCCGTCCTCAGAGATCGTCCGGGTAAGGGAAATCCTCTGCACGCAGCGTTGGCGTATTGTAAAACGAATGTAACGCGTTAATAAAGCGCGCCGGACGCGCCGGGATGCCCTGCGTCAGGTGGTGCAGCACCTGCGCGCGCACTTTGCGCTGGAACGCGATGCGATCCGGCTCCACGTCGCCCTCTAGGTTGTCGCAACTGACATTGAACGGGAAGTTCGCCGCCACGCAGAACATCCACTCCAGCGACTGCGGTTTCACCTCAACCTGCTCAAACTCCGCCTGGGTCTGGGCGTCGCGGCCATCCGGGCAGTACCAATAGCCAAAATCCACCAGCTTGCGCCGCGCCTCACCGGCGATGCACCAGTGGGAGATCTCATGCAGCGCGCTGGCGTAGTAGCCGTGGGCAAACTCAATACGGTGGTAGGGAGTCTCTGCGTCCGCCGGCAAATAGATGGGTTCCCCCTCGCCGCGCACCAGCCGGGTGTTGAACTCGTCACTGAAGCAGGCGTTGAAGATGTCGATCAGTTGTTGGTAGTGGTGGGTAGTCTCTGTGTTGTTTTGCATGATGTCATCGGTTTACAGGTCACGGGCCGGCCATCGCGCGGCCCGAAAAAGGGTGGACGCCGCTACAGGTGCGCCGTCAGCCAGTGCTGGATCTCTATCCCGTGGTTGTCATAGAGCAGCTTGAGGCTCATCACCAGTGAGACCAGCACAATCATCGGCCGGATCAGTTTCTGGCCGCGCGTCAGCACCATGTGCGCACCGAGGCGCGCGCCCAGAATCTGCCCAGCCAGCATCACCAGCCCAACGCCCCAGACCACCTTGCCGCCGAGGATAAACAGCAGCAGGCCGCCAAGGTTGGAGGTGAAGTTCAGCACCTTGGCGTGGGCGGTGGCTTTCGCCAGCGTGAAGCCGGAGAGCGTCACGAAGGCCAGCGCATAGAACGAGCCGGCGCCGGGGCCGAAAAAGCCGTCATAGAAGCCGACGCCGCCACCGGCCAGCAGGCCGAACGCCAGCCCGCCAAGGCGCTGCGCCCGCTCCTCCTCGCCCAGCTTTGGCGTCAGCAGGAAGTAGAGGCCAATGCCCACCACCAACAGCGGCAAAATCTGCCGCAGCAGGTCGGCGCGCACGTGCTGCACCAGAATCGCCCCGCTCATCGCGCCCAAAAAGGTCAGCAGGATGGTGAGTTTCTGGTCACTGAGTTTCACCATGCCACGGCGCACAAAGTAGAGGCTGGCGGAGAAGGAGCCGCCGACCGATTGCAGCTTGTTGGTCGCCAGCGCCTGCGCCGGTGGCACGCCCACCGCCAGCAGCGCTGGCACCGTCAACAGCCCGCCGCCGCCAGCGATGGAGTCAATGAACCCCGCCACCAGCGCGACCGCGAACAGGATGCCGAGCAGCTCCGGCCCCAGCGCCAGGCCACTCATAAGGACTCCCCGAAGTGGTTATCCAGCAGCGCCTGACAGGCGCGCGGCAACGGCGGTGGCAGGGTTTTGCCCGGCGGCGTGGTGGCCGGTTTCGGCGGCAGGAACCAGCTTGCCAGCTCCGCGCCACAGCCATCGCCCGGCGGCGGCGGTGCCTGATCCTGACAATCCGGGCTGCCCGCTGGGCAGACCAGCCGCACGTGCATGTGGGCACGGTGGGCAAACCACGGCCGCACCTTGTTCAACCACGCACGGTCACTGCCAGCATCCTCGCACAGGCGCTTCTTGATCGCCGGGTTGACGAAGATGCGCGCCACCTGACTATCCTCAGCGGCCAGCTTGATCAGCTGCCCAATCTGCGGCTGCCAGTGGCGATCCACCACCTGCTTGCCATCCTTCGACACCAAATCGATCGGCTGCGGCTTCAGCAATTGTTGGGACGTCCAGCGCCGGGTGGGCAGTTGCAGCCAGATGTCCACGTCCAGCCCGGACTGGTGGCTGGCGTGGCCGCTGCTAAAGCGCCCACCGGCCGCCATGCCCATGTCGCCGACCAACACCGAGCCAAGCGACTGCTGGCTGGTCTGGCGGCTGAGGCGCTGGATAAACGCCAGCAGCGTTGGGTGGCCGAAGTAGCGGCGCTGGTCAGGGCGCATCACCTGATAGTCGGCGGCCTGCAACGGCAGGGGTTGCGCACCGACGATGCAGCCATTGGCGTAGCTGCCGATCGCCTGTGGCGCGCCCGGCACCGGGTGGCCGATGGTCTGCCAAGGGGTCAGCGCCTGTGCTGGCAGCGTTGCCAGCAGCAACATGCCGGCCATCAGGCCGGCGCGAAGTGATCTGCTCATCGGCGTTACCAGCGTGGCAGTGGGGGCGTGACATCCGCGCACTGCGCGCGCTGGCGCAGCAGGTGGTCCATCAGCACGATGGCCATCATCGCTTCCGCAATCGGCACCGCACGGATGCCGACGCACGGGTCATGGCGGCCACGCGTTACCATCTCCACCGCTTCGCCCTGACGGTTGAGGGTACGCCCCGGCACCATGATGCTGGAGGTCGGTTTCAACGCCAGATGGGCGATCACCGGCTGGCCGCTGCTGATGCCGCCCAACACGCCACCAGCGTGGTTGCTCTGGAAGCCGTCCGGGGTGATCTCATCACGGTTTTCGCTGCCGCGCTTGTTCACCACCGCAAAGCCATCGCCCACCTCAACGCCCTTCACCGCGTTGATGCTCATCAGCGCGTGGGCCAGATCGGCGTCCAGACGGTCAAACACCGGCTCGCCGAGGCCAGCCGGCACATTCTCCGCCACCACCGTCACTTTCGCGCCGATGGAGTCGCCCTCTTTCTTCAGCGCACGCATCAGCTCGTCGAGCGCCTCAATCTTCGCCGGGTCTGGGCAGAAGAAGGGATTCTGCTCCACCTGCGCCCAATCCTTCAGCTCGCACTGCACGTCGCCCATCTGCGCCAGGAAGCCGCGCACCTGCACACCATGCTTCATCTGCAAATATTTCTTGGCGATGGCACCGGCCGCGACGCGCATCGCGGTTTCACGCGCCGAGGAGCGGCCGCCGCCACGGTAGTCGCGCAGGCCATATTTCTGCTCATAGGTGTAGTCGGCGTGGCCGGGACGGAACACATCCTTGATCGCGCTGTAGTCCTGCGAACGCTGGTCGGTGTTCTCAATCAGCAGGCCGATGCTGGTGCCGGTGGTGACACCCTCAAATACCCCGGAGAGGATTTTTACCTGATCCGGCTCGCGGCGCTGGGTGGTGTAGCGCGAGGTGCCCGGCCGGCGGCGGTCGAGGTCATGCTGGAGATCCGCCTCGGTCAGTGGGATGCCCGGCGGCACGCCATCAACGATGCAACCGAGCGCCACGCCGTGGGACTCCCCAAAAGTGGTGACGCGGAAAAACTGCCCAATACTGTTCCCTGCCATCACGGCTCCTTACTTTTGATTTTGGTTCTGTGGTTGGCCCGCTGGCCCTGCCGCGCCGGGGAGGCGCGGCGTGGCGCTTACGAGCGGTACATCGCGAAGTGCGCGTGGCAATCCACCAGCTGCTGGCGGGTCAGGGTGAAGACGCCGTCGCCGCCGTTCTCAAACTCCAGCCAGGTGAAGGGGATGTCCGGGTACTGCTCTATCAGGTGCACCATGCTGTTGCCCACTTCGCACACCAGCACACCCTCGTCGCTGAGGTAGTCCGGCGCGCAAGCCAGGATGCGGCGCACCAGCTTCAGGCCGTCGCTACCGGCCGCCAGCCCCAGCTCCGGCTCAAAGCGGAACTCCTCGGGCAGGTCGGACATGTCCTCCTCGTCCACATAAGGCGGGTTGGTGACGATCAGGTCGTAGCGCAGCGGCGGCAGCGCGCGGAACAGGTCAGAGCGGATTGGCGTGACCTGCTGCTCAACGCCATGATCCTGGATATTGCGCTCCGTGACCGCCAGCACCTCTTCGGAGATGTCCACCGCGTCCACTTCCGCTTCCGGGAAGGCGTAGCTACAGGCGATGGCGATGCAGCCGCTGCCGGTGCACATGTCGAGCACATACTGCGGCGGTTCGCTCAGCAGGCCGCTGAAGCGGTTGTCGATCAGCTCACCAATCGGCGAACGCGGCACCAGCACGTGCTCGTCAACATAGAATTCCAGCCCACAAAACCAGGCCTTGTTGGTCAGGTAGGCGACCGGCACCCGCTCATTGACGCGGCGGATCACCCGCTCAACAATGCGGTGGCGCTCGCTGGAGGTCAGGCGCGCACCGCGCATGTCTTCCGGGATGTCCATCGGCAGGTAGAGGGTCGGCAGCACCAGCTGCACCGCCTCGTCCCAGGCGTTGTCGGTGCCGTGGCCATAGTAAAGGTTGGCCGCGTTAAAGCGGCTGACGGCCCAGCGCAGCATATCCTGAATGGTATGCAGCTCACTGACGGCTTCGTCGACGAAAATCTTGTCCAAAGTGTTCTCCCACGCTGCGGCGGTTCTGGCCGCCGCCTTACAAAATGCCGACTAGTGTGCCATGAAGCGGCCGACAAATCAGCAGCTATAGTCACAGCGGCAAACACACCGCCACGCCCGGCCAGACATTTGTCGCCGGAGCAGGTAAACTCCATGTTAATTTCTCTGTCAACGACGGTTTCCACGACCCACATGAAGAACCGATACCCGCTTACCAGCGAAGAACAGCAGCTGTTCCGTGAGGCCCTGAGCGGCACCAAACGGCTACACAATGACACCATCGTGCACCCGCCAAGCCGCCAGAAGGTGAAGGTCGCGACGCCGAAACGGCTGTTGCAGGAGCAGGTGGATGCCACCCACTACTTCTCGGATGAGTTCCAACCGCTGCTGGAGAGCGAAGGCCCGGTGCGCTACGTGCGGCACGGCGTCGATCATTTTGAGATGAAGAAGCTGCGGCGCGGCGACTACACGCCGGATCTGTTCCTCGACCTGCATGGCCTGACGCAGCATGAGGCAAAGCAGGAGCTGGGGGCGTTGATCGCCGCCTGCCGCCGCGAGCATGTGCACTGCGCCTGCGTAATGCATGGGCACGGCAAACATATCCTGAAGCAGCAGACGCCGCTATGGCTGGCGCAACACCCGGACGTGATGGCGTTCCATCAGGCGCCCAAGCTGTTTGGCGGCGACGCGGCGTTGCTGGTGTTGGTGGAGCTGGCGGAGTAGCGGGAGGGAGGCCGGCGGGCGCCGGCCGGGGGCATCAGACGCGCGCCATCACCTGCGCGGGGCTGAACTGCCAGTCATACGTCCCTTTGCCGCTGTCGGCATCCAGGGTAACGCTGGCGATTGCGGAGGTGGCGAACATCGGCGGGCACTCGCCGGGGCAGAGCTCGGCCACCAGATAGCCCACCAGCGGCAGGTGCGAAACCACCAGCACCGTGGAGACGCCCTCTTTCGCCAGCGCCTCGAGGTAGCAGGCCACCAGCCCGGCATCGCCGCCGGGGGTCAGTTCGGAGAGCACATCCTCATCTTCCGGCAGCGTCAGCGTGCCGCGCACGGTGGCCAGCGTCTGTTCGGCACGGAGATAGGGGCTGACCAGCACCCGGTCAATGTTCAGCGGTTTGGCATTCAGCCAGGCCGCCATCTGTTGGGACTCTTCACGGCCACAGGGGGTAAGCGGTCTTACCGCATCGCTGGCGGCCTCAAGGGCAGCCTCGCCGTGACGCATAATCAAAACTTGCATAGTGCACCGTTTTTGTTTGACAAAATAACGCCATACAGGAAACGCGTCGCGTGCTGTATCGCTGTCTTCCCCTCTCTCCAGAGGGCAACCCTTTAACGATAACGCGCCGTCTCTTCTATGGCGGCCGGGCATTTTGCCTCAAAGTTGACACAAAGAAAATGCTGTTTTTTAGAGCAACCCACGGGTAGGCCGGCAAGTACTGGTTATTTAACCACCAATTCAACATTTTATTCACGGCTGCGCGCCGCGCAAAGTTTTGTAAAAACGACGTTCTTTGCCAGATGGCCTCTCTGTTTACGGTAGTCCTCCCCTCCCCGGCTGTACAGCCTGTGCCAGGGGCAAGAGGGCAAGCAGTGATCACCGTCACTAAATGCTTTAATCATCACCGGGTTGGCCGCAGAGTTGCATAGCATGTTACGCCTCTGGGTAGAAACGCTGCGCCTGCTCGGCCATCGTCACCAGCCGCTCACAGGGCGTGAAGCGATCGCCGTAGCGCGCCGCCAGCGCCCGCAGGTCGGCCGCCACCGGCCCGGCCCCGCGTTGGTCGAGATAGCGGAACGGCCCACCGAGAAACGGCGGGAAGCCGATGCCAAACACCGCCCCAATGTCGCCGTCACGCGCGCTACGGATCACCTGCTCATCCAAGCAACGCACCGCCTCATTGAGCATCATCAGCACGCAGCGCTCAGCGATCTGCTGCTCCGACAGCCGCGACTGCGGCGTCACGCCCAGCAGCCGGTAGACCGCCGGGTCGGGCTGTTTATTGCGCGTCACCAACGGCAGCCTGCGCGTGGGGTAGAGGTAGAAGCCACGGCGGTTCTTGCGCCCCTTGCGCTCATCTTTCAGTAGCGCGTCGAACGCCTCTGGCGCGGCAAAGCGCGGCCCCAGCTCGCGCACCAGCACCGGCACGATTTTGGTGCCGACGTCGATCCCTACCTCATCCAGCAGCATCAGCGGGCCAACCGGGAAGCCAAAGCGCACCAGCGCCCGGTCGATACGATCCACCGGCTCCCCCTCCAGCAGGCAGCGCGCCGCCTCATTAATGTAGGGCGCGAGGATGCGGTTGACGTAGAAGCCAGCGCGATCCGCCACCACAATCGCCGTCTTGCCCTGACGGCGCGCCAGATCCACGGTGGTCGCCAGGGTGCGCGCGTCAGTGCCAGCATGGGGGATCACCTCCACCAGCGGCATCTTCTCCACCGGGCTGAAGTAGTGCAGCCCAATCACCTGCTGCGGGCGCTGCGCGCCGTCGGCAATCTGCGCAATCGGCAGCGAGGAGGTGTTGGAGGCGAAAATGGTGTGCGGCGCGGCGTGCTGCTCCACCTCCGCCACCATCTGCCGCTTGAGCGCCAGATCCTCAAATACCGCTTCCACCACCAAATCAAGGTGCGCGAAGCCGCGGTAGTGGGTGTCGCCGGTGATCAGCATCATCTGCCGGCCGCGCTCGGCGGCGGTGAGCCGCTTGCGCGCCACCTGCTTGCTCAGCGATGCCCAGCTGGTCTGGAGCGCGTGGCTAATCCCCGCCGGGGTGATGTCCTTGATCCGCACCGGCAAGTGGGCGCGGGTGGCGGTGACGCTGGCGATACCGCCGCCCATCAGCCCACCGCCCAGCACGCCGATGCGTGCCAGCGGGGCTGGCTCCGCCGCGCTGGGTGGCGCTTTTTTCAGTGCGGTGCTGGCGAAAAACAGGCTGCGCAGCGCCGCCGACTCCGGCGTCATCGCCAATTCGCCGAAGGCTTGCGCCTCGGCGGCATAGCCGCTGGTACTGCCCTCCTCCAGCCCTTTGCGCAACACCTCCAGCACCCGCTCCGGCGCCGGGTAGTTGCCCTGGGTTTTGGCGCGCGTCTGACGGCGCACCAGCGAAAACAGCAGCCTTTTGCCGAGCGGCCCGCCCAGCAGCCGTTCGCGCCACGGCAGCGGGCGTGAGGCGCGCCAGCCGCGTTTCACCTGCGCCGCCGCGCTCTCCAGGAGGATGGAGGCTGGCACTGCGTCATCCACCAGCCCCAGCTTTTGCGCCTGACGGGCGCGCAGGTGGCGGCCAGTGAGGATCAGCTCCAGCGCCTTGCTGGCCCCCACCAGCCGGGGCAGGCGCTGGGTGCCACCGGAGCCGGGCAGCAGGCCAAGCTGCACCTCTGGCAGGCCAATCACCGTTTTGGGGTCGAGGGTGCAGATGCGGTAGTGGCAGGCCAGCGCCAGCTCCAGCCCGCCGCCAAGGCAGGGGCCGTGGATCGCCGCTGCCACCGGCACCGGGAAGGCGGCCAGCTGCGCCATCGTTGCCTGTCCCTTTTTCGCCAGCCGAGTCGCCTCGGCGGCGCTGCGGCAACCAGCAATCATGCCGATGTCCGCGCCCGCAATAAAGGAGTCGGGTTTGCCGGAGATGATCACCAGCCCCTGCAAACCGGGCTGGCGCTGCGCCTCGTGCAGTACCGCCACCAACTGTTCGGCAAACTCCGCCTTCAGGGTGTTCATGGTTTCGCCCGGCACGTCGAGGGTGATCACCCCGACGCCGTCCGGCCGCAGCATAAAGTGGAAAGCCGACGGCGTGGCGTGGCCCTCGTGCACCGGCTCCGGGCTGGCTGGCTGGGGAGTGGCGTCAAGGCTCATCAGGCAATCTCCAAAATCATGGCCGCGCCCAGCCCGCCCGCCGCGCAGGCGGTGGTCAGGCCCAGCGTGCCGCCGCGGCGGCGTAGCTCATGTAGGGTTTGGGTGATCATGCGCGCGCCAGTGGCGGCGAAGGGGTGGCCGTAGGCGATGGAGCCGCCCAGCACATTGAATTTTTCCGGGTCGACCTCGCCCAATGGCTGTGGGCGCTGGAGTTTGTCCCGTGCGAAGGCGGGGCTGGCGAACATCTTCAGGTTCGCCAGCGTCTGGGCGGCGAACGCCTCGTGCATGTCCACCAGATCCAGATCCGCCAGTTGCAGGCCAGCGCGCTCCAGCGCCAGCGGCGTGGCGTAGGCCGGGCCGAGCAGCATATCCTCCCGCACGTCGATGGCGGTGAAGGCGTAGCTGCGCAGATAGCCAAGCGGCGCCATGCCGAGGGCGGCGGCGCGTGATTCGCTCATCAGCAGCACCGCCGCCGCTCCGTCGGTGAGGGGTGTGCTGTTGGCGGCGGTGACGCTGCCGTGCCGCCGGTCAAAGGCCGGGCGCAGCCGGGCGTAATCCTCTGGCTTGGATTCGCGGCGGATGTTGTTGTCCTCCACCAGCGGCGTGCGGTAGGGCGGCACGTGGGCCGCCATCACCTGCTCACTGAGCAGGCCATCACGCCAGGCCGCCGCCGCCAGCTGATGGGAGCGGTGCGCCAGCGCATCCTGTGCCTCGCGGCTGATGCCGTGGCTTTTCGCCATCTGCTCAGCGGTGTCGCCCATCCGCAGGCCGGTGGAGTACTCCGCCACCGCCGGCGGCACCGGCAGCAGGTCACGCGGCCGCAAGCGGCTGAACAGCTTGAGCCGCTGCGACAGGCTGCGCGCCTTGTTGGCGTCCACCAACGTGCGCGCCAGCGCCTTGCTGACGCCGATCGGCAGTACTGACGAGGAGTCCGCGCCGCCAGCGATGCCCACCTGCACGGTGCCAGCCAGAATGCTCTCCGCCACGTTGGCCACCGCCTGGAAGCTGGTGGCGCAGGCGCGTGACACGCTGTAGGCGTCGGTGGCGGTACTCATGCCAGTGCCGAGCACAATTTCGCGCGCGATGTTGGGCGCTTCCGGCATCTGCACCACCTGGCCGAACACCAGTTGGTCAATCACCTGCGGGTCCAGCCCACTGCGTGCCAGCAGCTCGCTGACCACCATTTTGCCGAGATCAACGGCTGGCACGCCGTGAAATGCCGTTGCCTGCCGGGCAAACGGCGTGCGCAGGCCATCCACGATCGCGATGCGGTCGCCGCTCCGCGTGACCAGCGGTAACACCTTTCCCATAGTCGCTCCTGAACAAGAGATGCGGGCCGCCTGCGTCAACAGGTCAGACCTGAACCAATATTGTTAACCCATTGCTTACATGTCGCAAACCGCAGGCGGGGAGAAATGGGAGCCTGAGCACCCTTTTCGGCGGCAGGCGGGAGGGAGGGGCTAAAAAAACCCCGCCGGAGCGGCGGAGTCAGGTGGGATTAGCGCAAGGCGAGCTGGAAAATCAACGCCTCCGCCTGGCAGGCAAAGGCAAATGACATCTCCAGGCTGACGCCTTCGCCCTCCTCCACCATGCGGCTCTCAATCTGACAGGGATCGGACTCCACCTGGCGCGCCTTTTCGGTCAGCGTGGCCTGCATCGCCTCGGCGGCGGCGCGGTCAGCAAAGGTGTGGCGGTAGGCAGCGGTGCAGTCGGTGTTGTCCATGACGGTGCCGACATCCACGCAGCAGCAGGCGGCGGTCTCTTCGGCATGGCAGGCTTGGGTTACATCAGACATAGGTCTACTCCTCGGCAAAACGTGATGGGGCCATCAGGGAATGGCACAGAAAGCGAAAAGATGGGTAAGATTTTACGCCTCCCGCCCCCGATCCACCAGCCCTTACTGTTTGCAGGGTTTTATCCCAATCAATTGCCATGAAAATCCCCGCAGGGATCGGCCAGAAGGAAATAGTTCGCACTTACTGAAAGAAAATTGTTGGTTGGATCTAACTTTTGTTATCAAAAGGGAAATAAGTGCAAAACGATATTGCAACATAAACCCTCGACAACCCTATAATTCGCTCACTGGTCTGATTTGTCAGGGACGCCCCCGCCCCTACAATCCGCGCTCCTTGTTACTTCATGTAACATTGCAAAAAATAAACACATAACTGAGGTTTTGGTCATGAACCAGAAAAACCTGTTTAAAAGAACCGCACTGGCAGCGGCTGTGGCACTGGTCTCCACCCAGGCGTATGCCGCAGGCTTTCTCCTGAACGAGTACTCCGCCGCCGGGCTGGGCCGTTCCTTCTCTGGCGAAGGGGCCATGGCGGACAATGCAGCCTCCGGCAGCCGCAACCCGGCAACCATGACCATGTTCGATCGCCCGGCCTTCTCCGTCGGCGCGATCTATATCGACCCGGATGTGGACATCAGCGGCTCCTCACCGCTGACCGGGGCGGACACCAGCTCCTCCAACATCGCGCCCACCGAGTGGATCCCGAACATCCACTTCATCATGCCGCTGGATGACCAGTGGTCAGTGGGCGCTTCCGTCACCTCCAACTATGGCCTCGCCACCGAGTTCAACAGCGGTTACGCCGCTGGCCCGCTGGGCGGCAAGACCGAGCTGAAGACCGCCAACTTTAACTTGAGCACCGCCTACCGCTTCAACCGCCACTTCAGCTTTGGCGTGGGCTTTGACGCGGTCTACGCGCGCGCCAAGATTGAGCGCACCGCTGGCGAGGCGGGCGTGCTCTCCAGCCGTGGCCTGATCTCGGCGGACACCCAGATCGCCCGCCTGAAGGGTGACGAGTGGGGCTATGGCTGGAACGCTGGCCTGCTGTATGAGGTGGATGATAATAACCGCTACAGCCTGACCTACCGCTCGAAAGTGGACATCGACTTTGACGGCGACTACAGCAATGAGCTGCCGACGGCGCTGGGCGGCACCGGCGGTAGCACCATCCCCGGCGCGCTGACGCTCAACCTGCCGGAGATGTGGGAAGTGTCGGGCTACAACCGCGTGGCGCCGCAGTGGGCGATCCACTACAGCCTGACCTACACCAGCTGGAGCCAGTTCCAGCAGCTGAAGGCCACCGGCACCCAGGGCCAGACGCTGTTTGAGAAGCATGAAGGCTTCCGCGACGCCTACCGTCTGGCGCTCGGTACGACCTACTACCATGATGACAACTGGACCTTCCGCGCCGGTATCGCCTTCGATGACAGCCCGATCCCCGCGCAGAACCGCACCATCTCCATTCCGGATCAGGATCGCTTCTGGCTGAGCGCTGGCACCACCTACGCCTTCAACCGCGATGCCTCGGTGGATGTGGGGGTCTCCTATATGCACGGCAAGAAAGTGCACATCAGCGAACAGGTCTCCGCCAGCCTGCCGAACTACGAGTTTGACTCCGAAGGCAAGGCGTGGCTCTACGGCGTGAACTTCAACTACCTGTTCTAAGTTGCCGCCCACAAAAAAAGCGCCCCCAGGGGCGCTTTTTTTATGCCAGCAGGCTGGTCACTGCGAGTCGATGTCATCCAGGTCGCCCTGGATCGCCGCCGCGTTCGGGTTGGTGGTCGGGGTGAGCTTGCCGCCATTCGCCAGGAAGTCGTGGCGCTGGAAGTAGGCCTCGCGCACCATCAGGTATGGATCGGAGGCGTTGCGCAGCAGCCCATCGGAGTCCAGCAGCTGGGCGCGGGTTTCGATCCCCTCGACCGCCCACTTGCCGACCGACATCCAGAAGGTCAGGTAGCTGAGCGGCGGGTAGAGTTTGTCTACCCACTCGCCGCCATCCTCACGGATGGTGAAGCTGCCATAGCCCGGCAGTTCGACATAGGGGCCGTAGCCGACGCCGTAGTAGCCCAACGTGCTGCCGAAGCGGTGTGGCTCCTCGCGCGCCAGTTGGGGATTGGCCATGCCCGCGACGTCAATCAACCCGCCCATCCCAAGGATGGTGTTGAGGAAGAAGCGCGTGAAGTGCTTCGCCCCCTCATAGGGCTTACCCTCGAGGAAGTAGTTCACCATCGTCGCTGGCTCATCCAGGTTGCTGGTGAAGTTGCTCAGCCCGTTACGCGCTGGCATCGGCACGTAGTCACGCCACGCCACGGCGACTGGCCGCACAATGTACGGGTCCAGCACGTCGTAGTTGAAGCTGAACATCGCCCGGTTGAAGCCCTCAAGCGGGTCAGACCGCCCTTGCTGATCCTTCTCCGGTGAACTGGCGCAGCCAACAAGCAGTACGCTGGCAAAGACCAGTCCAGACAGGCGGTAGTCCATTCTTTTCTCCCTATTCTTGGTGCGGGGCCTTATGGCACCTGCTGATTAATCTCAATGTTAACCTGTGGTTGCCCATCAAGCGACAGCAACGCGCTGTCGCCAAACCACTCACCGGTGCGCGGCGCTGCCTGCCCCTCTGGCGAAATGCGTACCCTGACTTTGGCCTGATGTATGGAAGAAAGCAACCTTTCAGGCATCATCGCATTGGTATCATCAATAGTTAACTGTAGCGGGAAACGGCTGAGCGGGAGCCGTTTTACCGCTACCGGCACCGGGCTGTGGCCATCGGTCACGGAGAGGATCACCATCCCCTGCGCTGGCAACTGCCGGGCTGCCTCCGCGGAGAGCGTGACCGCCACCGCGAGCCGCGCATTATCCAGACCCGCCTTGGCGCGCGCTTGGCTAATGCTGCGCTTTAACATGTCAACGCGCGGATCGTCTGGCGGCAGCACGCGCAGCATCAGCGTCCACCCCTCCAGCGCCTTGCCATACTGCCCCTGCTGGAAGGCGTTGAGCGCCAGCAAATTGAGCACCCGCAGGTCAGCCGGGTTGGCTTCCCCCAGCTTGCGCAGGATCTGCTCCGCCTGCTTCTGCTGCGCCGCATCCGCAGAGCGGGTCAGCACCTCGGCGTAACTCAACTGCGCCTCGCGGTTCTCCGGTTGCAGCGCGTAGGCGCGAGCGAAGGCTTGGGTGGCGGTGTCGGCGTTGTCCAGCGCCACCCCGACCCGCCCCAGCAGCAGCCAGTCCGGCACATTATCCGGTTGCTGTTGTAGCTCACTGCGCACGCCCAGCCCAAGGCGCGCCACTTCACCTGCCGTCAGCGGCGCAGCGTGCTCGTCCGCCACTCGCGCGCGCAGCGCTGGCAGATCGGCCACCGCCTGTTGCCACTCTGCCACCTGCACCAGCCCACCGCTCTTTAGGTAGAGGGCCATCGGCAGCAGCACCAGCACCAGCAGGCCGGGGATCAGCGTCCAGCGGCCAATCGGCCGGGCGGCGGAAGCGCGCGCCTGTCCGGGGATGTCCGCCAGCAGCGTCTCCTGCAACTCCTCAATCAGTTGCGGCTTGCCCTCTACCACGCCGTGCTGCTCATCGTGCGCCAGTTCGGCGAGGCGATGGTGGTAGAGCGCCTTGTTCAGGCTGTCGCGGGTCATTGGGGAGGAGTGGCCACGGCGCAGCACCGGCACCACCAACAGCGCGCCGGCCAGCACCAGCAGCAAAAAGATAATCAGCCAAAAAGCCATCAGTCAGGTGTCCTGTCAGAATCATTCAACAGTTGCGCCAGCCGCGCCCGCTCTTCGGGCGGCAGCGGGGCGGCGCGTTGCCGGCGGCGCGCGCGGCCAACGATCACGCCCGCGCCCAGCAACACAAACAGTATCGGCCCCACCCAGAGGATCAGGGTGGAGGGGGTAACCGGCGGCTCATAGGTGACGAAATTGCCGTAGCGCGCCACCATGTAATCGATAATTTGCTGGCGCGACTGCCCCTGCTCCATCAGCTGGTAGACCTTGTTGCGCATGTCCGCCGCAATCATCGAGTTAGAGTCGGCGATGCTGTTGTTCTGGCACTTCGGGCAGCGCAGCTGGCCGGTCAGCTCCCGGTACTGCTGCTCCTGCTCGACGTTGGCGAAGTGGTAAGTATCGATGGCCGCCTGCACGCCGAAACACAGCAGCAGCCCCAGCAGCAACATGAAACGCCTCATAACGCCCCCCCGCCATAGCGGCGGTAGAGCGGCTCGACCTCACGCCGCCAAACCTCGGCATTCAGGTCGCCAGCATGGCGGTAGCGGATCACCCCCTGGCCGTCGATCAAGAAGGTCTCCGGCGCGCCATAGACGCCCAGATCCAGCCCCAGCATCCCGTCGCCGTCATACAGGCTCAGGGCGTAGGGGTTGCCGAGGGTGTTGAGCCAGTTGACCGCCTTGGTGCGGTCATCCTTGTAGTTCAGCCCCACCACCCGCACGCCCTGCGCCGCCAGCGTGTTGAGGTACTGGTGCTCGGCGCGGCAGGTCGGGCACCAGGTGGCCCAGACGTTCAGCAGCAGCGGCTTGCCGTCGCGCAGTACCGCCTGGCTGTAGGTTTTGCCCGGCTCGGCCAGTGACTCCAGCTGGAACACCGGCACCGGCCGACCAATCAACGCCGACTCCAGCCGCGTCGGGTCGTCGCCGTGGGCGTTGCGCTGCAACTGCACCAGAAACGCCGCCGCCAGCAGCAGGAACAGCACCAGTGGAATGAACAGCATCTTGCGCGTCATGCGCCCTCCCCTGCAGGCAGCGCCCGCTTTTTCATCCGGTAGCGCGGATCGAGGATGCAGAGCACCCCGCCCGCCGCCATCAACAGGCCGCCCAGCCAGATCCAGCGGACGAACGGTTTATAGTAGAGGCGCACGGCCCAGGCACCGTCGCCCAGCTCCTCGCCCAGTGCGGCGTAGAGATCCCGCACCAGCCCGCCGTCGATGGCCGCCTCGGTCATCATGCTGCGCGCCACGCTGTAGTAGCGCTTCTCGGCACGCAGCACCGTTACCGGCTTGCCATTTTCGCTGACGTCGATGATGCCCGCGCCACCGCTGTAGTTGGGGCCGCGGATGGCATGGACGTCGCGGAACACGAAGTGGTAGCCGCGGATGTCCACGCTGTCGCCCGCCTTCATCCGCACGTCGCGCTCGACGCTGTAGTTCTGGCTGAAGGCGATGCCGATCACCGTCACCGCCACGCCAAGGTGGCCAAGCACCATGCCCCAGTGGCTGCGGGTGAGGGTCGTCAGGCCGCGCCAGAAGCTGTGGCGGTGGGTGGCGCGCTCATGCAACTCCAGCAGGGTGAGCAGCGTCACCCACAGCGCCATCATCAGGCCGAGCACCGTCATACCAGCGATGCGATCCTGCAACAGCCACGGCAGCAGCAGGGAGAGCAGCAGCGTCACCGCCAGCGAGGCCAGCAGCCGCCGACGGAACTTGCCTGCGTCGTCGCGCCGCCAGCGCACCAGCGGCCCGATGCCTAGCAGCAGCGCCAGCGGTGCCATCAGGAAGGTGAACATGGTGTTGAAGAACGGCTCGCCAATCGAGATGCTGCCAAGGCCAAGCTGCTTGTGCACCAGCGGCAGCAGGGTGCCGAGCAGCACCACCAGCATCGCGGCGATCAGCAGCACATTGTTGCCGAGCAGGAAACTCTCACGGGAGAACAGCTCATGGCGGCTGGGGCTGCGCACCTGCGCGCCACGCACCGCATAGAGCAGCAGCGAACTGCCAATCACAATCACCAGATAGGCGAGAATAAACATCCCGCGCTGCGGGTCAGAGGCAAAGGAGTGCACCGACACCAGCACGCCCGAGCGCACCAGGAAGGTGCCGAGCAGGCAGAGCGAGAAGGCGGTGATCGCCAGCAGCACTGTCCAGGCCTTGAAAGTGCCGCGTTTTTCGGTCACCGCCAGCGAGTGGATCAGCGCGGTGCCAGCCAGCCACGGCATAAAGGAGGCGTTCTCCACCGGATCCCAGAACCACCAGCCGCCCCAGCCCAGCTCATAGTAGGCCCACGCGGAGCCAAGCACGATGCCGATGGTCAGGAAGACCCAGGCCGCGGTGGTCCACGGGCGTGACCAGCGCGCCCAGGCGGTGTCGAGCCGACCAGCCATCAGCGAGGCGATGGCGAAGGCGAAGGCCACCGAGAAGCCGACGTAGCCCATGTAGAGCAGCGGCGGGTGGAAAATCAGGCCAATGTCCTGCAACAGCGGGTTGAGGTCGCTGCCATCGATTGGGAAGTCCGGCAGGGTGCGGGTAAAGGGGTTGGAGGTGAGGATGATGAACAGCAAAAAGCCGCCGCTGATCATCCCAAGCACCGACAGCACGCGCGCCACCGCATCCTGCGGCATCCGGCGGCTCAGCAGCGCCACCGCCAGCGTCCAGCCGCTCAGCATCAGCACCCACAGCAGCAGCGAGCCTTCATGCGCGCCCCAGGTGGCGGCGACGCGGTAGTAGACCGGCAGTTGGCTGTTGGAGTTGGTGGCGACGTAGGCCACGGTAAAGTCATTCACCACAAAGGCGTGCACCAGAATGGCGAACGCCCCGGCGATGCAGGCAAACAGGCCATAGGCCAGCGGGCGGGCGGTGGCCATCATCCGCAGATCCTGACGCGCCGCGCCCCACTGCGGGTAGATGCTCAACAGCAGGGCGATCGCCATCGCCAGACAGAGCAGGAAGCTGCCAATCTCAGGGATCATGCGTGGCCCCCGTCCGCCGCGCGGTACTGCGCCGCCGGCCCCTTGTGGTTCTGTTTCATCGCATCGGCCACCTCCGGCGGCACATACTTCTCATCATGCTTGGCCAGCACCTGCTTGGCGTTGACCACGTTGCCAGGTTCCAGCACACCCTGCGCCACCACGCCCTGCCCCTCGCGGAACAGATCCGGCAGGATGCCGGTATAGGTGACCTCAATCGCGCCGCGCGCGTCATACACCTTGAAGCGCACTTCCAGGCTCTGGCTGTCACGCTTGACCGAGCCGGGCATCACCATGCCACCGATGCGCAGGTGCTGCCCCGGCTCCGGCCGCTCATGCGCCTCGCCTTTTCCGTCGAGGATTTCGCTCGGCGTATAGAAGAGGTCGATGTTCGAGCGCAGCGCGTAGAGCACCAGCGCGGCGGTCAAGCCAAGGCCGACCAGCACCGCCAGCGCCAGATAGAGCCGGTTTTTGCGGCGTGGGTTCATGGTGCGCCCTCCTGTGCTGGCGTATCACGGGCATGGCGGATGCGTGCCGCGCGCGCCTCACGGCGGCGGATGGCGTCAATCAGCCGGTGGCGCTGCCATACGGTATGCAGCACCAGCGTTAGCAGCGCCAGCAGGGTGACGGCCACCGAGAGCCAGACGTAGAAGGCGTAGCCGCCCATCGCAAAAAAGGCGTGCCAAGAAGGGAATGCGGCGCTCATGGGCGGCTCCTGCGTGCAAAAAGGGATAAGGCCCACGGGCGGTGGCTCTCCTGCTGCAAGATCAGATTGCGCAGGCGCAGCAGCGCCAGGGTAATAAAGAAGAGCAAGTAGCCAGCAATCGCCCAGCGCAGCGGGTAGCGCATACTCGGGTCAATGGTCTGCTGCATGTTGGTGGAGCCTTGGTGCAGGGTGTTCCACCACTGCACCGAGTAGTGGATGATGGGGATATTGACGATGCCGACCAGCACCAGAATGCCAGCGGCGCGGCCCGCCAGCCGTCGATCCTCAAAGGCATGATAGAGGGCAATTACCCCCAGATAGAGGAACAGCAGCACCAGCTCGGAGGTGAGGCGCGCGTCCCAGATCCACCAGGTGCCCCACATCGGCTTGCCCCAGGCGGAACCGGTCACCAGCGCGATCAGCGTGAACACCGCGCCGACCGGTGCCATTGCCGCCACCACCAGATTCGCCATCTTCATCTGCCACACCAGCGCCACGAAGGCGGCGGTGGCCATTGCGCTGTAGATGCCCATGGACCAGATGGCGGCCGGCACATGGATATACATAATCCGGTAGCTTTCGCCCTGCTGGTAGTCTGACGGGGCGAATCCAAAGCCCCAGATCCAGCCAATCCCTAAGCAGATCGCGCCTGCCAGCCCAAACCAGGGCGCGAAACGGCCGCACAGGTGGTAGAGCCGATCCGGCTTACCGAGTTGATGTATCCATTTCCACATTGTTAAGTGCTCGTCGTCATGTTCCAAAGTGTCGGCGCCCGCCCGGAAAGGGTGCGGCGGCATACGGCCAGGCCGTTGCCGCTCTTGTCAGGCGTCAGGGTGTTGCAGGCGCCCGGCGCGAACCGGGCAAGCTAGTCAAATCAGTGCACGCTGATGCGCAGCGCGGCGGCGGTGGCGAAGGGAGCCAGCGTCAAACTGCCAGCCAGCATCGCCCCCAGCACCGCCAGGTAGCCATCAATCGCCAGGCCGCTGGCCGCCGCCTCCACCGCGCCGCTGGCAAAGATCAGCACCGGGATGTAGAGCGGCAACACCAGCAGGCTCAGCAGTACCCCGCCCTTGCGCAGCCCCACCGTCAGCGCACTGCCGATGGCACCAATAAAGCTCAGGGTCGGCGTGCCGAGCAGCAGCGTCAGCGCCAGCGCCCGCCAGGTGGCCACGTCCAGCGACAGCAGCAGCGCCGCCAGCGGTGAGAGCAGCAGCAGCGGCAAACCAGTCACCAGCCAGTGGGCGCACACCTTGCCCGCCACCGTTACCGGCAGCGGCGTCGGCAGCAGCAGCAACTGCTCCAGCGAGCCATCCATAAAGTCGTCGCGGAACAGCCGCTCCAGCGACAGCAGCGCCGCCAGCAGTGCCGCCACCCACACCACGCCGGGGGCGATGCGCGCCAGCAACTGCGGCTCCGGGCCGATGCCCAGCGGAAAAAGCGTAATGACAATCAGGAAAAACCAGAGCGGGTTGACGATCTCCGCGCGGTGGCGGAAGGCCAGCGTCAGTTCACGCCGCAACAATACGGCAAACATCATGCAGGCTCCGTCTGGGTCAGGCGGATACTGCGCACGGCCTGCCGCACGCCCGGCAGATCCTGATGGGTGGTGAGCAGCACCATGCCGCCGCGCGCCGCCTGCCGCTCAAACAGCGCCACCAGCGCGGCCACACCCTGACGGTCAATGGCGGTCAGCGGCTCATCCAGCACCCACAGCGTGGCCTGGCTCAGCCACAACCGCGCCAGTGCCACCCGACGCTGCTGGCCAGCGGAGAGTTGCGCCACCGGCACCTCCTCATAGCCCAGCAGCCCCACCTGCTCCAGCGCCTGCCAGATCGCCGGGTGATCCGGTTTACCTAGTGCCGACTGATAGAACGCCAAGTTCTCAAAAGGGGTCAGCAGCGACTTCACGCCCGGCTGGTGGCCGAGGAACAGCATCTGGCGGTGGAAGCTGTCACGCGCCTTGCGTACCGGTTCGCCCTGCCAGCGCACTTCGCCGCTCTCCGGCTGCGCCAGCCCGGCCATAATCCGTAACAGCGTGGTCTTCCCGGCGCCGTTCTGGCCTTCAACCTGAACGATCTCGCCTGCGGTAATGTTAAAACTCAGTTGACTGAACAGGCTCCGCTCATCACGGACGCAGCTCAGTTGCACGGCTTCAAGCATTGGGAAAACTCGCCTCTTTTTTTGGGAGCGCGAATCATAGCACAAGCCACAAGGCGCTCGTAGCCTGCCTTGGCAGGGTTTGCCTATCAGTCAGAACCGATTCCATCCAATCTTGCCCACAATGGCGAGTTTTTCCTCAAAGTTAAGATCCTGTTACTTTTTTTATTAATTCTGGTAACGCTTTATGCACCGCCCTAGCACCGTTTGTGAAATCACCTATGCTTAAGCCACAGGGCCTGCGCCCTGCCTTTTCACCCGCCGGTCAGGCGGGCATTTCACCTTATGGGAACCTTTATGACGCAGCAAAAAAATAATCTACGCCAGCATGGCGAGCCTGATGATGAGCAGAACGTGGACAGTGAAGAGGAGGAGCAAGGCACCGAGATAGAGGTGGATGAGGAGAACCTGCCGTCACGGGCGGCGGCGATCCACGAGCAGATCCGCATGGAGGGGGAGAAGGAGCTGGAGCGTGACAGCATGGCGCTGCTCTGGTCAGCGATTGCCGCGGGCCTGTCGATTGCCGCCTCTTTGCTGGCGAAGGGGATCGTGCACGCCGAGCTGCCCGACACCCCAGCGCGCTTTTTCTTGGAGAACCTCGGTTACACCGTGGGCTTTATCATCGTGATCATGGCGCGCCAGCAGCTGTTTACCGAGAACACCGTGACGGCGGTGCTGCCGGTGATGCACAAGCCGACGCTCAACAACCTGGGAATGCTGTTCCGGCTCTGGGGCTGGGTGCTGCTCGGCAACCTGATTGGCGGTGCCTGTGCGGCGCTGGCCTTCCACTACCTGCCCGTCTTTGATGAACCGCTCAACCGTGCCTTTTTGGCCGTCAGTGAGGAGGTGATGCAGAACAGTGCCGGGGAGATGTTTACCAAGGGCATCCTCTCTGGCTGGCTAATCGCCACCATGGTCTGGATGTTCCCCTCCGCCGGGGCCGCCAAGCTATGGATCATCGTGCTGATGACCTATCTGGTGGGGATTGGCAACCTGACGCACATCGTGGTGGGTTCGGTGGAGATTCTCTATCTGGTGTTCGCTGGCGTGATCCCGTGGTACGAGTTTTTCTTCCCCTTCGCCATCCCGGTACTGCTTGGCAACATTATCGGCGGCACCTTTATCTTCGCCATGATCAGCCATGCACAGATCCGCAATGACATGAGCACGGAAGCCAAGGCCAAAGCCAAGGCGGAGCAGAAAAAGCGCGAAAAAGAGGAAGACAAGCAGCGGTAACGTGCATGGGCCAGCACGCTCCCACGCGCCCAAAAGTGGCGAGGGAATAAGCAAACGCACTGACCAACGCTTATACACCAGCAAAAAATGGGTATAATGCCTGCCGGGCAGCCCCACGCTGTCCGGTTGTCCCCTTAGTTAAATGGATATAACGAGCCCCTCCTAAGGGCTAGTTGCAGGTTCGATTCCTGCAGGGGACGCCATGTAACAGTTCGCCACCCTCCGTAGCAGTTCGCAAATTCCCAGTAAAACCAATACCTAGCTATGATAGGCATTCGCCATAGTTCGCCGTGGTTCGTTGACAGCCGCTACCTTGTCTGGGTAAATATTGGGTAAACATTTTTACCCAACGAAATTTTACCCAATGCTCACGATAAAACAAATTGAGGCCGCAAAGCCCAAAGACAAGCCGTATCGCCTGCTTGATACGTCCCCGCATCGGGTAAGAAGGTATGGCAGCTTCGCTATCAGTTCGATGGCAAGGAGAAAGTGCTCACTGTAGACAAGTACCCCATCACCTCCCTAAAGCATTTGAGGCAAAGAAGCTGTTAGCTGCGGGTGATGATCCGTCACAGTCAAAGAAGAGAGAGGTAAGGAAGATAACTTCGAATCGATATTCCGGGAATGGTACGACCATAAGCGGCAGGTGTGGTCGGAAGGGTATGCTGATGTATTAGCTCAGACCTGATCTGACAGTTACCGGTTATTTATACAGCTATCCGTCAGATTACATCTGGTTTAAATTTTTCTCAGCCCAGATGCGCTTTCCATCAAGTAATGTTTCCAGTTGATTAGATAAGCTGATGATTTTTCAGATGCTGCTGTTGTTTCAAATGCCTGACCATCACTTTCCCCTCTGGCATGAACTCGGTCCCATACCGTACAAATCCGATACCTCTCAGTTCCGCATCGATGGCGTAGCGCAACTCCCCAGGCATTTGCTGTTCGAGTAAAGTTACATTGAGTGACTGCAAACGAGGTTTATACTTGATCAGGACACCGGCCTGCGTATCGATCAGCTCGTGGGCAGTTCCAGGCATGCCTTGCATAATTTTGGTCATATCTGGCAAACCATAATCTGGGAGATGGGAAATGGTCCCGACCCGGGCGTTCAAAATACGTTGGATGTTATGCAGTACGGATAAAATGACCTGGTCTTCTTCGTTTACAACTTCAAGGGGAAGATCCCCTGTAAAGTTGCCAGTAAGAATTTCGTATAAAGATGGTGATTTTCTGTCTGGCATTTTGACCTCAGGAGTCTACTTCAGAGATTTTAAAAAGCGGAAGTCCATGGGATTTTCTCCATGCTTTTACTACCTTAGTTATTCCCTGCGGGTTGCAGTCTTCCTCATCGATAGTGTGATATATCAAGGCTGTTCCATCGGGATGACTGGTGATTTTTTCAAAATGCTCAAGCAGCTCGTCTAACTTATCATCATCAGGCGCAGTGTTTTCTTTAAAAATATCTTGTAAGAAATTTTTAAACTCATTTTCAGTATAATCTTCAAAGCGCGTTTTAAATTCCACTAAGCCTCCCGTACTTAAAACTTTTTAAAAAGTGGGAGCCCTTGGGATTGTCTCCATCTTTTAATTTCTTTGAGCACACCCTCTGGGGAATCTTCCCTATCACTTGGCGGATTGAAGATAAGGTCCCGTCCTTCTGGATGAGCAGTGATTTTTATCAGATGTTTCGCCATCTGGCTTAAATGATTTGTTGACTCATAGCCTTTAAGCTCCTTGGAATTTTCGAAAAAATCATTTAAAAACTCCATCATTTCAGACTCTGTATAATCTTCCAAACAGTTTTTGTACATTTAGAACCCTCCTGCTTCACTGGTTATTTGGAGTCTTTAAATAATTCTAACCCTTGAGATGCTCTCCATTTTTTAATTTCTTCAAATATTCCCAATGGCGAACATTCAATTTCATCTGGCGTGTTAAAAATTAGTCCATTGCCGAGTGGGTGTTTGGTAATTTTAACTACGTGCAACTGTAGGTCATCAATAAATTTTCTAAAATCCTTTGCATTTAACCCTTGTTTATTCTCAAAGAAATTAGATAGCAGTTCAATAAACTCTAACTCAGTATAATCGCTTATTGTCTTTTCATTATCTATTAGCATTTTTATGTATTCCTATATGTAAGCGAGGAGTGGTAACGTTTATATTATCCACATTAAACACTTCTCCACCATGTTGGATTTCTTCTATATGATGAAGTCCAAAAGTTGTTCTACCCCCCACCTGCTCTGAAGGGATAGGATACGGCGCTAACCCCATTCTTATCAGGGTTTGGTTCGAAGGTTTAAAATCCTTCATAAGTTCAGGACACTCAGACACAGCAAGCCAAAATTCTTCTCTAAAATGGTCAAAGTTACGGAAGGATTTTCCTCTAAGTTTATCAGCAACCTGCGCAGGTACAGGTGCCCCCAGTCCAGAGCTCGCAGCCTCAAGCCATTTCTCTGAACCTGATAGCGTCTCCCCCTTCCCTGTTGCAACACCTGGCTCATCCCTAGCGGTTTTGAGATAGACATAAATCGGCTTAATCCCGGAGTCCGCAGGGAAGACCAGAATGTAATCGTTAAGATCGCGTTCATCCGGCACCGGGAATGGTGGTGTCGTGTATTCATCTTTGCCGTCAGGAATTGGCGTGACGAGTATTGTAGCCTGGTCTATTGGCTTAATGTCGCTGCCGGTATGTGAGGGAAGGTCACTGCCTTCAGGTTTCTCAGGCGTCCAGGTAATCAGCGGACCATCGGCACCGTGGGCTGGAGTGAACTCATATTGATTATGCTCACTGTTCCACACCATGTTTGCCGTACGGACACCTTCATATGGGGTACCTTCACCCGTATGGACGCCATAGACCCGCATGTTGCCCTGCTCATCCTGGCGCCAGAAGAACCTCACCCGGGTTGTTGCTTTTGCCCCAGTGATGGCTTTCTGCCGCAGCTCTTCCTCGTACCAGAATTCGTCCCAGCCAGGAACCCTGTCACTCCCCTCGCCCGCAGATGGAACGTAGAGCACGGACATCATCGCTCCGACATACGGAATTCCCCGGGCCGCGCCCAATACGCCGGTCAGGGACCATTCACCCCAGACTTGGGTCATCACGCCCGTAGCAGCACCCAGAGCAAGCGGTGCTGCCGTTGCCTGAGCAGGCGCATTTGCGCCCCCGGCGTCAGGCTTCCGTTTTTTGGCTGACTGTGCATGCTGAACGACTTCATCATCTGCATGCTCATGCTCGTGGGCGTAACCGCAGCAGTCGTCCTCGACAGACTGGGCAAAAATGGTCATCTGTCCAAAGTTATCAGCGGGTTCTTCGGCAGTACCGGCATCCGTGCAGCCTTTCTCCTTCAGGCAGGATTTTGCATAAACCGGCGTCACCCACGGGGTGAGCGTTTCGGGATTGAATTCTCGCATGGTCGCCGGAGGCGGCAAGGATACGGCCTCCGGAGGTTTAGCACTGGCCGATGCCGCCATCGTCCTTTTCACCTTCCGCATATACGACGCCGTCGTACCATACTCGACCTTCCCTGCCTCAAGCTTCAGATAACTGCCACCACCAATTAGGGTGATACGTTTTTTTCCGGCAAAGGAGATGTCACTCGCTGAGCTTAGCGTCAGCTTCTTCTCAGCAAACAACCGCATGTTAGCGTTTTGGGCCTGGACATCGATTGGCCCTTCTCCGGATTTCAGGCTCAGTTGACCGGTGCGGGCGAAGAGTCCCAGCTTCTCCCCGGTCAAAGCGGTCGCATTGCCCATCACTCCAACACTAAAGTCTTCTCCGGCGTTAAGCGCCAGGTTCCGGCCAGCGGCCAACTGCATATCTTCCCCGCTGGTCAGCGCCATCCCTTCCGGCGCTGAGAAAAGCACCGCTTCATTGAGTGGTTTCAGTCGCTGTTCAAACATCCTTATCTGGCTGTCAACATCCGCCTTCAGCGCCTGCGCCTTTTCAGCAGCCATTTCCAGCTGTTGCAGTTGCTGATTA
The DNA here is from genome assembly GCF_056739715.1 of Chimaeribacter sp. YP20170169. NCBI lineage: Bacteria > Pseudomonadati > Pseudomonadota > Gammaproteobacteria > Enterobacterales > Yersiniaceae > Chimaeribacter > Chimaeribacter sp. YP20170169. Next base: position 1,121,308 of record NZ_CP176824.1, on the reverse strand, counting down.
AGCCGGTCGATTTCCTTCAGCGCCGCATCCCTGTCCAGCGCATCACCCTGCGCTTTCGCCTGCGCATCCGCTGAGACAAAGAGTCCCTTTCCTGCTCTCAGGGTTCCCCACTCATCGGTGCGCAGCTCGAGGCCCGTACCGCGACGTTGCCCCTGTGCATCCACCAGGTGCCCGCTGTTGAGCTGCGTCTTGCCGTATTCCGTGGCGAGTTTGATATGCTCCTCGCCGCGCCTGTCCTCCATCCGCAGTTTGTTGTTCGCTGGTGTGCGTAGCATGTTACGGGTGTGGTTGTCGCGGGTGACGGGGTCCGGGTGCTCCGAGTCGTGCAATGCATAGGCGATGTACGGCAGGTCAATATCACCATTGCTGTACGCAATCGCCACGTCGGTGCCATCAATGAGCGGCGTATGCCAGCCCAGCGTTTCACTGGCATAAGGCTTCGCCATCCGCAGCCACAGATAGCCGTAACCGGGCTCTGTCCCCTCCCGGTCGAAGTCCAGCTTCACCCGGTAGCGCCCCTGCTCGTCCAGGTGTGCGTAGATATCGTTCTTCTCGCGACTCTCAATCCGCGCCGGAAGCGTCCCCGGGATGACCGGACGCGAGACTTCTACCGGACGGAAGCAGTAACGTTCGGTGTAAGGCAGGCCCCAGACCGACACATGCAGGCGGGAATCAAGCGCGCCCCGAAATGTCACCCGCGTGAGGAGCACACCTTCTTTCAGGGCCGTAATGACGTCGCCCTGCGGCTCCAGCACCTGCCCGGGTGTGAGGTGTGCGGCATTGCTGAACAGGTGAATACGGGTCGACCTGTTGAGCTCCCGCTCGTGGTGAAGTCGGGCGTAGAACGCGCCAGATTCGGTTTCCGGCTCCGGGCTGACGTCATCACCTGCGTCACGATACGGTGCCGCGTAACGGTAATGCTCCCCGGTGGTGACCGCATCATTACGCACGCTGACCGTCGCGTTCATCGGCGTGGTGGCGGTCCGGTAGTTGTAATCCCGCATGGTGACAGTGCCGGTGGCGATGGTGTGCCAGGTCCGCACATCCCAGACCGATTCTGCCGCGCCGTCAAACAGCCCTGATGGCTCGCGGTACGGCAGGCGCACGTCAAACCGGTAGTTAAGCTGACTGTCGGCCAGGATGTAGGTATCTAGACCGCGCACGTCGTCCATCTCCGTGCGCCAGTAAATCCCCACCTCAGACAGAATGCGCTGGATAAACTCAAGGTCCGTTTCCCGCCACTGGGTGATAATGTCACGCGGCGGGTAGGTGCGCTCCAGCCTGAAGTCAAAATCCGGACCTTCCAGACCGTGTTTACGCAGCACCTGCTCAACCACCTCAGGAACGGACTGGTTCTGATATACCGCGCACTGCCGGGTGTATCCCAGGAGCGCCAGGCGCGAACTGAGCGTAAGCCGGTAGTGAGACTGGTCCTTTGAGGTGGAAAGCCATTCCAGGCGGGTCACCCTGCCGTGAACACGTTTACCGCTCCGCATCCAGAAAGAGGCATATTTCATCAGCACCTCTTCCGGGGGGATGTTCGCCTGCGGCGTGGTAAACTCGATGTCCCAGCTGAACGGCTCGCTCAGTGCTTCCCTGCCGTAAAAACGCAGAACATCCGGCTTCACCGAACTGTCATTGATATCCAGATAATATCGGGTCTGTCCGTCAAAAAGCGCTGACCAGTTATCCATCTCGTCACTCCTTTACCGGCACGAGGCTGAGCCAGCCATCGCCCAGTTCAATCGTGCGGGGTTTGTCCGGGTCGAGGTCGTCACGGGTCAGCACCAGCCGCCAGCGGTTGTCTTTCTGATCCGGGCGATTAAACAGCCCTACCACAGCCACGAACTGCGCGTTTTCATCCATCGGCATATTGAGCGTCACGCTGCCGTTGGGCATCACCAGCAGCTCTTTTGACGCCAGCACGTCGTCCTTAAGTACCGTATCGGCCTTGCGCAGCAGCGTCTGGTAATCGGCGGCATCAACCGCTTTACGATCCCTGAGCTGATAAACCCGCACCATCGTCGCCAGCGGCGTCTGTGCGCCATCAGCGTTGATGGCCGTACGCGGAGTCAAATCCAGATGCAGCGTTTTGATTTTCTTGTAGAAGAGGGATTTTGCGATGCTGACCGTACCGTCCGTGACGGTCTGGGTCAGACCGCAGCCAGCGAGCAGGCTACAGGCAATAAGCGTCAGCGCCCACCGGCGGGTTACTGTTGCCATTCAAAAGTTCCTTTATTGAGAGTGGGAGTACGTGATTATTCGAAGCGGTAGTGCCCGTCTTCAGCGGACGGTAACGCAGAACATTGCAACCCTTCATAGCAGCCCAGACTGACGGTCAGACTCTCCCGGCTATTGCTGAGCTTGCCAGCTTTCAGGCCCAGCAAGCCGGTACGGCCCAGCTGGATGCGTCTGCTTTTGCCAAGTCGAGGCTCAGGCAGCAATCGTACGGGTACGGTGAGGCGCAGTCGGGCGTCACTACGATAGCCGAGATAAACGCGCAACAGGACCAGTAAATCGGTATGGAGGAAACCGCCGGGTAACCAGCCTTCTGCCTCACCTGGATCTTCCGTTTCCAGGGTCAACAGTACCCGACTGCATGCTTCTTTTGCGGTTTTGCCCAGTGTGGCTCGCTGCGAAAGACGGATGCGGTTTCCGGCACCCAGCCCGCTACGGTTATCGATATGAACCTTAACCGGATCGGGTTCGGTGATAATTGCCCGGGTATTCGGTGCCAGCAGGTTCACCAGGGCCCGGATGCCTTCTGTATTGCGGGTGGGTAAGCGCATGGTGCCCAGCAAGGCCAGAAAGCGGGAAACCGGCGTTGCCACCTGCTCTGCCGTGCCCGGAATACCGAGTCCCACCAGCCCGAGCAGACACTGTGATGTGGCATCGCGGCCACCTGCCTCGAAGGTGGCAGGATAGGCGTATTTTCGCCAGATTCGATAGTACTGGGTGGTAATGCGGTGGCTGAAAATATCCAGAAACGAGGTGACCGCCTCGTGCCCTTCGCGGCGCTGCACAATGTCGTCCAGATAGGACGTTGGCAGAGGGGAGTCCACGCCATACATCCCCAAAAATGTCGTACGGACCGTTGGGGGCAATGCCGGGTGGTCTTCGTCGGTCTCCACCGCTTTGAGGGTACTGACCGGGAATCCCATACCAGGCCAGGGCCTGAATCGTACCGGATCGTTGGCCGGATGGCTGGTAGTGCCCAGTTTCGGCGCGTCTGGATTTTCCTGCTCCAGCAGCTGGCAGAAACGATAAAAATTGGCTCGCCAGATATCTTTGCTCAGGACTAATGTCAGCCCGGTACGTGCTGGCTGTGATTCTCGCTCCATCTCAGTCGTTTTCCTGTCGGTTGCAGCACCAGCGTGAGCTGGTTAAAGAGGTGAATATCCGCGTAGAGTGCGAAGAACCGGTGCAGCATCTCGCCGAAGAGATTCACATCGCCCTCGCCTGCAAAATTGTCCATGTTCAGCGTGACCTCTATGTCCACGCCCCGAAGCATAAAGCCCTTCTCAAAGCGTCGAATCAGGGTGTGCTTCACCGCGACGATAGCTTCAAGCCGACGTCTGTTCATTTCATCGTCGGTCCAGTCGTACAGCGCCAGCGTGCCCCGCAGAACCTCAGGATTGTCCATCATGCTGAGGAAGTTTGAGCCGAGGTGGCTCATCACTCGCCAGTGAAAACGGTCGTTTGCGGGCGGATACAGCGGCATCGTCGGCGCGGAGACGTTCAGTACCCTGACGGGCACCTTCCCGGTTTTGACCACCCTGTCCAGCAGGGTACTTTCCAGTGCTTTACGCGGAAGCTGACCATTAGTGCCGGTGATCCGCATCGAGAGCGACTCTGGTTTCTCAGACAGCTGCTCCAGTTCGAACAAGCGGCCGCCGAGAATTAGCCAGGTGTCATGCAGGCCAGAGGGGCCGCGTTTCACACGGGTGTGGTAATAACGCTCCGGGGCATCGTGGCGCATCATTCCGCCACGGTGCCGGAAGCTGGTGAAGGGCACATAGGGGTGTTTGCCATTCTTCACCGCGCCATGGATATTATCGACGCTGTAAATCTCGGTGTGACCATCCTGAAGACGCAACGGCCTGAGCAGGTATTCGTTATCCAGCGGGTTAATCGTCAGCGGGTCGGCTTCCAGGGTGAAGAGGTTGATGACCGGCGCACAGTGCAGCCGGAAGTTTTCCGTCTCAAAAGGCAGATCGGATGACCAGGCTTCACTGAGCACGATGTCGATTTCAAACCAGGAGCTGGCTTCAGTGAGTCCGATGGTGTCGAGACCACGCAGCTCAACAAACATAAATTTCGGACGGAAGCTAAAATATTCCAGCAGCAGTTGGTAACCGCTGAAGGCTGTATCTGCTTTCTTCCACAGGCCGTCATTGTCATCAAAGCCCATGGGTTTGCACCAGCCATCAAACTGATAACGTTCGGTATATGTCCCTGCATGGCGGGCATACATGGCGTGAACGCGACGGGTCATTGCCAGGTGGAGTGCTGAACTGATCGGACTCTCTGCGTTGAGGAATATGGCGACTTTGTCGATCCCGGCTTTGCTCCAGTCCACTTTTTCAGGGCATTCGAAGCGCAAACGGATAGCAGAGCGGCCATCGGTTTCCGTATGCAGGCGGGCATCCGTAAGATGCAGTGGTTGCAGGGGAACATCGCGTGTCGTCCGATACTGGCAGGCGGTTTTATGCGGCCCGACAGGACGTGAAAGCACGGAGAAACCTTCAGCCAGCATTTCAGCCTGGCGAAGGGCACGCCAGTCAGGCGAGAATTCGACGATGGCCAGCGAAGGGATGGCCCGCATATAGTGCGGCCACAGCAGACTCACCAGCCCTTCGGTCAGTTCCGGCAGGTCATCATCCAGCTTTTCACGCAAACGTCCCATCAGGAAGGCAAAACCTTCAAACAGGCGCTCTACATAAGGATCGCGAGCGCCGGGCTTATCCAGATTAAGCATTGCTGCCCGATCCGGATGGGCGCGGGCAAACTCTTTTCCCGCCTCACGCAGGTAGCGCATCTCTGCTTCGTAATAGCGAAGGGTTAAATCATCCATGCTCGGCATTCCTGAAAATTATTAAATAAAACATTAGCCACAGAGCACCATGGCGCGGGCCGGGTCGATGGCGATCAGACCCGCCAATAGCGTATCCATCTCGGGCATCAGACGGGCTTTATCGGATTCGCTGCGACCAGCTTTCAGGCGCAGCAGTTTCAGGCGGCGAGCCTGGACTTCAAACAACAGAGCGGGTTCCCAGTCTTCCAGCGTCAGCTGCGGCGCACTGGTGGTCAGTTCACCAAGCAGATGAAGCGCCATATCGTTTCGGCCATACTGCTCAGCCACCCGGGCCATCAGCAGGCGTATCAGCCAGCGGTGGCGTGGTGTGTCCATTCCCGGTCGGGACTGGAGCCAGGCAAGCGCCGACTCAGGCCCTTCAGCGTCACCTTTTTCCATGGCTTCGGATTCAAGAAGCAGCACATCGTCGGCCTGACTATTAACGACGGTGGCCGGTTCATCACCGTACAGCAGGCCTTCCTCATTCACTTTTTCAGCGATCCAGGCGGTGGTGACTTCATCCGCGAAGGGGGTACCGTCATTCCATGCCAGCCCTTCAAGACCCGGAAGGCGCTTAAGAAGAAGCCGCAGATCGAGAAGGACGGAGTCTGTCCAGGCATCCCACGGGTGACCGGCATGACTGAGTCCCTGCCAGAGATACCACTGGAGATCGAGCCAGAAATGATTCACTCCCTGGCAAAACATCTGGCTGCCCTGATCAACCAGTTCAGTCCAGTTTTTCTGAAGCCAGAGTCGCTTAAGTTGAGCCCGGTATTCGGTCTTTGGCGGTATCAGACGGGTGTGCCCGCTACTGTCCAGCGGAGGGATCTGATCGACTGTGTCCCATCGCACAGTCTTAATCAGCCGGTGAGAGGCAAGCCAGCCCTGCGGCTGTTCACTCAGCCAGCGGGAAAGTAACTTTGCCTGGTCGAGTAAATCGCGACCCGATTTCACGGCTGACAGTTGTGGTGCGTCTGAGTGGGCCGGTTCACGTCCATGCTCCTGGGCGCTGCTGTTCTGGGGGACCAGCGCCTCCATACCGCCTGAGCGTGCCAGGCGGCTTTCCAGTGCCGTACACAGGCCAGAAAAAGAAGGCTTTTCAGCTTCCGGCCAGTTGGCAACGGCAGACTCAAGCAGGTTTATGGCACCGACCGTCAGGCCGGCATCATTACTGTCGACTTCCGGCCATAAAGAGAGTGTGTCGATAATTTTTGTACTGTTCAGCCACTCCAGTGCAGCTTTACGGGCAACCGGGCGTTGTGGATGGCAGGCCTGCCCGAATCGGGTCAACATCGCGACAAGAAGCAGTAATCCCTCAGATAAGCCTTTTTCGCCGTCGCGGCTGAGACGGGCCTGAACGTACCAAGTGACAACACGAATATCTTTGGCGTATTCGCAAAGACACGTGCGGGCCAGTTCGCACAACCGTGCTGAGTCGGTACCTGAAAGCTTATTGATCTCTTCACGCATCAGCTGAAAATTATCATCGTGTGCGGGGTCGTCACCGGTTTCAGACCCAGAGGTGAACGGATGCAGCCAGTTATCCCACAGTGACAGGGCGTCATTTGCCCGCGAGATGAGACGCTGCTTTTCTTCTTCGCTGGTGGCGCAGGCGGTTAACAGATCTTCCGGTGAACTCATTCTTTTTCCCGTTTGTTAGTCTCTTTCATAAACCTCACGACTGCTTCCAGAGAATCGTCGTCCTTGCCATTGACGATTTGGGTACTTGTTTCCGATACTCGCGGTGCCTGCCTGAGCGCCGAACCGGCGCGGGCACCGGCAAAAATTTGCACGGGCTCATCCGGGGGAATGAAGCGCTGATGCTTTCCGATGCGTCTGGGTGCAGGCCGGACGGGTTTCCCCTGTTTTCCCCATTCACTGTTCTTAGAGCAGAGCCAGAACAGTACCGGCAATACGGCGTTCCAGAATCCACGGATCCCCTGGAGACAGGGTTGGTTAAAGCGAGTAGCGGGTGAAGTTTCCCGCCCATCGTTACTGGAGCTCTTCTGCGTCAGCGGCGACGTTAAAGATAGCGTTGGGCAGCGTGAATCCCTGTAGCTCCAGTAACGCAAGCGGGCCGTTGCCGAGCTCGCTGCGCATCACAAACTTCAGAGGATTGCCGTCGGCGGTGATCCACACCAGTTGCGTCCGGCTGGCATCCAGCGGGGTAATGAGGGCCTTATCCAGCAGGCGGATGAAACCCCAGTTACCCTGGTTACTGGCGTAGAGTTGCATACCGCTGTTTACACTACGCCAGCTGAGCGACACACCTGGATAGTAAGTATTCCCCGGCCAGGTGAAGCTCTGCCAGCTTTCCATCTGATTGAAGTAATCCAGGTTCTGATCATCGAGGGTAAGCTGCACTCTGGCAACATCCCGCGAAGGACGCGCCATCAGTTCGAAGTGAACACCTGCATCGCCCTGAGAGAACACGATATCTGACAGTGCTGCCAGCTGGTTAATCGCCTGAAGGAAATCCGGACTCATCACCATTCCCTGGCTTGCAGAAGGGTCAACGACCCAGCGATTTCCTTCCTGATGAAGGATCCCGCCAAGATTAGTTTTCAGGAAGGTCGTAATTCGACCCGAGTCGCTACGCAGGAACTGTGCCAGCAACGGCAGGGAGGCATCGCTGCCGGTGGCTTTAAACGGATACCGCCCCGCAAAGGCCTTATTCCACTGATCGACAATGGTTGTCTGCCAGCGGGCATTGAGGCTACCCGCTGCCGGGGCAAGAACCTGCCGCCAGGCCAGATCCAGCGGTTGCACAAACAACGACTGGCCAAATCCGTTCCACTCCTGCCCCAGGCTTGCCGCAACCAGACTGCCGTAATCGCGGGTGTCCGTCAGGTCGATGGCTTTACCCTGGAACACGGTCTGGGCCAGCATCTGCGACATAGCCTGCGGATCCGGGGCGCTGGTGACCTGTTGAAGCTTCAGTCTCACCTGGGTTACACGGGCAAGCCAGGACTGGAAGCTGAGATTACCGTTGCTACCGGTTCCCTCTTTACCTTCCATCAGACCCATCAGCGGTCCAAATACACCATCGAGCGGGCCTTTAGGGCCCTGCGCCTGTTCGATAAACTGTCTGGCATTTTTTTTCTGGCCGATCAGCTTTTTCGCTGAGTCCACTAACGAATCAGCCAGTGCCTCACCCTTCTGCCCTGTTTTTCCCTGCCAGGCCAGCGTGTTCATCAGAGCAACCAGCGGTGACTGGCGGACATCGCCGATCAGATTGAGCTGAGCAATCGCTTCAGAAAGTGACGTTGCTTCCTGCCACTGAATGCTGTTGACCATGTTCAGCCAGGCATTACCAAAATCGGTAAAATAGCGTTCTGTCAGACGGGCTTTCAGTGCCTCCGGGGAGATATCGCTCCCTGTCTGGTGCGTTTTATCTGTCAGTACCCAGTCAATTTCATCTCGGCGGGTTTTGACGACCTCGTTAATCGCATCCTGAACCTGCTCTTCCCAGGCCTGGCGCGTAAACATTCCCGGGACGACTTCGTCAGTGCTGAATACCGTTGAGGCATCGGTGTCACCGGTCATATCTGCAAGCGTTAAATCAGGCCAGTTGCTGGCTACGCGCTTAAGCAGGTTCTGGTATAACCCGGATTCAGCGTTACGCTGCCCTATCTGTTTGAGCAGGATCTGACGGACCGTGGTGATTAATTCCGCGTCGGGCTTAATTTTCCATTCCGGATGCGCCGGGAGGTTCTGTGCATAAAAGCCCAGCAGTTTCGGTGCGAGACCCTGCCATATGCCATCTGGCACATTCTGCCGCTTCGGCCAGGCGACCAGTACGTTTTTTGCCAGCCAGCCTGCGTCCGCTTTATCTGGATGGGCCAGCATCAGATAACTTTTCAGCATGTCATAGGCGTGCTGTGTGCCCTGCGTACGGGCATCACTGGCAGGAGGAAGTTGCACAAAGGCATTCAGCTGCTGCCTGAGATGATCTGCGGTGGCATCCCTCATCAGCTGCGCGTTGTTTTTCGCATACAGCGGCCAGAGCGCGGCCAGCGTGTCGCTGTCCTGATTAAGGCCAAAGCGGGTATACCACGGAGCGCCGGTCACTTCACGATGTTGCAAACGGGCGATAGATTGCTGTAGTACGAGCTGGTTGTGCAGGCGTTCAGCTAGGGGTTTTGCAGTATCCGCTGCCTGCCTTGCCGTCTCCTGTGCCTCATAAATCTGAGCCCGGTTAACGACGAGCGACAGCAGAGTTCCGGCTCCCCATAAAAGGATCAGGGAAAGCAGGAGTAATCGCAGCACCTTCAGCCAGTTGAAACCCAGTTTTCTGCCGCTAATGGCATCACAGTCATCAATGACTGCCTTCCATGTCGGGGTGTCGAGACGTGTGTTCGGCACCGTTCCGGCACCGGCCAGTTCTGGACTGAACATGACCCCGCGTAAACGCCAGGCCGCAGATCCCTGCATCAGCCCACTGAGTAAAACGGTCAGGCTTGCTTTCAGTTCGTGTCGCAGGCGCGAGGACAACTGAAGCAGGCCGTCATGTGCCGAATTATTCAGTATCTGTGCCATTCCGAATTTTTGCAGGCGTTGTGCCAGTGTAGAAAAGGCTTCACGCGCCTCTTTTACAGTGCCTTCCGGGCCAAAAATAACCCCTGCTGGCATCGTTTCCGCTTCCGGCTGAGCGCCTGTCGCTTTGTCTGTCAACCACAGCCAGACAGGGGCCTGCCATCCCAGCAGATGGTCTGCTTTCTGGCGGCAACGCAAAAAGGCATCCCGTTCGCTATCCGTCGGAAGGGTTGAAGCATTCATCACCTGAATGATGCCATCAAGCGGGTGATCGGGCCGCAGGCGTTTCAGTTTTGACAGGAAGATCTCATCCGGGAGTGATTGTGCATCACCGCCGTAAATCAGTACGTTGCCGTCGCCTTCCTGCCAGAGGTCATGACACAGGCCCGGGGCAGCTTTGTGAACGTCGTCCTGGTTGCCCATCACCAGCAGGAGTCGCACCTTACGCTGCCAGCGGCGTCCATAGCGAAAGCGCAAGTGTTCGGACACAACGTCTTCGCTGAAAACCGGTTCATCGTCGTCTTCTTCACTGGGAATTGGGTTCGTCAACGGAGCGGCACTCTCAGCCTTTTTCTGCCCCCATTGGAAATACAACCCGGATTTACCCGCGTGGTCGAAAGCCTTCTCTATCAGCCAGCCGAGTAAAAATATCGCGGCAACCAGTATGGCGCAGAATGTGAGTATCCGTTGGCCGTCATACGGTCCGAAGCCGGTGGCAGAGGCCACATTTTCCGGAAAGGCATAAAACAAAAATGCCACGATGGCTGTCAGGAAAAAGGCGACAGTCACAACGGAGCCGATGAGTGTTTTTACTTTTACCTTAGACATTCTTAAGCGATTCCTTGCGAACTTCTTCTTTGGTGATGACGGCGATCCAGATGTCGTCTTTGTCAGCGGCGGGTTGTGCGGCGATAACCTGCGGCCCGCGTTGTTCAACGTCAGCATTGGCAAGCGTGATGGCCAGCCATGGAGATGCATGGCCCGTGTATCCCAGCACGGGATCGATACTGAAGTTGTCCTCTGTAAGGCTAAATTCCACCCCGCTCTGCTCACAGGCATTATTCCAGCCGCTTCCAGAGGTCAATGTTGGGCCGGTGATCCAGCTTCCTTTGAGTTCACCGGGCCGGGTCTTCGCCCAGAGCAGCGCCCGGGTGAGTGTCTTTGTGAGTGTTGTTTCTGTTCCCCTTTCGGGGCGATGAAGGCGGAGTGCATCCGGCCAGGCGTGGGCTTTGCGGTTGCTCAATACCACCATCGAGATGGCATCTGCGTCATCTTCCCGGGGAGACGCCGGTAAGGACAGCGTGATGGCAACCAGAATGCCCGGATTGTCCCATCGCTTGTCCAGCCAGGCATCGAATGCGCTCAGCCCTTTTCCGGACATCAGGCGAAAAATCCTGCCCGTCTTGAGTGAGAGAGCGGCCTTAAGCTGCTCTTCAATCAGGGGATACAGGTCGTTATCACAATCCAGCACCAGCCAGCATGGCAACTCCGGCGGAAGTGGCTGAACGATCCCTTCTACACGCGTGGTCAGTTTAGTCACCGCCGCCGTCAGGGCCTTTGTTAAATCAGCCTGGTATTCTATCAATGCCGCGTATCTGACCGGTTTGTCACATCCTCTTGGGCGGGAGAAGTCGATAGCGGGGGCTGCGGCCTTCATCGCCTCAAGCAGGTCATCGGTTTTGTTTCCGGCGGGCGCCTGAATGTATGTACCGAGGATCCATGCGCAGCGCTGACCGCGCATAATTTCACTGTCGATAAGAGCTTCACGGTCGACATTACGCGACTCAGCCCCGACCTGCTCTGCTTTATAGGCCCCCCTGCGTAAACCGAAAAGAAGCCCCCAGGTGCAAAACGGAAGGCCCAGAGCGGTGAACCAGAAGACAAATCCGGTTCGCTCTGACGTCCAGCACCATAGCGTGAGCGCTATGCCCCCCAGCATGATAAACGCGAGGAAGAGCAGCCAACGCCCGGTACTGGGACGCACTATCTTAGGTGCCTTTTCAGGGATGGCATCCAGCCAGACGGGCATAATCAGGCAACCTTTGCTGCGGCAAATGAACTGATCAACGTGCAACCACAGGCGCATTTGTGACCGTGAAAGGCAACCGGGATACCATGATCAAGGTAATCAGGGTTTCCTTCTACGATGGTTGTAGGGCTATGTCCCGGAACCGGGCAGGACACTTTGTCGCCTTTGCGGGCAACACCAATACCACCGAATTTCATTGTTTCAGAAGCGGTCAGTACTGAGCCACCGTGAGTGGTTTTATCGCCTTTGCGGATAATTTGAAGCATAAATTTACCTCATATCTGTGAGTTCCATGGAAAGATGCCTATGCCTTACATTTGCAATATGCGTTTCTTACCAGGTGCTTTTAAAGTCAATCTGTCTCAATGAGGCCAAATCAACCCAGCCTGTAACTGTAGTTCCTGACTTTGTTTGATAAGAAACTTGGGTGTATGAGCGCTGCGTTTCTAATCGCTTAACATAATCTCCATTGACAATGAAAGTGTTTGTTTTTTTCATGCCAGAGTCAGTTCTCTCAAAAAAGTACACACGCTTCTTACTTTGAACCTGATAAATAACATCACCTGAAAGACAATATCTTTGAGCTTTTTCGTATTCATTGTTATAGGTCAGTTTAATTGGATTTTCTGGATCGATAGTTGTGTTAAGCAACTCTGCTTTGTTTTTGTCAAATGAAACCCATCCAATCGTGCCTGCACCATCGGTATCAACCACTAATTTTGCACTTATAATTGAGTCATTATCTTCATCAATTATTAAATTTACTTCTTTGAGTTTTAAATCCCATTCCTTAAACGGAAAGTTGCTGCTTCTCACTAACTCATTAAAATATGAGTTTCACTGTTCCGGGCTTGCAGCAAAAGACATAGAGAACGGCAAAAAAGAAAGTAATGGAACTATTATTTTTTTATGAGGCGTCATTTGCTCCCCTCCTTGATTTCATCGACAAACGTATGCCTCATTTTAGGAAAAACAGTTCAGTGATTTTATTACACAGTGGAGTTTTGTGAGCTCTAGGTTGCCCATTTGCTTAAATGTCCTATCGAAAATCCCATCATATCTAAGACTAATATGGGCGTATTATCTCCTTTCTATAGCAATCAGCATTTTATGTGATTCTTTTTTTAACTTCATTCGATTGGGTGGAATTTGTCAATTTCACCCCCTTGGTTTGTGTACATTTCTTGGGTTCCTTTTTTGACCAAAATGCTAAATGGAGTGAGTTGAACGTCTTTACATTCTTCAAGTGCTTCTTTGGATATAGCGAATTTATAGTATTTTTTGTCAGTATCATCGCCACTGATGTTGATACATTTTTCAGGCGCTGTAGTTAGTTTGTTCTTCTTAATGATATCTGGAATAATGTTAAAAACAGTTTGTTCGTTACTTGATGGCCCACTTGTATATCCAGTGTTTTTTAAATCTGACAATTTGAGCCATCCATCGACCGAATCGCCATTTTTCTTGAAGTATGATGCAAACAAATATCCATTAAGCATGGTGTATCCTGAAACAATATCACCATTAACTAAAAATAAATTATTAATCTTGCATTGTTCACTTGGTGCGCTATTGAAGTAAGGCCTTGTTTTCGATACAACCTTAAATATATTCATAGAATGATCTACATATGCTTGCTCCTTCTCGGCTGCTTTGGACAGTTCCGAACAAAACTCGTTAGCATAGGAATAGCAACAAAAACCATATAATAAGATGGATAGTATGACCTTAATCATTTCAACCCTCTGCTTTTCATGTAACTACCTTTCATTATAGAAATTAACTTTGAAGCATAATTAGGGTCTGTGGCATAGCCTTTATTCTGAAGGCCATGAGCCCATTTTTCAGGATCATCGCTTTCAAATAGTGAGGCATATCTCTTGTTTTCAGTTAAGAATCTAGTTCTGTCGGCAATACTTTCTTCAAAAGAGTGATATGCTGCAAATTTATCCTTAATTTTAATGTTACTTCCATTGATATGTTCAGTGGTCCATATCTCAACGAATTCCTGTCCACTTTTAGCCTTTATTCCAAAGAGATTGAAACTATATGTATTATTGTTTAAATCAACTGGAACTTTACGCCCATACCCCGATTCATCAATGGCCTGAGCAGTTGTTATTGCCGCAGGAATACCTGATTTTCCTTGTTCTTTAAGAGCGGCCTCGTAAACAGCATCAGTAAACTGTTGCTTGGTCATCTTGCTCCAATCTATATCATGTCGTGGTTTTAGAACACCAAGGAACATTAATGGATGCATATGCCATAACGAGGGGCCCAGCTTCTCCGTGGTGACATCCTGCATCCATGCCATTTTATCAAGGAAATCTTCGCTGTATTTCTTCCATTCTGGCGCATCTTTCTTCAGTGCATTCAGGAATGGTTGCCAGATAGCATCGCCTTTTTTGAAGTACCAGTCGCTGGGATGTTTTACGATTGTCTTCTGAATGACGTCACGATAGTCAGGATTATGAAGTGCTCTCCAGTATTCCATTGGAGAGTAACGGTCGTTTCCACTATCAATTTTATCAAGAAGGCGCTGATAATTATGCTTCACCAGGGCATGGCTGGTCCGGGTATCACCGGTCGCAGCCTCGTAAAGTGCGTTGATAAGACTGCGGAAGAATCCAATAGGCTGGTTTTTTCCATCCAGGTAATCAAAGCTGGCAGGTTCTGCGGTTTCAGTTCTGAAGCCTAGCTTTGCCAGATCATACTGTGACAGAAGTTGAGGCTCCGCCTGGCCTTTGGGGACGTAAGCATTTTCTGGTCGCAGCTGCCAGTATTCATGTTTTGTTGATTTATCCGTTTCAGTTGTGACTTTGCTCAACGGAAGAATGCCTGTCCGCGTTGTTGACGTCGTACCCTTTGAGAAGGTGCCTTTCGCGACATCTTTTGTGTACAGAGCAAGGCCAGGAGAATACTTCAGCCAGAGCGGGTTTTTCTCCCCCACTTTTTCTGGGTTGGTCAGGAACTTCTCCAGATTATCATCCATGCTCGTGCATTCGATATGTACCTGATATCGTGCTTCATAACCACCATCTTTTGGTGCCTGATAGTAGCCCATGTGGCCAATCGGGTCACCGGCCTTAATAGGGAGAGGTGAACTGAGACTGACTGTTTTATCAAAAACCATGACTTCTTTTGCTGGTGGAACCAAATGCTCCCACCAGCCAGGGCCAATTCCTGGCGCCGGTTTAATGTTGTTATTGTCGACCAGCATCCAGAATCTTTGGCCCGATTTCAGTTTTCCGCTATCCGCATTCAGGGTCGCCAGTCCATAAGTACGTCCCCCCTGGGTGGCGGTGAGGGAAGTATCTGAGGCGTCCCAGGTAACAGGAGTCCCTTTGTTGACATTGCCTGCACTCGCTGGCCTCTGGTCGCTGCGGCTCAAATCCATAATCAACCAGTCGGCTTCTGAATAACCAGAGAGCGTATCCTGAGTTATCCAGTGGATTTTTTTTACACTTTCATAGGCCGAATACGGCGCAAGATGCATATACAGGGTGTAGAAATGCAGCCCGCTGGATTCTTTCTCCCCGGTTGAATAAAGTGCTTAACCAGAACAAACGAACCGGAAAAGCTCAGTGGGCCGGATTCCCATGCAAGCGTCAGATAATCCTTGCAGACACGATAAGCAACCACTTCCCCATCAGCCATGCATCGCACAGCCTGCTCACCTTTAAAAGCAACCGGGAAATCGAATGCCTCCAGCGGGGCTTTGCCACTGAGAGCACACCACGGGGTCGTTGCATGTGTGATATGTATACCGCCATGCCACATGCCACTGCGGCCAATCATATACTACCCGGTGGATTCCCCGCCCGACATGAGAGAAGATCTCTTCCTGATTTTTGAACTCACTTCCCCGACTGTTGGAGGGGATCGGCCAGACAATTTTGGGTAACACAGACACGATTCATACTCCCTGTCAGTCGTTGTAATATTTGCTAACCACCTGGTTTACTTTCGTAATCTCAGTCATATCGAAAACCAGTGATGAATTTTCTGGTGTTAACGAATCAACTTCATCTTTATCTGGATCAGGTTTTTCGTCCTCTTCACAAGCTATGTCTGCATCAATATGTCTATTCAAATTCTTGGGCATAAGCTGACTCCATTTTCTAATTATGGCTAAATTCAGCCCGGTACGTGCTGGCTGTGAGTCTCGCTCCATCTTAGTCGTTTTCCTGTCGGTTGCAGCACCAGCATGAGCTGGTTAAAGAGGTGAATATCCACGTAGAGCGCGAAGAACCGGTGCAGCATCTCGCCGAAGAGATTCACATCGCCCTCGTCTGCAAAATTTTCTATGTTATATGTAACATTAATAATCATTTTAAGTTGGAACTTGACACCTACTATTAGAAGGTGCTCATAGTACTAGTTAATATGTATCATATTCCTCACCGTTCCAGCGAAGTATATACTTAGGTCCGCATAATATGTCTTTCATTCCATTGTGAAGTTCCTTTGATACCCCTAGAGAGGTACACATGTATGAACCATCGATAGACTTACCATCATGCATTTTTATCTGGAATGTTAATATTGGAGAGTTGTCCAAACTAGACATGCAATCTGACTGGTCACATGTACCAGGTGGCGTTGCACTTGAAAAAATATATTCAATAGTATCCTGGTATCCATCACCATTCAGATCAACATTAACAGTTCCGCTCTGCCCATCCAAAAAACCTGTATTTTTTAGTTTGTTGGCGTTGACTAATACATCCTTATTATGGGCGCAATATGCCGATGTTGATATAACCAATAAGCATAATGCTGTTGTAAGATATTTTAATTGCTTTGCCATATTATCCCGCCTTAGGAATACCTAGTTTGTAATTTACCCTAATATTCTCTGCTATTTCATTTTTAGTGATTTCCCCGTCACTATTTCTGTCGTGATATAGGTTCTTACTATAATAGTCTCCGTCACTTCCCTGATAAACAATATCATTTGGCCCGAGTAGTATCGTTTTAGGTCTGAATATCGAGTAATATACATCCTCAAGAGTCCATTGTTCTGTTGGCACCCCGACATTGTCCGCCTGCATTTTGAAGTATTTCTTAACATATTCCATTTGCTCTACATGGTCCATTGCTCGGAGTTGACGGGTTGAAGTTCCAAGGTCTTTGGCCGTATCATCCATAAACTGGATTAGCCCCGTTGCAGATGAACCGGGGTTTTTGATATCTGTTCTAAATGTTTTTCCTGTTTCCAGTGCGATACAAGCCATAATGTAGTTAGGATCAATACTTAACTCCCTGGAAACTTCTAATAACTTGGTTCTAAATGCATCTGCTTTAGTTATTCCAAATTTTTCTATGAATTTTTTCATCCATATAATTTTATGTGTTTTAATAAATGAACCTAAAAATACTATCGGATGCATATGCCACAATGAAGGCCCCAGTTTTTCAGTGGTCACATCCTGCATCCATGCCATTTTATCAAGAAAATCTTCGCTGTATTTCTTCCATTCTGGCGCATCTTTTTTCAGTGCATTCAGGAATGGTTGCCAGATAGCATCGCCTTTTTTGAAATACCAGTCGCTGGGATGTTTTACGATTGTCTTCTGAATGACGTCACGATAGTCAGGATTATGAAGTGCTCTCCAGTATTCCATTGGAGAGTAACGGTCGTTTCCACTATCAATTTTATCAAGCAGGCGCTGATAATTATGCTTCACCAGGGCATGGCTGGTCCGGGTATCACCGGTCGCAGCCTCGTAAAGTGCGTTGATAAGACTGCGGAAGAATCCAATAGGCTGGTTTTTTCCATCCAGGTAATCAAAGCTGGCAGGTTCTGCGGTTTCAGTTCTGAAGCCTAGCTTTGCCAGATCATACTGCGACAAAAGTTGAGGTTCCGCCAGGCCTTTGGGGACGTAAGCATTTTCTGGTCGCAGCTGCCAGTATTCCTGTTTGGTCGACTTATCGACTTCCGTTTGCACCTGACTCAGTGGAAGGATCCCCGCCCTGGTTGTTGCCCTTGTATCTTCTGTGAATGTTCCTGTTGCAACATCTTTTTTGTACAACGCAAGTCCCGGAGCGTACTTCAGCCAGATTGGATTCTTTTCTCCAACCTGCTCAGGGTTTGTAAGGAACGTTTCCAGGTTATCATCCATACTCGTGCATTCGATATGAACCTGGTATCGCGCTTCATATCCGCCATCCTTAGGTGCTTGATAATATCCCATATGACCAACAGGGTCACCTGCACTGATAGCAAAGGGAGTCGGGCATACGACCTGGTCAAATTTCATCGCTTCTTTTGCTGGCGGCATGAGTTTCTGCCACCAGGAAGGCTGTACCACCCCATCAGTACCAGGAGACAAGTTGTTTTTGTCCACAAGCATCCAGTATTGCTGCCCTGGTTTCAGAGATGTTTTCTTGCCCTTTTTCAACGCCTGTTCTGAGAGGCTAACAAAGGTAACAAGGCCATACTCTCGCTTATTAAATGCAACGGTATGGAGGCCGCTGTCTGTTTTATCCCACTCAACAATAGATCCTTTTGGAATCGTGCCCTTGCGATAGCTTTCACTGGTACTTTTATTGTTGGTACTGGCGGTCATGACCCATTCTGGATCGTAGGCAGTAAGCGTATCCTGGACTATCCACTTTGTTTCCACCGGTTTGACACTATAGGCTGAATAGGGGGCCAGGTGCATATACAGGGTATAGAAATGCAGCCCGCTGGATTCTTTCTCCCCCGGTTGAATAAAGTGCTTAACCAGAACAAACGAACCGGAAAAACTAAGCGGGCCGGATTCCCATGCAAGCGTCAGATAATCCTTGCAGACACGATAAGCAACCACTTCCCCATCAGCCATGCATCGCACAGCCTGCTCACCTTTAAAAGCAACCGGGAAATCGAATGCCTCCAGCGGGGCTTTGCCACTGAGAGCACACCACGGGGTCGTTGCATGTGTGATATGTATACCGCCATGCCACATGCCACTGCGGCCAATCATATACTGCCCGGTGGATTCACCACCGACATGAGAGAGGATTTCTTCCTGATTATTGAACTCACTCCCCCTGCTATTGGAGGGGATCGGCCAGACAATTTTAATTTTTCCTTTTTGGGTAGCCGAGGCGTTCTGCTCTGATGTGGTATTATTGCCATAACGATAAAGTGCATAGGGTATGTTTTGATCACGATATATCTGGGCAGGATAGAACCCCCTTTCCTGGACAAAATCAGATACCCAGTGTGTACCATTAAACATCGCCATATGACCATGCACATGATGTGGTGCTGCCTGGATTACGACAACATCCCCCACTTGCTGACCAGAAATTGTGAATACACCGCCAGTACGCACTGTTGTAGCGTTATCTACAACTTTAAAGTTATTTTCAAGCAGCCATGGGCCATAATTTTTAGCTGATTCAATTCCTGATTTTTTTGCAGATACCCCTCCAGCGATTAATGCTTTTTTAACATAGCGGGCACATTTTGACTCGCCATATTTAAGCTTTTTATCTATGCCATTTTTAAAATTTTCAGCGTTAATTTTCGCTCTAGCTAGGGCTTGAGTGTTTAAAAAACTAACTGCTACATTCTTGTCCAGCATTTATTCTCCCCCCTCTGCTTGTCGAGGGCAATAAATACTACTATGGGATATGGGCTTAACAGAATCCATTAACCAGTCCCCGTTTGCTTTAATCAGGTTAACGGCATACAGGGATACGCCCTTACCATATCCTAATGTTAGCTTCACTTGTGCGACCTGGTCATTCTCTGAAACAGTTTCCACATTAATGCTGTCTTTCCATTCTTCACATATATCCTGAGCATCGACAAAATAATCAGCACCCGATTCATCATTATCTCGCAGACTTCTTAGATGCTCAGTTGTATATTCAAAAATAGCTTTTTGAGTTAGTTTATCAGCTGATTCCATATCAGGCATTTCAGACGCAACAAGGTAATCATGATAAAAATTTGCTACAATTTCACGAGGCATTGAACTATCGTTTGCTGAAGCTGAGGCTATATTGGCCACGCAGAATAAGCAGCAAGCAAAAATAATCTTCTTCAACATGAACGTCTCTCCGTAGATATGTTGGCATTTGTATAAGTAGTCGAGGTGAGAAATTTAGAAAATGACTACGTTCTTATTGTTCCGTTACGCTGGTGATTTTCCACTTCCCATCAATTCTTTCTAGCATAACCTTAAATTTAACTTTAGGCTCGGAACCCGCTCCTAAAATAACGTTGACTGAAGAGTCATTCTCTTTCTGAGATACATCGAAATTACTTATACTTGCTTTCCATGAAGGATAAATATCTTGTGATTTTGTAAAATAATTAACGTCAGTATCAACCCAAGCACCATGCCAGTTACAAATATAACGTCCTTTATACTGCTTGCATTCGCACTTTTGTGAACATTTCCCTTCGAGTTCTTCTGCCGACACTGACTCATCAGAATCATAAGCACACATCATTGAGTCGTTAATGCTTTTCATTAATTCATCAGAAACATATTGGCTGGGAAGTCGACTGTTGTCCGATGATTCTTCTTTCAAATATGACTTATAAAAATTGCACACGATGCTTTCTGGGCTTGTTTGCCCGGATGCCAGTGTAAAATTTGATAAACAAAGCAAAAACGCAAATTAAAACACATTACGCATGTGAGGAATTAATGTATCCATCATCAGCCCTTAGTCATTAAAAGACTTGCTGCTGATTTTGCTTTCCTGAGTGATATCCGTCAGGCTGAAATTGGGTGTTTCGTTGGGGAGATTTGCGCCTGAGCCTGGTACCAGATAGTCAGACGTCTTCATAATGAACTCACCAGATGAGCCGTGTTCAATACCGTTCTTACTCAGCCTCAGGTAAGACCCGCCACCATTAAGCGTCAGCGTTGCCGGGGTGCTGATAATAATTTCATCTTCACTACTGGTCACCGTCAGTTGTTTTTCAGAAAACAGGGCCATCGTGTTGTGCTGAGCCTGAATCTCGATGTCTCCCTGGTTGGCAACCAACTTAGCCCCTTCTTTATGGACAAACATACCCAGGGCTTTTTCTACCGTTACAGACAGATTTTTCATCGCACCGATATCAAGATGTTGACCGGCATTAATCATTGTATTGCGGGTGCTGCTGAGCTGAAGATGTTCACCTGAAGTAAATGCTACCCCCTGCGGAGCACTACCCAGCAGGACCGAAGACTGGAGGTCCTTAATTTTGTCGGTCACGAGGCTAATCTGGGTATTGATGTCGCAGACCAGCGCTCCGGCGGCTTCAGCAGCGCTGTTCAGCGCCTGCATCTGGCTGTTGGCCTGGTTAATCTGGCTAATGGCAGGGGCCATTTCCAGCACCGGGCCCTGGGCTTTGGCCTGGGCATCCGCTGTCAGGAACAGCCCTTTAGCAGCCCGAACTGCGCCATGCTCGTCCGTACGCAGTTCAAAACCGGCACCGCGTTTTTCACGCTGGCCATTGACCAGGTGTCCCATGTTCAGTTGCGTTTTGCCATATTCCGTCGCGAGCTTGATATGCTCTTCCTGGCGCTTATCCTCCATCCGCAACTTATTGTTCGCCGGGGTACGCCACACGTTCCGCGTATGATTGTCACTGGTGACATGGTCCGGATGTTCTGAGTCGTGCAAGGCATAGGCGATGTAGGGCCGATCCGGATCCCCGTTATCAAAAATGACGGCCACTTCCGTTCCGTCAAGAAGCGGGGAGTGGAATCCGTAGGTATCACCGGCATAGGGTTTAGCCAGCCGCAGCCACAGATAGGCATAACCGTGTTCAGTACTGCTGCGGTCAAAGTCCAGCTTCACACGGTAGCGCCCTTCCGGGTCGAGCCAGGAATAGGTGTCACCTTTCTGTGTGCTTTCCACCCGGGCAGGCAGCGAGCCGGATATCACAGGGCGATTGAGCAACGCCGGACGATAGCAGACGGTTTCGCTATACGGGATACCCTCAAAGGTCAGCGTAAAGCTACTTTTGCGCGAACCGCTGGCGCGCACCGTGGTGATGACGATGCCTTCTTTTACGGTATTGGGAAGCGTTCCGTCCGTTTCCAGTACCTGACCCGGAGCCAGATGAGGGCTGGAGGAATGCCCGGTGACGTGATATTGCGCATTCAGAATGCGTTCGTGACGCAGACGGGCGAAATATGCCCCGGTCTCTGTGCTGTCAGTATCACCTTCTGTCAGGAAAGGTTCCGCATAATGATACGTTTCCCCGGTGGTGATCCCTGCCTTACTGAAAATGCTTTCGGAACTGTCCTGTGGCTTCAGTGCTTCACGGTAGTTGTAGTCACGGGTGGCCACACTCCCGCTCACGACATTGCAACCAGTCTGAACATCCCAGATGCTCTCCTGCCCGCTGTCACTCATCCCGGCCTGATTGCGCAATGGCAGGGTGACACCAAATTCATACTGTTGCTGGCTGTCCTGGAAAATCACCACGTCCTGTTCAAGACGGCTGTCCATTTTAAAGCGCCAGAAGATACCCACTTCGGCCAGCAGACGCTGAACAAAGGCCAGGTCCATTTCACGCCACTGGGTAATGAGCTCCCGGGATGGATACTCACGGGAGAGCCGGAACTCAAAATCAGGACCTTCCAGCCCGTGGGAACGCAGGATTTGCTCCACCACTTCCGGCACCGACTGGTTCAGATAGACCGCACAGCGCTCGGTATGCTGCATCAGGGCTATACGGGGCACCAATCGCAGGGCGTAGGTGATTTCATCCCCCGATGCGGAGATGCGGCGGAAATCATCCACCACGCCATACACCGTGCGCACCGGCACCGCCGGCGTACCGTCATAAAGTGGCGTCTGGAAGGTAAAAGAAGCAGGTTTGAGCATCAGCTCACTGCCGGCAATATTCGCCGCACAGGTGACGGTGACATCGTAACGCCACGGCTGGCTCAGGGTTTCACTGGCACGAAAGCGCAGAACATCGAGAAAATGCGGGCACTCATGGACATCCACGCGATAGCGGGACAGCCCCAGGGCTTCATCGATTTTCTTTAGTGCCAGACCGATAGTAGTATTACTCATCCTTTACCTCCCTTACAGAACACCAGCGACAATCAATTAATCATTGCCACTGAGGAAATTAATGCGCTCATTGGTCATTTTCGTCTGGCACTGATAAATTTCAATGCGGCGTTTCATATCAACACTATTCGATTCCGCATCCGACAATTTCCCACATTTAGTCACTTTTCCATTCACCCATGCCAGCTGTTCTTTTTTCAGTGCATTTTTCGCTGAATCAGGAAGGTCCCGCCATGCCGAATTAAGCTCACGGTCGGAACTCTTATATTCTGCCTTAGCCGAATCCAAAATGTTTTGGGAGTGAGCGTTAATAATCTGATCTTTATTAACTGATAACACGCTGATATTAAATAGAACATCAGATAAGTCAGTACGGTTAAATTGGCTAAAGATGACATCCTTACCATTATCTGCAAGTTTGGCGCTGTAACTCACATCGCTCCAGACCACACTTCCACTGTTGAGCTTGCCGTAGGCACCTGTTACGTAATGCAAATAATTTGGACTACTGCTCACCACATCCAGTGCTTCTTGTGGTACTTTCACTGAAACCGTTGCGCTACAATTCAGACCATAGCTGCCGTCACCAGACGTTGAGACATTACTTACGTCAACCACCAGGCTGTTAAGCTTATTCTGATAATCTGCAACGGGTTTATCATATCTGTATTTAGATTTTGTCAGATAATCACTTTGCAGTACCCCGGAAGCATCACTACGGAATGTATCAGAGAGGGCTTTAACGGCATCCTCTCTACCACATTTAAAATCATCAGATGAACTGAAAAAACCTGCATAAGCATTTGCTGTAAAGGCCAGAGAAATAACTGCGGGGATGAATTTCATAAACTTCATTGTTTTGATTCCTTTTTTACTTGCAGTAATAGCAACATTCCGTTGCCAGTCATGAATAATTAAGTTCTGCGTTATGAATTCGCAGCATCAAATTCCAGACCAACCCCCTGTTCGTCATTCCAGCCGAGCGTCAGAGAGTGTGGTTTCTGTTTCGCCGCCATGTGGGTCAGCAGCTGCTGACTCAGCACCGGCAGAATTTGTTGATTGAGCAGACTGTCGATGTTGCGTGCGCCGGTAAATACCGGGTCAATCTTGCCCTCTTTCGCTTTGGCAGTGACGTCGAGGGTGAATTTATCCAGCGCATTCTGCAGCGCCGGATTCAGCTCCCCCTCTTTCAGTTCTGCACCGGCAGGACGGCCGACAAACGCCACGTCACCGCCGTGGCTCTGCGCCAGCTCTGCTTCCTGCTGCACGTCCGGACGCTCGTCCGACTGCGCATCGAGCAGCGGACGCAGGCGTTCCAGTTGACTCTGACCGAGCGTCAGCAGCGGCCACAGACCATCGCAGCGCACCAGGCTCTGCTTTTCCACCAGGGCCATCAACAGATGCTGGCTTCGGATTTGCGCTTCACCGTTAAGCGAGGCAATCAACCACGCCTCCTGCATCAGGGTCTGAATGGCGTCTGACGGTTCAGGCGGCGTAATAAGGTTGATGAGTAGTGCTCCATAAAGGCTTTCTTCATTCTGACTCGCACTAGCGGGTTTTACCGTATGGGGACTATCGATTTCAGATATCCCCAACCGGAAGATCCTCACTGCACACAATTAATGCCCTTTCAGGCAGGGTTGCAGCATCTGAAATGCGACGATTCAATGGTGTGTTTTTTGATTTGGGCCGGGTCTAATAATGGCCGCCAATTTCCAGGATCGTTACGTGCTCTCCTACAATCGAGAATAAAACCCTGTGCTGGGATGTAAGCCGGACAGAACAGAGATTACCGCTGTACTTCAATATTTCATAATTCATATCTCCCACAAGTCTTGCAGCGTCTGCCGGAGAATAGCCGGCCAGAATATATCTACGCCAGTTGTGATATTTCCGCATTCCGGCAGGCGGCACACTGGATGATTGTCCTTTTCCCCAGCGCTGCCTGGGAGCTGAATCATCAAAAACATATGGCATAATTTTCTCCTTTTATATCTCAGAAATAAGTCTGGTTTATTCAGGCACGCTACCGCCCATCGCTTTTCCTTTTAGTAAGGAGCCCTAAGCGCATTAGGCCAGATTTTTGGATGTTCACTTTTACACTGTCCCCTCAGCACAAAGGGGCTTTACAAAAAGCTGCAGACAGGTTTCCCCATCCGCATCAGGCGTTACTCTAAACAACAACCCTGCAGCACCAGGCACGGCAGGTCATTACGCGGTGGCGCGTTCGTTCCAGGAATCGGAATGAATGATGTTGCCGTCTTTGTAGGTCCAGGTGATTTTTTCGTAACGCAGTTCAATCTGCTCCAGATGGTTGTGCTTGTCGTAAGCAGGATCCTTAACGTCATGCATTAATGGATTCACTTTCACCACCTTCACATTCTCGAGTCTGGTGTTGAAGTATTCGACTTCCTGACCGGCGTCATTGATTTTGTACCACTTGAACTCTGCTGATTTCAGGGTCTGGCCGGTGGTCACTGCCTTGTACAGATACGGGCTGGAGGAGTCGATTTCCTTGGTGAACATAAACGGCGTGTGGATACGGGTTCCGGTCAGCTTGCCGGTGTTGTTATCAGTCGGGATGTACAGGGTATGCTGCTGAGCGACAACCTCGATGCTGCCATCACGATCCTGAACGTCCACAGACCCTTTAATGTCCGCGCCGCCGTCGTCTTTCAGCCAAAGATAAACAGGGATTGCCATGGAATTACTCTCGATTGTGTTGTGATGCGCCATCATCCTGCGATGGCGCCTGGGTATAGCCGGGTATCTGACAGGCATTCGCCTGCGGTACCAGACTGATTTCGACACGGCGGTTGAGCGCGCGCCCATCCGGCGTGTCATTGGTTGCAATCGGACGGCTTGCGCCATAGCCCTGCACCGCAAAACAGCTTTCCGGCACGTCACCGGTGTCACGCATCCAGTCGCGTACCGCTGCGGCACGCTCAAGCGATAGCGTCTGGTTCAGCTGTGCATTACCGGTGTTATCGGTGTGACCCGCGACCACAATCAGCCAGCCCGGTTTCGCCTTGATGCCGACCAGCGAATTGACCAGCATTTTGGTGGAGCCGGTTTTCAGTACCGCTTTGCCGGAGTCAAACAGCGACATACTGTCGAGACGGACAATTTTCGGTATCGGCTTTGGCTTCGGTTTTGGCGGTGGCGGCGGAGGCACATAGGTATCAATGGCCTGCTGCACCGCCAGCCACAGGCGGTTGCCCGGATACAGTCCGAGCCCGTAGCGATGGGGTTCGCCCTGACGCTGCCAGCGCTCCAGCAGCAGTGCATCCTGTTGCAGGGCATGCAGGGCCTGCGCTTTCGGGGCATAGTGGGTCATCGGGATAGCCTGCCAACGCTGAAGGTCGGCGCTGACCGTGCGGATAAGCGACTGGTTATGCCGCACGGACAGGGCAATGGCCCCCAGGGCGCAGAACAGCAGAACCATCACTACCCGACGCCCGGTTTTCCCGCCCTGCAACGGGGTGGTATACGGGGCCAGTAGAGGGAGCACCGCATCGGCAAAATGCCAGCGGGACTCATAGGCAGTAACACGCCTGGCAGGAGCAATGCGGGTCTGACGGAACAATAACTGTGGCCACAGCGCGGCTGTTGAGGTGGATACCGACCCGAGACGCAGGGTGACAGCAAACGGTCGTACGGCCGGACACAGCCTGTCCGCTTTACCCAGTTCATCCAGCATCACAGAATGAAGCAACGATGTCGCCTGAGTCAGGTATGGATGAATAAAGGCCGTCTGCGGGGACTGCTGCCATTCGCTGAGGGTGACGGCAGATTCGTCTTCCGGACACACCAGGGCCGTATTGCCCCGCACCACTATCCAGGGCGTATCAGGGCCGCTGAATTCGGTGTTCAAAACCACCGGCACGCTATAGCCGGTCAGGTCCCGTAACTGCTTCATCTGCAGACGCAGCGCTTTCAGGGAGGCGCGCAACAACGCCTCATCTTCATGCTGGTCCGGCAAACAGCGGTACATCACGGTGAGCTGGCCGGCCATCGTCGGCGTACGGGCCAGCAGACGCTCTGCAAAAGGCGTGAGTCCGGTCAGTTCCGCAATCCGCAGATACCAGCCCTGCGCCGTGCCACGTGTCGGGCCTGCCGCAAACATGGCATCATCCACATCCCCGCAGACCAGCACCACCGGTCCGGTATGACTGTCGGGCGGGAAAATTCCGGCCTCATCAGCCAGCTGTACCGGTCGCTGTTGACGGTAACGGCGGCGAGCAAGCATGCCCGCAACCAGCAAGGCCACCAGGGTCAGGAAGGCTTTCCCGACAACCGGCCAGGTCAGGAATCCCCATACCAGCCACAGCACGGCGGCAAGGCAGAGCACTACCGGCAGGGCAGCCCGGACGAAGGTTTTTCCACGCATCAGGGCAGCTCCGGCAGTTGCTGGTGCAGCAGATCCTGCAACCACAGATGACCACCCAGCCACACCGCACCGGTCAGGATCACCGCCAGTACAATCCAGAACCAGACGGACCGCAGCAGGTTATAACGACGGCGTCCGGTCTTCTGAACCACCAGTGATGCGCCCGTTTCCAGCGGCGGCACACGCTCATTCAGGGCGGCGATCACCTCATCACGCTGTGACTGCCCGACTCCCGAGAGACTGTATTGCCCCTGGAACCCTAGCGCCAGCACCCGCTGGTAGCAGGTCAGCACCGCAGGCTCCGGCGCGGGCTGACGCAGTACCTCCGCGATACGATCATACAAGGCCCCGCCCGCTCTCAGGGATCCGAAGTAAACCGCCTGCAGTGGCGCAGAACGCCAGGCGCGTTGCCCCGCATCCAGGGTCATATTCAGCGCATCGGAGGCACTGTCGCCGGATACTGCCGCTTGCGCATTTTCCGCTTGCTGAGCCACCGGTTTACGATTCATGACGGTTTCGTCCAGCAGGGCGCACTGGGCATAAGTGATGTGATCAATACTTTCCGCACCCAGCCCGGCGCGCTCCAGCGCCTCACGTACGCTTTCCACCTGCGCTTTGCAGGCCGCATACAGCGCAGGGCCGTCCGTCACCTTCCCACCATGGCGCAACTGCGCCACGGTTAGCCAGGTCTCCGCCATCAGGGCATCAATGTCGATAACCTTATTCATGAGCGCAACACCGCAAACAGTTCAAGCTCCAGCTCGCCGAGCAGGGATGGAACGTAGAATACGCACACCCCCTGATCGAGCATTTCGCGGGCCGCAGCACTCCCCATGTCCAGTACAAAGTACTGGTTCTCCAGACGCACCGGCAGTGCAGCCGGGACTCGGCTCAGGGCAATGAGGCCAATTCCCTCGACGGCCACGCCGGATACTTCACCGACATTCGCCGGGGCACCGGCAATACACATCTCTGCGAACCGTTCGGCAATCTGCCATGCTGGCTGACTGGCTCGTACGGAAAGGTAAAAATCCGCTTCATCGCGCAGACGAATATCATGCAGTACCGCTTTCCAGGTCTCCGGATCCAGACGATCCATCCTGACCGCGACCACTCGTGACGGCAGGCTGGCTTCCAGTAGCTCACTGATGAGATCAAACAGCGGCGGGAAGGTCTTTTCCGGTGCCCGGTGGTCATACCCCGGAATGGCATCCAGATCGTGCTCCAGCGAAAACGTCAGCATGCTGCCGGCCAGACGCGCCAGTTCCGCCCAGACCTGCTCAGGATGTCGGTCAGGGAAACGCTCATACTCCGAGAGCACCCGGGCATGGGAGTTCAGGGCATTCAGGAGCCAGAAAAGCGAAACATCAGCGACCGCAAAATCGGCCATCCTGTCGTTGCTCTCACGACGCATGGACATCAGACGCTGGCGGCGGGATCGCAGCTGGCGATTCAGCAGTGCCAGGCGCTCACACAGATTACGACTTGCCGAGAACAGCGCCATAGGCGGGATAAAGTCCGGATCCAGACGCCAGCCCCCCTGCCCATCCTGCAACAGACGGGCAATGGCGCAGGTATCCCAGGCACTGTTGTCTTCATGATCAAAGCGGAACGCCAGGTTAAAGCGGGCCACCGCCATCGACTCTTCTTCCTGACCGAAGCGATCGGCGATCGTCTCCCAGGCCTCTGCATAGCGCAACGGACGCTCTGCTGGCTGTGTATCGGTCTGGACATTCACGATCCCGGCCTGCATCACCGGCAGCGCAACGTAAACAGTGACCGGGGCATTGCCAGCAGAGGCAGACACCTCAACCTCGCGTGGCGCAGGAGGCAGATCGCTGTGGCGGGTATCTATCAGCGTGTCATCCGGGAGCCACAGGCGCAGTGACTGCGCCTGTACACGGCCTGATGCCAGCATGGCCTCATCCAGCTCAACCCGACCAACGCCCCAGGGGAAAGCATTTCCGCGGGCGGCAATACCGGCCCGGGAAAATGCATCCCATTCAGACTGCTGCTGGAACTGCTGAGGGGCCAGAAGGGCCCCTTCATTCCATAACGGACGATGAATTTTCATCCCTGATCTCCCCTCGCTTTACGACTTGGCTTTTGGCATCTGGGAAACCAGTGACAGGTTGACGTCCATCCCTTCCACCTGGAAGTGCGGCACCGCATAGAGTTTCACGCGGAAGAAGCCCGGGTTGTCTTCAATGTCTTCCACCACCACTTTCGCATCGCGCAGCGGGTGGGAAGCCTGCAGCTCGTCGCCTGGATCGGTCATTTCAGTCACCAGCGTGCGCACCCAGGTGTTCAGCTCCAGCTCCAGCAGACGACGGTCTTTGGTGGTACCGATGTTTTCGCGCTGAATCAGCTTCAGATAATGGGCAATACGCGACAGCAGGAAGATATACGGCAGACGGGCATTGATACGGCTGTTGGCGGTCGCATCGGTGGTGTCATACAGCGCCGGTTTCTGCGTGGAGTTCGCCGAGAAGAAGCATGCGTAGTCGCGGTTTTTGTAGTACGACAGGGGAATGAAGCCAAGGTTAGCGAATTCAAACTCACGGGTTTCCGGGAGCATCACCTCACTCGGGATCTTCACCTGGTTGCCAGTACCGAGGTCGTACAGATGGATTGGCAGATCCTGGACGGCACCACCGGCCTGCGGGCCACGAATTTGCACACACCAGCCGTTGTTAATGAAGCTGCGAACCATGTTGGATGCGAACGCAAACGAGGCGTTGGTCCACAGGTACTTATCGTGATCCGGGCCTTTGACTTCTTCGACATAGTTGAAGCTGCGTACGGGCACGGTGTCCGGGCCATACGGCAGGCGACCCAGCACGCGCGGCATCACCAGGCCGATATAGCGAGCATCGTCCGTCTCGCGGAAGGATTTCCACTTGATGTACTCAGCGCGGTCAAAGTAGTTACCGATATCCTTGATGGCTGCCACTTCTTCCATTGACTCCTTGAGGAAGAATTTCGGGCCGGCAGAGCCGATAAACGGCATGTGGGCAGCAGCGGAAACTTTAGAAATGTTGCGCAACAGCGCGACATCCTGGGCTGAGGCATCGAATTCATACGCAGAGATGACAGCAGCAATAGGCTCGCCACCCGGGGTGTCATACTCAGAAATGTATGTCTGACGGTATAACCCGCTCTGGATAATTTCCGGGCAGTCCTCAAAGTCCTGGCGCAGTGCTTCTTTAGATATATCAAGTATTTCCAGCTTAACATTCTGTCTGAAGTCAGTTTTATCCACGAGGGATTTCAGTCCCCTCCAGACAGATTCGACCTGTTGAAAGGTCTCGTTGTGCATAATTTCATCAAGCTGACGGCTGATCTGGAAATCCAGTTCTGCGATGTGGCTGTCCAGCAGGGCCTTATCCAGCTTCTCGACTTTCTGGCCGGATTTTTGCAGCACCTGCATAAAGACTTGAATGGCTGCCGTTACGCGCGCATCAGCAGAGGTTTCTGCCATAACGGTATTGTCTTCAAAACCGTCCAGCTCTGTCATTGTTGAAACTGGCGTTAAATTAATTTTTTCGAACAGTGAGGCATATACACCACCGGCTGGCAGTGTTTTTTCAAGGGTTGCACCCGCCGTCTGGTTCTGGGATTCGTTATTGACTGACATAAGCATTCTTTCCAGTTATTCCGTTAAAATTTCCAGTAATGACTTATTAATCCTGGGACGGGGCGAGCGCATTGATTTCGTTACGCAGTTCGTCGCTTAAGGCGGGGTCTTTCAAGATTTTTTCAAATTCGCGTTTGAAGGTGGTATTGTCCAGAAGGTTGGATTTAAGATCGCGAAGCAAATTACGCATGGCTAACATTGCTTTCAGCTGCGGCACCTGGCGGGCAATGGCTTCTGGCTCAAAGTCCTTCATCTCCTGGAAGCTCAGATGGATATTTTCTTCAGAGCCGTCGTCAGCAAGGGTATTTTTTACGGTCAGATTCACTTCCGGGTTTAAATCTGATAATACCGCATTAAAATTATTCTTATTAACGTTTACTTTACTTCTTTCTGACAGGGCACCGGTGGCCTTGCCGTTACTGAATTCGCCGACGCTCAATAGTTTCAGCGGAAGCTCACCCTTCTTTTGCGCGCCTCCCGTGTGTAAATTTAACGAAATATTAACGCGCGCTTTCGGTATCTCATTCTGAAAGCTCTGGCTCATCAGCTTACTCTCCTGTAAATATGAATTGAGCTTCCTGCCAGATAACGGGCATGCAACAGATATAACGGCAGGCCGCTTATTATTACGCTGCGCCATTCGTAAGTAAACAGGACAACACCGATTAGTTAATTCGTCATCTGATGTCAGCAGGGATGTTTATACGCCATGCCGCGCCGTGCCTGAGATTACAGACTAGCACCACTGTCGTATATTAATAATTTATATTTACACTTCAAGAAATCAAGGCGATGAATTATGATCAAAAAATCATAATATAATGTGAAAAATCCTAAATTCAGCATTCGACAAGATGAGACACAGTAAGCGGGTAAAATACTCACACGCCGTTATATTTAAATTGCAATAAACACCAAGGCATTTATCACTTAATTCATTTAACCAGGGAATGAATAAAATGAAATCACCCTGGATTATATATAAAGAAAAATACTGTGAGCATAACCATTAGCACGACGTCCCGTTAGCCAGCTCCCTGAAGACACTCCCCCAGCAATTTCGGGAACGTATCAGCGCGGTGGCAACTGGCTTTTCAGTTAATGCCCGCCCTCTTCTGGTACATCTCAATGTGCACGTCAGGGCAATGAATTTGTTATCATCGTATTGCGCAAGCCTGATGCTCAACACTGGGCAGGCAACAGCAATGGCCCATATGACCTGGTACGCGCTGGTCGCCCTTCACACTGCCGTCTGGATGGAATTGCCAGCTCCGAGGCCCAGCAGAATCTCTTTATCACCCGCTGGCTGGCGGAAGCCAAACGTACCCGACGTTTCCCCCCGGAAGTGGCCCGGGATAGTGACTGGCTGCTGAAACAGGGCAGAACCCTGTGCGTCAGGGCAAAACTCCCCTTCAAACTCAATTTTCTCTGGCAGGCAACCACCGGTACTCTGGAAGATCAGCCGGGCCTGTACCGACTCAGCCATGCCCTTGATGCTGCACGGGAGTATCACTGGGTCTACCAGATCCTCTCAGACGATCAGTGGCAGGGACGGCGTCAGATGGCACTGAACCCGGAGGTCAACGGAGTCTATTGCTTGATGGGAAGCGCATCTGGGCTGAAAAAAATTTAAACCAGATGTAATCTGACAGATACCTGTATAAATAACCGGTAGCTGTCAGATCAGGTCTGAGCTAATACAATTAAAATCCCTGCTTTATCGATTAGGTGTTTGCAGGGGGACGCCATTCAGTTATTGCCCACCTGTCTCTCTATCTGCTTCTGCTCTCACTGTGTTATGGCTTCAAAGCATGTCGCCATTATCCACTGCAACGCCTGAAATCCTGTCCCTGCTCGCCTTTGTGATAATTATCCTGGCCTCCTTCTGGTCAGGCCGGAGAGCGTTTTATATCACCCTGTTCTCGCTGGCTGCATTGGCGTCGCCTTTTATCCTGAATGTGCTGTTGGGTTCCTATCTGCCACCGCGCACCATGACACAACTGTCTGTGGTGTTTGCCGGATTAATTACGCTGGCTATTATGGCCCTGCGCAGTAAAACCTTAGGCATAGCTGTATGCGCCATTCTGCTTGCCTGCGGTTCTGCGGCTTCTAACCAACTTTTTTATAGTGATTACATGGCTCGGGCCAGCGATGAACATGCGGCAAAAATGATGCTGGATACGATCTACCAGAAGTATCCGCAGTTCGATATTGATAAAAACCCGGTCTTTTCTATGGTGCTTATGAGCCTAAAAACACCTGGAAACTGTCCAGGGCTGATACCTTTGGCGCATCATTCTTCCGTTGGGATGGCGGCTATAATAATCGTATCTATAACTACTTTAAGGTCAGCAACATTGCCGATTTCTTGCGCCCTTCTCCTGAGCAGGTTGATCGGGCTATCGCTGACGGCACAGACATGGCGTCATGGCCTAACCGCGACGCCGTGGTGATGAAACAGGGCGTGGTCATCGTGAAGATTGGCCCGGTGTTGAGTCCCTATAACCGGTAAGCACGTGCGGGAGAAGCTGACATGGCCTCTCCCGCTCTGCAATAGGGCCTGACGCTATCACAGTCAGGCCCTATTTACTGGCCCCACCTGATCAACAAGACTTCTCGTCATATTCAGGCAGAAATGCACACGTGAACCGATACCATCTCAATATTTAACGACATTTCAGTAAAAACCGGTTTATCTCTGATATCGTCTGGAGAAATTAATACGTCCTAAATAGAGTGTTCATTATTAGGGCAATAGACAGCGGAAAAAAGAACACTTTTACTGGTAGATATTTAACCAGGATAAAAACAGGGTTAATAGGTGCGTTAAAGAGAGGGAGAATAGCGGAGGGTTACCCAACCATGTGATGGCGGCAACCCCCGGTGATATAGAGAAATAATGTGTGACGAAAGAGGAGTGCGCATCCCTGCAAGGCAACAGGTTGAATGAATAACGCGCAAAATAGCCTGGGCTGTTATTGCCGCTGGATTTAGTCCGCCAGCCAACTAATACTTTCATCATGGATAAGATGATGAAACTTTTGAATATCCTCTTGAGTTACTGCATGACCGCAGTCACAACATACATAGACAGGAGATGTACCAGAAACTTTAGATTGGTCCAAAGACTCAAAATCTTCACCTCCACAATGCTGACAGATGAAGTAAAAATTATTCATGTACCTCACTCATAAAAAAGCGTCACACGGGCGTCGGGAAATAACGCGGGCGGTGACCATTGTGTTGACATTGCTACCCCAGCCTGCAAAACCATTATCAGTTTTTTGTGGGCGAACCCGGCACTGATTTTTGGTGCGGCGTTTGTTCGGTACTGCCTCACTGAACCACTACTTTTTCCATGGTGAAGGGATACACTGCTGCATCAGGCCCGCTGCTGGCCGCGACCAGCGTGGTAACCTTTTAAGCGTAAACGGAAAATGGGATTTCTGCCTGCCATCCTGTCCACCCACTCCCATTTGGCAGTGTAAGGATTAAAAAATTTCATGGTGATTCAGGGGAATCCGACCCTCAACCTGCCTGAAATTCTTTCCCAATGTCGGGAACCACCATAAGAGCGCTCTATTTTATACAGATCGGCAGAGTAGTTTTAATTAAAATTCATAATAGTTTGTCTATGCTCTAAACCCTTTCCCGCTAATAACTGTTGAAAAACCAACGGTTACCCCAAATTTTCAGATGTTAAAAGCTTTAATCTGACTAATAAGTCACAATCATAACTATATTTTTTCTATAAATGGACTGGTGATCCATCCAGAAACGCTAATCTTTTGCTTTTTTGTGAGGGAGCTAAAGTTTCGGGTGGCACGGCCGATACTCACTGCATCCGCTCTCAGCAAGATAATCAACATGATGAGTCGTCGCCTGACCTGGCTGTGCATTTTTACCTTTTGTGTTCTGTTTTGGGCTGTGATCTTCTCCCTGATATAACCCCTCGCGCGCTGCGCAGAGCGGCAGGATCAGTGGGAGGTTTAGGGTCGCCGCAGCCTGATCGGCTGTTTATTTGATGCGCCGTAACCCAGGTGGCCGGCGTGTATTCAGGAGTGAGATGTGAAATATCTGTTTATGGGCCTCTCTTTTATGATGGCGCTGTGGTTGGGCACCTTCATCATGCTGCTCGAGTGAGAGGCTGGGGGCGGCGTGCCGCCCCCGATGGCATCAGGGTTTGGCACCCTCGGTGTGGCGGGTGGCTGGCAGCAGGCCATCTGCGCGGAACATCGCCTTGATGCCGCGCACCGCCTGGCGGATGCGGTCCTGATTCTCGATCAGGGCAAAGCGCACGTGGGTATCGCCATAGTCACCAAAGCCAATGCCGGGCGAGACGCATACCTTGGCCTCCGCCAGCAGCTTTTTCGCGAACTCCAGTGACCCCAGGTGGGCATAGGGTTCGGGGATTTTCGCCCAGACATACATTGACGCCTTGGGATTCTCGACCATCCAGCCCGCCTCATGCAGCCCACGCACCAGCACATTGCGCCGCTGGCGGTACTGCTCGGCAATGTCCCGCACGCACTGTTGGTCTCCCTCCAGCGCGGCGATCGCCGCCACCTGGAGCGGCGTAAAGGTGCCGTAGTCATGGTAGCTCTTGATGCGCGCCAGCGCGCTCACCAGCTCTGGGTTGCCCACCATAAAGCCGACCCGCCAGCCTGCCATGTTGTAGCTTTTGGAGAGGGTGAAGAACTCCACCGCAATATCCTTCGCACCCGGCACCTGCATGATGGAGGGGGCCGTCCAGCCATCGTAGACGATGTCGGCATAGGCCAGATCATGCACCACCAGCACGTCATACTGTTTCGCCAGCGCCACCACCCGCTCAAAGAAATCCAGCTCCACGCACTGTGCAGTCGGGTTGGAGGGGAAGCCAAGGATCATCATTTTGGGGCGCGGAATCGACTCGCGAATCGCCCTCTCCAGCTCGCCAAAGAAGTCCACGCCCTCAGTCAGCGGCACCGAGCGCACCTGCGCGCCGGCAATCACCGCGCCATAGATATGGATCGGGTAGCTCGGGTTGGGCACCAGCACGGTGTCGCCGTGATCCAGCGTCGCCAGCATCAGGTGCGCCAGCCCCTCTTTCGAGCCGATGGTGACGATCGCTTCACTCTCCGGGTCAATCTCCACCTGATAGCGGTCGGCGTACCAGCGGGAGATGGCGCGGCGCAGGCGTGGGATGCCGCGCGAGGTGGAGTAGCCGTGGGTGTCATCACGCTGGGCAACGGTGCAGAGCTTCTCCACGATATGCGGCGGCGTGGCGCCATCCGGGTTGCCCATGCTGAAGTCGATGATGTCTTCACCACGGCGGCGCGCCGCCATTTTCAGTTCAGCGGTGATGTTGAAGACGTAGGGGGGAAGACGATCAATACGGGTAAAACGGCGTAATGCGCGGGATTCAGCCATGATTTCCTCTTGTACGTAGGCGCCCAGACCGTCCGAGCGACGTGGGCCGCACTCATGCGGCCGAAACCTGACCATATCGCAGCAAAAATCGCCTGTCGAGGCGCTGGCAAGCCACTTTTTACAATCACATTACTTTTTGATAAAAATTTTTTATCGTTTATGGCCGATTACTCAGGCGCGATGCGCGCCAGCAGCCAATCATTTTCCCATTCACCACCTAACAGGTAGTTATCGCGCAGCGTGCCTTCCCACGCAAAGCCGCACTTCTCCAGCACCCGGCGCGAGGCGCGGTTCCCCTCCACCACCAGCGCTTTCAAACGATGGAAGCCCAGCTCAAAGGCGTAATCACATACCGCATTCAGCGACTCGGTGGCGTAGCCCTGCCCTTGGAAGGCGGGCAGCAGCATATAGCCTATCTCCGCCTGACGGTACGGTGCCCACTCCGGCATAAAACCCGTGACGCCAATGGCCTCGCCGGTTTTGCGCAGCCGGATCACCAGACAGAGCCAGTGGTGGCTCTCTTTGTTCCAGGCTGGCAGCCGCGACTCAAAGTGTTGACGCACCTCCGTCTCGTCGCGGCGGTCAGCGACAAATGCCATCACCTGCGGGTTCTGTTGCAGCTGTTGGAACAGCGGCCAGTCGCGCTCGGTCAGCGGGGAGAGGATCAGTCGGGCAGTCTCTAGTTGCATCGGGTTCTCCAGATTACGTGACACAGATCTTCAAATGAAGAATTATTAATTTCGAACGAAAGTTTATTCCTTTTCTTCGGCCAGCCTTCTCTCCATAATAGTTAACGTCTGAGCAACAACTATTCCCCTTTTTACCGGCTGGAGAGAAGCCTATGACGGCGTTGACCATTGATAACATTCCCGAGGCGATCCGCAAAGTCAAACAGCAATTGCGGCGCGATCTGCCTGATTATGCGGAGGTTTTCCGCCAGATCGAGCAGGATGTCGCCGCCCAGGTGGCGGCCATCCGCGCCGAGCTGGCGCGCGGCGAGAACCCAGTGCCGCAACTGGATGCCGACGACATCCTGCATGGCCGCGTCAGCGAGCAGCAGAAAGCCCTGATTCGCCAGCGCGGGGCCTGCGCCATCCGTGGCGTCTTCCCGCAGGAGAAGGCACGCCGCTGGAACCAGATGATCGGCAACTATCTGGAGCAGAACAACTTTGTCGAGCGGCTGAAACAGGCGGCGGAGGACAACTACTTCGGCACTCTGGCTGCCAGCAAGCCGCAAATCTACGGCATCTACTGGTCACGCCCGCAAGTTGAGGCGCGTCAGGATGAGCGGATGGAGGCGGTGCAGGTGTTCCTTAACCGGCTGTGGCAGTCGGAGAGCAACGGCACGCAGCACTTCGATGCCGGGCGGGTGGTGAGTTACGCCGACCGCACCCGCCGCCGACCGCCACGCTCCTCCTCCCTTGGCCTGTCGCCGCATGTGGATGGCGGATCGCTGGAGCGCTGGCTGGATGAGGGGTTCCGCCACGTCTACCGCCACCTGTTCAGCGGCGACTGGCGCGCCTATGATCCCTTCGCCGCCGAGGGGCGCACCGAGGTGCGCGAGTTCCCCTCACCGGCAGTCTGCTCAATGTTCCGCACCTTTCAGGGCTGGACGGCCCTGACGCCGCAACGCACCCACGCTGGCACCCTCAACCTGATCCCGATTGCCAATGCGATGGCCTATATCCTGCTGCGCGCCTTGCAGGATGACGTGCCGGAGGATGAACTGTGCGATGCCGCGCCCGGCCGTGCGCTCTCGGTGTCGGAGAAGTGGCACCCGCTGCTGCTGGAGGCGCTGTCGCCGATCCCGGATCTAGAGCCGGGCGACACGGTATTTTG
This sequence comes from Chimaeribacter sp. YP20170169, assembly GCF_056739715.1. NCBI lineage: Bacteria > Pseudomonadati > Pseudomonadota > Gammaproteobacteria > Enterobacterales > Yersiniaceae > Chimaeribacter > Chimaeribacter sp. YP20170169. The sequence continues at coordinate 1,083,363 of NZ_CP176824.1, read as the reverse complement.
GCACTGCGATGTGGTACATGCGGTGGAGAATGAGCACCACGGCGAATTTGACAGTAATGTGATGTACATCGCCGCCGCCCCCTGGTGTGAGAAGAACGCCGCCTACCTGCCGGGACAGGCGGCCAGTTTCCTCGACGGCCGCTCGCCGCCGGACTTCGCAGCCGATGACTTTGAGGTGGATTTCCAGGATCGCGCCACCGAGGAGACGCTAACCCCGCGCGGCCGTCGCCAACTCGGCCTGGCGTAGCCCCCCGCCACCGGCGCTGGCGCCGCCGGTGGCTTTTCTTTATAGTGGCCGCTTGTCATCGCACAGGGAAGCTGTCGTGCACTCCATGTTTGAGATGTTGCTGGCGGTGTTTGATCGCGCCGCCTTGATGTTGATCTGCCTCTTCTTTTTGACCCGCACCCGCGCCTTCCGCCAGTTGTTGCAAAAAGAGCAGCACACACCGCGTGAACGGGCGGCGGTAACCGCCATCTTCTCCCTGTTCGCGCTGTTCAGCACCTACTCCGGCATCAATGTCGAGGGATCGCTGGTCAACGTGCGGGTGATTGCCGTGATGTCTGGCGGCATCCTGTTTGGCCCGTGGGTCGGCATCATCACCGGCCTGATCGCCGGCATCCACCGCTATGCCATTGACGTGCACGGCATCACCGCCGTGCCCTGCCTGATCACCAGCGTAGTGGCCGGGCTGATGTCGGGCTGGATCCACCAGCGCGTTGACAAGCCACGGCGCTGGAGCGTCGGGATTGCCGCTGGCATGGTGTGCGAGTCCCTGACCATGCTGCTGGTGGTGCTGTGGGCCAGCCCGCTGTCGCTGGGGCTGGAGATTGTCTCGCGCATTGCCGTGCCGATGATCCTCGGTGCCACCTGCATCGGCCTGATTGTGCTGCTGGTGCAGAGCGTGGAGGATGAGAAGGAGGTGATCGCCGCGCGGCAGGCCAAGCTGGCGCTGGACATCGCCAACAAGACGCTGCCCTACTTCCGCAACATCAACCACGCCTCACTCACCACCATCTGCGACATCATCCGCGGCGACATCAAGGCGGACGCCGTGGCGATCACGGACACCAAAAACGTGCTGGCCTACGTCGGCACCGGCGCTGACCAGTACAACATTGGCCATGAGATCATCAGCGACATGACCAAGGAGACGCTGCGGCGCGGCAAGATCACCATCAAAAACAATGATGAGATGCACCGCACCCCGCAGATCCACTCGCTGATCATCATCCCGCTATGGGAGAAGGGCGAGGTCACTGGCTCGCTGAAGATCTACTACTGCCGCGCCCACAAGATCACCTACTCGCTGAAGGTGATGGCGGTCGGGCTGTCGCAGATGATCTCCACCCAGATGGAGGTGTCGCGCACCGAGCAACTGCGCGAGATGGCGAACAAGGCGGAGATGCGTGCGTTGCAAAGCAAGATCAACCCGCACTTCCTGTTCAACGCGCTGAACGCCATCTCCTCCTCCATCCGCCTCAACCCGGATACCGCGCGCCAGCTGATCATCAACCTGTCGCGCTACCTGCGCTACAACCTCGAGCTGAACGACGAGCTGATTGACCTGCGCAAGGAGCTGCACCAGGTGCAGGACTACATCGCCATTGAGCAGGCACGCTTTGGCAGCAAGCTGACGGTGCTGTATGACGTGGATGAGGAGATCGCAGTGCCGATCCCGAGCCTGCTGATCCAGCCGCTGGTGGAGAATGCCATTGTGCACGGCATCCAGCCCTGCCGCGGCAAGGGCGTGGTGTCGATCAGCGTTAAGCACGTCGGCGACCGCATCCGCATCGCGGTGCAGGATACCGGCAACGGCATCCACCCGGAGGTGATTGACCGGGTGGCGCGCAATGAGATGCCCGGCAATAAGATTGGCCTGCTGAATGTGCACCACCGGGTGTCGCTGATGTATGGCGAGGGGCTGCACATCCGTCGGCTGGAGCCGGGCACCGAGATCGCATTCTTTATCCCCAGAGAGGGCGGCAAGTACCCCGCCGCTCTGGTTTGACGCCGCATTGAGTGGGGAGAGGGCCGTGAAAGCCATTATTGTTGAGGATGAGTTTTTGGCTCAGGAGGAGCTGAAGTATCTGATTAACGCCCACAGTGGCATTGAGCTGGCGGGCTGTTTCGATGACGGGCTGGACGTGCTGAAGTATTTGCAGGGCAATCCGGTGGACGCCATTTTCCTCGACATCAACATCCCGTCGCTGGATGGGGTGCTGCTGGCGCAGAACCTGAGCAAGTTCGCCCACCGCCCCTACATCGTCTTTATCACCGCCTACAAGGAGCACGCCGCCGAGGCGTTTGAGATTGAGGCGTTCGACTACATCCTAAAGCCCTACCACGAGGCGCGCATCGTCACCATGTTGCAGAAGCTGGAGGCGCACCACCGGCGCGACCGCCAGCCAGTGGGCGACCACCCCTCCCCGGCGCGCAGCAGCCATAGCATCAACCTGATCAAGGATGAGCGGATCATCGTCACCGACATCAACGAGATCTACTACGCCGCCGCGCAGGAGAAGGTGACGCAGGTGTTTACCCGGCGTGAGGTGTTCACCATGCCAATGAACATCACTGAGTTTTGCAGCCGTCTGCCGGAGGAGTTCTTCTTCCGCTGCCACCGCTCCTACTGCGTCAACCTCGGTAAAATCCGCGAAATTGTGCCCTGGTTCAACAACACCTACATCCTGCGCCTGAGCGATTTGCCGTTTGAAGTGCCGGTCAGCCGCAGCAAGGTGAAGGCTTTCCGGCAGTTGATGCGCATCTAGGTGCATTTCATTCCGCCCCGGAGGCATCTCATTCCCGATTCGATCACTGCTTGAAAAGCCGCCCCTATACTGGCCTCAGTGGGCAGACCAACAGGCGCCGAGCGCGGCCAACGGTCTGTTAATTTTGGCCCCGGAGGGGCCTTCGGCGCAGTAACGGGAGGCCGGCATGAACAGCAGTAAACCGGTAAATCGTGGTTTGATTGTTTTGGGCACCATCGTGGTACAGATGGGACTGGGCACCATCTACACCTGGAGCCTGTTTAACCAACCGCTGGTGGAGACATTCGGCTGGGCGCTAGGCGATGTGGCGACCACCTTCTCCATCACCAGCTTCTCACTGGCGCTGGCCACGCTGTTCGCGGGCCGCTTGCAGGAGCGCCTTGGCATCCGCCGCCTGACCCTCCTGGCCGGGGTGCTGCTCGGCTGCGGCCTGATCGCCAGTTCGCACGCCACTTCGCTGACGCAGCTCTACCTGCTGGCCGGGGTCGTGGTCGGCTTTGCGGACGGCACCGCCTACATCACCACCCTCTCCAACCTGATTAAGTGGTTCCCGGAGCGCAAGGGGCTGATCTCTGGCATCTCGGTCGGCGCGTTCGGCACCGGCAGCCTGCTGTTCAAGTATGTCAACGCCGCCCTGATTGCCGAGCATGGCGTCTCACAGGCGTTCCTCTACTGGGGCCTGATTGTGATGGCGCTGGTGGCGGCCGGTTCGCTGCTGCTGAAAGAGAAAAAAGTGCCGGCGGGCCAACCGGCGCAAACCAGCGGGCTGGGGCGTGACTTTAGCGTGCGCGAGATGCTGGCGACCAAAGAGGCCTGGCTGCTGTTTATGATCTTCTTCACCGCCTGCATGGGCGGCCTCTACCTGATTGGCATTGTGAAGGATATTGGCGTGCGGCTGGCCGGGATGGATCTGGCGACCGCGGCCAACACGGTCTCCGCCATCGCCATCTTCAACACCGCCGGGCGCATCATCCTCGGCGCGCTCTCTGACAAGGTGGGCCGGATGCGCGTCATCAGCTTCACCCTGCTGATGACGCTGCTGGCCGTGAGCACCCTGAGCTTTATGAGCCTCACGCCGATGCTGTTCTTCATCTGCGTCAGCACCATCGCCTTCTGCTTTGGCGGCAACATCACCGTCTTCCCGGCCATCGTGGGTGACTTCTTTGGGCTGCGTAACCACAGCAAGAACTACGGGCTGGTTTACCAAGGCTTCGGCATCGGCGCGCTGGCTGGTGCCTTTATCGCCGCCCACTTTGGCGGCTACCACACCACCTTTATGGTAATTGGCGTGATGTCGCTGCTCTCCCTGCTGGTGACGCTGCTGATCAAACCACCAAAAACCGAACCGGCCGCGCGCGCCCTGCCCTCCCGGCAGCACGCCTGAGCCGCCCCACCGCCCATCCTTTGATGGGCGGTTTTTATTTGGCCCCGCCTTGCAATTCCCCCTCCGTCCTGACAAAAATCTCCCTTTGGCTTGACCTTTCCACACAGCACCCAAGGATTGAGCATGGAACTGACTGCCGGACAAAATATCCCATTAACTGACCACACCTTGCGCCTCACCCTGAGCTACCAGCGGATGCCCGCCTTTTGCAGCGAGCTAGATCCCTCGGCCTTTATGCTGGATGCCCACCAGCGGGTGCGCGGCGACAGCGACTTCATCTTCTTTAACCAGCCTGCCACGCCCAACCGCAGCGTGGTGCTGGAGACCTCCCCTGAGCAGGCGCGGTTTACCGTCGATCTGCACCAGGTGGATGCTGGCGTGAGCAAAATCGCCCTGACGCTGGTGATTGACGGGCCGGATACCTTTTCCCACCTGACCAGCCTGACGCTGGAGGTCGGCGGCCACGCCCGCTTTGCCCCGCCGCTGCAACAGCGGAGCGAAAAGGCGCTGATTCTGGCGGAGATCTACCGCTACCAAGGCGGCTGGAAACTGCGCGCGCTGGGGCAAGGGTTCAATGGCGGGCTGGAGCCGCTGGCCACCCACTTTGGCGTCGAGGTGGATCAGGCAGCCGCCCCGCCAGCGGCCACGCGCGGCGTGGTGGATCTGGAGAAGCGGCTGGCGCAGCACGCGCCCCGACTGGTGAGCCTGGCGAAAAAGGCGACCGTCAGCCTGACCAAGCACCGCTTGCAGGATATGCAGGCCAAAGTCGCCTTTGTGCTGGACGCCTCCGGCTCGATGACCCAGCAATTCAGGAAGGGAAACGTGCAGGCGATTCTGGATCGCATTGCCGTGCTGGCGGCGCAGTTTGACGACGATGGCAGCATGGAGTTGTGGGGATTTGGCGAACGCCACCAGAAATACCCGGATGTCACCCTCGATAACCTGGATGGTTATATCCACATGATCCAGGGCATCGGCAAGCGCCGCATGGGCGAGATCCTGCCCGGCCTCGGTGGCGTCAACAATGAGCCACCGGTGATGGAGGAGATTATTGATACCTTCAAAGGGAGCGACTGCCCGGCCTATATCGTCTTTATCACCGATGGCGGCATCAGCAAGACCCGCGCCATCAAGGAGGCGATCCGCCGCTCCGCCCACACCCCAATCTTCTGGAAGTTCGTCGGCCTTGGCGGCCAGAACTACGGCATTTTGGAGCAACTGGACGACTTCACCGATCGCCGCATTGATAACAGCGACTTTTTCGCCATTGATGATTTTGCGCGGATGGATGACGGCCAGCTCTACGACCTGCTGCTGACGGAGTTCGCGCAGTGGTCAACAGAGGCGCGTCGGCTGGGCATTTTGCGCTAGCCGCCGCCGATAAAAAAAGCCGGTCATCATGACCGGCTTTTTTGTGCCTTACGCAATTCAGGCTGACTCAGCTTGCAGGGGCTCTAACCGCATGCCCAGCGACTGGCGCAGGTAGGCGCCCGCACCCAGCAGGCCCGGCTGGTCGTGGGTGATCATGTAGACCGGGATGTCTGCCAGATAGTCCTTGAAGCGACCCTTGTCCTCGAAGGCGGCGCGGAAGCCGGATGCCTTGAAGAACTCCAGGAAGCGCGGGACGATGCCGCCAGCGATGTAGACGCCGCCAAAGGTGCCAAGGTTCAGCGCCAGGTTGCCGCCAAAACGGCCCATAATGACGCAGAACAGCGACAGTGCCCGGCGGCAGTCAATGCAGCTGTCCGCCAGCGCGCGTTCGGTGACATCCTTCGGTTGCAGGTTCTCCGGCAGGCGCTCATCCGCCTTGACGATGGCGCGATAGAGGTTCACCAGCCCCGGCCCGGAAAGGATGCGCTCGGCGGAGACGTGCCCCAGCTCGCCGCGCAATTGCATCAGAATAATGTCCTCCTCCACGCTGTTTGGCGCGAAGTCAACGTGGCCGCCCTCGCCCGGCAGGCTCACCCAGCAGTTGCCGGCCTGCACCAAGTGCGCCACGCCCAGCCCGGTACCCGCACCGTAGACCGCGACCGGTTTACCGGCCTGCGCCTTTTTGCCGCCAAACTGCAATACATCCTGCTCGCCCAGCATCGGGATCGCCATGGAGACAGCCGTGAAGTCGTTGATGATCTCCAGGTGGCTGAAGCCGAGGTTCTGCTTCATCTCCGCAATGGAAAATGCCCAGGTGTGGTTGGTCATCGCCACCCAGTCACCGGTGATCGGGCAGGCAATGGCGATGCAGCCATCCTCCACCACCGCTTCCGGGTGCTCCGCCAGGTAGTGCCGCACCACGGCCTCCAGGCTCTCAAATTCCAGACCGGAGAAGGTCTTGGCCTGGGAGATCTCGCCGCTGTCCAGCGCGCAGAGCGCCAGACGGGCATTGGTGCCTCCCACATCGCCCACCAGGGAATATTTGTTCATTGAGGTACTTCTCCACGAAAAGGAATGTTATTGGCTGCGCACACTGTAAATTTCCCCCTGCAAAACAACAATGCCGATGCACTGGCCTCCCGCTTTTTAGTGATCTTGATCACAAAAATAAGCCAGGACTTTCGTTTGCCGGTGATAAATCATCCAGCCCCACCGCACTGGCACGGCGCGCAAAATAATAGGGGCTTCTTTTTCCTACGGAAAGACGAGGATTCCGATTCCAGCAATCACTCCCCGCCGAGTGCATAACGCACTGCGGCGGCGGCATGCAGCGCCGTGGTATCAAACACCGGCACCTGCGCATCCTGCGCGCCCACCAGCAGCGCGATTTCGGTACAGCCGAGGATGATGCCACCGACGCCCTGCGCCTCCAGCTTGCGAATAATTGCCTGATAGGCGGCGCGCGAAGCGTCATTGATGATACCGAGGCACAGCTCCTGATAGATGATGCGGTGCACAGTTTCACGATCCGCCGCCTCCGGCACCACCACCTCGAGGCCAAAGCGCTCCGCCAGCCGTGCCTTGTAGAACGGCTCCTCCATAGTGAAGCGGGTGCCCAGCAGCGCCACCCGCTGGATGCCCTGCGCCTGCACCGCCTGCCCGGTGGCGTCGGCGATGTGCAGCAGCGGCAGGCCGCCGAGGCGCTCAATCTCATCGGCCACCTTGTGCATGGTGTTGGTACAGAGCACCACCGCCTCCGCGCCCGCGCGCTTCAGGGCGGCAGCCGCCTCGCCCAGCACCTGCCCGGCGCGCTGCCACTCCCCCTGCGCCTGCATCTGCTCAATCTGCTGGAAATCGACGCTGTAGAGGATCAGTTGGGCGGAGTGCAGCCCGCCCAGCTCGGCCTTGACCTGTTGGTTGATCAGGCGGTAGTACGGCACGGTGGACTCCCAGCTCATGCCGCCAAGTAATCCCAGGGTTCTCATGTAACTCTCCAGGTGTTCAGGCTGATGCCGGAACATACCCCAATTTCAGCCGCGCGAGGAGAGGCCCGCGTGCTGTTTTTGCGCCCTGCGGTGCAGCCGTGCGTGGAGAAGGTCAAACAACCCGTTGTAGACCACGGTATAGGGCAGGAAAAATAGGAAAAAGGCGATCTCCAGCATCAGGGCCTGCCACAGCGACACGCCGAGGATCCAGGCGGTGACGGGCAGTGCAATCAAAATGAAGCCCCCTTCAAAGCCCAGCGCGTGCAGTACCCTCACCCGCAGGGTACGGGCCACCCGCTGCGGCGGCCAGCAGCGATCAAAAAGTGTGTTGTAACTAATATTCCACAACAGGGCAATCAGCGACAGCACGATCGCCACCGTGCCCATCTGCCACAGGGGTCGCCCCATGATCCAGGCCGCCAGCGGTGAAACCAGCAGGATAGCCAGCACCTCAAAGCCAATGGCATGGACAATACGTGTACGCAGGGATTTGGTTTTCATGGTCAGCCTCTCTTGGTCATGGAACGCCATCATCATCGCTTTCGGTGATGGGACAAAGTGGGCTAACATCGATAAAAACGATAGGAGCACTGATGCGCTACTCCCCTGAAGCTTTGATTGCCTTTGTCGAGGCGGCGGATGCCGGCTCTTTTTCGGCGGCCGCGCGCAAGCTGCGCAAGAGCCAGTCGACCATCAGCGCGGCCATCGCCAATCTGGAGGCGGATTTGGGGCTGACGCTATTTGACCGCCACAGCCGCACCCCGGCATTGACGCCACAGGGGCGGCGGGTGCTGAGCCACGTGCAGGCGATTCTGGCCGCCAGCGAACGGCTGGACGCGCTGGCCGTGCGGCTCGGGCAGCCGGTGGAGCCGCGCCTGACGCTGGTGCTGTCAGACACCTACGCCCCCAGCCACTATGAGACGCTGCTCGGCCACTTTGGGACACGCTACCCGGAGATTGAGTACGAATGCATGATTGCCGAACGGGAGGATGTCACTGACCTGCTGCAACAGGGACGGGCGCACATCGGCATTCTGGAGAGCCTGTCCGCCTACCCGCCGGACATCGCCCATGCGCGTCTGCCGGAGCAGACGGAGATGGCGCTCTATGTCGCCCGCAGCCATCCGCTGGCGGCACAGGCGCACGTCAGTGCCACCCAGCTCGGGACGGCGCGCCAGCTCTGCCTGACGCTCTATCACCGCCGCGCGGCCGCCCTGCCCACCGGGCTGTTCTGGTCGGCCCCCAGCTACCTGATGCTGATGGAGATGGCGGAACAGGGCTTTGGTTGGGCCGTGCTGCCGCGCTGGCTGGTGGAGCAGTATGGCAAAGGGACACTGGTGGCGTTGCCAGCCGAGGGCTGGCCGATGCGGGTGGACGTGGATGTGGTGTGGTCGAAACAGAACCTGCCCGGCCCGGCGGGCAGTTGGTTCCTCGATCAGCTGATCGCCGGGCCGGCCGCCTCAGTGTGAGGCTTTGCCGCAGTTGCGCTGTTCAATGGCCGTGGTGACGGCGCGCAGCAGCGCCGGCACATCCTGTTTGGGCAGTACCACCTCCACCAGCGCCAGACGATCCGGCTCCGCCAGCTGCGCCAGCGCCTGCCGTAACTGCGGCGGATCGGTGACGCGCAGCGTAGTCACCTGCTCGGCCTCTGCCCCCAGCGCCTGCGGCAACTGCGTCCAGTGCCAGGCGGCGATGTCGTTGTAGCGCTGCTCCGGGCCGTGGATCGCCCGTTCGACGGTGTAGCCCTGATTGTTGAAGACAAAAATCAGCGGCCGCAAGCCATCGCGGATCATCGATCCCAGCTCCTGAATCGTAAGCTGCGCCGCACCATCGCCAATCAACAGCACCACCCGCCGCGCCGGGCAGGCGATCTGCGCGCCATAGGCCGCTGGTAGGGTGTAGCCAATCGACCCCCACAGTGGCTGCACCAGCATGTCACAGCCGCTGGGTAGCCTCAGGCTGGCCGCGCCAAAGCAGGTGGTGCCCTGATCGGCCAGCAGGATGTCGCCGGGGCGCAGGAAGGTTTGCATCGCCTGCCAGAAGGCTGGCTGATCCAGCTGCCCCGAGGGCGGAGAGGGTGCCACGCGCCCAGGCGATGGCAGCCGCCAACGTGCCAGGTGGCGGGCCACCACCGGTTGCAGCGCCGCCAGGGCGACGGCCATCGGCAGCTGGCTGAACGGTCGATCGCCCACCTGCGCCATAAAGGGGTGGAGATCGATGCGCTTCGCCTGTGGCAAACAGTGGCTGAAACCGGCGGTGATGGTGTCGGTGAAGCGCACGCCCACTGTGATCACTGCCCCCGCCTCCTCCAACGGGCGGCGTACCGGTTCCAGGCTGGCCGCCCCGGTATAGGTGCCAAGGAATGCCGGGTGTTGCTCATCCAGCACCCCCTTGCCGAGCAGCAGCGTGGCATTGGGGATCGGCGAGGCCACCAGCCAGCGGTTCAGCGACTCCGCCACGCCAAAACGATGGGCCAGAAAATCCGCCAGAAGGGCCACGCTGTCGGCATTCGCCAGCAGGTTATCGGCGGCTTCGGTGAAGGCGTGCAGCGCCTCTGGTGAGCAGGCGGCCTCCGTGCGTGCCAGCGGCAACGGCATTGCGGCCACTGGCAATGCCGCCACGTCGCTCGGCAGCAGCAGGTAGCCGGGGCGGCACTGGTGCAGGACAGCCGCGATCACCCGGTCAATCTCCGTTAGCGCGTTCTCTGGCGTCAGGCTGGCCTGCGCGACCGTCACCTCTGCGGCCATGCGCAGGAAGTGGCCGAACTCGCTATCCCCCAGCGTGTGGTGCAGCAACTCCCCACCGTGCTGGGAGGCGAGCGGTGGCGCGCCCACGATGTGGATCACCGGCACATGCTCGGCATAACTGCCGGCGGTGCCGTTGATGGCGCTCAGCTCACCGACGCCAAAGGTGGTCAGCAGCGCCGCCGCGCCACGCTGGCGGGCATAGCCATCCGCCGCGTAGGCAGCGTTCAGCTCGTTGGCGCACCCCACCCAAGCGATCTGCGGGTGGTCAATCACGTGGTCAAGAAACTTCAGGTTATAGTCACCCGGCACACCAAACAGGTGGCGGATGCCCACCTCTGCCAGCCGTGCCAACAGATAATCCCCGACGGTACCCCTTTCACTCATCATGACCCCCTGCGTTATGGTTGGACTCCAGCATTAAGTATCGTGAAAACGGTGAGTGCAGCGAATTTTCCCCCAGCTTATCGGCTGGCAAGCGGGCGTTACAGCCACGGCGGGCACTGGCGCGCGGGATCACACTATTGACGGGATGAATGGAACGGTTCTGATTCAGGGGGTTAAGCTGCAAGGGCTGTTCAGGATGTGATCCAGCTGGCATTGGCGCACTATGTAAACGTCTACACTACAGCGCGACTTTCTCTCATCGATAAGGGACAGATATGGTGTACCAAGCCAGCCCGGCGCGTTATGACGCCATGGAGTACCGCCGCTGCGGCCGCAGCGGGTTGAAGCTGCCAGCCATCTCACTCGGCTTGTGGCATAACTTTGGCGACGCCACGCTGCTGGAGAACAGCCGCCAGCTGCTGCGCCACGCCTTTGATCTGGGCATCACCCACTTTGACCTCGCCAATAACTACGGCCCGCCGCCCGGCTCCGCCGAGCTGAATTTTGGCCGCATCCTGCAACAGGATCTGCGCCCCTACCGCGATGAGCTGATCATCTCCTCCAAGGCGGGCTACACCATGTGGGACGGCCCGTATGGCGACTGGGGTTCCAAGAAGTATCTGGTGGCGAGCCTCAACCAGAGCCTGACGCGGATGGGGCTGGAGTATGTTGACATCTTCTACCACCACCGCCCCGATCCTGATACCCCTCTGGAGGAGACGATGGCGGCGCTGGACTTGCTGGTGCGTCAGGGCAAGGCGCTCTATGTCGGCCTCTCCAACTATCCGGCAGAGCGGACACGGCAGGCATTTGAGATCCTGACCGACCTCGGGACGCCCTGCCTGATCCACCAGCCGAAGTACTCAATGTTTGAGCGCGGCGTGGAGGCGGGTCTGCTGGATGAGCTGGAGGAGCACGGCGTGGGGTCGATTGCCTTCTCGCCGCTGGCCGGTGGGCAGCTGACTGACCGCTATCTGCATGGCATCCCGGCCGACTCCCGTGCCGCCAGCGGCAGCCGCTTCCTCAATCCAGACCAACTGACAGACGAGAAGCTGGCGCGGGTGCGGGCGCTGGACGCACTGGCCCAGCAGCGCGGGCAGAAACTCTCCCAGATGGCGCTGGCCTGGGTGCTGCGCGGCGACCGCGTGACCTCGGTGCTGATTGGCGCCAGCAAAACCAGTCAGATTGAGGATGCGGTCGGCATGTTGCAGAACCGCACCTTCAGCCAGCAGGAGCTGGACGCCATCGAAGATATTTTGGTGTAAGCGCTTACCTGGACAGGCAAGTTTCCGGGTAAACCCGCTCTTTGGCGAGGCCAATGCGTTGGCCTTGCCAAATGCCGAGTTACTGGCAGGAATACTTTCATTAACCTTTAACGACGTGTCCACCTTTACTCACTGATTGACGCGCGCTGCCGCACCGGATTAGATTAGGCTGCTTATCAATGTATTTACCCAGCCTTTCCCGCGATCCACAGTTTTCGCCCTGGCATTACGCGAACAATAATTCTGAATATCAAGCCATTACCCTCGTTTTCCCTCTCTAAACCTATGCCAGCCAGTTTCCGCCTCTCTCCACAATTTCCCCACGATCTGCCGCTTTGTCAGTGATCTGTTAAGAGGGGTAAAGGATTCAAAAGGGCGCGTTGTCTTATAGAAGTTGCTTATGTTTAGCCGTATACCTATGCCATCCACTACGGTGGTATGGAGGATAATAAGAATGGTTAAAGTAAAAACACTTTTGTTGAGCACCCTGTTTGTCGCCTTGTTACCGGCTGTCCTGCCTGCCAAGGCGGGGGGCCTCGATCTCCGGATGCCCGGCCTGTCGCTCTCCATTGGTGACCGCGACCGGCATGGCAACTACTGGGATGGACACCGCTGGCGTGACCGCGCCTGGTGGGGCCGTCATCATCCCCGCTTCCACCGGCCACCGCCGCCCCCACCACGCTGGCACCACGGCCCGCCCCGTGGCCACGGCTGGGGGCATGACCACGGCCACGATCATGGCCGCGGCCATGGACATCATTGATAACGGCAAAGACACACACAGCACATAATAAAAACAAATAAAAAAAGGCAGGCCCCTGGGCCTGCCTTTCTTTTTCTGCCTGCTAGCGGAGCATGCTGATCAACAGGTAGGCGTTCAAGCCAATCACCACCACCACAATCATCCGCCCTAAATTCTGCATCAGCGGGGTGTTGGTCATCTCCCCCATCAGTTCGCGGTTGCCGGTAAAGGAGAGCAGTGGCAGCAGCGCCAGCGCAATGCCGAAGCTGAGCAGCACCTGGCTCATCACCAGAATTTTGGTGGCGTCCATCCCCATCAGGATCACGATGAACGAGGGCAGCATGGTCACCACGCGGCGGATCCAGAGCGGGATATAGAAGCGCACAAAGCCCTGCATCACCACCTGCCCTGCCAGCGTGCCCACCACCGTGGAGGAGAGGCCGGCGGCCACCAGACTGAGGCCAAAGATGGTGGCCGCGGCGTGACCCAGCAGCGGCTCCAGCGTCAGGTAGGCCTGATCCAGCTCGCTGATGCCGCTGTGGCCGCTGAAGTGGAAGGCCGCGGCGGCGGTCGCCATCATCGCCAGATTGACAAAGCCCGCGATGGTCATGGCGATCGCCACGTCCAGCTTGGTGGAGGAGTAGCGCTCCGCCTTGGAACTGGAGCCAGAACGCTGGGTGAGCGACGAGTGCAAATAGATGACGTGCGGCATAATGGTCGCGCCCAGAACACCCGCGGCCAGATAGACCGCCTCCGCGCCCGGCAGCGACGGCAGCGCCATCCCCTTCACCAGCTCCGCCATTTTGGGCTGCGAGAAGAACAGCTCCACAATGTAGGCCGCCGCCACAAACAGCAGCAGGCCGCCAATCACCCACTCCAGCGGCTTCTGCCCGCGCCGCTGAATCGCCAGGATAATAAAGGTGGCAATGCCGGTCAGCACGGCCCCCTGTAGCAGCGACACGCCGAGCAGCAGCTTAAAGCCAATCGCCGCGCCGATGAACTCCGCCAGATCGGTCGCCATGGCGATGATCTCCGCCTGCACCCAGTAGGCCCACACGGCCGGGCGCGGGAAGCGGTCACGGATATGCTCCGCTAGGTTTTTGCCGGTGGCGATGCCCAGCTTGGCCGACAGCAGCTGGATCAGCATGGCCATCAGGTTGGCCCACACCACCACCCACAGCAGCTGATAGCCGAACGAGGCCCCCGCCTGAATATTGGTGGCGAAGTTACCCGGATCGATGTAGCCAATGGCGGCGATAAACGCCGGCCCCATGAGGGAAAGTTTGATTTTTCTGGACGTGCGGCTGGTGGAGTCAGCGCGGCTGTTCAGCATAGCCTATAACCCTTAATCATTGTGAGCTTACCGCCATCATCAGGTTAATGAGAATCATTATCAAGCGTAATTCCATCGCTTCTCTGTATCTCACTGATAGGCTGCAGTGATATGTCTAAAAGAGTTGTGGGAACAAAGACCACAGAGTCCCCTGTATTTTGAGGGTTTTGCCGTTCGAAATTTACTCAGTCCGCGAGAATTTAGCGCGTACTATCGCAATTATTAAAGCTAGCACAAATATTCAGCTGGCACATGTGTTTCTTAAGTGGCTGATAAATGCGCCATTTCGTTGCTTTTAGCAGCATGACTTTTTATATTTGCAATTGATGTCTCGTTTTTAATGTAGCCGTTACATAAAATGTCCCCCGAAATATTGCCTGCCTCAAATTTGGAGCACACATGTCCCGCATACTACACTTCGTGTTGGCGTTGGCTGTGGTCGCTATACTGGCGCTGTTGGTCAGTCACGATCGCAAGAACATACGCTTACGTTTTATCGCACAGCTACTGGTTATTGAAGTCCTGCTCGCCTACTTCTTCCTGAATTCGGAAGTTGGTTTAGGCTTTGTTCAGGGCTTTGCCAACTTCTTTGACAAGCTGCTCGGCTACGCTGCCCAAGGTACTGACTTTGTCTTCGGTGGAATGGGCGACAAGGGTTTGGCCTTCTTCTTCCTGAAAGTGCTCTGCCCGATTGTCTTTATCTCCGCCCTGATCGGCATCCTGCAACACATCCGTGTGCTGCCGATTGTCATCCGCTGGATCGGTACTGTGCTGTCGAAAGTGAACGGCATGGGCAAGCTGGAGTCGTTCAACGCCGTCAGCTCGCTGATTCTGGGGCAGTCTGAAAACTTCATCGCCTATAAAGACATTCTCGGCAAGATGTCCGAGAAGCGCATGTACACCATGGCCGCCACGGCGATGTCCACGGTCTCCATGTCGATTGTCGGTGCCTACATGACCATGCTTGACCCGAAATATGTGGTGGCGGCGCTGATCCTGAACATGTTCAGCACCTTTATCGTGCTGTCGCTGATCAACCCGTACCGCGTTGAGGGCGAGCAGGATCTGCAACTGGGGGAGCTTCACAAGGGACAGAGCTTCTTCGAGATGCTGGGCGAATACATCCTGGCGGGCTTTAAGGTGGCAATTATTGTGGCGGCGATGCTGATCGGCTTCATTGCCCTGATCAGCGCGGTCAACGCCCTCTTCTCCACCCTGTTCGGCCACTCCTTCCAGGAGCTGCTGGGCTACGTCTTCTACCCGTTTGCCTGGGTGATGGGCGTGCCATCCAACGAGGCATTGCAGGTGGGCAGTATCATGGCGACCAAGATGGTCTCCAACGAGTTCGTGGCGATGATGGACTTGCAGAAGATTGCTGCCACCCTCTCCCCACGCGCGGAAGGCATTCTGTCGGTGTTCCTGGTCTCCTTCGCCAACTTCTCCTCCATCGGGATTGTGGCGGGCGCCATCAAGGGCCTGAACGAGCATCAGGGCAACGTGGTGTCACGCTTCGGCCTGAAGCTGCTCTACGGCTCAACGCTGGTGAGCGTGCTCTCCGCCTCTATCGCCGGTCTGGTGCTGGGTTAAGCGGACGCTTCCTCTAAAAGGCGCTGCGGCGCCTTTTTTATTGCCCGCGATTTGGTATGACAGGAAGAGCAGTAGGAAGTGGAGAAGTGGCAAACGCCAGAAAGCAAAAAACCGGCCTGAGCCGGTTTTTCTAAATTTGGTGGAGCTAGACGGGATCGAACCGTCGACCTCTTGCATGCCATGCAAGCGCTCTCCCAGCTGAGCTATAGCCCCACAATATGTGGTCACTTCATTTTTATGGACCGAAAGTGACAGTCCTTTACCAACTCCCCTGAGAAGTGAGTTGGTGGAGCTAGACGGGATCGAACCGTCGACCTCTTGCATGCCATGCAAGCGCTCTCCCAGCTGAGCTATAGCCCCTCATCAACACAACATGTCGTGTGGACGGGGCGCATAATATGAAACCCACCTGATCCTGTCAACGGCTAATTCCGACAAATTATTCAAACGTTGAAAAAGCAATCAAATCCGGCACCTGCCGCCGTTTTTGCCGCCAACCTACCACTTTCATCAGCCATGTTAACGGCTTTTCCACGCGGCTGGGGCTGAACCTTAGGAGACGGCCGCGTGCATCTGGCTACTATCCTGCCCCCGCTGGCCTGCTTTCGCTAACATCATGATGTTAGATAAGGTTTAAATTAATGTTAGCTCACTAAACAATCACGCTTGTTTTGAGATAATTCTCATACTAGACTGCTGGCGCTAAAATCATAACCTTTACATCCGGGCTACACATGTCACTGCATTCACCTAAAGAAATTGCAACACTCGCCGTACAGGCCGGCGTGGCGAAAAGCCAGGCCTCCATCCTGAACCTGATTATCCTGGGCTTTATGGCCGGTGCCTTCATCGCTACTGGCTTCCTGCTTGACCTGCATGTCATCGGCACCTTGCCGCCACAATGGGGCTCCTTCGGCGGCCTGCTGGGCGCGGCCGTCTTCCCGGTTGGCCTGATCCTGACCGTGCTGGCGGGTGGTGAACTGCTGACCGGCAACATGATGACCCTGCCGATTGCCTGGTTCTCGCGCCAGATTAAGGGCCTCGCCATTGTGCGTAACTGGTTCTGGGTCACCCTAGCTAACCTGATGGGCAGCCTGGCAGTCGCTTACTTCTTTGGCCACTTCCTGGGCATGACCGAAGGTGCCTATCTGAGCAAGACCGTTGCCATCGCACAGGCGAAGGTCAACGCGGACTTCCTGCACGCCTTTATCTCCGGCATCGGCTGTAACTGGCTGGTCTGTCTGGCCGTCTGGCTGGCATTCGCCAGTAAAGAGATGGGCGGCAAGGTGATCGGCATGTGGTTCCCGGTGATGGCCTTCGTGGCGATCGGCTTCCAGCACGTGGTTGCCAACATGTTCATCATCCCGGCGGCCATCTTTGCCGGTGCCCTGACCTGGGGTGACTATCTGCCGAACTTCGTGGCGGTATTCCTGGGCAACGCCGTGGGTGGCGCGGGCTTTGTTGGCCTGATCTACTTCCTGGCCTACCGTCCGGGCATGGTTGCCAAACAGGCATAATCGCCGACGTTCGCTTTACCCCCCTGCTCACTGCCCGCATCTGCGGGCAGTTTTTCTTGTGATCCAGATCGCGCCTTTTTCCACTTCCGCTTCCCCTGTTAGTGATTCATGTAAAATGAAGACGTAACACGAACCCGTAATTTTACTCATCAGGGAAGTATGATGGCTGACGAATGGATCACTCCCAAGGAGCTGGCGCAAAAGACTGGCTACACTGAGCAGAGCATCAACCAGCGCGCTGTCAAAGAGAACTGGGTCAAGCGCCGCCGCCCTGGCGTTCAGGGTGGCCGGGCGCATGAATTCCTGCTCGCCAGCGTGGCGCCGTTTCTGGCGCAGGCTCGCTCTGCCCAAGAGGAGCCGGCAACCTACCTCACCCACTCCAACCAGCCGCGTGACATTTGGGCGGCAGCGTTCGCACGCCTGAACCGGCGTGAGAAGCACCTGATCACCCAGTTCATTTTGCGTGAGGGTATCACCGGTGTCATGAAGAAGCTGGGACTGGCCGAAGGCTCGCCAGAGGGAAACGATGAGGGACAGCACGAGTAAGATCAGGCAATAAAAAAGGCCGGCAGGAGCATCCTCCCACCGGCCTTTTTATTGCCCGAAAACCTTACTGCTGAGCTTCGCGCTCTGCGATGTAGGCCAGGGCCTGATCAATGCGCGCCAGCGTGCGGCGCTGGCCGATGGCGTGTACGGTCACGTCCATGCCCGGCGACTGGCCGGCACCGGTGACCGCCACGCGCAGCGGCATCCCGACCTTGCCCATGCCCACGCCCAGCGTATCTGCCGTGCCCTGAATGGCGTGGTGAACGTTCTCCGGCGTCCAGTCAGTGATGGCAGCCAGTTGCGCTTTCACTGCCTCCAGCGGCTGGCGAGCCACCGGGCGCAGGTGTTTCTTCGCCGCGTCAGCATCAAACTCGCTGAAGTCTTCATAGAAGTAGCGGCTGGCTTCCGCCATCTCTTTCAGCGTTTTGCAACGCTCGCCCAGCAGCGTGACGATCTCCGCCAGCTGCGGCCCGTTGCGGGTGTCGAGGCCCAGCTGCTCAATGTGCCACTGCAGATGGGTGGCCACATACTCCGGCGCCATGGTGTTGATGTAGTGGTGATTCAGCCACTGCAACTTCTCGGTGTTGAAGGCGCTGGCGGATTTGTTGATCGCTTCCAGGGTGAACAGGTTGGTCATCTCCTCAAT
This sequence comes from Chimaeribacter sp. YP20170169, assembly GCF_056739715.1. Lineage (NCBI taxonomy): Bacteria > Pseudomonadati > Pseudomonadota > Gammaproteobacteria > Enterobacterales > Yersiniaceae > Chimaeribacter > Chimaeribacter sp. YP20170169. The sequence continues at coordinate 1,065,087 of NZ_CP176824.1, read as the reverse complement.
GGAGAAGATCTCCTGATCGCCATGCGACCAGCCAAGGCGCACCAGATAGTTGAGCAGCGCTTCCGGCAGGTAGCCGTCGTCGCGATACTGCATCACGCCCACCGCGCCGTGGCGCTTGGAGAGCTTTTTGCCGTCGTCGCCGAGGATCATGGAGACGTGGGCATAGACCGGCACTGGCGCGCCCAGCGCTTTCAGGATGTTGATCTGGCGCGGGGTGTTGTTGATATGGTCTTCACCACGGATCACGTGGGTGATCTCCATATCCCAGTCATCCACTACCACACAGAAGTTATAGGTGGGTGAACCATCGGTACGGCGAATGATCAGATCGTCCAGCTCTTGGTTGCTAAATTCGATCGGCCCGCGGATCTGATCATCAAAGATCACCGATCCCTCTTGCGGGTTGCGGAAGCGCACCACGCACGGCTCATCGGCCGCATGGTGCTCGTGGCTGTCGCGGCAGCGGCCGTCATAGCGCGGCTTCTCGCCATTCGCCATCTGGGTTTCACGCAGCGCTTCCAGACGCTCCTTCGAGCAGTAGCATTTATAGGCGGTGCCATTCTCCAGCATCTGGTCGATGACCTGGTTGTAGCGGTCAAAACGCTTGGTCTGGTAGTAGGGGCCTTCGTCCCACGCCAGGTTCAGCCAGTTCATCCCGTCCATAATGGCGTCAATCGCCTGCTGGGTGGAGCGTTCCAGGTCGGTGTCTTCAATGCGCAGCACAAACTCGCCCTGATTATGGCGGGCGAACAGCCAGGAGTAGAGCGCGGTACGGGCGCCACCGACATGCAGGTAGCCGGTCGGGCTGGGGGCAAAACGGGTTTTGATTTTCATGGAAACACTGCCTTATTACGCAATGGGGCCAGAATGGGCCACTGCTTGCTCGGAAAGAACGAAAAAAGTGGGCAACATTCTACCACTCCACATCATTTCCTCAACGATTGCCGCCCTCGCCTTTCGCTCATTCATCAAAGATATGCATAAAGAACCGGCAGCGCTGGCGATAAATATCGCATCCTGATTACTTTTGCGGCGAACGATTATTTTCTCCGGAAAAAGCGTTGACTCACTTCGAACTATCCCTATAATGCGACTCCATCACGACGGGGGCGATTAGCTCAGTTGGTAGAGCATCTCCTTTACACGGAGGGGGTCGGCGGTTCGAGCCCGTCATCGCCCACCACTAAACAGGTGGCCTGTTGTGATAAAGCAGTAAGACGTGAGACATGGGCGATTAGCTCAGTTGGTAGAGCATCTCCTTTACACGGAGGGGGTCGGCGGTTCGAGCCCGTCATCGCCCACCATCTCTCACCCTTACGCAAACCAGAAGTGGGTGATTAGCTCAGTTGGTAGAGCATCTCCTTTACACGGAGGGGGTCGGCGGTTCGAGCCCGTCATCACCCACCACTTCTGCGGGTCGTTAGCTCAGTTGGTAGAGCAGTTGACTTTTAATCAATTGGTCGCAGGTTCGAATCCTGCACGACCCACCATCACCTGGTTCATGCCAGTTGAGTTTTAGATTTGAGAAATGGGCGATTAGCTCAGTTGGTAGAGCATCTCCTTTACACGGAGGGGGTCGGCGGTTCGAGCCCGTCATCGCCCACCATTTCTCACTCCCCTTGATTATCTCCTGTTATTCCAACGCTCGACTTCTCTACTCTTTCCCTGCTTTTACGTTATTCCTGTTTTGCTTTTCCCTCTTTCCACGCCTGCTTTATTTTTGTTCGCTTTTGCCTGCGGTTAAACAGGGCCACCCTCGCCCTGCCGTGGCTATTTTGCCAAGCGTGGCGTGATGCGACCATGCAATGCCGGGTTGTCGCTCTCGTCTTTCAGCGCAATACCCGTCAGCCGACGCTGGAACGCCTGCTCCAGCAGCCAGGCGAGCTTGAAAGCCGCCTGCGGGTAGTCCAGCCCCTCTGGCCGGATGTTGGAGACACAGTTGCGCTCAGACATCAGCCGCTCACGGTGCGGTTGCCAGGTGAGATACGCGCCCAGGCTGTCTGGCGAGGAGAGGCCCGGCCGTTCGCCAATCAGCATCACCACCATGTTCGCCTGCAACAATTCGCCAATCTCATCGCTTAGCGCCACCCGCGCCTGATGGGCCAGCACCACCGGTGCTAGCGTCAGCCCCAGTTCACGCAAATAGGGATCGAGGGCGGTGATCAGGGGCAGCGCCTGGCGGTGTACCGCTTTGGAGGAGAGGCCATCGCCAATCACCAGCGCCAGATCTGCCCCCTTGCGCCGCTGCTCGCGCAGCAGCTCGCGGCTGGCGGCATTGAGTTGCCGGCCCAGATCCGGGCGGCGCAGGTAGGTGGGGCGATCCACCGCCGCGCTCTGCACCGTCAGGGTGTTAAACAGTTCCGCCTCCAGTTGCAGCGCCAGCGTATCGCTGTCAAAGGGCTGGTGCACCGCGTCCCGCGCCTGAGCGTGCGCCAGCCCGAACTCCAGCAGCGCCTGCGTCGGCAGGCTGGCCCCGGTACGCCCGAGGGCGATGCGCGCCGCGGTAAACTGTTGCAGGCGGCGCCAGGCGGGATTGAGTGGCGGTTTTTTCATGCAAGTCGTCCCTGTGGCAGGTGTTGCAGCAGTGGGTGGCCCGCGCGCGGGTCGCGCAGCCGTCCCTGTTCATCAATGATCTCCATCTGCGCCAGCCAGGCGGCGAACTCCGGCGCATGTTTCAGCCCCAACAGTTCGCGCACATAGAGGGCGTCATGGAAGGAGGTGCTCTGGTAATTCAGCATAATGTCATCCGCGCCCGGTACGCCAATCAGGAAGGTCAGGCCGGCGGTGCCCAACAGCGTCAGCAGGGTGTCCATGTCATCCTGATCTGCCTCGGCGTGGTTGGTGTAGCAGACGTCGCACCCCAGCGGCAGCCCCATCAGCTTACCGCAGAAGTGATCCTCCAGCCCGGCGCGGATAATCTGCTTGCCGTCATATAAATACTCCGGCCCGATAAAGCCCACCACCGTATTGACCAGCAGCGGCGAGAAGTGGCGCGCCACCGCATAGGCGCGCGCCTCGCAGGTCTGCTGGTCAATGCCAGCGTGGGCGTTGGCGGAGAGGCAACTCCCCTGCCCGGTCTCAAAGTACATCACATTCTGGCCGACGGTGCCGCGTTGTAGGCTGAGCGCCGCCTGTTGGGCCTCCGCCAGCAGCGCCAGGTCAATGCCGAAGCCGCGGTTCGCCGCCTCGGTGCCAGCAATCGACTGGAACACCAGATCGACCGGCGCGCCACGCTCCATCAGTTGCAGCGTATTGGTGACATGGGTCAGCACGCAGGACTGGGTGGGAATGGCGAAGCGCTGGATCACCTCATCCAGCATCTCATGCAGCTGCGCCAGTTGCGGCAGGCTATCGCTGGCCGGGTTGACACCAATCACCGCATCGCCCGCACCATACAGCAGGCCGTCGAGCAGCGCGGCAGCGATGCCCGGCAGGCTGTCGGTGGGATGGTTAGGCTGCAACCGCACGCTCAGGCGGCCCGGCAGGCCAATGGTGTTGCGAAAGGCGGTCACCACCCGGCACTTTTTCGCCACCAGTATCAAATCCTGATTGCGCATCAGCTTGCTGACCGCCGCCGCCATCTCCGGCGTAATGCCCGCGGCGACGGCTGCCAACTGGGCGCTGTCGCAACGCTCGGAGAGCAGCCAGTCGCGGAACCCGCCTACCGTCAGGTGTGACAGCGGCGCGAAAGCCAACGCGTCATGGCTGTCGATGATCAGGCGCGTCACCTCATCCTGCTCATAGGGGATCAGCGCCTGCTGCAAAAAGGCCGTTAGCGGCAGATCCGCGAGGGCGATCCGCGCCGCCATGCGCTCCTCGGCGCTCTCGGCCGCCACGCCGGCCAGATAGTCGCCGGATCGCGCCGGCGAGGCTTTGGCCATCAGATCGCGGAGATCGCGGAACCGATAGCTGCGGTGACTCAGGGTGGCCTGAAACATAGTTCTCAGTCTCTTATTTGCCAGGTTTAACCGCCGCGGCCTTCAGTGGTTCGGCAATCTGCAAATGCGGATCGCGGGCGGCGGCGCGGCGTGAATGGTGGGTGATGCAGTACCAGGCATACGCCAGCAGCATCATGGCGGCAAATATCAGCGCCAGCAAGGGGTTATAATAGATCATGGCCGCGAGGCAGACCACTGCCAACCCCAATGCCAACGCCGGTAATAGCGGGTAGAGCGGCGCGCGGAAGGGCCGGATGAGCAACGGCTCGCGACGGCGCAGCCGGAACAGTGACGCCATCGAGATGATATACATCACGATCGCGCCAAATACCGACATGGTGACGATATTGGCGGTCAGCGGCAGGCCACCCAACGTCACCAAGGAATCGGAGAAGATGGCGGCGATGCCGACCACCCCGCCAGCCAGAATGGCCCAGTGCGGCGTGCGGAAACGGCCATTGACCGCCGACAGCCGCGCTGGCAGGTATCCGGCGCGCGCCAGGGCGAAAATCTGCCGCGAATAGCCCATGATGATGCCGTGGAACGAGGCAATCAGCCCAAACAGCCCCAGCCACACCAGCATGTGCAGCCAGCCGCTGTCACTGCCCACCACCCGTTTCATCGCCTGCGGCAGTGGATCATTGATGTTGGCCAGCTGCCGCCACTCCCCCACCCCGCCCGCGAACAGCATCACGCCCAGCGCCAGCAGCGTCAGGGTCAGGATGCCGCCAATAAAGGCGCGCGGGATGGTGCGCTGCGGCTCGCGCGCCTCCTCTGCCGCCATCGACGCCCCCTCTATCGCCAGGAAAAACCAGATGGCGAACGGGATGGCGGCGAACATGCCCGGCAGCGCGGCGGAGGTGAAGACGTCACTGCCCGCCCAGCCGCCCTGCATGAAGTTGGCGGCATCAAAGCCCGGTGCCACCACGCCCATAAATACCAGCAGCTCAAAAATCGCCAGCAGCGTCACCAGCAGCTCAAAGGTGGCGGCCAGCGACACGCCAAGGAGGTTGAGCGTCATGAAGATCAGGTACGCCCCCACTGCCACCCACTTCGGGTTGATGGCCGGGAACTGCACATTGAGGTAGGCGCCAATCGCCATCGCAATCGCCGGTGGGGCGAAGACAAACTCCACCAGCGTGGCAAACCCAGCGATAAAGCCGCCGGTCGGGCCAAAGGCGCGGTAGGCGTAGGCGAACGGCCCGCCAGCGTGTGGGATGGAGGTGGTCAGCTCGGTAAAGCTGAAGATAAAGGCGCAGTACATGGTGGCGACCAGCAGCGCAGTGACCAAAAAGCCCAGCGTACCGGCCTGCGCCCAGCCGTAGCTCCAGCCAAAGTATTCGCCGGAGATCACCAGCCCAACGGCGATCCCCCACAGGTGAAAGCTGCCCAGCGTGCGTTTCAGCGCGGGCCGGGCGTCAGGTGCGGATGTGGTGTGCATGGCTCTCTCCCCTCGGTATAGTGTCCTGGGGTGCTGCAAAGGCTGTACCAGATGCGAGGGCCAGCGGGCGCGTTGACCCGGCAACACTTTTTTCCGATTGGCGATGCCGGTGCGCGGCGCTGCCCCAGCGCGGGGCAGGCAGGGCGCGGGTTGCACCGTGGCGGATAAGTGTAAAAAATTCGAAAGACCGATAAAGCGCCACAGGGCCTCGCCGATACCCAGTTTGCCCACCTTCCGGGCTGACATTTGGAGAGAGACCATGACCACCATCAGTGCAACCGGCACCAGCGCCACCCAGAGCAGCGGCGGCAGCGATCCGGCCCAGCAGATTGCCCAGCTCACCAAGCAGGTGCAGAAACTGACCCAACAGGTGAAAGACCTGAGCAACTCCTCAGAAAGCTCTGACGAGGTGCAGAAGCAAAAAGACCTGTTGCAGGCGCAGATCGCGCAGTTGCAGGCGCAGATTGCCCGGCTGGAGGCACAGCAGGCGCAGGCCGCCCAGCAGAAGCAGCAGGCAGCCAACACCGCCAGCAGCGACAGCGCCTACAGCGCCCGCACCGAAGGGGTCAACCGCCCAAGCGACACCAACCAGATCGACATCTACGTCTAAGTCCTAGGCCTGCGGCCAGTTCGGCTGCTGCTGTCGGCGCTGGGTCAGGGCGGCGGCCTGCGCCTGCACCACTTGCCAAATCGCTTCCGCCGCCGGGGAGAGGGAGCGATTTTTCCGCCGCACCAGCATCAGGCTGCGGTTGACCACCGGGTGCAGCACCCGCACCGCCAGCCGGCTGCCAGTGGGCAGTGGCAGTGCCAGCGCGGGCAAGACGCCAATGCCAATGCCGGCCTCCACCATTGGGTAGAGCGTCACCGGATGCCCAATCTCCTGCACAATCTCCGCCGTCACCCCCTGCTCCGCCAGCGCCCGATCAATCAGCATCCGGCTGCCGGAGGCGTAATCCTGCAACACCAGCGCCTGCCCCTCCAGGTCACGCCAGTTCGCCTGCGCCTGCCCGGCAAAGGAGTGATCGTCCCGGCAGAGCAGCAAGAATGGCTCCTGCATGATTACCTCGCAGTGCAGATCCGCGGCCGTCACCGGATCGATCACGATACCGAAATCGACCTCAGCATTGCGCACGCTGTGCAGCACCTGCTGTTGCGGCTGGTCGCGCAGCATCAGGCGAATCTCCGGGAAGCGCGCCGCGGCATCGGCGATGCACTGCGGCATCAGGTGGGCGGAGATGGTCTGGCTGGAGGCGACGCGCACCGTGCCGGTGTGCTGGGTGCCAAAGCTGCGGCTGTCCAGCAGCGCCGCCTGCAACTCCTCCAGCAGGCGCTCCACCCGTGGCGCCAGCCGCTGCCCGGCGTCGGTCAGCACCACTTCGCGGGTGGTGCGATCCAGCAGCCGGATGCCTACCTCCGCCTCCAGCTCCTTGATGCTGTGGCTGACCGCGGACTGGCTCAGGCCGATTGCCTCGCCAGCGCGGCTAAAGCTGCCGTGGCGGGCGATGGCGACAAAGGTACGTAACTGGCGCAGGGAGTAATTCATGGGGAAAATTCATCAATGGATTAAATAAATCAATTTTTTCATTGTATCCCAACCGGTCACAATAGCCATTCACTCCCGTGATGGAACCCTTATGCGCTTTTTACCTGATCCCTATACCCTGACCCTGATTGGCACCGTGGTGCTCGCCTCGCTGCTGCCAGCACAGGGGGTCTTCGTGCCCTTTTTCAGCCACCTGACCACCGCCGCCGTGGCCCTACTGTTCTTTATGCACGGTGCCAAGCTTTCGCGTGAAGCGATTCTGGCAGGCAGCAATAACTGGCGGCTGCACCTGCTGGTGATGTGCAGCACCTTCATCATCTTCCCGCTGCTGGGCATGGCGTTGCGGTGGTGGTCGCCGCTGCCGGTCAGCCCGGAGATCTACGCTGGCTTCATCTACCTCTGCATTTTGCCCGCCACCGTGCAGTCTGCGATTGCCTTCACCTCGCTGGCGGGCGGCAACGTGGCGGCGGCAGTGTGCAGCGCCTCCGCCTCCAGTTTGCTCGGCATCTTCGTCTCGCCGATGCTGGTGGGACTGCTGATGAACGTCCATAGCGGCGAGCAGCATATGCTGTCGCAGGTTGGCTCCATCGTGCTGCAACTGCTGGTGCCCTTCGTGCTCGGCCACCTGTCGCGTCCGTGGCTGGCGGGCTGGATCAGCCGCCATAAAAAGGTGATTGGCAAGACCGATCAGGCCTCCATCCTGCTGGTGGTCTACTCCGCCTTTAGCGAGGCGGTGACGCACGGCATCTGGCATCAGGTGGGGATTGGGTCACTGCTGGCCATCCTGCTGTTCTGCGCCGGGCTGCTGACGGTGATTCTGGCCTTCAATATGTTCGTGGCGCGGCGGCTGGGCTTCAGCCGACCGGATGAGATAACCATTGTCTTCTGCGGCTCGAAAAAGAGTCTGGCGAATGGCGTGCCGATGGCGAATATCCTGTTCCCGGCCGCCAGCGTTGGGGTCATGGTGCTGCCGCTGATGCTGTTCCATCAGGTGCAGTTGATGACCTGCGCGGTGCTGGCAAAGCGCTACCAGCAGCGGCAGGCCGCCGCCCTCACCCCGGCGGCTGACAAGGCATAAAAAAAGGGCGTGGCCTGCGCCACGCCCCTTGGGGAGGGTCAGCCGCGTTTCAACGGCGTGACCAGCCCCTCCAGCCCCTCGGTTTTGATCGCCAGCGTCAGCGCCAGCAACTGCCCGAGTTTCCCGGCTGGGAACGCCTCTTTGCGGGCGAACCACAGCAGGTACTCCTCCGGCAGGTCAACCAGCATTCGGCCCTGATACTTGCCAAACGGCATCGGGGTGTTGGCGAGGGCGATGAGATCCTCTTTCTCCATCATGCGGAGGCGTCCAGCCGGCGCACCATCTCCGCCTCATCAATCACCTCAATCCCCAGCTCCTGCGCCTTGGCCAGTTTCGAGCCAGCTGCCTCGCCCGCGATCAGCAGATCGGTTTTCTTCGACACGCTGCCGCTCACCTTGGCACCCAGCGCCGTTAGGCGATCCTTGGCCTCGTCACGCGACAGGATGCTGAGCGAGCCGGTCAGCACCACGGTCTTGCCAGCGAACGGGCTGTCAATCTCCTCAGGCACAATCACCTGCACCGCTGGCCAGTGGATACCGATGGCCGGATCGAGCAGCTCGTCAATCACCTGCTGGTTATGCGCCTCCTCCAGGAAGTTGCGCACATGCTTCGCCACGATGTCGCCCACATCCTGCACGCTTTTGAGCGCCTCCAGATCGGCGGCACGCAGCGCCTCCACCGAGCCAAAGTGCGCCGCCAGGTTGGCGGCGGTCGCCTCGCCCACCTCACGGATGCCCAGCGCATAGAGGAAGCGCGCCAGCGTGGTCTCTTTGGCCTTTTGCAGCGCATTGACCAGATTCTGCGCCGACTTCGGCCCCATGCGATCCAGCCCGGTCAGCACACCGGCACTCAGGCGGAAGAGATCGGCGGGCGTCTTGACGTACTCCTTCTCCACCAGCTGGTCGATGATTTTATCGCCCATGCCATCGACGTCCATCGCCCGGCGCGAGACAAAGTGCTTGAGCGACTCCTTACGCTGCGCGCCACAGAACAGGCCGCCAGTGCAGCGCGCCACCGCCTCGCCCTCCACGCGCTCCACGTCAGAGCCGCAAACCGGGCAGGCGGTGGGGAACGTCACCTCACGCACGTGCTCCGGGCGCTCGCTCAACACCACCCCCACCACCTGCGGGATGACGTCGCCGGCGCGGCGCACAATCACGGTGTCACCGATGCGCAGGCCGAGGCGCTCAATCTCATCGGCGTTGTGCAGCGTGGCGTTGCTCACGGTCACGCCCGCCACCAGCACCGGCTCCAGCCGCGCCACCGGCGTGATGGCCCCGGTACGGCCGACCTGGAACTCCACGTCGCGGACAGTGGTCACCTGCTCCTGCGCCGGGAATTTAAAGGCGATGGCCCAGCGCGGCGCACGCGCGACAAAGCCGAGCGCCTCTTGCAGATCGAGGGAGTCCACCTTGATCACCACGCCATCGATGTCAAAACCAAGGCCGGTGCGCGCCTGCTCAATCTGGTGGTAGAACGCCAGCACCTCTTCGCTGCCGTTGCACAGGCGGATGCGTTCACTGACCGGCAGGCCCCATTCGCGGAACTGCATCAACCGTTGCCAGTGGCTGCGTGGCAGCTCGCCGCCCTCCAGCACACCAACGCCGTAGCAAAAGAAGGTAAGCGGGCGCTTGGCGGTGATGCGCGAATCCAGCTGGCGCAGGGAGCCAGCCGCGGCGTTGCGCGGGTTGGCGAACACCTTGCCGCCCGTGCGGCGCGCCTCCTCATTCAACGCCTCAAAGCCACGCTGCGGCATGAAGACTTCGCCGCGTATCTCCACCCGGCGCGGGATATTGTCACCAGTTAGGCGCAGCGGGATGGCGCGGATGGTACGCACGTTGGCGGTGATGTTCTCGCCGGTGGTGCCGTCGCCACGGGTGGCGGCGCGCACCAGCTCGCCATCTTCATACAGCAGGCTGACCGCCAACCCATCCAGCTTCAGTTCGCAACAGAAGGTCAGGGTATCGGCACTCTTCAGGCGATCCTGCACCCGCTTGTTGAACGCCAGATAACTCTCCTCGTCGAAGACGTTGTCCAGCGACAGCATCGGCACCTCATGGCGCACCTGCTCAAAGGCGGTGAGCGGCGCAGCCCCGACCCGCTGGGTCGGTGAGTCAGCGGTGATCAGCTCCGGGTGCGCCGTCTCCAGCTCGCGCAGCTCGCGCATCAGCCGGTCATATTCGGCGTCTGGGATCTCTGGGGCGTCCAGGACATGGTACTGGTATTCGTGGTGGCGCAGTGAGGCCCGCAGTTGATTGATTTGTTGAATGATCGATTCCATGGCTCACCATTTGAAGATAAAAAACCCCCGGCAGGCGGGGGTTGGTCAGGAAGGGGCAGAGGTGCCGGCTATCAGGACTCGGCGGTCGCCTCCAGCACTTCGCGGATGCGGGCCTTGTAGGTCTCCAGCTTCTGCGGCGTCATCATGCGGCGCTCATCATCCAGCACCACGCCGCCGACATCATCAGCAATGCGCTGGGCGGATTGCAGCAGCAGTTTGAAGTTCTGGTTGGCGTCGCCATAGCACGGCACCATCATGAACATCGTGATGCCGGGCGTAGAGAAGTCAGACATGGTGTCCGGGTCAAAGGAACCGGGTTTCACCATGTTGGCCAGGCTGAACAGCACTGGGCCGCTGCCGGCCGGGCTGAGGTGACGATGGAAAATATTCATCTGCCCAAATTGGAAGCCGGCCTGCAACACGCTCTGCAACAGCACCTCGCCGCTAATCACGCCACCCTGATGGGCGGCCACATGCAGCACCAGCACGGTCTCTTTCAATTTTTCGCGCGGCGGCACCGGCGGCACCACCGGTTCCGGTTGCGCAGGCTCGGTCGGGACAACCGGGGCCGCGGCCGGACGGGACGGAGCCGGTTCTGGCTCATCGGCGCTGCCAAACATCGGCAGATCCTCATCCTCGTCGGCAGGCACGAAGGTGTGCACTGGCTCACGCTCTGGCACGTCACGCTGGCGCGGCGTCGGCGCGGTGGCCGGCTCGGCAGCGGAGTAGCCATTCAGCAGCGGGTCATCACCTTCCGCAGCAACAGGCGCAGGCTGGCGGCGCGGCGCAGGCTGGGGTGCCGGCTCCGGCTGGCGGGCAGCGGGCGCAGGCTGGGGCGGCGCACGGCGTACCGGCGCGGCTTCAGGCTCATCAAACTGGCCCAGCTCCGGCTCATCATGGGCATGGGCGGCGCGCACCCGTACCTCGCTGACCCCTTCGTCCACATCCTCGGCCGGGGCGCTAGTTCGCTCTTTCTTGGTTCGCTTGGCTGGACGATCGCGGAACAGGGCGGAGCGCTCTTTGCGGCTGGTCCATAAACCATGCAGCAACAGCGCTATTATGGCGATCGCGCCAACAACGATTAGTATCAGACGCAAATCCTGCATCATTGCTATCTCTAGTTGCTTTTATACATTGCCACCACGGCCTTGAACGCCGCAGAAAACATTCATCTAGTAACTCTATTTGCCCTCGTACACAAGTGCAAGTATTGACTCTATTTTCCCGGCATAAACATGAAGTGCGCACCTTTTTTTGCTGTTTTTTCCAGCGATTGGCGACTAGCCAGCGGAAAATCCCCCCGATATGATAGCCGCCACGAATGATCACCCTGAGATCCGCTGTTTATGCCTGAACCACGACGCGCCCCCACCGGGGCGAACGGTTTCCACTATGTCGCCGAGGGATGGCGCCTGCTCTCCCTGCCCGGCCTCAAGCGTTTTATCCTCGTGCCGATGCTGCTCAACATCCTGCTGATGGGCGGCGCCTTCTGGTGGCTCTTCACCCGGCTGGAGGCCTGGATCCCGCAATTGATGGGCTATGTGCCGAGCTGGTTGCAGTGGCTCAACTACCTGCTGTGGCCGCTGGCGGTGATCTCCATCCTGCTGGTGTTCAGCTACCTGTTCAGCACGCTGGTGAACTGGATTGCCGCGCCCTTCAACGGCCTGCTGGCGGAGCAGTTGGAAGGCAGGCTGACCGGCAAGCCGCTGCCGGACAGCGGGTTCATCGGCATCCTGAAAGACCTGCCGCGCATCATGAAGCGTGAGTGGCTGAAGCTGGCCTACTACCTGCCGCGCGCGCTGGTGCTGCTGGCGCTCTACTTCATCCCCGGCATCGGCCAGACCGTGGCCCCGGTGCTGTGGTTTGTGTTCAGCGCCTGGATGCTGGCCATCCAGTACTGTGACTACCCGTTTGACAACCACAAGGTGAGTTTCGCTGCCATGCGCCAGTCGCTGCGCCGCCACAAGCTGCACAATTTGCAGTTCGGCGCGCTGGTCAGCCTGTTCACCATGATTCCGCTGGTGAACCTGTTCATCATGCCGGTGGCAGTCTGCGGCGCCACCGCCATGTGGGTCGACCGCTACCGCGCACAGCACGCCCTGCCGCCGCGCTGAGCCGTTTTTTGGCGGGGGGCCAGCCCCCCGCCCTGCCCTTCCTGTTGTGCTAAAAACATATTTCCTAATAACATATAGATATACTAATTCTTTACTTCCCTGCGCCAATCGATAGCGTATGCTCTTGACGTTCCCCAAAATTTTCAACCAGTTAAAGGACGGGTTATGAGCAAGATCTATGAAGACAACTCACTGACAATCGGCCACACGCCGCTGGTACGTCTGAACCGTATCGGCAACGGCCGCATTCTCGCCAAGGTCGAATCACGTAACCCGAGCTTCAGCGTCAAGTGCCGCATCGGCGCCAACATGATTTGGGACGCCGAGAAGCGCGGCATCCTGACTGAAGGCAAGGAACTGGTTGAGCCGACCAGCGGCAACACCGGCATCGCGCTGGCCTACGTGGCGGCCGCGCGCGGCTACAAGCTGACGCTGACCATGCCAGAGACCATGAGCGTGGAGCGCCGTAAGCTGCTGAAAGCGCTAGGTGCCAATCTGGTGCTGACCGAAGGTGCGAAGGGCATGAAGGGCGCCATCGCCAAGGCCGAGGAGATCCAGGCCTCTGACCCCGACCGTTACCTGATCCTCCAGCAGTTCAGCAACCCGGCCAACCCGGAGATCCATGAGAAGACCACCGGTCCAGAGATCTGGGAAGACACCGACGGCCAGGTAGACGTGCTGATCGCGGGCGTGGGCACCGGCGGCACCATCACCGGCGCGGGCCGCTTCCTGAAGAGCAAGAACCCGGAGATCACGCTGGTGGCGGTTGAGCCAACCGACTCCCCGGTCATCAGCCAGACGCTGGCGGGTGAAGAGGTCAAACCCGGCCCGCACAAGATTCAGGGCATTGGCGCTGGCTTCATCCCCGGTAACCTTGATCTGGAGTTGCTGGACCGCGTTGCCAAAATCAGCAATGACGAATCCATGAGCATGGCGCGCCGCCTGATGGAAGAGGAAGGCATTTTGGCCGGCATCTCTTCTGGCGCGGCCGTGACGGCGGCAGTGAAGTTGGCAGAAGAGCCGGGCTTTGCTGACAAAACCATCGTGGTGATCCTGCCCTCCTCCGGCGAGCGCTACCTCAGCACCGCGCTGTTTGCCGATCTGGCAGCGGAATAATCTTTGCAACATTTGCAACATCTGCCCTGCGAAGCATTTGTCTGCCGATACGATGAAAAAAGCACCCTTATGGGTGCTTTTTTGTGGACTGCATCAAAGTTTGCAGCTGTCACAGATTGCTTTTAACCGGCAGGTCTAGTATTTAAGCGAGCAATTATTTCGATGCACAAAATTAATCTTGCTCCGCGCCAGATTGCCGCTGAATCGTTTTACTGGTTTGTTACATCCCGGCAAAACACGGCATAATGGGGTGCAGATTGAAAGCGTCCCGCACCGGAGGCTGTACTTGTGCGGCGTTGATGCTTCCTGGTGTATCTACGTTTGCTCCTGCCCGTCAGGCGCGACCAAACAGGCTAAAGTTGGGCAACTGCGCTAAACTTTAGCTCCACAACATTAATCCAATAAGTTGGGGAAATATAATGTTCCAGCAAGAAGTTACAATTACCGCTCCGAATGGTCTGCACACTCGCCCTGCTGCACAATTTGTGAAAGAAGCGAAGGGTTTCGCCTCTGAGATCACCGTGACTTCCAACGGCAAAAGCGCCAGCGCCAAGAGCCTGTTCAAACTGCAAACCCTCGGTCTGACCCAAGGGACTGTCGTGACTATCTCTGCTGAAGGCGAAGACGAGCAACAAGCCGTCGAGCATTTGGTAAAACTGATGGCTGAGCTTGAATAAGAAGGCCCGTCTTTATTAGTTAACACCAGTCAAGAGTAAGGTAGGGTTATGATTTCAGGCATTTTAGTATCACCGGGTATCGCTTTCGGTAAGGCTCTTCTGCTGAAAGAAGATGAAATTATCATCGACCGGAAAAAAATCTCTGCAGAGCAAGTTGAGAGTGAAGTCGAGCGTTTCCTGGCTGGCCGGGCGAAAGCCTCCGCGCAGCTGGAAATCATCAAGACCAAAGCTGGCGAGACCTTCGGGGAAGAGAAAGAAGCGATCTTCGAAGGCCACATCATGCTGCTGGAAGACGAAGAGCTTGAGCAGGAAATCATAGCCCTCATCAAAGATGAGCATGCCACCGCAGATGCCGCCGCCTACGCCGTCATTGAGACCCAGGCCAACGCGCTGGAAGATCTGGATGATGAGTACCTGAAAGAGCGCGCCGCTGACGTACGCGACATTGGCAAGCGCCTGCTGCGCAACATCCTCGGCATGCACATTGTTGACCTCGGCTCCATTCAGGATGAAGTGATTCTGGTGGCGACCGACCTGACCCCTTCTGAGACTGCGCAGCTCAACCTGAACAAGGTGCTCGGTTTCATCACTGACCTGGGCGGCCGCACCTCCCACACATCCATCATGGCGCGCTCCCTGGAGCTGCCAGCGATCGTGGGCACCAGCGACGTCACCAAGCAGGTCACCAACGGCGACTACCTGATTCTGGACGCCGTCAACAACCACATCTACGTCAACCCGACTGCCGATGTGATTGATGAGCTGAAGGCGGTACAGAACCAGTACCTGACCGAAAAGAACGATTTGGCGAAGTTGAAAGACCTGCCGGCCATCACGCTGGATGGCCATCAGGTGGAAGTGTGCGCCAACATCGGTACCGTGCGCGATGTCGCCGGTGCAGAGCGCAACGGCGCGGAGGGCGTGGGCCTCTACCGTACTGAATTCCTGTTCATGGACCGTGACGCGCTACCGACCGAAGAGGAGCAGTTCCAGGCCTATAAAGCGGTGGCTGAGGCCGTCGGCTCCCAGGCGGTGATCGTGCGCACCATGGACATCGGCGGTGACAAAGACCTGCCGTACATGAACCTGCCGAAAGAGGAGAACCCGTTCCTCGGCTGGCGCGCCATCCGTATCTGCATGGATCGCAAAGAGATCCTGCACGCCCAGCTGCGCGCCATCCTGCGTGCCTCCTCCTTTGGCAAACTGCGCATTATGTTCCCGATGATCATCTCGATTGAAGAGGTGCGGGAGCTGAAGCAGGAGCTGGAGATGCTGAAGGCGCAACTGCGCGATGAAGGCAAATCTTTCGATGAGACCATCGAAGTGGGCGTGATGGTGGAAACCCCGGCGGCAGCGGCCATTGCGCACCATATGGCCAAGGAAGTTGACTTCTTTAGTATTGGGACAAACGATTTAACCCAGTATACTCTGGCAGTTGATCGTGGCAATGAACTGATTTCTCATCTATATAACCCAATGTCCCCGGCTGTTTTAAGCCTGATTAAGCAGGTGATTGACGCTTCCCACGCGGAAGGCAAATGGACCGGCATGTGCGGCGAGCTTGCAGGCGACGAACGTGCTACACTGCTGTTATTGGGCATGGGATTAGATGAGTTCAGCATGAGTGCAATTTCAATCCCACGCATCAAGAAAATCATTCGTAATACGAACTTCGAAGATGTGAAGGCGTTGGCCGACGAGGCACTGGCTCAACCGACGGCGCAAGAGTTGATGAATTTGGTGAACAAGTTCATCGAAGAGAAAACACTCTGCTGATTTTGCTGCGTGGAACGCCGCCCAAATTAATGCTTAGGAGAAGATCATGGGTTTGTTCGATAAACTGAAATCGCTGGTTTCTGATGATAAGAAAGAGTCAGGCACGATTGAGATCGTAGCGCCGCTCTCTGGTGAAATCGTCAACATTGAAGATGTGCCAGATGTGGTGTTTGCCGAGAAGATCGTGGGTGATGGCATCGCCATCAAACCTGCCGGCAACAAGATGGTTGCCCCGGTTGACGGCACCATCGGCAAGATCTTTGAAACCAACCATGCTTTCTCTATCGAATCCGACAGTGGCATTGAGCTGTTTGTCCACTTCGGCATCGATACCGTGGAACTGAAAGGCGAAGGCTTCAAACGCATCGCTGAAGAGGGCCAGCGCGTTAAGAAGGGCGACGTCGTCATTGAGTTCAACCTGCCGCTGCTGGAAGAGAAAGCCAAATCCACGCTGACGCCGGTGGTCATCTCCAACATGGATGAGATCAAGGAGCTGATTAAGCTCTCCGGCAGCGTGACCGTGGGCGAGACCCCGGTAATCCGCATCCGTAAATAATCTCTTCTGCGGAAGCATAAAAAACGGCGCCCTCGGGCGCCGTTTTGTTTTGGCTCATTTCCACTGTGGGATGCGCAGGCTAATGCACAGGCCATGCGGTTCGACGTTACGCGCCTCCACCTGCCCGTGGTGCGCCATGATCACCTTGCGGGTGATCGCCAGCCCCAGCCCATAACCCTTGCCGGAGAGCGGCGACTTCACGCGCACGAATGGGTCAAAGATGCTCGAGAGTTTGCCCTCCTCCACCCCCGGCCCCTGATCCGCCACCTCAATCTGGTAGAACGCCTCTTTGCCGTTGAGCGACACCGTGACCGTCTGCCCCTGCGCCGAGAAGCGCAGCGCATTGCGCACCACGTTGTCGATGGCGCGGCGAATCAGCTCCGCATTGCCCTTGACGGTGTAGTCGCCATCCGCCGCCTCCAGCGCGATGTGCACGCCGGGGATCTGCGCCTCATAGCGCGCGTCGTTGACCACCGCGTCCACCAGCCCCAGCAGGTCGAAATACTCCTCGTCGGGCAGGGTGCTGTTCTCCGCCCGTGACAGCGCCAGCAGCTCGCCAATCATCTTGTCGAGCCGCCCGGCCTCATGCTCAATGCGCTGGAGCGAATTCTCAACGTTGAGCGGGTTCTGCCGCGCCAGCCCGATGGCCAGTTGCAGGCGCGCCAGCGGCGAGCGCAGCTCGTGCGAAACGTCATGCAGCAGCTCCTCACGCGCCTTGACCAGCACCTGCAACCGCTCCACCATCGCGTCGAAATCGCGCGCTACAATCGACATCTCATCGTGCCGCTTGCGCATGGTGGGAAAGAGCCGCACCGCCAAATCACCCTGCGCCACCTGATCAAAGGCGCCACGGATCTGCTGCATTGGCCGGGTGAGGTTCCAGGCCAGCAGCGCGCTGAACAGCAGGCCGCCAAGCGCGCCGACCCAGAACAGCGGCGACGGCATATGCAGGATGTCATCCGGGCGGTTACGGTGGTACTGCGTCATCAGGCCGCGCATGTCATAGCGCAGGCGGTAGCCCTGCCCGTCCGGCCCCTGGGCGAACTCCACAATCTGCGCTGGCTCCTGCCCGCGCGGCTGCCCCGGCTCCAGCGCCTCCAGCGGCGCACCGCTGGCTGGCATCATCGCCCGGCTCACCGAGAGGTACTGTTTGTCGTTGTCTGGCCAGGCGGCCACCAGCGACTCCAGCGCTGGCAGGCCGCCGCGCTCCAGCGTGGTGATGGCGGAGGTCATCTGCAACTTGACGAAGCGCCGCGCCAGACTGTTCTCTGGCGGCTCATGGTGGGTGCCGTAGAAGGAGAAGACCACCCAGAGGATCTGGGTCATCAGGATAAAGGTGAACCAGAACCCCAGCAGGATCTTCCAGAACAGCCGGCCGCGCACATTGTTATTTGATGCGATAGCCAATGCTGCGTACCGTTTCGATGGTGAGGGTCTCGCCGCCCGGCAGGGCTG
The DNA here is from genome assembly GCF_056739715.1 of Chimaeribacter sp. YP20170169. Taxonomy (NCBI): domain Bacteria; kingdom Pseudomonadati; phylum Pseudomonadota; class Gammaproteobacteria; order Enterobacterales; family Yersiniaceae; genus Chimaeribacter; species Chimaeribacter sp. YP20170169. Next base: position 1,047,112 of record NZ_CP176824.1, on the reverse strand, counting down.
ACAGTTTCTGGCGAATATTGCTGATGTGCACGTCCACGCTGCGGTCATAGGCCTCACGCGGGCGGCCCAGCCCCTTCTCGGAGAGCTCATCCTTGGAGACCACGCGCTCCGGCGAGCGCAGCAGCAGCTCCAGCAGGTTGAACTCAGAGGCGGTCAGGTCGAACACCTGCCCACGCCACTCGCTGGTGCGGGTGGAGGGGTTGAGCATCAGGAAGCCATAGCTGACCGGCGCGGAGTCGGAGGAGGCCTCCGGCTGCTCCTCGAAGCGGCGCAGCACCGCCCGCAGGCGCGCCACCAGTTCACGCGGGTAGCAGGGTTTCGGCATGTAGTCGTCAGCGCCCATCTCCAAACCAATCACCCGGTCGATGTTGTCGCCCTTGGCGGTCAGCATGATGATCGGCAAGCGGCTGTTTTTGCGCACCTGCCGCAGCACGTCGATGCCGCTCATGTCTGGCAGCATGATGTCGAGGATCATCGCCGTAAACTCGCCGGAGAGCGCGCCCTCCACGCCCGCCTTGCCGGTCAGCACCAGCGAGGCGTCAAACCCTTCGGCAATCAGGTACTCGCTTAGCATGGTGCCCAGTTCGAGATCGTCATCAACTAACAGAATTTTCATTTTTTGACCTTTTACACTTGGATTGCTCATTTTTACCCCGTTAACCAGGCCACGCAGCAGCTTTTACTGTTTTTTTACACATTATCCCACCCTTGTATCGCGCTCAACGGCGGGCCAGAGTAAATTATGGGTGCGCTCCTCTTCCTGGAGCAGATAAGAAAGGACACCGTGGATGATTGCGTCACCCCCCAAGGAGAGATCCCGCTCTTCACGCCGCCGGCGCTGGCTGGTACTGCCGGCCCTGTTGATTATAGCGTTGGCAGGCTACGCCGTGCTGCACCGCCCGGCTCCGCCCACCTACCTGACCGCCACGGCGGTGCGGCAGGATCTGGAGCACACGGTGCTAGCGGATGGCGCGATTGAGGCGCAGAAGCTGGTCAGCGTCGGCGCGCAGGTCTCCGGCCAGATCAAGGCGCTGCATGTGGCGCTCGGTGACAAAGTGATGCCCGGCCAGCTGGTGGCGGAGATTGACGACCTGACGCAGCAGAACAGCCTGCGTGACGCCCAGGCGGCGCTTAAAAACGTGCAGGCGCAGCAGCGCGCCAAACAGGCGCAGTTAGAGAATGATCGCCTGACCTTCACCCGCCAGCGGGACATTCTGGCGCGGGGCGTCGGCGTGCGGGCGGACTATGACAGCGCGAAAGCCGAGCTGGAGCGCACCGACGCGGAACTGAAGGCGCTGGAGGCGCAGATTGTACAGGCACAGATTGCGGAGAACACCGCGCAGGTCAATCTGGGCTACACCAAGATCCGCGCGCCGATGGCTGGCACCGTGGTCGCCATCCCGGTTGAGGCCGGGCAGACGGTGAACGCCGTGCAGAGCACGCCGACCATCATCAAGGTGGCGGATCTCGACACCATGACCATCAAGGCGCAAATCTCCGAGGCGGACGTGGTCAATGTGCGCACCGGGATGCCGGTCTACTTCACCATCCTCGGCCAGCCTGAGCAGCGCTACCGCGCCACGCTGCGCGCCATTGAGCCTGCGCCCGACTCCATCAATGACGACACCAGCAACAGCTTTGGCGGCGGCAGTGCCGCCAGCGCCTCCACCAGCACTGCCGTTTACTACAACGGCCTGTTTGACGTCGCTAACCCGCAGGGTGTGCTGCGCATCTCCATGACCGCGCAGGTCTACATTGTGCTCTCAAGCATCAAGGATGCGCTGGTAGTACCGGCCACCGCGCTGCGCCGCGACGGCAACCGCACGCTGGTGCAAGTGGTGGACGCGCAAGGCGAGGCGCATGACCGCCCAGTGACCGTGGGGCTGAACAACAACGTGGAGGCGCAGATTACCGACGGCCTGCAAGCGGGTGAGAAAGTGGTGCTCAACCTGCTGAACAGCAGTGCGCCGGGGAGGTCGTGATGGCTGACGCCGCGCCGCTGCTGCATCTGAGCGGCATCCGCCGCGACTTTATGGCCGGGGAGCAGCACATTACCGTGTTGCGGGGCATCGATCTCACTATCCACGCCGGGGAGATGGTGGCGATTGTCGGTGCCTCTGGCTCGGGCAAATCGACGCTGATGAACCTGCTCGGCTGCCTCGACCAGCCGAGCGCCGGTGAGTACCGAGTCGCGGGCCGGCTGACGCGTGATTTAGATCGCGACCAGCTGGCCGAACTGCGCCGCGAGCACTTCGGCTTTATCTTCCAGCGCTACCACCTGCTCAGCGATTTGACGGCGCTCGGCAATGTCGAGGTGCCAGCCATCTACGCTGGCGCGCGGCGTGACCTGCGCCGCCAGCGCGCCAGTGAACTGTTGACGCGGCTGGGGCTGGCGGAGCGGCTCAGCTACCGGCCCAGCCAGCTCTCCGGTGGCCAGCAGCAGCGCGTCAGCATCGCGCGGGCGCTGATCAACGGCGGCGAGGTGATTCTGGCGGATGAGCCGACCGGCGCGCTGGACACCCACAGTGGCCAGGAGGTGCTGGCGATCCTGAAAGATCTGCACGCCCGCGGCCATACGGTGGTGATCGTCACCCATGACATGCAGATCGCCGAGCACGCCGAGCGGATCATCGAGATCCGGGATGGCGAGATCATCGCTGACCGCGCCCACGCCCCCGCCCTGCCCGCGGCGCGCCCGACAGACCGGGATAGTGCGGCGGCCACTGAGCCTTCACGCTGGCGCGCCCAGCGCGGGCGCTTCGCCGAGGCGTTCAAGATGGCGCTGCTGGCGATGTCCTCCCAGCGGCTACGCACCTTCCTTACCATGCTCGGCATCATCATCGGCATCGCCTCGGTGGTGTCGGTGGTGGCGCTCGGCAAGGGATCGCAACAGAAGATTCTGGCGGACATCAGCGCGATGGGCACCAGTACGCTGGAGGTGTTCCCCGGCAAGGACTTCGGCGACATGCGATCCGCCGCCATCCAGACGCTGCGCCCCGACGATGCCGATGCCCTGCGCCGACAGGCCTACGTGCACAGCGTCAGTCCCAGCGTCACCACCAGCACCACGCTGCGCTTTGGCAGCCAGTCGGTGACCGGCACGGTCAGCGGCGTCGGCGAGGAGTTCTTTGTGGTGCGCGGCTATACGCTGGCGGAGGGCATGGCCTTTGGTCGGCAGAGCGTCAGCCAGCTGGCGCAGGAGGCGGTGATTGATACCAATACCCGCAACAAGCTGTTTGTGCAGGGCGAGAACCCGATTGGTCAGGTGATTCTGCTCGGCAGCCTGCCGGTGCGGGTAATTGGCGTGGCCGCGCCGAAACAGGGCGGCTTTGGCACCAGCGAGAGCCTGAATGTCTGGCTGCCCTACAGCACCGCGATGGCGCGGATGCTCGGCAAGACCTACCTCAGTAGCATCACGGTGCGCGTCAATGACAGCGTCGATCTGGCGGCGGCGGAGCAGGCGCTGAACGGCCTGCTGTTGCAGCGCCACGGCACCAAGGATTTCTTCGTGATGAACACCGACAGCATCCGCCAGACCATCGAGAGCGCCACCACCACCCTGGCGCTGCTGGTGTCGATGATTGCGCTGATCTCGCTGATTGTCGGCGGCATTGGGGTAATGAACATCATGCTGGTGTCGGTCACGGAGCGGACGCGGGAGATTGGCGTGCGGATGGCGGTGGGCGCGCGCGCCAGCGACATCCTGCAACAGTTCCTGATTGAGGCGGTGCTGGTCTGTTTGATTGGCGGCACGCTGGGCGTGCTGCTGTCACTGGGGATTGGGCTGCTGTTTGCCCAGTTCAACAGCCCGTTTAGCATGATCTACTCGCCAGCCTCGATTGTCGCGGCCTTTGCCTGCTCCAGCCTGATTGGCATCCTGTTCGGCTTCTTCCCGGCGCGCCGGGCGGCGCACATGGATCCGATCCACGCGCTGGAGCGCGAGTAGCCCTAGCCGAAGATGCCGGTGGAGAGGTAGCGGTCGCCGCGGTCGCAGACGATCGCCACCACCACGCTGCCCGGCTGGGCGGCGGCGATCCGCAGCGCGGCGGCCACCGCGCCACCGGAACTGACGCCGCAGAAGAGTCCCTCTTCGCGCGCCAGCCGCCGGGTGGTCGCCTCCGCCTCGGCCTGCGTCATGTCCATCACCTCATCCACCAGCTCCGGGCGGAAGATGCCCGGCAGGTAGGCGGCTGGCCAGCGGCGGATGCCGGGGATCTGGTTCCCCTCCGCCGGTTGCAGCCCCACCACCCGCACCCGGTCGCTCTGCTCTTTCAGGTAGCGGCTGACGCCGGTGATGGTGCCGGTGGTGCCCATGCTGGAGACAAAGTGGGTCAGGCGACCCGCGCTCTGCTGCCAGATCTCCGGGCCGGTGGTGGTGTAGTGCGCCAGCGGGTTGTCCGGGTTGTTGAACTGGTCCAGCACCCGCCCCTGCCCCTCTTGTGCCATCTGGCGTGCCAAATCACGCGCGCCCTCCATCCCCCGCTCACGGCTGACCAGAATCAGCTCCGCGCCATAGGCGCGCATCGCCGCCTGCCGTTCGGCGCTCATGTTGTCGGGCATCAGCAGCTTCAGGCGATACCCCTTCAACGCGGCGATCATCGCCAGCGCGATGCCCGTGTTGCCGCTGGTGGCCTCCACCAGCGTATCGCCGGGACGCAGCTCGCCGCGCCGCTCCGCCTGCTGGATCATGAACAGGGCGGCACGATCCTTCACTGATCCGGCGGGGTTGTTCCCCTCCAGCTTGACCCAGATCTCACTCTCCAGTCCGGCAGTCAGGCGTTGTAATTTGATGAGCGGCGTATTGCCGATGCAGTGTTCCAGGGTGGTGGTCACGGTTGGGCCTTCGAGGAGTCAATAAAAAGGGCGGCCTCCAGGGCCGCCCTTGCGCACTATGGTGCCTAAAAATTATCAGGCACTCTGCGCCAACGCAACTGGTTGTAGCGGCTGGTCGCCAGCATAGAGGCGCGCGTTGAGGCTGCCAACGTAGTAGCGGCTGCCGCGTACCGGCGCCTTTTCGCTCTCGTGGCTGGTCAGCACCACGCTGATCGGCTCCTGATGCCAGCCCTGCGGCTGCACCGTCAACTGCCAGAAGTGGCCGCGCGGGCTGACCTCCAGCACCTGCACTGGCAGCGGGCAGCGCGGGTTCGGCTGGCTGCTCACCTCCATCTCCCACGGGCGCAGGAAGAGATCCACCGGCCCCTGATGCAGCGGCGCGATGGCGAGCGGCCAGTGGTGCGGGCCAACGTAGAGTTGCGAGCCGCGGATCTCGCCGTCGAGGCGGTTGACCTCGCCGAGGAACTCCAGCACGAAGCGGGTCGCCGGTTCGCGCCACACCTCATCCGGCGCGCCCACCTGCTCAATGTTGCCCTGGCTCATCACCACCACCTGGTCGGCCACTTCCATCGCCTCCTCCTGGTCGTGGGTCACGAAGACGCTGGTGAACTTCAGCTCCTCATGCAACTGGCGCAGCCAGCGGCGCAGCTCTTTGCGCACCTGTGCATCCAGCGCGCCAAACGGCTCATCCAGCAGCAGGATCTGCGGCTCCACCGCCAGCGCGCGCGCCAGCGCCACACGCTGCTTCTGGCCGCCGGAGAGCTGGGCCGGGTAGCGGTTGGCGAGGTGGGCAAGCTGCACCATCTCCAGCAGCTGCGTTACCTTCTGCTTGATGGCGGCAGTCGAGGGGCGCTCGCGGCGCGGCAGCACCGTCAGGCCAAAGGCGATGTTGTCAAACACCGTCATGTGGCGGAACAGCGCATAGTGCTGGAACACAAAGCCCACCTGGCGGTCACGCGCATGGAGGCGGGTAACGTCTTTGCCGTGGAAGCTCAGGCGGCCGCCGCTCTGGTTCTCCAGACCGGCGATAATGCGCAGCAGCGTGGTCTTGCCGGAGCCGGACGGCCCCAGCAGCGCTACCATCTGGCCGGAAGGAATATCGAGCGAGATATCATTCAGCACCTTCGTGCGGCCAAAATATTTGCTGATTTTATCGATCTCAATGCTCATTCTTTTCCTCCTCAAGGCGGCTGTCTGCGCGCGCCAGGCGCCATTGCAGGGCACTCTTCAGAAATAGGGTTACGATTGCCATCAGGGTCAGCAGGCCAGCGGCGGTAAAGGCCCCGGCGGTGTTGTAGTCCTGATGCAGCAGTTCCACCTGCAACGGCAGGGTATAGGTTTCGCCACGGATGGAGCCGGAAACCACCGACACCGCGCCGAATTCGCCGATGGCACGGGCGTTGGTCAGCACCACGCCATACAGCAGCGCCCAGCGGATGTTCGGCAGCGTGACGCGGCGGAACATCTGCCAGCCAGAGGCGCCAAGCAGCACCGCCGCCTCATCCTCCTGACTGCCCTGGCTCAGCATCACCGGCACCAGCTCGCGCACCACAAACGGGCAGGTTACGAAGATGGTCACCAGCGCCATGCCCGGCCAGGAGAACATGATCTGGATGTCATGGGCGTCCAGCCAACCGCCCGCCGGGCCGTTGGTGCCCCAGAACAGCAGGTAGAGCAGCCCCGCCACCACCGGCGAGACGGCGAACGGGATATCAATCAGCGTCAGCAGCAGCTGGCGGCCGGGGAAGTTGAAGCGCGTCACCAGCCAGGCCAGCAGGGTGCCGAACACTAAATTGACCGGCACGGTAATCAGCGCGATCAGCACCGTCAGCCAGATAGCGTGCAGCATGTCCGGGTCGCCCAGGTTCTGCCACACCGCCGCCGCGCCGCTGGAGAAGGCGGTGACGAAAATACTGACCAGCGGCACCACCAGAAACAGCACCGAAATCACCACGCCAAGGGCGATCAGCACCCACTTGCCCCAGTTCACCCGCGCGCGTGCCGCGCCATTGAAGGCCAAATCAGACATCAGTGGCCTCCCAGACGCTTGCCGAAGCGGCTTTGCAGCGTGTTAATGGCGAACAGCAACAGCAGCGAGGCCGCCAGAATCACCGAGGCGATGGCGCTGGCCGCCGGGTAGTCGAACTCCTGCAAACGGATAAAGATCATCAAGGACGTCACTTCTGTCTTCCAGGCGATGTTGCCGGCGATAAAGATCACCGCGCCAAACTCCCCCAGACTGCGGGTAAACGAGAGCGCAGTCCCGGCCAGCAGCGCCGGTGCCACCTCCGGCAAGACCACGCGACGGAAACTCTGCCAGCGGCTGGCCCCGAGGGTCTCGGCCGCCTCCTCATACTCTGGCCCCAGCTCCTCCAGCACCGGTTGCACGGTGCGCACCACAAACGGGATGCTGGTGAAGGCCATCGCCACCGCGATGCCGAGCCAGGTGTAGGAGACCTTGATGCCAAACTGCGCCAGCCACTCGCCATACCAGCCGGTCGTCGAGAACATGCCAGCCAGCGTCAGGCCAGCCACCGCGGTCGGCAGGGCAAAGGGTAAGTCCATCAGCCCGTCGAGCAGGCTGCGGCCGGGGAAGGTGTAGCGCGTCAGGATCCAGGCCATCAGCATGCCGAAAAACATATTGAAAATACTGGCCACCGCCGCCGACAGCAGCGTGACCTTATAGGCCGCCACCACCTGCGGGCTGGTGACCACCTCCCAATACTGCGCCAGCGTCATCTGCGACAGCTGCATCACCAGCGCGCTCAACGGCAGCAGCAGGATCAGGCAGACGTACAGCAGGCTGCTGCCGAGGCTAAGGGTAAATCCGGGTAGAACGCGTTTACTGGCCAACAACATTACTCATGCCCTTGTGCTAACAATTTATCCAGCTCGCCGCCGCTGGCGAAGTGTCTCTTCATCACCTGCGGCCAGCCGCCGAAGGTCTCCTCCACCCGGAACAGCGTGGTGGGTGGGAACGACTCCCTGGCAGCGGCCATCGCCTGCGCGTCATAGACCCGGTAGTGGAACTGGGTAATGATGCGCTGCGCCGGCGGGCTGTAGAGCCAGGTCAAATAGGCTTTTGCTGCCTCGCCGGTGCCGTTGGCCCGCACATTTTTATCAATCCAGGCCACCGGGAACTCCGCCAGAATATCGACCGGCGGCACGATGACCTCATACTGTTCCGCACCATACTGCTTGCGGATGTTGTTCACCTCCGACTCGAAGCTGATGAGCACGTCGCCCAAGCCACGCTCGACGAAGGTGGTGGTGGCTCCCCGGCCACCGGTATCAAACACCGCCACATTTTTCAGCAGCTGGCGCATCTGGTCGCGGGTTTTCGCCTGATCGCCCTGATTGGCCTGCTCCAGCGCGCCCCAGGCGGCCAGATAGGTGTAGCGGCCATTGCCCGAGGTCTTCGGGTTCGGGAAGACCAGCTTTACCCCCGGCTTCACCAGATCGCCCCAGTTGTGCACGCCGAGCGGGTTGCCCTTGCGCACCAGGAACGCCATGGTGGAGTAGAAGGGGGAGCTACGGTTCGGCAGGCGCGCCTGCCACTCCGCCGCCAGCAGGTTGCCGCGGTCATGCAGGATCTGGACATCCGTCACCTGGTTATAGGTCACCACATCCGCCTTCAGCCCCTGCAAAATCGCCAGCGCCTGCTTTGAGGAGCCGCCATGCGACTGCCGGATGGTCAGCGGGTCGTTGGGGTGCTGCGCATCCCACTGCTGGATGAAAGGCGGATTGAGGGCGGCGAACAGTTCGCGGGCCACATCATAGGAGCTGTTGAGCAGTTCGGCGGCCGGCGCGGCGGAAGCGGCGAACAACGTCACCCACGCACCTGCTTGCCAGAACCGGGACTTCCTTAACCTTGCTTTCATTCTGCACCTGTCTCACCGCCCGACAGGCCGGGGCATCGGGTCTGCCATGTGTTAACAGTGTATTTATAACTCTATGCTGAGCTGTAATGCTTTTATATACCATTTGGTGATTTCCAAGCATGAAAAGCTATAAGCAATGAAAGACGCCAGCGGTGGCGGGAAACACGCAGAAAAACAGGGACGAATAGAGAGGCCGACCCACGCCGGCCTGAAGGGTCAGAGCGCCAGCAGGCGCGTCAGGGAGGGGGCAAAGAAGTAGCTGCCGCTCACCGGCCGGGTAAAGCGCAGCATCTGGTCGCGCTTGCCATCCAAGTCACCAAACATGCTCAGCAGTTGCTGCTCGATGTTGTGCAACCGGGCGCTGTAGGCGAGGAAGTAGAGGCCGTGCTTGCCGCTGACGGTGCCGTAGGGCAGGCTCTGGCGCAGGATCTTCAGCCCCTTGCCCTCCTCTTTCAGGTCAACGCGGCTGACGTGGGAGGTGTCCGGGCGGCTGTCGCGCGGCAGCTCCTCGTCGGTCAGCTTGGTGCGGCCAATCACCTGCTCCTGCTGCTCGACGCTAAAGCGGTTCCACTGGCGCAGGTTGTGCTCCCAGCGCTGGACAAACACGTAGCTGCCGCCAGCGTCTGGCTGCTCTTCGGCCACAATCGCCACCTCACGGCGCTGCTCACCCTGCGGGTTTTCGGTGCCATCGACAAAGCCGCTTAGGTCACGCATCTCAATATTGCGGAAGCCGTGCGTCTCCTCCTCCACATGGATGGCGCTGCCAAAGGCAGCCAGCGCGGCCTGCGCCAGCGCGAAGTTGACGTCATGGCGCAGCGACTGGATGTGGATCAGCATGTCGCGCTGGGTGGAGGGGGCCAGCCCCTTGCCAAGCGGCAGGAAGTTTTTCAGCTCCGGCGCGCCCTGCCCGCCCGAGAGATCCTGCCAGATGTCATAACCGAAGGCGATGGTCGCGCCGAGGTTCTCCTGCGGGAAGGCCCGCTGCATCTCTTGCAGCTTCTGGCAGAAGCTGCGGCACCCCTGGCGCAGGGCCTCGAACTCACCCTGGATATTGGCTTCCAGATAGATGGCAAAACGGCACTTCTCCAGCAGGATGCCGCTCTGAACCTGTGTCATTGTTATATCCTCATTGCAAACCGGCCAGCCGCGAATACGGCTGTCACTTTCGGGGCGTTATCATATCGGTTTGCCGGGGAGGGTGCATGGGGAATCGCCCCTCCCGGTGAGAAAGGTTTAGCGCGCCTCTGCCCGCCAGATGATCTTGCTCACTTTCCAGTTTTTCAGGCTGTCGTCGGCTGGCATCAGGCCTGCCGGGCCGTGCCAGGTGCCGCTGAAGACGTAGCTCAGGTGGCGGCTGTTTGGCGCGGCGCACTCCACGCCTTGCTCATCGTCGCCCTGCCCCATCTGGCAGGCGCCGAACGCCTTGCTGTAGAGATCGCTGAACGGCGTGCCAATTTCCACGCCGCTGTCAGTGGCGATGGCGTCGCTGGTGACGTCGATGCGCGCCACCTTGCCCTGCTGCGGGCCGGTGATGGTCAGCGCCACCTTGTCATCCTCCAGCGCCTGCCAGAAGGCGACGATCTGGCCATTGTTGGTGGCCATACCATTGCGCAGCGTGAAGTCATTCTTCAGTCCGTCGCGGATTGCCTGTTCATCCATCGGCGTGGCGGCGGTCAGCCCACCGACGCCCTGCTCGCTCACCTCCAGAGTGCCGCTGAACCAGTTCATCGGGTTGAGGCTGGAGAGATCCGGCATCACGGAGGAGACGGTGGCACAGCCTGTTAGCAGCAGCGGCAGGGCCAGCAGCAGGGGGCGCAGGGGGGTAAGACGTGGGTACATAAAGGCTCCAGTTGGCATTCGCCGGCAGATTTATCGCCAGCGGGAAGAAGGGTTCCGGCAGGTTGGAGTCCTGCGGCGGCAAAAAGTGCCGTCACAGGCCATTTTCCCCGGCCCGGAAGGCGCGTTTCAGGCGGTGGCTCAGCCCACACCACGCCAGGGCCGTGGCGTCCGCCAGCGTCAGCAGCAGGTCGCCGAGCGCTGGCTGGCCGAGGCCGATCCCCTGCCAGAGCGCGGCGGCCTGCACCGCCAGCGAGACCGCCAGCGTCGCCAGCAGCAGCCACTCGCCGCCCCGCCACAGGCGCGGCCAGAGGTGGCGGCGGCCACTGAGCAAAAACAGCAGCACCGCTGGCAGGCCCAGCGCGATGCCCCACCAGAAGCGCTCGCGATCCGGGTAGAACAGCGTCAGCAGGCTGTCGCCCTGATTGCCGGAGGCGGCGGCCATCACAAACAGCAGCCAGGTGCGCGCCAGCAGCGCCAGCACCAGCCAGAACAGCAGCGGCAGGCGCAGCCAGCCATGGGCGTTGTAATCCTCGGGCGAGGGGTGGTCATCAGGTGAAAATACGCGCGGCATGGCAGATCCCCAGCGGCAAAAGTGAGAGGGTAGCAAAAAAAGGCCGTGACGATGAACACCTTGCGATTCTCTGCTTTACTTAATCACTCAAAGAGGCGACCGCGCCAGCCGTCGCCGCCTGACACCATAAGGAGATGCCCCATGAAAAAAGCGATCCTCGCCCCGCTGCTTGCCCTGTGCACCCTGCCCGCCTTCGCCCAACAGGGCGGCTTTATCGCGCCCAACGCGCCAGCGCAGGCCAGCCAGGGCGGTTTCACCGGCCCCGGCCCGCACGTCAGCAGCGTCAAGCAGGTCAAGGAGATGAAAGATGACGCCTGGGTGCGGCTGGAGGGCCACATTGAACGCCAGACCGGCGATGACCGCTATGTATTCCGCGACAACACCGGCAGCCTGAATGTGGAGATTGACGCCAAACGCTGGAATGGTCAGAGCGTCTCCCCCACCGACAAAGTGCAGCTCGAGGGGGAAGTGGACAAAGAGTGGAGCAGCCTGGGAGTGGACGTAAAGAGCGTGAAGAAGGTGCTGTGATGGGATGCCCGCCGGCCCTCGCCGGCGGGTAGGGATCAGTACTCCTGATCCTCAATCAGCCGCTTGCCGAGGGCGATGCTGTCCGCCATCTCGTAGCCCATCTTCTCATACATGGCGGTAACGGCGTCGTTCTCCTCGCGCACCATTAGGTTGATCTTCGGGCAGCCGCGGGCGATCAGCTTCTTCTCCAGCCGGCTCATCAGCGCATTGGCGATGCCGCGCCCCCGGAAGTCCGGGTGCACGCCGAGGTAGTAGGCCGCGCCACGGTGGCCGTCATAGCCGCCCATCACCGTACCCACCAGCTGGCCGCCAACCTGCGCCACCAGGAACAGGTCTGGGTCGTGGTTGAGCTTGCGCTCAATGTCCATCTCTGGGTCATTCCACGGGCGCAGCAGATCGCAGCGCTCCCACAGGGTAATGACCTCTTCAAAATCGTCTTGCCGAAATACGCGAATTTCCATGATCGTTCGCCGCTATTGTTCAGATTATTCTTGATTATCGCGGGATCTGCCGGTGACGCAATATTAAATTGCCTTGCGACGCCACGGCTAAACGAATTTTAAGCATTTTCCACGCCGCCGGGCGGCAGGCTCTGCTACATTGGCACGATTGCCCGTTGCCGCCCGCAGGAGTTTGCCGATGTCACTGACCCCCCTCGCCGCCCTTGACCAGATCGCCGCCGCCGACTGGGACGCCCTGCTGCCGACCGGCCAGCCCTTCTTGCGCCACGCCTTCCTCTCGGCGCTGGAGGAGAGCGGCAGCGTCGGCCCGCAGACCGGCTGGCGCGCCGAGCACCTGCTGTGGCTGGAGGGGGCCGCTGCCGCGCCGCCCTGCCCGGCTACCGCAAGCGCCACTCCTACGGCGAGTATGTGTTTGACCACGGCTGGGCCGACGCCTGCCGCCGCGCCCACATCCCCTACTACCCGAAATGGCTCGGCGCGGTGCCCTTTAGCCCGGTCAGCGGCCCGCGCCTGCTGGGCGATCCGTCATCCGCCGCCCGCCTGCTGGCGGCGCTGCCTGAATATCTGGAGGCGCAGGGCCTGTCGGGCGCGCACGTCAACTTCACCCTTGCCGATGACAACGCGCTGTTCGCTGATCAGCCGGGCTGGCTGCGCCGCCAGGGGTGCCAGTACCACTGGCGCAACCACGGCTACCGCGACTTCCAGGACTTCCTTGACGCCCTGACCTCGCGCAAGCGCAAGCAGATCCGCAAGGAGCGCGCGCAGGTGGCGGCGCTCGGCATTGAGTTTGTCTGGCGCGCCGGCCATACGCTGAGCGAGGCGGAGTGGGATTTCGTCTACACCTGTTACGCCAACACCTACGCGGTACGCGGCCAGTCGCCCTACCTGACGCGCGCGTTCTTCAGCCTGCTGGCGGCGCGGATGCCAGAGGCGATCCAGGTGGTGGAGGCGCGCCGCCACGGCCAGCCGGTGGCGATGGCCTTCTGTCTGGTGGATGGCGACACCCTCTATGGCCGCTACTGGGGCTGTCTGGCGGAGTATCACCAGCTCCACTTTGAGACCTGCTTCTATCAGGGGATTGAGTGGGCAATTGCCCACGGGCTGGCGCGCTTTGACGCCGGGGCGCAGGGGGAGCACAAGCTGATCCGCGGCTTTGAGCCGGTGCTCACCGACTCCTGGCACTACCTGCGCCACCCTGGGCTGCGCGAGGCGGTGGCTGACTTTCTGGCACAGGAGCGCGCCGAGGTGGGCGACTGGGCGGAGGGGGCGCGGCAGGTGCTGCCGTTCCGCCAGCCAGACGTCCCGCCCCGTTCATAATCGGTAATAGTTCCGGGGTCGATCGCCCCGGACGGATACTATATAACATCACCTTTTTAGCCATGATGGTGATGACCGATGCTTAACCCGCTGCACAAGTTCCTGCGTTTCCGCCCGCTGCCCGCCTCCCCCTCGCGCCGCACGCTGCTGATCTCCGGGCTGGGGCTGGCGTTCGGGCTGTTCGGCGCACGCACGGCCGCCGCGCAGCCGCAGCCTACCCACCCGGCCCGGCCGCCCAAGCCAGCCAATGCCAAAAAAGTGGTGATGCTCGATCCCGGCCACGGCGGCATTGACTCCGGCGCGGTCGGCCATGAAGGTTCGCAGGAGAAGCACATCGTGCTGGAGATCGCCAACAGCGTGCGACGCTGCCTCGGCGAGCACAGCAACATCGAGGTGAGGCTGACGCGCGAGAGCGACCACTTTATCCCGCTCTACCAGCGGGTGGAGATTGCCCACCAGCATCAGGCGGATCTCTTCGTTTCGATCCATGCCGACGGATTCACCAGCCCGGCCGCCTCCGGTGCCTCGGTGTTTGCCCTCTCCAACCGTGGTGCCAGCAGCGCGATGGCGCGCTACATGTCGCAGAAGGAGAATGACGCCGACAAAGTGGCCGGCGGCAAGTACGCGGCGCAGGACAACAACTACCTGCAACAGGTGCTGTTTGATCTGGTGCAGACCGACACCATCAAAAACAGCCTGACCCTCGGCCACCACGTGCTGGAGAAGCTGCGCCCGGTGCACCACCTGCACAGCAAAACCACCGAGCAGGCGGCTTTTGCGGTGTTGAAATCGCCATCGATCCCCTCGGTGCTGGTGGAGACCTCCTTCATCACCAACCATACCGAGGAGCAGTTGCTGAGCACGCCGCGCTTCCGCCAGCAGATCGCCCAGGCGATTGCCGACGGCATCGTCAGCTTCTTCCACTATTTCGACAGCCACGAGCGAAAACCGCGTTAACCCTGCCATCAACGGGGCAATGCGTTATACTGGCGGCCTGTTTCCTGAACGCGTGACCCCGTTATGAGCCATCCAAGCATCGACCTGGTAAAAACCTTCCTCCTCTCCCTGCAAGACCGCATTTGTGAACAGCTCGCCGCCGCCGATGGCCGCGCCAGCTTTGTGGAGGATGCGTGGACACGTGCCGAGGGCGGCGGCGGGCGCAGCCGGGTGCTGACCCATGGCGCGGTGTTTGAGCAGGCGGGCGTCAACTTCTCCCACGTCTCCGGCGCGTCACTGCCGCCCTCCGCCAGCGCCCATCGGCCAGAGCTGGCGGGCCGCAGCTTCCAGGCAATGGGCGTGTCGCTGGTGATCCACCCGCACAGCCCCTACATCCCGACCAGCCACGCCAACGTGCGCTTTTTCATCGCCGAGAAGCCGGGCGAGCCGCCGGTGTGGTGGTTTGGCGGCGGCTTTGACCTCACCCCCTACTATGGGTTTGAGGAGGACGCCATCCACTGGCACCGCACCGCCGAGCAGCTCTGCCGCCCCTTCGGCGCGGAGATCTACCCGCGCTACAAGGCGTGGTGCGACGAGTACTTCTTCCTCAAGCACCGCAACGAGGCGCGCGGCATTGGCGGGCTGTTCTTCGATGACCTGAACACGCCGGACTTCGACACCTGCTTTGCCTTCACGCAAGCGGTGGGTCACGGTTTCCTTGACGCCTACCTGCCGATTGTCGAGCGGCGCAAGGCGCTGACCTGGGGCGAGCGCGAGCGCGACTTCCAGCTCTATCGCCGTGGCCGCTATGTGGAGTTCAATCTGGTGTGGGATCGCGGCACCCTGTTCGGTTTGCAGAGCGGCGGCCGCACCGAGTCGATTCTGATGTCGATGCCGCCGCTGGTGCGCTGGGAGTATGGCTACGAGCCGGCCCCGGACAGCCCGGAGGCGGCGCTGACGCGCGATTTCCTGCCGGTGCGTGACTGGCTGGCCACCGATCAGGGGGCGCGCTGATGGCGATTTGGGTAGATGCGGACGCCTGTCCGAACGTGATCAAAGAGGTGCTGTTCCGCGCCGCCGACCGCACCGGCACGCTGGTCACGCTGGTCGCCAACCAGTCGATCCGCACCCCGCCCTCGCGCTTCCTGCGCACCCTGCGGGTGCCAGCTGGCTTTGACGTCGCGGACAATGAGATTGTGAAACGCGTGGAGGCGGGCGATCTGGTGGTCACCAGCGACATCCCGCTGGCGGCCGAAGTGATTGAGAAGGGCGCGGTGGCGCTCAACCCACGCGGCGAGCGCTACACGCCGGACACCATCCGCGAGCGGCTGAACATGCGTGACTTCATGGACACCATGCGCGCCAGCGGCGTCCAGACCGGCGGCCCACCGGCGCTCAACCAGCGCGACCGCCAGCAGTTCGCCAATGAACTCGACAAGTGGCTGCAACAGCGGAAGAGGTGAGGCCAGCCCGATGCCCGCTCAGATGGGCATCACCCCTCCCCCGGTGCGCTGCTGGACTCACGCTCAATCTCTTCCGGCCAGCGCTGGCTAGCGCGCGGTGCCCAGCTCTCTGGCCGCCCCGGCAGCAGCGGCGCCCGGTCTACTTCTTTATACTGCATATACTGACAGCAGACGCTCCACAACCGGCGCTGCGGCTCTGGGTTCAGCATCGCTCGGCTCAGCTCGAAGCGCTCCAGCACCTCATGGGTGCCGGGCTTGCACACCGCACAGAACAACGGGTATCCCTGGCTGTAGCGGTCCGGGTCATAGGCCAGCTCGCCATACACATCTGCCCAGTCAAAGACCCTGACGCTGGCTGACCAGTGCGCCCAGGGGTTCCAGGTGCGGTGATAGTCAAAGACATAAATCTTCTGGCGCGCGCGGTTAAAGCGAATAGGTTGGTCGCGGGGGACGTAGAGGGCCATTTTGATATTGAGCAGTAATAGTGACAATATCACAATCAAGAAAAAGAGATAAAATGGCAAAAAGGAAAATACAACCGAAAAATTATTTCTTAAAATAATTCTGTACATAATCACACATGGGAAATAAAAAAATATTAAGAAAGTAAAAGCTGATAAAACCACGCCTACCCATGCCCCGCCCCACATAATATTTTGGTAACGGGGCAACTCCATCCAAGTGTCATTAATCTCCGTGACGTGAATTAATTTGGCCGGTGCGGTTTGCACGCTTTGATTGGGCGGCAGATCCTCCTGCCAGTTTTTCAGGCGTGGCGTCAAACGCGGGGTGCGGGCAAAGTAGGCACGCAGGGCAGCATGATGCGCCTCCATGTCATCATACCAGTGTGTCATTCTTGCCCCTCCCCCGGTGCGCTGCTGGACTCACGCTCAATCTCTTCCGGCCAGCGCTGGCTGGCGCGCGGTGCCCAGCTCTCTGGCCGCCCCGGCAGCAGCGGTGCCCGGTCTACTTCTTTATACTGCATATACTGACAGCAGACGCTCCACAAGCGACGCTGCGGCTCTGGGTTTAGCATCGCCCGGCTCAGCTCGAAGCGCTCCAGCACCTCATGAGTGCCGGACTTGCACACCGCACAGAACAACGGGTATCCCTGGCTGTAGCGATCCGGATCATAGGCCAGCTCGCCATACACATCCGCCCAGTCAAAAACCCTGACGCTGGCTGACCAGTGCGCCCAGGGGTTCCAGGTGCGGTGATAATCAAAGACATAAATCTTCTGGCGCGCACGGTTAAAACGAATCGGCTGGTCGCGAGGGACGTAGAGGGCCATTCTAAGTTGGAGTAAGAACATAGAAAAAATAAAAAACAAAGAAGGGAACATAATTAGTAAAAAATATATAACAAAATAATAATTACCTTTACTCAATGCGCTATACAAAATGATTGCCATATAAAAAAATGCAGCGCAAAAAGATAAGAATGAAGCAACCACTCCAACCCACGCCCCCCCCCACATAATATTTTGGTAACGCGGCAACTCCATCCAGGTGTCATTGATCTCCTTAACGTGAATTAATTTGGCCGGTGCGGTTTGCACGCTCTGATTGGGCGGCAGATCCTCCTGCCAGTTTTTCAGGCGCGGCGTCAGACGGGGAGTGCGGGCAAAGTAGGCACGCAGGGCAGCATGGTGCGCCTCCATGTCATCATACCAGTGCGTCATTCGTGCTTCTCCCCCGGTGTGCTGCTGGACTCACGCTCAATCTCTTCCGGCCAGCGCTGGCTGGCGCGTGGCACCCAGCTCTCTGGCCGCCCCGGCAGCAGCGGCGTCCGGTCTACTTCTTTATACTGCATGTACTGGCAGCAGAAGCTCCACAACCGGCGCTGCGGCTCTGGGTTTAGCATCGCTCGGCTCAGCTCGAAGCGCTCCAGCACCTCATGGGTGCCGGGCTTGCACACCGCACAGAACAACGGGTATCCCTGGCTGTAGCGGTCCGGGTCATAGGCCAGCTCGCCATACACATCTGCCCAGTCAAAAACCCTGACGCTGGCTGACCAGTGCGCCCAGGGATTCCAGGTGCGGTGATAGTCAAAGACATAAATCTTCTGGCGCGCACGGTTAAAGCGAATAGGTTGGTCGCGGGGGACGTAGAGGGCCATTTTGATATGGAGCAGTAGTAATGAAAAAAGTAACAACAAGGACATGCTTATAAAAATAGTAGGATAAATTAATGAAAGAAAACCACTTTGAATAAATACATTCCGCAAAATCAGGCCGGAACAATAAAAGAAAAAAATCATAAATCCTAAAGAGGAAATTATCCCCACCCACGCCCCGCCCCACATAATATTTTGGTAACGCGGCAACTCCATCCAGATGTCATTGATCTCCGTAACGTGAACTAATTTGGCCGGTGCGGTTTGCACGCTCTGATTGGGCGGCAGATCCTCCTGCCAGTTTTTCAGGCGTGGCGTCAGGCGCGGTGTGCGGGCAAAGTAGGCACGCAGGGCAGCATGGTACGCCTCCATGTCATCATACCAGCGGGTTGGCGGGCGGGACTGTTTCATGCTTACTCCTTAATCTTCGGTGGTCAGCGTCAGGGCGATCTGGCCCTGCGGATCATTTTTATCTGGCCAGTACGCCAGGCTCAGGGTGGCCCGCGGGTAACGGTCACTCCTGACCCAGCACTGGCCGGTCAATAGCAGGGCCTGCTCCTCCCAGTGGGGCGTCAGGCTATTTTTGAACTGTTCTCGCCAGGGGTGGTGTGGTTGGTAGGGCAGCGTTGTTTCTGCTGCTGTCGGCAGGTTGTGGTGCGCGACCAGCAGCGGGCGGAGGTCGCCCCCCTCTGCCGTCAGGCGCAGTGACCAGGCGGAGCCGGTGCGAGTGCAGCCGGGTAATTTAACGCGCAGTGTGACCAGATCCTCATGGCCGCTGGACTCCCCCAGCATATCGCGGTAGTCCAGCTCCATCGTGACCCCGCTCATTACCGCCCGGTAGGCCATCAACGCTGCCCTGGCATCCTCCAGGCGGGTCACATGCCATACGGGGTCATGTTCAGCGCGTTGTTCCGGCTTACCGAAGCAGCAGCAGCGCAGCCACACCTCAAAGGGGCGGCTGCGGGCGCGTTCCGCCTCAATCGCCAGCGCCGCACCGGCCACAATCAGCAGTGCCGCCAACCCGGCGGGGCCAAACAGGGCGAACTGGCAGGTGTAGGAGAAATAAATTGTCACTACACCACCAACAGCAGTAGTAAGACTCGCTCCCAAGTACCAAAATAAAGCTCTTTGATCCCCCATTTCTGATGATTTCAAACCCTTAACCAACATCCCTGCCCCATCAATAATCGACGCCACGCCCGCTATTACCCCGCCGGCGCGCAGTAGCGGGTGCACATACTCGGGTACGCCGGGCACATTGGGGGGCAGGTTCCAGGGGTCTTTGCGTACCAGCATATGCAGGGCGCCACTGCTCTCCAGCGCGGCGCTGGTGATCATCAGTAGGTTGGAGAGCAGTGCCAGTTGCGCCTGGGGCTGGTCGCCTACCGCTTCCCGTACCGCTTGGCTGTTGCCTGCCAACAGGTTGGTTTGCAGGCAGAGCATCCCGATGCTCATTATCCCGCCCAGCACATTGCCGCTGACCAGCCGCCGCGCCAACTGCACCTGATCCTCAATAACCTGCTGCGTCTGCCCCGCCGTCAGGCGGAATGGCCCGCTCTCGCCGGCATCGTCGGCCAGCGTCAGTGACGAGATGCGCAGCGCGGAGAAGTGCCGCATCTGCTGGCTGTCTGTCAGCGGGCCATGCAGTTGCAGCGCGCCCTCACTGCTGCCCGCACGGCGTAGGGCGTCAGCAAAGGCCGCTGGCTCCATGTCGCTGACCAGCGTCACCGTGACCCGGCGGGCCAGCAGCGCCGGATCGGTGACCTGCGTCCCGCCGCCTGCCGTCAGGGCATGTGTCACCTGCTGCCCCTCACTGAGCACGCCACCAAAGCGCGGAAGGCCGCTGGCCGTGAGCTGTACGCGCGCCAGCTCACGGTTCAACTGCTGGTACTCGCCCAGACTCATCGTCAGCGTAAACAGCGTGACCTGTTGCTGCGTCAGCAGGGTGATTATGCCCTGCACCACCCGGCTGTAGCCCGCCAGCGCAGGCTGGGAGAGATTGGCACCCAGCCGGGTAACGGCACCGCTTATCGCCAAGAGCCGGTGGCTGATGGCCAGCCTGATCCCCTCCGACTCCAGGTAGTCGCCTATCTCCTTGGCCGAGAGCACCACCTTCAGGTTGGTGTAACCGCCCATGCCGGCATACACCGCCTCAAGCACTGACGCCTGATGCCCCAGCAGGCCGCGCCAGGCCGGGCTGCTCGCCTCCTCCAGCCACTGCTGCCAGACACTTTCGGTCTCTGGATCGGTACTGCCGCCCTGGAGGCAGGCTGCCAGAGTGGCGAGTTGCGCCGCCCAGCCCGCCATGCTGGTTTTTGGTGCATAGTCATGGGTGATTGCCGCCAGCCAACCCGGCGAGCGATACCAAGCTGCCAGATCTTGGCCGACGGCCGCGATGCGGCGCTGGTACTCCCCCAATATCCAGTGGTGATTGCGCAGGAACGCGGCGCGATCCTCCTCCCGGTAGTAGCGCTGCAAACGGCTCATCTGGGCCTGCCACGCTTCCTGCGCCACCTGCTCTTTCGGCACGGTAATGTGCGCCGAAGCCGGATAGCCGCTGGTGCTGGGCTGATGGCGCGGCTGGCTGGCATCGGTGATGGTCTGTTTCATCGCCGCCAGAGCCTGCTCAATGGCACTGGCGATAAGGTATTTGTGGCGGATTTCCGGGGTCTCGTTGTAGTGCTGGCGCGCCTCCACCAACTGCATCCGCCCGGTATTAAGCTCCTGCACAATCCCCACCGGATCCTCCAGCACCAGCGCGCTGATTGGGCAGTGGAAACTCTGGCTCTGCTGCCATACCCAATCGGCCAGCGCCAGCCGTTGGGATTGCCGGGAGTAAAAACCGTGCGCGCCTCCCAGCGGCTCACCCGGCAACTGCTCCAGATTTGGGTAATAGGGCGCGACGAATTCCGCCACCTCGCCCATCAGTACCGACAAACCGGTGTCCAGCACCCGCGCCTGTGGCACGGTGGCGGGCTGCTGTTTCAAGGCCGCCAGGTTAATGTGGGTGAAACGTGCTGGCCGATGCGGGCCACTGGCATACGCCGCCAGCACCTCGGCACTCCAAGGATCGCTGCTGAATGCCAGCCACGCCTCACGGTATTGCGTGTCATCAAGGTTGATAAAACTGGCGGCGATCTCATGCCCATAGGTGACACACTGCTCGCTGAGCGGCTCCACCCGCTCGGCCTCCGGCATCACGAAGGGATTGAACTGCCGTAAGTACCCTTTGCTGGTCACCTCATAGGCCTGCCACACCTCGCTGTCCAGCAGCACATACAGGTAGCCCTCACGCAGGGTGCGCAGTGCATATTTATACTCCCCGCCCGTCAGCGCCACTGTCTGTGGCGGTACAGAGGGCTGCCAGGCGGAGCCGCCCAGCGTGTTGGGCACTGCCGCCACCCGTAGAGGGTAGATCGGCAGCCCGGTGCGCTGGCACGCCTTGCACCCGCTGGGGAGTTGGGATACCTGCTGGATTAGGCGCAGGTTGCGTCTGGCTTGGCTGTCATGCGTCATGATCGGCTCCGGTATGGCTCACTCTCTGCCAGGCCCGCTGCGGCAGGCCCGCCAGAAGTTGCGTAAAGAGAAGGGAGGGATTGGCTACCGCCCGCGCCAGAAGCGGCTGCAGCAGGGGGTGATCCAAATCGAGCGTGTTTGTCAGGGCATTCAAGGCCAGGTAGCGGCGATCCTGCGGCTGCGTCAGGCCGTACTGCTCGCTCGCCTGCCAGGCAACGACGGCACGCTCCACGGCGTCTGCGGGCAGGGGTGCCCCCTGTCGCCAGGCAAAGAGCAGGCGCTCAATCTCATCCATCTGTTGCAGCAGGCACAGCACACCCCAGGTGGGCTGCCAGTCGCCTTGCGGCTCCCTGCCCTCAAGAGAAAAGAGGTGGCCACTGGCGGAGAGTGTCCACCACTGCCGAACGGGCCAGATCACGCCCTGAAAACCTTTGACCCGGTGCAGATACTCCATGCGCAACGGCTCATAGAAGGGTTCGACCCGGTAATCGGCGATTGCCCCACCCAACCGGCTGGACGCGGCCGCCAGGGTGGCAGCCAGCTCGGCGGGCGGCAGCGGGGTGGCTAGCCAGCCACAGACATAGCGTTTGCGGGCGGCAAGTTCACCGCGGGCATATGCCACTGACTGTGCCAGCAGCGCCGTGGGCAGGGGCGCGCCCGGCGCGGCAAGGCACACCAGCCGCGGGCAGTGGCACGGAGAGTGCGCCAGATCGGCGCGCGGCACCACGGTGAGCGCCGCCTCCCCCAGCTGGGTGGTCAGGCGGTTGATGTTCAGCGGATTACGTGAGGAGAGAGGCTTGAGCGGATCCAGCAGGAGGTAGCGGTAATCGGTAGCAGGGTCAGTCAGGCTGAAAGGATAAGCATCGGCGTGTTCCATACGGCGTGGTCTTCTTTCCGGTGCAGGCCGGAGGATGAGAGCGCCTCATGGCCCCCATCCCACTGCCTGATAAATCATAATGCCGCCTAAATTAAAAAACAGATCACCGGGGCGCAATGCGTCTCACTGGGCATTACGCGATCGGTCAAAAAAAAGCGCAATGCCATTGATTTAAATCAACATTACTGCGCTCATCATTCAATTTGGATTAATTCAAATAACGGAACTCAAGCCAACCTTATGCGGCCAAACATCAGCCACAAAAAAAGCGCCCATTGGGCGCTTTTTTTAGGCCGCCTTTACAGCGGTTGGGTCTGTGCCTCGACGGCGGCCAGCGCCACCATGTTGACGATGCGGCGCACCGAGGCAATCGGGGTGAGGATGTGCACCGGCTTCGCCACGCCCATCAGCACCGGCCCGACGGTGACGCCTTCGGAGGAGGAAACGCGCAGCAGGTTGTAGCTGATGCGCGCGGCCTCCATGTTCGGCATGATCAGCACGTTGGCCGAACCTTTCAGCGGGCTGTCCGGCATGATGTCCTGCCGGATGCTCTCCACCAGCGCCGCGTCGCCGTGCATCTCGCCATCGATCTCCAGATCCGGGGCCAGCTGGTTGACCCGCGCCAGCGTCTCGCGCATCTTGCAGGCCGCCGGGCTGTCAGAGCTGCCAAAGCTGGAGTGGGAGAGCAGCGCCACCTTCGGCTCAATGCCGAAACGGCGCACCGTCTCCGCTGCCATCAGCGTGATCTCCGCCAGCTGCTCCGGCGTCGGGTCATCATTGACGTAGGTGTCCGCGATGAAGGTGTTGCCGCTCGGCAGCAGCAGCGCGTTCATCGCCCCGGCGACGTGCGCCCCCTCGCGGAAGCCAAACACCTTCTCCACCACCGCGAAGTGCTCATGGTAACTGCCGATGGTGCCGCAGATCATTGCGTCCGCCTCGCCGCGCAGCACCATGATGGCGGCGATCAGCGTTGGGTTGCCAATCACTGCCCGGCGCGCCTGCTCCTGCGAAACGCCGCGCCGCTTCATGATCTGGTAGTACTCGCGCCAGTACTCGTTGAAGCGTGGGTCGGACTCGTTGTTGACTACCTCGAAATCGCGGCCCGCCTCAATCTGCAACCCCAGTTTCTTCAGGCGCATCTCAATCACGCTCGGGCGGCCCACCAGAATCGGGTACGCCAGCCCCAGTGACACCAGCTCCTGGGTGGCGTGCAGCACCCGCTCCTCCTCGCCCTCCGCCAGCACCACGCGCTTGGTCTCTTTTTTGGCCTGCGAGAAGATCGGCTTCATGAACAGGTTGGTCTTGTAGACAAACTCGGTCAGCTGCTCGGTGTAGGCGTCGAAATCCTCAATCGGCCGCGTTGCCACGCCGGACTCCATCGCCGCCTTCGCCACCGCCGGTGCGATCTTCACAATCAGCCGCGGGTCGAAGGGTTTTGGGATCAGGTAGTCCGGGCCAAATGACAGCTCCTGATCATCATAGGCCGAGGCCACCACATCGCTCTGCTCCGCCAGCGCCAGATCGGCGATGGCGTGCACGCAGGCCAGCTTCATCTCCTCGTTGATCGCCGTCGCGCCGACGTCCAGCGCGCCACGGAAGATGAACGGGAAGCAGAGCACGTTGTTGACCTGATTGGGGAAGTCGGAGCGGCCAGTGCAGATGATGGCGTCCGGGCGCGCCTCTTTCGCCAGCGGCGGCAAGATCTCCGGCTCCGGGTTGGCGAGCGCCAGAATCAGCGGGTCGCGCGCCATGCCCTTCACCATCTCCGGCGTCAGCACGCCGGGGCCGGAGCAGCCGAGGAAGATGTCCGCGCCAGGCATCGCGTCCGCCAGGCTGCGCCAGCCGTTGTCCTCAATGGCGTAGGCGGCCTTGGTCTCCACCATGTTCGCCTCGCGCCCACGGTAAATCACGCCGCGTGAGTCGCAGGCCGTGATGTTGTGGCGCTTGAGGCCCAGCGCCACCAGTAAATTGAGGCAGGCGATGGCAGAGGCCCCCGCACCGGAGACCACCAGCCGCACGTCGGAGATGCTCTTCTTCACCACCCGCAGGCCGTTGAGCACCGCGGCGGTACAGATGATTGCCGTGCCGTGCTGGTCATCGTGGAACACCGGGATCTTCATCCGCTCGCGCAGCTTCTGCTCAATGTAGAAGCACTCCGGCGCCTTGATATCCTCCAGATTGATGCCGCCAAAGGTCGGCTCCAGCGCGGCGATCACGTCAATCAGCTTGTCCGGGTCGTGCTCATCCACCTCAATGTCAAACACGTCGATACCGGCGAACTTCTTGAACAGCACGCCCTTCCCCTCCATCACCGGCTTGCCGGCCAGCGCGCCGATGTTGCCGAGGCCGAGCACCGCGGTGCCGTTGGAGATCACCGCCACCAGATTGCCGCGCGCGGTGTACTTGTAGGCGGCCAGCGGATCTTTCTCAATCTCCAGACAGGGGGCAGCGACGCCCGGCGAGTAAGCCAGCGCCAGGTCGCGCTGGGTGGCGAGTGGCTTGGTGGGGGAGACCTGGATCTTGCCGGGCACCGGATACTGGTGGAAATCGAGCGCGCTCTGTTTCAGTTGGTCATCCATTGTGAGGCTCCTTGTCATTATCATTGGGCGGATGCGGGTACAGCCCCACCAGTATAGGAAGGGATTTTTAACAAACGTTGAAGCACGCCAAAGAATCAACCGCCCAGCCCTGCCCGCCCCCCTGGAGAAACTCTGATTTACCTACCGGAAGCCGCTGATTTGCTGGCCTGTCGGCGTGAGGATTCTGTAAAGAGAGGTGTCAAATTGTATAAATATTGATCAATTTGTGCGATTTACTATAGTGAGATCTCGACATGACACGGCGCGCCGCTTCGCCACAGGGCGCGTCCTCCCGCGGTTCTTTTCCACCCCCGAGTCTGTGCCATGCCAGGATGGGACGCCCTGTCTCCTGGCGTCGGCCCGTGATCTGCCGCCGCAAGCATGGCCTTCCTGTCTGCCTTCCAATCTGGTCTATGACGCCCAGCCCCTACCGGGCTGAATCGGTTTGAATGTTACCGTCTGAATCTCAGGAGGAAACCTATGGAACCGCTCTACATGGACGAGAACCGCTACACCTATCTCATCGGCGCGTGGCGGCGACCTGTCAGCAATAATTACATTGCCCGTACCCCACAGGGGGATTTCGAGTTGCATCTCCAAACGCTGTTTCTGGAGGGGCAAGCTCATCTACAACACGAGGAGTTCACCCTGGCGCTCGACGCCTTCCAGGAGGCGATGACGCTGATCCTGCACACCGTGCACCCTACCATGCCGGTTGATCCCAACCTGCTGGGGAGAATCCGGCTACCCAGAATGGTGGAGATGGTGGAGCCGCTGATCGCCAAAACCGCCGAGATGCTGCGCCTCGCCACACCGGAGCAGTACACCTTCCCGGCGGCGCTGGTGAGCAGCGGCTCCCGGATGCCCAACGTGGTGCAGGAGGCGCTGAAGCCGCTGGACGATGGCGGCATCCGCATCACCTCCTTCCAGAGCGGCGTGCAGGCCAGCGTCGGTGCGGCGCTGGAGGCGGCCGGCCGCAGCAACTGGCCCGAGGCGGTCAAATTCTACCAGGAGGCGCTCAACCAGACGCCCGAGGGGGAGTTGGCGATCCGCGGCGGCCTGCAACATGATTTGGCGCTGCTGAGCGAAAAGGCGCAGAACCGCGAACAGGCGCAGCAGTTTGCCGAGGCCAGCGTCACCGCCTTTAATCAGGCGAAAGTGAGCGAGGGCGAGGCGCAGGCGCTGGCGATGAGCAGCGGCCTCTATGCCCGCGCCGGCAACAGCCAGCGCGCTGGCGAACTGACCAAGCAACTCGACCAGCTCAAGAGCACTACGGTGCTGACCGACGTGGTCGCCACCACCCGCTCGCCGGTGGCGCTCAACAGCAGCGTGGCGGCGGTGCAACCGCTCACTACCATGTCTCTGCGCTCCGCCTCGATACGCCCGTTGCCCTCCTCCGGCTCCATTGGCAACCTGCCGGTCACAGGGGTGGTGGGCGCCCCTCCGCCCTTCGTCACCCCCGCCGTGCTGGAACAAGCGCAGGCGCAGGCCGCGGCCCCGGTGCTTGACCCCGGCGCGCCGCAGCTGATGGGGACGCGCTTCATCGCGCTCTCCACCCCGGTCAAATCGCTGAGCATCCGTGGGATGCACGATGTGGTTAACCTCAATTTAGAGGCGGCCAACGCGGTCGCCAGCACTCAGGGCTTCCTTGGCACGTTGGAGCAGACCCGCGACCTCGGCCTGCTGACCGGCTGGCTGAACCCGGTGCGCTTCGTCGCCTATGTGCCGCATATGTACTTCTATGTGCTGCCGATGGCGGTGGGCGACTGCCACGCGGGCATGGGCAATCTGGAGGAGGCGCTGGCCAGCTACATCGAGGTGCTGCCCTACCCCTACATCAACCGCTTCTATGAGTTGACCAAAGTGTGGACCCGGCTGGCGCAGACCTACCTCGATCTGGGCGATCGCGCCTACCGCCTCGCGCGCGACAATCAGCCAGCCTACGCCACCGCCAAGGCGCACTATGAGATGCTGGTGATGAGCGATAACACCCTGAACGCCGCCTCACCACTCTATGCCAGCGCCAAGTTTGCCCCCCTCAAGGGGCGTGTCGAGGCGCTGCTGGCCGCCGCCGACCCGGCGCTGATTGATGAAAACCCGGCGGTCACCACGCTGGTGCTGGAGGCAAAGCTGAAGCTGAGCCAGCTGGCGGCCGGGCTGAACTTCTTTGGCTTCGCGCCGGACTACACGCCGCCCTTCAGCTTCGAGTACCTGCAAAACACCGCCCGCTACTTCGCTGGCCACGCCTCGCAGATTGAGCAGCGCTACATCCAGTACAAGAGCACCGCCGAGAGCGAGGCGTTCCGCCGCCAGCAGCTTGACCAACAGGCCGAGGTGGCGCGCCAGACGGTGATCCTGGAACAGCGCGGCGTCACCGAGGCGCAGCGCGGGATTGACGTCGCCAACCAGAGCCTCAACTACGCGCAGGTGCAGCAGCAGAACGCCGCCGCCTCGCGTGATGATTTCAACAACGCGCGCTGGGAACTGCTGGAGCTGAGCACGCTGGAGGCGTGGGCCGGTGCCTCGTCGGTGGATCGTGACGATCAGGTGAAGCTGACCATCAGCAACTACGGCTACTACAACACTGAATCCACCCGCCGCAACGTGGTGCTGAAGGAGCTGGCGGCCCAGCGCACCCTGCTGACCCACGATCTGGAGGCGGCCCGGCTCGATCGCGCCGTAGAGGCGGCGCAGGCTTACGTCGGCGTCGCCACCGCCCAGATTGGGCAGGCGCAGGCGCGCAAGGCGGTGGCGGAGCAGCGGGTGAAGATCGCCGCCCTGCAACAGAAGCAGGCGGAGGAGAACCGCGACTTCCTCGACATGCGCGAGTTCAGCACCCGGCTGTGGTATGAGCTGGCCCAGCAGGCGCGGCGCATCACCCAGCGCTATCTGGACATGGCCACCGAGATCGCCTTCCTGATGGAGCGCGCCTACAACGCCGAGACCGGGCGCGGGCTGGCGGCCATCCGCTACGACTACCAGAGCACCGCCTCCGGCAACCTGATGGGCGCTGACCTGCTGCTGGCGGACATCGACGCCTTCACCCATGACTACCTCACCACCATCCAGAGCAAGAAGATCCCGGTGAAGATCACCCTGAGTCTGGCAGATGCCTTCCCGACCCAGTTCCAGCAACTGCTGAGCCACGGCCGCTGCACCTTCGGCACCCACTTCACCGATTTCGACCGCCGCCACCCCGGCCTCTATCTGGCGAAGATCCGCAACGTCGAGCTGATGTTTGTCGGGCTGTCGGGGCTGGGCGGACTGGCCGGCACGCTGCGCAACATTGGCGTCTCGCGCTTCCGCGCCGCCGACGGCTCGGTGAACGAGCGCCTCTACCCGGCGGATGTGATGGTGCTGTCGCACTACGACATCCGCACCGATGCGCTGGCGTTCCGCTTCAGCCCGAACGAGCTGCGGCTGTTTGAGAACAACGGTATCGAGACGCTCTGGCAGCTTGACCTGCCACCGGATGCCAACGATCTCGACTACCGCGACCTGCTCGACGTGCAACTGGTGCTCTACTACGACGGCTTCTTCAGCCAGCCGCTGGAGGCGCAACTGCGCGCCGCCCTGCCCACCACCGGCAGCGCCGCCCGCGCCGTGTCGATGCGCTTCTCCGCGCCGGATGAGCTGTTCTACCTGAAAAATCAGGGCGAGGGCGAACTGCTGTTTGATGAGGCGCAGTTCCCGCGCAGCCAGAAAGATCGGGTGCGCAGCAGCGTGACGCTGAAGCTTGCCGGCGATCCGGCGACCATTGCCAACCTGACGCTCACGCTGCACAGCGACGCGCTCGGCAGCGCGCTGACGCTGACCACCGACGCCAATGGCGAGGTGACGGGCGCGCCGCTGGCAGACCTGCTCAGTAAACCGGTGCTGGATACGTGGCAGATCAAGATTGAGGCCGCCGCCAATGCGCCGCTGGTGAAAGAGGGCAAACTGGATCTCAGCGGCCTCACCGACCTGATGGTGTTCTTCGAATACCAGTTCACCTACCGTTGAGGGGACGATCATGGCCAAAAGTGAACAACGTTCCGCGCCGGCCGGCACCGGTTACCAGCCGGGCCTGGGCGAGGCCTTCGCCCTCAACCTCAGCACCGGACAGGGCACCTACAGCTACCAGATCCCGTTGCCGGACGGGGTGGCGCAGCACACGCCGCGCCTGCGGCTCGAGTACCTGCACGGCGTCGGCCACGGCCCGTGGGGGCTGGGCTGGCGGCTGCCGCTGCGCAGCCTGACCCGGCGGCTCGACACCGGCAATGAGGTGCTGCGCCTGCTCGACAGCGGCAATGAGCTGGTGCCGCTGGCGGATGGCAGTTGGGGCGCGTTGCAGGAGACCGCCTTTAGCCGCTACCGGCCCGAGGGCGACGGCTGGCGCATTGAGGAGCGCAATGGCACCGTGCACCTACTGGGGCTGACGCCCGCCACCCGCCTCGCGCCGCCCGACCAACCACAGCGGCCGCTGGAGTGGCTGCTGGAGCGCACGCTGGATGTGCACGGCAACGCCATCGACTACCACTACCGCATGGAGGCCGGGTTCGCCTACCTCGACAGCGTGCGCTACGGCGCGTGGGAGGTGCGGCTCAGCTATGAGGCGCGGCCCGACGTGCGCCACGATGGCCGTGCGGGCTTCTCACGCCGCCGCAGCCTGCGCTGCACCCTACTGCAACTGATCCTCGACCCCGGCGAGCAGGAGCGGCCGATCCGCAGCTACCGCTTCGAGTACCAGCTTGCGCCGGTGAGTGCCGTCTCGCTGCTTACCGCCGTGGGGTTCACCGCCCACGGCGCGGCGGCGGACGGCTCACAGGATGTGGTGCGTCCGACGGCGCGTTTCAGCTACACGCCGTTTGACCCGCGTCAGGTACGGGTGAGCTGGATGCAGGCCGAAGCGGGCCAGCCACCGGCACTCACCGAGCCGGACGCCGCGCTGGTGACGCTCGACAACGCGCCGCTGCCGGGCGTACTGCTCAACCGCGATGGCCGGGAGATCTACTGGGCCAACCGGGGCGATGGCCGCTGGGCCGCACCGCGCCCGGTGGCCCGTGCCCCGCTGGCTGGCAGTTTCCGCCGCAGCGGGCTGGCGCTGGTGGACATGGATGGCTCCGGCGCGGCGGATTTGATGGTCGCCAACCCGGACGCCCTTCAGGGCTACTACCTGAACGAGGGGCGGCAGGGCTGGGGCGACTTCGTCCCCTTCCCGCCCGGCGAGCGCCCCACGCCGCCGTGGAGTGACGCCAACCTGCGGCTGCTGGATGCCGACGGCGATGGCCGGCCCGATGCGCTGGTCAGCCAGCGCCGCGCGTTGGCGCTGTGGCGCAACCGCGGCAACCAGGGGTGGGCGGCCCCGGTGCTGCTGCCCAAAACCGCCGATGGCCTGCCGGATCTCGACTTCGCCGACCCTGACCTGCACTTCGCCGACATGAGCGGCGACGGCAACCTCGACATCGTGCGGGTGCGCTCCGGGCGGGTGGAGTACTGGCCCGGTCTGGGCGACGGCCGCTTCGGCGCGCGGATGGTGATGGGCAACAGCCCTCGCCTGCGGCGCGATCCGCTGCGCGACACCCTGCTGCTGAGCGATCTGGATGGCGACGGCTGCGCCGAGCTGATCGAGGTGACGGCGGTGGGGCTACGCCTCTATCCCAACCAGAACGGCCAGCGCTTTGGCGACGTGGTGGCGATCGGTGGCCTGCCGACGCCGTTGCGCGGCACCCTGCACGCCCTCAACCTGAGCGGCGGTGCCGGGGCCGGGCTGATGTGGAACAGCCCGGTGCGCGGCGGCATCGGCTATGTACAGTTCAGTTTCGCCGCCAGCCAGCCCCCCTGGCTGCTGGCGCAGATTGAGAATGGTGCCGGGCTGCGCTCGGAGATCCGCTACCGCTCCGCGATAGAGGATTACCAGCGCGACCGCGACGCCGGGGAGCTGTGGCAGACCCACTTCCCCTTCCCCTATCTGGTGGTCGCCAGCACCCGCGAGACCGATGCCGTCTCCGGCCGCGAAACGGTGGTGGAGCTGCGCTACCACGAGGCGCACTTTGAGCGCCGCGCCCGCCGCTTTGAGGGCTTCCGCCGCACCGAGCGGCTGGAGCGCGGCGACGCCAGCCGGCCGGACACCCTGCAGATCCACCACTTCCTGATGGCGCAGGAGCGGCAGCCGGGCAACGGCCCGCACCATGCGCTGCTCAACGGCCTGTTGCAGCGGATGGCGCTGTTCCAGATGGATGGCTCGCCACAGCAGCCGTTGCCGCTGCGCGAGGAGTTCTCCGACTATGGGCTGACCGCGCTGGAGGGCAGTAGTGATGGCCGCGCGCGCAGCTTCCTGTTCCTGTCTGAGTTCCGGGTGGAGGAGAGCGAGCGCGGCGCGGATCTACGTGTCGAGCGCAAGCAGTACCAGTATGATGGCTTCGGCAACGTGACGCAGGAGCGGCTGGAGGCGAGCGGCCAGCAGGGGGGCACGGCACTGCCGCCACGCGTGCGCACGCTGGAGACCACCTACGCCACCTCCACCGAGCACTACTTGCTCGACAAGCCCTCACGCGTCACCCTGCGCGACGGCGAGGGCCACCTCTGCTCGGAGCGCCGCTACTTCTACGATGGCGAGCCTTTTGTCGGCCTGCCAGCCGGGCAGGCCGGGCGCGGGCTGCTGAGCCGCGAGCAGAGCTGGGTGATGACAGAGACGGAGTTCGCCGCGCACTACGCCGGGATGGATGCGGCGGCGCTCGGCTATACGCCGGGCGAGGATGCCGACGGCACGCCCGGCCTGTTCGCCACCTCCCAGCGCCAGCAGCATGACGCACGCGGCCTGCGGCTGGCGCAACGCGATGCGCTGGGGCAGGAGATCCGTTTCAGCTATGACGCACAGGGGCTGTTCCGCACCGGGCTGACCTCAATGCTCGGCGAGACCCGCTTCAGCTACGATCGCGCCACCGGCCAGATCACCCGTACCGAGTACGCTGATGGTGCCATCACTGCCTTCACCTACGATGCCCAGGGGCGGGTACTGCGCGTGGCGCGCCCCGGCGAGGCGCTGGAGTCCGCCGCCACCGACTACCAGTATGATGAGAGCCAGATACCTAACCGCCGCGTTGCCCGCCAGCACCCGGCACCGGGCGTGACGGCGCTGGCCATCACCTACTTCGATGGCAGCGGCAAGGAGTTCCAGTCGCGCACCGAGGTGGAGCCGGGCACCTTCCTGGTGTCGGCGCTGCAAACACCCAACCCGTGGGGCGTGCCGTCACGCGAGTATGAGCCGGTGTTCTCGGAGAGCGAGGCGTTCGCCCTGCCGCCCACCGAGGGCCGCCCCTGCCGCCGCTTCTTCTATGATGCCAGCGGCCGGGTGGTGCGCACCGAGAACTACAACGGCGGCCTCTCCTCCGCCGATTACCAGCCGTTCCGCGTGACCCTGCGCGACGCCAATGACCACGACGACTCGCCGGAGAATCAGGCGCGCGGCCAGTTCAACACGCCGCGAGAGGAGCAGCTGGACGTGATGCGCTCACTGGTGGCGGTGGTGGAGCGCCCGGACGCGGCCACCACCCTCACCACCCGCTACACGCTGGGGCCGCTCGGCGAGCTGGCGGCGATCGCCGACGCGCAGGGCGAGATGGCGCGCTACCGCTACGACCGCTGCGGCAACCGGCTGGCGATCTGGCTGCGGGACAACGGCGAGCGCCGCATCTGGTATGACGCCGCCAACCGGCCGGTGCGCACGCTGGACGCCGCCGGCCACGACCTGCACGCCACCTGGGACGCGCTCGGCCGCCAGACGCGGCTGGCACAGGGCGACACCCTGCTGGAGGAGTATATTTATGACACGCCAGCCCAGTCGGCCCACGGCCGGCTGGCGGAGGTGCGCTACCCCGGCGGCAGCCAGTCCTTCCACTACGATCTGGCGGGACGGCTGCTGGCGCGCGACTACCAGCATGAGGGTGAAGCCTCGGCACGGCGCGTCGCGTATGAGTATGACGCGCTCGGGCGCGAGACCGCGATCGGCCACGCTGACGGCACGCGCATCACCCACGACTACTACCTCAACGGCTGGCTGCGGGCGGTGCCGGGCATCATCGACAGCCTGCGCTACAACGCGCGCGGCCAGCCGGAGGAGCTGCTCGGCCACAACGGCGTGCGCACCCTCTGCGAGTACACCGCTGGCCCCGGCCGCCTGAGCCGCCAGCGCGTCCTTTCTCCACAGGGGGAGCTGTATGACGAGATTGTCTTCGGCTTCGACAAGATGGAGCTGCTGGTCAGCCGTCAGGAGGGCGAGAACCAGCGCTATGAGTATGGCTACGACGGCCTCTACCAGTTGACGCAGGAGACCCACACCCGGCCAGAAGGCCCGCTGGTGCGCCACTACGCCTACAGCCCGCTCGGCAACCTGCTGCGCGCCGACGAGGCTGCCCTCAGCCTGCGTTATGACGATGCCGCCCACCCCGGCCGCCTGAGCGCGCTGACGCCCGACGCTGGCGCGCCCTTTGACACCCGCTATGACGGCAACGGCAACCTGCTGGCGCTGCCGGGCCAGCAGTTCAGCTACAACGCACGCAATGAGCTGGTGCGTATGCAGCGCCAGGATGGGCTGGTGGCGGAGTACCGCTACGACCACCTGGGGATGCGCACCAGCAAGGTGATCAACGACGGCCACGGCGGCGGGGCGCGCACCCTCTACCTCAGCGAGGAGGCGGAGATCACCAACGGCGTCGCCAGCTACTTCATCAACTTGGGCGTGCGGCGGGTGGCGGTGATCCACAACGGCGCGCTGCGCTACCTGCATGATGACGGTGCTGGCTGCACCCGCTTCATGACCGATGCCACCGGCCAGCGCCTTGGCCGCGTGCAGGGCCGCCCCTTCGGCAACGCCAGCGTCGAGGGCGACACCCGCTTCCGCACCTTCGCGCTGCACGCAGTGGATGAGGAGTCCGGGCTGGTCTACATGCAGCGGCGCTACTACTCACCGCTGCTGGGGCGCTTCCTGACGCCGGATCTGATGGCAACCTACCAGCCCGAGAAGTTCCTGCACCAGCCGCAGGGGCTACACCTCTACACCTTCGTCGCCAACGATCCGCTCAACAAGAGCGACGCGACCGGCCTCTCCTTCTGGAGCTTTGTCGGCGCGGTGGTAGGCGCGGTGGTGGGCGTGATCGTCGGGGTGGCGATTGTCGCGGCGGTGGTGGCAACCGGCGGGCTGGCGGGCATCGCCCTTGGCATCGGGCTGGCGCTCGGGGCCAGCCTGCTGGCGACCGGCATCTCCTATGTGATTGCTAGCAACGTTGACCCCAGCAGCGGCTTCGGCCAGTTCGTGCGCGGCTTTATGATCGGCTTCAACGCTGGCATGAACGGCGTCTTCGCCAGCGCCCTATTCGGCCCGGTGATTGGCATTACGCTCGGCGTGATCAACTTTATTGCCACCTTCGAGGGGGCGTCGCAAAGCCCGGTCTATCAGGGCATCCTGGGCTGGACCAGCTGGGCGATGCCGATGTCCTGGGCTGGCATCGCGCTTGGTGCGGTGTTCTTTATCATCAATTTGCTGGCGGCGGCCGTCACCTTCCAGCAGGTGGACGCGCTGAAAATTGAGAAGCTGCAAATTGACTGGCGCTCCGGCAGCATCGTGATGGTCAACGGCCTGATCCGCAACGGCACCGCGTTCAATGTCGGCAACTTTGTCTTTATGAACAAGGAGTGGACGGACAACCCGGCCTCCGGCGGCTTTGAGGCGGTGCTTAACCATGAGGTGGGCCACTCACTCAACAACGCCGCCTTCGGCCCGGCGTTTGGCATCTACGACGCGCTGAACGAAACCCTGCTCGGCGCAGGCAGCAATGACTACGGCGAGCAAC
The DNA here is from genome assembly GCF_056739715.1 of Chimaeribacter sp. YP20170169. Lineage (NCBI taxonomy): Bacteria > Pseudomonadati > Pseudomonadota > Gammaproteobacteria > Enterobacterales > Yersiniaceae > Chimaeribacter > Chimaeribacter sp. YP20170169. Next base: position 1,012,366 of record NZ_CP176824.1, on the reverse strand, counting down.
TGGCCGAAAGCCACACCAACCGCCCCTGGCGGCCCAAAATTCCAATGTGGGGGTAACATGACAAAATTAAGGGGCATCTGCCCCTTAATTTTTGCCTCAGGCATTTGGGGGAAAGACATCGTTTTCATGGCCAGCCTGCGCGACATAGGAATGACTTGTGAAACCACGCTTGCCTTCGCACCGCCAAGTCACCCACAGTTTATGTTTAGTGGTACCCTCCACCTTGTTGAAATCCAAGGCCAACCAGTTACGCTCTGGCATGATGTACTTGCTATAGCTGGGAAAGGGGAGCATCTGCAAATGGTGAGCACTGTTTATTTCATCCTGCTTTACCAACACGTTTAAATAGGATAGAAAAAAGTAATCTTTAAAACCGCTGGCAAAGGGATTCATCACTGCTGACGAAATCAGCTGCGTCAGGCTCTTTTGGCGTGGTGACTCACGTTGCCGCCTGTCGGCAGCATATCCTTGGGCAGCCACATGGACATCACCCGAGACGATATAGACATCCACTCCTCTTCTGTCTGCCAGTTGTAAAAACGTTTCAATCACTTTATCCCTTTCACCGGCATGGTCAGCATGAGCCCAGTGATCCCTGACATCATCGAGGTTACCCTCCTGCACATCATCATGGCTGATGAAATCAAAAGCATTTGGTAGCATCACCAAATCGGGATAGATCATCGGCACCGACGACATAAAAATCACACTCTCAATATGTATCTCCTCATGGCCATCATTGATAGTAATCAACGCCGCTTTTATCTGGTTCCAACTTGCCAACCCAATGATCTGCTGTCGAGTACGCTCGCTACGTAAGTCCGCAGCAATCAACACTAAACCATACATTTTGAACAGGGAGGTAAAGCCTGCTTGCTGATCCAGCAAGGGTAATGCCAAGAGATCATCTTCTTTGTACGCCAGCCATGACAGCGGCAGGAAGCCGCCAGGCATTGAAGTGTCTTTCTCAAGCTCAGGCAATAAACTGATGGGATTCTGCAATTGGAAAACCCAAAAAGCTTGGCGTGCACAGGCAAAGAGGGTTTCGAACAATGGGCAGACCTGCCATTCCGCATGGTAGGAGCCCCAACCATCAAAAATATCATGATCGTCCCACATCATGATGGTAGGAATAACTGCCATGGCATCAGCCCCATCATAATGGCCATCGATGACAGTATCGTCCCAGGCCGTCCGACCACTCTGCAGCCAGTTTTTAAAATAATTAACGTAATAGTAGCGCTCAATCTCTTGCGCCAATCTAGGCGATACTTGATAGTCACGCTTTTTGGCTTCGGAGAGATGAGTCCACGCCTTTAACTCCTCAATATTCTCCCATATGGAATCCATATAAATTTGATCTCCGCCCATCATCAGCAGGTGAAAACGCTGGGTCTTCGTCTGCCGCATTTTATTGTCCAACCACACTTGATTAGAGTCAGGTGAGAAGGTTTTGGGGCGCAGACTGAGATCATGGCTGTTTACCAGATCGCGCCAAGCCCGATAGGGATAATCATCCCGATCTTTGAGCTTCTCTGGGTGGCTAATACCATTGCAGGAGACATAGGCCAAATGGGGCATCTCCTGCCTGCCCGGTACAGTAAAATGCCACTGGTGGTTTACACCAACAATTTTATAGTTGTGGCGCTGACTGATCTCTTCCATTTCACAAGAGAGATCAAATCGCAGTACCTGTAGGCTTTCTAACTCTAGTAACACTACTGGCTCCTCACATTGATTGTCATCCAAGAATACTTGCGGGAATGGTTCAGTTCCCGCCTGATGGACGCCAATTAGCATACTGACTTTCCAGACATCCTCCTGCATGCCGCGAAAGGAGAGGATGGGGCCAATAAAGATAAGTTGATTCATTGTCATTCACCTCTTCAGGTTAGGCAGTAATTAAAGAGTCGTTTTTATCTCTCCATCCCTGATAGCCGTGATGATGTGGCTCATGACCGCACTCATCCTGTCTCCCTTACCGGGTATAAAGTAGTAGGAGTGGCCTAATTCACTATTGATAAGATTATTGACCTTTGTGCAATCTATTACGTGAACATTTGAGTAGATCAGGTTTGGATTCCGCGGGCCATGACTACCTAGCCTGTGGCTTCCGTACCTAGTCCGGCCCAGGTTTATGGCTACGCTGGCTCCAAGCACATAGTCATCTCGGGCATGATAAACAATGACATCGTTCGATAACTGGCAAATCACCTCTCCATCTTGCTGAGATTCCAATGCGTTGTCCTCAATATCAGCCGCAATAAGAAATGCCGTTTTAAAAAGCGTTGTATCTTTATACTGGTTATTATCAAAGCTCCAGCGATGCAAGAGTGAGCATAGGGTCAAGTTACCCATAGAGTGCGCCATGACATACATATTCTTCCCAAAACTTTCATTTTTTAGATTGTTGGCTTTGTAGTAAAAGAAGAGTGAGATTGCTCTGGCAAAGGCTAAATCGGAGCGCATTGATGCATCATAATCGTTAAAGTATTTATTAATCAGGCCATAACCCCCGCTAGCGGGCCAGATGACAGGAATAAACTGAATTCTTTCTAGACTGGCATTGCCGTATTGCTCATTCATTTGATAGACCAGACTGAGAACGTCGGCAGGAAAATTATTGAACCCATGAATAAAAAAGACCACGTTTTTGGGTGCGCTATTAAAAAGTGTCATAAAGAAGTAGGGGTAACCGAGCTCGGTACTTATTCCACTCGCTGCATCATAATCACAAAAATAGACTGATGCCCCAGCATCATTATTTTTTATATCGAACTCGAAATTTCTTCCATACTGAGTAACAACCGAACCGACAGGCATGCGATTAGTAACAAATAACATAACGCCTCCTCACGAGCGAGCGCTTACGTTGATTAAGATGATGATGGTTATTCTACTAACAATACTTCCATCTTAAAAAAACACGAAGCATTCCAGCTCAAAGAGATTTGGCTGTTATAACAAATTAACCATTGCATTTTTCTTTTCACTATAATGAATCTTTTTATTTTTTCACTGATTTTATTTACGTCTTCTGGCTTGCAATCTCATAACGCTGAGCAGTACGGATAATTTTTCGTGGGGAGGAAATTTGTACTATTTGCTCCTGTTTTCTTACTTTAAAACAGAATTAAGCCTTTTTCTTGTGGCATAGGAAAAATGTGAGGATTCTCACATTCTCGTACTAGGACGGAGGCAAGCCAGTACTGAATAGCCTGTACTCTCTTAAATGAAAATCTATTTCCCCCTCGCTGCAAAAATGCACTATGCTGAAATGTTGTCCATTCGCGTGCGATCCTCCCTTTATGAGGCATCCTGACTCAACACGCCAGACCGCTCCCGGCAGGGTGCATCGCTATTACCCATTACAACAATCAGAAAAAGCGTATTCATTTCGTTAATGAAATGATGCAGGGTATACGAATGTGATGAAACTCCGAATTTTCTGAAACCGATCTGCCTATTTTTCGACGTTAATCTCGCTAAGGAGCACTGAGATGAACCAGTTAGAAGCTTTGAAAAAAGTGACCACTGTCGTAGCCGACAGCGGCGACATTGAATCTATCCGCCACTTCGAACCGCAGGACGCGACCACCAACCCCTCTTTGATCCTGAAAGCCGCTGGCCTGCCGCAGTACCAGCCCCTGTTCAAAGACGCGTTGGAGTACGCCCGCAAGCAGGGTGGCACCAAAGAGACGCAGATCATCAACGCCTCCGACAAACTGGCCGTTAACATCGGCGTCGAGATCCTGAAAAGCGTCCCTGGCCGCATCTCCACCGAAGTGGACGCGCGCCTCTCCTTTGACCGCGGCATGTGCATCGCCAAGGCACGCAAGCTGATCGGCATGTACCAGGAGCAGGGCGTCGACAAATCCCGCATCCTGATCAAACTGGCCTCCACTTGGGAAGGCATCAAGGCAGCAGAAGAGTTGGAGAAAGAGGGCATCAACTGCAACCTGACCCTGCTGTTCTCCTTCGCCCAGGCCCGTGCCTGCGCCGAAGCGGGCGTCTACCTGATCTCCCCGTTCGTTGGCCGTATCTATGACTGGTACAAGGCCAAAGAGCCGAACGCCGACTACAGCGCGGACAACGATCCGGGCGTGAAGTCCGTACGCCGCATCTACGAATACTATAAACAGCACCGCTACCAGACCGTCATCATGGGCGCGAGCTTCCGTAAAGTGGAGCAGATCCTCGCACTGGCTGGCTGTGACCGCCTGACCATCTCCCCGAACCTGCTGGAAGAGCTGAAAAACAGCGACGCCCCGGTTGAGCGCAAGCTGACCCCGTCCACTGAAGCCTTCCATCAGCCAGCGCCGCTGGCCGAGGCTGAGTTCCGCTGGGAGCACAACCAGGATCCGATGGCGGTGGAAAAACTGGCGGAAGGTATCCGTCTGTTCGCCGTTGACCAGCAGAAGCTGGAAGACATGCTGTCTGCTGAACTGTAATCACGGAGTTTTAATACATGTCCTCTCGTAAAGAGCTTGCCAATGCCATCCGCGCGCTGAGCATGGATGGGGTGCAAAAAGCCAAATCCGGCCACCCCGGCGCCCCGATGGGGATGGCGGATATCGCCGAAGTGCTGTGGCGTGACTACCTGAACCACAACCCGGTCAACCCGCACTGGGCTGACCGCGACCGCTTCGTGCTCTCCAATGGCCACGGCTCGATGCTGATTTACAGCCTGCTGCACCTCACCGGCTATGACCTGCCGATTGAAGAGCTGGCCAACTTCCGCCAGCTGCACTCCAAGACCCCGGGTCACCCGGAGTATGGCTACACCGCGGGCGTTGAGACCACCACCGGCCCGCTGGGCCAGGGTATCGCCAACGCGGTGGGCATGGCGATTGCCGAGCGCACGCTGGCGGCGCAGTTCAACCGTCCGGGCCACGACATCGTTGACCACTACACCTACGCCTTCCTGGGCGACGGCTGCATGATGGAGGATTTCCCACGAAGTCTGCTCGCTGGCCGGCACCATGAAACTCGGCAAGCTGGTGGCGTTCTATGACGACAACGGCATCTCCATCGACGGCCACGTTGAGGGCTGGTTCACCGACGACACCGCCGCCCGCTTTGAAGCCTACGGCTGGCACGTGGTGCGCGGCGTGGATGGCCACGACGCCGACGCCATCAAGGCAGCGATTGAGGAAGCGCGCCGCGTGACCGACAAGCCGTCGCTGCTGATGTGCAAGACCGTGATTGCCTTCGGCTCGCCGAACAAGGCCGGTACCCACGACGCGCACGGCGCGCCGCTGGGCGACGCCGAAGTGGCGGCCACCCGCGAGGCACTGGGCTGGCACCATGGCCCGTTTGAGATTCCGCAGGACATCTATGCCCAGTGGGACGCCAAAGAGGCCGGTCAGGCGAAAGAGCAGGCGTGGAACGAGAAGTTCAGCGCCTACCAGCAGGCCCATCCGGAACTGGCGGCCGAGTTCAGCCGTCGCCTGAACGGTGAGCTGCCGGCAGAGTGGCAGGCCCAGTCCGACGCCTTCATTGCCAACCTCCAGGCCAACCCGGCCAAGATTGCCAGCCGCAAGGCATCGCAGAACGCGCTGGAAGCCTTCGGCAAACTGCTGCCGGAGTTCCTCGGCGGCTCCGCTGACTTGGCGCCGAGCAACCTGACCATGTGGTCTGGCTCGACCTCGATTGGCGATGACCCGGCGGGCAACTATATCCACTACGGCGTGCGCGAGTTCGGCATGACCGCCATCACCAACGGTATTGCGCTGCACGGCGGCTTCCTGCCGTACTCCGCGACCTTCCTGATGTTCGTGGAGTACGCCCGTAACGCGGTGCGCATGGCGTCGCTGATGAAAATCCGCAACGTCTTTGTCTACACCCACGACTCCATCGGTCTGGGTGAAGACGGCCCGACCCACCAGCCGGTGGAGCAGCTGGCCAGCCTGCGCGTGACCCCGAACATGAGCACCTGGCGTCCGTGTGACCAGGTAGAGTCGGCGGTGGCGTGGAAGTACGCCATCGAGCGCAACGACGGCCCGGCGGCGCTGATTTTCTCCCGCCAGAACCTGGCGCAGCAGCCGCGCACCGACGCCCAGCTGGCGAACATCGCCCGCGGTGGCTACGTGCTGAAAGAGTGCGACGGCACGCCGGAGCTCATCCTGATTGCCACCGGCTCGGAAGTGGAGCTGGCGGTGAGCGCCTACGAGCAGCTGACCGCCGAAGGCCGCAAGGTGCGCGTGGTCTCCATGCCGTCCACCGACGCCTTCGACAAGCAGGACGCGGCCTACCGCGACTCCGTGCTGCCGAAAGCGGTGAGCGCGCGGATGGCGATTGAAGCCGGTATCAGCGACTACTGGTACAAGTACGTCGGCCTCAACGGCGACGTGGTGGGCATGACCACCTTCGGCGAATCTGCCCCGGCAGAGAAGCTGTTCGAGCTGTTCGGCTTCACCACCGACAACGTGGTGAACAAGGCCCGCGCCCTGCTGGGCTGAGCCGTTCCCCGCTGACAGGCGCCCCACGGGGCGCCTTTTTTATGGGGGCGACGGCTCCCTGCCCTACCCGCGCGTAGTCCACAGCAGCGGCCAGCCATGCTGGCTGACGCCATCGCAGTGCGGCTCTGAACGGTACTCCGCCAGCACAAACTGCTTGCCGTCATAGATCCAGCGGCTCGACTCGCCGCAATCGCCAATGCCACGTCCCTTGGCATAGAGCGTCAGTTCGCCCTTCGCCTCATCCATGTCCGCGTTGATCATCTCCGGCTCCAGCGTCTGTGTGCCATTCAGCTTGAACGGCGCATTCAGTGCCAGCTCCTCCGCCTTGAACGGCGCGTGGCGGTTCGCCAGATAGGCCAGCGAGAAGAGGTTATAGGCCCCCATGTCGCAGTTCACCAGAATCAGCGCCCGATCGGCGCTGAGGGGTGTCAGGCGGATGTCGCGCTCAGACGGCTCCAGCGTGCAGTCATTGGCATCAATGTTGGTGGCGGCAAACTGCGTCAGGGCGGCGATCTCCGTCTCGGTGAGCGGCTGCGGCAGGGCAAACACCGGTGCCTCCGGGGCCTGTGGCGCGGGCGGCACGCTCTCTGCTGGCTGGCTGCCCGGCTTCGTCCAGGCGGTGACGCTCTCCACCCGCCCCTGCTGGGCATCCATTGCCAGCAGCGCCGCCTTGAACCCCTTCAACGACACCACCTGCCGCAGCTTGACCTTCTCTTCGCCGGAGAGGGTCAGCGCCGAACCCTCGCGGATGTGGGCGATAAAATCGGCCACCACCAGCGGGTTATCTGCCAGCGTGAGGCGGTCAGCAATCTGCCACTCTCGCGGGTTGAGGCGCAGCACCTTGCCATCCAGCAGCAGGCGCGGCGCAATCGGCCGAGTGTCGCTGTCAGGGAACACCTCGCTCTGCTGGTTGTCCAGCCGCACCTCCGCCCGCCCCTGCGGCCCGGCCTCACGGCTGATCAGCAGCACCAGCCCATTGTGGTCATTGATATTGCGCGCCTGGCAACGGTTAAGGTTATCGCAACTGACCGTCCAGTCGCTGTAGTCCTGTTGCAGCGGATCGGCGGCGGCCTGTAGGGCGGCTAGCAACAGCACAGAAAACGTGATTACTCTCAACATCATCCATTCTCGGTTGGAAAAGTGGGTTCCGATAATAGCCCAACCTTTTGACAGCTTGCCTCTCTTTCCCACGCATTTTCGGCGCGGCACGCAAATTAACCGGATTATTCTGCAAGCGCCTGAAATGTCTGGAAAGCATCGCGCAAACTTAAGCTTTGCCCATGCCACATCATTGCCGAGGTGGGCGGCAAGCGGCACAATGCTGCCCTGAGAAGCCAGGCTGTTATGCTGCCTGGGCAAGAGGCTGAGCATGGCCTGAGCAGGGTAAGAGGGAGTGAGCGATGAGAGAGGGGATCCGCCGGGGCATCCGGCTGGGGGCATGTGGCATGGCCGCGGCGATAGGGCTGCTGGCGGCGGCCGGGCTGCGCGCCGAGGAAGCGCCACAGGTCTATACCGGCACGCTGGGCGACCAATCCGTGGTTGTGGAGCTAGACCTGACCCAGCCAAATGAGGTGACGGGCCGCTACTTCTACCAGAAGTACCACCTTGACCTGCCGCTGAGCGGCACACTGGTGAACCATGACCTCAGCATGAGCGAGGGGCTGGACGCGCTGGATGACACGCCGCACCCGACCATCAGCCTGCAACCTGCCGAACAGGGCTGGCAGGGGGAGTGGCGCAGCCCGCAGGGCAAAGTGTTGCCGTTGCAGCTCACGCAGGCCCACCCCACGGCCGCCGCAGGTGAGGACGCCTATCTAGCGACCCTGGCCGACAGCGATCCTTATGAGTACCTGCGCCTGCATGGGTTACGGTTGCAGCGCGACAAGCCACAGACAGTGATGGGCTACGCCATCCAGTGGTGGCGCGAGCCGCAATCTGGCATCCGGCTGTTTGAGATCCTCTCCGGTTACCCGCCGGCGCAACTTGAGACGCTGAACCGCCAGCTGCGCGCCCGGCTATGGCAGGAGGTGGTGGATTACCACGCCTGCCAGCTGGGGGCCAGCCGTTTCGGCCAGGGGGAGTTCTTCCAGACCGTGACGCCCACCCTGCTCTCACCGGCGGTGGTCAGCGTCAGCGTGTTCACCAGCTATGACTGCGGCGGTGCACACCCGGACTTTGGCGACGCACCGCTGAACCTGAATGCGCAGACCGGCGAGAAGCTGGCGCTGGAGGATGTACTCTGGCTGGGAGAGGGCAAGCCCTTCCACTATTTGTATGAGGAGAACAGCTTCTACGACGGTGGACAGGATGCGGACGAAACCACGGACAGCGTCAGTTTTGATGACTACGCCGCCTACCGCAGCCATACGCTGGCCCCCTGGTTAGTGCGCCAGTTCCAAACGCTCTACCCGGAACAGATGGCCGTGCCGGCGGAGGGGGATGAGGATGGCTGCAACTTCAGCGACCCGGAGATCTGGAACTTCCCGGCCTGGTACTTCACGCCACAGGGCATCTGGTTTGGCCCCTCTTTCGCCCGCGTGATGCGCGCCTGCGAGGGGGAGAGCTGGTCGGTGCTGCCGTGGAAACAGATCACCGGCCACCCCGGTGGCGTGGCGCTGGCGCTACCGAAGTAAGCCAACACCCCTAGCGCGGGCTGGCGCTGGGCCGCGTGCTCCCGAGCCACGCGCTGGGGGCAAGCGGTGCCATGCCAGTCAGTTGCCGATGTCGCGCAGCTTTTTGCCCGCCATCAGGTTGCGCTCGATGTGCTCCAGGGTGACGTTTTTGGTCTCTGGGATCAGCACAAAGGTAATCACCACGAACAGCACGTTGAGCGCGGCATAGAGCCAGAAGGTGGCCGCTGCGCCGATGCTGTTGAGCAGCGTCAGGAAGGTCGCGCCGATGATCATGTTGGCGACCCAGTTGGTGGTGGTGGAACAGGTGATGCCGAAGTCGCGGCTTTTCAGCGGCTGGATCTCGGAGCAGAGGATCCATACCACTGGCGCGGCGCTCATCGCGTAGCCAGCGATGCACATCATGGTCATGCCAACGGAGAGATAGGAGAGGCCGCTGGCGCCGCTGCCACTGCCCATCTGTTGCAGGCAGAAGCCGAGCACCAGAGTGCCGATGGCGATCACCGAGAAGCCAATCTTCAGCGCCGGTTTGCGGCCCGCCTTGTCCACCATGCCGATGGCGATAAAGGTCGCCAGCACGAAGGTCAGGCCCACCACCACAGTCGCCATCATCTGCTCGTGGGTAGTGGTGAAGCCCGCCAGGCTAAAGATTTTTGGCGCGTAGTACATGATGACGTTCATGCCGGTAAACTGCTGCATCGCCTGAAGCAACATACCGAGGAACACCGCGCGGCGGACGTTGGCGTTGGTTTTGAACAGCCCCCAGCCATTCTGTTTCAGCTTCAGGCTCTCGCGGATCTCGTTCAGCTCCTGACGCGCCTTCTCGGAGGTGTCACGGAGCATGTTCAGCACCTGCTCCGCCTCCACATGCCGCCCCTTGGCCGCCAGCCAGCGCGGGCTGTTGGGCAGGAAGAACACCGCCACCAGCAGCACCAGCGCGGGGACGCAGAGCACACCGAGCATCGCGCGCCAGTTGCCGCTGGCGCTGAAGGCGGTGTCAGAGAGGAAGGCCAGCAGGATGCCGATTGTCACCATCAGCTGGTACATGGCGATCATCTTGCCACGGATGTTCTCCGTAGCCATCTCAGAGAGGTAGAGCGGCGCGGTGTAGGAGGCGATGCCGACCGCAAAGCCGAGCAGCACCCGCGACAGCAGCAGCAACTCAATGCTGTGCGCCAGCGCTGAGCCAGCCGAGCCGAGCACAAACAGCAGCGCACCGATCATCAGGCTGTATTTGCGCCCCAGCCGTGACGACAGCCAGCCGTTTGCCAGCGCGCCCAGCGCCGCGCCGAGCATCATGGTGCTGACCACCCACTCCTGCAGGCGGCTGCTGAGGGTGAAGTGATCGGTAATAAAGGGCAGCGCGCCGGAAATGACGCCAATATCCAGCCCGAACAGCAGGCCGGCCATCACTGCCGCAAATGACACAAACAGGTTCATCAGGCGGGTGCGCTTCGCCGCATCGTGGGGGCGCAGGTTGGCCTTGCCGGGGTAATCATGGGTAGCAGACATAACGTTCTCCGTAACAAATCATCGGCCGGTGCCGACAGCAGATTTACCGCATACGAGAACGCCACCCTACGGGCTGGCAGGGGGAAGGCGTGAGGCGTAGTCAGCTGTAAGTATTCACTTTTCTGCTACGGCGGGCGGTTTTGTGATAGAGCCATCACAAAAATATGGCTAAAAATGGGGTGGATATGGAGAGGTGTGCCGTGGGCAGGCGCCGTGGGCCGGCGCGGCGGAGGCTGCAATGGGCAGGCGCGACCGGGGGTGCCGTGGGCGGGTGCGACGGAGGGTGCAATGGGCGGGCGCGACGGAGGATGCCGTGGGCAGGCGCGACCGGGGATGCCGTGGGCAGGCGCGACGGAGGGTGCCGTTGGCAGGCGCGACCGAGGATGCCGTGGGCAGGCGCGACCGGGGATGCCGTGGGCAGGCGCGATGGAGGGTGCAATGGGCGGGCGCGACGGAGGGTGCCGTTGGCAGGCGCGGCGGAGGGTGCCGTGGGCAGGCGCGACCGAGGATGCCGTGGGCTGGTGCGGCGGAGGTTGTCGTAGTCAGACGCGGCGGAGGGTGCCGCCGCGCCGGGAATCAGCTCAGCAGGCCGGCCAGTCGGGCGTGTTGCAGCAGCATGATGGTTTTGCCATCTTTGATGCGGCCGTCGCGCACCATCTCCAGCGCCTCTGGGAAGGGGATCTCCAGCACTTCAATGTCCTCATCCTCCACGCCGCCGCCTACGTGGGAGCGTAACGCCTCATGGTACTCCGCCACGAAGAAGTGGATAAGCTCCGTCACGCCGCCCGGCGACATGTAGGCCTCAAACAGCTTCTGCACCTCGCCGACCACGTAGCCGGTCTCCTCCACCGCCTCTTTGCGGATGCAATCCTCAGGCGAATCGTCATCCAGCAAGCCGGCGCACGCCTCCAGCAACATGCCATCATGGTTGCCGTTGACGTAGGTCGCCATGCGGAACTGGCGGATCAGCACCACGCTGTTCTTTTCGCGGTTATAGAGCAGGATGGTGGCCCCGTTGCCCCGGTCATAGATCTCGCGCTTGTGCTTCACCTTGCTGCCGTCCGCCTTCTCCAACTGGTAGGTATAGTTGCGCAGCACAAACCAGTTGTCTGACAACATCTCATTCTTCAAAACCTCAATTTTCGCTGCCATGGTACTCCCCGATTTAGCGCGTTGACTCTCCCCATGATAAGCGCCGCTTGCGCCAGATGCCAGCGGCCCACACACCGGCGGTAGCGCCGTTATCTGAAAGTAAACAGAAGGTTAAATAAAATCTGAAGCAGGATAATATTTTAATTAAAATACGCTTTTATCCGTGCGCCGGAGGTTAGGGTGACAGTCAAACGCTCGCTTATACGCTCACTAGCCGGAGTGTTTCTTGGCATCGCCCTGCTGAGCGCCCTGACCACCAGCCTGGCCGTGGTGACACTGTCTGGCAGCCTGCGTGACGCCGAGGCGGTCAATATCGCCGGATCGCTGCGGATGCAGAGCTACCGGCTGGCCTACGAGTTGGGCGCGAATGCCCCAGCGCTCGAGGCGCATCTGGCACTCTACCGCCAGACGTTGGCGTCACTGCCGCTGCATGAGCGGCCGCACATCTGGGTGCCGGACGAGGTGCGGCAGCACTACCAGCGCCTGCGTCAGGCATGGGCACCGCTGGAGGCCGCCGCCCTCGCCCGCCAGTCGGCACGTTACCAGCGCCTGCTCGAGGGCTATATCACCGAGATCAATGACTTTGTGCTGGCGTTGCAGCAAAACGACGAGCGGAAGCTGACGGGCGTGGCGGTCGTCAGTTTGGCCGGGTTTGTCGCTACCCTGCTGTTGCTGCTGTTCTCGCTGCACTTCTTGCGCCGTCGGGTGGTGGTGCCGCTCAATAAGCTGGTAGACGCCAGTCTGACGATGCAGCACGGCGAGTTCCACTTCCCGCCGCTGGAGACCACGCTGCATAACGAGCTGGGGCTGCTCTCTGCCACCTTCCAGCGCATGTCGGACGAGCTGTCGCGCCTCTATCACTCGCTGGAGCATAAGGTGCATGAGAAGACCGCCGACCTGACGCGCGCCAACCGCACGCTGGAGGTGCTGTTTGACTGCTCGCAGGCGCTAAGCGGCGGCCAGTTGGATCGCCCGCGCTTTCAGCGGGTGCTGGATATTGTTTGCCGCACCGAGAGCCTGCAGGTGCTGCGCCTGACGGTGCAGGAGGGCGGCGGCAGTTGGGCGCTGACCAGCGGCACGCCACAGGCCGAGCTGCGCTGGCACCATCTGCCGATCCAGCAGGAGGGGCGTGAGATTGGCCGGCTCGACTGGCAGAGCCAGCAACCGCTGACCCACCCGCAACTGATGGCGAACGTGGCGGACATGCTGGCGCGCGGGGTGTTTTTCAACTACGCCCAGAAGCAGCAGGTACAGCTGCTATTGATGGAGGAGCGCGCCACCATCGCCCGCGAGCTGCATGACTCGCTGGCGCAGGCGCTCTCGTTCCTGCGCATCCAGCTGACGCTGCTGAAACGCAGCCTGCCGGACGCCGCGCCGCCGGCACAGGCGATTGTCGCGGAACTGGAGCAGGGGCTGGCGGACGCCTACCAGCAACTGCGTGAGCTGCTAGCCACCTTCCGGCTGACCATCCAGGAGTCGTCACTGGAGGAGGCGCTGCGGCAGATGCTCGTGCCGTTGCAGGCCCAGAGCACGGCGGCGCTGCGCCTTGACTGCGCCCTGCCCTCCCAGTCACTCAACGCCCAGCAACAGGTGCACGCCTTGCAGATTGTGCGCGAGGCGGTGCTCAATGCCATCAAACATGCGGCGGCGACGTCGATTGAGATTGTCTGTCGCCCCGATGATGCGCACGCCAACATGATTACCATCCGTGATGACGGCATCGGCATGATTAGCACGGAGGAGCCAGAGGGACACTATGGCCTCGATATCATGCATGAACGGGCGCGGAAACTGGGCGGGGAGCTGGCGATCGGGCCAGCCGAGGGCGGCGGCACCGAGGTGCGGCTGCGCTTTCCCCGGCGGTAAATATCTGGAATGTGGCCCGCTGGCAGGTGAAAGCCACAATTTCACCCTATGGTTGTTACTGGGGGATGGGCCATTTCCCCCTTCACCTGCGGTAAAGGCATCCCGGCGCCCCCGACTGTGAGCCGCGCTATCCCTGGAGAAAAGCTTTTATGGTGAACCATACCCATAGCGTCATGATTATTGATGACCACCCGCTGATGCGCCGCGGTATCAAACAGCTGCTGGAGCTGGACCCTGCCTTTCGCGTGGTGGCGGAGGCGAGCAGCGGCAGCGAGGCGCTGGCGCTGGTGGCGCGCAACGCGCCTGACCTGATTTTGCTCGATTTGAACATGAAGGGCATGTCGGGACTCGACACCCTGAAGGCGCTGCGCAGTGACGGCGTCGCGGCGCGTATCATTGTGCTGACGGTTTCGGACGCGCGTAGCGACGTCTATGCGCTGGTGGATGCCGGCGCGGATGGCTACCTGCTGAAAGACAGCGAACCGGAGGCGCTGCTGGCCAACCTCCACCGCGCGGCGCAGGGGGAAGGTGTGTTCAGTGAGGTGGTAGCGGAGTATCTGGCGTCACGTGGCGAGCAGGCAGACCCGTTCGCCATGCTGACCGAGCGTGAGCTGGATGTGTTGCAGGAGGTGGCGCGCGGCCTCTCCAACAAACAGGTGGCCGCGCGGCTCTCGATCTCCGAGGAGACGGTGAAGGTGCATATCCGCAACCTGCTGCGCAAGCTGGACGTGCGCTCGCGCGTGGCGGCGACGGTGCTCTGGCTGGCGCACCACAAGCCGTCGCAGGGTTAGCCGATGGCCTCCAGCAACTGGTCATGGTGGCGATCGATCCACTCGCTGTCCAGCGGCCCCCAGCCCTCCAGCTGGTAGTAGCCATCATTGTTGCGTACCCCCTGCTGGATGAACTTCAGCTCCACCCCCATCCCCGGCAGCGCCTTCAGCACATCCTGCAAGGTGCGCCGCGGCCAGCCGGTCAGGGCCATCAGGCGCGGAACATTGGGCCGCTCCTGATGGCTAATCAGCCAGCAGAGGTAGAGGCGGCGGGCAAAAACAGAATTGAGCAGCATGGCAGACTCCCTTTGGACCCTAAATATTCATTATGACACCATCCCGCGCTCCCTGCTGGCCTCGCCTGATGCGGGGGTTACCGCCGTGCCAGGCGGCCGGGGTGCGCGGTTTTATTTACATGATCTCCTTATTTTCTCCACGCTTTAGCAAGGTGCGACGCGTAAAGTGCAAGAGAGCCGGGCGCCGCCCCGGCCGGGTTCCGTTCGCCCAAGGCAGGGCGCAGTGCGTCGAGCCGTCTCCTTCAGCTGACGTGATAGTGAGGTTCTCTACAGATGCCCAATTTTTTCATTGACCGGCCCATTTTTGCCTGGGTGCTGGCCATCATCCTCTCCCTGTGTGGGGCGCTGGCGATCATGTCATTGCCGGTGGAGCAGTACCCCGATCTGGCCCCGCCCAATATCCGCATCACCGCCAACTACCCCGGTGCCTCGGCGCAGACGCTGGAGAATACCGTCACGCAGGTGATTGAGCAGAACATGACCGGGCTGGATAACCTGATGTACATGGCCGCCGACAGCAGCAACACCGGGCAGGCGCGGGTGACCCTCACCTTTTTGGCGGGCACCGATCCAAATGAGGCGATGCAGCAGGTGCAGAACCAGCTACAGGCGGCGCTGCGGCGGCTACCGCAGGAGGTGCAGCAGCAGGGGGTGACGGTCACCAAGACCGGCGACACCAACCTGATGATGGTGGCCTTTGTCTCCACCGATGGCAGCATGGATAAGCAGGATATCGCCGACTACGTTGCCACCAACCTCCAGGATCCGCTGAGCCGGGTGAATGGCGTCGGCAGCATTGACGCCTACGGCTCGCAGTATGCGATGCGCATCTGGCTCAACCCGGACAAGCTGACCGACTACCAGCTCACCACCGCCGACGTGGTGGACGCCATCAGCGAGCAGAACAGCCAGGTGGCGGTCGGCCAGCTGGGCGGCGTGCCCTCGGTGGAGGCGCAGGCGCTCAACGCCACCATCAACGCCCAGTCACAGTTGCAGACGCCAGCGCAGTTCCGTGACATCACATTGCGCGTCAATCAGGATGGCTCCGTGGTCAGGCTGGGTGACGTGGCGCAGGTGGAGCTGGGGGCGGAGAAGTATGACTACCTCAGCCGCTACAACGGTATGCCAGCCTCCGGCATGGGCGTGAAGCTGGCGTCGGGCGCCAACGAGCTGGAGACCGACAAGCTGGTGCGCGCGCGCATTGAGGAGCTGTCGCACTACTTCCCGCACGGGCTGGAGGCCAAGATTGCCTACGAGACCACCCCCTTCGTTAAGGCTTCTATCCACGATGTGGTCAAGACGCTGTTTGAGGCGATCCTGCTGGTGTTCTTGGTGATGTACCTGTTCCTGCAAAATTTCCGTGCCACCCTGATCCCGACCATTGCGGTGCCGGTGGTGCTGCTCGGCACCTTTGCCGTGCTCTACCTGTGCGGCTTTAGCATCAATACCCTCACCATGTTCGCGATGGTGCTGGCGATTGGCCTGCTGGTGGATGACGCGATTGTGGTGGTGGAGAACGTCGAGCGGGTGATGAGTGAGGAGGGACTGGACCCGCGCGCCGCCACCCGCAAGTCGATGGGGCAGATCCAGGGGGCGCTGGTGGGCATCGCGCTGGTGCTGACGGCGGTGTTCGTGCCGATGGCCTTCTTCGGCGGCACCACCGGTGCCATCTACCGGCAGTTCTCGCTGACCATCGTCTCCTCGATGGTGCTGTCGGTGCTGGTGGCGCTGATCCTCACCCCGGCGCTCTGCGCCACCCTGCTCAAGCCGGTCAAGCCGGGCCATGCGGCGCGGCGCGGGTTCTTCGGCGGCTTCAACCGCGCCTTTGACCGGGCAATGCAGCGCTATGAGCGCGGCGTCGGTATGGTGCTCAAGCGCAGCCTGCGCTTCATGCTGATCTACCTGCTGCTGATTGGCGGGCTGGTCTGGCTGTTCATTACGCTGCCCACCTCCTTCCTGCCGCAAGAGGATCGCGGCGTATTCACCGTGCAGGTGCAGTTGCCGGTCGGCAGTACCCAGCAGCAGACGGTGAAGGTGGTGGAGAAGGTGGAGCACTACTTCCTGACCAAAGAGAAGGGGCCGGTGCAGTCGGTGTTCGCCACCATCGGCTCCGGGCCGGGCGGCAACGGGCAGAACGTGGCGCGGCTGTTTGTGCGGCTGGCGGACTGGGATGCGCGCGGCGCGGAGAACACCGCTGACGCCATCATCGACCGCGCCACCCGCGCCTTCAGCCAGATCAATGAGGCACGGGTGATCGCCAGTAGCCCGCCAGCCATCAACGGACTGGGCAACTCCGCCGGCTTTGACATGGAGCTGCAAGACCATGGCGGGCTGGGCCATGAAGGGCTGATGCGCCTGCGCGATGAGCTGCTGGATCTGGCTGGCAAACAGCCAGATTTGGCGCGGGTGCGCCACAATGGGCTGGATGACAGCCCGCAGTTGCAGGTGGACATTGACCAGCACAAGGCGCGGGCACTGGGCGTGTCGGTGGATGACATCAATGACACGCTGAAAACCGCCTGGGGCTCGACCTACGTCAATGACTTCGTGGACCGTGGCCGGGTGAAGAAGGTCTATGTGCAGTCGGCGGCGCGCTTCCGCATGTTGCCGGAGGATATCAACCGCTGGTATGTGCGCAACACGGCTGGCAGCATGGTGCCCTTCTCCGCTTTCGCCACCAGCCACTGGACTTATGGCTCGCCGCGTCTGGAGCGCTACAACGGCTACGCCGCGCTGGAGATTGTTGGTGAGGCGGCACCGGGCGTCAGTACCGGTACGGCAATGGACACCATGGAGCGGCTGGTGCGCCAGCTGCCGGGCGGCGCCGGGCTGGAGTGGACCGGCATGTCCTACCAGGAGCGCCTCTCCGGCTCGCAGGCACCGGCGCTCTATGTGCTGTCGCTGCTGGTGGTGTTCCTCTGCCTGGCGGCGCTCTACGAGAGCTGGTCGATCCCCTTCTCGGTGATGCTGGTGGTGCCGCTGGGGGTGATTGGCGCGGTGGCCGCCACCTGGCTGCGCGGGCTGGAGAATGACGTCTACTTTCAGGTGGGGCTGCTGACCATCATCGGCCTGTCGGCCAAGAACGCCATTTTGATTGTGGAGTTCGCCAATGAGCTTAACCAGAAGGGGCAGGATCTGCTGGCGGCCACCCTTGAGGCGTCACGGATGCGGCTGCGGCCGATTTTGATGACCTCGCTGGCCTTTATCTTCGGCGTGTTGCCGATGGCCATCAGTCACGGCGCTGGCTCCGGCAGCCAGCACGCTGTCGGCACCGGTGTGATCGGCGGGATGATCACCGGCACCTTCCTGGCGATCTTCTTTGTGCCGCTGTTCTTTGTGTTGGTGCGCCGCCGCTTCCCCGGCAAGCGCCCGGTGCGTGATACGGCGAAGGCGGAGGAGAAACCCGCGCCCTGACGTCCATAAAAAAGGGCCGCACCAAGAGTGCGGCCCTTTTAGATCATAAAACTTTTCATTCATAAAACAAGAGAGCGTGTGCTGTGAGTGACTTTATTAAAAAATGTTTTTAAAAAGTTACCCCTTTCGGGATAATAGATCTCAGACGTAACGGCCTGTCTTGTTATTACTTCATCGCTGTGTTACTTGCGCAACATCTCTTCGATGAAATCTTTCCAGTTACTGACTTCTTGCTCAACCATAACAACCTCACTGATAAACTGAGGGCGATTTTACGCGCGTTTTTTATACTTGTGAATCCCCCTGAACAACTATTTATCGCTATTTTAGCGATGGGTTTGATAGCCATCACACCCCTATTCCGGCCTGAGCACTTTAAGTTATTTATCCCTGGAGACTGATAGCCAAAGGCGTTTAATCGGCTATTTTTGGGCATTTGTTTATTGGATTTTAATTAATTGTTAAATCTTTTAACAACCCCTACTCTCTCTTACGAATGGACACTCCCGCTGGTTGAAACCGTTCAACTTGTGAACATTTGGCATTTTAAGTGGTTAAAATGCGTACTATGAGCATAGTGTCTGGATAGACCAGCTGGGCCACGCATTTTATCGTTGCCAAATGCCTGTCAGGATGATTTTATAAAACCGGCCCATTGCCATCCGAACTTCAACCTGTTCACGGCCTGTTTTCTTTTCCTGTTAGCTTAATATCGATTATAGAGTAATTTCAGGCAACCATTTATTTATTGGTGTATCATTGCCATTTAATGAGAATATTAAAAAACAGATTGCTTATATTAAAACGAGGCATTAAATATAAATAGACCCATTTATTCAGGCGTGATCTTTCATTATTTCCACGCTTTTATTGCTTCCCATCAGGCGCGCACTTTTTCCAAACAAATCAAGGCAGCGACTTTTTGTCAGAGGATTTTCTTATGGGTGATTCCTATTGCCGGGCGTCGCTGGAATATCTTACTCTGGCCTCTCCTTAACGGAACGGAAACCTTTATGAGCCACTCTGACGCCATCCTCGTTACCCCTGCCCAACCGCACCACTTCACTGCCATCCAGCAGATTTATGCCCACCATGTGCTCTATGGGTTGGCCTCCTTTGAAACCACACCGCCGGACAGCGCTGAGCTGCTGGCGCGTTACCAGAAGGCGCAGGAGAGCGGTTTGCCGTGGTGGGTGGCGCTGGCCGACGGGCACGTATTGGGGTACTGCTACCTCGCGCCCTACCGCCCGCGCGCGGCCTATCGCTATACGGTGGAGGATTCGGTCTACGTACACCATGAGGCGGCGGGCCGCGGCGTCGGCAAACAACTGCTGGCGACGGCGATTGCCTGGGCGGAGCAGCAGGGCTACCGGCAGATGGTGGCGAACATCGGTAACAGCGAGAACCATGCCTCGCTGGGGCTGCACCGGTCGCAGGGATTTTGCATCGCTGGCACCCTGCGCGCCGTAGGGCTGAAGCATGGCCGCTGGCTGGATACAGTGCTGATGCAGCGTGATCTAGGCGCGGCCGATCGCACCCTGCCGGAGTGAGCAACCCGTAGATTGCCGCCGCGCCGCCGCTGTGGCTGGAAAGCCCCGCCATTTTGCCGCATTATGTGGAGATGCCGGGCTGGCCGCGCATCCGCGGGCGCGCCGCTCTATGTTGATCCTTCGTTATAGGTAATTGTTTTCATGGCAGAGTCCACCACCGCCCCCCACCTCACCCTCTATGGTATAAAAAATTGCGACACGGTAAAAAAGGCCCGCCGCTGGCTGGACGAACAGCAGGTCGCCTACCGTTTCCATGACTACCGGGCAGATGGCCTGACCACCGAGATGCTGGAGCGCTTTGTTGCCCAGCAGGGCCATGAGGCGCTGCTCAATACCCGTGGCACCACCTGGCGCAAATTGGGCGAGGCCGAGCGCCTCTCCATCACTGACGCGACCACCGCCATTCAGCTGATGCTGGCGCAGCCGGCGGTGATCAAGCGCCCGCTGCTGGTCAGCGGCGATCGCTCCCTGCTGGGCTTTGATGCCGGGCGTTACCAGCAATTCGTGGCCGAGGAGCAATAAGATGACATGTCCGGTCATTGATCTGGCGCAGCAACTGATTAAGCGCCCCTCCCTCAGTCCTGACGATGCAGGCTGTCAGGCCATTTTGATCGCGCGTTTGCAGGCGCTCGGTTTTACTGTGGAGCCGATGCACTTCGGCGATACCCAGAACTTCTGGGCGTGGCGCGGCGAGGGCAAGACGCTGGCGTTTGCCGGCCATACTGACGTGGTGCCAGCGGGCGATGAGTCACGCTGGATCAACCCACCGTTTGAGCCAACCATCCGCGACGGCATGTTGTTTGGCCGTGGCGCGGCAGACATGAAAGGCTCGCTGGCGGCGATGGTGGTGGCGGCGGAGCGCTTTGTGCAGAGCCACCCGCACCATCGCGGCCGGTTGGCCTTCCTGATCACCTCGGACGAGGAGGCCAGCGCCACCCACGGCACCGTGAAGGTGGTGGAGGCGCTGATGGCGCGGCAGGAGCGCCTCGACTACTGTCTGGTCGGTGAGCCTTCCAGCACCGAGCGCGTCGGTGACGTGGTGAAGAATGGGCGGCGCGGCTCGATGACCGCCAACCTCTATATCCACGGCGTGCAGGGGCATGTCGCCTACCCGCATCTGGCGGACAACCCGGTGCACCGCGCCATGCCAGCGCTGAATGAGCTGGTGGCGACCGAGTGGGATCAGGGCAATGAATTCTTCCCGCCCACCAGTATGCAGATTGCCAACGTGCAGGCAGGCACCGGCAGCAACAACGTCATTCCCGGCGAATTCTTCGTGCAGTTTAACTTCCGCTTCAGCACCGAGCTGACGGATGAGCTGATCAAGCAGCGCGTGCAGGCGCTGTTGGAGAAGCACCAACTGCGCTACACCATTGAGTGGAAAGTCTCCGGCCAGCCCTTCCTGACCGCGCGCGGCGAGCTGGTGGATGCGGTGGTGAAGGCGGTCGAGCACTACAATGAGCTGTCCCCGAAGCTGGAGACCACCGGCGGCACCTCTGATGGCCGCTTTATCGCCCGCATGGGCGCACAGGTGGTGGAGCTGGGGCCAGTAAACGCCACCATCCACAAGATCAATGAGTGCGTGAACGCGGCTGATTTGCAACTGCTGAGCCGCATGTACCAGCGCATCATGGAGCATCTCATCGCATGATCAGCGACGAGATGCTGACCGGCCGCAGCGAGGCGCACCTCGCGCCGCTCAGCGGCCCGCACCGCCTGCAACCGGAGGCGGTGCAGGCGTTCCTGCGCCTGCAACAGGCCGCGGCGGCGGCGGGCTTCGATCTGCAACCGGCCAGCACGTTTCGTGACTTCGATCGGCAACGCGCCATCTGGAATGGCAAATTCCACGGCGAGCGGCCACTATTGGATCACCAGAGCCAGCCGCTAGAGGCGCTGGCGCTGGATGTCCCGGCGCGCTGCGAGGCGATCCTGCGCTGGTCGGCACTGCCCGGCACCAGCCGCCACCACTGGGGCACCGATCTGGATATCTACGATCCCTCGCGGCTGCCTGCCGGACAACGGTTGCAGCTGGAGCCGTGGGAGTACCTGCCCGGCGGCTATTTTGCCCCGCTGACCGCCTGGCTGACCGCGCACATGGCTGAGTATGGCTTCTACCGCCCCTTTACCGAGGATCGCGGCGGGGTGGCGGTGGAACCCTGGCACCTGAGCTACCGCCCGCTGGCTGCGCCGCTTGAGGCAAGGCTGACGCCGGAGACGGTGGTCGCGGCTTGGCAGGGCAAGGATGTGGCGGGGGCCGATTGGCTCTGCGCCAATATTGATAGGCTGTTTACGCGTTTTATACGCACGACGCACGGAGAGTAACTATGCACTGGATAGCCGATTACTGGTGGGTTTTCCTGATTATTCTGGTGGGGATCATCCTCAACGGCATCAAGGAGTTACGCCGTCTGGACCACAAGCGTTTTCTGAATAACAAACCGGAAATCCCTCCCCATCGCGACAACAATGCGCAGTGGGATGATGAAGACGACTGGCCAAAGAAAAAGTAACCCTCGGGGGCGGCGCTGGCCGCCCCTTCTCATTTCTGGCCTCTTTAGCCGCCCGCCGCCCACGCCTGCCACTGCGCGCACTGCGCGTTATCCAGCGCGGTCAGCGCCGTGGCCGTCTCCTCGCGCCAACGCACCAGCAGTGCCTTGCGCCCCGCCAGCGCCAGCTGTTGCGCCAGCACCGGCGGCGTGATGCCCTGTTGCAGGTGCGCCCGCAATGCTGGCAGTGGCAACGCGCTATGCCGCAGCAGGCGCTGGAGCGCGCCGAGGCTCGCCTCCAGCGGCCGGTGGGCGAAGGCAAAACCGGCCAGTTCGCGCCAATCCTCCTGATCAAAGCCCTGATCCCCGCTCGCCAGTGTCAGGTCAAGCTCCCGGCTGGCGGGCTGCCACGGCCAGTCGCGCGCCAGCCGCCGCCCCGCCTCCTGCGCCAGCGCCTCTCCCGCCGCCGAGAGTGGCAGCAGCGCCATCGCCGCGTAGCAGCCACTGCTCGCCTCACGCTGTGAGCCGATGCGCGCCAGCTGGAAGCCGCAGCGCTGCCAGAAGGCCCAGAGCGTCGGGGTATAGCCAAAGCTGACGGAGAGCGCATCCAGCCCGCTGGCAGCGGCATGGGCCGCCTGCTCAGCCACCAGCCGTTGCCCCAGCCCCTGTCGACGCAGGCCGGGCTGCACCGCGATGCGGCTGATGCGGCGCGAACGCAGCAGCGGCGCGCGCCACTGGCCGCCGTGTGCCGCCAGCGACTGGGCGATCAGGTTGCCGCGCGGCCGACGGCGGCCAGCCCACACCTCGCGCGCCAGCGGTTCCGCCAGCCCGCCCTCCTCCACCAGCCAGAGCGCGCCGCCTACATTTTCGCCCTGGCAAGCGGCAATAAAGTGCTGGCCGGGCGCATCCAGCAGGCGTCGCAGGTCAAGCGGCGTGGTGCGGTAGTGGGCGGCGGAGAGCAGGCCGTAGAAACTGGCCAGCAGCGCCGGGCGCGCCAGCCAGTCGGGCTGTGCGACGGTGATAAGCGTGGGCGGCGGCGCGGGGGTGGCAGCGGTGGGCGCGGTTTCCTCGCCCATCAGCAGCACCCGATCCAGCAGGCGCTCGAGCGGATCGTGTTCCGCCCAGCGGATCGGGCTGGTGAGCCGCAGATCGTGCCAGAGGGGCAGCTCGGCGCAGAATTTCAGCAGGAAGCCGCGCCCGGTGCCCTCATACCCCTGCACGGTGGTGGTGAGCAGCACGTGCGGAAAGTGGCGGATCAGCGCATGTAACAGCGGCGCGGGGATGGCGGCCGCCTCATCCACCAGCAGCCAGTCGACGTCCGGCGCTTGCTGGCGGCAGGCCGCGAGCAGGGCGTCCGGCGCCATAAACGGCAGCGCCTCGCCGGCCCAGCGGCTGAGCGTAGCGGCGGCCTGTCGGCTTGGGGCGGTCAACAGGCAGCGCGTGGGGGCCTGCGCGGCCAGCATCCCCGCCAGTGCCGATTTGCCGCGCCCGCGCGCCGCCGTCACTACCCAGACACCCGGCCTGGCGGTGCGCAGGCGCGCCAACAGCGCGTGTTGGCAGGGGGTCGGCTCGCCCGGTGGCGGTTGCCATGCCGGGCGGGCGTGCCAGTCAGGCAGGCGCAATGGCTCGCCCTGCCGCCAGAGCAGGCTTTCGCGCTCCTGTAGCAGCAATCGGCCAAGGTGGGTAACAAAATGGGGGTAGCGATGGGCTGGGGCTGTTCGCTCCAGCGCAGGGTGTCGCGATCGGGCTGCTGCGGCCAGCGTTGCCAAGGCGGCACCAGCAGCAGCAGCCAACTGCCAGCGGCCAGTGAGCCAGCCAGTGCGGCCAGCGCATCCGCCGCCAGCCCGTCACTGGCATCAAAGACCGCATGTTGCCGCTCGCTGCCGAGCAGCTGGCGGGCCTGCTCCGGCGGCAGTGCGCCCGGTAGGGCCGGGTCAGCGGAGATCCAGAGCACCTCCTGTGCCAGCGCCGCCATCAGCGCCTGCGCCTGCGCCACGCACCACGCCCGCTCGCCGCTGATAACCAGCAGCCGCCGAATACCGGCGTGCTGCATCGCCCGCTGTGCCTCCACCCACTCTCTCATCTTGCCCTGCCCGCTCAGCCTTACTGGGCGGCAAAGGTATCACAATCCTTGTAGTTCCCGCTGTCAAAACCGCGCTTGAACCAGCTGTAGCGCTGCTCCGAGGTGCCGTGGGTAAAGCTGTCCGGCACCACGCGCCCCTGGCTCTGCTGTTGCAGCCGGTCGTCACCAATCGCCTGCGCGGCGTTCAGTGCTTCCTGCACGTCACCTGCTTCCAGCACGTTCTGCTGCTGCATCGCATGGCCCCAGACGCCGGCGAAGCAGTCAGCCTGCAACTCCAGCTTCACCGATAAACGGTTGACCGCCACCTCAGAGGCACCCTGCTGCATCTGGCGCACGCGGCGCTCAATGCCGAGCAGGTTCTGCACATGGTGGCCCACCTCATGCGCCACCACGTAGCCCTGCGCAAAGTCGCCATCCGCGCCCAGCTTATCGCGCATCTCCTGATAGAAGGAGAGATCGATGTAGACGGTGCTGTCAGCCGGGCAGTAGAACGGCCCCATCACCGACTGGCCAGTGCCGCAGCCGGTGCGGGTGGCGCCGCGGTACATCACCAGTTTGGGCTGGCGATACTGCTGGCCGGACTGCTCGAAAATGGTGCCCCAGGTGTCTTCGGTGGAGGCCAGAATCACCGAGGTGAATTTTGCCAGCTCATCATCCTGCGGGCTAATGTTGCTCTGCTGGCTCTGGGTCAGCCCCTGTCCGCCGCCGCCCAGCAACGGGGTAAGGTCAATGCCGTAGTAGCCAGCCACCAGCACCACTACCACGATCAGGATGCCGCCCTTGCCGCCAATCGGCACGCGGAACCCGCCCCCACCGCCGCCGCCCTCGCCGCGCCGATCCTCAACATTGTCGCTCTCTCTTCTCCCTTGCCAACGCATAAAATGTGCTCCGATCTGGTTATAGTCTCCCTTTAGCGTAGTCCAAATCTTGTAGGGGGATGGGCGGGGTAGAAATGCGGCAGGCGGCCTGTGGGGGCCGCCTGCCGGGAGAGGGAGAGTAATCGATTGCGCGGTTAGTCGAGCGATACACCGATGCGGGTAGCGACTTCCTCATAGGCTTCAATCACGCCGCCCAGGCTCTGGCGGAAGCGGTCCTTGTCCATTTTGTTCAGGGTGGCCTTGTCCCACAGGCGGCTGCCGTCTGGTGAGAACTCATCACCCAGCACCACTTCACCGTTGAACAGGCCGAACTCCAGCTTGAAGTCCACCAGGATCAGGCCCGCGTCGTCGAACAGCTTGCTCAACACCTCGTTGGCGCGGTAGCTCAGCTCTTTCATGCGCGCCAGGTTCTCTTCATTCACCCAGCCGAAGGTTTTGCAGTAGGATTCGTTGACCATCGGGTCGTGCATGGCATCGTTCTTCAGGAACAGATCAAACAGCGGCGGGTTCAGCACCAGACCCTCTTCCACGCCCAGACGCTTCACCAGCGAACCGGCCGCGCGGTTGCGGATCACGCACTCGACCGGCACCATCTCCAGCTTCTTCACCAGCGCCTCGTTGTCCGAGAGCAGGCGCTCCATCTGGGTCGGGATGCCCGCCTCTTCCAGCTTGGTCATGATGAAGTGGTTGAACTTGTTGTTCACCATGCCCTTGCGGTCGAACTGTTCAATACGTTCACCATCGAGCGCTGACGTATCATTGCGGAATTCCAGCACCAGCAGGTCAGGGTTTTCAGTGGTGTAGACAGTTTTCGCCTTTCCGCGATACAGCTCAGCTAACTTTTGCATCTTAACTTACTCCAGTGATTTGACTCTTCAAGAGAGAGGGTAACGTTTGCGTCGCCGTTGCGGCAACAAAAATCTGCGGGTGCCGACCCACCGCGGCACCAATAAAAAAGGGGCCGAAGCCCCTTTGGTTATTTCGCCGGCACCTGGTTAAAGGCTGCCTGGAACACTGCCACCAGCGCGTCGTTTTGCGACTGCGTCAGCGGGTGCCCTTTCGAATCAATGAACTGCAGGCTGCTGCGGTTGTCGAGGTCACCCAGCTGCACTTTGTAGTCGCCGTCCTTCACCTCGACCGGCTCCTTGGCACCCAGTGCATCCCAGTCGCTGTCGCTGGCTTTGTAGGTGACCGAGAGCGTACCCTGCGGGCGGCTGCTGTCTTTGACATTCATGCCGACACGCGCCAGCGTGCGCGGCAGGCGATCCCACACCTGGGCGTACGGTGCACGGATAATCAGCACCGGCAGTCCGGTGTCATCACTGCCACTGGTGACGTTGAAGCTGCTGGTGTCGCGGCCAGCGCGGCTGCTCGCCAGCTCGGCGTTGATCTTGTCGATGCCGCCCACCAGCACGTTGAGCATCTCGCCATTGTAGCGCTGGATGTCAGACGGGGAGGTGATGGCCTTGTCCTGCTGTTGCAGCTCCAGCGTCCGCACGCTCAGTGCCAGCTGGTAGCCCTGCGGCGCGACGGTGATCTGGTAGCGGCCCTTGTACTGGTAGTCCTCATCCGCGCGGTTCCACTGCACCCAGTCGGTGGTCAGCGTCTTGCTGCCGTCGTCGCGGCTGGCGATGCCGTAATTGTTCTGCTGCACCACGCGCACCACATCCGACCACAGGTTCTGGTTCTGCGGGCTGTTCTCCAGCAGGATGGTGCCACTGTCACCGCTCATCTGGGAACGCGAGCCGTTCAGCAACGGCAGCGGCTGCACCGGCGGGCGCACATCCAGCTGCTTGCCGACGCTGCCTTTGAGGGTCACGGCTGGCACGTCATAGGAACCATCCTGCAACGGCAGGATCATGCCAGCGGGCGCTTGCAGCTCTTTCAGCGCCGGGGCATCAAGATAAGCCTCGTCGCCGCTGACCTGACGCTTGTAACGCTGGTCGCTGGAACAGGCCGCAAGCAGCAAAACGAGGGACACGCCCACAACCTTCGCGACACGCGACTTATGCAATGAATGAACCATTAAATCTCCCTAAGAATTACAGCAAACCGGCACGTTTCAGCGCCTGCTCCACCACCGGGCGGGCCGCGTCGCTCAACGGCGTCATCGGCAGGCGCAGGGTGTCGTTTGCCATCAGCCCCAACGCCTTACAGGCCCACTTCACCGGAATGGGGTTAGCTTCAACAAATAAATCCTGATGCAACGGCATCAAGCGCTGATTAAGACGGCGGGCTTGCACGAAGTCGCCCTCCAGCGCGAATGCGCAGAGTTGCGCCATCTCGCGGGCCGCCACGTTGGCCGTGACCGAAATCACGCCCTTGCCACCCAGTTGCATGAAGTCCAGGCCGCTGGCGTCATCACCGCTCAGCAACACAAAGGCATCATCATTTACCAGCTCTTGGATCTGGCTAACGCGGCTTAAGTTCCCTGTCGCCTCTTTGATTGCGACAATATTCTTCAATTTGGCCAGCCGCGCCACTGTCGCAGGCAGCATATCGCAGCCGGTGCGGGAGGGGACGTTGTACAGGATCTGCGGCAGCGCGGTGTTTTCCGCGATTGCGCGGAAGTGCTGGAACAGCCCCTCCTGCGTCGGCTTGTTGTAATAGGGGGTGACGGTCAGGCAGCCAACCACGCCGCTCTGCTCGAAGCGCCGGGTCAGCGAGATGGCTTCGGCCGTGGCGTTGGCGCCGGTGCCGGCGATCACCGGGATGCGGCCATCGGCCAGCTCCAGGGTTTGCATCACCACATCACCGTGCTCATCGTGACTCAGGGTGGCGGATTCGCCCGTGGTGCCCACGGACACAATCGCCGAAGTACCGCTGGCGACATGATAATCAATCAGTTTTTTAAGGCTCGCGCGATCGACAGCACCTTTGTCGTCCATCGGCGTAACCAGTGCAACAATACTTCCGGTAAACATTGGCCATCCCCTCCACAAACAGGTGACTCATGGTACGTTTGACCCTCGACCAAAAGCAAGCAAACAACCTGGTTGTAAGCGCTTGGCAGGCGGTTTTTTTTATGTTTACCATGTTAACCCCACGAAGCAGGACAGGAAGAGTGATTTTGCCGCAGTCACATCAACACTATCTGGTGATAACCGCGCTGGGCGCCGATCGCCCCGGTATCGTCAACACCATTACCCGCCACGTCAGCAGCTGTGGCTGTAATATTGAAGACAGCCGGCTTGCCATGCTGGGTGAGGAGTTTACCTTTATCATGCTGCTCTCCGGCAGCTGGAACGCCATCGCCCTGATTGAGTCGACCCTGCCGCTGAAGGGCGCGGAGCTGGAGCTTTTGATCGTGATGAAACGCACCCACTCCCATGGCCGCCCGGCGATGCCCTCGACGGTCTGGGTGAAGGTGGAGGTGAAGGACTCACCGCACATTATTGAACGCTTTACCGATCTCTTTGACTCACATCAGATGAACATTGCTGAACTGGCCTCCAAGACCCAGCCCGCCGAGGGCGAGCGGCCGCCGCAGCTATCGATCCAGATCACCGCGCACAGCCCTGCCAACACCGATTCATCAATTATTGAACAGGCTTTTTACCAGCTATGTACAGAATTGAATGCGCAAGGCACTATTAGCGTCGTGAACTATCCCCCTCATGATGAGAAAGATGGAGAGTAGTGATGAGCCCACTGAAAGCCGGTGATACAGCGCCGCAATTTAGCTTGCCCGATCAGGACGGCGAATTGGTCAATCTGTCCGACTTCCAGGGACACAAAGTCCTGGTCTATTTCTATCCGAAAGCAATGACGCCCGGTTGCACCGTGCAGGCCTGCGGCCTGCGTGACAACATGGACGACCTGAAAAAAGCTGGCGTGGACGTGCTTGGCATCAGCACCGACAAGCCAGAGAAGCTGTCGCGCTTTGCCGAGAAGGAGCTGCTGAACTTCACGCTGCTCTCCGACGAAGACCACCAGGTGGCGCAGCAATTTGGCGTCTGGGGCGAGAAGAGCTTCATGGGCAAGACCTATGACGGCATCCACCGCATCAGCTTCCTGATTGACGCCGCAGGTAAGGTGGAGAAGGTGTTCGACGAGTTCAAGACCAGTAACCACCACGACATCGTGATGGATTACCTGAAGTCCAGCGCCTGATTGCCGCTGCCATAAAAAAAGCGCGCCCGGCGCTTTTTTTATTGGCGGCACTACGCCTCCGGAGCCGGCGGCGTCTCTGGCCAGGCATGCACCACCGCCTTCACCAGCGTTGCCAGCGGGATGGCAAAGAATACCCCCCAAAAGCCCCATAGCCCGCCAAACACAATTACTGACAGGATAATCACCAGCGGGTGCAGGTTCACCGCGCCGGAGAAGAGTAGCGGCACCAGCAGGTTGCCATCCAGCCCCTGAACCACCAGATAGGCAATCATCAGCGTCCAGAAGTCCGCCCCCAATCCCCACTGGAACAGCGCCACGCCCACCACCGGCAGGGTGGCGATCACCGCGCCGATATAGGGGATCAGCACCGAAAAGCCCACCAGCACCGCCAGCAACAGCGAGTATTGCAGCCCGAGCACCAGAAACACCAAATAGGTGGCAACGCCAACCACCACCATCTCCAGCACCTTGCCACGGATATAGTTGGTGATCTGCTGGTTCATCTCCTGCCACACCTGCCCGGCCAGCCCACGGTTGCGCGGCAGCACCCGCCGCACCGCCCCCAGCATCTGCGCCTTATCCTTCAGCAGGAAAAAGAGCATCAGCGGCACCAGCACCAGGTAGATGGAGAGCGTCAACAGCCCGACCAGTGACGCCAGCGAGAAGCTGACCACTGACCCGCCGAGCACCGTCAGCCGGGTGCGCACATCCTGCGCCATCATGTCGAGGATGCCGGCGTCCACCAGCGCCGGGTAGCGCCGTGGCAGGCTCTGGGCGTAGCTATAGAAGTGGTTGACCATCGCTGGCAGGTCGGTCACCAGTTTGACGCCCTGCTGCCAGGTGAGCGGCGCGACCACCAGCAGCCCGAGCAGCACCACGCCAGCAAACAGCGTCAGCACGATGCCCGCCGCCCACCCGCGCGAGCAGCCGAGGCGCTCCAGCCGGGCGGTGGGCCACTCCAGCAGGTAGGCGAGCACAATCGCCACCAGCAGCGGCGCCAGGATGTCGTTGAAAAAATAGAGGATGCAGAAGCCCACTAGCAAAATCACCAGCAAGGCGATGGCCTGCGGATCGGTGAAACGGCGGCGATACCACTGCAATAACAACTCAAACATGCATGACTCCAGAGAAAACAACCCCTGCCCGCCGGTGGGCGTTCCATTACCCCCGCAGGCTGGCTAAGATAGAAAAATGACGCCGCACAGGAATCTGTTACCCCGTCAGGAGTCTATGGAGGGCTGGGTGACACCCCAAGGAGCACCGGCACGCTTTGCCATTTTGCGTCATCGACTGCCAGAGAGACGCCACAGGCACCCTCTCCGCTAACATCAGGATATTACAAGGGATAGCGTCATGGCTTTATCATTTCGACACTCTGTTATCGCATTGCTGGTCGGCACCCTGTCACTCTCGGCCGCCCTGCCCGCCGCGGCGGATTTCACCACTGACCAACTGCCGGACATCGGCACCACCGCTGGCGGCACCCTCAGCATCGGCCAGGAGATGCAGATGGGGGACTTCTACGTGCGCCAACTGCGCGCCAGCACCCCGCTGATCAACGATCCGGTTCTGATTCAGTATATCAACCAGCTGGGCAACCGGCTGGTGGCGCAGGCCTATTCGGTCAAGACGCCGTTCCACTTTTTTCTGGTCAACAACCAGGAGATCAACGCCTTCGCCTTCTTTGGCGGCAACGTGGTGCTGCACTCCGGGCTGTTCAACTACACCGACAATGAGAGCGAACTGGCCTCGGTGCTGGCGCACGAAATCTCCCACGTCACCCAGCGCCACCTGGCGCGGGCGATGGAAGACCAGCAGCGTAACGCCCCGCTGACTTGGGTCGGCGCGCTCGGCTCCATCCTGCTGGCGATGGCCAGTCCGCAGGCTGGCATGGCGGCGCTGACCGGCACGCTGGCTGGCGCGCAGCAGGGGATGATCAGCTTCACGCAGGCCAATGAGCAGGAGGCGGATCGCATCGGCATTCAGGTGTTGCAGCGCGCGGGCTTTGACCCGGAAGCGATGCCGGCCTTCTTGCAGAAGCTGGCAGACCAGTCGCGCACCTCCTCCGCCCCGCCGGAGATGCTGCTGACCCACCCGCTGCCGGACAGCCGGCTGGCGGACACCCGCAACCGCGCCAACCAGATGCCGCGCGTGGTGGTGCGATCCTCGCTGGACTTCCTGCTGGCGAAGATGCGCGTGCTGGGCATGTATGGCAGTGACGAGGGCCGGCTGAGTGAGGATGTGCTGGGGCCGCTGGAGCGCGGCAACGTGCGCGAGCAGACGGCGGCGCGCTATGGCCGCGCTATCCTGTTTTATCAGGCGAAAAAATATGCCGACGCCGCGCGCCTGCTGGAGTCACTGCTGGCGCAAGACCCCGGTAACGTCTGGTATCTCGATCTCTTTACCGACGTCGATCTCGGCCAGAACCGCGCGCCGCAGGCCATTGCCCGGCTGGAGAAGGCCAACGCCGCCAACAAAAACCCGGTGCTGCAACTCAACCTGGCTAATGCGGAGCTGGAGGGCGGCCGGCCGTCCGACGCGCTGCGCATTCTCAACCGCTATACTTACAGTCACCCGGACGATCCGAATGGCTGGGAGCTGATGGCGCAGGCCGCCGCGAAGCAGAACCTGCGCGCGCAGGAGCTCTCCGCCCGCGCGGAAGGATTGGCGTTGAATGGCAAGATTGATCAGGCGATTGAGCTGCTGAGCAATGCCAGCGCCCAGTCACGGCTCGGCAGCCTGGATCAGGCGCGCTACGACGCGCGCATTGACCAGTTCCGGCAGATGCAAAAACGCTTTAGCCAATACCAACGTAGCTGACCTTACGGCACGCCCGGCGTGCCGGTTTACCCACTTTTCAGGAAGCCTATTATGCAAACCGTCTCGATCTACCATAACCCGAATTGCAGCAAGAGCCGCGAGGCACTGGCCCTGTTGGAGCAGCAGGGCGTCAAGCCTGACATCATCTTCTATCTGGAGACCCCGCCCTCCTTTGACACACTGCAAACACTGGTGCACCAACTGGGCCTCTCCTCGGCGCGCGACATGATGCGTCAGGGCGAGGAGATCTATCAGGAGCTGAAGCTGGCGGAGGAGAGCAGCGAGGAGGCGTTGATTCAGGCGATGGCCGATCACCCGCGGCTGATTGAGCGCCCGATTGTGGTGGCAAACGGCAAGGCGCGCATTGGCCGGCCGCCGGAGCGGGTACTGGAGATCCTGTGACGCCGCGCCCGGCTACAGGTTAAGGATCTCTTTGACGAAGGGAATGGTGAGCTTGCGCTGGGCAGTGATGGAGGCACGGTCAAGCTGGTCGAGCGTCATGAACAGGGTGCGCATCTCGCGATCGAGCCGCTTCAGCAGGAAGCGGCCCACGTCTTCCGGCAGTTCAAAAGCGCGCAACTTGGCGCGCAACTGCAATGCCTGCAACTTCTCCTCATCCGACAGCGGCAACAGCTTGTAGATCTGCCCCCAATCGAGGCGCGAAGCCAGATCAGGCAGTTGCAGGCTGAGCTGGCGCGGCGGGCGGTCACCGCTGATGAACAGCCGGGTGCGGCCACTCTCCAGAATGCGGTTGTAGAGGTTAAAAATCGCCATCTCCCACGCCTCATCACCGGCGATGCACTCGATATTGTCGATGCAGACCAGCGCCAGCTGCTCCATGCCATCCAGCACTTCCGGGACAAAATAGGCGCGCTTGTCGAGCGGCACATAGCCGACGGCTTCACCACGCAGGGATAGCTCGGCACAGGCCGCGTGCAGCAGGTGGCTGCGGCCGCCGCCGACGCGGGACCAGAAGTAGATGTAGGTCCCATGTTCCTGATTCAGTGCATTGTGGATGGCAGCGAGCAGGGAGGGGTTCTCCCCCGGATAAAAACTGGCGAATGTCTCATCATCCGGAAGATAGAGTGGCAATGAAAGCTGTGCCGGTGTGTTCAGAAGCACCTCAACCAAAAACTGGCAGTAAAACCCGGCGAGTCTACCACACAAACGGCCGCCAGTAGAACCGGCGGCCGCACAATGTGGCCGGGGCGGCGGCGGGCCTAGTGGCGCGGCTCCGCCGGTTTGTCGGCGTCTTGCGGCGCCAGCACCTGCTCCTCGCCACGAAACAGCTCAATCACGCGGAACAGCAGGCTGAGGAAGATGCCGACGATGGTCGCCAGCGCCATGCCCTTCAGTTCGGCCGCGCCGATGTGCACCTTCGCGCCACTGACGCCGATGATCAGGATCACCGAGGTCAGAATCAGGTTCTGCGCGCGGTTATAGTCCACCTTGGACTCAATCAGCACGCGGATGCCGGAGGCACCAATCACGCCGTAGAGCAGCAGCGACACCCCGCCCATCACCGGCACCGGCACCGCCTGGATTGCCGCCGCCAGCTTACCGACACAGGAGAGCAAAATCGCCAGAATCGCCGCGCCGCCAATCACCCAGGTGCTGTAGACCTTGGTGATCGCCATCACGCCGATGTTCTCGCCGTAGGTGGTGTTTGGCGTCGAGCCAAAGAAGCCGGAGATCATGGTGGAGAGGCCGTTGGCGAACATGGAGCGGTGCAGCCCCGGCTCGCGCAGCAGGTCTTTCTGCACGATGTTGGCGGTCACCACCAGGTGGCCGACGTGCTCCGCGATCACCACCAGCGCGGCGGGCAGGATGGTCAGCATCGCCACCCACTCAAAGCGCGGGGTGTAGAAGGTCGGCAGCGCGAACCAGTGCGCCTGCCCGATCGGGGTGACATCCACCACGCCCATAAAGAAGGCGAGCGCGTAGCCCACCAGCACACCGATCAGGATCGGGATGATGGCGAGGAAGCCGCGGAACAGCACCGAACCCAGCACCGTCACCGCCAGCGTCACCAGCGAGATGGTGACGGTTTTGCCGTCCACCGCCGCGCCGTCTGCTGGCAGCAGCCCGGCCATGCCAGCCGCCACGCCTGCCAGCTCCAGGCCAATGACCGCGACAATCGCGCCCATCGCCGCCGGCGGGAACATCACGTTGATCCAGCCAATGCCGGCCTTCTTCACAATCAGCGCCACCACGCAGAACAGCGCGCCGCAGAGGATGAAGCCGCCGAGCGCCGTCTCATAGCCGAGCGGCAACAGCAGCAGCACTGGCGAGATGAAGGCGAAGCTGGAGCCGAGGTAGGCCGGGATCTTGCCCTTGCAGACAAACAGGTAGAGCAGCGTACCGATGCCGTTGAACAGCAGCACGGTGGCCGGGTTGATCTTGAACAGGATCGGCACCAGCACTGTGGCGCCGAACATGGCAAACAGGTGCTGGAAACTCAACGGAATCGTTTGCAGTAGTGGTGGACGCTCACTCACCCCGATGGCGCGACGGGTCATGGTTTCTCTCTCCAGGAAGGTCTTATTGACAGTGTGGTAAAAAAATCAAAAAAAAGCCGACTTCTCAGTCGGCTTAATAGCGTTACTTAGTACCAAATATTTTGTCGCCCGCATCGCCCAGGCCCGGGACAATGTAGCCTTTCTCATTCAGACGCTGGTCGATGGAGGCGGTGAACAGTTCCACGTCCGGGTGCGCTTTCTCCAGCGCGGCAATCCCTTCCGGCGCGGCCACCAGCACCAGCACCTTGATGCTGGTGCAGCCGGCTTTCTTCAGCAGGTCGATGGTGGCGATCATCGAGCCACCGGTCGCCAGCATCGGGTCTACCACCAGCGCCATGCGCTCTTCGATGTTGGAAACCAGCTTCTGGAAGTACGGCACCGGCTCCAGGGTCTCTTCGTCGCGGTAGACGCCAACCACGCTGATGCGCGCGCTCGGCACGTGCTCCAGCACGCCCTCCATCATGCCCAGACCGGCACGCAGGATCGGGACAACGGTAATCTTCTTGCCTTTAATCTGGTCAACTTCAACCGGCCCGCACCAGCCATTGATGGTGACCTTCTCGGTCTCCAGATCGGCGGTCGCTTCATAGGTCAGTAAACTCCCCACTTCAGAAGCCAGCTCACGAAAACGCTTGGTGCTGATGTCGTTCTCGCGCATTAAGCCCAGCTTATGTTTGACCAGCGGGTGTTTTACCTCAACGATCTTCATAATTATTCTCCCCTACGATGGTTGGCGGCCAAAAAAATCGCGAGATTATAACGCCTTTTTTTGGCCGCGCCAGCGCTAATCTCCTGATCGAGATCAACAGATTTTGATAAGTAGTATAGAAGGCAAAAGCGATTTCCCCTTCATAAGCTACTCGCAAACGTTTGCCTGGGCTGTTAGAATTGCGCCGCTCCATTTTAACCACCAATTGCAAACCGCCGTGGGGATTCAGCAGTGACCGACAAAACCTCTCTCAGCTATAAAGACGCAGGTGTGGATATCGATGCAGGTAACGCATTGGTAGACCGCATTAAAGGTGTAGTGAAACAGACCCGCCGCCCGGAAGTGATGGGTGGGTTGGGCGGTTTCGGTGCCCTGTGCGCGCTGCCGCAAAAATATCGTGAACCGGTACTGGTATCCGGGACCGACGGCGTCGGCACCAAGCTGCGTCTGGCAATGGATCTGAAACGCCATGACACCATCGGCATCGATTTGGTGGCCATGTGCGTCAATGACCTGGTGGTGCAAGGGGCGGAACCGCTGTTCTTCCTCGACTACTATGCGACCGGCAAACTGGACGTGGATACTGCGGCCAGCGTGATCACCGGCATCGCCGAAGGGTGCAAACAGGCCGGCTGCGCGCTGGTGGGCGGCGAGACCGCCGAGATGCCGGGCATGTACCACGGCGAAGATTATGACGTGGCCGGGTTCTGCGTTGGCGTGGTGGAGAAGTCCGAGATCATCGACGGCAGCAAGGTGCAGGATGGCGACGCGCTGATCGCGCTGGCCGCCAGCGGCCCGCACTCCAACGGCTACTCGCTGGTGCGCAAGATCCTCGAAGTGAGCAACACCGACGCCGCCACCGAGCAGCTGGACGGCAAATCGCTGGCCGATCACCTGCTGGCCCCGACCAAGATCTATGTCAAATCGGTGCTGAGCCTGATTGAGCAGCTGGAGGTGCACGCCATCGCCCACCTGACCGGCGGCGGCTTCTGGGAGAACATCCCGCGCGTGCTGCCAGCCAATACCCAGGCGGTGATTGACGAGGCGAGCTGGCAGTGGCCAGCGGTGTTTAGCTGGCTGCAACAGGCGGGCAACGTGAGCCGCCACGAAATGTACCGCACCTTCAACTGTGGCGTGGGCATGGTGATCGCCCTGCCCGCCGAGCTGGCGGATCAGGCGGTGGAACTGCTGAACGCCTCCGGCGAACAGGCGTGGAAGATTGGCCGCATTCAGGCCTCTGACGCGGCTGAGCAGGTGGTGATTGGCTGATGAAGCGGATTGTGGTGCTGGTCTCCGGCAATGGCAGCAATTTGCAGGCCATGATGGAGGCCTGCAAACAGGGACGTCTCCACGCCACCGTCGCCGCCGTATTCAGCAACCGCGCTGATGCCTATGGGCTGGAGCGCGCGCGTGACGCGGGCATTCCGGCCCATGCGCTGGATGCGCGCGATTTTGCTGGCCGCGAGGCGTTCGACGCCGCGCTGGCTGACAACATTGACGCCTACGCGCCCGATCTGGTGGTGCTGGCGGGCTACATGCGCATCCTGAGCGCGGGCTTTGTCCGCCACTACGCCGGGCGGATGCTGAACATCCACCCCTCTCTGCTGCCGAAATACCCCGGCCTGCACACCCACCGTCAGGCGCTGGCGAACGGCGATGCCGATCACGGCGCGTCGGTGCACTTCGTCACTGAAGAGTTGGATGGCGGCCCGGTGATCCTCCAGGCCAAGGTGCCGGTGTTTGACGGCGACAGCGAGGAGGATCTCCAGGCGCGCGTGCAGGTGCAGGAGCACCAGATCTACCCGCTGGTGGCCGAGTGGTTCGTCACCGGGCGGCTGGTGATGCGCGATGACGCCGCCTGGCTGGATGGCGAGCGCCTGCCCGCCGTCGGCCATGCGGCGGAGTAACCGCTCAGCGCCGGTAGAGCGGGCCGAACGTGCGGCAGGCACGGTAATCCTGCCCCTCGCGATCCATGCCGAGGGCTGACCACACGGACGGGCGGTAGATCTGCCCGTCCGGCACATTGTGCATACAGACCGAAATGCGCAGCATCGACGCCAGCGTAATGAAATCCGCCCCCACATGCCCGGCCGTCAAGACGCCGTGGTTTGCCCCCCACTTCTCCATCACTGACTGAAGATCCCGAAACGGCCCGGTGCCGGTCAAACGCGCGACAAACCAGGTGGTCGGCCAGGTCGGATCGGTGCGCTGGTCGAGCCTGTCATGCACCGCTGGCGGCAGATCCACGCTCCACTCCTCGGCAATCTGCATTACCGGCCCCACCCCGTGGATCAGGTTGATGCGCGTCAGGGTGAAGGGCACGCCGCCACAGGTCACGAACTGCGACGAGAACCCGCCGCCGGGGACGTAGTCACGCCGCGGCGGCGTCCATCGATCACCGGATGGATGCCGACCCGCGGCAGGGCTGTTCTGTTCATCGTTTCTCCTTGGCGAGCGCCGCCCTCCAGATCGAAAGCCGACAAAAGCCTTTGCTAACTCGAGTTAGCATTAAGATCCCTCCGCTGATTGCTCAATGCTTTTCCACGCATTCTGTGAGCCTTTTCACGCCCAATCCTGTCCGCCCTTTAGGCCACAATAGGTAAAAGGCATAATTATCATTATATTAAGCCGAAATTGTGCAGACGATCACACTCTGGCATCAAAGCGCTTGGCGAAATGCGGTGGGTAAAATAGCGTCAACACTACCAGCTAACTCGAGTTAGCCGCTATCAGGCGCATTGTGGCCCACTGGCGGGTGTGCTCGGTGACAAAACAAGGAGCCGTGATGAGTGATAACTATTTTCTGGGGGTGGACGTCGGGTCTGCCAGCGTGCGCGCCGCGCTGTTCAATGACACTGGCGAGAGGCTGGGCTGCGCCAGTCGGCCCATCTCCCAGTTCCACGCCAGCGGTGAACGGGTGGAGCAATCCTCCACGGAGATCTGGCAGGCGCTGTGCGCCGCAGTGCGCGAGGCGGTGTCGGCATCTGGCGTGCCCGTGGACGCGATCCGCGCCATCGGCTTTGACGCCACCTGCTCGCTGGTGGCGCTGGATGCCGATGGGCACGGGGTGGCGGTCTCACCGGGGGGCGAGCCGAGCCATGACATCATCATGTGGATGGATCACCGCGCCCTGAAGCAGGCCCAGCAGATCAATGCCAGTCAGGATCCGGCGCTGCGCTACGTCGGCGGCGAGGTGAGCGTGGAGATGGCGCTGCCGAAGCTGTTGTGGCTGAAGCAGCAGCACCCCACGGCCTGGCAGCGCACGCACCGCTTTTGGGATCTGGCGGACTTTCTGGTGTGGCGGGCCACCGGTGTGGAGGTGGCGAGCCTCTGCACCCTGACCTGCAAGTGGAACTACCTCGCGCACGAGGGGCGTTTCAGCGACTCGCTGCTGGCGGCGGCAGATCTGGCGGATCTGCGTGACAAGCTGCCCGCGCGCGTTGCCGGGGTGGCGACGGCGGCTGGCACCCTCAGCCCGCAGGCGGCCGAGGCGCTGGGGCTGACCACCCGCACCACGGTTGCCACCGGCATGATTGACGCCCACGCGGGCGGCGTGGCGCTGGCCGGGGCCGAGCCGGAGGGGACGCTGGCGCTAATCAGCGGCACCTCCAACTGTTTGATGCTCGCCAGCCGCCACGAGATCCACACCCCCGGCGTCTGGGGGCCATACTGGGGCGCGATGCTGCCGGAGTACTGGCTGGCGGAGGGCGGCCAGAGCGCGGCCGGTGCGCTGGTAGAGTGGACGCTCAGCGAGCACCACGCCTCCGCCGGGCTGTTCGCACAGGCCAAACAGCAGGGTTGCCATCCGGTGGAGATTGCCAATCAGTGGGTCGCCCAACTCGAGCAGGCGCAGCCCTGCCCCACCGCGCAGCTGCATGTGCTGGCAGACCACCACGGCAACCGCTCGCCCCGATCGCGGCCGGATGCGCGCGGCAGCGTCTGCGGCCTGACGCTGGAGCGTGGCGAGCAGGCGCTGGCGCGGCTCTACCTCGCCACGCTGCAGGCCATCGCCTACGGCACCCGCCACATCATTGAGGCGCTGGAGGCGCAGGGGCACCGGCCGCAGCGCATCGCGTTGTGCGGCGGCGCACGCCACAACCCACTGTGGCTGCGCGAGTACGCCGACGCTACCCAGCGCGACCTGCACCTGATTGCCGAGGAGGAGGCGGTGGCGTTGGGCGCGGCCATCTGCGGCGCAGTGGCGGCCGGTGCTTGGCCGGACATCGCCACGGCGGCACGCGCGCTGGTGCGGCCCGGCACGGTGATCCGCCATCGCCCCACTACCCTGCCCTTCCACCAGCGCAAATACCGCGTCTATCTGGCGATGTGGGAGCAACAGCAGGCGCTGGAGGCACTGATGCAGCAAGAAGCATGAGTTCACGCGCCATTTGCTTTAATCTGCTGGTTTTGATTGGCGAAAAGGATTGGGGCGCTTGAGATGGCGAAAACCGTGGAACAGATTGCGCAGGAGCTGAAACTCTCCGTCACCACCGTGCGGCTGGTGCTGGGGGGCAAAGCGGAGCGTTACCGCATCAGCGCGAAGACACAGGCGCGCATCCAGGAGCATGTGGAGCGCTACGGCTACACGCTCAACCATTCGGCGCGCAGCCTGAAGCTGAACAAAACCGATACGCTGGGGCTGATTGTGCCCAACCTCTCCAACGTGTTTTTTGCCACGCTGGCGGAGAAGCTGGAGCTGCGCTGCCGCCGCTCCGGCTACCAGCTGGTGATCAGCTGTACCTACCATGACGTGGACTACGAGAACCGGCTGGTCAAGGCGTCGATTGCCCGCAACATCGACGGTCTGTTCGTGGTGCCCTCCACCCTTGAGAACCAACAGCACCACCTGCGGCAGATGAAAAAGCCGCTGGTGTTGCTGGATCGTGACTTTGGCTACAGCGACAACGCGCTGGTGGAGAGTGACAACGCCGCCAGCGGGTTGCATCTGGCGCAGGCGATGCTCACCGCCCACGACGCGCCGCTGTGGTTTCTGGCCGGTGACGCCGCGCTGCCCAGCATCGCTGACCGCATCGCCGGCTACCGGCAGGCGCTGGCCGCGCGCGACCTCAGCGAAGAGTGGCTGCTGGCCGGCGAGGAGAACACGCCGCCGGGCGGGTATGCGCTGATGCGCCAGCTCATTGCCCAACACGGGGTGCCGCAGGCGTTCATTGCCTCGTCACTGCCAGTGCTGGAGGGGGCAATCAGCGCGCTGCGTGAAGAGGCGGGCGGGGTGCCACCCGCCATCCATATCGGCACCTTTGACGAGCACCCGATGCTCAGTTTCCTCGCCAACCCCGTCTGGTCGATGCAGCAGGATGAAGATGCCTGGGCGGAGAAGGCGTTTGGACTGATGCAGCGCGCTCTGGCCGGTTCCCCGGCCAGAGAGAGGGTACGGGTGGAGATGAAGCCGGTTATCCGGCGGCGTTGAGTCAGCCGCTGCCGTGGATGTCGGCCAACCGCACCGTTTCACCGGCCGGGATCATCCAGTAATCCTGATTCCGGCCACTCTGATCCCCACTGGAGAGTCGCCCGCTGTGGGCGTCCCTGATTTGGCTTAGCGTGTGTAAAAGACCTGCGCGCTCCGCTGGCCTCCTGCTCTCCTCACCTGATAATGGATCCGGTAAGGGCGACCACACCGGTGCCTCGACAACCTGACACCCACCGCCCTTTGCTAACTCGTGATAGCAAGTTAATGAGCACGTGCTTCGCTGACAGGGTGATTTGGCGGGGAGTGTAACAGGGGTCGTGGTGGCGGCGTTAAGCCAATGATTCTCTGGGGAAAGAAAGAAATCTGCGCCAGTGTTGCATGAATTTTTTTGCATCACTGGCGCGGATGATTTCGTGCGGTCAGCCAAAGCGGCCGGTGATGTAATCTTCGGTGCGCCGCTGGCGTGGTGAGGTGAAGAGTGTGTCGGTGTCGCCATACTCCACCAGCACCCCTTGGTGGATGAAGGCGGTGTAGTCCGAGACGCGCGCCGCCTGCTGCATGTTGTGCGTCACCAGCACCACGGTAAAGCGCTGCTTCAGCGCGCCAATCAGCTCCTCAATCGTCAGGGTGGAGATGGGATCAAGCGCCGAGGTCGGCTCATCCAACAGCAGCACCTCCGGCTCAATGGCGATGGCGCGGGCGATCACCAGCCGCTGCTGCTGGCCGCTGGAGAGCCGCAGGGCGTTCTCCTTCAGCCGATCCTTCACCTCGTGCCACAGCGCCGCCGAGCGCAACGCCGCTTCCGCCGCCTGATCGAGCAGCCGCCGGTCGCGCACGCCCTGCACCCGCAGCCCGTAGACCACGTTCTCATAGATCGATTTGGGGAAGGGATTGGGCCGCTGGAACACCATCCCCACCCGCCGCCGCAGCGCGCTGACGTCAAGCTCGCCATCGTTGACCAACGCGCCATTCAGGCGGATATCCCCCTCAATGCGGCAGGGATCGAGCAGGTCATTCATCCGGTTGAAGCAGCGCAGCAGCGTGGACTTGCCGCAGCCGGAGGGGCCAATCAGCGCCGTCACCCGGTTGCGCGGGATGCGCAGCGAAATGTTATACAGCGCCTGCTTCTCGCCGTACCACAGGTTCAGCTTCTGCACCTCCAGCGCGGTGTCGGCGTCGCTGAGCTGGGAAATATCCGGCAACGGCGTGTCCGGCAACAACGATCTCATCTCTCTCTCGCCGCCGGGCCTACAGGCCCAGCGTGCGGAATTTCTCTCGCAGTGAGTGGCGCAGCCCCATCGCCACCAAATTCAGCCCCACCACAATCAGCACCAGCAGCAGCGCGGTGGCGTAAACCAGCGGTTGCGCTGCCTCCACGTTCGGGCTTTGCAGCGCCATGTCATAGATCTGGAAGCCAAGGTGCATAAACTTACGATCCAGATGCAGGTAGGGGAAGATACCATCCACCGGCAGCGCTGGCACCGACTTCACTACCCCCACCAGCATCAGCGGCGCGGTTTCGCCAGCGGCGCGGGCGATCGCCAGGATCATGCCAGTCAGCATCGCGGGCACCGCCATCGGCAGCACGATGCGCCAGAGCGTCTGCGCCTGACTCGCCCCCAGCGCCAGCGAGCCTTGCCGCAGCGCCACCGGGATGCGTGACAGCCCCTCTTCGGTGGCGACAATCACCACCGGCAGGGTGAGCAGCGCCAGCGTCAGCGCCGCCCACAGCACCCCCGGCGTGCCGAAGGTCGGGTCGGGCAGCGCCTGCGGGAAGAACAACCGGTCGAGGGAGCCACCGACGCCATACACCAGAAAGCCGAGGCCAAACACCCCATAGACAATCGACGGCACACCGGCCAAATTGACCACCGCCACCCGCAGCAGCCGGGTGAGCCAGTGGCGGCCAGCGTACTCATGCAGGTAGATGGCGGCCACCACGCCGAGCGGCATCACGATGATCGACATCAGCACCACCATCAGCACCGTGCCAAACAGCGCCGGGAAGACGCCGCCCGCGGTGTTGGAGGCGCGCGGATCCTCGCTCAAGAAGGCCCAGATGGCACGCGCGGTGTGCAGCAGCTTCTGCGGCAGGCTCATGGCGTTCGGATACCAGGCGTTGTGCACCTCGTTCAGCGGCAGGGTATGCAACTGACCAGCGGCGTCACGCAATAGCAGCGCGTCGCGCCGCCGCTCCTGATTGATGCTGTCGAGTTGGGCGGTCAAGCGGCTGAAGCTGTACTCCAGCTCAATGCGCTCAGCGCGCAGGCGCGACACCGCGCGCGCATCCAGCTGGTCATGCAGCGCCAGCCGCCGCTCCTCCAGCCGCAGCGCCTCAAAGCGGTGGTTGACCCGTGCCAGATCGTGGTGTTGCAGGCGGTAGGCGCGGGCGGCCAGCGCACGGTTCTCCGGCACCCGGCGCAGCAACTCCTCCGCCAGATTGCGCGCCACCAGCGGCTGGCCATTTTCCAACATGCCCGCCAGCGTGCCGTAGGCCAGCCCGCTCTCCTCGCGGTCGAGCACCAGCACCTCTGGCGGCGCACGGCGCGCCGTGACATCCGCCTCATCCAGCAGCACAAACTCGCGCGCCGCTGGCGAGGCCGCTGACAGGTCGCGGTTGCCGGTCTTGACCAGCAACCGCCGCAGCGTGGGCGGGGCATCCGCTGGCAGCGTGACACCGGCGTCAATCAGCTGCTGGCGCGGCACCGACGGCCGGGCGTACAGCTCGCCAAGCAGCTGGTTCTGGCCCGCCAGCGGCGCACGTAGGGTGAACTGCCAGACGTCGGCTGGCCAGAAGCTGCGCGCCCCCTGCCCTGCCAGCAGCAGGATGATGCCAGCCAGTGCCAGCACGCTGGCCGCTACCGCCGCCGCGGTGAGCCAGATCCAGGGCGAGCCTGAGCGCCACCAACGTCTCATGCGCCCTCCTGGTTCTGGCTATAGCGCGCCCGCAGCCGCTGGCGGATCAGCTCCGCCACGGTGTTCAGCACAAAGGTAAACAGGAACAGCACCAGCGCGGTCAGCATCAGCACCCGATAGTGGCCGCTGTCGGCTACCGCCTCCGGCAGTTCAATCGCGATGTTGGCGGAGAGCGCGCGCAGCCCCTGCAACAGGCTGCCATCCATCACCGGCGTGTTGCCGGTCGCCATCAGCACAATCATCGTCTCCCCCACTGCCCGGCCAAAGCCAATCATCAACGCGGAGAAGATGCCGGCGGCGGCGGCTGGCACAATCACCCGGCGCAGCGTCTGCCACGGGGTCGCCCCCAGCGCCAGCGAGCCTTGCCCAAGCAGCGGCGGCACGCTGAACAGCGCATCCTCCGCCAGCGTAAAGATCACTG
The DNA here is from genome assembly GCF_056739715.1 of Chimaeribacter sp. YP20170169. Lineage (NCBI taxonomy): Bacteria > Pseudomonadati > Pseudomonadota > Gammaproteobacteria > Enterobacterales > Yersiniaceae > Chimaeribacter > Chimaeribacter sp. YP20170169. Next base: position 968,342 of record NZ_CP176824.1, on the reverse strand, counting down.
GCACCAGCGCAAAGCCCATCGCGATGCCCGCCACCAGCGTGTTGCGCGGCTGGTACTCCTCCCCCAGCCACTGGGCGAACGGCATACCAAACAGCATTTGCTCGAACCACGGACTGCCGTGGCACACCAGCCAGGTCACCAGCGCCAGCAGCGGCAGCAGGCAGAACACCTCCTGCCCGGCGCTACGCCAACGCTGGCGCACCGCCAGCACACTGCCCAGCAGCGCCACCGCCGCCAGCAGCCACGGCAGCAGCAGAATGCCGAGCAGCACATGTTGCAGCAGCGGGGCCAGCCAGACGCCAGCAATCAGGCCAATCACCACCGTCGGCAGGGCGCCCATCACCTCCAGCGCCGGTTTCACCAGCCGCCGCAGGCGCGGGGTCATGAACCACGCGGTGTAGGCCGCGCCGCCCAACGCCAGCGGCGCGGCGAACAGCATGGCGCAAAGCGCCGCCTTCAGGGTGCCGATAATCACCGGCACCAGGCTGAATTTGGGCTGGTAGCCCTCCGCCGCCGAGGTGGTCTGCCAGACGTAGGCTGGCTCCGGGTAGCCCTCATACCACACCTTCTGCCACAGGGTGCGCAGGCCGACGTCCGGATAGGGGTTGGTGACATGCAGCGAGAGCCAGCCGCCCGGCTGCTCCACCAGCAGCCCGTCGCCGAGCGGCGCGAAGGCCAGCCGCTCGGTCGCCGCCGGTAGCGCATGGTGCAGCTGCGGCCGCGTCTGTACCGTGGAGTTGAGCGTCATCTGCCCGTGGGCATCCAGCGCCACGAACACCCGGCGCGAGGTTTCGGCCGCCACGCGCACCACGCCCTGCGGCTGGAAGTCACGGATCTTCTGCAGCACCGGGCCGTTCGGGCCAGCGACGTCAAACCACTGGGAGAGCTGGCCGCCCGCGTTGACCAGCAGCGAATTGCCGCCGCTGAGCAGCGTCACGCTCACCGGGTCGCGCTCGGCCAGCACCACCGTCTGGCGCAGGCGCAGGGTGGCGCGGTCCAGGGCGTAGATCTGCATCAGCGGGCCGCTCTGCACAAACAGCAGCCGGCCATCGGGGGTCAGGGCGAGGGTGTCAGGCAGCGCCGCCAGCGGCAGCGTCTCTTCGCGCCCGCTGGGCAGGTCGCGCACCCACAGGCGGCGATCGGCAGTCACCGCCGCCAGCCGGGTGGCCTGCCCCTCGCCCGCCGCCAGTGCCAGTTTCACCAGCGGCTGGCCCGCCGGGTCAACCACCTGCGGCGTGCGGCCAAGCGGGAATGACCAGCTCGGGCCGTGGTGCGGCAGCGGCATCAGCGGTGTCACCAGCGTCACGCGGCCATCCTGGCCGCCAAGGGCATACATCGGCTGCGCACCGGCGTTGCGCGCCAGCGAGGCCAGCGGCGCAGCGGCGAGCGACGTGGTGAGCGGCGCCTCCTCGGAGGGGGTCAGCCGGATAAAGGTGCCCTGCCCGGCGCTGTCGAGGCGGTAGCCCCAGCGCCGATCCGGCAGCGTGCCGATGGCCAGCGACGGCGTGGAGGTGTCAACACGCAGCGTCACTGGCTGGTTGACGCACACCGTGCGGAACAGCGGCCAGACGCTGTAGAGCAGGTAGATGAAGATCAGCATCAGGGCCAGCAGCACCAGCATGCCGCATCCGGTCACGGCATAGCGCACCAGTCGATCGGTGCGGGCGCGGCGGCGGTCTGAAGAGAGAGGTAGGTCACGTATATGCACTGCCCGTCCTGCATAAAAAGTAAAAATCCCTGTGGGTTGCGGCCCCCATTTCATCATGCAAAAGCCGCGATTGACCGCGCATCTTAAGACAGTTTTATGAACATTGCATGACAATGTTAACTCTCGATCTTTATTGGACTTTCGCGCATTTCTCTCGCCATAATGGGCCTGGAGACACGGTGCTAAGCGACCGGCCGCCCTGGCCTGGAGACCGTGATTCAACCTGATTCCCCCTAAAACATCGTATGCCGTTCAGGCATCCCCGTTCCGGCCCCCAGGGAAATGTCAGGCTCAATGAATGGAGTGATAATGGGACAAGAAAAACTATACATCGACAAAGAGCTGAGCTGGTTATCCTTCAATGAAAGGGTATTGCAGGAAGCGGCAGACAAGTCCAACCCCCTGATCGAAAGGATGCGGTTTCTCGGCATTTACTCCAATAACCTGGATGAGTTTTACAAGGTGCGCTTTGCCGATCTGAAGCGGCGCATTTTGATCAGCGAGGAGCAGGGATCGGTCGGCGCGTCCCGCCACCTGCTGAAGAAGATCCAGTCCAAGGTGCTGAAGACCGAGCTGGAGTTTGACAACCTCTACAACGACCTGCTGCTGGAGTTGGCGCGCAATCAGATCTTCCTGATCAACGAGCGCCAGCTCTCTGAAAACCAGCAAAATTGGCTGCGCCACTACTTCAAGCACCAGTTGCGCCCCTACATCACCCCGATCCTCATCAACCACGACACCAATCTGGTGCAGTTCCTGAAGGATGATTACACCTATCTGGCGGTGGAGATTATCCGGGGCGAGCAGGTGAACTACGCGCTGCTGGAGATCCCGTCGGACAAGGTGCCGCGCTTCGTGGATCTGCCGCCGGAAGCCCCGCGCCGCCGCAAGCCGATGATCCTGCTGGATAACATCCTGCGCAATTGTCTGGATGAGATCTTCAAGGGCTTCTTCGACTATGACACGCTGAACGCCTATTCGATGAAGATGACGCGCGACGCCGAGTACGATCTGGTGACGGAGATGGAGTCCAGCCTGCTGGAACTGATGTCCTCCAGCCTCAAGCAGCGCCTGACGGCGGAGCCGGTGCGCTTCGTCTATCAGCGCGACATGCCGGATGAGATGGTGGATCTGCTGTGCGAGAAGCTCGGCATCTCCAACTATGACTCCGTGGTGCCGGGCGGCCGCTACCACAACTTCAAAGATTTCATCGGCTTCCCGAACGTTGGCAAGGCCAATCTGGTCAACCGCCCGCTGCCGCGCCTGCGCCACGTCTTCTTTGACCGTTTCCGCAATGGCTTTGACGCCATCCGCGAGCGCGACGTGCTGCTCTACTACCCCTACCACACCTTCGAGCACGTATTGGAGCTGCTGCGGCAGGCCTCGTTCGACCCGAGCGTGCTGGCGATCAAGATCAACATCTACCGGGTGGCGAAGGATTCGCGCATCATCGAGTCGATGATCCACGCCGCCCACAACGGCAAGAAGGTGACGGTGGTGGTGGAGTTGCAGGCGCGCTTCGATGAGGAGGCGAACATCCACTGGGCGAAACGGCTGACCGAGGCGGGGGTGCACGTCATCTTCTCCGCGCCGGGGCTGAAGATCCACGCCAAGCTGTTTTTGATTTCGCGGCTCGAGAACGACGAGATCGTGCGCTACGCGCACATCGGCACCGGTAACTTCAATGAAAAAACCGCGCGCATCTATACTGACTATTCGTTGCTGACCGCCGACCCGCGCATGACCAACGAGGTGCGCCGGGTGTTCAACTTCATTGAGAACCCCTACCGGCCAGTGACCTTTGATCACCTGATGGTGTCGCCGCAGAACTCGCGCCGGATGCTCTACGCGCTGATTGACCAAGAGATCACCAACGCCCAGTCCGGTGGCCGCGGTGGCATTACTCTGAAAATCAACAACCTGGTGGACAAGGGGCTGGTGGATCGCCTCTACGCGGCCGCCAACGCCGGCGTGAAGATCCGCCTGCTGGTGCGCGGCATGTGCTCCCTGATCCCCGGCCTGCCGGGCGTCAGCGAGAATATCCAGGTGATCAGCATCGTTGACCGCTTCCTCGAGCATGACCGGGTGTATGTGTTTGAGAACAATGGCGATCACAAGGTCTACCTCTCCTCGGCGGACTGGATGACGCGCAACATCGACTACCGGATTGAGGTGGCGGTGGGGCTGCTCGATCCACGCCTGAAACAGCGGGTGCTGGACATCCTTGAGCTGCTGTTCAGTGACACTGTCAAAGCGCGTATTGTTGATAAAGAGTTGAGTAACCGGTATGTTCCGCGCGGCAACCGCCGCAAGGTACGGGCGCAGACCGCCATTTACCATTACTTAAAGAACCTGGAACAGCCAGAGAATCAGGCCTGAGACTATGCCCTTACATCAAATTCCCTCGACCAAGCCACAGGAAATTGCCGCCGTTGATCTCGGCTCCAACAGTTTCCACATGGTGATTGCCCGCATCGTCAACGGGGCGTTGCAGGTGCTGGGGCGCCTCAAGCAGCGCGTGCACCTGGCCGACGGTCTGGACAGCAACCATGTGCTGAGCGAAGAGGCCATGCAGCGCGGCCTGACCTGTCTGGCGCTGTTTGCCGAGCGCCTGCAGGGCTTCTCGCCGGACAACGTCACCATTGTCGGCACCCATACCCTGCGCGAGGCGGTCAACGCCGAGGAGTTCCTGCGCCGCGCCGCCGAGGTGATCCCCTACCCGATTGAGATCATCTCCGGGCAGGAGGAGGCACGCCTGATCTTCATGGGCGTCGAGCACACCCAGCCGGAGAAGGGGCGCAAGCTGGTGGTGGACATCGGCGGTGGCTCCACCGAACTGGTGATTGGCGAGGACTTCGAGCCGCTGCTGGCGGAGAGCCGCCGCATGGGCTGCGTCAGTTTCGGCCAGCTCTTCTTCCCGCAAGGGGAGTTGAGCGCCCACCACTTCAACCGCGCGCGGCTGGCGGCGGCGCAGAAGCTGGAGGCGCTGGCCTGGCAGTACCGCATCCAGGGCTGGCAGTACGCCCTTGGCGCTTCCGGCACCATCAAGGCCACCGTGGAGGTGCTGGTGGAGCTGGGCGAGAAGGATGGCCTGATCACGCCAGAGCGGCTGGAGATGCTGGTGGCGCAGGTGCTGAAGTTCAAGAACTTCAAGTCGCTGAGCCTGCCGGGGCTGTCGGAGGATCGCAAGACCGTGTTTGTGCCGGGGCTGGCGATCCTGTGCGGCGTGTTTGACGCGCTGGCGCTGAAATCGATGCGCCTGTCAGGCGGCGCGCTGCGCGAGGGGGTGCTGTATGAGATGGAGGGTCGCTTCCGCCATCAGGACATCCGCAGCCGTACCGCCCGCAGTCTGGCCGACCACTACAACATCGACCGCGAGCAGGCGCGCCGGGTACTCGACACCACCCTGCAGCTCTATGCGCAGTGGCAGGCGCAGCACCCGAAGCTGGCGCACCCGCAGCTGGAGGCGATCCTGAAGTGGTCAGCGATGCTGCATGAGGTGGGGCTAAGCATCAACCACAGCGGTATGCACCGCCACTCCGCCTACATTTTGCAGAACACCAACCTGCCCGGCTTCAATCAGGAGCAGCAGACGCTGCTGGCGGCGTTGGTGCGGCTGCACCGCAAGGCGATCAAGCTGGAGGAGCTGCCGCGCCTCAACCTGTTCCGCAAAAAGGATTATGTGCCGCTGATCCAGCTGCTGCGCCTCGGCGCGCTGCTGAACAACCAGCGCCAGTCCACCACCACCCCCGAGTCGCTGCGGCTGGAGTGTGACGATAACCACTGGACGCTCTATTTCCCGGCCGGTTACCTGTCACAAAACATGCTGGTGCAGCTCGACGTGGAGCGCGAGCAGGCCTACTGGGATGACGTCACCGGCTGGAAACTGCACGTGGCCGAGGAGCTGCCAGCAGGCGATGGAGCCTGACCGGCCAAAAACGGGGCGGGGCCAGCGGGCCGCGCCCTTTTTTTCTTGCCCCTCGCATGGTTATTTTTTAATCTATACCCTCCCGATTTACCGGAGGAGCCGCCCGCGACGCCTCCCTGGCCCCCGGAGACCCTATGCGACGACGAACCAACGTCCGAATGACCAAAATTGTGCTGGCTATCAGTTTCATCATCCTGTTCGGACGCATGATCTACGCCGGAATCGGCGCCATCTCCCACCATCAGGACAAGCAGCAGTCTGCGGTGTCCGTGCTCACCAGCGAGACGGCTTCCCGCTCCAACCCACCCTGACCCCGCGCCCGCCTGCCCTGAGGCAGCGCAGCCCGCCTGCATGTTCTAACCTTACTCTATCCCGGTGAAGGGAGATTGCGCCGCGCGCGCCATATGAAAAGGGAAAAACATGTCTGCCGCCAACCACAACACTAAAAAACTTGCGGAAACCCGCAGCCGCATCATGGGGCTGCTATTAGGGAACCGGGATCTGGTGGAGGATCTGCTCGGCATCCGGCCCGACGACGCGCCGCCGCCCGACCCGGCCCAGCTTGACCACACCGCCGAGATCCAGACGCTGCTGCGCGGCCTGCACGCCGCCGACCTTGCTGACCTGCTGGAGGCGCTGCCGCTGGATGAGCGACTGGCGCTGTGGGGGCTGGTGGAGGATCACGCCATGCGTGGCCGGGTGCTGGTGGAGGCCAGCGAGACGGTCTGGGACAGCCTGATCGCCGAGATGAGCGACCGCGATCTGCTGCGGGCGATGGCGACACTAGACATTGATGAGCAGGTCTATCTGGCAGAGTACCTGCCGCGTAACCTCACGGGCCGGGTGCTCACCTCGCTGGCGCCGGACAAGCGCGCGCAAGTGCGCGAGGTGATGAAGTTTGACCGCGATACCGTTGGCCGGGTGATGGATTTTGAGCTGGTGACGGTGCGGCCGGACGTGACGCTCGGCACGGTGCACCGCTACCTGCGCAAGCTGGGGCGGATGCCAGACGCCACCGACAAGCTGTTCGTCACCGATCGCCACAATAAGCTGCTGGGCGAGCTGCCGCTCACCGCCATCCTGCTGCATCCGGCGGAGACCGAGGTGGCGGCGCTGATGGATGCCGATCCCACCACCTTCACCCCCGATGAGCAGGCGGAGGACGCCGCCAGCGCCTTTGAGCGTTACAACCTGATCACCGCGCCGGTGGTCGATGCCAAGGGCAAGCTGATGGGGCGGCTGACGGTGGAGGAGATCCTCGACATCGTCAACGAGGAGAGCGAGAACAACATGCGGCGCATGGGCGGCCTGAGCCAGGAGGAGGATGTCTTCGCGCCAGTGGGCAAGGCGGTGCGCAACCGCTGGGCGTGGCTGGCGATCAACCTCTGCACCGCCTTTATCGCCTCGCGGGTGATTGGGCTGTTTGAGCACACCATCTCCGAGCTGGTGGCGCTGGCGGCGCTGATGCCGATTGTCGCTGGCATCGGCGGCAATACCGGCAACCAGACCATCACCATGATTGTGCGGGCGCTGGCGCTGCACCAGTTGCAGGGCGGCAGCTACTCCTTCCTGCTGATGCGCGAGCTGGGGGTGGCGCTGATCAACGGGCTGGTGTGGGGCGGGCTGATGGGCATCATCACCTGGCTGCTCTACCATGATGCGGGCATCGGCGCGGTGATGACGCTGGCGATGGTACTAAACCTGCTGGTGGCGGCGCTGATGGGGGTGATAATCCCGATGCTGATGGTGCGGTTTGGCCGCGACCCGGCGGTCGGCTCCAGCGTGATGATCACCGCCATCACCGACACCGGCGGCTTCTTCATCTTTTTGGGGCTGGCCACGCTGTTCCTGCTGTAAATGCCAGCCCGGCAGCCGCCGGGCGGCACATTTATCTGCCGGAAAGATTCTTAACTCTTATTTCCTGCGATAATATTATTTAATTGATAAATATTTCTACAGTTTACCGCCCCCTGCCGGGGCCGGGCTTGTGACCCGCGCGTGCATAAGGCTTCGATGTGGAAACCAACCTGAATACCCTGCCAGCCCGCCCGCCGAGGATGCGCTGGCGTACCCTGGCGGCCCTGACGGCGCTGGTATTTGCCCTCGCCCTGTTTTGCCTGCGGTTCACGGTGGTGCAGGGGCTGATCGTCTCGCTCTGGCTGCCGACCGCGCTGATGATCGCCCTGCTCTACCGCTTCCCGCAGCGCGACTGGCTGGCGCTGCTGCTCGGCTCCGCCGGGGCGATGGCAGCGGCCAACAGCCTGTGCGGCGTGCCGCTGGCCTTCTTCCTGCCGCTGACGCTGATCAACGTGGCGGAGTCGCTGCTGGCGGCCACGCTGCTGCGCCGGCTGCTGCCCGGCCCCGATCCGCTCGGCAGTGTCGGCAACTGGATCACCTTTGTGCTGGCGGCGGTGGTGTTCACCCCCTGCGTCAGCGCGCTGGTGATGGTGCTGCCGCACCTCGGCACCGCGAGCGCCGAGCTGATGCCGGAGCGCTTTCGCATCTGGTTCCTCTCCGAGGCGCTCGGCATCCTGACCGTCACCCCGATTGGCCTGCTGTTCCGCCCCACGCCGTGGCGGCAGCTGCTGCGCTCGCCGCGTCTGCCGGAGGTGCTGTTCATGCTGGCCGTCACGCTCGGTGCCAGCTATCTGGTGCTGTTCTGGCTGCCCTACCCCTTCGCCTTTATCTCCATCGCCTTGCTGACCGCCTCGATCCGCCTGCAACGGCTGGAGGCGCTGCTGATCTTCTTCGCACTGACGGTGATGGTCACGCTGCTGATCGCCAGCGGGCAGATTGTGCACATCCGCTACCTCGACTACACGCCGCTGCTCAACTATGTGCCGCTGCTGCTGATCCTGCTGCCAGCCAATGCCATGACCATCATGATGCACCGGCTGAAGGTGGAGCGGGCGCACATCGAGGAGAGCGAGAACCGCTTTCGCAACGCGATGGAGTTCTCCGCCATCGGCATGGCGCTGGTATCGCCGCAGGGGCACTGGCTCCAGGTCAATCAGGCGCTCTGCTCGCTGCTGGGTTACCGCGCCGAAATCCTGACGCAGATGAATTTCCAGGAGCTGACCCACCCGGATGATCTGGCGGCGGATCTGGAGATGATGCAGGCGCTGCTGGCGGGACGCATCCACAACTTCACGCTGGAGAAGCGCTACCGCCGCCGCGACGGCGAGATGGTGTGGGCGCGGCTGGCGGCCTCGGTGGTGCGTGATGGCGAGGGGCGGCGGCCGCTCTACTTTATCGCCCAGATTGAGGACATCAGCAGCCTGAAGCAGACCGAGGCGGCCAACAACCGGCTGACCGAGGCGCTGCACGAGGAGAAGGAGCGGCTGCGCATCACGCTCGACGCCATCAACGAGGCGGTGATCTGCACCGACCGCAACCAGGCGGTGATCTTCATGAACCCGGTGGCGGAGAAGATGACCGGCTGCCGGATGCGCGAGGCGCAGGGGCGGCACATCGATCGGGTGGTAAGCCTGACGCGTGGCTTCGATGGCCCGCCGGTCGCCAACCTGCTGCCGTTCGACAGCAACGAGAGCCTGCACTCCTCGATTGAGCAGTCGCTGGTGCTCAACGGCCCCAACGGCGAGGCGTATGAGATCCAGCGCGCGCTCTCGCCGCTCAAGACCCTCAATCAGGAGCCGATTGGCATGGTGCTGGTGTTGCAGGATGTCAGCCGCTCCCGCGAGTTGATGCGCAAGCTGAGCTACAACGCCTCCCACGACATGCTGACCGGCCTGCCCAACCGATCGCACTTTGAGCGCGAGCTGCACCATGCGCTGATGCTGACTGCCAACGAGGGGCAGCGGCACGGGCTGGCGTTCCTTGACCTCGACCGCTTCAAGGCGGTGAATGACACTGCCGGCCACGCGGCGGGCGACGAGCTGTTGAAGCAGCTTAGCCAGTTGATGTCCGCCAACCTGCGCCCCACTGACCTGCTCGGGCGGCTGGGCGGCGACGAGTTCGGCATCCTGCTGCCAGATTGCGATCTGGCGCAGGCGCGCGAGGTGGTGGGCCGGGTGGTGCAGCGCATCAACGACTTCCGCTTCTACTGGGAGGAGAAACTCTACCGCATCGGCGCCAGCGCCGGGGTGACGCTGATTGATAATCCGCAGGTTTCGGCCAGCGAACTGATGTCGCAGGCGGACGTCGCCTGCTACGCCGCCAAGCACGGTGGTCGCGGGCAGGTGGTGGTCTATCAGGCGCGCCAGCAGTGGCTGCTGGAGAAAAACAGCGTGCTGCTCTCCGCCGCACAGGTCACGCAGATGCTGACGAACAACCAGCTGACCCTGATGGCGCGCGCCGCCGCGCCGCCCAAGACACCGCTCTCCACCTGCTTTTACACCCTCTCGGCGACCATGGCCGCTGGCGAGGAGAGTGGCGCGACCCACGAGGCGTTCCACACCACGGTGGCGCTGCTGGGGCTGGAGGCGGAGGTGGATCGCTGGCTGGTGCAGCAGGTGCTGCTGGCCTCCGGCCCGGCGTTGGCGCGCAAGGGGCTGACCGTGGCGCTGCCGCTGAGCGCCGGTGGCGTGCTCAGCCCGGCGCTGCATGAGGCGCTGTTTGAGGCGCTGGCGCAGAGCGCCCTGCCCCCTCGCGGCTACTGTTCACGCTGGAGGAGCAGGTGTTGCTGCACCATCGGGCACAGGCCGAGGCGCTGCTCCACCGCCTGAAGCAGCAGGGGTGCGGCGTCATCCTCACGCAGGCGGGCCACCAACTCAACGCGCTGGGCGAACTGCCGGCCGGGCTGGTGGACTACCTGAAGCCGGACGCGCGCTTTATCAGCCAGATCCACAGCAACCAGATGGATGAGATTCTGGTGAACATCCTGCACGGCACCGCCCACCGGTTGCAGGCGCAGACGCTGGCCGGGCCGGTCAATCTGGCCGCCGCGCAGCAGAAGCTGGTGGAGATGGGCATTGACCTGATTGAGGGCGAGGTGGTCGCGCCGCCGCAAACGCTGGAGAGCCTGCTCGCCAGCGGCTACTTTGCCATGCGCTAGACGCTGCCCTCTGGCACCCAGTCGGCGGCGTGCCACAGGTGCAGCGTGGCGTAGGAGCGGAACGGCCGCCAGCGGGCGGCGTAGCGCACGATTTGTCCTGGCGTCATGCCGGGGAAGCGCTGCTTGATCAGGTAGTCGGTGGTGAGGAACAGGTCACGGGCGGCCCAGGCGCGCATGGCGATATAGTTGGCCGTCCACGGGCCGATGCCTGGCTGCGCCAGCAGGTCGCGCATTCCCACCTCCACCTCCGGCACCGCATCCACCTCCAGCGCCCCCTCCGCCACCGCGCGTGAGAGCGCAATCAAACAGGCCGAGCGCCGCGCCTGCACGCCGATGGCGCGCAGATCATCCACCGTCAGCGTTGCGATGCGCTCAGGCGTCGGGAAGAGGCGGTCAAGCTGGCCGAGGGCTGCGCCAGCGGCTCCCCCAGCGCGCCGCCAGCCGCTCGGTGAGGGTGGCCGCCATCTTGACGCTCACCAGCTGGCCGAGGATGCCGCGCACCGTCTGCTCATAGCCATGCACCGATCCCGCCAGCCGCAGCCCTGGCCGCGCCGCCGCCAGCGGCCCCAGCACCGCGCCAATCGCCTGCGGGTCGGCATCCAGATCCCACTGCCGCCGCACGCGCCGTACCACCTCATCGCGCCACGGCCAGAGCGACACCGACACCCGCAGCGCCAGCGCTGCCTCCCCGGCAGCGGCGACACCTGATAGCAGCCCGGCACGCCTTCGATACGCAGGGTGCGCTGGTAGTGCATGGCGTCGCTGGCCTCCACGCCAGCAATGGCACGGGTACGCAAAAAACCCTGCACCAGCGCCCAGTCAAACGGCGGAATATAGGGTAAAGGGATAATATCCGGGTGCCATTGCAGCTCAACCGTCACGTGCGCGCCTCCTGTATCGCAAAACCTTCAGTTAAGACGCTGCCCGCAGGGGCGTCAATGTGGGGGTTTCAAATCAGGGTCTTATACCCCTCCAGCATCCTGACGGTTTTCGCCAGGCCCACTTGAAGCAGCGTGAAGAGAAACGCTTCGGCAGTAAATGGCGGATGTTTCAGCGAGGCGCGTTGCGCACTAACCGCCTACAATGCCCGGGCGCAGCTCAGGTCAATGATGTCCGAGATAAACTCATCGGGATGGATCGCCTCAATGCCAAACTGGCTGAGGTAGCTGGCAGGGAAATCCTGAAGGTTAAAGGTGACGATCAGTTCGGTATTGGCCTTAATGGCCGCCGCCAGCACATGGCGGTCATCCGGTCAGGCAGATCCAGCCCGGCAATCAGCGCCTCATAGCCAATGATCTCGGTGTCCGGCAGCGCCTGATTCATCAACTGCTCTATCCGATCCAGTTTGCTGGGTTCAATATCTTTTCGCTCCCTGAGCAGCCCACGTTTCCACTCCTGCTGGATGGTGGCCGTCCACTTGGGTTGGTAGAGGCCGTGCAACCCCAGATGCATCAGCAGATCGCGCAATCTGGCGGGATACAACACACAGGCATCAAGCATGACCGGATAGGGCGAGTGCATCATCAATAGATAGCCAAATCCTGTGAAAGTCTGGCCAACTCATCCATCGCGCTGGCACTCTCGGCATCCCGCTGCTGTTTGAAGGCCATCAGGTCAGCAAAGCGAATGCGGCGGTGGCGGCCGGTTTTATGGAAGGGGATCCGCCCCTGCTCAAGGAGTTTGACCAGGTGGGGCCGGGAGACCTTCAGCAAATTGGCCGCCTCCTGGGTGGTCAGCTCCGCGTGCACCGGCACCACCTGCACCGCGTTGCCATTCGCCAGCTCGCCTAAAATCTCCACCAGCATCTTTAGCGCGGAGACCGGCAGCTCCACGCTATGGGCCGGGTTCTCGGCGTTGACCAACGCAAATTGCCGCGACTCCAGCCGGGTCGCCAAAATGGCCGAAAGCTCGCGGTAGCCTTTTTCTGCTAACTGGCTCTCATGCACTTCCGGCAGGCTGAGATCCGACAAGGGGGGTGTACTCATCATGATTTCCTCTCTCTATTGCCCCCAGATCATTCGAAATAAACGAAACACCCAATCGGCGCGGTGTCCGGTACGTGGTTTCTTTGATCACCGCCAAAAAAAGCGCCTTGCGGCGCTTGGGTTATTCGAAGCTGTAGGCCAGCGTCAGGCCGCCGCCCCAGTTGCGGCCGGGGGCGGGTTCGTAGTAGCGGCCATTGCTCTCGTTGACGATCACCGAGCCAACGTAGTTGCGGTCAAACAGGTTATCGACGCGACCAAAGACGTCCAGCAGCCAGTTGCCGTGGCGGAACTTGTAGCCGGTATTGAGCGCAGTGACCGCATAGGAGGGGGCCTGCTCGCTGTTCTCGTCATTGACCTCAATGTCGCCCATGTAGCGGATCTCCGCCCCGGCGTACCACCCCTCTTCCGGTGCCCAGGCGAGGGAGGCGTAGCCCATGTTGCGGGCGATGCCCGGCAGGCGGTGGCCCGCGGTGGCGGTGCAGCCGCTGTCGTTGCAGGCGTCGTCGCGGTAGGTGGCGTCCAGCAGCGTCCAGGCCATATTCAGCTTCCACGCCTCGCCAAACTGCTGGTCGAGCGCCAGCTCCGCGCCGCGGCGGCGGGTTTTGCCAGCGTTGGTGTAGCTGGTGCGGCCGTTGCTGCTCTCATCCACCACAATCTCATTCTGGGTGTGGGTCTCAAACAGCGCGGCGGTGAACAGCCCATAGCCGATGCGCGCCTTGCTGCCCAGCTCCACGCTGTTGCTGGTGGCGGGTTGCAGGCCGACGTTCAGCCCGGCCTGGCTCTCGCCGTTGGCGGTGCTGCTGCGGTAAGAAAGCTCATTGATGGTCGGCGTCTCCATGCCGCGCCCGGCGGAGGCGTAGAGGTTCCAGCCCTCATTCACCGCGTACTTGATCGAACCGGCTGGCAGCCACTTGTGGTAACGGGCGTCGCCGCTGTCATCGCCGTTCTGCGCCGTGACGTAGTGGTCGTTGGAGTCAAACCGCACCGTGGTGTAGCGCACCCCGGCATCCAACGTCCACTTTGGCGTCAGTTGCCAAGAGGTTTGCAGGTAGGGATCGAGGTTCCACATCAGGTTGCGCTCGTCGCGCCGCAGGTTGCCGCGCGTGCCCAGCTCGGTCACGCCATCCTGCACGGTGTAGTTCTCATACCCCTTGCGCTGCTCGGTCACCGTCTCATAGTCCAGCCCGCCGGTCAGCGTCACCGGCACCAGCCACTCGTCGCGGTGCGTCCAGCGGGTGTCGATGCCCTGATAGTGGCGCGTCAGGTCAATCACCCCACCGGCGTTCAGCGGGTTGGCCTGCGCCGCCACCGGGATCGACTGGTACTGCACCGTCTCGCGCTCACCGGCGTAGGCCATGATGCTAAGATCGTCGCGCTCACTCATCTCGCGCTGGTAGCGCAGCCCGCCCTGCGTCTGTTTAGTGGTTTTGCGGGTGTTGAACTGCTCAGCGCGCGTCGCCTGCCGTGGGTTCTCCTGCCACTGCGCGCGCGTCAGGCCGCCGGGGTCATCGGCATCAATGTCCACGCTGTTGAAGATTAAGGTCAGGGTGCTGACGTCATTGATGCGCACGCCGAGCTTGGCGTTGCCGAGGTTCTTCTGCGCGGCGCTGTGGTCGCGGTAGCCGTGGGTGGTGAAGCGGGTGGCGGAGACCAGATAGTTGACGTCGCCGGCCTGGCTGCCATCCCCCGTCGCGCCGCTGGCCTTCACGCCGTAGCGCCAACTGCCGTAGCTACCATAGTAGAGGCCTGCCTCCAGCGTGTCGGGCTGCTGGCCGGTGAGGCTGGTGATGTTCACCACCCCGCCGGAGGCGTTGCCATAGAGCGCCGAGAAGGGGCCGCGCAGCACCTCTACCCGCTCGACCGAGTTCAGGTCAATGTTGGAGGTGTAGCCCTGCCCGTCTGGCATGGTGGCCGGAATGCCGTCCACGTTGATGCGCACACCGCGCACACCATACATCGACCGCGCGCCAAAGCCGCGCACCGACAGTTGCAGATCCTGCGCGTAGTTCTGGCGGTTCTGCACCTGCAAGCCCGGCACGCCGCCCAGCCCCTCGGACAAGTTAATCTCTGGCCGCGCCTGACGGAACGACGCGCCGTCCACCACGCTGACCGCGGCCGGAGTGTCCAGCTCCGACAGGCCCGCCGGGGCCGGGGTGGCGGTAACCACCATCGTCTGTTCAGGGGCGTCGCCCTCTGCGGCCTGCGCCGCCCAAGGCAGCAGCGCCGGGATCACCAGCGAGCAGGCGGAGCGTAGTGTGTACGGTGTTTTTTTCATGACAGGTCATCGCGCCAAAAAGGGGTAAAGGCCGGAGGCATGATCGGCGGCGCAGGGTAAACCACGGGTTAATGCCTTCAAACCTCTGGCATTTTCTTTCGTAGCCGCGCGGGCAGAACTCCGGTGCGTTGCCCGCCCCCTGGCCACATCGTTGGCGTGGCTTTCCCAGCAGAAAGGGGGAAGGTATCAGCAGTATAGGAGGTGATGGGCATCCGGGCGGGGCTATTTTCCCGGCGCGGTGGGCGGACGGCGGGTTTGGCTTGCCCGTTGCGCCGCTCTCCGGTAAAGTCGCGCCCCTTTATTGGCATGGGGAGAAGAGATGTTTATCGGTTTTGACTATGGCACCGCCAACTGTTCGGTGGCCGTGATGCGCGGCGGCAACGCGGAGTTGCTGACGCTGGAGGGCACCTCGCCCTACCTGCCCTCCATGCTGGCCGCGCCGACGCGCGAGGCAGTAAGTGAATGCTTACATCGCCATTGGCAAGTACCCACCGGCAGTGACGAGAATCAGCAGTTGCTGCGCCGTGCCGTCAGCTTCAACCGGGAAGAGGACATTTCGGTCAACAGTGACAGCGTGCTGTTTGGCCTGTCGGCGCTGGCGCACTATGCCGAAGACCCGGAAGAGGTCTACTTCGTCAAGTCGCCGAAATCCTTCCTCGGCGCCAACGGCCTGAAGCCGCAGCAGATCGCGCTGTTTGAGGATCTCGTGTGCGCCATGATGTTCCACATCAAGCGCCAGGCCGAGGGCGAGCTGCAACAGAGCATCACCCAGACGGTGATTGGCCGTCCGGTCAACTTCCAGGGCACCGGCGGCGACGAGGCCAACCAGCAGGCGCAGGGCATTTTGCAGCGCGCGGCTGAGCGTGCCGGCTTCCGCGACATCGCCTTCCAGTTCGAGCCGGTGGCGGCGGGGCTGGATTTTGAGGCGACCCTGCAAGAGGAAAAGACGGTGCTGGTGGTGGACATCGGCGGCGGTACGACCGACTGTTCGGTGCTGCTGATGGGGCCACAGTGGCACGGCCAGGCCGATCGCCAGCAGAGCCTGTTGGGGCATAGCGGCTGCCGCGTCGGCGGTAACGACCTCGACATCATGCTCGCTTTCCGCCAGCTGATGCCGCTATGCGGCATGGGCAGCCAGACCACCAAAGGGCTGGCGATCCCGGCACTGCCATTCTGGAACGCGGTCGCCACCAACGACGTGCCGGCACAGAGCGACTTCTATAGCGTCGCCAATGGCCGCCTGCTGCGTGATCTGATCCGTGATGCCGCCGATCCGGCCAGCGTGCAGCGCCTGCTGAAGGTCTACCAGCAGCGCCTGAGCTACCGGCTGGTGCGCGCCGCTGAAGAGAGCAAAATCGCCCTCTCCCACGAAACGGAGATCCGCACCGCACTGGGGTTCGTCGAGACCGCACTGGAGGAGCGCATCACTCAGCAGCAACTGGGCGAGGCGATCAGCCAGCCGCTGGCGCGCATTCAGGAGCAGGTGACCGAGGCGTTGCAGGGCAGCGCCGTGACGCCAGACGTGATCTACCTGACCGGCGGCAGCGCGCGTTCGCCACTGCTGCGCGCCGCGTTGCAGGCACAGTTGCCGGGCATCCCGCTGGTGGGTGGCAATGACTTCGGCTCCGTCACCGCCGGGCTGGCGCGCTGGGCCGAGGTGCTCTACCGCTAACGCAGAGGCCGGGCGGCGGCGGCCGCCCGGTGGCGCGTCAGTAGGCGCTGGCCTCGTTCAGGCGGGTGATGTCCTGCTCATCGAGCGTCAGCGTCGCGGCCTGCGCCAGATCGTCCAGCTGTGCCAGCGAGGTGGCGCTGACGATCGGCGCGGTGACGCTCGGGCGGGCAATCAGCCACGCCAGGGCGATCTGCGTCGGGCTGACGCGGTGTTTCTCCGCCAGTTCGTCCAGCGCCTGAAGGATCTGGTGGCCGCGCGGGTTGAGGTACTGCTTCACCACCCCCTCGCCACGCGCGCTCTTGCCCGCGTCCGCCGCGCTGCGGTACTTGCCGGAGAGGAAGCCGCTCGCCAGCGAGTAGTAACCAATCACCCCCAGCTGGTGCGCCTCGACCACCTGCTCCAGCCCCTGCTCATAGCCCGCACGGTCATAGAGGTTGTACTCGGGTTGCAGCGTCTCATAGCGCGCGATGCCCTGCGCCTCGCTCACCTTCAGCGCCTCCTCCAGCCGTGCCGCGCTGTAGTTGGATGCGCCGATGGCCCGCACCTTCCCCTCTTTAATCAGCGCGTCAAAGGTCGCCAGCGTCTCTGACAGCGGCGTGTCTTGGTCATCATCATGGGACTGGTAGAGATCGACATAGTCGGTTTGCAGGCGCGTCAGGGAGGCGTCAATCGCCTCGCGGATGTAGCGCGGCGACAGCCCCACCTTGCCCTCGCCCATCGATTTGCCCACCTTGGTCGCCAGCACGATCTGGTCGCGCTTGCCGCTCTTTTTCAGCCAGTGGCCGATGATGGTCTCCGACTCGCCGCCGTGGTTGCCCGGTGCCCAGTGGGAGTAGACATCCGCGGTGTCGATAAAGTTGAGCCGGTGGTCGAGCAGCGCATCCAGAATGCTGAATGAGGTGGCCTGATCGATGGTCCAGCCGAAAACATTGCCGCCAAAGGTCAACGGCGGTACGTGAATGCCAGAGCGGCCCAGTTCGCGTTGTTTCATCCTGATCTCCTTGGTTAATTGTTGCCCACAAAATTATTGCACAGCTAAGGAAAGCTGCCCGCTCAATATTTTCTGAGTTATCCCAGTGGGCGTCTTTGCGCAGCCTGCCCCGGTGCGGCGCTGACTTCATATTTACTTCATTTTTTCTGACGGGCGGAGTCGTTACACTGGTACTCTGCTCGCGCTATCACCTTGAAGTGTTCCACAGACCTGGTTCCCCCGGACGCGGTATAACGGAGAATATGTTCGTCCTATGAATGCATCCCTGAAACGATCTTCGCCGGCGCGCCGCCTGCTGGTTTGGCTGGCGCTGCTGCTGGCGGCTTTTGCTGTCTGGCACTTTTTCATTGCGTCCCCGCCCACCGAGGGGGAGGCCACTCAGGGGAACGCACGGCGCGGCGGCCGCCATGCCACCACACCGGCGCCGGTGCAGGCCGCGACGGCCAGCACCCGCAGCGTGCCGCACTATTTGACCGGCCTTGGCACCGTCACCGCCGCCAATACCGTGACCCTCAAGAGCCGCGTGGAGGGCGAACTGGTGGCGCTGCACTTCCAGGAGGGGCAACAGGTGCAGGCCGGTGATCTGCTGGCGGAGATTGACCCGCGCCCGTTCCAGGTGGCGTTGACGCAGGCGCAGGGGCAGCTGGCGAAGGATCAGGCGACGCTGGCCAATGCCCGGCAGAATCTGGCGCGCTACCAGCAGCTCGGCAACCGTAACCTGATCTCCCAACAGGAGCTGGACGCCCAGCAGTCGCTGGTGCGCGAGACCGAGGGGAGCCTGAAGGCCGATCAGGGGGCGGTCGCCAGCGCCCAACTCCAGCTGGCCTACAGCAAAATCACCGCGCCGATGGCTGGCCGCGTCGGGCTGCGACAGGTGGACGTCGGCAACTACATCACCGCTGGCAGCGACACCGGCATCGTGGTGCTGACCCAAACCCACCCGATTGACGTGGTGTTCACCCTGCCGGAGGACAACATCGCCACCCTGCTGCGGGCGCAGCGCAGCGGCCAGCCGGTGCCGGTCGAGGCGTGGGATCGCACCAACCGCGTCAAGCTGGCGGAGGGCGCGCTGCTCAGCCTCGACAACCAGATTGACGCCACGACTGGCACCATCAAAATCAAGGCGCGCTTCAGCAACCAGGATGACGCGCTGTTCCCCAACCAGTTTGTCAACGCGCGGGTGAAGGTGGACACGCAGCAGGACGCGGTGGTGGTGCCAGCCGCGGCGGTGCAGATGGGTGACAACAACCACTTTGTCTGGGTGCTGGAGGCGGGTAACCGCGTCAGTAAGCGGCTGGTGACCCCCGGCGTGGAGGCGGGGCAACAGGTGGTGATCGCCAGCGGCCTGGCCGCCGGGACGCGGGTGGTGACCGATGGCCTGGATCGCCTGAAAGAGGGGGCGCAGGTGGAGGTCGTGACCGGTGACACGCCAGCCGCCCCCGCCCAGCCACGCGCGGCACGGGCGGGGGCGCACTGATGCAGGCGATGACCCCGGACCACCGCGGCGGGCCATCACGCCAGTTTATCCTGCGCCCGGTCGCCACCACGCTGCTGATGGTGGCAATCCTGCTGGCTGGCATCATCGGCTACCGCGCGCTGCCGGTGGCGGCGCTGCCACAGGTGGACTACCCCACCATGCAGGTGGTGACGCTCTACCCCGGCGCTGGCCCGGACGTGATGACCTCGGCGGTCACCGCGCCGCTCGAGCACCAGTTCGGCCAGATGTCCGGCCTGAAAAGTATGTCCTCGCAGAGCGCCGGTGGCGCGTCGGTGGTGACGCTCCAGTTCCAGCTAACGCTGCCGCTGGATGTCGCCGAGCAGGAGGTACAGGCGGCGATCAACGCAGCCACCAGCCTGCTGCCGGATGACCTGCCGACGCCGCCGGTCTACAGCAAGGTCAACCCGGCCGACCCGCCGATCATGACGCTGGCGCTCACCTCCGACGCCCTGCCGATGACCGCGGTGGAGGATCTGGCGGAGACGCGCGTCGCGCAGAAGATGTCGCAGGTGGGCGGCGTCGGGCTGGTGACGCTGGCCGGCGGCCAGCGCCCGGCGGTACGCATTGAGATGGATTCGGCGGCGGTGGCGGCGCGCGGGCTGGACAGCGAGGTGATTCGCACCGCCATCAGCAACGCCAACGTCAACTCCGCCAAGGAAGCCTTGATGGCCCGATGCGCTCGGTGACGCTGGCGGCCAACGACCAGATGCGCTCGCCAGAGGATTACCGCCAGCTGATCGTCGCCTACCAGAACGGCGCGCCGGTGCGGCTCGGCGAGGTGGCGCGGGTGGAACAGGGGCGGAGAACAACCGGCTGGCCGCGTGGTCGGGACGGCAACCGGCGATTGTGCTCAACGTGCAGCGCCAGCCGGGGGCCAACGTGCTGACCACCGCCGACGGCATCCGCGCCCTGCTGCCAGCGTTGCAGGAGAGCCTGCCGGCGTCGGTGACGCTGACGCTGGTCAATGACCGCACCACCGCCATCCGCGCCTCGGTCAGCGACGTACAGACCGAGCTGCTGCTCTCCATCGCGCTGGTGGTGATGGTGATCTACCTGTTCCTGCGCAACCTGGCGGCCACCCTGATCCCAAGCATCGCGGTGCCGCTGTCGCTGGTCGGCACCTTCGCGGTGCTCTACTTCCTTGGCTTCTCGGTCAACAACCTGACATTGATGGCGCTGACCATCGCCACCGGTTTTGTGGTCGATGACGCCATCGTGGTGATTGAGAACATCTCCCGCTACATCGAGCAGGGCGACCCGCCGCTGACGGCGGCGCTGAAGGGCGCGGGCGAGATTGGCTTCACCATCATCTCGCTCACCTTCTCGCTGATTGCGGTGCTGATCCCGCTGTTGTTTATGGGCGACATCGTGGGGCGGCTGTTCCGCGAGTTCGCCGTTACCCTGGCGGTGGCGATTTTGATCTCGGCGGTGGTGTCGTTGACCCTGACGCCGATGATGTGCGCGCGGATGCTGAGCCACGCCGCGCTGCGCCAGCAAAACCGCTTCTCGCGCGCCAGCGAGCGCCTGTTTGAGCGGGTGATCGCTGGCTATGGCCGCCTGCTGACCCGCGTACTCGGCCACCCGTGGCTGACGCTCGGGGTGGCGGTCAGCACCCTGCTGTTGACCGCCCTGCTCTACCTGCTGATCCCCAAGGGCTTTTTCCCGGTGCAGGACAACGGCCTGATCCAGGGCACGCTAGAGGCCCCGCAGGCGGTCTCCTTTAGCAACATGGCCGAGCGCCAGCAGCAGGTGGCGGCCCGGCTGCTGCGTGACCCGGCGGTGGCCGGGCTGACCTCTTTTGTCGGCGTCGATGGCGCAAACGCCACCCTCAACACCGGGCGGATGCAGATCACCCTCAAGCCGCTGGCGGAGCGCAGTGACCGGGTGGCGGAGATCATCCCGCGCCTGCAACAGGCGGTGGCGGATATGCCGGGGGTACGCCTCTACCTGCAACCGGTGCAGGATCTGACCATCGACACGCAACTGACCCGCACCCAGTACCAGTTCACCCTCCAGGCGATGTCGGCGGAGGCGCTGGCCGAGTGGCTGCCGCCGCTGATGGAGCGACTGCGCCAGTCGCCGGCGTTGCAGGATGTGAGCAGCGATTGGCAGGATCGCGGGCCGGTGACCTATGTCAACGTTGACCGCGACAGCGCCAGCCGCCTCGGCATCTCGATGGCGGACATCGATAACGCGCTCTACAACGCCTTTGGCCAGCGGCTGGTCTCCACCATCTATACCCAGGCCAACCAGTACCGGGTGGTGCTGGGGCAGGACACCCGCGACACGCCGGGGCTGGCGGCCCTTGATCGGGTGTGGCTCAATGGCAGTGACGGCAACCGCGTGCCGCTCAACAGCATCGCCCGCATTGAGCAGCGCTTCGGCCTGCTCTCGGTCAACCACCTTGACCAACTGCCAGCCGCCACCGTCTCCTTCAACGTCACGCCCGGCTATGCGCTGGGCGATGCGGTGCAGGCGGTGACCGAGGCCGAGCAGGCGCTGGCGCTGCCGGCGGATATCACCACCCGCTTCCAGGGGGCGACGCTGGCCTTCCAGGCGGCACTTGGCAGTACGCTGTGGCTGATTCTGGCGGCGGTGGTCGCCATGTATATCGTGCTCGGCGTGCTGTATGAGAGCTTCATCCACCCCATCACCATCCTTTCGACACTGCCGACCGCTGGCGTCGGCGCGCTGCTGGCGCTGATGCTGGCTGGCAGCGCGCTGGACGTGATCGCCATCATCGGCATCATCCTGCTGATTGGCATCGTCAAGAAGAACGCCATCATGATGATCGACTTCGCGCTGGCGGCGGAGCGTGAACAGGGCATGACACCCTATGAGGCCATCTATCAGGCCTGTTTGCTGCGCTTCCGGCCGATCCTGATGACCACGCTGGCGGCGCTGCTCGGCGCGCTGCCACTGATGCTGGCCAGCGGCGTCGGGGCGGAGTTGCGCCGCCCGCTTGGCATCTGCATGGTGGGCGGGCTGCTGGTGAGCCAGGTGCTGACGCTGTTCACCACGCCGGTCATCTACCTGCTGTTTGACCGTCTGGCGCGCCGCCTGCGCCCGCTGCCACCGGAGCCGAACGCCAAGTGAACCTCTTCGCCCTGTTTATCCAGCGCCCGGTCGCCACCACGCTGCTGAGCGCCGCCATCGTGCTGGCCGGGCTGCTCGGCTTTGTGCGCCTGCCGGTCGCGCCGCTGCCGGAGGTGGACTACCCGGTGATCCAGGTGAGCGCCTCCCTGCCGGGCGCGTCGCCGGAGACGATGGCCGCCTCGGTTGCCACCCCGCTGGAGCGGGCGCTGGGGCGCATCGCCGGCGTCAACGAGATGACCTCGCGCAGCAACCTCGGCAACACCACCATCGTGCTGCAATTTGACCTTGGCCGGGACATCAACGGCGCGGCGCGCGACGTGCAGGCGGCGCTGAACGCCGCCCAGAGCCTGCTGCCAAGCGGGATGCCCAACCGCCCCACTTACCGCAAGGCCAATCCCTCGGACGCGCCGATCATGATTCTGGCGCTCACCTCCGACACCTACAGTCCGGTGCAGCTCTATGATCTCGCCAGCACCCAACTGGCGCAGAAGATCGCCCAGCTCGAGGGGGTCGGCGACGTCACCCTCGGCGGCAGTTCGCTGCCGGCGGTGCGGGTGACGCTCAACCCCACCGCGCTGTTTAACCAAGGGGTATCGCTGGACGAGGTGCGTCAGGCGATTGCCGGGGCCAACGTGCGCCGCCCGCAGGGGCGCTGGAGTCCAGCGAACAGCGCTGGCAGCTGGAGGCCAATGATGGCCTGACGCAAGCGCGTGACTACCGGCCGCTGGTGGTGCACTACCACAATGGCGCGGCGGTACGCCTACAGGATGTGGCGCAGGTGCGCGACGGCGCGCAGAACGAGCGCACCGCCGGGCTGGCGAAGGCCAAGCCAGCGGTGCTGATTCTGGTGCGCCGCGCGCCGGACGCCAACATCATCGCCACCGTCGATCGCGTGCGTGCCACGCTGCCTGCGCTGCGGCAGGCGCTGCCAGCCACGGTCGATCTGGCGGTGGCGCAGGATCGCTCGCCCACCATCCGCGCCTCGCTGCATGAGGTGGAGCGCTCGCTGTCGCTGGCGGTGGCGCTGGTGATTCTGGTGGTGTTCCTGTTCCTGCGCTCTGGCCGCGCCACGCTGATCCCCGCCGTGGCGGTGCCGGTGTCGCTGGTCGGCACCTTCGCCGCCATGTATCTGTGCGGCTTTAGCCTTAACAATTTGTCATTGATGGCGCTGACCATCGCCACCGGCTTTGTGGTGGATGACGCCATCGTGGTGCTGGAGAACATCACCCGCCACATTGAGTCGGGCATGAAGCCGCTGGCCGCCGCCTTGCAGGGCACGCGAGAGGTGGGCTTTACCGTGCTGTCGATGAGCGTGTCGCTGGTGGCGGTATTCATTCCGCTGCTGCTGATGGAGGGGCTGCCGGGGCGGCTGTTCCATGAGTTTGCCGTCACGCTGTCGGTGGCGATTGGCCTGTCGCTGCTCATCTCGCTGACCCTGACGCCGATGATGTGCGCACGCATCCTGCGGGCGCAGCCGGGCTGGCCAGCGGCTCCCGCCACGCCGGGTCGGCTGGAGCGCGCGCTGCTGGCGCTCCAGCAACTCTATGGCCGCTCGCTGAACCGGGTGCTCAACCATGCGCGGCTGGTGGGGCTGCTGCTGCTCGGCACCCTCGGCCTGACGGTGTGGCTCTACCTCTCCATCCCGAAAAGCTTCTTCCCGGAGCAGGACACCGGCCGGCTACTGGGCTACATCCAGGCTGACCAGAGCATCTCGTTCCAGGGGATGCAGCGCAAGCTCACGGCGTTCAGCGCGATTGTCAGCGCCGACCCGGCGGTGGAGAACGTCACCGGCTTTACCGGCACCCGCGTCAACGTCGGCTCGATGTACATCTCCCTCAAGCCGCTCAGTGAGCGCCATGAGAGCGCCCGCCAGGTGGTGGATCGCCTGCGCGTCAAGCTGGCGAAGGAGCCGGGCGCCAACCTGTTTTTGGTGCCGGTGCAGGATGTGCGCGTCGGCGCGCGCGAGTCGAATGCCGGTTACCAGTTCTCGCTGCTGGCCGATGACCTTAGCGCGCTGCGCCTCTGGGCACCGAAGGTCAAGGAGGCCTTCACCCGGCTGCCACAGCTGGTGGATGTTAGCTCGGATCAAGAGGATGGCGGCGCGGAACTGGGGCTGATCTATGACCGCGACACGCTGGCGCGGCTGGGCGTCAGCGTCTCTGATGCCAACGCGCTGCTGAACAACGCCTTCGGCCAGCGGCAGATCTCCACCATCTACCAGCCGCTGAACCAGTATAAGGTGGTGATGGAGGTGGACCCGGCCAACCGGCAGGACGCCAGCGCGCTGGCGAAAATGTTCGTCACCAACAGCGCCGGGCAGCCGGTGCCGCTGGCCTACTTCGCCCGCTGGCAACCGGCCAACACGCCACTGGCGGTCAACCACCAAGGGCTGGCGGCGGCCGCCACGATCTCCTTTAATTTGGCGGACGGTGCCAGCCTCTCTGACGCCACCGCCGCCGTCGCCCGCGCCATGACGCAGATTGGCGTGCCGCCGACGGTGCGCGGCCAGTTCGCTGGCACCGCGCAGGTGTTTCAGGAGACGCAGCGCTCGCAGGTGCTGTTGATTCTGGCGGCCATCGCCACGATCTATATTGTATTGGGCGTGCTGTATGAGAGTTACGTGCACCCGCTGACCATCCTCTCCACCCTGCCCTCGGCCGGGCTGGGGGCGCTGCTGGCGCTGGAGGCGTTCGACGCCCCCTTCAGTCTGGTGGCGCTGGTGGGGGTGCTGCTGCTGATGGGGATCGTGAAGAAGAACGCCATCATGATGGTCGACTTTGCGCTCGACGCCCAGCGGCGCGGCCAGCTGACGGCGCGCGAGGCGATCTTTCAGGCCTGCCTGTTGCGCTTTCGCCCCATCATGATGACGACGTTGGCGGCGCTGTTTGGCGCGCTGCCGCTGGTGCTGACGCAGGGCGATGGCGCGGAGCTGCGCCAGCCGCTGGGGATCACCATCGTCGGCGGCCTGCTGGTGAGCCAGCTGTTGACGCTCTACACCACGCCGGTGGTCTACCTGTTCTTTGACCGCCTGCGCCAGCGCGCCGATCATCGCCGCGCGCCGCTGCCGCTCGAACCCTAACCCGGCGGGCCACGCGCCCGCCCTTTACCGGAGGAGATCTCTCACCCCTATGCCCACCCTTCCCGCTGCCGTGCGCTGGCAACTCTGGATTGTTGCCTTTGGTTTTTTCATGCAATCGCTGGACACCACGATTGTGATCACCGCCCTGCCCTCAATGGCGGCCAGTCTGGGTGAAAGCCCGCTGCACATGCATACGGTGATTGTCGCCTATGTGATGACGGTGGCGGTGATGCTGCCGGCCAGCGGCTGGCTGGCGGATCGCATTGGCGTCAAGTGGGTGTTCTTCGCCGCCATCGTGCTGTTCACCCTTGGTTCGCTGTTCTGCGCGCTCTCCGACACCCTCAACCAGCTGGTGCTGGCGCGGGTGTTGCAGGGCATTGGCGGGGCGATGATGGTGCCGGTTGGCCGGCTGACGGTGCTGAAGATTGTGCCGCGCGAGCAGTATATGGCGGCGATGACCTTCGTCACCCTGCCGGGACAGGTTGGCCCGCTGCTGGGGCCGGCGCTGGGCGGCTTTCTGGTGGAGTACGCCAGCTGGCACTGGATCTTCCTGATTAACCTGCCGGTCGGCATCGCTGGCGCGGTGGCGACGCTGAAGCTGATGCCGAACCACACGCTGAAGACCCGCCGCTTTGACGTGCGTGGGTTCCTGCTGCTGGCGGTGGCGATGGCGACCCTGACGCTGGCGCTCGACGGCCAGCGCGCGCTGGGGCTGACCGCCGGTGACCTCGGCTGGCTGGTGTTCGCGGGCGCGGCGGCGTTGCTCGCCTACTGGCAGTATGCGCACCTCAATCCGGCGGCGCTGTTCCCGATGCGGCTGTTCCGCACCCCCACCTACCGCATCGGCCTGACCGGCAGCCTGCTCGGGCGCATCGGCAGTGGGATGCTGCCGTTCCTGACGCCGGTATTCCTGCAAGTGGGGCTGGGCTTCTCGCCGTTCCACGCCGGGCTGATGATGATCCCGATGGTGCTGGGCAGCATGGGGATGAAACGGATCGTGGTGCGGGTGGTCAACTACTTCGGCTACCGCCGGGCGCTGGTCGTCTCCACGCTGCTGCTGGCGCTGGTCAGCCTCGGCGTGCCGCTGGTGGCCTACCTCGGCTGGCTGTGGGCGATCCCGGTGGTGCTCTTCTTCCAGGGGATGGTCAACTCGCTGCGCTTCTCCAGCATGAATACCCTGACGCTGAAAGACCTGCCGAACCGGCTGGCGAGCAGCGGCAACAGCCTGCTGTCGATGGTGATGCAGCTGTCAATGAGCCTCGGGGTCAGCGTGGCGGGCATCCTGCTCGGCCTATTTATGCAGGAGGGCACGGCGACCACCGCCAGCGCCGCCCAGCCCGCCTTTATCGGCACCTACCTTAGCCTGGCGGTGATCATCGCCCTGCCGGCGCTAATCTTTAACCGCGTCCCGGACGCCGCCGCGCCGCAGCCGGCGGGTCACGGCGAGAAACGCGCACGCACCACGAGGCACTCATGAGAATTGGCATCACCGGCAAGCTGTTCCTCGCCATTTTCGCCACCTGTATGCTGGTGTTGATCACCATGCACTGGGGCGTCAGGATGAGCTTTGAGCACGGCTTTATCGACTATATCCGCCACGGTAACGAGCAGCGCATCGAGATGATTGGCGACGCGCTGGAGGATCAGTACCAGGAGCACGGCAGCTGGGCCTTCCTGCGCAAGGACAACAAGATCATCTACCAGCTGCTGCACACCTTCGAGACCAATGATGACAACCCGCGCCTGCCGCCGCACGGCTGGCGTACCCAGTTCTGGGTGCTGGATGAGCAAAACCGCCCGTTGGTGGGGCCGCGCGTGCCGGTGCCGCCAGAGGGGACGCACCGGCCCATTGTGGTCAATGGCACGCGGGTCGGCACGCTGGTCTCCTCGCCGGTGGAGCGCCTGACGCGTAACACCGACATCAGCTTTGATCGCCAGCAGCGCCGCACCAGCTGGATGATCGTCGCCCTCTCCGCCCTGCTGGCCGCCGCCGCCACCTGGCTGCTCTCGCGTGGGATGCTGGCACCGGTCAAGCGGCTGGTGAGCGCCACCCACCGGCTGGCGGCTGGGGATTTCGCCACCCGCGTCGAGGTGGACAGCCAGGATGAGTTGGGCAAGCTGGCGCAAGACTTCAACCAGCTGGCGACCACGCTCGAGAAGAATGAGCAGATGCGCCGCGCCTTTATGGCCGACATCTCCCACGAGCTACGCACCCCGCTGGCGGTGCTGCGCGGTGAGATGGAGGCGATGCAGGATGGCGTGCGCCGCCTCAGCCCGGAGGCGCTGCTCTCCTTGCAGGCGGAGGTGGCGACCCTCACCAAGCTGGTGGATGACCTGCACCAACTCTCCCTCTCGGACGCCGGCGCGCTGGCCTATCGCAAGGAGCGCATCGACGTCATCCACCTAGTGCAGCTGGCGGAGGCGGCGTTCCGTGAGCGCTTCCACGGCAAACAGCTGACCATCAGCAGTGAACTGCCGCCACAGGCGCTGATTTTCGGCGATCCGGATCGCCTGACGCAGCTGTTCAACAATTTGCTGGAGAACAGCCTGCGCTACACCGATGCCGGTGGCAAGCTGTTGATTCATGGCAAGAAACAGGATAAACAGCTGTTGCTATACTTTGAGGACAGCGCGCCCGGCCTGAGCGATGAGCAACTGGGGCGCATCTTTGAGCGCTTCTACCGCACCGAAGGCTCGCGCAACCGCGCCAGCGGCGGCTCCGGGCTGGGGCTGGCCATCTGCCAAAATATCGTCGAGGCGCACGGCGGTGCCATCGGCGCTGAACACTCGCCACTGGGGGGCATCCGCCTCTTGGTGCGCCTGCCACTACTCACCCCCGCGTAAGGATTCCCATGGAGACACACAGCGAGATGCCGCTGCAAATCATGATTGTTGAAGATGAGCCGAAACTCGGCCAACTGCTGGTGGACTATCTGGAGGCGGCGGGCTACCGCACCCGCTGGCTGACCGACGGCAACGCGGTGGTGGCGGCGGTGCAGGCGGAGATGCCCGCGATGATCCTGCTCGACCTGATGCTGCCGGGCACCGATGGCCTGACGATCTGCCGCGAGATCCGCCGCTTCTCTGAGGTGCCAATCATGATGGTGACCGCCAAGATTGAGGAGATCGACCGCCTGCTGGGGCTGGAGATTGGCGCGGATGACTACATCTGCAAGCCCTACAGCCCGCGCGAGGTGGTGGCCCGGGTGAAGACCATCCTGCGCCGCTGCCTGCAACGCCACGAGGCCCCGCCAGAGGCCTATGCGCTGCGTATTGATGAGGCGCGCTTTCAGGCCAGCTACCTTGGCGTGACGCTGGATCTGACGCCAGCGGAGTTCCGCCTGCTAAAGACGCTGGCGATGCAGCCTGGCCACGTCTTCTCACGCGAGCAGCTGCTCAACCACCTCTATGATGACTACCGGGTGGTCACTGACCGCACCATCGACAGCCACATCAAGAATCTCCGGCGCAAGCTGGAGGCGATCGATGGCGAAAAACCCTTTATCCGCGCCGTCTACGGCGTCGGTTACCGCTGGGAGGCGGACGCCTGTCACCTGGAGTAGCTTATGCACAGGGTGGCTATTTATATGCAGCAACCGGCTATTCACGCCGGTTGCAGGCAAAATTCGAACAGGATCACAACTTTTCACATTGCGCGTTGCTGATGCTTTTTTCGCCCTTCCTCTGCCTTTTTGTCTTGAGTACATTCTCTCGGAGCATTCCTAACCAGAGGAGATTTCGACCATGGCAATCGGGCATTTTGAGATTAAAAAAGCCAGAAACGGACGCTATCACTTTGAGTTGAAGGCCAGCAACGGGGAGATTATCCTCACCAGTGAGCTGTATGCCACCAAAGCCTCGGCGGAGAATGGCATCAGTTCGGTGCAGCACAACGCCCCGGAAGAGACCCAGTACGAAATAAAACAGAGCAGCAGCAACCAGCCCTACTTTGTGCTGAAAGCCCGCAACTATCAGGTGATCGGCATCAGCGAGCTTTATAGCTCGGTTAGCGCGGCGCGCCATGGCATCCTGGCTGTCACGCGACATGGCACCAGCACCGACATTCGCGATTTGACCCACTGACCCCCTTCTGCACGCGGCCTGCCCGCGTGCAGCATTGCACCCGGCGGCGCATCGGCCTACAATCCCTGACCTTAATTATCGTGCGGGTATTACACCCGCGGCGGCACCATGCCCGCCCTGACCTGTCATCAGAATGAGCCAAACCATGTCCAACACCTTTACCCCGGAGCTGCTCTCCCCCGCCGGCACCCTGAAAAACATGCGCTACGCCTTCGCCTATGGCGCGGATGCCGTCTACGCTGGCCAGCCGCGCTACAGCCTGCGCGTGCGCAACAATGAGTTCACCCACGAGAACCTGGCGCTCGGCATCCGCGAGGCCCACGCGCTGGGCAAAAAATTCTACGTGGTGGTGAACATCGCCCCGCACAACGCCAAGCTGAAAACCTTCCTGCGCGATCTGCAACCGGTAGTAGAGATGCAACCGGACGCGTTGATCATGTCCGATCCCGGCCTGATCATGCTGGTGCGTGAGGCGTTCCCGCAGATGCCGATCCACCTGTCGGTGCAGGCCAACGCGGTGAACTGGGCGACGGTGAAGTTCTGGCAGCAGATGGGGCTGTCGCGGGTGATCCTGTCGCGCGAGCTGGCGCTGGAGGAGATCGCCGAGATCCGCCAGCAGGTGCCGGGCATGGAGCTGGAGGTGTTTGTCCACGGCGCGCTCTGCATGGCCTACTCCGGCCGTTGCCTGCTCTCCGGCTACATCAACAAGCGCGACCCGAACCAAGGCACCTGCACCAACGCCTGCCGCTGGGAGTACCGGGTGCAGGAGGGGCAGGAGGATCAGGTGGGCAACATCGTCCACCAGCACACGCCGATCCCGGTCGCGCAGGTGGAGCCGACGCTGGGCATCGGCGCGCCCACTGACCGGGTGTTCATGCTGGCGGAGGCGCATCGGCCGGACGAGCCGATGCCGGCCTTTGAGGATGAGCACGGCACCTACATCATGAACTCCAAGGATCTGCGCGCCATCCAGCATGTCGAGCAGCTGACGCGCCTCGGCGTGCACTCGCTGAAGATTGAGGGGCGCACCAAATCCTTCTACTACTGCGCGCGCACCGCCCAGGTCTACCGCCAGGCGATCGATGACGCCGCCGCTGGCAAGCCCTTCGACCCGACGCTGCTGACCACGCTGGAGGGGCTGGCGCACCGTGGCTACACCGAGGGCTTCCTGCGCCGCCATGTGCATGAGGAGAAGCAGAACTATGACTACGGCCACTCAATGTCTGAGCGTCAGCTGTTTGTCGGCGAGCTGACCGGCGAACGGCGCGACGGCTGGGCGGAGGTGCGGGTGAAAAACCGTTTCCTGCGCGGTGACAGCGTGGAGTTGATGACGCCCGCTGGCAACGTGCACTTCACGCTTTCAGCGATGCGTAACGCGCGCGGCGAGGAGTTGGAGGTGGCACCGGGCGACGGCCACACTGTCTACCTGCCGCTGCCGGAGACGCTGGATACCCGTTTCGCCTTGCTGCTGCGTAATTTGCCCGAAAGTCAGGAAGCGTAAAAAAATAGCCCTGGAAATTGTGAGATTTTTTCATCATTTTTAGAATCGGATCACATCAATATTATTTTTTGGTGCGTACTATCTGGGGCGAAAATTACCAATCAAAAATAGCGTTTATGTTCTTCAGGAACCACCTCCTTAGCCGGCCCAATCTCCCTTGGGCCGGCTTTTTCTTTCTTATCAATCATATAATTAAAAACCATTTATTAGCTAAATAATGGATTGGTTATTTCAATTTTTGTAAATAATGGCAAAACCATTCCCTTTCATTGCCTGCTGGCGTTTATTATTTCAACGTGCTTGTCGGTCAAGGGAAATAAGCGGCCTGATTTCTCGCCCTTTTTATCTGCCCTGCCTTTTTTTGCCGCTGCGCTAAGATTTATCTGCATTGCCTGCGGCCGCCTGTTGCCAGTACCGGCATCGGGGCGTTTTGGTTTATCTTATACTCAATGTTGGGCGACCCTGCCCGCTGTACGCTTATTGCCGGGAGTTTGCAATGTCTGAATCATCAGTCCATGTACTGATCCTGAATGGAAAAGGGGCGGGAAATGAGGATCTCCGCCAGGCGGTCACGGCCCTGCGTCAGGATGGTGTGACCCTGCACGTGCGTGTCACCTGGGAGCACGGCGATGCCGGGCGTTACGTCGAGGAGGCGGTTGCCCTGCGCGCCGCGACGGTGATTGCTGGCGGCGGCGACGGCACCATTAACGAGGTGGCCACCGCGCTCTGTCTGGCCCCCGACGACCAGCGGCCAGCGCTCGGCATCGTGCCGCTCGGCACCGCCAATGACTTCGCCACCGCCTGCAATATCCCTGACAATCTGGAGCTGGCGCTGCAATTGGCGATCAAGGGCCACGCCTACCCCATCGATCTGGCGCGGGTGAACCGTGAACGCTACTTCATCAATATGGCGACCGGCGGCTTCGGCACCCGCATCACCACCGAGACGCCGGAGCGGCTGAAGTCGGCGCTCGGCGGCGTCTCCTACCTGCTGCACGGCCTGATGCGCATGGATACGCTGAAAGCGGATCGTTGCGCCATCACTGGCCCGGACTTCCAGTGGGAGGGCGACGCGCTGGTGATTGGCATCGGCAACGGCAAGCAGGCCGGCGGTGGGCAGGCGCTCTGCCCGGAGGCGCTGATCAATGACGGCCTGCTGCAGCTGCGGCTGTTCACCTCCGAGGAGCTGGTGCCGGCGTTCCTGCGCAGCATCGTCAGCGGTGAGGAGAACCCGAATGTGATCTCCGCGGCGCTGCCGTGGCTGGAGATCCAGGCCCCGAATGAGATGACCTTCAACCTGGATGGCGAGCCGCTGAGCGATACCCACTTCCGTATCGAGCTGCTGCCGGCGGCCCTGAGCTGCCGCCTGCCGCCCAACTGCACCCTGCTGGGGTAAGCCGCCGCCGGCCCGCCGGGCCGCCGTCGTTAACCGCGCCGCTCACTCATGCTACACTGGCGGCCATCGTCTTTTGGTGAGCTGCCCTGCCCTATGCCTTCAGAACTGTTACATAATGTCCCGGTCAACCAGCAGATCTACCGTCTGCTGCGCCGGGAGATCGTTGACTGCACCATTGCCCCCGGCACCCTGCTGTCGGAGAAGGAGATCTCGCTGCGCTTTAGCGTGTCACGCCAGCCGGTGCGGGAGGCCTTTATCAAGCTGGCCGAGGCCGGGTTGGTGCAGATCCTGCCGCAGCGCGGCACCTTTGTGATGAAAATCTCCGCCAAGCAGGTGGCAGACGCGCGTTTCATTCGTCAGGCGCTGGAGTGCGCCGTGGTGCGCCGCGCCGCCGCGATGGTGACCGATGAGCAGATCCGGCAGCTGGAGCACAACCTGGAGCGGCAGAAGCTGGCCGCCGCCAGCCAGCAGACGCGCGAGTTTTTGGCGCTGGATGACCAGTTCCACCAGCTGCTGACGCGCATCGCCGACTGTGAGCTGGCGTGGGAGACCATCGAGTCGATCAAGGCGACGATGGATCGGGTGCGCTTCCTGAGCCTGAGCGAAGTATCGCCGCCGGAGAGCCTGCTGGCCCAGCACCAGCAGATCGCCGACGCCCTGAAGGCACGCGACGCCGACCGCGCCGAGGCCGCCATCCGTTTACACCTCCAGGAGTTGATCTACTCCATCACGCCGATTGCCGAGCAGAACAGCGACTGGTTCGAGGCGAGCTGACACCCTGCCCGGTGCCAGCCGCCGGGCGTAAAATCTAACCCCGATCACAGTTTATCTGGCCGCCATCGCCCAGGATAAGGCCCTTTTTAGCCGACAGGAACCGTTGCAATGTCATACCCCTCCCCCCACCCGTTGCTGGATTTTGCCCGTGAGACGTTGGAGATAGAGCTGGCCGAGGCGCAGCGCCTGCTGGCGCGGCTGGATGGCCAGTTCGTTCAAGCCTGTGAACTGCTGCTCGCCTGCCGCGGCAAGGCGGTGGTCTCCGGCATCGGCAAGTCCGGCCACATTGGCAAGAAGATCGCCGCCTCGCTCGCCAGCACCGGCACGCCGGCCTTTTTCGTCCACCCGGCGGAGGCGCTGCATGGCGATCTCGGCATGATTGGCGCGGAGGACGTGATGATCTTTATCTCCTACTCCGGCCGCGCCAAGGAGCTGGATCTGATCCTGCCGCTGCTGGCCGAGAGCCGCATCCCGGTGATTGCCATCACCGGCGGGTTGGCCTCGCCGCTGGCGCAACAGGCGGCGTGCGTGCTGGACATCAGCGTGGAGCGCGAGGCCTGCCCAATGGGGCTGGCCCCCACCTCCAGCGCGGTCAATACCCTGATGATGGGCGACGCGCTGGCGATGGCCCTGATGCGCCAGCGTGGTTTCGGCGCGGAGGATTTCGCCCGCTCCCACCCCGGCGGCAGTCTGGGCGCGCGCCTGCTCAACCGGGTGCACCACCTGATGCGTACCGACGAGCGGATTCCGCAGGTGAGCGAAGGGGCGACGGTGATGGATGCGATGCTGGAGCTGAGCCGCACCGGGCTGGGGCTGGTGGCGGTGTGTGACGCCGCGCACCGGGTGCTGGGGGTATTTACCGATGGCGATTTGCGCCGCTGGCTGGTGGCCGGCCATGCGCTTCAGGATCCGCTGTGGCCAGCGGTCACCCGTCCCGGCTTCCTGCTGCCGGCGCAGTGGCGCGCCGGCGAGGCGCTGGAGGCGCTGCACGCCAACCACCTGAGCGCTGCCCCGGTGGTGGACGTCAATGGCACGCTGGTGGGCGCGCTGAACCTGCATGACCTGCATCAGGCCGGCATCGGCTGACGCCGACCTTTTCCAATCAGGCCGCGCTTACCACCAGTGGTGGAAGTGATGCACTGGGCCGATGCCGCTGCCCACCTCGAGGCTATCGGCCTGCTCCAGCGCCCGTTGCAGGTAGGCTTTTGCCAGCGGGACGGTATCCACCCAGCCGGTATGGCGCGGGCGCAACGCCGCCAACGCCGCCGACAGGGTGCAGCCGGTGCCGTGGGTATGGCGCGTCGCCACCCGCGGCGCGCTGAAGCGCCACTCGCCGTCACGGCTGAACAGCCAGTCCGGGCTATCCTGCTCGCTCAGGTGGCCACCCTTCATCAGCACCGCCTGACAGCCCAGTTCCAGCAACCCGCGCCCCTGCTGGCGCATCTCCTCCTCATTGCGTGCCTGATCGCAGGCCAGCAGCGCC
The DNA here is from genome assembly GCF_056739715.1 of Chimaeribacter sp. YP20170169. Lineage (NCBI taxonomy): Bacteria > Pseudomonadati > Pseudomonadota > Gammaproteobacteria > Enterobacterales > Yersiniaceae > Chimaeribacter > Chimaeribacter sp. YP20170169. The sequence continues at coordinate 933,859 of NZ_CP176824.1, read as the reverse complement.
GCCGCCTCCGGCAGGTTCGGCGTGATTAACGAGACCTGCGGCAACAGGCAGCGGCGGATCGCCTCCACCGCCTCCGGGGCTAGCAAGGGATCACCGCTCTTCGCCAGCATCACCGTATCCAGCACCACGTGCGGCACCCGGTAGTGCGCCAGCCGCTCCGCCACCGTCTCTACGACGTCACTGTTGGCCAGCATACCGATTTTCGCGCTGTCGATGCGCACGTCGCTGAGCACCGAGTCGAGCTGCGCCGCCACAAAATCGGGTTCGATGCGGTAGACCGACTGCACGCCGTGGGTGTTCTGCGCCACCAGTGCGGTGATGACGCTAGTGCCATAGGCTCCCAGCGCGGAGAAGGCTTTCAGGTCAGCCTGGATGCCCGCGCCGCCGCTCGGGTCGGTGCCAGCGATGGTCAGGGCGTTAATGCGGGTCATGGGCGCGCCTCCCCAACCTGTTGCCACAGCGCATCCAGCAGGTGCGGCAGCAGCGTGCCCGGCCCAGCGGCCTGCGCGGCCGCGCGCTCCCCGGCGCGCGCCATCAGCGCACAGGCGGCCGCGACATGATCCAGCCGCCGCCCCTCCAGCGCAGTAAAGCCCGCCACCAGCGCCGACAGCGCACAGCCGGTGCCCACCACCCGCGTCAGCAGCGCATCGCCCCCGCCACCGCCCACGTCTGGCGGCCATCGGTGATGTAATCCACCGCGCCGGTTACCGCCACGATCGCACCGCACTGCTGCGCCAGCGCCTGCGCCGCCGGTAGCGCCCGCAGCGAGTCGTCGCCGCTGTCCACGCCGCGCCCCAGCGCCGGTTGGCCCGCCAGTGCCAGTACCTCCGAGGCATTGGCGCGGATCGCCGCTGGGCGCAGGTCAAGCAGCCGACGGGCAAAGTCTGTGCGGTAGGTGAGCGCGCCGACCGCCACCGGATCGAGCGTCCAGGGCGTACTGGCAGCGTTGGCGCTGTCGATAGCCGCCAACATGCTCTCCGCGCGGGCGTGGTTCAACGTACCGAGGTTGATCAGCAGCGCATCGGCCAGCGCGCTGAACTGCGCCGCCTCCTGTGGCTCCACCACCATCGCGGGCGACGCGCCGACGGCCAGCAACATATTGGCGGTAACGGACTGCACCACCTCATTGGTCAGGCAGTGCACCAGCGGTGCACGGTGCGACAGCACGCGCCACGAGGCATCAGCAAGATCGGCGGGCAGCGCCGGCAGGGTGGGATCGGTAGGGGACAGCATGGGCATTCTCCTTACCGGCGTGAAAGAAGGGGGTGCCGGCAAGGCATCCTGACTTCCCTACGCTGGCATTATCCAGTTCAGGTAATACGGGTATTTCTCAGCCTTCACCAGGAAGGGCACCCCGAGTCATTGGTCGCTGTTATACAGCGCATCCAGCATAAGCAACCCGCCGATAAGTTGCAAATAACTTCGGGGGCTTATGATTAGTATAATTATATTTTGCGTTATTTTTAATCTGAAAAACGTTGATTCAAGTCATGACAAATTTCACACGGAAAGAATATTTTTTACCCTTTCTGATATTAAGGGATAAATTAATGCGTGGTGAAATAACGTATCAAGGTGAAATAGTCGGGCCTGAATTAGCGCAGCAGCTGCTATCTTATAATACCCATAACCGGATGCTCTCCGAATCGCATATTGAGACACTGGCAGATTTAATGAAGCGCGGGCTATGGAAAAGGAATGCCCAACCGGTTCAATTTATTGGCACACCTGATAACCCTATTCGCTGTATTGATGGGCAGCATCGTCTCCATGCAATTGTCAAAGCTGGCGTAGACGTCTATATGACGTTGGCCTTCAATGTGCCAGAAGAGTCTGCTGACACCATTGATAATGGCAAGCGCCGTACACATGGCGATCACATCTTTTTCCGCGTACCGGGCATTAAACCTGGGCCGGCGAAAGAGATTGGCGTCATTGTGCCTACCCTTATCCTTTACGAACGCCCCACCATTGTGCAGTGGAGCCAGAGCGGCCAAATGGCCATGAAAGGTGCCTCTTCAGCAGAGGTGGTCAATTATGTACAGAAGCACAAAGAGGAGTTATTGGCCGCCTACGAGTGGGTGGATAAACACTGTTTCCCTACCCGTAAATCACTCCGTTCCCGTTCAGAGATGATGCTTATTCGGGTATTAACCCGACGGGTGGATCCCGCAGCCTCAGACAGCTTCTGCTCTCAAATCTATGGGGGCGTCAATTTGCAGCCTGAGACTATCGAGAAGGTCATATATTCATGGCTGCTTGATATGATGATGAAAGAGGAAGAGAAACATGCAACACCACATATACGCTACACTATGGCTAAGGCGTGGAATAAAATCCGATTCGGTAATAATAAGAATCTTAAATTACGACACCTGATCTATAAAGAGGGCGAGCCTGCCCAACGATTCAAATGAGCCTATCGCCTTCCCTAAAGAGAGAAGGCATTTACCTATTTTCTTTCCCCTATAAAAGCGCCCGGCGGGCGCTTAGGGTTTGGCTTTTTTCTTCTTCCCTTTGTCAGGGGTTTTGATGGTCTCGGTGACGGTGGTTTTTGGCCGCCGCTTGGCCTCTTCCGGATCAACGAACTGGCCGGTCTCGGTGTCACGCACTACTTTACGCTCGTCCATAATGTCCTCACTGTGCAGGATGGTAAGCTAAGGCTATTGCCCTGCCCCCTTCCCCGCAAGCCCGCGCGGCTCACAACGTGTGATTTATCTATTTATAATCAATAAATTATCTGCATTTATCCACTTAGCTTATCAGGCGGGCGCATGAAGGTGCCGGCGGCGTGTACTAAGCTGAAGATAGCCCCAAGGCTTTGGTTCACGCTATACAAGGAGTTTTGATGATCATTCGCCCCTATCAGGAGGCAGACCGCCCCTTCCTACGCACCCTCTATCTCGCGGCCCGCAAGCAGGCCTGGCCCTGGCTGGAGAGCCGCGACTGGCGACTGGAGGATTTTGACCGGGCGGTGCTGGGCGAGACCGTGCTGGTGGCGGAGCACGAGGGGCGTCCGGTGGGGTTTGCCTCACTGTTTGAGGCCGAGAACTTCCTGCATAACTTGTTCGTCGCCCCAGAGGCACAGGGGCAAGGAGCCGGGCTGGCGCTGCTCCAGGCGGCGCAGGAGACTTTTACCAGTACGGGCGCGCTGAAGTGTCTGGTGCGCAACACTGACGCGTTGGCGTTCTATTGTCGGCATGGCTGGCATAAGGTGAGCCGTGGTACGGCACCGAATGGGGAGTATTTTCTGCTGCACTACCCTGTGACGCGCTAAAAGCGCAAGCGGGGTCAGGACGTGATACGGCAGGTTTTCCGGGAGGATGGCCTGACTCGAAAAACCTGCCGCATCGTGGGTTGCTGAATAATCCTCTGGGGAGCGACTGGCCGGTCACGGCTGGTGCCTAAAAACTCCCCCTTAAGCAGGGTCCCTTGCGGTGTCTGGCATAGTGTCAGGCGATGGCCTGTCCTATGTAATAAAACGCTTTCCTGGTATACGTTATCTTTTTTAGGGTTAATAAAACTATCCAATCCTCAACCTGATATATGACGTATTATCGGCTCCGGCGCCCGCTGTACGGGGTGTGACTCTTCGCTGGAGATGCTAATGATATTGCCACAGTGCACACAGTACTGAACCTTAATGATGGTGTTGCCACTCTGGCTATCCTTAATGCTTTTTACCTGGGTTTGATAATCCTCGCCACTTGCCAGACACTCAGGACAGACTTCATTGCTGTCTTCATCATTTGAATTTTCGTTCACATTCCCTCCACATTTTGTTAGCAAATACTAACAAGCCTAGCAGCGATTACAGATGATGTGAAACCCCTAAACCGGGCTGCAACCCCCGCCGTGCCTGATTTTTAGGCGATTCAGCCGGTTATCCTACCGACTTCAGATTATTCGGATTTTGCTTTCACCAATTTGGGCAAAGTGAGCAAGCGGTTTAAGTGAGAGCGCAACAAAACGACATCCGATGACACGATCTGCTCAAAGTCCGTCTCTGCCGAAACAATTGCTTGGTTAATTGTTTGCGAGACATTTTCCGCCAGCACCCGGTCCACTGTCAGGATCAAGGCAGCCAACACCAGCGATTGTGCCTCGACCTGCGCCGTCAAATCTTTGGTTTCCACCTCGATTTTTGACATTTTGATCAGGACATCTGCAACCAGATTTTTCATCGTCACCTCACAATGGCTTATTAATTGACCCTAGCACCCTCCCCGCCCGGCCGGGCGCGTTCTGTCCATCCATGAGACATAGTTTGAGATTTGATGTGTTTGGTGAGGGGTCAGATGAGAGGCGTGAGAAGTTGTGAGCAGTGGGCATAAAAAACCCCTGCCTGGGCAGGGGTTTTGGAGGGGTGGTCAGGCGGGGGTTATTCCCACTCAATCGTTGCCGGTGGTTTGCCGGAGATGTCGTAGACCACGCGGGAGATGCCGTTGACTTCGTTGATGATGCGGTTGGAGACGCGGCCGAGGAAGTCGTACGGCAGGTGCGCCCAGTGCGCGGTCATGAAGTCGATGGTCTCGACCGCACGCAGGGAGACAACCCAGTCATATTTGCGGCCATCGCCCATTACGCCGACGGAGCGCACCGGCAGGAACACCGTGAAGGCCTGGCTGACCTTGTTGTAGAGGTCGGCTTTGTGCAGCTCTTCGATGAAGATGGCGTCCGCGCGGCGCAGCAGGTCGCAGTACTCCTTCTTCACTTCACCCAGCACGCGCACGCCGAGGCCTGGGCCTGGGAACGGGTGGCGGTAGAGCATGTCGTACGGCAGGCCCAGCTCCAGGCCGATCTTGCGCACTTCGTCCTTGAACAGCTCTTTCAGCGGCTCGACCAGACCCAGCTTCATCTCTTTCGGCAGGCCGCCAACGTTGTGGTGCGACTTGATGACGTGCGCCTTGCCAGTGGCAGAGGCGGCAGACTCAATCACATCCGGGTAGATGGTGCCCTGCGCCAGCCACTTGAACTCTTCGTGCTTGCTCGCCTCTTCGTCGAACACCTCAACGAACACGCGGCCGATGGTCTTGCGCTTGGCTTCTGGGTCGTTAATGCCTGCCAGCGCCGACAGGAAGCGATCTTCGGCCGGTACGTGCACGATGTTCAGGCCGAAGTGGTCGCCGAACATCTCCAGCACCTGATCCGCTTCGTTCAGGCGCAGCAGGCCGTTGTCAACGAAGACGCAGGTCAGGCGGTCGCCGATGGCGCGGTGCAGCAGCAGCGCGGTCACGGAGGAGTCCACGCCGCCGGAGAGGCCCAGAATCACCTGATCGTCGCCGATCTGCTGCTTCAGGCGTTCCACCGTATCCTCGATGATCGAGGCTGGCGTCCAGAGGGCCTCACAGCCGCAGATGTCCAGCACGAAACGCTCCAGCATACGCTGGCCCTGACGGGTGTGGGTCACTTCCGGGTGGAACTGTACGCCGTAGAAACGCTTCTCCTCGTTCGCCATGATGGCAAACGGGCAGGTGTCGGTGCTGGCAACGGTAACGAAGTCAGACGGGATGGCGGTGACTTTGTCGCCGTGGCTCATCCAGACGTCCAGCAGCGGCTGGCCGGTCGGGCTGAGGGAGTCCTGGATGTCACGGATCAACTCGCTCTGTGCCTGAATCTCCACCTGCGCGTAGCCGAACTCGCGCTCGTTGGAGCCTTCTACGTGGCCGCCGAGTTGCATCGCCATGGTCTGCATGCCATAGCAGACGCCGAACACCGGCACGCCAGCGTTGAAAACGTACTCTGGCGCGCGCGGGCTGTTCTCTGCCGTGGTGCTCTCCGGGCTGCCGGAGAGGATGATGCCGCTTGGGTTGAAGTCGCGGATCTGCGCTTCAGTGACGTCCCATGCCCACAGTTCACAATAGACGCCGATCTCACGGACGCGGCGCGCAACCAACTGGGTGTACTGAGAACCAAAATCCAGGATCAGGATACGATGCTTATGGATATTTTTTGACATGTGAGACGAATTCCAAACAAGAAAAAGAAAATAGCAGGCGGTGGCCCCAGGCCGCCGCCGTGATCATCAGCCCATGCGGTAGTTCGGTGACTCTTTGGTGATGGTCACATCGTGCACGTGGCTCTCCTGGATGCCGGCGCCGCTGATGCGGACAAACTCGGCCTTGGTGCGCAGCGCCTCAATGGTCGGGCAACCGGTCAGGCCCATGCAGGAGCGCAGGCCGCCCATCTGCTGGTGGACAATCGCCTTCAGCATCCCTTTGTAGGCCACGCGGCCTTCGATCCCTTCTGGCACCAGCTTGTCAGCGGCGTTGTCGGTCTGGAAGTAGCGGTCGGAGGAGCCTTTGGACATCGCGCCCAGCGAGCCCATGCCGCGGTAGGATTTGAAGGAGCGGCCCTGATAGAGTTCGATCTCGCCAGGGGACTCTTCGGTGCCGGCCAGCATCGAGCCGACCATCACGCAGGAGGCGCCCGCGGCCAGTGCTTTTGCGATGTCACCGGAGAAGCGGATGCCGCCGTCGGCAATCACCGGGATGCCGGTGCCTTCCAGCGCTTCCACTGCGTCCGCGATGGCGGTGATCTGCGGCACGCCCACGCCGGTCACGATGCGGGTGGTACAGATGGAGCCGGGGCCGATGCCCACTTTCACGGCGCTGACGCCCGCTTCCACCAGCGCTTTCGCGCCCGCGGCGGTGGCGACGTTGCCGCCCACGATCTGCAGGTCAGGGTATTTGGCGCGGGTGTCGCGGATGCGTTGCAGCACGCCTTCGGAGTGGCCGTGGGAGGAGTCAATCAGCAGCACGTCAACGCCTGCGGCGACCAGCGCGTCAACGCGCGCTTCGTTGCCCGGGCCTGCGCCCACGGCGGCACCCACGCGCAGACGCCCATGCTCGTCTTTACAGGCGTTGGGCTTGCGCTCCGCTTTCTGGAAATCTTTTACGGTGATCATGCCGAGCAGGTGGAAGCTGTCATCCACCACCAGCGCTTTCTCAACGCGCTTCTCGTGCATCTTTTGCAGTACCACGTCGCGGGCCTCGCCCTCTTGCACCGTCACCAGACGCGCTTTCGGCGTCATCACGGCGGTCACCGGCTGGTCGAGGTCGGTCACGAAGCGCACGTCACGGCCAGTGATGATGCCCACCAGCTCGTTCTCTTCGGTCACTACCGGGTAGCCAGCGAAACCGTTGCGCGCAGTCAGCTCTTTCACCTGACGCAGGGTGGTGGACGGGGTCACGGTCTGCGGGTCAGCAACCACGCCGCTCTCGTGCTTCTTCACCCGGCGGACTTCTTCAGCCTGGCGCTCGATCGGCATGTTCTTGTGGATGAACCCCAGACCGCCTTCCTGCGCAAGGGCGATGGCCAGACCGGACTCGGTCACGGTGTCCATGGCGGCAGAGAGCATGGGGATGTTCAGGCGGATTTTCGCCGTCAGTTGGGTGCTGAGATCGGCCGTGTTCGGCAGAACGGTGGAGTGAGCGGGAACGAGCAGAACGTCATCAAACGTCAGGGCTTCTTTTACGATACGTAGCATGGGCAATATCTCACCAGGGTGGGCTGCGAAAGGGATAAAATATTGCCGCGGCATTATACAGAGCGTAATCGATTGCCTCCAGTACTTTTTTCGGAAAAACCTTGATTACCCCCTTCAGCCATGTAGTATCGACCAATTAAGTGTCTGTTATAAAACTTGATCAAGATCACATGCCGAACTCTACTTCATCAGGAATTTTCACGGTTAGCCGCCTCAACCAGACGGTGCGACAACTGCTGGAGGGAGAGATGGGTCAGATCTGGCTCTCCGGCGAAATCTCCAACCTGTCACAGCCCGCTTCCGGCCACTGGTACTTCACGCTGAAGGATGACCGTGCCCAGGTGCGCTGCGCCATGTTTCGCAATGCCAACCGCCGCACCACCTTCCGCCCGCAGAACGGCCAACAGGTGCTGATGCGCGCCACCATCACCCTCTACGAGCCGCGTGGCGACTACCAGCTGATTGCCGAGAGTATGCAGCCCGCTGGCGAGGGGCTGTTGCAACAGCGCTATGAGCAGCTGAAACAGGCGCTGGCGGACGAGGGGCTGTTCGACGCCCAGTTCAAGCAGCCCCTGCCCTCACCGGCGCGCTGCGTCGGGGTGATCACCTCCGCCAGCGGCGCGGCGCTGCACGATGTGTTGCAGGTGCTGAAACGGCGCGATCCGTCGCTGCCGGTCATCATCTACCCGACGCTGGTGCAGGGTGCCGACGCGCCAGCGATGATCGTGCGCGCCATCGAGACGGCCAACCGCCGCAACGAGTGTGACGTGCTGATTGTCGGGCGCGGCGGCGGCTCGCTGGAGGATCTCTGGAGCTTCAACGATGAGCGGGTGGCGCGCGCCATTTTTGCCAGCCGCATCCCGGTGGTGAGCGCCGTCGGCCACGAGACGGACGTCACCATCGCCGATTTTGTTGCTGACCTGCGTGCGCCGACCCCCTCCGCCGCCGCCGAGCTGATCAGCCGCAACCAGCTGGAGCTGCTGCGCCAGATCCAGTCCCAGCAGCAGCGGCTGGAGATGGCGATGGACTACTTCCTCGCCCAGCAGTCGCGCCGCTTCACCCGCCTGCACCATCGCCTGCAACAGCAGCACCCGCAACTGCGGCTGTCGCGCCAGCAGACCGCGCTGTTCCGCCTGCGCCGCCGGCTAGACGAGGCGATGCAGCAGCATCTGCGCCAACTGCTGCGCCGGGCGGATCGCCTGCAACAGCGGCTGATGCAGCACCCGCCGCAGACCCGCATCCACCGCACCCAGCAGCGGGTGCAGGCGCTGCGCTACCGGCTGAATCAGGCACTGGCGCAGCAACTGGCCGAGCAGCGCCAGCGCTTCGCCACCGCCTGTACCCAGCTGGAGGCGGTCAGCCCGCTGGCGACGCTGGCGCGCGGCTACAGCGTTACCACCGCCCCCAGCGGCGAGGTGCTGAAGCAGGTGGCGCAGGCCACGCCGGGCGAACGGCTCACCACGCGGCTGGCCGATGGCTGGGTGGAGAGTGAAATCACCCAGGTCACGCCCCTCAAGCCCGCCCGCAAACGCACGCCAAAATCCTGACCCTCGTGTCAGGATTGGGTAAATCCTCGCCGCCCCTTGTGCAAGGACTATACTGTTAATCAGGCGGTTATCACTGGCCGCCCCGCAGTACTCCGCCTGTCCAGGCATCTTTGACAAGGAGATTGGCATGAGCGACGGTCATTCCACCGTACGATACAGCGTAATTCCCCCCTACATCCTGCGACGCATTGTCGAGCACGGCACCGAGCCGCAGCGCACCCGCGCCCAGCAGACCCTGACCCATGTCCGCACCCTGATGGCAGAGCCATTCCCTCGTCAGGAAGTGGCAGATGTCGCCACACCCGGCGAGGTACAGCGCACGCTCTATGACGCGCAAAATGATACCGACCTGCCGGGGCAACTGGTGCGCAGCGAGGGGCAGCCCGCCACCGACGATATCGCCGTGACAGAGGCCTATGACTACCTTGGCGTGACCTATGACTTCTTCTGGCAGGCGTATCGGCGCAACTCGCTGGATGGCAAGGGGCTGGTGCTGGCCGGCACCGTCCACTATGACAAGAATTACCAGAACGCCTTCTGGAACGGCGCGCAGATGGTGTTTGGCGACGGCGACGGGGAGATCTTCAACCGCTTCACCATCGCCATCGACGTGGTCGGCCACGAGCTGGCGCACGGCGTCACCGAGAGTGAGGCGGGGTTGATCTACTTCCAGCAGGCGGGCGCGCTAAATGAGTCGCTCTCCGATGTGTTCGGCTCGCTGGTGAAGCAGTTCCAGCGCCAGCAGACCGCGGAACAGGCGGACTGGATCATCGGCGAGGGGCTGCTGGCGAAGGGGATCAATGGCAAGGGGCTGCGATCGATGTCAGAGCCGGGCACCGCCTATGACGATCCGCTGCTCGGCAAGGATCCGCAGCCCGCGCACATGAGGGACTATATCCAGACACGTGATGACAACGGTGGCGTCCACCTCAACTCCGGCATCCCGAACCGCGCCTTCTACCTGGCGGCTACCGCCCTCGGCGGCTTCGCCTGGGAGCGCGCTGGCTATGCCTGGTATGACACGGTGTGCGACAAAACCCTGCCGCAGGATGCTGACTTCGCCACCTTCGCCCAATTTACCGTACGCCATGCCGGGCAGCGTTTTGATGATGCCACCGCCCAGGCGGTACAGGCGGCATGGGAGCAAGTGGGGGTGCTGTGATGAAACAGCTTTCAGAGCTGCGGCCAGACGCGGTGATTATTTTGGTGCGGGAGGGGGGCTTCGCCTTCATCCCCAAACTGAGCGGGCCGCGCCGCATCTGCCTGTCAGAGGTGAGTGACGAGACGCGCGCGCGCTTGTGCCAGCTGATCAACCAACTGCTGCCCTATGCGGAGCAGCAACCCGGCCGCGCCGGCAGTGGCGACCAGCGCTACTTCCGGCTGGAGATCCACTTCACCTCGGCCAGCTATCAGAACTGGGTGCTGGAGATCCCGGAGACGCGCACGCCGCAGGAGCTGATCCAGCTGTGGAAGTCAGGCGATCTGGATGGCGACGGCGTGCCGGATGAGCCGTCGCGCTAGCCTTTCTCTTTGATATAGCAGAACTTTACCCGCATTTTAGAGATCAGGCCGTGGCCGTTGGGACAGAAGTAGTCCACCGCGCCACAGGCCTTCAACACCTCCAGCGGCAGGCCGCACTCCGGGCAGGCCGCCTCCTGACGAAACTCACCGTGCCCCTTCGGGCAGAGGTAGTGGCCGTTTTGCTCGCTCATCGCCTGTGCGCAGACAGGACAGGTTGCCATCATCATGCTCTCCTTTTGGCTCTCCCGCCGGCAGACGCCGGCACCCTCCAGTGTAGCGCCTCTGCGGCGGCGGGCAACTTTCCCGGCTTGGCATACACTTAACCACTTACCCCCATGATAAGGAGCGCTATGCATATCCATCACCTCAACTGCGGCTGCATGTGCCCGCTGGGCGGCGCCTTTTTTGACGGATTCAGCAAGGGGCTGACCGCGCAACTCACCTGCCACTGCCTGCTGCTGGAGACGGCGCAGCATGGGCTAGTGCTGGTGGATACCGGCTTTGGCAGCACCGATATGGCCTACCCACGGCAGCGCCTCTCCCCCTTCTTCCGTATGCTGAACAACATCCGCTACCGCCAACAGGACACCGCGCTGGCGCAAATCACGCAGCGCGGCTTCTCACCCCAGGACGTGCGCCACATCGTGCTGACCCATCTCGATTTTGACCACGCTGGCGGGCTGAGCGACTTCCCGCACGCCCAGGTGCACGTGCTGCAACAGGAAGCAGACGCCGCCCGCAACCGCCGCAACTGGCTACGCCACGCGCGCTACCGCGACAGCCAGTGGGAGCAGGTGCGCCAGTGGCACTTCTACCAGCCGGGTGGCGAGGGATGGAACGGCTTTGACGCGGTACGCGGCCTAACCGGCCTGCCGCCGGAGGTGCTGCTGATCCCGCTGGCGGGCCACACCACCGGCCACGCCGGGGTGGCGATCCGTCAGGGCGACGGCTGGTTGCTGCACGCTGGTGACGCCTACTTCTACCGGGATGAGGTGGGCCAGCCGGAGCGCCACTGCACGCCCGGCCTGCGCTTCTACCAGTGGATGATGGAGCAGGATCGCACCGCGCGCCGCCACAACCAGCAGCGGCTGCGGGCGATCTCCTGCGACCCGCAGGCCGGTGTACAGATGTTCTGTAGCCATGACGCCAAGGAGTTTGAGCGTCTGGCCCAGCGGGCGCCCTGAGGTTACACCAGATTGAGGCTGCGCAGCAGCGCCAGCCCCAGCGCGGTGGTGAAGAAGGAGCCAAGGGTGGTGAGGGCGATGATGTTCGCCGCCAGCGTGGCGTTACCGCCCATCGCCCGCGTCATCACATAACTGCCAGCGGCGGTGGGAGTGCAGGAGAAGAGGAAAATCACACCCAGCGCCGCGCCGGTAAAGCCGAACAGTGCCGCGCCAAGGGTCATCAGCCCCGGCACCACCAGTACCCGTGCGATGGAGGAGGAGGCAGCGACATTGGAGCTACGGAACATCGCGCGCCAGTCAAGGCTGGCCCCGGCACAGAGCATCGCCAGTGGCAGCGCCATGCCAGAGATAAACTCCCCGGTGGAGTAAATCGCGCCCGGCATCGTCCAGTGGGTCTGCTTGAACAGCAGGCCCAGCACCAAACCGATAATCAGCGGGTTGGTGACAATGCCGCGCAGGATGGAGGCGAGGCTCGGCCCCTTCCCTGCCCCGGTCTGCAAGCTGCGGCTCAGGGTAATCACTGACAGCACATTGAACAGGATAACGGTGACGGCAATATACATCGAGCCAAGCGCCACCCCCTCTTTGCCAAACGCCAGCGAGGCGTAGGCCAGCCCGGCGATGCCGGTGTTGGCACGAAAAGCACCCTGTACAAAAATGCCGCGCTCACGCGGATCCTTGACCAGCTTCAGCGCCGCCAACTCCAGCAGCAGGAAACTGACGAGGGTCGCCAGACCGCCATACACTGCCAGCGGCAGGTTGTGGCCAGCTTCGCTATTGTGGGTGGAGACGCTGAAAAACAGCAGGCAGGGTAACGCGACGTTGAAGACGACCCGGCTGGCCTTGTCGCAGAAGTGGTCATCCATGATGTTAACGCGCTTCAAAAAAATCCCTAACACCAGCAACAACAGGTTGGGCACGGTCACGCCCAGTGCAAAACTCCAGGTCTGCCACATCATCCCTTTTCCTTCTCAAAAAAAACGGGATGCACTTAATGGTGCATCCCGCGTCGGTTATTTGCTCTTTTTCAGGTGGCTCATCAGGCGCTTACGCTTGCGCATCTGGTTTGGCGTCAAGGTGTTACGCTTGCCAGCAAACGGGTTCTCACCCTCTTTGAACTGGATGCGGATCGGCGTCCCCATCACCTCCAGCGAGCGGCGATAGTAGTTCATCAGGTAACGCTTGTAGGAGTCCGGCAGATCCTGCACCTGGTTGCCGTGGATCACCACGATCGGCGGATTGTAGCCACCGGCGTGGGCATATTTCAGCTTCACGCGACGGCCACGCACCAGCGGCGGCTGGTGGTCATCGGCGGCCATCTGCATGATGCGGGTCAGCAGCGAGGTGCCGACGCGGCGGGTGGCGCAGCGGTAGGCTTCGTTAACCGACTCAAACAGGTTGCCGACGCCGCTGCCATGCAGGGCGGAGATAAAGTGGATGCGGGCGAAGTCAATGAAGCCCAGACGCAGATCCAGCGTCTCTTTCACCTGGTCGCGGATCTCCTGCGACAGGCCATCCCACTTGTTGACCACGATCACCAGCGAGCGACCGCTGTTAAGCACAAAGCCGAGCAGCGACAGATCCTGATCGGAGATGCCTTCGCGCGCGTCAATCACCAGCAGCACCACGTTGGCGTCTTCAATCGCCTGCAGGGTTTTGATGACGGAGAACTTCTCTACGGTGTCGGTCACTTTGCCGCGCTTGCGCACGCCAGCGGTGTCGATCAGCACGTATTCGCGCTCGTCACGCACCATTGGGATGTAGATGCTGTCACGGGTGGTGCCGGGCATGTCATAGACCACCACGCGCTCTTCGCCGAGGATGCGGTTGGTCAGGGTGGATTTGCCGACGTTCGGGCGGCCCACGATGGCCAGTTTGATCGGCAGGCTCTCCGGATCGAAATCCTCCTCTTCCGCTTCTGCGGCAGCGGCGGCTTCCGCCTCCTCGCCCAGCTGCTCGGCCCAGTAGGCGGCGTTCGCCTCCTCTTCCGTCAGCTCAGCCGGCTCTTCGTGATCGACGAACGGCAGCAGTACGTGCTCAATCAGCTGGGTGATGCCACGGCCATGGGAGGCCGCGATGGCGTGCACTTCGCCCATGCCAAGGGAGTAGAAGTCCGCGGCGGCGGCGTCAGCGTCAAGGCCATCCACCTTGTTGGCGACCAGGAAGGTGGCCTTCTCGCGGCTGCGCAGGTGCTTGGCGATGCCCTCATCCGCTGGCATCAGGCCCGCGCGCGCATCGACCATGAACAGCACGATGTCCGCCTCTTCAATCGCTTTCAGCGACTGGCCGGCCATGTGCGTTTCCACGCCATCTTCCGTGCCATCAATCCCGCCGGTATCGACGATGATGAACTCGTTGCCTTCCACTTCTGCACGACCATACTTGCGGTCACGCGTCAGCCCGGGGAAATCCGCCACTAACGCATCACGCGTTTTGGTCAAACGGTTAAACAGGGTGGATTTACCCACATTCGGGCGCCCGACCAGCGCGACGACAGGTATCATTGTTGCAGCCTCATTACTTATAAATCAACATGTTACGCAAAACCCATGTATAGCGGGCGATGCGTTTCAAAAAGACGAAACGGCCCCTGATCAACAGGAGCCGTTGGGGAGCCGCCAACGCGGCCCAAGGTATGTTACCGAATGTTAGCGGGTGAACGCGTAAACGTCACCGCTTTTCGCTTGTACCAGCAATTTATCGCTCGCCACGACCGGCGCGCTGAGCAGGCCGGAGCCGTCTACTTTGTGCTGGGCCACGAAACGGCCATCATCCGTATTGATCCAGTGCAGATAGCCTTCGGCATCACCGACCACCAGATAACCATTATACAACACCGGCGCGGTCAGGTTGCGGTGCAGCAGATCGCTCTGCCGCCACAGGCTGACGCCGCCCTGGGTGTTGAGCGCCACAACGCGGTCATCTTGATCGACAATAAAGATGCGACCGGCATCGACGATAAAGTCGCTGACCGATCCCACTTCACGTCGCCAGACGATCTGGCCAGAGCGCAGATCCAGCGCCACCAGGTTGCCGTTGTAGCCGAGTGCGTAGACCACGCCCTCGACCACAACTGGCGTGGTGTCCACGTCATTCAGACGGTCAATCTCCGTGGCACCGCTTGGCTGGGAGATGCGCTGTTGCCAGATCAACTGGCCCTCTTTCATCAGCACCGCGCTGACGCGGCCATTGTCGCCGCCGACAATCGCTGCACCGAAGGCGGTGGTAGGGGCAGATTCGCCACGCAGGCTCAGGGAAGGCATATCCAGGTTCACCGTCCACTGCACGGTGCCGTCCGTCTCGCTCAGCCCCTGCAACATGCCGTTGCTGGTGTGTACCAGCACCAGACCATCGCTGACCACCGGGCGGGAGACCGCTTCGCCCGCTACACGGGTTTTCCAGGCAACCTGGCCGTCACTGCTGTTCAGTGCATAGACCACGGCGCGCTCGCTGCCGACATAGACGTGGCTGCCAGAGACTGTCAGGCCGCCGGAGAGCAGCGCCGGGCGGTTACTGGAGAAGAAGCCGGTCTTCTCAGACAGGTCAACCTTCCAGATCTCTTTGCCGCTGTCGGCATCCAGCGCCTTCACCAGACCGTCGCGGTCAGCGGCGAACACGCTGCTGCCCTGCCAGGCCGGGCGCAGGTTGGAGTAAAACTCACCGATGCCGTCGCCCACGGAGACGTCCCAGACCTTGGTCGGCGTAAATTGATTTTCCACTTTCGGCAGTGGGGACATGGTGACCACGTCCTCTTCACCGCTAAACAGTGAGCACCCACTCAGTAGGGCCGTTGAAACCAATCCTACCAAGAGTGTTTTCCGCAATTGCATTGGCATCCCCTTAGCTGGCCAAATTATTTAACTTCATGCGCAGCAGCGCCTCTTGCGCCTGCGAAGCCTTCGCATCGATGCCTTTACTGTATGCGTCACGCGCGCCTTTCAGGTCACCCTTGCGCACCAGAACATCCCCACGGATGTCCTGCACCATCGCTGACCAGCTCGCGCCCTTGACGCCATCCAGCGTCTTGAGCGCGTCATCCAGCTTGTTCTGTTGCAGTTGGAGGCGAGCCTGACGCAGCGCGATCAGTGGCAGCAGGTTCTCATCCTTGGTCAGGGTGCTGGCCTGCGCCAGCTGCTTCTCCGCCGCCGCGTAATCTTTCTGGTTAACGTAGTGCTGTGCCAGTTGCAGGGCGGCAAATGCGCCATAGTTGTTGTCGTTGGCCTGCACGAACTGCTCGGTGGCCTTCACCCCTTCCGGCTTATTCGCCGCCAGGGCCTCTGTCGCTTTCTGATAGGCAACCGACGCCCCTGCCAGCGCTGTTGACTGGTGGCTCTGCCAGTAGCGCCACCCCAACAGGGCACCAATGCCCAGCACCACGCCAACCGCCAATGCCTTGCCGTTCTCCGAGAAGAAGCGGCGAATCACATCGACCTGTTCGTTTTCAGTGGTATAGACTTCCACGGTGACCCTCTCCTTAACCTAACATCGTTGACAGACGCGCCGCGATCTCGCTTTGCGCCAGCGTCTCTTGTTCACCACTTTGCAGGTTTTTCACCACCACCTGCTGGGCCGCCACCTCATTTTCGCCGAGCACCAGAGCCACGCGTGCGCCCCACTTGTCTGCCCGGGCGAACTGCTTCTTGAAGTTGCCGCCACCGTAGTTGGTCATCAGCCGCAGGTGCGGCACCTCATCACGCACGCGCTCTGCCAGCGCCATCGCCGCGCTCTGGGTGCCCGCGCCGGAGGAGATAACATAGATATCCACCGTGGCAGGTGCCTTGAACTCCGGGTTGACTGCCTGCACCAGCAGTACCAAACGCTCCAGGCCCATGGCGAAACCGACCGCCGGGGTGGCGCGCCCGCCAAGCTGCTCAACCAGACCGTCGTAACGGCCGCCGGCACAGACCGTGCCCTGCGCGCCGAGGCTGGTGGTGACCCACTCAAACACGGTGCGGTTGTAGTAGTCGAGGCCGCGAACCAGCCGCTGATTGACCGTATATGGGATGCCTGCCTGGTCCAAAAGTTCACACAGGCCGGAAAAGTGTTGTTTTGACTCCTCATCCAGGTAGTCACCCAGCACCGGCGCGTCATTCAGCAGGCGCTGCACGTCCGGGTTTTTCGAGTCGAGCACGCGCAGCGGGTTACTGTACATGCGGCGTTTGCAATCTTCGTCCAGCACGGACTCATGCTGCTCCAGGAAGGCCACCAGCGCGTCGCGGTAGTTGGCGCGCGCCTCCAGCGAACCGATGGAGTTCAGCTCCAGCGCCACGTGCTCTGCGATGCCCAGAGCCTTCCACCAGCGGGCGGTCAGCAGGATCAGCTCGGCATCAATGTCCGGGCCTTGCAGGCCGAACACTTCCGCGCCGAGTTGGTGGAACTGGCGGTAGCGCCCCTTCTGCGGACGCTCGTAGCGGAACATCGGGCCGATGTACCACAGTCGCTGTTCCTGATTGTACAGCAGACCATGCTCAATGCCGGCGCGCACGCAGCCTGCCGTCCCTTCCGGGCGCAGGGTCAGGCTCTCGCCGTTGCGGTCGTCAAAGGTGTACATCTCTTTCTCAACCACATCGGTCACTTCGCCGATGGCGCGCTTGAACAACGGGGTCTGCTCTACAATCGGCAGGCGGATCTCACTGTAGCCGTAGCCGCTCAGCACCTGCTTCAGGGTGCCCTCAATACGCTGCCATAATGCCGTCTCTTCCGGCAGGTAGTCGTTCATGCCGCGAATGGCTTGAATGTTCTTTGCCACGTCAGTTCTCTATTGTCTTAATACAAAAAATGAACCCGATTATAGGGGCTTTGCCTGCCGCGGTTCAATGCGGGCGCCCCGGCGGGTTCAATAGAAAACGGGCCGCCACTGCAGCCCGCTACCGATGTCACTCTTGCGTGTTGATCACGATGCGCTTGCTTTCATCCATCATCGCTGCCTTGGCGCGAATCTTGGCTTCCAGCTGGTCGATCATCTGCTCGTTGTCGAAGCGGTCACGCTGGCGAACGCCGTCCTCATAGAAGCCACTCTTGTTGTGGCCGCCGGTGACGCCGAGGGTGGAGACCAGCGCCTCGCCCGGCCCGTTGACCACGCAGCCGATGATGGAGACATCCATCGGTGTGATGATGTCCTCGAGCCGCTGCTCCAGCGCGTTCACGGTGCCGATAACGTCAAACTCCTGGCGGGAGCAGGTCGGGCAGGCGATGAAGTTGATGCCGCGCGAGCGGATGCGCAGGGATTTGAGGATGTCGAAGCCCACCTTCACCTCCTCCACCGGGTCAGCGGCGAGGGAGATGCGCAGCGTGTCGCCGATGCCCTCAGAGAGCAGCAGACCAAGGCCAATCGCCGACTTCACCGCGCCAGCACGCGCGCCGCCCGCCTCGGTGATGCCGAGGTGCAGCGGCTGGTCAATCTGCTTGGCCAGCAGGCGGTAGGCTTCCACCGCCAGGAAGACGTCGGAGGCCTTGACGCTCACCTTGAACTGGTCAAAGTTGAGGCGGTCAAGGATGTCAACGTGGCGCATGGCGGACTCCAGCAGGGCCTGCGGGGTCGGTTCGCCATACTTCTCTTGCAGGTCGCGCTCCAGGGAGCCGCCGTTGACGCCGATGCGAATCGGAATGTTGTTGTCGCGGGCGCAATCCACCACGGTGCGGATGCGTGACTCGTTGCCGATGTTGCCGGGGTTGATGCGCAGGCAGTCCACGCCGTACTCCGCCACTTTCAGCGCGATACGGTAGTCAAAGTGAATATCCGCCACCAGCGGCACGTTGACCTGTTGCTTGATCAGTTTAAACGCCTCAGCGGCATCCATGGTCGGGATGGAGACGCGAACGATGTCCACGCCCACGCGTTCCAGGGACTTAATCTGTTTAACGGTCGCTTCGACATCGGTGGTACGGGTGTTGGTCATCGATTGCACGGCAATCGGTGCACCATCACCAATAGGCACCTGTCCGACGTAAATCCGTTTTGATTTGCGGCGGGTAATGGGTGCTTGGTTATGCATTTCTTGCTCTCCATTGCTGCGGGCGCATGACGCGGGTGCCCTATTATTCGGCAGTCAGTGTCAGGCGCGCAACACGGTTTGTCTTGATGAATTGACTGAGATCAACCGGCTTACCCTGATACTGGATCTCGACCGCACGCGGCGCGCCGATTTTCAGTTTAAACGGCGCCGTGCCGTTCAGGTTCAGCTTGCCGCCGCTTTTCTGGATGCCGCTGAACAGGGTTTTGCCTGTCGCGTCATTCACTTGCAGCCAGCAGTCGGCGTTGAAATTCATGACAATTGTCCCGGCGTCAGCGGCCGGAGCCGCTTCTGCCGGGGTGGTCACCGGCGCGGCAACCGGGGCCTGAGCCGGGGAGACCGCGGCTGGAGCCTGGTCAACCGGCGCAGGGGTCTGCGCGGTGGCAGCCGGGGTCTGCGGCGCGATGGCAACCGGCTGGGCAGGCGTGGCGGCGCTGTCCGGCGGCGTGCCGGTCGCGTCGCTGCTGTCATCGCCGTTGCCCAATGGAATAGGCTGGGCATCGCCCTGGGAAAGCTGTGCGGAGCTATGGTCAGCCATGGTGGCGATCTCCTGCTGCTGGGCCTGATGGTTCTGCCACCACCATGCGCCGGTCAGCCCGAGCACCACAAACACGATTAACCAGGTGAACCCCATCAGCCAGCCGTCGCGCTTCTTGCGTGACTTGCCGAGGGAGAAGCTCTGCATGGGCGCGACTTTTGCCGCACGAACCGGCGTCTGCTTGGCCATCAGCGGCAGCAGCTCCTCTTCCGGGACGTGCACCAGCCGCGCATAAGAGCGGATATAGCCGCGCAGGAAGGTAGAAGCCAGGTCTGGCGGCGCGTTGTCATCTTCGATGTCACGTACCGTGGAGACTTTCAGGCACAGGCGCTCGGCCACTGCCTGCTGGCTCAACCCAAGCTGTTCGCGGGCCTGACGCAGGCGCTCGCCCGTCGTTTTGGAGATGTGATCTTGAGAGGCTTCAGTATTCATTAGCTAGAAACTGCTGGTACTGTTTGGATTGTGGAAAACTTCGCGCCAACTGCCTGCCATAACGTTCGAGCTTGTCCTGGCGGCCATCCAGCGCGGCGAAACGAATCTGTAACCATAAGCTGTCGGCACTGGCCGGCAGAATATGTTGGTAAACCTCCAGCAACAGCCGCGCCTGATCGCGTCGCCCCTCGCTGAAACGGCGTTCAGCCTCTGCCAGCAGGTGCGTCCCTTTGTCAGGGTCGACCTTCAATGCCCGGCCCAGCAATACCCGCGCATCATCCTGTTGATTGGCCTGCAAAAAGCAGTAGCCAGCGTTCTCCAGGCTGTCAGCCACCTGGCCAGTATCGGGTGCGGTGGCGGCGGCGCTAAACTGCTGTTGTGCCGGTACATACTGCCCTAAACTACACAAAAACGCACCGTAATTATTCATGACGGTGCCATTTCGCGGGGCCAGTTGCAGGGCGCGCTGGTAGCGCTGTTGCGCGTCCTCATTTTCCCCGACACGCTGCGCGTAGAGCGCCATGCCAAGCTGGGTGCGGTAATCCTGTGGGGCGGCCTTCACCGCCTTCTCCAGGTTCTGCCGCGCGGCGGGCAAATTGCCCTGCGACAGATAGCTCAGCCCTAACTGCAGGCGGGCATCCGCTGGCGCGCCAGCGTCCGTTTCCGGCTCACTTGGCCCAGAGCTGGCGCACCCTGCCAGCAGCCCTGCCGCCAGCAGTCCCGAAGCCAGCAGTGGCCTCTTCCACAACATTTTCAGCAACATGCGTTTCATTCCCTGGAACGCGGCAGCCCGTGCCGTTCCGAATCTGCGAGAGGGAGGCGCGGCGGCTTAACCCGCCACGCCCTCAGGCCAGGCTCAGAGTGCTTTTACCGAAATCGGCTCCCCTGCCATCTTCTTCTTCAGGGTACGCTTGGTTCGGTCGATCACCTCGCCCGCCAACTGTCCGCAGGCGGCGTCAATGTCGTCACCGCGGGTCTTACGGACAATAGTCGTAAAACCATATTCCATCAACACTTTGGCAAAGCGATCAACGCGACTATTCGAGCTGCGTCCATAAGGTGCGCCCGGGAAGGGGTTCCACGGGATCAGGTTGATCTTGCAAGGGGTCTCTTTCAGCAGGGCTGCCAGCTCATGGGCATGCTCGGTGCCGTCGTTGACGTGGTCGAGCATCACGTACTCAATGGTCACGCGGCCCTGATTGGCATTGGACTTCTCCAGGTAGCGGCGTACCGCGGCCAGGAAGGTTTCAATGTTGTACTTCTTATTGATCGGCACGATCTCATCACGGATGGTATCGTTCGGCGCGTGCAGCGAGATGGCCAGCGCCACGTCGATCATGTCGCCCAGCTTGTCCAGCGCCGGCACTACACCAGAGGTGGAGAGGGTCACACGGCGTTTGGAGAGGCCAAAACCGAAATCATCCAGCATGATCTCCATGGCCGGCACCACGTTGTTCAGGTTGAGCAGCGGCTCACCCATGCCCATCATCACCACATTGGTGATGGGGCGTTGGCCGGTCACTTTGGCCGCGCCAATGATTTTGGCGGCGCGCCATACCTGGCCGATAATTTCGGAGACGCGTAGGTTGCGGTTGAAGCCCTGCTGCGCGGTCGAACAGAATTTGCACTCCAGCGCGCAACCGACCTGGGAGGAGACGCACAGGGTCGCGCGGTCATCTTCCGGGATGTAAACCGTCTCTACACGCTGGTCACCAACCAGGATGACCCACTTGATGGTGCCATCTGCGGAGCGCTGCTCCTCCACCACTTCCGGCGCGCGGATCTCGGCAATCTGCTGCAACTTGTTGCGCAGTACCTTGTTGATGTCGGTCATCTGCTCGAAATCGTCGCAGCAGTAGTGGTACATCCACTTCATGACCTGATCGGCGCGGAAGGGTTTCTCACCCAGCTCGGCGAAAAATTCGCGCATCTGCTGGCGGTTGAGGTTGAGGAGGTTAATTTTTTCCGCAGCCGGTTTGACCGTTTGTACGGCGGACGCAGGAGAGTGGGAAGTTTCAGACACGGTTTGCCCAGAAGCTGTTGATTCTAACATGGATGTCGCGGCCTCGTTGTTACACTTTTGGCTCAAAGGAAGTGCACCCCGCCGTCATGGCGTGATGCGAAAACATGCGCCCCGAAAGAGCAGGCTCCGTCGGGGCGCAGTATTGTACAAATTTTAAGATAGCGACGCTATCGCGGAAAGCCCATGCTTAACCAATAATTGTTTCAGCAGGTGAATCTTTCAGTTCGCTATCATTCACCAATTAACGAGTGCGCGGGCACAGCTCGTTTTCGGTGAAGAAGTACGCGATTTCGCGCTGGGCAGACTCTACCGCGTCAGAACCGTGAACGGCGTTCTCGGTGAAGCTGTCCGCGTAGTCAGCACGCAGGGTGCCAGCCAGAGCGTTGTCCGGGTTGGTTGCACCCATGATGTCGCGGTTGCGCTGAACGGCGTTCTCGCCTTCCAGAACCTGCATCATGATCGGGCCAGAGGTCATGAACTCAACCAGACCGTCGAAGAACGGGCGGCCTTTGTGCTCAGCGTAGAAGCCTTCAGCCTGCTCACGGGTCAGGTGAACCATTTTGGCAGCAACGATTTTGAAACCAGCGGCTTCGAAACGTGCGTAGATAGAACCAATGGCGTTCTTGGCCACTGCGTTCGGTTTGATCATGGAAAAAGTACGTTCGATAGTCATGTCAACCTCTGTCTGACGTCCTGGGGGGCAGGCATAAAAGTTAGCCCGCCGTGAAATGGCGCCGATTATAGGGGGCGATGCCGCGCTTGCCTACCGGTAACACAACATTTAGTTAAAATAACTTTAGCTAAAACCCTACCATTTGTGTACATATGGGATCGCATTCATATCAGCTGGCCTAATGGATGCTACTGTTGTGCAAACCCTCGCTAAAAAATGCCAAGTCGATCACGTTCCCAACCGTTACATGTAACCTTTGCCGTAAATTGTTTCTAAAACAGCCAGATAGCTGGCGAGCCACCTACTCTGCTGTTAGCCTCTCCCTGACCGCTGCTGGTTTTATTTACAGCCTTTTGACCGACCGGCCGCCACGCATCCTATATCGAGGTCACCATGAATCGTGCCGTCAATGCACTGCAAGCTTTTGGCAAATCGCTCTATGGTCCGGTGCTGATCCTCCCCATCGTCGGGATGTTCATCGCCCTCGGCAACCTGTTTGGCAACGGCAACCTGGCGGCCTGGGTGCCCTTCCTTAACCATCTGCTGGTGCAGGAGATTGGGCAACTGGTGGCCAAATCCTCGGTCTCGATTCTGGCTAACCTGGCACTGGTGTTCGCCGTCGGCATCCCGATTGGGCTGGCGAAGCGTGACAAGGGCTATGCCGCCCTGATTGGGTTAGTGGTGTTCATCATCTTTATTAACGCCATGAGCATCACCCTGCAACTGCAGGGGCGGCTGGCGTCCGCTGAGTCGATGCGCGCGGCTGGGCAGGGCATGGTGCTGGGCGTGCAGGTGCTGGAGATGGGGGTGTTCGCCGGCATCCTGACGGGCGCCATCTCTGGCATCCTCTATAACCGCTACTCGCCGACCCAGTTCACTGGCGTGATGGCCATCTACTCCGGCCACTGCTTCGTGGCGATGCTTGGCATCCCGCTGGCAATTACGCTCGGCGTGGTGATGAGCGAGTTGTGGCCTTTCGCGCAGCAGGGTATCAGTGCCCTTGCCTACGGCATCCGCGGTGCTGGCCCGGTTGGCGTGGCGATCTATGGCTTTCTGGAGCGCATCCTGATCCCCACCGGCCTGCACCATCTGGTCTATACGCCTTTCCTCTATACCGAACTGGGCGGCAGCCAGGAAGTGTGCGGCACCCTCTACCGTGGCGCGCGCAACATCTACTTTGCGGAGATGGCCTGCCCTACCGTGAAGCAACTTAGCCCCACCGTCATGTGGGATGCGCGCGGCATCAGCAAAATGTTTGGCCTGACGGCAGCGGCGCTGGCGATGATCAGCACGGCCAAACCCGAGCGCCGGGCGGCGGCGAAGGCCATCCTGCTGCCAGCCGCCCTCACCTCGCTGCTGATTGGCGTGACCGAGCCGCTGGAGTTCTCCTTCCTGTTTGTCGCCCCGCTGCTGTTCGTGACCCATGCGGTGCTGGCTGGCCTTGGCATGATGCTGTTCGCGCTGCTGGGCGTCCACGCCATTGGTGCCAATGGCGTGATTGATTTCGTGCTCTACAACCTGCCGCTGGGCACTGAGAAGTCTAACTGGCCGATGTACCTGTTGGTGGGCGCAATCATGGCGGTGGTCTACTTCACGGTCTTCCGCTTCCTGATCCTGCGCTTTGACATGAAAACGCCGGGGCGCGAGGAGGAGGATCAGGAGACGCGCCTCTACAGCAAGCAGGATTACCAGCAGCGCGGCCAACGTGGCGCAGCGGGCGCTGAGCCGATCACGGCGGAGAACGAAGCCTTGGGGCTGGGCCAGCGCATCATCGCCGGGCTGGGCGGCAAGCAGAACATTGACGTGATTGACAACTGTTACACCCGGCTGCGGGTGACGGTGCGGGACACCAGCACCATCAATGAGCAGCAGCTCAAACAGACTGGCGCGCGTGGCGTCATCCTCCAGGGCAACAATGTCCAGGTGGTGTATGGGCTGCATGTGAAGAAAATGCGTGAGGCGGTAGAGATCGCGCTGTAACCGACCGACGAGGAGCACCTGATGACTACTGTGACCCAGACACCCGGCAACAAGGCCCCCTTTATCCTGTCGATTGCTGGTGGCGGCAGCACCTACACCCCCGGCATCGTCAAGAGCCTGATGCTGAAGCTGGAGGCGTTCCCGCTGGCGGAGATCCGCCTGTATGACATTGACAGCGAACGCCAGAACACCATTGCGCCAGTGGTGGAGAAGGTGATCCGCGACCACAGTGACACTATGACTTTCACCGTCACCACCGACCCGGAGGTGGCCTTCAGTGGCGCGCACTTCGTGTTTGCGCAGATGCGCGTCGGCCAGTACAAAATGCGTGAACAGGATGAGAAGATCCCGCTGCGGCATGGGGTGGTCGGTCAGGAGACCTGCGGGCCGGGCGGGCTGGCCTATGGTCTGCGCACTATCCTGCCAATGGTGGAGCTAATTGATTTGGTAGAGCGCTACGCCGATGCGCGCGCCTGGATCGTCAACTACTCCAACCCGGCGGCGATTGTCGCAGAGGGGGTACGCCGCCTGCGCCCCAACGCGCGGGTACTCAATATCTGCGATATGCCGGTGGCCGCCATGCGCAATATCGCCGCCATCCTTGGGGTGCCGCGCGAGGAGGTGACGGTGAACTACTTTGGCCTGAACCACTTCGGCTGGTTTACCCAAGTGTTTGTCGATGGCGTGGATCGGATGGCGGATCTGCGGGCGCACGTGGCGCGCTTCGGCCTGCTCACGGAGGATGCCGCCGCCACCGATCCCCAGCACGCCGATCCCTCCTGGGTGAAGACCTGGCGCAACATCCAGCCCCTGATGGAGCATTTCCCGGAGTACCTGCCCAACCCCTATCTCCAGTACTACCTGATGCCCAACCAGATAGTGGAGCATCAGGACCCGGACTATACCCGCGCCAATGAGGTGATGAATGGCCGGGAGAAAAAGCTGTTTGCCGCCGCTGCGGAGTATAAGCAGACCGGCATCCTGCCTGATGCCTTCCACGTCGGGGTGCATGGGGCATTTATTGTCGATGTCGCCCGTTCACTGGCCTTTGACCTGCGCCAGCGCCATCTGGTGATTGTGGAGAACCGCGGCGCAATTGCCAACCTGCCCTATGACGCAATGGTGGAGGTGCCTGCCTATATCACCGCCCAAGGGCCGGAGCCAGTGGTGGTGGGCGCAATCCCGCTGTTCTACAAGGGGCTGATGGAGCAGCAACTGGCCAGTGAGCAACTGCTGGTAGAAGCGACGATGGAGGGCAGTTATGAGAAGGCGTTGCAGGCCTTTACCCTGAACCGCACCATCCCGACCATGCAACATGCGAAGGCCATTCTTGATGAGATGATTGAGGCCAACCGCGACTACTGGCCAGCGCTGAAACGCGCCTATGAACAGGGTGTTGCACGCTGACTTTGCGGCACGCCGCGCAGAACCTGACAGAGAGCCGATGATTTGATTGAACCCAAACGCAGGCCACCCGTAGGATAGCCGCATCGCTATTGCCGGAGGGCTTGTGTTTGGATAATCGTCTTGCTTCGCTGCTGCAACGGGGCGATACCCTGACCCGTGCGGAGTATCGTGTTCTGGCCTATCTGGTTGATGATCGGCACCCCACTGACGATCAGCTCAGCCGCCTGACGGTTAGGACGCTGGCGCAGGAGACCTATGTCTCTACCGCCACTATCCTGCGCCTGTGCCATAAGCTGGGATTCAGCGGTTATAGCGAACTGCTGTTCCACATCAAGCAACTCCTGAACGGCCAGCCAGCCACGTCGGCCCTGCCTGAGATAACGGAAGCAGCGGATCTGCCTGCCGCCTTCGAGCACTTTGTTGAGAACTATCGGCGGAGTTTCCGCTTTATTACCGCCGCCAAACAGCAGGCGTTCAGCCAGTTGCTGCGCGAGGAGGAGACCTTTTTCCTCTATGGCACCGGCTTTTCCCAGCTGTTTGCTGAGTACCTTACCAAGAAACTGCAACTGCTGGGGAAGAACGCACTGGTCTCCGGGTTGGGTGACAGCCGTGGCATTTTCCTGCACAACGCCGCCAAATACCGCGTCTTTATTGCCATCTCACGCAGTGGCGAGACCGCCGCGGTGCTGGAGAAGGCGCGCATCGCCCGCAACATTGGCATGACGGTGGTGGCCTTCACCCGCGCGTCAGCGAACTCGCTGGCGCAGCTCTGTGACCTGCATCTGCCGCTCTATGATGATGCCAGCAGCGCGGCCGCCGAGGCCGGGGAGAGCAGCTCGTTTGAGTCCAACCTGATCCTGCTGATTGACCTGTTGCTGCTGGCGGCCTCGGCCCCGCCTTCGTCAGGCGATGCCTGACGAAGGGATAATGTTGCGTAGCCAGCTGCCCCAGCGGCGCTGGTAGAAGGGTTGGGTGTGCTGAATCAGGTAGTGGCTAATGCCGCGCTCCTTCTCAGAGACCAGACAGAAATCGACCGCCTCGTTATCCCCCAGTGCCTCGCTGGCCACGCTGCCCGCTTCCTGAATCAAATCCTCGATTTCCTGCTCGGTGGCCCCCTCCACTTCCAGCCCCACCAGCAGGTTGGGCTGCTCATCCTGGGCCTTGTCATGGATCAACGCCAGAAAGGCGCGGCGCATCGGCTTGCGCTGGCTGAACAGGGTGGTCAATGCATCCACCATTGCGGCCGGGTAGTGCTCTGGCTGGCCAATCAGGTACTCATGGCCGGCCTCCACCACCCGCTCCTGCGGCTTGTTTACGCCGCCATCCTGCAACAGCAACGCCACCTCTTGCGCGGTGAACTCCTTGCCGTACTCATTTTTCGGGTTCAGGAACAGCTCGGTGCCTTGGGTCATCTCAAACAGCACCCGCGCTGGCAGTGCCAGGAAGGGGTGCTCCCCCTCAATGGCGCGTTGCAGTGCCGCCAGCGAGGTGAAGAACGGCAACGCGCGCGTGCCATCCTGCTTCTCCCAGACCTGGAGGCTGAGCGGGCTGCCCGCCTCCAGTACCACCTCCCCCTGAGGGGCGGTGTTATCAGTCAGTACCAATACCGTGGACTCCAGCAGGGTGCGGTAGAAAGCCGCTCGCTGTGCTGGCTCGTTCATCGCCAGCATCAGCAGGTTTTCCAGTTCGCGTCCCTGCGTATCATCAGCAAAATTGGGTATCGTCATCTGTTACTCCATCAACAAGCCGGAATGGCTTCAGATAAAAAAACGGGGCAGCCACGCCGCCCCGCTAATTGGGTCATGGGCGGCCGCGCCGCTTATTGTGCCTTATTGAGCAGCAGGTTCGCCAGGGTGCGAACCCCCAGACCGGTTGCGCCAGCTGACCACTGATCCACCGCCCCTTTGCGGTAGGTGGCGGAGCAGTCGATGTGCAGCCAGCCCTGCTGGTAGTGCTTCACAAAGTGTGACAGGAATGCCGCGGCAGTGCTGGCGCCAGCAGTGTGGCTCGGGCCAGCGATGTTGTTCAGATCGGCAAAGTTGGAGGGCAACTGGCTGCGGTGGAACTCCGCCAGTGGCAAGCGCCAGAACGGCTCCTGCTCCTGCTGCGCGCTCGCCAACAGCTCGCCGGCCAGCGCGTCATCAAAGCTGAACAGCGCATGGTAATCACCGCCCAGCGCCGTTTTTGCCGCGCCGGTCAGGGTGGCGCAGTCAATCAGCAGTTGCGGCTGCTGCTCGGCGGCGTCAATCAGGCCATCCGCCAGCACCAGACGCCCCTCGGCATCGGTGTTCATCACCTCAACGGTTTTGCCATTGCGGTAACGGATGATGTCACCCAGCTTGAAGGCATTGCCGCTGACCATGTTATCGGCGCAGCAGAGGTAGAGTTTGACGCGCTGTTGCAGGCCACGCGCCGCTGCCAGCGCCAATGCGCCAGTCACGGTGGCCGCGCCGCCCATGTCGGCTTTCATGGAGTCCATCGACGCGCTCGGCTTCAGGCTGTAACCACCGGTATCAAAGGTGATGCCCTTGCCCACCAGACAGGCGTAGACCGGCGCATCGGCGTCGCCGGTCGGGTTGTAGTCCAGCGCCAGCAGCACCGGCGGGCGCTCGGAGCCACGACCCACGGTGTGGAGGCCGCTGTAGTTCTGCTCGCGCAGATCCTCGCCCTTGGTGATGCGGTAGCTGACATGGCCGCCACCATACTCGCACAGCAGATCGACGGCGCGCTGCGCCAGCTGCTCCGGCCCCAGCTCCTCGGCTGGCATGTTGATGGTGTTACGCACCCAGTCCACGATGGCCAGCCGATGATCCAGCTCTTGGCGTGCCGCCTCCTCCAGCGTCGGCCAGGCGACTTGGCGCGCCCCTTTCGGGCTGCGAAAACCCTGCCAGAAGGCCCAGCACTGCTCCAGCCCCCAGCCCTCGCCGGTCAGGGCGACCTTGCGGATCCCCTGTCCATCAATGCGGCGCGCAGCGCGCTGGATCGCTGGCAAGGTGTCGTTGCCGTTCAGATGGATCGTGATGCCATCGTTGTTGGTACTCAGCAGCGCCTTCTCGCCCCAGCGGGCGTCAGCGGGTTGCTGTGAAAGGGCGATGTGCATTACTTCTGATGTCATAACAAACTCCTGATTGTTGTTCTCTTTGTCAGGGCAGGTCTGCGGCCACGCCACAGGCGAACGGAAACAAAGCGGGCCACCCTGTGGTAGCCCGTATTCATGACTTCTGTTATCTAACCAGACCCTCTGGGCGGCTGCCAGAGTTTTTTTAGAAGGGAAAGCGACGACCGCCTGCGTAGAGGCGGCCTAAGGAAATCAGCGTTGCGTCCAGGCGGTTTGGCCGGCGGCCAGGCCCTGCTGGTACTGCTGCCAGGCCGGTGAAGTTTGGCGCAGGCGATCCAGCGCCTTGCGTACCACGGCGATGGCGTAGTCGATCTCCTCCTCCGTGGTGAAGCGGCCGACCGAGAAGCGGATGGCGCTGTGTGCCAGCTCCTCATCCAGCCCCAACGCGCGCAGCACATAGGAGGGTTCGAGGCTGGCAGAGGTGCAGGCAGAGCCGGAGGAGACGGCCAGATCCTTGAGCGCCATGATCAGCGACTCCCCTTCCACATAGCCAAAGCTGACGTTCAGCACGGAGGAAACCCCCTGCTCCAGCGAGCCATTCAGCTTGATCGCCTCAATCTCTTTAATGCCGTTCCACAGG
This sequence comes from Chimaeribacter sp. YP20170169, assembly GCF_056739715.1. Taxonomy (NCBI): domain Bacteria; kingdom Pseudomonadati; phylum Pseudomonadota; class Gammaproteobacteria; order Enterobacterales; family Yersiniaceae; genus Chimaeribacter; species Chimaeribacter sp. YP20170169. The sequence goes on along the minus strand of NZ_CP176824.1, from coordinate 904,354 downwards.
CGATCACGCAACGCACGCAGGCGCTCGCTCTCTTCGGCCATCTCCAGCCGGGCGATGCGGTAGGCCTCGCCCATGCCAACAATCTGGTGCACCGGCAGGGTGCCGGAGCGCATGCCGCGCTCATGGCCGCCGCCGTGGATCTGCGCCTCAATCTGGATGCGGGGCTGGCGGCGCACGTAGAGGCCGCCGATGCCTTTCGGGCCATAGAGTTTGTGGCCGGAGAAGGACATCAGATCCACCGGCAGCTCCGCCAGATTGATGGGTAGCTTGCCGACGCTCTGGGTGGCGTCCACGTGGAACAGGATGCCACGGCTGCGGCAGAGCGCGCCGATGGCGGCGATGTCCTGAATCACGCCAATCTCATTGTTGACGTGCATGATCGAGACCAGCAGGGTGTCATCACGCATCGCGGCTTCCAGCGCGGCCAGATCAATCAGGCCATCGGGCTGCGGCGCCAGATAGGTGACGTCAAACCCCTCCAGCTCCAGCTGGCGGCAGGTGTCCAGCACCGCCTTGTGCTCGGTCTGGCTGGTGATGATGTGCCGGCCCTTCTCGCGATACGCATGGGCCGCGCCCTTGATCGCGAGGTTGTCGGACTCGGTTGCCCCGGAGGTAAAGACGATTTCGCGCGGGTCTGCGCCAATCAGTTCGGCAATGTCATTACGCGCCACATCCACCGCCTCTTCAGCCTGCCACCCGTAACGGTGCGAGCGGGAAGCCGGGTTGCCGAAGGTGCCATCCAGGGTCAGGCACTGCATCATCTTCCCGGCGACACGCGGGTCCGCTGGCGTCGTGGCTGAGTAGTCCAGGTAAATCGGTAATTTCATTGATCTTCTGCTCCGTACATCACATGCAGGTTAACGCACCACCGCCGGTTTACGGGCGCAGGTTGACGTTAATTGTCTCCTGCGGACGGCCATTGGCACCGAGGCGGCGAGTCTCATTGTTCTGGCGATCGGCAACATCCAGTACTTCCTGGTTGTTCACCAACTCGGCCAACGTAATATTATTCAGGAATCCGCTGATGCGCTCGCTCAGGTCGCGCCACAAGGTATGGGTCAGGCAACGGTCACCGCCCTGGCAGCCCTCTTTCCCCTGGCAACGTGTAGCGTCCACGGACTCATCAACAGCGGTAATCACCGCACCAACCGCAATGTCACCGGCATCTTTGCCCAGCAGGTAGCCGCCACCGGGGCCGCGCACGCTGGCAACCAGACCGTTTTTACGCAGGCGTGAAAACAGCTGCTCCAGATAGGAGAGGGAAATTCCTTGGCGTTCAGAGATATCCGCTAAAGGCACCGGCCCTTCCTGGGAGTGCAACGCCACGTCCAGCATTGCGGTTACCGCATAACGACCCTTTGATGTCAGTCTCATGGCTAATCTTACCTGTTGGGGGATTGAATATGGCCTTGAGTCTGCCATTCCCGACTATTTCAGTCAACTATTTAACCGAGTAAAACAGTCAAGTATTAGCCACCCGGCCTGAGGCCGGGCATTCAGCGGCCTATCGCTCAATCATAGGCCGCTGAAAATCAGGGGGTTAAGGGCGCTGTTTCTCGATGGAACTGAGGATGCCACGCAGGATGTTCAGCTCCTGGCTCTCCGGGCGGGCGCGAGTAAACAGGCGGCGCAGGCGGCTCATGATCTGCCCAGGGTGCTGCGGGCGGATAAAGCCGGTCTGCAACAATACCTGCTCCAGGTGCTCATAGAAGCGCTCCAGATCGTCTACCAGCGGGTACTCCACCTCTTCCGGGGTCGCCTCGCCCGCCTCCTGCCGCGCCAGCCAGGCAACGCGCACCTCATAGGCGATCAGCTGCACTGCCATCGCCAGATTCAGCGAACTGTACTCCGGGTTGGCCGGGATGCAGACGTGGTAGTTGCACTTTTGCAGCTCATCGTTGGTCAGCCCAACGCGCTCACGGCCAAACACCAGCGCCACCGGGGCGCTTTCGGCGGTCATGGCGCTCTTTACGCCGCACTCACGCGGTTCCAACATCGGCCACGGCAGGGTGCGCGAACGGGCGCTGGTGCCGACCACCAGACTGCACCCGGCAATCGCCTCATCCAGCGTATCAACGATGGTGGCATTGCCAATGACGTCGCTGGCACCCGCCGCCAGAGAGATGGCCTGCGAGTCAGGCTTAACCAGCGGGTTGACCAAATAAAGGTTGGTGAGGCCCATGGTTTTCATGGCACGGGCGGTGGAGCCCATATTGCCGGTGTGGGAGGTTTCAACCAGAACAATGCGGATATTGTGCAGCATAGGAACTCTGAGGGTTGCGGAAAATCGTGACATGCTAACACAACCGTAGGTATTTTTCAGAACCCCTGCTATACTGCGCGCCGTTTCCCGTTCTTTAACATCCCAGTTGGAAGATATCCATGCATCCGATGCTGACCATCGCCGTGCGCGCTGCGCGCAAGGCCGGTAACCTGATTGCCAAACACTATGAAACTCCGGACGCTGTAGAAGCGAGCCAGAAAGGCACCAATGACTTCGTCACCAACGTCGACCGTGACGCTGAGCACCTGATTATCGACGTGATCCGCAAGTCTTACCCGAAGCACACCATCATCTCTGAAGAGTGCGGCGAACTGCCGGGCGAAGATGCTGATGTACAATGGATTATCGACCCACTGGATGGCACCTCCAACTTCATCAAACGTCTGCCGCACTTCGCGGTCTCCATTGCCGTACGCATCAAAGGCCGTACGGAAGTGGCCGTGGTTTACGATCCAATGCGCAACGAACTGTTCACTGCGACCCGCGGTCAGGGCGCACAGCTGAACGGCTACCGCCTGCGCGGCAGCAATGCCCGCGACCTGGATGGCACCATCCTGGCGACCGGCTTCCCGTTCAAGCTGAAGCAGCATGCCACCCCTTATATGAACATCGTCACCAAGCTGTTTACCCAGTGCGCTGACTTCCGCCGCTCTGGCTCCGCTGCGCTGGATCTGGCCTACGTGGCTGCTGGCCGCGTGGACGGTTACTTCGAGATTGGCCTGAAGCCGTGGGACTTCGCCGGCGGCGAACTGCTGGTGCGTGAAGCGGGCGGTATCGTGACTGACTTCGTTGGCGGCCACAACCACCTGCACTCCGGTAACCTGGTGGCAGGTAACCCGCGCGTGGTGAAATCCCTGCTGGGTGCCATGCGTGAAGAGTTGAGCGAAGCCCTGAAACGTTAATTTTGCTGTATAAATTTCTTGATGCCGCCCAATGGGCGGCATTTTTTTTGCCTAAACCCCGCTGACGGCACGACAGAAGTGTGATGCCGCTTCAAAGGCCGGATGAAACTGCCCTGCATCCGGCGCAGGCGCCACGCGCCTTTGCTATGCTTACACCTCCCCACCCACGTGCGACAGTCAGAAGGTGTTCATGAGCCCGGCCACTCCACCTGCGCCTGAGCTCTCCGGTCAACAACGGCGCTGCCATATTATTTTGCTGTTATGCGCGCCCTCCCCTGTGACATGCCTGGAGAAGATCAGCCAAATCAATGGCGTTGACCTCCCCACCACCCGGCAGGATCTGGCCGACGTGGCGAGTGAAATCCAGCGTTTCCACCATCTGGCCCTGACGGCCGATGGGGCGGCGGTATGCCGCATTGAGGGTACCATCCTTAATCATCGTTTATGTTTCTTCCATGTGCTGCGACGGGCACTGCGCGCCTCCCCTGACTTCACCCGGCAACAGGGGGCGCTGCTGCTGCATGAGGGGCTGGCGGCATTCCACCGGCTGGAAGCCAGCGAGACCGATGGCCTGTTGCAGGCGCTGGTGGAGCAGGCGGAGGTGCGGCTGCGGCGCCCGTTTAACGCCCGCGACCGCCACTTCCTCTGCCTGTTTATCAAGTACTGCCTGAACCATCACCACCAGCTTTGCCATCCCGATTTCAGTCCACAGCAGCGCCGTTGGCTGCGGCAGAAGAGTGAGGCCGCCGCCGCGGCCTGGCTGGCCGGTGAGCTATGCCACCACTTTTCCCTGCCGTGGCGCGAAGCGGAGGAAGATTTCCTGATCCTGCTGCTCACCCTGCTAAAGACCCACAGCTATGACAGCAACGACACGCCGGAAGACCAGCGGCTGATGGAGGAGATCCACCAGCTGATTGGCCGCTTCCAGCAGTTGTCAGGCATGAGTTTCAGTAGCCAGCAGGGGCTGGCCGGCCAGTTATTCGCCCACATGGGCGCGGCGCTGGAGCGCTGCCAGTTTGACATTGGCATCGATCACACCCTGTTGGCGGAGGTGGTGCGGCTGTACCCGCGCCTGATGCGCACCACGCGGGAGGCACTGGCGGGATTTGAGGCGGCCTATGGCATTAGCCTGTCGCCGGAGGAGATTGGGCTGATCGCCATCAGCTTTGGCGCGTGGCTGATGCAGGACAATGCCTTGCAGGAGAAGCAGGTGCTGCTGCTGACCAACGGCAATCCGGCGCTGGAGACCGCGGTTGAGCAGCATATCCGCGAGGCGACGCTGCTGCCGCTCACCCTGCGCTACCGGCCGCTGGAGCAGTTCCTGCGTGAGGGCGCGCCGCGCGGCGTGACGCTGGTGGTCTCGCCCTACGCTTGCGCGCCAGACAGCGTGTTGCCGACGCTGCATATCACGTTGCCGCTGGAGAAGGCGCAGCGGCTGCAAATCCGCGCCCTGCTGGAAAGCCCCTGAACTAGCGGGCCGTCGGTGCCACCTGCGGCCGCAGGAAGATGGCCGGCAGCGCCACCAGCGCCATCACCCAGAACAGGTGCTGGTGCAGGTGCTGGAACAGGAAGCCGGAGAGCATCGTCATCACCGCAATGCCGCCGCCCATCGCCAGCGCCGAGTAGGCCGCCTGCAACCGGATCACTTCCCGCTCGCCGCGCGCGGAGATAAAGCGCATCGCCGCCAGGTGGCAGACAGTGAAGCTGCCGCAGTGCAGAATCTGCATCACCAGCAGCCACGGCAGGTCAATGAACGCCCCCATCAGCAACCAGCGCACCACCCCGCAGCAGGCGGAAAGCATTAGCAACTGGCGGGCGCTCCAGCGCTTGAATAGCTTCTGGCTAAAGGTGAAGATCACCACCTCCGCCACCACCCCCAGCGACCAGAGGTAGCCCACCACCGCCGCCGAGTAGCCCGCCTCCTGCCAGTAAAGCGCGCTGAAGCTATAGTAGGCGGCGTGCGCCCCCTGCATCAGCGTCACGCATAACAAGAAACGTCGCACCGCCGGCTGGCCCAGCAGCTCACGCCACGGGATCGCCCCGCTCTCCCCGCGCGTCGCGCCACGCGGCATCACCGCTGGCCGCAGCAACATGCCGACCAGCATCGCCGCCAGCCCGGCCGTCAAGGCAACCAAAATGGCCGGGTGGCCGTAGACCGCGATCATCTTGCCGATAAAGGCGGAGCCAATCACGAATGCCAATGAGCCCCACACCCGCACCCGGCCATAGTCGAGGCCAATCTGCCGCTGCCAGGTGGCGGCCAGCGCATCGCTCATCGGCACCAGCGGGCCAAAGAACAGGTTGAAGCCGGCCATTACCATCAGCAGCCAGGCCCAGTGGTTGCCGAACCAGAAGGCCGTGCAGCCCACCAGCGCCAGAAAGGCCATCAGCCGCAGCGCCGCCACCAGCCGCGACGGATCTTTTACTGCCGGGGCCAGCAGCAGGGTGCCGCTGAAGCGCGCCACCATGCCCGCGCCAAGCAGCAGGCCGATGCTTTCGGCGTCCAGCCCCTCCCCTTTCAGCCAGGTGGCGAAGAAGGGCAGGAAGATGCCGTAACAGAAAAAGTAGGTGAAGTAGCTGAGCGCCAGCCAGATGGGGGAAGGCAGAACCATTGTCTCTCCATTTACAGGTTATCGGGCCGCCGCGGCGGCCTGAGTCAGGCCGCTACTGTAGCGCAAATTTCCGGCGGCCACAGGCAAAAAAAAGGCACTGCCGAAGCAGTGCCTTCTGTTGCGGGGCGCGTCTGGCGCGCCGGCAATTATGCGTAAACCGGCAGGCGGGCGCAGATCTCCAGCACTTGCTGTTTCACACGCTCGATGGTCGCTTCGTCATGGATGTTGTCCAGCACGTCGCAGATCCAGCCAGCCAGCGCGCGCACGTCATCTTCTTTGAAGCCGCGACGGGTGACCGCCGGGGTACCGATACGGATACCGGAGGTGACAAACGGGCTTTTCGGATCGTTCGGCACGCTGTTTTTGTTGACGGTGATGTTGGCGCGGCCCAGTGCGGCGTCAGCATCTTTACCGGTCAGCTCTTTGTCCACCAGATCCATCAGGAACAGGTGGTTCTCGGTGCCGCCGGAGACCACTTTGTAGCCGCGCGCCAGTACCACTTCCACCATTGCCTTGGCGTTTTTGGCCACTTGCTGCTGGTAGGTTTTGAACTCTGGCTCCATCGCCTCTTTCAGCGCCACAGCCTTACCCGCGATGACGTGCATCAGCGGGCCGCCCTGACCGCCTGGGAAGACAGCGGAGTTCAGTTTCTTATAGAAATCTTCATTGCCGCCCTTCGCCAGGATCAGGCCGCCGCGCGGGCCAGCCAGGGTTTTGTGGGTGGTGGTGGTGACGATGTGTGCGTGAGGAACCGGGTTCGGGTAGACACCCGCCGCTACCAGACCGGCGACGTGCGCCATGTCGACGAACAGGTAAGCGCCGATGCTGTCTGCGATTTCACGCATTTTTGCCCAATCAACAGTACCGGAGTAGGCGGAGAAGCCACCGATGATCATTTTCGGTTTGTGAGTCTCGGCCTGCTGCGCCAGATCAGCGTAGTCAATTTTGCCGCTCTCATCGATGCCGTAAGGCACGACGTTGTAGAGTTTGCCGGAGAGGTTAACCGGGGAGCCGTGAGTCAGGTGGCCGCCGTGCGCCAGGTTCATCCCAAGGATGGTGTCACCCGGTTGCAACAGTGCAGTGTAAACGGCGAAGTTAGCCTGGGAACCGGAGTGCGGCTGGACGTTGGCATAGTCAGCGCCAAACAGCGCTTTTGCGCGGTCGATGGCCAGTTGTTCGACGATGTCGACATACTCACAGCCGCCGTAGTAGCGCTTGCCCGGATAGCCTTCCGCATATTTGTTGGTCAGCTGGGAACCCTGAGCCTGCATAACACGCGGGCTGGTGTAGTTTTCTGAGGCAATCAGCTCAATATGCTCTTCCTGACGAACAACTTCCTTCTCCATTGCTTGCCACAGTTCGGCATCATAATCGGCAATGTTCATTTCACGCTTTAACATCTGCTTCTCCTGACTCACACACTCAATTAAACAACCCCTACGGGTGATGGGCCACAGTGTAAACTGTTTTTGCCTGTCGCCATAGGGCTGAGGCCAGGTTTTTACGCAAACGATTGGCTTCAAGCTGCACAAGGATTCTACCCCATGCCCTTCCCGCAGGTGCAACCCGCTTTTCCTAACCGGCTGTGGTGAATATTTACCTTTGCGGGCTGGCTCTCAAAATAACAAATCCTTAACAAAAACAGGTCTATTTACAACTACCTGCGACTTATATAAGATGCATTTAAAATACATCATTTAGATTGGTTATCTTCGACGCCCTGCGTCTCCAGGAGCACACCATGCTGGACTCACAAACCATTGCCACCATCAAATCGACTATTCCCGTGCTGGTTGCCACCGGCCCAAAACTCACAGCGCACTTTTATGACCGGATGCTTGGCCGCCATCCCGAGCTGAAAAATGTCTTTAACATGCGCCACCAGAGCAACGGTGATCAACGCGAGGCGCTGTTCAATGCCATTTGTGCCTATGCTGCCAATATTGAGAACCTGCCCGCCATCCTGCCCGCCGTGGAGAAGATTGCGCAGAAGCACGCCAGCCTGAATATCCGCCCGGAGCAGTACGCGATTGTCGGTGAGAACCTGCTGGCGACGCTGGATGAGCTGCTCAGCCCCGGTCAAGAGGTGCTGGATGCCTGGGGCAAGGCGTATGGGGTGCTGGCTGGGGTCTTTATCCAGCGTGAGGGGCAGATCTACCAGGAGACCGCAGCGCAGAACGGCGGCTGGGAAGGCACCCGCGATTTCCGCATCGTGCGCAAGCAGCCGCAGAGCGAGATCATTACCAGCTTTGAGCTGGCACCGGTGGATGGCGGCCCGGTCGTTGATTTCCACCCGGGGCAGTATGTGTCGGTCTATGTGCAGGACGCCGCCTGGCACACCCACCGCCAGATCCGCCAGTACTCCCTGACCGCCGCACCGAATGGCCGCAGCTACCGCATCGCGGTGAAACGTGAGGATGAGGGCGCGGTCTCCCGCTACCTGCATCAGGTGGCGCAAGAGGGCAGCGTAGTGCAACTCGCTGCGCCGCACGGTGATTTCTTCATGGATGTGCAACCGGAAACGCCTGTGACGCTGATCTCCGCCGGCGTTGGCCAGACCCCACTGCTCTCCATGCTCCACACCCTGAAGGCGAAGGGGCACGCCGCGCCGATCAACTGGCTACATGCCGCCGAGAATGGCCGCCTGCACGCCTTTGCCGGTGAAGTGGCCGAACTTGCCGCCGCGCTGCCCAACCTCTCTCGCCACGTCTGGTATCGCCAGCCGGAAGAGAAGGATATCGTGGGCGTGGACTATCACAGCACCGGCTGGATGGATCTGGGGGCGATCGCGCCGCAACTGACAACGCCGGGGATGCACTTCTACCTCTGCGGCCCGGTTGGTTTCATGCAGTTTGTTGCCCGCCAGCTGCTGGATGTCGGCATCCCGGCAGAGAACCTGCACTATGAGGTGTTTGGCCCGCACAAGGTGCTGTAAGCCAACGCAAAAAGGGCGCCCGAAGGCGCCCTTTTTTATGGCGGGGAGCGGGCTTAGATCGCCTCTTCATCCTCTTCGCCGGTACGGATACGCACCACGCGGGAGACGTCAAAGACAAAGATCTTACCGTCGCCGATTTTGCCGGTCTGCGCGGTGCGCATGATGGTCTCCACGCAGGTGTCCACGATGTCATCGGCCACCACAATCTCGATTTTCACTTTCGGCAGAAAATCGACCATATACTCCGCGCCGCGGTAGAGTTCAGTGTGGCCCTTCTGGCGGCCAAAGCCTTTTACTTCGGTGACCGTCATGCCGGTAATCCCGACTTCGGCCAGTGCTTCACGGACATCATCCAGTTTGAACGGCTTAATGATCGCGTCAATCTTTTTCATGGCGAACCCTTTCTTTTACATAATATGCGGCTCAAGGCCGGAGGTTTTCGTCTGACATCTCGTGCCGGGCGGCGGCGCACGCCCACTGTCCGACAACGATTGCCTGCCCGGCGCTGGCCATGGTGGCCTGTTAAGTATGGCAGTTGCCCACTATCCTGCCCTGCCCGGTGCGACAATAAGCCTGCGAGTGTAAAACATTCTGGCCGGTTTGTTTAGCCACCTGCGACGGCTAATCCTTAAAGTCGTTGGCATCCAACTCGTGGCGCGACAGCAGCTTATAGAACTCGGTGCGGTTGCGCCCGGCCATGCGCGCCGCCTGCGTCACATTGCCCTTGGCAATCTGCAACAGCTTACGCAGATAGTGCAGCTCGAACTGGTTGCGCGCCTCGGCAAAGGTCGGCAGCACCCGGTTCTCTCCCTCCAGTGCCTGCTCCACCAGCGCGTCACTGATCACCGGTGCGGAGGTGAGCGCCACGCACTGCTCAATCACGTTAACCAGTTGGCGCACGTTGCCCGGCCAGCTCGCCGCCATCAGCCGTTTCATCGCATCGGAGGAGAAGCTGCGCACAAACGGCTTGTGGCGCTGCGCCGCGGCGCGCAGCAGATGGTTGGCAAGCAGCGGAATATCCTCTGGTCGCTCATTCAGCGCTGGCAGCTTGAGGTTGACCACATTCAGGCGGTAGAAGAGATCCTCACGGAACTCGCCGCGCGCCATCACCTTTGGCAGGTCGCGGTGGGTGGCGGAGAGGATGCGCACATTGACCTCCAGATCGCGGTTGCTGCCCAGCGGTCGCACCTTGCGCTCCTGGAGCACCCGCAACAGCTTGACCTGCAACGAGAGCGGCATGTCGCCAATCTCATCGAGGAACAGCGTGCCCCCCTCCGCCGCCTGGAACAACCCCTCACGCTGGCTGACCGCGCCGGTAAAGGCGCCCTTGGCATGGCCGAACAGCTCTGACTCCAGCAACTGCTCTGGCAGCGCGCCGCAGTTGATGGCGATGAACGGCCGTTGCGCGCGCGGGCTGGCGGCGTGGATCGCCTGCGCCAGCACCTCCTTGCCGGTGCCGCTCTGGCCGTTGATCAGCACGCTGACGTCCGACTGCGCCACCATCCGCGCCTGCTCCAGCAAACGCAGCATCAGTGGACTGCGGGTGACAATAGCCTCACGCCAGCGCTCATCCGCCGCCGGGGCGGTGGTCAGCGCCAGCGCCTCGTCGATCGCCTTGTAGAGCGCATCGCGATCCACCGGCTTGGTGAGGAAGCTGAACACGCCCTGCTGGGTGGCCGCCACCGCGTCCGGGATGGAGCCGTGGGCGGTCAGGATGATCACCGGCATCCCCGGCTGGTGCTTCTGGATCTCGCTGAACAGCGCCATGCCATCCATCTCATCCATCCGCAAATCGCTGATCACCAGATCAATCTTTTCGCGCGCCAGCAGCCGCAACGCCTCCTGTCCGCTCTCGGCGGTGGTGACGCTGAACCCCTCGCTGCTCAGGCGCATCCCGAGCAGCTTCAGCAGGCTGGGATCGTCATCCACCAGCAGCAGGTTGGCGGGTTTACGTTGGGTCATCCTGGCCCTCCTTAGTGGTCGCCGGCAGCCGGCGGGGTGTAAGTCTCATCGGGATCGACGCGGCGATGGCCCTCGCCGCCCTCCGGCAACTCGCCCTGCAACTGCTTGCGCGAGGAGAGGCGGCGTTCGATGTCGGTCAGGTTCTCCAGCTTCTGCTGGGTGTCGCTGAGCTTGTCCTGAAGCAGCGCCTGCGCCTGATGCAGCGCCGCGATCTGGCTGGCGTTCGCCTCCTGGGCGCGCTGAGCCTTCGCCCGCTCTTCGTTCAGCACAATCTCCAGGTTCTGGCGCTCCCGCCAGAGCTGCACCAGCGGCCGCAGTGAACCAGGCATCTCGGCGCGGTACTGGTTGACCCGCGTGAGCAGCTGGCGGCGGCCCGCTGGCGTCGGGTCGGCGCTGGAGAGCAGGATGCTCTGGCGGAAGGCGCTCTCCCAGGAGTCCACCACCATTGATTGGCCGAGCCGCTGGGCCTCGGCGGGGCCGAGCCGGTCGGCGCAGTCAATCGCCCGCAGCCAGTAGAGGGCATTCTCGATGCTCTCTTTGCCCTCCAGATCCCACAGGGTTTCACAGGCGGCGACGCGGAAGTCGATCACCTGCTGGTCGGGCAGCGCCTGCAAGGGGGCGTGGGCGGCACCCTGGCCGCCGCCCTGCATACAGCTGGCCAGCATCGGCAGCAGGCCCAGCGAGGCCAGTAGCCGCCCGCCGCGCACCGCCCGGGCCACTCCCGCTCCCCGCTGTAGCAGAGAGCCAAATATGCGCATTGTCATTGTTCGTGATTCCCGGCTGGTAACGGCAGTTCAATTCGGAAACAGACATCAGCATAGGCCACCTTGATCAGCTGCAGATCGCCCTGCATCCGGCTGATGCAGTCATGGGCAATGCTCAGCCCGAGGCCACTGCCCTTGACCGCGCCCTTGCGTTGCTGGCTACCCTGAAAAAATGGCTCAAAAATCATCGCTTTCTCACTTTCGGCAATCGGCGTGCCGCTGTTGGCGACCTCAATGTGTAGCCGGTTGCCAGCCTGACGGCTGCGGATCCAGATGTTACCGGATTCAGCCCCGTAGTGCACCGCATTGGAGTAGAGGTTGTCGAGCGCGCGCATCAGCAGCGTCGGTTCGGCGCGGCAGTGGGTCGCCGCCAGATCCAGGTGGGTGAGGATCTGCTTGGCGCGCGCCGGCAGGCTGTGGGCGGAGACCACCCGCGCCACCATCTCCGGCAGCGCCACCTGCGCCTTCTCCGCCGGGCCATCTGACAGCTTGCGGTTGTAGTCGAGCAGCTGCTCAATCAGGGTTTGCAGGTGGCGACTGCTCTTGTCGAGGATGGCCACCACCTCCTGCTGGTCGCGGGTCAGCGGCCCGGCCACCTCATCCGCCAGCAGCTCCGTGCCCTCGCGCATACTGGCGAGGGGCGTTTTCAGCTCGTGGGAGATGTGGCGCAAAAACTCATGGCGCTGCGACTCCAGCCAGGCGAGCCGCTCACTGAGCCAGATGATGCGCTGGGCCAGCGACTGTAACTCTCGCGGGCCGTGGAACATCACGCTATTGCCGAGCGCCCGCCCCTCCCCCAGCCGGTTGATCATCCGCTCCACCCCCTTCACCGGGCCGATGATCATGCGGGTGAAGAGGGCCACCAGCATCACGCTGAGCAGGAACAGCATCAGCGCCTGCCAGCCGAAGTAGTGGCCGCGCTCGGCAATCGCCTGTTGCAGCTGCTGGCCGCGCGAGAAAATGATATTGCGGGTGGCCTGCACCATCTCGGCGTTGGATCGGGAGAAAAGCTCCAGCCCGGCCGAGGCCTGCGGGCTGGGGCCGCTCTGTTGGCAGGCCATTGTCGACAGCTGGCCGAGCAGCGTATGCAGCGTCTGGTAGTAGCGCGGATCGGGCAGGATGGTGGCGTGGGCATCCAGCATCTGCGCATAGCGCTGGCGCTGATCCTGATAGAGCCGCGCCAGCGTGGCGTCATCCAGCACGCAGTACTGGCGGTAGCTGCGCTCCATCTCCAGCGCCACGCTGGTCATCGCCTCGCTGCGCCGCGCGTCGCTCAGGGTGGTACGGTTGATATCCGCCGCCTGGGCGCTGAGGTTATCGAGGCTCTCATAGGCCTGATAGGCCAGCACCAGCAGGGGCAGTAGCACCAGCAAAAAGGCCATCAGCACCAGCTGACGTAAGGAACGGGGGAAGAAACGCCAGCTTTTCAGCGTCAGCCGTTGCAGGGTGGCGAGGCGGGTGTTGAATCGCATGTGTGACCGGCTCCTTGCACAGGGAAATGCGGGCAACCCGCCGCCGCAGTATACCCCAGCGCCGGGCCGGGCAGAAAACCGGCAAAAAAAAGCACCGCTAATGCGGTGCCTGATGTATGGGCCGTTTGCCCAAGGTAGAGACCCTGACACTCGTGGGTGTCGGTGGAGGCGGCCAGGGCCTGGCCCCCGCGGGGGCCAGCCGCACGGTATGACCCTGCGGCGGAATGGGTGGATGCGTGATAACGTTCCCAGGCTGATGAACACTCATCAAAGGTGGAACGGTCGGCATCCGTCTTGCCCCTTGGGTAAGACGCTTACCGGCGGGGGGAGTTAAGGTTGGCGCCTCACTCAACGTGTCGTCCTGCGGGTGATAAAGCCAGCTGGCGATAATCGATGCGGTGGACGATAGGCACCTTGCTTTGGCGTCATTCGGATCTTATGGGGCGCATATTCCGCCGGGGCGGGGCCGTCATAAGTAAGGTGAATGAGCAACTGCGCAATAATATGCACATTGTATGCCAACTTTTCGGGTAATGCATTAAGTAGTTAGTTTTAAGAATAATTTTATGTGACACACTAAAAATTCAGTTAACTAACAAGGGATTACTTGCGCATTTTTGCGCCGCGCTGTCGCCAAAAACCGACACTTTTCTCCCTATAAATTTTAATCCATATAATTCAAGGGATTAAGTGTCTCTTTTTGACGACATCAAAAATGGCCGACGTCGCCATTTCCCGACAGTCATAAAAAAGGCGGCCCGCAGGCCGCCTGTTAATGCATGGGCTATTAGCCGAGCTGACGGCGCGCGTTGCGGAACATCCGCATCCACGGGCTGTCCTCGCCCCAGTTTTCCGGGTGCCAGGAGTTGCTGACGGTACGGAACACGCGCTCCGGGTGCGGCATCATTACCGTCACGCGGCCGCTGGCGTTGGTGACCGCCGTAATGCCGTTCGGCGAGCCGTTCGGGTTGGCCGGGTAGTTCTCAGTGACGTTACCCAGGTTATCGACATAGCGCAGCGCCACCAGCCCCTGATGCTCCAGCGTCGCCAGGTGGGCGTTATCACGCACCTCCACCCGCCCTTCACCGTGGGAGACGGCAATTGGCATCCGGGAGCCAGCCATCCCCTCCATCAGCAGCGATGGGCTGGCGGCCACTTCCACCAGACTGAAGCGCGCCTCGAAGCGATCCGACAGGTTGCGCACGAAGCGCGGCCAGCTCTCGGCCCCTGGGATCAGCTCCTTGAGGTTGGACATCATCTGGCAGCCGTTGCACACGCCCAGCGCCAGCGTCTGCGGACGGTTGAAGAAGTCTTCAAACTCGTCGCGCACGCGGCTGTTGAACAGCACGGATTTCGCCCAGCCCTCGCCCGCGCCCAGCACGTCGCCGTAGGAGAAGCCGCCGCACGCCACCAGCGTGTGGAAATCTTGCAGGTCACGGCGCCCCTCGATCAGGTCGCTCATGTGCACGTCCACCGCATCGAAACCGGCGCGATGGAAGGCGGCCGCCATCTCCACGTGGGAGTTAACGCCCTGCTCGCGCAGCACCGCCACTTTCGGCCGAGCCTGTTTGGCGATGTACGGCGCGGCCACATCTTCGTCTGGCGCAAAGGTCAGCTTGGCGTTCAGGCCCGGATCGCTGGCCTGCTGCTTGGCGTGGTGCTCCTGATCGGCACACTCTGGGTTGTCACGCAGGCGCTGCATCTGCCAGGTGGTTTCAGCCCACCAGGTACGCAGGGTGCTGCGGCTCTCGCTGTAGACCGCGTGGCCGTTGCTCTCGATCACAAAGCGGTCGCCCTCGGTGGCGCGTCCCAGATAGTGGGTGCACGCTTGCAGGCCGTGCTTCGCCAGCAGCGCCTCAACCTCTACACGCTGCTCCTCTTTCACCTGGATGACCGCACCCAGCTCCTCGTTGAACAGTGCCGCCAGCGCGTCATTGCCCAGCGCATGGATGTCCACCTCCAGACCGCAGTGGCCAGCAAACGCCATCTCTGCCAGCGTCACCAGCAGGCCGCCGTCGCCGCGGTCGTGGTAGGCCAGCAGTTTGCCCTCTGCCACCAGCGCCTGCATGGCGTTGAAGAAGCCTGCCAGCTGTTCGGCGTCATGCACATCGGCGGTGGTGTCGCCCAACTGGCGATAGACCTGCGCCAGCGCGGTGGCACCCAGCGCGTTGCGGCCGTTGCCCAGATCGATCAGCAGCAGCGCATTGTCGCCCTTGTCGGTGCGCAGTTGTGGGGTCACGGTGCGGCGCACATCCTCCACGCGGGCGAAGGCGGTGATCACCAGCGAGAGCGGCGAGGTCATCTCACGCGTCTCGTTGCCCTCCTGCCAGCGGGTCTTCATCGACATGGAGTCTTTGCCGACCGGAATGGTCAGGCCGAGCGCCGGGCACAGCTCCTCGCCCACCGCGCGTACCGCGTCATACAGGCCCGCGTCCTCGCCGGGGTGGCCCGCCGCTGACATCCAGTTGGCGGAGAGTTTCACCCGCTTCAGGCTGCCAATGTCGGTCGCCGCCAGGTTGGTCAGCGCCTCGCCGACCGCCAGACGGGCGGAAGCGGCAAAGTTGAGCAGCGCCACCGGGGCGCGCTCGCCCAAGGACATCGCCTCGCCGTGGTAGCTGTCGAGGCTGGCGGTGGTGACCGCACAGTCCGCCACCGGGATCTGCCACGGGCCGACCATCTGGTCGCGTGCCACCATGCCGGTCACGGTGCGGTCGCCGATGGTGATCAGGAAGGTCTTCTCCGCCACGGCTGGCAGGTGCAGCACACGGTTAACGGCGTCGGCCAGGGTGATGCCCTCGCGTTGCAGCGCATGGCCGGCCGCCTGTTGGCGCGTCACATCACGCAGCATTTTCGGCGTCTTGCCCAGCAGCACATCCAGCGGCATGTCGATCGGCTGGTTGTCGAAGTGGCTATCGTTCAGCGTCAGGTGGCGCTCTTCGGTCGCCTCGCCAATCACCGCGTACGGGGCGCGCTCACGGCGGCAGATCTCATCGAACTGCGCCAGTTGCGCCGGTGCCACCGCCAGCACGTAACGCTCCTGGGATTCGTTGCACCACACTTCCAGCGGACTCATGCCCGGCTCATCATTCAGGATGTCGCGCAGCTCAAACCGGCCACCGCGGCCGCCGTCGCTCACCAGCTCTGGCATGGCGTTGGATAGGCCGCCCGCGCCGACGTCATGGATAAACAGGATCGGGTTCTCTTCGCCCAGCTGCCAGCAGCGGTCAATCACCTCCTGGCAACGGCGCTCCATCTCTGGGTTGTCACGCTGCACGGAGGCGAAATCGAGGTCGGCGTCCGACTGGCCAGAGGCCATTGAGGAGGCCGCGCCGCCGCCGAGGCCGATGTTCATCGCTGGCCCGCCCAGTACAATCAGCTTGGCGCCCACGGTGATCTCACCCTTCTGCACATGGTCGGCACGGATGTTGCCGATGCCGCCCGCCAGCATGATCGGCTTGTGGTAGCCACGCAGCTCCACGCCATTGTGGCTGCTGACCTCTTCCTCATAGGTACGGAAGTAACCCAGCAGTGCCGGCCGGCCAAATTCGTTGTTGAAGGCCGCGCCGCCCAGCGGGCCTTCGGTCATGATGTCGAGCGCGGTAACAATGCGCTCCGGCTTGCCGAAATCCTCTTCCCACGGCTGCTCAAAGCCAGGGATGCGCAGGTTGGAGACGGAGAAGCCCACCAGCCCTGCTTTCGGTTTCGCGCCACGCCCGGTTGCGCCCTCATCGCGGATCTCGCCGCCGGAGCCAGTGGCCGCGCCCGGCCACGGGGAGATGGCGGTCGGGTGGTTGTGGGTCTCCACCTTCATCAGGATATGCGCCTCCTCCTGATGGTAGTCATAGCGTCCCTCTTTCGCGTCAGCGAAGAAGCGGCCCACCGTCGAGCCTTCCATTACCGCGGCGTTGTCCTTGTAAGCGGAGAGCACGTGGTCCGGGGTCTTCTCAAAGGTGTTCTTAATCATCTTGAACAGCGACTTCGGCTGCGCCTCGCCATCGATCACCCAATCGGCGTTGAAGATCTTGTGGCGGCAGTGCTCGGAGTTCGCCTGCGCGAACATATACAGCTCGATGTCGGTCGGGTTGCGCCCCAGCGTGGTGAAGGCCTGTTGCAGGTAGTCAATCTCATCCTGCGCCAGTGCTAGGCCCAGCTTGACGTTCGCCTGCTCCAGCGCGCCGCGCCCTTCGCCCAGCACATCCACATGCCCGACCGGAGCCGGCTGGTGGTGCGCAAAGAGCTGCTGTGCCTGCTCCAGCTCGCTAAAGACGCACTCCATCATGCGGTCATGCAGCAGCGCGGCCAGCGCCTGCCACTGCGCGTCCGTCAGGGTCGGCGCCTCAATATAGAAGGCTAGGCCGCGCTCAAGGCGCGTGACCTGTGTCAGGCCACAGTTATGGGCGATGTCCGTTGCCTTGGAAGACCACGGGGAGATAGTACCGGGGCGTGGCGTCACCAGCAGCAGGCGGCCTTGCGGGGCGTGTTCGGCGAGAGAGGGGCCATATTTCAGCAAACGCTGCAATTTGGTCTGTTCGTCGGCGCTCAGTGGCGCACTGACGTCGGCAAAGTGTACATATTCGGCGTAGACAGCGTCGACCGGCAGGCGGGCTTCCTGGCAACGGGACAGCAGTTTGTTAATACGAAAAGCCGACAAAGCGGGCGAACCACGCAGTATTTCCATCATTTCAGTTCTCTCGTCTTCGAAGCCGCAGGCAGGGCTTCATTGGGCGCAACAGGGGGAAAACGCGGGCCATTATAGAGAATCCCACTGCCAGACGAAACCGTTTGCGCAGGGATAATTACGATTAGTCCGCTTTTGCCGCCTTTTGGCAACCGGTGCCAATAAAGTTGCGTGTTGGCTTTTTGTTGAGCAAAATGCGTCGGCACTGGGATTTTACACATGCCTTAGCATGACCTAACACACGCAATGACATCGCGCCGCAGTGAGATAACTATTTGAAGCGCATACAATTAAATTACCTTTTTGTCGGGGCGGTAACGCTGCTCCTGGCGCTGGCCCTTTGGCCCGCCATTCCCTGGCACAGCAACCAGGGCGACCAGCTTGAGCGTATCCTGTCACGCGGCGAGCTGCGCATCAGCACCCTTAACTCCCCGCTGACCTACTACACCAGCCAGGAGGGCGCGGGTGGGCTGGACTATGAGCTGGCCCAACACTTTGCCGAGTATTTGGGGGTCAAGCTGGTGGTGCGGCCGCAGCGCAGCATTGATGACCTGTTTGACGATTTGGATGACCAGCGCGCCGATCTGGCCGCCGCTGGACTGATCTACAACACTGACCGGCTGGCCCGTTTCCGCGCCAGCCCCGCCTACTATTCCGTGTCGCAACAGCTGGTCTACCGGCAGGGCCACGCCCGGCCCAAAAACCTCGACGCCCTGAAGGGCCGGCTGGCGGTCGCCTCTGGCTCGGCCTACGTCACCACCCTGAAGCAACTGAAAGCGGGCAAGCACCCCAACCTGAGCTGGGAGTCGGTGGGCGATCTCTCGACGCGCGAGCTGCTGGAGCAGGTGGCGGACGGCAAGCTGGAGTACAGTATCGGCGACTCCGTGACCATTGGGCTGTTGCAGCGCATCCACCCGCAGCTGGCGGTGGCCTTTGACATCACTGATGAGGAGCCGGTCACCTGGTTCTTCCCGCGCAGCGGCAATGACAGCCTGCACGCGGCGCTGCTCGACTTCTTCAGCCAGATGATGGAGGACGGCACCCTGGCACGGCTGGAGGAGAAGTATCTGGGCCACGTCGGCAGTTTTGACTACGTGGACACCCGCACCTTCCTGGCGGCGATCGACAACATCCTGCCCGCGCTGCAACCGCTATTTGAGAAGTATGCGCGCCAGTTTGACTGGAAATTGCTGGCGGCCATCTCCTATCAAGAGTCACACTGGGATCCGACCGCCACCTCCCCCACCGGCGTGCGCGGCCTGATGATGCTGACGCGCGCCACCGCCGCTGGCCTCGGCATCAATGACCGGCTGGACTCGGAGCAGAGCATCCAGGGCGGTACGCTCTATCTGGAGCGGCTGATGGAGAAGGTGCCGCAGAGCGTGCCGGTGGATGAGCGTATCTGGTTTGCGCTGGCGGCCTATAACATGGGCTACGGCCACATGCTGGACGCGCGCAAGCTGACCAAGGCACAGCAGGGCAACCCGGACAGCTGGGTGGACGTGAAGCAGCGGCTGCCGATGCTCAGCCAGCGCCGTTACTACAACCAGACCACCTATGGCTATGCGCGTGGGCAGGAGGCGTATAACTACGTGGAGAATATCCGCCGCTATCAGGCGAGTCTGGTGGGCTATCTGGAGGAGCGAGAGAAGAAGGCCGCCCAGCAGGCGGCCCTCGATGCGCAGTACGCACGCGGTTACCCGGCGGTCTCCGCCGAGGCGGCCGGGCTGTAGCGCCTTACTGGCCGGCGGCGCGCGCCGCCTGTTTCAGCGCCTTCTGCTGGGCGCGGCGCAGGCGGAAGAAGTCGCTCAGCTGGGTGGAGCACGCCTCCGCCAGCACGCCCGACTCCACCTCAATCTGGTGGTTCATGCCGGGATGGCGCAGCACGTCGAGCAGCGAGCCGACCGCGCCGGTCTTCAGATCCTCCGCGCCATACACTAGCCGCCCGATGCGGCTGTGCACCATCGCCCCGGCGCACATCACGCACGGCTCCAGGGTCACGTAGAGGGTAGCGTTCAGCAGCCGGTAGTTTTGCAGCACCTGGCCGCCCTGCCGCAGCGCCATGATCTCGGCGTGGGCGGTAGGATCGTGGCGGCCAATCGGCCGGTTCCACCCTTCGCCAATCGGCTGGTTGTCCAGCACCAGCACCGCGCCGACCGGCACCTCCCCCTCATCCTGCGCGCGTTGCGCCAGCGTCAATGCGTGCCGCATCCAGAATTCGTGGTTATTTTCCTGCGTCACATTGACCTCATCATCTATTTGCCGCGCGCATTATACACGGCTGCTCCCCCCATTCTAGCCTCTCGCCACCCAACCCGCTGCCGCGAGCCGCCACGCGGCAAAACGCTAAGTGAATCACCTAACAAATCAGGGAGTTAATTTTTTCATGGTGCACTGGAAAGTGCCGTCTCTTTGCGGGAAATCAATTTGCCGCATCAATAACAGGACTATGGTGAGGGCCTACCCTACCCGGACAGGAGAGTTACCATGGCCATTTCCACCTTTTATATTCCCTCCATCAATGTCATTGGCGCGGGCTGCCTGACGCAGGCGGTCAGCGTGATGCAGGATCACCACTTCCGCCACGCGCTGATTGTCACCGACAGCGTGCTCAGCCAGCTGGGCGTGGTGGCGCAGGTGCAGGCGCTGCTGGCGGCGGGGGGCATCGAGAGCAGCGTATTTGATGGCACCCACCCCAACCCCACCTGCCAGAACGTGGCGGATGGGCTGGCGATCCTGCGCGCCAGAGCATGCGACTGCGTGGTGTCGCTGGGCGGCGGCTCCCCGCATGACTGCGCCAAGGGCATCGCGCTGGTGGCGGCCAACGGCGGCGAGATCAAGGATTACGAGGGCGTTGACCGCTCCGCCAAACCACAATTGCCGCTGATTGCCATCAACACCACCGCTGGCACCGCCTCGGAGATGACGCGTTTTTGCATCATCACCGATGAGGCGCGCCACATCAAAATGGCGATTGTCGATAAAAACGTGACGCCGCTGCTGTCGGTCAACGATCCGCAGCTGATGGCCGGGATGCCGAAGGGGCTGACCGCCGCCACCGGCATGGATGCCCTGACCCACGCGGTGGAAGCCTATGTCTCCACCGCCGCCGACCCGATTACCGACGCCTGCGCGCTGAAGGCCATCACCATGATCGCCAACAACCTGCCTACCGCGGTGGAGGATGGCGCGAATCCACAGGCGCGTGAGGCGATGGCCTATGCCCAGTTCCTCGCCGGGATGGCTTTCAACAATGCCTCGCTCGGCTATGTCCACGCGATGGCGCACCAGCTCGGCGGCTTCTACAACCTGCCGCACGGCGTCTGCAACGCGGTGCTGCTGCCCCATGTGCAGGCATTCAATGCCCAGGCGGCGGCTGGCCGGCTGAAAGAGGTGGCGGCGGCCATGGGAGTGGCGGTCGAGGGGATGGATGACACACAAGGGGCAGAGGCCTGCATCGCGGCGATCCGTGCGCTGGCGAAAGCGGTCGGCATTCCGGCGGGGCTGCGTGCGTTGCAGGTGCGCGAGGAGGACTTCCCGACGCTGGCGACCAATGCGCTGAAAGATGCCTGTGGCTTCACCAACCCGGTACAGGCCAGCCACGCGCAGATCATGGCGATCTTCGCCGCCGCCATGTAGCCAGCAAAAAGGGCGGAAATCCGCCCTTTTTTTCACCCTGCCCTGTTTCACTCCAGCTGTTGCAGCTCGCCCTCTTTGCTCACCCGGAAACGGTGCTCACAGAAGAACAGCAGCGGGTTATCCTGCTTGCTGTCGCTGTAGCCGCTGTAGAGTTTCAGCGGTGTGCCAAGGCGCTGCTCCAGCTGCACCACCTTCTGGATGCCGAGGCAGCGCAGCGGCAACACCCAGCCGCCGTTACGCCGCGCCATGCGGCTGCCAACCAGCTTCACCCGGTGCAGGAAATCGGAGCCGTGGTAGACCTGCTCCACCAGCCGCTGCGGCGATCCGGTAATCAGCCATACCTCGGCGTTATGCTTGTCGAGGTACTCGTTCAGGCGCATCTGCACCACCGGGAAGGCGGTTACCACGCTACGGAACCAGGTGACGAAACGCAGCTCCAGATCCTTGAGCCGCGCCTCGCTATGGCCAAACGTGATGGCCCATAGCAGCAGGCTCATCGGCCAGCGCGCCGCGCGGCCCCCCACCAGCAGCCCCAGCCCGATGACCGGCAACAGCGGCACCACCAGGATCAGGTTTTGCGGCATCCGCCAGAGCATGAAGCGCAAAAAACTGCCGAACATGTCCTGCTGGTGCAGTGTGCCATCCAGGTCAAAAAACACTACCCGTCGGGCCTGTGCCTCACTCAATCTCTACTCCTCAGGATCGTGGAAACCCAATATCCAGGTAAATATAAACCCTGCCACTACAGCGGCCAGATAGCCGGCCAGGTAGAGCACTACCTTGCCCGGCACCATGGTCAGCGCCAGCGGTAAACCGGAAATACCAAAAGTAATGACCGTAGCCACTTTCCAGACACTTATCAAGGCGCCGCCGACTGCCCCGCCGAGACAGGCGCCGATGAACGGCTTGCCGAGTGGCAGGGTCACGCCGAAGATCAATGGCTCGCCGATGCCCAACAGGCCAACCGGCAGCGCGCCCTTGATCACCTTTTTCAGCCGCGGGTTGCGGGTCTTTAGCAGCACCGCCACCGCCGCCCCAATCTGCCCGACACCGGCCATCGCCAGAATCGGCAGCAGGGGGTTGGCGCCGTGCGCCTGCACCAACTCCACATGGATCGGCACCAGCCCCTGATGTAACCCGGAGAGCACCAGCGGCAGGAAGAAGCCCGCCATCAGCGCGCCCACCAGCATACCGCCAGCCCCCAGCGCCAGGTTTACCCCGTGGATGATGGCGTCAGAGATCGCCCCACCCAGCGGCTGCACTATAATAATAGCCAAGCTGGCGGTAACGACGGTGGTCAGCAGCGGATTGACAATCAGCTCAAGCGATTCCGGCAGCCAGCGGCGCAGTTGCCGCTCCACCATGCACATCAGCGCCACCACCAACAGCACGGCGATCACCCCACCCCGCCCCGGCTGCAACGCCTCGCCGAACAGGGTGATCTGCGCCAGCGCCGGGCTGCTCAAAATACCGGCCATCACCCCGCCGAGCGCCAGTGAGCCACCAAACACCCTGGCGGCATTCACCCCGACCAAAATGTTCATGATGGCAAATACTGCACTGCCGAACAGCCCCAGTAGCGCCAGCACATTGGGGTAGTGGATGGCGAAATCGCCAGCGATGTCCGGGCGTTTCAGGATGTTCACGATGCCGGTGATCAGGCCGGAGGCGATAAACGCCGGGATCAGCGGGATAAAGACATTCGCCAACTTGCGCAGCGCCTCGCTCATGGGCGCGGCATACTTCTCTTTGGCCTGCGCCTTGTTGCGGGCGATCTCCTGATCCGCGGGCGGCGCCGACAGCAGGCCGCGCATGGCGTCTGTCACCTTGGCGGCCGCGCCCGGCCCGACGATAAACTGGTGCTGGTTGCCCTGCTTGACGTACCCCTTTACCCCCTCCAGCTGGCGCAGTGCCGCCAGCGCCAGTTGCTGCTCATTCCGCACCTCGACGCGCACCCGCGTCATGCAATTCTCCAGCTTCTGAATGTTGGCTTCCCCGCCGATGCCCTGTAACAGGCTGGCCGCCAGTGTTGTGGTCTTGTCCATGCCGCACCTCCCTGTCAGCCTAGAATCGCTGCCCGCAGATAGCCCCGGTGATTCGCCAGACGCTGCCGCGCCTCGTCCGCCCCCACCTGCGCCAGAATCATCAAGATGGCCGGTTTCACCTCAAAACCGGTCTGTTGCAGTGCCTGCTCCGCCTCGGCACGCGGCGCGCCGGTGGCCTCCACCACGATGCGGCAGGCGCGATCCACCAGCTTCTCATTGGTGGCTTTCACATCCACCATCAGGTTCTGGTAGACCTTGCCGCTCTTCACCATCGCGCCGGTGGAGATCATGTTCAGCACCAGCTTCTGCGCGGTGCCCGATTTCAGGCGGGTGGAGCCGGTCAGCGCCTCTGGCCCCACCACCGGGCTGATGGCGACCTGCGCCTCCTGGGCAATCGGCGAGTCCGGGTTGCAGGAGATGGCCACAGTGGCGCAGCCCAGCTGGCGCGCATGGCGCAGCGCGCCAATCACATAGGGAGTGCGCCCCGACGCCGCCAGCCCGACCACCAGATCGCGCGCCTCCAGGTTGATGGCCGCCAGATCCGCCGCACCGAGCGCCGGGTTATCCTCCGCGCCCTCCACCGCTTTCAGCAGCGCGCCCGGCCCACCGGCAATCAGCCCGACCACCACGCCGTGATCCACGCCAAAGGTTGGCGGGCATTCGGAGGCGTCCAGCACCCCCAGCCGGCCGCTAGTACCGGCCCCGAGATAGATGATGCGCCCGCCTGCCGCCAGCGCCGCCGCGGCCAGATCGACCGCTTGCGCCACCTGCGGCAGCACGGCGGCGATCGCTTCCGGCACCTTGCGATCCTCCTGGTTGAAGGCGGTGACCATCTCCAGCGTGGACATCTCATCCAGCGTTAGGGTGTTTGGGTTGCGG
Source organism: Chimaeribacter sp. YP20170169 (assembly GCF_056739715.1). Classification (NCBI taxonomy): domain Bacteria; kingdom Pseudomonadati; phylum Pseudomonadota; class Gammaproteobacteria; order Enterobacterales; family Yersiniaceae; genus Chimaeribacter; species Chimaeribacter sp. YP20170169. The sequence continues at coordinate 880,182 of NZ_CP176824.1, read as the reverse complement.
GTTTCTGAAACCAGTGCTCCTAGATTCATGGCGTTACCTTTGAATTTTTAATTCCAATAAAAAGATAATGATTGAATATTTTATTCTTTTAGACGAGCAAAATTTGCTATTTTATTTAGCAGGGTCTCGAAACCGTGATCGGTAACGCGCACGCACTGCGCGTGACACATCGTCAGTTCAGGAATGAAGGTATGAGTAGTCTTTTACGTATTCGCCAAATTTATCACTCGCTGGCGCAAAATGATCGCAAGCTGGCCGACTTTTTACTGTCGCATAGCGAGGACGCCCGCCACCTCAGCTCCCAGCAGGTGGCGGCACGCGCGGGCGTCAGCCAGTCCAGCGTGGTGAAGTTCGCCCAGAAATTGGGGTACAAGGGGTTTCCTGCCCTGAAGCTGGCGCTAAGTGAGAGCCTGGCAGGCAGCGATCAGCCGGTGGTGACGGTGCATAACCAGATCCTGAGCACCGACAGCCTGAAGATTGTGGGCGAGAAACTGCTGGCCGAGAAACAGGCCGCGCTGCGTGCCACCCTCGATATCAACAGCGAGGAGCGGCTGCGGCTGGCGCTGGAGATGCTGGCCAGCGCGCGGCGGGTGTTGCTGGTGGGCATCGGCACCTCCGGGCTGGCGGCCAAGGATCTGGCTTATAAACTGCTGAAAATTGGCGTGATGGCGAGCGCAGAGGCGGATACCCATGTCCAGCTTGCCACCGCGCAGGCGCTGACGGCGGAGGATCTGCTGCTGGCGATCTCCTTCAGCGGCGAGCGCAAGGAGGTCAATCTGGCGGCGGAGGTGGCGCAGCAATCTGGTGCGCGGGTGCTGGCCATCACCTGTTTTTCACCCAACCCGCTGCAACAGCGCGCCGACCACAGCCTCTATACAGTGGCGGAGCGCCCGGCGACGCGCGGCGCGGCCATCTCCGCCAGCACTGCGCAGTATGCGCTGACGGATCTGCTGTTTATGGCGCTGATCCAGCATGACGCCCAGCACGCGCCGGATCGCATCCGCCACAGCGAGGCGCTGATGAAGAAATTGGTTTGACTGGGATCAGGCGAGCCAGCCTTAACCGCGGCGGGGGCCGCGCGTTCTGCTATACTCCGCCCCCCGTATTCGATAGAGACCATCATGGCCCTGCTGATCACCAAGAAATGCATCAACTGCGACATGTGCGAACCGGAGTGCCCCAATCAGGCGATCGCCATGGGCAGTGAGATCTATGAGATTGATGCCACGCGCTGCACCGAGTGCGTCGGCCACTATGACGCCCCGACCTGCCAGCAGGTGTGCCCGATCGACAAAACCATCATCATCGATCCGCAGCACACCGAAAGCCGCGAGCAGCTCTGGGACAAGTATGTTGAACTTTATCTGGTGGAGTGAACCGCCCCGCCGTCAGCCCTCAAAAATTACCGTGGCGCAGGCGTAACGCCGCTCATCCGCCAGGGTGACGTGGGTGGAGGTCACCCCAAGCTCAGCCGCCATCTCCGCCGCCCGCCCATGCAGAACCAGACCCGGCCGCCCGAGCGCATTGTTCACCACTTCGAACTGCTCAAACGCCAGCCCATTGCGGATGCCGGTGCCCAGCGCCTTGGCGGCCGCCTCCTTGACGGCGAAACGCTTCGCCAAAAAGCGGATCGGCTGCTGGTGCCGCTGGTAGAGCGCCCACTCATTGGCGCTCAGAATACGTTCCGCCAGCCGGTCGCCGCTGCGGGCCACCACCGCCTCAATGCGCGTGATCTCGACGATGTCGGTGCCCAGTCCCAGAATAGCCATTAGCGACGCGCTTCCTGCATTAGGGTTTTCATCTCGCGCACCGCGTCCGCCAGCCCGCTCATCACCGCACGGCCAATGATCGCGTGGCCAATGTTCAGCTCATGCATCTCGGCAATGGCGGCAATGGGCAGCACGTTGTGGTAGGTCAGGCCGTGGCCAGCGTTAACCTTCAGCCCCTTGCCAGCGGCGTAGGCCGCAGCGGTTTGGATGCGTGCCAGCTCGGCCTGCTGGGCCAGTGGCGACGGCGCATCGGCGTAGGCACCGGTGTGGATCTCAATGTAAGGCGCGCCCACCGCCACCGCTGCGTCAATCTGACGCGGGTCGGCGTCAATGAACAGCGACACCAAAATGCCAGCCTGCGTCAGGCGCTCTACCGCCACCGTCATTTTGTCCAGTTGGCCAGCCACGTCCAGCCCGCCCTCGGTGGTCACCTCCTCACGCTTCTCCGGCACCAGACAGCAGAAGTGCGGCTTCAGCTCGCAGGCGATATCCAGCATCTCGTCGGTCACCGCCATCTCCAGGTTCATGCGCGTCTGGATGGTCTGGCGCAGGATGCGCACATCGCGATCGGTAATGTGGCGGCGATCCTCACGCAGGTGGACGGTGATGCCATCCGCACCGGCCTGTTCGGAGACAAACGCCGCCTGGACGGGATCGGGGTACTGGGTGCCGCGGGCGTTACGCACCGTGGCGACGTGGTCGATATTCACACCAAGCAGTAGGTCAGCCATGACAAATCCTCGAAATAGGGGAAAGTGACGGCAGTGTACACCGAGAGCGGGGACGGAAGGAATCGGAGGACTAGCTGGTCGGCTCGTCTGGCGCGTTGGTGGGCGCATCAGGCGCGGCTTTCACGCTGAACTGGCGGAACAGCTCACGGCTCTTGAGCGGTTTGCCGCCCAGATAGGGTTTCAGCGCCATGCGGGTAAAGCGTTTGGCGGCGCGCAGGGTGTCGGCATCGGGGAAGTCGCGCTCGGCCAGCGCGCGCAACTGGCGGCCGGTAAAGCTGCGGTTGTCTACCACCAGACTGGCGATAAAGCCCTTCTCTTCGCGGTAGCGGTAGGTCATCTCATCACTGACTGGCTCACCGCTGCCGGCACAGTGCAGGAAATCGACGCCATAGCCAAGGTGCGCCAGCAATGCCAGCTCGAAACGGCGTAAAGCCAGTTCGGGCGAGCCTTGCCCAGCGGCCAGCGATTGGATGCAGTTGAGGTAATCGAAGAACAGGGTGGCGCAGTCGCTCTCGGCTTCCAGCACTCGCGCCAGCAGCTCGTTAACGTAGAAGCCGCTGTAGAGCATCAGGCCCGTGAGCGGCAGGGCGAGGGAGACGGGCTCGGCGTTGCGCAGGGTTTTGACCTCCCCGCGCCCGCCCCAGCGCACCAGCAGCGGGGTGAAGGGTTGCAGCGCCCCCTTCAGGTTGGAGCGGCGGCTGCGGGCGCCTTTGGCCAGCACCCGCACTCGACCGTGCCCCTCAGTGAACAGGTCCAGCATCAGGCTGGTTTCACTGTAGGGCCGCCCATGTAAAACAAACGCCCGCTGCCAGCCTTCCATCGGCGTGTGGCCTTAGAGGTCGTCGACGTAACCCAGGCTACGCAGCGCACGTTCGTCGTCTGCCCAGCCGGATTTCACTTTGACCCACAGCTCGAGGTGCACTTTCGCCTCGAACATCTCTTCCATGTCCTGACGTGCCTCAATGCCGATGGTTTTGATCTTGCTGCCTTTGTTGCCGATGACCATCTTCTTCTGGCCTTCGCGCTCCACCAGAATCAGGCCGTTGACGTCATAGCCGCCGCGCTCATTGGCGACAAAGCGCTCGATCTCGACCGTCACTGAATAGGGCAGCTCCTCGCCGAGGAAACGCATCAGTTTTTCACGGATGATCTCTGAGGCCATGAAGCGCTGTGAACGGTCAGTAATGTAGTCTTCCGGGAAGTGGTGGATCGCCTCAGGCAGGCGCTTGCGCACGATCTGGGCGATGGTGCCCACATTGGTGCCCTTCTCAGCGGAGATCGGCACCACGTCATGGAAGTTCATCTGCTCACTGAGGAACTGGATGTGCGGCAGCAGCTTGCTCTTGTCCGCCACGTTATCCACTTTGTTGATCGCCAGCACGACCGGGCACTTCAGGCCGCGCAGTTTCTGCACCACCATCTCGTCATCGGCGGTCCAGTTGGTGCCCTCGACCACAAAGATCACCAGTTCTACGTCGCCGATGGAGCTGCTGGCAGCACGGTTCATCAGGCGGTTGATGGCGCGCTTCTCTTCGATGTGCAGGCCGGGGGTGTCCACGTAGATCGCCTGATAGGGGCCTTCCGTATGGATGCCCATAATGCGGTGACGGGTGGTTTGGGGTTTCCGTGAGGTGATGGAGACTTTCTGTCCCAGCAACTGGTTGAGCAGCGTGGATTTCCCCACGTTCGGACGCCCAACGATCGCGGCAAATCCGCAATAGGTTTTCTCTTCGCTCATTCAAGCTCCAGCTTTTTCAGCGCTTGCTCCGCTGCCGCCTGTTCGGCTTTGCGGCGGCTCGATCCGGTGCCGACCACCGGCTCACTCAGACCGCTCACCTGGCAGTGGATGGTAAATTCTTGATCGTGCGCCTCACCGCGAACCTGTACGACCAGATAAGAAGGCAACGGCAGATGACGACCTTGTAAAAACTCCTGTAACCGGGTTTTCGGGTCCTTCTGCTTGTCACCGGGGCTGATTTCATCCAACCGGCTGCGATACCAGTTGAGAATCAAACGTTCGACGGTCTGGATATCGCTGTCCAGGAACACGCCACCAATCAGGGCTTCCACTGTATCTGCGAGGATGGATTCGCGGCGGAAACCACCACTTTTCAACTCACCCGGCCCAAGGCGCAGACACTCGCCCAGATCAAACTCACGCGCCATCTCGGCCAGCGTGTTACCGCGCACCAGCGTGGCGCGCATCCGGCTCATGTCCCCTTCGTCGACCTTCGGGAAGCGGTGATAAAGCGCATTGGCAATCACGAAACTGAGAATAGAGTCACCCAGAAACTCTAACCGTTCATTGTGTTTACTGCTGGCACTGCGATGAGTCAGCGCTTGCAGCAAGAGCTCCTGCTGTTGAAAAGTGTAGCCCAGCTTTCGCTGTAGCCTGTTTACTAAGATGGGGTTCATGAGTTACCAATAGATCAAGAATGCGTCAAAAACTTCAGCATACGGAACAGGCCTGTTTCGCCTAAAGCCAATCCAAAGCTGTTTCGTTTGCAGTGGCTCCCGAAGGGGAGCCAACTTTTATCGCTCAAACGGTTATTCTACAACGAGTAGCAGCATAATGCTGCGTTTATGGGACGGATTAATGGATCCCGCCGATGCGGCTCAGGCGCACACCGGTCGGCCATTCGCCGTCCTGCTTCTCAAAGCTCATCCAGATCGCCGTGGCTTTGCCCACCAGATTTTTCTCCGGCACAAAGCCCCAGTAGCGGCTGTCAGCGCTGTTGTCACGGTTGTCGCCCATCATGAAGTAGTGGCCGGCTGGCACCACCCAGACGCCGAGCGGTTGGCCCGGCTGACGGTAGTACATGCTCAGCTGATCCTGCGCGCCCGGCACGGCCAGGATATTGTGTGTCACATCACCCAGCGTCTCCTGGCGCAGACGCAGGCGGATACCGCCCTCTGGCACGCTGTCGCTCTGCGGGATCTCAAAGAAGCCGCTGCTGACTTCCGTGTTGCCGCTGCGTTCGCCAAAGGTCTGCACCAGATTGCTTGGCTCTGAGGCGCTGTAGGTGAGCGCCAACGCCGTGTCGCAGCGGCTGTCACTGCCACAGCTCGGCTGTACGGTCACCTGCTTGCTAATCGGATCGTAGCTGACGCGGTCGCCCGGCAGCCCCACCACGCGCTTGATGTAATCCACGCGTGGGTCACGCGGGTACTTGAACACCACAATGTCGCCGCGTTTCGGGTGGCCGGTGGGGATCAGGGTGCCCTGCGTGATCGGGTTTTTCAGGCCGTAGGCGAACTTCTCCACCACGATGAAATCCCCGATCAGCAGCGTCGGCATCATGGAACCAGACGGGATCTGAAACGGCTCAAAAATGAAGGAGCGCACCACAAACACGATGAACAGTACCGGGAACACCGAGGCGCAAGTCTCTACCCAGCCCGGCTGCTTGGTCACCTTTTTCAAGGTGTCGCCGTCGAGGTTGCCCGCTACCTGAGCGTTGGCCGCGGCCGCCTTGCGGCGGCGGGCCGGCGCCCAGACAAAACGGTCGAGGCACCAAATGATCCCTGTCAGCAGGGTGGCAATGGCCAACCCCAGTGCAAATATGTTAGCCATGCCAACTCCTTACCCTTTTATTTGCTGTCTTTGCCCACGTGCAGAATCGCCAGGAACGCCTCTTGCGGCAGTTCGACGTTGCCGACCTGCTTCATGCGTTTCTTACCCTCTTTCTGCTTCTGGAGCAGCTTTTTCTTACGGCTGACGTCGCCGCCATAGCATTTTGCCAGAACGTTTTTACGCAACTGTTTCACCGTCGAACGGGCGATGATGTGGTTGCCGATTGCCGCCTGAATGGCGATGTCAAACTGCTGGCGCGGGATCAGATCTTTCATCTTCTCCACCAGATCACGGCCACGGTACTGGGAGTTGTCACGGTGAGTGATCAGTGCCAGCGCATCCACGCGCTCGCTGTTGATCATCACGTCAACCCGCACCATGTCGGAGGTCTGGAAGCGCTTGAAGTTGTAATCCAGCGACGCATAACCGCGGGAAGTGGATTTCAGGCGGTCGAAGAAGTCGAGCACCACCTCGGCCATCGGGATCTCATAGGTCAGCGCCACCTGGTTGCCGTGGTAGACCATGTTGGTCTGCACGCCGCGCTTCTCAACGCAGAGGGTGATCACGTTGCCCAGATACTCCTGCGGCATCAGCATGTGGCACTCAGCGATCGGCTCACGCAGCTCCGCGATGTTGTTCAGCGGCGGCAGCTTGGAGGGGCTGTCAACGTAGACAGTTTCGCCGGAGGTGGTCTCCACCTCATACACCACGGTCGGTGCGGTGGTGATCAGATCCAGGTCATACTCGCGCTCCAGACGCTCCTGGATGATCTCCATGTGCAGCAGGCCGAGGAAGCCACAACGGAAGCCGAAGCCCAGCGCAGTGGAGCTCTCCGGCTCATAGAACAGCGAGGCGTCGTTCAGGCTAAGCTTGCCCAGCGCGTCACGGAAGGCTTCGTAATCATCAGAGCTGATCGGGAACAGGCCAGCGTAGACCTGCGGCTTCACTTTTTTGAAGCCCGGCAGCGCCTTGTCCGCCGGCTGGCGGGCCAGGGTCAGGGTATCGCCCACTGGCGCGCCCAGAATGTCTTTGATGGCGCACACCAACCAGCCCACTTCGCCACAGCTCAGCGCGTCGCGATCGACCTGTTTCGGCGTGAAGATGCCAAGGCGGTCAGCGTTGTAAGTCTGGCCGGTGCTCATCACCTTGATCTTGTCGCCCTTACGCAGGGTGCCGTTTTTGATACGGATCAGGGAGACGACACCCAGATAGTTATCGAACCAAGAGTCGATGATCAGCGCCTGCAACGGCGCGTCCGGGTCACCCTCGGGGGCCGGGATGTCACGCACCAGACGCTCCAGCACGTCAGGCACGCCGACGCCGGTCTTCGCCGAGCAGCGCACCGCATCCGCGGCGTCGATGCCAACGATGTCTTCAATCTCCTGCGCCGCGCGATCCGGATCAGCAGCCGGCAGGTCGATTTTGTTCAGGACCGGCACCACTTCCAGATCCATCTCAATCGCGGTGTAGCAGTTGGCCAGCGTTTGCGCTTCCACGCCCTGACCCGCGTCCACCACCAGCAGCGCACCCTCACAGGCGGCCAGCGAGCGGGAAACTTCATAGGAGAAGTCAACGTGCCCCGGCGTGTCGATGAAATTGAGCTGGTAGGTCTGGCCATCCTGCGCCTTGTAATCCAGCGTCACGCTCTGCGCCTTGATGGTAATGCCGCGCTCACGCTCCAGGTCCATGGAGTCCAACACCTGGGCCGCCATCTCACGGTCGGTCAGGCCGCCGCAAATCTGGATAATACGGTCGGACAGGGTCGACTTACCGTGGTCAATATGGGCAATAATGGAGAAATTTCGTATATGCTTCATTATAAAAGTTTTTCTGCCTTGGTATTTCTGAATCGCTCGCCTGTGGGCACACGCATGGACAAGAAGCGACGGTGAGTAGGTCGGCTCTGTTTCGCCTAAGTCGCAGCATTCTACATGTCAGGCCTGTGAAAACCTAGTCATCCGCCCTGCTATCTCTCAATTATGAACATCTTCGCGCAAAAGCGGCAGCAACCGGGGAAATAAGATGTGAGAAGGCGTGACAAAGGTTGACGCCAAAGGGAAATTATTTCATCCATGCGGATAAACCTGAGGCTGCCGCCTGCCCCCTGTCTCGGTGTATGCCCAGCCGCCAGTAAACGCTATTTAAGCCCGCCTGCTTCCCTTTTTCATTACAGGGCATCTGTCCATGCCGCCGCTATTTCCTTTCCTTTTCATTCCGTGGGCTGCCGGGGGTTTAGGATAATGCTCATTTACACATTTTGCCGGATTAGACTAGATAGAGTAGTTCCCCAGGAGGCGTGTCGATAATCATTTTAATATTTACCTTGGGGAAACTTTGATGTCTCATTTTATTCAGGTTACAAGGATACCCGTTATGATCGAGGAAGGACGGCTGCTGAGTCGCCACGGTTTCACCAAGACCAACTCGTGGATAACCATCGTCATTTCTGCATTGCTGATGCTGGCGGGCGCGATGCTGGTTCTGTTTTTATTGACGGCAAAACGGGCGGAGGACGATCGGGTTCACTTTACTCTTTTAGCTGGCATGGCCTGTATTCTGCTTGGGGTAACACTGCTCGTTTTACGGCAGTTAATTAAACCCAAGCAAACCTACGAACTGCATGAAAATGGTGTGCTGGTTATTAATCAGCACAACCAGAAAGATCACTTTATTCCCTTTGAGCGCATCTGTGATATTTACCGTTACCGCAGCGGAAATTATACCGGCAAAGTGATTAACGCGATGGCGTTTCGCACCGATATCTACAGCGCGTGGAATAAGATCTCGCCCCATGTGGCTGGCTCTGCCCGGCTGATTGAGGTGATCATTAACCAGCAGCTTACCCATCGCGGCGCAGCGGCGCTGACTATGCTGGCCAATGATGGCCATGTCAGCTTCTTCTACCTGCCGCGCAGCCGCAGCCTGCTGAAGCGGTTGCTGACCCGCAACTTCCTGATGATGAAGGAGAAGCAGCTGCGCCTGAGCGCCCTCTCCCTGAGCAGCGAGGATCAGGTGGTCTCGATTGACCAGGTGCACCGGGTGATCGCGGGCACGCCGACCCAACCGATTGAGCTATTGGATGCCCAGGATCGGGTACTATTTTCCATTCCCTATTTGTCGCTGTTCAGCGCCGAACTGTTCGTTGCGCTGCTGGAACATATGATCCAGAGCCGGATCCCGATTCAGGGCTAATAAGCAATGAGTCGACGCGCCCTAACGAAGCGGCGCGTGACAACAAGAGGACTAGGTGCGGAAGGCGGTGGGCGGCAGGCCAATTTGCAATACCACAGGCTGGTACTGGCTCTCTTCACCGCTGTGTTTCGCCAACCGGCGGGCAGTCAGGAACCCGGCCATGCCGCCGGCCACCGCACCCAGCAGGGCGAACAGGTCACTGTTGAGCCACATTTGCATCAAGCCCCCGCCCAGCAGCACGCCGACCAGCGGCGTCATGTAGACCAGTAGCGCGGAGCGCAGCAGGCTCCCTTCGGTGATGCCCAGCTCCACTTTCTGGCCCGGCTCCAGCGGTTGGTCAATGGCAACCTGCAAATGATGCTCCGGCTGGGGGCCGAGTTTATTGAGTGTGCGGGTTCCGCAACCCGTGCGCGCATTGCAGCTGCCGCAACCGGCTTGCGGATCACAGCGCAGCAACGCCATCCCATTTTCCCACGACACGACCGTGGCCCACTCTTTCATCATCGCGGTGACTCCTATTGCGCCCGGCTGAGCACAATGCTATCGGCAATACGTTTGGCGGTAGTGGGCGGCAATTCACCTACCACCGTAATCTCCTGCCCGGCGCGGATCTCCGTGTGCACCGTACGCCTCCCCTGCCGGACGAACTGCTCCGAGGTAGGGTTAGACGAGGTGCTGATATTCACGGAGAAACTGAACAATCCGTCCGAGTAGAGACGTGATTCTATCGGAACGGGCAGGCTTGGCAAAGTACGGCGGCTACGTGACACCTCGGTGACCCCGGCTGGTAGCCACTTCGGCTGCCAATTGAAGTCCACCTTTTCAGTGGCCGGAATGGCCAGCAGTGGCGGCAGGCTGGCCTTCGTCAGGCCACTCAACGCGTCCTCTACGCCCTCATTGGCAACAAACGAAATGACCCGGAACTGCTCCAGCGTCTCGCCGTCACGATCCAGCAGATCGGCCCGCAGCGGCAATTTGGTCTGCTCATCAATCCAGACGATATAGCTGTAACGGGTGCCATCACGCGCCACAATGCGCAGCACTTCACTGGGTCGGTCAGCAATGCGCGCCCTACCCACTGGAATGAAGTCATAGAATTTCGCCAGCTCGTTGAAATCCGCGAAGGCCAGCGCTGGCAACGCATCGACAATATGGTCGCCAGTCAGCGTAAAGGGTTCCAGCCCGGATTCGAAGTAGCTGATTTCATTGCCACGTTGCAGGATCTCCCGACGTGGGCCATCCATTTGCAGCAGTTGGGCGAGGGGTTGTTTGCCCAGCAAGACGTGGCGATAGCGTGAAGATTCTATCCCTTGCTTGCTGATGCTGATAAAGGCGATCTCGTAATCGAGTGTCTGGCTGGCGCTGTTCATCTGTTGCAACAACGCCCCGGACGCACTCTGCGCCGGGGCGATGGTGGGATAAACCAGGCTGCCTGTCAGCACACACACGGCAAACCAAAATTGCTTCATTACTGCGACTGCATTCCTAATGACTGGGTTCCTGGGACCTGAACAGCCGCTTGCTGCGGACTTGTGGTGTCCAACTGCAACTGGTCAGAATGCAAACGGCGCTGTAATTCGTAATCCTGCAAAATGGCATTGATACGCTTGCGCTGTTCCTGAAGCTGCTGCTGTTGGCCGCCGTTGGCTGCCGTGGCGTCACTGCTCGGCACGCCGAAGCTGACCGGCGAGGCCTTGCCGCCCATCATCGGCAGCGTGTTGAACACCGGGGTCTCCGGCGAGGCGCTGCCTTCAGGCTGATTGTAGTGCTGCACGCCGACGATGACCGCCAAGGAGACACAGGCCGCCACCCCGACTTGGGTAATCTGACTGGCCCAAGGGCGCACCTTGTGCCAGAACGGCATCTTCTGCCAGGTGTGCGGCTGTGGCTGTGCGTCAGGCACCGCCTGCGGGATGAGACGAACCGGCTCTTTCTCAATGGCAGCGGCCACTTGAGCGGCAATGTCGAAGTGCATTACTTCGCTGACATCGCCCCGCATGGTGTCACGGATGAGATGGTAACTCTGCCAGCGCGCCTGGAGAGCCTTGTCGTTTGATAACGCGTTTAACAACTCGGAATCAAGCGCTTCGCCATCCATCAGAGCTGAAAGCTGTTCTTTCTGCATGCCTTAGTACCCTTCCTGTGTCCGCCATCATTGACGCTGAATCAGCGGTTGGACTTTATTATCGATAGCTTCGCGCGCGCGGAAGATGCGCGATCGCACCGTCCCCACCGGGCACTCCATAATGGCAGCTATCTCTTCATAGCTCAGGCCATCCAGCTCTCGCAGGGTAATCGCCATGCGGAGATCTTCAGGGAGTGATTCGATCGTACGAAAAACTATCTGTCGTAACTCTTCAGACAACATTAGGTTCTCAGGGTTCGAAATTTCTTTCAACGCCCCGGCACTTTCGAAGTTCTCTGCCTCGTTGGCATCAACGTCGCTGGCCGGCGGGCGGCGCCCCTGAGCTACCAGGTAATTCTTGGCCGTGTTGACGGCGATACGATATAACCAAGTATAGAAGGCGCTGTCGCCGCGGAAGGATTCCAGCGCACGATAGGCCTTAATAAAGGACTCCTGCACCACATCAGGCACGTCGCCCTGTGGCACATAGCGGGAAACGAGGCTCGCCACTTTATGCTGGTAACGGATTACCAGTAAGTTAAACGATTTTTGATCTCCCTTCTGGACCCGCTCAACCAGAACCTGATCCGTAAACTGCTCGCTCATCCGAGGTAAAGTCTCCCCAAACCTGTCTCCACGCATAAAATAGTACTGCCAGTCATGTTCTTTTTTCCTGAGCAAGCACCTGCTTGGAGTTTACACGGTACATAGAGTTCCGTCGCGCTTATGATTTTTCTGTCGGCCGGCATGTCAGCGCCGCTGAATCAACAGGCTACCACGTTTTGTGCACTTTCTCTGCATCACCGCACCATTGCGCGGCGAGCATGGCATCAATAAAAAAGGTAGAAGTCAGTGATCAGCTGGCGGAAGGCGTTGCTGTAGTGCCCGTCGGTATCCCGCAGCGGCATCTCCCCTAGCTGGGGCGCGGCCGGCTGGCGCACCAGCGTCAACAGAACACGGTGCAGCGGCTTGCCCGGCCGGTCGCGCAGCGCCAGTCGCTGGGCGAGGTGCCAGCCCGCTGCGGCAGCGCGGGTGACGAAACGCTCGCCAATCTCATAGGGCAGCACCACACAGAAGCGCCCGCCCTCCTGCAGCAGGGCCGCGGCACAGGCCAGCAGCGCCTCATGGCTGAGGGTATCGGTGTAACGTGCCTGAGTACGAGCGGCATCACGGCAGGCGACCGCCGGCTCAAAATAGGGCGGATTGCTGACAATCAGGTCATAGCGCGCGGAAGCGTTCGCCGTGACTTCATGGATATCTGTTGCCAGTACCCGGATACGATCGGCCCAGGGTGAGGCCGCCGCGTTCTCCTGTGCCTGCGCGGCGGCGTCCGGGTCCAGTTCCACCGCCTCAATCTGGCAGGTGGCCGACGTCCGCTGTGCCAGCATCAGGGCGATCAGCCCGCTGCCGGTGCCGATATCCAGGATGCGGCGGGCCTCTTCCACCGGTGCCCAGGCACCGAGCAGCACGCCATCGGTGCCGACTTTCATCGCGCAGCGGTCATGGGCGACAAAAAATTGTTTGAAGGTAAAGCCATTACGGCGCAGCGTAGGTGCAGGGGTCGGTTCGGTAGTCACGGGCTTTTCCAGGTCATCTCATGGGGTGCGGCGGCAGGCGCGGCACGACAAATCGGGCGTAGCATAGGATAATCAATGAGTGAGTAAAAGCGACGGTAGCGGCTTAAATAGATGAAGAATGCGTCTAACCCGTCTATAATCGGCGCCCCACGTAGAGGTAGACCATGACTGTAACCACTTTTTCCGAACTCGAACTAGACGAAAGCCTGCTCGACGCGCTGCGCGACAAGGGCTATGACCGGCCCACCGCCATCCAGGCTGAGGCGATCCCGCCCGCGATGGAAGGCCGTGACGTTCTGGGTTCGGCACCCACCGGCACCGGCAAAACCGCCGCTTTCTTGCTGCCGGTGATGCAGCACCTGCTGGATTTCCCGCGCCATAAATCTGGCCCGCCGCGCATCCTGATCCTGACGCCTACCCGCGAACTGGCGATGCAGGTTGCCGATCAGGCGCGCGAACTGGCGAAACACACCCACCTGGATATCGCCACCATCACTGGCGGCGTGGCCTATATGAACCACGCTGAGGTATTCAGCGAAAACCAGGACATCGTGGTCGCCACCACCGGCCGCCTGTTGCAGTACATCAAAGAAGAGAACTTTGACTGCCGCGCCGTCGAAACGCTGATCCTCGATGAAGCCGACCGGATGCTGGACATGGGCTTCGCTCAGGACATCGAAACCATCGCCGGCGAAACCCGCTGGAGAAAGCAGACCATGCTGTTCTCCGCCACGCTGGAAGGCGAGGCAATCCGTGACTTCGCCGAGCGCCTGTTGCAAGAGCCGGTCGAGGTGGAGGCCGATCCCTCCCGCCGCGAGCGCAAAAAGATCCAGCAGTGGTACTACCGTGCCGATGACCTGCAACATAAGACCGCCCTGCTCGTTCACCTGTTGAAACAGCCGGATGTGCAGAAGTCGATCATCTTCGTGCGTAAGCGCGAGCGGGTGCATGAGATGGTCTCCTGGCTGCGTGAGGCGGGTATCAACTCCTGCTACCTTGAGGGTGAGATGGTGCAGGCCAAGCGCAATGAGGCCGTCAAACGCATGACCGATGGCCGCGTCAATGTGCTGGTCGCCACCGATGTGGCGGCGCGTGGATTGGATATCAACGATATCACCCACGTCTTCAACTTTGACCTGCCGCGCACCGCTGACATCTACCTGCACCGCATTGGCCGTACTGGCCGCGCGGGCCGCAAGGGGTGCGCGATCTCACTGGTAGAGGCGCATGACCACCTGCTGCTGGGTAAAATCGGCCGTTACCTGAATGAGCCGCTGAAGCCGCGCGTCATTGACGAGCTGCGCCCCACCAGCAAGCTGCCAAGCGAGAAGAGCAATGGCAAGCCCTCCAAAAAGGTGCTCGCCAAACGTGCTGCCGAGAAAAAAGACAAGCCGAAGGCCAAGGTCAAGGTACGCCAGCGCGACGCCAAAAACGTCGGCAAGCGCCGCCAGCCGAAAGCGGAAGCCGGCGAGCAGAAGTAATGCGTGGGAAATAAACAGGGGAGCCGAGGCTCCCCTTTTTTCTGCCTGCTTACAGGCTTTCGGTAAAGGTGCGGGCTATGACGTCGCGCTGCTGTTCCGGTGTCAGGGAGTTGAAACGCACCGCATAGCCAGAGACTCGGATGGTCAGTTGCGGGTACTTCTCCGGGTGCTCCACCGCATCAAGCAGCGTTTCACGGCGCAGTACGTTGACGTTGAGGTGCTGGCCGCCCTCGACACGCACGCTGGGCTGCACATCCACCGGCACCTCGCGATACTCTACTTCGCCCAGATCGGCCAGTGCCACTACCTGATCCTCTTCAAACTCCGCCTTGGCGCACAGGCAACGCACTTGCGCCTGTTCGCTATCCAGCAGCCAGAATGAGTTGACCAGCGCCGGGTTGGCGGCTTGGGTAATTTGGATACCTGTAATCATGATTGCCTCAAGAGAGCAGCGGTCAGGCTGCCCGAACAATGTCATCGATGACGGTGGTCTCTCGGCACACCGCACGCCTGTTCCCTGTATACCAGCCTAAAAAGTGGCAATCCTTGATTGAAATCAATAAATTCGGGCTAGCGCAGCAGGCTGGAAAACCAACTTTTTGTTTTTTATCAAATTAGCCCGCACGGCCATTCCTGATTTTTTTGTAAATTATCAACTTTTTTTGAAATGCCTAAGCGTCCTAATAGCAGGCGTTTTACTGGTAAGCGGATGCAGGTACTCTATAGTCATCAGAATATCTGCAAAAACAAAGGAGAGCGCGGATGCCGACTTCACCTACCTGGCATGATGTGATTGGTCAGGAAAAAGAGCAGCCTTACTTTCAGGAAACCCTGGCGTTTGTCGCCGCAGAGCGGGCGGTGGGCAAAACGGTTTACCCACCGCAAAAAGATGTGTTCAACGCCTTTCGCTTCACTGAGCTAAGTGACGTGCGGGTGGTGATCCTCGGGCAGGATCCTTACCACGGGCCGAATCAGGCGCACGGTCTGGCCTTCTCCGTACGCCCCGGCGTGCAGGTGCCGCCCTCGCTGGTCAATATTTATAAGGAGCTGGAGAGCGACATCCCCGGCTTCGTACGACCAGAGCATGGCTGCCTACAGAGTTGGGCGGAACAGGGGGTGATGTTGCTGAATACAGTGCTGACTGTGGAGCGCGGGCAAGCACACTCCCATGCGCGGCTAGGTTGGGAAACCTTTACCGACAAGGTGATCGGTGCAATCAACGAGCATCGCGAGGGCGTGGTGTTCCTGCTGTGGGGTTCCCATGCGCAGAAGAAAGGGAGCTTTATTGATACCCAGCGCCACCATGTGCTGAAGGCGCCGCACCCCTCCCCGCTCTCTGCACACCGCGGGTTCCTGGGCTGCCGCCACTTCTCGCAGACCAACGCCTTGCTGGAGCAGCAAGGGCTGCCAGCGATTGACTGGACGCCGGTTCTGCCGAAAGAGCTATAACGCTCAGGCAGAAAAAGGCACCCTTGGGTGCCTTTTTTGCGCTTACGCCTTGGCTTTGGAGACGGCCACCATCGCCGGGCGCAACAGGCGACCGTTGAGGGTGTAGCCCTTCTGCATGACCATCATGACGTGGTTCGGCTCGTGCTCCGCGGACTCCATCAGGGTCATCGCCTGATGCACTTCCGGGTTGAACGGCACATGGGTCTCACCCACCACTTCAATGCCAAATTTGCGTACCGCATCCAGCAGCGATTTCAGGGTCAGTTCAATGCCCTCAATCATGGACGCCAGTTCGGTGTTGGATTTGTCCGCCAGATCCAGCGCACGCTCCAGGTTGTCGATCACCGGCAGCAACTCGCCAGAGAACTTCTCCAGGGCGAATTTATGCGCCTTCTCCACATCCATCTCGGTGCGGCGACGGAGGTTTTCCACTTCCGCCTTGGCGCGCAGCAGGCTTTCACGCTCGCGTTGCTGAGCATCTTTCAACTGCGCTTCCAGCTCAGCAATACGGGCGTCTCGCGGATCGACATCGTTTGCCGTTTCGGCTCCAGCTTCCGCGTGCAGTTGGTCTTTTTCCATTTCGTCCGAGACTTGCTCGTTTGCTGTGTTCTGTTCTTTACTACTCATGAAATTCTCCGCGTTTTAGCATTACACTTGCTAGTTCGCTTATTATGGGGATCAAAACCGGGGTTTCAAGGGAACCGGTCAGAATGTGTGGGACAGCCCCCGCACTGAGGACAAGCGAGACAATGAGTAAGAAATTTAAGCGTATCGGCATCGTGGGCCACCCACGCCACCCTTCGGCCCTGGCCACACATGAGATGCTGTACCACTGGCTGCGGGGAAAGGGCTATGACGTCATCCTCGAGCGGCTGGTGGCGGAAGAGCTGAAGCTGGCGGATGCCCCCACCGGCACCCTGGCGGAGATCGGCCAGCAGGCCGATCTGGCGGTGGTAGTAGGCGGCGATGGCAACATGCTTGGCGCGGCACGGGTGCTGGCGCGCTATGACATCAAGGTGATTGGCGTTAACCGCGGCAATCTGGGCTTTCTTACCGACCTGGACCCGGACAATGCCCAGCAGCAGCTGGCCGATGTGCTGGAGGGCGAGTACCTCGACGAGCAGCGTTTCCTGCTGGAGGCGCAGGTGAAGCGCGGCAATGAGCAGTGCCGGCTTGGCACCGCCATCAACGAAGTGGTGCTGCACCCCGGCAAAGTGGCGCACATGATTGAGTTTGAGGTCTATATCGACGATCGCTTTGCCTTCTCGCAGCGCTCCGATGGCCTGATCATCTCGACGCCCACCGGCTCCACCGCCTATTCCCTCTCCGGTGGCGGCCCGATCCTGACGCCGACGCTGGATGCCATCGCGCTGGTGCCGATGTTCCCGCATACGCTTTCGGCGCGGCCGCTGGTGATCAACAGCAGCAGCACCATCCGCCTGCGCTTTTCCCAGATCAGCAGTGACCTGGAGATCAGCTGTGACAGCCAAATTGCCCTACCGATTCAGGAGGGAGAAGAGGTGGTCATTCGCCGCAGCGCCTTCCACCTAAACCTGATCCACCCCAAGGATTACAGTTATTTCAATACATTAAGCACTAAGTTGGGCTGGTCAAAAAAATTGTTCTGAAAAACGTGCTGCCCCACTTTACTGGCGATGATTCCCGTTTATACTGTACGCAATTACAGTTCTGTGGTTATGTACAGGAAGGTGGCTATGCTGGCTCAACTCACTATCAGTAACTTTGCAATCGTCCGTGAGCTGGACATTGATTTTCAGGCAGGGATGACCGCCATCACCGGTGAAACCGGCGCGGGCAAATCGATTGCAATTGATGCACTGGGCCTCTGCCTGGGCAATCGCGCTGATGGCAGCATGGTACGTAATGGGGCAAACCGCGCCGATCTCTGCGCCCGCTTTGCCCTTTCAGATACCCCTTCCGCCCGCGAATGGCTGGCGCAAAACCAGCTCGATGAGGGCAATGAGTGCCTGCTGCGCCGCACCATCGGCGCGGATGGCCGCTCCCGCGGGTTTATCAACGGCACACCGGTGCCCCTCTCCCAGCTGCGCGAATTGGGCCAGCACCTGATTCAGATCCACGGCCAGCACGCTCACCAACTGCTGCTGCGTCCGGAGCACCAGAAATCGCTGCTTGATGCCTATGCCGATGAGCCGCAACTGCTGGCTGCCATGCGTGGTGCCTATCAGGCATGGCACCAAAGCTGCCGCGAACTGGCACAGCATCAACAGTTGATGAGTGAGCGCGAGTCTCGTCGCCAGTTGTTGCACTACCAGCTAAAAGAGTTGAATGAGTTCTCACCGGTCGCCGGTGAGTACGAGCAAATCGACAGCGAGTATAAGCGTCTGGCCAACAGCGGCCAGTTACTCTCCCTCAGCCAACAGGCGCTCTATCTGCTGGCCGATGGTGATGACCAGAACATCCTGAGCCAACTCTACACGGCAAAAAATCAGCTGGGTGAACTGGCGGAGCTGGATGAGAAGATGGGTGAATTGCTGGCAATGCTGGAAGAGGCATCTATCCAGATCAGTGAGGCAAGTGACGAGCTGCGTCACTATAGCCAGCGTCTGGATCTCGATCCGAACCGTCTGTATGAGTTGGAGCAGCGCCTCTCGCGCCAGCTTTCCCTCTCACGTAAACATCGTGTGTCGCCGGAAGAGCTGCCGGTGCTCTACCAGCAACTGCTGGACGAACAGCAAGCGCTGGAAGATCAGGAGAGCAGCCAGGCGGAGCTTAGCGAGGCGGTGGCCCACCACCATCAAAAAGCCACGGCGATTGCTGGCCAGCTGAGCCAGAAGCGTCGTGAATACGCGGATGAATTGACGACCCTGATTACCCAGAGTATGCAGGCGCTCTCCATGCCGCACGGCAAATTCAATATCGAGATTGCTTTCAACCCGGATCACCTGAGTGCCGAGGGTGCCGATCATATCGAGTTCCAGGTCACTACCAACCCCGGCCAGCCCATGCAGGCATTGGCGAAAGTGGCGTCTGGCGGTGAACTGTCGCGTATTGCTCTGGCCATTCAGGTCATTACAGCCCGCAAAATGGATACGCCTGCACTGATCTTCGATGAGGTGGACGTAGGCATCAGCGGCCCAACGGCGGCCATCGTTGGCAAGCTGTTGCGCCAGTTAGGTGAGTCCGCTCAAGTGATGTGCGTTACCCACCTGCCGCAGGTGGCGGGCTGTGGCCATCAGCACTACTTTGTCAGTAAGCAAACCGATGGTGAAGTTACAGAGACCACGATGGTACGCCTCGACAAGCGCGCACGGCTGCAAGAGTTGGCTCGCCTGCTGGGTGGCAGTGAAGTGACGCGCAACACGCTGGCGAACGCCAAAGAGCTGCTGGCTGCTTAGAAATACTCAACTTTTTTGCTTTCCTGCGGTCATACTGGAACCCTGTAAAGGTTCCCAACTGCCGAAAGGTTTATTATTATCGGCATCCTATGCCCTAAAGGAATGTGATTACTATGCGCTGTAAATTGCTGACTGCCGCCGCTGTGGTACTTGTTACGCTTACCACAGGCTGTTCCACACTGGAGAAGGTGGTTTATCGGCCTGATATCAATCAGGGGAACTACCTCTCCCCTGCTGACGTAGCCAAGATTCATACCGGCATGACCAAGCAGCAAGTGGCTTATGTGTTAGGTACGCCAATGATGCAGGACCCGTTTGGCAGCAATACCTGGTTCTATATCTTCCGCCAGCAGCCAGGGCATGAGAGTGTCACCCAACAGACGCTGACGCTGACCTTCGACAGTAGCGACGTGCTGACCAATGTCGATAACAAGCCAGCACTGGCAGGACAGAAAGAAGAGTAACGGCTGAAAGCCAAGCAGAGTGACGCGGTTGCGACTCGTTACCTGCTAAAAAATAAGGGTGCCTCTATGGGCACCCTATTTTTTTGTGGCTCGCTCAGCGCGCTGGCGCCGTAGCTCTTTCGGATCGGCAATCAATGGGCGATAGATCTCCACCCGGTCGCCATCCTGTACCTCATCCGTCAGCTTGACCGGCCGGCTATAGACGCCAACCTTATTGATACTCAGATCAATGTCACTACGCTGTTCAAGGATGCCAGAGGCCTCAATGGCCTGCTGGACGCTGCTGCCCAACTCCAGCTTCACGCTGCGCAGGTACTGCCGCTCGGGCAGCGCGTAGACCACCTCAACCCGGATCTCAGGCACTGTAGACCTCTTTCGCGCGCTGGGTAAACGCTTGTACCATACTGCTCGCCAGTTCTTTGAAGATCCGGCCGAATGCCAGTTCAATCAGCTTATTGGTGAACTCAAAATCCAGGTTGAACTCAATTTTGCATGCATCCGGGCTTAGGGGAGTAAAGTGCCAGCCGCCCATCAATTTACGGAACGGCCCATCGACCAGATGCATCTTGATACTCTGGTTGCTGGAGAGCAGATTACGTGTAGTGAAGGTTTTGCTGATCCCCGCTTTCGCGACATCCACGGCTGCCATCATCTCGCCCGGCCCCTGGGTTAATACCCGGCTACCGGTGCAGCCTGGCAAAAATTCCGGATAGGAATTAACATCGTTTACCAACTGGTACATTTGCTCAGCGCTGAATGGCACTAACGCAGAACGGTTGATCTGGGGCATATCGTTTCCTGTGTGTCATAAAACGTACAGATAATAACATTTATCTGCGCTGTGACAAAAAACTGCTTCACATCATATGCTCACAGAGCATAAAAAGGCTAAGGGCCTCAGGCTCAAGGGATTTCATTCGCCACTCCATGCGGTATAATAACAACCACTATGACTAAGAAAAAAGCACATAAACCCGGTTCCGCAACCATAGCGATGAACAAGCGCGCCCGCCACGAGTACTTCATTGAAGAAGAGATCGAGGCTGGCCTTGCGTTGCAAGGATGGGAAGTTAAGTCGCTGCGCGCTGGCAAAGCCAACCTTAGCGACAGCTATGTTGTTTTCCGTGATGGTGAAGCGTACCTGTTTGGTGCCACCATTACCCCACTCAACGTTGCCTCCTCCCACGTAGTGTGTGAGCCGATGCGCACCCGTAAGCTGCTGCTGAACCGTAAAGAGCTCAGCTCGCTGTTTGGTGCCGTAAACCGAGATGGTTACACCATCGTGGCGCTCTCGCTCTACTGGAAAAATGCCTGGACGAAGATCAAAATCGGCGTCGCCAAGGGTAAAAAAGAGCACGACAAACGTGAAGACACTCGCACCCGTGAATGGCAGGTTGACCGTGCGCGTATCATGAAGAATGCCAATCGTTAAGTGACTGGCATTACGTGGTAATCTTCTGTTATACTGTCTGACAGACACTTGGGGCTGATTCTGGATTCGACGGGATTTGCGAAACCCAAGGTGCATGCCGAGGTGCGGTAGGCCTCGCTAAAAAACCGCAAAAAAATAGTCGCAAACGACGAAAACTACGCACTAGCAGCTTAATAACCTGCTTAGAGCCCTCTCTCCCTAGCCTCCGCTCTTAGGACGGGGATCAAGAGAGGTCAAACCTAAAAGAGATCGCGTGGATGCCTTGCTTGGGGTTGAAGCGTTAAAACTAATCAAGCTAGTTTGTTAGTGGCGTGTCCATCCGCAGCTGGCAGGCGAATGTAAAGATTGGACTAAGCATGTAGTACCGACGGCGTAGTAATTTCGGACGGGGGTTCAAATCCCCCCAGCTCCACCAAATATGCTTCCGGTTATCACCAGATAAGGCCGGAAACCCTAAAAGCCCGCAACTTCGGTTGGCGGGCTTTTTTGTGCCTGCCGTTCAGCCACTCCTCTGCTTCGCGATTCTTAGCGCGCTATTTATAGCAGCTGCCGTAAGGCCGGAGTGAAGTAGCGACAGTGGATTTTTGTATATTGTAATAAATTTAGTATGGGTGTCAGACGTTGGCCGGGCACTTATTATTGGGTGCGAATAGCATAATAGGAGGGAAAATAGGCCGCTGTCTTACGATGGGCTTTAGTTATCAGCGCTTACAATGTGCTTTTAATGCCGCGGAAGTACGGCCTGAATCAGGGTAGGATATTAAACGTCAGTGAGTCACGTTCAATAAGTGAAGTGTAGAGGAACTTGATATTGCCTGACATCCCTGTCCAGGCGATCTTACGGCTTATACGAGCAACTCAAAGATAGTGAAGCTCTTTTCGGTTATAGACTACGGATCCTGCGGGTACGTCCTTATTTACAAAGGTCATGGCACCGATCACCACATTATCGCCAATCCGGAGATTGTCACCAATAATGCAGCTGTTTGCCCCGACTTCGACGTTATCCCCGATATAGATCTTGCCTGCCTGATCAAGATGGCGAATGCCAATGGTAACGTTCTGTTTGATATAGAAATTTTTGCCAATAACGCTGCATTCGGCGATCACGATGCCTACATAGTGCGCAATACGTAACCCTTCGCCAATCTGGGCACCCAGCTTAATATGCAGGCCATACCGATTACGTAATTTGCGGTTAAAGTTGACCGCATGTTTTTTATACTTGTTATTAAGGTAGAAGTAATTGGCGATACGCCACCAGAAGTAGAAACGTCGGTCCGGGCACTTGAGGACTTTATGGATGGTTTTCAGCCATGAAAACTCTTTGTCGGATTTCATTACCTCAATGCGCAGGCAATTTTTGAGGTGTTCAACGCTGGCATGGTAATTTTCATTTTCTGCGGTGGGTGGGCTGAGTGAAGATGTCAAAAGCACAGAGAAACCACTTAATCGGTTGAATTTATTTGCATTGTGCCACTGTCGACACAGACATTTCCAGAATTCTTAACATTGTAAATTATTTGCATTTCATGGTAAAGGCACTGGGCAAACCTGTCTCTTTTTGCGTTGCATGTAGGATTGTCTATTTGACAGGTACTCCTCGCGCCAAAAAAAGCACACCCTAAGGTGTGCTGTGGGAAGGAGGGAAAACGATCAGCCCTGCCGGTCTTCGGCAGCCTCTAGCACCATTTTCTGTGGCATGGAGAGGGAAACCTTTTCAGCGCGCAAGCGCTTCAGAATGTCATATAGCAGCTCGCTCTTCGTGCTGCTCACTACGCGTGGGCTGGTAACGTAGCCCGTCACGCTCAGTACAATGCCGGTTGGTGCCAACTGGCTGAAGGTCACTGAGGGCGCTGGCATTTCCAGGATAGACTGATGCTCTTGGTAAGCCTGCAACAGAATGCCGCGCACCTGCTCCGGGTCGATATCCAGCGGGAAGGTCAGCGCGATGGTGGCTACCCCCTGGGCATTGTTCATCGTCGCGTTGCGCACGTTCTGCGAAATCAGCTGGGAGTTCGGCACAATCACCGTTGAGCGGTCAGAGAGTTGGATCTCGGTGGCGCGCACATTGATGCGGCGAATATCCCCTTCTACCCCACTAATGGTAACCAGATCGCCCACCTTGACCGGTCGTTCGGTTAACAGGATCAGGCCAGAGATGAAGTTTTTCACAATCTCCTGCAAACCAAAACCGATGCCCACTGACAGCGCACTGACGATCCAGGCCAGTTTGTTCCACTGGATGCCCATTGCCGACAGGGTAATCAGGATCACCAGCACGTAACCTACGTTGCTGAACAGTGTCACCAGCGAGGCGCGGATGCCCTTGTCCATCATGGTTTTTGGCAGGAAGTCGTTGTCCAGCCAGCGGCGCGCGCTACGCAGCACCACCATGCCGACCACCAGACAGATCACCGCGTTGATCAGCTGCGACGGCACAATGTTGAGCTTCTCCAGCCCCTTGCCACCCCAGATATCGACCACTTTGCTGATCAGCTCCAGCGGCGTGGTAGTACCAAAGGTGCCGTTAAGGATAGCTACCACCGCCAGCAGGATCAGGATGCTTTTGCCGATGGCGGAGAGCAGCGTCGCGGCCAGCGTCAGGTGGCGATCCTGAATGTTGAGGGAGTGCTTGATGATGCGGCCGCTGGCGGTATTGGCCGAAAACAGGCTCTCGCACACGTCGGTGACCAGATGGATCAGCAGGTAGAGGCAGCCCAGCACCAGCCCGATCCAGACCAGTTCATAGGAGAGGAAACGTGCCAGCGGGATATAGCCCACCAGCACAGCCATCAAAATGACGAAGGCCGTGACGCTGGTTGCCAGGTGAGCCAGCCCGACCAGCGTGGAGCGCGCCTCTGGGGTCTCGCCCTCGGCGATGTAGCGGCGGCGCAGGCGGTTAACGCGCATCGGACCGATGAAGGCGGTCAGCGCCACCAGCAGCGAGGCCAGGCCACTGCCCATCAGGCTGGTCACCACGCTGACGCCAATCAAGTTGTTCAGTTGCTCCATCGCGCCAAACACCAAAATGAAGCTGGCGAGCATCAGCGGGAAAGGTCGCAGCGTCTGGGCGATCTCATTGGCCATGGTCGGCAAGCGCCATGAGGGGTGCTGGTTGGCGAGCAGCGCCTGCCCCAGTCCGGCAATCAGCGCCGAGAAGAGGCTCAGGCCGACCACGCTCTCCGCGTAGTCGAGCACCATCTGGCTGGCACTCCCCTCACGGGTCACGATCTGGCACAGCAGCTGGGCGGCAATCCCGACCGAGAGCAATACGGTCAGCACGGTGCCGGCAGCCAGCGCACTGCGGCGCAAGCGCCCCTCCGGCAGTGCTTTCAGCACCAGCCAGGTGAGTGGCTTGTCCAGCAGACGGCGGCCAAACAGGCCAATCGCCAGCGCGGCCACCAGCAGCGCCGCGGAACCGTAGCGCCACTCCGGCTCCCAAGCTGTCGACCAGCTCGCGTGCAGTTGCTCGGTAAAGCCAGTGAAACGGCGGGCATCATTGGCCTGCCCATCCAGCAGCGGTGACCAGAAATGGTGGCCCAAAATGCTGCCGGTGTTAAGCGCCAGCTGGGTCTTCAGCGCATTGCGGCGCAGGTTGGTGATCTGGGCTGACAGATTGGTGGCGGCCGCGTTGATGGCGCTGGCCTGATCGATCTGGTCTTTCAGCTGTTGCTGGCTCTTGTTCAGGCTGGTGCGCTGGCGCGCGACGTCGGCGGTCTCCGCCAGCGCGTCATCGGCCGGCTCCGGCCCCAATACCGCCAGTTGCGCCTCGGCCTGCGCCAGAGCCGGTTGCAGGGCCGTAGACAGCGCATCAGCATCGGCGGCCAGTTGCAGCGTGCTGTCATTCAGGGCGCTGAGCTTGTTGTCGCTGGTGGTGTTCGAGACCTGCTGCTTGATGTTGTCGAGGCGTTTTTGCAGCTGGGCCAGGGTGGCGGGCGCATTGATCGCCGTTGGTTTGGCACTCTCTTCGCCCGTTGCGGCAGCATCGGGGGCGGCATGGGCGACTTGGGACATCAGGGGGATAAACAGCAAAAGAGCGTAGAGCAGGCGCCTGAGGCGCAAAGGTGTGGTCGGCATAGCAGGCTTTTTCCGTTAGTGAACTGGCAATCGCGTCTGACTTTTCGCGCCTGATGGCGTCACGCAGACTTATTTCCACCGTGAATAATAACCATAAAGCACCACGCTGCGCCCCAGATTATTCGGGAAAACCATGAGGCTGCCGGAGAAGGGCACTTATCCGCTGGTTAAATTACGTGCAAATAACCCGTTGTAAGGTTTGATAAAGCGGAAAAGTTGAGGGATATGCCAAGGTGTTGACCCAGATCAATAAATTTTGCTGAAACACCATTTTTTGCTTCTATCACGTATAACGATCGCCACATAATGTTATTTAAAATTAAATTATGTTTAAGTTATTCTGTATGTTACCTCACTGTTGCCCTCACAGCTTGACGTATAAGGAGATCCTGATGGAGTGGAGAGTCATTGATAGTGTGGTGTGCACGCGCAGCAACATGACCTTTGTCTGCGTGATTTCAGCTAAAAGTTTAAAGTTGATTGTCTGGACAGTCACCGATCTGGCCCTGCGGCCCGGTGACCGCCTGACGCCCCATCGGCAGGGTTACCAGATCAATCACGATCCGGGGCGCGTCATCAGTGTGGTGAACGCAACGCCCTTTCGCTCCCGCCTGTGGCAGTCACTGTTGCAAAGCCGCCCCGGCCGCGAGCAGCGGCTGAGTGACCGGGATGCCCTTTCACTGTAGTTCACCCTTCGCGCCCGGCCATCAGATAAAGTCTGAAAACTCCCCCGCCCTCCCCTTGACCTGATAGGCTGCCGTCATAGTGCTATCAATGGAGGTGTGGAGCGATGTTGCAAATCTGGGGAAGAAAGACCTCATCCAACGTGCAGGCGGTAATGTGGTGTGTCGGCGAACTGGGGCTGGATTATCAGCGCTACGATATTGGCCACTGCTATGGCGGCACCGATACGCCAGAGTTTTTGGCCATGAACCCTAATGGGCTGGTGCCGGTGATTCAGGATGGGGATTACCCCCCGCTGTGGGAGAGTGGCGCGATCCTGCGTTACCTGGCCGCCCGCTATGCGGACGCGGCCTTCTGGCCTGCAGAGGCAGCGGCGCGCGCGCCGGTGGACATGTGGGCCGAGTGGGCGAAGCTGAATATCTCGCAAAACTTCACTGGCCCAATCTTCTGGCAACTGGTGCGGACGCCGGAGCGGGAGCGTGATGCAGAGAAAGTCAGGCAGGCGATGGCAAAGCTGGTGCCTTTTTTGCAGATTGCCGACGCGCGACTGGCACAGCAGCCGTGGCTGGTGGGGGAGCACTTTACGCTGGCGGACATCCAGTTCGGCCACCTGCTCTACCGCTACTATGACATTGCGCTGGAGCGGCCCGACCTTCCCCATCTGGCCGCCTACTACGCGCGCCTGACAGCGAGGCCAGCCTATCGCCAGCATGTGATGATCTCTTATGAGGCGTTGCGGGTGGTGTAAGGGGGAAATCTGCGGGCCGGGCGGCCCGCAGGTATTCAGGCATCCAGGCACTCCGCCAGTACCCAGACGCTGACGCTGCCACCGTTGCAGGTGAAAACGCCATTGCCCTGTTCATCCGTGGTAATGGTCTCCTCGCGCAGGCCCAGGTAGTCCCGCCACTCGCGGTTGGCCAGCGCCTCGCCAAGGGCAACGCCCTTCTCGCCATCCGAGCCATTGGAGAGCACCACCACGCAGCCCGGAGCCTCATCCGTGCCACTGCGGGTAAAGGCGATGCAGTTGGCATGGTCGAAGTAGTCGGTTTGCACCCCGTGGGCGAAACGCTGGCGCGCCTTCAGCAGCGCGGGCAGCTCCGCCACCGCGGGCAGGTCGATGTGGTGCTCATTGCCATCCTGGCCGCGATCGTCATAGGCCACGCCAAACAGATCCGGATAGAAGATGGTTGGCACGCCCTGCTCACGCAGCAGGATCAGCGCGTAGGCCAGCGGCTTGAACCAGCTCTCCACGGGCGCTTCCAGCGCCTGCAGGGGCTGGGTGT
Organism: Chimaeribacter sp. YP20170169; assembly: GCF_056739715.1. NCBI lineage: Bacteria > Pseudomonadati > Pseudomonadota > Gammaproteobacteria > Enterobacterales > Yersiniaceae > Chimaeribacter > Chimaeribacter sp. YP20170169. Next base: position 852,964 of record NZ_CP176824.1, on the reverse strand, counting down.
CGTGGTTGCCGACAATGGTCACCGCATGGAAGGGATCGTCTGCCAGCAGCGAGCCGTCAAACAGCGTGCAGAGATCGAAATCCTGACCCTGCTTCGAGGCATGGTGGAAATTCATGTAGAGCGGCACATCAAACAGCATGGTGCGCCCTTCGACCTGCTCGATATAGTGCTTGAGCACATCGAGATCCGGCGACCAGTACTCCGCCACCACCAGCATCGGCTGGTCGCGCAGCGTCTCCACATAGGCCAGCCAGTCCCGGTAGAACCACGCCGGGATGTGCTTCACCGCGTCCAGCCGGAACCCGGCGCAGGGGACCTGCTCCAGCAGCCAACGCGCCCAGTACTCCAGCTCGCCGCGCACTGCCTGATTGCGGAAGTCGATGTTTGCCCCCATCAGGTAGTCGAAGTTGCCCAGTTCGCTGTCTACCTCTACGTTCCACCCCTCGGCGGTGTAATCATTGATGATTTTGAAAACGCCGCTCTCCTCCGGATTATCAATGTGATCCACGCCACTGAAGCACTTGTAGTCCCAAACGAATTGGGAGTACTTGCCCGCGCGGCCGGGGAAGGTAAAGCGAGTCCAGGCTTCGCACTCCACCACCTCATCATCAATGTCCGTGCGGTTACCCTCATCAACGCGGTTAACCTTCACCGGCTCTTTCTCATCCGCCCCCATTTTGTGGTTGAGCACCACATCCATCATCACGCCCACCCCCGCGCTGTTCAGCGCGTCGGCCGCCCGCAGCAGCCCTGCCTTGTCGCCATACTTGGTGGCCACACTGCCCTTCTGATCGAACTCTCCCAGGTCAAACAGATCGTACACGTCGTAGCCCACTGAGTGGCCCCCCGCAGACCCTTTATAGGCCGGCGGCAGCCAGGTGTGGCTGATTCCCAACTCCCCCAGGTAAGACGCTTGTTGCTCGACTTCTGCCCACAGCTTGCCGCCCTCCGGGTAATACCAGTGAAAGAATTGCAAAATAACGGGATTGTTCATCGGGTGAGACTCCACTTCTCTGAAGGTAGGAGAAGTATGGTCTAAAAGTATGCAAAAGAAATTTTGCCGCAGACTATTTTTTCCGGTGCGAATTAATGGTTTTCGCGTAGAGAAGGAGCAAATGAGGAAAGAGGTAAACCGCGTTTCGGGGGTCGAGAGGTGCTGCAATTCGTTACGGCCCGGTTTTCGACCCGCCGTGTTGCCTGTTATAGCGGTACAACGGCCAACATATTGAGCTTTCAGCACAATCTGTTGCCAATGGCAGACAGAATAGTCTGAATCCTCGGTCAGGCGGCCTGCCAGCGCGGATTTCTCTGGATAAATTTTTTGCCGCGCACTAAGGTTCTGCCTGACAGGGATGTGGCAAACCGTTTTTCCTCTGCCGTTATGGCACTGTTTTAAGAGTTGAAAATGATGAAAAGATTGACCCTGATGTGCAGCGCCCTGCTGCTGAGCACCCTGTTGAGCGGCTGCATCTATCCCCACCACGGCCACCACCACGGGCATGGCCACGGTCACCACTACGGCCACCGCTACTGATTTCCTTTCCCGGTCTGGCGCGGCGGCAGCTTGCCCGCCGCGCCAAGGGAGACCGGACACCCGCCAAGGTTATTTTTTCAGCAGTCAGCTGCGACATTGTGGCCGGGATTATCCCATTCGCGGCAGAAGCGGATACACTCAGGCTGGAGATCGGACGCCAGCCGGCGACCGGCAAGCTGGAGAGCAGACTGACAGATGACATGGATTATCATTGCCGCACTGATCGCGGTCTTTGTCGCCGGTTACCTGGTGATGACGGCAGATACCCGCAAGGCCAATGATTCGTTGGCTTCCCTGCTGCGGATCAAGCCGGTGGTGATTGAGTCAATGCTACTGGAGATGGGCAAACGCCAGAGCCAGATGTTTACCCGTGCCATCAGCAGTGGTTACGCGGAGGAGCTGCGCAAGGCGGCCTATATCGTGTTTATCTACCACACCTTTATCCGCGACGACTCGCCAGAGAGCATCCTCCATTGGCGTGACGTGCTGATCCGCGCGCACCTGTCACCGGTGCTGACCAATGAGCACGCTGAACAGGCGCTGTTCTACTTTGCCGAGCTGGATCTGGATCCGTTTGAGCTGGCGCAATTCCGCCGCCACTACAACGAGACCTATAACCAGATCCACCTGGTATAATTATTTGAAGACATTCTCCAGATAGCTGGCCAGCAACTGGCGCGAGCTGAATCCGTGCGGAATGCCGTAGTGCAGCCCGCCGCTGCCAGAGGTCTCACGCGGGAACTCCGTATAGTGCTCGCTGGCGCGCATCTCCGAGGTGGGTTGCGCAAAACGCAGGCTGAACTCCTTAAGCGCTGGGTGGATCACCAGCGCCGTGCGGCCAAAGCGGGCCTCGCGGTTGACGTACACGTAGTGCACGCCGCGGCGGTAACCGTAGGTTTTATCATCTACATAGTCCCGCTCAAATCCTGAACCTTCCAATACCCGTGCGACTTCATCCGGCCGTAAATACATTGTTTCTCCTCACATCCTAAACAGCCAAGCGACCTTACCGTATTGGCCCGATCAGACAATGCCTTTATCCTGCATTCTGGACGATTTCAGAATATTCTCCACCCGGCTGGTGTAATTACCGGCACTGCCGCAAGTTTCTGGCGGTTTATTGCGCCGGCCCCGCTGGCCGAGCCAGCGTCAGGCGCAGGGTGATCAGCGCCGCCACCCCAACGGTGATCGCCGCCACCAGATAGATGGAGGCAATGCCAAAGTGGTTGATGATCATCCCCGCCACCGGGCCAGTCAACCCCAGCCCGAGATCCAAAAACGCAGAATAGAGCCCCAGAGCTGTCCCTTGGTTCTGCACCGGCACCTGCTTCACCGCCTCCACGCCCAACGCCGGGAAGACCAGTGAGAAGCCAGCGCCGGTCAGGAACGCCCCGCACTCCACCAGCAGCGGGCTGCCGGCCTGCCAAATCAGCAGCAGCCCTGCCATCTCGAACAGGAATGAGACCAGTGAGACCTTCAGCCCACCGTGGCGGTTGATGTTGTTGCTGAACAGTAACCGGATGCCGACAAAGCCCAAGCTGAACAGGGACAGTGAGAAGGCCGCACCCTGCCAGCCGCGCTCGCCGTAGTAGAGGGTAATAAAGGTGGCGATGACACCGAACCCGATGGTGCCCAACCCCAGCCCAAGGCCGTAGGGCCAAATTTTGCCCACCACGGCACTGAAGGCGATGCGGTTGCCAGCCACCACCGAGATGGGTGATTTGCGCGCGGCCAGCAGCATGGCGATCACCACCGCCAGCACAATCACCCCGGCCACGCCGGCCAGCCCCCAGCGCTGGTTAAGCCAGACGCCAAGTGGCGCGCCAATCGCCATGGCCCCGTAGGTCGCCACCCCATTCCAGGAGATGACGCGGGCGGTATGCAGTGACCCGACCGCCCCGATGCCCCACAGGGTGGAGCCGGTACTGGCGAAGCTCTCGCCGACGCCCAGCAGTACGCGACCCGCGCAGAGCAGCATCAGGCTGAGCAGCGGCTGCCCACCCGCCAGCCACGCCAGCGCATAACACAGGCCGCTGAGGCCACAGCACGCCAGCCCAAACAGCACCACCCGCTTCGGCCCCAGCATGTCCGCATAGCGCCCGGCGTGTGGCCGGCTCACCAGCGTCGCGAAGTATTGCGCGCTGATAATCAGCCCCGCCAGTACCGAGTTATAACCAAGATTGTGATGGACAAAGCCCGGCAGCACCGCCAGCGGCAGGCCAATGGTGAGGTAACAGACGAAGGTAAACAGAACAATGGAGAGGATGCGCTTGTTCAGCTGCGAAGTGCTGATTGCATGACTGGCAGACATCGGCTGGCCTGATAAAAAGTGAGTTAAGTGAACAGCATAGCGCCTGCGCCGCCATCAGGGTATGTGGAAATCGTGAAAAAATTTAACAATCAGTCAACGGCAGGAGGGGGAGTTACAGCAGATCGTCGGTGATAAACAGTGCCCAGGCTGCCGCCAGCCCACACAGGGTCAGCCCAGCCAGAAAGAGTTCAAACCAATAGCGTTTCAGCATGGTTGCCACCGTCCTGATGCTAAAAAAACGCCCGTACAAGACGGGCGTTATCAACGGGTTTGGCGGTCAGAGGGTGTCTGCCGTCACGCCTGTTCCTTATGCGGCAGGCTGTGCTGCAGCTTTCTTATGGGTCACTTTTTTGTGGTGCTTTTTAGCGGCCTGGGCTTTCTGGGCAACCGGTTTGTGGGCCGCTTTTTGGTGGTGCTTTTTAGCAGCCTGAGCTTTCTGCTCAGCCGGCTTGGTCGCTTTTTTGTGGTGCTTTTTAGCAGCCTGGGCTTTCTGCTCAGCTGGCTTGGTCGCTTTTTTGTGGTGCTTTTTGGCAGCCTGGGCTTTCTGCTCTACCGCTTTCTTGGTGGATTTTTTATGTTTTTTCGCAGCCTGAGCTTTCTGGGCAACGTGTTTTTTATGCGCTTTGTGGTGCACGGTCTTCGCGGCCGGAGCGGTCGCAGCCGGTGCAGTGGTGGTGGCCGGAGCGGTGGTTGCCGTTTCCGCAGCGAACGCTACAGAGGACATACCCAGGGTAGCGGCAACAATCATGGCGACGATCTTTTTCATAACATTCCTCAGCGTGTTTGGGATCAGCCCGGGGGTGGGCCGGTGAAATGCAGTCTACGCAGATTCTTCACCGCACTCCGTGAGTGATTGGTGTCGCTACGTAACGAAATGTACAACCGCGCAGGGGAGTCATGGCATGAAGGGCGCGCCAGGTGCCAGCTTATCTTGGGGAAGCCCCATTCAGGCGTTCCCTATTCGTAAACTTATTGAGTGTCTGAGCAAGAATCCTTATGTATTGTATGCAGGGAAGCGTGTCCCGCAGGGCAACGTCATGATTCTTGCCAAACCACTGCGCCTTTTGGCGCGGGGAAAAGAGGCGGAGGCCTATTTATCGCTGCTGCATCTCGCTTTTACCAGGTCAGGCATCTCTACGCGCTCCCCCAATTCCATCATCACAATGGCACGACAAGCGGCAATCAGCGAACTCTGCGCCTCTTGTATTGCGGCATTACTGTGGGGCGAGCAACTTGCAACTTTCACTATGCTGCCATCATCCTTTTCATAACTGGATAACCAGACGTTATATTTATCTATTAAACGGCCAGCCTGCCCCCAGTTAGCAGAGGGCTGGTAATACTCAGGGAATCCATCGCCATGCTGAAATACCACGCCCTGCTCGCACCAGACTGTCTGTTTGGTCGCAACGGCCACGGCCCAGTCAAGGAAGATCCCCTCCAGGTCTTTCGTTGCAACAGTGATTGTTTTCATTGCTTAATACCTTTCACTCATGCATTTTCTTTATTATTGAGGCGGTCATTACTCTGTTGCGGCAATAAAATGCCAGCAAATTCATGCTGTTAAAGGCGGGTCAATGCGATGGACTGTAACCAGGTTAAATGGATAACTTACAGGTCAACAAATTAAAACAGCGGGATATTGCCTCGGTAAAAATGCCGCCCGAAGGCGGCGAGGCGGAATAGTAGCAGAAGGAGACCAGCGGCGTCAGCTAGTAAACGCTTATAACGCAAGGTTGCCATGCACCCTATCTCGCGCACGGATTTTTATATGACGACCCGGCCTAAAGAGACAGGCTTGCACCACCGGTTTTTATAAGCGCCTGACATAAAGCCATAGGAGTAGTGCAGAACGCAGTTTTTATCCCCTGCCTCCTGATGTAAAGAGGTTAAATTCTTCCACATCAGCATGGTGCCCAATGCGCCGGCATTCATGTCCATTCGATAGCCAATATTGATAAAATCAACAAAGAGACCGGCTTTGCTAGCGACTGACAACAGCAGCTGAATGGCAACCGGCTCATTATTCCTGAACATCACATGGCCTTTGAAATGGTGATGGAAAGCCTGGAAGAATGCCAGATTAAGATCCTGGTCTTTTACCTGAATATTTCTTCTCGCTTGGTACAGTTCGCTATAAATCGTGAAAAGTTGTTTTCCATCCAGTTGTTCAACAGAGATGAAGTCACCACCACTGTTAAGAAAGTTTCTTATTTCCCGCTCTCTGGTAGAGATCGTCTTTTTTGAAAAGTCTGTATCAATGCTTTTAGTAAAAGCAGCTTTTCTTTTACTTAACACATTATAGGACGTATTGATAAATTGCTTATGTTGCAGAGGATGCAAGCATTTTGAACGAAAAGGAAGGATAACCCTGCTTTCAGTCTCGCGGCAAAATGGCACATAGATTGACGAGGACGGAATAGGCAGCGATGAAAATTGCCGGGAGGAATTTTTAGCATCATTGACTAGCCATCCATTATCTACACAGACGCTACCCATGGTTTTCTTCTTTTTCTCATAGGCATAAAATTTAAAGGACGCACCGTGCTGTAACATAAATTCGATGAATTCTGGTGCCGATTCACAATTATATCCATATTCAGAGCATGTACCTTGGTAATCCTGAAAAGAACATTCACTCCACTGAAGTAATTTTGGGATAATCATGATTCTAGTTTATTTTTGATGTGATTTTTCAATCGCGCCCTGTGCGATGCGCATATCCTGTACTTATCTGGTGTAGGTAAGCGGCCGCATTTTAGGATAAAACTGATCGTCAAAAAAGTACAAATTGTATTTAAAATCAATAAAGTATTGTTCCTAACCCTCCCCTTTCCAGCCACCAATATCCCATCTTGGTCAGCATGATCCTGCGGGCCAGGTTGCATTTCCGGTGTCTTGCGCGCGCCTTGGTGGGCATCAATTAACTACGCTAATCTTTGGAAGGTTGCCCCATTGGCGGCCCCGCCCCTGCGCGTGATTTGGTCTATGCTTTAAGGCAAACCATGCGAAAGGGAGAAGCAAATGTTTAAAAGATCGGAAAAAATTGAGCGTAACCTCGATCAGGATGTCTCGCTGCTGGCGGATACATTGGATGGGGTGCTGCAATCCTCACGTAACCGCGGTCATGAGACAGCGGAGGCGATCCGCAGCCGGGCAGAGGATGTGCTGCGTAATAGCCGGGCGCGCCTGCATGAGGTGCCGCCTGCACGCGAACTGGCCGGCAAGGCCAAAAGCGCCCTCAAAGATAACCCGTGGAAAGGGGTTGGGTTGGGTGCCGCCGTGGGTGTCGTGGTCGGTATCCTGCTTGCCCGCCGCTAACCCTCTGTTCTCTCGCTGATAATAACTCTCGCGTCTCTTATGCCGGGGCTTTCCCCCCGGCCCCCTCGCAAATCCTGGCTTTTCCTATCACATCCATTATCAAAAAAATTTTTTAACGCTTGACGCCCGGCTGCTGCGGGCTGGCGCTCGCACGTGAACACCTTTCACTCAAACACTATATATTGTGTGGTTGCAATATTTAGGATCAATATCTAGTATTTTTAGCAACACTACAGCGCAGGCGGCCCGTCCGTTTTGTGCCTTAACATAGTGAATATGGCGCTCAGTAGGCCTCTGTAATACCGGGGGAGCCGCAGAGCAATGCCCTGACGACATATCATAAACGGAAATGCGAATCATGAGCATTATTATTTACAGTAAACCGGATTGTGTTCAGTGCAACGCCACCTACCGCACGCTCGATCGCCAGGGCATCGCCTATCAAGTGGTGGATCTGACCACCGATGAGGCTGCCCTGCATCATGTCAAATCCCTCGGTTATCAGCAGGTGCCAGTGATTGTCGCTGGCGATGCCCACTGGTCGGGCTTCCGCCCTGACCTGCTCAGCACCCTAAGCGCCACGCATCAGGGGTAACGGATGCACCCGCTGGTCTACTTCTCCAGCAGCTCCGAGAACACTCACCGTTTTATCGGCAAACTCGGACTGCCGGCCATCCGCATTCCGCTGGCGCGCCAGCGGGAGCCGCTGCGCGTGTATGAGCCCTATATTCTGGTGGTGCCGAGCTATGGCGGCGGCGGGATGGCAGGCGCGGTGCCGCCACAGGTGATCCGCTTTTTGAACCAGCCGGAGAACCGCGCGCTGATCCGCGGGGTGATCGCCGCTGGCAATACCAATTTTGGGGAGGCCTATGGCATTGCTGGCCGGATCGTGGCGCAGAAGTGCCAGGTGCCCCTTCTCTACCGCTTTGAGTTGCTCGGTACGCCGGGCGATGTCGATAACGTCATTAACGGAGTGACCACATTTTGGCAGCGACAGAACTCGCTCTGACTGAGCCGGCGCTTGAGCGCCCGGACTACCACGCGCTGAACGCGATGCTGAACCTGTTCGATGAGCAGGGACAGATCCAGTTTGATAAAGACCGGCTCGCCGCCCGTCACTACTTCCTCCAGCACGTTAACCAGAACACCGTATTCTTCCATAACCTGGAGGAGAAGCTACGCTATCTGGTGGCGGAGGGGTACTACGAGCAGGAGGTGCTGGCGCGCTATACGCCGGCCTTTATCAAACAGCTGTTCCGCCAGGCCTACGCCCATAAGTTCCGTTTCCAGACCTTTTTGGGCGCGTTCAAGTACTACACCAGCTACACGCTGAAGACCTTCGACGGCAAGCGCTATCTGGAGCGGTATGAGGATCGCGTCTGCATGGTGGCGTTGACGCTGGCACAGGGTGACACCGCGCTGGCGCAGAAGATGGTGGATGAGATCATCAGTGGCCGCTTCCAGCCAGCCACCCCTACCTTCCTCAACTGCGGCAAGAAGCAGCGCGGCGAACTGGTCTCCTGCTTCCTGCTGCGCATCGAGGACAACATGGAGTCCATCGGCCGTTCGGTCAACTCAGCGTTGCAGCTCTCCAAGCGCGGCGGCGGTGTGGCCTTTATGCTGACCAACATCCGCGAGGCCGGCGCGCCGATTAAGCGCATCGAGAACCAATCCTCGGGTGTCATCCCGATCATGAAGATGCTGGAGGATGCCTTCTCCTACGCCAACCAGCTTGGCGCGCGTCAGGGGGCCGGCGCGGTCTACCTTCATGCGCACCACCCGGACATCCTGCGTTTCCTGGATACCAAGCGCGAGAACGCCGACGAGAAGATCCGCATCAAGACGCTGTCGCTGGGCGTGGTGATCCCGGACATCACCTTTGAGCTGGCGAAGAACAATGAGGAGATGTACCTCTTCTCGCCGTATGACGTGCAGCAGGTGTATGGCGTGCCGCTGTCGGAGCTGTCGGTCAGCGAAAAGTACCGTGAGATGGTGGCGGACAAGCGCATCCGCAAGAAGAAGATCAACGCCCGTGAGTTCTTCAAGATCCTGGCGGAGATCCAGTTTGAGTCCGGCTATCCCTACATGATGTTTGAGGATACGGTGAACCGTGCCAACCCGATCGCTGGCCGCATCAACATGAGCAACCTCTGCTCGGAGATTTTGCAGGTCAATAGCGCCACCGAGTATGGCGAGGATCTCTCCTACCAGCACATCGGCAAGGATATCTCCTGCAACCTCGGCTCGCTGAACATCGCCCACGTGATGGACGCGCCGGACTTCGGCCAGACGGTGGAGACGGCGATCCGCGCGCTGACCGCGGTCTCTGACATGAGCCACATCCGCTCGGTGCCCTCGATTGAGCAGGGAAACCACAGCTCCCACGCCATCGGGCTTGGGCAGATGAACCTGCATGGCTATTTGGCGCGCGAGCGCATCTATTACGGCTCGGAAGAGGCGTTGGACTTCACCAACCTCTACTTCTATACCGTGGCGTACCACGCCCTGCGCGCCTCCAACCAGTTGGCGATTGAGCGGCAGACGCAGTTCGGCGGCTTTGCGCACTCCGCCTATGCCAGCGGCGCCTACTTCGACAAGTACCTGGAGCCGCGCTGGCAGCCGAAAACCGCGCGTGTGAAGGCGCTGTTTGAGCAGGCCGGCATCCACATCCCGCAGGTCGCCGAATGGGCGGCGCTGAAAGCGTCAGTGATGGCGCACGGGCTGTACAACCAGAATTTGCAGGCGGTGCCGCCGACTGGCTCCATCTCCTATATCAACAATGCCACCTCCAGCATCCACCCGATTGTGTCGCGCATCGAGATCCGCAAGGAGGGCAAGATTGGCCGCGTCTACTACCCGGCGCCCTTTATGACCAATGACAACCTGGAGTACTACCAGGATGCCTATGAGATTGGGCCGGAGAAGATCATCGACACCTATGCCGAGGCGACGCAGCACGTGGATCAGGGGCTGTCGCTGACGCTGTTCTTCCGCGATACCGCCACCACCCGCGACATCAACCGGGCACAGATCTACGCCTGGAAACGCGGCATTAAAACCATTTACTACATCCGCCTGCGGCAGATGGCGCTGGAAGGCACCGAGGTGCAGGGCTGCGTCTCCTGCACGCTCTGACCGGCGCAACGAATTAAGGGATAACGATGAGTGTTTTAGTCGCGCCAGCACGGCGCATACACAAGGCGATCAACTGGAACCAGATCGAGGATGACAAGGATCTGGAGGTGTGGAACCGGCTGACCGCCAACTTCTGGCTGCCGGAGAAGGTGCCGCTCTCCAATGACATCCCCTCCTGGGCGACGTTGACGCCACAGGAGCAGCAGCTGACCATCCGGGTGTTTACCGGCCTGACGCTGCTGGATACGGTGCAGAACGTGGTGGGCGCACCGGCGCTGATGGAGGATGCCATCACCCCGCATGAGGAGGCGGTCTACGCCAACATCAGCTTTATGGAGGCGGTGCACGCCCGCTCCTACAGCTCCATCTTCTCCACGCTCTGCTCCAGCACCGACGTGGATGACGCCTTCCGCTGGAGCGAGCAGAACCGCACGCTGCAAAACAAGGCAGAGATCGTACTCTCGCACTACCGGGGCGGCGATCCGCTGATGAAGAAGGTAGCCAGCGTATTCCTGGAGTCGTTCCTGTTCTACTCCGGTTTCTACCTGCCGATGTACTGGTCAAGCCGTGCCAAACTGACCAACACCGCCGACCTGATCCGGCTGATCATCCGGGATGAGGCGGTGCATGGCTACTACATCGGCTACAAGTTCCAGAAGAACTTGCAGCAGGTGGATGAGGCCCGCCGCCGCCAGGTGAAGGCGCAGGCTTACGACCTGTTGCAGGATCTGTATGAGAATGAGCTGCGCTACACCGAAGAGCTGTATGACGGCGTCGGCTGGAGCGAGGATGTGAAGAAGTTCCTGCACTACAATGCCAACAAGGCGCTGATGAACCTCGGCTATGAGGCGCTGTTCCCGGCGGCGATGGCGGAGGTCAACCCAGCGATCCTGTCGGCGCTGTCACCCAATGCCGACGAGAACCACGACTTCTTCTCTGGCTCTGGCTCCTCCTATGTGATTGGCAAAGCGGTCAACACCGAGGATGAGGACTGGGATTTCTGATCCTGACGCTGGCCCTCGGGCCAGCGCCACGGGTCAAGGCTGGTAGGGGTGCACGGCGCACCAATGGTCGGCGATATCCTGCCGACGGCAGATCCAGACGCGCTCATGCTGCTGGATATAGTCGAGGAAGCGTTGCAGCGCGCGGAACCGCCCCGGCCGCCCCAGTAGCCGGCAGTGCATACCGATGGAGAGCATTTTTGGCGAGGTTTCGCCCTCGGCATAGAGCACGTCAAAGCTGTCTTTCAGGTAGGTGAAGAACTGTTCGCCGGTGTTGTAGCCCTGCGGCGAGGCGAAGCGCATGTCATTCGCCTCCAGGGTGTAGGGGATGATCAGGTGCGGCGCGCGGCGGCCGTCACTGAGCGTGACCTCGCTCCAGAACGGCAGATCGTCGCCGTAGTAGTCGCTGTCATACTGGAAGCCGCCGTGCTCCACCACCAGCCGACGGGTGTTTGGGCTGTCGCGGCCGGTGTACCAGCCGAGCGGCGCGCGGCCAAACAGATCCTTTAGGATCGCCACCGCCTGCGTCAGGTGCTCGCGCTCGCGCGCCTCCTCCATCTGCTGGTAGTGGATCCAGCGCCAGCCGTGGCTCACCACGTCATACTCCGCTGCCTTGATCGCCTCAACCACCGCCGGGTTGCGCGCCAGTGCCATCGCCACGCCAAACACCGTCAGCGGCAGGCCGCGGCGCACAAACTCCTGATGGATACGCCAGAAACCCGCGCGCGAACCATATTCATAAAGGGAGTCCATCGACATATGGCGCTCAGGGTAGCTGGCCGCGCCAATGATGTCTGACAGAAACTGCTCCGAACCGGCATCGCCGTGCAGGACGTGGTTTTCACCGCCCTCCTCGTAGTTCAGGACAAATTGCACCGCGATGCGCGCCCCGCCCGGCCAATTGGCGTGGGGCGGCTTGCCGGCGTAACCCATCAGGTCACGCGGGTAGTGTTCGGTAAAGGCATAGTCGGGCTGGCTCTCTCGTCGGTTATCGTGCATAACCACTCCTTGTGATGGAAAAAATTACCGTTCATTCAAACCGGCAAAGCGCCCGGAGAGCGGCTTCGCCAGCGGATAGGCCAGATCGCCCTGCTTGCTGGTGCGCAACCCCAGCGCCGCCAGCGCCTCAATCATCTTGACCGCGGCGCTGACGCCGTCGATCACCGGCACCCCCAGCTCATGGGTAAGCTGGCGCGCCAGATCCGCCATGCCGCCGCACCCCAGCACCACCGCCCCGCTGCCATCACGCTCGATCGCCTGAATGCACTGCGCGCGCACCTTCTCCTGCGCCACGCCGCTGCCATCCTCCAGCGCCAGCACCGGCAGGTCGATGGCGTGCAGCCCGGCGCAGTGGCGCTCGAAGCCATACTGATGCAGCAAATGGCGGGCAATCACCAGAGTGCGCGGCAGGGTGGTAACGATGGAGAAGCACGTGGCCACCAGCGTGGCGAAGTGCATCGCCGCCTCGGCAATGCCAATCACCGGCGCGCGCGCCAACTCCCGCGCCGCCAGCAGGCCGGGATCGCCGAAACAGGCGATGATGTGCCCATCCACCCCCGCCTCACGCCCCAGCCGCACCTGCTCCAGCACCCCCAGTGCGGCCACGGCCTCATCAAAATGGCCTTCAATCGAGGGCGCGCCCTCCTGCGGGCAGACTGCCAGAATCTCATTGCCCGGCGCGGCCACCACGCGGGCGGCGGCGGCGATGGTGGCGGTCATCGCCTCGCTGGTATTGGGATTGATCACCTGAATCACTAATGGACGGGGAGGCATGGTTTACTCCTTACTCGGTAGGGTCGCCTGGAACGGCGCGAAGATACGCGCGAAGTCCGGCAGGGTATCGCCTGCTGGTTCGAAGCGCAGGCTGCCGACAATGGCGTCAAAGTGGCGGTGCATCTGGGCCACCAGCGCGTCAACATCGCGCTTTTTCAGCAGCGCCAGCAGGGCATCGTGGTCAAGACAGCGGCAGCCCTGCTGCCAGGGCGCGCCCCATGCCGCCACCACCAGCGAGGATCGCAGCGTGAGCTGGGAGACCAGCTCGGTCAGTACCGCGTTGCCGGAGATGGCCTGCAACTGCACATGGAAGGCCGCCGAGAGCCGGATTGCCGCCGCGCCGTCGTGCGCCTCATGCGCCTGCTGCTCCTCGCTGACGATTTTGCGCATCGCCGCCAGATGCGGCGGCTGGCAGTGGGCCACCACCGCTGGCAGGTTGGCGCACTCCAGCATTCGCCGGGTGGCGAACAGATCGCGCGAGGTGTCGATGTCTGGCGTAGCGACCTGCGCACCACGCTTGGGCGTCAGGGTGATCAATTGCACTGCGGCAAGGCGCTGCAATACCCGGCGGATGCCGGTGCGGCTGACGCCAAATACCTCGGCCAGCGCCTCCTCGGGCAATTTGCTGCCCGGCAGTAGCTGGTGCTCGACAATTGATGTCACTAGCGCGTTGAAGATGTGATCGTCCTTATCCAGTGTGAAGTAGGCTGAATTCAGCCCGTCCCAGCTTGTCATCGCGTCACTCCGTATACCGTTTATTGCTCAAATCGTATACAGAGCGTTTCCATTCTGTATACAAAAAGAACACCTTTTTTACTTAGCTTTAAAAATCTGGCCTGGATCCTGCACCGTTGCTGCCACTGTTTTTGTATTCGGGCGCTCGCGCCTGACACCCTCAAAAGTGGCCTGTCCTGTAGAGGAGCACGTTTTATGCCAAATCTGGAAACCCATGCCGCCGGGAGTGATACCCGGCCCAATGCCGCCAGCATCAAGCCCTTTTACAGCCCGAAGCTGTGCAACGAGGATCTGGCCCCGACCAAAAACCAGAGCTGGAGTTGGTACAACATCTTTTCGTTCTGGATGTCTGATGTACACAGCATGGGGGGTTATGTGGTGGCCGCCAGCTTCTTCACGCTGGGACTGGCGAGCTGGCAGGTGCTGATCTGCCTGCTGGTGGGCATCTGCATCGTGCAGCTGTGCGCCAATCTGGTGGCGAAGCCGAGCCAGATGGCTGGCGTGCCCTATGCGGTGATTTCACGTCAGGCGTTTGGCGTGTTCGGCGCCAACATCCCGGCGGTGATCCGTGGGCTGATCGCCTTCGCGTGGTACGGTATCCAGACCTATCTGGCAGCCAACGCGCTGATGCTGGTGCTGCTGAAGTTCTATCCCTCACTGGTGCCGCTGACCCACAGCCAGTGGCTGGGGCTATCGACGCTGGGCTGGATCTGCTTTGGCATCATGTGGTTGTTGCAAGCCATGGTGTTTTGGCACGGCATGAACGCCATCAAACGCTTTATCGACGTCGCAGGCCCGGCGGTCTATGTGGTGATGCTGGCGCTGGCCGGCTGGATCCTCTACCAGACCGGGCTGGATAACCTCTCCTTTACCCTCTCCAGCAAGGTGCTGACACCCGGCCAGCAGACTTGGGAGATGATCACCGCCACCGCGCTGGTGGTCTCCTACTTCTCCGGCCCGCTGCTGAACTTTGGTGACTTCTCGCGCTATGGCAAAAACATGCAGGAGATCCGCCGCGGCAACCGCTGGGGGCTGCCGTTCAACTTCCTGCTCTTTTCGGTGGTGACGGTGGTGATTGTGTCGGGAACGCAGAGCCTGTTTGGCCAGATGATCACCGACCCGATTGAGACGGTCAGCCGCGTCGGCAACAGTCTGGCGGTGGCCATTGGCCTGCTGACCATGATTACCGCCACCATCGGCATCAACATCGTGGCGAACTTTGTCTCGCCAGCGTTTGATTTCTCTAACTGTGCGCCGCAGAAGATCAGTTTCCGTACCGGCGGGATGATCGCCGCCGTTGGCTCGGTGCTGCTGACGCCATGGAACCTCTTCCAGTCGCCAGAGCTGATCCACTATACGCTGGATGTGCTGGGTGCCTTTATCGGGCCGCTGTTTGGCATCCTGGTGGCGGATTTCTATCTGGTAAAACGTGGCCAGGTGCATACGGATGACCTGTTCAACGCCACGCCCGCCGGGCGCTACTGGTATCGCAACGGCTTTAACCCGAAGGCGATTGCCGCGCTGCTGCCAGCGGTGGCGATTGGGTTGGTAATAAGCTTCACACCGGGGCTGCACGCGGTAGCGAACTTTAGCTGGTTTATTGGGGTAATGTTAGGTGGCGGGGCGTATCGGCTGATTGCACGCCGCGAGGCCGCAACGGCCGCAGCGCCAGCTTACCTACAGGCGAGGATGGGGGAAGAGACGCGCTAAAACGACGAAGCCCTGAGTTATTGCTAACTCAGGGCTTCTGAATAGTTGGCGGTGCGGACGGGACTCGAACCCGCGACCCCCGGCGTGACAGGCCGGTATTCTAACCGACTGAACTACCGCACCGCGCTGTTGTTCCGGTTGAGAACGAGGCGAATATTACGGTCAGCCCGTGCATCCGTCAATGCTTTTTCTTTTAAAAAGATTCGTTTGCACGCTTTTTCCACAATCCGCCGATTAATGCTGCAAGACGCGGAAAATTCAACCGCGCCACAGGCAGCTTCCGCCCTTCTTCATCACCAGATCGAGGCGCGACTCATGGGCAACAACCTCTTCATCACTGGCGTAAACCACGGTCAGCCCACTACTTGGGCGCGCAATGCGTTGGATGCCCTGCTCGGTGTTCTGCGCCTGATTCTCCCCCTCCATCGAAAATGAGAGCGAGGTCTGGCCGCCGGTCATCGCCAGATAAACTTCCGCCAGGATCTCGGAGTCAAGCAGTGCGCCGTGCAGCGTACGCTTGGTGTTGTCAATCTGGTAGCGATCGCAGAGCGCATCCAGGTTGTTGCGTTTGCCGGGAAACAGCTTGCGCGCCATCAACAAACTGTCGGTGATGGTGCAGAAGGTGTCAGTTTTCGGCAGGCCACGCTTCAACATGCCGAACTCGTAGTCCATAAAGCCGATATCGAACGATGCGTTATGGATCACCAGCTCGCCGCCGCGGATAAAGTCGAGGAACTCGTCAGCGACGTCCGCAAAGGTCGGTTTGTCCGCCAGAAACTCATCGCTGATGCCGTGAACGCCATATGCCTCTGGGTCAACCAGTCGGTCTGGCTTCAGGTAGACGTGGAAATTGCGTCCAGTCAGGCGGCGGTTGATCACTTCAACCGCACCGATCTCAATAATACGGTGTCCTTCGTAATGCACCCCCAGCTTGTTCATGCCGGTGGTTTCCGTATCCATAACAATCTGTCGTGTAATTGCAGTGCTCATAGGGTTGGTTTTGTGTCAGACTTGGCTTTTACATTGAAGGAAGAGTCTACCAGAGATGCGTAAACAGGTAGAAATTTTCACCGACGGTTCTTGCCTTGGCAATCCCGGTCCCGGTGGCTATGGCGCGATTTTGCGCTACAAGCAGCATGAAAAGTGTTTCAGCGCCGGTTACCGGCTCACGACCAATAACCGGATGGAGCTGATGGCCGCCATCGTCTCGCTGGAGGCACTCACCTCCCCCTGTGATGTGGTGCTCAGCACCGACAGCCAATATGTGCGTCAGGGAATCACCGGCTGGATCCATAACTGGAAGAAGCGCGGCTGGAAAACCGCGGACAAAAAACCGGTGAAGAACGTCGATCTCTGGCAGCGGCTCGATACCGCCATCTCTCACCACCAGATTACCTGGGAGTGGGTCAAAGGCCATGCCGGCCACCCGGAGAATGAGCGTTGCGATGAGCTGGCACGCACCGCCGCCAATGCGCCCAGCTTTGAGGATATCGGCTACCAGCCAGCCTAAGGCAGGTCGCGGTAACTCTTTACGGCACCCACGGCCCGGCTCAGGCTGGGCTTACGCAGGCCTACGCGCTTGGCCGTAGGCGTCAATGGCAAAGTCCGTTTGCGGGCCACCATCACCCCCACACACCCCAACGCCGGCAGATGGGCGCTCAGCATCTTTCCGCCCTGCCGACCCCACGGCAACACATGTACCCGTGAGTGATACATCACTTCGTAATTCAGCAAGCCAAGCCAGTCGTGCAGCCGCATCTGGGTAAACATCTGCGCCGCCATCGGCTGCCGATGGCGTACCCACGGCAATAGCTTTCCCACACCCAGCAAACTGAACAGGTTAAAGTTGGTCATCACCAGCCAGCCGTCATCAATCAACACCCGATCCACCTCGCGCAGAATGCGATGCGGATCGCGCGCATAGGCCAGCGTATGGGCGATCAAACAGGCATCAACGGACTTTTCGGCAAACGGCAGTTGGACAGGATCGGCCAGCACCTGTAGCCCCTCGCCGCACAGCCCTACGTTGACCTGATGAGAAATCGGGCACTTTTCACTGTCGATGCCAGCGCTCAGGTTGCCAAGCTTTAGCAGATGATAACCATACATTTTTGGCCACCACGGCTGCAGCTGCTGCTCCAGCGCGGCGCGAAATGCCTCGCCCCGAGGAATCTCTTCCCAGGAGCGCGGCAGGTACAGAGTGTTGGACGGCGGCAGGGTTTGCATGTTTTATTATCTTCTTTCAAGCGTTTGCCAACGAGGTGTTCTATGAATCTTATCAGCATTCCCGCTCTACAGGATAACTACATTTGGTTGCTTGATGACCAGCAGGGTACGGTCATTATTGTCGATCCTGGCGAGGCGGCACCGGTGCTGGCCGAGCTGCGCCAGCGAAACCTGATACCCACTGCCATTTTGTTGACGCACCACCATCATGACCATGTGGGCGGCGTCGCTGAGATTATTGATTGCTATCCGCAGGTTACTCTTTATGGCCCGCAGGAAACCGCCAGCAAGTTTACTCAGAATACTCTGAAACAGGGTGACGATATCACGGTAGGGCAGCAAACCTACCAGATTTTCGAGGTGCCAGGGCACACATTAGGCCACATTGCGTACTACAGTGCGCCTTATCTGTTCTGTGGTGACACGATGTTTTCAGGCGGTTGCGGACGACTTTTCGAAGGCACCGCACAGCAAATGTACCAGTCGTTTCAACAGTTAACCGTTTTACCAGAAGATACATTAGTATGTTGCGCACACGAGTACACCCTCAGTAATCTTAACTTTGCGCATCATATTTTACCCACTGATCGCGATATAGAAACATACCGTCAACAAGTGCAAGAAACACGTAAAAAAGGGCTACCAACAGTACCTACAACCCTCAATTTAGAGCACAAAATTAACCTATTTTTACGTTGCCATGATACTGATTTACAAAAGAAATTAGGATTTATCTTACCAGTTAGTGAGCCTTGGCAAGTTTTCGCCCGTTTACGCGAGCGGAAAGACAGTTATTGAACCTTTTTCTTGTGTTGTTTGGGGAAGCAAAGTATTATCGGACGTCTTTTAAGCGACTATTGACACACACATGAAGGCTAAAGCGATACTACTCGCCTCCGTGTTGCTAGTGGGTTGCCAGGCGTCCAGGCAGGACGCGATGCCACCAGAACAGCACGCACAGAGTTTGTCTTCAGCTGGTCAAGGTGAAGCAGGAGAGTACACAGGAGCCGGTCGAGAGACCACGGCACGCTGGTTGGGCAGTGACAATGACATTGCGCAGCAAGAGGACTTGTGGAACTTCATTAGCGACGAGCTGAAGATGGAAATTCCGGATAACACCCGGATCCGCGATCAAAAAAAGCGTTATTTAAAACAGAAGAGCTATCTCCACGATGTAACATTACGGGCAGAGCCGTACATGTACTGGATTGTCGAGCAGATTAAGCAACGTAAGATGCCGATGGAACTGGTACTGCTACCCATAGTGGAGAGCGCTTTTGACCCCAGGGCTACGTCTTCCGCCAATGCCGCAGGGCTATGGCAGATTGTACCGAGCACGGGTCGCACATATGGTTTGAAACAGAACCAGTGGTACGACGGTCGCCGCGATGTGGTGGCCTCGACAACGGCTGCGCTTGACATGATGCAGCGTCTTAACCGCATGTTTGATGGCGACTGGTTGCTGACCGTCGCAGCATACAACAGCGGCGAAGGCCGCGTTATGCAAGCAATTAAAGCGAATAAAGCGAAAGGTCGGCCAACAAACTTCTGGGCATTGGCGCTCCCCCATGAGACGTCCATCTATGTTCCGAAGATGTTAGCGCTTAGTGATATTCTTAAGCATAGCAAACAATATGGGATCCGCCTGCCGAAAGCGAACGAGAGCCGTGCTCTTGCCCGTGTAGAGGTAGGTCAGCAGATGCAGCTGACTCAGGCAGCCGAGATGGCTGGCATGTCGCTCACTAAGCTGAAATCCTTTAACACCGGCTATAAGCAAGGTGTGACGGCGCCAAACGGCCCGCACTATATTTTGGTACCGAAAGCCCATGCTGATCAGTTGAAGGATTCGCTGGCGGAGAGTGACATTGCCGCCGTCGAGACCAAACTGGCCAAGAACAGCACGGTTTCCGGTTCCACTTATAAAGTGCGTCCGGGTGACACCCTGTCTGCGATTGCTGCGCGACTGAACGTGACAACGCGTGATTTGCAGCGTTGGAACAAACTGGGCCGCTCTAACGTGGTCAAGGTGGGCCAAAGCTTGCAGACTGCTGACAACAGCACGGCGTCAGCTGGCAGCATCACCTATCAGGTGCGCAAAGGGGATTCGTTGGCGAGTATCGCTCGACGTCATGGGGTGAATATCAGCGATGTTATGCGCTGGAATACTATCTCCAATAACCTGCAGCCGGGTGACAAACTGACGTTGTTTGTGAACAACAAAATGACGCCAGATACCTAAGTCAGATATCCACTGAGTTCTTAAAAAAGCATCCTTCGGGATGCTTTTTTTATGTCTCTATCCCTCTTCCCCACCCTCTTGCGGAACAAATTCAACCAGTAAGGGGTTGTGATCCGACGCTCGCGTCACCAGCACAGAGGCCGTTTTAACGTCCAGGCCGCGATAGAATACAAAATCCAGCGGCTTGCCAAATGCGCGCCGACGATGGTCATCCGTAAAGCTGACTTCCGCCAGCCCGGCATCACGGGCAAAATTGAATAGCGCATTCATACGCTGCCGGCTCCAGGCGTTGAAATCCCCGGCCATAATGACCGGGCCGCGATGGGAAGCCAGCTGCTCACCAATCGGCCCCAGTTGCTTGCTGTAAACATCTACACCGATGCTGAAATTGACGGCATGGATATTCACTATCATCAGCAATTGGCCATTTAGCAGCGGGTAGACGGTAATCAAGGCCGACTTAGCCAAACGTAACAATGGTTCCCGTTCACGCAAAGGACAGCAATAGACTGGATGAGCCGCGGCCAGCGTCATCACACCCGAGGGGTGCTGTGGCAAGGAAATGGCGGGTACCTGATCAGCTGCCAAATAGTGCGAGGTGGCGAACTTAATCAGCTCAGGCGTCGTTTGAGCCTCCTGTAAGAGCACAAGCTGCGCCTCCTTCCCAAAGTTTTTCAGCACCGAGAGCCACTCGGCCCGCTGCTGCTTAAAGATATTCCACACCATCACGCGCAGAATCTGTGAGTTTGGCAACGCCTCGCCAGGCGGCAAGGCCTGCCCCAATTGCGCTACCGCACCAGGAAAGATGCGTTCAACTGGTTGTCCGGCAACATACCTCATTGCATATGTTTTCTTCCGCACGCTGAAACTTTCTCCCTTACATAATGGGGCTGGCTGGCTTTAATACCCAGCCGTATAAGTCTGAGTATACGCATAGAGTCAGCACAGGAAAAACCTGTTTTGCCGCCACCGGGCGCTAACGGCGCGATCGGTAGCCCCCCTCCCTTCCCCCCTAGTCGAATGCCACAATCTAGAGAGGAGAGATCGGTAGACTAATAAGGTGAGAATAAATTGTGATCCTGCTAACAGAGTAAGGGCGAAAATCCTCCTCACTTAAGATAACTGAGTATGATTCACACAATATTGAAATGACGTTTCAAAAATAGAGGCTGTATGAAATCGCCCTACCCTGTTATCTAAGGAGACATGACGTGGCTAAAGGTTCTGTTATTGCACTGGATTATCATACCTACCGAGACGCTGGTACAGGCGTTGAGGTCATCCGACTGACCCCACCCGATGTTCTGTGTCACCGAAATTACTTTTATCAAAAGTGTTTCACCCGCGCAGGTGACAAGCTGCTTTTTGCCGGTGAGTTTGAAGGAAATCGCAACTATTACCTGCTGGATCTGGCGAAGCGGAAAGCCGTGCAACTTACTGAGGGCAGTGGCGACAATACCTTCGGCGGGTTTCTTTCTCATAACGATCGCTATCTCTATTACGTCAAACATGAACGCCGTTTGCAGCGGGTAGACCTATCGACTCAACATGAAGAGACCATCTACGAAGTACCCGAAGAGTGGGTAGGCTACGGTACGTGGGTTGCCAATAGCGAGTGTACCAGCCTGGTAGGAATTGAGATTGATCGTAAGGATTGGGTACCGCTGACAGACTGGAAAGTCTTCCAAACCTTCTTTACCCGTCAGCCACACTGCCGGCTGCTGCGGATTGATCTGAATAGCGGCAAGTCAAATGTCATTCACGAAGCCAACGCCTGGCTGGGCCACCCTATCTATCGTCCTTATCATAATGAGACAGTGGCGTTCTGCCATGAAGGCCCACACGATCTGGTCGACGCCCGTATGTGGCTGGTAAATGAAGATGGCTCTCATGTACGCAAAGTCAAAGAACATGCTGAAGGGGAGAGTTGTACCCATGAGTTCTGGGTACCTGATGGATCGGCACTGATCTATGTCTCCTACTTGAAGAACCAACCGGATCGTCAGATTTGGCGCTTTGATCCTGACACGAATACTAACGAAATAGTGATGACTATGCCGGCATGTTCACACTTGATGAGTAACGAAACAGGAACGCTATTAGTAGGAGATGGTGCAGGCACGCCTGTGGATGTGCTAGATGCTAAGGGTTACAGCATTGATAACGATCCCTGGCTCTATCTATTTGATGTACGCACTAAAATGCATAAACGTATTGCAGCTCACAATAGTTCATGGCGAGTGTTGGATGGCGATCGTCAGGTCACGCACCCCCACCCCTCATTCACGCCAGACGATAAGCACATTTTATTCAGCTCAGATTTTGAGGGTAAACCCGCTATCTATCTTGCGACGTTACCCAACTAACAGGCTGTTTAAGAGTAAAAGAGGAGGAATTGACGCAATAAGAGCAGCGACGCAAGGCTCAAAGAGGTGATAATCAGAAAAGCAGTGTGGCGAAATACAATGCAAAAAGCCCTGAGCTAATGCTCAGGGCCTATGCAATAAGTGGCGGTGCGGACGGGACTCGAACCCGCGACCCCCGGCGTGACAGGCCGGTATTCTAACCGACTGAACTACCGCACCACCGATTCTTTTACGTTAACAGAGAGGTCATTCTGTTAACCGGTGTCACTGGTCTGTCTGTCGACAGACGCTAAATTGGATGCCTGGCAGTTCCCTACTCTCGCATGGGGAGACCCCACACTACCATCGGCGCTACGGCGTTTCACTTCTGAGTTCGGCATGGGGTCAGGTGGGACCACCGCGCTCGTGCCGCCAGGCAAATTCTGTGCTCTGACCGCCCACCGGGCCATCAGATATCTGAACCAAGCTGAATATCGTGTCTCTAAAAACACCTTCGGTGTTGTAAGGTTAAGCCTCACGGGTCATTAGTACCGGTTAGCTCAATGCATCGCTGCACTTACACATCCGGCCTATCAACGTCTTCGTCTTAAACGTCCCTTCAGGGGCTCAAGGCCCCAGGGAAGACTCATCTTGAGGCAAGTTTCGCGCTTAGATGCTTTCAGCGCTTATCTTTTCCGCACTTAGCTACCGGGCAGTGCCATTGGCATGACAACCCGAACACCAGTGGTGCGTTCACTCCGGTCCTCTCGTACTAGGAGCAACCCCTCTCAATCTTCCAACGCCCACGGCAGATAGGGACCGAACTGTCTCACGACGTTCTAAACCCAGCTCGCGTACCACTTTAAACGGCGAACAGCCGTACCCTTGGGACCTACTTCAGCCCCAGGATGTGATGAGCCGACATCGAGGTGCCAAACACCGCCGTCGATATGAACTCTTGGGCGGTATCAGCCTGTTATCCCCGGAGTACCTTTTATCCGTTGAGCGATGGCCCTTCCATTCAGAACCACCGGATCACTAAGACCTGCTTTCGCACCTGCTCGAGCCGTCACTCTCGCAGTCAAGCTAGCTTATGCCTTTGCACTAACCTCACGATGTCCGACCGTGATTAGCTAACCTTCGTGCTCCTCCGTTACTCTTTAGGAGGAGACCGCCCCAGTCAAACTACCCACCAGACACTGTCCTCACCCCGGATAACGGGGCCGAGTTAGAACATCAAACATTAAAGGGTGGTATTTCAAGGTTGGCTCCATGCAGACTGGCGTCCACACTTCAAAGCCTCCCACCTATCCTACACATCAAGGCTCAATGTTCAGTGTCAAGCTATAGTAAAGGTTCACGGGGTCTTTCCGTCTTGCCGCGGGTACACTGCATCTTCACAGCGAGTTCAATTTCACTGAGTCTCGGGTGGAGACAGCCTGGCCATCATTACGCCATTCGTGCAGGTCGGAACTTACCCGACAAGGAATTTCGCTACCTTAGGACCGTTATAGTTACGGCCGCCGTTTACCGGGGCTTCGATCAAGAGCTTCGCGTTGCCGCTAACCCCATCAATTAACCTTCCGGCACCGGGCAGGCGTCACACCGTATACGTCCACTTTCGTGTTTGCACAGTGCTGTGTTTTTATTAAACAGTTGCAGCCAGCTGGTATCTGCGACTGGCTTCAGCTCCGGGAGCAAGTCCCTTCACCTACGTGCCAGCGTGCCTTCTCCCGAAGTTACGGCACCATTTTGCCTAGTTCCTTCACCCGAGTTCTCTCAAGCGCCTGAGTATTCTCTACCTGACCACCTGTGTCGGTTTGGGGTACGATTTCGTGTTACCTGGAGCTTAGAGGCTTTTCCTGGAAGCAGGGCATCAGCTACTTCACCACCGTAGTGGCTCGTCATTGCGCCTCAGGGTTAATAAGAAAGCGGATTTACCTGCCTTCTCCCCCTACACGCTTAAACCAGGACAACCGTCGCCTGGCCAGCCTAGCCTTCTCCGTCCCCCTTCGCAGTAACACCAAGTACAGGAATATTAACCTGTTTCCCATCGACTACGCTTTTCAGCCTCGCCTTAGGGGTCGACTCACCCTGCCCCGATTAACGTTGGACAGGAACCCTTGGTCTTCCGGCGAGCGGGCTTTTCACCCGCTTTATCGTTACTTATGTCAGCATTCGCACTTCTGATACCTCCAGCAGACCTCACAGTCCACCTTCGCAGGCTTACAGAACGCTCCCCTACCCAACAACGCCTAAGCGTCGCTGCCGCAGCTTCGGTGCATGGTTTAGCCCCGTTACATCTTCCGCGCAGGCCGACTCGACCAGTGAGCTATTACGCTTTCTTTAAATGATGGCTGCTTCTAAGCCAACATCCTGGCTGTCTATGCCTTCCCACATCGTTTCCCACTTAACCATGACTTTGGGACCTTAGCTGGCGGTCTGGGTTGTTTCCCTCTTCACGACGGACGTTAGCACCCGCCGTGTGTCTCCCGTGATAATATTCTTCGGTATTCGCAGTTTGCATCGGGTTGGTAAGCCGGGGTGGCCCCCTAGCCGAAACAGTGCTCTACCCCCGAAGATAAATTCACGAGGCGCTACCTAAATAGCTTTCGGGGAGAACCAGCTATCTCCCGGTTTGATTGGCCTTTCACCCCCAGCCACAAGTCATCCGCTAATTTTTCAACATTAGTCGGTTCGGTCCTCCAGTTAGTGTTACCCAACCTTCAACCTGCCCATGGCTAGATCACCGGGTTTCGGGTCTATACCTTGCAACTAGACGCCCAGTTAAGACTCGGTTTCCCTACGGCTCCCCTATTCGGTTAACCTTGCTACAAAATATAAGTCGCTGACCCATTATACAAAAGGTACGCAGTCACCCTGATAAATCAAGGCTCCCACTGCTTGTACGTACACGGTTTCAGGTTCTATTTCACTCCCCTCGCCGGGGTTCTTTTCGCCTTTCCCTCACGGTACTGGTTCACTATCGGTCAGTCAGGAGTATTTAGCCTTGGAGGATGGTCCCCCCATATTCAGACAGGATGTCACGTGTCCCGCCCTACTCATCGAACTCACAGCCTGTGTATTTTTGTGTACGGGACTATCACCCTTTACTGTGCGACTTTCCAGACGCTTCCACTAACACACAAACTGATTCAGGTTCTGGGCTGTTCCCCGTTCGCTCGCCGCTACTGGGGGAATCTCGGTTGATTTCTTTTCCTCGGGGTACTTAGATGTTTCAGTTCCCCCGGTTCGCCTCACTGCACTATGTATTCATGCAGAGATAGTGTGACGTATCACACTGGGTTTCCCCATTCGGGTATCGTCGGGTATAACGCTTCATATCAGCTTACCGACGCTTATCGCAGATTAGCACGCCCTTCATCGCCTCTGACTGCCTAGGCATCCACCGTGTACGCTTAGTCGCTTAACCTCACAACCCGAAGATGTTTCCATCAGGATGTGATTATTTGAGAGACTCTCTTACATGCGCCATCTCTCAAGACTTCTACGGAGAGAGACAGGGCTGTAAGGTTTCAATTTTCAGCTTGTTCCAGATTGTTAAAGAGCAAATATCGTAAACCTGACTCGTAAGTCAGCTTTAAGATATCGGTTGATAATGTCTTTCACCCATCATCAGCAAGTGGCGTCCCCTAGGGGATTCGAACCCCTGTTACCGCCGTGAAAGGGCGGTGTCCTAGGCCTCTAGACGAAGGGGACACGTGGTCAGCTTCGCAGACGCTTTGCTCGTACATCTATCAGACAATCTGTGTGAGCACTGCACAGTCAAATATCTCTAGGTAAGGAGGTGATCCAACCGCAGGTTCCCCTACGGTTACCTTGTTACGACTTCACCCCAGTCATGAATCACAAAGTGGTAAGCGCCCTCCCGAAGGTTAAGCTACCTACTTCTTTTGCAACCCACTCCCATGGTGTGACGGGCGGTGTGTACAAGGCCCGGGAACGTATTCACCGTGGCATTCTGATCCACGATTACTAGCGATTCCGACTTCATGGAGTCGAGTTGCAGACTCCAATCCGGACTACGACGCACTTTATGAGGTCCGCTTGCTCTCGCGAGTTCGCTTCTCTTTGTATGCGCCATTGTAGCACGTGTGTAGCCCTACTCGTAAGGGCCATGATGACTTGACGTCATCCCCACCTTCCTCCGGTTTATCACCGGCAGTCTCCTTTGAGTTCCCGACCGAAT
Organism: Chimaeribacter sp. YP20170169; assembly: GCF_056739715.1. Classification (NCBI taxonomy): domain Bacteria; kingdom Pseudomonadati; phylum Pseudomonadota; class Gammaproteobacteria; order Enterobacterales; family Yersiniaceae; genus Chimaeribacter; species Chimaeribacter sp. YP20170169. The sequence continues at coordinate 826,424 of NZ_CP176824.1, read as the reverse complement.
CGCTGGCAACAAAGGATAAGGGTTGCGCTCGTTGCGGGACTTAACCCAACATTTCACAACACGAGCTGACGACAGCCATGCAGCACCTGTCTCAGAGTTCCCGAAGGCACCAAGGCATCTCTGCCAAGTTCTCTGGATGTCAAGAGTAGGTAAGGTTCTTCGCGTTGCATCGAATTAAACCACATGCTCCACCGCTTGTGCGGGCCCCCGTCAATTCATTTGAGTTTTAACCTTGCGGCCGTACTCCCCAGGCGGTCGATTTAACGCGTTAGCTCCGGAAGCCACGCCTCAAGGGCACAACCTCCAAATCGACATCGTTTACAGCGTGGACTACCAGGGTATCTAATCCTGTTTGCTCCCCACGCTTTCGCACCTGAGCGTCAGTCTTCGTCCAGGGGGCCGCCTTCGCCACCGGTATTCCTCCAGATCTCTACGCATTTCACCGCTACACCTGGAATTCTACCCCCTCTACGAGACTCTAGCTTGCCAGTTTCAAATGCAGTTCCCAAGTTAAGCTCGGGGATTTCACATCTGACTTAACAAACCGCCTGCGTGCGCTTTACGCCCAGTAATTCCGATTAACGCTTGCACCCTCCGTATTACCGCGGCTGCTGGCACGGAGTTAGCCGGTGCTTCTTCTGCGAGTAACGTCAATCGATAAGGTTATTAACCTTACCGCATTCCTCCTCGCTGAAAGTACTTTACAACCCGAAGGCCTTCTTCATACACGCGGCATGGCTGCATCAGGGTTTCCCCCATTGTGCAATATTCCCCACTGCTGCCTCCCGTAGGAGTCTGGACCGTGTCTCAGTTCCAGTGTGGCTGGTCATCCTCTCAGACCAGCTAGGGATCGTCGCCTAGGTGAGCCATTACCCCACCTACTAGCTAATCCCATCTGGGTTCATCTGATGGCGCGAGGCCCGAAGGTCCCCCGCTTTGGTCTTGCGACGTTATGCGGTATTAGCTACCGTTTCCAGTAGTTATCCCCCTCCATCAGGCAGATCCCCAGACATTACTCACCCGTCCGCCGCTCGCCGGCAAAGTAGCAAGCTACTTCCCGCTGCCGCTCGACTTGCATGTGTTAGGCCTGCCGCCAGCGTTCAATCTGAGCCATGATCAAACTCTTCAATTAAAAGCTTGATGTGCTACACAAGGTAGCGATGCTCAAAGGTTACTGTTTGAATTTCACTTCAGTTAGTCACTCTTCAAGACTTAATATTTTCTGCATCCGAAGATGCTTGATATCGTCTTGTGAGTGCCCACACAGATTGTCTGATAAATTGTTAAAGAGCAGTGAGTTACGCGCTTTCGCTTGTTAACTCGAGGTGGCGTATATTACGCGTTCCTCTTTCAGAGTCAACTTCTTTTTTTCAGAAGTTTTTTCTCTTTCGCTCCGGTCGCTCTGTGAAGTGAATCACTTGCGCCGTGTCGATGGAGGCGCATTATAGGGAGCCGGTTCGGAATGACAAGCGAAAATCATCACTTTTATTTTGTTCGTCTCTTTTTTGAGCGAAGCGTCTAGTTTTTCCGCTTTTTGATGGCTTCTGGCAGCTCAGCAAGGCTATTCAGTACCCAATCCGCACTGCTCTCCCCTTCTGCGGTGACCGGCTTGCCGCTTCTGACCAGCACTTTAGTACCGACGCCAGCGGCCAGACCCGCCTGCATGTCTTCCAGTTTGTCGCCCACCATATAAGAAGCGGCCATATCAATCTCTAGCTCCTGTTGCGCGGCCAGCAGCATACCCGGCTGCGGTTTACGGCAATCGCAGGTTTGGCGGTAAGCCTCTACTTGCGCTTCCGGGTGGTGCGGGCAGAAGTAGATACCGTCGAGATCGACATCCCGGTCAGCCAGCGACCAGTCCATCCACTCTGTCAGCGTCATAAACTGATCTTCAGTAAAGAGGCCACGCGCGATGCCAGACTGGTTGGTGACGACGATGAGGGCATAGCCCATCTTTTTGAGTGCCTGACAGGCTTCAATGACGCCATCAATAAATTGGAAATCATCGATCTCATGAACGTAACCATGATCGACATTTAATGTACCGTCACGGTCGAGAAAAATTGCGGGAACTTTGTTTGCCACGTCTTTGCTCCTGATGGCTGAAAAACCTGATCAGTATCGCACGTTTTTCCGGGGGGGTGAGAGGGGCAGCAACGGCAATCGCGTTGACTTGGACGTCTAGACACCTTACCATCCGCCCCATACTCCGGCGCCTGCCGTCAGGGGTGACGTTTCATCAAGCCACAGGCAACCGTGACAATATAAGAAGAACATGATCAGACTTTCTAATATTACTAAAGTGTTTCAGCAGGGTTCGCGCGCCATTCACGCGCTCTCTGACGTGTCGCTGCACGTCCCTGCCGGACAAATCTATGGGGTTATCGGGGCCTCCGGTGCCGGTAAGAGCACCCTTATCCGTTGTGTAAACCTGCTGGAGCGCCCCACGAGCGGGCAAGTTCTGGTGGACGGCACGGATCTGACCACCCTTTCCGCCAGCCAGCTAGTGCGCGCACGCCGCCAGATCGGCATGATCTTCCAGCACTTTAACCTGCTCTCCTCGCGCACCGTGTTTGGCAACGTGGCACTGCCGCTGGAGCTGGACAACACCCCAGCGGCGGACATCAAGCGGCGCGTCAGCGAACTGCTGGAGCTGGTTGGCCTGGCGGACAAGCATGACGCTTACCCGGCCAACCTCTCTGGCGGCCAGAAACAGCGCGTGGCGATTGCCCGTGCGCTGGCCAGCAACCCAAAGGTGCTGCTGTGTGACGAAGCCACCAGCGCCCTGGATCCGGCCACCACCCGCGCCATTCTGGAGCTGTTGAAAGACATCAACCGCCGTCTGGGCCTGACCATTCTGCTGATCACCCACGAGATGGATGTGGTGAAGCGCATCTGTGACCAGGTGGCTGTGATCAGCGGCGGCAAGCTGATTGAGCAGGATAAGGTGAGCGAACTCTTCTCCCACCCAAAAACCCCGCTGGCGCAAGCCTTCATCCAGTCCACGCTGCATCTCGACATCCCGGACGACTATGCCGAGCGGATGGTCACGGAGCCAGCGGAGGGCCGCGTGCCTCTGCTGCGTCTGGAGTTCACCGGCCAATCCGTGGATGCGCCGCTGCTCTCTGAGGCTGTGCGCCGTTTCAATATCAATAACAACATTATCAGTGCCCAGATGGATTATGCTGGCGGCGTGAAGTTCGGCATCATGCTGACCGAACTGCATGGCGACAGCGCAGCAACTGCGGCGGCCATTACGTTCCTGAAGGAGCATCATGTGAAAGTAGAGGTGCTGGGTTATGTCTGAGGCAATGATGTGGCTGCTGGGCCGTGGCGTCTGGGAGACAATGATGATGACCTTCGTCTCCGGCTTCTTTGGCTTTGTGATTGGCCTGCCGGTGGGTGTGCTGCTCTATATCAGCCGTCCTGGGCAGATCAGCGAGAATGCCAAGCTCTATCGCCTGCTGTCGGCGCTGGTTAACATTTTCCGTTCGATTCCCTTTATTATCCTGCTGGTGTGGATGATCCCGTTCACGCGCATCATCGTCGGCACCTCCATTGGCCTGCAAGCGGCGATTGTGCCGCTGACCGTGGGTGCCGCGCCCTTCATCGCCCGTATGGTGGAGAACGCGCTGCTGGAGATCCCTACCGGTCTGATTGAAGCGTCGCGCGCCATGGGCGCCACCCCGCTGCAGATCATCAAGAAGATCCTGTTGCCGGAAGCGCTGCCGGGTCTGGTGAACGCCGCCACCATTACGCTGATTACCCTGGTGGGCTACTCGGCGATGGGCGGTGCGGTCGGTGCCGGTGGTCTTGGCCAGATTGGATACCAGTATGGCTATATCGGCTATGATGCTACCGTCATGAACACGGTGCTGATTCTGTTGGTGGTACTGGTCTATCTGATCCAGTTCGCCGGTGACCGCATCGTCAAGGCAGTCACACATAAATAACGGTCTTCATAATAGCGCCTCGCGGGGCGCATAATTAATATCCGTCTATAGAGGAAAAGGGTATGGCGTTTAAATTCAAATCTCTCGCAGTAGTGGGTGCGCTTCTGGGTTCTCTGGCGCTGGCGGGTTGCGGTCAGGAAGAGAAAGATCCGAACCACATCAAAGTGGGCGTGATTGTCGGCGCGGAACAGCAAGTGGCTGAAGTGGCGGCCAAAGTGGCGAAAGAGAAGTATGGCCTGGACGTTGAGCTGGTGACCTTCAACGACTACGTGCTGCCAAACGAAGCTTTGAGCAAGGGCGACATCGATCTGAACGCCTTCCAGCACAAGCCTTACCTGGATCAGCAGATCAAAGAGCGCGGCTACAAACTGGTTTCGGTTGGCAACACCTTTGTCTACCCGATTGCGGGCTACTCTAAGAAGATCAAATCCCTGTCTGAGCTGCAAGATGGTTCGCAGATCGCTCTGCCAAACGACCCAACCAACCTGGGCCGCTCTCTGCTGCTGTTGCAGAAACAGGGCCTGATCAAGCTGAAAGAGGGTGTGGGCCTGCTGCCGACCGTGCTGGACGTGGTGGACAACCCGAAAAACCTGAAGCTGGTTGAGCTGGAAGCGCCGCAACTGCCGCGCTCTTTGGATGACCAGCAGATCGCACTGGCCATCATCAACACCACCTACGCCAGCCAGATTGGTCTGACGCCGGCGAAAGATGGCATCTTCGTGGAAGACAAAGACTCCCCGTACGTCAACATGCTGGTATCTCGTGAAGACAACAAGGATGCTGAGAACGTGAAGAAATTCGTTCAGGCCTACCAGTCTGACGACGTCGATCAGGCAGCCAACAAGATCTTCAACGGTGGCGCGGTGAAAGGCTGGTAATCCGGCAATTTTCGATTTTTAACAATATATCTCTGAGACGGGCTACGGCCCGTCTTGTTATTTGCACGTCAGATTGTTTCAATAACGCCACTTTTTTTAGCAGAGGAACTCCCATGCGTGCTTTACCTCTCTGCTTGTTGGCGTTACTGCTCGCAGGATGCTCGGCTACCCAAACCCAGCCCTCCTCCACCAACAAGCCTATTTTCTCTGACCCGAAACCGGCCAAGCCGAAGCCGGCGGCCCCGCATGTTGTCGCACCGGCCAAACTCTATAGCAGCGCAGAAGAGCTGGTTGCCCATCCGTTCCGCGATCTGGGCACCGTCACCGGCGAATCCTGTCAGGCCACCGCCCAGGATGCCGCGCCAAGCCTGGCTGCTGCCCGCAAAAAGATGCAGGTGCGCGCCGCGGGCCTGAAGGCCAATGCCGTGCTGCTGCACAAGTGTGAGGTGGTCAGTAATGTGGCGGGCTGCTACCAGCAGGCGGTCTGCCAGGGCTCTGCACTGGACGTCACCTTTAAATGACCGACTTTAGCTTCCAGCAAATTGGCGTCATCCGCTCCCCCTATAAAGAGAAGTTTGCCGTGCCGCGCCAGCCGGGACTGGTGGAAGATGGCAACGGCGAGCTGGTGCTGCTCCCGCCCTACAACCAGCCGGAAGCCGTGCGCGGCCTTGAGGCGTTCAGCCATGTCTGGGTGATGTTCATCTTCCACCAGACTATGGAGGGCGGCTGGCGGCCAACGGTTCGTCCGCCGCGGCTCGGCGGCAATGCGCGGATGGGGGTGTTCGCCACCCGCTCCACTTTCCGCCCCAACCCGCTCGGCATGTCATTGATTGCGCTGAAGGGCATCCGCCAACAGGGCAGCGAGGTGATTCTGGAGCTGGGCAGTCTGGATCTGGTGGATGGCACGCCGGTCGTTGACATCAAGCCCTACCTGCCGTTTGCCGAGAGCCACCCGCAGGCGCGCGCTGGCTTCGCGCAGGATGCGCCGCCCGCAGACATGCCGGTGCGCTTCTCTGACGAGGCAGAGCGCCAGCTGCTAGCGGAAAACCGCGATTACCCGCAGTTGCGCCGCTTCATCAGCCAGGTGTTGGCGCAAGACCCACGCCCGGCCTACCGCAAGGGTGACAGTGAAGAGCGCGAGTATGCGGTTCACCTGCTGGCATTCAACGTACGCTGGCGGGTACGCGAGGGGGAAACGGAAGTGCTCTCCCTTACACGGGTGTAATTTTCTCGCCCTTCTCTTTTGGCGGCCCATCGCCGCTGGTAAACTAAGTGACTTTTCATATTTTGGCTGCCACTGCGGCAGTCTGATGCAATTAGCTGTTCTACTTGGAACCACTACATCATGCGTACAACTCAATACCTGCTCTCCACCCTAAAGGAGACCCCCGCCGACGCAGAGGTGATCAGCCACCAGCTGATGCTGCGCGCCGGGATGATTCGTAAACTCGCTTCTGGGTTGTATACCTGGTTGCCGACTGGCCTGCGCGTCCTGAAAAAAGTTGAAAACATCGTGCGCGAAGAGATGAACAACGCCAACGCGATTGAAGTCTCGATGCCGGTGGTGCAGCCAGCCGATCTGTGGCAGGAGAGCGGCCGCTGGGAGCAGTATGGCCCAGAGCTGCTGCGCCTTGTCGATCGCGGCGATCGCCCGTTCGTGCTTGGCCCGACGCATGAGGAAGTGATTACGGATCTGATCCGTAACGAGATCAGCTCTTACAAGCAGCTGCCGCTGAACTTCTTCCAGATCCAGACCAAATTCCGTGATGAAGTGCGCCCGCGCTTTGGCGTGATGCGCTCGCGCGAGTTCCTGATGAAGGACGCCTACTCCTTCCACACCACTCAGGACTCCCTGCAAGAGACCTACGACGCGATGTATGCCGCGTACAGCAAAATCTTCACCCGCATGGGCCTCGACTTCCGTGCGGTACAGGCGGATACCGGCTCCATCGGCGGCAGCGCCTCCCACGAGTTCCAGGTGCTGGCCTCCAGCGGTGAAGATGACATCGTCTTCGCCACCGGTTCTGACTACGCGGCCAACATTGAGCTGGCGGAAGCGGTCGCGCCGAAAGCCGAGCGTGATGCGCCGTCTGAAGCGCTGCGTGAAGTGGATACGCCGAACGCCAAAACCATCGCGGAGCTGGTTGAGCAGTTCGAGCAGCCGATTGAAAAGACCATCAAGACCCTGCTGGTGCACGCCCGCGAAGAGAGCGGACACAAGCTGGTGGCCCTGCTGGTACGTGGTGACCACGAGCTGAACGAAGTGAAGGCGGAGAAAGTGGCGTTGGTTGCCGTGCCGCTGACCTTCGCTACCGAAGCGGAGATCCGTGAACTGGTCGGCGCTGGTCCTGGCTCCCTTGGCCCGGTTAACCTGCCGGTGCCGGTCGTGGCTGACCGCGCAGTGGCGGTGATGAGCGACTTCAGCGCCGGTGCCAACCGTGACGGCAAGCACCTGTTCGGCATCAACTGGGAGCGTGACGTGGCGCTGCCGCAAGTGGCAGACATCCGTAACGTCAAAGAGGGTGACATCAGCCCGGACGGCCAGGGTACCCTGCTGATCAAGCGTGGCATTGAAGTGGGCCACATCTTCCAGCTCGGCACCAAGTACTCCGAGGCGATGAACGCTACCGTACAGGGTGAAGATGGTCGCAATCAGGTCATGACCATGGGCTGCTACGGCATCGGCGTGACCCGCGTGGTCGCCGCGGCGATTGAGCAGAACCACGATGAGCGCGGCATCATCTGGCCGGACGCCATCGCGCCGTTCCAGGTCGCTATTCTGCCGATGAACATGCACAAATCTTTCCGCGTGAAAGAGGTGGCGGAAGAGCTGTACCACACCCTGCGCGCGCAGGGCGTGGACGTGCTGCTGGACGACCGTAAAGAGCGTCCGGGCGTGATGTTTGCGGACATGGAGCTGATTGGCGTGCCGCACACCATCGTGATTGGCGATCGCAACCTGGACAGCGAAGAGGTGGAGTACAAAAACCGCCGCTCCGGTGAGAAACAGATGCTGAAAACCGCCGACATGGTGGCGTTCCTGCTCAGCCAGATCCCACGCTAAGCCAGCTTTGGCCATAAAAAACGCCCCAATGGGGCGTTTTTTTTATGCCTGCGTCCGGCGGTCAGTCACAGTGCTTGCCGGGATGGGCCTGCGGTGTGCTGTCCGGCACCAGCGTGCGTTCTGCCTGCTCGCCGCCCGGTTGGCTATAGTGCCCCTCGAGCGTCAGGAAGACCGGCTCCTCCTCTGGCCGGCCCTGCAGCCGGTGCAGCGCCTGCGCCATCAAGCCCCTGGCCACCACTGGGTAGCGCTTGCCGGTAGCGCAATCCTGGAAGGTGGCGCTTCCCGCCTGCTGGTGGTAGAGGCCATGCATCGCCATCGGCGTCGTGGGCAGCGGCTGCTCCACTGAGTGCAGGGTATAGTTGAGCGTAGAGACAATCGGCGTCCCGTCGCGCTTGAGCATCTCCAAACTCTCTTCATGGGCGCGGAAGTAGCGCTTGTCGCCATCAGCCGTCGTCAGTATCAGCTTGTCCGCGGTGCGCGCCCACTGGCCGTAGCTGGCGCGTGGTGCCGTCTCGCGCCCCTGATAGTGCTCCTGCAGGATGTAGGTGCCATCCTCCATCAGGAACAGTGAGGTCTCAATGCCACTGCAATCCGCGCAGGGTATGACGCCCTGATAGCTCTGCTCCATCGGTTGCAGCGTAAGTTCCTGTGGCCGGGAGGCGTGGCGGCAGCCAATCAGCGCCAACGCCCCCAGCGAAAACAGCAGTGCAAGAGTGATCTTTTTCACAGCGACTCTCCTACTGTGTCCATGTTCCCGTTGAATCCCTCAGCGCACTTTGCCGCGCAGGGCCTTAGTGGAAGCCTTGCGGCTTTTGCCCTCCAGCCGTCGCTGGTTGGAGGCTTTGGTCGGTCGCGTCGGTCGCCGCGCTTTTTCCACTTTTACCGCCTCGCGGATCAGCGCTACCAGCCGGTTGAGCGCCGCCTCGCGGTTCATCTCCTGGCTGCGATGCTCCTGCGATTTGATGATCACCACCCCTTCTGCAGTAATGAGGTGGTGGCTCATCGCCAGCAGCCGCTCCTGGTAGAACGGCGGCAGGCTGGAGGCGCGGATGTCAAAGCGCAGATGGATCGCCGTCGAGGTCTTGTTGACGTGCTGGCCGCCCGCCCCTTGGGCACGGATGGCGGTCAGCTCAATCTCGCTCTCGGGCAGCGTGACGCTGTTGGAGATAATGAGTGCCACCCTACTCCACCTGCTGCCACTCATTAAAGTGGATCTCGAGGCTGGAGGTTGCATCGGAGAGCCAGATCGCCCCCTCCTGCAACGTCGCCTGTAGGGTCATATTGCGATTTGCCAGCGCGGCCAGTTGCGCCATCTGGGCGTCATCCAGAAAACGCACCCGCAGGTTGCGCAGCGCACGCGCCTTCTCCGCCATCTGTGACCACCAGACGCCAGCAGCCCGTTCGCCGTAGGCGTAGAGCACCACGTCCGCCGACTGATTGCAGGCTTTTTTCAGCCGCTTCTCATCCGGCAACCCCAGCTCAATCCACAGCTCCAGCCCATTATGGTCATTGCGCCGCCACAGTTCCGGCTCCCCCTCGGCGCTCAGGCCACGGGTAAAGTGCAGCCGCTCATCGGCATGACAGATCCAGGCCAGCAGGCGCAGCATCATGCGCTGCTCGGTTTCGGAGGGATGCTGGGCAATGGTCAGGTTAGCATCATCAAAAAAATTACGATCCATATCGGCAATGTTAACCGCCGCTTTATAAATTGTGGCCTTCAGCGCCATGTTCACCTCTCACGTGTAGGGCGACAGTGTACTTGAAAGCGCAGGGTAACGGCCAGCCACCCCGGACAGCGGCTAAACGCCTGATGATCCGAGAAAGGCAAAACGGGTCGCTGAACTCCTTGCGGCGCCTGTGCTATAGTCGTTAGATAATGAGAGTTTATCTTCGTAGGTGCATCTTCCGTGGCATCCTATCGGGATAGGCTCTTAGGGGAGGTTATTGTGCGACAATACTGTGAGTTAGTACGCCGTTTCTACGCTGAGATCGGCAGTGGCGATCTTGGTTATGTGCCCGATGCGCTGGGCTGTGTGTTGCAAGCATTGGACGAAGTGGCGGCCAATCCGACGCTTCCGTCTTCCGTCAGGGACCAGGCGGCCTTTGCCGCCGCTAACTTATTGGTGAGCGATTATGTCGATGAATGATGAGTATCAACCCATCAATTGTGATGACTACGATAATCTTGAGCTCGCCTGTCAGAAGCACTTTGTATTGACGCTGAAGCTGCGCAGCGGAGAGATTGTGGAAGGCAAGGCAAGCGATCTGATTTCACGCAAGCGCGTGGAGTATCTGGTGATTGAGGAGGCCGGCCACGCGAGGGAGCTGCGGCTGGACCATATTGCCAGTTTCAGCCACCCGGAACTGGGGACGGTTGAAGTCAGCATCGATTGATGCAGCGGCGTGTACGCCGCCACACCGACGGGCAGCCTGGCTGCCCGTTTTTATGTCTGCCATCAGGGTTTTTGCGCAGAATAGTAGGCCGCCAGATCCGCGATATCCTGATCCGACAGGTCAGAGGTATAGGCATTCATGATGCCCGCCTGCCCGGCACTGCGGTCGCCATTTTTATAGGCGTGCAGCGCCCCCTCTAGATAGGCCGGTTGCTGCCCGGCCAGATTGGGGTAGATGGGCGCGGTGCCCTTGCCATCCAGCCCGTGGCAAGCCATACAGGGGGCGGCCTTCTCTTTGCCCGCCGCCGCGCTGCCTGCCGCCGTTGCCGTCTGGCACGCCAGCCCAGCCAGTAGCGCCAGCAGGATCGCCGTTCTCATTCCTTCTCTCATGGTTATGCCTCTTTTTGCCACTCAATGCCCCAGCCAGTCTGGCCGGCGCTTGCGGCCCCCTCTCGGGTGATAAAAATTCCGGGGGCGGCGATCAACTGTTCGCCATAGAAAATCAGGGGGGTACGGGTGCGCGCCCAGGGTGGGATCGCCAGCTCCTGCCACAGCTTTTTAATTTGGCGCGAGTGCGGCCGCCCCACAATGTGGAAGGTGCCCTCGGCGCGAAAACGCACCGTCACCGGCTCATCTGGCCGGGCGCGGCGCACCCAGCGCGCCTTGGCGGCACTGAAATCCTCACCGACCACCAACTGGCCAAGGCCATCTGGCAGTGCCAGTGGCTCCGGCGGCTGCCATGCCAGCACGTGATCCTCCACCGGCTGCAACGGCGGCAGCAGGTAGAGGCGCTGGCGGAAACGGCGCACCGATCCCGCGCCCAGTTGCAATTGCGGCTCCGCATCGGCGCGGCTCTCCGCCACCTCACGCCATAGGCGGCCAATTTGCTCGCGCGCTGGCATCGGCAAGCCGTGCCGCGCCATCCAGCGGCGCAACAGGGCCGCACGCTTGGCCTCGGACATCGGCCGCAGCGCCTCAATCGCCAGTGAGCCTTCCGCATCCAGCAAGCTCGCCAGCGTCTCCTCCAGCAACTCATCCAGCAACGACTCCTGCTCAGCGCAGAGCGCGGCGCTGCGGCTAGCGGCGGCGGCAAAGTGCGGCCAGCGCTGGTGCAGCACCGGCAGCACCTGGCGGCGCAGGAAGTTACGGTCGAAGCGATTATCCTGATTGCTGTCGTCATCAATCCACGCCAATCCCTGCGCGGCCGCGTACCCCTCCAGCTCCTGACGGGAGACATCCAGCAGCGGGCGCAGCAACACCTGGCCGTGGAAGGCGGTGGCAGATTTCATCGCGGAGAGGCCGGCGGGGCCACTGCCGCGCTTCAGCGCCAGCAGCAGGGTTTCGCACTGGTCATCGAGGTGTTGGGCAGTCAGCAGCGTCTCACCAGTTTGCAACGCCGCGGCCAGTGCCTGATAGCGCGCCTCGCGGGCCGCCGCCTCAATGCCGCCGCGCCCATCCACCTGGACGCGGAGCACCGTCAGCGGCACCTGCCACGCGGCGCACAGCGATTCACAGTGGGCGACCCACTCGTCGGCATGGCGGCTCAGGCCGTGGTGGATATGCACCGCCCGCAGCGGCAGATCCCGTCCGGCGTCGCGCAAGCTGACCAGCAGGTGCAGCAGGACAGTGGAGTCCAGCCCGCCGCTGAAGGCGACGCAGCAGGCCGGGTGATCGCCCAGTTGGGCGTCAAGGTGTGAGAGCAGTGTGACATCATTCATACGGCGGGTGGGTCCTGCGCCTTACTTTTTCATGATGCGCACGTTACCCACTCAGGCGCTGGCAGGCAAGTCCGGCTTGATCGATTCTGCCTTGGCCGGTCGGCTCTCATACAGCTCCAACGGCAGGCCGTCAGGATCGCTGAAGAAGGTGAAGCGCTGGCCGGTCAGCGGATCGATGCGTACCGGCTCGCACTCAACACCGTCCGCTTCCAGCGCCTCGATCGCCTCGTGGATGTTATCCACGCTGAAGGCCAAGTGGCGCAGGCCACAGGACTCCGGGCGGCTGGGGCGCGGCGGCGGCGATGGGAAAGAGAACAGTTCAATGGTGTAGGCGCCATTGAGGGCCAGATCGGCTTTCCAGGAGTCGCGCTCCTCACGGTAGAACTCGCTTAATAGGCTGAAACCCAGCACGTTGCAGTAGAACTGCTTGCTGATCTGGTAGTTGCTGCTAATGATGGCGATATGGTGAACCTGGCGTAGTGTAAGCATCCCCGACTCCTTATAGTGATTTATGCCCGCACGTTAACCATCCTGTTCTGGAGCGTCAATGCGGTTACTCTGAGAAAGGCCCGAAATTGCCGGGCCGGGGTGAAAACAGACAGTGAAATTGTTTATAAATTGTTGCGACCGCGATTTTCAGTGGTTAAAACCTTGAGCCAACCACCACTTACCCACCTTCATCAATAAAGTGCTCGGCCCTTGCCCGGCGCGCGCCCTACACTGTTTGCAGGATAAAAAAGCAGTGGACAACGCTGCCCACTTCTATGCCGGAGCATGTCGATGAAAGTTAACTTTTATGTAACCTGTATTGGTGACGCCATCAAAGCCAACATGGCTAAAAAGAGCGTCCTGCTGCTGGAGCGGCTGGGGTGCGAGGTGCACTTCCCGGAGCGGCAGGGCTGCTGCGGCCAGCCGGCAATCAATGGCGGCTACATCAAGGATGCCAAACCGGCGATGAAAAACCTGATCGCCGCCTTTGAGGAGAATGACTACCCGATTATCTCCCCCGCCGGCTCCTGTACCTACGCGATCAAGAGCTATGCCGACTATCTGGCCGACGAGCCAGCATGGGCGCAGCGCGCTACGGCGGTGGCCGCGCGGATGCAGGATCTCACCTCCTTTATCGTCAATACGCTCGGCCTGCGTGACGTCGGCGCGCGCCTACCCGGCCGGGCGGTCTACCACCCCTCGTGCAGCCTGTTCCGCAAGCTGGGCATCCGCGAGGAGCCGCTCACCCTGCTGCACCATGTGCAGGGGCTGGAGCTATTGCCGATCCGCAATCAGGAGACCTGCTGCGGCTTCGGCGGCACCTTCTCGGTCAAGATGGCGGAGATCTCCGGCGAGATGGTGAAGGAGAAGGTGGTGCACATGATGGATGCCAAGCCAGACTACCTGATTGGCGCGGATGCCAGTTGCCTGATCAACATTGGCGGCCGACTGCACCGCGAGCGGCAGCCGGTCAAGGTGCTGCATATTGCTGAAGTGTTGATGAGCCGCTAGGGGGCCTGCCATGTCAATGAAAACCAGTGCGGTGGCCTTCAAGCCACGCATCCATATCGAAATGCAGGACAGCGTCATGCGCAATGCGGTGGCGATGGCGCAAGAGCGCATCGGCACCAACCGGCAGATCATGGTCGAGGAGCTGGGCGACTGGGAGGCGTGGCGCGATCGCGCGGAGCAGATCCGCAACCACGTGCTGGAGAACCTCGACGCCTATCTCTACCAGCTGTCGGAAAAGGTCACAGAGAATGGCGGCCATGTCTTCTTCGCCCGCACCAAAGAGGAGGCCACCGCCTACATCAGCCAGGTGGCCGCCCGCAAGCAGGCGAAAAAGGTGGTGAAGTCCAAATCGATGGTGACGGAAGAGATCGGCATGAACGCCGTGTTGCAGCAGCAGGGCATTGAGGTGATTGAGACCGATCTGGGCGAGTATATTTTGCAGCTGGATGAGGATCCGCCCTCGCACATCGTGGTGCCGGCGATCCACAAGGATCGCTTCCAGATCCGTGACGTGCTGCGCCACAAGCTGGGTTATGAGGGGCCAGAGACGCCGGAAGCGATGACGCTGTTCATCCGCCAGAAGATCCGTGAGCACTTCCTGACGGCGGACATCGGCATCACCGGCTGCAATTTTGCGGTGGCAGAGACCGGCTCGGTCTGTCTGGTGACTAACGAGGGCAACGCCCGTCTCAGCACCACCCTACCCAAGACCCACATCGCAGTGATGGGCATGGAGCGCATCGCGCCGACCTTCGCCGAGGTGGACGTGTTGATCACCCTGCTCTGCCGCAGCGCGGTGGGTTCTCGCCTCACCAGCTACAACACCTGGCTGACCGGCCCGCGTGAGGCCGGCCACCTCGACGGCCCGGAGGAGTTCCACCTGGTGATTGTCGACAACGGCCGCTCGCAGGTGCTTGGCTCAGAGTTCCGCGACATTTTGCGCTGCATCCGCTGCGGTGCCTGCATGAACACCTGCCCGGCCTACCGCCACATTGGCGGCCACAGCTACGGCTCCATCTACCCCGGCCCGATTGGTTCGGTGCTGTCGCCGCTGCTTGGCGGCTATGAGGATTACCAAGACCTGCCCTACGCCTGCTCACTCTGCACCGCCTGTAATCAGGTCTGCCCGGTAAAAATTCCGCTGGCGCAACTGCACCTGAAGCATCGCCAAAAATTGGCGGAACAGGGGCTGACACCCAAGGCCGAGCAGCGCATCACCCGGCTGTTCAACTACGCCAACGCCCACCCCATGCTGTGGAAAGTGGGCATGAAGGCCGGGGCGAAAGCCGCCGGCTGGCTGATCAAAGAGGGCAAGATGCCCTTCCACCCCGCCGCCATCGGCGAATGGACGGCCGCGCGCGACCTGCCGGAGGTGGAGGGGGAGAGTTTCCGCAGTTGGTTCAAGCGCCATCAGGCGACGGGGGAAGAGTGATGCTGGATGAACAGAACCGCAGTGATTTTCTGGCGGAGATTGCCCGCCAGCTTGGCCGCGCACCGCGCCGTCAGCCAGAGACACCTGCGCCGCCGGTAAGCAGCTTCGCCACCTCGCGCCTGACCTCGCTAACGCAGGAGGAGCGCTGCGCCGCCTTTGTCGCTTACGCGCGCGAGACGTTGAAGGTCAACTGCCAGCGGGTGGCGGAGGATCAGGCCGTCAGCGCGGTACTGGCGCTGTGCGAGGAGTATGGCCGCACGCCGGTGATCGTCAGCGGCGACGCGCGGCTGGCGGCGCTCGGCATTACCCAGGCGCTACAACAGCAACTGGGCGCGGCGGTATGGCAACCAGAGGCTGGCGCGGAGAACCTGCGGCTGGCGGAACAGGCGGTGGTGGGCGTGGTCTATGCCGAGGCGGGGCTGACGGAGTCCGGCAGCGTGGTGCTCTTCTCTGCGCCGGAGCGTGGCCGGGCGGTGAGCCTGTTGCCCACTGCCTCGGTGTTTGTGCTGCGCAAAAGTACCATCCTGCCACGGGTGGCGCAGCTGGCCGAGCAGCTGCACCAGCGGGCATTGCGCGGGGAGCGTATGCCAAGCTGCATCAACCTGATTGCAGGCCCCAGCTCCACCGCCGACATCGAATTGATCAAGGTGGTCGGCGTGCACGGGCCGGTGCACGCCGCCTACCTGATTATTGAGGATTGCTGACCGGCTGCTTGAGCACTGTCA
The DNA here is from genome assembly GCF_056739715.1 of Chimaeribacter sp. YP20170169. NCBI lineage: Bacteria > Pseudomonadati > Pseudomonadota > Gammaproteobacteria > Enterobacterales > Yersiniaceae > Chimaeribacter > Chimaeribacter sp. YP20170169. Next base: position 810,761 of record NZ_CP176824.1, on the reverse strand, counting down.
CCATGTAGCGGCCATCCTCGGTGACCCGCGTGCCGTGGATGTCAGTGGCAAAGCCCGGATAGCGCAGGCCAATCGCGCAGAGCATCAGCAGGAAGTCGAGCACTGCCCGGCTCTCCTCGGTGACCATCTCGCCGGGCATCACCACCGGCACCCCCGGCGGATAGGGCAGGATCATGTTGGCCGAGATGCGACCCACCAGATCCTCCAGCTCGCACTCCTCCACCTCTCCCCTCACCTGCTGCTGGAACATCTCATACGGCGTCAGCCGCATCTCCGGCAGCACGTCAAAGGCGCGCAGCATCAGGCCCGGCAGGTCATGCCGCACCACCATCTGGTGGATGCCCTGCGCCAGATCCTGAATGCGCATGTTGCGGTAGAAGTCCGGGTCTTCGGCGTAGAGATCCGGCAGCATGTTGCGCACCCGCAAATTGAGATCAAAGGCGCGCTTGAACTCGGTCAGGCCGCGCAGCAAGCTGAGCGCCTTGGTTTTGTCGATGCCGATGCTAAACAGGAACAGCAGGTTGTAGGGGCCGGTCTTCTCCACCACGATGCCACGCTCATCCAGGAACTTGGCCACCAGCGACGCCGGGATGCCGGAGGCCGCCAGGTTGCCCTGCTCATCCATGCCCGGCGTCAGGATGGTCACCTTCACCGGATCCAGGTACATATGCTCCGGGTCGGTCGCGCCAAAGCCGTGCCAATTCTCGTCCGGGTTGAGCGGCCAGCACGCCGCCTCGCCAATGCTGGCCGGCTGCCAGACATCAAAGAACCAGCTGTCAGACTCCTGCCGCAGCCGCACAATCTCTTCGCGGAAGTGCAAGGCACGCTCCACCGAGCGCTGGATCAGCCGTCGTCCAGGGTTGCCGTGCAGCATCGCCGCCGCCGTCTCCATAGAGGCGACGATGCCATAGTTGGGCGAGGTGGTGGTGTGCATCATGTAGGCTTCGTTGAAGGTGCCCTCATGGTAGTCGCCCTTGATGTGAATCATGGAGGCCTGCGAGAAGGCCGCCAGCATCTTGTGGATCGACTGGGTTTCGTAGAAAACCTTGCCGGGGACGCGGTCGCCGCTCATCCCGCTCTTGCCAGCATAGATCGGGTGGAAGTTGGTGTAGGGCACCCAAGCAGAGTCAAAGTGGATCGAGGGCACATCCAGCTCGCGCTTGATGAAATCGGTGTTGTAGAGCAATCCGTCATAGGTGGAGTTGGTGATCACCGCATGTACCGGCCAGCTGGCATTGGCGGTTTGCGCCACCTTTTGCTCGATGCTCTCCCGGCTGAACTCACTGCGCGGGATGCCGCCTAAAATGCCGTAGGCATTGCGCACCGGGCGCAGGTAGATCGGGGTGATGTCGCTCATCATCATCAGGTGCGCCAGCGACTTGTGGCAGTTGCGGTCAATCAGTACCGTGCTGCCAGCAGGGGCGGCATACATGCCGACAATCTTGTTGGCGGTGGAGGTGCCGTTGGTCACCATGTAGCTCTGCTCCGCGCCAAAGGTGCGGGCAATGTACTCCTCGGCCTCCAGGTGCGGGCCGGTGTGGTCGAGCAGCGATCCCAGCTCCGTGACCGAGATGGAGACATCCGCCTTGAGCGTATTCGCGCCAAAAAAGTCATAGAACAGCGTGCCCACCGGACTTTTCTGGAACGCGGTGCCCGCCATGTGGCCGGGGGTGCAGAAGGTGTACTTCCCCTCCTTCACATAGTTGAACAGCGCCCGTGTCAGCGGCGGGGTGATGGCGTCACGGTACTCATCCGTGTACTGCTGGATGCGGGTGGCAATATCCTCGGCGGCGTGCAGCGCATACTCAAAGAAGTAGAGCGCTATGCGCATCTCGTTGAGGGAGACATCCAGCGTGGAGTGGGTGTTGATAAAGGCGTAGATCGGCAGGGACTCGTTCAGATCGTTGATCTCGGTGCACAGCGCCATGCTGTAGTCGTCCCAGTCGAAGATCACCCCGCAAATGCGGGCGTTGTGCTCGATCAGCTTCAGCAAGTCCGCACCATTTTGCGGATAGACCAGATCAAACCCACGCCGGGTCAGGGCTGCATCCAGTTCCCGCATCGGCTCATCTTTGTAATAGGCCGTAGGTGGCTTAAGGATGGCAATAATATTCATTCAGTGTCCTTATCGTTTTCGAGTTTCCTCCTTCAAACATAGCAAAACGGCAGGCATTACGCCTGCCGCCCGAAAACCTGCCGCCCCCAGCCCCTCCTTGCATGGGGGCGGCAACCCTTTTATTTACAGGACTTAATCAGCTTCCACTGCGACCACTCGCCGGTAAAGTCAGCGTTGCCCGGCTCCTGGCTCTGCGTCCAGTAGTTGGCACGGTACTCGCTGCCTTTCCAGTTTACGGTTTCACCGCCGTAATAGATCTTGTCGCTCTTCCAGCTATCGGCGCAGCCTTGGGTGGTGTCCGGGATAGGTGCGACTTTCGGCGTGACGGTAAGCTGGTAGCGGGCCACGCTGCTCAGCTTGCCATCCGAAACGGTCAGGGTGAATTTATAGACCGTCTGGCTGGTGACCACCGGCGCGATAAAGCTCAGGCTGCTGCGATCACTGCCGGACAGGGTGTTGCCGTTGGGCAGCATCCACTGGTAGCTGAGCTTGTCACCGTCCGCATCATGGGACTCGGCCGCATTCAACGTGACGTTGGCCTGGCTCTCCACGGGGCCGGTCGGGCCATTCAGCACCGCCACCGGGGCATGGTTCTGCACCGCCGGGGTTGGTGTTGGGGTTGGTGTTGGGGTTGGCGTCGGCGTTGGTGTCGGCGTTGGTGTCGGTGTCGGCGTTGGTGTCGGTGTCGGCGTCGGGGTCGGGGTCGGGGTCGGGGTCGGTGTTACATCACCACCCAGATCGTCAACGATTTTCACATTGCCATAGTGGTGCTGGACACAGCGGACGTAGTCGCCCTCTTTAAAAGCGCTGAACGGTGTCTGGTAGCCGACCAGCTGGCAAGCGTAGGTTTTGCCATCCGCGGTATTCGGGCTCCAGCCCCAATCTTGCTCCCAATAGATAGGCAGCGCGCCCGAGCCACCCTCATCGAACTGCTTCATGTTGGCGCAACCCAGTACCTCATTCTCTGGCACGGGTACCTTCAGGTACTCGGCTTCGCTCTTATAGTAGGAGATACGGTTCAGCCCCTGGGCGATATCCTGCGGGCCGCCACACTCTACCCCACCGTTGATGATCTGGATGGTGACGCCAAAGCCCGGTACCAGCCCGCTGGCTTTGTCATGGTCGTTGGGCTGCCAGGTGCCATCAATGACGTGCAGCATACTGGGTTTCGGCGGCTGCGGCGTAACGAAGAAGAACACCGCGCTCGCCAGGTTCAGCCAGGTATCCGCCACCAGCTCCGGTTTGTCGAGCAGGGTACGGACGGTGCCGAACATGGCGTCAGAGAATGGCCCGTAGTTGTAGTTGTAGGAGAGCTGTTTGGCACCGCGGCCAAAGTAACTGAGGAAGTTGCCGCTAGCATCTTTGCCACAGGGCCAGGTCTGCCCCTGCCAGACATCCGGGTTACACTCGCCGTTGTAGCCGCCCGGCTGCCCCTCCTGCCAACCCATTTCACGCAGCCAGACCAGCCCCTGCCGCCACTCCGCCTCCTCACGCCAACTCTCATGGCCGCCGGTCTCCTGGGCGAAGTGGGCGAACATGGTGGCCAGCACCTTGCGGCAAATCGCCTCGGAGTCACGGCCATCGGTATAGATGCCGCACACCGCCGGGAATTTGCCAATTGCCTTCAGGAAATTACTGTAACTGTATTCAGGTGCGCGCAGCGGGAAAATATATTCCCAATCTTTATTACTTAATATTTTCTCAACCAGTTTCACGTTGGCGGGATTGGAGGGCTTGCCCGGTTCAATCGCCTCAACGGTGGCATTATCCAGTGTGCGAATAGACTCTTTAACGCTAAGCATCAATGGGTCCGTGGTTAATTCCGCCTCTTTCTTTTGTAGATCGCTGGCTTTTATCTCTACTGTCGCCGCGGGCGTGGCCGTATCAGCGGCATAGGCGCCGAGCGCACAGGTTAATCCGACGGTTAGCGCCAGTGGCGTAAGCATCCAATGTTGAGCTGATGGTATCATTATCTCTACCCCTTGTTATTTTTTCATGACAGGCGACCGCCGCGCTATTCACTGGCACGTCGCGCAAACTATCCGCAGTACGCTGGACACAGGCAGCATAAATAAGGGGAAAATAAAACCGTGCATCACGTTGGCTCAATGACGCCATTAAATCACAGTCATGCCAATGACTATTTCCGGCACGGGCTAAATAATCAAAAAATAGGGGATAAAAAGTGCAGGATAAAAGTAAAAAATAAAAAATGAGCCAACGATTGATAGACATAAAAAAAGCCCGCGACAGGCGCGGGCTTTTTATTAAGCGGATAAATCAGCAGTAACCGTAGGTCATCAGACGCTGGTAACGGCGGTTGATGAGCTCTTCCTCATTCAGCGTGTCGAGGTCACTGAGGTCTGCCAGCAGCTGGGCCTTCAGGGACGCAGCAACTGCCGGGATGTCACGGTGTGCGCCGCCCAGCGGCTCCGGGATCACTGAGTCAATCAGCTTCAGCTCTTTCAGGCGCGGGGCGATGATGCCCATCGCTTCAGCAGCCAGCGGCGCTTTGTCGGCGCTTTTCCACAGGATGGAGGCACAACCTTCAGGGGAGATCACGGAGTAGGTGCTGTACTCCAGCATGTTGACCTTGTCGCCCACGCCGATGGCCAGTGCGCCGCCGGAGCCACCCTCGCCAATCACGGTGCAGATGACCGGCACGCTCAGGCGGGACATTTCACGCAGGTTGCGGGCAATCGCCTCGGACTGGCCGCGCTCTTCCGCCCCCACGCCAGGGTAGGCGCCCGGGGTGTCGATGAAGGTGATGATCGGCATCTTGAAGCGCTCGGCCATCTCCATCAGGCGCAGGGCCTTGCGATAGCCTTCCGGTGCTGGCATACCGAAGTTGCGGCGGATTTTCTCTTTGGTTTCACGGCCTTTCTGATGACCGATGATCATCACCGGGCGGCCATCCAGACGGGCGATGCCGCCCACGATGGCTTTGTCGTCAGCGTAGGCACGGTCGCCGGCCAACTCGTCAAAGTCAGTGAAAATATGTTCGATATAATCCAACGTGTAAGGGCGACGCGGATGACGCGCCAACTGGGCAATCTGCCAGGCACCCAGATCGGAGAAGATCTTGCGGGTCAGCTCTACGCTCTTTTCACGCAGGCGCTGCACCTCTTCATCCAGATTAATATCTAATTTTTCGTCTTGACGACTGACTGCAGTCAGCGAGTCAATTTTCGCTTCAAGCTCTGCAATCGGCTGTTCAAAATCAAGAAAATTCAGACTCATAGTATTCCTATTTTAGTCAAATTCCAGTTCCACCTGCTCATTGCCGACCAACGTCCGCAAATCAATCAAGAGGCGGTCGGTCGGCGTTACGCGCCATGTTGCCCCAAACCGCAGGCGGGCGCGTGCATCTTCGCGCTGATAATACAGATGCACTGGAATCGTCCCCGATCGATGGGGTTCCAACGACTGTCGGAGACGGTTCAAAAGCTGGTCATCAATTTGCCTGTCAGTCAGCGAGATAGCAAGCCCGCGAGCATATTTTTCCCGGGCTTCACTGATGTCCATGAGTTCGCGGGCGGTCATTTTAAGGCCGCCGCTGAAGTCATCAAAGCTGACCTGTCCGCTGGCAATCAGGATACGGTCTTTTTCCAGCAAATGCTGGTATTTTTCCAATGCATCAGTGAACAGCATCACCTCCAGACGGCCTGAGCGGTCATCGAGTGTGCAGACGCCGATGCGGTTACCCCGTTTGGTGACCATCACGCGTGATGCCACTACCAGGCCAACGGCAGTGGTCATTTTGCCCCGTTCCGTCGGATGCATATCCTTCAAACGCTGCCCGCCGGCATAGCGTTCGATCTCCTTGAGATATTGGGTAATCGGGTGGCCGGTGAGGTACAGCCCCAGCGTCTCCCGCTCGCCATCCAGCACTTTCTGCTCTGGCCACGGCGCGACGCTGGCGTAGGACTGCTCCACCTGCTCCGGTGCCTCGGCCAGCACGCCAAACATGTCCACCTGGCCAATGGCCTCTGCCTTGGCGTGCTGGTCTGCTGCCTTCAGCGCATCGCCGAGCGAGTTCATCAGCGCCGCGCGGTGCGGCCCCAGCCGGTCAAACGCCCCGGACATGATCAGCTTCTCCAGAATGCGGCGGTTCAGCTTCTTGATGTCCGAGCGGGCGCAGAGGTCGAACAGCTCTTTGAAGTAGCCATCTTGGTTGCGCGCCTCAATGATTGCCTCAATCGGCCCCTCGCCCACGCCTTTGATGGCGCCGATGCCGTAGACGATCTCGCCCTCGTCATTGACGTGGAAGTGGTACTGCCCGCTGTTGATGTCCGGCGGCAGGATCTTCAGGCCCATCCGTAAGCACTCATCCACCAGCCCGACCACCTTGTCGGTGTTGTCCATGTCGGCGGTCATTACCGCCGCCATAAATTCGGCGGGATAGTGCGCCTTCAGCCACAGCGTCTGGTAGGAGACCAGCGCATAAGCAGCGGAGTGGGATTTGTTGAAGCCGTAACCCGCGAACTTCTCTACCAGATCGAAGATCTTCATCGACAGTTCGCCGTCGATGCCCATCCCTTCGGCACCCTCTTTGAAGACCGAGCGCTGCTTCGCCATCTCTTCCGGCTTTTTCTTGCCCATCGCACGGCGCAGCATGTCCGCGCCGCCCAGGGTGTAGCCCGCCAGCACCTGGGCAATCTGCATCACCTGCTCTTGGTAGAGGATGATGCCGTAGGTCGGCTCCAGCACCGGCTTCAGTGACTCATGCTGCCACTGAATATCCGGGTAGGAGATCTCCTCACGCCCGTGCTTACGGTCGATGAAGTTATCCACCATGCCCGATTGCAGCGGGCCGGGGCGGAACAGCGCCACCAGTGCGATCATATCTTCGAAGCAGTCTGGCTTCAGGCGTTTGATCAGATCCTTCATGCCGCGCGATTCAAGCTGGAAGACCGCGGTAGTCTCCGCCCGTTGCAGCATGTCGAAGCTCTTTTTGTCTTCAAGCGGGATGGCGGCGATATCAATCGGCTCCAGCCCCTGCTTGGCACGCCGGGCGTTGATCATCTCCAGCGCCCAGTTGATGATGGTCAGGGTGCGCAGGCCAAGGAAGTCAAACTTCACCAGACCGGCGTACTCCACGTCATTCTTGTCGAACTGGGTAACCGGGTGGTTGCCCTCGGCGTCGCAGTAGAGCGGCGCGAAATCAGTGATCTTGGTGGGCGCAATCACCACGCCACCGGCGTGTTTGCCGGCGTTACGGGTCACCCCCTCCAGCTTGCGCGCCATGTCGATCAGCGCGCGCACCTCTTCATCCGCCTCGTAAATCTCCGGCAGTTGCGGCTCCGCCTCAAAGGCTTTCGCCAACGTCATGCCCGGATCGGGCGGCACCAGCTTGGAGATACGATCGACGAAACCATAGGGGTGGCCCAGCACGCGGCCGACGTCGCGGATAACCGCCTTCGCTGCCATCGTACCGAAGGTGATGATCTGGGAAACCGCGTCACGGCCATACATCTCCGCGACGTGCTCAATCACCAGATCGCGCTTCTCCATGCAGAAGTCGACGTCAAAGTCGGGCATCGAGACACGCTCCGGATTAAGGAAGCGTTCGAACAGCAGGTCAAACTCCAGCGGATCGAGATCCGTGATCTCCAGCGCGTAGGCCACCAGCGAGCCGGCGCCCGAGCCACGCCCCGGCCCAACCGGCACGCCGTTATCCTTCGACCACTGGATAAATTCCATCACGATCAGGAAGTAGCCGGGGAAGCCCATCTGGTTAATCACGTTCAGCTCAATATCGAGCCGCTCGTCATACTCTGGCCGCCGCCGCGCCCGCTCCTCCTCATCCGGGAACAGGAAAGCCAGTCGCTTCTCCAACCCCTCTTTCGATTTCACCACCAGGAACTCCTCGGTGGTCATCTCGCCGGTCGGGAATTGCGGCAGGAAGTACTCGCCCAGCCGGATGGTGACGTTACAGCGCTTGGCGATCTCAACGCTGTTGGCCAGCGCCTCAGGGATGTCGGCAAACAGCTCGCACATCTCCTCTTCGCTGCGCATGAATTGCTGCGGGCTGTAGTTGCGTGGGCGCTTGGGATCGTCGAGGGTGAAGCCGTCATGGATGGCGACACGGATCTCATGGGCGTCAAAGTCATCCGTCTCAATGAAGCGGACGTCGTTGGTCGCCACCACTGGCACGCCGTGGGTGGTCGCCAGCGCCACCGCCGCATGCAGGTAATTCTCCTCATCCGGGCGACCGGTGCGGATCAGCTCCAAATAGTAGCGGCTGGGGAAGTGCTCAGCATAGAAGGCGAGCGTCTGCTCCACCAGCGTCTGGTTGCCGCGCAGCAGGAATTTACCTACGTCGCCCTGCCGTCCGCCCGAGAGCAGCAGCAGCCCGCCGCTGTGCTCCACCAGCCAGTCGCGCTCAATGGTTGGCCCCAAGGCACCATAGCCACGCTGATAGGCACGGGAGATGAGTAATGTCAGGTTTTGATAACCCTCATTATTCATCGCCAGCACCGTCAGCTGGGCCAGTTCGTCGCCCAACTCCGGGCTTTGCAGATGGAAGTCGGCCCCGATAATCGGCTTGATACCGGCGCCATGCGCGCTGCCGTAGAACTTCACCAACCCGCACAGGTTAGTGAAATCGGTGATTGCCAGGGCTGGCATTGCCAGGGCAGCCGCTCGCTTAACCAACGGGCTCACTTTGGCTAGCCCATCGATCATGGAGTAGTCACTGTGTACGCGCAGGTGAACAAAACGAGGTTCGGCCATATCGAAATACCAGAATTGAGTAAATGGAAGCTCTGGCGCATGGGCGCCAGAGGGTCATATTAACGCGGGGACAGCGATAACGCGCGTTTCACCGGGGCGAAACTGCGCCGGTGGTGGGCCGTTGCGCCAAATTGCGCCAGCCTCTCCAGATGGAACGGGGTAGGATACCCCTTATGCTGGGCGAAACCGTAATCCGGGAACTCTTGGTCCAACAGCGCCATCTCACGATCGCGCGTGACCTTGGCCAGAATGGAGGCAGCGCTGATCTCAGCCACGCGACTGTCGCCCTTCACCACCGCCTGCGACGCCATCGGCAAGGCCGGGCAGCGGTTGCCATCAATCAGCACCATATCTGGCGTCACCGCCAGCCCCGCCACCGCCCGCTGCATCGCCAGCATGGTGGCGTGTAGGATATTCAGGCTGTCAATTTCATCCGGTTCGGCGCGCCCGAGGCTCCAGGCCAGCGCCTTCTCTTTGATCTCGTCAAACAGCGCCAGGCGGCGTTTTTCACTTAGCTTTTTCGAATCTGCCAGTCCCACGATCGGCCGGGCCGGATCGAGGATAACGGCGGCGGTCACGACCGCACCCACCAGGGGGCCGCGCCCGACTTCATCCACGCCGGCGATACAGCGCGCGGCGGGATAGACAAAAATTTCACTCATGGCTGGGCCAGTTCCAATACCGCCAGCGCGGCCTGTTCGTCGGCGTCGCAGCGGATCTGCTGATGGAGTTCAAGGAAGGTGTGCTTCAGCGCGGCGCTCTGTTCGCCACTGGCCAGCAACGGCATCAGGGCCGCCGCCAACTTGTCCGGCACGCAGTCATGCTGCAACAGCTCAGTGACAATCTCCCGGCCAGCCAACAGGTTGGGCAGCGAGACGTAGGGCGTCTTGATCAGCCGCTCGGCCAGCCAGAAGGTGAAGGGTTTCATGCGATACCCCACCACCATCGGGCACTTAGCCAGCATACACTCCAGCGCGGCGGTGCCGGAGGCCAGCAGCGCGGCGTCACTGGCGACCATCGCATCACGCGCCTGGCCGTCCAGCAGGTGCATCGGCAGATCTGGCGCCACCTGGGCCTTAATCTGCTCGAACTGCTCGCGCCGTTTGGCATTGACCAGCGGCACCACGATCTCCAGATCGGGGTAGCTGGTGCGCAATTTTTGCGCCGTACGCAGGAAGTCAGCGCCGAGCATCTCCACTTCCATATTGCGGCTGCCGGGCAACAGCGCCAGACAACGCGCATTCGGGCGAATGCCCAGACGCTGGCGCGCCTGCTGTTTGTCCGGTTGCAGCGGCATGGAGTCGGCCAGGGTATGGCCAATGAAGCGGCAAGGCACAGCAAATTTATCGTAAAACGCCTTTTCGAAAGGCAGGAAAGCCAGCACCAGATCGGTGGCTTTGCCGATTTTGAAAACGCGCTTCTGCCGCCAGGCCCAGACCGAAGGGCTGACATAGTGGATGGTGCGGATGCCGTTACGCTTCAGCCGCCCCTCCAACGTAATGTTGAAATCAGGCGCATCAATGCCGACAAACACATCAGGCTTGAGGGCATTGAAGCGCTGGGTCAGGTCGCGACGGATCTTCAGCAGGCGAGGCAGCCGTTCGACCACCTCGACAATGCCCATCACCGCCAGCTCTTCCATCTCGTACCAGGCTTCACACCCTTCTGCCTGCATCAGCGGCCCCGCGACGCCCACAAAGCGGGCGTCGGGAACATGCTTTTTCAGCGCACGAATCAGACCGGCGCCAAGGATGTCGCCGGATGTTTCACCGGCCACCAGGCCGATCGTCAATGGACGCTTCTGCATAGATTAGCGAATGATGCCGCGCTTGGAACGGGCAAAGAACTCACTGAAGGGTTTCACCGCCGGATGCTGTTCAGCCAGGGCTGCAATTTCTGGCAGCGCCTCTTCCAACGTATTGCCGTTGCGGTAGAGCACTTTGTATGCGTTGCGGATGGCGTGCAATGCCTCTTTATCAAAACCGCGGCGCTTCAGCCCCTCGATATTGATGCCGAACGGCGTAGCATGGTTGCCCTGCGCGATGACAAAGGGTGGGACGTCCTGCGCCACACCGGAACACCCGCCCACCATCACATGCGCGCCAATCACGCAGAACTGGTGAATGGCCGTCATGCCGCCAATGATCGCAAAATCATCAATCTGCACATGGCCGCCCAGAGTGGCGTTATTGGCCAGGATGCAGCGGTTGCCGATAACGCAGTCATGCGCCACGTGTGCGTTGACCATCAGCAGGTTGTCGCTGCCAACTTTGGTCAGGCTGCCGCCCTGCGTGGTGCCACGGTGAATGGTGACGCTCTCGCGGATGCTGTTGCGGTCGCCAATCTCCGTACGGGTTGGCTCGCCAGCATATTTGAGATCCTGGTTTACCTCACCAATGGTGACAAACTGGTAGATAGTGTTGTCACGACCAATTTTGGTGACGCCATTTACGACCACGTGCGACTTCAGCACCGTGCCTTCGCCAATTTCGACCTGCGAGCCGATATAGCAGAAGGGGCCAATATGTGCGCCGGCACCAATGATGGCACCCTCTTCAACGATAGCGCTGGGATGGATAAAGGCGGTTTTGTCAGTCACGAATTAACTCTCCCGACGACGGGCGCACATCATTGAAGCTTCACAGGCCACTTCACCGTCAACTTTGGCAACACCTTTGAAACGTGCAACGCCACGACGTTCTTTAATGAATTCAACTTCCAGAATCATCTGGTCACCTGGTAATACTGGACGCTTGAAGCGGGCATCGTCAATGGCAGCGAAGTAGTACAGTTCACCCGGCTCCAGTTTGCCAACGCTTTTGAACGCCAGAATACCGGTGGCTTGCGCCATGGCTTCAAGGATCAGCACGCCTGGGAAAATCGGCTTACCAGGGAAATGGCCCTGGAAAAACGGTTCGTTGACTGAAACGTTTTTCACTGCACGAAGAAATTTGCCTTCTTCAAAGTCCAGCACGCGGTCAACCAGCAAGAACGGGTAGCGGTGCGGAAGCAAATCCAAAATCTCTTCAATATGCAGAGTATGAGTGTCAGTAGTCAAAATACTCTTCCTGTCTAAAAAACTGATGGCATCAATAACACGGCCTGCTCAACCCCCAAAAGGAGGGCATAAGGCAGGCCGCAAATAGGGGTATGTGTATGCGCAGCCAGCGATTCTGCGCACCTTGCCCGCCTTACGGGCAAGGGTGGTGATTAGTCTTTTCCGACTTTACGCTCAACAGCTTTCAAGCGCTTGTTTATTTCGTCAATATTCATCACCAGCGCGGCGGTTTTGCGCCACGCTTTATTGGGCTGCAACGGAATGCCTGAAGAGTATACCCCAGGTTCGGTAATTGGTCGCATAACCATTCCCATTCCGGTGACAACGGCCTTGTCACAGATTTCCATGTGGCCGTTAATCACGCTGGCGCCGCCAATCTGGCAGTAGCGGCCAATTTTCAGGCTGCCAGCCATGATTACGCCGCCCGCGACCGCCGTATTGTCGCCAATCACGACGTTGTGTGCAATCTGGCATTGGTTATCAATGATAACGCCATTGCCGATAATCGTGTTATCCAGCGCGCCACGGTCAATGGTGGTACAGGCGCCAATCTCTACACGGTCGCCAATTTGCACCGTGCCGAGCTGAGGAATTTTGATCCAGTTACCGCGATCGTTGGCGTAGCCAAAGCCATCCGCACCGATGACCGTGCCGGATTGTATCAGGCATTGCTGGCCAATTTCGATGTTATGGTAGATGGTGACGTTGGCCCACAGGCGGGTGCCTGCGCCAAGGCGGCTATTTTTACCGATAAAGCATCCCGCACCGACCACCACGTTGTCACCCAGTACTACACCGGACTCAATGACGGCATTGGCACCAATCGACACATTTGCACCCAGGCTGGCCTGCGGCGACACCACGGCGCTCGGCGCAATATCTTCCGCCGGCGATGGCGTGGTATCCATCAGCTGCGCCATACGCGCATAGGTCAGGTAGGGGTTTTTGACGACCAGAGCGGCGCCATGCCAGAACGGCAAGTCAGCCTCCGTTAACACCACGGCACCGGCTTTGCAGCTGGCAAGTTGTTCACGGTAATGGCTGTTGGATAAGAAGGTGATGTGCTCAGAATCTGCGGAATGCATAGAAGCAATGCCGGTGATGACGAGATCGCCATCACCGTGCACGTGTGCATCCAACTGCTGTGCAAGATCAGCCAGTCGAATTGAAGACATGTATTATTTAACCTGTTTCAGCACATCAGCAGTAATGTCTTTGTCAGCATTAGAGTAAGCGACGGCGTTGGCATCGATGACTACGTCATAGCCCTCTTTGCTGGCAACGGACTTCACCGCGTCCTGGATACGGCTCAGGATTTTGTTACGCTCTTCCATCTGGCGACGGCGGTTATCCTGCTCGAAAGCCTGCGCTTTACTGGAGAAGGTTTCACGCTGAGCCATCACGCTTTTTTCCAGCTTGCTGCGCTCGCTGGCTTTCATGGTAGAACCATCACGTTGCAGTTTCTGCATTTGGGTCTGCAGGTCACGCTCCATGGTTTGCAGTTCAGAGGCACGGCCTTTGAACTCGTTTTCCAGCTGCTTCGCTACTGCGTCACGCGCTGGAAGCTGTTGGAAAATGCTGGAGACGTTAACGACTGCGATTTTATCGGCAGCCTGAGCGCCAGCAGACGCAGCCATTGCTAAACCGAGGCTTGCGGCACACAACCACTTTTTCACTATAAACTCCTTACCATCATCCGTTTGTGTCAGAGACACTTGAATTACACAACCTATCCAGCATACCACACTGCCCACTCCCAAGCAGCGCCTAGGAGTGGGAGCAACTACACAAGATTGTCGTGAAGTTACAGCATATGCGCGCGCGAAGCGGCATTACCATGTTTTACCGATGTTAAACTGGAACTGCTCCGCCTTGTCGCCATCGTACTTCTTGATTGGCTGCGCGTAGGAGAAGACCAGCGGCCCCAGCGGGGACATCCACTGCAATGCAATACCGGTGGAGACACGGAAATTATCCGGCGAACTGTAGTCCGGCACGCCGGCTGCACGGGTCGCAGAGGTATTCTCCCAGTTGGTGTCCCAGACGGTGCCGCCATCCACGAACAGCGAGGTACGCACAGAGTTGGCGTATTTGTCGCTGATGAACGGCGTCGGTACAATCAGTTCAGCGCTCAGCACGGCCATGGCGTTACCGCCCACGGCGTCGTCAGAGTTCTCCACCGGGCATCCGGCGTAGCTGCCGTCACCGGAGTTACAGCGGAAGTAAGCAGCTTTCGGGCCAATGGTGTTGGACTGGAAGCCACGCACAGAGCTGGAGCCGCCGGCATAGAAGTTATCGTAGAACGGCACCTCTTTACCGCCCAGGCCATCTGCATAGCCGGCGCGCGCACGTCCCATCAGCACCCACTCGTGGTTCTCACTCAATGGCAGGTAAGAGGTCGAGTCGAAGGTGACTTTATAGTATTCGTTGTCTGAACCCGGCACTGTCACCTTGCCGCTCAGGCTGGCGCGTGTCCCGGCGGTCGGGAAGTAACCACGGTCGAGGTTGTTGTAGGTCCAGCCGAGGTTCAGCATGAAGTCATCCGCGCTGAATTCGGTATCGCTGGAGTCCTCGCCCACCACCACGCCAGGGTTGACGCCCATGGAGTTCAGGTAGCGCCACATGCCCACCTGCGGCTCCATGTCGGAGAGGTCATTGTGCACGTAGTCCAGACCCAGACGCAGGGAGTTGTTCTCATTGACCGGGAAACCGAGCGTCGTGCCGAGGCCGTAGCTGCGGTTGGTGTAGTCAGAGAGGTCTGCGTCATCTGCCTGGAAGTCGTTGTAGAACAGACGGCCGCCCAGGCTCACCCCATCCACCGTGAAGTACGGGTCGGTCAGGGAGAGTTCCGCATAGGTCTGGTAGTCATTCTTGGTGCCGCTGATGCCCACGGTGTTACCGGTGCCCAGCCAGTTGTCCTGCTGGACGCCCACCTGGAAGCTGACGCCACTCTCGGTGCCGTAGCCGATACCGAAGTTAAAGGTGCCGGTGTTGCGCTCCTTCACTTTGTAGGTTACGTCCACCTGGTCAGCGGTGCCCGGCACACGCTGGGTATCCACGTCTACCGATTCGAAGTAGCCCAGGCGGTTCAGGCGCTCTTTGCCCTGATCAACCTGGTCATTGCCCAGCCAGGCCCCTTCCATCTGGCGCATTTCGCGGCGCAGTACGGAGTCCTTGCTGGTGTCGTTACCCTCAAAGCGGATATGGCGTACGTAGAAGCGGTTGCCAGCATCCACGGAGATATGCAGCTTCACCGTCTTATCCGCGTCATTGATCTCCGGTTGGGTGATCACGCGCGGGTAGGCGTAGCCATAGCGGCCCAGCAGCTGCTTGATGTCGCCTTCCATCTTGGTGACCTTGGTGCCGTTATACAGCTCGCCCGGCTCTACCTTGGTCAGCGCCGTCACTTCTGCGGAGTGGCCAGCCATGTTGCCATTCAGCTCCACACCCGACAGCTTGTACTGCTCGCCTTCGGTGATATTCAGGGTGATGTAGATGCCCTTCTTGTCCGGCGTCAGGCTCACTTGGGTGGAGTCGATGTTGAAACGGGCATAGCCGCGATCCAGGTAGAAGCTGCGCAGGGTCTCGAGATCGCCCGCCAGTTTCTGCTTCTGGTATTTGCGGTCGCCAACCAGGTTCCACCACGGCACTTCGTCACGCAGCTGGAAACGGGAGATCAGCTCTTCCGTGGTGAACGCATGGTTCCCCACAATGTTGATCTGCTGGATTTTGGCTGAGACGCCCTCGGTGAAGACCAGTTTCAGGTCAACGCGGTTGCGCGGCAGCGGTGTGACCACGGCTTTCACCGAGGCGCTGTATTTGCCGACGCTGTAGTAGAAGTCCTCCAGCCCCTTCTCAATGCTGGAGAGCGTGGTGCGGTCCAACGCTTCGCCCACACGCACGCCAGACGCCTCAAGGTTCTGTTTGAGCATGTCATCCTTCACCGACTTGTTGCCGGAGAAGGTGATGCTGGCGATTGTCGGGCGCTCTTTGACCTGCACGATTAAGGTATCACCGTCCCGGAGTACGCGAACGTCCTCAAAGTTGCCGGTCGCGAACAGCGCCCGGATGGTGTTACTGATGTCTTCGTCATCCACCGTATCGCCTACGCGAACCGGCATATTGAGTAACGCCGCACCGACGGCAACTCGTTGCAGGCCTTCGAAATGAATGTCCTTCACTACGAACCCGTCTGCACCGTATACGGTGGCGCTGCCAAACAGCAGCGACGCTATGAGCAACTTTTTCATCGCCATCGTTGTTATGCGTTCTTCCTAACCTAATCCCCCGCCTCAGAGGCGGGAGAAATCATTGAAAAGTGCAAGTCCCATTAACAACACCAGCAATACGGAGCCGATGCGGTAGCTGAAGTCTTGTACTCGCTCAGAAACCGGCCCGCCCTTCAGCTTTTCAATCGCCAAAAAGAGCAGGTGTCCACCATCCAGTACCGGCAGTGGGAACAGGTTGATAATCCCGAGGTTCACGCTAATCAGCGCCAAAAACATCAGGTAGTAGACCAACCCAAACTCCGCTGACATCCCAGCGCCCTGTGCAATCGAGATAGGGCCACTCAGGTTGTTCAGCTTCACATCGCCAGTAATCAACTTACCCAGCATGGACACGGTCAGCTTCATCAGCTGCCAGGTCTTGTCTCCGGCTTCGTAGAGCGCCGTAAACGGCCCATACTGGCGAATCGTCTTGTACTCGTCAGGCAGCGGGATCACCTTGGGGACAACCCCGGCGAATCCCTCTACCCCTGCCCGGCCAGCCGGTTTGCTATCTGGCACCAGGGTCACGGACAGCGGCGAGCCCGCCCGTTCAATCTCAATCGCCAGCGGCTTGCCGGCATTGTCGCGTACGTCAGCGACAAAGGTTCGCCACTGCGCCAGCGGCTGACCATTGACTTTAACGATCCTATCACCGGGTTGCAAACCCGCTTTTTCCGCCGCCGAACCAGCCTGTACTTCCGCCAGCACCTTTTCGATCGTCGGGCCGCGCGGCACGATGCCCAGCGCCACAACGGGATCCTGCTTATCTGGCTCAAACTGCCACTGACGCAGGTCGAGGCGCTTCTCCACCTCCCGGCTCATGCCAGCGCCAAATGGCGCCACTGTCACCGTGGTTTGCGCATCGCCAATTTTGCCAATCAGCTCCAGACGCACCGAATCCCAATCAGGCGTTTCGATGCCACCAAGTGACTTAAGTTCCATACCGGGAGAAATTTCAGCGTGCGCCGCCACGGAGTCGGGCAGCACCTCCCCGACCACCGGACGCAGGCTCGGCACG
This sequence comes from Chimaeribacter sp. YP20170169, assembly GCF_056739715.1. Classification (NCBI taxonomy): domain Bacteria; kingdom Pseudomonadati; phylum Pseudomonadota; class Gammaproteobacteria; order Enterobacterales; family Yersiniaceae; genus Chimaeribacter; species Chimaeribacter sp. YP20170169. Next base: position 793,566 of record NZ_CP176824.1, on the reverse strand, counting down.
CCGATGATGAACACCAGCCAGTAGGCGAAGATGGCGAAAATGAAGTTGGCGATCGGCCCGGCGCTGATGATAGCGGCACGTTGCCAGACGGTTTTGTTGTTGAAGGAACGGTGGCGCAGTTCCGGCGGAACCGACTCTACACGCTCATCCAGCATCTTGACGTAACCGCCAAGGGGGATCAGGGCAATGACATACTCCGTGCCCTGACGATCGGTGCGCCGCCACAGGGCGCGGCCAAAGCCGATGGAGAAGCGCTCAACCTGCACGCCACAGCGGCGGGCGACCCAGAAGTGACCGAACTCATGTACGGTAATTAACACGCCCAGCGCCACGATAAAGGCCGCCAGGCTCCAGAGTATGCTCATCATAATCCCACCACTCCCCGTCTCAGACCGTTCAAAACACCAACAGCATCAGGCAGGCAAAGACCGGCACTGCCGCCGTCAGGCTGTCGATACGGTCAAGGATACCGCCATGACCAGGGATAAGGTTGCCGCTGTCCTTGATACCGGCCTCACGCTTGAACATGCTCTCTGTCAGGTCGCCTAGCACCGAGGCCAGCGCGGCGACGATGGAGCAGACCAGCAGCATCATCGGCTGGATGCTGAGCGGGGCGAAACGCCCGAACAGCCAGGCAATCACCGCCGAGGTCACCAGCCCGCCAATCAGGCCCTGCCAGGTTTTGCCCGGCGAGACCCTAGGGGCCAGCTTATGCTTGCCAAACAGCTTGCCGAATACATAGGCACCAGAGTCTGCCCCCCACACCAGCAGCATGACATACAGCAGCCACCATGCGCCGTTCGCGTGGTTCTCCTCGTAGCCATACTGGCGCAGCGCCACCATGCCCCAGAAGAAAGGGACGATGGTCAGCAGCCCAAACAGCAGGCGCAGCGGCTTTGACTTGCGCCACAGCCCCGCCGAGCGCGGGTAGAACAGCACCAGCAGCAGTGCCACGCCCCACCAGACCAGCGACGCCCAAAGCGACAGGCTGACCTGCGGCACGTGCAACGACTGGCGGTAAGCAGGGAGGGTCAGCATCATCAGCGCCAGCAGGAAGCCGCACAAAATGGCCAACCAGACCCGCTGGTTACGCGAAGCGAAGCCAGCCAGCTGGCCCCACTCCCAGGCAGCAAGCATGCAAACGATCAGAGTGACAATGGCGAACCCCACCGGCGGAAGCAGAAAGAGCGCGGCAATGACAATGGGGATCAAAATAAACGCGGTGATGAGGCGATACTTCAGCAAAAGTTCCCCCTAGGACGCATCAGCGCCGATAGGTGTTGTTCCCCCGAAGCGGCGCTCGCGATGTGCAAATGCATTCAGCGCACCTTCAAAGACATGTTCATCAAAGTCAGGCCAGAGGATATCGGTAAAGTAAAGTTCCGCGTAGGCAATCTGCCACAGCAAAAAGTTACTGATCCGGTGTTCCCCGCCCGTACGGATAACCAGATCCACGGGGGCCAATTCATGCAGACAAACCAGGTCGCCCAGGGCTTCCTCTGTAATCTGCTCCGGGTGCAGCTCGCCGGCCTGTACCTGCCGCGCAAGCGTTTTCACTCCCTGAATAATATCCCACCGGCCGCCATAATTCGCGGCGATGTTCAGCGTCAGGCCATCATTTTCAGCGGTCAACGCTTCTGAACGGCGGATACGCTCCTGCAAACGGGGACTGAAACGGCTGGTATCGCCGATAATCCGTAAGCGGACGTTATGTTTATGCAGACTTTTGACTTCGCTGTCCAACGCCCTGATGAACAACTCCATCAAGGCAGAGACTTCCTGTGCGGGGCGATTCCAGTTTTCACTGCTAAAGGCATAAAGCGTGAGTGCATCGAGATGATGGTTGGCCGCAAAGCTTACTGCCCGGCGTACCGATTTCACCCCTGCTTTATGACCAAAGATGCGTAACTTTCCCTGACGTTTAGCCCAACGGCCATTGCCATCCATGATAATGGCAACGTGGCGTGGTCCCGGGATGGGCAGGTCAGCCCCGTGTTGATTTGCGGACGACATAACGCGTACTTATTTCCTCAATCAGAAATACAACAGTGCTACCGGAACATAAGGCCCTGTGTGCGCAAAAAAGCCGTGAACCAGGCACGGCTTACCCTAAACTGCCCCCGGCCTGCCAACGGCATCGTACCGCTGTACATGCATTTTACTGATATTCATAACAGAGTGCCGGGTGGCGCTGACTATATCATTTTCACCTATCATCGACAAACGGCCCGCATTGCAAGCAGATAGCTCAACGGCAACCGGTGCCGACCACGCTTAACGCGGCGTCGCGTGCCTGGCGGTCAATCGCCAGCACGTCCTCTACGGCGTGCGGTTCTGACAGCGCCAGTGTATCAAGGACGCGACGGTTTACCGCGGCGATGTCGGTGAAGCGGATCGCATTATTCAAAAATGCCGCGACTGCCACCTCATTGGCCGCATTCAGCGCCGTGGTGGCCGCCTGGCCGGCATTGCAGGCTTCAATCGCCAGTTGCAAGCACGGATAGCGCTGGTAATCAGGCTCCATGAAGGTCAGCGCGCCAATGCGGCAGAAGTCCAGCGGCTCGACGCCCGCCCCCACCCGCTGTGGGTAGGCCATCGCGTGGGCGATAGGGGTACGCATGTCTGGCGAGCCAAGCTGTGCCAGCACGCTGCCATCACGGTAGCGCACCATGGAGTGGATCACCGATTGCGGATGCAGGATCACCTCCATCTGCTCGGCAGAGGCGTTGAACAGCCAGCGTGCCTCAATGTACTCCAGCCCCTTGTTCATCATGGTGGCGGAGTCCACGGAGATTTTGCGCCCCATCGACCAGTTGGGATGGGCGCAGGCTTGGGCCGGTGTCATCATTGGCAGCTCAGTGAGCGCGGTTTCACGGAACGGGCCGCCGGAGCCGGTCAGGATGATGCGCGAGACGCCGTGCTCCTCCAGCGAGGCATAGCCTAGGCGGGTCTGGATTGCCTCCGGCAGGCTCTGGAAGATGGCGTTGTGCTCGCTGTCGATAGGCAGCAGTTGCGCGCCGCTTTGGGCGACCGCATCCATAAAGATACGCCCGCAGGTCACCAGCGACTCTTTGTTGGCCAGCAGCACCTGCTTGCCAGCCCGGATGGCAGCCAGCGTTGGCAGCAGGCCAGCGGCACCGACAATGGCAGCCATCACCTGGTCGACGCCATCCAGCGCCGCCAGTTCGCAGGCTGCGCCCTCCCCTGCCAGTACTTCGGTCTTGAGGTTCAGCTCTGCCAGCCGCCGCCGCAGGTCATGGGCGGCCTGTTCATCGGCCATTGCCGCGTAGTCAGGATGGAACTCGGCGCACTGTTGCGCCATGACATCAACATTGTATCCGGCCACCAGGGCCTTCACTGCAAATTGCTGGGGGTTGGCGCGAATCACGGCCAGGGTGCTAAGGCCAATAGAGCCGGTGGAACCCAGAATGGTCAGTTGCTTCATGAGGGTGCTCTGAATAACTGTTTATTATGATTAGAAGGCGTCCAGTCTGAAACCTGAGACGTCAGATGTCTATGGGATTTCAGCGGTAAAACAGAAATATCACCGTATAAAATAATAAAGCGCCGCCAAGGCGACGCTTTATTTCACGCGAAAATTAAAACTCCATTAATTCCGCTTCTTTCTCTGCCAGGGCGGCATCGATTTTCTTGATGAAGACGTCGGTCATCTTCTGGACGTCGTCCTGGGAGCGACGCTCTTCATCTTCGCTGATCTCTTTGTCTTTCAGCAGCGCTTTGACTTTGTCGTTGGCATCGCGACGAACGTTGCGAACCGAGACACGGCCCTGCTCTGCTTCACCACGAACTACCTTGATCAGGTCGCGGCGACGCTCTTCGGTCAGCGGTGGCAGCGGAACGCGGATCACGGTGCCGGCTGAAGAGGGGTTCAGGCCCAGGTCAGACGCCATGATCGCTTTTTCCACGGCCGGACCCAGGGTGCGGTCGAAGACAGTGATTGCCAGGGTGCGCGCATCTTCCGCCACCACGTTCGCCAGCTGGCGCAGCGGTGTTGCGGAGCCGTAATACTCCACCTGGATACCATCCAGGAGGCTTGGGGATGCACGGCCTGTACGGATTTTGCTGATGTGGTTTTTAAACGCGTCGACGCATTTTTCCATGCGCGTTTCAGCATCTTTTTTGATTTCGTTAATCACGTTGCGAACCCTTGAAAACTGGTTACTTGGCAGACTCTACGTCTAGTATAGCCCGTAAATACTTAAACCAGCAGAGCTGGCCAAAGATAGCATGGGGGCCAGGTCGGTGACCGGCCCGGATGGCCCCCATGATAGCAAACTTAACGGCAGACCGTTATTTGCAGATCAGCGTGCCTTCTTTCTCACCCATCACCACCCGGCGCAGTGCGCCCGGCTTGTTCATGTTGAACACGCGGATCGGCAGGTTGTGGTCGCGCGCCAGGGTAAAGGCGGCGAGATCCATCACCTTCAGTTCGCGCTCCAGCACATCGGCGTAGGAGAGCTGATCGTACAGGGTGGCATCCGGGTTCTTCACTGGGTCCGCTGAGTAAACGCCGTCCACCTTGGTGGCTTTCAGCACCACGTCAGCCTCGATCTCGATGCCGCGCAGGCAGGCAGCGGAGTCAGTGGTGAAGAAGGGGTTGCCCGTGCCGGCGGAGAAGATCACCACGCGATTGTTGCGCAGCAGGCTGATTGCCTCTGCCCAACTGTAGTTGTCGCACACGCCATTCAGCGGAATGGCAGACATCAGGCGGGCATTCACATAGGCACGGTGCAGCGCATCACGCATCGCCAGGCCGTTCATGACGGTGGCCAGCATTCCCATGTGATCGCCCACTACGCGGTTCATGCCAGCTTGCGCCAGACCTGCACCACGGAATAAGTTACCCCCGCCAATGACCACACCGACCTGGATACCCAGCTCGACCAATTCCTTTACTTCCTGTGCCATACGATCCAAAACGCTAGCGTCGATACCAAAACCTTCTGCGCCTTGTAGGGCTTCGCCACTCAGCTTAAGCAGGATTCGCTGATATACGGGTTTTGCATTGGTTGCCATGGTGTTCTGTCCTAAGAAGCAGTGAGAGTAGTGGGGTTTTTTGTGTATCACATCACAACTTTGTTGCAGGCGCTACAAGGCAGGATGTCATTGGGATAAATCTGGCTGGATAAAACGGAACCGCCTGATGGCGGCTCCGTAAGTCATTAAGACTGTTTGCTCATTGCTGCAACTTCAGCAGCAAAGTCAGTCTCAACTTTCTCAATGCCTTCGCCCACTTCGAAGCGGATGAAGTCAGTGACGTCAGCGTTCTGCTCTTTCAGCAGCTGAGCAACAGATTTGCTCGGGTCCATGACGAAAGGCTGGCCAGTCAGGGAAACTTCGCCGGTGAATTTCTTCATGCGGCCTTCAACCATTTTCTCTGCGATCTCTTTCGGCTTGCCAGACTGCATCGCGATGTCCAGCTGAACCTGGTACTCTTTCTCTACTACTTCAGCAGAGACGTCTTCCGGCTTCACGAATTCCGGCTTGCTTGCTGCGATGTGCATCGCCAGCTGCTTAACCAGCTCTTCGCTTGCGTTTTTAGCCGCAACCAGAACACCGATACGCGCGCCGTGCTGGTAAGAACCCAGTACTTCGCCTTCCAGGGAAGATACGCGACGGATGTTGATGTTCTCACCGATTTTCGCAACCAGTGCCACGCGCTCTTCTTCGAACTGCGCTTTCAGAACTTCAACGTCAGTGATCTTGCCTGCCATCGCCGCGTCCAGCACTTTGTTAGCAAAAGCCTGGAAGCCGCTGTCTTTTGCCACGAAGTCAGTCTGGCAGTTAACTTCCAGAATGATGCCGTAAGTACCGTCGATCTTGGTGATGATCACGCCGTCAGCAGCCACGTTGCCTGCTTTCTTCGCTGCTTTGATCGCACCAGATTTACGCATGTTTTCGATTGCCAGCTCGATGTCGCCGCCTGCTTCAACCAGCGCTTTCTTGCAATCCATCATGCCTGCGCCGGTACGCTCGCGCAGCTCTTTTACCAGGGATGCGGTAATTTCAGCCATTCTATTTTCCTCGGTTATCTCGTGGGGGAGCGAGAGGCTCTCACAGAGACGGTTCTCGCATTTAAGATAAGCAAAGGGGGCCTATAAAAGGCCCCCTAACCAACCATATTCAATACCTGGTTAATAAGGGCTCAGTAAGAGCGTGCCTTATTATTCAGCTTCTACGAAGCTGTCTTCTGCCTGAACAGCCAGATCTTGCGAACGGCCTTCACGAACAGCGGCAGCAACAGCGCTCAGGTACAGGCTTACTGCACGGATTGCGTCGTCGTTACCCGGGATAATGAAGTCAACGCCATCCGGATCGGAGTTGGTATCAACGATGGAGAATACCGGGATACCCAGGTTGTTAGCTTCTTTGATCGCGATGTGCTCGTGGTCAGCATCGATAACGAACAGTGCGTCCGGCAGGCCGCCCATGTCTTTGATACCGCCCAGGCTGTTTTCCAGTTTTTCCAGCTCACGGGTACGCATCAGAGCTTCTTTCTTGGTCAGCTTGTCGAAGGTACCGTCTTGGGACTGGGTTTCCAGATCTTTCAGACGCTTGATGGACTGACGAACGGTTTTCCAGTTGGTCAGCATGCCGCCCAACCAGCGATGGTTCACGAAGAACTGGTCGCAGCTGTTAGCTGACTCTTTTACCGCTTCGCTTGCAGCGCGCTTGGTACCAACGAACAGGATCTTACCTTTACGGGAAGAGATCTTGGTCAGCTCAGCCAGAGCTTCGTTGAACATCGGTACGGTCTTCTCAAGGTTGATGATGTGAACCTTGTTACGTGCACCGAAGATGAACGGCTTCATTTTCGGGTTCCAGTAACGGGTCTGGTGACCGAAGTGAACACCAGCCTTGAGCATGTCGCGCATGGAAACAGTTGCCATGATAAAACCTCTATAGTAGATGTTGGGGTTATGCCTCCACGTATCCCATAACGCCGACCCGTTGAAGCGAACTTCGCGGAGCACCCCGGCGCATGTGCCGATACGTGTGTGTTATACACATATGAGTTTAGTTGGCCGATACCGTCCGGTCATTAATTACGACGCAGATGCGGTTCGCCGGCGCGCTTTATACCACAATCCCGCCCCAGACTCCAATAGTTGTTGCACCACGGCGCGACGGAAAATCAGCGTTTGGCAGCCCACAACCGGGCTGATACCATATTGCCCTATTGACTCTTTGCTGCGCCCCAACGGGCAGCGCCCCCGAATACCTGCGGAAACATTCATGGCAATTTCAATCAAAACTGCTGAAGACATTCAGAAAATGCGCGTTGCCGGCCGCCTGGCTGCGGAAGTGCTGGAGATCATCGAGCCACACGTCAAACCGGGTGTGACCACCGGCGAGCTGGACCGTATCTGCCACGCGCACATCACCGAACAGCAGCAGGCGGTCTCTGCCTGCCTGAACTACCACGGCTTCCCGAAGTCGGTCTGCATCTCTATTAATGAGGTGGTGTGCCACGGCATCCCGAGCGATGACAAGGTGCTGAAGGATGGCGACATCGTCAACATCGACGTCACAGTGATCAAAGATGGCTTCCACGGTGACACCTCCAAGATGTTCATCGTCGGCAAGCCCACCATCCTTGGCGAGCGTCTCTGCCGCATCACCCAAGAGAGCCTCTACCTGGCGATTAAGATGGTGCGCCCCGGCATCCGCCTGCGTACCCTTGGCAAGGCGATCCAGCAGTTCGTCGAAGCGGAGAACTTCTCCGTGGTACGCGAGTACTGCGGCCACGGCATCGGCGAGGGCTTCCACGAGGAGCCGCAGGTGCTGCACTATGACACCGATGACGGCGGCGTGGTGCTGCAACCGGGCATGGCCTTCACCATCGAACCGATGGTCAACGCCGGTGACTACCGCATCCGCACCATGAAAGATGGCTGGACGGTAAAAACCAAGGATCGCAGCTTGTCGGCCCAGTATGAGCATACTATTGTGGTGACAGAGAACGGCTGTGAAATAATGACCCTGCGCAAGGATGACACCTTGCCTGCGGTGATTACGCACGAACAGTAAAAAAGAACAAGCCGGCGCACGCCGGCTTTTTAATGGGCGGCGCTTATGTCTACTTTCCTCGAACAAGAAATCCCGGTGGTGCCTGAGCATCTGCTGCCTGAGCAGCCGCCCTCCCCCAGTACGCTCCAGGATGAGCAACTGACCCGTGCCATCCTGAAGCAGCAGCTGGAGACTTTCCAGCAGTGGCTGGCCGACGCCTTCAACGCTGGCGGCAGCGCCGAGATGCTGGTGGCGGCGCGCAGCCGCTACATCGATCGCCTGCTGCGCCGGCTGTGGCGCTTCTACGGCTTTGAGCAGATCCCAGAGACTGCGCTGGTGGCGGTGGGTGGCTATGGCCGTGGTGAGCTGCACCCGCTCTCAGACATCGACGTGCTGATCCTGAGCCAGAAACGCCTGAGTGACGAGCAGGCGCAGCGCGGCGGTGAACTGATCACCCTGCTGTGGGATCTGAAGCTGGAGGTGGGCCACAGCGTGCGTACGCTCGAGGAGTGCCTGTTGGAGGGGCTGGCAGATCTGACGGTCGCCACCAACCTGATTGAGTCACGCATGATCTGCGGCGACGTGGCGTTGTTCCTCTCGATGCAGAAGCACATCTTCAGCGAGGGCTTCTGGCCGTCGCCGGACTTCTTCCAGGCCAAAATCCAGGAGCAGCACGATCGCCACCTGCGCTACCACGGCACCAGCTACAACCTGGAGCCGGACATCAAAAGCAGCCCCGGCGGCCTGCGTGACATCCACACCCTGCTGTGGGTGGCGCGCCGCCACTTTGGTGCCACCTCGCTGGATGAGATGGTGGGCTTCGGCTTCCTCACCAAGGCGGAGCGCAACGAGCTGAATGAGTGCCAGAGTTTCCTCTGGCGCATCCGCTTTGCCCTGCATCTGGTGCTGCCGCGCTACGACAACCGGCTGCTGTTTGACCGCCAGCTCAACGTCGCCCAGCTGTTGCAGTATCAGGGCGAGGGCAATGAGCCGGTGGAGCGGATGATGAAGGATTTCTACCGCGTGACCCGCCGCGTTGGCGAGCTGAACCACATGCTGCTGCAACTGTTTGATGAGGCGATCCTTGCCATCGGCGCTCATGAGAAGCCGCGCCCGCTGGATGAGGAGTTCCAGCTGCGCGGCAATCTGATTGACCTGCGCGACGAGACGCTGTTTGAGCGCAAGCCTGAAGCCATCGTGCGCATGTTCTACCTGATGGTGCGCAACCGCGACATCGAGGGCATTTACTCCACCACGCTGCGCCAGTTACGCCACGCCCGCCGCCACCTCGCCGCGCCGCTCTGCACCATCCCGGCGGCGCGCGACCTGTTCATGGCGATCCTGCGCCACCCCGGCGCGGTGTCGCGGGCGTTGGTGCCCATGCACCGCCACAGTGTGCTACTGGCCTATATGCCGCAGTGGAGCAACATCGTCGGCCAGATGCAGTTTGACCTGTTCCATGCCTACACGGTGGATGAGCACACCATCCGGGTGCTGCAAAAGCTGGAGAGTTTCGCCGATGAGGAGACGCGCCCGCGCCATCCGCTGTGCGTCGAGATCTACCCGCGCCTGCCGCACCCGGAGCTGCTGCTGGTGGCGGCGCTGTTCCATGACATCGCCAAGGGGCGCGGCGGCGACCACTCGATCCTCGGTGCACAAGATGTGCTGGAGTTTGCCAGCCTGCATGGCCTCAACTCGCGGGAGAGCCAGCTGGTGGCCTGGCTGGTGCGCTGCCACCTGCTGATGTCCGTGACCGCCCAGCGGCGCGACATCCAGGACCCGACGGTGATCCAGCAATTCTCCGCTGAGGTGCAGAGTGAAACCCGGCTACGCTATCTCATTAGCCTGACCGTGGCCGACATCTGCGCCACCAATGAGACCCTCTGGAACAGCTGGAAACAGAGCCTGTTGCGCGAACTCTACTTCGCCACCGAGAAGCAGCTGCGCCGCGGGATGCAGAACAGCCCTGACCTGCGCGAGCGGGTGCGCCACCACCGCCTACAAGCGCTGGCGCTGCTGCGCATGGACAACATTGATGAGGAGGCGCTGCACCATCTCTGGAGCCGATGCCGCGCCGACTACTTCCTGCGCCACTCGCCCAACCAGCTGGCGTGGCACGCCCGCCACCTGCTGGATCACGACGCCAGCCAGCCGCTGGTGTTGGTGAGCCGTCAGGCCACGCGCGGCGGCACAGAAATCTTCATCTGGGCGCCCGACCGCCCCTACCTGTTCGCCACGGTGGCCGGCGAGCTGGATCGCCGCAACCTTAGCATCCATGACGCGCAGATATTCACCAACCGCGACGGCATGGCGATGGACACCTTCATTGTGCTGGAGCCGGACGGCAGCCCGCTGGCGGCGGATCGCCACGAGGCGATCCGTCAGGCGCTGGCGCAGGCCATCACTCAGGAGTACCAGCCGCCGCGCGCGCGCCGCCCCTCCTCGAAGCTGCGTCACTTCAGCGTGCCGACCAACGTCAACTTCCTGCCGACCCACACCGATCGCCGCAGTTATTTGGAGCTGGTGGCCCTCGACCAGCCCGGCCTGCTGGCGCGGGTGGGCGAGGTCTTCTCCGATCTGGGGCTGTCGCTGCATGGCGCGCGCATCACCACCATCGGCGAGCGGGTGGAGGATCTCTTTATCCTGGCGGATAGTGATCGGCGCGCGCTGAACCGCGAGACGCGGCGAAAGCTGGAACAACGATTGACAGAAGCACTCAATCCAAACGATAAAGTGTGATAAAAGTAGTTTTTCTCTAAATGACAAATCAGGACAGACATCAGGATGCAGCAATTACAAACCGTTATTGAAAACGCCTTCGAGCGCCGCGCAGAGATCACCCCGGCGAACGTAGACACCGTAACGCGCGAAGCGATTAACCAGGTTATCGGTCTGCTGGACAGCGGCGCGCTGCGCGTCGCCGAGAAGGTCGATGGCCAGTGGGTAACGCATCAGTGGCTGAAAAAGGCCGTGCTGCTCTCCTTCCGCATCAACGACAACCAGGTTATCGATGGCGCGGAAACCCGTTACTACGACAAAGTGCCGATGAAATTCGCCGGCTACGACGAAGCGCGCTTCCAGAAAGAGGGCTTCCGTGTGGTGCCGCCTGCCGCCGTGCGTCAGGGTGCGTTCATCGCCCGCAACACCGTGCTGATGCCCTCCTACGTCAACATCGGCGCCTATGTCGATGAAGGCACCATGGTTGACACCTGGGCCACCGTTGGCTCCTGTGCACAGATCGGCAAAAACGTTCACCTCTCCGGCGGCGTCGGCATCGGTGGCGTACTGGAGCCGCTGCAGGCCAACCCGACCATCATCGAAGACAACTGCTTCATCGGCGCGCGCTCTGAAGTGGTCGAGGGTGTGATCGTGGAAGAGGGTTCCGTGATCTCCATGGGCGTCTACATCGGCCAGAGCACCAAGATCTATGACCGCGAAACCGGCGAAGTGCACTACGGCCGTGTACCGGCTGGCTCGGTAGTCGTCTCCGGCAACCTGCCGTCCAAAGATGGCAGCTACAGCCTCTACTGCGCCGTGATCGTGAAGAAAGTGGACGCCAAAACCCGTGGCAAAGTCGGCATCAACGAGCTACTGCGCTCCATCGACTGATCCCTGTCTGACAAGACACGTAGCGGGCCTCTGGCCCGCTATTTTTTTGCCTCTCTGTAAGCGGCCTTGTCTGGCGTCACACCCCGGTTCATCTATTCACGCCATAATAGGGGGTGGAAAATAACCAAAAGGTGCCGCTATGTATGACAACCTGAAAGGCCTGGGGATTGCCAACCCGGATGACATTGATCGTTACAGCCTGCGCCAGGAGGCCAACAACGATATTCTCAAAATCTACTTCAGAAAGGATAAGGGGGAGTTTTTCGCCAAAAGCGTGAAGTTCAAATATCCACGCCAGCGGAAAACCGTGGTGGCTGACAATACGACGCAGGGCTTCCGGGATATCCATGAGATCAACCCCAACCTACGCTATGTAGTTGATGAGCTTGACCAGATCTGCCAGCGCGATCAGGAGGAGGTTGACCTGAAACGCAAAATCCTTGATGACCTGCGCCATTTGGAGTCTGTGGTCGCCAACAAGATCAGTGAGATTGAGGCCGATCTGGAGAAGTTGACCAAAAAAGGCCGCTAGGGGCACAGGCCAGCAGAGAAAGACGTAAAAAAAGAGTGGCACCTGGCCACTCTTTTTTTATTTGAGCAGCGTGCCCCACTGCTGCACCCAGGGGCCGCTCACGACTTCCGGCTCCGGCTGCTCCATGGCGTCAATCTCCAGACGCTCACCGAGCCGCGCCGCGCCCTGCTCCTGCAACAGCGCGTCAAAGGAGCGCCCCGCGCCGCAGAAGTGGTCATAGCTGCTGTCGCCCAGCGCGATGATGCCGTAACGCAACTCCGGCTGGTAGCCCAGCTGCTCACGGATCGCCTCATACAGCGGCACGATGGAGTCCGGCAAGTTGCCCTGCCCGGTGGTCGAGGTGACAACCAGCGCATAGTGGGAGCGGTAGCACTGCCACGCCTCCAGCGTCCCCTCCTCAAACAGCGTCACCTGGTGACCCTGCTTGGTAAGGATGGCTTCCGCATCTTCCGCCACCAGCAACGCATTGCCGTAGACGGTCCCAACAAAAATACCCACCTGAGCCATGGTGACTCCTCCCCTCTGGGTGATTGAGATCAGCCGTTATCCTGACCCGACTCGTCGGGAAACTCAACCCTTTCCAATGCCGGCAGTTTTCCCTGCCAGCCGAAGGCGTGGGTCAGCCGCTGCCAGCGGGCATCCCAGCGAGCGGTGATCGCCAGTGGCGCGCCGGTCACCGGGTGCGCCAGCGTCATATGGCTGGCGTGCAGCATCAGGCCGGGGCAGTCAAAGTGGCTGGCGATGCCCCGGTTCTGGCGCAGGTCACCGTGAGTGGTGTCGCCGACAATCGGGTGGCGCAAATGGGCCATGTGGCGACGCAGCTGGTGCTTGCGGCCAGTTTCCGGCGTCAGTTCCAGCAGGCTGTAGCGTGAAGTCGGGTAGCGGCCAATCGCCAGCGGCACCTCTGCCTGTGCCAGCGCACGGTAGTGGCTGACCGCCGGCTGTGGGGCCTTGTCCGGCTGGCTGAACTTGTCGGCGATCTTGTCCAGCTCCTCGGTCAGCGCATAGTCAATGGTGCCATCTTCCAGCACATAACCGCGCACTACCGCGTGGTAAGTTTTGCCTACCTGCCGCTGCTCAAACTGTTGCGAGAGCAGGCGGCCCACCTCGCTCGACAGCCCCATCAGCAACACGCCGGAGGTGGGCCGGTCAAGGCGATGGACGGTAAACACATGCTGGCCAATCTGGTCGCGCAGGGTCTGCATCACAAACTGCGTCTCATGGCGATCGAGCCAGCTGCGGTGCACCAGCCAGCCGGCGGGCTTGTTGACCGCCACCAGATGTTCATCTTGGTAAAGGATTTCCAGCATCTTAGGCGTCTTGGTTCAGCAGGTCGTCAAGGCGCTGCAACGCCGCCAGCAGGGCCGGGGCCGGTGTGCCCGCTTGGGTGAAGGCCACCTCAAAATAGGGGGTCAGGGCAAAGCGGGTGGGGAACATGGCACGCTGCGCCAGCAGGGCCTGCATACGTGGCAGGAATACCCACTGCAACCACTGCTCTGCGTCCATGGTATCCACGCTGAAAGGCTCCGTGCTCTCAAAGGCTGCCGGGGCCGGCGGGGCCGCCTGCCACAGGGCCGCTGCCTTCATTGCCTGCTCAATCTCCAGCAAACAGTGCTGGACTTGGGTCTCTTTACTCATCATCAACTCTCAACTTGCTTCTCAAACCGTTGGCCGGCAGAGCATAGCACCAAATCTGTTCAGCGACGGGCATAAAAAAAGGGGGTACTGTATAAACAGTACCCCCGGTTCGTTTTGCAGCGATCCCGCTACCTGTGTGCTCCCTGCTCAATCCTTGAAAACTTTTCCCGCGGTTATCCTAACCCAGCCATCCCTTGCGGCCGTCCCTCTTTCATCCTGACGCGTCATCCTGCACCCTGCCGATGCGTATCCTTTAGTCATCCTGACCCACTTGTCGGCTCCGTGGACAAGCTCTCATTCTCCCTCCTGGAGGTGTCCCTTACCTCATCCTTGAAGTCTCCTGGCCTCATCCTGACGCCTCCTGCCTCCATCCTGGACGCTCTCCTTTTTTGAAACGGGGATCATCCTGATTACCCTGCTTCACCAGTATTTCCCTCTGGTGCTAATACATTCGCTTATTTGCCCCTTCCCCGCAAGCCAGTGTAAGTCCTTATCGTTACACGTTCTTGTAATAAGCTTAGAACAAACTTACTTAACTAACTGAAAAGAGAAACTTTTTAAATTCAATCCAAATAATTACACACGAAATTAAAAGCAATATCTCACACCCTTTGTAAGAGATATCTCACAAATAAATTGGCAATAAACGCTACGATAGAACCGGTTCCAATTGGGTCAGGAAGGCGTCCAGGGTCGGGGCGAGCACCGTACGCTTGGCGGTGCCAAATTGTTCAAGCACTATGTTGCCACTAATATTGCAGAGCGACACCATGGTCATTTCTGAATCAGTGGTGGCAATGAACAGCGTCGGCGAGAGTTTCAGGCGCTTTTGCGCCACCAAATGGCCAATCAGGTTCTCCTGCAGGCGGGTAAAATCCTCTTCACTCCATACTTGTAGTAGCGTCAACGCCTGTCCGTCAAAATTGGCGCCCATATCACCGGCATATTGGCTGGTGTAGAAGGGGTGAATCTCCTCGCGCAGGCGGATCTCCAGCGCGCGCTCCACCGCTGCCAGCGTTGCCGCCGGAGTAAAGGGCTGCGCCTGCCAGAAAACCTCGCTGTCGCTGCTGCTTACGATGCAGGGTGAAGGCACACCCAACAGTACTTCACTGGCAGGAGATAAACCGGTTTCAGTGCGCCATAATGCCTCATAGCGCTGGGTAAAGGCGGCCAGCGCCTGTGCGGTCTCTGTCATATTTCTCTCATCTCCTGGACGGGGGTACGGTAAACTATCGGCATTGTAACTCTCTCAACGTAAGGTGACAGCATGTCTTCTTATCAGGAGCATCAGGCTCTACAACAACTGACGCTGGGGAAACCCACCGCCTACCAGGATCACTATGACGCCGCCCTGCTCCAGGCCGTGCCGCGCAGCATGAACCGCGAACCGCTGGGGCTTTACCCGGACAACCTGCCGTTCCACGGCGCGGACATCTGGACGCTCTACGAACTCTCCTGGCTGAACGCCAATGGCCTGCCACAGGTGGCGGTCGGTGAGGTGCGGCTGGATGCTGGCAGCCAGAATCTGGTGGAGTCAAAAAGCTTCAAGCTCTACCTCAACAGCTTTAACCAGACCCACTTTGCCAGCTGGGAAGAGGTGCAGGCCACCCTGCAACGCGATCTCTCCCGGTGCGCCGACGGTGAGGTGACGGTCAAGCTGTTCCGCCTTAGCGAGGTGGAGGGGCAGCCCATCAGCCGCTTCCACGGCGAGTGCATTGATGAGCAGGATATCCGCATCGACAGCTATGAGTTCAGCACCGATTTCCTTGGGCAGGCCCGCTGCGGCGCGCCGGTAGAGGAGACGCTGGTCAGCCATGTGTTGAAATCCAACTGCCTGATCACCCACCAGCCAGACTGGGGCTCGGTGCAGATCCACTATCGCGGCAACCAGATCGATCGCGAGGCGCTGTTGCGCTATCTGGTCTCCTTCCGCCACCACAATGAGTTCCATGAGCAGTGCGTGGAGCGCATCTTCAATGACCTGATGCGTTTCTTCCAGCCGGAGAAGCTGGCGGTCTATGCACGCTACACCCGCCGCGGCGGTCTGGACATCAACCCGTGGCGCGCCAACTTTGACTTTGCGCCAGCCAACGGGCGTCTGGTTCGGCAGTAATTGGGAGGTGCTGCTCAACAAAGCGCCGAACATCACGCCACCATTGGTAAAACGCCGGGAGCGCCGTTAAGGTTAAGAAGGTCAAGAGAGATAACAACGGCATCACACAGGATGTAAGGAGCAATTTTGATTACACATATCAGCCCGCTCGGCTCTATGGATCTGTTGTCCCAACTTGAGGTCGACATGCTGAAACGGACCGCCAGCAGCGACCTCTATCGCCTTTTCCGTAACTGCTCCCTGGCCGTGCTCAACAGTGGCAGCCAGACCGATAACAGCAAACAGTTGTTGGATCGCTACCAATCCTTTGACATCAACGTGCTGCGCCGTGAGCGCGGCGTGAAGCTGGAGCTGGTCAACCCGCCTGAAGAGGCGTTTGTCGATGGACGGATCATCCGCTCGCTCCAGGCCAACCTGTTCGCAGTGCTGCGCGACATCCTGTTCGTCAACGGGCAGCTGGCCAATGCCGGGCGCTTCCAGCACCTCGACCCAGAGAACCCGGCGCACATTACCAACATCGTCTTCTCCATCCTGCGCAACGCCCGGGCGCTGCACTTGGATGAAGACCCGAATCTGGTGGTCTGCTGGGGCGGCCACTCCATCAATGAGACGGAGTACCTCTACGCGCGCCGCGTCGGCAGCGAGCTGGGGCTGCGTGAACTCAATATCTGTACCGGCTGTGGGCCAGGTGCGATGGAGGCACCGATGAAGGGCGCGGCGGTCGGCCACGCGCAGCAGCGCTATAAATCAGGCCGCTTCATCGGCATGACCGAACCGTCGATCATTGCCGCCGAGCCGCCTAACCCGCTGGTCAATGAGCTGATCATCATGCCGGACATTGAGAAGCGGCTGGAGGCCTTCGTGCGCCTTGCCCACGGCATCATCATCTTCCCCGGCGGCGTTGGCACCGCCGAGGAGCTGCTCTACCTGCTGGGCATCCTGATGGATCCTGTCAACCACGATCAGGTACTGCCGCTGATCCTCACCGGGCCAAAGGAGAGCGCTGACTACTTCCGCGTGCTGGATGAGTTTATCTTCAATACGTTGGGTGAGGCGGCGCGCCGCCACTACACAATCATCATTGACGATCCGGCGGAAGTGGCGCGCCAAATGAAGCGGGCGATGCCGTTGGTGAAAGAGAACCGTCGCAATAGCGGCGACGCCTACAGCTTTAACTGGTCAATCCACATTGAGTCGGCGCTGCAACTGCCGTTCCTGCCGACCCATGAGAACATGGCGGCCCTCAACCTCTTCCCTGATCAGCCGCCCGAGGCACTGGCGGCCGCGCTGCGCCGCGCCTTCTCCGGCATTGTCGCTGGCAACGTGAAGGAGTTCGGCATCCATGCGATTGAGGCCTTTGGCCCCTACAAGCTGCATGGCGATCCGCAACTGATGAAGCAGATGGACAGCCTGTTACAGGGCTTTGTCGCCCAGCACCGGATGAAGCTGCCCGGCAGCGCCTACATCCCCTGCTACGAAATCTGCGCCTGACGCACACTCTGGCGCCGCCATGCGGCGCCCCTTTTCTCTCCCGTGGCCCCGCCCGCGGGCAAATGTTCAACCAGGTCTGCCCACCATGATCCACCTTTTGATTGTCGATGCCCTGAACCTGATCCGGCGCATCCATGCCGTACAAGGCTCCCCCTGTCAGGAAGCCTGCCTGCACGCCCTGCACCAGTTGCGCCAGCACGCCAGCCCCACCCACGCCGTGGCGGTATTTGATGAGGATGACCGCGCCGACAGCTGGCGGCACCGCAGCTTGCCCGCCTACAAGGCGGGGCGCTCGCCGATGCCAGAGACGCTACAACAGGAGCTGCCACAACTGCGGGCGGCCTTTGAGGCGGCGGGCGTCGCCTGCTGGCAGTCGCCGGGCCATGAGGCGGATGACATCGCCGCCACGCTGGCGGCCAGGGTCTCCGCTGCTGGCCACCAGGTGACCATCGTCTCCACCGACAAGGGCTACTGCCAACTGCTGGCTCCGCAGGTACAGATTCGGGATTACTTCCAAAAGCGCTGGCTCGACTTGCCCTTCGTGATGCAGGAGTTTGGCGTGGCACCGGCGCAACTGCCGGACTTCTGGGGGCTGGCCGGCATCGGCAGCAGCAAGATCCCCGGCGTCAGCGGCGTCGGGCCGAAAACTGCCGTCACCCTGTTGCAGCAAGGGGGCACGTTGGAGGGGCTGTATGAGAATCTGGCGGCGGTGCCGGAGAAGTGGCGCAAGAAGCTGGAGCAGCACCGTGAGGTGGCGTTCATCAGCAAGCAGGTGGCGACGCTGCGCACGGACGTCACGCTGCATGGCAACCTGCAACAGCTAAGACTGCCAGCCTAAAAAAACGGCGCACAGGGTGCGCCGTTCAGGGATTACCGCTCGTCGCGGCGACCCGGCACCGCAGACCAGATACGGCGCACGTGCACCGTTACCTCTTCGCGATCGTGGTAGAGCTGCTTGGCGTGGATCTCGGAGTTGATGCCCTGCTCATCCAGCCGAGCCTTGATCAGTTGCAGGTTCTGGCTCACCTCTTCATAGCGCTTTTTCATCGGCAGCTTCAGGTTGAAGATCGCCTCACGGCACCAGCCATTCACCAGCCAGTCAGACATCAACTGCGCCACGCGCGCCGGCTTCTCCACCATGTCGCACACCAGCCAGTAGATGTTGCTGCGCGTCGGCTCAAAGCGGAAGCCATCGGCCTTGTGGTGCGTCACCTGGCCGGTCTCCATCAGGCTTGGGGCCATCGGGCCGTTGTCCACCGCGTGCACCATCATGCTGCGCTTCACCAGTTGGTAGGTCCAGCCGCCGGGGCAGGCACCCAGATCCACCGCGTGCATACCACTCGCCAGACGCTCGTCCCACTCATCTGCCGGGATAAAGACATGGAACGCCTCCTCCAGCTTCAGGGTGGAGCGGCTTGGCGCATCGGCCGGGAACTTCAGGCGCGGGATGCCCATGTAGAACGGCGAGTTGTTATTGCTGTAGGAGTAGCCGACGTAGCAGCAACCGGCAGCGATGAAGAACACGTGCGCCACCGGGCGGTGCGGGTTCTCGCGCTGCGCCATCACCTTCTGCGCGCGCATCCCGGCGCGCAGCGGCACCGTCAGCTTGCGGCAGAACTTGGTCAGCTCTTTGCCTTCGTTGGTGTCTGGCACCTCGACGCGCAGGTCGCCCGCGCCCTCAATCACCCCCACCAGCATCCCGACAATCGGCGACACCCGGTCATCCACCGGTAGGTCTTTCAGCAGCTCGCCGACCACCAGCATCTGGCGGGCGAAGATCAGCTCGCGGAACGGCAGGTTACGCGCCAGCTTATCGGCGTCATCAACCTGATAGCACTCAAACAGCACGTAGCCGCTGTTCTCTTTCACACGCGCGAAGCCAAACACCTCAAGGGTGGCCGCTTTCTCGGTGATCTCCGCCGCGCACTCTTTTTCAAAGCCCGGACGGCAATATAACGCTAGTTTATTCATGGCGTTCTGCCCTTTTCTTAAGACGCAACGCGCCAATCAACATCAATACCCAGCCCGCCAGGAAACAGAATCCCCCGACCGGCGTAACGAAAACCCACAGGCGCAACTGTGACAGCGCCAGACAGTAGAGGCTACCGCTGAACAGCACCGTGCCCAGCGCCAGCAACGCACCGCTCCAGTAGAACCAAAGGCAGGTGCGGCGCTGCATCGCCACACCCAGTGCCATCACGGCCAAGGTGTGGATGCCCTGATAATTCAGGCCGGTCTGGATCCAGGCCATCTCCTTGGCACCCAGCGACCCACTCAAAACATGGGCGCCAAACGCGCCCAACGCGACAAACACAAAGCCGCTGATGGCGGCGAAAATCAACATGAAACGGCTGCTCATGGTATGGCCCATCGCTGTGAAACTGTCGATAAAAGAGGATAAAAGCCCGCGCGCGGCGCGTGCTTAATGCTCATAACGAAAACGGAATTTTTCCTGTTCACTGGCGGCTCGCGCCAGGATCCACTGTCGGAAGGCCGCTATTTTACCGAGTTCTGCCTGACTGTCATGGCAAACCAGATAAAAAGCGTTTTTACTTACCAGCACGTCATTGAATGGGCAGATCAACCGGCCCGCCTCAATCTCCATCTGCGCCATCACATTGTTCACCAGCGCCACCCCCTGCCCATGCACCGCCGCCTGTACCACCATCGCACTGTGGCTGAAGATCGGCCCCTGCTGCACATTGATGTGCTGCAAGCCAAGCTGGCGGGTGTAGGCCAGCCAATCACGGCGCGACGAGTCATGCAACAGGGTGTGGTAGGCCAGGTCAGCGGGAGTTTTCAACGGGTGCTCGCCACCGGTTATCAACGTGGGCGCGCAGGCTGGCAGCAGGTACTCGGCATAGAGGCGCTCGGCGCGCAGCCCCGACCAGTTGCCGCGACCATAGAAAATGGCGACATCCACGTCATCCGCCAGCTTGTCCTCCTCGCGGTCAACTGCCTGGATGCGCACATCGATGCCGGGATAGGCGGAGTTGAAGCCCGAGAGGCGCGGCACCAGCCACTGGATGGCGAAGCTGGGCGGCAGGCTGACCGTCAGCGCCCCCTTGGCACTGCGCGCCTGCAATTTGCGCGTGGCGTCATTCAGCGCGGTGAAGATCTCCTTGATATCAAGGTAGTAGCTCTGCCCCTCTTCGGTCAGCAGCAGCGAGCGATTACGCCGGCGGAACAGCTTCAGGCCGAGGAAGTCCTCCAGGGACTTGATTTGGTGGCTGACAGCGGCCTGGGTAACGAACAGCTCTTCTGCCGCCTTGGTGAAGCTCAGGTGGCGGGCGGCCGCATCAAAAACCCGCAGGGCATTGAGTGGCGGTAGACGTTTGGACATGGTGACAGCTTATTGGTTAGTATGCGGTTGCAATAAAATAATCTTTAGTTACTTATTAGTTTTTTTTATCCGAGCCATTATAATTTGTCCGTTGAGGATGCGCCAGCAAATACCTATAGTGGCGGCACTTCCCGGGCCGGAACGAAAAGTTGAAGGGTGTGAGGATACTCTGAGGCTTTTGGCTTGTGGTTGTGATGTTGTGTTTGCAAGTTGTCTGGCAATCCAGACACAGTAGCGCAAGCTACTCTTTTTCACTTCCTGTACATTTACCCTGTCTGTCAATAGTGATTTTATGCAGCACCGCCCTTTAGCGGTGCTTTTTTTTGCCCGTGGCGGAGCCGTGCCCCGCCAGGCAGGAAGCTTACTCCCCTTTCACCATCTCTTTGACATCGGAACGGTTAATCTGCTGCTGATTGCCGTAGGCATCGGTGTAGCTGATCATCCCGGTATCATCATCAACTTTCGGTTTGCCATCAGCAACGATGGTACGACCATCATTCGTATGCATGACATAGTTGCTGGAACAGGCAGCCAAAGTACACGTGAGCATTACCGCAGAAACCACTGCCGCTATCTTCTTCATCATGAACTCCTTGTAGAGGGTTATACTCTCGAAACCGTTGATGTTGTCAGGGGAAAATCTTTCCACCTGTCATAAATCAGCATAACAAAGTTCCGACGGTTTGCCAGAAAACCGCCGGGTGCCGCGGCGGCCTTGTGCCGGCGCGCCAAATCGGCGAGGATCGCCGCCAGTAACCAACAGAGTGAATGTCATGACCCCCTTTGATCCCGCCGGCTTCCGCCGCCACTTCCCGGCGTTGGCGCAGCCCGGCAGCTACCTCGACAGCGCGGCCACGGCGCTGAAACCTCAGGCGATGATTGACGCCACCACCGCCTTCTACCTGCAGGGCGGCGTGACAGTGCACCGCAGCCAGCACGCGCAGGCGCTGGCGCAGACCGCCCGCTATGAGTCGGCGCGCGCCCAGGTGGCGGCCCTGATCCACGCCCCGCAGCCGCAGGACATCGTCTGGACGCGCGGGGCCACCGAGGCACTGAATCTGGTGGCGCAGGGCTACTTCCGCCCGCGCCTGCAACCGGGCGATGAGATTCTGGTCAGCCAGGCGGAGCACCACGCCAATCTGTTGCCCTGGCTGATACTGGCCAAGCAGACCGGCGCGAAAGTGCTGCCGCTGCCGCTCAATACGCAGCAGATCCCGGACGTGGACGCATTAGCTGAGCTATTGCGGCCACGCACACGATTGCTCGCTCTTGGGCAGATGTCGAACGTTACCGGCGGCTGCCCGGATCTGGCGCGCGCGGTGGCGCTGGCCCATGCCAATCAGACGCTAGTGGTGGTGGATGGCGCGCAGGGCGCAGTGCACTGCCCGCCGGATGTGCAGGCGCTGGACATCGACTTTTACGCCTTCTCCGCCCATAAGCTCTATGGGCCGACCGGCCTTGGCGTGCTGTATGGCAAAAGCGCGCTGCTGGCGGAGATGGATGCCTGGCAGGGCGGCGGCAAGATGATAAGCCAAGTGACCTTTGAGGATTACCGCCAGCAGCCCGCGCCGCACCGCTTTGAGGCTGGCACCCCCAATATCGCCGGGGTGATTGGCCTCTCCGCCACCCTTGGCTGGCTGGCGGAACAGGATATGGCGGCGGCGGAGCGCTACAGCTGCGAACTGGCGCGTGAGGCCGAGAGTCAGCTGGCGGAACTGCCGCACTTCCGCAGCTTCCGCCGGTCGGACTCCAGCCTGCTGGCGTTCGACTTCACCGATCTGCACCACAGCGATCTGGTCACGCTGCTGGCGGAACAGGGCATCGCGCTGCGCGCCGGCCAGCACTGCGCCCAGCCGCTGATGGCGCAACTGGGCGTCAGCGGCACGCTGCGCGCCTCTTTCGCCCCCTACAACACCCCGCAGGACGTGGAGGCGCTGGTGGCTGCCGTGCGTCAGGCCCGCGCCCTGCTGCTGGATTAACCTGACTGGAGTCAATTATGTTGCTCGCCCCCCACCCCTTCGGGACGGAGATCACCCTGGAGGCGCTGGTCGCCACCTTCACCGGATACAGCCAGTGGGAGGATCGCTATCGCCAGCTGATCCAGCTGGCACGGCGGCTGCCGCCGATGGATGAGGCGCTAAAAACGCCGGCGCGGGAGCTGTCCGGCTGTGAGAACCGCGTCTGGTTTGATTACCAGCGCAATGCGAATGGCACGCTGCACTTCTATGGCGACAGCGAGGGGCGGATCGTCAAGGGGCTGCTGGCGGTGATCCTGACGGCGGTGGAGGGGCAGACGCCCGCTGCCCTGCGCCAGTGGGATCTGCTGGCGCTGTTTGACACCCTCGGCCTGCGCCAGCAGCTTAGCGCCACCCGCGCTGGCGGCTTGCAGGCGCTGGCGGATGCCGTGGCGCGCATCGCCGCCGCCGAAGGGGGCTGATTAGCTGGCGGCGGCCAGTCGTTCGGCCTTCGCCACCATCTTCTTCAGCGCATGGGAAACCGCGACAAAGCCAAAGGTCGCGGTCACCATGGTGGCCGCGCCAAACCCGGCGGCGCAATCCATGCGCTTTGGCCCCTCGGCGGTGCTGCGTGAGGCGCAGACCGAGCCATCCGGCTGTGGGTAGACCAGCGGCTCGCTGGAAAATACGCAGTCGATCCCCAGCTTGCCCTTGCTGTTTTTCACCACGTTGAACTCCCCTTTCAGTCGCTCGCGCAGCTTGGCGGCCAACGGATCCTGGATGGTTTTCGCCAGATCCGTCACCTCAATCCGCGTCGGGTCGATCTGCCCGCCCGCCCCGCCGGTGGTCACCACCGGGATCTTGAAGCGTCGGCAGTAGGCCAGCAGCGCCGCCTTTGGCCGCACGCTATCGATGGCGTCAATCACGTAGCTAAAGTCTTGGTTCAGCAGCTCGACCACGTTGTCTGGCGTGATGAAGTCATCCACGCAGGTAACGCGGCACTCCGGGTTAATCGCGCGGATGCGTTCGGCCATCACCTCGGTTTTCGCCTGCCCGACGCTCTGTTTCAGGGCGTGGATCTGGCGGTTGGTGTTGGTGACGCAGACATCATCCATGTCAATCAGCGTAATGGCACCGATGCCGGTGCGCGCCAGTGCCTCGGCGGCCCAGGAGCCGACGCCGCCGATGCCGATGACGCAGACGTGCGCCTGGGCAAACACCGCCAGCGCAGACTGGCCATAGAGCCGGGCGGTGCCGCCAAAACGTTGCAGATAAGCGTCAGAGTACGCAGGAGTTGTCACGGCTTTTACCTCAGATAACGGACCGGCGGGCGGTCATGCATGAATAAAAAAAGCGGCCCGCAGGCCGCTTAGTGCGAAGCCGGCAGGCAGTTACGGCTGGTTATTGACCAGGAAGCTCCCGCCCTGTGGGCTGGAGGTCTGTAAGCCGGGCTTGCCCTGGCTCTGGTAGGCGGTAAACAGCGGGCCGCCGCTCTGTTTGGATTTCAGCACCCAGACCCGGCCATAGTGGTTGTAATAACCCGCGGCGTGGCCGGCGTCCGGCCCAATGCCTTGGTAGATGTCAAAGTGCTGGCCCTTAATGGCCCCGCCCACATCCAGCGCCACCATCAGCCGCATGTGGTATTTTCCGGTGAATTTGCCCTCGTTGTCCAGCTCCGGCACTTCAGCCAGCAGCGTGGTGCCAGCCGGGATCAGCGAACGGTCAGAGGCCACCGACGCCTTGGCAATCAGTGGCACGGCGCTCGCGCCCTTTACCGGGGCGAACATCTCCGGCTTGAAGAAGACAAAGGAGGGGTTCTGCTCCAGCAGCTCGCGCACCTCAGCTTCGGAGTGGCTGTCGGCCCACTTGCGGATTGCCTGCATCGACATATCTTCGCGCGCCACCTCGCCGCGATCAATCAGCACCTTGCCAATGCTGCGATAGGCATGGCCATTCTTACCGGCATAGCCAAAGAACATCAGCGGGCGGCCATCGCCATAATCCACATAGCCACTGCCCTGCACTTCCATCATGAAGTTGTCCATCAGCGAGTTGGTGTAGGCCACCACATAACGCTCATCCAGCGCGCCGGAGTAAATGGCGGCACGATCCGGCAGGCGACGCTTGCCCTTCGGCGGCATCCGGTAGAGCGGGTAGCGGAACTCGCCCTGCGGCGTGTAGCGCGCCTGCACCACTGGCGTATAGTAGCCGGTGAACTGCACGTTGCCGAAGTTATCCACCCCCTCCATCTGGTAGGCATTCAGGCCATACTGGCTCAGGGCGCGGGTGTCGGCACCATCGCGGATCCACTGCTGCACATTCTGGTAGGTGGCGCTGTTGCGATCGAACAGGCCCGGCGAGGCGTAGCGGATCTCCAGCAACTGGTCAGAATAATCCTTCGCATTGACCGGTTTTCCCTTGGCGTTTGGCTCATTCACCAGCTCCAACGGCTGCTTGAGATGCCCATCCTTATACTGCTGGCCGCGATCGGTGGGCTTGGATGAACAGCCAGCCAGTATGGCCACCACCAATCCACTGACGATATATTTGAACATTCCTCTCATTGCCTGCACTCTTTGCCGAATTTCCTTCTGTGCACGATAACAAACGGGCCTAAAGAAAGGAATTCTCCGCCTTAAAAAAGGGAAACGGGCCTTTCGAGCGAAAACCCACCCAATCCGGCCCAATTTGTTTAAAAAACCCCCGCCCGGGCAGTTATTTGTAAAAACCACTTGCAACAAATCTCATGCCGGGTATAGTGCGCTCCACATCGGACGCGGGGTGGAGCAGCCTGGTAGCTCGTCGGGCTCATAACCCGAAGGTCGTCGGTTCAAATCCGGCCCCCGCAACCAATCTGATGCATTGGCAACCGCCAGCCATAAGATGGTACGATGTAAAAGTAAGAAGTAAGACGGACGCGGGGTGGAGCAGCCTGGTAGCTCGTCGGGCTCATAACCCGAAGGTCGTCGGTTCGAATCCGGCCCCCGCAACCACTTCAACGCTGTACCAGCAGTGATTGAAGGTAAAAACAGCAGTACCCTAAAGCAGTAACACGGACGCGGGGTGGAGCAGCCTGGTAGCTCGTCGGGCTCATAACCCGAAGGTCGTCGGTTCGAATCCGGCCCCCGCAACCAACTTAAATGACACCCTTCCGGGTGTTTTTTTGTTTCTGGCTTCCGCCAATTTTTTCCCCCTCCCCTTTTGCATATCGACGGGCCTCCCTGCCCATCGACGTTCGCTGACTATCCGCGCCGTGCCGCCAGCCCGCCCTTGGCAAAGTACGCCTTAATGCCAGCCAAAATGGACTCCGCTACCTGTTGCTGGAAGCGGCTGGTTTTCAGCTTGCGCTCCTCCTGCACATTGCTGATAAAGGCTGTCTCCACCAGAATCGACGGAATGTCCGGTGCCTTCAGCACCGCAAAGCCCGCCTGATCGACCTTGCTCTTGTGCAGGTGGTTGACCTTGCCCATCCGCCCCAGCACCTCTTTGCCGAACTTCAGGCTGTCATTGATGGTGGCGGTCTGCACCAGATCAAACATGGTGTGATCGAGGTACTTGTCGCCGCTGCGGCTGACGCCGCCAATCTCATCGGACTCATTTTGCGTCTGCGCCAAATAGCGCGCCGCCGCGCTGGTCGCCCCCTTGGTGGAGAGCGCAAACACCGAGGAGCCGCGCGCCGCCCGGTTGGTAAAGGCATCGGCATGGATTGAGACGAACAGGTCAGCCCGCTGTTTACGCGCTTTTGCCACCCTCACCCGCAGCGGGATGAACACATCTTCACTGCGCGTCATGTAGGCGCGCATATGCGGCTCGCGGTCAATCAGCCGTTTCAGCCGCCGCGCAATCAGCAGCACAATGTCCTTCTCACGCGTTTTGTACTTGCCGATGGCCCCCGGATCCTCGCCGCCGTGGCCGGGATCGAGCATGATGATGATGGGCCGGTCATGCCCGGCATGGCCGCTCGCCTGGCTCTTCGCCGGCAGGGTGCGCTCCAGGTCGCCCTGATTGTAGTCCTGCAACAGTGACAGCAGCGGATCTGCCGCCTCCCCCCCGGCGGCATGGCCGTTGGCCGGATAGAGATCGACCACCAGCCGGTTTTTGAAGCTGGAGACCGGGCTGAGGGTAAACAGGCGCGGGCTGCTGTTACGCTTCAACTCCAGCACCACGCGCACGGTATTGGGGTCGAACTGGCCGACGCGCGCCCGCTTCAGGTAGGGATCGTTGCTGCGCACCTGCTTGCCGATGCCCTCCAACACGCTGTTGAGATGAACGCCCTCAATGTCGATCACTACCCGCTCCGGGTGGCTGAGGGCAAACTGCCGGTACTTGAGCGGCGTGTTGGACTCCAGCGTCACGCGGGTGTAAGTGGATGAGGGCCAGACCCGGACGGCGATAACATGCGATGCGGCAGCAAAACCGACCCGGCTGACACTCAACAACCAGGTCGCGGTGGCGGCCTGCATCAGGCGACGGCGCGCCAGATTGGTGGGTTGATCGGTCATGCGACTCCGGAAAAAGGTAAGGGCGATGAAAGCGCACCGCCAAAATAGGAAAAGCCGCAAAAACTTTAACGAATCAGTCCCTTCCTGTCACCCCTTACGCCCCCCGGCGGGCAAAAAGAGCGTTACGCTTTGTGAATCCGCCATATTTTTCCCCTCCCTGACCAATCCTGCGCCAAATCGCGCTTGCCATTCCGGCCATAAAAGAATAAAAATACAAAAATTACGAATAAACATGCAAAGAGGCGAGGCCGTGAAGGAACGTAGTACAGAGCTGGTTCAAGGATTCCGTCACTCAGTTCCCTATATCAATGCCCACCGGGGCAAGACCTTTGTGATAATGCTGGGCGGCGAAGCCATTGAGCATGAGAACTTCGCCAATATCGTCAATGACATCGGCCTGCTGCATAGTCTGGGGATCCGGCTGGTGGTGGTCTATGGCGCGCGACCGCAGATTGACGCCAACTTGGCCCAGCACCAGTGCGAGCCGGTCTACCATAAGCATACGCGGGTAACCGACGCCAGAACCCTGGAGTGGGTGAAGCAGGCGGCCGGCCTGCTGCAACTGGACATCACCGCCCGCCTCTCCATGAGCCTGAACAACACCCCGTTGCAGGGCGCGCACATCAACGTGGTGAGCGGCAACTTCATCATCGCCCAGCCGCTGGGGGTGGATGATGGCGTGGACTACTGCCACAGCGGCCGTATCCGCCGCATTGATGAGGAGGCAATCCATCGCCAGCTCGACAGCGGCGCGATTGTACTGCTGGGGCCGGTGGCGGTTTCAGTGACCGGGGAGAGCTTCAACCTCACCTCCGAAGAGGTGGCAACGCAGCTGGCCATTAAGCTGAAAGCGGAGAAGATGATTGGCTTCTGCGCCGAGCAGGGCGTGACGGATGGCGAGGGCAACATCATCTCTGAACTGTTCCCGAATGACGCCCAGCAGCGGATTGAGACGCTGGAGGGCAGCGGCGACTACCACTCCGATACCGTGCGTTTCCTGCGTGGGGCCGTGAAAGCCTGCCGCAGCGGCGTACGCCGTAGCCACCTGATCAGCTATCAGGAAGATGGCGCGCTGGTGCAGGAGCTGTTCTCACGGGACGGCATCGGCACCCAGATCGTGATGGAGAGCGCCGAGCAGATCCGCCGTGCCACCATCAATGACATCGGCGGCATCCTCGAACTGATCCGCCCGCTGGAGCAGCAAGGCATTCTGGTGCGCCGCTCGCGTGAGCAGCTGGAGATGGAGATTGACAAGTTCACTATCATCGAGCGTGACAACCTGACCATCGCCTGCGCCGCGCTCTACCCCTTCCCACAAGAGAAGATCGGCGAGATGGCCTGCGTGGCAGTACACCCGGAGTACCGTAGCTCCTCGCGTGGCGAGTTGCTGTTGCAGCGCATCGCCAGTCAGGCGCGCCAGATGGGGCTAGAGAAGCTGTTTGTGCTGACCACCCGCAGCATCCACTGGTTCCAGGAGCGCGGCTTCCAGCCAGCCGAGGTGGACGTACTACCCACCGAGAAACTGGCGCTCTACAACTACCAGCGGCGTTCCAAGATCCTGTTGGCCGACCTCTAATGCCACACCGGCACCTCAGGGCGCCGGTGTGCGGTTTCCAGCCAGCCGAGGTAAACGTACTGCTCACCGAGAAACTGGCGCTCTACAACTACCAGCGACGTTCCAAGCTCCTGTTGGCCGACCTCTAATGCCACACCGGCACCTCAGGGCGCCGGTGTGCGGCTTCCAGCCAGCCGAGGTGGACGTACTGCCCACCGAGAAACTGGCGCTCTACAACTACCAGCGGCGTTCCAAGCTCCTATTGGCCGACCTCTAATGCCACACCGGCACCTCAGGGTGCCGGTGTGCGGCTTCCAGCCAGCCGAGGTAAACGTACTGCTCACCGAGAAACTGGCGCTCTACAACTACCAGCGGCGTTCCAAGATCCTGTTGGCCGACCTCTAATGCCACACCGGCACCTCAGGGCACCAGTGTGCGTTTGGTCAGGTCTATGGCGCAAGGGGCTGCATCAGCCGATCGCCCAGCCCGTAAGGACGTGCGACCGACCGAAAAGCTGGCGCTCTACAATGACCTACGGCGCGCCACTCTCTCTAATACACACCGGCGCCTCAAGGTGCCGGTGTGCGTTTGGATCAGGTCTATGACGCGAGGGGCTGCATCAGCCGATCGCCCAGCCCGTAAGGACGTGCGACCAACCGAAAAGCTGGCGCTCTACAATGACCTGCGGCGCGCCACTCTCTCTAATACACACCGGCGCCTCAAGGTGCCGGTGTGCGTTTGGGTCAGGTCTATGACGCAAGGGGCTGCATCAGCCGATCGCCCAGCCCGTAAGGACGTGCGACCGACCGAAAAGCTGGCGCTCTATAATGACCTGTGGCGCTCCACTCTCTCTAATACACACCGGTGCCTCAGGGCGCCGGTGTGCGTTTGGGTCAGGTCTATGACGCAAGGGGCTGCATCAGCCGATCGCCCAGCCCGTAAGGACGTGCGACCGACCGAAAAGCTGGCGCTCTACAATGACCTGTGGCGCTCCACTCTCTCTAATACACACCGGCGCCTCAAGGTGCCGGTGTGCGTTTAGTCAGGTCTATGACGCGAGGGGCTGCATCAGCCGATCGCCCAGCCCGCTGCGGCGCTGGGTGGGAGTGCTGATGGCGCTCGCCAACACTTTCTGGCTGGTATAGAGCGAAAGCTGCCGTTTGGCGCGGGTAATGGCGGTGTAGACCAGCTCACGCGTCAGCACTGGCAGCCACTGGTTGGGCAGCACCAGCAGGGTATGGTCGAACTCCGACCCTTGCGACTTGTGCACCGTCATCGCGTAGGCGGTCTCGTGGGCCGGCAGGCGGCTGGGCTGCACCGATTTGATCTCGCCGTTGGGCAACTGGAAATAGACGCGCAGCTCATGGCGCGCGTCCCGCAGCGTGATGCCAATATCACCATTGAACAGCCCCAGCGCACTGTCATTGCGGCTGATCATCACTGGCCGGCCTGCATACCAGCGTCCGGCCGCGCCCGGCGCACGGCGGATCACCCCTTGTCGGCTCAGCGCCTGCTCAATCCGTTCATTCAACCCACTGACGCCAAATGGCCCCTCGCGCAGGGCGCACAGCACGCGGAAGCGGTTGAACAGCGCCAAAATCTCGGCGGCGTCCCCGCCTGCGTTCACCTGCTTCAGGTAGGGCTGGTACTCCTCCATACACACCGCCAGCAGGTGCTGGTACTCCTCGGCGCTGCCCAGCGGGTAGCCGCGCACATCCTCATAGCTTCCCTCCAACGCCTTCAGCGCCTGCGGGACCTGCCCAGCATTCACCGCGCTCGCCAACCGGCCAATGCCGGAGCGGGCATCGAAGCGATAGCTTTTGCGCAGCAGGCAGAGGCTGTCACGGACGGAGGCGTGGCTCGGGTGGTCGGCCCCCTCAAGCGCACAGCCGGTCAACGCGCTAAGCTGGCCGGCGCGGGACGCACTGTAGCCCTGCTCGGCGAAGCGACAGAGATCGCCCAGCACCGCCCCGGCCTCCACGGACGCCAGCTGGTCGCGGTCACCCAGGAAGATCACCCTGGCGTGCGGCGGCAAGGCGGCAATCAGCCGCGCCATCATTGGCAGATCCACCATCGACGCCTCATCCACCACCAGCACGTCGAGGTGCAATGGGTTGGCGGCATGGTGGCGCATCCGCTGGCTATTGGGCTGCGCGCCAAGCAGGCGGTGCAGCGTCGATGTCTCCTGCGGGATGGCAACCGACAGATTGAGTTCGCGGCTGGCCTTGCCCAGCGACTCCGTCAGGCGCGCCGCCGCCTTGCCGGTCGGCGCGGCCAGCTGGATGCGCAGTGGTTTGCCGCCGGACAGCTGCACCAGCGCCGCCAATAGCTTGGCGACGGTGGTGGTTTTGCCGGTGCCGGGGCCGCCAGAGATGATGGAGATGCGCCGAGTGATGGCCACGGCGGCCGCCACCTTCTGCCAGTCCGGCTCCGCGCCGCCCGCGCCAAACAGCGCATCCAGGATGGCGGCGAGCGCCTGCGTGTCCGCCGGCTGGTCGCAGTCGCTGGCGATAAAGCTCGCCACCTGCGCCTCGCACTGCCACATCCGTTGCAGGTAGAGCCGATCTTTATGCAGCACCAACGGCGTCGGGCGGGAGCCGTCACTCACCGCTGGCCACGCCAGCAGCCATTCGCGCCACTGTCCGTGGTCTGGGTTACCGATGCGCTCACCCATGGCACCGGCCAGCTCCGGGTGGCGGCCATCAAATAGCGCCGCGGCGTTCAGGTGGGTCAGCGGCAAACAGACGTGGCCGCTGCCCGCTTCGGCGCTAACACAGGCCGCTGCCAGCATCAGCGCTGGCTCGCGCTCATCCGCGAGAAAACGGGCAAATTGCACATCCAGCGGCCTCAATGCGCCGCCCAGCAGCGCGCGTTCCAGTAAGGTCATCATGGGCGTGTCTCCGCCTCCATGTTAAGCGCGTGGCCCTCAAACAGGGCGTCCATCTGCTCGATGAATGCTCCCGATGGCCGACAGCGAAACAGGCCGTTATCCGGGTGCTGCCGGTCAATGCCGCGCAAAAAGAGATAAATCACCCCGCCAAAGTGGCGGTCAATGTCATAGTCAGCCAGACGGTGGCGCAAATAGCGGTGCAGCGCCAGGCTGTAGAGCTGGTATTGCAGGTCGTAGCGGTGCTCCGCCATCGCCTGCTCCATCGCCGGCTGGGTGTAGGCCGCGGCGCTGTCACCCAGCCAGTTGGATTTGTAGTCCAGCAGGTAGAATTTGCCCTCCCAGCGGAACACCAAATCGATAAAGCCCTTCAGCATCCCCTGCACCTGCCGGAAATCGAGGGGCGGGTAGCGGGCAGAGAGCGGGTCATGCCGTTTGACCAGCGCGTCCAGATCGGTGGCGTGCAGCAGGCCACGGATCGGGATGTAGAACTGCAACTCGGCCTGACGCATCGCCGGTGTCAGCTGCCGCAACGACAGCCCCGGCGGCCCAAGCGGCGCCTGTAGCACCTGCTCCAGCCACGGGGCCAGCACCTCGCCCCACTCTGCGCCAAAGCCGTGTGCCACCAGTTTTTCCGCCAGCCAGTCGCTCTGCGGCGTCTGGCTGAACTCCATCTCCTCAAACAGGCTATGCAGGAAGGTGCCGGGCGACGCGCCCTTCGGGAAGGCGTGCGGCGTCATGCCCGGAGCCGGTTCGGCGGGGTTTTCGCCGGCGGCGTCAATGTCCAGACGCGGCAACAGCGCCTCCGCCAATGCACTGCCGTGCTGTTGCAGGCCGGAGTAACTGGTGACGCGCCAGTTGTCGCTGACGCGGCGGCTAAAGTCGCGGGCAGCCAGCGTGAGCGCCGGGTTGCCCGGTGCCTCCCACGGCTGCGCAGCTGGCTCGGCCACCTGCGTCAGGGCGATGCCCTCGCCCTCCAGCGCTGCCAGCCGCGTCGCTAGCTCGGCGGCGTCACAGGGCTGGCCCTGCTGGATCAGGTAGCCGAGCGCGCTGCGGTGCAGGTCGGTTTCGCCCTGCTTTTTGCGGTTGCCCTGAATCAGCGGGGCCATGCCGATGCTACAGTGGTAGACCGAGCGGGTCAGTGCCACGTAGAGCAGGCGCAGATCCTCTGCCAGCCGCTCCTCTTCCGCCAGCGCCTGACTCTCCTCCTCGGCGCGCAAGTCGAGCAGCGCCGCAAAGGTTTGGCGATCGTGGTAGAGCGCCTGCTGCTGCGGGCGGAAGTGGGCAATAAAGGGCAGCCACACCAGCGGGTACTCCAGCCCCTTGGATTTGTGGATAGTGACGATCTGCACCAGATGGCGGTCGCTCTCCAGCCGCAGTTGCTGGTTCTCCGCCTGACTCTCTGGCTGGGCGATCTGCTGCGCCAGCCAGCGCACCAGCGCGTACTCGCTCTCCAGTTGCGCCGAAGCCTCCTGCAACAGCTCACCCAGATGCAGGAAGTCGGTCAGACGGCGCTCGCCCTCCTCGCTCACCAGCAGGTTCTCCGCCAGATGGCGCTTGCGCATCAGCTCGCGCAGCATCGGCAGCACGCCACGCCGCTCCCAGTGCTCGCGGTAGCTATCAAACTCCAGCACCAGCGCATCCCACTCCGTTTCGCTCTCGCTCAGCGCCGCCAGTGTACGGGCGTCGAGTCCCATGATGCCAGCAGCCAGCGCGCTGCGCAGTGCGCGCTCCTGCTCCGGCGCCAGCACCGCCTGCAACAGCCAGAGCAGGTCGCGCGCCTCCGGGGTGTCAAAAACACTGTCGCGGTTGGAGAGGTAAACCGACGGGATGCCGAGCGCGCCGAGCGCCTCGCGCACCAGCGCCGCCTCGTTGCGGTTACGCACCAGCACCGTGATGTCCGAGGCGCGCACCGCGCGGCGCTCGCCCCCGCTCACTAGCCAGGCGGCGTTGCGCTGCCCGGCGGAGAGCCAGTCGCTGATCTGGCCAGCGCACTGGCGCGCCATCAACTGCTGGTAGTCACTGACGCCAATCCCCTCGCCCGCCTGAAGCCAAAAGTGCAGCGCCGGCTGTACCGCGCCCTCCACCTCAAAGGCCAGATCGCGGTTGCGCCCGGCGGCCTGCACCGGGCTAAAGGGGATCTGCGCAAAGATGAAGGGGTTATCCGACAGCTGGAACAGGCGGTTGACCGCGGCCACCATCGGGTGGGCGGAGCGCCAGTTGGTGCCAAGCGTATAGTGAGCATTCACTTCGGCTCTGGCACGCATGTAGGTAAAGATGTCCGCGCCCCGGAAAGCGTAGATCGCCTGCTTTGGGTCACCGATCAGCAGCAGCCCGCACTGGGGTTGCTGCCCGTAGATGGCACGGAAAATGCGGTACTGCTGGGGATCGGTATCCTGGAACTCATCGATCATCGCCACCGGGTAGCGGGTGCGGATTGCCTCCGCCAGCGCCTCGCCGCCTGCCGATTGCAGCGCCTCATCCAGCCGGCTCAGCAGGTCGTCAAAGCCCATTTCGGCGCGCTGGCGTTTCTCCTGCTGCACCGACTGGCGGATCTCCTTGATCGCCTGCGCCATCACCACATCACGCAGCGACAGTGGCTCGGCATAAAGCCTTTCAATCAGCTCAAACACCGGGTGGCGCGGTGGCTCACCCTTCTTGGTCTTCTCCAGCAACGTCGCCTGGCTGAACCTCTCCAGCTCCTTCGGCAACTGGTAGTCCAACGTCTCCAGCTGGCTCCAGGCACCGACGGCCTCTAGCCACTGCGGCAGGTAACGGCTGCTGTAGCTGCGCTTGTCCACGCCAGAGTCACCGATCAGCCCCCCTAGCTCTGCCGCGGCCGCGGCCCAGCCCTGTTTCACCTCGGTGATGCACTCGACAATGCGCGCATGGCGGATCAGCAGCGTTTCCCCTTCGGCTGGCGGGTAGCGCAGCGCCGGGGCCTCGCCCTGCAAGTAGGGTGTCAGATCGCGCAACAGCTCCTCCGGCCCGCTCCACATCTGCCCCACCGGCCGCGCCACCGCAATCGGCAGCGGGTAGCAGTGGCGACGCCAGAAGTCGGCGCAGGCCTGACGGCGCAGCGGCGTCTCATCCTGCACCAGCGTCTGCTCGAACAGGATGCCGGACTCGAAGGCGTTATGGGTCAGCATCCGCTGGCAGAAGCCGTGGATGGTGTAGATGGCGGCCTCATCCATCTGGCGCTCGGCCGCCAGCAGCAGCGCGGCGGCGTCGGCCAGATCGGTCATCTCCGCCATCAGCGCCTGCAACATGCCATCACTGCTGTTGCCGCGCACGCAGGCCAGCCGCAGCGCGTGGATATTCTCGCGGATGCGCCCACGCAGCTCCTCGGTGGCGGCCTCGGTAAAGGTCACCACCAGGATCTCCTCCACCGTCAGCGGCCGGGGGAAGGCCGCCGCGCCGCCCAGCCCCAGCAGCAGGCGCAAATAGAGGATGCCGATGGTAAAGGTTTTGCCGGTACCGGCTGACGCCTCAATCAGCCGCTCCCCAGAGAGCGGCAGTGTCAGGGGATCAAGCGGCAGCGGGATGGCCGTACTCATTGCCCGTTCACCTGTTGCGGCAGGGTAGCCTGCAGGCCGGTGACGTTCTCATAGCGCGTCCAGCCCTGCGGCGCGGCAAAGCCCGCTTTCCCTGGCTCGGTGCCACTGCCCTGCAACTGCGACAGCAGCGCCAGCCCCTCAGGGGCCATGACCGCTTGCCGATAGTAGGTATGGAGCTGTTCGCGCGTCAGGCTGCCCAGCACTTTCAGTACCTTGTCACGGGTATCGAAGGTGAAATTGCCACGGCTGAAGTCATTGCTGAACCGGCCGGCCTCCTCACTCAGGGTCTGTGGGCGCTGGGTCAGCTCATTGATCATCCCTTGACGGTACTGCATAAAATCCTCATTGCTCATGCTGGCCAGGCGCTTGTCGGCCTGGGTAAAGAAATCGAGATAACGGGTATAGAGGTAGGCCGGCGACTGGTTGCTGCTCTGCAACAGGAAGCCCATCCCCCACTGTTTGCCCACGGAGATGGGGAAGGCGAACACCGCATAGCCCAGCTGCTCCTGAGTGCGCAGCTGGCTGTAGAACCAAGGCTGGATAATCTGCCCCAGCAGCGCGCTGTAGGCCATGCTCTTCACCTCGTCATAGCCCGGCGGCACAAACACCGCTGCCAGCGCCGAGTCGCTGCCCGTGCTGTTCTGTTGCAGGAGGGCCAGCTGTTGCTTCTCGATCACCACCTCCTTGCCGTGCCACCACGCCTTGCCGGTGCAGCCGAGCTGGGTCTTCAGCGAGCGCGCCAGCGCCTGCACCTGCTCCGGCGTCATGTTGCCGACCACCATCACCTCCGGCGCGGCCAGGTGCAGCAGGCTGTCACGGTAGGCGACGATATCCTGCACCGTGATGCCATCCAGCATCGCGCGCCGCGCGGCCCGTTCGCTGTAGGGGATGCGTGACAGCATCTGCACCGGCATGATCGCCTGCTCAAACGCCTTGCCACGCTCGGCGGAGTCCAGCTTTTCGCGATACCACGACTTCGCCTGCGCCAGCTGCTCGTCGGTTGGCGTAAAGCTGGAGTAGCCTTCCACCAGCGAAGTCAGCAGCTGCGGCAGGCGCTGGGTGTAGCCATTGGCGTTGAACACCAGCCCGTTGTCCGGCGAGGTGGAGAAGCTGATGCCACCAATCGAGGCCTGATAGCTCAACTGATCCAGAGAGAGGCCCGCCAGATAGTCAGTGAGCGCATACATCACCTGATGGCGGGCGGAGTCGAGCGCCGTCGGGTTGCGGAAGGCAAAGGTGATGTCGGCGCGCGGCTCATCGGCAAAGTAGCGGCTCGGCATGTAGAGCGCGCGCAGCCCCGGTTCATCCACCACCAGCTGCGGGCGCGTGGCCTGCGGATCAGCCTTGATCAGCGACAGATCATCCGGGATGTAGGGGTTGAGCGCTGGCAGGGTCAGGGCAATCTGGCTGCCCAACTGTTGCCAGCGCGCATACTGTGCCGGGGCGATTGGCTCGACCTGATAGGGCGCGTCCACAAAGTAGGCGGTGCGGTTGTGTGGCTGATCCGGGCTAACCACCCAGACGCGGGCGTTTTGCGGCGTCAGTTGGTCCAGCCGCTGGCCAATGGCCTGCGGATCGTAGCGGTCAGCCAGATAGGGCGCATCCAGCGCATGGTTGACCGGCACCCGCAACAGGGTGTCCACCAGCCATTCAATGTAGTTCATGTCTCGGGTGATGGCCGGGTAGCGGAAATCGAGGTTCAGCACATGGCCAATCTCATCGAAATAGCTCTGGCTGATGCCGTCGCGGCGCAGCAGCGCGAGGTAGTTGAAGATGGCAGCGATCACCTCATCCTTCTGCGCCAGCCCCTTGTCCGTCAACGAGACCGAGATGGCAAACACGCCTTGGTTGCGATCCACCAGCGGATCGGCCCCGGCGTTGATGGCGTCTGCCAGCCCCTGCTTCTGCAACCAGTCAGAGAGGGTGCCGGGGCTGCGGTTGCCAATCAGGTAGCTGATGTAGGTGTCGATTTTGCTGCGGAATGCCTGACTGTTGTTGTCAATCGCGAACTCCAGCTTGAGCTGTTTGCGCGGCTGGGCCGGCACCACGTGGATCATGATGCCCTTCTGCGCGGCCGTCAGGGTCGGTGCGGTGATGGCTGGCACCGTCGCATTATGGTTGGCGATGCGCCCGAAGGTTTCCGCCGCCAGTTGCCCCAGCGCCGGCAGCGGCTGGTTGCTGTAGATCACCCCCACCATCAAATTGGCGGAGTAGTAGCGGTGGTAGAAGGCGGTCAGCTCATTGTGCAGCACGCTACCCGGTTTGTCCTTCAGGGTATCGAGGTTGCCACCGGAGAAGCGCGCGCTGGGGTGTGCCGGGTTGAGGGTCTCAGCCCGCACCTGCGCCATGCGCATCCCGTCGCGGGAGCGCGCCATCGTCAGCTCGGCATTCACTGCATGGCGCTCGCGATCGGCATTGACCGGATCGAGCAGCGGCGCGGCGATGGCATCCGCCAGCCGATCCACCGCCGGTGCCAGCGCCGCATTCTCCACCTCCAGGTAGAAGGCGGTGCGATAGGAGGCGGTGCTGGCGTTGTGGCTGCCCCCATGCTTTTTCAGGAATTCCGCCAGATTCTCCGGCTCCGGGTACTTTTTCGACCCCATCAGCACCATGTGCTCAAGGTAGTGCGCCAGACCCAGCTGGCTGTTGGGATCCTCCAGCGAGCCGACCGGCAACGCCAGCGCCGCCAGTGACTTCGGCGCTTGCGCGTCCGAGACCAGCAGCACGGTCATCCCGTTGTCCAATTTCACCGCCTGATAGTGACGGGGATCGTGTTCACTCTTGTTGATTGTTTCCGCCAGTGGCTGCCATCCCTGAGCAAATACACTGAAAGGCAAAACAAAAACCACTAACAACAGTAACCTGGAAATACAGGTAAGCTGTTTTCGCATTCCCACTCTCCCATCACTTCGTAAATATACCGCTGGTGTAAACGTCAAATTGGCCTGGCCACTCTGCGTGCACGCTGCGAATGTCAGGCCAGGCTGGCCCGATGGGGTCAGACCCGGTTATGAGGCGAAAGTTTCGCCAAACGGCGCACTCTCGCATTTTCTGCATCCATCGTATAGTGATGGAGTGCGCCAGCGTCCTTTCATGGGGTTATCCGGTTGCCTTCAGGCATCCGGTTGATGATGGCGCATCAGGGGCAGCAAGAAGCGCTCTGCCTGACGCTGAATCTGGATAATGTCATCCTCATCCAGTTGGCGGATGACACGTTGCAGGTAGGGATCCTCGCTTTCGCCGGGCATCCGCGGGTCGCCCAGCCACGCCTGCAACAGCTTGCCGCGCGCCTTGCCCTGCGTCTCGTCGTCGCGCTTGATCTCACCGGTCTGGGAATCATAACACTGGTTGAGCCAGGCCCAGCCGCTCTTGTTCAGCAGCAGCAGCGGCTCGCGCATCCCTTGGTGGTAACCCTCAATCAGTTGCCCCAGCAGTTGCGCCGCCTCGTCGGCTGGCAGCGGCGGGAAGTGCCACTCGCTCTCCTTGCGGCCATAGCTGCGGCTGGCCCCCTCGCCCCCCGATGTACAATACGCCAAATGCTCAATCCACAGCAATATGCCATCCACCGCATTCAGCTGCGCTGGACGCCAGCGTAGCAGGCCATCAGCCTGCACCTGATGGATCCAGCCCGTCACCCACGCGCCACCGATTTGCAGGGCAATCTCCTCGCTGTGCGACTCGCCACGCAGGCCACGCACCCGCTCCGCCAGTGCGCCCATCTCCTCGGATTGCGTCTGCCAGTAGATCTCGCCAAACGCGCCGTAGGGCAGCGCGCCAGAGGCTTTCACGCGATCGTAGAGCGCCGAGACATCCTGCTCCTCGATCAGCGTATTCAGCAACTGGCTGTTGAATTTGTAGCGGTTGAGGCTGTCCAGCACGAACGGCTCCTCATCCGGCAGCTCGGTCTCCTCAAGGATGAAGTTGACCCCCAGCCGCATCTGGAAGAAGGCGCGCACCGGATGGCGATAGAAGCGCATCAGGTTGTCCAGCGTGATCTCCTCCAGCGGCTTCGGATCCAGCGGCTGGTTGAAGTCCGGGTGTGGCTCGCCAAGGGCGCTGGCAGCGGGCAGCCACTCTTTGGCATAGCTCTGGTGCTCATGGCCCGGCACAAAGTTTTCGGCATTGAATGGCATTCGCGCATGCCAGCACACCAGATGCTCGCGCACGCGCCGCTCGCTCTCATCCGCCTCAAGATCCAGGTCATCCGGCAGCACAAAGCTCTGGCCGATATACTCCATCAGTTCCGTCACCAGCACCGAGGCGTAGCGCTCGCTGTTGTCCTGAATGGAGCGGCCGATAAAGCTGATGTAGAGCCGCTGCTGCGCGGAGAGCATCGCCTCCAAAAACAGGTAGCGGTCATCGTCGCGGCGGCTGCGGTCGCCCTTCTTCACCTGATGCGCCATCAGGTCAAAGCCGAGCGGCGGCAGGGTGCGCGGGTAGACGCCATCATTCATGCCGAGCAGGCAGACCACCTTAAAGGGAATCGAACGCATTGGCATCAGGGTACAGAAGTTAATCGGCCCCGCCAAAAAGCGCTGGCTGATGCGCTCCTGATCGAGGCGCGCCGCCAGGTCATCACGCAGGATGGTCAATGGCACCGCCTCCGGGTACTGCGCCGAGAGGCCAAAGTTGATCGCCTTCTGCCACTGCTCCTCAATCACCGTCAGCACCCCCTCCGTCTCCACATCCTTGGTGAAGAAGGTGTCGAGCATCTGCCGGCAGAGCGGTAGCCAGTCGGCCAGCGGGCGGGACTCTGCCAGCAGGGTGCGCCAGCGCGTCAGCTGCATCAACAACTCGGCCAGGTGGCCGGCCAGCTCCGCCGCCAACCCGGTGGTTTCGTCATAGGGCAGCACGCCCTGCCAGTGGCCCGCCTCGCTCTCCATCGCATAGCCAAGCAACATGCGCGTCAGGCCAAAGCGCCAGGTGTGCTGGCCGGTCGGCGGCAGCGCCAACTGGCGGATGGCGTCATCATCCAGCCCCCAGCGGATGCCAGACTCACTGACCCACAGGCGCAGCAGCCGCAACCCATCCTCATGGATGGAGAAGCGGCTGGCCAACGCTGGCACCTCCAGCAGCGCCAGCACCTGCTCGGCGGTAAAGCGGCTCTGCGGCATCTCCAGCAGCGAGAGGAAGGCCTGCAACGCCGGGTGGGCCTGGCTGGCCTTGCGGTCAGAGATGGCGAACGGCAGATGGCGCTCTGGCGGCGCGTTGCCGAACACCGCCTGAATATAGGGCGCGTAGCTGTCGATGTCTGCCACCATCACGATGATGTCGCGCGGTGTCAGTGACGGGTCTTCGGCCATCATCGTCAGCAATTTGTCGTGCAGCACCTCCACCTCGCGCTGCGGGCTGTGGCAGGCGTGGATGCAGATGGAGCGATCCTGCGGGTCAAGCAGCCGCTTGCCGTCGCTGCTGGCCAGCGTCTCCGGCGTCATGCCGAGCACCGCCCGGTCATCCAGCTCCAGCATGTCGCGCTGCACCGCATGGAGCAGGCTATCATCCTCCAGTTCAACAAATGCCTGCACCTCCTGAATCTCATCCACCTGCGACAGCAAATACATATGGTCGCGCCCCAGCTTGCCCCAAGAGGCCAGTAACGGGTTGGTCAGCGCCTGCTCGCCCTCCTGGTTGAACAGTTGCGGTGCCTGCTCCGGGTCACGGAACAGATCGACCTCCGCGCGCGCCAGATAGTCACGGCGCTTGCGGCTCTGCAACTTCGCCAGGAAGGCATAGTTCTGGATGTCGCCCCAGTAGTAGCGGCAGGGGTTGGTGAACATTAAGTGGATGTCGATGTGCTGGCCAAGCGCCTGCAACGCCTGTAGGTAGACCGGCGGCAGTGCCGAGATGCCGCAGATAAAGACCCGCTTCGGCAACCCCGGCGGGCACTCCGCGCTCTGGTGCAGGGTGGAGATAAAGCGCTGGTAGAGGTTGGCACGGTGCCACGTCGGCTGGTTCAGCGATTCGGTGTATTCACACAGCCGCTTCCACAGTACCGACTGCCACTGCTGCGCCTCGCCCAAATCTGGTTGCAGCTCACCGCGCTGCCATCCTTCGAGCCAGGTCGGTCGGTAGACCAGATATTGGTCGAACAGATCCGCCACCCGCGCCGCCAGCTGGTGGATTTTGCGTTTGTCGCCGTCGTCAGTCAGGTAGTGGCGCAGCGCGGTGAACTCCGGCTGCGGCAACATCTGCGGCAGCAGCCACATCAGCTTCCAGGTCATCGCATCTTTGCTGAAGGCGCTCTCTTTCGGGATGCCCGGCAGGACGCGGGTAAACATCTCCCAGATAAAGGTGGCGGGCAGCGGGAAGTGGATATTCGCCGCGATGCCAAACTCCTCCGCCAGCTGCATTTGCAGCCACTGCGCCATGCCGGGGCTTTGCACCAGGATCACTTCCTGCTCAAAGGGATCGGCAAGCGGTTGCCCCTCAATCAGTGCGGCAATCAATTTTTTTAGCAAATCCAGATGGTTGGAGTGGTAGACGGTGAACATGGTGCCTCTGAAGTGAATAACGGGTATAGCAGACGGCGTGCGCCGCAGCCCCACTGTAACCTGACGTCGGTGTAAATCAACAGCACGCGGCGGGTTTTTAGCACAACAGGCGGCTCAGCGATACCTGATAATGCATCGGTGTGACCACCACCACTTTCGCCCAATGGCAGGCAGGCGTGGCCGCCGGGGAGGCCGTCACGGCCAGCGTCCAGCCCGCTGGCGGCGCTGAAGGCACCTTTGCCGTGGCCGACAGGGCGGCAGCCTCCAGCCGCTCTCCGGCCAGTTGCCACGCCTGTTGCGCCTGCCGCTGCCGCTCAAACCCGGCGGCCAGCGCCTGCTGGTAGCGCAGCAGCCCCAGCAACGACACCGCGAACAGCAGGGCGGCGACCAGCATCTCCACCAGCGTAAATCCTTGCTGGCCTCTCATGGCACCTCCTGTACATCGCAGTCGCGGCGCTCTCTCTCCGGGCAGAAGTCGAGCCAGCCGCCAGCCAGCCGTTGCACCTGCCCCTCCCCGTCGCGCGTGACCAGCTGGTAGAGGTAGAGCGGCGTCCGTGCATCCACCTGCCCCTGCCCGCGCAGCAGGTATCCCCCCAACTGGACGCTGGCCTTCAGGCAACTGCGCCCCGCGTCAGAGGTGCGGCACTGCCAGTGGCCGGGTGGCGGCTCAGGCCAGCGCTGGGTGGCACCCCATGCCAGTGCGGAGGCAGCCTGATTCCATGCCAGCAGCGTGCGCCGGGTATCTCCGGTCATGCGCACTGCCTCGTCAAGCTGGCCGTGCAGCGCCTGCAACCCTGCCAGTCCCAGCGCCATCATGCCCAGCAGGGTGAGCAGCAGCGCATTGCCGCGCTGTTTCACTGCGCTCATCGTGCCCTCCCCTGCATCAGGCGTTCGATCTGGCGGTGTACCGCTGGCGTACGCGCCCCCTGCGCCGCCAGCGTCAGCCGGTAAAACTCGCCCTGCCGCGCCAGCTGGAATTCGGTCACGGTGACTTCCGCCGGATCGAGCAATCGCTCCCAGCCCGCGCCATGGCAGCCCTCCCCGCGCCGCGTCTCCAGTGCGCCCGCTGACAGGCGATAGCCAAAAATTTCCGCCTCTGGCCCACTGCGCTCCCAGCGCCCATTGCGGTTGAGGTCATAGGCAGCCTGCACACAGGAGCCAGCCGCCTCGCCGGGTGCGGCGCCCAACAGAATGGCCTGGGTGCCGCACTGTTCGCCCGCGCAGAAACCGGCGCGGCGCAGGTCTTTCTCCAGCCGGTTCGCGGCCTGATGCAGGGCCTGCTCCAGCCAGACGCGCTGCCCCAGCCGCTGGCCTTGCAGGTAGATCGGCGGGTAGCCAGATGCGGCGGCCAGCATTACCACACTGCCTATCGCCATCGCCAGCAGCACCTCCGGCAGGGTAAAGCCCTGTGCCTGATTCAGCGGCATGGCGGCACCCCGCTGAGGTTATCCTCGCTGCATAGCCGCAACCGCCCCTGCCCCGACAGCACCACCCGGATATGCCCCGCGCCGTTGCGGAGCGTGATATGCCCCGGCTGCGCGGTATTGCGCAGGCCATAGAAGCCCATGCCATTGCCGCTGAACGCCTGCACGGCAACGCCGTAGCGCGCCGCCGGATAGAGAACCGCGGATGGCGTGCCGCAGCCCGCTGGCGGTGGGGGTTGCGTCGTGACGCACCCGCGCACGCCCTCCTCCACCCACAGCAAACGGCTGTCATTGGCGGCATTGGCCTGTGCCTGCACCCGCCCTAGAAAGGTCTGGAGCGCCAGCGCGCCTTGGCGCAGCCGTTGCGCCTCACGCACGCCCTGCCATGACTGGATGCCGCCAGCGGTCAGGATGGCAACCAGTGCCATCACCACCAGCATTTCAAGTAAGCTCATGCCCTGCTCGTTCTGGTTTTTCATGCCAGCCACTCTACGCGGCCTTTCCCCCCGCTGGTGCGCCAGATGCCAACCCTGCGGCGCGCTTTCCAGCGCGGCGGCGGCGTTTTCCGTTTCCGACATTTTTCTGGAAGCGCGCGCGCAAAACCGCGGCCGCTCACTGGGCGACAGGCATAAAAAAACCGAAGCCTTGGCTTCGGTTTGATACAGCAGAGCGATGGGTTAGATGGCGACCGGTGCCTTGATGGCCGGGTGCGGGTCGTAGCCCTCGATCTCGAAATCCTCAAAGCGGTAGTCGAACAGCGAGGCCGGTTTGCGTTTAATCACCAGCTTCGGCATCGGGCGCGGCTCACGCGTCAACTGCAGGCGCGCCTGCTCCAGATGGTTGCTGTAGAGGTGGGTGTCACCGCCAGTCCAGACGAAATCGCCCACTTCCAGGTCACACTGCTGCGCCATCATGTGCACCAGCAGCGCATAGCTGGCGATGT
The DNA here is from genome assembly GCF_056739715.1 of Chimaeribacter sp. YP20170169. NCBI lineage: Bacteria > Pseudomonadati > Pseudomonadota > Gammaproteobacteria > Enterobacterales > Yersiniaceae > Chimaeribacter > Chimaeribacter sp. YP20170169. The sequence goes on along the minus strand of NZ_CP176824.1, from coordinate 749,495 downwards.
TGAACGGCAGGCCGAGGAACACGTCACAGGAGCGCTGGTAGAGTTGGCAGGAGAGTTTGCCATCCGCCACATAGAACTGGAAGAAGGCGTGGCACGGTGCCAGCGCCATGCTCTCCAGCTCGCCGACGTTCCAGGCGGAGACGATGATGCGGCGCGAATCCGGGTCACGCTTGAGCTGCTCCACCACCTTGGTCAGCTGGTCAATTTCACGGCCATCAGCCGCGCCCCACGCGCGCCACTGCTTGCCGTAGACCGGCCCCAGATCGCCGTTCTCATCGGCCCACTCATCCCAGATGGTGACATTGTTCTCACGCAGGTAGGCGGTGTTGGTGTCACCGTTCAGGAACCACAGCAGCTCATGGATGATGGAGCGCAGGTGGCAACGCTTGGTGGTCACCAGCGGGAAACCCTCTTGCAGGTTGAAACGCATCTGATGGCCGAAGATCGACAGCGTGCCAGTGCCGGTACGGTCGGCTTTCGGGGTGCCCTCATGCAGCACTTTATGCATTAAATCCAGATACTGTTTCATTTTACCTCACGACACTTTTTTGGGGGCGGCGGTACGCCCAAATCATCATAATCACACCCGCGACGATCATCGGAATTGAGAGGATCTGTCCCATGCTAATTATGCCGTCAAACAGGCCAAGCTGCGCATCCGGCTGGCGGAAGTGCTCAACCACGATGCGGAACGCGCCATAGCCAATCAAAAACAGGCCAGAGACGCTGCCCATCGGGCGCGGTTTGCGGATAAACAGGTTGAGGATGATAAACAGCACCACCCCCTCCAGCAACAGTTCATACAGCTGCGACGGGTGGCGCGGCAGTACGCCGTACTGCGCCAGCAGCGGTTGCAGCGACGGGTCGGCGGCGGCCAGCGCCACATCCTCACTGCGCGAGCCGGGGAACAGCATCGCCCACGGCGTGCTGGTGGTGACACGGCCCCACAGCTCACCATTGATGAAGTTGCCCAGACGGCCCGCGCCCAGCCCAAACGGGATCAGCGGCGCGATAAAGTCCGACACCTGGAAGAAGGTGCGTTTGGTGCGGCGGGCGAACAGCAGCATCACGCAGATCACGCCCAGCAGGCCGCCGTGGAACGACATGCCGCCATCCCAGACGCGGAACAGGTAGAGCGGATTGTCCAGGAACAGCGGCAGGTTGTAGAACAGCACATAGCCGACGCGGCCACCGACGAACACGCCGAGGAAGCCGAAATAGAGCAGATTCTCCACCTCCTCCTTGGTCCAGCCGCTGCCGGGCTTGTTGGCGCGACGCACCGCCAGCCACATGGCAAAAATAAAGCCCACCAGGTACATCATGCCGTACCAGTGGAGGGAAACCGGGCCTATGGAAAAAATGACCGGGTCGAAGTTCGGAAACGCCAGATAGCTGTTACTCATCCATCACCACAAATTGTCTAGTGTTTACCCCAGGGGGGGTCGGCAGGTTGCGAATCATAGCATAGGCGAAAAGCACGCCGGGCGCGGCGGGATAAATTATCTGTAAAGAAAGGCGTCTGCCGGCAGGCCCGGCAGACGGGGGCGTGGCGCTACTTGCCGCCGCGGATCAGGCCGCCCAGCCCGCGCCGCTCCATGAACGCCGAGACACTGTGGCGCACGTCGCTGGTCTGCGCCGCCGTCAGCGCGCGCGCTGCCAGCACCTCGGCGTCACACAGGTCGATGCGGCGCAACAGGTACTTGATGCGGGCGATGCTACGCCCGTTCATGCTGAGGTGGCGGTAGCCCAACCCGACCAGCAGCAGCGCGCCCATCGGGTCGCCAGCCATCTCGCCACACAGGCTCAGATCCAGCCCGGCGGCGTGGCTCTGGTCGGCGATCATCTTCAGCACCCGCAGCATCGAGGGGTGCAGGTTGTCATACAGCGCCGCCACCCGTGTGTTGTTGCGATCCACCGCCAGCAGGTACTGCGTCAGGTCGTTGGTGCCAACCGAGACAAAATCTACCCGGCCCGCCAGATGCGGGATCAGGAACACCATCGCTGGCACCTCAATCATCACGCCAAGGCGCACCGGCGGCAGGGCGTAGCCGAGCACCTCCTGCACCTCGCGTCCGGCGCGCTCAATCAGGCGTTTCGCCTCATCCAGCTCCTCGAGGCTGGTGACCATTGGCAGCAGGATGCCAAGGTTGCCGGTGGCGGCATTGGCGCGCAGCATCGCCCGCACCTGAATCAGGAAGATCTCCGGCTGGTCAAGGGTGACGCGGATGCCGCGCCAGCCAAGGCAGGGGTTCTCCTCGCTGATGGGCATGTAGGGCAGTTGCTTGTCCGCGCCGATGTCCAGCGTGCGCAGCGTCACTGGCCGCTGTGGGAAGATCTGTAACATCCCCTGGTACTGCGCCACCTGCTCCTCCTCGGAGGGGAAGCCGCCCTGGAGCATGAAGGGGATCTCGGTGCGGTAGAGGCCGATGCCATCCACCCGGCTGCCGAACAATTTTTCATGGTCGGCGCTCAGGCCAGCGTTCAGCAGGGTGTGGATGCGCTCGCCGCTCTGCAACTGCGCGGGCTGCTCTACGTCATCCTCGGCGCGCTGGCTCAGCTCCTGCTCCTCGCTGATCAGCCGCTGGTACTCCTGCACCAGCACCGGTTCCGGGTCAATCAGCAGCTCGCCGCGGTAGCCATCGACAATCAGCAGCCGCTGGTTGAGCAGCGAGGGCTGGATGTCCGCGCCCATTATCGTCGGCACGCCCATCGCCCGCACCAGAATGGCCGCGTGCGAGTTGGCCGCGCCGTCGCGCACCACCACGCCAGCGAGGCGATCGGCGGGCAGTTCGGCCAGCAGGGTGGCGGTCAGCTCGTCGGCCACCAGCACGAAACGCGCCGGCCACTCGACGTCGCCCTGCACGCTGTCATCAAGGTGGAACAGCAGCCGCTGGCCGAGGGCGCGCAGGTCACTGGCGCGCTCGCGCATGTAGGCGTCCTGCAAACTGGCGAACTGGGCGGCGAAGTGCTCCACCACCTTTTTCACCGCCCACTCCGCCACCGAGCCGCCATCCACCTCAAAGTAAAGTTCGCGCTTCAGGCGGGCGTCGTTGAGCAGGTGGGAGTAGAGGTCAAAGATCGCCGCGCTCTCTTTCTGCGCGCTGGCGGTGAAGCGCTTGCTGAAGCGGCGGAACTCGGCGCCCGCCTCCTCCAGCGCGCGCGTCAGGCGTTCGCGCTCGCGGGTACTGTCGAGGGAGGAGGCCATGTAGACCAGATCCAGCGAGGGCTGCGAACTGTCCTGCCAGCCGGTGCCAATGGCTACGCCCGGCGAGGCGGGCAGCGCCTTGACGCGCGTCTGGCGGAAGCGGCCAAACAGCACATTGAGCTGCGCCTGCGTCAGGAAGCCGGCCACCTGCGTCGCCAGCGTGACCATAAAGGACTCTTCGCTCTCGTCAAACTGGCGATGCTCGCGCTGCTGCACCACCAGCACGCCGAGCAGCTGGCGGCGATGGATGATCGGCACGCCAAGGAAGGCGCGGAAGCGCTCCTCTTTGACCTGCGGGATATATTTGAAACTGGGGTGGCTGTGGGCGTCAGCGAGGTTGATGGGTTCGGCCAGCCGGCCAACCAGCCCGACGATCCCTTCGTCAAAGGCCAGCGCCACCTGGCGGCCGCGCGGCTTTTTCAGGCCGCGCGTTGCCATCAGGTAGAAGCAGCGGCGATCGTTGTCTGCCAGATAGATGGAGCAGACTTCCGTGCTCATCGCCTGGCAGGTCTCATTCACCAGCAAATCCAGCGCCTCGTTCAGGCTGGTGGCTGCGGCGACCTTCTCAACAATTTCTCGCAAACGCGTGAGCATAATCTGCGTGACTTAACCTCTTTTACGACGGTAAGCGGGAGGTGAGCGAGGCGGGCTGAGCGCCTGCATCGGCATCACGGTAGTGGAAAACTCTTTCATCACGCGCCGGTAGACGTCACGTTTAAAGGAGACGACCTGGCGCACCGGATACCAGAAGCTGACCCAGCGCCAGCCGTCAAACTCCGGCGTGCTGCTGCGCTGCATATTGATATCCGCATCGTCGCACATGAGCTGCAAGAGAAACCATTTTTGCTTCTGGCCGATACATACCGGCTTTGTGTCCCAACGCACCAAACGTTTTGGCAATTTATAGCGCAACCAGTTGCGGGTTGAGGCCAGGATGCGGACATCCTTGCGGTTCAGTCCCACTTCTTCAAACAGTTCACGGTACATCGCCTGCTCGGCGGTCTCACCGGGGTTGATTCCCCCCTGGGGAAACTGCCAGGAGTGCTGACCGTAACGACGGGCCCATAATACCTGCCCCTGCCGATTACAGATTACGATACCAACATTCGGGCGGTAGCCATCATCATCGATCACCGGACTACCTCAAATAAGCGTAAATGCATATGTCTTGATTGTTTCACACTCCCAACAGGCGGTAAACCACTGCTTCACGGCCCGCCGCACGGAATAACATTGAGTTAACCCACAGCTTGCTGCCAAGTTATAAACATATACCCAGATCGAGGGGCCATTTTATTCACTTTTTCTGTGGATATCTTTGTGCAGAAGTGGCAAACCGGGTAAAATAGGGGCAGGCAGTGGATAAAAACCCCCATAGGAGCTATCGGCATATTCCTATTTAAAACAGCGCTATAACCCAATAACGCCGGGCTGGCTGGCAATGATAATGTGATCAATATCACCTTATGATGTTAATATGTCCAAATAGTGACCAATGTCGCTTTTATCCACAGATAACGCCAATTTATTGGGCATAAAAAGAGTAAAACCGGCAAAAACGCCTAGAGTCAAGGCTGTAAATGGAACCAGTTATGTGCTTTGCTCGCTCTTATCCAAAAAATCTGTGGATAACCTGGTGCAAGATCCGGTTTAAGGCAGTGATCAGGCGGTGAAAAAAAGCGGCCCGATTGAGAAATGCCTGCTAAGGGCCGGGAAAATCCCCAGACAAATCATGCTATTATTTCCAATGTGCCGCCACGTGCCTGACCTGCCAAAAAAGGGCGCGCGCGACTGTATGTTTTTCAACCAACCGTGAGTGACTACCATGAGCCTTTCGCCTCTGCCCCCGCCAAATGATTGTGAGGAACTGCTGCAACGCGCGCAGGCACTGGCTGGCCAGTCGCTGGGCGAGCTGGCGGCGCGGGCGGGCATCGCCATCCCGGCTAACCTCAAGCGCGACAAGGGGTGGGTCGGCATGTTGCTGGAGTTCTACCTCGGCGCGACGGCCGGCAGCAAGGCCGAGCGAGACTTCCCGGCGCTCGGCGTGGAGCTGAAAACCATCCCGATTGATGCCGCGGGCAAACCGCTGGAGACCACCTTCGTCTGCGTCGCGCCGCTGACCGGCAACAGCGGCATCAGCTGGGAGCGCAGCCACGTGCGCCACAAGCTGGCGCGGGTGCTCTGGGTGCCGGTGGAGGGCGAGCGCCAGTTGCCGCTGGCGGCGCGGCGCATCGGCGCACCACTGCTCTGGTCGCCCAGCCCGGAGGAGGAGGCGCAGTTGCGCTGCGACTGGGAGGAGCTGATGGACATGATTGTGCTGGGCAAGGTGGAGAGCATCACCGCCCGCCACGGCGAGGTGCTGCAACTGCGGCCCAAGGCGGCCAACAGCAAGGCGCTGACCGAGGCGATTGGCGATCGCGGCCAGCCGATCCTGACCCTGCCACGCGGCTTCTATCTGAAAAAACCCTTCACCGCCGCCCTGCTGGCGCGCCACTTCCTGCTGTAGTTCTTTCATTTTCCTGATTGAGGGCCGGACGGCAAAATTCGGATTTTTAGAGGTGATTTTACCTTGCTTTATATGGCAGTTTGCTACGCTTAAAACGTCCCCCTCTTCGTCGATTATCAAGGAAAACATCATGAAAACATGGGCTATCGCTGTATCGGCGCTGATCGTCGCGTGCACACTCACCGGGTGCGCCAGCGACTATGTGATTGCCACAAAAGATGGCAATATGATCCTGACCCAGGGTAAACCGGCAATTGACAAGGAAACTGGCCTCATCAGCTATACCGATGAGCAGGGCAACCAGCGCCAGATCAACGCCGATAACGTCAACCAAATGATTGAACGCTAACCCGTTACTCCTCCCTCCCGGCCAGTCAGCCTGCGCCGGGAGCGCGACCACCCGTGGCGCCCCGCTCCGCTTCCTCACCGGTATACAATCAGGCACCGCACTTGTGCGCGCAGAGAAAAACGTGTTAATGAGTCAATGACAAGCGATAACGTCGATAACGGCGCATTTTTCAGTCTCCATTCTCAACACTAAGGAAAACCGGCTATGCACTATCACCGTATCCCCCACAGTTCTTTGGAAGTGAGCGTACTGGGACTGGGCACCATGACGTTTGGTGAGCAGAACAGCGAAGCCGAGGCCCACCAGCAGCTGGACTATGCCCTCTCCGCCGGGATCAACTTGATTGACACCGCCGAGATGTACCCGGTGCCGCCGCGCCCAGAGACACAGGGCCTGACCGAGAGCTATATCGGCAGCTGGCTGAAGGCGCGCGGCTGCCGTGAGAAGGTGGTGCTGGCCAGCAAGGTCGCCGGGCCGTCACGCGGCAGCGACGCCGCCATCCGCCCGGATCAGGCGCTGGATCGCAAAAACATCCGCAATGCGCTGGACGCCAGCCTGAAGCGCCTGAACACCGACTACCTCGATCTCTACCAGCTACACTGGCCGCAGCGCCAGACCAACTGCTTCGGCAAGCTGAACTACCGCTATGAAGATGACAAACCGGCGGTGACGCTGCTGGAGACGCTGGAGGCGCTGAATGAGCAGGTGCGCGCGGGCAAGATCCGCTACATCGGTGTCTCCAACGAGACGCCGTGGGGGGTAATGCGCTACCTGCAACTGGCGGAGAAGCATGACCTGCCGCGCATCGTCTCGATCCAGAACCCCTACAGCCTACTGAACCGCAGCTTTGAGGTGGGGTTGGCGGAGATCAGCCACCATGAGGGCGTGGAGCTGCTGGCCTACTCCAGCTTGGCGTTCGGCACGCTGAGCGGCAAGTACCTGAATGGCGCGAAGCCAGCTGGCGCGCGCAATACGTTGTTCAGCCGCTTCACCCGTTACAGCGGTGAGCACACCGAGCAGGCGATCGCCGAGTATGTGGCGCTGGCCAAACACCACGGCCTCGATCCGAGCCAGATGGCGCTGGCCTTCGTGCGCCAGCAGCCGTTCGTCGCCAGCACGCTGCTGGGCGCGACCAACCTGGAGCAGCTGAAGACCAACATCGACAGCCAGGATCTGGTGCTGGATGAGGAGGTGTTGCAGGCGCTGGAGGCGATCCACCGCCACTTCACTTTCCCGGCTCCCTAAGGCCAAAAAAACAGGGCGGAGAGTCCGCCCTGTTGCATTACCGGGTGGGCGCGCGCCGCGCCTGCCAGATCCATAGCCCGCCAATCGCCACCACAAACACCACGCCAAAACCGATGCCGATGCCAATCACCGGCGCGCCCAGCTTCACCACCAGCGAGTAAAGGCCCAGCATCAGCAGCATTGCGCTGTTCTCACCGAGGTTCTGTACCGCAATCGCGTTGCCCGCGCCGACGGTCAGCTTGCCGCGCACCTGCAACAGCGCATTGAGCGGCACCACAAAGAAGCCGCCGAGCGCGCCAATCACTACCAGCACCACGCCCGCCCCCACCAGCTGGTGCTGGAGGGCGAACAGCACCACCGCGCCGCCCATCAGCACGCCCGCTGGCAGGCTGCGGCGCACCTTTTCCAGCGTCACCAGCCAGGCCGCCGCCGCTGCGCCAAACACGATGCCAATCGCCACAAAGGCATTGAGCAGCGTCGGCGTGGTGTGGTCAGTGATGCCGAGTGCCACCGGCACCCAGAGCACCAGCAGCAGGCGCAGGGTGACGCCCGCTCCCCAGAACAGGCTGGTGCCAATCAGCGAGAAGCGCGCCTCGTTATCCTGCCACAGGGTGCGGGTCGCGCCCGCAAAGGTACGCAGCATCTGCCCTGGGTGCCAGCCACTGGCCGGGCGCGCCGCCGGCAGGCGCGGGATGAACAGGTTCGCCAGCACTGCCGCGCCGTAGGCCGCCGCGCAGGCCCCGACCGCCGCCGTCAGGTGCCAGTCAGAGAGCAAGCCGCCCGCCACCGATCCGAGCAGGATGGCGGCGATGGTGGAGGCCTCCATCAGGCCGTTGGCCTTCACCAGCAGCTCGCCACGGGCTATCTCACCGAGGATGCCATACTTGGCCGGCGAATAGGCCGCCGCCCCGACGCCCACCAGCGCGTAGCCAACAAATGGGTTGAGGCCCACGAGGATCACCGCCGCGCCCGCCAGCTTCAGCAGGTTGGCGATCATCATCGCCCGTCCCTTGGCGAGGCTGTCGGCGAACTGCCCGACAAAGGGCGCGAGCACGATGTAGGCGGCGACAAACACCATCTGCAATATCGGCTGGCTCCAGTCGGGATAGTGCTCGCGGGCGATCAGCGCCAGCGTGGCGAACAGCAGCGCGTTATCGCCAAAGGCGGAGAGGAACTGCGCCGCCATCACCGCCATCATGCCGCGTGACAGCAGGCGATCATTGGCCGGGTTAGTCATGGGAAGCCTCCGGGTGTTCCGCCAGTTGGCGCAGGGCAACAAAGTCAGGTTTGCCGCTGCCGAGCAGCGGCAGCGCTTTCAGGACGCGGATGTCGCGCGGCACCGCCAGCTCCGGCGCGCCGGATTCACGCGCCGCCTGTAGCAGTGCATCGCGGGTCAGGCCAGCGTCGGTAGTGAACAGCACCAGCGCCTCGCCCCGGGCGCTGTCAGGCTTGGCGGCCGCGGCGTGCTGCCCCTCCGGCGAGGCACGCAGTGCCAGCTGCTCGACGCTCTCCAGCGAGACCATCTCCCCCGCCAGCTTGGCGAAGCGCTTCACCCGGCCAAGGATAGTGCAGTAGCCCTGCTCATCCAGCGTGACGATGTCGCCGGTGTCATACCAGCCCGCCTCCGGCTGCCCCTGGGCGTTCTCCGCTACTGGCGGCTCCAGCTGGCCAGGGTGCTCCACCCGCAGGTAGCCCTTCATGATATTCGGCCCCTTCAGTTGCAGCCGCCCCCCCTCCGGGATGCCCGCCACCGGCAGCAGGCGCGCCGCCATGCCCGGCAGGATGCGGCCCACGGTGCCGGTTTTGGCGGCCATCGGCACATTGATGGCGACCACTGGCGCGCACTCGGTGACGCCATAGCCCTCCAGAATGCGGATGCCATACTTCTCCTGCCACACCTGACGGGTGGCCTGAGAGAGCTTCTCCGCCCCGGCCACCACGTAGCGCACGCGCGCGAAGTCATAGGGGTGGGCGAAGCGCGCATAGTTGCCCAGGAAGGTGGAGGTGCCGAACAGCACGGTGCAGTTGCGGTCGTAGACCAGTTCCGGCACCACCCGGTAGTGCAGCGGGCTGGGGTAGAGGAACACCCGGCTACCGGTGAGCAGCGGCGTGAACAGCCCGACGGTCAGGCCGAAGGCGTGGAACAGCGGCAGCGCCGACATAAAGCGGTCACGCGGCGTGAAGTCAGCGACGGTGCGGATCTGCTCGACGTTCGCCAGCAGGCTGCGGTGGCTGTGCACCACCCCCTTGGGGTTGCCCTCGGAACCGGAGGTAAACAGGATCAGCGCCGCGTCGTCGGGACGCTGCGGCGTCATCGCTCGGTGCGGGAAGATCAGGTGCTTCAGGATCCAGATCTTGTCCTCGCGGGTGACGGTATCCTTGAGATCCTCCAGGTAGACCCACTCCGCCTCAGGCACCTGCGCTGGCAGCTCGGTCAGCTTGCCCTTCTCGAGGAACTGGCGCGAGGTGACGATGGTGTGGATCTCGGCCGCGCGCATGGCGCTGCGGATGCCGTTCGCGCCCGCAGTGTAGTTGAGCATCGCTGGCACCCGGCCACGCAGGGTGGCACCAAAGATCGCCGCGGCGGTGATAGTGGCGTTCGGCAGCAGCAGGCCAACGTGCTCGCCCTCGCGGGTGAAGCGTTGCAGGATGCGGCTGACGCCAAGGGACTTCTTCAGCAGCCCGTGGTAGCTGTCCTCGTGGAAATTGATGTCCTCGATGCAGGGCTTGAAGCGGCCGTAGCGCGTCTGCGCCGCCAGCAGTGCCTCAAACAGCGTCTGCGGTGCCAGCGTCGCCATGCGCGCGTCCATCATGATCTGGTGCAGGTGCTGGCCAGCCAAAATCCGGCGGTCGCGGGCGCGCGGCGCGTCCGGCATCGGCAGCCGGGTGGCGGGCAGCGCCTCAATGGTGATCTTCGGGAACAGGCGGATCTTGAAGTTGCCGCGCAGGCGGCCAAACGGCGTGAACTCCGCTCCCTCGATGCGCACCGGCACCACGGCCGCACCGGCGCGGGCGGCGATAAAGGCCGCGCCGTCATACACCTTCATCAATGAGCCGGTGATAGTGATGCGCCCCTCGGGGAACACCACCACCGGCCGGCCCGCCTGCACCTCACGCACCAGCCGCTTGATGGCCATTGGGCTGGTGGGGTCGAGCGGCACCACGTCCACATAGGGCGTAATCAGGCGCATGTACCAGCGATCGGCGATGCGGCTGTAGACGCCAAATACCGGCTTCACCGGCAGGAACAGCGCCAGCAGCGCGCCGTCGAGGAAAGAGACATGGTTTGGCGTGATCAATAGTTTGTCATGCCGGAACAGCGCCGGGTCGGCGTTGACCGAGACACGGAACAGGATTCGGAGCAATCCCCTCAGCAGTGCATACACAGCCCATCTCCTTATGAGGAAACAGGGCCAGCAAAATGCCAGCCCAAAACAGGCGACAGGATACCGCACCCATCGGTGGCTGACGATAAGGCACGGCTAACGCGTGAATTAAGGATAGCTGCTTGGCAGGGGGAGATCGCAGGCAAAAAAAAACCTACGCATCCGCGTAGGTTGGTGCAATTGAATAGGTTCTCAACATACAGAGTATGCTGATTTCTCACCAATCAATACCTCTGGGACCTCATACTCTAGAGATCCCCCTCTTAAGAAACTACCGCAGAATCGAAAGAGTTCTGCTCTAAATGCAACCAACTGTAAATTCGTATCCCCGCATGTAATCAACGGATTAAAAGGGGGTCAGGTGGCGCTGACCTCCACCAGACAGCTCATGGCATTTGGCCCCTGCGTCAGGGAGGAGGTGCCAATGTCGAGCGTCAAGACATTCGGGTTGCCAGCCTGCTCGGTGCCTGACCACGCCGCGCCAAAGCCGGGGTCGAACCACGCTCCGGTCGCCATCACCACCACGCCGCGGGCCAGCCCCTCATTCAGCCGCAATCCGGCCAGGCAGGCACCACGCTCATTGTGTACCCGCACCTGTGCCCCCTCGTGCAGGCCACGCGCGGCGGCGTCGGCGGGGTGCATCTGGATCGTCTCCTTACCGGCGGTTTTGTTGCCCTGCGCCTGCGGCGTCTGGTCGAGTTGACTGTGCAGGCGGTCGGCGGGCTGCACGGTGATCAGGTGCAGCGGCCAGCGATCGGCCGCGCCCAGCCACTCCACCGGCGGCTGCCACTGCGGGTGCGGTGCCATGTCCGGTTGGTCGTGGCGCGCCAGTGTCTCGCTGTAGAGTTCGATGCGGCCGCTCGGCGTCTTCAGCGGATGGCGCGCCGGATCCTGGCGGAAGCGCTCAAAGAAGACGTAAGGGGTGGCGGGTTTCGGCAGTTCGACGTGGCCGCGCTGCCAGAACGTCTCAAAGTCTGGCCACTCGACGCCGGTGCCAACCTGCGCCGCGCCGCACTCGGCATAGAGGTGGCGCAGCCAGCTTTGCTCGTCGCGCCCGCCGGTGAAGGCGTCACGGTAGCCGAGCCGCTCCGCCAGCTCGCTGAAGATGTCGAAGTCATTGCGCGCCTGATGCTGCGGCGCAATCGCCTGATGCATGGCGAAGACAAAACGGTCACGCGAGGAGCCGCCGATATCGTTGCGCTCCAGTGTGGTGGTCACCGGCAGCACGATGTCGGCCATTTTCGCCGCTGGCGTCCACCAGATATCCTGCACAATCACCGTCTCCGGCTTCTGCCAGCCCGCCAGCAGGCGGTTGAGCTGCTGGTGGTGGTGGAAGGGGTTGCCACCGGCCCAGTGCACCAGATGGATGTCCGGGTAGTGGTGCGTCTCGCCCTGAAAGTGGTAAGGCTCGCCGGGATGGAGCAGCATGTCGGCGATGCGCGCCACCGGGATCGCCAGCCCCGCCGGGTTGGTGCCCACCGCCATCGATGGGCCGGGGGTATCGTGGCGCGGGTTGCCGACGCTGTTCATCGAGCCGTGGCCGAAGGAGAAGCCGCCGCCCGGCAGCCCGACCTGCCCGAGCATCGCGCTCAGGGCGATCATCATCCAGTAGGGCTGCTCGCCACGGTGGGCGCGCTGCACCGCGTAGGCACCGGTCATGAAGCTGCGCACGCCAATCAGTTGCTGCGCCAGCTGGCGGATGCGCGCCGCCGGGATGCCAGTGATCCCCTCGGCCCACGCCGGGGTCTTCGCCACGCCGTCGCTGTCGCCATTTAGATAGGCCAGCAGCTGCGGGTAGCCGGTGCAGTGGCTGGCAAGGAACGCCTCATCCGCCGCGCCGAGGCGGGCGATCTCCTGCCCGAGCGCCAGCATCAGCGCCACGTCGGTGTTAGGGCGGATCGGGATCCACTCGGCGTTAAGGAAGGCCGGGCAGTCGTCGCGCGTCGGGCTGATGTTGATCACCGGCGTGCCCTGCGCCGCCAGCCGCTCCAGCCAGGGTTGCAGCGTGTGCTCGCCCGCGCCGCCAGAGGCGACCTGCGCGTTCTTCAGCGCCAGCCCGCCAAAGGCCACCAGCAGCTGGCAGTGCTCCGCCACGCTCTCCCAGGAGGTGACGCGGCCGGTCAGCGGGCTGAAGGTGCCAATCACATAGGGCAGGAAGAATTGTGCCGCGCCCCAGCTGTAGTTGCCGACTTGATCGACCCCGCCGCCGCCGCTGAAGTAGAAGCGGCGCACCAGCGAGCGCGCGTGGTGCAGCCGCCCGGCCGATGACCAGCCGTAGGAGCCGGTAAAGATGCCGGAAGCGCCATACTGCGCCCGCACGCGGCGGTTCTCTTCGGCGATCAGATCGAGGGCGACCTCCCACTCCACCTCCACGAATGGCTCGTGGCCGCGCAAACTGCGGTCGCTGCGCTCACGCTGCAACAGCCAGGAGCGGCGCACCGCTGGCTTGCGGATGCGAGTGTCGGAGTAGACCGCCGCCGGAATGGCGTCGAGCATCGGTGAGGGGTGGCGATCGGCGGCGAAGGGTTCGCAGCGCGTCAATACGCCCTCCTCCACCACGGCGGTGTAGGCGCCCCAGTGCGCCAAATGTGGGAAACGTTGTGTCGGCATGGTTCTCTTTACGGCTGGTATTTGGGCTGACGCACAAAGTACCACCCTCACGCCCGCCGCTCCACATTTGCTGCTGCGGGCTTCTACACTTTACCTATACCCCATCGCGAGGAGTGAACATGGCCGACGTCGCTTGGCACCCGCTGCTCAACCTGCCGCCCTACCCGCCGTCGCGCTTTGCGCCGCTGGCCGACCGGCTGGCGCGCCTGCTGGGCACGCGCCATGACGTGCTGCTGTTTAAGGGCGAGGCGATGCTGGCGCTGGAGGCGGTGGCGGTCAGCCTCGCCCGGCCGGGCCAGCATCTGCTGAACGTGGTGAGCAGCCCCTATGGCCTCTACTTCAGCCAGTGGCTGCGGCGCGGCGGCGCGGAGGTGCATGACGCCAAGGCGCGCTCGGGCTACCCGCTCACCCTCAACGCCTTTGATCAGGCGCTGGCGGCGATGCCAAAGCTGGATGCGGTGGTGCTGGCGCATGGCGAGTCGGCCAGCGGCATCCTCAACCCGCTGGCGGAGATTGCCGAGCGGGTGCGGCGGCGTGGCGCGCTGCTGGTGGTGGATGCGGTGGCCTCATTTGGCGCGCACACGCTGGAGGTGGACGCGCTGGGCATCGACATCGCGGTGATAGGGCCACAGAAGGCGCTCGGCGGCCCGGCGGGCGTCTCGGCACTGAGCGTCAGCCCGCGCGCTTGGGCGCAACTGGCGACGCCGCCGGCCTGGGCGCAATCCTGCCTCTCGCTGCCGGAATTGAAGCGCCAGTGGCTGGGGCGTGGCCGACAGGCGCTGCCGGGCACCCCAGCGCGCTCGACTTCTGGGCGCTGGAGTCGGCGCTCGACCGGCTGGATCAGGAGGGGCTGGTGAGCCTGATTAACCGCCACCTGAAGGCGGCGCAGGCCACCCGCGCCGGGCTGCGGGCGCTGGGCATCGTGCCCTGGCAGCCAGAGGATGCCTACGCCTCGGCGCTGTTGACCGCCGCCCCGGTGCCGGCGGGGTGGACATTGACGCGCTGCTCACCGATGCCGCCGGGCTGGGGGCAGAGATCAGCGCTGGCGTCGGGCCGATCGCCCGCCAGCTGGTGCGGCTCCACCACACCGGTGCGCAGGCCGCCTTCCCGACGGTGTTGGCCAACGTGGCGGCCTATGGCGCGGCGCTGGCGCGCGCGGGCTGCCCGGTGGACATCGCTGCCGCCGCTGCGGTGATCACCCACCACTACCTGCCGCCGCCCAGCCCGGCCCCGACCCTGCACAGTGAACCGACGCTGTAACCGCTGCCATTTCTCCCGACAAATGCCGTGATAAGTCACCCTTTGGCTGGATTGAGGGATAAAACGGCTATTGTCGCGTTTGCAGTGCCGGGATGGGATCTGGCTCGCTTGCAGCCGCCGCGCTTTTCCGCAAAACTGGCGATGTAATCGATTACCCCACTGTGGATGATCTCGACGTTCACACTGCATGATGGAATAACTATGGCCACGATTAAGGATGTTGCCAGGCTGGCGGGCGTTTCCGTTGCCACGGTATCACGCGTTATCAACCACTCCCCGAAAGCCAGCGAAAGCTCGCGCCTGAGCGTACTGAGCGCCATGGAGCAGTTGCAGTATCACCCCAACGCCAACGCCCGCGCGCTGGCGCAGCAGTCCAGCGAGTCCCTCGGTCTGGTGGTCAGCGACGTCTCCGATCCCTTCTTTGGCGCGATGGTCAAGGCGGTGGAGCAGGTCGCCTACAACACCGGCAACTTTTTGCTGATTGGCAACGGCTACCACACCATTGAGAAGGAGCGGCAGGCGATTGAGCAGCTGATCCGCCACCGCTGCGGCGCGCTGGTGGTGCACGCCA
The DNA here is from genome assembly GCF_056739715.1 of Chimaeribacter sp. YP20170169. Lineage (NCBI taxonomy): Bacteria > Pseudomonadati > Pseudomonadota > Gammaproteobacteria > Enterobacterales > Yersiniaceae > Chimaeribacter > Chimaeribacter sp. YP20170169. The sequence goes on along the minus strand of NZ_CP176824.1, from coordinate 734,363 downwards.
AGAAGCTGCCGGATGAGGAGTTGGCCGGGCTGATGGCGCAGATCCCCGGCATGGTGCTGATCAACCGCATTCTGCCGGGCTTTGAGGCGCGCTGTGTGGCGCTGGATGATCACCACGGCGGCTGGCTGGCGACGCGCCACCTGATCCAGGCGGGCCACCAGCGCATCGCGGTGATCTGCTCCAACCACCAAATTTCCGACGCCCATGACCGGTTACAGGGCTATCTGGACGCCCTGAAGGAGCACAATATCCCGGTGGATGACCGCCTGATCGCCTACGGTGAGCCGGATGAGATTGGCGGCGAACGGGCGATGACCGACCTGCTCGGCCACGGCCAGACCTTCACCGCCGTCACCTGCTACAACGACCCGATGGCCGCTGGCGCGCTCTCGGTATTGAGCGACAACAGCATTGAGGTGCCGCAGCAGATGTCGATGATTGGCTTTGATGATGTGCTGATCTCACGCTACCTGCGGCCACGCCTCACCACCATCCGCTACCCGGTGGTGACGATGGCCAATCAGGCCGCCGAACTGGCGCTGGCGCTGGCGAACGGCACGCCGCTGCCGGAAACCACCCACATGTTCAACCCGACACTAGTGCGCCGCCACTCGGTGATGGCCCCGCCAGTCAGCGCCCTGCGCGGCGTGGTGACCCCGGCCAGCGACTAATCGTCTCCCAGCGCCCGGTGGTAGATGGTCACCGGCTCGGCCGGGTACTCCATGCCGTCGCCAATCGGCTGCCAGCCGTGGCGTTCGTAGTAGCCGCGGAAGCTGGCATAGAGGTAGAGGTCGTGGAATCCGGCCTGCCGGGCGGCGGCGATGGCGTGCTGTTGCAGCCGTTCGCCCAGCCCCTGCCCACGGTAGTCCGCATCCACGTAGAGCGCCGCCAGCCACGGGGTGAGATCCTGCCGGCTGAGCAGGTCGCTGCGCCATAGGCCGACGGTGCCAGCCAGCCGCTCGCCGTCACGGGCAATAAAGGTGATGGGCAGGCCATCGCGCCGCAGGCTGTTTTGCACCAGCGCGGCAAAGAAGGGACGGCTCTCGGCGCTGCCGAACGCCTGCCAGAGCCACTCGGTCACCTGTGGCTGGTGGGCCGGGAAGTCGGCCAGCAGATCATAGGTCAGCATGGGTCACACCAGCTTGCCCTGGAAGATCGGCACCGACTCAAACAGGTAGCCGTCAAACTCCGGCGCATCCACGTCAGACAGCTCCATCAGCGTGTTCTTCACGTTCTCCATGTGCTGCCACATCGCTTGGTAGGAGCCCATCACGTCGCGGCGGCGCAGCGCGGCGAGGATCGCCTGATGGTCGGCCAGCCACTTCAGCCGGTAGCCACGGGTGGCGATGTGGCTGTGCAGCTGCTGCCACAGCGGGCTGTTGTCGCGCCGCTGCCAGATGTTTTTCACTGTCTCCAGCAGCATCTGGTTCTGCGTCGCCCCGGCGATCAGCAGGTGGAACAGCTTGTCGTTGTCGCCGCTGGTGTCGTTGGCGACAATCGCCCGCTGCTCCTGCTCGAGGGTGCGGCGCAAGTTCTCAATGTCGGCCTTGGTCGCCATGGTGGCGGCGAAGGCGGCGATGTTGCTCTCCAGCAGTTGCCGGGCCTGCAACACCTCAAACGGGCCAATCTCATTGAGCAGGTCATCATCCTGCTCCCCTTCGGAGGGGATGCGGATCACATAAACGCCCGAGCCTTGGCGGATGTCCACCGTGCCCTCCAGCTCCAGCATCAGCAGCGCCTCGCGCACGATGGTGCGGCTGACGCCATACTGCTCCGCCATGTTGCGCTCCGGCGGCAGCCGCGAGCCTACCGGAAAGTGGCCCTGTTGGATCTGCTCACGCAGGTCGCGGCCAATCTCCTGATACTGTTTCTTTTCCTGCGCAATGGTGCCTTTTTCCACGCTGTTACCCTGCCACGTCCCAATAATGGCCCGCCGGCGCGGATGACCGGCGGGAACCCAGGCGGCTAGTTTATCAAACCCAGCGCCTGATCGAGCACTTTTGCGCCGTTGAGGGTGCCGTAGGCCACGCTGTCGATGACGCCAATCGGCACCTGGTGCGCGTCCGTGATCGCCTTGTTGGCCGCCAGCTTGAAACGCACCTGCGGGCCGAGTAGCACTGCCGCCACCTCGCCGGGGTAGCTTTGCAGCTCATCGCGCAGGTTCTGCTCCGGGATGGCGTAGATGTGGAATGCCAGCCCTCGCGCCTCGGCTTCGCGCTCCATTTTGGTGACCACCAGCGAGGTGGACATGCCTGCCGAGCAGGCGAGTACGATTCGTTTCATCAATGGCTCCACTATTTGGGCTGGTCATCCAGCTCGAGGGTCAGGGTGCGCGACTCGCTCAGCGCCGCGAACCAGTAAGAAGATTTTTTGCGCCGCCGTGCCCGCTGCTGCGCCAGATCGATCTCAATCAGCCCGTAGCGGTTCTTGAAGGCGTTCATCGGCGAGACGTTGTCCGTGAAGGCCCACAGCATGTAGCCCTGGCAGTTGGCCCCCTCCTCGCACGCCTTCAGCGTCCAGTAGAGGTGTTCAGCGATAAACTGGATGCGGTAGTCATCCTGAATCTCGCCATTTTCGCCCCGGTGCTGCGCCTCGTTCTCCACCCCCATGCCGTTTTCGGCAATGAACCACGGGATGTTGCGGTAGTCGTTTTTCAGCCGCAGCGCCATGTCATAGATGATGCGCGGGTAGATCTCCCAGCCGCGTGACGGGTTCATGCGCCGGCCCGGCAGCTCGAAGTGGTCGTAGTAGCAGGCCGGGTGGAACGGCGTCTCCGGGTGCCACGCGTGGCTCGGCGCCTTGACGCGGTGCGGGTAGTAGAGGTTGATGCCCACCTCATCGACGGTGTTGGCACGGATGGTCGCCAGCTCCGCCTCGTCATACTCAAACAGCACCTCATGCTGGCGCAGCAGCGCCAGCAGCTCCGCCGGGTACTCGCCCAGAATCAGCGGATCGAGGAACACCCGGTTGTAGAAGAGATCGTAAAGCGCGGCGGCGCGCACGTCGTGGGCCGCCGTCGAGCGCGGGTAGGTCACCTCCGGGTTGAGGATCACGCCAAGGGTGCCGGGCTGGCCGCGGCGGCGGAACAGCTCCACCACCCGCGCGGTCGCCAGCACCTTGTTGTGGTTCCACTGCATCCAGGTGGCGCTGTTCTGCTCGTAGGGCCAGCGCAGCGCATCCAGGTAGACGCGGGTCTGCACCACCACCGGCTCGTTGAAGGTAAACCAGCGCCGCACCCGGTGGCCGAAGCGCTCAAACACCTGTTCGGCATAGCGCACGAACAGCTCCACCACCTGCTTGCTGCCCCAACCGCCATACGTCTCCAGCAGCGCCGCCGGCAGCTCGTAGTGCTCAAGGCAAAGCATCGGTTCGATGCCCGCCGCCTCCAGCTCATCCAGCAGCCGGTGCAGGTAGGCGGCGTACTCCTCGTCCACCGTCGCCGTCTCATAGTCGGTCAGGAAGCGCGACCAGTTGATCGAGGTGCGGTAGTGGCTCAGCCCGCTGGCCTTCATCAGCGCCACATCCTCCGGGTAGCGGTTGATGAAGTCCGTCGCCACCGCCGGGCCGTAGCCCTGATGCCAGACGTGGCGATCCTGTTGATACCAGGCGTCCAGGTAGGAGTCCTGCCCCGGCTTTTTGCCGCTCCAGCCCTCGGTCTGCCAGGCGGAAGCCGCCGCGCCAAGGATGAATCCGTCAGGGAGTGCCAATGAAACCTTGCTCATGCGTACCTCATACGTTGCGGGCCAGTTGGTCGTTTGCCGTCTCGGCCGCCAGCTGGGCGGCATCCGCCCGGCGCGAGGCCACCTTGACGAACGGCAGGTAGATCATCACCGCCACGCCGATGCACACCAGTTGGGTGATCACCGCGCCCATCGATCCGGCGGTGGAGAGCCAGGCGTTGATCACCGGCGGCGTCGTCCACGGCACCATCACCACCGCGCGGCCAGCAAAGCCGAGGCTGGTGGCGAAGTAGCCGATGGTGCCGGTGATCAGCGGGGTGATGATGAAGGGGATCGCCAGGATCGGGTTGAGCATGATTGGCATCCCGAAGATCACTGGCTCATTGATGTTGAAGAAGCTTGGCCCAAGCGACAGCTTGCCGATCTCCTTCATCTCCTTGCGGCGCGAGGCGATCATCACCGCCAGCAGCAGGCCGATGGTGCAGCCGGAGCCACCGATGCTCATGTAGACGTCCCAGAACGGCATGGTGATGATGTTCGGCACCTCCTTGCCCTGCTCAAAGGCGGTCATGTTGACGGTGATCGCCCCGAGCAGCAGCGGCTCGCGGATCGGCTTCACCATCTGGTTGCCGTGGATGCCGATCACCCAGAATAGCTGGGCGACGAACATCAGGATCAGGATGCCGGGCAGGCTCTGCACCACCGACTCCAGCGGCTGCTGGATTACGCGGTAGACAGCGTCATAGAGGTAGATGCCGGTCACGCGGTGGAAGACAAAGCCGAAGGTGGCGATGATCACCACGGTGATGATGGCCGGGATCAGCGCCGAGAAGGAGGCGGAGACGTTGGGCGGCACGCTCTCTGGCATCTTGATGCGCAGCCCGTTGATGCGCTCCAGCCGGGTGTAGATCTCCACGGAGAGGATGGCGATGAACATGCCGAGGAACAGGCTCTTGGTGTCGGAGAACTGCTTCGCCAGCACATCCTTCACCACCTGCAACTGGTCATTGACCATCAGCTCCAGCGTGGTGGGCGTGACGGCGATAAAGCAGATCACCGCCAGCAGGCCGGGGAACAGCGTGCGGTTGCCGTTGATCTTGCCCAGCTCGATGCCAATCAGGAACACCGCGCCGATGGTGATGAAGCTCAGGGTGGCATAGTTGATGCTGGTCATGATTGGCTTCAGCACCGCCAGGAAGGAGAAGATCTCAAAGCTCGCCAGCCCGTTTTTTGGGTCCATCACCATGTTGGAGAGCAGCACCGAGAAGGCCCCGACGATGATCACCGGCATCAGCGTGATAAAGGCGGCCTTGATGGCCATGATGTAGCGATAGCTGTTGAAGGTATTGGCAAAGCTCCCCAGGGAGTCGATCAGCCGGTCCTTGTATGACATACGCACCTCGTTATCGATGATGGCGCACGGGCGCACCGGCCTAAAAGGCAGCGCGGCACCGGGCACCGGAGGAAGAACAACGATAAACGCGTGCGGCTTAATCGCGTTTGGTATGCCAAAGTTAAATGAATGTGACAATTTATCTGTGATCACGCCCACAGAAGCGCTAATTGGAATTCCAATGGGGCATAATTCTGTTATTTGGTATACCACATCACCCTGTGTGGTAAGCCGGGACGATCGCGGCGCAAGGGGCAGTGATCCCATGCGATCCGGCAGGCAGGTTCCGGGCGACGGCTATGCTAAACTGCGGCGGTATCGATGATTTTCCGGCGCTTTTTTGCCGGTTACCTGAGGATGGTTAACTGATGATCACCATGTTGGATGTCTCACGGCGCGCCGGCGTATCGAAGGCGACGGTCTCCCGCGTCCTGAACGGCACCGGCCAGGTCAAGCAGAGCACGCGTGACGCGGTGTTCCGCGCGATGGAGGAGCTAGGCTACCGGCCCAACTTTTTGGCCCAGTCGCTGGCGACCCGCAGCTCCAACAGCATCGGTCTGGTGCTCTCCAACTTTGATGGCCCCTACTTCGGCAAATTGCTGCGTCAGGCGGCGAAAGATGTGGAGGCCAGCGGCAAGCACCTGATCGTCACCGATGGGCACGACACGCCAGAGGATGAGATTGAGGCGGTGCGGCTGCTGGCAGACCGGCGCTGTGACGCCATCGTGCTCTACACCCGCCACATGTCCGAGGCGCAGATCATGCGGCTGTTTGAGACGCTGCCGATGCCGCTGGTGGTGATCAACCGAGATGTGCCACAGGCGCGCGACCGCTGCGTCTTCTTCGAGCAGCAGCAGGCGGCGTTTGAGGCGGTCTCCTACCTGATTGGTCAGGGGCACCGCGAGATTGCCTGCATCACCGGGCCGCTGGGCACACCCACCGCCCAGCAGCGGCTGGCGGGCTACCGCGCGGCGCTGGCTGGCCACGGCATTGACTACCATGAGGCGCGGGTGGCAGAGGGGGACAATAAGGTGCCGGGTGGCTATGAGGCGTGCCGCCAGTTGCTGGCCAACGGCGTGCCCTTCAGCGCGCTGTTTTGCAGCAATGATGACATGGTGATTGGCGCGATGCGGGCGCTGAGCGAGGCGGGCCGAACGATGCCGGAGCAGGTGTCGCTGTTTGGCTTTGATGACCAGCCGGCGGCGGCCTTCCTGCAACCGGCGCTCTCCACCGTCTACCTGCCGATTGACGCGATGATGGAGACCGCCATCCGCCAGACGCTGCGGCTGCTGAACCGCCAGCCGGTGACGGCGCTGGCCCCCTTCACCGGCCAGCTGCGGCTGCGCGGCTCGGTGGTGCGGGGGCCGTTCGCTTAGAGCAGCTCCAGCGCCAGCAGCTCCTCGATGGTCTGGCGGCGACGGATCAGGCGCGCCTCGCCGCCGTCGAACAGCACTTCCGGCAGCAGCGGGCGGCTGTTGTAGTTAGAAGACATGGAAGCACCATAGGCACCGGTGTCATGGAACACCAGATAGTCACCCACCCGCGCCGCCGGCAGGTCGCAGGTCTCCACGCCACCGCCCGCCTGCTGGGTAAAGACGTCGCCCGACTCGCACAGCGGCCCGGCCACCACCGACGCCACCAGCGGCTCGTCCTGCACATCACGGCCATCGGCCGGCAGCAGTGAGATGTGGTGGTAGCTGCCATACATCGCCGGGCGCATCAGGTCATTGAAGCCCGCGTCCACCAGCACGAAGTGGCGGCTGCCCATCCCCTTCACGGCGCGCACCTGCGCCAGCAATACGCCCGACTCCGCCACCAGGAAGCGGCCCGGCTCAATCTCCAGCTTCACCGGGTGGCCGAGGTGCTCGGCGATCTGCCGGCGCGCCCGATCCCACAGGCCGAAGTAGTGATCGGTATCGATCCGCTCACCATCGAATTGATAAGGGATGGAGAGGCCGCCGCCAGCGGAGATCGCCTCAATATCCTGCCCCAGCTCCACCACCTGCCGCACCATCGCGTCACACACCTGCTCGAGGTGGCTGTAGTCCACGCCGGAGCCGATGTGCATATGGATGCCCACCAGTTTCAGCTCATGGCGCTGGATCAGCGCCAGCGCCTGCGGCAGATCGGCATACCAGATGCCGTGCTTGCTGTTCTCGCCGCCGGTGTTGGTCTTCTGGCTATGGCCGTGGCCGAAGCCAGGGTTGACGCGCAGCCAGACCGGGTGGCCGGGGCGGCGTTCGCCAATCTGCGCCAGCATGTCGGTGGAACCGGCGTTGACCGGGATCGACAGCTCGGTGACGCGCGCCAGCGTCGGCTCGTCCAGCACGTCGGCGGTGAAGACAATCTCCCCCTCCGGCCCCGGCTGGTAGCCAGCGTGCAGGGCACGTTCGATCTCACCGAGCGACACCGAATCCACGCGCACGCCCTGCCCACGCATCAGGCGCAGGATATGGGTGTTGGAGCAGGCTTTCTGCGCGAAACGGATGACGTCGAACTGCCGCAGTTGCTCAATGCGCTGGCGGATAATCTCGGCGTCATAGACCCACACCGGGCAGCCGAAGCGGGCGGGCAGCGTCAGCAGGTTGTCCGCGTTCAGGGCGGTGGAGGCGTCATTCAGGGCAAAAGGCATGGTCAGGCAGTCCATCATCAAAGTTGAGATGGCCCTATCCTAGCGGGCGCGCCGCCGGGGGGAAAATATCTGTTTGCCGGGTATCTATTCATCTATGATATGGCTTTTCCCACCGGAGCCGCTGATGCCTGCCCTCTCCCTGCGCCAGATTGAAATCTTCCATGCGGTGATGACCACCGGCAACCTGACCGAGGCCGCCGCGCTGCTGCACACCTCGCAACCTACCGTCAGCCGGGAGCTGGCGCGCTTTGAGCGCAGCGTCGAGCTGGCGCTGTTTGACCGCGTGCGCGGCCGGCTGGTGCCGACGGTGCAGGGGCTGCGGCTGTTTGAGGAGGTGCAGCGCTCCTACTACGGGCTGGAGCGCATCAGCGCCGCCGCCGAGGGCATCCGCCAGTTCCGCGAGGCGCAGCTCTCCATCGCCTGCCTGCCAGCCTTCAGCCAGTCGCTGCTGCCAGCGGTGTGCAAGCCCTTCAGCGATGCCCACCCCGGCGTCAGCCTGAGCGTGGTGCCGCAGGAGTCACCGCTGCTGGAGGAGTGGCTCTCCGCCCAGCGCCACGATCTCGGCCTGACAGAGACCACCCTGACGCCCGCTGGCACTGAGCGCCTGACGCTGATGACCCAGAATGAGGTGTGCGTGCTGCCAGCCGGGCACCCGTTGCTGGCGAAGGCCAGCCTGGCACCGGCGGATTTTGCCGGGGAAAACTTCATTAGCCTCTCCAGCACCGACAGTTACCGGCAGTTGCTGGATGCGCTGTTTCTGGAGGCGGGAGTGGCGCGGCGCATGGTGCTGGAGACTCACAGCGCCGCGTCCGTCTGCGCGATGGTACGCGAGGGGGTAGGCATTTCGATCGTCAACCCGCTGACGGCGGTGGACTACGCGGCGGGACAGGGCGGGATTGGCATCCGCCCGTTTGAGGTGGCGGTGCCCTTTACCGTCAGCCTGATCCGGCCGCTGCACCGCCCCTCGTCAGAGGTGGTCGATGCCTTCATGACCTGGCTGCACCGCCATGCGGCGCAGTTCCCGGCCCGGCTGGCGGCGGCGATGGCGCGCCGCTAGCCCACTTTTCACGCGGCGGCCTTGCGCGCTGCGCGGCGGAAGGTGAACAGGCAGAGCAGGAAGCCGATCAGCGCCAGACCGCCCGCCGCCACCGGCACGCTGGTCAGTCCCAGCCCGCTGGCGATCACCGCGCCGCCCACCCAGGCCCCGATGGCGTTACCGATGTTGAAGGCGGCGATGTTCAGCGTCGAGACCAGATTCGGCGCGTTCTTGCCGTAGGTCACCACGTTAATCTGCAACGCTGGCACTGCGGCAAAGGCGGCCGCCGACCAGAGGAACAGCGTGATCTCCGCCGAGACCAGATGGTGGCTGGTGACGCTGAACAGCACCGAGAACAGCGCGATCAGCAGGAAGGTGGCGGTCAGGCTGACCGGCAGTTTCCAGTCCGCCAGCCGGCCGCCCAGCACGTTACCCACCGTCAGGCCGACGCCCATCAGCAGCAGCGTCCAGCTCACGCCATGCTCCGAGACGCCAGTGATGTCAGTCAGCACCGGCGCGATGTAGGTGAACAGCGCGAACATCGCCGCCGCGAAGCAGACGGTCATCAGCAGCGACAGCCAGATGCCCAGCCCGCGCAGCGCGCCCAGCTCCTTGCGCAGGTTGGTCGGCTGCTCCTCCTTCACCGCTGGCAGCTTGGTGTAGAGTGCCAGCAGCGACACCACGCCAATCACCACCACCGCCCAGAAGGTGGAGCGCCACCCCAGCGCCTGCCCGAGGGCGGTGCCGAGTGGCACGCCCAGCACGTTCGCCAGCGTCAGGCCGGTGAACATCAACGCCACCGCCGAGGCGCGCCGGTTTGGTGCCACCAGATTGGCGGCCACCACCGATCCAATGCCGAAGAATGCGCCGTGACAGAGGGCGGTGATCACCCGCGCCAGCATTAGGAAGTTGTAGCTGTAGGCCAGCGCGCACAGCAGGTTGCCGATGATGAAGATGCCCATCAGCAGCAGCAGCGTCTGCTTGCGCGGCAGGCGCGCGGTGAGGATCGCCATGATTGGCGCGCCAATCGCCACGCCCAGCGCATAGCCGCTGATCAGCCAGCCGGCCAGCGGGATGCTGACCTGTAAATCGCCCGCCACCTGTGGCAATAGCCCCATGATGACGAACTCGGTGGTGCCGATGGCGAAGGCGCTCATCGCCAGCGCCAGAAGAGAAATAGGCATACACACTCCTGTGTTACCGCCCGCGGCGGCCCTTGCAGAAAGACAAACCCACCCCAGGCGGGTAGACCGGCCGGTATAGGATGGGGAGGGTGGGAACCGGCAAGCGGGACGCGGGCCGGCAATATCCCTCTATTTTATAAGGGATTTAATCTTGGGTAATGCCATAGGAATAGCACACCCGGCCGCCACAAGGCCAGCGGCGGCCGGTGCGATCGCACAGTGATCTAACGGGTCAGGGGGTGACCCGCCAGTAGCTCCCCTGCGCGCGCACGTTGTGGCCGAAGCCGCAGTCGCCGCGGGTGGAGAGCGTCACCTGCTGGTCGCTGAACGCCATGCTGATGTCGCAGGCGCTGCCGAAATCGGAGTCCGCCGTCTGCTGGTAGAGTGCGTGGCCGCCCTCAATTGCCGTCACGGTGCTGAACTCGCCCAGATTGGGGCCGTAGTAGAGCGCCATCGGCCCCATATAGAGGCCGGTGTACTCAATCTGGTAGCGCTGGCCCTGCGGCTTCACCAGCAGCGTGTTCCAGGTGCCGTAGCCCGCGTACTGCCAGTACTCTCCCGCCGGGCCGCGCGGCGGCGGCAGGGCATCAAGCTGTGCCTGCATCAGGCCAAGGTTGTAGCGTGACTTATCATCATCCGGTGCCAGTTGCAGCCAGGCGCGCGCCTTCAGCCACATCCCCTGCCGCAGGTAGGAGAGCGCAATATTGTTGTAGGCGGTGACCGTGGCGTCGCGCGGCTGGCGGCAGAATTCGCTCCAGGCCACCTGGTCGCGGAAGATCTCACGCGCCTTGGCAAAGTCCCCCTGTTGGTAGGCCGCCTGCCCGGCGTTGGCGTACTGGCCAATCTTGCCGCAGTCGGCCTCCACGTCCGGCTCATCAATCCTGGCGGCGGCATCCAGCGCCGGCCACAGTCCGGCCAGCAGCACCACACCGGCAGTCCACCCTGTCGGCAAACCCTTCATCACCTCATCCTCTGTTGCATGGCTGGCCCGCAACCACATGCGGGGGGAACGAAAAACATCCTTACAAGTCTATAATTGCCAGTTGGATCACTGACACTCATTCTGCCTTTTGTCTGGCCATGGTTATGATGGCCCCTTTGCTGGAAGTTGGATGCTTTTATGACACATACACCGGGAACATACAGCCAGTGGCGCCAAATCTGGCGCCTGATTGCGCCCTATTGGCGCTCCGAAGAGAAGTGGCGCGCCTGGACGATGCTGGCGACCATTGTGGCGCTCTCGCTCGCCACGGTCTATATCAACGTGCTGCTGAACGAGTGGAACCGCGTGTTCTACGACGCCTTGCAGAACAAAAATTACGCCGTATTCAAAACGCAGCTGCTGCACTTCACCTGGCTGGCGCTGGCCTTTATCGTCATCTCCATCTACAAAGTCTACCTGACGCAGGGACTACAGATGTACTGGCGGCGCTGGATGACCAAAAAGTACATGGCGAAGTGGATGCGCCACCACGCCTATTACCACACCGAGCGGCAGCAGACGGTCGATAACCCCGACCAGCGTATCGCCGAAGATCTCAACGTGCTGGCGAGCGGCACCCTGTCGCTGACGCTCGGGCTGCTGTCGAGCGTGGTGACGCTGGTCTCCTTCGTCTCCATCCTCTGGGCGGTGAGCGGCCCGATCAGCTTTATGCTCGGCTCCCATGACATCACCATCCCCGGTTACATGGTCTGGTTCGCGCTGCTCTATGCGGTGCTCGGCTCGCTGCTGATTGGCTGGATCGGCAAGCCGCTGGTTCGCCTCGGCTTCAATCAGGAGCGCTTTGAGGCGAACTTCCGCTTTGGGCTGATCCGCATCCGCGAGAACAGCGACGCCATCGCGCTCTATCAGGGCGAGGCGCGCGAACGCGAGCAGCTGGAGGGGCGCTTTGAGACCATCCGCAGCAACTGGTGGTCGATCATGCGCGTCACCAAGTCGCTGAACATCGCCTCCACCTTCTATGGCCAGTTCGCCATTATCTTCCCGTTTCTGGTGGCCGCGCCGCGCTACTTCTCCGGCGCCATCCAGCTCGGGATGCTGATGCAGATCTCCTCCGCCTTCGGGCAGGTGCAGGGGGCGCTCTCCTGGTTCATCGACGCCTTCAACGACCTCGCTACCTGGAAAGCCTGCGTCAACCGTCTGGCCGGCTTCAATGCCGCCGTCGAGGAGATCGAGGCGCAGCCGAACCACATCGCGCACAGCGACTCGCCGCGCCACGCGCTGGTGCTGGACAAGCTGCAACTGACGCTGCCGGATGGTGAGCCGCTCTTCTCACCGGCCAGCGCCACCCTGAACCCCGGCGAGAGCGTGCTGATCGCTGGCCCCTCTGGCTGTGGCAAATCGACCCTGCTGCGCGCCATCGCGGGCGTCTGGCCCTACGGTCAGGGCGGCATCGCGCTCGATCGCCGCCAGCGCACGCTGTTCCTGCCGCAGCGCAGCTACATCCCGATTGGTAGCCTGCGTGAGGCGCTCAGCTACCCGGATGACCCGGCGCGCCACCCGGACAGCGAACTGCTGTCGGTGCTCGAACTCTGCCGCCTCAAACACCTGCAACCGATGCTCGACATGGCTGGCAACTGGGGCCACCGCCTCTCGCCCGGCGAGCAGCAGCGGCTGGCCTTCGCCCGCGTGCTGCTGGTGAAACCTGACTTGCTGTTTTTGGATGAGGCCACCAGCGCGCTGGATGATGAGACCGAGCAGCAGATGTACACGCTGATGGTGGAGAAGCTGCCGGAGATGACGCTGGTGAGCGTTGCCCACCGCAACAGCGTGGCGAAGTACCACCAGCACTGCTGGCGCTTTGGTCAGGATGAGCAGCGGCGCGCCATCGTGCTGACCCCCTCCCCGCTGCCCGTCAGCGCCTGACGCACGGCAAAAAAAGGGCGGCCCACTGGCCGCCCTTTTCTTTCGCTCCCTGCTAGCCGGTGGCCCCCAGCGCCACCTTGACTTGGTTGGCTATCGTCTCCACCTGCGGGCCGTAGATGACGTGCACGTCATGCTCCGTCACCCGCTTCACGCCGTGCGCGCCGGTGGTTTTCAACTTGTCATCCGCTACCTGCGCCATGTCATTGACCTTCACCCGCAAGCGGGTAAAGCAGCAGTCCACCTGTACGATATTGCCGACGCCGCCCAGCCCGGAGATGATCACCTGCGCCTTGTCATCGGCAGTGGCCTTGCCCACTGCTGCAGTGGTGCCGGTGGCCGGTTGCGGCGAGTTGGTCACTTCGCCCAGCTCCCCTTCGCTCTCACGCCCCGGCGTTTCCACGCTCATCCGCTGGATGATAAAGCGGAAGATAAAGTAGTAGAGCGGCGCATAGATCAAACCGAGCAGCAGCGCATACCACCAGTGGGTGCGTGCGCCGCCCAGCACGCCAAAGATCAGGAAGTCGATCGCCCCGCCCTGCACGTTACCGATCATCACCTGCATCAACTGCATCAACATAAAGGAGAGGCCGGTCAGCAGCGCGTGCACGATGTAGAGGATCGGTGAGACGAAGATAAAGCAGAACTCCAGCGGCTCGGTGATACCGGTGGTGAACGAGGCCAGGCCGCCCGCCAGCATCAGCGCCTTCACCCGCTCTTTGTGCTGCGGGCGGGCGGCGTGGTACATCGCCAGCGCCGCCGCTGGCAGGCCGAACATCATCACCGGAATCTTGCCCTGCGCCAGGAAGCGCGTCGCCTCGCGCGTCACCTCATCAGCCATGGTGCCGGGGTTGGAGAGCGCGGCGTTGAAGATGTTCAGCGCGCCCACGATGCTCTGCCCATCCACGGTGGTCATGCCGCCGATTGGGGTGAAGCGCACCGTTTCATTAATGATGTGGTGCAGGCCGGTCGGGATCAGCAGCCGCTCGGAGGTGGCGTAAATAAAGGTGCCGATCACGCCGGTCTTGCCGATCAGCTCGCCGACCCACAGGATTGCCTGCGCCACCGCCGGCCAGATCAGCGCCATCACCACCCCCACCAGCGGCAGCACCAGCACGGTGACGATCGGCACAAAGCGGCGGCCGCCGAAGAAGGCGATCGCCGTTGGCAGCGCGGTGGTGTAGAAGCGGTTATGCAGCAGCATCACAATCAGGCCCGTGATCACCCCGCCCAGCACGCTCATGTTGTAGGTGAAGATGCCGAGGGTGTTGGTGAACTCGGCGGCATACATCATCGCCTCGGTTTCCGGCATCCCCTGCCCGGTGAGGTGCGCAACGCTGGTGGTGGCGGCGGTCAGCCCCTGCGCCTTCAGGCAGAAGCTCACCCCGACGTGCAAGCTGATAAAGCCGATACCGGCCGCAAAGGCCGCGGTGGCCTTCTCGGCGTTTGCCAGCCCCATCGCGGTGGCGACGGCGAAGAACAGCGGCAAGTTGGCGAACAGCGCGCCAGATACCGCCCGGATAAAGCCAATCACCAGCTGCGGATAGTGCAGGTTGGCGAAGGCGTTACCGGTAATGGCCGGGTTTTGCAGTGCTGCTGCCAGCCCGAGGAATATCCCGGCGGCGGCGATCACCGAGATTGGCGTCATCAGTGCCTTACCCAAATCATGAATCTTGCTGCCGAGCTTGATCATGTCCCGATCTCCTTGAAGCAGGGTGAAAAATCATCCTTTTGAGTAAAGTCACGAACCGGTGGCTTGTATAGACACCATCGGTAAGAGTATGAGAGCGGTCACATTTTCACCGGCAGGCAACAGCGGGGATTTTCACGGTGGATGGCGGCGATTGGCGGCGCAATCGCCGCCGTTCAGCCCATGGCAAACGGCAGGAGAGAACAGAAAACGGCCCGCAAGGCGGGCCGGGGATTGATTGATTTCTCTGATGTTTGCCGCGTTAGCCCTGCCAGCGGCGGAACAGTACGCTGGCGTTGACGCCGCCAAATCCAAAGCCATTGGAGAGCGCGTACTCCATCGCCATGGGCCGCGCCGTCGGGCCGACCAGATCGACCCCCTCCGCCGCCGGGTCTGGCTGTGTCAGGTTACGGTTCGGTGGCGCAATCTGGTCACGCAGCGCCAGCAGGGTGAAGATTGCCTCAATGCCGCCAGCCGCGCCCAGCAGGTGGCCGGTGGAAGCCTTGGTGGAGGTGACGGCCAGGCCACTGTTCTCACCAAACAGCGCCTTGATCGCCGCCAGTTCGCCCCGGTCACCGACCGGCGTGGAGGTGGCGTGGGCATTCAGGTGCTGCACCTGATGCGGTGCCACGCCCGCCTGCTTCAGCGCCAGTTCCATCGCACGGCGCGCGCCGCTGCCATCCTCTGGCCCGGCGGTCAGGTGGTAGGCGTCGGCGGTGGTGCCGTAGCCCACCACTTCCGCCAGCGGCGTGGCGCCGCGCGCCAGTGCATGTTCCAGCGTCTCCACCACCAGCAGGCCCGCCCCCTCGCCCATCACGAAGCCATCGCGGGCGGTATCAAAGGGGCGCGAGGCGGCTTGCGGCTGGTCGTTGAAGCCGGTGGAGAGCGCCCGCGCCGCGGCAAAGCCGCCGAGGCTGACGCGATCGATCGCCGCCTCGCTGCCGCCGCACAGCACCACGTCGGCCTCATCGCTGCGCAGCAGGCGCACCGCGTCGCCAATCGCCTGCACGCCAGCGGCACAGGCGGCCACCGGCGTGCCCATCGGGCCTTTCAGGCCAAAGGCCAGCGAGACGTGCCCGGCCGCCATATTCGCCAAAAAGGCCGGGATGGTGAAGGGGGAGAGACGGCGCGGCCCCTTCTCCGCCGTGGTGGTCACCGCCTGCGCGATGGCCGGGAAGCCACCGATGCCGGAGCCAATCACCGTGGCGGTACGCTCACGCTGCGCCTCGCTCTCCGGCTGCCAGTTGGCCTGCGCCAGTGCCTCACGGGCGGCGGCCAGCGCGAAGGTGATGAAGCGGTCCATCTTCTTCTGCTCCTTGGCTGGCACCGCCCGCTCAAGGTCAAAGCCCGCCTCCGGGTCGTGCGCGATGTCCGGCACTTGGCCGCCAATGCGGGTCGGCAGGTCAGCCACCGCCGCCGCTGGCAGCTCTGCCACCCCAGAGTCGCCCGCCAGCAGCCGTCGCCAGACCGGCTCAATCCCACAGCCAAGCGGGGAGACGATGCCCATGCCGGTCACCACGATGCGTTGCTTACTCATTTGCGCTCTCCTGCTGTTCGTTGGCGCGCCGGATGCGCGCGCCCATGTTTTCATCGGCGGCTGGCCCGGCCACCAGTTGGTGGCTCTCCAGGCTGATGGGTTTCTGCTGCTCGAGGTCATACAGCACCGGCGTGACCACCCGGCCCGTGGCGCGGTCGGCCAGCGTGATGCTCGCCCCCTCAGGCGCAAAGTAGGTGTTGCCCCAGTGCAGCAGGCTGAGCAGCACCGGTGCCAGCCCCTGCCCGGCCTCAGTCAGGTGGTACTCATAACGCGGCGGCCGCTGGCTGTAGGCGCGCTTCTCCAGCAGCCCGTTCTCCACCAGCGTCGCCAGCCGGCGGCTCAGGATATTGGGTGCGATGGCCAGGCTCTTCTGGAACTCATCGAAGCGCCGCAAACCGTGGAAGGCGTCACGCATAATCAGCAGGCTCCACCACTCCCCCACCCGATCCAAACTGCGCGCGATGGGGCATGCCTCTTCACTTAAGTCTCGTCGTTTCATCAGCACCTCATTTGCATAATGAAAGTCACTCTAGCGAGGTCACTAGCATTTTGCAAGTTACAGGATAGATAGCGATGCGGGGGAAGGCAGTGGGGTAAACAGGCAGGAAGCTAAGTGGAGGAGGAAATGGCCCCCGCCTGACAGGCGGGGGCATCGGCTGGTAGGCTTGCTCAGGGCACCGGTGCAACCGAGATGATTTTGACGTTGTCGCCGGCTTTCTGTTTCGCCTGCTCCAGCACTTCCGGGCTTTTGTCCGTCAGCTCATGCTCGCTGACGATCACCAGCTCCTCCGCACTGGCATGGCTGCCATCCTCACGTTCAAATACCACTTTATAACTGGCCATTCTCTCTCCTTGCAGTTGTTGGGTTGGCGGCGGTTACCGCCACTGGTCATCCACGTCACCGAGCAGCGCGATGCTGCGCGCATCGCAGCCCATCGCCCGTAGCGGCGCACGCACGTCACGTTCCAGATCGGGCACATATCCCACCAGGATTTCGCCCGGCCCACGGAACAGCACCTTGCCCAGCGCCGCCGGCAGCAGCAGGCTTTCACCACAGCCAAGCCGGTAACACTGGCCGTTGGCCTCCACGTCGCACGGCTCGCCGATATTGGAGATTAACTGCGCCGAGGTGAAGGTGTAGGCATAAGAGGCGGAGATCTGCCAGCGCTCCAGTGCAAAGTACGGGCCAGCGCAGCACATAATGCGGCGGCAGGCTGGCGTCTCCTCACGCAACAGGCCGGGGAACGGCACGGTGCGCAGCTCCGGCCGCAGCTCCTCTAACAGCGCGTCGATGTTGCGCTCCTGCGTGGCGCGCGACAGCGGTTTGCCATCCTCCATCCGCCACGGCATCGCGTGCTGCTGGATGTTGGAGGTCTGCTCAATCTCATAGATCAGCGTGTCCGGCCCGAACGAGTGCAGCATCCCGCCCGGCACGTAGAAGGTATCGCCAGCGCGCACCGGGAAGCGGTACATCACCGCGTCATACTCCTCTGCCAGCAGCGCGGCGCGCAGGGTGTCGCGATCCACGCCCGGCTTGATGCCCAGCAGGCAGGTGGCACCCGGTGCGGCCCACAGGATGTGCCACGCCTCGGTTTTGCCATTGGGCTGGCGCTCAAGCCGTTGCGCCGCCTCGTCATTGGCGTGCAGGTGCACCGGCAGCAGGTGGCTGGCGTCGATGAACTTGCTGAGCAGCGGGAAGTGCGGGCCGCGCCAGCCGGGCGCGACCAGCTCGTCGGGGTAACGCTGCGTCAGCTCCCGCAGCGTTTTGCCCGCCAGCGTGCCGTGGGTGACGGTGGCGATCATGCCGTCAACGTCACTCACCTCCCAGGTCTCGGCGATGCGGCCCTCTGGCAGCCCCGTTCTGCCGAGGATTTGGCGGATCTTCTCTCCGCCAAAGATATGAGTGGCGAGCGGCGTAGTCAGCGATAAGGGGTAAGCGTCCATTCGCACCTCCTTAGATGATGGGCTGGCCACCCGTCACGGCAATGTTCGCGCCAGAGATGTAGCTCGCCTCGTCGCTGGCCAGCATCACATACGGGGCTGCCAGCTCTGCCGGCTGGCCGACGCGCTTGATCGGCATCGCGCTGCCCAGCTCTTTCACTTGCTCCGCCGGCATGGTGGCCGGGATCAGCGGCGTCCAGATTGGGCCGGGAGCAACGGTGTTGGAGCGGATGCCCTTCTCTGCCAGCAACTGCGCCAGACTGCCAGACATGTTCAGCATGGCGGCTTTGGTCGCCGAGTAGGCCACCAGCATCGGCTTCGGCTGGTCAGCATTAATGGAGGTGGTGCTGATGATGGAGCTACCCTTCGGCATGTGCGGCACCGCGGCCTTCACCAGACGGAACATGCCGTAGATGTTGGTTTTCATCGTGCGGTCAAACTCTTCATCGCTGATCTCATCCAGCGACTGGCGCACCATCTGGAAGGCGGCGTTGTTGACCAAAATGTCGATGCGGCCGAAGGCTTCCACCGCTTTTTCCACGATCGCCTTGCAGTGCGCCAGCTCGGTGATGTCACCCTCAACCAGCACGGCTTTCTGGCCGGCCTCTTCCACCAGTCGCGCGGTGTCTTTGGCGTCTTCATGCTCATTCAGGTAGGAGATCAGGACGTCGGCCCCTTCACGCGCATAGGCAATCGCCACGGCACGGCCAATCCCCGAGTCACCGCCGGTGATGATGGCTTTTTTGCCCGCCAGCCGGCCTGAGCCTTTGTAGCTGGTTTCGCCGTGGTCGGGTTTCGGCTCCATATCAAAGATGGTGCCCGGTACGCTCTGCTGCTGTTCTGGCTGTGGGGGGGTCGGATAGTGTGTCATCGTGCTTTCTCCTGTATCAGAGGGCTGTTACCAGCCTGAGAACGGAGCCAGGCAACGGCCTGACGCTAAAAATTGGACTTATCTCACACGGTTATGCAATGAGATGCCATGATTTTCAGTATAGTTGACTACACGAGATTGCAAGCCAGATCAGGATAACCGGTAAAATTGCCAAACCGCAGGATAAAGGTTCAGGCATGAGCGAAGGGGGTGGGTTGGATTGATACTGTGATAGCAGGGAAAATAAATACGCGGAGCGCAACGCCCCTTTTCTTTAAAGTCACTTAACCCACACCTACTTTAATGATTCTGCCACAGCTGCTCATTTACTCATCAACACCAAAAGCCTACACTTTCCGTATGGATTTACAGACAACATAAGGATGAGAATGAATGGCTATCGGTCATTTTTTATTCAGGGGCGATAAGACAGTTTGCGGTGGTCGGATTATTGAAGGGTGTACCGATCATCAGTTTTTCGGTAAAGACATGGCTTGCGAAGGCCATCAAGTGACCTGTGGTAAACATGCGGGGAGATTCCGCATCGTGGGGGACTTGATACCGATGACATACATGGTAAAAGAGTAGCCGGAACACTGCACAGCCGTAGCTCCTGCCCTTGCAAATCCCGTTTTATTCCTTCCATTTTTGACACCTACGAGTTTTCTAAATCCCCCATAACAGAGCCAACAGACCATTACCACCAGGTAGAATTTCCTGTTCTGCCTGGCCCAATTGACGATCCCAAAACGGAGAGCTTTGCTGACACCTGCCAACCAGAAGATAACCCGCTATTGAACGGCGTTTACATCTGGACTGAAACCACGGACGCAGGACACGCTTGCGTATCCGTACATCAGGATAATTCAATTTATCTGTACACCTATGGTCGTTACGGTAGGACAGGCCCAGGGAATTTAACTGGTGATGGGATTTTAAACTTTCTGCAAGATGAAGATGCGAGGGTTTACTATAGAGCAGAACTGTACCGTATGGGCGCAAGAGCATTTCGAATAGATGACGCTGACCCGACGAAAACGAGACAATTCTTTGAAGATCTTTGGAACAAGGGCCAACCAGCGATTCGAACATCGGAGATGAAAGAAACAACCCAGCGGAGAGGCCACACTATCGATGAGTATGACGTAACAGGAAATAACTGTACAACTCACTCCGTTGAAGGGATCAAGTTTGCCGGTTCAACGGTATTCGAGCACAACTACACATCCATCACTACGCAAATTCCTATCGAATCCGAAGAAGACTTCACCATCCCTGTCTCATTGCAGCGTTATCTTGAGTCAAAAAGCTCTGACTTCTCATCAATGACAGTGGTTGAAATGACAAACGAGTTTAAAAAAATGTACCCTAACAAGGACAATTTACTGCGCTACCAAGCGTCGCCAAAGGGGAAAGTTCAGCATATTGCAGCCGAAGCCGCCGCTACTGGCGATTCATTATCACAGTATTCCAGCGGTACTTTTGGCGGTGTATTAGGTGGATCTTATGACGTTGACGAGTAGAACTAAAACCGTTCTTCGATGGGGAGGGATTTGCATTGTCAGCTTGGGTTACTTCTTCAGTTTGTTTGTCGCCTCACAAGCATTCACAGTTTTCTATGAAAATCAGACGCTTGTCTCAAACCCTGTTCCATTAAAAGAGTATTACCAAGCTGTTGATTCACTTGCTCAAGCTACAAGCGGTGTTTTTGATGCGGCAATTTACGGTTTTGTGATCGGTGTACCTCTGATCCTACTTATCTTCAAAAAGGTGAGATGACCACCAAAGGCTAGATATTTCTAGCCTTTTCCTTTATTTCCGATTTTGGACAATGCCCTCTATTAATGATGTGGCTACAGGCTTTAAAAAGATAATACGAGGAGCAACGCTCTTTTTCGTTAGTATTACTTAACCCAAAATTAACCCATAGTTATTCTAATAACTCTATTACAGCTGCTCATTTACTCGCCAACGCCAAAAGCCTACACTTTCCGTATGGATTTACAGACAACATAAGGATGAGAATGAATGACTATCGGTCATTTTTTATTCAGGGGCGATAAGACAGTTTGCGGTGGTCGGATTATTGAAGGGTGTACCGATCATCAGTTTTTCGGTAAAGACATGGCTTGCGAAGGCCATCAAGTGACCTGTGGTAAACATGCGGGGAGATTCCGCATCGTGGGGGGACTTGATACCGATGATATACATGGTAAAAGAGTAGCCGGAACACTGCACAGCCGTAGCTCCTGCCCTTGCAAATCACGTTTTATTCCTTCCATTTTTGACACCTACGAGTTTTCTAAATCCCCCACAACAGACCATTACCACCAGGTAGAATTTCCTGTTCTGCCTGGCCCAATTGACGATCCCAAAACGGAGAGCTTTGCTGACACCTGCCAACCAGAAGATAACCCGCTATTGAACGGCGTTTACATCTGGACTGAAACCAAAAACGCAGGTCACGTTTTCGTTTCGGTGCACGAGAATAACAATGTCTATCTCTACACGTATGGTCGCTATGGCAGAACCAATCGTGGAGGCTTTACGGGAGATGGTGTTCTTAACTTCCTGCAAGATGAAGATGCAAGGGTTTACTATCGTTCTGAACTCTATGAGATGGGTGCTCGTGTTTTCCGCATAGACGATGCTGACCCGGTGAAGACAAGAGCGTTCTTCGAAGACCCATGGAACAGCAGTAAGCCAGCTATACAAACATCAAAAATGCCAGAGACAACAAGGAGGAGAGGCCATACCATTGATGAGTATGACGTTACTGGCAGCAATTGCACCACACATTCAGTTGCGGGGATTAAGTTTGCTGGCTCTACGGTATTTGAGCACAGTTACACATCTATGACGACCCAACTACCTATTGAAGCCGAGGAAGATTTTACCGTTCCGGTATCGCTGCAAAGATTTCTCATCACGAAGGGTGGAGACATGTCCTCGATGCTTGTCGTTGAGATGACAGGAGTATTCAAAGAGCAATACCCTAATTCAGATAACTTACAACCATTCCAGGAAACTCCCGGCGGGATAGTTCAGCATGTTGCTGCGGAAGGTGCAGCCACTGGCGATTCATTGTCTCCGTATTCCGGCGGCACTGTAGGTGGCGTATTAGGGGGATCTTATGGCGATGACGAATAGAACTAAAACCGTTTTCCGATGGGGTGGGATTGTCATTGTATCGCTATGCTACTTTATCGCACTGGTGCTATCTACCTTCTCTTTTTCCGCATTCAGCGAGAGTGAAAGTATGCGGTTTTCTGACCCAATCCCATTAAGAGAGTACCAAGCTTCTATAGACTCGATCATGCAAGCCACTGATGGCGTTTTTACTGTCGCCCTTTTTGGCTTTGCGATCTGCGTGCCTCTCATCCTACTGATCTTTAAAAAGGTGAGATGACCGCCGAAGGCTGGTTCTCTCCAGCCTTTCCCTTTATCCCCGATGTTGGACAATACCCTCCATAAAACCGGTTGGCGGTAAGACAACGCGCGGAGCCGTCAGGCGAGAACATTTGTTGGTATTTCGTCGTTCAATGGTAGAACGATTACAGACAATTTATCTAAGGTAACTTGTTGGGAAAAAGAGAATTCTGATGAAGTTTTACTGCAAGGGGAGAGATTTGGAGCGGGTGAAGGGAATCGAACCCTCGTATGCAGCTTGGGAAGCTGCCGTTCTACCATTGAACTACACCCGCGTCGGTGTGAGGGGCATTATAACCCTAACCGCCTGAGAGACAAGCAGTAAAACACCGCCAATTGGCGGTGTTTTGAGCAATCGCAATGCATTGGCCGCCTCAGGCGGAGAATCGGCGTGGCGCGGCGTAGTAAGCCCGCATCTTTTCTGCCAGCCAGCCGCCGTCATCGCCGTTGGAGTGGATGGTGGTGATACTGACGGTCGAGCCACCGCCCCACAGCACGGAGAAGATGTTGTAATCCGGCAGGTTATGCACCTGCTGCTGGCCCCAGTCGTAGCCCTTGTCGCGCTGCAAAAACTCCCCGACGGTGGCCGCGCCATAATTCACCGGGTTGAGCGGCGTGTTGCGCAGCCCGGCGTAGATGGTGGAGACGTTGCTGCCGATGCGATCGTCCCCCATCAGGAAGGTGCCGCCAGAGCCGAAGTGGCTGCTGGGGATCAGCGAGGTGCCCTCGCTCTCGGTGGGCATGTGGCCGCCGGGGATCTGCCAGATCATCGCCGGTCGGTTCAAGCCAGCGGCGGTGTACTTCACCAGCTTCAGGTAGTTGAGCCAGCTGGAGGCGTTCCAGCCATAGTGCGCCAGCGCATCCGGGCTGAAGCAGTCGCGCTCAAACTTATCGAAGACGATAAAGTCCGGCACCGCCTCCCCCCGGTAGACCCCCAGCTCATCAATGAAATTAACCACCGCGTCGGCATGGGCGCGGGCGTCCACGTTCTCGCGCAGTACCCAGTCGGCGGTGCCGGTCGCCCAGACGTTGGTCTGCCAGCCGAAGGGGACGTCGGGCGCGAAGTGGCGAACGATGAAGTTGATCGCCTGCACATAGCCATAGAGATCGTCGCGGAACGTCGGCAGCGTGGGCGCGCTGAACTTAAGCAGCGGCGCCAGATCCTGCACCGCCTGTTTTAGCAGCCTGTTGACCTGCACGCTATTGGCCTGCCGCACCACCTCATAGCCATACGGCTCCTGCTGCATCGCGCCGAGGAAGTCCGGGTTGAGTACAAAGGTGACCGGCACCGGGTGCGCGGCATCCTTGTAGCTCTGCGCCGCGACGCACTGGGTGATGAAGCTGCCGAAGTGGTTGCGCAGGCGCTGCGTGTCCTGGAGATCCGGGAGCGCGCTGCCGCCGCTGGCGTTGGCGGTGTAGACCACCATCACCGGCATCACCGGCTGCCCGCTGTTCTGCTCCATCTCGCGCGCCACCTTGCAGGTGCGGTGCACCGGCAGGGTGTGGAGATCGAGGTAGCCGTCGCCGTTCTCATCCACTTCCGGCGCGGGCAACGGATCGCCGCCGCCGTCGAAGCCGTCATACTTGAAGATCGCGCTGACCGGCACGTTCTGGTAGGCGGTGACGCTGGCCTGCGAGTTGACCGTGACGCCGCCGTGCGCCAGATAGTCCGGCCAGCCGCGCACCTGTAGGTCAACGCCCTGCTCAAACACCAGCCGGATGCGGCTCTGGCTGGCGGAGAGCGTGACGCTGGCGCGCTGCGCCAGATAGGTGCGGCCGTTGAGGCTCAGGCGGCCCGCGCTCAGGATGTAGTCACCTGCCGCCAGCGGTAGCGGGATCGCCTGTTCGCTGCTGCCATTTAGGGTGAAGTAGTACTGCGTCAGGCCGTCCGGGCTGACCAGCGACACCTCCAACTTATGGCTGCCGGCTGGCAGACCGGTGGTGGAGAGCGTCGCCTTCACCATGCCGCTGGTGTTGAGGTTGCGCGTCTGGTAGCCCACCGTCACGGCCAACGGGCTGTTTTTGTTCGGGATAAAGCTGTTCAGCGCCGACTGGTTGGTGAACTCGGTATTGTTGATGTGGGTGGTGACAATCTTGACCTGACAGGCCACCTGATGCGTCAGCCGGTTAAGGGTCAGCGACTCACCAAAGGAGAGCGTGTGATCCCCCTCCAGTGTCTGGCCGCCCTGCGACAGGTTGAGGCGGATCAGCCCCTGCCGGATGCTGTGGTTGTTCATCAGCGTCAGGGTGGCGGAGGCGAAGATGTGCGGGGCCTGATAGGCCAGCGCCACCTGGTAGGGCGAGTTGCTGGCCGACAGCGACAGCGTCTGCTGCGCCTGCTGCGGGGTGAGGCTCGCTTCCTCACTCTCCAGCACCGGCAGTTGCAGGGTGTAGCGGCCATAGGCCAGGTTCGCTATGCGCGTGGTGCTGCCCCATGCCAGCGTGTGGGTCACGGATTTGCCCTGCGGATCCACCAGCACCACTAGCGGGCTGGGCAAACCGGCCAGCGGGCAACCGGGGGCGGTCAGCGCCAGCTCCCCCTGCCGGGCCGGATCGTTTTGCAACGTGACGTGCACATCGCCCAGCGTGACCGGCGTCTGGGTGGCGCTCAGGCTAAAGCTTAATGTCGCGCTGGCCCCCGGTTTTAGCGTCATGGGCTTGCTTGCGGGCAGCACCAGCGTATTTTTTTCCAGCGGCCAGCCGCCGTCACGGGTCAGGGTGGGCGCGCCACCGGCTGCCAGCGTGCCGCCGTAGGGGCTATACTCATCGGGGTGGCCGGTGGCGAGGAACTCAATCTCCGCATGGGCCAGATCGATCACCTGCTGGCTGGCGTTGGTCAGGCTCAGGGTCACCTTCTGATACCAGCTGCTGGAGGCTAGCGCGCTGACGCTGACCGCCACACTGGCCGCCGCCGGCTCTTGGGGCGCAGGTGACGCCTCCTCTTCCCAATCCGGCGGCGGCAGGTTATCAGTCGGCTCGGGCGTGGGGGCAACCTCCGGCTCAGGGTCTGGCACCGGGGCGCTCTCTGCTTCAGGCTCTGGTTCAGGGGCAATCTCCGGCTCGGGTTCTGGCGCAACGGGCGTTGGCTCCTCGGCAGGAGTTTCCTCGCCCTCACCCTGCTCGCCGCTGGCGAGGGTCAACGTCCAGTGGCTGACCTCAAACGGGATCTGCCCGGCAGCGAGGTTGAACACCAAGGTGCCAAGCTGGCCGGGCGCTAATAGCAGCGGCCCGCCGTTATCCAGCACCACGCGCGTGTGCTTCAGCGGCCACTCGTCAGTGAAGGTGATGTCGGGCATCTTGCCGCCCATCAGCGACCCGCCTACCGGCGCGTAAGCATCGATGCCACCATTGGCGGTAAAATTCAGCTCGGCCTGATTGAGATCCAGCACCGCCTTGCCGTGGTTGCTGAAGATCAGCGTGACCGGTTGATACCAGCTGTTGACGTCGATGGCGCTGGTGGCCAGATGTAGCCCTGATGGAAATTGCGTTGCCATGGTAATCCCCTTATTGGAAGGTGTCCGCTAAGGTTTTCACTAAGCAACTGTTATTCCTATCATTTATCCGCTAAAAAAGTATAACCTGCGGTCATAACACATCAATCACGGCAAATAACAGACATAAAAAAGAGCGCCGGGGCGCTCTTTGATAAAGATGAGGAAGGCTTATTTCTGCGGGCGCATCGCCGGGAACAGGATCACGTCGCGGATGGTGTGGCTGTTGGTGAACAGCATCACCATGCGGTCGATGCCGATGCCCAGACCGGCGGTCGGCGGCAGGCCGTGCTCCAGCGCGGTGACGTAATCTTCGTCATAGAACATCGCTTCGTCATCGCCGGCATCCTTGGCGTTAACCTGCTGCTGGAAGCGCTCAGCCTGATCTTCTGCGTCGTTCAGCTCGGAGAAGCCGTTACCGATCTCACGGCCGCCGATGAAGAATTCGAAGCGGTCGGTGATCTCCGGGTTCTCGTCGTTGCGGCGCGCCAGCGGTGACACTTCAGCCGGGTACTCGGTGATGAAGGTCGGCTGAATCAGGTGGCTCTCTGCGGTCTCTTCAAAGATCTCGGTGACCAAGCGGCCCAGACCCCAGCTCTTTTCAACCTTGATGCCCAGCGAGTGGGCGATCGCCACGGACTTGTCGAAATCATCCAGATCGGCCAGGTTGGTCTCCGGGCGATACTTCAGGATCGCTTCGCGCATCGTCAGCTTCTCGAATGGCTTGCCGAAGTCAAACTCCTGATCGCCATAGGGCACCTTGGTGGTGCCGAGCACGTCCTGCGCCAGGGTGCGGAACAGGCTTTCGGTCAGCTCGATCAGGTCACGGTAGTCCGCATAGGCCATGTAGAGTTCCATCATGGTGAACTCTGGGTTATGGCGCGGCGATACCCCTTCGTTGCGGAAGTTGCGGTTGATCTCGAACACGCGCTCAAAACCGCCCACCACCAGACGCTTCAGGTACAGCTCCGGCGCGATGCGCAGGTACATATCGATGTCGAGCGCGTTGTGGTGGGTGATGAACGGACGCGCGGAGGCGCCGCCTGGGATCACCTGCATCATCGGCGTTTCGACTTCCATGAAGTCGCGGCCCACCATGAAGCTGCGGATGCCGGACATGATCTGGGAGCGCACCTTGAAGGTGTTACGCGACTCGTCGTTGGCGATCAGGTCGAGGTAACGCTGGCGGTAGCGGGTCTCCTGGTCAGCCAGGCCGTGGAACTTGTCCGGCAACGGGCGCAGTGCCTTGGTCAGCAGACGCAGTTCAGTACAGTGGATGGAGAGTTCGCCGGTCTTGGTTTTGAACAGCTTGCCGCGCGCACCCAGGATGTCACCCAAGTCCCACTTCTTGAACTGCTCGTTGTAAATGCCTTCCGGCAGGTCATCACGCGAGACGTAGATCTGGATGCGGCCGCCCACATCTTGCAGGGTGGCGAACGACGCCTTGCCCATGATGCGGCGGGTCATCATGCGACCAGCGATGGTCACTTCGACGCCCAGCGCCTCCAGCTCTTCCGGCTCTTTGCTGTCATAGTCGGCGTGCAGCGCGTCAGAGGTGTTTTCGCGACGGAAGTCATTCGGGAATGCCACGCCTTTTTCACGCAGGGCGGCCAGCTTCTCGCGGCGCGCCTTCAGTTCGCTGTTCAGTTCCTGCGCCTGATCTGCGCCTTGGGGTTGTTGCTCAGACATTTCGGTTCCTCATAACCCGGCTTTCAAACTTGCCTCAATGAATTTGTCCAGATCGCCATCGAGTACGGCCTGGGTATTGCGTGTTTCAACGCCGGTGCGCAGATCCTTGATGCGGGAGTCATCCAGCACATAGGAGCGGATCTGGCTGCCCCAGCCGATGTCAGATTTGTTCTCTTCCATCGCCTGTTTCTCAGCATTTTTCTTTTGCATCTCAAGCTCGTACAGCTTCGCCTTCATCTGCTTCATCGCTTGATCTTTGTTTTTGTGCTGGGAACGGTCGTTCTGGCACTGGGTGACCGTGCCGGTCGGAACGTGGGTGATACGCACCGCGGATTCCGTCCGGTTAACGTGCTGGCCGCCCGCGCCGGAGGCACGGTAGACGTCAATACGCAGGTCTGCCGGGTTGATCTCGATGTCGATGTCCTCATCCACTTCCGGGTAGACAAACGCGGAACTGAAGGAGGTGTGGCGGCGGCCGCCGGAGTCAAACGGGCTTTTGCGCACCAGACGGTGGACGCCGGTCTCCGTGCGCAGCCAGCCAAAGGCGTAGTCGCCGATGATTTTCAGGGTGGCGGACTTCAGGCCAGCCACGTCACCGTCGGACTCTTCGATGATCTCGGTCTTGAAGCCCTTGGCCTCAGCCCAGCGCAGGTACATGCGCAGCAACATGCTGGCCCAGTCCTGTGCCTCGGTGCCGCCGGAACCAGCCTGGATGTCCAGGTAGCAGTCGGCGCTGTCATACTCACCGGAGAACATGCGGCGGAACTCAAGCTGTTGCAGCTTGCTATCCAGACCGTCCAACTCCTCAACGGCTTCGTTGAAGGTCTCTTCGTCGTCGGCTTCCACCGCCAGCTCCAGCAGGCCGTTGACATCGTCCAGCCCTTGGGTCAGCTGGTCGAGGGTCTCAACGATCGCTTCCAGTGAGGCGCGCTCTTTGCCCAGCGCCTGGGCGCGTTCAGGCTCGTTCCAGACGTCGGGCTGCTCCAGCTCGGCGTTTACTTCTTCCAGTCGCTCTTTCTTGGCATCGTAGTCAAAGATACCCCCTCAGAACAGCTGTCCGCTCAGACAGGTCCTGAATTCGGTTTTTTACCGGATTAATTTCAAACATGGTTTATGAGTCTTACGTTAAGTCGTCGGTGACGAAGTGCCATTCGAACCGATAATTCTAACGGATCTGGCGGCGGGTTTATAGCAAGTTGCGCCGATTTCTGCCGCCCCGGCGGCCGCCTAGCGCGGCCACAGATGCTGGATCAACAGCTGCACGCTGCGGTTGCCACGGAACTCGTTGACATCCAGCCGGTAGGCAAGCTGCACCTCGCGGATGCTGGTGTCCGGCCACTGGGTGGTGTCGATGTTGAAAGCGATGCCATCCAGCAGCGGGCCACCGCCGAGCGGCTCCACCATCAGCTTGAGGTGGCGCTCGCCCACCAGCCGCTGTTGCAGGATGCGGAACACGCCATCAAAGGTCGGCTCCGGGAACGCCTGCCCCCACGGGCCGCCGTCGCGCAGCAGCTCGGCGGTCTCCAGCGTCAGTTGCTGCGGGGCCAGTTCGCCATCCGACCAGATCACCCCCTCCAGCTGCGAAGGATCCAGCCACTCGCCCACCAGCTCGGCGAAGCAGTCGCGGAAGCGCTCAAAGTGCGCCTCCTCCAGTGACAGCCCGGCTGCCATCGCGTGGCCGCCGAACTTCATTATCAAGCCGGGGTGGAGAGTATCAATGCGCTCCAGCGCGTCACGCATGTGCAGGCCAGCGATGGAGCGGCCAGAGCCTTTCAGCACCCCCTCGCCCGCCGGGGCAAAGGCGATCACCGGGCGATTGAAGCGCTCCTTGATGCGGGAGGCGAGGATGCCCACCACCCCCTGATGCCACTCCGGGTGGTACATCGCCAGACCAGAGGGGAGCACGGTGCTGCTACGCTCCAGCTGGTTGCAGAGCGCCAGCGCCTCCATCTGCATCCCCTGTTCAATCTCGCGTCGCGTCTGGTTGAGGGCGTCGAGATCGTTGGCAAGCGCCCGCGCCTGCGCGAGGTCATCGCTCAGCAGCAGCGCCACGCCAATCGACATATCATCCAGCCGGCCAGCAGCGTTCAGCCGTGGCCCCAGGCCAAAGCCGAGGTCACTGGCCGCCAGGGTGCGCGCCTCGCGCCCGGAGACCTCCAGCAGCGCGCGGATGCCGGGGCGGCACTTGCCGGCGCGGATGCGGTTTAGCCCTTGGTAGACCAAAATGCGGTTGTTGGCATCCAGCGGCACCACGTCCGCCACCGTGCCGAGCGCCACCAGATCAAGCATCTCTGCCAGATTTGGCTCCGCCAGCCCGCGCTGGGCGAACCAGCCAGCGTCGCGCAGGGCGCTGCGCAGCGCCAGCATCAGGTAAAAGGCAACGCCCACACCAGCCAGCGACTTGGAGGGAAAGGCACAGGTCGCCAAATTGGGGTTCACGATGGCGTCCGCCTCCGGCAGGGTATCGCCCGGCAGGTGGTGATCCGTGACCAGCACCTGAAGCCCCTTCTCATGCGCCAGCGCCACGCCAGCGTGGGAGGAGATGCCGTTATCGACCGTCAGGATCAGCTCCGCGCCGCGCGCCGCCGCCTGCTCTACCACCTCCGGGCTAAGGCCGTAGCCATCGTCGAAGCGGTTCGGCACCAGATAGCTCACCTCGCTGCCGCCCATGCTGCGCAATGCCAGCACCGTCAGGGCGGTGCTGGTGGCACCGTCGGCGTCAAAGTCGCCGACTACCATAATGCGCCGGCGATCGGCCAGCGCCTGTTGCAGCAGCGCCACCGCCTGATCAATGCCGCTCAGTTGCTGGTAGCTGAGCAGGCCGCGCACGCCGCGCTCCAACTCTTCTGGCTGGCGGACGCCGCGCGCGGCGTAAAGGCGGCGCAGCAGCGGGGAGAGACCGGCGGGCAGCGCCCCGGCCTCGGCCGCCTCACGGCGGCGCAGGGTTGTTTGCGTGATCACTCAGGACTTACCACCATCATCAATTTTTCTCATTGTGTGACGCCTTCTGGGCATCCAGCATCGCCGCCATCTCTTTCGGCGGCTGGTAGCCCGGCACCATCGTGCCATTCTCCAGCACGATGGCTGGCGTGCCGGAGACGCCAAACTGCACGCCCAGCTCAAAGTGGCGGCTGATATCAGTCTGGCAGGTGGCTGGCGACGGCGCGTCGCCACGCATCGCGTCATCGAAGGCGCGGTTGCGGTCGGCGGCGCACCAGATCGATTGCATCTGCTTCTCGTTGGCCGAGGCCAGCCCCTGCCGTGGGAAGGCGAGGTAGCGCACCGTGATGCCCAGCGCGTTGTACTCTTTCATCTGCTCATGCAGCTTGTGGCAGTAGCCGCAGGTAATGTCGGTGAAGACGGTGATCACATGGCGCTGCTGCGCAGCCTTGTAGACGATCATCTCGCCCTCGAGGCTGTCGAGTTTTTTCAGCAGCAGGCGGTTGGTGATGTTGACCGGCTGCTTGCCGCTGACGTCATACAGCGGCCCCTGCACCATATAGCGGCCATCGTCGGTGGCGTAGAGCACGCCATTCTCGGTCAGGATGGTCTTCAGGCCAGCCACCGGCGCGGGCTGGATCTCCATATGCTGCACGCCGAGGCTCTTCAGGCTGTTGATGATGGCGGCGTCATCCGCCTGCGCGCCGCCACAGAACATCGCGGCCAGTAGGGCCAGCGACATGATCGGGTTTTTCATTCCTGTTCCTTGTAGTGCCCCCCGCCGCTCAGGCGCGGGGATGATGCTGTTGATGAAGCTGCTTCAGCCGTTCCGTTGCCACATGGGTGTAGATCTGCGTAGTAGAGAGATCGCTATGGCCCAGCAGCATCTGTACGACACGCAGATCCGCGCCGTGGTTCAGCAGATGGGTGGCAAAGGCGTGGCGCAGCACGTGGGGCGAGAGCCGGTCGCTGTCAATACCAGCCAGAACCGCATAGTGCTTGATGCGGTGCCAGAAAGTCTGGCGCGTCATCTTTTGGCTGCGGTTGCTGGGGAACACGATGTCGAGGGTCTGGCCATTCAGCAGCCACGGGCGGCCAAACTCCAGGTAGTTCTCCAGCCAGTGGATCGCCTCCTCGCCGAGCGGCACCAGCCGCTCCTTGTTGCCCTTGCCGATCACCCGCACCACGCCCTGACGCAGGCTGACGTCGCTTAGGGTCAGGCCCACCAGCTCCGAGACGCGCAGCCCGGTGGCGTAGAGCACCTCGAGCATCGCCTTGTCGCGCAGCTCCAGCGGGTTCTCGGGGCTGGGTGCCTGCAACAGCGCCTCCACCTGCGCCTCGCTCAGGTCTTTCGGCAGCCGCTGCGGCAGCTTGGGCGAGGCCAGCAGCGCGCTCGGGTCATCGGTGCGCTGTTTCTCCCGGTAGAGGTACTGGAACAGGCGGCGCATGGCGCTGACCAGCCGCGCCGAGCTGCTAGCCTTGTAGCCGCCCTCGACGCGCTCCGCCAGAAACGCCTGCAACGCCGGGGTGTCGGCGGCCAGCAGGCCGCTCTGGTGGTGGTGCAGCCAGGCCGCCAGCGTGTGCAGGTCAATGCGGTAGGAATCGAGCGTATTTTGCGCCAGGTTGCGCTCCAGCCACAGGGCGTCGAGGAACTGTTCAATCAGGCTGTGGTCATGCTCAAGCTGTGTCACGCTGGCTCCCGGAGTGAAGTGATCTCGGCCGTCATTATGCCTCATCGCAGGGCAAAATAGTGGAGCAAATCTGATACACTCAGCTTATCTCCAATTCTGTAACCTGATGGCAACATAAAATGAAGATTGGTCTGTTTTACGGTTCGAGCACCTGTTATACCGAGATGGCAGCGGAGAAGATCCGCGACATTCTGGGCGAGGAGCTGGTCGATCTGCATAACCTGCGCGATGCCGATCCCAAGCTGATGGAGGAGTACCCGGTACTGATCCTTGGCATCCCGACCTGGGATTTTGGCGAGTTGCAGGAGGATTGGGAGGCGGTCTGGAACCAGCTGGTGACCCTGAGCCTGAAGGGCAAGATTGTCGCCCTGTATGGCATGGGCGACCAAGCCGGCTACGGTGAATGGTTCCTGGACGCGCTCGGGATGCTGCACGATCAGCTCAAACCCAAGGGCGTGCACTTTATCGGTTACTGGCCCACCGAGGGCTTCGAGTTCTCCAGCCCGAAACCGCTGACGCCCGATGGCAAGCACTTCGTCGGGCTGGCGCTGGATGACGTGAACCAATATGAGCTGAGCGATGAGCGCATCCAGCAGTGGTGCGAGCAGATCCTCCAGGAGATGGCACCGCTGCTGTAGTGAACTGCCGTCCGTCCCTACGTCTCCCCCTGCCCCGCGCCGCTCTGCATGTAGGCGCGGAAGTGGCGCCATGCCTCTGGTGACAGCGCGTCAGAGGCCAGCCAAAACCGCTGGCGGCGGCGCTGCAAGAACGGCAGGCTCTCCGCGCCAGCCAGCGGCTTGAGCAGCATGATGGCGCCACTGCGTAGCAGCCAGGGCGAGCCGACACACTCCCACTCCCGCTGCTTCCAGCGCAGGCGCTGCGGCGATAGGAACACCATCTCGCCATGGCAGGCCGAGATGCGCTTTTGGCTGCGGATGCACTGGAACACCAGCGGCACCAGCAACGCCAGCCACACCAGCATGTAGCCCTCCGGCCAGGGGGCCAGCAGCACCAGCAGGATCAGGCCGCCATGCAGCAACAGGGAGAGGATCTGGGTACGCCAGGAGACGCGCAGATCACATCGCCACTGGGCCACGGGCTTTATTTCGCGTCTGAATCAGGGTAACCATGCGCTGCAACGCTTCGTCCTGCGGCGCGCCGTGATTCATCAGCCAGTTGAAGAGATCCGGGTCATCGCACTGCAACAGGCGGACAAACAGGGTTTTGTCGGCCTCGGACAGCGTGTCGTACTCATGCTCGAAGAACGGCATGATGGCGATGTCCAGCTCGCGCATACCGCGGCGACATGCCCAGTGAATGCGGGCCTTATTGTTAATATCCATGTGTTTTACCGACCTTTATTTCAAAGACGTTCATCAGTTTAAACCGATTTTATCACTCTGCACGCACCACGGCTTAACAATTCGGCGCAGTGCGAAAAAAGAGGCGGCACCCGACACCCCACCGACAAGGAGTTGCGATTGGGATGCCACGAATTCCTGTTGCAATCCCCCGCGCCTCTTTTACCATTAAGCAACACTTACGGCACCCTACTGGCAGGAATCCACTATGGCGTATCACACCCCGTTTCCCCCGCAAAAGCCCTCGGCATCGTCCCATCTGCCCCTGACCCTGATCTCCCTTGAGGAGTGGGCGCTGGTCAACGTCACTGGCGCTGACGCGGTGACCTACTTGCAGGGCCAGGTCACCGCTGACGTGGCCGCGCTCGCTGGCCAGC
Source organism: Chimaeribacter sp. YP20170169 (assembly GCF_056739715.1). Lineage (NCBI taxonomy): Bacteria > Pseudomonadati > Pseudomonadota > Gammaproteobacteria > Enterobacterales > Yersiniaceae > Chimaeribacter > Chimaeribacter sp. YP20170169. Next base: position 700,558 of record NZ_CP176824.1, on the reverse strand, counting down.
ACACGCTGTGCGCGCACTGTGACGCCAAGGGCAAGATGTGGAGCAACCTGCGTCTGTTCCCGCATGGCGAGGGCTGGGCCTATCTGGAGCGCCGCAGCGTGCGTGACAGCCAACTGGCCGAGATCAAGAAGTACGCGGTGTTCTCCAAAGTGACCTTCACCGCGGATGATGAGGCGGCGCTGCTCGGCGTGGCCGGTTTCCAGGCGCGCGCCGCACTGGCCGGGCTGTTTGACGAACTGCCGACCGCCGAGCGGCCGGTGGTGCAGCAGGGCGACTCCACGCTGCTGCACTTCGCCCTGCCGGCGGAGCGCTTCCTGCTGGTCACCCGCGCCGACAAGGCGAGTGAACTGATGGACAAGCTGGGCGGCGAGGCGCAGTACAATGACAGCCAGCAGTGGCTGGCGCTGGAGATTGAGGCGGGCTACCCGGTGATTGATACTGCCAACAGCGCGCAGTTCATCCCGCAGGCCACCAACTTGCAGGCGCTGCCAGCGGGCATCAGCTTCAGCAAGGGCTGCTACGCCGGGCAGGAGATGGTGGCGCGCGCCAAGTACCGTGGCGCGAACAAGCGTGCGCTCTACTGGCTGGCGGGTCAGGCCAGCCGCGTGCCAGCCGCCGGCGAGGATCTGGAGTTGCAGATGGGCGAGAACTGGCGGCGCACCGGTACGGTGCTGGCGGCGGTACAGCTCAATGACGGCACGGTCTGGGTACAGGTGGTGATGAACAACGATCAGGCACCGGAGAGCCGCTTCCGCGTGCGCGACGACGCCCACGGTGCCCTCGCCATCCAGCCGCTGCCCTACTCGCTGGTGGAGGAGAAGTAACGCTCCCCAGCATAAAAAAACGGGGCCTGCTGGCCCCGTTTTTTTCGCCCGCTACACGTAGAGATAGATCGCCAGAAAGTGGCAGACGCTGCCGCCGAGCACAAAGCCGTGCCAGATGGCGTGGCCAAAGCGCCACCGCCGCGAGGCGTAGAAGATAACGCCGAGGCTGTAGATCACCCCGCCAATCGCCAGCAGCGCCACCCCACCCACCGGCAGCGCCCGCGCCAGCTGGTAGATGACAATCAGCGACAGCCAGCCCATCGTCAGGTAGGTCACCAGCGACAGCGCCTCAAAGCGGTGGGCAAACGCCAGCTTGAACAGCACGCCGACCAGCGCCAGTCCCCAGATCACCGCCATCAACCCGCGCGCCAGCGGCGAATCCAGCCCCACCAGCAGGAAGGGGGTGTAGGTGCCAGCAATCAACAGGTAGATGGCGCAGTGATCAATCTTCTTCAGCCAGTACTTCGCCCGGTGGTGCGGGATGGCGTGGTAGAGCGTTGAGGCCAGATAGAGCAAAATCATGCTGCCGCCATACAGGCTGTAGCTGGTGAGCGCCACGGCGCCCGCGCCCTCATGCAGCGCCTGCATCAGCAGCAGCACCAGCCCGACGATGCCAAATACCACGCCAACGCCGTGGCTGAGGCTGTTGGCCAGCTCCTCGGCCCAAGGATAGGGAACAGAACGGGAAATTGCGGGTGGGGTTGAACGCATGCGCTGGCTTCCTTCACGGCAGAGAGGGGAAATGGGTCGCCTTTGCAGGGTAACTGAGAATGATTCCAGAGTACACGTGTAAGCTGACAAAAAATCTGTGAGACCTTGTCACAACCAAGTGTTAACGGAATAATCACATTTTCGCCGTCCGACCTGGAGTGTGTATGTCATTGATTTCAAGTGCGCTGGATTTCGGTTCCCTGACCGAAGTGTTCCAATTCCTGATGGAGATCGACAAGCTGAAAACCGTGGAGCGCCGCACCAAGGTGCTCGGCACCAGCCGGCAGGAGAACTCCGCCGAACATAGCTGGCACTTTGCGGTGGCGGCGATGACGCTGGCCCCCTACGCCGACGAGGGGCTGGACGTGCAGAAGGTGATCCAGATGGCGCTGCTGCATGACATCGTGGAGATCGACGCGGGCGACGTGCTGGTGTATGACCTGGCGGGCCGCGCCGCGGTACAGGAACAGGAGCAGGCTGCTGCGCAGCGGCTGTTTGGCCTGCTGCCGTCGCCGCAGCGCGAGCGCTTCCTTGGCCTGTGGCAGGAGTATGAGGCGGGCGAAACGCCGGAGGCGCGCTTCGCGCTGGTGATCGACCGCATCCTGCCGGTGCTGATGAACCTCAATAACCAAGGACAGAGCTGGGTGGAGAATGGCATCCGGCTGGAGCAGGTGCTGAGCCGCAACGCCTTCATCGGCGAGATCCACCCGGAGCTGTGGCGGCATTTGGAAGGCCACCTGCAAGACGCCCAGCGTCAGGGATGGCTGAAATAATCCCCTACCCCGCCTGCAGCCGCGCCAGCGCCTCGGCGTGGCTCGGCATGGAGGCCGCCGCCCCCGGCCGCTCGACGCACACCGCCGCATAGGCGGTGGCAAACCGCACCGCCTGCGCCAGCCCACTGCCGGCCGCCAGTTGCGCCGCCAGCGCGCCGTTGAAGGCATCGCCCGCGCCGGTGGTATCAACTGGCGTGGCGCGGCAGGCTGGCACCAGCGTGGTCTCCCCTTCAGCGACAGCAGCGCCCCCTGGGTGCCGAGGGTGACGATCAGCCGCGCAATCCCCTTGCGGTGCAGCACCGCCGCCGCCTCACGCGCCGAGGCCACGTCCGTCACCGTCACACCGCTGAGCAGCGAACACTCAGTGGCGTTGGGCGTCAGCAGGTCAACCTGTTGCAGCAGCGCGTCCGGCACCGGCTGGAACGGCGCCGGGTTGAGGATCACCGAGGTGCCCGCCTCACGCGCCAGCGCGATGGCGCGCTCCACCGCTGGCAAGTTGTTCTCCAGCTGGGTCAGCAGGATGTCGGCCGCGGCAATCGCGGGACGGCACTGATCAATCTCCTGCTCGCTGACCGTCAGGTTCGCGCCGGGATCGACCGCGATCATGTTCTCCGCATCCTCACCCGCCACGTAGATCAGCGCATTGCCGGTTGGCCGCTCGCCGGTGGTGAACAGCGTCACGGCGTCAAAACCGGCGCTGTCGAGGTGGCGGCGGGCGAACTGGCCGAAATCATCCCGCCCCACCTTGCCGATGTAGTGGACGCGCGCGCCAGCGCGCAGCGCGGCAATCGCCTGATTGGCCCCCTTGCCGCCCGCGCCCATCATGCTGTTGCGCGCAATCAGCGACTCGCCCGGCAGCGGGAAGCGCGCCATGCCCGCGACGATATCCAGGTTGAACGATCCAAACACACACACTTTGTTGCTCATGCCTGCCTCCTGCTGCCGGCAAAGGAAAAGTCACGGGCGGCGGCCAGACAGGCACCACGGCAGCCGGTCTCGTCAGTGACGTCGCTCAGGGTGATCGCCAGCCCGCCGGCCGGCTGTGGCGCGCGTAGATGGCGACGGATCTGCGCAATCAGCGCCGCCTGCGGGAAGCCGGGCATCGCCAGCACCCCGCCGCCCAGCACCAGATGCTCCGGGTCGAGGATGTTCATCTCGGCGGCAATCGCCTGCGCCAGCCGGGTGATGAACGCCTGCAAATCCGGGTGCGCCGCGTGCTGTAAGAACAGCTCGCCAATCGGCGTCTGCGCGGCGTGGGCGGTGGCCCAATCCGCCAGCCAGTGGCCAGCGGTGACGCTCTCCACGCAGCCGATGTTACCGCAGCGGCAGGCGGTGGTTTCGCCCGGCCACGGCATGTGCCCCAGCTCGCCAGCGGCCCCGTGCGCGCCGTGGTAGAACGCCCCCTCCAGCCACAGGCTGTTGCCCATGCCGGTGCCGAGGTAGACCCCGACCGCCACGCGCGGCAGGTGCGGCAGGCGGGTCAAGTCCCACCACATCAAGTGGTTGACGTCCTTGTCCATCGCCACCTCTACCCCCAGCGCCTGGCTAAGGCACGCCGCCACCGGCTGGTTGTCCAGCGCCGGGATGAAGGGCAGCGAGAGCACCTGCCGCCGGTCGCGTGACAGAATGCCGGGCAGCCCGAGCATCACCCGCGCCAGCGGCCCCTCTGGCCGCGCGGCGGCAATCAGCTCTGTCAGCCCCTGCAACGGATCGGCCTGCCGCGCCCAGCTGGCGGTCGGCACTTTGCGGTAGCCGCTAAAGCGTTGCTGCTCATCCATTACCATCAGGCGGGTGTGTGTACCGCCGATATCGACCCCAAGAAATTGCTGCATACGCCTCTCCGCGTTTACGCCGCCTGGCGCATCTGATCGAGCATTTTTTCCCACGCCGCATCCAAGTCACTGTCCAGATTGAACAGTCCGGAGGTGCCGACAATCAGCACTTCCGCGCCCGCGCCCATCAGGTCGTGGTAGGTACGGCTGTTGCAGGAGCCATCAATCTCTATCAGGTAGCGGTGGCCCTGCTCACGCTTCAGGTCGCGCAACTGGCGGATCTTGCCGAGCATCTCCGGGATGAAGGGCTGGCCAGCGTAGCCAGGATCGACGGTCATCACGGTGATCTTGTCCAGCAGGTGGATGTAGTGGCGGATGTACTCCACCGGCGTCGCCGGGTTGAGCACCACGCCCACCTTTTTGCCAAGTGAGCGGATCTGGTTAATCACACGGAAGGCGTCGCGGTTGATGGTCTCGGCGTGCGGGCAGATGAAGTCTGCCCCGGCCTCGGCAATCGGCACGATAAAGTCGGTCGGGTGCTCCACCATCAGGTGCACGTCCAGCACCAGTGGCGTGTGCGGGCGGATCTGCTCAATAAAGAAGGGCGACAGGGTGATGTTCTTCACGAAGTGCCCATCCATGATGTCGATGTGCAGCATGTCGGCGCGGCGATTGAGCACCGCCAGCTGCTGGCGGATCTCCATCAGGTTCATGCACATCAGCGAGGGCGAAATTTTGTAGTCCATGGTCCGTATCCTGAGGTTAAGGGGAAAAAGGGTCAGGGGCGAGCCTGCCGGGCGCGCAGGGCGCTGAGCCGCGCCGCACGCCGCTGCTGGTAACGCTGGCGGAAGAACTTGCCGGCCAGCACCAGAATCAGTACCGCGCCCCACATCGCCAGGCTGAAGTGCGGGCTGACGTTGAGCAAATTGAGGCCGGTGGCGATCACCTGGAGCACCACCAGCGCCAGCACCACGCCGCTGACGCGGCCAAAGCCGCCGAACGGGTCGGTGCCGCCGAGGATGATCGCCAGCACGGTCAGCAACAGGTAGGAGTCGCCGTAGCCCATGCGCGCCGAGTTGAAGCGCGCCATCATCACCAGCCCGGCGATCACGCACAGCAGGCTGGAGATCATGTAGATCGCCATCAGCACGCGGTGGGTGTTCACGCCGCTGAAGTGGGTGGCGTTGATGTTGCTGCCGCTCATGTAGATGGTCTTGCCGAGGCGGGTCTTCTCCAAAAACAGCGCCAGCAGCAGCGCCGTCACCAGAAACAGGATCAGCGGCACCGGCACGCCGAGCAGCGTCTCCGCGCCGATGTAGCGCACGATCTCTGGCATTCCGCTCAGGGCCGCGCCGCGCGTCAGGTAGATGCCGAGGCCGTTGACGATGGTCATGGTCGCCAGCGTCACCAGAATCGGGTGCGCGCCGACGTAGGCCACCAGCGCGCCGGTGAACAGGCCAATCACCATCGCCAGCAGCATCGCGCCCACCAGCGCCACCGCCAGCCACAGCGCCTGTAGCGCCAGCCCGGCCTCCGGCGGCATCCAGGTGAGGAACACCCAGGCCATCAGCAGGCTGGTGAGGTTGGCGGTGGCGATGATCGCCAGATTCAGGCCGCCGCTGAGGATCGGGATAAACATCGCCAGCGTCAGCAGCCCCAGCTCCGGCAGCTGGAAGGCGATGCTCATAAAGGTGCCGCCGTTGAAGAAGCGCCCCGGCAGCGCCACGCTGAAGCCCACCACCACCAGTACCAGCAACAGCAGCAGCCCTTGGGTGGTGCCATCCACTTTTTTGATCCGCGTAAACATAAGCTCTCCCGCGCCGGCCATCAGACGAAGCCGACGTCCGTCTCTTTGCGTTTTTTGTAGTGGGTGACGGTGATGGCGGCGACAATCACCACGCCAATCACCACATTCATGAAGTAGTTGGAGACACCGATCAGGTTCAGGCCGTTCTTCAACATGCCGATCAGGAACACCCCCATCAGGGTGCCCACCACGCTCCCCTTGCCGCCGTTGAGGCTGGCCCCGCCCAGCACCGCCGCCGCCAGCACGTCCAGCTCGCCGCCGACCAGTGCGTTGGGCACCACCTCGCCGACGCGGTAGACCTGCACCAGCCCGCCGACCGCCGCCATCGCGCCGAGGTAGCCATAGGCGAACAGGTGCAGCAGCCCGACGCGGATGCCGATGCGCCGCGCCGACTCTTGATCGCCGCCCATCGCGAACAGCTGGCGGCCCAGGTGGGTGCGGTTGAGCAGCAGCCAGGTGAGCAGCGCCACCGCCAGCATCACCACCAGTGGCAGGCCGATCTGGTAGCTCTGGTCGCCGAGGCTGAACGGCAGCACGCTGCGCGGCAGCGTCCACCACTCCGGCAGGTCATACAGGCTGCGGCCGTTGGTCAGCCACATCAACATGCCGAACAGCAGCGCCTGCATACTGATGGTGACGATGATCGAGACGATGCGCAGGCCGTAGATCAGCAGGGCGTTGAACATGCCGAGCAGCATCCCCGCGCCGATGCCGAGCGCGATGCTGAGCACCGGGCTGGTCAGCCCCAGATGCAGGAACAGCGAGGCGATCAGGTACTGCACCACCGAGGCGACGGCGGCGAAGGAGATGTCGATGCCGCCGGTCACCAGCACCACGAACAGCCCGAGGGCAAAGATGCCGCTGACCGCATAGCTCTCGGTCAGGTCGAGCAGGTTCTGCACGGTGAGGAACTGGTCACTGAGCAGTGAGAAGGTGACCATCACCACCAGCACCACCCACGCGAGGTAGCCCTCGTTGTGGCGCGGCAGCAGGCGGCGCAGGCCGTGTGGCCCGACGCGGCGGGCCGGGACGCCCTTCGGCAGGTGTGAGTTGATGTCAAGCATTGACCGCCTCCGCGAGTTGTTGCTGGCTGATGCCGTGTGGCAGGTATTCGCCGATGACGCTGCCTTCGCTGAAGTGCAGCACCCGGTCGCAATTGAAGTAGACCTCCGGCACCTCGTCGGAGATCAGCAGCACCGAGATCCCCTCGTCGGCCAGCTGGTGGATCAGCTGGTAGATGCTGGCCTTGGCGCCGACATCCACGCCGACGGTGGGCGAGTCGAGGATCAAAATCTTGGGTTGGGTCAGCACCCACTTCGCCAGCACGATCTTCTGCTGGTTGCCGCCGGAGAGCGTCGAGATCGCCTGCTCCGGGTCATTCACCTTGACGCCGAGCCGCTCGATCCACTGCATGATCAGCTTGTTCTTGCGGTACTCATCAATCAGGTGGAAGCGGCCGCGCAGCTGGTCGAGGATCGCCAGCACCGTGTTATCGGCCACCGACTGCTGCAACACCAGCCCGAGCGTCAGGCGATCCTCCGAGACGTAGCCGATGCCGGCCTTGATGGCGTCCTCATGGCTGCGGAAGCGCACCGGCTTGCTGTCGAGGTAGATCTTGCCGCTCTCCGGCCGGGTCATGCCGAACAGGCTGAGCGCCAGCTCGGTGCGGCCGGAGCCGAGCAGGCCGCACAGCCCCAGCACCTCGCCCTGATAGAGTTTGAAGCTGACGTCATGGTACTGGCCGGGGCGGCTGAGGTTGTCCACCTCCAGCATCACGCGCGGGTTGTGGCGGTTGGCCGCCTTCAGGCGGTAGTCGAGGGTCAGGCCGGTCATCAGCTCCGTCAGGCGGGCGCTGCTCACCTCGCTGGCCGGGAAGGTGCCGACCTTTTTGCCGTCGCGGATCACCGTCACGCGGTCGGAGATCTCCAGCACCTCATCCAGCCGGTGGCTGACGAACACCACGCTGATGCCGCGCCCCTTCAGGTAGTGCACGGTGCGCAGCAGTTGGTTGACCTCGGTGCGGGTCAGCGAGGCGGTCGGTTCATCCATGATCACCAACCGGGCGTCGGCCACCAGCGCGCGGCAAATGGCTACCTGCTGGCGCTGGGCAATGGGCAGCTCCGACACCTTGCTGTCAAGATCGAGGGTAAAGTTCAGCTCCTCAAGAATGCGTTGCGCCGTGGCGCGCAGCTTGCCGGGCCGGAACCAGCCCAGCAGGCCATGCAGGTTGTGCTCAAAGGCGATGTTCTCCGCCACCGTCAGGTTGGGGAACAGCGACAGATCCTGGTAGATCACCTGAATGCCGAAGGCGCGGGCCTGATCCGGCGTCAGCCGGCGGAAGGTTTCGCCATTCAGGGTGATGCGGCAGCCGGCATCCGGCTGGTAGACCCCCGAGATCACCTTGATCAGCGTGCTTTTGCCGCAGCCGTTGGTGCCGGCCAGACAGTGCACCTCGCCCTGCATCAGGGTCAGGGAGATCTCATCCAGCGCCCGTTGGCCGCCGAAGGTCATCGACAGGTGCTGCACGTCGATCAGCGGCTGGCCGACGGTGGGCGCGGCGGGCGTTGCGGTTGGGAGTGTCTCGGAGATCGCCATGGTTACAGCCCCATTTTCACCAGTTTCGGCAGGTTGGTCTTATCCAGGCTTTCGGTTTCGTTGCCCAGGATGGTGTGGGTGGCCTCATCGACCTTCACCTGGCCCATGCCCTCAATGGTCATGCCGTCGGTGATCTTCTCGCCCTTCTGCATCATGTCCGCCAGCCGGACAAATACCTCACCGGCCACCATCGGGTTCCAGATGTAGCCGCCCTTGATGGCGCCGCGGTTGACCAGCGACGCACCTTGGCCGGGGCTGAACGGGCCGATGACGCAGATGTCATTGGTCTTGCCACGGTTCATCACCGCGCGACCCGCGCCAATTGGCCCCTGCGAGCCGAAGGCGACGATGCCCTTCAGGTCGGGGTACTTGGCCATCAGGTCGTTGGTGGTGCGCAGCGTCTCATCCAGCGACTCCGCCACGCCGAACTTGTCGGCCACCATCTGCATGTTCGGGTAGTGCTCTTTCTGGTAGCTGATGGCCGAGTCGGCCCACAAATTGTGCAGCGGCACCGTCAGGCTGCCGACGTAGACCGCATACTTGCCCTGCTCCTTCATGCAGGCGGCCAGCGCCTTCATGTGGTTGATGCCGTGCACCTTGGCGTCCACCAGTTCGAAGTCCCAGTCGGCGTACTGCTGCCCCGGCGACTCATGCACAATCACCTTGATGCCCGCCGCCTGCGCGCGCTTCAGCACCGGCTCCAGCACCTTGGCGTCGTTCGGCACCACGCCGATCACATCCACCTTCTGCGCGATCAGATCCTCAATCGCCCGCACCTGCAACGCCGGGTCGGCGGCGGTCGGGCCAACCTGCCAGGCGTCGATGCCACGCTTGGCGGCCTCGCTCTTGATGCCGGCCTCCATCGCGTTGAACCACGGGATGCCGCCAATCTTGACCACCACGCCCATGCGGAGCTTCTCCGCGCCATGCGCTGACACAGAGAGCAGCGCCGTGGCGAACAGGCAGGCCAGTACAGATCTCTTCATGGTGTTCTCTCCTTCAGGGTGGCTCCACGCCACTTGTTGTTATTGAACAGACGGTTATTGGTCAGAGGGTTATTGGGACAAACGGTTATGGGCACAGACGGTCTGGTGTTTGACGCACACCCCTACGGCTCGCCGCGCCGCCGGTTGGCGGGCGCGGCCTCCACCACGTTGACGTTGTTCCAGGCCAGCTCCTGCCGGAACTCCTCATCCACCAGCCGGTCGGTGATCAGCGTATCGATCTCGCGGTAGTGGCAGATGCGGGCAAAGGAGCGGCGGCCTATCTTGCTGGCGTCCACCAGCAGGAACTTGCGCTCGGCGGCCAGCAGCATCTGCTGTTTCAGCCGCGCATGGTGCTCGTTGCTCTCGCGGATCCCCCCCTCCAGGCTGAGGCCGTGGCAGGAGAAGAACATCTTGTTAATGACGAACTCCTTGAGCATCTGCTCCGCCAGCACGCCGATAAAATCCTCATACTTGGCGGAGTACTCGCCGCCGAGGCCGATGGTGCGCACATTAGCTTTCACCGCCAGCGTCTGGATGATGTGCAGCGAGTTGGTCAGCACCACCAGCTCGATGTCCGGCAACTGCCGGGCCAGGAACCAGCTGGTGGAGCTGCTGTCCAGCAGCAGGCAGTCACCCGGCGAGATAAACTCCAGCGCCCGCTTGGCGATGCGCGTTTTGGCCTCCGGCGACTCGTTGCTGCGCTGGCGGAATGACTCCCCCTGCTCAATCTGCGCCGGCAGGGTGCGCTTCTCCGGCCCTGGGCTGTCTAAGTAGATTGCGCCGCCGTGGCTGCGCAACAGCACGCCCTTTCTCTCCAGCAGCGTCAGGTCGCGACGTGCGGTCTCCAGTGAGATTTGGCACAGCGCGGCCACTTCATGAACTAATACCCGCCCCCGTTGGCTGAGGAGGTCGGCGATAAAGCGATGGCGTTCTGCAGGCAGCATGGTCTTCTCCTTCCTGATGTTTTTTAAGATACGGGCTTAACCGGAATGGTTTTGCGCCGACGGTCAAAGCCGCCGGTGCGAATCGGGCGTCCGCGACCGGCTGTGATATTTCGCACAAAAAAGAGAAAGCTAATGAAATGTTAAATAACTGATCTGAGGCATGGCGCGCAGATAACGCCCCTTTTGGCGTCTCGCCAGCAGAGGCAAATTTGCAAACGGTCACATTTCCCCACCCGTCCCGCTGACCGTTACTGACCGTTTCTGTGGAAATGACCGTTTTTGTCTGTAGCGCCCCTACCAAAAGAGCAAAAATCGCGCAGCGACGCTAGGTAAACCGGTTAATAAAAAGATCGAGATTTAACATATCGGCAGGCCCGTAGGCGCAGCAAGCAGGGAAAACAGCACAGGCGGGCGTGGCGCGGTCAATCCGCAATCAGGACAAGGGAGTGTAATTTTTCAGGAAGGTGACGCCTGCCAGGGCAGCAGGCGTCAGAAAAGGGAATCAGTGCAGGCCGCGCGCCAGTTTCAGGGTGGCGGCGACGTTGCGCGCCGTCATGCGCACGTTGTCGCCAGCGTTCTCCAGCGCCTCGTCGAGGCTACAGATGGTGTAGAGCACGCTGAATACCGCATCCAATCCATGCTCATGCACCACGCCGACATCGGCGGTCAGGCTGCCAGCGATGGCGATCACCGGTTTATCGTGGCGCTTCGCCACCTGCGCCACGCCAATCGGCACCTTGCCGTGGATGGTCTGGCTGTCGATGCGCCCCTCGCCCGTGATCACCAGATCGGCATCCTTGACCAGCGCCTCCAGCCCCAGCGCCTCGGTGACAATCTCAATGCCCCGGCGCAGATCCGCGCCACAAAAAGCCAGCAAGCCGGCACCCATGCCACCGGCCGCGCCCGCGCCCGGCACCTGATCGACCTCCACCTGAAGGTCGCGCTGGATAAGCTGCGCGTAGTGCGCCAGATAGCCATCGAGTTGCTTCACCATCTCCGGCGTCGCGCCCTTCTGCGGGCCGAATACCGCCGAGGCCCCCTTGTCGCCGGTCAGCGGGTTGGTGACGTCGCAGGCCACCTCAATGCGGCACGCCTTCAGCCGCTCATCCAGCTCGCCCACGTCGATGCGATCCAGATCCGCCAGCCCGGCCGCGCCGCGCACGATGGGCTGGCCATCGCTATCCAGCAGCTTCGCGCCCAGCGCCTGCACCATGCCCGCGCCGCCATCATTGGTGGCGCTGCCGCCGATGCCGATGATGATGTGGCGCACGCCCTGCTCCAGCGCGTGGCGGATCAGCTCGCCGGTGCCATAACTGGTAGTGTGCAGCGGGTTGCGCTGTTTGGCGGGCACCTGCTCCAGGCCGCTGGCGGCCGCCATCTCGATAAAGGCGGTGTCGCCGTCACCGGAGAGGCCGTAGAACGCCTCAATCTCCTTATCCAGCGGGCCGGTGACCTTGACCTTGACGACGCGCCCGTGGGTGGCGGCCACCATCGCCTCCACCGTGCCTTCGCCGCCGTCGGCGACCGGCAGCTTCACATACTCGGCCTGCGGGAACACTTCGCGGAAGCCCGCCTCAATCTGGTTGGCCACCTCCAGCGCGCTCAGGCTCTCTTTATAAGAATCTGGTGCAATGACGATTTTCATCTCTGCCCTTCCCTCCACATCCTGTCTCTGGGCAGGGATGGCCTGCCCGGTTGCGCCTGCCGGTTGCCGGGGGTGGCAGTGGGCAGGCCCGCTCATGCGCTACGCTTTCAGCATAGCAAATCGCCGCCGGGCCTCCGGCGGACGGCGCAGTATAGGCAAGCGCCGCCACGTGGCGCATCAGGCAGATGAACAGGATTAACCGCCCACAACCGGCACATTTTCAGGCATCTGCCCAATACTGCTACTTGCCGCCAGCCAGTTCGAGGAAACTGCCGGTCACGTAGGAGGCGGCGTCAGAGAGCAGCCAACTGATGGCGGCCGCCACCTCCTCCGGCTGGCCGCCGCGCCGCATCGGCAACTGCGCCTTGACGCGGTCAACCCGACCCGGCTCGCCGCCGTCAGCATGCATCTCGGTGTAGATAAAACCGGGGCGCACGCCGTTGACGCGGATGCCTTCCGCCGCCACCTCCAGTGACAGACCGGTGGTCAGGGTGTCCAGCGCCCCCTTGGAGGCGGCGTAGTCCACGTACTCACCCGGCGCGCCCAGCCGCGCCGCCGCCGACGAGACATTGACGATCGCCCCACCGCGCCCGCCGTGGCGCAGCGCCATGCGCTTCACCGCCTCACGGCAGCAGAGGAACGCGCCAGTGACGTTGGTGGCCAGCACGCGGTTGATGCGCGTGGCGTCCAGCGCCTCAATCCGCGCCTGCTGGAACAGGATGCCCGCGTTGTTCACCAGCGCCGTCAGCGGGCCGAAGGCCGCATCCACCGCCGCGAACAGCGCCATGACCTGCGCCTCCTCGGCGATGTCGGCGGCAAACGCCTGCGCCGTCCCACCGGCTGCCACAATCTCCGCCACCAGTGCCTCCGCTGCCGCGTGATCCTGCCGGTAGTTGATCGCCACCCGGTAGCCCTCCTGCGCCAGCAACCGCGCCGTGGCGCGCCCAATGCCCCGGCTACCGCCGGTCACCAATGCCACTCGCTCCATCTTTTACCTCCATAAAAAAGGCCCGGTTTTCCGGGCCTTTACAGCGTAGGGTTTCCTGTTGCTTATTGGTAGTCGCTGACCGGCACACAGGCGCAGAACAGGTTGCGGTCGCCGTAGACATCATCCAGACGCTTCACTGCTGGCCAGTACTTGTTCTCCTGCGTGGCGGCGCTCGGGAACACCGCCCGCTCGCGGCTGTAGGGGTGTTGCCACTCCACCAGCAGCTCCGCTTGGGTGTGCGGCGCATTGACCAGCGGGTTGTCATCCTGCGGCCACTCACCGGCTGCCACGCGGCCAATCTCGGCGCGGATCGCCAGCATCGCCTCGATAAAGCGATCCAGCTCGGCCTTGCCCTCGGACTCGGTCGGCTCCACCATTAGGGTGCCCGCCACCGGGAAGGACATGGTTGGCGCATGGAAACCGTAATCAATCAGGCGCTTGGCGATATCCATCTCGCTGATGCCGGTCTGCTCTTTCAGCGGGCGGATATCGAGGATGCACTCGTGCGCCACCCGGCCGTCGTGGCCGGTGTAGAGCACCGGGAAGGCCCCCTGGAGGCGCGTCGCGATGTAGTTGGCGCTCAGGATCGCCACCTGGCTGGCGCGCTTCAACCCCTCCGCGCCCATCATGCGGATATACATCCAACTGATCGGCAGGATGGAGGCACTACCAAACGGCGCGGCGGAGACCGCCCCGTTCTGCGTCAGCACGCCATCAATCGCCACCACGCTATGGCCGGGCACGAACGGTGCCAGGTGCGCCTTCACGCCAATCGGCCCCATGCCCGGCCCGCCGCCACCGTGCGGGATGCAGAAGGTTTTGTGCAGGTTGAGGTGCGAGACATCCGCGCCAATGTAGCCCGGCGTGGTGATGCCCACCTGGGCGTTCATGTTCGCGCCGTCGAGGTAGACCTGCCCGCCATACTGGTGGACGATCTGGCACACCTCGCGGATGGTCTCCTCATAGACGCCGTGGGTCGAGGGGTAGGTCACCATGATGCAGGAGAGGCGATCGTCCGCCTGCGCCGCCTTCTCGCGCAGGTCATTCAGGTCGATGTTGCCGCGCTTGTCGCAGGCCACCACCACCACCTCCATGCCCGCCATCTGCGCTGACGCCGGGTTAGTGCCGTGGGCGGAGCTGGGGATCAGGCAGAGGGTGCGGTGGCCCTGCTGGCGGCTCTCATGGTAGTGGCGGATCGCCAATAGCCCGGCATATTCGCCCTGCGCGCCAGAGTTCGGCTGCATACAGATGGCGTCATAGCCGGTGAGCTGCGCCAGCCACTGGGAGAGCTGGCCAATCATCTGCTGGTAGCCAGCGGCCTGCTCCGGCGGGCAGAAGGGGTGCAGATCGGCGAACTCCGGCCAGGTGATCGGGATCATCTCGGCGGCGGCGTTCAGCTTCATAGTGCAGGAGCCGAGCGGGATCATCGCCTGATTGAGCGCCAGATCGCGCTTCTCCAGCCGGTGCATGTAGCGCATCATCTCAGTTTCGCTGTGGTAGCGGTTGAACACCGGATGGGTGAGGATCGGCGTCTGGCGGCGCAGCGCCTCAGGGATCGAGGTGCTCTCCAGCGCGACCGCCCGATCAAGCGCCTCAATCTCCAGCCCATGCCCCTCGCCCAGCAGCACCGCGAACAGCGCCAGCACCTCCTCGCCGGTGGTGGCCTCATCCAGCGTGATGCCGACCGCGCCGTGGATGTCGGTGCGCAGGTTGATGCCGAAGCTGAGTGCGCGCGCCAACACCGCCGCCTTGTCCGGCACCTCGACGGTCAGGGTGTCAAACCAGCGGGTGTGGCGCAGCGTCAGGCCACCCTGCCGCAGGCCAGCGGCGAGGATGTCGGTCAGGCGGTGGATGCGCGTGGCGATGCGCTTCAGCCCCTCCGGCCCGTGGTACACCGCGTAGAGGCTGGCGATGTTCGCCAGCAGCACCTGCGAGGTGCAGATGTTGGAGTTGGCCTTCTCACGGCGGATATGCTGCTCACGGGTCTGCATCGCCATGCGCAGCGCGGTGTTGCCCGCCGCGTCACGCGAGACGCCGATGATGCGCCCCGGCATCGCGCGCTTGAACTCATCGCGGCAGGTGAAGAAGGCGGCGTGCGGGCCGCCGTAGCCCATCGGCACGCCAAAGCGCTGGGCGGAGCCAAACACGATGTCCGCCCCCTGGCTGCCCGGCGCGGTCAACAGCACCAGTGCCATGATGTCCGCCGCCACCGCGCTGATGACGCCGCGCGCTTTCAGCGCCGTCAGCAGTGCGCCGTAGTCATGCAGCTCGCCGGTGGTGCCGACCTGTTGCAGCAGCACGCCGAACACCCCCTCATGCTCCAGCGCCCGCTCGGCGCGGTCGATGATCAGCTCAAAGCCAAAGGTCGCGGCGCGGGTGCGCACCACGTCCAGCGTCTGCGGGTGGATATCCTCGGCGATAAAGAAACGGTTGGCCTGCTTCAGCTTGCTGACGCGCTTGGCCATTGCCATCGCCTCGGCGGCGGCGGTTGCCTCATCCAGCAACGAGGCGGAGGCGAGATCCAGCCCGGCCAGATCCTGCGACAGCTGCTGGAAGTTGAGCAGCGCCTCCAGCCGCCCCTGCGACACCTCAGGCTGGTAGGGGGTGTAGGCGGTGTACCAGCCGGGATTCTCTAGCATGTTGCGCAGGATCACCGGCGGCGTCAGCACCGCGCTGTAGCCCATGCCAATGTAGCTGCGGTGGCGCTGGTTGCGGGCGGCGATCGCTTTCAGCTCTGCCAGCGCCTGATGCTCGGTCGCCGATTCGCCCACCGCTGGCGGCCCCGGCAGCTGGATGTCGGCCGGTACGATCTGCTGGATCAGCGCCTCCAACGAGGCCGCGCCCACGGCGTCGAGCATCTGCTGCTGCTGGCGCGCGTCCGGGCCGATATGGCGTTCAACAAAGGCGTCACGGTGTTCAAGTTGGCTAAGCGTCTGGGTCATTGCTACAGATTCCTGAAGTCATGCATGGGGGTCTGGGGGGTGGCGCAGCAGCCCGGCGCGTGGCCGGGCCGTGGGGATCACTCGGCGATGCTGGCCTGATAGCCAGCGGCGTCCAGCAGGTTCTCCAGGCCAGCGTCATCGGCGGCCTTGATTTTGCAGATCCAACCTGCGGCATAGGGCTGCTCGTTGATCAGCTCTGGCGAGTCATTCAACTCTTCGTTCACTTCGACAATCTCACCGGCAATCGGCGCGTAGATGTCCGAGGCGGCCTTCACTGACTCCGCCACCGCACACTCTTCATTGGCCTGTAACTGGCGGCCCACGGCCGGCAGGTCAATGAACACCATGTCACCCAGCAGCCCCTGCGCGTGCTCGGTGATGCCGATGCAGTAGATGCCATTGCCTTCGTCACGCACCCACTCATGGGATGCGGCGTATTTCAGTTCTGTTGGTACATTGCTCATCGCCACCCTCTCTCTTTGTTATCCGTCACTGGGCGACCGGCTTGCCGGCGCGCACAAAGACAGGTTTTGTCACCCGTACCGGCATTTCGCGGTTGCGGATCTCCACAATGGCCTGCTCGCCGATACCGGCTGGCACCCGCGCCAGCGCGATGCTGAAGCCCAGCGTGGGCGAGAAGCTGCCGCTGGTGATCACTCCCTGCTGCGGGCTGCCAGCAGCATCGGTGAAGCAGACGGTCTGGCCGCCACGCAATACGCCCTTCTCGGTCATCATCAGCCCGACCAACTGTTCGCCGCCCTGCTCACGCTGGTGCGTCAGCGCCTCGCGGCCAATGAAATCACGATCCTCCGGCTGCCACGCGATGGTCCAGCCCATGTTGGCCGCCAGCGGCGAGACGCCCTCATCCATCTCCTGCCCGTAGAGGTTCATGCCCGCCTCCAGCCGCAGGGTGTCACGCGCGCCAAGGCCAGCTGGCTTGATGCCCGCCGCCAGCAGGCGCTGCCAGAATTCTGCCGCCTGCGCGTTCGGTAGGGCGATCTCATAGCCCGCCTCGCCGGTGTAGCCGGTGGTGGCAATGAACAGGTCACCCGCCTGCACGCTGAAGAAGGGTTTCATGCCCGCCACCGCCTGACGCTGCTCCGCGCTCAGCAGGGTGGCGGCGCGCTCCTGCGCTTGCGGCCCCTGCACCGCGATCAGCGCCAGATCGTCACGCTCGGTGAGCGTGATGCCATACTCCTGGCCGTGGCGACTGATCCACGCCAGATCCTTCTCCCGGGTCGCGGAGTTGACCACCAGCCGGAAGTGATCCTCCGCCAGAAAGTAGACAATCAGGTCATCAATGACGCCGCCGGAGGCGTTCAGCATGGCGCTGTAGAGCGCCTTGCCCGGCGGGGTCAGGCGGCCAACGTCATTGGCCAGCAGATAGCGCAGGAAGTCGCGCACGCGCGCGCCCGTGAGATCGACAATCGTCATGTGGGAGACGTCAAACATGCCAGCGTCATGGCGTACCGCGTGGTGCTCCTCCAGCTGCGAGCCGTAGTGCAACGGCATCATCCAGCCATGAAAGTCCACCATGCGCGCGCCGCACGCGAGGTGTTGCTCATACAACGGGGTCTGCTTCGCCATGTTTCCCTCTCCGAGGTTTGCGTCTACCAGTGGTGGTTTTTTACGCCATCCACTGGGCAAGTATAGCGACGCAAACGTTAACCTTTTGGTGAAGTTATCACCGTTCCCAACGCCTTTCCATAAGCTGAAATAGGCCTTGCCGCGTTGGCACCAGAAGGGTGTGACCAAAGTCTGTAGCAGATTCCGCTAAAAAACTGCGCCCCGTGGCACATAATTAACAATAAGCACAGACAATATACGAGATTATGTAACAAAAGCGGCCAGCGCTGGGAAAACCCGCCGTGCCCGAAAAGCGCTTCGGATAATAATAAGTAATGCGAAACAGTGAGTGGAATTAGAATAATTCAAACGAGCGCGGGCCTGCCCTGTTTTGGGGCATGACGGAGGGAGAGGAGAAAGGGGCGGTAGAGCGCCGCCCCGAGGGTCAGGCTGGCGGGTTAAGCCAGTCAGGCAGATCGTTGAGGCCCATCGCCTGACGTACCAGACGCGGCTTGACGCCCGGCAGGCTGTCCGCCAGCGTCAGGCCGATGTCGCGCAACAGTTTTTTCGCCGGGTTCTGACCAGCGAACAGGTCGCGGAAACCCTGCATCCCCGCCAGCATCAGCGCGGCGCTGTGCTTGCGGCGGCGCTCATAGCGCTTGAGGTAGAGGTGCTGGCCGAAATCCTTGCCCTCATGTTGCAGGCGGCGGATCTCCGCGGCCAGCTCAGCGGCGTCCATAAAGCCGAGGTTGACGCCCTGCCCGGCCAGTGGGTGGACGGTGTGGGCGGCATCACCCACCAGCGCCAGCCGGTGACCGGCAAAGCTGCGGGCGTAGCGGCCGGTCAGCGCGAAGCTTTGGCGCTCGCTCTCCAGCTGGCAGAGGCCGAGGCGCATGTCGAAATGCAGCGCCAGCTCGCGGTTGAACGCCGCCTCATCCAGCTCAATCAGCCGGGTCGCCTCCGCCGGCGGCACCGACCAGACGATGGAGCAGAGGTGTGGATCGGAGAACGGCAGGAAGGCCAGAATGCCGTCGCCGTGGAACACCTGCCGCGCCACGCCGTGGTGCGGCTCGGAGGTGCGGATGGTGGCGACCAGCGCGCTGTGGCCGTAGTCCCAGAAGGTGAGCGGGATATCAGCGTGGCGGCGCAGCCAGGAGTTGGCACCGTCCGCGCCGACCACCAGCCGGGCGGTCAGCATCCGGCCATCCTCCAGGTTGATGAACGCCTCATTCTCGCCCCACGCCACGCTTTTAAGCTGCGCCGGGGCCATCAGTGTCACTTCCGGCAGGCTGGCGGCGCGCTGCCACAGCGCCTGCTGGATCACCGGGTTCTCGATGATGTGACCCAGATGGGCGTGGCCGTAGTCGTCAGCGCGGAAGGCGATGCTGCCGAAGCTGTCGCGATCCCACACTTCCATACCGGCGTAGGGGCTGGCGCGGCGCGCCACGATCTCATCCCAGACGCCGATATGCCGCAGCAGGCGCTCGCTGGCGGCGTTGATTGCCGAGACGCGCACCGAGTGCTGTGCCGGTAGCGGCGAAGGCTCCGCCGCCCGGTGCTCCAGTACCGCAATGCGCAGGCCGGTGCCGTGCAGGCCACATGCCAGCGCCAGCCCGACCATGCCGCCACCGGCGATGACCACATCAAAAGATTGCATAATTAGTTTCCTGTTGGCCTCAGCGCGCCACCCATCCCAGGGTACGGCGGGCAAAGGCGTCACGCAGCAGTGGGGTCTGTTCCATTGCCATCAGGCCGAGGTTACGCCCCACGGCGAGTGGCGCATAACGGTTGGCGAAAAGGTGAATCAGGCCATCCGTCACACCGACGGTGGCCTGCTGGTCTGGCTGGCGGCGCGCCTGATAGGCACTCAGCACCGCCCAACTGCCGGGATCTTGCCCACGCGCGGCGGCGTCGGCCAACGTCTCCGCCAGCGTCATCACGTCACGCAGGCCGAGGTTGAAGCCCTGCCCGGCAATCGGGTGCAGCGTCTGGGCGGCGTTGCCAGCCAGCGCCAGCCGGTGGCTGATGTGGCTGTGGGCGGCGCGCAGTTGCAGCGGGTAGCA
This sequence comes from Chimaeribacter sp. YP20170169, assembly GCF_056739715.1. Taxonomy (NCBI): domain Bacteria; kingdom Pseudomonadati; phylum Pseudomonadota; class Gammaproteobacteria; order Enterobacterales; family Yersiniaceae; genus Chimaeribacter; species Chimaeribacter sp. YP20170169. Next base: position 680,942 of record NZ_CP176824.1, on the reverse strand, counting down.
GTCGCGCTTGCCGACCTGGAGGATCTTGCCGAGCCGCCAGCCAAACGCCTGTTGCAGGCGCGCGCTGAACTCGGCGTCATCCCAGCCGCGCACCGCCGCCTGCTGGTCACGCGGGTGGCACCACACCAGCGAACTGCGCCCCTGCGACATCGGCAGCAGTGCCAGCGGCCCGTGCTCGGTAAAGCGCTCAAAGGCGCGCCCTTGGTGCGACAGCGCGGTGGTGACGTTGGCGATGGCCGCCACCTGCGGGTAGTCGCTCACCTGCCACTCCACGCCACAGGCTTTCGCCAGCGCCGAGTGGGAACCATCCGCCGCCACCAGCAGGCTGGCGGTCAGCGTCTCGCCGCTCTCCAGCGTAACGCTGGCGTGGTCGGCGCTGCGGGTCACCTCCACCACCTTCGCCGGGCAGTGCAGCCGCACGCCGGGTGCTTTGCGCAGCAGGTCAAACAGCCGCCGGCCGGCGTCATGCAGCTCCAGCACGTTGCCCAGCTCGGTGACATTGAAATCGCGGGCGTGCAGGTTCACAAACCCGGCATGGCCGCGATCGCTGACGTGGACGTGGGTAATCGGGGTGGCGAGGTCACGCAGCGCCGGCCAGATGCCGATGCGCGCCAGCTGCTGGCAGGTGCCCTGCGCCAACGCCAGCGCCCGGGAGTCAAAACCGGGGTGGCGGCGATCCTCGGGGCGCATCGCCTCGATCAGATCTACCGGTAGGCTGCCGCCGCTCAGCGCCGACACCGCCAGTGCCAGCGTGGCCCCGACCATGCCGCCGCCTACAATAATGATGCTCATTGCCGTGCCGCCGCCATCAATGCCTCAATCTCATCCGCCTCTTTCACCACGCCGCCGGTGAGGATCTCATTGCCCTCCTCGGTGATCAGGATGTCATCCTCAATGCGCACGCCGATGCCGCGGTACTCGGCTGGCACGTCGGCATCCGGCGCGATGTACAGCCCCGGCTCGACGGTCAGCACCATGCCCGGCTCCAGCACCCGGTCACGATCGACGCCGTAGTGGCCGACGTCATGCACGTCCAGCCCCAGCCAGTGCGACAGGCCATGCATAAAGAAGGGGCGGTGCGCCTGCTCCGCCAGCAGCTGGTCAGTTTCGCCCTGCAGGATGCCGAGCGCCACCAGCCCCTCGATCATCACCCGTACCACCTGCTCAGTGACGTCACGGATGCTGGTGCCGGGGCGGAACAGTGCCAGCGCGCGGTACTCGGCAGCCAGCACCAGATCATAGATGGCGCGTTGCGCCGAGCTGAAGCGGCCATTGACCGGGAAGGTGCGGGTGATGTCGCCAGCGTAGCCCTGTAGCTCACAGCCCGCGTCAATCAGTACCAAATCGCCCGCCTGCATCTCGCTCTCATTTTCGGTGTAGTGCAGGATGCAGGCGTTGTCGCCGCTGCCGACGATGGTGTTGTAGGAGGGGTAACGCGCGCCATGGCGGGTGAACTCGTGGTGGATCTCCGCCTCCAGCTGGTATTCGAACATGCCGGGACGGCACTGCTGCATCGCCCGCGTGTGGGCCTGCGCGGTGATCTGGCCAGCGCGGCGCATGATCTCCAGCTCCTCGGCGGACTTGAACAGGCGCATCTCATGCAGCCACGGCCGCCAGTCCGTCAGGGTGGCGGGGGCGGTCAGGTTCTGGCGTGCGCCCTTGCGTAATTTTTCCAGTGCGCCGAACACAATGGCATCGGCATAGGCGTGCTGCCCCTGCGCGTGGTAGACCACGTCCAGCCCGTTGAGCAGCAGGTGCAGCTGATCGCCAATCTCCGGGAATGGCAAGGCGCGATCCACCCCGAGCCGGGCGGGGGCCGCCTCCTGCCCAAGCCGACGGCCAAACCAGATCTCAGCCGTCAGGTCGCGCACCCGGTTGAACAGCACGCTGTGGTTGTGCGTCTCGTCGCTTTTGATCAGGATCAGTACCGCTTCCGGCTCGTTGAAGCCGGTGAGATACCAGAAGTCGCTGTCCTGACGGTACGGGTAGTCGCTGTCGGCGCTGCGAACAGCTTCCGGGGCAGCAAAAATGAGGGCCGCACTGGCTGGCGCCATTTTCGCCAAAAGCGCCTGGCGGCGGTTCTGATACTCCTGTTGGGTCATTACCTTCTCCTGAAAGTCTGTTAACGGCGCACTGCCCGCCGCTTAGTGCAGCGTCGGCTTGCGCACTTCCGGCGCGGTCGGGCCTTGCTGGCCAAACTCAGAGTGGCAGAGGATCGCCGCGACGCGCACGTACTCCACCACCTCCTCCAGCGACTGCTCCAGCTCCTCTTGGTCCTCATCCTCATCGTAGCCAAGCTGGGCGATGTTGCGCAGGTCATCGATCGCCTCGCCCACTTCATCCTTCACCTGGTTGAGCTTCGGCTGCACCATGCCTAGGCCCAGCAGGAAGTGGTTGACCCAGCCGGCCAGTGCGTCGGCGCGGTCAAACACGCTGGCGTCATCATCTGGCATCAGCATCTGGAACTGGAAGCCGTCATCCTCCAGCGACTCGCGGGTCGCCTGATGCAGCGCCTGCAATGGCGCGCTCAGCGCCTGCGGGAAGGCGATGCCCTCGTTGGTCAGATCATGTACCAGCGTCTGCCAGCTGGCATCGTGGTTGCCGCCACACAGCAGGCCGCTGATCAGGCCGTGCATCTCGGCGGCCGTCAGGGCGACGGCCTGCTGGCGCAGCGCCTGATTAATGGTGTCATAGGTGGGGTAGCTATTATTTATCGACATACGTATTGGTCATCGTTGGCAGGATAAGTTCATGGTATGCTACCACCAAGATCCGTCGCTGTACCAGATTCGCAAATGCCCGGTTAAGGGTTGATTCTCCCTGACAGCTTAGTAGAGTAAGCTCTCTAGCATGGGGAACCCCCTGAAGAAAAGGGGGTTGTATCTTGGTATTGAGGTATATATAGTGGCGCCCGCTTTGACCGGTGCGGTAAGCGGACGCAGAAATTGAGCAGGAAGGTGGCATGGCTGCACAACCGGTAGACATTCAAATTTTTGGCCGTTCATTACGGGTGAACTGCCCGCCAGAGCAACAGGATGCATTGAATCTGGCTGCAGAAGATCTGAACCAACGGTTGCAAGATCTTAAAGTTCGCACTAGAGTCACAAATACGGAACAACTAGTTTTCATCGCGGCACTGAACGTTTGTCACGAACTGGCGCAAGAGCGCTTGAAAACCCGTGACTATGCCGCCAATATGGAACAACGCATCCGGATGCTGCAACAGACCATCGAACAGGCGTTGCTGGAGCAGGGTCGTATCTCTGAACGTCAGGGCGCGCCCTTCGAATGAGCCAACCAGGTTAATTCGAAAAAATGATCACTTAAGCAGTTGATTTCTCTTGGTTAGGCCAGTAAAGTCAGCAGCGAGTTAAAAATTTCTCTGAGATGTTTGTCAGCGGGCCAGTCCCCTGAGCCGATATTTCATACCACAAGAATGTGGCGCTCCGTTGCCCGTGAGCATGCTCGGTTCGTCCGAGAAGCCTTAAGGTTACGACGCTACGTTCACCTTGAACCAAGGGTTCAAGGGTTACAGCCTGCGGCGGCATCTCGGAGATTCCCTTCTTTATCTGGCAGCGATTTACCCTGTCACTGTTAGCCCAATCGTTTCACGTTTCTTATGAAATTCGCAGACGACAGCGCGCTCTCCATCCCTGTATTACGCCAACAACTGCGCACTGAAGTGCGGCAACGACGTCGCGCCCTGAGCGCCGATCAGCAACGCCTGGCGGGCCAACAGGTGGCCGAACGGGTGATAAGCCATCCGCGCATTGTATCGGCGCAGAGCGTGGCGGTGTTTCTCTCCTTTGATGGCGAACTGCCGACCCGCCCCACCATTGAGGCGCTGTGGTCGCTGGGCAAACGGGTGGTACTGCCGGTGCTGCACCCCTTCTCGCCGGGGCATCTGCTGTTCCTGGATTATGCGCCGCAGACGGCGCTGGCCGCCAACCGCCTTGGCATTCTGGAGCCGCCGCTGGACGTACGCCACCTTCTGCCGCTGCAACAACTCGATGTCATTCTCACCCCTTTGGTGGCCTTTGACGACAGCGGCCAGCGGCTCGGCATGGGCGGCGGTTTCTACGACCGTACGCTGGCGACGTGGCAGGCGCACGGCCCCTACCCCATTGGTCTGGCGCATGAGTGCCAACAGGTGGCGGCCATTCCGGCGGAAGTCTGGGACGTGCCGCTGCCAGAGATCCTCACCCCCGCCAAACACTGGCAATGGTAGCAACGAAAACGGGTGCCCTAAGGCGCCCGTCGTAAAGAGAGAGCCAATCAGTACAGCAGGCGGGTACGGATGGTGCCCGGGATCTCTTTCATCAGTTGCAGCGCGGTCTCCACGCCTTCACTCTCCACGTCGATCACCACGTAGCCAATCTCCGGGCTGGTTTGCAGGTACTGGGCCGCAATGTTGATGCCCTGCTCCGCGAAGATCTGGTTGATGCGCGTCAGCACGCCGGGGCGGTTTTCGTGGATGTGCAGCAAACGGCTGGCGTTGATGCCATGCGCCGGCAGCGACACTTCCGGGAAGTTGACGGCTGAGAGCGTGGAGCCATTGTCAGAGTACTTGCTCAGCTTGCCGGCCACTTCCGAGCCGATGTTCTCCTGCGCTTCCTGGGTGGAGCCGCCGATGTGCGGCGTCAGGATCACGTTGTCGAACTCGCACAGCGGCGAGATGAACGGGTCGCTGTTGGTGGCTGGCTCGATCGGGAAGACGTCGATGGCCGCACCCGACAGGTGTTTGCTGGCAAGGGCGTCGCACAGGGCCGGGATATCGACCACCGTGCCGCGCGAGGCGTTGATCAGGATCGCGCCCGGCTTCATCAGCTTAAACTCTTCCGCACCCATCATCTCTTGCGTGGAGGGGGTTTCCGGCACATGCAGCGAGACCACGTCGCTCATGTTGAGCAGCTCCGAGAGGTGGCGCACCTGCTGGGCATTGCCGAGCGGCAGCTTGTTCTCGATGTCGTAGAAGTAGACGTGCATCCCCAGCCCTTCAGCCAGCACGCCAAGCTGCATACCGATGTGGCCGTAGCCAATGATGCCGAGGCGTTTGCCGCGCGCCTCAAAGGAGCCGACTGCCAGCTTGTTCCAGATGCCGCGGTGGGCCTTGGCGTTGGCCGCCGGGATGCCGCGCAGCATCAGCAGCAGTTCGCCGATCACCATTTCGGCGACGGATCGGGTATTGGAGAAAGGCGCGTTGAAGACCGGGATACCGCGCTTGGTGGCCGCCTTCAGGTCAACCTGGTTGGTGCCGATACAGAAGCAGCCCACGGCGATCAGCTTCTCTGCGGCGGCGAACACCTCTTCAGTCAGCTGGGTGCGCGATCGGATGCCGACAAAGTGCGCATCGCGGATCGAGGCTTTCAGCGCCTCAGTGTCCAGCGCACCCTTATGGTACTCAATGTTGGTGTATCCGGCAGCACGCAGGCTTTCGATGGTGCTCTGATGGACCCCTTCTACTAACAGAAACTTAATTCTGTCTTTCTCCAGTGATACTTTTGCCATAACCCGACCCTATAGTTCAGACTTCAGAAACGGCTGTTGCATAACAGCTCCGCTCCAACATAACAAATATTCAGCGGGCGGCAATACAAACGATTGCGGGCAGAGCAGCACAAGGCTTATCGGCGGCAGTAGATTCTGGCGAAAAATGCTGGCGAAGCGTAGGCAGCCAGAATGTTACAGAATTCCGGGCGCGGCTTGTGACAGATGTCACCAAATTTGGGGGCCTGAAGAAAAGATATTTCAGCGGGGAAAATATGTCCGGTCATAAGGCCGGGTTATGGCGCGAGGTGAGACGCGGGAGTGGCATTCCGGCGACGCGCCCCAGCAGCCCGGTTGGGCTGAGTGACGCGCCGCCGCCACAATAGCGAAAACTTATTTTACGGTGCGGACACCCTCTGGCGTACCGATCAGCGCCACATCCGCGCCGCGGTTGGCGAACAGCCCAACCGTCACCACGCCCGGAATGCCGTTGATGGTGTTCTCCAGCGCCACCGGGTCAAGGATGGTGAGGCTGCGTACATCCAGGATGATATTGCCGTTGTCGGTCACCACGCCCTGACGGTACTCCGGCAGGCCGCCCAGCTTCACCAGCTCGCGGGCCACGTAGGCGCGCGCCATTGGGATCACCTCCACCGGCAGCGGGAAGTGGCCCAGCACATCGACCTGTTTGGAGGCGTCCACGATACAGACGAACTTGCGCGCCATCGCGGCGATGATCTTCTCACGCGTCAGTGCCGCGCCGCCGCCCTTGATCATCTGCATCTGGCCGTTGATCTCATCCGCGCCATCCACATAGACGTCGAGTACGTCCACCTCGTTGCTGTCGAACACCGGGATGCCGAGGCTCTTGAGCCGGGCGGTGGAGGCGTCGGAGCTGGAGACCGCGCCCTCGATCTGGTGTTTGATGGAGCCAAGCGCATCGATAAAGTGCGCGGCGGTCGATCCGGTGCCGACACCGACCACCGTGCCCGGCGTCACGTAGTCCAGGGCCGCCCAGCCAACCGCTTTTTTCAGTTCATCCTGAGTCATGGTAAATTCACTGCTCTTGCTGCGAAAACGTGTGCGTATTATAGAGCAAGCGCCGTGGAAAAGGGCGCGTAATCCGCCGCCGACGATCACAGATCCGCACGCCATGCCGCCGCGCGCGCATGATTTTGCCGCCGCGCAACGGCAAAAACTGTGGCATAGTGCAGGGATACACTTTTTTCAGGGGATAGAAGGTCGATGAAACGCCCAGACTACCGAACGTTGCAAGCACTGGACGCGGTGATCCGTGAGCGCGGTTTTGAGCGCGCGGCACAGAAACTTTGCATCACACAATCGGCAGTATCCCAACGCATCAAACAACTCGAAAACCTGTTCGGCCAGCCGCTGCTGGTGCGCACTGTGCCGCCCCGCCCCACCGAGCAGGGGCAGAAGCTGCTGGCGCTGCTGCATCAGGTGGAGCTGCTGGAAGAGGAGTGGCTGGGCAACGACACCGGCAGTGACTCGCCGCTGCTGCTGTCGCTGGCGGTCAACGCCGACAGTCTGGCGACCTGGCTGCTGCCAGCGCTGAAGCCGGTGCTGGCCGACTCGCCAATTCGCCTCAATCTCCAGGTGGAAGATGAGACCCGCACTCAGGAGCGGCTGCGGCGTGGTGAGGTGGTGGGCGCGGTGAGTATCCAGCCCCAGCCGCTGCCGAGTTGTCTGGTTGACCAACTGGGGGCGCTCGACTACCTGTTCGTCGCCTCAAAGGGGTTTGCTGAGCGCTACTTCCCGAACGGCGTCACCCGCAGCGCGCTGCTGAAAGCGCCAGCGGTAGCCTTCGATCACTTGGATGACATGCATCAGGCGTTTTTGCAGCAGAATTTCGACCTGTCACCCGGCAGCGTTCCCTGCCATATCGTGAACTCCTCGGAAGCCTTTGTGCAGCTGGCACGCCAAGGCACCACCTGTTGCATGATCCCACACCTGCAAATTGAGCGTGAACTGGAGAGCGGCGAACTGATTGACCTGACGCCCGGCCTGTTCCAGCGGCGGATGCTGTTCTGGCACCGTTTCGCGCCGGAGAGCCGCATGATGCGGAAAGTGACGGATGCGCTGATCGCCTACGGCCATCAGGTACTGCGGCAGGATTAAGCACGGCCTGCCGGCCGTGCGGGAAGATTACTGTGGGCGTTGTAGCTCAAACACCACATCGACCTGATCGTCAAAGTGGATAGTCTGCTGCTCATAGGTTTGCGCCGCGTCACCTTGCGGGGCGGACTCCGCCGTTTTGAACATGCGCATTACCGGCATCGGCTGGTAGTTGGCGACATGGTAACGGATGCTGTAGACCGGCCCCAGTTTAGCCTTGAAGCCCGCTGCCAGCGCGCCCGCCTGCTGGGTCGCGTTATCAATCGCCTTCTGGCGCGCCTGATCGCGGTAGGTGTCCGGGTTCGCCACCCCCAACTCCACGGCGCGGATCTCATTCAGGCCCGACTTCAGCGCGCCATCCAACAGATCGTTTAGCTTGTCGAGCTGGCGCAGCGTCACCTGTACCTGACGCGAGGCGCGGTAGCCTTTTAGCTCCGAGCGACCATCTTTCAGGTAGTTATACTCCGGCTGGGTGCGCAGGTTGGCGGCGTTAATGTCTTTTTTGTCGATGCCATTCTTTTGCAGGAAGGCGAAGTACTCCGCCACACGGGCGTCCGCCTGCTGCTTGGCCGATGCCGCCTCTTTCGCCGACACGTTCACGTCAATCGCCAGGGTGGCGATGTCTGGGGTAGCGTCCACGCTAGCCGTGCCGGACGTCACCACGTGCGGCCCTTCCGGCAGTTCTGCGGCCTGTGCGGCAGTCGCCGCGCTGCCTACGCCCATGATTGCGGCCAAAGCCAATGCCTTTAACTTCACGGTCTCTCCTTAAGGTTGCGGTATACGCCGGGATAGTGTCCCTTCCGCCCTATTTAGTGTTAACCCCTGCCCGGCGGCAACAGGCTTTTCAATTGTTTACCCATTACTGCTGGCCATTGTCCGATAAAAATAGAGTGTCACGCATCAAAGCTAGCATAACGTGCGGTCAACCGCCCCACCTATAGGATTATTTCGAATCAGTGCAGCGCCTGGCTCGCCAGCTGGAAGGCGATGCCCCACATCACCACCCCTACCAGCGCATTGATGATGCGTTGGGCACGCGGCGTACGCAGCACCGGTGCCAGCCACGCCGCCAGCAGCGCCAGACCGAAGAACCACAGCAGCGAGGCGCAGGCGGCCCCGAGCGCAAACCAGCGGCGGCCTTCGGACGCGAACTGCCCGCCCAGACTGCCGAGCACCACAAAGGTATCCAGATAGACGTGCGGGTTGAGCCAAGTGACCGCCAGCAGCGTCAGCACGATCCGCCAGCGGGTCTGGCTCACGCCTGCCTCGAGCGCGGCCTCCTCACCCGGCTGTACCGTCCGGCGCAGCGCGCCGAAGCCATACCAGAGCAGGAAGGCCACGCCGCCCCAGGTCACCAGTGCCAGCAGCAGCGGCGAGGTGCTGAGCAGCGCGCTGCCGCCAAACACCCCACCACAGATCAGCAGCACATCGCTTAGGGTGCAGAGCGCGGCGATCATCAAGTGGTACTGGCGACGGACGCCCTGATAGAGCACAAAGGCATTCTGCGGGCCGAGCGGCAGAATCATCGCCGCGCCCAGCAGGAAGCCTTGCAGGTAGGTAGAAAACACAATCGCTATCCTCAATACAGGCAGTGCGCCCAGTGCGCCCTGCGAATGGGCGCAGTATGCGGCGGCGCAGCCATTAGAGGAAACGCAAAAAACTTATCCTCTATCAGTCTGGCTAATGCCCATCGGCCATAAAAAAGGGGTGCCGCATGGCACCCCCAGTTTAGGCGAAAAAAGCGTCAGGAGGCGTGGCCGTTGGCCTGCCCATTGGTTGCCTTTTTCAGATCGAGATTGCGCGGCTCGGCGTCGGAGCTGTCGCCGTTGTCCGCACGGTAGAGGTGCACATCCATCTGCGGGAACGGGATACCGATGTTGTGCTTGTCCAGCGCGCGCTTGAAGCTCTCCAGCGTATCCCAGAAAGTCTCCTGTGCATCGCCATTGGTAGTCCAGAAGCGCACCACGAAGTTCAGGGTGGAAGCACCCATCTCGTTCAGGCGTACTACCACGCCCTTCTCATGCATTACGCGCTTGTCGGCGGCCACGATGTCGCCCAGCACCTTTTTCACGGTATCGATGTCCGCATCGTAGGAGACACCCACGATAATCTCGGTACGGCGGTTTGGCTCACGCGAGGTGTTGATGATGTTGCCAGCGATGATTTTGCCGTTCGGCACCACTACCATTTTGTCATCCGGGGTACGCAGGGTGGTGTGGAAGATCTGCACCTCATCCACAGTACCGGCCACGCCGCCCAGATCCACATACTCACCGGCACGGAACGGACGGAAGATCACCAGCAGCACGCCCGCGGCGAAGTTGGAGAGCGAGCCTTGCAGCGCCAGACCCACGGCCAGACCGGCGGCACCGAGCACCGCGATCACTGAGGCGGTCTGCACGCCGATGCGGCCCAGCGCGGCGATGATGGTGAAGGCGATAACCCCGTAGCGCACGATGGCGGAGAGGAAATCAGAGACGGTGTCATCGATGCCGCGCGCATGCATCAGCTTGCGGATGGCGGTGGAGATGAAGCGCGCCGCCATAAAGCCCAGAATCAGGATGAACACGGCGGCGATAATGTTCACCATATAGTGGATCAACAGCCCCTGGTTGCGCACCAGCCAGTTGCCGGCGCTGTTCAGTGTATCGACTACGTTCAAATCATCCATTCATGCCACCTTTGTTATTTTCACACGCGGCCTCTCCTGCTGCCGGAGAGGGCGATTAACGATCAAGAGTAAACCTGGCCTTGCGTCCGGCAAGCTACCGGCGCACTAAAACCACAAAGTTTGCCAAGGTTTTCAACCCTGACAGTTCGCTATAAGGGTAACTAACAAAATCGGCCTCTGCCAACCGGGCGGGCGCAATCGGGCGACAGACGCTGAAAAACGGGGCAATCTGCCTGCTTTTCGCCCATAAAAAAAGGCTCCCCGTGGGGAGCCTCGCTCTCAGGCCAGATGGCCTTACAGTACGTCTACCGCGTTCAGTTCTTTGAACGCCTGCTCCAGGCGGGTCACCATGGACGCCTGGGCCGCGCGCAGCCAGACGCGCGGGTCGTAGTATTTTTTGTTCGGCTGGTCGTCGCCTTTCGGGTTACCCAGCTGGCCTTGCAGGTAGGCTTCGTTCTCTTTGTAGTACTTCAGGATACCTTCCCAGGTTGCCCATTGGGTGTCGGTATCGATGTTCATTTTGATCACGCCATAGCTGACGGAATCTTTGATCTCCTGCGCGGAGGAGCCGGAACCGCCGTGGAACACGAAGTCCAGGCTGTTATGCGGCAGGTTGTATTTCTTGGAGACGAACTCTTGGGAGTCGCGCAGGATGGTCGGGGTCAGTTTCACGTTGCCCGGCTTGTAAACGCCATGCACGTTACCGAAGGAGGCCGCGATGGTGAAGCGCGGGCTGATGGCGTTCAGCTTCTCGTAAGCGTACGCCACGTCTTCCGGCTGGGTGTAGAGCGCGGAGGCATCCATGTGGCTGTTATCAACGCCATCTTCCTCACCGCCGGTGCAGCCCAGCTCGATCTCCAGGGTCATGTCGATCTTCGCCATGCGCGCCAGGTACTTGGAGCAGATCTCGATGTTCTCTTCCAGCGACTCTTCAGAGAGGTCGATCATGTGGGAGGAGAACAGCGGTTTGCCGGTGGCAGCGAAGTGCTTCTCGCCAGCGTCCAGCAGGCCGTCGATCCACGGCAGCAGTTTTTTGGCGCAGTGGTCGGTGTGCAGGATAACCGGCACGCCGTAGTGTTCCGCCATCTGGTGCACGTGGTGCGCGCCAGAGATGGCACCCAGAATGGCAGCCGCCTGCGGCTGGTCAGATTTCAGACCCTTGCCAGCGATGAAGGCCGCGCCGCCGTTGGAGAACTGGACGATAACTGGCGCTTTGACTTTAGCGGCAGTTTCCAGCACGGCGTTGATGGAGTCGGTGCCCACGCAGTTAACTGCTGGCAGTGCGAACTGGTTCTCTTTCGCAACTTGGAACACTTTCTGAACGTCATCACCTGTGATGACACCCGGTTTTACGAAATCAAAAATTTTAGACATATTACGTCGTCCTGTTTTCGTCGGCCGTAGAGAAATGAATCGGTAAGCCCCTCCGCCCGGCGGTGCCAGGCGGAACAGCATGAACGGGCCGCAGCGGCGACCCGCCAGTTAATTACTGCTTAGCACGCTCTTCCAGCATCACAACTGCCGGCAGTTTTTTGCCTTCCACGAACTCCAGGAACGCACCGCCACCGGTGGAGATATAGGAAATTTTGTCAGCAATTCCGAACAGATCGATTGCTGCCAGAGTGTCACCACCACCTGCAATGGAGAAGGCTTCGCTGTCGGCGATGGCCTGCGCGACAATTTCAGTCCCTTTGCGGAAGTTCGGGAACTCGAAGACGCCTACCGGACCGTTCCACAGGATGGTCTTGGCATTTTTCAGGATCTCAGCCAGACGCTCTGCGGACTGGTCGCCCAGGTCGAGGATTTGTTCATCATCTTTGATGTCGTTGACAGATTTCAACGTTGCACGGGCGGTTTCAGAAAACTCCGTGGCCACGCGCACATCGGTCGGGACCGGAATGTCACAGGTTTCCAGCAGCTTTTTCGCCTCATCCGTCAGGTCAGCTTCATACAGGGATTTGCCCACGTTGTGGCCCTGCGCCGCCACGAAGGTGTTGGCGATGCCGCCGCCAACAATCAGCTGGTCAGCAATTTTAGAGAGGGAATCCAGCACGGTCAGCTTGGTGGAAACCTTGGAGCCACCTACGATGGCAACCATCGGGCGGGCCGGGTTGCCCAGCGCCTTGCCCAGCGCTTCCAGCTCAGCGGAGAGCAGCGGGCCGGCACAGGCGACAGGCGCGAACTTGCCGACGCCGTGGGTGGAAGCCTGCGCACGGTGCGCGGTGCCGAAAGCGTCCATCACAAACACGTCACACAGCGCGGCGTATTTCTTCGACAGCGTTTCGTCGTCTTTCTTTTCGCCCTTGTTGAAACGGACGTTTTCCAGCACGACCAGCTCACCTTCTGCAACCTCAACGCCCTCCAGGTACTCTTTTGCCAGACGTACCGGCGAGGAGAGTTTGTCTTTCAGGTAATCCACCACCGGCTGGAGCGAGAATTCTTCGTTATACTCACCTTCAGTCGGGCGGCCCAGGTGGGACGTAACCATGACGCGCGCGCCCTGCTTCAGTGCCGCCTCGATGGTCGGCAGCGAGGCGCGGATACGTGCGTCAGAGGTCACTTTGCCCTCTTTTACCGGCACGTTCAGGTCAGCACGGATGAGGACGCGTTTGCCGGCCAGATCCAGATCGGTCATTTTAATTACAGACATGGTGAACCCTCTCGTTGATTCTATTTAAAGTTGCTTGAGCGGTGAGCCGGCAGTAGCCGGTGCACCGTACTAGAAACCGCTTGCGGCCATTGCCCTGGTGGTGTCTAACATCCGGTTGGCAAAGCCCCACTCATTGTCGCACCAGACCAACGTCTTAATCAGGTGCTGCCCACTGACCCGCGTTTGGGTGCCATCAACGATGGCGCTATGCGGATCGTGGTTAAAATCTATCGAGACTAATGGTAGTTCCGTATAGTCAACTATACCACGAAACGCCCCCTGCGCGGCTTTCTGTAACAGCAGGTTGACGTCACGGACGCTAACGCAGGCCCCGACAAAAACGCTCAAATCGATGGCCGTGACATTGACCGTCGGCACCCGTACCGAGATCGCTTCAAAGCGATCCTGGAACTGCGGGAAGATGCGCGTAATGCCCGCCGACAGCTTGGTGTCCACCGGAATAATGGACTGGCTGGCGGCGCGGGTGCGGCGCAGATCCGGGTGGTAGCCGTCAATCACCTGCTGGTCGTTCATGGAAGAGTGGATGGTGGTCACGGTGCCGGACTCGATGCCGTAGGCGTCATCCAGCAGCTTGATCACCGGGATGATGCAGTTGGTGGTGCAGGAGGCGTTGGAGACAATCCGATCCTCCTTGTGCAGCGCCAGGTGGTTGACGCCGTAGACCACGGTCGCGTCCAGATCATGCCCGCCGGGATGGGCGAACAGCACCTTTTTTGCTCCGGCGGCGCGGTGCGCCTCGCCATCGGCGCGGCTGCCATACACGCCGGTGCAGTCCAGCACCACATCCACGCCCAGCTCACCCCAAGGCAGCGCCGCCAGTGACGGCTCATGCAGCAGACGGATGGTATCGTCGCCGACCATCAGCAGGTCGCACTCCTGCCGCACGTCCCACGCAAAACGCCCGTGGCTGGTGTCATACTTCAGCAAGTGCGCCATCCCTTCGGATTGCGCCAGCTCGTTGATTGCCACCACGGAGATCTCTGCCCGACGGCCGGACTCATACAGCGCGCGTAGCACGCTGCGGCCAATGCGGCCAAAGCCATTTATCGCAATGCGGATTGTCATGCGTTTCCCTGAGTTGCGGTAATGAAAGCAGCTCCATAGAGTAATGCAGGGCGCGCCCGTGGGGAATTCCTCACGTCACGTTTACATCATCACATGGATAGCGTGATCGCCGTCACACTATTCATTTTGCAGGGATTTCCCTGAACTGAAACGGTTCAGCCGAGCATAAACCAAAGCAATCGCAAAGAAAATGATCTGACGCCGCTGTCAGTGAAAGGCCGCGCGATCGTTGCAAAAACCAGCAACGCCCGCCGCTTTCGCCGTCAGGGTGAGGAAAATAGCGCCAACTTGGGCAATCCAGCCCGTTCAACGCCCATAAAAAAGGCGCCCCGTGGGGCGCCTGTCAGCGGGGAACGGCTCAGCCCAGCAGGGCGCGGGCCTTGTTCACCACGTTGTCGGTGGTGAAGCCGAACAGCTCGAACAGCTTCTCTGCCGGGGCAGATTCGCCGAAGGTGGTCATGCCCACCACGTCGCCGTTGAGGCCGACGTACTTGTACCAGTAGTCGCTGATACCGGCTTCAATCGCCATCCGCGCGCTCACCGCTTTCGGCAGCACGGAGTCGCGGTAGGCCGCGTCCTGCTTGTCGAAGGCGTCGGTGGACGGCATGGAGACCACGCGCACCTTGCGGCCTTCGGCGGTCAGCTGCTCGTAGGCGCTCACCGCCAGCTCCACTTCCGAGCCGGTGGCAATCAGGATGAGCTCCGGCGTGCCGTCGCACTCTTTCAGCACGTAGCCACCGCGGGCGATGTTCGCCAGCTGGGCGTCGGTGCGCGGCTGCTGCGCCAGGTTCTGGCGGGAGAAAATCAGCGCCGCCGGGCCGTCGTTGCGCTCGATGGCGTACTTCCACGCCACCGCCGACTCTACCTGGTCACACGGACGCCAGGTGCTCATGTTCGGGGTCACGCGCAGGCTGGCCAGCTGCTCCACCGGCTGGTGGGTCGGGCCGTCTTCACCCAGACCGATGGAGTCGTGGGTGTAGACAAAGACGTTGCGGATTTTCATCAGCGACGCCATGCGCACCGCGTTACGGGCGTACTCCACGAACATCAGGAAGGTCGCGGAGTACGGCAGGAAGCCGCCGTGCAGCGCAATACCGTTGGTGATGGCGGTCATGCCGAACTCGCGCACGCCGTAGTGGATATAGTTGCCCGCCGGGTCATCGCCAATCGAGGTCGAGCCAGACCACATGGTCAGGTTGCTCGGCGCCAAGTCAGCGGAGCCGCCGAGGAACTCCGGCAGCAGTTTGCCGAAGGCTTCCAGCGCGTTCTGCGATGCCTTGCGGCTGGCAATCTTGGCCGGGTTGGCCTGGAGGTTGGCAATGAAGGCGTCGGACTGGGCCTGCCACTCTGCCGGCAGCTCACCGTTCAGGCGACGGCTGAACTCGGCCGCCAGTTCCGGATGGGCCTGCTGGTAGGCGCTGAACTTCTCGTTCCACGCCTGCTCTTTCGCCTGACCGGCCTCTTTGGCGTCCCACTGGGCATAGATGTCCTGCGGAATCTCAAACGGGCCATGGTGCCAGCCCAGTGCCTCGCGGGTGGCCGCCACTTCGGCGTCGCCCAGCGGCGCGCCGTGCGCGTCGTGGGTACCGGCCTTGTTCGGCGAGCCGAAGGCAATCACGGTCTTGCACATCAGCAGCGACGGCTTGTCGGTCACGCGGCGCGCTTCCTCAATCGCTGCCTTGATGGCGTCGGCGTCGTGGCCATCCACGCCGCGCACCACGTGCCAGCCGTAGGCTTCAAAGCGGGCGGCGGTGTCGTCGGTGAACCAGCCCTCAACGTGGCCGTCGATGGAGATGCCGTTGTCGTCATAGAACGCCACCAGCTTGCCGAGTTTCATGGTGCCGGCCAGCGAGCAGACTTCGTGGGAAATCCCCTCCATCATGCAGCCGTCGCCCAGGAAGGCGTAGGTGTAGTGGTCAACGATGTCGTGGCCCGGACGGTTGAACTGCGCCGCCAGCGTGCGCTCGGCAATCGCCATGCCCACCGCGTTGGCGATACCCTGGCCCAGCGGGCCGGTGGTGGTCTCAACGCCCGCGGTGTAGCCATACTCCGGGTGACCCGGGGTCTTGGAGTGCAGCTGGCGGAAGTTGGCCAGCTCTTCAATCGGCAGGTCATAGCCGGTGAGGTGCAGCAGGCTGTAAATCAGCATCGAGCCGTGGCCATTGGAGAGCACGAAGCGGTCGCGGTCAGCCCAGTGCGGGTTGACCGGGTTGTGGTTCAGGTAGTCACGCCACAGCACTTCGGCGATATCCGCCATCCCCATCGGGGCGCCGGGGTGGCCGGATTTGGCCTTTTGCACCCCATCCATGCTCAGCGCGCGGATGGCATTGGCAAGCTCTTTACGAGAGGACATGTTCAACTCCAGGTCGGATTAAAGAAGCTAATAAGTGAGGCATTTTGTCAGACTCCGTATTGAATCGGCAATCCTTAAAACTATTTGTGAAAGGGATCACAACTTGTCAGCCATTTTGCTGCACATTTTCGGAAAAATGGTCTATGCCGGGCCATGTCTGTCGCATAGCTTAACGTTTTCTTGACGGTTGGGTTATGCTTTGCCGGTTCCCTTGTTATACCTCACAGGAAGTTAATTGTATGAAGATGCGCCCTGCGCTGTTAGCCATTGGCATCACCGCCCTGCTGGCGGGTTGCCAGAACATGAACTCCCAATCTTTACTGCAATCCGGCGCGCAGGCTTTTCAGGCGGCGACCCTCAGCGATGCGCAGGTGAAGGCCCTGAGCGTCCAGTCCTGCGAAGAGATGGACAGCAAAGCCCAGATCGCGCCAGCGAGCAGCGAGTACAGCCAGCGGCTGACCAAAATCGCCGCCGCGCTCGGCGATAACATCAACGGCCAGCCGGCCAACTACAAGGTCTACCTGACCAAGGACGTCAACGCCTGGGCGATGGCGAACGGCTGCATCCGCGTCTACAGCGGGCTGATGGATCTGATGGATGACAATGAGGTCGAAGGCGTGCTCGGCCATGAGATGGGCCACGTGGCGCTCGGCCACACCCGCAAGGCGATGCAGGTGGCCTACGCCACCACTGCCGCGCGTACCGCCGCCTCCTCGCTGGGCGGCGTCACCGGCGCGCTCTCGCAGTCGGAACTGGCGGATATCGGCGAGAAGTTCGTTAACGCCCAGTTCTCCCAGAAGCAGGAGTCCGAGGCGGATGACTACTCCTTTGACCTGCTGAAGCAGCGCGGCATCGACCCGAATGGCCTCGCCACCAGCTTTGAGAAGCTGGCGAAGCTGGAACAGGGCAACAGCATCGGCTGGTTTGACGATCACCCCTCCTCCGAGGCGCGCGCCAAACATATCCGTGAGCGCATCGCCGCCGGCAAGTAATCCAAGCCACATAAAAAAAGCAGCCCTTGGGCTGCTTTTTCTTTATTGGGACGGGAGAGGCTTAGGCGCCCTTCTTGTCCGCCTGCACGTGCAGCATCTCCAGCGCCAGCGTCGCCGCGGCCAGCGCGGTGATCTCGGACTGGTCGTAAGCCGGGGCCACTTCCACAATGTCCATGCCGACGATGTCCAGACCCAGATCTTTCAGGCCACGCACCAGCTTCAGCGCGCGGTCAGAGGTCAGGCCGCCAATCACCGGGGTGCCGGTGCCCGGCGCGTGGGCCGGATCCAGGCAGTCGATGTCAAAGCTCAGGTAGACCGGCAGGTCGCCAACGATCTGTTTCACCTGTGCCAGAATGTCATCAACGCTGCGGTCGTTGACCTGCGCGGCATCCAGCACGGTAAAGCCCAGATCCTTGTCGAACTCGGTCCGGATCCCGATCTGCACCGAGTGATCCGGGTCGATCAGCCCTTCGTTCGGCGCATGGAAGAACATGGTGCCGTGGTCGAACTTGCTGCCGTTGGAGTAGGTGTCGGTATGGGCATCGAAATGCACCAGCGCCATCTTGCCGAAGTGCTTGGCATGCGCGCGCAGCAGCGGCAGGCTGATGAAGTGGTCGCCGCCGAAGGTGAGCAGGCGCTTGCCATTCTCCAGCAGCTTCTCCGCGTGGGCCTGCAACTTGTCGGTCAGGTCTTGCGCGTCGCCGAAGTTGAACACCACGTCGCCGCAATCCACCACCTTCAGGCGCTCACGCAGGTCGAAATCCCACGGCCAGCGCTTGCCTTCCCACGCGAGATTGACGGAGACCTGACGAATCGCTGCCGGGCCGAGGCGGGAGCCAGAGCGGCCGGAGGTGGCCATGTCAAACGGCACGCCAGTGATGACCCACTCCGCGTCGCTGTCATACGGCTGGAAGTTCAGGGGAAAACGCAGAAAACCAAACGCATTGGAAACCAGAGAGTTATCGGCTTGATGGCCCAACGTGCTCATAGTTCGTCCTCTTTTATTATGGATTCGGGCCGCGCGCGGCGGCCGCCTACAGTTCAGGGATAAAAAAATCCCCCGGCCGCCCGCAAGCGCGGCAGCCAGGGGATCGGCAGGTTACTCGTCTTCCAGATAGGTGTAGCCGTAGAGGCCTGCCTCAAACTCTGCCAGGAATTCCGCCTGCAGCGTGCTGTCGAGGTCGGTCTCTTTCACCTGATCGCGGAAGCGGGTCAGCAGGACGTTCGGGTCAAGCTGGACATACTCCAGCATGTCGGCCACGGTGTCGCCCTCGTCAGACTGCTGCACCTCGACGTTGCCGTCCGGGAAGACGTAGACGTCAACCGCCGCGGTGTCGCCGAACAGGTTGTGCATGTTGCCCAAAATCTCCTGATACGCGCCCACCATAAAGAAGCCCAGCACCGGTGGGTTCTCCGGGTCATACGGCGGCATCGGCATGGTGGCCGCGACGCCATCGCCATCCACATAGTGGTCGATGGTGCCATCAGAGTCACAGGTGATGTCGAGCAGCACCGCGCGGCGCTCTGGCGGCTGGTCCAGCCCCTCAAGCGGCAGCACCGGGAAGAGTTGGTCAATGCCCCATGCATCCGGCATCGACTGGAACAGCGAGAAGTTGACGTAGAACTTGTCAGCCATGCGCTCCTGCAACTCATCGATAATCGGGCGGTGCGCACGGTTGCTCGGATCCAGCTGCTGCTGGATCAGGTTACAGATGTTCAGGTAGAGCTGCTCGGCCCAGGCACGGTTGGTCAGGTCGAGCATCCCGTGGGCGTACTGGGTGTGGACGTCATGCAGGTCCATCTGGCTATCATGCAGCCACTCACGCAGCGAACGGCGGTTGGCCGGGTCATGCATCTCCTGCCAGGTGCCCCACAGGCTCTGCAACGCGCGCGGCGCCTCCTCGGTCGGCGGCAGCGGCTCGCTGAACTCGTTGCGCTCTACGCCAATGACGTTGGAGACCAGCACCGTATGGTGGGCAGTCACGGCGCGGCCGGACTCGGTGATCACCGTCGGGTGCGGCAGGCCGTGCTCGTTACAGGCCTGTCCGATACCCCAGATGACGTTGTTGGCATACTCGTTCAGGCCATAGTTGACCGAGCAGTCAGACTGCGAGCGGGTGCCCTCATAGTCCACGCCCAGACCGCCACCGACGTCGAAGCACTGGATGTTGACGCCCAGTTTGTGCAGTTCGACGTAGAAGCGCGCCGACTCACGCACGCCGGTGGCGATGTCACGGATGTTCGCCAGCTGCGAGCCAAGGTGGAAGTGCAGCAGTTGCAGGCTGTCGAGGCGGTTCGCCGCGCGCAGCGTCTCCACCAGTTGCAGCACCTGTACCGCTGCCAGACCGAATTTCGACTTCTCGCCGCCGCTCGACTGCCACTTGCCGGAGCCTTGCGAGGCCAGACGCGCACGCACGCCAAGGCGCGGCACCACGTTCAGGCGCTCTGCCTCCTCCAGCACCATCTTGATCTCGGACATCTTCTCGATGACCAGATAGACCTTGTGGCCCAGCTTTTCGCCAATCAGCGCCAGACGGATATATTCGCGATCCTTGTAGCCGTTGCAGACGATCACCGAACGGGTCATGCCAGCATGGGCCAGCACGGCCATCAGCTCCGCCTTGGAGCCGGCTTCCAGCCCCAGCGGCTCGCCGGAGTTGATCAGCGACTCAATCACGCGGCGGTGCTGGTTAACCTTGATTGGGTAGACCAGGAAGTAGCCGCCCTCATAGCCGAAGGACTCACGCGCGCGCTTGAAGGCGGCGTTGATGGAGCGCAGGCGGTGCTGCAAAATCTGCGGGAAGCAAAACAGCGCGGGCAGGCGCTGGCCATCCTCCTGTTGCAGCTCCTTGACCAACTCTGCCAGATCGACCCGCGCCTCAGGCACGTCCGGGTCCGGGCATACGCTGATGTGGCCCCGTTCGTTGACGTCATAGTAGTTATTGCCCCAATAGGCGACGTTATAGGTGCGCAGCATCTTGCTGGCATTATGATCATTCATGGCAACCTCCTGCATGGAGCGCAAAGATAAGGGTTCGCCCGACGCGGACGGACGGTGGTGCAACATATCATCAGACATCATTTGCCTCTCGTTCTGTACTGACAACATGGCCAGCCACTATCACAGTAATAACAGATGAGAACAACCCACACCGCGCGCTGGCTCGCAGGATAAAACGCTGCGATGGCGGCAGTGTAAGGGCGTTAACACCCCTATAAGTGTAAAACACCTGGTTCAAACCTCGACTCACGAGGTGAATTATTCCGGCATCAAACCGGTTAAGCGGAGGTTGTAACGCCGCAGAGCATCCCAATCAGCCGCGCGAACAGGCGCGCAGACGTTGCCGTTAAGGCAGGGCGCCAGGCTTGCCGGCCCGGGAATCCTGGGTTGCGTCCAGTGGGGGATAACACCGTTGAGATGTTGAAGAGAGGGAAGAAAGGCAGGTTGCCGTGGCGAGTGACATCATGGGATGCCGTAGCTGCACAAATGTAACAACCGGTAAACAGCGGGTCATTAAACTCACCACCTCCACGCACGCTGCCCTTGAGCAGCCAAGCCTCTGAGAATTGTTGATAAGCCGGACGCCAGTCCGATTCGCGCTGGTTATACCGGTATCAGACTGAAATTGCAAAATGAAAATGTGCCCCCGGCTTTGTCAGGCTACGCCTTGTGCAGTCACGCCCATTGTGCTGCAACACGCCTGCAAAAAAGCACTGGCAATCCGGCCAAAAGCTGACCTAAAATAGCCGTCCAGATGTTAATCCGTCTATACTGGTTAACCAATGAACTGCGATCGGCTTGTCTGCGGGCATTGCAGGATGCATTTCAGACCCCCGGGGAAGCCAAGCTTACCTCTATTCAATTCGGCATGCCCTGCGCCATGCAGTAGTTATTAACCCGTTTTCTCAAGGTGAAGAAGATAATGGCTAAACACCTCTTTACGTCCGAATCTGTATCAGAAGGACATCCGGATAAGATCGCTGACCAGATTTCCGATGCTGTCCTGGACGCCATCCTGGAGCAGGACCCGAAAGCGCGCGTCGCGTGCGAAACCTATGTCAAAACCGGCATGGTGATGGTAGGTGGCGAGATCACCACCAGCGCCTGGGTAGATATCGAAGAGATCACCCGTAACACCGTGCGCGAAATCGGCTACGTCCACTCTGACATGGGCTTCGACGCCAACTCCTGCGCCGTCCTGAGCGCCATCGGCAAGCAGTCCCCGGACATTAACCAGGGTGTTGACCGTACTGATCCACTGGAGCAGGGCGCGGGCGATCAGGGCCTGATGTTTGGCTACGCCACCAATGAGACCGACGTGCTGATGCCAGCACCGGTCACCTACGCGCACCGTCTGGTGCAGCGCCAGTCTGAAGTGCGCAAGAGCGGCATCCTGCCGTGGCTGCGCCCGGACGCCAAGAGCCAGGTCACCTTCCAGTACGATGGCGGCAAGATTGTCGGCATCGATGCCGTGGTGCTCTCCACCCAGCACGCCGAGGACATTGGCCAGAAAGAGCTGCAAGAAGCAGTGATGGAAGAGATCATCAAGCCTGTGCTGCCGGCTGAGTGGCTGACGGAGTCCACCAAGTACTTCATCAACCCGACCGGCCGTTTCGTGATCGGCGGCCCAATGGGCGACTGCGGCCTGACCGGCCGTAAAATCATCGTTGATACCTACGGCGGCATGGCGCGCCACGGCGGCGGTGCCTTCTCTGGCAAAGACCCGTCCAAGGTTGACCGCTCTGCGGCCTACGCGGCGCGCTACGTAGCGAAAAACATCGTGGCGGCCGGTCTGGCTGACCGCTGTGAGATTCAGGTCTCCTACGCCATCGGCGTGGCTGAGCCGACCTCCATCATGGTAGAAACCTTCGGCACCGAGAAAGTCTCCACCGAGCAGCTCACCCTGCTGGTGCGTGAGTTCTTCGACCTGCGCCCGTACGGTCTGATCCAGATGCTGGACCTGCTGCACCCGATCTACAAAGAGACGGCAGCCTACGGCCACTTTGGTCGCGAACACTTCCCGTGGGAGAAGACCGACAAGGCTGCTCAGCTGCGTGATGCCGCTGGCCTGAAATAAGTTTTCCCGCTACTCTGCGCCCCGGCCGGGAACCCTGCCGGGGCGTTTTTGTATGCATTGCACTCACCCCGCCAGTTTTCCCCACGGGTAGCGCGGTTTACCTGACGACAAAACAGAAAATTATTACGCCTGGCGAAAGCCCTGCGTATTTCTCTGATAACTGAAACCGATTACACGTAAAAGAGGCATTAATAACAATAAGTTATAAATTTACTTTATAAATTTTCGCCAAAATCTGATTGCTCTTTCAGAGAGCTTCATCAAATAATCTGGCGCACGCTTTTTTGCCCCAAGACTGGGGTAAGGAAGGGTCGATTAATCAGTAATATACCTAGCTACAATAGGTGTAACCGATTACATAAGTGTGATCTGGCGCACTTTATCAGAGCGACTGGGCAAATAATATAGTTAACTAAGTAATAGATGCCGTCTTGGAGGCCCAATGAGTAACCTTACGCTAAGCAAAGAGGGAACTGGCTCAAGTGCCAGAATCACCTTCTTTGTTTGTTTTCTTGCCGCGCTGGCTGGGCTGCTGTTTGGCCTGGACATCGGCGTCATCGCCGGGGCGTTGCCGTTCCTGAGCGATGAGTTCCAGATAACCAACCATCAACAAGAGTGGGTGGTCAGCTCCATGATGTTCGGCGCCGCCGTAGGCGCGGTCGGCAGTGGCTGGCTCAACTTCCGCATTGGCCGTAAATATAGTTTGATGATCGGCGCAGTGCTGTTTGTGATTGGCTCTCTGGCCTCTGCACTGGCTCCGAACGTGGACGTGCTGATCATCGCACGCGTGCTGCTCGGTCTGGCGGTCGGCATCGCGTCCTATACCGCGCCGATCTACCTCTCTGAGATTGCGCCGGAGCGCATCCGCGGCAGCATGATCTCCATGTACCAGCTGATGATCACCATCGGCATCCTGGGCGCTTACCTCTCCGACACCGGCTTCAGCTACAGCGGCGCATGGCGCTGGATGCTGGGCGTGATCACCATCCCGGCGCTCCTGCTGCTGGTGGGGGTCTTCTTCCTGCCGGACAGCCCGCGCTGGCTGGCGGCCCGTGGCAGCAATGAGAAGGCGCGCCGCGTGCTGGAGAAGCTGCGTGACACCAGCGAGCAGGCCAAACGTGAGCTGGATGAGATCCGTGAAAGCCTGAAGGTGAAGCAGTCTGGCTGGGCGCTGTTCAAGAGCAACTCGAACTTCCGCCGCGCGGTGTTCCTCGGCATCCTGTTGCAGGTGATGCAGCAGTTCACCGGCATGAACGTTATCATGTACTACGCGCCGAAAATCTTCGGCCTGGCGGGCTTCGCCAGCACCTCCCAGCAGATGTGGGGCACGGTGATCGTTGGTCTGGTGAACGTGCTGGCGACCTTCATCGCCATCGGTCTGGTAGACCGCTGGGGCCGCAAGCCGACCCTGAAGCTGGGCTTCATGGTAATGGCGGTCGGCATGGGTATCTTGGGCACCATGCTGCACATCGGCGTCGAGTCGATGGGCGCCAAGTACTTCGCCATCGCCATGCTGCTGATGTTCATCGTTGGCTTCGCCATGAGCGCCGGCCCGCTGATCTGGGTGCTCTGCTCCGAGATCCAGCCGCTGAAAGGGCGTGACTTCGGCATCACCATCTCCACCGCGACCAACTGGATCGCCAACATGGTGGTCGGCGCGACCTTCCTGACCATGCTGGACACCCTCGGCAACGCCAACACCTTCTGGGTCTATGGCGCGCTGAACGTGGTGTTCATCTTCATCACCATCGCGCTGATCCCGGAGACTAAAAACGTCTCACTGGAGCACATCGAGCGCAACTTGATGGCCGGCAAGAAGCTGCGTGACATCGGCTCCCGCGACTGATTCCGCACCACAGCCAGTGAAGGGCGCCCCGAGGGGCGCCCTTTTTTATTGCCAGCGCCAGCTAGGTTCACTATCCTGCCGCCTATGAAACCCGTCCGCCTTCCCATCGCCCTGCAACAGGCCGTGATGCTCCGCCTGCGCCAGTCACTGCGGCAGGCCAATGCGCGGCTGGGCACGGATTACCCGGAACCCGCCCTGCTCTACCAGCAGCGCGGCACGTCCGCGGGCACTGCCTGGCTCGAGCGCTGGGAGATTCGCCTCAACCCAGTGTTGCTGCTGGAGAACCAGCAGGCGTTTATCGATCAGGTGATCCCGCATGAGCTGGCGCACCTGCTGGTGCACCGCCACTTTGGCCGCGTGCCGCCCCATGGCAAGCAGTGGCAATGGATGATGGAGTCGGTGCTTGGCGTGCCAGCGCACCGCACCCACTCGTTTGGCATCGCCTCGGTGCAGAGCAAAACCTTCCCCTACCGCTGCGGCTGCCAGAAACATGAGCTGACGCTGCGCCGCCACAACCGCGTGCAGCGCAAGGAAGCGGAGTACCGTTGCCGCCAGTGCGGCGGCCTGCTGCAACCGGACGAGCCGGGGCGCGCGTGAGCCTGTCGGCAAAATGTATCCATTGATTTGCCTCGCTGTTACGCATCCGTTACTCTCCCCCTTTTCTCTTCAGGCAGTTTTGGAATATGTCTCGCAAAATCTGGTTTACCCTCCTTGTTACCGGCGCTCTGCTGCCATTCAGCGGCTTCGCAAAAGAGAGCAATAACTTCAGCCAGGCCAAGGCGGAAGCGGTCAAGATTCATCAGGGCGCGCCCGGTGACTTCTACTGTGGCTGTAAAATCAACTGGCAGGGCAAGAAAGGGATCCCGGATCTCGCCTCCTGCGGCTATCAGGTGCGCAAAAGCGCCCTGCGCGCCAACCGCATTGAGTGGGAGCACGTGGTGCCAGCCTGGCAGTTTGGCCACCAGCGCCAGTGCTGGCAGGAGGGCGGCCGCAAAAACTGCGTGAAAGATAAGGAGTACCGCCGCATTGAAACCGACCTGCACAATTTGCAACCGGCGGTTGGCGAAGTGAATGGCGATCGCGGCAACTTCCTCTACAGCCAGTGGCGCGGCGGCGAAGGCCAGTATGGCCGCTGTGAGATGAAAGTCGACTTCAAGGACAAGAGCGCCGAGCCGCCGGCACGCGCACGCGGCTCCATCGCCCGCACCTACTTCTACATGCGTGACCGCTACCAGCTGCGCCTCTCCAGCCAGCAGACGCAGCTGTTTGACGTCTGGAACCGCCAGTATCCGGTCACCGCCTGGGAGTGCGAGCGTGACAACCGCATCGCCACCGTGCAGGGCAACCACAACCCCTACGTGCAGCAGGCTTGCCAGCAGCGAAAAGGCTAACCTACACTAGGCACTCCGCGCGCCAGCCCGTGGCTGGCGCGCTCGTCATGCCGCAGCTGGCGGCCCCTTATGTCACAGGAAGTTGAACCCACGTTATGCGCATTCCCCGCATTTACCATCCGGAGCCACTGGCCTCCGGCAGCAGCATCATGCTGAGCGACGAGGCGGCCAACCACGTCGGCCGCGTGCTGCGCATGAGCGCAGGCCAGCACCTGCACCTCTTTGACGGCAGTAATCAAGTGTTCCCGGCAGAGATTGCGCAGGTAGACAAAAAGAGCGTCCGCGTCACCTTGGGCGACGGCGTGGTGGAGGATGTGGAGTCCCCGCTCGATCTGCACCTCGGACAGGTTATTTCGCGGGGCGAGAAGATGGAGTTCACCATCCAGAAATCCATTGAGCTAGGCGTAAGCACAATTACCCCTCTGTTTTCCGAACGCTGTGGGGTTAAACTGGACGGAGAACGGCTGGCGAAGAAGATCCAGCAGTGGCAGAAGATTGCCATCGCCGCCTGCGAGCAGTGCGGGCGCAACCGCATCCCGCTGATCCGCGAGGCGATGCCGCTGGACGTCTGGTGCCAGGAGGAGGATGGGAGCCTAAAACTCAACCTGCACCCGCGCGCCAGCCAGAGCATCAACACCCTGCCGCTGCCGGTGGAAAAGGTTCGCTTGCTGATTGGGCCGGAAGGGGGACTCTCCGCAGATGAGATCGCCATGACCGCCACCGTTGGCTTTACCGATATTTTGTTGGGACCGCGCGTTTTACGCACCGAAACGACGGCGCTCACTGCGATAACCGCCCTCCAGGTCCGTTTTGGCGACCTGGGCTAAAGGAGAAACAATGATCAAGCTCGGCATCGTGATGGATCCGATTTCCTCCATCAACATCAAGAAAGACACCAGTTTCGCCATGCTGTTGGAAGCGCAGCGCCGTGGTTGGGAAATCCACTACATGGAGATGCGCGACCTCTACCTGCGCGGTGGCGAGGCACGCGCCCGCACCCGCCTGCTGCGCGTCGAGCAGAACTATGAGCAGTGGTATGAGTTCGGTGAGGAGCAGGATATTCCGCTGCACCAGCTCGATACCGTACTGATGCGCAAAGACCCGCCGTTCGATACCGAGTTTGTCTACGCGACCTACATTCTGGAGCGCGCCGAGGACAAGGGCACGCTGGTGGTCAACAAGCCGCAGAGCCTGCGTGACTGCAACGAGAAGCTGTTCACCGCCTGGTTCCCGGAGCTGACGCCGGACACGCTGGTGAGCCGCGACAAGGCGCACCTGCGCAGCTTCCATCAGGAGCATGGCGACATCATCCTCAAACCGCTGGACGGCATGGGCGGCGCGTCCATCTTCCGCGTCAAGCAGGATGACCCCAACCTGTCCGTCATCGTCGAGACCCTGACCGAGCACGGCAGCCGCTACTGCATGGCGCAGAACTACCTGCCAGCCATCAAGGATGGCGACAAGCGCGTGCTGGTGGTGGATGGCGAGCCGGTGCCCTACTGTCTGGCGCGTATCCCGGCGCAGGGCGAAACCCGTGGCAACCTGGCGGCCGGTGGCCGTGGCGAGGCTCGCCCGCTGAGCGAGTCCGACTGGCAGATCGCCCGCACCGTGGCCCCGATCCTGAAGCAGAAAGGGCTGATCTTTGTCGGCCTCGACATCATCGGCGACCGCCTGACGGAGATCAACGTCACCAGCCCGACTTGCGCACGCGAGATCGAGGCGGCGTTCCCCATCTCCATCACCGGTATGTTGATGGATGCAATTGAGAAACGTCTGGCTGCTCGTTAATCCCCGCTAAAAAGCCCGGAAACTGGCCGCCTTTTCAGATTGCGGCCAGTGACTTGGCTGGCCGCACGCCGCATACTACAGATTGTGTACCCTTTAACCCCGCGAAAGCTCCAAACTATAATGAATTTACAGCATCACTTTCTTATTGCCATGCCCTCTTTGGACGATCCGCAATTCAAACGTGCCGTAGTCTATATCTGCGAACACAATGAAGAAGGCGCGATGGGGCTGGTCATTAACAAACCGGTTGAGCAGTTCACTGTTGAAGGTGTCCTGAACAAATTGAAAATCGCCCCCGTTGAGCGCGATCCCGCCATCCGTCTGGACAAGCCGGTATTCTCCGGCGGCCCGCTGGCGGAGGATCGTGGCTTTATCCTGCATACCCCGCGTGAAGGTTTCGGCTCCAGTATCCTGATCTCTGACCAGACCATGATCACTACCTCTAAGGATGTGCTGGAGACGATCGGCACCCAAGAGCAGCCGGAAGAGGTGCTGGTGGCGCTGGGCTACGCCAGTTGGGAGCAGGGCCAGCTGGAGAAGGAGCTGCTGGAGAACGCCTGGCTCACCTCGGAGGCCAGCGTAGATATCCTGTTCCACGTGCCGATCGCTGACCGCTGGCGCGAGGCGGGCCGCCGCCTTGGCATCGACATCGCCAACATCGCCACGCAGGCGGGGCACGCCTGATGAGCAACCGCACCCTGATCGCCTTTGATTTCGGCACCAAGAGCATCGGCGTGGCGATTGGCCAGGAGATCACCGGCACCGCCCGCGCCCTGCCTGCCTTCAAGGCACAGGACGGCACGCCAGAGTGGCCCAAAATCGAGAAGCTGCTGAAAGAGTGGCAACCCGATCTGGTGGTAGTCGGCCTGCCCCTCAATATGGACGGCACCGAGCAACCGCTGACCGCCCGCGCGCGGAAGTTCGCCAACCGCCTGCATGGCCGTTTCGGCGTGCAGGTTGAGCTGCATGACGAGCGCCTTAGCACCGTAGAGGCGCGCGCCCACCTGTTCGACCGTGGCGGTTTCCGCGCCCTCGACAAGGGCAGCGTTGACTCCGCCTCCGCAGTGGTGATCCTCGAAAGCTGGTTCGAAAACCACTACGGCTGAACGCCCGCCCCACCCGTTTCCGTCTCAAAACGTACCCCCTGTGCCAGCCGCTGCGCGCGGCTCTGGGCAAAGGTCTGCATTCCGGCCTGCGCGCCGGTTTGCAGCAGCGCTGGCAGCTGGTGGCTCTTGCCCTCACGGATCAGATTGCTGGCCGCCGGCGTGACGGCCAGCGTTTCAAACAACGCCACCCGGCCACCCCCGGCGGTGGCGCACAACGTCTGTGACACCACCGCCCGCAAACTGCCAGCCAGCTGGGCGCGGACAAAGGCCTTCTCCTCCGCCGGGAAGGTGTCCACCAGCCGCTCCACCGCCTGTGCCGCGCCGCGGGTGTGCAGCGTCGCCATCACCAGATGCCCGGTCTCGGCGGCGGTCAGCGCTAGCCGGATGGTGTCGGCATCACGTAGCTCCCCCAGCAAAATCACATCCGGGTCTTCACGCAGCGCTGCCCGCAGCGCCCCGGCAAAGGTGCGGCTGTGCGGCCCAATCTCCCGCTGCTGGATCAGGCAACGCTCGCTGGTATGCAGGAACTCAATCGGGTCTTCCAGCGTGATGATGTGCCGCGCGGCCTGACGGTTGAGGTGCCCAACCAGCGCCGCCAGCGTGGTGGATTTGCCGCTGCCGGTCGCACCGGTGACCAGCAACAGCCCATCGGTGGCCAGCGCCCACTCCGCCAGCACCGGCGGCGCGCCCAGATCCGAGAGTTGCGGGCAGCTCACTGGCAAGGGGCGCAGCGCCAATGACAACCCCTCCGCCTGCCGGAACAGGTGCGCCCGCATCCGCGTCCCTGTCGGCAGGGTCAGCGCCAGATCCACCTGCCCCTCTGCCACCAGCGCCTGCCGCTGTGGCTCCGCCAGCCAGCGGTCACACCACGCCGCCAGCGCGGCGGCGGAGAGGCGCGGCTGGCGCTCATCTCGCCACAGCCGCCCATCCTGCCGCCAGATGGGCGGATGTCCGGTACAGAGGTGCAGATCGGAGGCATTATGCTTTACACTAAGGGCCACCCATTCATTGATATCCATCTCCACCACCTCTGAGCCACTATGAGTACGATTGAGCACAATTTACAGGATGTTCGCCGCCGGATCGCCGCTGCTGCATCAGAATGCGGGCGGGATGCCAAAGAGATTACACTGCTTGCGGTGAGCAAAACCAAACCTGCGAGCGCGCTCGAAGAAGCGATGGCCGCTGGTCAGCGCGCCTTCGGCGAAAACTATGTGCAGGAGGGGGTGGAGAAGATCCAGCATTTCGCCACCCACCCGCTGGCCGGGGAGCTGGTCTGGCACTTCATCGGCCCACTGCAATCCAACAAGAGCCGTCTGGTGGCCGAGCATTTTGGCTGGTGCCATACCGTTGACCGCCTGAAGATCGCCACTCGCCTGAACGAGCAGCGCCCAGCAAACCTGCCGCCGCTGAATGTGCTGGTGCAGGTCAATATCAGCGACGAGGCGAGCAAGTCTGGCGTCACGCTGGCTGAACTGCCAGCGCTGGTAGACGCGGTGGCGGCGCTGCCACGTTTGCGGCTGCGCGGGCTGATGGCGATCCCGGCACCGGAGAGCGACCCGGCGCGCCAGCTGGCGGTGTTCCGCCAGATGGCTGACGCGCTGGCGGCGATGCAGGCGCGCCACCCGCAGATGGATACCCTCTCCATGGGCATGACTGATGACATGCCTGCCGCCATTGCCGCTGGCAGTACGCTGGTGCGGATTGGCACCGCCATTTTCGGTGCGCGCGACTACGGCGAGCCACGCTGAGCGCGCGGCCTTTTTGCTGCATAACATCCAACAAGGAGTCCCATGCAACATCGCAACATTACCTTTATCGGCGCGGGCAACATGGCTGGCGCGATTGTCGCCGGTCTGGTTGACGGGGGCTATCCGGCCCAATCCATCAGCGTCTGTGCGCCGTCGGCTACCCACCGTGACCAACTGGCCGAACAATATGGCGTAACGAGCAGCAGTGACAACGCGGCCTGCGCCGCCGCGGCAGAGGTGGTGGTGCTGGCGGTGAAGCCGCAGCTGATGGCCAGTGTCTGCGACGAATTGCGCGGGCAGGTCGATTTCCACGGTAAGCTGGTGCTGTCGATCGCCGCGGGCGTCAGCGTCACCCGCTTCTGCGAGCTGCTGGGCGAGGATTTGAACATCGTGCGCATCATGCCCAACACCCCGTCACTGGTCGGCAAAGGGATGAGCGGCCTTTATGCGCCCGACTACGTCAGTGCCGCCGACCGCGATTTCACCGCTGACCTGATGCGCTCGGTCGGCAAAATTTGCTGGGTCGAGCAGGAGGCGGGCATCAATCAGGTGATCGCCGCCGCTGGCAGCGCCCCGGCCTACTTCTTCCTGTTTATGGAGGCGATGCAGCAGGAGCTGGAGCGTCAGGGCATGGCGGCCGACAAGGCGCGCCTGCTGGTGCAACAGGCGGCCAGCGGCGCAGCGGCGCTGGTGGAGGCCAGCCCGGATGAGGGCATCGGCACGCTGCGCGAACGCGTCACCTCCAAGGGCGGCACCACGGCGGAGGCGCTGCGGGTGTTCAACGAGCAGAAGCTGCCGGAGATCGTCGCCGAGGCGATGCAGGCCGCGATTGCCCGCGCGCAGGACATGGAAAAACAGTTTTAATCACAACAACAAGGTAATTTATGCTGACGCTGACTTTTTTGGTCAAAACGCTGATTGATCTCTACGTCATGGTGCTACTGCTGCGCATCTGGATGCAGTGGGCGCGTACTGACTTCTACAACCCCTTCTCACAGTTTGTGGTGCGCATCACCCAGCCGGTGGTCGGCCCGCTGCGCCGTGTCGTCCCGTCGCTGGGGCCGGTTGACAGCGCCTCGTTGCTGCTGGCCTTCCTGCTGATGACCATCAAATACCCGCTGCTACTGTTGATTCAGGGAGGCGGGCTGTCGCTCAGTCCCTATAATTTGCTGTTCGGCCTGATCTCGGTGATCAAATCCGCCGGCTATCTGGTGTTCTGGATGATCATCATCCGCTCAATCATGAGTTGGGTCAGCCGCGGTAACGGTCCGATGGACTATGTGCTGATGCAGCTGACCGAGCCGTTGATGGCCCCGGTGCGCCGCGTAATCCCGGCGATGGGCGGCATTGATTTCTCCGCGATGGTGGTGGTGCTGATTCTCTACCTGCTCAACTACTTGGGCATGGATCTCTTCGGCCAGCTGTGGATGCTGCTGTGACCGCCGTCACCATGCAACTGGACGGGCTGCTGCTCAGGCTATATATTCAGCCCAAATCGAGCCGTGACCAACTGGTCGGGTTGCATGGTGACGAACTGAAGGTCGCCATCACCGCCCCGCCGGTGGATGGGCAGGCCAATGCCCATCTGGTGAAGTATCTGGCGAAGCAGTTCCGCGTCGCCAAGCACCAGGTGGTGATCGAAAAGGGCGAGCTGGGACGCCACAAGCAAATTCGCATCCTTGCGCCGCGGCAGATCCCCCCGGAAGTCGCGGCACTGCTCGCCCCCTGACGCCGCCCATGCGGCGTCACTCTTTACTCTACGGTGCCGCTGCGGCGGCACCCTCGTGACAGCAGGATACCCTCATGCAAAAAGTTGTTCTCGCCACCGGTAACGCCGGCAAAGTGCGCGAGCTGGCCCATCTGCTGGCTGATTTTGGCCTGGATGTGGTCGCCCAAACCGATCTCGGGGTGGAGTCGGCGGAAGAGACCGGCCTGACCTTTATTGAAAACGCCATCCTCAAGGCGCGCCACGCCTCGCGCCTGACCGGCCTGCCGGCGATTGCCGACGACTCCGGTCTGGCGGTGGACGCGCTGGGCGGCGCGCCGGGCATCTACTCCGCGCGCTATGCCGGGGAGAATGCCAGCGACCAGCAAAATCTAGAGAAGCTGTTGGTGGCGTTGCAGGATGTGCCGCCCGGCCGTCGCCATGCCTGCTTCCACTGCGTGCTGGTCTACCTGCGCCACGCCGATGACCCGACGCCGCTGGTCTGCCACGGCGCATGGCCGGGCGAGATCACCTTCGCTGCCGAGGGCACCAACGGCTTTGGCTACGACCCGATCTTCTTCGCGCCGGAAGCCGGCAAGACCGCCGCCACCTTGACCCGCGAGGAGAAGCGCGAGCTTTCCCACCGTGGCCGGGCGCTGTCACAGCTGCTGGATGCGATCAAACATGCGTAAACTGCCACCGCTGAGCCTCTATATCCACATCCCGTGGTGCGTGCAGAAGTGCCCGTACTGCGACTTCAACTCCCACGCCCTTAAGGGCGAGGTGCCGCATGACGACTACGTCGCGCACCTGCTGGCGGATCTGGATACCGAGGTATTGAAGGTTGCAGGACGCACCATTACCACCATTTTTATCGGCGGCGGCACCCCGAGCCTGCTGAGCGCCGAGGCGATGCAGACGCTGCTGGATGGCGTGCGCGCTCGCCTGCCGCTGGCGGCGGACGCGGAGATCACCATGGAGGCCAACCCCGGCACCGTGGAGGCAGACCGCTTCAGCGGCTACCAACGCGCTGGCGTCAACCGCATCTCCATCGGCGTGCAGAGTTTCAGCCCGGAGAAGCTGACCCGCCTTGGGCGCATCCACGGGCCGGAGGAGGCGAAACGCGCCGCGCGTCTGGCCGCCGGGCTGGGGCTGCGCAGCTTCAACCTCGATCTGATGCACGGGCTGCCAGACCAGACGCTGGAGGAGGCGCTCGACGATCTGCGTCAGGCGATTGCCCTCAACCCGCCGCACCTCTCCTGGTATCAGCTCACCATTGAGCCGAACACCCTGTTTAGCTCACGCCCGCCGGTGCTGCCGGATGATGACGCGCTGTGGGACATCTTCCAGCAGGGCGACGCCCTGTTGACCGCCGCTGGCTACCAGCAGTATGAGACGTCGGCCTACGCCAAGCCGGGCTACCAGTGCCACCACAACCTCAACTACTGGCGCTTTGGCGACTACCTTGGCATCGGCTGCGGCGCGCATGGCAAGATCACGCTGGCTGACGGCACCCTGCTGCGCACCAGCAAGACCCGCCACCCACGCGGCTACATGCAGGGGCGCTACCTCGACAAAGAGTATGCGGTGGCGGCGGCAGAGCTGCCGTTCGAGTTCTTCATGAACCGCTTCCGCCTGCTGGAGCCAGCGCCGCGCGCCGAGTTCACCGCCTTTACCGGCCTGCCGGAGAGCGTGGTGCGCCCGCAAATTGATGAGGCGCTGGCGCAGGGCTACCTGACGGAGAGCGCCGAGATGTGGCAGATCACGCCGCACGGCAAGCTGTTCCTCAACTCGCTGCTCGAACTGTTCCTGAGCGAGGAGTAAAAAAAGGGCGCCCGAAGGCGCCCCTTTTTTTACTGGCCCATCACTTCAGGCTGCTGAGCAGCCCGGCCCGCTGGTTCTCCAGCGCGGTGACGCGGTTGCACACCTCATGGCCGAAGGCGTTGAACTCCTGCTCCTGATTGCTCCACTCCGCCTGAATCGCCTGTTGCAGCCCGCCGAGGTTGCCCATCACCGCCTGCAACGGATTGCTGTCCGAGGCACCGGCCGCCTGCTTGACGCCCATCTCGTTCAGGCTGTCTTGCAGCACACCGCCCAGGCTCTGCTGCACAATGCGCTCGCCATCTGCCCGCACCTGGTCAATCGCCTGATGGTGGAACACCAGCCCGTCGCTGCGGTGCTCCAGAATGCGGTTCATCTGCTGCTTGAGCTGGCCATTCAGCGTGGTGAGCCGGTTGCGCACGTTGCTGCCACTGCCCAGTTGCTCGACAATGACGCCGTCGAGCGCCACCCGCGCCTTCTCCAGATGCTGCTGCGCGCCGGTGTCAATCCACGGCAGGTCGCGGCGCAACGCCGCCTGATAATCAACCGCCTTCTGGCGTTGCAGGGCGTCCAGAGCCACCATCTGGCCGCCACGGTTCACGTCGCCGTTCGGCGAGATAACGACGTTGCCACTGGCCCCCACCACCTGCACGCTTTGCGGGGTGATAACGATGTCATCCTGCGGTTTAACGTTGCACTGGTAATCCGCCTGCGCCTGCCCGGCGGCCAGCAGGATGGCGGCACACAGCCCGCCCTGTACGATCTTCTTCAATTGCATACTGACTCCCTCTTCTGCCACCCGGCGGGCGGCAGCTTAAAATATCGAACGGCCAAGACGCTGCGCCAGATGCTCTAAGGCAGCGGTGCCGGCCAAAGAGTTCCCTGCCGGATCAAGTTCCGGTGACCAGACGGCGATGCACATCTCATCCGGCACCACGGCGATGATACCGCCGCCCACGCCAGACTTGGCTGGCATCCCAACCCGGTAGGCAAATTCGCCCGCGCCGTTGTACATACCACAGGTCACCATCAGCGCATTGATCTGCCGCGCCTGACGGGGCGACAGCAGCGCCGTCTCCGCATCCAGCGCCTGCCCGCGGTTGGCGAGGTAGACAAAGGCGCGCGCCAATTCGCGGCAGCTCATGCGCAGGGCACAGTAATTAAAATAGGTCTGAAGTACCGAAAGCACCTCATTCTCGAAGTTGCCAAATGATTTCATCAGGTAGGCGATAGCAGCGTTGCGGTCGCCGTGGTCGAACTCCGAGCGCGCCACCCGCCCGTCGTAACCGATGTCCGGCTGGCCGGCGAGTTGGCGCACCACCTCTAGCATCCGCTGGCGCGGGGCGCTGAGGCGGGTTTGCAGCATGTCGCACACCACCAGCGCGCCGGGGTTGATGAAGGGATTACGCGGCTTGCCCTGCTCCAGCTCCAACTGCACCAGCGAGTTGAACGGCTGGCCTGACGGCTCCTTGCCCACCCGCTGCCAGATCTCCTGCTCCGGGTAGCGCGTCAGCGCCAGCGTCAGGCTCAGCACCTTAGAGATCGACTGGATGGAGAAGCGCTCGGCGGCGTCGCCAGCATAGTACTCCCGCCCATCCACCGTACAGATGGCAATGCCCAGCCGATCCGCCGGCACCTCCGCCAGCGCCGGGATGTAGTCCGCCACCTTGCCCTGCCCAATCAACGGGCGGGTGAGCGTGACGATCTCCTCCAGCAGGCCGTTATCCAATTCTGTCATCACCTTGGGTGCCTCACGCACTGTCCCCACTCCTTCATGAAATTTTCACCCCCAAAATATCCTCTTGGGCCGGGGTTCAGCAATGCCGCACTGCCCTACTTCCGCCTTCCGCCGAAAGTTTGACCATAGCGGCCAAAAATGGCGCGGTTAGTCATTGCGGCCAACCAGCCGGAACGGATTCGCTCTAGCAAAAGTTGAATATAATCTACAACTTATAAATGTGGTGTTAAATCATCCACATACCTCTAAAGAGTGATCCCCAGGCGAGATTGATTTGCATCAATATTCACGCCAGCCAACCCGTTATCGTAAGCGCAGCATAAAAGAAACTGAGGCAAAAATGAGCAAAGTCAGAGTTGCTGTGATCGGTAACGGGATGGTAGGCCACCGCTTCATTGAAGAGTTGATGGAGAAATCGGAGCCGGGCCAGTTCGAGATTACCGTTTTTTGTGAGGAGCCACGCATCGCCTACGATCGCGTCCATCTCTCCTCCTACTTCTCCCACCATACCGCTGAGGAGCTGTCGCTGGTTCGTGAGGGCTTCTACGAGAAGCACGGCGTCAAGGTGCTGCTCGGCGAGCGCGCCATCACCCTTAACCGTCAGGAGAAGGTGATCCACTCCAACACCGGCCGTACCGTCTGGTATGACAAACTGGTGATGGCCACCGGCTCATACCCGTGGGTGCCGCCAATCAAGGGCGCGGAGGGGCAAGATTGCTTCGTCTACCGCACCATTGAGGATCTCAACGCGATTGAGTCCTGTGCCCGCCGCAGCAAGCGCGGCGCGGTGGTTGGCGGCGGCCTGCTCGGGCTGGAGGCGGCTGGCGCGCTGAAGAGCCTCGGCGTAGAGACCCACGTGGTGGAGTTCGCGCCGGTGCTGATGGGCGAACAGCTCGACCGGCTGGGCGGCGAACAGCTGCGCCAGAAAATCGAGCGGATGGGCGTGCGGGTGCACACCAGCAAAAACACTCAGGAGATCCTCCATCAGGGCCGTGAGGCGCGCAAAACCATGCAGTTCGCCGACGGCAGCGCGCTGGAGGTGGACTTCATCGTTTTCTCTACCGGCATCCGGCCGCAGGACAAGCTGGCGCAACAGTGTGGGCTGCCCACCGCGCCGCGCG
Organism: Chimaeribacter sp. YP20170169; assembly: GCF_056739715.1. Lineage (NCBI taxonomy): Bacteria > Pseudomonadati > Pseudomonadota > Gammaproteobacteria > Enterobacterales > Yersiniaceae > Chimaeribacter > Chimaeribacter sp. YP20170169. Next base: position 644,222 of record NZ_CP176824.1, on the reverse strand, counting down.
GCGGCATCGTGATCAACAGCCAGTGCCAGAGCGCCGACCCGGACGTCTACGCCATCGGCGAGTGCGCCGCCTGGCATGAAAAAGTCTATGGGCTGGTCGCGCCGGGCTACAAGATGGCGCAAGTGGCGGCCGATCACCTGCTAGGCCGCGACAACGCCTTCACCGGCGCGGACATGAGCGCCAAGCTGAAGCTGCTCGGTGTGGATGTCGGCGGCATTGGCGATGCGCAGGGGCGCACGCCGGGCGCGCGCAGCTACGTCTATCTGGATGAGCGCCAGGAAATCTACAAGCGGCTGGTGGTCAGTGAGGATAACAAAACGCTGCTCGGCGCGGTGCTGGTCGGCGACACGAGTGACTACGGCAACCTGCTGCAACTGGCGCTGAACGCCATCCCGCTGCCGGAGCACCCGGACACGCTGATCCTGCCAACACACGCCAGCGGTGGCAAACCGGCCATCGGCGTGGAGTCGCTGCCGGAGACGGCGCAGATCTGCTCCTGCTTTGACGTCACCAAGGGCGACATCATCCGCGCGGTACAGGGCGGCTGCCACACCGTCGCCGCCCTGAAGGCCGAAACCAAGGCTGGTACTGGCTGCGGCGGCTGCGTGCCGCTGGTGACCCAGGTGCTGAACGCCGAACTGAGCAAACAGGGCATTGAGGTCAACCACCACCTCTGCGAGCACTTCCCCTACTCTCGGCAGGAGCTGTACCACCTGATCCGCGTGGAGGGCATCACCTCCTTTGACGCGCTGCTGGCAAAATATGGCCGCGGCTATGGTTGCGAGGTGTGCAAGCCGACCGTCGGCTCGCTGCTCGCCTCCTGCTGGAACGACTATGTGCTGGCACCGCAACACACCCCGTTGCAGGACAGCAACGACATCTTCCTCGGCAACATCCAAAAAGATGGCACCTACTCGGTGATCCCGCGCTCCGCTGGCGGTGAGATCACGCCGGAGGGGCTGCTGGCGATTGGCGAAGTGGCGCGCGACTACCGGCTCTACACCAAGATCACCGGCTCACAGCGCATCGGTTTGTTCGGCGCGCAGAAAGATGATCTGCCTGCCATCTGGCAGCGGCTGATCGACGCTGGCTTCGAGACTGGCCACGCCTACGCCAAGGCGCTGCGCATGGCGAAAACCTGCGTCGGCAGCGCGTGGTGCCGCTTTGGCGTCGGTGACAGCGTGAGCCTCGGCGTCACGCTGGAGAACCGCTACAAGGGCATCCGCACCCCGCACAAAATGAAGTTTGGCGTCTCTGGCTGCACCCGCGAGTGCGCCGAGGCACAGGGCAAGGATGTCGGCATCATCGCCACTGAAAATGGCTGGAACCTCTATGTCTGCGGCAACGGCGGCATGAAGCCGCGCCACGCCGACCTGCTGGCGGCCGACCTCGACCGCGAGACGCTGGTGTGCTACCTCGACCGCTTCATGATGTTCTACCTACGTACCGCCGACAAATTGCAACGCACCTCCCTGTGGCTGGAGAGCCTGGAGGGCGGCATCGGCTACCTGCGCAGCGTGATCATTGACGACAAGCTGGGGCTAAATGCGCAGCTGGAGGAGGAGATGGCGCGCCTGCGCGGTCAGGTGAGCTGTGAATGGCGTGAAACGCTGGCGCATCCAGAGCAACTGGCGCGCTTTGCCCACTTTATCAATAGCCCGCTGCGCGACCCGAACGTGCAGTGGACGCCGGAGCGCGAACAGCACCGCCCGGCGCGCCCGGAGGAGCGTATCCCGGTGCAACTGCTTGAGCAGGAGGTGACGAAATGAGCCAGTGGATCGATCTCTGCCCCTTGGAAGCCATCCTGCCCGGCTGCGGCGTCTGCGCGCTGGCTGGCAGTGAGCAGGTGGCCCTGTTCCGCCCGTGGCGTGACGAGCGGGTGTTCGCCATTAGCAATATTGATCCCTTCGCCCAAGCGAGCGTGCTGTCGCGCGGCATCATCGCCGAGCATCAGGGCGAGCTGTGGGTCGCTAGCCCGCTGAAAAAACAGCGCTTCCGGCTGCGTGACGGGCAGTGCATGGAGGAGGAGAGCCGCTCCATCGCCAGCTACCCGGTGCGCGTCCGCGCTGGCCGCATCGAGATTAACCTCTGACTTTTTTGGGGCCGCAAGGCCCTCTTTAACCCTGGGAAAATGCTGTATGTTCACTGACACCCTGAATAAGTGTGCCGCCAATGCCGCTCGCATTGCGCGCCTCAACCAAGAGAACCCGTTCGGCTTCTGGATCAGCGCTGCGATGGCCGGTGCCTACGTCGGGCTGGGGATCATCTTGATCTTCACCCTCGGCAACGTGCTGGAACCCGCCATGCGCCCGCTGGTGATGGGCGCGACCTTCGGTATCGCGCTGACGCTGGTGATCATCGCCGGTTCGGAGCTGTATACCGGCCACACCATGTTCCTGACGCTTGGCGTGAAGGCTGGCACCCTCAGTGCCGGGCAGATGTGGGCCATCCTGCCGCAGACCTGGCTGGGCAACCTGCTCGGCTCGGTGCTGGTCGCGCTGCTCTATAGCTGGGGCGGCGGCAGCCTGTTGCCGGTGGACACCAGTCTGGTGCACACCGTGGCGCTGGCGAAGACCACCGCACCGGCCTCGGTGCTGTTCTTCAAGGGCGCGCTCTGCAACTGGCTGGTCTGTCTGGCGATCTGGATGGCGCTGCGGGTGGAAGGCTCAGCCAAATTCATCGCCATCTGGTGGTGCCTGCTGGCCTTTATCGCTTCCGGCTATGAGCACTCCATCGCCAACATGACGCTGTTCGCCCTCTCCTGGCTCGGCCACCACAACGAGGCCTACACCCTGTCGGGCATCGGCCACAACCTGCTGTGGGTGACGCTGGGCAACACCTTCTCCGGCGCGGTGTTTATGGGGCTGGGCTACTGGTACGTGACCCCGCGTGAGCAGCGTCCGCACTCCGCCAACGCCACCAAGCACCGGGTGGCCTGAGATGGATTACCTGCCGATCTTCTGTCAGCTGCGCGGGCGTGACTGCCTGCTGGTGGGCGGCGGCGAAGTGGCCGAGCGCAAGGCTCGGCTGCTGCTGGAGGCTGGCGCGCGGCTGACTGTCTGCGCGCCAGAGGCCACGCCGCAGATTCGCCAGTGGGCGGCACAGGCTGAGCTGACGCTGGTGTCCCGTCCCTTTGACGAGGCGCTGCTGGCAGGGAGCTGGCTGGTGATCGCCGCCACCCACACCCCGGCGGTCAACCAACAGGTGAGCGAGGCCGCCGAGGCGCGGCGCATCTTCTGCAATGTGGTGGATGCGCCGCAACAGGGCGGCTTTATCATGCCCTCGATCATTGACCGCTCGCCGCTGATGGTGGCGGTCTCCTCCGGCGGGCAGGCACCAGTACTGGCGCGGCTGCTGCGCGAGAAGCTGGAGGCGCTGCTGCCCCAGCACCTCGGCGCGCTGGCCAGCCACGCCGGTCGCCTGCGGCAGCGGGCCAAGGCGCACTGGCAGACGCTGGGTGAGCGCCGGCGCTTCTGGGAGAAGCTGCTAAGCCATAGCCGGCTGATACAGGCGCTGGCCAACCGCGATACCCAGCAGGTCACGCAACTGACCGAGGCGCTGTTCGAGCAGCCGCTGGAGGATCGCGGCGAAGTGGTGCTGGTCGGCGCCGGGCCGGGGGACGCCGGTTTGCTGACGCTAAAGGGGTTGCAGCAGATCCAGCAGGCGGATGTGGTGGTGTATGACCGGCTGGTCTCTGATGAGATCATGGCGCTGGTGCGGCGTGATGCCACGCGGATCTTTGTCGGCAAGCGCGCCGGCTACCACTGCGTGCCGCAGGATCAGATCAACCAGATCCTGCTGGATCAGGCGCGCAGCGGCAACCGGGTGGTGCGGCTGAAGGGGGGCGATCCCTTTATCTTTGGCCGCGGCGGCGAGGAGCTGGAGACGCTGCACGACGCGGGCATCCCCTTCTCGGTGGTGCCCGGTATCACCGCCGCCTCTGGCTGCGCCGCCTACAGCGGCATCCCACTGACCCACCGCGACTACGCGCAGGGCGTCCGGCTGGTGACCGGCCATGCCCAGCGTGAGGGGGAGCTGGACTGGGCCAACCTGGCGGCAGAGCGGCAGACGCTGGTGTTTTACATGGGGTTGGGCCAAACGCCCGCCATCCAGCAGCAGTTGATCGACCACGGCATGGATCCGGCGATGCCAGTGGCGCTGGTGGAGAACGGCACCTCCACGCAGCAGCGGGTGGTGAGCGGCACGCTGGCGCACCTGGCGGCGCTGGCGCAGGAGGTGCGCAGCCCCAGTTTGATCATCGTCGGCCGGGTGGTGGCGCTGCGCGAGCGGCTCAACTGGTTCGGTGCCTGACGCCCATAAAAAAGCGCCCGCAGGCGCTTTTTTTTCAAGCGGGACTCAATCCCACCAGATATCAAACAGGTCGCTGACCACCACGTCCTGCATCTTGTGCTGCTCCAGCCACGCCTGCACCAGCTGGCGGTGCTCGTCGGTGCAGCGGCCCACCTTTTGCAGGCAGACCAGCCCTTCCCACTGCAAATAGCCGCTGCCATCAAAGGCCAGGCCATTAGGCTCGATCACCCCATCAATGAAGGCATCCAGCGCGCGGTCGATCTCATCCACCGGCGTGCCCTCAGGGAAGGCCCACTTGACGGAGAAGCCCAGCTCCTGGAACTCCGCAATATGTAATTTTTTGCGTAAACGGCGGCTGCGTTGTGTGGCCATTACTTCTTCCTCTCGAACATTAAGTCCCATACGCCGTGGCCGAGACGGTGGCCACGCGCTTCGAATTTGGTCAGCGGGCGGGAGTCCGGACGCGGCACGTAGTCGCCGCTCTCGGAGCGGTTACGGTAGCCGGCGATCTGGTTCATCACCTCCAGCATGTGCTTCGCATAGGCTTCCCAGTCGGTCGCCATATGGAAGACGCCGCCCAGCTTCAGCTTGCGCAGCACCAGATCGGCAAACGGCACCTGCACAATGCGGCGTTTGTTGTGGCGTGCCTTGTGCCACGGATCCGGGAAGAACAGCTGCACCATGGTCAGCGAGTTGTCCGGGATCATGTTCTCCAGCACTTCCACCGCGTCATGGCACATCACGCGCAGGTTGCTGACACCCGCCTCATGGGCGGTGCCGAGGCATGCGCCAACGCCTGGCGAGTGCACCTCAATGCCGAGGAAGTTTTGGTGCGGGTTGTTCTGCGCCATGGTCACCAGCGAGGTGCCCATGCCAAAGCCGATCTCCAGCACCGTCGGTGCCTCACGGCCAAACAGTGTCTCCAGGCTGACCGGCGACGTCTGGTACTCCACGCCCATTTCCGGCCAGTAGTTGTCCAGCGCGAGCTGCTGCCCTTTGGTCAGGCGGCCCTGGCGGCGGACAAAGCTGCGGATACGGCGCATCGGGCGGCCGTTTTCATCAAATTCCGGTGAAATGACGTCATTAATCATGGTGCTTATCGTCTGTTTGGCTGTGAATAAAAGAAAGGCGCATTATCCAAAGATACCCTGCTTTAGCAAGCGCCGCGTTGAGATTGTCGCCGTTATGGCCCCCATAGTCGGCAACTTCCGGTTTACTCCGGCCAGCGTCTGTGCTGGAATCGCTGGCTACTCATTATCTGATGACTATCGAACCCGCCTATGATGGAAGCGCAACAGTTCGCGCACCAGGTGCTTGACTGGTACCAGCGCTACGGCCGCAAGACCCTGCCGTGGCAACTCGAAAAAACTCCCTACAAAGTATGGCTCTCTGAAGTGATGTTGCAACAGACCCAGGTGGCAACCGTCATTCCCTACTTTGAACGCTTTATGGCGCGCTTCCCGGACGTGCGCGATCTGGCCGCCGCCCCGCTGGATGAGGTGCTGCACCTCTGGACTGGGCTGGGCTACTACGCCCGCGCCCGCAACCTGCACAAGGCGGCGCAGCAGGTGGTCACGCTGCACGGTGGCGAGTTCCCCACCACCTTTGAGGCGGTCGCGGCCCTGCCGGGCGTTGGCCGCTCTACCGCTGGCGCAGTGCTGTCGCTGTCATTGGGGCAGCACTATCCGATCCTCGACGGCAACGTGAAGCGCGTGCTGGCGCGCTGCTACGCAGTCGCTGGCTGGCCGGGCGAGAAGCGCGTCGAGAACCGACTGTGGCAGATTAGCGAACAGGTGACGCCAGCCGCTGGCGTGCAGCAGTTCAATCAGGCGATGATGGATCTGGGGGCGATGGTCTGCACCCGCTCCAAGCCCAAATGCGAGATCTGCCCGCTCAACCGTGGCTGCGAAGCCTACGCCCACCATAGCTGGGCCGAGTACCCCGGCAAGAAGCCAAAAAAAGTGCTGCCGGTGCGCACCGGCTGGCTGGCGCTGGTGGAGCGGCAGGGCCACGTCTGGCTGGAGAAACGCCCGCCCTCCGGGCTGTGGGGTGGGCTATACTGCTTCCCGCAGTTTGAGGAGGAGAGCGCGCTGGTAGCGTGGCTGGCCGGGCACCAGCTCCAAGGCGCGCCGCGCGAGCAGCTGGTCGCCTTTCGCCATACATTCAGCCACTTCCACTTGGATATCGTACCGGTGCACATAACCAGTGCATCCGCGCCGGGTGGCATGGATGCCAGCTCCGGTCTCTGGTATAACTTAGCGCAACCGCCCTCTGTGGGGCTGGCCGCCCCGGTTGAGCGCCTGTTGGCCCAGCTGGCGCGCCACGCGCCTACACAGCACACACTATTTGGCCATCACGCCGCCGATGAGGAATAAGCATGAGCAGAACCATCTATTGCACCTTTTTAAAACGCGAGGCCGAGGGCCAGGACTTCCAGCTCTATCCGGGCGATCTGGGCAAGCGCATCTATAACGAGATCTCTAAAGAGGCGTGGGCGCAGTGGCAGACCAAGCAAACCATGCTGATCAACGAGAAAAAACTCAACATGATCAACGTGGCCGACCGCAAACTGCTGGAGCAGGAGATGATCAACTTCCTGTTTGAGGGACAGGACGTCCACATCGAAGGCTACACCCCGCCGAGCGAATAGTCCGGGACATCACATTTTCAGGGCTGGATTGGCCCTGCTTCTTTCATCACGACACGGCTTTGAAGATGAAGAAAATTTTAGCGCTGCTCCTTGTCGCGCCTCTGCTGGTGTCTTGCTCCGGCAAAAAAAACAGCAATGAATTCAATGAAGCATTTGTGAAGGATACCAACGGCTTCGATATCCTGATGGGGCAGTTCGCCAACAATATCGAAAATATCTGGGGGATGAATGAGGTTCTGATCGCCGGGCCGAAGGATTACGTCAAATATTCCGACCAGTACCAGACCCGCAGCCACATCAACTTTGATAGCGGCACCATCACCATCGAGACCATCGCCGGCACCGATCCCGCGGCGCACCTGCGTCAAGCAATCATCACCACCCTGCTGATTGGCGAGGATCCGGGCGGCGTCGATCTCTACTCGGACGCCAATGACATCCAGATCAGCAAGGAGCCGCTGCTCTACGGCCAGGTGCTGGACAACACCGGCGAGCCGATCCGCTGGGAGTGGCGCGCCGCGCGCTTTGCCGACTACCTGTTGCAGAGCCGCCTGCAAAAGCGCGAGTCCGGCCTGCGCGTTATCTACTCAGTAACCATCCAGCTGGTGCCCAACCACCTCGACAAGCGTGCGCATAAATACCTGCCGATGGTGCGACAGGCGGCTGCCAAGTATGGCGTCGAATCCTCGCTGATCCTGGCAATCATGCAGACCGAATCAAGCTTCAACCCCTACGCGGTCAGCCACTCTGACGCACTGGGGCTGATGCAGGTGGTGCAGCACTCCGCGGGCGTGGACGTGTTCAAGATGCAGGGGAAATGGGGCAAGCCGAGCCGCAGCTACCTGTTTGACCCGGCGAACAACATCGACACCGGCACCGCCTACCTGGCGATTTTGCAGAACAACTATCTGGGCGGCATCAGCAACCCGACCTCCCGCCGCTATGCGGTAATCACCGCCTACAACGGCGGCGCGGGCAGCGTGCTGCGCGTCTTCTCCAGCGACAAGGAGCGGGCGTTGAACATCATCAACAGCATGGCGCCGGGGGATGTCTACACCACCCTGACCACCAAGCACCCCTCTGGCGAGTCGCGCCGTTACCTCTACAAGGTCAACACCGCGCAGAAGAGCTACCGCCGCGGCGGTTAAGCCCTCTCCAACAAAAAGGCCGCATTGCGCGGCCTTTTTTTATGACGGGGATCAGGCTGGCGGCTGCGCCAGCACGTACCCCATGATGCGTCGCCATCCCTCTGGCTTTTTCTCGACGTAGACGCCCTGCAACTCCGGCGAGAAGCCCGGCAGCCGGTTGATGCCCTCCTCCAGCGCCATGAAGTAGCGTTGCACCGCCCCGCCCCACACCTCGCCCGGCACCACGCAGAGCACCCCCGGCGGATAGGGCAACGCCCCCTCCACCGCCACCCGCCCGGCAGCCTCGCCGATCGGCACCAGCTCGGCGTTGTCGCGGATAAATTCGTTGTGCGCGTCCTGGGTGTTCATCTCCACCTGTGGCAGGTGGTCATGGCGGAACATCTCTTTCTGCAACTGCTTCACGTCAAAGCTGACGTAGAGGTCATGCATCTCCTGGCAGAGCTGGCGCAAGGTGTAGCCGCGGTAGCGCGCCTCGTTCTTGCGGTAGACCGTCGGCAGCACCTCCTCCAACGGCGCATCCTCGGCGATGTAGCGCTCGAAGCGCACCAGCTCCTCCACCAGATGCGTCATTTTCGCCATGCTCTCCGCGGGCGTCAGCAGGAACAGGATCGAGTTGAGATCGCTCTTCTCCGGCACGATGCCACTCTCGCGCAGGTAGTTGGCGAGGATGGTGGCCGGGATGCCGAACGGGGTGTACTTGCCGGTTGCCGCATCAATGCCCGGCGTGGTCAGCAGCAGCTTGCAGGGATCGACGAAGTACTGGTTGTCGGCGTAGCCCTCGAAGGCGTGCCACTTCTCCCCTGGCACAAAGTCGAAGAAGCGCACGTCATTCGCCATCAGGTCGGTATCGTGATCCTGCCACGGCGTGCCATCCACCTGCACCGGCACGAAGGGCTTGATCATGCTGCAACGGTTGAGCAGCATTTTGCGCGCCTCGATGCCAGTTTTGACGCACTCGAGCCACATGTGGTGGCCGCTGCCGTTGGCATGCATCCGCGCGTTGACGTCCAGCGCCGCGAACAGCGGGTAGAACGGGCTGGTGGAGGCGTGCAGCATGAAGGCGTTGTTCAGCTTTTTGTGGCTGACGTGGCGCTTCTGCCCCTTGATGTGGTTATCTTTTTTATGGATCTGCGAGGTCTGGGAGAAGCCCGCCTGCTGCTTGTGTACCGACTGGGTGACGATGATGCCCGGATCGTTTTCATTCAAATCAAGCAGCAGCGGCGAGCACTGCTGCATCATCGGGATAAACTGCTCATAGCCGACCCACGCGGAGTCAAACAGGATGTAGTCGCACAGGTGGCCGATCTTCTCCACCACCTGCCGGGCGTTGTAGACGGTGCCGTCGTAGGTGCCGAGCTGGATGATCGCCAACCGGAATGGCCGCGCCGCGCCAGCCTTGTGCGGCGCCACCTCGCGAACTTGCTGGCGCAGGTAGGCCTCATCGAAGCAGTGCGCGTCAATGCCGCCGATAAAGCCGAACGGGTTACGCGCCGTCTCCAGATAGACCGGTGTCGCCCCAGCCTGGATCAGCGCGCCGTGGTGATTGGATTTGTGGTTGTTGCGGTCAAACAGCACCAGATCGCCACGCGTCAGCAGCGCGTTGCACACCACCTTATTCGCCGCCGATGTGCCATTCAGCACGAAGTAGGTTTTGTCGGCGTTGAACACCTTTGCCGCGTGTTTCTGCGCGTCTTTGGCGCTGCCCTCGTGGATCAGCAGATCGCCTAGCTTGACGTCGGCGTTGCACATGTCAGCACGAAAGACGTTCTCGCCGAAGAACTCATAGAACTGGCGGCCAGCCGGGTGGCGCATGAAAAACTCCCCGCCCTGATGGCCGGGGCAGGCAAAGGTGGCATTCTTCATCTCGACATACTTTTTCAGCGTGTCGAAGAACGGCGGGAACAGCGCCTCCTCATACGCGGTGGCGGCGGCCTCCACTTGGGCACCGTAGAAAGCCCGGTTGGCGTCATGCAGCGCGATGACCCCTTTCAGACGTGGCAAATAGTCCGGGGAGACGCTCTCCTCCCCAGTCACAGCAACAAATGCCGGGATGGCGAACCCGCTCTGCTCAATGGCGTCCAACCGGCCAGCGGCCAGCTCACTGGCAGACACCACGATTGCGGCGACGTCGGTATAGTCCGCGGCATCCAACCCAATGATGTCACGGGCGGTATCGAGACGTGGAGCCACGCTGGCGCTTGCTGCTATTTTCAATGATTTCATATGTCAACTCTCAAACTGTGAAGGATGAGGGTGTGCCACGTCGGCACGGCAATGGGAAGGCACAACACGGCGTGCCATCCCGGCAAAGTGATGCCTCCCCACTGGTAACGCGGCGGGTCGAATTCAGACGATAACTGGGATCAGCACCGTTGATAGACATCAGTAAAACCAGAGTGCGGCTCTGTTTTTAATAATGGCTAACCGCGAGCACAGGTTGGCTTCACCGCATGGTGAATTCAGCAAGGGGTATCGAACAGGAGAGCGCCGGACACCGGCGAACAGACATTGGCGAGACCGTGGCAGACGCCACGTAGCAACATGGGGAGGAGCAATGTGTGAAGAGTGTCATGCCGCAACCCTCATCGCTTTCGCGCAACAACGGAAGTCAAAATTTGCGCAATCATGGCACTTTTCCCTAAGGGGTTCAAGCGTCATCCCCGGTGCAATCCCCTGCCCAACCGGTCATTGCTATAAAATTCAACGCTTGAACCACAAAGCAGGAAAAACCCGTTGACGGCATCCAGCCAATACGGTTTAATGCGCCCCGTTGCCCGGATAGCTCAGTCGGTAGAGCAGGGGATTGAAAATCCCCGTGTCCTTGGTTCGATTCCGAGTCCGGGCACCACTATTCAGAAAACCCGCCTTATGGCGGGTTTTTGCTTTTCTGGCATCCGGACTCTCCATCGAACTGCGTTCGATTCACTCGCCGCTTCCTGCGGCTCGCCCTGCGGGCAGCGCTAACGCGCTGTGCAAAACGCTCCCGGCGTTTTGTCCGAGTCCGGGCACCACTTATTCAAAAAACCCGCCTTATGGCGGGTTTTTGCTTTTCTGCATCCGGACTCTCCATCGAACTGCGTTCGATTCACTCGCCGCTTCCTGCGGCTCGCCCTGCGGGCAGCGCTAACGCGCTGTGCAAAACGCTCCCGGCGTTTTGTCCGAGTCCGGCACCGCTTATTTAGAAAACCTGCCTTACGGCGGTTTTTTGCTTTTCTGCGTCTGGACTCTCCATCGAACTGCGTTCGATTCACTCGCCGCTTCCTGCGACTCGCCCTGCGGGCAGCGCTAACGCGCTGTGCAAAACGCTCCCGGCGTTTTGTCCGAGTCCGGACACCACTATTCAGAAAACCCGCCTTACGGCGGGTTTTTGCTTTTCTGGTCGATCCGGTTAGGGAAATACGTGCCCCCCGGGCGTGTCCCGGGCACCTGACCTACGACGCGGTAAGGCAGTTTATCGACAGTATCCCTGATTGACGCCTGGGCTGTCGTTTCCACCTCGTGATTGGCGTACAGAATGAAACCCACGCTGCTTACGCCAAACAGAATGACCAGGCTGATGATTTTTTTTGAGAAATCGCATTACTTTCCTGCAGTTACTCATTGGCGTGACTGTTTTTTACCAACGGTGCATCACCTTTCTGGGACGACGCCTGCTACAGCACATGGATCAGCGAGTCCAGATGACGTGCCGTCTGTTCGATGTTCACCCGAGGCGCATTTGTCTCCCCTGCAGCAGGTGTTACATATTGAACGACTACAACAGCGTCAGACCTCACCATTATAACGGTGGGCTGACGCCAGAAGAGTCAGAGAACAGATACCGTTTTTACTGTAACCCCGTGGCCAATATTACTTGACCACTACAGTTTCATGTGACGAATGAGCACACGACCTTCAGGCATAAACTCCGTGCCATAACGCACCAGGCCGATGCCTTTCAGCTCGGCATCAATGGCATAACGCAATTCACCGGGCGTGGTCTGCTCCTGGATCACTACCGTAATCTGCTTTAGCCGAGGCTCATACTTCAGCAGCACACCGGAGAGCGTGTCCATCAGGTCATGCTCGGTACCCGGCAGCCCTTGGATAAGGGTGATCATATCCGGCAACCCATAGTCGGGCAGATGCGCTAGTGTCCCTGCCCGGCAGTTCAGAATACGCTGCATATTGTCAAGCACGGACAGGATGGTCTGGTTCTGTTCGCTGACCTGATGCTGGTCGAGCCCGCCTGTGAAATTGTTATAGAACGCTTCATACAGCGATGGACGAGGGGTATCACTCATCTTTCAGTGCCTTCAGGGTCAGGCGGTTGTTACCGGCCTCAATCACCCGGGCTTTATCCGGATTGAGATCATCACGGCTCAGCACCACCCGCCAGGTGTTGTTCTCCTGGTCCGGCGACATAAACATGCCAGCCACCGCGACATACTGTGCATTTTCATCCATCGGCATATCCACCATCACCGCCCCACCCGGCTGCAGGCGAACATCTTTCTCCGCCACCAGGTCTGCTTTGATGGCCTGACTGTCAGCCTTAAACAGTGACGGGTAGTCGGTGGTATCAAAGGTTTTGCGATCCTTGAGCTGGTAGATACGCACTACCGTGGACAGAGCCACGCCGCCGGCATTGCTGTTAACGGCCTCACGGGCCCGAATGTCCAGATGCAGGGTCTTTATCTGCTTATAAAAAATCGATTTGGTCACGGCGACAGTGCCGTCCGTGACGCTCTGGGTCAGCCCACAGCCTGCGAGCATCAGTGTGATACCCGCGGCCAGTGCCACCAAGGGGAATTTACCAGCGGTACTCGCCATGTTCATCGGTCTCCCTGCGGTGAAGATTTTCCTGAACCCGCTCATAGCGGCCCAGATTAATGGTGATTGTTTTGGGGTGTGTAGCGGTCTTTGCTGCATTCAGCGGTCGCATCACGGCAGTACGACCCAGTTGCACCGCGCCTGCTTTGGGTTTCGTGCTCATAGTGGCATCCGGCAGCAGGCTGCGGTCGACGCACAGCTGCAGGCGGACATCCAGGCGAGACCCAAGATATACGTGCAGCAGCGCCATTAAATCCGTGTGAAGCTCCCCACCCGGTAACCAGCCCGGCACTTCAGCCGGGTCAGTGGTGGTCAGACGCATCAGCACCTGACTGTTTACGTCGGTGGCATAGTTGCCCATCACCGGGCGACTGGTCAGGGTGACAGGCTGGCGCACGCTCATGGTCAGGGGCTTTTTCAACGGCACACGGCGTTTGTCGTGGTGCCAGACTTTCGCCTGCGTGTTGGGTGCCAGCAGGCGCACCAGCGAGGCCATGCCTTCGGCCGTTCGTCCCGGCAGCAGCATCACCGGCAACAACGCGAGGAAGCGTGACGCAGGAGCGGCAATGCTGTCCGTGCAGCCGTCGATGCCAAGCCCCGCCAGGCCCAGCAGATACTGCGAGATGTTGTCCTTACCGCCGGCTTCAAAGCTCGCCGGGTAAGAGTATTTGCGCCAGATGCGGTAGTACTGGGCAATCAACCGGTGGTTGAAGATATCGAGGAAGTCCGCGGTCGCTTCGTACCCTTCCCGTCGCTGTGTGATGTCATCGATATAATGTGTCGGCAGCGGTGACTCCACGCCGTAGAGTCCCATAAAGGTAATGCGTACCGTGGGTGGCAGATGAGGATGCTCTGGCGGCTCAATCCCTTTGATTTCAGATGCCGGAAAGCCCATGCCCGGATGGGGCCGGAAGCGCACCGGCTCATGACGCACCTGCCAGCTGCTGCCGGTGACCGGCTTATCCGGCTGGCTCTGCTCGAGTATCTGGCAGAAGCGATAAAAGTTCATGTACGGCAGGTACTGCCGTAGCTGCTCCATCAGCCGGGCAGGCGTGGACTGTGGTTCTCTTTCCACCGGATGCATTTTCCTTCTGGCTGAACAATGAGGGTGAGCTGGTTAAACTGGTTCATGTCGGCATACAGTGCAAAGAACCGGTTGAGCATTTCACCGAACAGGTGAATATCGCCCTCGCCGGTGAAGCCGTTGCTGTCGAGGGTCACTTCGATATCCAGCCCCCGTAGCAGGTAGCCCTGCTCAAAACGCTGAAGGCGGTGGTGTTCCACCTGCTGAATCGCCTCCAGACGGCGGGTGTTCAGTTCATCTTCCTGCCAGTTATAGAGCGCCAGCGTCCCACGCAGCACTTCAGCGGTGCTCATCATGTTCAGGAACCCGGAGCCGAGGTGGCTCAGCACCCGCCAGTGGAAACGGTCTTCCGCAGGCGGATACACCGGCAGCGTGGGCTTGCAGAGGTTGCGCACCGTCAGTGATGTGCTGACCACCTGTTCACAGCGGTCGAGCAGTGTGCTCTGCAGCGTCCGGCGCGGTAATTGCCCGTTGGTGCCGGTGATTTGCAGCGACACGGCTTCGCGCTCAAATAGGCGGTCATCCTCCCACTGGTGACCCCCCAGAATCAGCCAGGTATCATACAGTCCAGTGACGCCCCGCTTCACACGGGTATGGTAATAGCGAGGCGGTGCGTGACGGCGCATCATCCCACCCTTGTGGCGGAAGCTGCTGAACGGCACGTATTCGGCATCACTGGTGCGGTTTGAGCCAGTGACCGAATCAACCGAATAAATCTCGGTGTGTCCGTCCTGCAGTCGTTTGGGGCGCAGCAGGTACTCGTTTTCAAGGCCCGTAATGGTGAGCGGGTCGGCTTCCAGGGTGAACAGGTTAATCACCGGCACACAGTGCAGACGAACCGCGTCATCGGTGACCGGCAGGTCTGATGGCCACTGCGCACTGAACACCACGTCGATGTCGAAGTACTCTGCTCCGACAGGTGGCGTAATGCCATCCAGGCCGTTGAGGTGGACAAACATAAACTTGTTGCGAAAGGTGAAGTACTCCAGCAGCAGCTGGTAGCCACTGAACGCGGTATCGCCTTTCGGCCACAACCCGTCTTCCTCCGCAAATCCGCCCGGCGAGAAGTACCCGTCAAGGCGAATGCGGTCGGTTTGCCCGGGCAGGCGCATATACAGGGCAGCCTGCCGTTTGGTCAGCATCAGGTGCAGCTGGCTGCTGACGGGCGCATCCGCGCCGAGATAGAGGCTCAGGTGGCTGAGGTCAGCATGAGACCAGTCCGCCTGCGTACTGCAAGCAAAGCGCATCCGCAGCAGCGAGCGCCCGTCCGGCTCGGTGGTCATGGTCACCCCTGAGATATTCAGCGGGTTGAGCATCACATCGCGGGTGGTACGGTAGCGGCAGACCGTGTTTTTCGGCCCCACAGGCCGGGAATACACTTCCAGACCCGCGGGCATCACTTCTGCCATCTTCACCGCCTGAAGCGCAGGCGTGAACGCCACCACCGAGAGTGACGGAATGGTACGCAGGTAGTGTGGCCAGAGCATACTGACCAGCCCTTCGGTCAGTTCCGGCAGGTCATCGTCAATCTTCTCGCGCAGTCGCCCCATTGAGAAAGCAAAGCCTTCGAACAGGCGCTCGACATACGGGTCAGGTGTCCCGGCCTTATCCAGATCCAGCATCGCGGCCCGGTCCGGGTGGGTCTGGGCGAATTCTTTGGCCGCTTCACGGAGGTAGCGCATTTCCGCGTCATAATAACGCAGGGTCAAATCTTCCATATAAATAATTACTCAGAATATAGAAAAGAACTTTTTCATCCGAAAAGTGGAAGCTATCTCACTACTTCTCGATTAGTGAGAGGTATACTCTTTACCTTCCCATTTAAAATCTCAAATCCGGTAGTTACTTTTCTGAATGGCTCATTAGATGATATCGACGTAAGAAAATATCTTGCTATAAATTGCCCTTTTTCGGGCAAAGGCCAGCGTTCTGCTGGAACGCATAATTTTCCATTTATAATTTTAAAATCAGAACCAAACATATATTCTCGTTGATTAGACAGCGTCTCTCTTGAATATATGCTCAAATCCGATAGTCGATAGTGCTCTGTATTGGGAACCCAAAAGCATATACTTTCTCCGACCATACTGACCTTCGCTTCTTCTTCCGGAAAAATCCTGTCTCCTGAACCAGGGCAACCGGTAAGCATTAATAAGCAGATGCTGGAAAGCAACATGCCACAAAATGATTTATTACATATCAACACCATGGAAACCCTCTTAACACATGGCGATACTGTTCTCTGACTGCTGACTCACTAATATCCCCATCAAGTGTGACATCATGCGACCTTATTAGATCACACCACCCTCGATATCCTTCTCTTTCGAGTGTAAAGTTGTCAGCAATAATCTGTGCCTGTTGCTCCATCGGATATTCCGACAAAAATCGCCCATCAAGGCGATATCGATAACTGACGAACCAACTCACTAACCCTCGAAGAATAACATTCATTCCCTTTTCACGTTGCCAGATGCGTACCATTTCATGAATGAAAATATGTTGCATGTCTGGAAGCGATTTAGAAAAATCATCAAGATATAATGGAAAGCGGAAATAGATCTCCCCATTAGGAGTCATTGCTGTATGCTCATCCTGCAAACTAAAGGGAAGATAACTGTCGCAATGAATCCAGACCTTGTGATACTGAACGGTCGTCAGAAATACTGAGTTTGCCAGTGAAATTTCACCCGAAGTTAATCTCCGTAATTTACCTTCTTTTTTCTGACCCAGATTCATACCCCCTCCGATAGATACACGTCTATCCAGTTAATAGCATTCCCTAGCCACATAGCACCGCCGCACGTACCGAATCAACCGCAATCAGTTCAGCCAGCAGTTGCTCCATCAATGGACTCAGGCGAACCTTATCAGCCTCACTGCGACCGGCTTTCAGGCGCAGGAGTTTCAGATGGCGGGCCTGAACGTCAAACAATAGCTCTGGCTCCCACTCACTGAGGGTCACTGCTCTTGCACGCTCACCCAGCTCTGCAAACAGATGCGCCGCCAGGTCATTTTTTCCGTACTGATCAGCAATGCGACCCATCAGCAGGCGCAACAGCCACTTCTGACGATCGGTGGTCATGCCCGGCCGGGTCTGCAACCAGCCCAGCGCGGTATCCGGGCCTTCACTGTCGGCCAGTGCCACGGCTTCCGGCTCCAGCGCCAGAATGTCGTCGTTACCAGAGGTGACCGGGGCGGATGGCGTGTCATCCCCCCACCCACCGACGGTGTCCAGCACGCTCTGCTGGATCCAGTTCAGCGTCACTTCGTCCGCAAACGGCGTACCGTCACTGAACGCCAGCGTTTCCAGCCCGGACAGGCGTGACAGGAGTCCTTTCAGGTCGGCAGTAATAATATCAGCCAGGGTGTCCTGACCTGATTTCGTCAGGGCCTGGTGGATGTACCACTGCAAATCCAGCCACAGGTGATTGGCACCGCGCGAAAAGGTGCTGTCGGCCGTTTCCAGCATTTCAGCCCAGTTCTGCTGCAGGTAGAGACGTTTGAGTAACGCGCGCTGATCCGCCCTTGGCGGCTCGATGCGTGTACGCCCCTGCGCATCCGGGGTTGGGATGGCCCGCAGGGTGTCGTGACGCAGGCTCTTCATCAGATGGTGTGCTGACAGCCAGCCATCGGGCTGCTCGCGCAGGTATTCGGTAAGGGTGCGAGCCTGGGCCAGCAAATCCTGACCGGACGTGATCCGCTCGATGGTCGGGGCATCGCTGTGACTGGCAGACGACGGGGTTTCACTGGTACTGGCGTTCTGCGGTACCACCGCATCCACGCCCCCCGCTTTCTGCAGACGATTCTCCAGCGCGCCGTAAAGCGCATTGAGTTCAGGACGGGTTTCATCCGGCTCATTTTCGGTAAGCCCGGCGATCAGCAGCAGTGCGCCGAGGGTACGCATCGCCTCTTCCCTGACCACTTCCGGGTACAGGGAAAGCGAGTCGGTCATGCGCGATCCTGCCAGCCATTCCAGTGCCGCCTTACGGCTGCGGTCACGCTGCGGGTGCAGCTGTGGTCCAAAGCGCTCCAGCAGACCAGCCAGCAGTTCAAGTCCTTCGGCCAGCCCCTGCTCACCCTCGCGGTGTAGCTTCGCCCAGCAGTAGTAGGTTGCCACACGGATATCTTTTGCGATCGTGGTCAGCAGCTTCTCTGCCAGCCGGCAGATGAGTTCTGTATCTGCACCGGAAAGTTTGTTGACTTCCTCGCGCATCTGCTGGAAGTCATCGTCATAGCCCGGGTCTTCGCCAGCGGGCGATTGCCCGGAGAGCGGCTGCAGCCAGCTGTCCCACTGCGCCACACGGCCATGGGTTGCTACAAGCAATGGTTCCTGTTCTGTCTGGCAGGCACTGAGTAAGGCATGGAGCGTGCTCATCAGTAGACCTCCTCTGCATCACTGGCCGCGCTGGCGACCAGGTCTGACGGTGCGATATCGGAGGTGCTGAAGATAATTTCCGGCAGACGGAAATTACGCAGCTTCAGCAGCGCCAGCGGACCCTCGCCGGCTTCGGTTCGCAGGGTGTAATTGAGCGTATAACCGTCCTGGGCTTTCCAGCTCAGGCTGTAGCTGCTGCCCACGCCCGGGTACGCTTTCACGCTGGCTTTATCGAGCAGGCGAATCCAGCCCCAGGCACCCGGAATATCGGCGTACTGGCGAGTGCCCGCCTGGGTGCTAATCCAGCTCAGGTTCGCCCCCGGGGCCTCAGTATCTGCAGGCCAGCTAAAGCGTTTCCACGCCGGCAACTGGTTCACGTAGGTCAGCTTCTGGCTGTCGATAATCATGTCGGTCTGCATCACGCCCTCGGCGGTGCCCGGACGCAGGTCGAAGTTCATCCCGGCATTGCCTTCGGTGAAGGCCACATCCGAGATATGACTCAGGGTGTTGATGGCATTAAGGAACGCCGGGTTAAAGGCGAGGCCCTGCGAGTTGATGCTGTCCGGTACCCAGTGATTGCCCTCTTTGTGCAGCACGCCTTTAAGGCGGGTCTGCAGGAATTGGGCAATACGCCCGGAATCCGCATTGAGGTATTTGGCCAGCAGCGGCAGAGAAACATCACTGCTGGAGTTGTTGAACGGATAGCGTCCACCAAAGGCACTGTTCCACTCGGCCACCACCGCCTGCTGCCACTGGGCATTGAGGCTGTCTGCCGCCGGGGTCAGCACCTGCTGCCAGGCCTGCTCCATCGGGCTCACGAACACCGTCCGTCCAAAACCGCTCCACTCCTGTCCCAGACCTGCGGCAATCAGGCTGCCGTAATCGCGGGTTTCGGTCAGATCCACCGCCTTGCCCTGGAAGACGGTCTGGGCAATGGTCTGGGTCATGGCCTGAGGGTCAGCGGCATTAGTCACCTGCTGCAGGCGCAGACGAACCTGCGTCACGCGGGTCAGGTACGACTGCAGGCTCAGCGCCTGCGCACCGGTGTTGCTTTTATCCATCAGCGCCAGTACCGGACCAAAGGTTGCATCCAGCGGACCGTGAACGCCGGCACTCTGGTCAATAACATCGTTGTTATCACCCCCGAGCAGATTTTTGGCTGATTTCACCAGGGAGTCTGAAATCGCCTCGCCAGTCTGCCCGGTACGCCCCTGCACGTTCAGGGTGTTCATTAGCGCCACCAGGGGTGACTGACGTACATCGGCCATCAGGGTCAACTGGTCAATCGAGTCAGACAGCGTGGCGGCCTGGTTCCAGCGCAGGCTGTTGAGAAACGCCAGCCATGCCCCGCCAAAGTCGGCAAAGTAACGCTCCGTCAGGCGATTTTTCAGCGCTTCCGGCGAGGTCTCGTCCTGTTTATTCACCTGACGCTTGCTGTCGGTCAACACCCAGTCGAGCTCGTCCCGACGTGCCTTCACCACCTTCTCAATAGCGGGCTGCACGGCCTGCTCCCAGGCCTGACGGGTAAACATGCCTGGTACAATTTCGGTGGTGCTGAACAGGCGGGCAGCATCGGTATCACCAGTCATCTCTTCAAGACGCATATCGACATACAGGTGCGCCACCTGTAAAAGCATTTTCTGGTACAGGGTCGATTCACTGTTACGCACGCCCATCAAGCGAACCAGCAGGGAGCGCGCCTGGCTGACCATGTTTTCATCCGCACGGAGCTTCCACTCAGGGTGCGCAACCAGCTGCGCGCCATAGAACGACAGCAGTGACGGTGCCACGCCCTGCCAGACGCCGTCTTTCACACCGATACGCTTCGGCCAGTCGTGCAGCAGCGCCGAGCTGAACCAGGCGGCGTCCATATGCTCCGGACGGGCCAGCATCAGGTAGAGTTTGAGCTGGTCATAGGTGGTTTTTGCCATCTGCTCACGCAGCGGGCTGCCCGCCGGCAGCGCATTGAAGGCACTGAGCTGAGTCTGCAGATGGGCGGCTGCCGCATCGCGCAGCAGAGGCTGGGCGCTGTCCCGATAGCGCGGCCAGAGTGACGCCAGCAACGCATTGTTCTGGCTCAGCCCGGCCTTCTCGTACCACGGCACGCCGTGTTCTGAACGGTACTGCAGTCGGGCCAGCGTTTTCTGCAGTTCAGACAGCGCGTGCAGGCGCTGCTCCAGCGGCTGATTCTGTCGGGCGGCAAGTGCGGCCTGGGCATTCGTATCAGCAATCTGGCTGCGGTTGGTGACATACGCGATGCCCATCCACGCAGCCCAGCCTACCATCGCCAGGGCAGCCGTCGACGCAAACACTTTGCGCCAGGGAATGCCCGGTTTGCGCGGACGCAGTCCGGCCGGAAGCGTGCGGACAGACTCAGGCAGAACATCCCAGCGCTTATCCATGCCCCAGTGGTGCGCCACGGCACGTTCGGCACCGGCAGAGGGCTGACTGAACACCACACCGGCCAGCGGCAGCGGTCGGTACGGATTGAGCATCACCGACAGCGGCGCAGTCACGCTCTCCGGCTCACGAATAAGCTGGTCGGCAAGCGTCAGCAGGAAATTATGTTTCACTTCACCGCAGGTCTGCTGCAGACCCTGTGAAGTCAAATCCGGCGTCAGGGCAGAGAGTTGTTCTGCCAGCCCCTCGGTATGACAACCGGCAGGCAGCAGACAGCCGGTCGCCTGAGTAATGCGCCCTTCCGGTTTACCGGCGCGCGGGTGCAGGGACCAGACATACAGCGGGAGTTTCCAGCCAAGCGTTTCCATGCGAGCACTGATGGCATGAGACAGGGAATCCATGGTGCTTTCAGACGGTACCGGCAGCGGCTGCCCCAGCCCTGGTGCTGAGAGTTGGTCAAAGGCCGAGGTGACCCACACCAGACCATCCACCGGACGGCGACGCAGTTTGCGCAGTGCGGTCAGCCAGGCGCTATCGGCGGGGGTATTGAGGTCACCACCCCAAAGAAGCAGTGTTCCCCGATCCTCCTGCCAGAGCTGAGCCGTAAGACCTGGAGTCAGTTGCTCCACCTCAGAGACGGTGCCAGTGACCAGCAGAATGCGTGTTTTACGTCCCCAACGCCGACCGTAGAGGTTACGCATGGCGAGGCGAAGGATTTTGACCGTTTCGGTATTTTTTTCCTGGTCAGCTCGCGATGTATCGTCTTGTCGATGATTTTTCTTCGCCAATTCACGAAGCTGCTGAATAAAACTCAGAGAAATAAACCATTGCCACAAACGAACAAATAAGTCATCACAGAGCAAAATGAATAAACATAAACCAGCAACAGTCAACGAAACTGTTAATCTTTTCTCGGTGGTACGCAGGTGAACAAAGGGATTTTCAGTCCAGATAAGTCCCCCAGCTATAACCACAATCAGCAGGACGAATAGCCAGGTACTGAGGCGTTTTTTCTTTTTCACATCACTATCCTTTGCGTAGCATTATGCAGGTCGGACAACAGCCATTTGGGGGATTTGATCGCCAACGAGTAGCCACTGAGGCAACCCCGAAGTAACAGCATGTTCGCAAGCGCAAATCAGAGTAATATTGCCCACGGCTGCAGCTGGTCTGCCAAAAGCATCATCCAGAACCAGCTCCCCTTTTTTAGCAGGTAAAAAACCTGACTTATCCATCACCTGAAGAACAGTTGCCAACACATCGCTTTTCACCTGTGCACGCCAGAAATACCAGGGTAATTCTGAGGTTACTTTTCCCCAATTCGCTACGTCCGTAACCGCATCACTGGTATCCTTTACCACAACAGGACGGTGTACCCACATTTGCGGCTTGATATGTTGCCGCTCCAACCATGCGGGAGAAGCCAGTAACAGGGCAGATACAGACTCTGCCTGCCTGTCACGGGCCAGCAGAAATAAATTAATTTCAACAGAAAGGAACAGCGTGTCATCCTGCCTGTCGAGCCATTCATCAACCCACATTAACCCATCGCTTTCAGTGGTGACGCTGATGTCGGCAGCAACATATGACTGAGAGAAAACGCCCTGCCAGACCGCGATAATCTGCTCTTTTTTCAACACACCATCATGATGAAGGCGAACAACGAACTTCCCAGTCAATTGTGTCAGTTCGGTATGTAGCTGACGGATGACGCGGCCAAGCAACACTTCCAACCGTGACTGATGTTCTTCTTCATCAGGTATTTTTAATGCCGGAGAGATTGAGGCCGAAGTCACTACAGACTGAAGGGCTTGAGAATAGTGCGACTGAAGCGCATTCGCTCCCTGCAAAAGCGCGGCAGCGAGTTTGTTACTGGCAACGGGCGTGACGTAACTCATTCCCAGCACACCAAGGGCTTGTCGACCCAGTAAAACCTGTTCGTCATGCTGCGTTTGATGTAAATGGTTCCACCACATTACGCGATCGCGTTCGTTCTCATAGTGCCGTAACCTGACAATATACCCAGCAAGCCCCGCAAAGAAAGGAACGAGAAGCGTACAGAACCAGAACCAGGCAGAATGCGTGGTCAAATCCTTTGGCCATAGAGAAAGCACAAGTACGGCCCCTGCAATCACAACCAGAACAATCATGAGAAACCAGCGGGTTCTGTCCGGAGGCACAGGTAATGATTCTGCCTTCGGGATCTGTTTGAGATCAACTGGCATAATTAACGTTTTCCGGCATTAGGTAATGAAGAAATCAGTGTGCAGCCACACCCACAGCGATGACCATGCAATGCAACGGGCTTGCCATTAATTTTTGCACCTTCATCACCCTCTACAATGAATGTTTCGCCATGCTCAGGACAGGATACTTTATCCATCAGACAGGCAACCTCCAGCCCCATAAATTTCACACCAGAGCTTCCTTCAAGCACTGTGCCACCATGAGTTGTTTTATCATTGATGCGAATTACACCCTGCATAATCACTCCTTTAAGCCAGGAAACACATTGTCCCAAGTAATACTATCGCTATGAATATAAGCCAGAGCAAAGAAGAACCATACCTGTCCACAAGGCTCCTTTTAAGCTCCCAGCCTGAGTTATTTACAACACCAAAAATAGGATTCTTTATATCTGAAGTGCTAAATTTATAAGAGTATTGCTGTCCAAGAGTGCCATCTTTTTTTAACCCCCAGGAATTACCAAAACTAAACTCTTTACGACTCCCCCATTGAGCTTGTTTTTTAAACCCTACCCTCTCTGTACTTATTTCCTTTTCAATATCGATTGACTTTTCTCTGTAACTCACTCGATGCTTATCTTCATCAAAACGAAGTGTCAATTCATATTGCCTCTTCAAACTGCCAACACCAAACAACTCAATCCATTTCGCATCCACAATTTTCCATGAAGCAATCAATTTATATTTTTGCTCAACGACGGAGAATGGAATGTCTCCATTTTGATTCAATTCTAAAAGGCGGGATTTTAGTTCTGACAAAGAAACAGGCAGTTTACTATTCATACCACACTCCATTACTACTCCCACAACACCCGAACCTATTACGGATTAAAATGAATAATGACAGAATATAAATGACTACTATTATGCATATAGCACATATGAGGGGAACATCATTTAATGGGTTCAGATGAATTGACAACATACCGAACTGTAGTACTAACAGGATAAGGGGTATCTATAATTCTGTAACCACGAAAAAATGTTAGCCCAACATCACCAGTTGGGTCTGGATTATTTCCACCGCGCAATACCTTCTTGTATTGACCCATATCATCATCTTTCACAACGGAATTTTCTGGCCCTTGTGGGTCTTTTTTCGAAGATGTGCTGTAGTATTCAGGATCATACCAATCCATTACCCACTCATAACCATTATCTGCCATGCCATACAATCCAAGAGGAGATGGTGGATATTTATTGGCTGGAAAATGAATAGATGCACTGTTAATCCCTGTAATATTCTCTACAGATTGGCGGTCTTGATCAGTAACATAGTTTTCACCTTGCCCATTTTTCTCATTCTTCCGCTAAAAACCATCCTCAGTTGCTACTAAAACATTCGTTCCTCGACTACGTGCGGCATACTCCCATTGTGCCTCAGTTGGAAGTGAAAAAGGCAATCCAGTTTCATTTTCCAACCAAACACAATAACTATTTGCTTCTTTCCAAGTTGTTATTGCTGGGCTATTTTTAAAATGAGTAATTTCCGTTAATACGTCATTCCGCCATTTTTATCAAATCGCTGTTCGGGCAAGCCAGCCATTTTTAAATAAAAATTGTAGTCCTCGTGAGTGACTTTAAATTTCCCAATTTAATAGCTGCTTAACTCAACTTCATGAAGTGGTTTTGTGTCTTTCTCTGGAGAGCAGTAAGGGCCACTCTCTCGCATCTTCTTGCAAAAATCGCCCATCCAGAAGGTACGCCTTTGATATAGACTAAATCTGTCTTAACACGATTCAGGTAGTTCTGAATTCCTGCTTGTTCTTGTGGCGTATGTTTAACATCCTGATCAAAACGATCACAAGCACTGATGAGCAGAATCATCATAATACTGCTTCGATATATTATCTGCTTCATTTTATAGGCTCAGAGGAATTAACCACACATCGCACCGTGGTTCCATCAGGGAAATCATTATCCGGAATATTATAACCACGGAAAAATGTCAGGCCGACATCCCCTGTAGGGTCAGGATGATTTCCTCCGCGCCGAACCTTCCAGTACTGTCCGGTATCTTCATCTTTAACAACTGGTTTTTCTGGACCTTGTGGATCTCTTTTTGACGAATATTTCTAGTAATTAGGATCATACCAATCCTTTACCCATTCATAGCCATTATCGGCCATGCCATACAGCCCAGAAAGTGTTGGAGGATATTTGTCTACAGACAAAAGAGCCAAAGAACCATTTATTCCATAAAGTTCCTCAACCTTGTATCGATCTTCATCTGTAGCATAGTTTTCACCATATCCGTTTTTATCCTCTCGCCAAACACCGTTATCAGTAGCAACCAAAATATATTTACCTCGACTGCGAGCAGCGTATTCCCACTGAGCTTCAGTTGGAAGAGAAAATGGCAACCCGGTTTCTTTTTTTAACCAAGCGCAATAATTATCTGCCTCAGTCCAAGTTACAACTGCGGGACTTTTTTTGAAATAAGTCATCTTTAAAAGCATTTCGTTCATCGACTTATCGCTAGAATACTGCCTCGGTAAACCTGCTATTTTAAGATAAAAATTGTAGTCTTCATGTGTAGTTTTAAATTTACTGATCGAATAATTGCTGAGTTCAACCTCATGAAGAGGTTTGGTATCTTTCTCAGGGGAACAGTAAGGGCCACCCTCTCTCATTTTCTTGCAAAAATCGCCCATCCAGAAGGTACCACCTTTGACGTAAACCAAATCAGACTTAATGCGGCTTAGATAGTTATTGAGTTCTTCCTGTTCTTGAGGTGCATGCTTTGGTGAACTTGCAGAATTATCACAACCGTTGGCAAAAAAAATCAGTATGAGACAATAGTTATAAAGATTAGACTTAGACATTATTCATTCCCTTCCCATTTTTGCTTATATTGTGTACCTACAGGTACAAAATGACATAGTGAGGTGTAAAACGGATTATCATCACAATGTAAAAAGTACTGCTTCGAGCAGTTAGGGGAAAAAGCATAGCCGTAGGCAGGATTATTTTTTAGACGATTTAGGACTTCATCAAAATCTCTCATATTTAACTTATCAATGATAGCTTCAAGTTCTTTATCCCGGTTAATCCCTATTTGTAAAAATGTAGTCAAATTCTCCTGAGCCAGCTTGACCATGGCATCTTCATTACCCGAAACGACTGTTCCTTCCTTTGTAATACGAGTCAAAACCTTTCTCCATTCCCGCTTAGTCTGAATACTGGATAAAATGTATAATACAGCAGTCTTTCTATTTTTATTGGTATCTGGTAAAAAACCATCACCCTGATTATTAATATCTACTCGATCATAAGCACCGTCTCCCGTAAGGATATAAAGCGCAATACCCTTTGCCTCTGGTGAAAAAAGATAAATACTTCCGGGATCTGCATTGATTATATCTGCAAAATTATTACGCTTAGTCGATTCTGTCTTTGCATCAATTACTTCATTTGATACTTTATCAACAAATCGGACAAAATCTCGTGCAACATTAGCGAATTCCGAGTGCATTTTATTATAATAAGTTTCGTAGATACTTTTCCCGCCCATAACCAGCATATAAGACAATGCTAAAAAGGCATCTTTCGTGATAATAGATAAGTGTTTATAATCAATACCATATAACTGATAGATTATCCACACGGCAAATTCCGGGAATAATTCAGGGGTAATTTCACCTTCAACCTCGCCTTTCGCGCCTGCTCCCAGACACAAACTACCTTTAATATTGAATCTGAACTTTCCTTTTACGAACCGGACTCTAAATTCACCGCTTAAGCCAATACCTAGCTCTGCATCGCCCCCCAACGTCAACGAGGCAAAATCCTGAAACTCCCCCAGGTGCGATTCTTTTTTCTTCTCGGACTGACTAACAGAGGGAAGAATTTGCTGTAATGCAGGAGAATCCAGACCAAAGGTGTGTAGTATGTTTGGCAGTTCATCCACAAGTGAATCAAAGGGTTTTAGCCACTGTAATGCTCCCCCCAGGCTGCCACCGACTTTTGCCCCGCCAAAGGCTTCCCCTTTCAGCTCCAGCCCTTTTGGATTCTCTTTGCTGTCTTTGATGGTTGCGCCTTCTTTTTTCCGGGCAGAGAAGCGTGAACCCGGTGTACGGTTTCCCATCAACAGTTGCTTATTGCCGTACGTAACAAACTGCAGGTTGCCTTCCGCCTGCGCTGAGGCCCCGACATAGCCAGTCAACTCCCCGTCAATCTTTGCCCGCAGAATCCCAATGTTCGCTTCTTTAGTATTATTGACCATAAATTTAAGTTCCCAGCCGACCCGATCCGGAACATAAATTGTTGAATTAACTTTACCGCAAAAAATAGCTAAATCCGCTTTCGCTTCCCCTTTTATATGGACCTCACCCGTATCCGGATCCCATGTATTCAGCGTGGAGGCATTGGCAGTAAGTCGCAGAAACTGTGCTCCGGCAGAAACATCAATATAACTACCTTCTTTGCTGTATCCTTTATATTGATTGTTCCATGCATCAGCCCAGTCAGTCAGCGTAGTTTCATAGCTAATATCAGCACTGACGGACATGGTATTATCCATCATCTGCTTGATAACGTTTTGTGCAGAAGCTAACTTGGTTTTTAACGCACTGATATTAATTTCGGTAATATTTCCCTGCTCATCCTTAGTAAAAATCGCATCGCCGCTAAACGTATCAACCGAAATAATAGTAAATTTGCTTTTTAAGGCATCGTAATCTGACTGTTTTATATAAGAATAGCAACGGCCATAAATTCCTTTACTTAAGGGCTGAATAGGGATCAACTCTACTACAGGCTTATAGCCTGCCTGCTCATTAAATTCACCTAATTCAGTCTGGAGATCTTTGGTTGCTTTGTCGAGAACCGCTTCCGCAGTGATTATTTTATCCTCATACTCAGGCAACTTATCTTTATTCGCAATATCTTTGAGGTTCTTGCCGTAATTCTCTATCGCTTGCGAGTAATCAGTTTTTTCCTTATGTTGTTTATCTATTAACTCACTAAGCTTGCTCATTACCTTTTCAAGCTCAGCGGCATCAACTTCATCAACAAAAACCAGCTCCAGGGTTTCTATTCTGAAATAACACTGACATGATTTATGCAGAACCACTTTAACATTTGATTCTACTTTACTCAGCGAATGTTTCGCAGCAGGTGCTCCTTGCTCACTCATCATTTCCTCCCTGATTATTCAAAAAATAATTTGATTGCTTTGGGATCCAAACCATAATGGCTCTCAGTACAGCCATTCTCATCCGTGACACCACGAATAACCTGCCCATCCTCTGTTTCAATTCGATAAGGAATATATGGCTTAGGTTGACCGCTGGCCTGATCCTGTATCTGGAATCCACCATTCATCGAGTTATGGAACTCAGGATCGCTCACCGACATGGGAGAAAGAGCCTGTTCAAGCGACGCACTTCCTCCCCATAAAATATTTGCACTTTTCAGATCTATTTTTCCAGGAGCCCCAATTTCTACTGAACCATCTTTAATCTTTATATAGGCGCCGCCTTTGCTGGTCAGCGTAATCCCCTGTGCGGCATTCAGCACTACCTCACCATTAACACTGTTAATGTTCATTATCTTGTCTGACTGTAATCGCATGGCATCTGTTTGCGCCTGAATATCCACTTTTCCTCTGGCGGCAAATATCGACATTCCCATCCGCTGAGCAAACAGACTAATAGCCTCTCCCGCCGCAAGGGTAAACTTTTTCATTATGCCCATATCCACATTCTCTCCCGCTGTGGTGGTTAGCGTATGACCCGCAGAGAGTTGGATATTTTTAGGCGTCACAAGACCGATCCCCGCGGGTGCAGAAGCCAATAACCCTGCTTCTTTCAGTTGAGCCAGAGCATTACCAAGCTGTTGTTGAGAACCCGTATCCGCTTCCATTGCTCCTGATGCACTCGAACTTTGCGCCAGTGAGGTCACCAGCTGGAGCGCTCCTTGCAGCTGGGCAATAGCAGCATTCATATCCAGCATTTGGCCCTGGGCTTTAGGCTGGTTGTCGGCACTGATGAAAATCCCCTTACCGCCCCGAATACTCACCCAATCATCAGTTCGTAATTCAGCCCCTTCACCGCGCAATGCTCTGGAGGCATTGACGTTGTGGCCTAAATTGAGTTGGGTTTTGCCGCCATACTCCGTACTGAGCTTAATGTGCTCTTCGCCGCGCTTATCCTCCATCCGCAACTTGTTCAGGCCAGCTGTTCGAATGACGTTGCGCGTGCTGTTGGCCTCCGTAACGTGGTCAACGTGGCGCGAGTCATGTAGCGCGTGCGCAATATACGGCCTGTCTGGGTCACCTTCATGGAAGGCAATGGCGACTTCAGTGCCCTGTATCAGCGGGAAGTGAAAGCCGTATTTATCACCACCGTAAGGCTTGGCAAAGCGCACCGGCATGCTTTCCATGCCCTGGCGTTTATCGTCGCGGTCGGCATCAAACTTCACCCGGTACATGCCTGATGCATCCTGCCAGGCGTAGATATCGTTATCTTTGGCGCTGGTCACGCGTGCCGTCAGGGTGCCACTGACCACCGGGCGCTTTTTAGCTGCAGGACGCCAGCAGCGGTTCTCGTAGTACGGCATCCCCTCCCACATGACGATCAGGGCATCTTTGCGACTCGCTATATAGCCCGTGCGGGTAACGATAATGCCGTTGTACGTTTCTGATGGTAGTGTCGGCGGTACTACACGTTCACTGATAGTCAGCACCTGAGCCGGAGAAAGCAGGGCATCATTACTGCAGCCGCTGATAGTCGTCTGTCCTGACAGAAAACGCTCGTGTTCAAGACGCGCCCAGAAGTTGCCGGTTTCTGCCATCGGCGTAATTTTGTCGCCACGTTCAAGATGACGTGGCAGGTAGTGATAAACCTCACCGTAGGTCACACCGTCACCGTCGCCACGGGTCATGTCCGCCGGTACAGAGGTCAGGACATTCTGGGCTTCGCGGTGATTGTAATCACTGGCGATAACAGCGCGCTCAACCACGTTCTGTCGGACGTTAATCCCCCATACCGAGTCAGCAGCATTGTCACTCATCCCTGATGGGCTGCTGAGTGGCAGCGATTTACCAAACGTCCATGCGCTCTGCTTGTCTGCGAAATGCACCATTTCGGTCTGGGTGTCGGGTTGCAGGGTGAAGAAGTAGAAAATCCCCACTTCGGCCAGCAGACGCTCAATGAATGCGAGGTCATTTTCTTTATACTGGTTAATCTGTTCACGCTTGGGATAGTCGGCTTTGAGGTTGAACTCATACTCCCAGCCTTTCAGACCATGCTCCTGCAATACTTCAGCGACGACTTCCGGTACCGACTTATTGACAAAAAAGCGGTGGGTACGGAATTGCTTGCGCAGCAAGGACAGGAACGGCTCAATAATAATCTGGTACGTCGCCTGGTCACGTGAGCCACTGATACGCTTAAAATGCGTCACCACACCATGCACCACTTTCTGCCCGGTCAGCCCCATCAGTGCCCCGGTTCCCATGGTCAGTGTGGCTGGCTTGGTCAACAATTGTGCTGAGCTGATATTCTGGTCACTGCTGGTAAAGAGAACGGTATAGTGATAAAGCTCACTCATGAACTCCTTACCACTAAATTCTTCCACATCCAGCGAGGCTGTACAGGACGGAATATCCAGGCGGTAGCGGTTTAGCCCGCCTTCAGTTAGCGCAGACAGGGTGTTCTTCAGCATATCTGTCAGACTCATGATTTTGACTCCATGGGATAACCTGCTGTCCATGACTTTCTTGCCGACAGGCAAGTAACAGGTTTAATCAGGGGTACTCGGCGAGTACGAAAAAGGGTGATTGCGACTCTAGCCCCGACAGCGCACATGAGGGCTTTTACCAGCAATACGGTCATGTCAAAGTTGTCCATCGCATATTCCCCATCACCGCTGATGGGAATAAAACGCTTAACAAACGTGTAAATAAAAACATCAGGAAGAAACAGCATCCCTATTACAACCAAAGCAATAAAAAAATTATTTTCACCGCCTTAGCTTAGCGTACTACTCGGAAACTCGAATTGATCCATAAGGCCTTGCGAATTCGCGATCTGTCAAAGGAAAATTATACACTTGATTATTATTAACGCCGACGCCAACGACAAAACTTCTCGCCTCTTTATTATCAAGTGTTGGATGTAGCACAAACTCAACAATATATTTATTACCATTTTCAAAATGGTAATAAGATGGAGGAATACACAACTCACCTTCAATAACCTTAAGGCCAGGAGAAAAATCAAAGTCCTTTTCCTTTGAAGGTGTTCCTCGGAGATTGATCCCCATATCTACTGGCTGATAGTCTTGTGCATTATCAATATTTACGCAAATATCATCACCCTTTCTGCTCACCTTTGCAGTTTCATCAAAGCGCATTCTGTCACCAGGCCCAGGACACCCCGTCAGGGTTGAAAGACAAAAAAACGATAACAACAGAGAATTAAGCTTAATAAAATAGTTACGTCTCACCATGGAAAGCCCCTCAAAGCATTTTTATATCCCTCACGTATCACCGACTCAGAAGTATCCCCATCGAGGGTAATATCGGGATATCTTTTATTTTCGAGGTGACTCCAGATTTCATAACCAAATTTTTGCAAAACAAAATCATCAGCAATAATCTGCGCCTGTTGCTCCATTGGATAATCACTCAACAGACGACCATCAAGCGTGTAGCGATAGCTGACCCACCAACTCGCCAGACCTCTACCGATGACGTTCATTCCCCTGGCACGTTGCCAGATATGGCTCATCTCATGAATGAAGAGATGCTGAAGGTCATCCAGCGTCTGAGAAAAGTCATCTCTGTATAATCTGGTACGAAAATACAGCTCACCATTTGGGGTCATCGCCGTGTCTTCATTTTGCAGATTAAAAGGGAGATAACTCTCCCTGTGGATCCATACTTTCGAATAATCAATAGTGGATAGAAAAACAGAGTGTGCCAGTTGTATCTCACCGGCCGTAAGTGGTCTGACACCACCTTCTTTAATTCTGAACTGATCCTGAGTTTCTTCAGCCATGTTTAAACTCCAGCACAATCCCTTCTTCGTCATGCCAGCCGAGCGTCAGAGAGTGTGGTTTCTGTTTCGCCTTCATGTGGGTCAGCAGTTGCTGGCTCAGCACTGGCAGAATTTGTTGATTGAGCAGGCTGTCGATGTTGCGTGCGCCGGTGTCCGGCAGCAGACAGGCGGCGGTCAGCGCGTCATACAGACTTTCTTCGATTTCGGTGGTCAGTCCATAGTGGCGATGCAGGCGCTGGCTCACCTGCGACAGCTTCATCTCCACGATGGTACGCATCGCAGCTTCTGCCAGCGGGCGGTAAATCACGGTCTGGAAGCGGGCCAGCAGCACCGGCTGGAAGTGGTCGCGCAGTATCGGGCGCAGCAGCTCGTGCAGGTCGCCTTCGCTGGCGTCCGGCTGTTCGTCCAGCAGTTGCATTAAGTGGTCGCTGCCGAGGTTGGAGGTCATGAGGATAACGGTATTGCGAAAGTCGATTTCGCGCCCTTCGCCGTCGCGCATGAAGCCGCGGTCGAAGACCTGATAAAACAGGTTCATCACGTCACGGTGTGCCTTTTCCACCTCATCGAGCAGCACCACGGTGTATGGGCGCTTGCGTACCGCCTCGGTGAGAATACCGCCCTGACCGTAACCCACATAGCCCGGAGGCGAACCTTTCAGCTGGGAAACGGTGTGCGGCTCCTGGTATTCCGACAGGTTGATGGTGATGAGCGATTTTTCGCCGCCGTACAGCACATCGGCCAGCGCCAGCGCGGTTTCGGTTTTACCGACGCCGCTCGGGCCAACCAGCAGGAACACGCCCTGTGGGCCATTCTCTGACGTCAGCCCGGTTTTCGCCGCACGCAGGCGCCGGGCGATGGCCTCAAGCGCTACATCCTGGCCCACCACACGTTTACCGATTTCGTTTTCGAGTGTCAGCAGTTCGGTCTGTTCATCTTTCATCAGGGAAGAGAGCGGCACGCCTGTCCAGTCGGCTATCACGTTGGCGACGGTACGCACGTCCACCTCCACCGACAGCAGCGGGTTGCTGTGCTGCATACCGTTGAGCGCCTGTTGCAGCTTATGGGTCTCACTCTGGCGGGAGATGTCCTGGCGGCTTTCCAGTAGCTGTTCGGTGAGTTGCAGCTCCTGACCGTACTGGGTTTCCAGTTCATCGAGTGCAACGATAAGGTCGTTTTCTTCCTGCTCGATGGCGGTCAGGCGCTCGCCGTGGCTCTGATTGCCGACGGCGATATCTTCCAGCAGTGCCTGCTTCTCCATTTCAAGCGAGGTAATCTGCGAACGGATGCGGGTCAGCTGTTCCGGCACGGTGTCGAGACTCATACGGACGCGTGCCGCAGCGGTATCTAGCAAATCAACGGCCTTGTCCGGCAGCTGGCGGCCGGTCAGGTAGCGACGGGAAAGCGTGACGGCCGCCCGCACAGCATCGTCAGTGATGTGCACATGATGGTGTTCGGCGTAGCGGGATTTGAGGCCGCGCAGCATCAGGCAGGCCGTGTCGTCGTCCGGCTCGTCCACCAACACCCGCTGGAAGCGGCGCTCCAGGGCAGCATCGCGCTCAAAATACTGTTTGTATTCAGACCAGGTGGTGGCGGCGATGGTGCGCAGTTCGCCGCGCGCCAGTGCCGGCTTCAGCAGGTTGGCCGCATCCGCGCCGCCTGCCTGGTTGCCCGCACCGATGATGGTGTGGGCTTCGTCGATAAACAGCAAAATCGGAACCGGCGACTGCTGCACCGCGTCGATGACGTTTTTCAGGCGCTGTTCAAATTCCCCTTTCACGCCCGCGCCCGCCTGTAACAGACCGAGGTCAAGGGTGCGCAGGATGACGGGTTTGAGCGATTCAGGAACGTTGCCCTCTGCAATACGCAGCGCCAGGCCTTCAACCAGCGCGGTTTTACCGACACCCGGTTCACCGACCAAGATTGGGTTGTTCTTGCGACGACGCGAGAGAATATCCACCATCTGGCGGATTTCAGTATCACGGCCAAATACCGGGTCAATCTTGCCCTCTTTCGCTTTGGCGGTGACGTCGAGGGTGAATTTATCCAGCGCATTCTGCAGCGCCGGATTCAGCTCCCCCTCTTTCAGTTCTGCACCGGCAGGACGGCCGACAAACTCCACGTCACCGCCGTGGCTCTGCGCCAGCTCTGCTTCCTGCTGCATCTCCGGACGCTCGTCCGACTGCGCATCGAGCAGCGGACGCAGGCGTTCCAGCTGACTCTGACCGAGCGTCAGCAGCGGCCACAGCCCATCGCAGCGCACCAGGCTCTGCTTTTCCACCAGGGCCATCAACAGATGCTGGCTTCGGATTTGCGCTTCACCGTTAAGCGAGACAATCAACCACGCCTCCTGCATCAGGGTCTGAATGGCGCCTGACAGTTGGGGGCGGTGGCGTACTGAGCGCGGCTGTTTGTCCAGCCAGCCCAGCAAATCCTGCCAGATGCTGTCCATATCCCACTCGTAGCGACACGCCAGCACGGTCAGGTCACCTTCCCCCTGCTCCAGCAGTGTCAGCAGCCAGTGCTCAGGTAGAATTTCTGCGTGGGCACGGGTCTGACACAGAGAGGCCGCCCCTTCCATTGCGCGAGCACAGTAAGGGTTGAGGCGGCGTAACAGGATGGCTGGGTTTTCCATGTCTCGAAGTTCTCTCTGTTCGGTTGATTCAGGGCACGC
This sequence comes from Chimaeribacter sp. YP20170169, assembly GCF_056739715.1. Lineage (NCBI taxonomy): Bacteria > Pseudomonadati > Pseudomonadota > Gammaproteobacteria > Enterobacterales > Yersiniaceae > Chimaeribacter > Chimaeribacter sp. YP20170169. The sequence continues at coordinate 609,517 of NZ_CP176824.1, read as the reverse complement.
TACCGCCCTTCGCTGTTTCCTGTTCATCAGGAACCCAAAGCGCATCAGGTCAGGCAGGCAGATTGTGTGATTCTTTGCTGAATGCCCGCGTCTGGCAGGCGCTCAGCAAAAACTGCGGACAGGTTTCCCCGTCCGCATCAGGCTTACGCGGTGGCGCGTTCGTTCCAGGAGTCGGAATGAATGATGTTGCCGTCTTTGTAGGTCCAGGTGATTTTTTCGTAACGCAGTTCAATCTGCTCCAGATGGTTGTGCTTGTCGTAAGCAGGATCCTTAACGTCATGCATTAATGGATTCACTTTCACCACCTTCACATTCTCGAGTCTGGTGTTGAAGTATTCGACTTCCTGACCGGCGTCATTGATTTTGTACCACTTGAACTCTGCTGATTTCAGGGTCTGGCCGGTGGTCACTGCCTTGTACAGATACGGGCTGGAGGAGTCGATTTCCTTGGTGAACATAAACGGCGTGTGGATACGGGTTCCGGTCAGCTTGCCGGTGTTGTTGTCAGTCGGGATGTACAGGGTATGCTGCTGAGCGACAACCTCGATGCTGCCATCACGATCCTGAACGTCCACAGACCCTTTGATGTCCGCGCCGCCGTCGTCTTTCAGCCAAAGATAAACAGGGATTGCCATGAAATTACTCTCGATGGTGTTGTGATGCGCCATCATCCTGCGATGGCGCCTGGGTGTGGCCCGGTATCTGACAGGCATTCGCCTGCGGTACCAGACTGATTTCGACACGGCGGTTGAGCGCGCGCCCATCCGGCGTGTCATTGGTTGCAATCGGACGGCTTGCGCCATAGCCCTGCACCGCAAAACAGCTTTCCGGCACGTCACCGGTGTCACGCATCCAGTCGCGTACCGCTGCGGCACGCTCGAGCGACAGCGTCTGGTTCAGCTGTGCATTACCGGTGTTATCGGTGTGACCCGCGACCACAATCAGCCAGCCCGGTTTCGCCTTAATACCGACCAGCGAATTGACCAGCATTTTGGTGGAGCCGGTTTTCAGTACCGCTTTGCCGGAGTCAAACAGCGACATGCTGTCGAGACGGATGGTTTTCGGGCCCTGGATGATTTTCTTAATGACCGGTGGTAGTGGTGGCGGCGGAGCCCAGTCGCTGACGGCAGCCTCAACGGGCGGCACCAGGCGCAGCCCTTGATACAGGCCCAGGCGATAACGCAGTGGCTCCCCGCGACGCGCCCAGTCGTCCAGCAATGCGCCATCGGCTCTGAGGCGCTGCTGGGCACGCAGTTTCGGGGCAACAGGCTTCCCCGACAGCTGGTGATACAACGCAAGGTGATCGCCCACATTACGTATGAGGCGCTGGTTGTTCATCCAGGAGGCCAACATGGCAAGTGCCAGGAAAATCCCGCCCAGTAATCCGGCATAGCCCCAGAACACCATTCTGCGGCTGACGCCCCGTCGGCGCGGCAGTGCCGGCAGCAGCAGTTCAGGCAGCGGCAGTGGCTCTGTCGTCACAACGGCATCCGGTGGCAGCGACGTCACCGTAGTGATGTACTGTTGCCAGAGATTGCCCTCGATACCGCTCACCGGCACCCTGCACATGCCCTGTACACAGGGTTTCATCACCGGCAGCTCACCCTGGCGTACCGACAGCAGGTCATTGACTGCGCTGTTCTGCCAGGTAAGCAGGCTGTCCAGCCACAGTCCCTGACTCAGACGCGAAAGACGCCCGTCTGAACCACTCTCCCGGGTCCACTCTGTCAGTGACATATTGCCCTGACCGGGCTGATACACCTGAATACCGCTTTGCGTGTTAAGCGTGGTAAACCAGACGGGTTCTGCCTCCGCACAGGCCACAGGGGGCGATACCCAGGTCACGGTCCACAGCGGGGGGAGTGTGCCAAATGCCGCACGGCACTGGACGACAGCCCGCTGCCAGCCCCGAAGAGTCTGGGTAAAATCATCGCCAGAGATGTGTTGTTCAGGCACCACCGCCAGCATGACAGAGATTTGCGACACCAGGGCCGGGCGCACCAGGCTCAGGTGCTGTGCCAGGAGTGGCAGTTGTTCCGCATCTTTCACCCACAGATACCAGCCCTGCCGGGTTTCCCGGTGACGGGAACCGGACACAAACAGCGGGGCGTTGTCGCCACAGACGAGGATCACCGCGCCCTGAAAATCTTCCGGCGGCAGGTTTTCATCCACAATTTCCCGGACAGCGGTCGCCTGCGCCTGCGAGGCCCGACGCTGACGCCAGAACATCGCCCCGGACACCAGAACAACCAGCAGGCTGAGTGCCACACGGCTGCCCGTGGACAGTGGCCAGAATCCCAGAATGAGCCACAGCGCCAGTACGGCACCCAGGGCAGTTAACAGACTTCGGTACGCATCCCGCATCGTTTACCCCGGCATGACGGTCTGGCTTACCAGCTCGGTAAGCGAAGACGACAGGAAGAACCAGAGCGCTACCAGGGCGACAGCGGCCACAACCCAGCTCAGCCAGTACCAGCGACGACCGCTGCGCAGGCGTGATGCGCGGGCAACAAGGGGGGCGTCCTGGGCAAGCGTGAAGGCCGGCACCCGTTCCGCAAGCGCGCGAACGATATCTTCCCGGCGCTCATCATCCTGGGCACGATACTGACCGACGAACCCCAGCTGCAGGGTTCGGTACATGCAGGTCAGGACGGCGGCGTCAGGAGCGGTTTCTTTCAACAGGTTGCGGATCCGTTCCCACAGCTCCTCACCGGCATTGAGGGTGCCAAAGAAGTGCGCCTGAAGCGGGTCACGGCGCCAGGTCAGGTAACCATCATCGGTGGTTCCCCGGTTCATCACGCTCTCATCAAGCAGTGCACACAGGGCGTACACCATATGGTCACGGCCAATGTTGCTGTAACCTGCCTCTGTGAGCGCCGATTTTGCCTCCTGCACCAGACGGCAGGCCCGACGATAGAGCCCTTCCCCGTCCCGGACTTCCTGTCCGCCACGTAGCTGGCTGACCATCAGCCAGCCCGGGTAGAAAATGCGTTCTATCTGGCTGAGTTCGGATTTATTCATGAGCGCAGCACCGCAAAGAGTTCAAGATTCACATCCCCCAGTGAGCGCGGGGTATAGAAGGTGCAGTTCCCCATCTCAAGCATTGCGCGCGCCGCCTCAGTACTCAGATCCAGCGAGAAATACTGGTTCTCAAGGCGTAACGGGATAGCGGCCGGCACATGGGTCAGCGGCTTGATAACCATGCCGCTCAGCGCCACATTCACCACATCGGACACATCATCAAGGCTGCCCGCTTTACACAGCTGCGGGAATTTCGTCTGAAGTTCATGGTTCGGCATGGAGGAGCGTACGGAGAGATAGAAGTCCGCCCCTTCGCGCAGGCGCGCATCATGCAGAACCCCTTTCCAGATCTGGTCCTGATGCTCTAGGTGGATACTCACCACCCGCGACGGCAGGCTCGCTTCCAGCAGCTTATCGAGCAGTGCCAGCAGCGGCGGGAATACCCGCTCCGGTGCATCGTGCTGGTAAGCCGGAATATCGCCGGCGTCGTGCTCCAGTGAGAAGGTCAGCAGACTCCCGGCCAGACGGGTCAGCTCGCGGTACAGCAGTTCCGGGTGACGATCCGGCGTCTGTAACAGTTCCGTCAGCACCGGCTCGGCGCTGTTCAGGGCATTGAGCAGCCAGAACAGGGAGACATCCGCGACCGCAAAGTCGGCCATCCGCTCATTACTTTCACGGCGCATGGCCATCAGGCGACGGCGACGGGCCTGCAGACGGATCAGCAGGTCACCCAGTTCGGTGGCAAGCCACGGACTGGCGGCAACAGACAGCATTGGCGGGATAAAGGCCGGATCACGGCTCCACTGCCCCTGCGCATTACGCACCAGGCGGGTGACCGAACAGGTCAGGTATGCCGTGTTTTCCTGGCTGGACAGACGCAGGGTCAGCGCATTCCGCAGAACGGCGAGCTCCCCGCTTTCGTGACCGGCCAGTTCCTGTACCACTAGGCGTTCCGATTTCCAGCGACGCGGGCGCTCACTGTCCTGACCGTTATCAAGGTTGCCACCACTTGCACTCAGCAGCGGCAGCGCGACAACCACGTCAACAGCTTCGCTGCCGGCGGCAACAGACAAATCACAGACTGGAGGAAGCGTGTCAGCCAGATCGGTATCCACAAGGGTACCGTCCTGAAAGCGCACCACCAGACGGGTGGCGTTCAGGCGCGAGAGCGCCAGTGCTGCATCGTCAAATTCTGCCGCCACCACGCCCCAGGGATAAGAAACCCCCATCCGGGCGACCATGTCGGCAACGTGTTCATTCCAGCGAGCCTGCTGCTGGAATTGTTGGGGGGCCAGAGCGGCCCCATCCTCCCAAAGTGGGCGGTAAATTTTCATCCCTGATCTCCCCTCGCTTTACGACTTGGCTTTTGGCATCTGGGAAACCAGTGACAGGTTGACGTCCATCCCTTCCACCTGGAAGTGCGGCACCGCATAGAGTTTCACGCGGAAGAAGCCCGGGTTGTCTTCAATGTCTTCCACCACCACTTTCGCATCGCGCAGCGGGTGGGAAGCCTGCAGCTCGTCGCCTGGATCGGTCATTTCAGTCACCAGCGTGCGCACCCAGGTGTTCAGCTCCAGCTCCAGCAGACGACGGTCTTTGGTTGTGCCGATGTTTTCGCGCTGAATCAGCTTCAGATAATGGGCAATACGCGATAGCAGGAAGATGTACGGCAGACGCGCATTGATACGGCTGTTGGCGGTCGCATCGGCGGTGTCATACAGCGCCGGTTTCTGCGTGGAGTTCGCCGAGAAGAAGCATGCGTAGTCGCGGTTCTTGTAGTACGACAGGGGAATGAAGCCCAGATTGGCGAATTCAAATTCGCGGGTTTCCGGGAGCATCACCTCACTCGGGATCTTCACCTGGTTGCCAGTACCGAGGTCGTACAGATGGATTGGCAGATCCTGGACAGCACCACCGGCCTGCGGGCCACGAATTTGCACACACCAGCCGTTGTTAATGAAGCTGCGAACCATGTTGGATGCGAACGCAAACGAGGCGTTGGTCCACAGGTACTTATCGTGATCCGGGCCTTTGACTTCTTCGACATAGTTGAAGCTGCGTACGGGCACGGTGTCCGGGCCATACGGCAGGCGACCCAGCACGCGCGGCATCACCAGGCCGATATAGCGAGCATCGTCCGTCTCGCGGAAGGATTTCCACTTGATGTACTCAGCGCGGTCAAAGTAGTTACCGATATCCTTGATGGCTGCCACTTCTTCCATTGACTCCTTGAGGAAGAATTTCGGGCCAGCAGAGCCGATAAACGGCATGTGGGCAGCAGCGGAGACTTTAGAAATGTTGCGCAACAGCGCAACATCCTGGGCTGAGGCATCAAATTCATACGCAGAGATGACAGCAGCAATAGGCTCGCCACCCGGGGTGTCATACTCAGAAATGTATGTCTGACGGTATAACCCGCTCTGGATAATTTCCGGGCAGTCTTCGAAGTCCTGACGCAGATCTTCTTTTGACATATCCAGCAACTCAACCTTCACGTTCTGGCGGAAATCGGTTTTGTCGACCAGGGATTTCACGCCGCGCCATAGACTTTCTACCGCCTGAAAGTCCTCATGGTGCATGATGGCATCCAGCTGACGGCTAATCTGGTCGTCCAGCTCAGCGATATGATGGTCAATCAGGTTTTTGTCGAGTTTTTCAACTTTTGAACCCGATTTTGTCAGACACTCCAGAAACACCTGCATCCCCGCCGTTAAACGTTCATCCGCGGTCGCATCCGACATCGCCTGCGCGTCCTGCCAGATATCGAGCGCACTCAGCTCAGAGACCGGGTTCAGGTTGATTTTTTCAAACAGGGACGCATAAACCCCGCCTGCAGCAGGACGTTCCAGCACCACACTCTCGCTACCTGCGGCATTCTCATTTTTTACAGACATCAACATCTTCCTTATTAATCCGTTAAATCATCAGTGACCGTTATGGCTCTTTTGGGGCCAGGGCTGAGAGTTCGGCTCTGAGTTCTGCGCTTAACGCCGGGTCGAGCAGTATTTTTTCCAGCTCCTTTCGGAATGCCTGGTTATCCAGCAGGTTCGCTTTTAAATCGCGAAGCAGGTTGCGCATGGAAAGCATTGCCTTCAGCTGAGGGATTTGCCGGGAAACCTGCTCGGGGGTGAAATCCTTCATGCTCCGGAAGGTCAGACTGATATTGTCTTCGCTACCGTCATCAGCCAGCGTGTTTTTGACGGTCAGATTGACGTTTGGGGAATATTCGGAAAGCACAGAGTCAAAATTATTTTTGTTCAAGCTGACTTTTTTGCGCTCAGACAGGGGTGCAGACTCCTGACCATGACTGAAGTCGCCCGCTACCAGTAATTTCAGGGGGAGTTCCGTTTTCTTGCTCGCACCATCGGTATGCAAATCAAGTTTTAAATTAATACGCGCTTTAGGGATTTCGGACTGAAAGGAAGAGTTAGACATGGCTGTCCCTGTTCTATGGAGTAATAGAAACGGTCAACGCCAGTGAGAAATAAATAAGAAAAAACTACCCTGCCAGAACAACTTTCCGGTTCGCGTCATCCGACGCAAATAAAAATCCCGGAACTAAAAAGCGGGCGCACTCCATCCACCAGCATGCCGAAACTGTACTTTGAGTATTTTTCTGAAATGAAAAAAATTCGGATAATACCCAATAGCGGGAGTGTAGAAACGTTCCCTGGTTGATCGGAAATGAAAAAATGTAACAATATTTTACATTCTCAGCTTTTAACAACTACAGATCATCTTTCTGATTTATAAGAATTTTACTACATATACCCCTTCAGGCCTTGTGGAATAAGGGTGTGCAGCAAATGGTCAATTTATCTTAGGGCGAGGTTCTGTACAAAATACCACCAATCACATGGAATATCTGATTTTGTACTTTTATCAAAAATGAGAAGCGGGACGTGACTGAGCAAGTGAAAAATTGACGACCTTTTCAGGCTTTCATCTTTTCTTATTATTCATTTAAACGGGGCTTATTTGTTTTCGTCAGAAGAAAGGAAATTTCACGGCAACTCTTTACACATGCGTTAATACCAGGAGGTATGCACGATCTGGAAACCTGCCATTCAGGAAATTTCAGATTAAGGTGCTTTTTATTGGTAGAGGTTTTTATTCAGACAATACTGTCCGCCAAATCTCCCAACGTCACCATCAGCATCATTGGATCAATCGGTGATGGCTCGAAACCTACCTGTAAGTAAAAAGCCCGTGCATCATCAGACAGCGCATGAACCAGCATTCCGCGGATGCCGATGGTTTCTGCCACCTGGATCACCCGTAGGCCAGCGTCACGTACCAGCGCCCGGCCAATTCCTTGACCATGCAGGGATTGATCGACCGCCAGACGCCCCAACACGATAACCGGAATGGGGTCAGGCATGTTGCGGCGAAAGCGGCCAGGTGCCGTGCTTGTTGTTACCGCACTGGATGCCAGTGAGTAATAGGCCATCACCCTGGCATTTTCACAGCAGACAAACGTGCGGGAAGCCCCTGTCAGCTGATTTTTCATGGCCCGCTGTTTCAGCCAGCTATCCATAGACTCCACGCCGCAATTGAAGAGCGTCAGATCGTGTTCGGCGTGCAGTGGCTCAGGGGCAGTGATCATTTTTCCTGTTCCCAAGGTGCCGGGGTTTTCATGGTCTTGCGTAGCGCGGCATTGGGTGCGGGAGCCTGATCGAGGCGCGTGAGGAATTCCTGATATGCTTCTGGATCAGCCATAATGATGCGTTGCTCAATCAACGTCTCTTCCGCAGCGGCACGGGCCGCGTCTAATACAAAATCAGTGCGGTTTTTTCCTTTGGCTTTCGCCGCACGGTCAATCAGTTCACGTTCAGCGGGCTTGATGCGCAGGTTCAGGGTTTCCCGCTTAATGGACAAACTATTCGCAGCAGGCATAGTGCCCTCCTCTCTTTTCTGAACAGTAATTATACAATCCCTGTAACGCCAATGTCATTACACTTTGTAGATAAAAAAGCCGGGGGTTTAACTCCCCCTCCCCTACAAAAACCGTAAAAATGCCAACCGCGTCATCCCAGTCTTCTGGTGAGTGCCACTGCGCGCCGGAAGATGGCAGCCAGATGAAGGTGTTTTCCGGCCAGGTAGGTCATGTTGGCGGGCAAATAACAGGAAATGACCTGTTTATTAACATGACGATAAAATACTGTTTACGGAGAGGCTACCATGGCGCCAGTGAAGCAACAGATGTACATCAACGGCCAGTTCGTTGAGAACCGCAGCGACAAGTGGATTGAGGTAGTGAACCCGGCGACGGAGGAGGTGCTGTCGCTGGTGCCGGAGGGCAGTGCCGAGGATGCGCGCCGTGCCATTGATGCGGCGGAGGCAGCGCAGGCGGATTGGGAGGCGCTGCCAGCGGTGGAGCGTGGCAACTGGCTGATCAAGATTGCCGAAGGCATCCGCCGCCGCGAGGCTGAGCTGACGGCGACCATCGTGGCAGAGGGCGGCAAAACCCAGGCGCTGGCGAAGACCGAGGTGCTGTTCACCGCCGACTATCTGGAGTACATGGCTGGCTGGGCGCGCCGTTATGAGGGTGAGATCGTGCAGAGCGATCGCCCGAACGAGAACATTTTGGTGTTCAAGAAGGCGATTGGCGTTACCACCGGCATCCTGCCGTGGAACTTCCCGTTCTTCCTGATCGCCCGTAAGGCCGCGCCAGCGCTGGTCACCGGCAATACCATCGTGCTGAAACCCAGCGAACTGACCCCCAATAATGCGGTGATCTTCGCCGAAATCGTTGATGAGGTGGGCCTGCCCGCCGGCGTGTTCAATATCGTCACCGGCTATGGCCCGGTGGTCGGCCAGGAGCTGGCGGGCAACCCAAAAGTCGGCATGGTCAGCCTGACCGGCAGCGTCAACGCTGGCATCGCCACCATGCAGGCGGCGGCCAACAACGTTACCAAGGTGTCGCTGGAGTTGGGCGGCAAGGCACCGGCCATCGTGATGAATGACGCCGACGTCGATCTGGCGGTCAAGGCGATTGTCAGCTCCCGCGTCATCAACACTGGGCAGGTGTGCAACTGCGCCGAGCGCCTCTATGTGCAGGAGGGAATTTATGAAGCGTTCGTCAGCCGCCTGACCGAGGCGTTCCGCCAGGTGACGGTGGGCGATCCGGCACAACAGAGCGAGCTGGACATGGGGCCGCTAATCACCCGCGCGGCGCTAGAGCGCGTCGAGCAGAAGGTGGCGCAGGCCGTGGGACAGGGCGCGAAAGTGGAGATTGGTGGCAAACGCTTCGGCGAGCGCGGCTACTTCTTCGAGCCAACGCTGCTGACCAACGTCCGTGCTGACATGGCGGTAATGAAAGAGGAGACCTTCGGCCCGGTGCTGCCGGTGATGGCCTTCTCCACGCTGGAAGAGGCGATCGCGCTGGCGAATGACAGCGAGTATGGCCTCACCTCCTCCATCTTTACCCGCGATCTGAATGTGGCGATGAAGGCGATAAAAGGGCTGAAGTTCGGCGAAACCTACATCAACCGTGAGAACTTTGAGGCGATGCAGGGATTCCACGCCGGGTGGCGTAAGTCTGGCATCGGTGGCGCGGATGGCCGCCACGGGCTGGAGGAGTACTTGCAGAGCCACGTCGCCTACCTGCAATACCAGTAAGCGACCGGGTGCACGGGCCGTCGCCCGTGCACCCTCGTATCAGCCCGGATAGATGCCGCGATCTTTGCGCGCCATCAGGATGCGCTCACAGGCGACGATATAGGCCGCGGTGCGCAGCGTGCAGGACTTCTCTACCGCCTTATCCCAGACGTGCACCATCGCGTCAGTCATGATCTTGTCCATGCGCGCGTTGATCTCCTCCTCGCTCCAGAAGAAGCTCGCCATATCCTGCACCCACTCAAAGTAACTGACCGTCACGCCGCCGGCGTTGCAGATCACGTCTGGCACCACGGTGATGCCGCGCGCCTTCAGGATGTCATCCGCCTCCGGGAAGGTCGGGCCGTTCGCCCCCTCTAGCACCAGCTTGCAGCTCAGTGACTCGGCGCGGGCGCGGGTGATCTGCCCCTCCAGCGCGGCCGGGATGAGGATGTCCATCTGCACCGTCCAGAATGCCTCGCTATCGATCTCCTTCGCACCGGAGAAACCAGCGATCTGCTTGTGCTGGTTCTGCCACTCGCTCAGGGCGTGCAGATCAATGCCGCCGGCGTTGAACAGCGTGGCGGTGTGGTCCTGGATCGCCACCACCCGCGCGCCCGCCTCGGCGAACAGCCGTGCGGCCTCGCTGCCGACGTTGCCGAAGCCCTGCACCGCGATGCGGGCGCCCTCAATGCCAATGCCAGCGCGGCGCGCCACCTCTTTGCCGGTGACAAACACCCCGCGGCCGGTGGCCTTCTCACGCCCCAGCGAGCCGCCAAGGTGAATGGGCTTGCCGGTCACCACGCCGGTGACGGTGGTGCCGTGGTTCATGGAGTAGGTGTCCATCATCCAGGCCATAACTTTCGGGTTGGTGCCGACGTCCGGCGCGGGAATGTCTTTCTGTGGGCCGATGATCACGCCAATCTCGCTGGTGTAACGGCGCGTTAGCCGCTCCAGCTCGCCTTCGGAGAGGGAGAAGGGATCGACGCGGATGCCGCCCTTCGCCCCGCCATACGGCAGGTTGACCGCGGCGCACTTGATGGTCATCCAGGCGGAGAGCGCCATCACCTCATTGAGATCCACGTCGGGGTGGAAGCGGATGCCGCCCTTGCCCGGCCCACGGGAGAGGTTGTGCTGCACGCGGAACCCCTCGAAGTGGCGGATAGTGCCGTCATCCATCTGCAACGGGATGTCCACAATCAGGGCGCGTTTGGGGTGGCGTAGGGTATCAATCCAGCGTGACAGGTCGCCGAGGTAGGGTGCGACGCGGTCGATTTGTTGAAGGTAAGTGGACCATGCCGACGTGCTGCTCTCTGAGACGTAAGATAGCTTTTCCATAACAAACCTTTTTTTAAATAAAGTTATTTATGTTGTTAGAACCGTGGAAGTGACCTGCATATCACTATGCGGATATTAATCTAGCATTTAAAAAGCCGGGGTAAATGGCTAAATTCTGCGAAAAAGTTTCCCGCCGGGAAATTAAACCCGCCCAATGTGAATAAATAATTATCTTTTCGCGCTCCCATAGGGAAGGGATTTTTATGCAGTTTTTATGCACTTAAAATGCATAAAAAAAGAATTTTTCCTATTTTTCAGAAGCTTGAATGTGATCAAAAAGTGAATATTTTGCGATTCGGTGTGTTGACTTTGTTAAAGCACACGGCCAGCATTGAGAGCATTCACGGGCCACCAGTCCGGCCACATCCATCAGGAATACAGGAAAAAGTCCTTTATTTTCATAAAAATACATTTCAACACCGCGCCAAGTGGCTGTTAAGGCTCACGTTGGCACGATGTAACAACATGTTGGCTTAAATGAACTTGCGTACAGGCCCTGAAACATTAAGGGCCGGGATGAGTTCGCCTTTAAAAAATAGCGATCAGGAGAGGGTGTAATGTCTGAAAAAATTCAGCGCGACTGGTTTGATAAATATATGGTTCCCTGCTTTTCACCTGCGCCCTTTATTCCGGTCAAGGCGGCCGGTTCCCGCGTCTGGGATCAATCCGGCAAGGAGTATATTGATTTGGCCGGTGGCATTGCGGTGAACTCCCTTGGCCATGCGCAGCCCGCGCTGGTCGCCGCCCTCACCGAGCAGGCCAGCAAGCTGTGGCACATCGGCAATGGCTACACCAACGAGCCAGTGCTGCGGCTGGCGAAACGGCTGGTGGAGTCCACCTTCGCTGACAAGGTGTTCTTCTGCAACTCCGGGGCCGAGGCCAATGAGGCGGCGCTGAAGCTGGCGCGCAAGTATGCCCATGACCACCACGGCGCGCACAAGCATGAGATCATCGCCTTCAAGAACTCCTTCCACGGCCGCACGCTGTTCACCGTTACCGTCGGCGGCCAGCCGAAATACTCCGCCGACTACGCGCCGCTGCCAGCTGGCATCACCCACCTGCCCTACAACGACTTGCAGGCGGTGGAGAACCACATCTCTGACAAGACTTGCGCCATCATCGTCGAACCAGTGGTGGGCGAAGGCGGCGTGATCCCGGCCGACCCGGCCTTCCTACAGGGGCTGCGTACCCTGTGTGACAAGTTCAACGCCACCCTGATCTTTGACGAAGTGCAGACCGGCGCGGGCCGCACCGGGATGCTCTACGCCTACCAGACCTACGGCGTGGAGCCGGATCTGCTGACCAGCGCCAAGGGGCTGGGCGGTGGCTTCCCGATTGGCGCAATGCTGGCGAAAGAGTCGTGGGCACAGGCTTTCCAGCCTGGCACGCACGGCACCACCTTCGGCGGCAACCCGCTGGCGGCGACGGTGGCGGAGCAGGTGCTCTCGCTGCTGGATGAGCCACTGTTACAGGGCGTGCGCGAGCGCCATGATGAGATGATGCGCCGCCTGGCGGAGCTGAATGCCCGCTATGGTGTGTTCAGCGCGCTGCGCGGCAAGGGGCTGCTGATTGGCGCGGAGCTGGCGGAGCCGTGGCGCGGCAAGGCCAAGGCCCTGACCAATCTGGCCGCCGAAGAGGGGCTGATCGCCCTGATCGCCGGGCCGGACGTGCTGCGCTTTGCGCCGGCGCTGGATATCAGCCACCGCGATCTGGACGAGGCGTTTGCCCGTCTGGCGCGCGCCGTGGCCCGCTTTGTCTGAGTTGCGGAGGTTGCCATGATGCTGTTTCGCCCGGTCAGGGAGACTGACCTACAGGATATCCTCGACCTCTCCGCCCGCGCTGGCGTCGGGTTGACCTCACTGCCGAACCACCCGGATCGCCTGCGCGCCCGTATTGCGCGCAGCGTAGAGACCTTCGCCGGGCTGCGGCCGCGCGCGCAGCAGGGCTTCCTGTTCGTGCTGGAGGATACCGAGCTGGCGCGGGTGGTGGGCGTCAGCGCCATTGAGGTGGCGGTCGGGCTGGATGAGCCGTTCTACAACTTCCGCATCCAGCGCACAGTGCGCGCCTCGCGCGATCTGGGGGTCTACAAAACGCTGGAGACGCTCTACCTCAGCTATGACCACACCGGCCACAGCGAGCTGTGCACCCTGTTCCTCGATCCGGCCTACCAGAAGAACCGCAACGGGCTGTTCCTCTCCAAGGCGCGCTTCCTGTTTATCGCCGCCTTCCGTGAGATCTTCTCGTCGCATCTGTTCGCCGAGCTGCGTGGGGTCGTTGACAGCGGCGGGCGCTCCGCCTTCTGGGACGCGCTGGGCCACCACTTCTTTGAGATCCCGTTTGCCGAGGCGGACTACCTGACCGGCATCGGCAACAAAACCTTTATCGCCGAGCTGATGCCCTCCTACCCGATCTATGTCTCGCTGCTGCCGGAAGAGGCGCAGCGGGTGATTGGCGAGGTGCACCCGCACACCGCCCCGGCGCGCGCCATCCTTGAGAAAGAGGGGCTTAACTGGCGCGGCTCGGTGGACATTTTTGACGCCGGCCCGGTGCTGGAGGGCGAGACCGACGCCATCCGCGCGGTGCGCGCCAGCCGCGTGCTGCCGGTGCATCAGGGGGCGATGGCCACAGGCCGCCCCTGCATCGTCGCCAACCAACAGTTTGAGGATTTCCGCGCGCTGCTGGTGGAGACCGACGCCCATACCGGCACCCTGGCGCTCAGCGCCCCCATGATGGACTCGCTGCACCTGGCCGACGGCGACCACGCCCGGCTGGTCAGTTTACTTCCCGAGGAGCAGATCGCATGACCCATGCCGCACACTTTATTGCCGGTGACTGGCTGCCCGGCAGTGGCCCGCGTTTCAGTAAATTCTCCCCCAATGACCAACAGGTGCTCTGGCAGGCGCAGAGCGCCGGGGCCAGTGAGGTGCAGGCCGCCGTGCAGGCCGCACGTGACGCCTTCCGCGGCTGGTCACGCACGCCGGTAGCCGGGCGCATCGCCATCGTGGAGCGCTTCGCTGCCCTGCTGGCGGATCACAAGGAGCCGCTGGCGCGCCTGATCAGCCAGGAGACCAGCAAGCCGCTGTGGGAGACGCGCACCGAGGTGCAGTCGATGATAGGCAAGGCCGCCATCTCGATAGAGGCGTGGCAGCGCCGCACCGGCGACAGCGAAACGCCGATGGCTGACGGCAAGGCGCTGCTGCGCCACAAGCCGCACGGCGTGATGGCGGTATTCGGCCCCTACAACTTCCCCGGCCACCTGCCGAACGGCCACATCATCCCGGCGCTGATTGCTGGCAATACGCTGGTGTTCAAGCCAAGCGAGCTGACCCCGGCCACCGCCGAGATGACGGTCACGCTGTGGCAGCAGGCCGGGCTGCCAGCGGGCGTACTCAATCTGGTGCAGGGCGGGCGCGAAACTGGCCGTGCCCTGCTGGAGAACCCGCAGATTGACGGCGTGCTGTTTACCGGCAGCGCGGCGGCAGGCTTCCACTTCCACCGCGTGCTGGCGGGCCAGCCAGAGAAGATGCTGGCGCTGGAGATGGGCGGCAACAATGCGCTGATCGTCGATAGCGTGGCGGATCAGGATGCGGCGGTGCACACCATTATCCAGTCGGCCTTTATCTCCGCTGGCCAACGCTGTACCTGCGCCCGCCGCCTGCTGGTGAAGGCCGGGCCGGAGGGCGACGCGCTGATCGACCGGCTGGTGGCCGTCAGCCAGCAGATCCGCGTCGGCCGCTGGGACGCCGATCCGCAGCCCTTTATGGGCGGCGTGATCTCCTTGCAGGCGGCGGAGTCGATGTTGCAGGCGCAACAGCAGTTGCAGACGTTGGGCGGCCGCACGCTGCTGGAGATGACCCAGCCGGACGCCAACGCCACCCTACTGACGCCGGGCATCATTGAGCTGACCGGCGTGGCGGGAGTGCCGGATGAGGAGCACTTCGGCCCGCTGCTGTCAGTGATTCGCTATCAAACCTTTGAGGAGGCGATAGACCTCGCCAACCAGACCCGCTACGGGCTGGCGATCGGCTTGATCTCTCCGGATCCGGCACGCTTCGACCAACTGGCGGCGGAGGCCCGCGCTGGCATCGTCAACTGGAACAAGCCATTGACCGGTGCCTCCAGTCAGGCCCCGTTCGGCGGGGTCGGCGCGTCTGGCAACCACCGGCCCAGCGCCTTCTACGCCGCCGACTACTGCGCCTGGCCGATGGCCTCACTGGTCAGCGAGGATCTGGCCCTGCCCGCCACCCTCAGCCCTGGCCTGCACTTCTAACCTATTGAGGTTTTTATGTCTGGATTTGAAGCAAATTTTGATGGTCTGGTCGGCCCGACGCACCACTATGCCGGGCTGTCAGTCGGCAATGAGGCCTCGCTGCACAACAAGGATGGCCTCTCCAACCCGCGCAAGGCCGCCTTGCAGGGGCTGGCGAAGATGAAGGCACTGGCGGACGCCGGTTTTGTGCAGGGCGTGCTGCCGCCCCAGCCGCGCCCGAATGTCACGGCGCTGCGCGCACTGGGCTTCAGCGGCAATGATGAGCAGTTGCTGCGGCAGGCAGCGGCCAGCGCGCCACAGTTGCTCTCGACCCTCAGTTCGGCCTCATCAATGTGGACGGCCAACGCCGCCACCGTGTCGCCCTCCGCCGACAGCGCCGACGGGCGGGTGCACTTTACCGTCGCCAACCTGAACAACAAACTGCACCGCTCGCTGGAAGCCCCGGCCACCGCGGCGATCCTGCGCGCCACCTTCCCGGCGGGGAGCACTTCTGCCACCACGACGCCCTGCCGCAGCATGGCGATTTCGGCGATGAGGGGGCGGCCAACCACAACCGGCTCGGCGGCGACTACGCCACGCCCGGCGTGCAGATGTTTGTTTATGGCCGCCGCGCCTTTGGCGACGGGCCGCAGCCGCAGCGCTACCCGGCGCGCCAGACGCTCGAGGCCAGCCAGGCGGTGGCGCGCCTCCACCAGCTCGACCCGGCGCGTACCCTGTTCGTGCAGCAGAACCCGCAGGCCATCGACAGCGGTGTGTTCCATAACGACGTGATCGCCGTCAGCAACCGCCACGTGCTGTTCCACCACCAACAGGCGTTTGTCGATCAGGCGGCGGTGCTGGCGCAACTGGAGCAGAAACTGGCGGCGCTCGGCCAGCCCTTCGCCAGCCTGGAGGTGCCGACGGCACAGGTGAGTCTGGCGGACGCCGTCGCCTCCTACCTGTTCAATAGCCAGTTGTTGAGCAAAGCCGATGGCAAAATGATGATTGTGGTGCCGGAGGAGTGCCGCCAGCGCGACAACGTCTGGGCCTACCTGACGGAGATGACCCAGCGCGCCAACTCGCCGGTGGATGAGGTGCGGGTGTTTGACCTGCGCGAGAGTATGCGCAACGGCGGCGGCCCGGCCTGTTTGCGGTTGCGGGTGGTGCTGACCGAGGCGGAGCGGGCGGCGGTCAACCCCGGCAGCCTGCTGGATGAGGCGCTCTACCAGCGCCTGACCCGCTGGGTCGAGCGCCACTACCGCGACCGGCTGCATCCGAACGATCTGGCCGACCCGCAGCTGCTGCGCGAGGTCTATGTGGCGCTGGATGAGCTGTCGCAGATTTTGCGGCTCGGCGCTGTCTATGACTTCCAGCGCTAAGGGGGCCGGATGCAGCCATTGACTGACTCCCTGCTGGCGCACGCGCTGCGCGACCTGCCGCTGCCCGACGCCCTGCAACCGCGCTGGCTGGCGGAGGGCGTGCTGCACTTGACGCCGCCCGAGCCACAGCGCGCGCTGGTGCTCTCCGCCGGCATCCACGGTAATGAGACCGCGCCGATCGAACTGCTGCTGGGGCTGCTGGCAGATCTGGCTGCAGGCCGATTGGCGAGCCGGGCGGCGCTGCTGCTGGTGTTCGGCAACCTGCCAGCGATGCGTGCCAACCGCCGCTACCTGCACCATGACATGAACCGGCTGTTCGGCGGCCGCCACCGCCAGTTACCGCCCAGCGATGAGGCGGCGCGCGCCGCCGAGATTGAGCGCACCACCGAGGCATTCTTCGCCACCACCGGCGACCTGCCGCGTTGGCACCTCGACATGCACACCGCCATCCGTGGCTCGCGGCTGCCGCAGTTCGCGCTGGTGCCCCACCACTGCCACCCCTACCCGCAGGCATTCTTCGACCTGCTGGCCGCTGGCGAGCTGGATGCACTGGTGCAGCACACCGCGCCGGGTGGCACCTACAGCCACTATGTCAGCGAGGCGTTCCACGCGCAGAGCTGCACGCTGGAGCTGGGCAAGGCGCGCCCGTTCGGCGACAACGAGCTGGCCCAGTTTGCCGCCATTGACCGGGCGATCCGCGCGCTGGTCGGCAGTGATCCGCTGCCAACCCGGCAGAAGCCGCCGCTGCAGGTCTTTGAGGTGGCGGAGAGCATCATCAAGGGGGATGAGAGCTTTACCCTCCACCTGCCGCCAGAGACCGAGAACTTCACCCGCCTGCCGGCGGGATACACCCTAGCCAGCCAGCAGGATCGTCACTGGACGATTGGCGAGGCCGCACCTTACATCCTGTTCCCGAACGCCAACGTGG
This sequence comes from Chimaeribacter sp. YP20170169, assembly GCF_056739715.1. Classification (NCBI taxonomy): domain Bacteria; kingdom Pseudomonadati; phylum Pseudomonadota; class Gammaproteobacteria; order Enterobacterales; family Yersiniaceae; genus Chimaeribacter; species Chimaeribacter sp. YP20170169. The sequence continues at coordinate 592,005 of NZ_CP176824.1, read as the reverse complement.
CGCCGGGCCTGCGAGCGGGGATGCTGCTTTCACCGGGCACGCCGCGCCTCTCCCTACCTGAGTGATCTGCCTATGACCAAACAACCCGTACCATCACGGCCGGGCGATCCGGCCACGGCGCAGAGCCTGCACCGTGGCCTGAGCGAGCGCCACATCCAGCTTATCTCGATTGGCGGTGCCATCGGCACCGGCCTGTTTATGGGGGCGGGCAAGACGATTGCCGTCTCCGGCACCTCGATTTTGATCACCTACGTCGTCATCGGCTTCTTTATGTTTGTGGTGATGCGGGCGATGGGGGAGCTGCTGCTGACCCGGCTCGACTACCGCTCGTTTGCCGATTTTGTCTCTGACTACCTTGGGCCAAAGGCCAGCTTCTTCCTCGGCTGGTCTTACTGGCTGAGCTGGGTGGTGACCTGCATCGCCGACGTGGTGGTGTGCGGCGGCTATATGCAGTACTGGCAGCCCGATCTCTCACCGTGGATCCCGGCGCTGCTGACCCTCGGCCTGCTCTGCCTGTTCAACCTGCTGTCGGTGAAGATGTTTGGCGAGGCGGAGTTCTGGTTTGCCATCATCAAGGTGATCGCGATCGTCGCGCTGATCCTGACCGGCTGCTGGATGATCGCCAGCGGCTGGACGTCGCCGGATGGGGTGCGCGCCTCCCTCGGCAACCTCACTGACCCGGCGGTCTTTATGCCGCACGGCGTGGTGGGCTTTTTCGCCGGGTTCCAGATCGCTATCTTCTCCTATACCGGCGTGGAGCTGCTCGGCACCATGACCGCCGAGACGCGCAACCCGGAGAAGCTGCTGCCGAAAGCGATCAACGCCATCCCGCTACGCATCATCATCTTCTACGTGATGTCGATTCTGGTGATCATTGCCGTCACCTCCTGGCAGCATATCTCGCCCGACACCAGCCCGTTCGTCACGCTGTTTGACAAGGCCGGGCTGCCGGCGGCGGCAGCGATCATCAACTTTGTCGCCCTCACCTCGGCGATGTCGTCGGCCAACAGCGGCGTCTACTCCTGCACCCGGATGCTGTATGGCCTGTCGATGGAGAAGCACGCCCACTGGCAGTTCCGCATCCTGTCGCGCGCCACTGCCATCCCGGTACGCAGCCTGATGTTCTCCTGCTTCTGTATGCTGAGCGGCACCCTGCTACTGTTTTTGGTGCCGAACGTCATGACGCTGTTCACCATCGTCTCGACGCTCTCCGCCATTCTGGTGATCTACAGCTGGGGCATGATTCTGGTGGCCTACCTGGTCTACCGCAAGCGCCGCCCCGATCTGCACGCGCAGGCCATCTTCAAGATGCCCGCCGGCATCGCCCTGAGCTGGCTGAGCCTGCTGTTCTTCCTCTTCTCCATCGTGATCATGGTGTTTGACCACGACACCCTGCTGGCACTGTGCGCGATGCCCTTCTGGTTTGCGCTGCTCGCCATCGTCTGGCGGCTGAAGGTGAAACGCGAAAACGCCACCCGTTCCTACAAGCTGGAGACTGAGGGGTAAACCCATCACCCACCGCCACGGAGGGCGGTGTATTGGGATTTAACCATCTCTCGCCGCACCCTACCCGCACGCCTGCCACCTATTCATTGATATTGTGCCCGCGCAAGTTCTCCACAATACGTTGGCGTTACTATGGGACGTTAACTGCTCAAATAGGACGAATCATATGCCGCTGCAAGGAAAATTTATTATCAATGATGCTGATTACTCACCATTAACTTTGCAGTTCCTTGCATGAAAGGGCTGATGTCTTATGGAACTATTGAGGTAACTGCCAATGGTAAAACATGCCGTTAAAGCTGGGAAAATAACTTTATTTTTATTGATAATGATCACTATTGCTCGTCTTATTGATCCATCCCAATACATCAGCAACGAATGGGTGTTGACGTTAACTGCATTGACATACAGGGAGGATAAGATTTATGCAGAATATACAGAAAATATTTTCTTTTATCTAAATGTAATAGAAGTGATTTTTCTCACAGCGATAATTTATATACCCATAATATATACTATTAAGAAACTCTTTTCTAAAAGGTAGGAAGTTTGCTTTGCAAAGGTGTTTTTTAAGCCCATGATCATATTACTTGGCCTAGTCAATATGTGCGCCAATGTGGCGCACATATTGACTAGGTTCTCACATTCCAATCATCACTGTATTGAATATTACCTTCAACATAATGCCAAGTAATCTTTTCGTACATCAATTAAACAGATTCCATATGGTTAATATAGTCGTTGCCCGGCAATTTCGTGTTAGGCATCCCAGGATTAACACCTGTTACTTTCACACCGTCCAAATACATTATAAAACAAGCCTCTTCTTGACCTGCTTCATTGATCTTGTACCATCGAATTTCCGCAGACTTCAGTGTTTGTCCTTTAGCAGTCGCTTTATAAAGGTAGGGTGAGGATGAATCAAACTCTTTTTCAATAAACATTGGGGAGTGTGAGCGGGCACCAGTGATTTTCCCATTGGTGTTGTCTACTGGAATGTTTAACCCCTGGCTAAACCCTATAGTTTCTATGCATCCCTCGCGACCTTAAACATCAGCTGAACCTTTGATGAATGAACCTCCATCATCTTTTAACCACATATAAGCTGGAATTGGCATTATTGCTCATTATTTACTGTGAATGAATTAAGGTGATTTAACTTTTTTCCAAATTGGAAATTTTGCTCATGGTCAATCTATTATCCTAATTATTAATTTATCTATTTATATTTCAGCCATAAAAAAACCCCGGCCAAGGCCGGGGTTGGGGGGAGTGGGCGGGGGAGTTATTTCTCCTCGGCCTTCTCCTCTTTGGCGGGGAACAGCATACTGGCAATGATGCCAACCGCCAGTACGCCAAGCACGATGTAGAGGCTGGTGTTGATGCCAATCTCATAACCGTGGTGCCAGAGGTGGTCGCTGGCGTTCAGGCCCAGTTTAAAGGCGATGAAGAACAGCAGTACCACCACCGCTTTCTCGAGGTGCACCAAATAGTGGCGCAGCGCTTCCAGTACAAAGTAGAGGGCGCGCAGGCCGAGGATGGCGAACATCATGGCGGAGTACACAATCAGCGGCTCGCGGCTGACGGCAATCACCGCTGGCACGCTGTCAAAGGCAAACATCACGTCTGACAACTCCACCACCGCCACACAGAGCAGCAGCGGCGTGGCATAACGCACGCCCTTCTTCACCGTAAAGGCGAAGCCCTTGTTCTGCGGCTTCTCCAGCTCCGCGCTAACCTCGCTCGAGGAGAGCATGAAGCGATCACCCGCCAGTTTCGGCCAGACCGGGAAGAAACGGCGTACCAGACGGTTGGCGAAGTGATCAGAGTAGTCCTCGATCTCTTCGTCATCTTCGCCAGAGCGCAGCATCATTACCGCTGTCCAGGCCACAATCACCGCAAACACCATCTCCACCCACGGGCCAAGCGACAGCAGCGCCGTCCCGAAGGCGACGAAGATGCCACGGAACACGATGGCCCCAATCACACCCCAGTAAAGCACGCGGTGGCGCAGGCCATCCGGCACCTTAAACCAGGCGAAGATCGCCATCATCACAAACAGGTTATCGACCGACAGCACCTTCTCCAGTGCATAGCCGGTGATAAACAGGTTGGCGACGGCGGCGCCGTGGTGGATATAGAGGAAGCCGGCGAAACCCAGGGCGGTAGCCACCCAAAAGATTGACCAGCCCACCGCGCCTTTCAGGCTGATGGCATGGTTGCCACGGTGGGCAAACAGGTCAATCAGCAGCGCGGCAATTGACAGGCCAACGAATACGCTGACTGTCTCCAGAGGAAAACCAATATGAACTGACGCCATTATCTCTTCTCAATCAAATACGCTGCCGTGAACGGCAGACCTGTTAATTATCGTGCGCAGCGCCGGGGCGCCATGCCGGGCCATTGTAACAGCAGGGGGCGCGGTGCCTGACGAAAAAAGTACAAGAAAAAAGCGGAAGGGAAACAGGGCGTGGCACACGCCGCCCCAGAGCGGGGCGGCGGCAGAGGGATCAGAGGTTTTTCAGCGCCTTGACCGTCTCTTCGATGTCGATCTCCAGCTCGGAGAAGGTGTAGGTCTTGTTCTGGAAGGTGGTGACGTTCAGCATCTCCAGCGGGCGGGTCGCGCCCTTCTCTACCTCGGCTTTCGGGCGGATGCGCTCCATCAGCAGGCCAGCGGAGAGGATGGTGTTCTCTTTGTCGATGTGGGTCTCAACCGGCACCTGTTTGGTGAAGCGGTTGAAGGATTTGATGCTGGTGATCTTGATGCGCTCACCGGCGATGTGGATGTACTTGCTCTCGGGCGCCACCTTGACCGCATAGGCTGACAGCCCCTTGCTATTGGTGGTCGGCTCGAAGGTCACGGCGGCATCCTTTTTCAGCAGCTCCGGGTTAGCTACCTTCACCACGTGAAAATAGCGATTGTCGCCGTTCTCATCCTTGATGAATCCGAAACCTTTCTCTTCAAAATATGTCGTTACCGTACCGTGCATCATAAATTACCGCCTGACCAATCTGTAAAAAGCCTATTTTAGTCGAGCCACGCGCAGAAGTCGCCTGCTTTGCCATGCCCGGTGGCGGGGCGGCGGCCAAAAAAAAACGGCCCCCGAGGGGGCCGCCGTGGCGTGGGCTGGCTTACTGCCCGCCGCTCTGCTCCATGCCGACCAACCCCACCTTCAGGTAGCCTGCCTGACGCAGCGTGTCCATCACGCCCATCATCGTTTCGTAATCCACGGATTTGTCCGCGCGGAAGAAGATGGTGGTCTCTTTGTCGCCATTGGTCTGGGCGGCCAGTTGCGCCGTCAGCTGATCGCGCGCGATCGGCGTTTCGCCAACATACAGCTGCTTCTCGGCGTTCACGGTCACGAACAACGGCTTCTCCGGGCGCGGAGTTGGCTTGGAGGTGGAGGCCGGGAGGTTGACCCGCACATCCACCGTCGCCAGTGGCGCGGCCACCATGAAGATGATCAGCAGAACCAGCATGACGTCGATGAACGGCGTCACGTTGATCTCATGCATCTCACCACTTTCGTCCAGATCTTCGTTTAAACGCATGGCCATAACAGATTACCCCACCCGCCACTGCGGATTGGCCTTCGCCGGTTTGCTGCCAGCGCTGGCGGCCAGATCCAGGTCACGCCCCTGCAGCAGCATGATCTGCGCGGCTACGTCGCCAATCAGGTGGCGATAGGAGGCGATCAGGCGGGCAAAGATGTTGTAGATCACCACGGCCGGAATCGCGGCCACCAGACCGATGGCGGTAGCCAGCAGCGCCTCGGCGATGCCCGGTGCCACGACGGCCAGGTTGGTGGTCTGGGTTTCGGCGATGCCGATAAAGCTGTTCATGATGCCCCAGACGGTGCCGAACAGGCCGATAAACGGCGAGATGGCACCGATGGTCGCCAGGAAGCCGTTACCGCGCCCCATGTGGCGGCCGGCGGCCGCAACGCGGCGCTCCAGGCGGAAGCCGGTGCGATCTTTGATGCCAGCGTTGTCGGTGGAGTCGGCGGAGAGCGCCAGCTCGTTTTGCGCGTCAGCCAGCAGGCGGGCGCTGATGCTCTTCTCGTCGAAGTTCTCAACGATGGCGGCGGCCTCATCCAGCGAGGTGGCCGGGGCCAGCGCGCTCAACTCGCGGCGCAGGCGGCGTTTAGCGGCAAACAGCTCACTGCCCTTGGCGAACAGGATCGCCCAAGTCACCACGGAGGCCAGCAGCAGGCCAATCATCACCGTTTTCACCACCGCGTCAGCGTGGTGGTACATGCCGAGCACCGAGAGATCCTGTGGGATAACCGGCTGGGCGCTGGAGGCGGCAGGCTGGCTGCCCGTGATGAGGGCAGGTGTGGCCGGGGCATCTGATGCCGGGGTGGTGGCGGCCACCGGGGCGGCAGCAGCGTCACCGCTTTCCGCGGCCAGTGCTGGCCCGCTCAGGCCCGCCAGCAAAAACAGGGATACGAATGCCATACGCCAGCGGCGAGGAGAGTGCTGTGCTGCCGTTGTGGACAGGGCAGATTTCATTTTCATGCGAGCCGTATTCACGCTGCGCCTCCAACCAAAAATCGTCAATGTTGAGGAATTAATCAGTGCGGGATCATATCAAACGCAGCGGGGATTGATAGTAGTTCTCATTATTATTTACGTTGCCGATAGATCAGGGCGGAAACAATAGGAATATCCATATGTGGCGGGCAAGCAGGCCACTCGCGCCCGGCGAAAGCAGGCGGCGGCAAGCGGTGTTTTTTTAGCCGCATCACACTTCCCACACCTGCCCCGGCATAGGCCGTGATGCAGATCCGATTTATTTTAAAAAGCTATTTCAACAAATTTTCAATAACATTTCAAAGCGTATAATCGTGTTAATAAAGTGTTTCAAAATCGCTGGTTTGTTGGTGCTTACTTCTTTTCAAGCCCTCGCTTATCCAGCACTTCACCACCGCAAGATACCACCCTGTGTCTGACGAACAATAGCGGCGCGGCTATGCGCCCGATCTCTGGAGAGTCCTATGAACGTGCGTAAATCCCTGCTGGCGCTTAGCCTCTGTTCCGCCAGCCTGTTCCTCAGCGGCCAGGCCGTTGCCCAGACCATCAAGGCCGCCGACGTCCATCCGCAGGGTTACCCCAATGTGGTGGCGGTGCAGCACATGGGTGAGAAGCTGGAGAAGGCAACGGATGGGCGGCTGGAGATCAAAACCTTCCCCGGCGGCGTGCTCGGTGATGAGAAGCAGATGATTGAGCAGGCGCAGATTGGTGCCATCGATATCATCCGCGTCTCGATGGCACCGGTCGCCGCCATCCTGCCGGAGATTGAGGTCTTCACCCTGCCCTACGTGTTCCGCGATGAGGATCACCTGCACAAGGTGCTCGACAGCCAGATCGGCCAGGAGATCGGCAATAAAATCAGCAACGATCCCAAATCGCGGCTGGTGTTCCTTGGCTGGATGGACTCCGGCACCCGCAACATGATCACCAAAACACCGCTGACCAAGCCGGAAGATTTGAAAGGGATGAAGATCCGGGTGCAGGGCAGCCCGGTGGCGCTGGCAACGCTGAAGGCGATGGGGGCCAACTCGGTGGCGATGGGCGTGAGCGAAGTGTTCAGCGGCCTGCAAACCGGCGTGATCGATGGCACCGAGAACAACCCGCCGACCTTCGTCGCGCATAACTACCTGCCAGTGGCGAAGTACTACACCCTCACCCGTCACTTCATCATCCCGGAGCTGTTCCTCTACTCCAAGGCGCGCTGGGACAAGCTGAGCAGCGAGGATCAGCAACTGATCCTGAAACTGGCAAAAGAGGCACAAGCGGAGCAGCGCCAGCTGTGGGCCGCCTATAACGAGAAGGCCCTGCAAACCATGAAGAGTGGCGGCGTGACCTTCCAGGAGATCGATACCCAGTACTTCTACACCGCTACCCAACCGGTGCGCGACCAGTATGGCAAGGCGCACCAGGATCTGATGCAACGCATCAGCGACGTCAAATAAGCCCCCGGCGGCCTGGCCGCCGGGCGTTTCAGCCTGATAACCGGGGGAGTTATGGCCCGTTACTACCTCTCATCCATGGATATTCTCTACCGCATCGCGATGTGGATCTCTGGCATCGCCCTGCTACTGATGGTGGCGGTCATTCCCGTCGGCATCTTCTACCGCTATGTGCTCAATCAGGCGCTCTCCTGGCCGGAGCCGATCTCCATCCTCTGCATGGTGACCTTCACCTTTGTCGGCGCGGCGGTCAGCTACCGCGCTGGCTCGCACATCGCGGTGGCGATGGTGACGGATCGCCTGCCGCCGCTGTGGCAGAAGGTGGCCTCCACTCTCACTGACCTGCTGATGCTGGCGCTGAGCCTGTTTATCCTGGTCTATAGCATTACGCTCTGCCGCGACCTCTGGGAGCAGCCGGTGGCCGATTTCCCGCTGCTGACCGCGGGCGAAAGCTACCTGCCGCTGCCGATTGGCTCGGCGATCACCCTGCTGTTCATTCTGGAACGGCTGTTGATGGGGCCGCAGCACCACCGCCAGGTGGTGGCATTCGGCACCTCGGAAACCTGATGTGGGGCAACTCTGATGGATGCGTTTATTCTGCTGTTCTCGCTGGCCGTGCTGCTGGCGATTGGGGTGCCGGTGGCCTATGCGGTGGGGCTGAGCGCCGTGGTCGGCGCGTTCTGGATCGAGTTGCCGCTGGAGGCGATCATGATCCAGCTCACCAACGGGGTGAATAAATTCTCACTGCTGGCGATCCCCTTCTTTATTTTGGCGGGCGCGATCATGGCCGAGGGCGGCATTGCCCGCCGGCTAGTGAGTTTCGCCTACATCTTTGTCGGCTTTATCCGTGGCGGCCTATCACTGGTGAATATCATGGCCTCCACCTTCTTCGGTGCCATCTCCGGCTCCTCGGTGGCGGACACCGCCTCCATCGGCTCGGTGATGATCCCGGAGATGGACAAAAAGGGCTACCCGCGTGACTTCGCCGCCGCCGTTACCGCCAGCGGATCGGTGCAGGCCATCCTGATTCCGCCCAGCCACAATGCCGTCATCTACTCGCTGGCGGCCGGTGGCACCGTCTCCATCGCCGCGCTGTTCATCGCTGGCGTGCTGCCCGGCCTGCTGCTCTGCCTGTCACTGATGGTGATGTGCATCGGCTTCGCCCACAAGCGCGGCTACCCAAAAGGCGAGCGCATCCCGTTCCGTCAGGCGCTGAAGATCTTCGTTGATACCCTGTGGGGACTGATGACGGTGGTGATCATCATGGGCGGCATCCTGAGTGGTATCTTCACCGCCACCGAATCCGCCGCCATCGCCTGCCTGTGGTCGTTTTTCGTTACCATGTTCATCTATCGCGACTACAAATGGTCAGAGCTGCCGAAACTGATGTACCGCACGGTAAAGACCGTCACCATCGTGATGATCCTGATTGGCTTCGCTGCCTGCTTCGGCGCGGTGATGACCTACATGCAGCTGCCGACCCGCATCACCGAGTTCTTCACCGCCATCTCCGACAATAAGTATGTCATTTTGATGTGCATCAACATCATGCTGCTGCTGATCGGCACCCTGATGGACATGGCCCCCATCATCCTGATCCTGACGCCGGTGCTGCTGCCGGTGACCAACTCGCTCGGCATCGACCCGGTGCACTTTGGCATGATCATGATGGTCAACCTCGGCATCGGCCTGATTACCCCGCCGGTTGGCTCGGTGCTGTTCGTCGCCAGCGCGGTGAGCAAACGCAAGATTGAGGAGGTGGTGAAGGCGATGCTGCCCTTCTACTTCGTACTGCTGCTGGTGCTGATGCTGGTGACCTACGTCCCGGCCATCTCGCTCTGGCTGCCGGGGGTGTTCGGCGTTCACGGTTAGTGGTTTGTTCCTCCCTTGCCCGCCGCTCGCATGGCGGGCTTTTTTATTGGTTTTTTTTCCTTTCGCCCCACGCAATGACGTCGGATTCTGCTGTTTTTCCCCTTGGCTGGCAAAAGCCTCCCCCCTGCTGGCTGGCCGCGTGGTAAGTTATCCGGCAAGTAACATTCACAACACAATAGGTAACAGGGCAACGATGGCAGGAAAAAAACAGGATACCGTGCTGGTGAGTGCCGGGCGGCAGAAGCGTTATACCCAGGGATCGGTCAATGCCGTCATCCAGCGGGCCTCTTCGCTGGTATTTGAGTCGGTGGCGGCGAAAAAGCACGCCACCGCCCACCGCGCCAACGGCGAGCTGTTCTACGGCCGCCGTGGCACCCTGACCCACTTTGCCCTGCAGGACGCCATGACCGAGCTGGAGGGCGGCGCTGGCTGTGTGCTCTACCCCTGCGGCGCGGCCGCGGTAAGCAACGCCATCCTGTCGTTTGTCAGCGCTGGCGATCACCTGCTGGTGATTGGCTCCGCCTATGAGCCGACGCAGGATTTCTGCTCGAAAGTGCTGGCCAAGATGAACGTCGAAACCACCTACTTCCCGCCGCTGATTGGCGCGGGCATCGCCGAGCTGGTGCAGCCCAACACCAAGGTGGTGTTTTTGGAAGCGCCCGGCTCCATCACCATGGAGGTGCCGGACATCCCGGCGATGGTGCAGGCGGTGCGCGCCGTGGCCCCCGAGGCGGTGATTATGCTCGACAACACCTGGGCGGCGGGCGTGCTGTTTGACGCGCTGGCCCATGACATCGACATCTCCATTCAGGCTGGCACCAAGTACATCATCGGCCACTCCGACGCGATGATTGGCACCGCGGTCGCCAACGCCCGCTGCTGGGAGCAGCTGCGCGAGCACTCCTACCTGATGGGCCAGATGGTGGATGCCGACACCGCCTACATGGCGGCGCGCGGCCTGCGCACCCTTGGCGTGCGCCTGAAGCAGCACGAGGAGAGCAGCCTGCGCATCGCCCGCTGGCTGGCGACACGCCCGGAGGTGGCAGAGGTGCGCCACCCGGCACTGCCCGGCTGCCCCGGCCACGAGGCCTTTATGCGCGACTTCCACGGCAGTTGCGGCCTCTTCTCCTTTATCCTCAAAGCGCGCCTGAGTGATGAGGCGTTGGCGGAGTACCTCGACCACTTCCATCACTTCAGCATGGCCTACTCCTGGGGCGGCTTTGAGTCGCTGATTCTGGCGAACCAGCCGGAGGAGTTGCAGGCCATCCGCCCGGCGGAGCGCCTGGCCTTTAGCGGCACGCTGGTGCGGCTGCACATTGGTTTGGAGGATTGCGACGATCTGATTGAGGATCTGACGGCCGGCTTTGGCCGGCTGTGCCTCTCCTGAGTCTCGGCATCCCATCCTGCACGGCGGCGCACTATACTCATCAGAGGCCATAACGGCCTCTGATGAGGGATGTTCCATTCGCAACGGGAAGAATAATGGAAGTACTGACACATATTTTTCATGCGCTCTGGCAGCAAGATTTTAGCGCGCTGGCCGATCCGGGCGTGATCTGGATCATTTATGCCATCCTGTTCACCACCCTGTTTCTGGAGAATGGGCTGCTTCCCGCCTCTTTCCTGCCGGGCGATAGCCTGCTGCTGCTGGCCGGCGCACTGGTGGCCAAGGGCGTGATGAGCTTCTTGCCGACGCTATTGATCCTGACCACCGCCGCCAGTCTCGGCTGCTGGCTAAGCTACCTCCAGGGGCGCTGGCTGGGGGATACGCGCATCGTGCGCCGCTGGCTGCTGCAACTTCCGGCCCACTACCACCAGCGCGCCTATGCCCTGTTCAACCGCCACGGGCTGCTGGCCCTGCTGGGCGGCCGGTTTCTGGCCTTTGTGCGCACCCTGCTGCCGACCATGGCTGGCATCTCTGGCCTAAGCAACTCCCGTTTCCAGTTTTTCAACTGGCTGAGCGGCGCGCTGTGGGTGGGCGTGGTGGTGTCGCTGGGCTTTGCCTTCAGCCAGATCCCGCTGGTGAAACGCCATGAGGATGCGGTGATGGCTGCGCTGATGGTGCTGCCGATGCTGCTGCTGGTGCTGGGCCTCGCCGGTGTCATCTGCATGGTGATCAAAAAGCGCCGCGCCGCTGACAAGTAAGCACTTCGCGTAATCGCACTCCTCCTTTTAACCCGCCGGCGGCATTGCCCCGACGGGTTTTATTTATTCCCCTGCAAAATAATATATTAAATGGTTAATTATTAGATAGATCATTTAATTATTTATTAATTCCTTTTTAATAAAGCATAAATTGATAATCCTTGAAAATAGCGATTATATAAGGCACGAAAAGTTCCATGTGATTCCTTATTTCCTTATTTTCTTATTTGGCTAATTAAAGAACCCAAATCAATCAAGAAAGGACCTCTCATGTTTAAAAAAAATTTGATAGCAATGGCGCTGCCTTTCATGTTATTGACTGCCGGGGCACAAGCAGCGACCCTGTATGATAACGAAGGCACTAAAATTGACTTCACTGGCTCTATCCGTCTGATGATGGAAAACTCCGATTCACGCGACCAATATAACCCAGGACAGGACTCCCTCATTCTGCGTGACCAGACCTCCCGTTTCGGTTTCGGCTTTGACCACGCCTTCAATCAGGGCACTGCCCACGGCATCGGTTACCTGGAGTTCGGCAACGACACCCAACAGGGTGAAGGCGACTTCGAAATGAATAACCGCCAGGGCTGGGCCGGCTTCCGTCTTGACGACGTGGGCGACCTGACCTTCGGCCGTATCACCTCACCATTCGATGACATGCCGCAGTCTGACTTCAGCTACGAGTATGGCGGCGTGATGGACTTCGGTGCCTACAACAACGGCTTCATCGGCCGTACCGGCGGCTCCGACTCTGGCGATGACAACTTTATCGGCCGTGTCTCCAACTCTATCCGCGTGATGAGCGCCGACTACAACGGCTTCAGCTTCGGTGGCTCCTATACCCTGCAAACCGAAGGCGACGAAAATGCCGCCGCCCTGCAAAACGCCTACAGCCTGGCTGCCTTCTACAAAACCGAAACCGATAACCTGGCGATGTCCTTCGGCGCTGGTTATGGCTACGCGCATCTGGAGCAGAACGGCATCTATGGCCTGGGCTACCAAGGCAGCTTCACCAGCATCAGCAACGGCAGCGAATATGACGGCGAAGATGGCACCGAGCAAATCTGGGGCCTGTCTGGCAAGTTCACTCACAAGCCAACCAACCTCTCCTTCTCTCTGGATATCGGCCAGCTCTACATGGATAACGTGGTCTCCGGCGACGTGAACTATGAAGGCAGCCAGGCTGTTGATAAAGCGCTGTTCTACGTAGGCGACACCGCGACCGTCAACCTGTTCGGTGTGGGCATGAAATGGGCTTACGAAGATGACAACAGCATCTACGGCGGCTACTACATGAAAGATGCCGACGACGAGCTGTACAACTGGAAAGAGCAGAAATTCGTAGTGGGTACTGACTACTACTTCACCAAAAACGTCGTGGTCTGGGGCGAATACGCCTACATCGACGTCCGTGCCGACAAGTGGGTTGACAGTGACAATGTCAAACGCGACTTCGCCAGCGTTGGTGATGACAACCGCATCGCGGCCGGTATGCGTATCTACTTCTGATAGTCTTTCGCCCCCTGTTATATCAGGGGGCACACCCTGTTATTTTCCGTTCCCCTCATAGCGGAATTAACAATGCCACTGTTGTTTTTATCTATTTCGGCGCTTTTATAGCGCCGTTTTTTATTTAACGCCTTTTGGTATTTAGGAGAAAAATAAATAAGCATATTATTAATAGAGTAAGTGTGACGTTATTTCCCGCAATGGCCGTCCATGCTTCCCTGCCTGCATATATTCCCGCCGCTATTTTCGCCAATCGATAACGCGCGTCCGGCACGAAAATTCCCAATATAAAATCCTCGCGGCAACGGCAAGTCACCACATATTGGCTACACTAATAGGTCAATCCGTACTCTGACCGTGCCCAGCACGGAAAACCCGTATAAGGAGAGCCTAATGGCAACGCAGCAACCCATCATCAAACTGCACGATGGCAACCTGATGCCGCAACTGGGCCTTGGCGTTTGGAAGGCCAGTAATGAAGAGGCGACCGCTGCCGTCGCCAAGGCGCTGGAGACCGGTTACCGCCACATTGATACGGCGATGATCTACAAAAATGAGGAGGGCGTCGGCAAAGGGATTGAGGCCGCTGCCTTGCCGCGTGAGGATCTGTTTATCACCACCAAGCTGTGGAACGATGACCAGCAGCACGCCCAGCAGGCTCTGGAACAGAGCCTGAGCCGGCTGAAACTGGATTATGTTGACCTCTACCTGATTCACTGGCCGGTGCCGCAGCAGGGCCACTATGTTGATGCCTGGAAGCAGTTGCTGTCCCTGAAAGAGCAAGGGCTGGCGAAAAGCGTGGGCGTCTGTAACTTCCAGATCTCCCACCTGCAACGCCTGCTGGATGAGACTGGCACCGCGCCCGTCATTAACCAGATTGAGCTGCACCCGCTGCTGCAACAGCGCCAGTTGCACGCCTGGAACGCCACCCACCACATTATCACAGAGTCCTGGAGCCCACTGGCACAGGGCGGCGACGGGGTATTTGATCACCCGACCATCGTGAAACTGGCTGAGAAGTATGAGAAAAGCCCGGCGCAGATTGTCATTCGCTGGCATTTGGATAGCGGGCTGATTGTGATCCCGAAATCCGTCACGCCGAAACGCATCGTCGAGAACTTTGACGTGTTTGATTTCCGGCTGGAGCGTGAGGAGCTAAGCGAGCTGGCGAAACTGGATGCCGGCCAGCGGCTGGGGCCGCACCCAGACCCGGATGCGCAACCCTGACAGCAAAAGAGCCTCCAAGGAGGCTCTTTTTTTATGCTGCGTTTATCAATGTGCCACAGTGGTTCCCGCCGGGCTGGCCTCCTCCTGTGAGGCCGCCTCTTCCGCCTCCTGCGCCAGCAGTTGCCGCTCATAGACCTTGAAGAAGGGGTAGTAGACCACCGCTGACACCACCGCCAGCACCACCACCAGCAGCGCGGCGCGGAAATCCCAGCCGGTGCCCCACGCTGCGCCAATCGGTGCCGGGGCCGTCCAGGGCACCACGGAGATCACCCGGCCAATCAGATCCATCTTCACCGCCGCATAGGCGATCACGGAGTTCACCAGCGGCGCGATGATAAACGGCAGGAAAAAGGTCGGGTTCATCACAATTGGCGTGCCGAAAATCACCGGTTCATTGATGTTGAAGGCGCTCGGCACCAGACTCAGTTTGCCGATGGAGCGCAAGTGCGCGCTGCGGCTGCGCAGATAGAGCAGCACCAGCCCGAAGGTGGCACCGGAGCCGCCAATCACGATGAAGAATGACCAGAACGCCTCGATAAAGATGTGCGGCATCGGCAGCCCGGCGGCCAGCGAGCTTTGGTTGACGCCCAGGTTGGTCAGCCAGAAGGCCTGCAACATGCCGGAGACAATCACCGCGCCGTGGATGCCAGCAAACCAGAGCAGGTGCGCCAGCAGTACCGCCAGCAAGATGGCCGGTAGGGAGTCGGCGGCAGAGATCAGCGGCTGGAAGATGGCCATGATCGCCTGCGGCAGCAGCATATTGAACTGATCCTGAATCAGCAGGCTGAGCGGGTAGAGGGTCAGCACCACCACCAAAATCGGGATCAGCAGGTCAAATGACTGTTTGATCTTCGCTGGCACCTGATCAGGCAGGCTGATGCCAATGTTGTAGTGCTTCAGCAGGCGCACCATTTCGGTGGTATAGAGCGCCACCAGAATGGCGGTGAAGATGCCGATGCCACCCAGCGCAGCAGTGGGCAGCGCCTTGTCCACCTGTGGCGCGGCCACCAGCAAAAAGGACATCAGCGAGAGCATTGCCGCCATAAAGGGATCGAGCTTGTAGCTCTGTGCCAGGTTATAGGCGATGGCAGCCGTGATGTAGATCGACATGATGCCCATCGTCATGTTGAAGGGGGTCAGGATCTCCGTCTCATAGTTGCCAGCGATCGCCAGCCACCAGCGCGCCAGACTCCAGCCGCTCTCGGCGGAGAAGGGCGGGTAGGCAAACACCAGCAGGAAAGATCCGACGATCATGAACGGCATCGCGGAGATAAAGCCGTCGCGGATCGCCATCACATGCCGCTGGGTAGAGAGCCGGCCCGCTATCGGGCTGATACGCATCTCTATGAAGTTGAAGATCGACTGGCTGACGCTCATTTTCCACCCCTTGAACCGGTCAGAGAGAAACGCGATGCCACCGCACAGGCGGCGCGGCATCCTGTAGTTAGGTGCTGTTTTTGCTTCGTTGCCAATGCCAGCCAACGGCTGGCCAATAGTGTGTTTCGTGCGCCCGGCGTTCCCTGGATCATTGAGGAAACGGAGGAGGGCGCGCTCAAGTATGGGCAAGAAAAATGCGCAACTGCAACCGGTTACAGTAACCGGTTGCAGTTTTTGTCAGGTTCTGTGAGTCAGATCCAGAATTGAATTGAAGGGCGTGGCAGCCAGCTTTTTCAGCGTGCGGTGCGGCTCGCATATTCCCTGCGATGGCACCGCCTGCGTCACTGTACCCTCTCGATCTCTACCCGATTGCTGTGTTGCGGATTGCCCTTGGCGAGCGGTGAGGGACGGTGTGAGGTCAGGGTATTAATGCAGCCACCGTGATCGACCCTGTCACCCTGCATGTCCGCCTGATGCCATGCGCCCTGCCCCATCGCCGTCACGCCCGGCATGATGCGCGGCGTGACCTTGGCGATCAGCCGCACATCGCCGCGATCGTTGAACACCCGCACCCGGTCGCCATCCCTGATCTGGCGCGCCGTCGCATCCAGCGGGTTGATCCACACCTCCTGCCGCGCCGCCGCCTGCAACACATCGATGTTGCCGTAGGTGGAGTGGGTGCGTGCCTTGTGGTGGTAGCCAAACAGTTGCAGCGGGTAACGGGCAAAACGTGGATCATCCCAGCCCTCAAAACCGGGATGGTAGATCGGCAGCGGGCTTATCACCTCATCCGCCAGCAACGTCCAGCGGACGGTAATCTCCGCCAGTGCGCTGGAGTAGATCTCAATCTTGCCGGAGGGAGTGGCGAGCGGGTTGGCCTCGGGGTCTTCCCGGAAGGCGCGATAGGCCACGAAGTGGCCGGCCGGGTCACGCTGACGGTAGATGCCAGCCGCCCGCAGCGCCTCATACGTCGGGAGTTGCGGATCGCGGGCGCGCATCTTGTCGTAAAGCCAGTGCAGCCACGCCGACTGGCTGCGCCCCTCGGTGAAGCGTTGCAGCACCTCTGGCCCGAGCCGTGCCGCCACGCCGCTCAGGATCTCATAGATGCCGCGCCGCTCAAATTTGGCGGGGGTGGCCGGCTGGCTGAAGATCAGGTAGCCCATGTGGCCAGCAGACTCATTGGCGACGATGTCCTCCTGCTCGGTGGTCATCAGATCTGGCAGCAGCAGGTCAGCGTAGCGCGCCGAGGAGGTCATGAAATTGTCGATCACCACGATGGTTTCACACAGGCTCTCATCCTGCAAAATCTCATGGGTGCGGTTGATGTCGGCGTGCTGGTTGACCAGCGTGTTACCGGCGTAGTTCCAGATGAACTTGATTGGCGTCTCCAGCCGGGCCTTGCCGCGCACGCCGTCGCGTAGCTCGGTCATCTCCTGGGCGCGGATGATGGCGTCTGTCCAGGCGAACACCGGGATGCTGGTGCGCACCGGGTTCTCCAGCACCGGCATCCGTTCGATGGTACAGGTATAGCTCGATTCGCGTGCGCCGGTGCCGCCGCCCGGTAGCCCGACGTTGCCGGTCAGGATGGCGAGCATGGCGATGGCGCGCGAGGTCAGCTCACCGTTGGCCTGTCGCTGTGGCCCCCAGCCCTGCATGATGCAGGCTGGCTTGGCAGTGGCGATCTCACGCGCCAGCGCGACGATGCGATCCTGTGGGATGCCCGTAATTGCCTCCGCCCATTGCGGCGTTTTGGCGGTGCCATCCTCCCCCTGCCCCAGAATATAGGCTTTGTAGTGGCCGTTGGCGGGCGCGCTGGCCGGCAGGGTCTTCTCATCGTAGCCAACGCAGTAGCGATCCAGAAACGCCTGATCGACACGATCCTCAGTGATCATCACATAGGCCAACGCGCTGACCAGCGCGGCGTCGGTGCCGGGACGGATCGGGATCCACTCATCCTCGCGCCCAGCGGCGGTGTCGGTGTAGCGCGGATCGATCACTATCATCCGTGCGCCGCTGCGCGCCCGCGCCTGCTGGAGCAGGTAGGTGACGCCCGCACCGCTCATGCGCGTCTCCGCCGGGTTGTTGCCGAACATCACCACCAGCTCGCTGTTGACGATATCAGAGGGGCTGTTGCCCTCGTTGCCGCCGTAGGTATAGGGCATGGCGGCGGCGATCTGGGCGGTGCTGTAGGTGCCGTAGTGGCTGAGGAAGCCGCCGTAGCAGTTCATCAGGCGCGCCACCAGCGAGGCATAGGGGGACGAGCGCGTCAGGTTGCCGCCGACGATACCGGACGAATAGTTGAGATAGACCGCCTCGTTGCCATAGGTTTCGACGGTCTGCTTCAGCCGCCGCGCCAGCGTGTCCAGCGCCTCCTCCCAGCTGATGCGCTTGAATTTGCCTTCGCCACGCTTGCCGACCCGCTTCATCGGGTAGTTGAGGCGCGCCGGGTGGTTCATCCGCCGCCGGATCGAGCGACCGCGCAAACAGGCGCGAATCTGGTGATCGCCCCACGCATCGGCGCCGGTATTATCGCTCTCCACCCAGGTGACGCACTCATCTTGCACATGTAGCCGCAGGGCGCAGCGGCTGCCGCAGTTGACGGAGCAGAGGCTCCAGACCACTTGCTCTTCCGGTTCGCGCGCTGGCGTGGGCGTGGCCCCTGCCGTGCCAAAGGGCAATCGCACCGCCCCCGCCGCCAGCGCCAGCCCGCTGCCCTTCAGCAAGCCGCGCCGTGTGATACCGCCCCTTTGGGTGGGCGTCGCACTGTTGTCGCTCATCCTCTCCCCTCCTGTTGGTTAACCCACAGGCTGGAGTAACAAAAAGCGCGTGCGAATGCCTTGCTCTTTATCAAGCAACAGGCCGGGAGGGGGAAGAAAAAGCAGGCAGGGCGGGCGCCCTGCCCTCACTCAGTTGGCGGGTTGCACCACCAGTTGGCCGGCAGAGCCGCGATCGGCCATCTCCAGCGTCTGGCTGTAGAACAGGAAGGGGAAGTGCTCAAACGAGGGCTGGTTGAAGTAGACCAGCAGCTCCACCTGGCCATCCACCCAGACGGTATCCTTGAAGCCAGCATCCTCCGCCAGCGGCGGCCCGCCATTGACGCTCTTCACCAGGAAGGAGACGCCCTGAATATGGAAGGATTGCGGCAGGTCGGCGCGTACCGTCCAGCGCTCCCAGGTGCCCTGCACCGCCTGCGCGTCCGTGCGGTTCATGTCCCACACTGCGCCATTGATGCCAGCCTGATTGTCACCGAGGCGGAAATCGCGCGTGCGCACCACGTTCCCCTCCAGCAGTTGGTCGGCCAGCAGGCGCATCGGCAGGTTGTCCGTCACCAGCGGCAGCAGGCCAGTGGGTTTCAGCGTCAGCACCAGCGTGTTGACCAGAATGCTCGACGGCTCGAACAGCCCGCGCAGCCGGTCCATGATGCCCGCCGCCTCACCGGCGGTGATTGACACCTCATCGCCCTGCGACATATCCACCAGAATTTCGCGCCGCTCGCCGGGGGCCAGCGAGAGGTGCGGCACCGCCGCTGGCGCGGGCAGGAAGCCCTGATCGGCGGCCACCACGTGGAACGGGCGGTTGTCGCTCATCTTTAGTATGAAGCGGCGCGAGTTGGAGGCATTCAGCAGGCGCAGGCGCACCCAGCCGCGTGACACCTCGACGTAGGGGCTTTCCACGCCATTCACCAGCAGCGTGTCGCCGAGGAAGCCGCCCTGCGCGGGCGCGTCATATTGCGGGGTGCCGAAGTTGTCGAGGCGCTTGTCCTGGAGGATCAGTGGGAAGTCATCCACGCCGTAGTGGCTCGGCAGCGGCAGGGATTTGCTGACGCTGTCCTCCACCAGCCACAGCCCGGCCAGCCCGTTATAGAGGTGCGGGGCCATCCGGTTGGGGGTGTTGGCGTGATACCAGCAGGTGGCGGCCGGCTGGCGGATAGGCAGCACCGGTGCCCAGTCAACGCCCGGCGACATCATGCGCCCTGCCCCGCCGGTCAGCGTACCCGGCACTTGCAGGCCACTGACGGTCATGGCGACCGGCTCACTCAGCCGGTTGCTGTAGATCAGTTTGACGTCATCCCCGCTGTAGACGCGCACCGTCGGCCCCAGATAGAGGCCGTTGACGCCCCAGACGCTGGCCTTCGCGCCACCGTTGAATGACCAGTGGGCGCGTTGCAGGGTCAGGAACAGCGGTTGCCCACGGCGCGACTCCAACAGCGGCGGAACCGGGAGGGCGGTCTGCGTTCCGTTCGCCTCTGCCCTCAGCGGCATCGCCCCGGCAGCCAGCGCCATGCTCGATGCCTGTAAAAACTGACGTCGACTGAGTGACATATCTTCTCCATGACAAGCAATATGACTGTATGCAAAACCCCGCCCGGAGGCAGGGTGAAAAGGGCCCGGCGCACCGGGCAGCGGCCTGAATCCCAGGCCGGAAAGCGTTTACTTCTTGCGTTTGGCGGCCGCTTCTCGGGCGGCCACTTCCGCATCCAGCTCGTTGATTTTAGCCTGCATCAGCGTGCGGCAGTGCTCGGCCAGCTCACGAACCCGCTCTTTTCCATACTCTGTGGTATCGATGGGCGGCAGCATCTCTACAATCACCAAGCCATTTGACCAACGGTTCAGGTTGATTTTGCCGTGGGTGTTGGAGACGCAGATTGGCACAATCGGCACGCCAGCGGCAATCGCCGCATGGAACGCACCGGTTTTGAAAGGCATCAGGCCGCGGCCACGGCTGCGGGTGCCCTCCGGGAACATCCAGATGGAGATGTTGCGCTTTTTGAACTGCTCCACCACCTGCGAAATGGTGCCGTGCGCACGGGCGCGGTTGTCACGGTCAATCAGCAGGTTGCCGGTCAGCCAGTAGAGCGGGCCGAAGAACGGGATCCACAGCAGGCTCTTTTTACCCACCGTCACGGTACGCGGCTGCACCACGTTGGCGGCGGTGACCATGTCATAGTTATTCTGGTGGTTGGCAATGTAGATACAGTTGCCGTAGTGCGCTGCCTCTGGCGGGATGCGCTGCTCCACTTTCAGGCCAAACACCTTGGAGAGGCGGCCAAACATATGGCCGAACCGCGCCACATGGCGGGGATTACGCGGGCTGAACAGACAGAAAATTGACCCGAAGATACAGATCAGTAGCGAAAACAGCGTGACAATGATGACACGTAAAATCAACAACATAAAAAACCTCGTTAGCGAAACGCCAGCCCCAGACGCACCACTGTGCCGCCCCGGCGCCGGTCTCCTTGCTCCTGACAAACCCTCACAGGCTGTTTTATAGAGACAAAGGTGCCCTGCTCACCCTTGCTCACCCGTCCTGCGAAATCCTCAAGCCGGGTGATACAACGGCTATATTAATGCAAACGGTGAATATTCACCGAGAAAAACGACGGATTAGAGAGGCTTGGCACTTTTTGTGCCGCCGCGCCCATGCCCGGCGTCCCGGCATCACCGGGGTGCCGGGACGTGGCTGGGTTACTCGTCGCTGCTGGCAGCCGCTTCCGGGCGCGCCGGTGCATCCACGTCAACCCGGTCGATGCGTTGCAGGCCACGCGGCAGCAGCGTGCCTTTGCGGCCACGCTCGGCGCGGTATTTCTGCAAATCTTCCGGGCGCAGCGTCAGCTTGCGCTTGCCGATATGCAGCGTCAGGGAGGTTTGCGGCGGCAACACGAACAGCCAGGCCAGCCGATCCTCACCCGCCGCGGCCTGTGCCGCCGGGATGGAGACAATCTTGTTGCCCTTGCCCTTCGACAGCTGCGGCAGATCCGCCACCGGGAACATCAGCATCCGGCCCGCCGCGGTGATGGCGAGCAGCATGTCATCCTCGCCATGGATCTCCAGCGGCGTCAGTGCCTTGGCATTCTCCGGCAGGGTCAGCATCGCCTTGCCAGCGCGGTTGCGCGCCACCAAATCATTGAAGGTACAGACAAAGCCATAGCCAGCGTCAGAGGCCATCAGCAGCTTCTGGTTGTCTGCCGCCATCAACACCTGCTCCACCACCGCACCCGGCGGCGGCGTCAGCTTGCCGGTCAGCGGCTCTCCCTGCCCGCGCGCGGAGGGCAGCGTGGTTGGCTCAAGGGCGTAGCTGCGGCCGGTGGAGTCGATAAACACCACCGGCTGGTTGCTCTTGCCGCGCGCCGCGCCGAGGAAGCTGTCCCCGGCCTTGTAGCTCAGGCCGGTCGGGTCGATGTCATGCCCCTTGGCGCTGCGCACCCAGCCCATCTGCGACAGCACAACGGTGACCGGCTCAGAGGGCAGGATGTCCGTTTCGCTCAGCGCCTTGGCTTCGCTACGCTCATGCAGCGGCGAGCGGCGCGGGTCGCCATAGGCTTCGGCATCCGCCTGGATCTCCTTGCGGATCAGCGTGTTCATCTTGCGCTCGGAAGCCAGCGTCGCCTGGATCTGGTCGCGCTCCTTGGCCAGCTCATCCTGCTCGCCACGGATCTTCATCTCTTCCAGCTTGGCGAGGTGGCGCAGTTTCAGGTCAAGGATCGCCTCGGCCTGCGTCTCGCTCAGCGCGAAGCGTGCCATCAGCACCGGCTTCGGCTCATCTTCGCTGCGGATGATGTGGATCACGTCATCGATATTGAGGAAGGCGGTCAGCAACCCCTCAAGGATGTGCAGGCGCTTCAGCACCCGCTCCAGACGGTGGTTGAGGCGCAGGCGCACGGTGTTGCGGCGGAACGCCAGCCACTCCGTCAGGATCTCCACCAGCCCCTTGACCATCGGCCGGCCATCAAGGCCGATCATGTTCATGTTGACGCGGTAACTCTTCTCCAGATCGGTGGTGGCGAACAGGTGGTTCATCACCTGATCCATGTCCACGCGGTTGGAGCGCGGCACCACCACCAGACGGGTCGGGTTCTCGTGGTCCGACTCGTCACGCAGATCCTCCACCATCGGCAGCTTCTTGGCGCGCATCTGGCTGGCGATCTGCTCCAGCACCTTGGCACCGGAGACCTGATGCGGCAACGCGGTGATCACCACGTCGCCCTCCTCCTTTTTCCACACCGCGCGCATCCGCACCGAGCCACGCCCGGTTTGGTAGAGTTTGCGGATTTCGTCGCGCGGCGTGATGATCTCCGCCTCGGTCGGGAAGTCCGGCCCCTGCACGTGGGTCAGCAGCTCATCCAGCCCGGTGGCCGGTTTCTCCAGCAGCATCACGGCGGCAGCAGCCACTTCGCGCAGGTTGTGCGGCGGGATGTCGGTGGCCATGCCCACCGCGATGCCGGTGGTGCCGTTCAGCAGGATGTTGGGCAGGCGCGCTGGCAGCATTTTCGGCTCGTCCAGCGTGCCGTCAAAGTTCGGGATCCACTCCACCGTGCCCTGTCCCAGCTCGCGCAGCAGCACTTCGGCATATTTCGACAGGCGGGATTCGGTGTAACGCATCGCGGCGAAGGATTTCGGATCGTCCGGCGCACCCCAGTTGCCCTGTCCATCCACTAGCGGGTAGCGGTAGGAGAAGGGCTGCGCCATCAGTACCATCGCCTCATAGCAGGCGCTGTCGCCGTGCGGGTGGTATTTGCCCAGCACGTCGCCGACGGTACGGGCCGACTTCTTGAATTTGGCGCTCGCGTTCAGGCCCAGCTCTGACATCGCATAGACGATGCGGCGCTGCACCGGCTTCAGGCCATCGCCGATAAAGGGCAGCGCCCGGTCCATGATGACGTACATGGAGTAGTTGAGGTAGGCGTTCTCAGTAAACTTGTGCAGCGCTAAGCGCTCAGCACCGTCATGAGTCATGTCGCTCATTAAATGTTTATCCTTACACCCGTAGCGTTTTGTTCTGCATTGAAGCATCAGCCCACGGCCGGCGGGTAGATCCCGGCGCGGGGCGCATGATGCGGCGATAGTACAACATCTGGCATGGCACTGTCACAGCCACCGGCGTGCCAGGCGGGGCGGCCCGGCTATCCGGGTGAAATATGGACGCAGGCTCGCTAAATCCGCCGCTTTGTTGCATTTTAGTCAAGAGTGTTGTGCGCCATCGCACATTTTTTCTATCCGGTTGCGCCGCTATACTGCCCACCATGTCTATTGATAGGGCGAATAATAAATGAGCAACATCCTGATTCTGAATGCGGCAAAAACCTTTGCCCACTCCAAAGGCGCACTGAACGATACCCTGACCGACGTGGCGGCCTCCTTCCTGCGTGACAGCGGGCATGACGTCCGTGTGGTCAACATCGACCAAGGCTATGAGGTGCCCGCCGAGGTGGAGAACTACCTGTGGGCAGACACCGTGATCTACCAGATGCCGGGCTGGTGGATGGGCGAACCGTGGATCATGAAAAAGTACATCGATGAGGTCTTTACCGAGGGTCACGGTAAATTATATGCCAGCGATGGCCGCACCCGCGCCGACGCGGCGAAAAAATATGGCTCCGGCGGCCTGTTGCAGGGCAAGACCTACATGCTCTCCCTGACCTGGAATGCTCCGCTAGAAGCCTTCACCGACCAGGAGCAGTTCTTCCACGGCGTGGGCGTCGATGGCGTTTACATGCACTTCCACAAGGCCAACGAGTTCCTGGGCATGGCGGGCCTGCCGACCTTTATCTGTAACGACGTGATCAAGCAGCCGGACATTGAGAACGACATCGTTCGCTACCGCGCGCACCTCGCCAACGTCTTCAACGGCTAAATCAGACAATGGCCGCTGGCGCCGTGGCGCCCCAGCGGCCACACTCTGGTGGCTGACCGGGCCGCCTGCTGGCCGCCCCATCCCCGCCGTATGGACGCTACGAGGTAACGATGATCACTGTTATTGCTGAAATCCAGGTCAAGCCCGGCCGCCGCGACGCCGTGCTGGCGCAGATCGAGGCGCTACTGCCGACGGTGCGCGCCGAGGCGGGCTGTGGCTGCTACCAGCCACTGGTTGACCTCAACGCGCAGGTGCCGTGGCGCAAGACCGCGCCGGACGCCATCTTTATGTATGAGGAGTGGGAGAGCCTGAGCCACCTCGAGCAGCACCAGCAGCAGGCGCACATGGATCACCACCGCGAGGCGATCAAGCAGGATATCGAGGATGTGGTGATCCATATCCTTGAGAAGCCCTGACCCGCCCCCCGCCTGAGGCCGCTAACGCGGCCTTTTTTCTGCGCGCTATAGCCAGTCGTGCGCCATCTGCTCGCTGATGTAGTCCAAAAAGCAGGTGATGCGCGCCACCAGCTGGGTGTTGCGGTAGTAGACCGCGTGGATTGGCTGCGTCTCCGTCTCGGTCAGCTCCGCCAGCACCGGCACCAGCCGCCCCTGTCGGCAATCCTCACGGGTCATGAAATCCGCCAGTTGCACAATTCCCTCGCCCTGCAACGCCAGGTGGCGCAACGTCTCGCCACTGGAGGCACTGAGCGCCGGGGTGATGGTCAGGCGCTCGCCATCGGCGGCACGCAGCGGCCACTGGTTGAGTGACTCTGGCTGGGTAAAGCCCAGCAGGCTGTGGCGCGCCAGATCCGCCACTTGCTGCGGCTCGCCGTGGCGCGCCAGATAGTCCGGGCTGGCGAGGATACGCAGCTGGCTGCGCCCCAGCAGCCGGGCATGGATCGAGGAGTCGCGCAGCTCGCCGATGCGGATCGCCACATCCGTGCGCCGCTCCAGCAGATCGATAATCTGGTTGTCGGTGTTCAGCTCCAGCTCCACCTGCGGGTAGCGGCGGCGGAAACCGCCCACCAGCGGCACAATCACATGCTCCATGAAGGGCGCGGCGGCATTGACCCGCAGTCGCCCGGCTGGCATCTCGCGGCGCAGCGCGATCTGCTCCTCCGCCTGCTCCACCGACTGCACAATTTGCCGGGCGTGGTTCAGGAACAGCGCCCCCTCCTCCGTCAGCTCCAGCCGGCGGGTGGTGCGGCGCAATAGCGTGGTGTCCAGCTTGGTCTCCAGCCGGCTCAGGGCGCGGCTGATGCCCGAGGTGGTCTGCCCCAGCTGCTCGGCGGCGGCGGTAATCGAGCCACTGTCCGTGACGACGGTAAAGGCAAGCAACTCATCCAAGGTGATCTTCATCCATCTCCCCCGCAGCAGAAACGCATCCGGCCGCCCCTGGGGGCGGCCGGTATCATCACATCAGCACATCAGACTGCCAATTCGGCCTTGTCGCCCTTGTCCTGCAACCAGTTGCGGCGATCTTCCGACCGCTTCTTGGCCAGCAGCATGTCCATGATGGCAACAGTCTGCTCCACATCCTCGTCATCGATGGTCAACTGCACCAGACGGCGGGTGTTCGGGTCGAGGGTGGTCTCACGCAGCTGCATCGGGTTCATCTCGCCCAGCCCCTTGAAGCGCTGGACGTTGGGTTTGCCCTTCTTGCGTTTAAGCTGGTCCAGCACCCCGGTCTTCTCCTCCTCATCCAGCGCATAGTAGACCTCTTTGCCCAGATCGATGCGGTAGAGCGGCGGCATTGCCACGTAGACGTGGCCGCCCTTCACCAGCGAGCGGAAGTGGCGCACGAACAGCGCGCAGAGCAGCGTGGCGATGTGCAGGCCATCGGAGTCCGCATCCGCGAGGATACAGATCTTGCCGTAGCGCAGCTGGGAGAGGTTCTCGCTGTCCGGGTCCATGCCAATGGCGACGGAGATGTCATGCACCTCCTGCGAAGCCAGCACCTCGTCGGAGGAGACCTCCCAGGTGTTCAGGATCTTGCCCTTGAGCGGCATGATCGCCTGATACTCGCGGTCGCGCGCCTGCTTGGCGGAGCCGCCCGCCGAGTCCCCTTCCACCAGGAACAGCTCGGTCATGCTCAGGTCTTGCGAAGTGCAATCCGCCAGTTTGCCGGGCAGTGCCGGGCCGCTGGTCAGTTTTTTGCGCACCACTTTCTTGGCGGCGCGCATCCGGCGCTGGGCGCTGGAGATAGCCAGCTCCGCCAGCTGCTCGGCGGCCTGCACGTTCTGGTTGAGCCACAGGCTGAAGGCATCTTTCACCACGCCGGAGACGAAGGCCGCGCACTGGCGCGAGGAGAGGCGCTCTTTGGTCTGGCCGGCGAACTGTGGATCTTGCATCTTGACTGACAGCACATGCGCGCAGCGATCCCAGATATCCTCCGCCGACAGCTTGACGCCGCGCGGCAGGATGTTGCGGAATTCGCAGAACTCGCGCATTGCGTCCAGCAGCCCCTGACGCAGGCCGTTGACGTGGGTGCCGCCCTGCATGGTCGGGATCAGGTTGACGTAGCTCTCGGCTAGCAGCTCGCCGCCCTCTGGCAGCCAGAGCAGCGCCCAGTCCACCGCCTCGGTATCACCGGCGAAGGAGCCAACGAACGGCTTTTCTGGCAGGGTGACCAGGCCGTTGACCGACTCCATCAGGTAATCCGTCAGGCCATCTTCGTAGCACCAGCGCTGCTCGGTGTTGTTGAGCTTGTCCTTGAACAGGATCTCCACGCCGGGGCAGAGCACGGCCTTGGCTTTCAGCAGGTGCGACAGGCGGCTGATGGAGAAGCGCGGGCTGTCGAAGAAGCTGCCATCCGGCCAGAATTGGACGCGGGTGCCGGTGACGCGTTTGGCGCAGCTGCCGGTGACCGCCAGATCCTGCACCTTCTCGCCATTCTCAAACGCCATCTCATAGACGTTACCGCCACGCTTGACCGTCACCTCCACGCGGGTGGAGAGCGCGTTCACCACCGAGATCCCCACGCCGTGCAGGCCGCCGGAGAACTGGTAGTTCTTGTTGGAGAACTTGCCGCCAGCGTGCAGGCGGCAGAAGATCAGCTCCACCGCCGGGATGCCCTCTTCCGGGTGGATGTCCACCGGCATACCGCGGCCGTCGTCGATCACCTCGAGCGACTGGTCGGCATGGAGGATCACCTCAACACGGCGCGCATGGCCAGCCAGCGCCTCATCGACGCTGTTATCAATGACTTCCTGCCCCAGATGGTTGGGGCGCGAGGTATCGGTGTACATGCCGGGACGGCGGCGCACCGGCTCAAGGCCGCTGAGTACCTCAATGGAATCTGCGTTATAACTTGATTGACTCATCGTTTGATTACTATTCGTGGCCAGTGGTTGGTGGGCTGGCGGACGCCGGCCGGTTGGCGCGGCGCACCGCCCGGTTGGTGGCGGGCGGTGTGGCACAGGGCGTCAGTCAGACGCCAGCCCGAGAAAATCGATAATCGGAGAGAAGAAGCGTTCGAAACCGACGAAGGTGTGGTTGCCGCCCATCTCCACCGTCTGGCGGCAAGGCGTGTAGTAGGTCACGGCCTGGCGGTAATCGAGGATCTCATCTCCGGTCTGTTGCAGCAGCCAGATCAGATCCGGCGACTCCAGGGGATCGACCTGCATCACGCGCAGGTCGTAGACGTGGCGAGACTCTAACACATATTGCTGGCCGGTGTAGGGGTTCTGATTTTGCCCCAGATAGTCGATCAGCAGCTCATAAGGGCGCACCGCCGGGTTGACCACCACCGCCGGAATGGCGAAGCACTGCGACAGCCAGGTGGCGTAGTAACCGCCGAGCGAGGAGCCGACAATGCCGATGCGCTCGCCGGCGCGCGTCATCACCACGCTCTCCAGCAGCTCCGCCACCGCGTCCGGGAAGGGCGGCAGTTGCGGCACCAGCATCTCAATTTGCGGGTGGTGTTCCGCCAGCCAGGCCTTCATGGCGCTGGCCTTTGCCGAACGGGGGGAGCTATTAAAGCCGTGCAGGTAGAGTAAGGTGTTCATCAATAACCGTCCGAATCCATGTCCGGGCTGAACTCATCCGTGGTGAGACGGCACACCTCGGTCTCCAGCCGGCCATCTGGCCAGAGATCGAGGTAGCGCCAGCCGGGCGCCACGCTGTCGATGGTGAAGTTGGTGCAGTGCGGCTTGAACTGGACGCAGGTGGAGGGCGTCGCCAGCAGGCGGCGGCCATGCCACTCCTCGTCCATCTCCTGATGGATATGGCCGCACAGCAGTGTGGAGACCTGTGGGTAACGCGCCAGCAGCGCCGCCAGCTCGTGGGCGTTGCGCAGGCTGTGCTGGTCAAGCCAGGTGCAGCCGGAGGGCAGCGGGTGGTGGTGCAGCATCAGCAGGGTGTGGCGCTCTGGGTAAGCCTTCAGGCAGCGCTCCAACCACTCCAGCTGGTACTCGCTCAGGGCGCCGTGCGGCACGCCGAACACCTGGGTGTCAAGCAGCACTACCTGCCAGTGATCGCCCAACAGCGCCTGTTTGGAGGGGGCGATGCCCGCCTCGGCCAGCGCGTCCACCATCGCTGGCTGGAAATCGTGGTTGCCCGGCAGCCAGAGACAGGGCGCCTGAAAACGACGGATACCGGCGGTGAAGTGGCGGTAGGCCGCCAGCGAGTGATCCTGCGCCAGATCGCCCGTGGCCGCGATAAGGTCAACCGGCCGCTGTTCGGCGGCAATCGCATCCAGCACGGCGTGGTAACTGCGGAGCGTATTGACGCCCAGCAGCGTCTGGTGCTCGCCGGCAAACAGGTGCGTATCGGTTATTTGTAATATCCTGACCTTGGCGTCACCGGCCACAGGCAGCGTAAACAGGCTTTCCAAATGGTGTCCTTTGTTATCTCACTCTGTCTAACAAACCGGAACCGCCATCGCTCCATGCGCTAAACAGTAGCGCAACCAATCAGCAAGAAACTGGTTAATTTGATGCTTTTCATCGCGTTGATGCAACTTTTTATTAGGATAATCATAACGTGCTTTGAAACGATAGATCTGCTGGCTGGAACACACTTCCGCCACCATCGCGTCGTGGTAGAGCCGCACGGTCATGGCCGGCAGGCTCCAGTAGCTCACCGCCGGGGCCGTCTGCTGGATCTCCACCAAAGAGGTATAGCGCGTGGATTCGACAATCGTCAAACGGTAGGTGGCGCCATTCACCTGATAGCTGATTGTCTCACCGGCGGCGTCGTTGCGCGGCAGCAACCGTCGTAATTGCGCGAAATTGGTTTCGCACAGCCGCATCATTTCAGGGAAATCAGGGATATAGCGCTTAATCATCAGTTGACCACTCTTTTCGTAACGATTCATGGTGCAGCGCCAGCCATTGCAGGGCAATGATTGAGGCCGCGTTATCAATAGCTCCTTCTTCCACCCATCGACAGGCCTGCTCACGGCTGACCACATGTACCCGGATATCCTCATGTTCCTCTGCCAGTCCATGCAGACCCTCCGCCATCCTGGCATCCACTTCGCCGACCATCACGGAGAGACGCTCGCTGGTGCCGCCGGGGCTGGCGAGGTAGCTCAGCACCGGCTTGCAACGCGCGACCGTCAGGCCGGCCTCCTCCACCGCCTCACGGCGGGCCACCTGCTCCGGGCTTTCGCCTGGCTCAATAATGCCGGCCACCATCTCCAGCAACCACGGCGTGTCGCTGGTCTCCAGCGCCGGGAAACGCAACTGCTCTACCAGTACCACCTGGTCGCGCTTGGGATCATAGGGCAACAGCACCGCGGCATGGCCGCGCTCAAACACCTCACGCCGCACTTCACCACTCATTTCACCATTGAACAAACGGTGACGGAAACGATAGGCGGTGAGCGAAAAAAAACCACTGTAGAGTGTCTCACGTGCAATAATTTCTACATCATTTTTGGTGAAGGTGACGGGCGACGGGTTGTTGGATGAAGCCATGATGATCCCTCTCTGGTGAGTATAACGGCGCCATTGACCGGTTTTAGGTCAATACCGTGAGTGTTCATAAATTATACTCGGACATAGTTGTGGTAGATTGACAGGATTCAAGGGCGATGGCACGTTAAGCCACCTCGCCTGTATCTAATACTCTGATAGAATCGGCAAAATTTTCGTTATCGACAGCCCATACATAATAAGCAACGCTGCTGTATTACAAGGAATGCAAATGAAGAAACTGCTCCCCTTTCTTATTGGCCTGAGCCTGTCTGGCCTGAGTCAACTGGGCCACGCCGAGAACCTTCTCCAGGTTTATCAGCAGGCGCGCCAAAGTAACCCAGACCTGCGTCAGTCTGCCGCAGAGCGCGATGCTGCCTTTGAAAAGATTAATGAGACTCGCAGTCCGTTGCTGCCACAACTCGGTTTGGGTGCGGATTACACCTATACCAGCGGCTTCAAGGATGCCCGGGATACGGAGAGCAATGTCACCAGCGGCGCGTTGCAACTGACCCAGACCCTGTTTGATATGTCCAAATGGCGTGCGCTGACGTTGCAGGAGAAGCAGGCAGGCATCCAGGATGTCACCTACCAGACGGCGCAGCAGAACCTGATCTTAAACACCGCGACGGCATACTTCAATGTGTTGAGCGCGATTGATACGCTTTCTTATATTGAAGCACAGAAACAGGCGATCTACCGCCAGCTCGACCAGACCACCCAGCGCTTCAACGTGGGGCTGGTGGCGATCACCGATGTCCAGAACGCCCGCGCCCAATATGATAGCGTACTGGCTAATGAAGTCACAGCCCGCAACGATCTGGACAACGCGCTGGAGTCCCTGCGTCAGGTGACCGGCCAGTACTACCCGGAGCTGTCGTCGCTCAACATCGACACCTTCAATACCCAGCGCCCGCAGCCGGTCAGCAGCCTGCTGAAAGAGGCCGAGAGCCGCAACCTCAACCTGCTCTCTGCCCGCCTGTCGCAGGATCTGGCGCGTGAGCAGATCCGTTACTACCAGTCTGGCCACCTGCCGACCCTCGACCTGAATGCCTCCTCCGGCATCAGCAACAGCAAATATAGCGGCTCGCGCAACCTCAACAGCGACACCGACGCTGGCCAGAACCAGATTGGCCTGAGCTTCAACCTGCCGCTCTATAGCGGTGGCGCGGTGACCTCACAGGTCAAGCAGGCGCAGTACAACTTCGTTAGCGCCAGTGAGCAGCTGGAGAGCGCGCACCGCAGCGTGGTGCAGACCGTTCGCTCCTCCTTCAACAATATCTCTGCCTCCATCAGCAGCATCAACGCCTACAAACAGGCGGTGGTGTCGGCGCAAAGCTCGCTGGACGCGACGGAAGCTGGCTATCAGGTTGGAACGCGCACCATTGTTGACGTGCTGGATGCCACCACCACGCTCTACAACGCCAAGCAGCAGCTCTCCAGCGCGCGTTACAACTACTTGATCAACCAGTTGAACGTGAAATCAGCCCTTGGCACGCTGAATGAGAATGACCTCCAGATGCTGAACGGCGCACTGGGCAAACCGGTGCCGACCACGCCAGAGGCAGTCGCCCCGGAGAACGCGGCACAGGATGCGGCGGTGGATGGCGGCGTGAAGCCAGAAAGCGGCGAAGTGCAGATGCAGGGCCAAAATCAGGCCCGCACCCAGCCGGCGAAAGCCTCGGCCAACCCGTTCCGACACTGATCCCCTGCCCCCTGACGGCGCCCCTGTGGCGCCGTCTCTCTTTCTTGCCCCATAAGCGGGCGTTCATCCTGATTGTGGCGTACGCTTGCTTTAAACGTAATCAGCTTTCGCCTATCCTTATGCCCTCTGGGAGGGCGTTCCGCCCTATATAAAAAGGGGAGATATCACAATGAAACGGACGAGAAGCATCAACCTGCCGGCGTTCCGCAAGTCGTGCCGCATGGCACCGCTGGCGCTGGCGATTGGCGCGGCCTTTGCCCTGGCCGGCTGTGAGCAGGCCGATGAAACGGTCTCGATGTACCAAAATGCCGACGACTGCAGCAAGGCCAATCCATCCAATGCCGAGCAGTGCAAAACCGCCTTCACCGAGGCGCAAAAAGAGGCGGCACGCACCGCGCCCAAGTACGCCAGCCGTGAGGATTGCGTCGCCGAATTTGGCGAGGGGCAGTGCACGCAGGCGCCTGCGCAGGCCAGCGCCGCCCCCCAAGAGAGCGGCAGCTTCTGGATGCCACTGATGGCTGGCTACATGATGGGCCGGATGATGGGCGGCGGCGGTTACCGCCAGCAGCCGCTCTTTACCCCGCGCTCGGCGGCCAGCCCGGCCAACGGCCAGTTTGTCGATGCCAGCGGCCGCAGCTATGGCAGCGCCACGCCGGGCCGCACCATCAACGTGCCGCCCTCCGCGATGGCACCGAAACCGGCCACCACCAGCACCATCACCCGTGGCGGCTTTGGTGAGAGCGTCGCCAAGCAGAACTCCGCTCAGCGTAGCAGCATGAGCAGCGGCTCCCAACGCTCGTACGGGGGATAACATGAGACGCATTACCCTGCCGGAGCGCCCCAACTGGCGTGCCAAAGCGGAAGAGTTCGGCTTTCAGTACCACACCATGTATGGCGAGCCATACTGGTGTGAGGACGCCTGCTACGCTTTCACCCTGAAACAGGTGGAGGAGATTGAGGCGGCCACCGCCGAACTGCACCAGATGTGCCTCAAGGTGGTCGAGCGGGTGGTGAACAGCGATGAGTTGCTGGCGCGCTGCCAGATCCCGGCGCACTGCCGGGAGTTTGTGCGCAGTGCCTGGCGCACCGGCCAGCCGTCGCTCTACTCGCGGCTCGATCTGGCCTACGACGGCGTCAACCCGCCGAAGCTGCTGGAGAATAATGCCGACACCCCCACCTCGTTGTATGAGGCGGCGTTTTTCCAGTGGCTGTGGCTGGAGGATCAACTGGCGGCCGGCAAGGTGCCAGCGGGCGCGGATCAGTTCAACAGTTTGCAGGAGCGGCTGATTGAGCGCTTCGCTGACCTGAAGGCGCGCCACGGCTTCAGCCAGCTGCACTTCACCTGCTACCGTGACAGCGATGAGGATCGCGGCACCGTGCAGTATTTGCAGGATTGCGCCCAGGAGGCCGGGCTGCCCAGCCGTTTCCTCTACATTGATGAGATTGGCCTTGGCGAGCGCGGGCAGTTTACGGATCTGGACGATCAGGTGATTGGCAACCTGTTCAAGCTCTACCCGTGGGAGTTCATGTTCCGCGAGGTCTTCTCCACCAAGCTGGAAGATGCCGGGGTACGCTGGCTGGAGCCAGCCTGGAAGGGCATTCTCTCCAACAAGGCGCTGTTGCCGCTGCTGTGGGAGATGTTCCCCAACCACCCCAACCTGCTGCCAGCCTACTTTGCCGATGCGCCGCACCCGCCGCTGGATCACTATGTGGTCAAGCCACTCTTCTCCCGCGAGGGAGCCAACATCCGCATTATCAAGGATGGCCAGGAGCTGGAGCGCGTGGACGGCCCCTATGGTGAGGAGGGCATGATCGTCCAGCAGTTCCACCCACTGCCGAAATTTGGCGATAGCTACGCGCTGATTGGCAGCTGGCTAGTGGATGACCAGCCTTGCGGCATGGGCGTGCGTGAGGATCGGGCGCTGATTACCCAGGATCTGTCACGCTTCTACCCGCATGTGATTGTTGGCTAAATACCGGGTGGGGGGTCAGCCCCCCACCTGTACCGACAGCATACTCAACGACGCCATCTCAATGCCGTCCACCGGCACCGTTACTGGCTCCTCGCCATCCCAACTGCCCAGCACATAGAGCAGCGGCAGGTAGTGTTCCACTGACGGGTTGGAGAGCGCCGCGCCCTCATGCGCCATGAAGTCCACCAGCGGATGGTGCTCGCCACGGTAGCTCAGGTTCTCACGCACATAGTCATTGAACGCCGTCGCCCATGGATATGGCTCGCCGCCGCCCTGCCACTTCGCCAGCCGCAGGTTGTGCACCACGTTGCCGCTCGCCACGATCATCACCCCCTCATCACGCAGCGCCGCCAGCTTCTGGCCGAGCTGGTAGTGGTAGGCCGCAGGCTGGGTGCCGTCGATGCTCAGTTGCACCACCGGGATATCGGCCTCCGGGTACATCTTGATCAGCACGCCCCATGAGCCGTGATCCAGCCCCCACTCGCCCTGATCGGCGATGACCGGCGTCGGGGCCAGCAACTGCTGCACGCGCGCCGCCAGCGCCGGTGAACCGGGCGCCGGATAGCGGGTATCAAACAGCGCCTGCGGGAAGCCGCCAAAATCGTGGAGGGTGCGCGGCGCGGCCATCGCCGTCACCGCGGTGCCACGGGTGTACCAGTGGGCAGAGACCGCCAGAATTGCTTTGGGCCGGGGCAGGGTTTCACCCAGCGCGCGCCAGGTGCGGGTATAGAGGTTCTCTTCCAGCACATTCATCGGGCTGCCGTGGCCCAGAAACAGCGCTGGCATACGGGAAGTGGTCATAATTTATCCTTGCTGCGGTATACTTTGAATGCAGCAAAAGGCAAAAGCCCCTGCCGCCGATAACAAAATACGTTACTCTCTTTCCCAGGAGGTGACAGCCTGATAACCATGAAGAAGATGTTCAGAAATTTTGAATATCCAGGCCAGGACACCTGTGCGCATCAGGCGCGTTACCGGGTATGACCCCACCCGCTGTCGATGGAATTACATGAAAGGAGCCATCATGTCAGTACCGTTAATCCTTACCCTGTTGGCCGGAGGCGCCACGTTTTTGGGCGCGCTGCTGGGCATCATCGGACAGAAGCCTTCCAACCGGCTGCTGGCCTTTGCGCTCGGCTTTGCTGCCGGGATTATGCTATTAATTTCATTGATGGAGATGCTGCCTGCCGCGCTGCATACCGAAGGCATGTCGCCGCTGCTCGGCTACGGCATGTTCATGCTCGGCCTGCTGGGCTACTTTGCCCTCGACCGGATGCTGCCGCACGCCCACCCGCAGGACTTAATGGAGGGGCAGCTCACGCCGCGCAGCCTGAAGCGCACCGCGCTGCTGCTGACGCTGGGCATCAGCCTGCACAACTTCCCGGAGGGGATTGCCACCTTCGTCACGGCCAGCGCCGATCTGGAGCTGGGGCTGGGCATCGCGCTGGCGGTGGCCATCCACAACATTCCTGAGGGGCTGGCGGTGGCTGGCCCGGTGTACGCCGCCACTGGCTCCAAGTCCAAGGCGCTGCTCTGGTCGGGGGTCTCCGGCATGGCGGAGGTGCTCGGCGGGCTGCTGGCCTTCTCGCTGCTGGGGCCGCTGGTGTCGCCCGTGATGATGGCCTCAATCATGGCGGCGGTGGCTGGCATCATGGTGGCGCTGTCGGTAGATGAGTTGATGCCGCTGGCGAAAGAGATCGACCCGAACAACAATCCCAGCTACGGCGTGCTGTGCGGCATGTCGGTGATGGGCTTCAGCCTGACGCTGTTGCAGAGCGGCGGGGTCGGCTGACGGCAACGCAAATAAAAAGGGCTGCCCATCGGCAGCCCTTTTTTATGGCAGCAATCAGCTGGCCTGACGGGTTTCGTTCTGGCGGTAGGCCACCAGATCCTCAATCGTCACCACTGGCATGTCGTGCTGCTTGGCGAACACGATCGCCTCTGGCGCATGGGCCATGGTGCCGTCATCGTTGGTCAGCTCGCAGAGCACGCCCAGCGGCTTAAAGCCCGCCAGCGACACCAGATCGATGGTTGCTTCAGTATGGCCGCGGCGAGTCAGCACGCCGCCATTCTGCGCGCGCAGCGGGAAGACGTGGCCGGGGCGATTCAGGTCGCTCGGGCGGGCGTCATCGGCGGCGGCAGC
This sequence comes from Chimaeribacter sp. YP20170169, assembly GCF_056739715.1. Classification (NCBI taxonomy): domain Bacteria; kingdom Pseudomonadati; phylum Pseudomonadota; class Gammaproteobacteria; order Enterobacterales; family Yersiniaceae; genus Chimaeribacter; species Chimaeribacter sp. YP20170169. The sequence continues at coordinate 556,022 of NZ_CP176824.1, read as the reverse complement.
GCGGATGGTGGTGATGCGGTCGGCAGCGGAGACGCCGGTGGTCACGCCCTTCGCCGCTTCAATGGTCACGGTAAAGGCGGTCTGGAACTGGCTGGAGTTGTTCTCCACCATCATCGGCAGTTCCAGCTGCTGGCGGCGCTCTTCGGTCATGCAGAGGCAGACGATGCCGCTGCCGTGGCGAATGGTCAGCGCCATCTGCTCGACCGTCATGGTTTCGGCGGCGAAGATCATGTCACCTTCGTTTTCGCGGTTTTCATCATCCAGCACCATTACCCCGCGCCCATTGCGCAGGGCATCGAGTGCGCGTTCAACGCGCTCAAAAGCAGTACCGAATTCGGAAAGTAGCGTCTGATTCATGGTAAAAAACCTCATTAAAATTATGGATTACCAGAATCAGGGCGATCTTGAGGAGGTCATCACGCCCAAGGGGCGCAATTCAAAAGATAACGCATGTGGGCGTCATGCCCGACAAAAGCCGTTACTCTCTCCCATCCGGACTATAACCGTCGGCCCCGGAATTGCACCGGATCTGCTGACCTTGCGCCGTTGCCGGCCCAAGCGCTCGCGGGCTTCCACAGGGGCCAGTTGGCCGCGCCTGAGGTTTACCGCCGGTGGGGAGTTTCACCCCGCCCTGAGAATAAGCGTGTTTACTATAGCGCCAATGGGTTAGCAGGGCAATTCTCGTTTTTGGCTAAGCTTTGCCATTTTTTCACCCGCCCGGCTGTACAAAAAACCCTCTTTATCTGATTCCCGTCACGAATCGGCAACAAGGGTTTATACGACACCCAACTCGGATTACACTACGCTTAAGAAACTTTTATCCAAACAAGGGAAAGATCATGATTGACCCGAAAAAAATAGAACAGATCGCACGCCAGGTGCATGAGTCGATGCCGAAAGGCATCCGCGACTTCGGGGAAGATATCGAGAAGAAGATCCGCCAGGTGCTGCAATCCCAGCTGACTCGCCTTGATTTGGTCAACCGCGAAGAGTTCGACGTGCAGACCCAAGTCCTGCTGCGCACCCGCGAAAAGATGGCGCTGCTGGAACAGCGTCTGGAAGCGCTGGAGGGCCGCCAGCCGACCCCCGCTGCCCCGGCCATCATCACTGACCCCGTGACCACCCCGATCACCGGCTCCGCGTCCGCGCCGGCCTCTGCCCCGGCCAGCACCGTTACGCCGCCGGTCAGCACCACCCCGCCGGAAGCGCAATAACCCCATAAAAAAAGGACACCGTGGTGTCCTTTTTCTTTGGCCGCAACAATTAGCCGCGGTTTTTGATCACGTTGATGATGTTGGTGGTGGAGCAGCCATCCTCAAAGTTCAGCACGCGCACGTCACCGCCCGCAGCCCACACCTCTTCACTGCCAGCGATCTCATGCGGCTGGTAGTCGCCGCCCTTCACCAGCAGGTCAGGCAGGATGCCAGCGATCAGGCGCTGCGGGGTGTCCTCTTCAAATAGCACCACCCAGTCCACCGCCTCCAGCGCGCTCAGCACGATCATGCGCTGCGTCTCCGGGTTGACCGGGCGCGACTCGCCCTTCAGGCGCTTGGTGGAGGCGTCGCTGTTGACCGCCACAATCAAACGGTCGCCAAGCTTGCGGGCATTCGCCAGATAGGAGACGTGGCCAGCATGGAGAATGTCGAACACGCCGTTGGTCATCACCACCTTTTCGCCACGCTTGCGCGCGTCGGCCACCGCCTGCTTGAGCTGTGCCTCGGTCATCACGCCAAAGCCGGACTCGGCGCGGCCGTGGATGGCGTTCTCCAACTCCATCGGCGAGACGGTGGAGGTGCCGAGCTTGCCCACCACCACGCCCGCGGCGGCGTTGGAGAGGAAGCAGGACTCCTCCAGCGAGTTGCCGGCCGCCAGCGAGGCTGCCAGCACGCCGATCACCGTGTCACCGGCACCGGTCACGTCATACACTTCCTGCGCTTCGGTTGGCAGGTGCAGCGGTGCCTTGCCCGGCTGAAGCAGCGTCATGCCCTGCTCGGAGCGGGTCACCAGCAGCGCAGAGAGATCAAAGTCCGCGATCAGGCGCATCCCGCGCTCCACCAGCTGCTCCTCATCCTTGCAGCGCCCTACCACCGCCTCAAACTCGGAGAGGTTCGGCGTCAGCAGGGTCGCGCCACGGTAGCGCTCAAAGTCATTGCCCTTCGGGTCAACCAGCACCGGCACACCGGCGGCTTTCGCCAGCGCGATCATTGGCTGCACGTCGGCCAGCGCGCCCTTGGCATAGTCAGAGAGCACCAGCGCGCCGCTGGTCGGCAGTGCCTGGCGGATGCGCTCCAGCACCGGCTGCGGGTCGATGCCCTCAAACCCCTCCTCGAAATCGAGGCGGATCAGCTGCTGGTTGCGTGACAGCACGCGCAGCTTGGTGATGGTCGGGTGGGTCGGCACGGCCACGAAGTCACACTGCACATTCACCTCATCCAGCTTGGCGTTCAGCGCGCGCGCCGCATCGTCCTCACCGGTCAGGCCCACCAGACGCGAAGCCGCGCCGAGCGAGGCGATGTTCATCGCCACGTTTGCCGCACCGCCGGGCCGCTCCTCGATGGTATCGACTTTTACTACCGGCACCGGGGCTTCCGGTGAAATGCGGCTGGTCGGCCCATACCAGTAGCGATCCAACATGACATCGCCAACCACCAGTACGCCGGCGCGGCGAAAATCAGGCAGTGTTACTTTCATCCCATACTCCAGACTAATAAATACTGAAAATTTGTGCGTGATATTATCATAAGCGTGAATGCTTCCCACCCATGCGTATGCTTCTTACTGACGCCCTTGCCGGGAACCCCACGCACGTGGCGATCCCCGTGTACGACGCCGACGGGTTACCCCAGCCAACGCCGCCAACTCTCTGTAACCTGATTGCGCTCCGCCGCGAATGCCTCGCCCGCCACCTTGCCGGAGAGGGTCTGCAATGCCAGATGGTGGATCTCATCGCGCAGGGTGACGTAGGCGTGGGTCAACGCTGCCGCCTCCTGCTCCTCCATGATGCCGTGCTGGGCCATCAGGCCGAAAATCCGCACATTGTCTGACCAGCGGGTCAGCGCCGGTTGCTGGGCGGCATAGCGTAGGACAAGGTATTGGGCAATGAATTCAATATCCGTGATGCCGCCGGGGTCGGATTTCATGTCAAAGCGATCCGCCTGCTTGCTACCGAGGTGCGTCACCATCTTCTGGCGCATCTCACGCACCTCCTGTTGCAGGGTGGTGGCGTCACGTGGGCGGCACAGAATATCACGCCGGATGGCGTCGAACTGCTGGCGGATCAGCGGGTCGCCGTGCACCATGCGCGCGCGCACCAGCGCCTGATGCTCCCAGGTCCAGGCGTCCTGCTGCTGGTACTCGGCGAACGCGCTGACGGTGCTGACCAGCATCCCGGCCGCGCCGGAGGGGCGCAGGCGCGCGTCCACCTCATACAGAATGCCGGAGGAGGTGCGGGTGCTGAACAGGTGCATGATGCGCTGCGCCAGCCGCAGGTAGAACTGGCGGCCATCAATGCTGCGCTCGCCGGTGGTCATCACGTCATCCGGGCAATCGAGCAGAAACACCAAATCGAGATCGGAGCTATAGCCCAGCTCCCAACCGCCCAGCTTGCCGTAGCCAATCACCGCGAAGCCGCGCCCCTCGCGCCCGGCCAGGTGCGCTGGCTCGCCGTAGCGGCGCACCATCTGCCCCCACGCCTGCTGCACCACGCTCTCAATCATCGCCTCCGCCAGATAGGTGAGGTGATCGCTCACTTTCATCACCGGCAGCACGCCAGCGATGTCCGCCGCGGCAATGCGCAGGTGCTGCGCCTGCTTGAACTGGCGCATCGCCTCCAGTTGCTGCTCCTCATCCTCCTCTGGCACGCGCATCAGGTACTGGCGCAGCTCATCGCGGTAGGCGTCCAACGCAATCGGCTGGTAGAGGGTCTGGGGATCGAGCAACTCGTCCAGCAGCAGCGGGTAGCGCGCCAACTGCTCCGCCACCATCGGCGAGGCGTCACACAGCCGCACCAGTTGCTTGAGCGCGCCGGGATACTCCACCAGCAGCTCAATGTAGGTGGTACGGGTGACAATGCCGAGCAGCAACCCGGTCACACGCACCAGCGCCACCTCGGCTTTAGAGTGAGCACACACTTCCGCCAGCAGGCGCGGCATCAGTAGGTCGAGCATCTCGCGGCCGCGTGGGCCAATGGTGCGTTTGTCCACGTCCTGACGGAAAGCACGCAGGTTGCGCAGCAGCTCCGCCTGCTGTTCTGGCGAGAGGTGCGGCGGCGTCAGCGGGGCGAGATCGCCCTCCTCCCGCGCGTCGCTCCACAGGCTGACGTACAGCTCCTGATCGCTGGTTTCGCCCGGCTCAGGGGTGTCGTCGCCAATCAGCTGGTCGAACACCGCACGCACCGCACGCATTTGCGCCTCCAGCGCTTGCGACAGCGCCGTCCAGCCCGCAAAGCCCATGCCCCACGCCAGCCGCGCGCGGTTGAGGCTGTCGGCTGGCAGGGTCTGGGTCTGCTCGTCGGCGATCGCCTGCAACAGGTTCTCCAGCCGACGCAGGAACAGGTAGGCTTCCGCCAGCTGTGCCACCTGCTCCGGCGGCAGCAGCCCCAATTCGCCCACCGTGCGCAGCGTCGGCAACAGCGCCCGTTGCTGCAACTGCGGCTCACGCCCGCCGCGGATCAGTTGGAACACCTGCACGATAAACTCAATTTCGCGGATGCCGCCCGCCCCCAGCTTGATGTTGTCCGTTAGCCCACGCCGCCGTACCTCACGGGCGATCATCCCCTTCATATTGCGCAGCGACTGGATGACGCTGAAGTCGATGTAGCGGCGGAACACGAACGGCTTCAGCATCTGGTGCAGCTCGCGGCTATAGGCATCGCCAGCGTCGCCCATCAGCCGCGCCTTGACCATCGCGTAGCGCTCCCAGTCGCGCCCCTGCTCCTGGTAGTAATCTTCCAGCGCCGGGAAGCTCATCACCAGCGGGCCACTGTCGCCAAAGGGCCGCAGCCGCATGTCCACGCGGTAGACAAAGCCATCCACCGTCGGTTGGTCGAGCGCCTTGATCAGCCGCTGCCCCAGCCGGGTGAAGAACTGGGCGTTGTCCAGCACCCGCCGTCCGCCGCGCGTCTCGCCATTCTCCGGGTAGGCGAAGATCAGGTCGATGTCAGAGGAGAAGTTCAACTCGCCGCCGCCCAGCTTGCCCATGCCAAGGATCAGCAGCGGCTGCGCCGTGCCCTCCGCGCCCGAGGGGGTGCCCCACTCACGGCAGCAGGCCGCGTAGAGCCAATCCCGCGCCGCGACGATCAGCGTCTCCGCCAGCACACTGAGCTGTTGCAGCGTCTGCTCGGTGCTGCTCGCCTGAATCGCCTGCGCCCAGGCGATGCGCGTCATGATGCGGCGGCGGAACTGGCGCAGCACGCGCATCAGCGCTGGCTCATCCCCGGCCTCTGTCAGCGCCTCCGCCAGCCAGTTGGCATAGTGCCGCCACTCCTCCGGCTGCGGCGGTGCGTCCTGCAACGCCGCCAGCCACGCGGGGTGGGCCGCCAGACTGTCGCTGACAAAGTCACTCAGCGCCAGTACCGCGCGCGCCTGTTGCGTCAGGTCGGCATCAGGGGCAAGGCGGCTCATCTGGCTATCGGCCTGTGCAAGCAGCGGGGGAGGCAGTGGTAACATCTCATGGTCCTTATTAAGAAAAGCCCGCGCGGGCGCGGGCTAAATGAGGGTCGGGGTCAGGCGTTTTTGGTGGGGGTGCCGTTGAGCCAGAAGGCTGGCTGCTGCACCGCGTGCTTGCGGGCCGCCTCCAGCCAAGCTTGCTGCTGCTGGACAATCGACTGTTGCAGCGCCTGCCAGTTTTCGATATAGCCCTGCCACGCGCTCTGCGGGTAGGCACCGGCCAGCAGGTGCAGCGCGATGATTTGGCGGTTGAGGCGCGGCAGCTGGTCGCGGTAGCCCTCGTCGGTCAGCGGGCGGCTGAACGCCTCTTTGATGTCTGCTGCCGTGCGGCCCAGCATGATGTCAGCGAAGCGCTTGAAGGAGCCATCCAGCTTCTGGCGGCTCTTGGCATCAACATGCGCATTCCAGCCAGCGGTCGCCAGATAAGAAGTAAGCGCTAACTTACACTTCAGATAGGCCGGGCTGAAGCAGAGCGTCTGACCCTCGACAGCCGGGTCAGCAATCTGCGGCTCCAGGTCGTTGAACAGGTTACGCAGATCGCTGGTCGCCTTGCGCGGCACCAGCCCGCCAAAGATCGCCAGCGCCTGTCGCACCATCACCAGCGCCTCAATCACCGCATGGCGCGCCTGCTTGTCGCCGCGTAGCCACAGCTCCTCATGGTACTGCCAGTGGCCGAGCGCCAGCTCCAGCACGCCAGCCATCCCCTGCTCGACGGTGGCCTTGGCCGGCGGCGTCCAGACCGGGATCGGGCGGATTTTGCGTGGTTCGTTGCCCTTCGCCAGATGGTAGCCGCGCGCCGCCTTGCTCAAGCCGCCCTGACGCAGGCCGCCCTCTTCACCCAGCCAGGCCGCCAGCGCCAGCAGGTCGTCGGTGTTGCCATCTTTCAGCTCCAGCTCAATCTCACAGAGCGGTTCGCTCAGCTCGCCAGCCTTGACGCTGCCTTGGTCGAGGGCAATCTCAATCTCGCTCTGCTGGAAGGTCACCAGCCACTTCTCACGCATAAAGTCGGTCTGGAACAGCGGTTGCAGCTCGCCTTGCAGGGCCATCACGTCACACCCCTCCGGCCAGATCTCCGCCGGGAAGCGCGCCAGATCGAGCGTCGGCTCCTCCAGCTCCACATTGTACTCCGGGCGCTGGTGCAGGCCGCCCATCGCCTTGCCCGCGGTCTTGATGGTCATCTCATAGCGGCCATCAAAACCACGGATGCGCAGACCCATGTCCATGCCGCGCACGGTGTTGTCCGGGGTTTCATAGTAGATGTTGGTCAGGTGCTGGGGCGCACTGTGCTGGCTTTTCAGGGAAGAAACTTTGGCCGGTAATGCCGCTACCGCCGCAGGCGCGGCAATGAATTTCAGTTCAATCTCTACAGTCATCGTTTTTCACACCAAAGTTTGCCGGCGCGCTGCCGGGAAATAAGCACCATCAATTATAGCGCTGAATAGTATCGCAATAGCCGCAATGAAGTCTTGTGCCGTGCGGCAAGCTTGCGGCACGCCTCGCGAACTTTTCCGCGCTCCCTGCTGTCAGACCTTGTTGGTGACGCACCTTGCCAGCCACATGAACATCGCGGCGATTTCACTTAGGGCAAGAGAGGGTGCGCCCCTGCCCGACGAGGGCAGGAGACGCGCGGGCACGCGGCCGGATAGTAAGATAGTTCTCATTCCGGTTTATGCGTTGCGCCGTCACACTTAACTCATTAGTATCTTTCCCCTAAATTTAGCCAAATACGATGGAATAATGCAGAAATTACGCCTGATCTCCCTTACTTTGCTCACTTTGAGCGTGACCTGGGCCGCCCACGCTGACGAAAAGCGTTATATCTCTGACGAACTCAACACCTACGTCCACAGTGGCCCCGGCAACCAGTACCGCATTGTCGGCACGCTGAACGCCGGCGACGAAGTGACCCTCCTGAGCGTCAATGACAGTACCCACTACGGCCAGATCCTCGACGCCAAAGGGCGTACCACCTGGATCCCCCTCGACCAGTTGAGCGACCAGCCAAGCCTGCGTACCCGCGTGCCCAACCTGGAGCAGCAGGTGAAGACCCTGACCGACAAGCTGACCAATATCGACAACAGCTGGAACCAGCGCACTGCCGAGATGCAGCAGAAAGTGGCGGCCAGTGACGGCATCATCAACGGCCTGAAAAGCGAGAACCAGAAGCTGAAAGACCAGCTGATCGTGGCCGACAAGAAGGTGAACGCGGTCAACGTGCAGCTGGATGACAAGCAGCGCACCATCATTTTGCAGTGGTTCATGTATGGCGGTGGCGTGCTGGGCGCCGGTCTGGTGCTGGGCCTGCTATTACCGCACCTGGTGCCGCGCCGCAAGAAAAAAGATCGCTGGATGAGCTAACTTCCCGCCGCCCGCCTTCCACAGGGCACGCCCGTGCCCTTTTGTCTTTCCCCGGCGCACCACGCTACACTCAACACAGTCTGTGTTTATCCGGCACGGGTTGCCCGTGTCCGGCAGTACCCTTTTCAGGAGTTGAACCGTGAAGATTTATCTGGTGGGCGGCGCTGTCCGTGATTCTTTGTTGCACCTTCCCGTCACCGAACAGGATTGGGTGGTGGTCGGCGCGACGCCGGAGCAGTTGCTGACGCAGGGCTACCAGCAGGTTGGCCGCGATTTCCCGGTCTTCCTCCACCCGGTGAGCCGCGAGGAGTACGCACTGGCACGCACCGAGCGCAAATCGGGCCGGGGCTACACCGGCTTTGAGTGCCATGCCGACCCGGACGTTACCCTGGAGCAGGATTTGCTGCGCCGTGACCTGACCATCAACGCCATCGCCCGTGACGCCCACGGCGCGCTGGTTGACCCCTACCACGGCGTGCAGGATCTGCATGACCGCCTGTTGCGCCACGTTTCGCCAGCCTTTGGTGAAGACCCGCTGCGGGTGCTGCGGGTGGCGCGCTTTGCCGCCCGCTTCGCCCAGCTCGGTTTTACCGTCGCACCGGAGACGCAGGCCCTGATGGCGGAGATGGCGGAAGGGGGCGAATTGGCGCACCTGACGCCGGAGCGCGTCTGGAAAGAGACCGAGAAGGCGTTGCTGACGCAGCAGCCGCAGATCTACTTCCAGGTGCTGCGCGACTGTGGCGCGCTGGCGGTGCTGTTCCCGGAGATTGACCGGCTGTTCGGCGTGCCCGCGCCGGTGAAGTGGCATCCGGAGATCGACACCGGCATCCACACCCTGATGACGCTGCGCATCGCCGCCCAGCTCAGCCCGGCGGTGGATGTGCGCTTCTCGGCGCTGGTGCATGACCTCGGCAAGGGGCTGACCCCGCGTGAGAAGTGGCCGCACCACCCCGGCCACGGCCCGGCTGGCGTGACGCTGGTGGCGGAGCTGTGCCAACGCCTGCGGGTGCCCAACCCGGTGCGCGATCTGGCGCTGCTGGTGGCGGAGCACCACGACCTGATCCACACCATCAACCGGCTGCAGCCGGAGGCACTGCTGGCGCTGCTGGATGCGATTGACGTCTGGCGCAAGCCGGAGCGGCTGGAGCAGATGATCATGACCAGTGAGGCGGACGCGCGCGGACGCACCGGTCTGGAAGATCGCCCCTACATCCAGGGCGACTACCTGCGCGCCGCCTACCAGACCGCGCTGGGGGTATCGATCAAGGAGGTGCTGGACGCGGGTTTTAAGGGCGCGGAGATTCGTGAGGAGCTGCGCCGCCGCCGTACCGTGGCGCTGGCGGAGTGGAAGGCTTATCAGCAGCTACTGGTCGAGTGAGTGGCGTTCGCCCATAAAAAAGCCCCGCCGAAGCGGGGCTTTTTTTCTCGGCCACGATCAGGCAAAGAAGACGAAGTAGAGCACGCCGGCCACGATGAAGCGGTAGATGGCGAACGGCACAAAGGAGAAGCGTTTGATCACGGCCAGGAAGGTCTTGATGGCGATCAGCGCCACCACGAAGGCGGTGATAAAGCCCACGGCGAACATTGGCAGATCTGACAGGCTCAGGAAGTGCCAGCTTTTATAGAGATCGAGCGCGCTGGCGCCCATCATCATCGGCACCGCCAGCAGGAAGGAGAACTCCGACGCCGCATAGCGGCTGACGCCCATCAGCATCCCACCGGAGATGGTGGCACCTGAACGGGAGAAGCCCGGCCACAGTGCCAGACACTGGAAGCAGCCAATCATGAACGCCTGACGGTAGGTCAGGTCATCCAGCCCCGGTGATTTCGGCTGTTTTGGCTTCAGCCACTCCGCGGCCAGCAGCAGGAAGCCCCCGACCACCAGCGCGTACACCACGTTTTTCACCTCAAACAACGCCTTGATCTGCTCATGCAGCGTCAGGCCAATCACCACGGCCGGGAACATCCCCAGCAAAATGTGTATCAGCGACAGTCGGCCGGTGGTAATCCCCTCGTGCGGCACTTCACCGAAACGGATACCAATCAGGCCAAACAGGCGGCGCCAGAACATCACCACCACCGCGAGGATGGAACCGAGCTGGATGATGACTTCAAAGAATTTCGCTTTGTCATCGGTAAAGCCGAGCCAGGTGCCCACAATAATCATATGCCCGGTAGAGGATACCGGCAGAAATTCGGTCAAGCCTTCGACCACGCCAAGAATAAACGCAACCACTAACGAATGGAGATCCGTCATGAAATGTTCCTTACCCCTAGAATTAACGTCATAAAAAAGCGGCAAAAAAGTTGCCGCTTAACATTTCGTTACGTATGACCAAGTTACCGGTCTTTGGTTTCATTCCAGTGACATTAATTCTGACGCGTAAGGTCAGTGCGGGCGAGTGCCACGCTCAATGATCACCCCAACCCGTGCGGCCTGAGCCACCGCGCCGGGCTTACTGACCTTAATACGGACCCACGGGGATTTGAAGCGTTGGAGCAACAATTCAGATACTTCCTCTGCCACCCGCTCCACCAGCGCAAAGCGCCCACCTTCAACGTGTTGCAGGATCGCCTGACTGACATCGGCATAACTCAGGCAATCTTTTACGTCGTCACTGGCAGCGGCCGGGCGATTGTCCCAGGCCATCTCGATGTCAAACACCAACTTTTGCTGGATGGTCTGCTCCCAGTCGTACACGCCAATGGTGGTGATCGCCGTCAATTGTTCTATAAATACAATGTCCATTACGTCATTCTCTATTTTTGGCCCTGCCGGATACCACTTCCGGCGGAATGTGCGTATTATCCACAGATGCCGCGTCTAACACGACCTCTATTGAACGGAACCCTGTTATGAGTGCTACCGCGCTTGGGATGATCATCCTCGCGTATTTATGTGGCTCAATTTCCAGTGCCATCCTGGTCTGCCGCCTGGCCCGCCTGCCCGACCCGCGCCTGCATGGCTCCGGCAATCCCGGTGCCACCAATGTGCTGCGCATCGGTGGCCGCGCCGCCGCCGCCGCGGTGCTGGTATTTGACGTGCTGAAAGGGATGCTGCCGGTCTGGCTGGCATACAAATCCAACGTCGCGCCCTTCTACCTCGGCCTGACCGCCATCGCTGCCTGCCTCGGCCACATCTACCCGGTCTTCTTCCGCTTCCGTGGCGGCAAGGGCGTCGCCACTGCGTTCGGTGCCATCGCGCCCATCGGCTGGGATTTGACCGGCCTGATGACCGGCACCTGGCTGCTGACAATACTGCTCAGTGGCTACTCCTCGCTCGGCGCCATCGTCAGTGCGCTGATCGCCCCGTTCTACGTCTGGTGGTTCAAGCCCCAGTACACCTTCCCGGTTGCCATGCTCTCCTGCCTGATCCTGATGCGCCACCACGACAATATCCAGCGCCTGTGGCGTGGGCAAGAGACCAAAATCTGGGACAAGCTGCGCAAGAAACGTGACGCGCGCAAAGACGCCGCCCGCAAAGCCCCCTGACTTTTTGCCATGTGCCACTGGCGCATGGCTCCCCCTCCCCTGCACTTACCAAATTTCTGACCGCGCTCAACAAATAAAGAAAACTCATACCTGCATAACTATTTTATGGCAGACAAACCCTGCCCGCCTCCCTACCTTGGTAGCTGCACCACCGGATCACCCATAATTAATCATCTGATTTTAATATAAAAAATAAAAACAGCTTGCCGGAAAACCCTCCCGGCACGCGCTTTTCGCTGGGTCATGCCCACTGAAAATTTTAACCCGATCACGTATTGATAAAAAAAACAGAGAGCGTACCCGATGAACAACCACCCGATTGTCGATGTGAAGGGCTGGATCGATGCCCGCCCGATCTCCGCTTACCAGTGGCTGGTACTGGCGCTGTGTTTCATCATCATCATGTTTGATGGCTACGATGCGGCGGTGATGGGCTTTATCGCCCCGGCGCTGATTGAGGATTGGGGCATCTCCCGCGCGCAGATGGGGCCGATTCTGGGCGCGGCGATGTTTGGCGTCGCCCTTGGCGCGCTGATTGCCGGCCCGTGGTCGGATCGCCTCGGGCGCAAGCGTGTGCTGCTGGTGTCGGTGGCTGGCTTCGCGCTGTTCAGTTTGCTGTGCGCCTTCGCCCGCACCCCGTTTGAGATGGCAGTGCTGCGCTTCCTCGCCGGGCTGGGGCTGGGCGCGGTGATGCCCAACTGCGTGACGCTGGTGTCGGAGTACATGCCAGCGCGGCGGCGTGGCCTGACCATCGCCCTGATGTACAGCGGCTTTAATATCGGTTCCGGCGCGGGCGGGTTTATCGCCGCCGGGCTGCTGCCCGACTGGGGCTGGAAGTCGGTGCTGCTGTTTGGCGGGCTGGTGCCGCTGCTGCTGCTGCCGGTGCTGATGGTGATGCTGCCAGAGTCGGCGATGTACATGGTGGTGCGCCGCGTTAGCCGCGAGAAGATTGCCGCGGTGCTGCGCCGCGCTGGCGGCCACTTCGCGCCGGAGACTACCTTTGTGCTCAACACGCCGGTGATCCGCAAGCAGGCACCGGTGCTGCAACTCTTCAGCAAGGGCTACGCGCGCGGCACGCTGGTGCTGTGGCTGACCTACTTTATGGGGCTGTTCGTCATCTACCTGCTGAATGGCTGGCTGCCGACCATCATGCGCACCAGCGGCTTCTCGCTGGAGCGGGCGGCGATGATCTCCGGCCTGTTTCAGCTGGGTGGCCCGCTCGGCGGCCTGCTGGTGGGCTACCTGATGGATCGCTTCGCCGCCAAATATATCATCGGCCTGTTCTATCTGGTCGGCGCGGCCTGTCTGCTGTCACAGGGGCTGGGCGACTTCGGCCCGACGGCGCTGGCGGTGCTAGTGTTCTTCAGCGGCTTTTGCATCAACGGCGCGCAGAATGGCTTGCAGGGCTTCTCCCCGGCCTTCTATCCCACCGAGATGCGCGCCACCGGCGTCAGTTGGATGCATGGCATCGGCCGCTCCGGCGCGATCCTCAGCTCCTCGCTGGGCGGCGTGCTGCTGGTCGCCTTCCCCGGCGCGGCCAGCATCTTTATTATCCTGGCCATTCCTGCCCTGCTGGCGGCCATCGCCATCACCCGGCACCAGAAGGCCCATCCGCCGGAGCAGGTAAAAGGCATTGATCTCAACGATCTGCCGGCCCTCTCTCGCACCATGAACAACCGCTAACCACGAGGTCACCTATGGCAAAGATAATTGGCGGGCTCGCCGTGTCACACACGCCGACCATCGGCTTCGCCGTCGATCACCACAAGCAGCAGGAGAGCGCCTGGGCGCCGATTTTTGACGGCTTCGCGCCGATGCAGCGCTGGCTGGAGGAGAAGCAACCTGACGTACTGCTCTACATCTTCAATGACCACGTCACCTCCTTCTTCTTCGACCACTACTCCACCTTTGTGCTGGGGATTGACGATCACTATGAGGTGGCGGATGAGGGCGGCGGCCGGCGTGACCTGCCGCCCATTCAGGGCCACGCGGCGCTGTCGCAGCACATCGGCGCGAGCCTGATGGCCGATGAGTTCGACATGGCCTTCTTCCAGGACAAGGCGCTGGATCACGGCCTGTTCTCGCCGCTCTCCGCGCTACTGCCGTGGGAGAAGGGGTGGCCGGTGCCGGTGGTGCCGTTGCAGATTGGTGTGTTGCAGTTCCCGATCCCTACCGCCCGCCGCTGCTACCGGCTGGGGCAGGCGTTGCGCCGGGCGATTGAGAGTTTCCCGGAGGATCTGAAGGTGGCGGTGGTGGCGACCGGCGGCGTCTCCCATCAGGTGCACGGCGAGCGCTGCGGCTTCAACAACCCGGAGTGGGACGCGCAGTTCATCGACATGCTGGTCAACGACCCGGAGCGGCTGACCGAGATGACGCTGGCGGAGTACGCCACCCTCGGCGGGCTGGAGGGGGCGGAGGTGATCATGTGGCTGGTGATGCGCGGCGCGCTGTCGGCCAACGTGGAGAAGCTGCATGAGGCGTACTACCTCCCCTCCATGACCGGCATCGCCACGCTGATTCTGGAGAACCGCGCCCGCGAGGCACCGGTGGATGTCCACCAGCGTCAGCGCGACAAGATTCAGGCCCAGCTGGCCGGTGTGGAGTCGCTACCGGGCACCTACCCCTTCACCCACGCGCGCAGCCTGAAGGCGATCCGCATCAACCGCTTCCTGCACCGGCTGATCCAGCCGACGTGGCGTGAGCGCTTCCTGCATGAGCCACAGGCGCTCTATGCCGAGGGCGGGCTGACGGCGGAGGAGCAGCAGTTGCTGGAGGCGCGCGACTGGCGCGGCCTGATCCACTACGGCGTCAGCTTCTTCCTGCTGGAGAAGCTGGGGGCGGTGGTCGGCGTCTCCAACTTGCACATCTACTCGGCGATGCGCGGCCAGACGCTGGAGGAGTTCCAGAAGACCCGCAACCAGCAGGTGCTCTACTCGGTGGCTGGCAAAAAAGGGGCCTAGCCAGCTGGCGCGGCGGCGCACACCTCGCGCAGGCAGTCGATCATCGCCTGCGCGGCCGGTGAGTGCAGGCAGCCCGTGCGGCAGGTCAGGCCGATGTCACGGCCAGTACCGGTCAGCGCTGGCGCCAGCCGCACCAGCTCCCCGCGCGCCAGCTCATGCTCCAGCTGGTGGGCGGAGACCGCCGCCAGCATGTCAGAGTGCAGCAGCAGCCCACGCACCAGCGCCAGATCGCCGCTCTCCACCTGTGGCGACGGCGCGGGCAGCCCCATCGACTGGAAGCACCCCTCCAACAGCCGCCGCGCGGGCGTATCGGCGCGCGGCAGCACCCACTGCGCCCGTTGCAGATCCGCCAGCGTCGCGCCCTGCGCCGCCAGCGGGTGGCCGCGCCGCGCCAGCAGTACCATATCCTCCCGGAACAGCGTCTCGCGGGTGATGTCCGCCGCCTCCTCACTGTTGCGCAGCGCGCCAAAGATGAAGTCAATGTCGCCAGCGCGCATCTCCGAGGCCAACATGCCGAAGGCGCTCTCGTTGGTCATCACCTTCACCGCCGGATAGCGCGACAGCAGCAGGATAATCGCCTGCGGCAGCAGCCGGGTGCGCCCCAGCGGCAGCGCGCCAATGCGCACCGTGCCAGTCAGTACGCCACGCCGGGCGGCGATGTCCGCCGGGATGTGGCGCAGCTCATTCAGCGCGCGGCGGATACCCGGCTCCATCTCGCGCCCGGCCAGCGACGGCATCATGCCGTGCGGCGTGCGCTCCAGCAGCGCGATGCCCGCGCCGCTCTCCAGCACTTTCAGCGCGGCGCTGACCGCCGGCTGGCTCAGGCCAAGGCGCGCGGCCACGGTCTGCATGTGGCGCGTCTGGCAGAGGGTGATGAAGATCTGCAACCGCCGCACGTTGAACAGCCAGAGCGGCTCCGCCTCGCCGCGCGGCGGCGCGGGCCGACCACGCAGGCGCGCCAGCCGCAGCGACGTCTCCCGCAGCTCCGCCAGCGCCCGCCGCGCGCGGGGCAGCACGCACTTGCCAAAGTCGGTCAGCATCATGCCGCCAGCGTGGCGCTCAAACAGCGGCACGCCGAGCCGCAGCTCCAGATCGCGGATGGCGCGAGTGACGGCAGACTGCGTACGGAATAGCTCCTCGGCGGCGCGCGACACGCTCCCCTGCTCCACCACCTGGCTGAAGGCCCTGATCTGCATCAAGTTTACCCACTCCTGTCCGCTCTCTTCTTGCATGGCGTTCCCCATCCCATTCAGCGATCCCGATCGGCAATATAAATAAAACGCATACCTGCTGCAATCGAATGAATTATCGCCACGGCGGCCAGAGTGACAGCATGGAAAAAAAACCGAGGAGGGTTATCCATGAGCACCAATCCAAGCAAAAGCGCGCTGGTCGTCAGCGCCCACTCCGCCGATTTCGTCTGGCGCGCCGGCGGCGCCATCGCCCTGCACCATGAGCAGGGCTACGCCGTGCATGTGGTCTGCCTCTCCTTCGGCGAGCGCGGCGAATCCGCCAAGCTGTGGCGCAAAGGCGGGATGACCGAGGAGAAGGTGAAAGAGGCGCGCCGCGCCGAGGCTCAGGCCGCCGCCGAGATCCTCGGGGCCAGCGTCGAGTTCTTTGACATGGGCGACTATCCGCTGCGCGCCGACCAAGAGACGCTGTTCCGGCTGGCGGATGTCTACCGCCGCGTGCAGCCGCACTTCGTGCTAACCCACTCCCTGAACGACCCTTACAACTATGACCACCCGCTCGCCAGCCACCTCGCCCAGGAGGCGCGCATCATCGCGCAGGCGGAGGGTTATCGCCCCGGCGAGCCGATCATTGGCGCGACGCCGGTCTACTGCTTTGAGCCGCACCAGCCGGAGCAGTGCAACTGGAAGCCGGACGTGCTGCTGGACATCACCCGCGTCTGGGAGAAGAAGTACCGCGCCATCCAGTGCATGGCCGGTCAGGAGCACCTGTGGGAGTACTACACCCGCGTGGCGCAACAGCGCGGCGTGCAGGCCAAGCGCAATGTCGGCATCGCCACGGCGCGTGACATCACCTATGGCGAGGGCTACCAGAGCCTCTTCCCGCGTGTGACGGAGGATCTGGCATGAGCCTGATTGGCAGAAAAGGCGTGGTGGTGCGCCACATCCCACGCGCCGATGCCCAACTGATTGATGCGTTGGCGGAATTTGGCGTCGCCACTGTGCATGAGGCGCAGGGGCGCAAGGGGTTGCTGGATCCGGCGATCCGCCCGATCCAGCAGGATCGCGGCATTGCTGGCAGTGCGGTGACGGTGCTGGTGGCCCCCGGCGATAACTGGATGTTCCACGTGGCGGTGGAGCAGTGCCAGCCGGGCGACATTCTGGTGGTCGCGCCCACCTCCCCCTGTCAGGATGGCTATTTTGGCGACCTGCTGGCGACCTCGCTCCAGGCGCGCGGCGTGCGCGGGTTGGTGGCAGACCTCGGCGTGCGCGACACCCGTACCCTGCGCGAGATGGGCTTTGCCGTCTGGTCACGGGCGGTCTATGCCCAAGGCACGGTAAAGGAGACGCTCGGCTCGGTTAACGTGCCGCTGGTGTGCGCTGGCGAGCTGGTGATGCCCGGTGATGTGGTCGTGGCGGATGACGATGGCGTGGTGGTGGTGCGCCACGCCGAGGCCGCCGCCGTGGTGGTCGCCAGCCGCCAGCGGGCTGATGCCGAAGAGGGCAAGCGCGCGCGGATGGCCGCTGGCGAGCTGGGGCTGGACATCTACCAGATGCGCCCGCGTCTGGCGGAGAAGGGGCTGCGCTACGTCGACAGTCTGGATGAACTGGAGGGGTGATATGCGCCAGCGCCGAATTCCCTGCCTGCTGATGCGCGGCGGCACCTCCAAGGCCGCCTGCTTCCTGGCAGACGATCTGCCCGATGACCCGGCACTGCGCGACCGCGTGCTGCTGGCGGTGATGGGCTCGCCCGATCCGCGCCAGATTGATGGCCTCGGCGGCGCCGACCCGCTCACCAGCAAGGTGGCAATCGTGCGCCCCTCTGCCCGCCCGGATGCCGACGTTGACTACCTGTTCGCCCAGGTGAACGTCGATAAGGCGGTGGTGGACACCGGCCAGAACTGCGGCAACATCCTCGCCGCCGTCGGCCCCTTCGCCATTGAGCGCGGGCTGGTGGCGGCACGGCCCGGCGTCACGGCCGTGCGCATCTTTATGGAGAACACCGGGCAGGTGGCGGTGGCGCAGGTCTCCACGCCAGATGGCGCGGTCAACTATGAGGGCGATCTGCACATTGATGGCGTGCCGGGCCACGCGGCCGAGGTAGTGCTGACCTTCCAGGACATTGCTGGCTCGAGCTGTGGCGCGCTGCTGCCCACCGGCGCGGTGCGTGACCGGGTGGATGGCATCGAGGTGACCTGCATCGACAACGGGATGCCGGTGGTGCTGGTACGCGCCGCCGATCTGGGGCGCAGCGGCGATGAGAGCCGCGAGCAACTCGACGCCGACGAGCCACTGAAGCAGCGGCTGGAGTCAATCCGGTTGCAGATGGGGCCGAAGATGAACCTCGGCGACGTCAGCCAGCGCACGGTGCCAAAGATGGCGCTGCTCTCCGCCCCGCGCCACGGCGGCACCATCGCCAGCCGCACCTTTATACCGCACCGCTGCCACGCCTCAATTGGCGTGCTGGGCGCGGTGAGCGTCGCCAGCGCCTGCCTGATCCCCGGCTCGATTGCGGAGGGCGTGGCGCAGGTCACCGCTGGGCGCAACCCACAGCGCATCAGCGTTGAGCACCCCAGCGGCGAATTTAGCGTGCTGCTGCACCTGGAGGGCGGGCAACTGGCTGGCTGTGGCCTGCTGCGCACCGCCCGCTTGATCTTCGATGGTCAGGTGTTGATCCCGGCCACCCTATGGCCCCTTGAAGGAGCATAACCATGGAAACATTACGCGTGACGCTGATTGGCTTTGGCGAGGCGGGCGGCATTCTGGCTGAGGAGATGCAGGCGCGCGGTGTGCAGGTGACCATTTGGGACAGCAAATTGCTGGGCGAGGCACGCGGCCCAATGCTGGCGAAAGCGGCACGCGCCGGTGTGCGCCCGGCGCTGTCACTGGCGGAGGCGCTGGCTGGCGCCTCGCTCATCTTCTCCACCGTGACCGCCGCCAACGCCTTCGCCGTCGCGGCGCAGTGCGCCCCGCTGCTGTCGCCCGGCCAGGTGTTTTTGGATCTCAACTCCGTCGCGCCCCACACCAAGCAGGCGGCGGCGGCACAGGTGGAGCGCCACGGCGCGGACTATCTGGACGTGGCGGTGATGGCCCCCGTGCCGCCGCAGCGCCTCGCCACCCCGCTGCTGGTGGGCGGACGGCGGGCGGAGGAGATTGGCCCGCTGCTGACCCGCCTCGGCTTTCACTGCCGCGTCTGGAGCCAGCAGGTGGGCGAGGCGTCCGCCATCAAGATGTGCCGCAGCGTGATGATCAAGGGGCTGGAAGCGCTGACCACCGAGTGCCTGAGCGCCGCGCGCCAGTATGGCGTGGAGCAGGCGGTGCTGGATTCGCTGCACGCCAGCTTCCCGTCGCTGGGCTGGGATGGCGAATTGCCGCACTACCTGATCAGCCGGGTGGCGGAGCATGGCCGCCGCCGGGCCGAAGAGATGCGCGAGGTGGTGAAAACCCTGACGGACGCCGGCGTGCCCCCACTGATGAGCGCGGCCACTGCGGAAACCCAGCATGGCACGGTGGAGGCGCTGGCGGAGAGGGGATTGGACTACGCGGCCCTGCTGCCCTTTACCTGGCAACAGGCGATCGACGCCCTCTATCCGCCCAAATAAACGCAACATTATTTCACATCAAAATAACATTATATTAACCTTACGGCGGGCGCTATATTCTGGCGGGCCGCCGCCTACTGGTGAAATAGTCACCGCAAACGTTAACCTTTATTTCTGCGTTATTTTCATCTTCTCTTTCGCTATTTTCCCTATTCTGTTCTAATTATTTCACTTATCAAAGTGACATGACCTTTCCCTAATTAACCTTATTTACTGAATGTTTATTGACTTATTGCGTTTTTTAAATGCAAAGCCGCTTTAATTCTTCACCTGTTAAATGATATATTCCGCCGCGTTGTAAAAAAGTTACACATTTGCTTCGTCGTTATCATATCTTCAAAAGGCCCCTCCTGCCTTGAGGGTCGTTTTCATGCTATTGATAAGTAAGCTTTTTATTGAATAGGTTCTGGCAAGGTAGCGGTAATGAAAAGAAAAGTTGTTGCGGTATTGTGTTCCTCCATGCTGTTCAGCAGCAGCCTGATGGCGGCTGAAACCCAGAAGGTGGACGTGCTGTTGATTGGCGGCGGTATTATGAGCGCCACCCTCGGTACTTTCCTGAATGAGCTGGAGCCAGATTGGTCGATGACCATGGTCGAGCGCCTGGATGGCGTGGCGCAAGAGAGTTCCAATGGCTGGAACAACGCCGGTACGGGTCACTCTGCCTTGGCAGAGATGAACTACACCCCGGAAAAAGAGAACGGTGAGATCGATATTTCCAAAGCCGTCGAGATCAACGAAGGTTTCCAGATCACCCGTCAATTCTTCTCCTGGCAGGTTAAGCAGGGCGTGCTGAAAAACCCGCACTCCTTTATTAACTCCACGCCGCACATGAGTTTTGTCTGGGGCGACGAGAACGTCGACTACCTGCACAAGCGCTACCTTGCGCTGCAAAAGAGCACCCTGTTCCAGGGCATGCAGTACTCTGACGATCCGGCCCAGATCCAGAAGTGGATCCCGCTGGTGATGGATGGCCGCGACCCGAAACAGAAAGTGGCCGCGACCTGGATGCCGATCGGCACCGACGTCAACTTCGGCGAAATTACCCGCCAGTACGTGCACAATCTGGAGCAGAAGCCGAACTTCAAGCTGAACCTCTCCACCGAAGTGCGTGACCTGAAGCGCAACCCGGACAACACCTGGCACGTCACCGTGGCTGACCTGAAGCATGACGGCGAAGAGCGCGCGATTGACGCGAAGTTCGTCTTCATCGGTGCCGGCGGCGCGGCCCTGCCGCTGCTGCAAAAATCCGGCATCCCGGAGTCCAAGAACTATGCGGGCTTCCCGGTCGGCGGCTCCTTCCTGGTGACTGAGAACCCGGACGTGGTGAACAAGCACCTGGCGAAGGTATATGGCAAGGCGTCCGTTGGCTCCCCGCCGATGTCCGTTCCGCACCTGGATACCCGTATGCTGGATGGCAAGCGCGTGCTGCTGTTCGGGCCGTTCGCGACCTTCTCCACCAAGTTCCTGAAGCAAGGTTCCCTGTGGGATCTGGCGCGCAGCACCAACATGCATAACGTCGTACCGATGATGCACGTGGGCATCGACGAGTTCTCCCTGGTGGAGTACCTGGCGGGCCAGCTGATGCTCTCTGACGACGACCGCTACGCGGCGCTGAAAGAGTACTTCCCGGAAGCACGCAAAGAAGATTGGCGTCTGTGGCAGGCTGGCCAGCGTGTGCAGATCATCAAGCGTGACGAAGAGAAAGGCGGCGTGCTGCGTCTGGGCACCGAGATTGTCAGCGCGCAGGATGGCTCCATCGCCGCGCTGCTGGGCGCTTCTCCGGGTGCCTCCACTGCTCCGCCGATCATGGTGAAACTGCTGCAAACCGTCTTCAAAGACAAGCTGGCAACGCCAGAGTGGCAGGCCAAGATGCACCAGATTATCCCGACCTACGGCCAGAAGCTGAACGGTAACCCGCAGCTGACCGAGCAGGAGTGGCAGTACACCAGCCAGACCCTGCAACTGGACCCGCCGCCGATGATCCCGCAAGGCATGGCAACTGCCCCGGCCACGGCTACCAACAGCGCGCCAGTGCCTGACAGCGCTGCCAAAGACATGGCGTTGTAAGCCAGACCCCTGCCCCAGCCCACGCGGTTGGGGCATAAAAAAAGCGCCGGTGCGAAAGCCCGGCGCTTTTTCTTTGGGCGGCCGCCAGCGTGGCGGCACCTCACATTCAGACGGGTGGCAGTTCCGCCAGCGGCCAGCGTGGACGCACGCTGATGCCCAGTCCACCCGTGTTGCCCGCCTTCAGGCGCACCATGCCCGCGTAGGCAATCATCGCGCCGTTGTCGGTGCAGAACTCCGGACGGGCGTAGAACACCTCACCACGGCGTTTCTGCATCATCTCCGCCAATTTCGCGCGCAGGGTGCGGTTGGCGCTCACGCCACCGGCCATCACCAGCCGCGAGAAGCCAGTCTCATCCAGCGCCCGCTTGCACTTGATCGCCAGGGTGTCCACCACTGCGTCCTCAAAAGCGCGGGCGATGTCGGCACGCGTCTGGTCGTCGCTGCCATTGCCACGGATGGTGTTGGCGGCGAAGGTCTTCAGGCCGGAGAAGCTGAAGTCCAGCCCCGGCCGGTCGGTCATTGGCCGTGGGAAGGTGAAGCGCCCCGCTTCGCCCTGTTGCGCCATCTTCGACAGCATCGGCCCGCCGGGGTAGTCCAGCCCCAGCAGCTTGGCGGTCTTATCGAAGGCCTCACCCGCCGCGTCATCAATCGACTCGCCCAGCAGGCGGTACTCGCCAATGCCGGTCACGCTGATAAGCTGGGTATGGCCACCGGAGACCAGCAGCGCCACGAACGGGAACGAGGGCGGGTTATCCTCTAGCATCGGCGCCAGCAGGTGGCCCTCCATGTGGTGCACTGGCACTGCCGGCACATTCCAGGCAAATGCGAGGGAGCGGCCGACGGTCGCCCCAACCAGCAGCGCACCCACCAGCCCCGGCCCGGCGGTGTAGGCCACCGCGTCAATGTCACGGCCCTCCAGCCCAGCCTCACGCAGCGCCTCCTGAATCAACGGCACCGTCTTGCGGACATGGTCACGCGACGCCAGCTCCGGCACTACGCCGCCGTAGTCCGCGTGCAATTTCACCTGGCTGTACAACTGGTTGGCCAGCAGGCCCTGTTGATCATCATAGATTGCGATGCCGGTCTCATCGCAGGACGTTTCGATACCTAATACGCGCATTGCCTCTTCCACCTGTTTCGTACGGCGCCCCGACGCGGGCGGCGCGGCGGGCAGTTTACCACTATCCGCCCGCCGCCAACACCCCGCCAGCCCCTGCCCGCCCCGCCTTTGCGCCCTGCCGGGGCGGCAGAAATCCGCGGCCAAAATCGATTAATCGCGGGCTTTACGGATTGATTGGTATATAATCATCGCCTTGCGCAAAAATGCGCGCATCCGCTGGCCTGCCCGGCCCATTCCAATTTGCTGTGGTGCTTTACAAAGCAGCATCCATTGAAGTAAAATTCCGCACCATTTTGAAAATGGCTGGCGCCAACAGGCCAGCGACAAACCGATTTTATTGAGGTGAGAGGCACATGCCGGTAATTAAAGTACGTGAAAACGAGCCGTTCGACGTAGCTCTGCGTCGTTTCAAACGTTCCTGCGAAAAAGCGGGTGTTTTAGCTGAAGTTCGTCGTCGTGAGTTCTATGAAAAACCGACTACCGAACGTAAACGCGCTAAAGCTTCTGCTGTGAAACGTCACGCGAAGAAACTGGCTCGCGAAAACGCACGCCGTACTCGTCTGTACTAAGTTTTTGGGGATCACTCCCCAGCGTGATTTAGTCATTACGAAAAACGCGCAGACTGAGTAGTAGTATCTTAAGGCCGTGCTTTCCGAAAGGAATGCGCGGCTTGTTCTCGTTTATAGGCTGGTGAGCAAGGGGCTTATGGCTGGACGAATTCCGCGTGTATTTATCAATGACCTGCTGGCGCGCGTTGACATCGTCGATCTGATCGATGCCAGGGTGAAGCTCAAAAAGCAGGGCAAGAACTACCACGCGTGCTGCCCGTTCCATAATGAGAAAACCCCCTCCTTCACCGTCAACGGCGACAAGCAGTTCTATCACTGTTTCGGCTGCGGCGCGCACGGTAACGCCATCGACTTCCTGATGAACTACGACAGGCTGGAGTTTGTCGAGAGCATTGAGGAGCTGGCGACCATGCAGGGGCTGGAAGTGCCCTACGAGGCCGGCTCCGGCCCAAGCCAGATTGAGCGCCACCAGCGCCAGAGCCTCTACCAGTTGATGGAGCAGCTGAGCGCCTTCTACCAGCACGCTCTGGGCCAGCCCAACGGGCAAGCCGCGCGCGATTACTTGCAACAGCGCGGCCTGAGCCAGGAGATCGTGCAGCACTTTGCCATCGGTTTCGCCCCCGCCGGCTGGGACAACGCCCTCAAACGCTTTGGCCGCGACAGTGAGAGCCGTACCGCGCTGAATGACGCTGGCATGCTGGTCAAGAATGATCAGGGGCGTACCTACGACCGTTTCCGCGAGCGGGTGATGTTCCCGATCCGCGACAAGCGTGGCCGTGTCATTGCCTTTGGCGGCCGGGTGCTGGGCGACGGGATGCCCAAGTATCTCAACTCGCCGGAGACCGAGATTTTCCATAAGGGCCGCCAGCTGTTCGGCCTGTATGAGGCACAGAAGAGCCACCCGACCCTGTCGCGGCTGCTGGTCGTCGAGGGGTATATGGACGTGGTGGCGCTGGCGCAGTTTGGCATCGACTACGCCGTGGCCTCACTTGGCACCTCCACCACCGCCGACCATATCCAGCTGATGTTCCGCGCTACGGATAACGTGGTCTGCTGCTATGACGGTGACCGCGCGGGCCGCGAGGCTGCCTGGCGTGCGCTGGAGACGGCCCTTCCCTACCTGAACGATGGCCGCCAGCTGCGCTTTATGTTCCTGCCCGATGGCGAGGACCCGGACACCCTGATCCGCAAAGAGGGGAAGGCGGCGTTTGAGCAGCGCATGGAGCAGGCCCAGCCGCTCTCCACCTTCCTGTTTGAGACGCTGCTGCCGCAGGTGGACCTGAGCAGCCCTGACGGGCGTGCCAAGTTGAGCACCCTGGCGCTGCCGCTGATTGGGCAGGTACCGGGCGAAACCCTGCGGCTCTACCTGCGCCAGCAGCTCGGCCACAAGCTGGGCATTCTGGACGACAGCCAGCTGGAGAAGCTGCTGCCCAAACAGGCGGAGAGCGCAAATAGCTACCAGGCGCCCCAGCTAAAACGCACAACCATGCGTATACTGATAGGATTACTGGTACAGAATCCCCGGCTGGCGACGCTGATCCCCTCCCTTGAGGGCGTGGAGCAGGCTGGCCTCGCGGGGCTGGATCTGTTTATCGAACTGGTGGAAACCTGTCTGGCGCAGCCGGGCCTGACCACTGGCCAGTTACTCGAGCAGTACCGCGACAATAAATACAGCCAGCAACTTGAAATCCTGGCGACATGGAACCACATGATCGTAGAGGATATGGTTGAGCAAACATTTGTGGATACGTTGGCCAGCTTGTATGACTCCATCCTGGAGCAGCGGCTGGAGACGCTCATTGCGCGCGCCCGGACGCACGGTTTGAGCACCGAAGAGCGGGAAGAAGTTCAGTCTCTCAACCAGGTGCTGGCGAAAAAAAAGTGAATCTCTGACGGCTTAAGTGCCGATATATAGCGGGGCGACGCCCCGCGTGATGCCGCCATAGCGGGCCGCGGCAACAACAAAAACGCCCCAAATGTTATCGTTGGCGGTTTCGCCGACCGACACCAACCCCAATACTCTGAAGTGTGGATACCGTCTTATGGAGCAAAACCCGCAGTCACAGCTCAAACTTCTTGTCACCCGTGGTAAGGAGCAAGGCTATCTGACCTATGCTGAGGTCAATGACCATCTGCCGGAAGATATCGTCGACTCCGACCAGATCGAAGACATCATCCAGATGATTAACGACATGGGCATCCAGGTGATGGAAGAAGCACCGGACGCCGATGATTTGATGCTGGCCGAAAACACCAACGACACCGATGAAGATGCCGCGGAAGCTGCCGCACAGGTGTTGTCCAGCGTTGAGTCTGAGATTGGTCGCACGACCGATCCGGTGCGCATGTATATGCGCGAAATGGGTACCGTTGAACTGCTGACGCGCGAAGGCGAAATCGACATCGCCAAGCGCATTGAGGATGGCATCAACCAGGTACAGTGCTCGGTAGCCGAGTACCCGGAAGCCATTACCTACCTGCTGGAGCAGTACGATCGCGTTGAGGCTGGCGAGACCCGCCTCTCTGACCTGATCACTGGCTTCGTTGACCCGAATGCGGAAGAGGACATCGCGCCGACCGCTACCCACGTCGGTTCTGAGCTGCCCAACGAAGAGTTGGACGACGAAGATGATGACGAAGAGGATGATGACGACAACTCGGACGATGACAACAGCATCGACCCAGAGCTGGCACGCCAGAAGTTCACCGAACTGCGCGAGCAGTATGAGGCGACCCGCACCGTCATCAAGACCAAGGGCCGCAGCCATGCAACCGCCACGGAAGAGATCCTGAAGCTCTCCGAGATCTTCAAGCAGTTCCGTCTGGTGCCGAAGCAGTTCGATTTCCTGGTCAACAGCATGCGCTCCATGATGGATCGCGTCCGTACCCAGGAACGTATCATCATGAAGCTGTGCGTTGAGCAGTGCAAAATGCCGAAGAAGAACTTCGTCAACCTGTTCACCGGTAACGAGACCAGCGACGTCTGGTTCGAAGCGGCGATCGCCATGGCCAAGCCGTGGTCTGAGAAGCTGCGCGACGTCAGCGAAGATGTGGAACGCAGCCTGCAAAAACTGCGTCAGATTGAAGAAGAGACCGGCCTGACCATCGAGCAGGTCAAGGACATCAACCGTCGTATGTCCATCGGTGAGGCGAAAGCCCGCCGTGCGAAAAAAGAGATGGTTGAAGCGAACTTGCGTCTGGTTATCTCGATCGCCAAGAAGTACACCAACCGTGGCTTGCAGTTCCTGGATCTGATCCAAGAGGGCAACATCGGCCTAATGAAGGCGGTGGACAAGTTCGAGTACCGTCGTGGTTACAAGTTCTCGACCTACGCCACCTGGTGGATCCGTCAGGCAATCACCCGCTCCATCGCCGATCAGGCGCGTACCATCCGTATTCCGGTGCATATGATTGAGACCATCAACAAGCTCAACCGTATTTCGCGCCAGATGCTGCAAGAGATGGGCCGCGAGCCGACGCCGGAAGAGCTGGCTGAGCGTATGCTGATGCCGGAAGATAAGATCCGCAAGGTGCTGAAGATCGCCAAAGAGCCGATCTCGATGGAGACTCCGATCGGTGATGATGAAGATTCGCATCTGGGCGACTTCATTGAGGACACCACGCTGGAGCTGCCGCTGGACTCTGCTACCTCAGAGAGCCTGCGTTCCGCCACCCACGACGTGCTGGCCGGCCTGACCGCGCGCGAGGCGAAAGTCTTGCGTATGCGTTTCGGTATCGACATGAACACCGACCACACGCTGGAAGAGGTCGGCAAGCAGTTTGACGTGACCCGTGAGCGTATCCGCCAGATTGAGGCGAAAGCGCTGCGTAAACTGCGTCATCCGAGCCGTTCTGAAGTGCTGCGCAGCTTCCTGGACGATTAATCGCCCGCTGCCACACCAATAAAAAAGCCCCGCGAGGGGCTTTTTTTATGCCTGTATGCTGCCAGCCTTAAGCCTTCGCCAGCGCCTGTTTCAGCGCGCGGTAAGCCTCCACCAGCTCCTCCAGTGTGGCGCGGTTCAACCCACTGGGGTTGGGCAGCACCCACACCTGCGTGTCGCCCAGCATAATCTCCTGACGCCCCCAGGGTGCCTTGCGCACGCCGAAGGCACTGGCGTAGGCCTGCTTGCCCAGCACCGCCAACGCCCGCGGCTGGTGGCGCATCACCTTCTCCCGCAACGCCTCCCCACCCTGCCGCAGCTCCGCGCGCGACAGCTCCGTGGCCTCGACCGTCGGCCGATCCACCAGACGGGTGATGCCGCAGCCGGTATCCAGCAGATGCTGCTCCTCCTCAGGCTTCAACTGGCGCTCAGTAAAGCCTGCCAGATGGATCACCTTCCAGAAGCGGTTATTGCCATTGGCGAAGTGAAAGCCGTGGTGCGCGGTCGACAGGCCGGGATTGATGCCGCAGAACAGTACCTGCAAGTGATCGTCCAGGATATCCTTCATCATGATGCTCCCACAGTAAGACATAACCCCCGGTTATCGCAAAAAGTTGCAGGGAATACAACACGCTATTCTGCGCAGAAAACCGCCATCCGGGCAGTGGGCAGTAGACCTGCCGCGTCCAACTGCCGTATAATCACGCCGCCCGGCCCCTTAGCTCAGTGGTTAGAGCAGGCGACTCATAATCGCTTGGTCGCTGGTTCAAGTCCAGCAGGGGCCACCAAATAAAACAAGGAGTTAGATGATAAATCGTCTAACTCCTTTTTCTTTGGATGCAATTTGGGTCAGGTAATGGGTCAGGTAAGGAATTGCTACCCTGCCCTCTTCATCTCGTTACAAGCCCTCCCGGATAGTGATGAAAGTCAGTAGCATTGCCTGTAATATTCACCGCACCGAATTTTTACGGCATTGTTGCAACAAGCCAGTTGCCTGCCGCGCTCGCAGAATATCGACAGCCCGAAGGTAAGGGGATTGTTCCTGCCAGCTAAATCCCTTCCTGTCGATACGCACCAGTTCGTATTTTTCCACCAGGAAGTTGACTGCATCGGCCAGGGTAATCCCGGCATCAATATGTTCCTTAATAACAGTTTCATCACTGAACGGCGTGTCGTTTAGCGTCAGGCCATAGTGTTGTTCCAGCAGGCGTGTCAGTAACATTTGCCAGACAGCCACGGGTGACAGGCAGGGCTTCACCGCCCGCTGAGTTGTTGCAGGTAAAGTTTTCATATTTGCTCTCGTGAAATTCGTTAGCGTTGAGTGTGATAGACGGCGATGTATACATAGCCGCAACTGCCAAGGGTGTCGGCTTCGCAGGTGAAATCATTGTGGTACAGGGTGACGCAGTGGGCATGTTGGGGGCTGACTTCACCGGTGGCCAGCATCGATTCCATCTGGCGGATAAAGTGCGGGAATGTTTCATCCAGCTTCCGGCATTCGGCGTCACTGAATCTACCGGTGATGCTGGCCCGGTCAGCCAGGTAGTGCAGTCGGTTACCCTCCTGCACCAGACGGGCTCCCAGGCGCGGCGTGATATTCCGCTGCAGGCCCCAGATGATGTGGGTCATGGCGGCTCTCCTTTTATTGTCAGTTCAGGGTGATGCTCATCAGGCAGGTATAGGGCCCGTTACGGTCCTGGCGGCGTTCGGCGTATACCGCGAGGACTCCGGTGATATCCGGAACGTCCCTGCCGGTGTAATGACAGACGCTACCGTGCCACTGATATTTGCCGGTGCAGTAACGAAAGATTCGGGACTCAGGATGCTGACGGTATATCGTCATTGCCCGGCGTTTACTGATAATTTTCATGTAATACCTCACAACAGACCGTGTTCAGCGAACGAATAGATTTGCCTGCCGCCGACAATCAGATGGTCAGGGACGCGGATATCCACCAGCTGAAGTACCTGAACCAGTCGCTGCGTGAGGGCTTTGTCAGCCTGGCTGGGCGTCGTCTCGCCGGAAGGATGGTTATGCGCCAGTATCACCGCTGTCGCGTTGAAATACAGGGCACGTTTGACCACCTCCCGGGGATGCACCTCGGTACGGTTAATCGTGCCGGTGAAGAGCGTTTCATGGGCAATCAACTGATTCTGGTTGTCCAGATACAACGCCCGGAACTCTTCCCGCTCAAGCGCGGCCATATGCAGTCGCAGCCATTCACGTACGGCGTGGGTAGAGGTGAAGGCCACGCCGGGCTCATGCAGGTGGTGGTCCAGAGCCCTGAGCGCCCGCTGAATGAGACGCCGGTCCTGTGGCGTCATCTCGCCGGGTAAAAAGGAAAGCTGTTTCATCTGTTGCTCCTTCGGTCAGTCGATAATACGCAGAATGGCGTGGGCCTCTGGATGCTGCAGGGCGTAGTCCCGCAGGCGGTAATAGTGTTCAGTCATGGCATCGCATTGGGTGCGACAGGCGTGATGGCTGTACGCAATCAGGCAGACAGCAATACCTGCGGCTTCAGCACTCATATCCGAACCATTACCGTTCATGCCGTTGAACAGATGCCATTTATCGTCACCTTCAACATCAGGGGCCATAAACGCGCCGCCATTGCTGAGGGTGTAGAACGACCAGATGCCACCGCTGTAGGTCGCACAGAAACGCGCCATCCAGGCAAAAATACGCGGCTCCAGGGTTATCCACTGCGGAATGGTGCCAAAGTGCTGCGGCCAGAAATCGATACGCTGTTCATCGGGGACCGGCGTGACGGTCAGTTCAAATTCGGGTCGGTTAGCGGGTGCGAGGTCGTGCTGCGTCTGTGTTGTCATGGGTATGTCTCCGTCAATAAAAACGCCAGCGGCGATGGCTGGCGTATGGGGGTATAAAGTGTGTTCGGGGAGGTGAAATGTTGCGGGTAAATGCTTCGCGGTCAGCGGGTGGAGGTGTCTGTACGGATGCCTGAGGTGCGGATATAGCGGTTAAGACCTTCACCGGCATCCGGCTCAAAGTTCCATGCCCGCCAGACCATCCGGCTTTCAGCGTCACGAACCACCAGGCGGAAGTGACTGCCCTGGTCGTCTTCGAGTGTGATATTGCTGTAAGTGGTAGTGACCGCTTGCGCTTGTCTCCGGGTGAAAGGCCCCGGTGGCAGCAACACGGATTGGGACATTTTCGGGCTCCTGATAAAAGAAAACCCCGGCAGCCTGATGGCTGTCGGGGTGGGTTTGCGTAAGGAGGAACGGCTATCAGTCGTTACCGCAGTCTCCGAGAGTGGACAGAACTTTCTCTGCGTTCTTCCGGTCCACCGTGAAGCTCCCTGCTTTGTGGTCATTGACGTAGACGTCGAACTGCCCGGCCTCAGAGATATTGCTGATGAAGTCAAACCAGGCGTTATCGCCGTTACGCCAGCCCAGGCTGGACGGAATAATATATTGCTGGTGGTTCATCACTACTGTGATAGTAGTGTCGTCATCGTGCGAACTGACCATCTTGTCATCGGCAAGGGTAAGAAAGACTGAATGCTGATAAAAACCATTCTGGTCCGGGTTCCCTGTGCAGTTGATGGTAAACGTCCTCCCGCTGGCTTCGGTCACACTGTATTCCGTATTGCCCTGACCGTAACCCTGCTGCCAGAACCCCGGGATAGCAGAGGCATTAAAGCTCGCGAGCAGTACACCCACCAGCACAAACCGACTTAGTGAACGTATTATCATTTCTGTTTCCTTTATCGTTGTTTTTATTCGTGGTTCTCTGGGTTTGAGGGTATCAGCAGTCGACCCATCAGTTTGCCGTCATGGGCGTACTCAAAGTATCTTTCTTTGGTATACGGGTCCGTCACCTCCTGGTATTCCAGTTTGATGTTATCGGCAATACACAGCGCATTCATCAGTGGCTGGACGCTTTTTTCCTGCATATCCACGAGGTAGTAGTAACTGCCACCCTCGCAGCCATCGGGCGACTGGCGGGTACGTAAAATCTGCAAGGTGGGACCGGATAAGTAGTCAACCTGTGACCATTCTTCGCTGACATCATCCTGACGACTGACCACATCACTGAAGCGCGGCGGGGTGAGGTCCTTGAATTTGCTGATAGCCTTCAGGTCATCACTTCTGTCATCGCATGCGCTGAGAAACAGAGTGGTGGCAACCAGCGCCAGCAGAGGCAGTGTTTTACGTTTCATTATTTTTTTCCTGAAATCAGACGAACCACTTTGGCAAAGACATAAATTCCCACAAAAATACCCACCGGCACGCCGACGAACGGTGTCAGCGCGACACTGGCGGCACCTGCTGCCCCTCCGCCCGTCAGCAGTGCGGCAACAGTGGCAAGGGTCAGGGCCGTGAGGCTCTCGGACACCCCGGTTTTGTTCAGAATGATGACGATGACAACAATGGCGATAATGGCAATGAATGGCATAGGCTCTCCCTGCGGATGAGTTGAGATAGACCTGCACTATTCCGGTGGACTGTTGGCCGGAACAAACGCAAGCAGTGACTGCTGGATAAAGCGAAAATGGGGTAAGGCCTGAATAAACACCGGGTCTTCAACCAGACTGCACAGACTGTCGTTGCGGCGAAAAGTCTCTTGCAAGGGCTGAACCAGATGGATTTCATCCAGGGTGAATACGGCGATATGTCCGTCGTGCTCAGCCACCAGATACCAGGCCTGCTGGTGGATAAGTAACCGGCAGGGAGCCAGCCGCTCACAGCGCTGCCCCTCGGCAATCAGCGTCACCCGCCTGCGCCCGGTAATGGCCTGAATCAGTCGCCAGAAAGACAATGCGCCTGATGGCGAAGGAGCCGGACTGGCGGGTGCTATCACGCAGGGAGACTCATCGCACATCAGCAGAGCGTTCACCAGACGGCGGTCAAGGCCTGGAAAAAGTCCGGCCAGCCCGCTGCGGTGAGCAAAGATAAGCACGTCGGGCACCATCTGCATTTCACTGCCAGCAGTACGTAAGCGGCAATATCCGGACTGATACTCCAGGTCCAGATACATCAGCCGCTCGCGAAAATCACGCCGCAGCGTGCGCACCGACACACCAAACTCAGCGGCCAGCTTACGCACACTCAGCGTTTCCCCCGCCACCAGACGGCTGATTATCAGTGACAGTCTGACAGCCAGCAGGTCATGGCGGCGTTCTGCCTGTGTCATGAGACGTTCTCCGTGAAAGTTAACTGACTGAAAATGATGTGATTACTTTAAATAAGGGGGCGGACAGGGTATGGACACCACAGAAACTATTTTTTATTTCTGCAAAAGCCAGATGTAGCGGGGGTTACAGGCCATCCCTCGGTGTGTAAGGACCGCCAGCACGTTGCGATGCGGACAGGTGGTGTCCGATATTAACAACGTGTCAACATGAAACGGTCACCGCAGTTGCGTGAGCATCGCTTCCGCCATCACCCACAGTGCCCGGTTAAGTTTCACGTCCCCGTCTATACCGCGAACGGCCCGGGTATGTGACCGTCCCCCTTTGGCATTACGGCCACTGAGCCCGCCCTTAATCAGGTTCTCCTGAATACGCTGATACGTGGTCCACAGGTCGTTACTCTCATCCTGCCAGCGGCGCGGGGAGAGGATCTGCGATTCAGTCACCGGCTGGTGGTCTTCACCAAAGCGGTACGTCAGCGCGACTTTTGCCAGTGCCTGCTGCGCCGGTGGCGGCAACAGCAACGACTGCATCGCATCCCGCTTCTCCTCCACACGGTCAAAAATGCCCAGCACTTCATACGCGCCTTCAATCACTTGACTTACCACGTCCCCCTTGTGCGGCACCCGCACCTCGCCAAATGACTCACCACAGACAAGACCGTTCTGACATACTGCTCTGAATAACCCCGGCAGCATCTGGTACGAACTGGTGCCATCATGTGAATTCAGCAAAATGATTTCCGGCACCTGCTTACCGGTAATCTGCCCCTCCCGACGAAGGCGCAGCATGTGTTTCGTATGTTCACGACGACCCGGGTCACGTACCCGGGTCTGACAGGCAAAGAACGGCTGGAAGCCTTCGCGCTGCAGGCTGTCGAGCAGGGAGATGGTGGGTATATAGGTATAACGCTCACTACGGGACTCGTGTTTGTCCTCACTGAATACACTGGGCACCACGCGAAACAACTCTTCACGGGTTAAAGGGCGGTCGCGACGGATAAGATTTGCAGCGCCAAAGCGCGAAGCCAGACGGGTCATAAGCAGACTCCTCATAATGGGAAAACAAATAAAAGAAATCTCCGTCGCATCGGCGACAGGGTCAGGGAAATAACAGGGATGGGTTAAATACTCAGAAGAAGAAATCCCAGACTGCGCGGGCTACCGAGACCACGGTGGTGCGCACGGCCTGAATGACGGCCCGCACAGGTGCGGGTATCAGGGGAGAGGCACTGATGCTATCGAGTACGGCACCGACGGTTTCACCAAAATCGCTACGAGCCTGCTCCTGGACTATCGTCGTGCGAAAGGAAGACTGGAGTTGCGACACTACCGGGCTGGTGGCCTCACGTGGCAGGCACTTTATCATTCGCTCGGCCATCACCCGCAGCCCCCACTGTAGACGGACCGATAAGGCACACACCGGATGGACGGGCTGGAACAGCTCATGCAGCAGACAAATTTTGCGGCTGATATTCTGCTTCTGCTCTGTGGACAATGGCCCCCCACCGCTGGTGGGCTCGGCCTTATCCGACTGGCTGATAACAAACAGCACCTTATGCCGGAATGCCTCCCCAATTACCTGATGATAAAAATGTTCATCCACTGCCAGTGCCCGGTCATCGGCCTTAATCAGCCACAGCACCAGGTCGAGCCGGGGGAGTTGTTCGCGATACAGTGCAGCATACTCGGTATCGCGAGCGCCACTTTCGCCCACGCCGGGCAGATCCACCAGCGTCATATGGCGGTCGCCAACTTGCAGGCGAAAGCGCAGTGGCTCACGTGTACAGGCCGCCACATCGCTGACTGGTGATACCTCACTGGCAAACAGGGCATTGCACAGCGAGGACTTACCCGCTCCAGTTTTGCCCATAATGCCAATCACTGGCTCGTAGTGGGTTAACTGATTTATCTGTTGCAGAATGCGTTCAGACACCCATTGCGGCAAGCCAGAAAGTGAGTTCTGCAGCGGCTGCAGTCCTTCATAATTGTTCATCACTACTCCTATGAAAAATAAAACAAAAACGGCAGGACCATGAGGTTCTGCCGTTAATCAGGTATGTTCAGAAGAATGATATATATCCGAAGAGTTTTCTAATGCACACAAGTGTGGGGAATTGGTAGAGCCTACGAAGCCGATTATCGGGAAAAGGCATTATCTAACTTGATTATAGATACAGTCGATAAGAACAAATTGCGATAAAATCGCAGCAATAGCCGTAACCAAAAATCAATAACAGGATAAAAATGACTAGTCTTCAACAACGTGCAGAACTACACCGTCAAATCTGGGCAATTGCCAATGATGTTCGGGGGTCGGTCGATGGTTGGGATTTCAAACAATACGTCCTTGGTGCGCTCTTCTATCGCTTTATCAGTGAAAATTTTTCCAGCTACATTGAGGCCGGTGATGCTAGCGTCCACTATGCTGCACTGGATGACAGCATCATTACCGATGACATCAAAGATGATGCCATCAAAACCAAAGGCTATTTCATCTACCCGAGCCAGCTGTTCTGCAATGTTGCCGCTAAAGCGAATACCAACGACAGGCTAAACGCTGATTTAAATAGTATCTTCGTCGCTATTGAAAGCTCAGCCTACGGTTATCCGTCTGAAGCTGACATCAAAGGCCTGTTTGCTGATTTTGACACCACCAGTAACCGCTTGGGTAACACAGTCAAAGATAAAAATACCCGCCTAGCTGCTGTGTTGAAAGGTGTTGGGGGCTTAAAGCTGGGTGACTTTAACGACCACCAGATTGACCTGTTCGGTGATGCGTACGAGTTTTTGATTTCTAACTACGCGGCGAATGCTGGTAAGTCTGGTGGGGAGTTCTTCACACCACAGCACGTCTCTAAGCTGATAGCTCAACTGGCAATGCACGGTCAGACCCACGTCAACAAAATCTATGACCCGGCTGCAGGCTCGGGTTCACTGCTGTTGCAGGCGAAGAAGCAGTTTGATGATCACATCATTGAGGAAGGTTTTTTCGGTCAGGAGATTAACCATACGACGTTTAACCTAGCGCGTATGAACATGTTTCTTCACAACATTAACTACGACAAATTTGACATCAAGCTAGGGAATACACTGACTGAGCCACATTTCGGTGATAAGAAACCTTTTGATGCAATTGTCTCTAACCCTCCCTATTCGGTGAAGTGGATTGGCAGTGATGACCCGACGCTGATTAATGATGAACGTTTTGCTCCGGCAGGCGTACTCGCACCGAAATCTAAAGCCGACTTTGCGTTTGTACTTCATGCGCTGAACTACCTCTCAGCTAAAGGCCGTGCGGCGATTGTCTGCTTCCCGGGTATTTTCTACCGTGGCGGTGCGGAGCAAAAAATCCGCCAGTACCTAGTCGATAACAACTACGTTGAAACAGTGATTTCACTGGCACCGAATCTGTTCTTTGGCACCACTATTGCCGTTAACATTCTGGTACTGTCAAAGCACAAAACAGATACCAGTATACAGTTTATTGATGCCAGCGAGCTGTTTAAAAAAGAAACCAATAACAACATCCTGACCGACAACGATGATGAGGACAATCTAGGCCACATCCAGCAGATAATGCGAGTGTTCGCAAACAAAATGGATATCGACTATCTGGCAACATCGGTGCCTTTTGAAAAGGTTGCAGCTAATGGCTACAACCTATCTGTCAGCAGCTACGTGGAAGCCAAAAACACCCGAGAAATCGTTGATATTGCGGAACTGAATGCCGAGCTGAAAACTACCGTCGGCAAAATAGACCTGTTACGTAAAGATATTGATGCGATTGTGGCTGAGATTGAAGGCATTGAGGCGCAGGCATGAGCGAGTTGAGTTATCTGGAAAAACTGCTGGATGGAGTTGAGGTTGAATGGTTGCCATTGGGTGATCTAGGCGAACTAGTACGTGGAAATGGATTACCTAAATCTGATTTCACGGAGTCGGGAGTACCTGCCATTCACTACGGTCAAATATATACTTTTTACGGACTATCAACTGAAACTACAAAATCATTTGTTTCTCATCAAACAGCGGAAAAGCTAAAAAAAGTAAATCCTGGTGATGTTGTTATTACTAATACTAGTGAAAATTTTGAAGATGTTGGCAAGGCGTTGGTATACCTTGGAAAAGAACAAGCCGTTACTGGTGGGCACGCCACGATCTTCAAACCCAATAATGAAATTATTGGGAAATATTTTGCTTACTACACTCAAACGGGATTTTTTGCAAGCGAGAAAAGAAAGTACTCCAAAGGAACAAAAGTAATAGACGTATCGGCAACTGATATGGCGAAAATTACTATCCCAACCCCCTGCCCGAACAATCCGGAAAAGTCCCTCGCCATCCAGTCTGAAATTGTCCGGATTTTGGATAAATTTACCGCAATTACCGCTGAGCTTACCGCTGAGCTTACCGCTGAGCTTACCATGCGTAAAAAACAGTACAACTACTATCGCGACCAGCTACTGAGTTTTGATCAAGGTGAAGTTGAGTGGAAGCCGTTGGGGGACATTGGTGAATTTATTCGTGGAAAGCGCTTTACTAAAGCTGATTATGTGGAAGAAGGAATCAGCGTTATTCACTACGGTGAGATATATACGCGGTACGGTGTTTTTGCGACCCATGCCCATTCTCATGTCCGAGACGATATGGCTGAATCACTACGCTATGCAATGCCTGGTGATGTTGTAATGGCTGGTGTGGGTGAGACTGTTGAAGATGTTGGTAAGGCTGTGGCTTGGATTGGAAATGAAAAAGTAGCCATCCACGATGACAGTTATGCTCTTCGCCATTCAATGAACCCAAAGTTCATTTCTTATGTGATGCAAACAGCTGCATTCATTGATGATAAGGCGAAACATGTCTCTAGGGGAAAGGTCAATAGGTTATTAATTGATGGAATTGCAAAAGTCAAAATACCAATTCCATATCCCAATGACACTGAAAAATCACTCGCAGAACAGGCTAATATCGTCGCCATTCTCGATAAATTCGATACTCTGACCAGCTCAATCACCGAAGGCCTCCCACGTGAAATTGAGCTACGTCAGAAACAGTACGAATACTATCGTGACCTGCTGTTCAGTTTCCCAAAGCCTGAAGCCGTCAGCAACTGATTAACCGCTGATGCTGACTTTTTTATATGTGCCGGAAGCGACTCAATCCCTCTTCTGGCCTTTACCAACCGGCACACAGGATGCGCTATGACTCACAAAACCCACACCATTGCTGAATCCAATAACTTCATTGTTCTCGAGAAATACACCAGAACCTGGGAGTCTGTTGATAGCTACCAGAGCGAGTCAGACTTAGAGCGTGAAGTGATTCAGGATCTTCGCAATCAGGGCTATGAATTTCTTTCCGTTAAATCACCGACAGCGATGCTGGTCAATGTGCGGAAACAGCTTCAGAGCCTCAATAGTGTGGTGTTTAACGAAAACGAGTGGCGACGTTTCACGGAGCACTACCTGGACAGCCCGAGTGATAGCAGCCTCGATAAGACCCGTAAGATCCACATCGACTATATCTGCGATTTCACCTTC
This sequence comes from Chimaeribacter sp. YP20170169, assembly GCF_056739715.1. Classification (NCBI taxonomy): domain Bacteria; kingdom Pseudomonadati; phylum Pseudomonadota; class Gammaproteobacteria; order Enterobacterales; family Yersiniaceae; genus Chimaeribacter; species Chimaeribacter sp. YP20170169. The sequence continues at coordinate 518,422 of NZ_CP176824.1, read as the reverse complement.
GATGACGGGCGGCTGGAAAATATCTACCTGATCGATAAAAAGAACCTCATGCGCAACAAAGTGCAGGTCATTCAGCAGTTTGAACAGAGCGGCTCACATGCTAACCGTTATGATATCACCATCCTGGTCAATGGTCTGCCACTGGTTCAAATCGAGCTGAAAAAACGCGGCGTAGCTATACGTGAAGCCTTTAACCAGATACACCGTTACAGCAAGGAAAGCTTTAACGGTGACAACTCACTGTTTAAATACCTGCAACTGTTTGTCATTTCCAACGGCACCGATACCCGCTACTTTGCCAATACCACAAAACGGGATAAGAACAGTTTCGACTTCACCATGAACTGGGCGAAGTCCGATAACACGCTGATTAAAGATCTAAAGGACTTTACTGCCACTTTTTTCCAGAAGCATACCCTGCTCAATGTATTGTTTGACTACAGCGTGTTTGACAGCAACCAGACGCTGCTGGTGATGCGCCCGTATCAGATTGCCGCCACCGAGCGAATTTTATGGAAAATTAACAGCTCCTATAAAGCCAAAAACTGGTCAACCCCAGAAAGCGGCGGTTTTATCTGGCATACCACCGGCTCAGGTAAAACCCTGACCAGCTTTAAAGCCGCACGTCTGGCGACCGAACTGGACTTCATTGATAAAGTCTTCTTTGTTGTCGACCGTAAAGACCTCGATTTCCAGACCATGAAGGAATATCAGCGCTTCTCCCCGGACAGCGTCAATGGTTCTGACAATACTGCAGGCCTTAAAAGGAATCTGGATAAAGACGATAACAAAATTATCGTCACCACAATTCAGAAGCTGAATAACCTGATGAAAGCGGAAGCCGACTTATCGGTCTATCAGCAACAGGTCGTCTTCATTTTCGATGAGTGCCACCGCAGCCAGTTTGGTGAGGCCCAGAAGAACCTGAAAAAGAAATTCAAACGCTTTTATCAGTTTGGTTTCACCGGCACGCCCATTTTCCCGCAAAACGCATTGGGCGCTGAAACCACCGCCAGCGTGTTTGGCCGCGAACTGCATTCTTACGTGATTACCGATGCGATTCGTGATGAGAAAGTGCTGAAATTCAAGGTGGATTATAACGATGTCCGCCCGCAGTTTAAGTCGCTTGAAAACGAAACCGACGACAAGAAACTCACGACAGCTGAAAACAATCAGGCTTTTCTACATCCGCGCCGTATTGAGGAAATTACCCGCTATATTCTTGCTAACTACCGTCAGAAAACCCATCGTACTTTTCCGGGGGCAAAAGGGTTCAACGCCATGTTTGCGGTTAGCAGTGTGGATGCAGCCAAAGCCTATTATGAAGCCTTTAAGCAGTTACAGCAGGGGCCAGAAAATCATACTGACACCCGTAAACCACTTAGGGTAGCGACCATCTATTCATTCGCTGCGAATGAAGAACAGAATGCGGTCGGTGACATTACCGATGAAAGTTTCGATGTCAGTGCCATGAACAGCAGCGCCAAAGAATTTCTTGATGCGGCCATTGACGACTATAACCGTCATTTCAAAACCAATTTCAGTACCGACAGTAATGGCTTCCAGAACTATTATCGTGATTTAGCCCAGCGCGTGAAGAAACAGGATATTGACCTGTTAATTGTCGTGGGCATGTTCTTAACCGGCTTCGATGCTCCAACTATGAATACCCTGTTTGTGGATAAGAATCTGCGCTATCACGGCTTGATGCAGGCATTCTCACGCACCAACCGCATTTATGATGCCACCAAAACCTTCGGCAATATCGTGACCTTCCGTAATCTGGAACACGCGACGATTGACGCTATCACGCTGTTTGGTGATAAGAATACCAAAAACGTGGTGCTGGAAAAGAGCTACACAGAGTACATGGAAGGCTTTAACGATATCGTCACCGGTGAAGCGAAACGTGGTTTTATGACTGTAGTCTCAGAGCTGGAGCAACGGTTCCCAGACCCGGCGAATATTGACAGCGAGAAAGAGAGAAAGTCCTTCGTTAAGCTGTTTGGTGAGTATCTGAGAGCGGAAAACATTCTGCAAAACTATGACGAATTTACCACGTTAAAAGTGCTCCAGAAGGTCGATACCAGCAACCCGGAGGCACTCGAAGCCTTCAAGGCCGAGCATTATATCGATGATGAGAAGCTCGCTGAATTACAGACTATTCGTCTTCCTGCCGAACGCAAGCTTCAGGACTACCGTTCAGCCTACAATGACATCCGCGACTGGCAGCGCCGCGAAAAGGCAGCGAATGATAAGGATGACTCAACCACCGACTGGGATGATGTGGTGTTTGAGGTAGATTTGTTGAAGTCTCAGGAGATTAACCTGGACTATATCCTCGGTCTGATATTCGAGCATAACAAACAGAACAAGAGCAAAGACGGGTTGACCGAAGAAGTCAGACGTCTTATCCGCTCAAGCCTAGGCAACCGAGCCAAAGAAGGGCTGGTCATTGATTTTATTCAGCAGACGAACCTAGATGAACTGTCAGATAAGGCTGGGATTATTGATGCGTTCTTCGCTTTTGCTCAGCGTGAACAGCAGCGTGAGGCAGACGCATTAATAAAAGAAGAAAACCTGAATGAAGAGGCTGCCAAACGCTATATCCGTACGTCCCTGAAACGAGAGTATGCCACCGATAATGGTACTGAGCTAAACGAGACGTTACCAAAACTCAGCCCGTTAAACCCGCAATATAAAACGAAAAAGCAGTCAGTGTTCCAGAAAATCGTCGCATTCATTGAGAAATTTAAAGGGGTGGGTGGGCAGATTTAAGCGTGGGGGTTTGAAGGATATTGGCACTGATAACCTGTCTGTGAGCACAGCACCTCGGACATGGATCCACCTATCACAATAAGGAAATGAGTTAATGACCTTCTGCGATAAACTAAAAATACATCTGGAAAACAGCCAGCAAAATCAACCCCAACTGACAGTTATGATTGTTGAGCAGGCATTGTAGTCATGGGAACTGTATCCTATCAGGTAAAAAAAATCGGGATGCTGCTAGAGCAGCGCCTCGCTATTCCGTCATACCAGCGCCCCTACAAATGGAAACAAAAACACGTCAATCAACTAATTGATGATGTGTTAACCCACCAAAATAAACAGAGCTACCGCCTTGGGACTGTGGTGTTGCACCGGGATAAGTTAAAACCTGCTTATGAAGGTGAGCTCGATATCGTTGATGGTCAGCAGCGCCTTCTGACCTTAACCTTGCTTTGCTCAGTGCTCGATCAGAGTGGTGAGTTTTCAACGCCCCTGTTGGAACAATCTTTTGCTTCAAGGGTTAGCATCAATAACCTTGAGCACAATGCCAAAGTCATTGAGAACCGCCTCGTGGGACTAAATGATAACGAGCGCAAATCACTACTTCACTTCGTGTGTAACAAGTGTGAACTGATCGAAGTGACGCTCGATGATTTGAGCGAAGCCTTTCAGTTTTTCGACTCGCAAAACGCCAGGGGTAAGGCCCTCGCGCCCCATGACTTACTAAAGGCATACCATTTGCGCGAAATGATGGATGCTACAGAGCAAGCGGAACGACTACACCACGTTAGCCTGTGGGAGCAAGGAGTCAGTCCGGATGATGAATCCGCTAATCTACACCTCATTATGGGCGAGTATTTGTTCCGCATGCGCCGATGGCTGGATGGCGATTATGGCGTGCAGTTCAGCCGCCACAATCTTGAAGTGTTCAAAGGCGTCAACCTCTCCACCTCTGATTACCACTATCTGCAGTCTCTGCTCGCCCTGGATTTTGCAGTTGAGCACTACAATAACGACCCTATCAGGAAGTGGGACAAGCAGAAAAAAACTTATCCGTTTCAGGTTAATCAGTTAATAATTAACGGAAAGCGCTTTTTTGAGTATATCCAGCACTACAAATCCCTGCATCACACCCTATTTGAAGGTGACAACGCACTGCTTGGCAATTTCTTAAAAAAACATACCCGCTACGCTGGCAGTTCACGCAAAGGGGATATGTATATTAAAAATCTCTTTATGTGTGCAGTGATGGCCTATTACGATAAGTTTGGCGATAAAGAATTAATTCAAGCCGCAACAATCTGTTTTTGTTGGAGTTACTACTTGCGCTTGCAATATCAAAAAATCGGCATGGACAGTGTTGATGGCTATGCGCGTGAGCCCCGAGGACTATTGAGAGTGCTCGATAAAGCGATCCACCCACAACAATTCCTACGCTTTCAGCCAACGCGTTGTATAAACATTCGTTTTCAAAATGCCAAACCCGTAGAAGATTCAATCGCTCAGATGCAGGGAGAAGTACATGCCACTGAGTAACGATTTAGCCTTGCTGACCATCGAACAGTTATTCAGCGCTGATAGCCATTATGTTATCCCTATTTATCAGCGTAACTACGCCTGGGGCGCGCAGGAGATTGAACAGCTTATTCGGGACATTGCCGATGCTGCTGAAGCCCTTAAAAATGCAGAGCAACAGGAAGACCCGAAATACTATCTGGGCAGCTTGGTGGTATATGTCCGAGATGGCGCTGATAGCGCACACCAAGGCGTAATAGTCTATGAAACGATTGATGGGCAGCAAAGGTACACAACGCTGTCGATTTTGCTCGCATACTTAAAAAAAGTTGCTTGCTGCAGCGAACAAGATTTATCCCCGCTTCACCTAAATCTCGACTTTGACAGCCGTCCTAAATCAGCCCGAACGCTACATAACCTGTTTCAACAGGCTCAGAGCAATGATCCTGAAGAACCCTCAATCCGAGCGGCGTTTACTATTATTGAACGCTACTTTGAGAAAGAGAACATAGACACCAACAACTTTTGCCGATATCTACTCCAGCGCGTCACTATTTTGCGGGTTCCGGTGCCAACAGAGACTGATCTCAACCACTACTTTGAGATCATGAATAACCGAGGTGAACAGCTAGAAAAACACGAAGTGTTGAAAGCGAAATTGATGTCAGTTTACAACGGTGAAACTGCCGCAAGAAACGGCTTTTCTGCCATATGGGATGCCTGCGCTGACATGAATCGATATGTGCAATTGGGCTTTAGCTCAGAGGCTCGCAAAGCATTATTTGGTGAGCAGTGGCTAGGATTCCCGGCGAGTTTTGAGGTGATAAAATGCGCGATAGAAACTAATCGTGATACAGACGAAAAGCTGACTATACGGGATATTATCGAAAGACGACGCTTTCATCACACTGATGACAACGATGAAAAAGCAAAAGAGCAGCGTTTTGATTCGATTATCGATTTCTCCAACTTCCTACTGCATGTGCTAAAAGTGACAGTGGATAATGACGTGTCATTGGACGATAAAAAACTACTTCAGGCATTTGAAATCATAAAAAATGACCGAAAAAAAATCACCCAGTTTGCTTTTAACTTGCTGAAGTTTAGAGTCTTGTTTGACCGCTATATCATTAAGCGCGATCAGGCTGAGAAGTGGAGCCTGCTGACACTTGAGTACTATGCCAGAGACAGGAATTCGAGCTTCAGCTACAACAACTCTTTCGATCAAGATGAACTGTCTGGTGTAAACAAACAACTAGCGATGATCTTGTCGATGTTCCATGTCTCCCACCCTGCCTATGTTTACAAGCGATGGCTCAATCGCTCGCTGGCCATTTTGAATACTCTGGCTTTGGATCAACTGAACGTTGACGGAGCGGCTTACCTCAGAGAGCTTGAGCAACTCAGCCATGAGTTTTTGGCTGAGATTTGTGGTGAAAAGGAGCAATTCGATTCAGAGGCTCTGCACCGCGGTACCGGTGTGCAGAACTTTGTGTTCAATTTGCTCGATTATCGTTTGTGGCGTGATCTTAATGCTGGCCAATCATTTGATGGTAAAGGGCTTAATAATCCCGAGATTAAAAAGCATTTTGACGGCTTCCAGTTTTCACCGAGTCGAACGTCGGTTGAACACTACTTTCCTCAAACCGATCCTTCTGGCGCAAACCAAATGGGGGATGATGTCCATCGTTTCGGTAACCTCTGCCTGATCTCACCAAGCAGCAACTCGAGACTTAGTAATTATTCGCCGGCAGACAAGAAAAAATTCTACGTCGAAACAGAGCGAGCAGAGAGCTTAAAACAAGCAATCATGATGAGCTATGAGGAGTGGGGGCCGGAGGGACAAGGCTTTAAAAACATAGCAAGCCATGAATACGCGATGCTGACATTGCTCAAAGAGCATCGAGATATGACCCTACCAACCAGGAAATAATGCGTGCAACTGTGTTTTATAATATCAAGTGTGATTACAATCGCTGGCGGTGCCATAGTGCCGTTGGCGGTCTCAGCTCTGAACGATTTGAAAACCAAAAACCTGATTAGGGCTGTGTCTACCTTACGTGAGGTGGAACAGTATGTTATACAACCAAATTAGACGTCAGGATTCCAATATTTATGGAATCCTGAAAAGCTTGATACCTGCGACCGAGAATAGTTGTGAAGTATTTAGATCACTGGTGATGATGCAGTGAACCGATTGGACTGTGTCATAACATCTTCCTAGTTTTCGCAAAATTGTCACGGATGTCTAAATGGAGTCGAACGATTCAGGCGGAGTAGCCGCCAAGCACGGTTTCTTATTTCAGGACTGCGTAGCCGCTTACCATGTCACCAGAATGCTTCGTGACAAGACTATTCGCAGTGTTCGCTGCGAGGTCACAGACGATATCGACATTGTATCTGATGGATACATCGACTTCGTTCAGGTAAAAAGCACCGGCAAAGCACGTTGGAACATTTCGGACATCGTTCAGAATTCAAAAGGTGCTGATAAAAAGACGATCCCCTGCAGTTCAATTTTGCACAAATCAATGCAGTGTGAGCCTGACCCGGCCCTTGGACGTAGGTACTCCATCGTCACAGAGGAAAAGGTCAACAAAACCCTTGAGTACTTGACGATCAGCCCAAACGCCCGACTAGATAAGCTAGGTAGACAGGAACTCATCAATGATCTCAACAAGCGCACGAACAATTATTTAACAGACTCAGGTATAAGCGTTTCAGATTGGATCGATGCGGCTAAATGGGAAGTGTTTTCATCCCTGAGAGAACTTGAACTTCTGGGGATCAAGAACATACGGCTGGCCTCCCAAGATCTACATGGGGTCATTCTCAGTTCCGAAACTGTCGCCGAAGACATTTGGTGCCGCATCCTTGATACCGTGACGCGCAAGGGCGAGCATTCTCGACGCATTCACAGTGCTGATGACAAGTCCTACTTACGACCAGACCTGCTTGAGTGGTTCAAGCAGCGTGTCGAAGATGACCAATCTCGGTCAGGCCGCAAAATCTACGTCAAACGGGACTTACCCCACATCCTTACGCCATTTAGAGCGCCTATGGCTTCGGTCTGCGCTAAGCGTAAAGGCCAGGTTCTACATCAGCAGTACTCGCTTAAGAAATACCGCTACAAGCACATCGCGGATAACGTCTGCCAATGGTTGGATGAGGTCTTTCTCCGACCAAAAGAAATGTCTGATATTCATAAACTGACATTCATTGAAAAGCGAGAACGACTAAAGAATTCCGTCTTCAAGTCGCTCCATGACGTCAGCGAATTCCTGGGGCGAGTGTTGTTGCATGCAACGATCCGGCAGCACCACGAAAGCCAGCCTATCCCTTGCATGCTATACGTGGAAAAAGCAGGGGCCGAAAAAATTCTTGAAAACGTGCATATCGTTCGCCGCGATCCAGAAGGTGATCAGCTTTGGATTGGCTTCAGCGAGTTGGTGACTGATATTGACATTGCCGTCAGATTGCCGGAGATACGGGATCAGTTGTACGAGGACATTTCGGATTGCATCGATACAGCACGCAGAAAGATCCTCGACATTAAAGACGATAACTACCTGCTTCGCCACGATATTGACGAAATTCTTGATGGCAGCCAACCTTTCGATGCTCACCTCGATCGTTTCACGTTTGTTCTGTTCGTGGGCTACAACTCGAATCTGCTTACCGAGCCAGAAACGCCGGGGTTCGAGGGTGACCTGGAGAAGGAAACGACGGCGCTATTCGAAAAATTCGCGGCTGACCTTATCGAGGATTCGCCGTTTGCGAATCTTTGCATCCACGTATTCATTTATCCAGCCCCGAGTCTTGAGCGGTTAACCCAATTGGTTGATGAGAAGGTGAGAGAGGTTATATGACAGAGGTCTATGAACAGGCGAAACATAGCCTGCAGGGTGAGGACTTCTCATCTTTCAATTATCTGTTTGCGGTTAACAAGCTGTTGTCTAATCCTGTTTCGTATGACTTGGGACGGGACTTGATCGTGCGAGCTCTCGATTCGCGCGAACTATTTTCCGAGCACACCACAATTTTGAAAAATATGGTGAGAAAATCAGGTTTGTTCCCGTATCTCAAAAAGGAGTTCACTGGCCTGACACCGGATGACCTAAGGGTGCTTGAGCTATACCAGACCCCATTCTCGAATGGTTATGTTTTCCACTCAATGCAGTTCCACATATTTGATCTGCTTAAGTCCGGTCAAAACGTGGTGCTGAGCGCACCTACAAGCATGGGCAAAAGCGCAATCGTCGATTCATTGCTCGGCATGGGAACCTTGAAACGGCTTGTTCTGGTTGTTCCGACAGTGGCTCTTGCCGACGAAACCCGTCGCCGACTGCAAGAGCGATTCGGTGACCGATATCAGATCATCCACCACAGTTCCCAAGTGTGCCATTCCGATCAGGCTGTTTACGTGTTAACTCAGGAGCGAGTGAACGAGCGTGACGACATCGTCAACATTGACCTCTTCGTCATTGACGAGTTTTACAAGTTGGCGTTCCGACAACTGAAAAGCGGGGACATTGATCATCAAGACGAACGAGTCATCGAGCTCAACATTGCGTTGAGCAAACTGCTTAAGGTCTCCAGGCAGTTTTACCTGACTGGACCGTTCGTTAACAGCATTCGCGGTCTCGAAAGACTTGGGTATCCGCATACTTTCGTTTCTACCGACTTCAATACAGTCGCGCTAGATGTTAAGACGTTCGGCATCAAAGCGAATGACGACAAAGCCAAGCTCAACGCGCTAGGGGAAATCGCGCACGCATGCGTCGACGCAACGATCATTTATTGCAAGTCACCAACTGTTGCGGGCCAGGTGGCGCGCGAGCTGATCAGGCTTGGGCATGGCACTCCGACTGAGAGTCCTCATGTCGACTGGGTCAGAGAAGAGTTCGATGCCGACTGGGATTACACAGTCGCACTTAGAAACGGTATTGGCTTGCATTTTGGCGCGCTACCGAGGGCACTGCAGCAATACACCGCCGACCAATTCAATGCTGGAAAACTGCGCTTTTTACTCTGCACCTCCACGATCATTGAAGGAGTCAACACTATCGCTAAGAACGTCGTAATCTACGACAACCGCGATGGAACTCGCAGCATTGACAAATTCACCCATGGGAACATCAAAGGGCGCGCCGGGCGCATGGGCGTTCACTTCGTAGGCAAAATATTTTGCCTAGAGGAAATCCCGGAAGACAACCTCAATCAAGAGGTGGATATTCCGCTCGGTATTCAGGACATTGATACTCCAATCAACCTCTTAGCCAGCGTTCAACCAGACCACTTGTCCGAGTTTTCACAGGATCGCTTTGATGAGGTTTTCATAAACGACCGTGTTTCCATCGACCTTGTGAAGAAGCATTCGTACTTCCGTGTCGAGCAGTTCGAAATGCTGCAAAGTATGTTCGAGATGATGGACGACAACGAATTTTCCTCGTTGGTGTTTCACTGGACCCCCGCGACAAACTTTCTCAAGACCTTTGCAAAAATCATTGCCAGACTGGTTCCCCATACGTTCAGTCGCAATGGGGTCCCTGTTAATCCCACGGATGTCATGATCGCCAAACTTGCCGGTTATTTAAGTGCTGAAAGTTATTCGGAATATCTGAAAAATCAGATCGATTACGCACGACAGTGGGTTTCTGAAGGGGAGAAGCGCACTCTTTCCATTGCCCTCAACAATGATTTAAAGCTCATAACCAATACTTTCGGTTACACGTTACCTAAAGTGCTCAGCTTGATGGAGGATGTAGTTAAATACCACGCTTTGAAGCGAGGTATGCGCAGCAAAGTCGATTACACACATGTCAAATTGGCGTTCGAAAGTTTCCATCTACCACCAGGTGTCAATGCCTTAGAAGAGATTGGCATTCCCATTCAGACGTTACACCGACTGGTAGACTTGCTGGAATTTTCCGACGAGGCTGATGTGGATGAGTTGAGCCAGTATCTTCGGGATACTCAGGACATTTGGAGTAGATCGATTGGGTACGTTGATCAGATGTTTATCAGGCGCGCGCTCGGTATTAGACGACATTGATTTAGGTACGTTTGTCTACGGAACGCGGGAAAGCGACATTTTTGAATAACTCACATCTTCGGTAGGCTAGGTCGTCTACCAGGACGGGCTTCCAACCATCAAAAGATTACCGATATCTTAATACAAACAAATCAGGCCTTTCCAGCCATAAGAAAGGCCATTGTTGTAAAAAATAAATTACCCGCGACTGCAGCCGAAATTACGGTCTCCGTCACCGACTATTTTAGTCCTTACTTTGGTCATGTAATCCACCCTATTCATCAAATCGCTATAGGTCTGCTCAAAGTTGTCCCTTTTACGATTGAGAAGGTATTTGCCATTTGGCGGGTAATTAACTAACTTCCCCGAGCTATCTATAGGGATGCCAAGTGCACTGTACCAAGCTGTCGTTATCATTGTACGTAACGTGTTACGGTTTAAGTCGTAATCACCTAAATGATAATAAGCATCCTGATTGAAACACAGTATCAAATGGTAGTGCCGCTTCCCAATTTTTGTATATTCTCTGACCCATGCGTAACGTAAGGTAGAATGTCGACTCTCAGGCCAGTCTTTTCGTTGAGTTTTGATATGCTTATCGTGTTCAAGCTTTGCTTTTAACGCACTGGTAAAGCGAGATATAGCACCAGAGTCAACCCTAGGTTGAAAGAATGGATTATCCATATTTTCTGTATCAATTGGGTCATGCAGATCAACACGAAGAATCATTGAGTTAGGATGTTCGTTGAGGGAGTCATCAATAACCTGTTTTATTCTATCCCGATATAGGGATACGTGTGATCCGTATTCACTATCGTATGTCATATAGCATCCTGTTTTATGATATTGAAGTAAGTGATGGATTTAATATATATTACCTATCATGATAATAAACCCTTAACTGAGGTGGGCTCATGGTTCATTTTTACTCCTGAATTAAAACATTTACTTAGAATGAAGTTGCGGGGTTCAAACCAGCGAGAGCTATTAATGTAGTTTTCCCCCTCTTCCCTACAAGGATTTTATTTTGAGAGAACAAAGCACTCAGCAATTCATTTGCTTTACTACGATTCCTGAATTTATTAGGGCCATATTGGAGGATGGTGTTTTTCGTGATGAAAGGCTTACAATAACGAATACAATAGTTTTTTATCCAGCTGTAAAGCTCATCTGTTTCCGCAACATCTAAAGAAAACTTTTCTTTTTTGGAGAACAAGAGGATGTATTCTTCAACATACCAGGCCATTATATCCACTGCGGCTTTTACAGCGGCAATAGATATATCGCCCTCATCACCGCTGAAATAATGTAGTAAGGCAGCAAGCCTCGCCATATTCTCCGCCATTTTAGAAGCATAATCCTTAAAATCAGACAGGTAGCCAAGCAGCCTCATTTCTGACTCGACTTTGTTATAAAATTCGAGCCAGTTTTTTTCTGCTTCGGGAGAGAAACGCAGACACTGACGCTCATTTTCCTCATTTCTCGAAATGCTCTCATTAACAATGTCTATCAGCCGTTGATGAAATACCGGCAGATGCTCATTTGAGACAACCGGACTGGTAATTTGCCTGTTGCCCTGTGTTGAACCCGGTTGACATATCAAACATCGGGCGAAGAATCCGATCCCTTTCGCGGCATCGCCTTTTCGTTCCAGATACCCTTTTTTAAACACATCAGGCTGAATCATCAACCCCAGCGTCATTCTGGCATCTTTGATTAATTTATCTGGCTCGCTTTTTCTTTCCACGGAAAACATTGTGCCATCCCACATTTTATTGATGAACGGCAGTTCATTCAGCGCGTAGCCGTTAAAAATGGTGCCAGCTTCATCAGACATAAGCCCGATGGACCGCCAGCGTCCACAGAGAGAGTCTTTTATCGCCGCAGGTGTGGCATCGTTGTATATCTGCCTTAACCGGATCGGTGCTTTTGGAGACACCGCCAGTAGCACTTTCAGCCGTTCATTCGTTGTGGAGTGATCTTTATTACGGCGAATATCGGATTTCAATTTTGACATAAGGGCTTTCTTTTCAATATTAAAAACCGTTTCTTCATTCCTCCAGACAACTAGATCGTGTTTATATTTTTTAAACCATTCTTCTTCCAGTTGATACATTGGCTTCATCAGAAGTTTGTCCACAGTGCTTTTGCGCTCACCAGAATCAGCCAGTGTCAGTAAAAAAAGCGATACAGGGCTGCGCAGATTATTCAATCTGCACACATCAATTCGGTTCTGGCAGGCAAGCGAAATTACTCCCAATACCGATGCGGCAATCAAAGCTTGGGGAGCCTGGGTCTGCTGCTCCACTTCATATACCGCATTTCTAATGATCTGCGGGAACACATGCACAGGGAAAGGGCGACCGTTAAACATATAACACCTCTAATACAATTCAGGTTAAAAATTCCCGCACAAGTTGCTATTCCGCTATTAATAGCGGAATAGCAACTTGTGCGGGTCACTCAAAAAAATGATCCCCCTTAAAACTAACGTTCATTGATCCAATAGAGCAGATCACTTAATAGCCATCCGCAGGATTTCAGGCCAATAGGCTTACGTAGCGGAAACTTTCCAATCTGTTCAAGTTTCCACGCTGTAGAGCGGGAAATGGACGTGATACGCTGGCGCTCTCGTTCACGCACCAGACGATCACCTTGCTCACCATAATCACGCAGGATTTTCAGGCGTTCTTCCAGGGTGGGGGTGATAAATGTTGTACTCATACTGCCTCCTTTGTTTCAGTGGATGCAGCATGTCGCAAGTGGGTAACTGAATGACAGCAGCGGACACCTTATTAAGGTGTTAGCGCTTATTGCGGGGCTTAATGCGGTTGCTGTGTTTCTCGATTCAACTGGCGTGTCCACTCATTGATGATTTTTCCATCTTTAAAGTGGACGAAGCGCCATTATGACGATTTATTACCAGCGGGAGAGGGTCTATTGATTTTCATTCTCAATGCGTTTTATCCACTTAGCGATAGTGTCATCACTGAATGAGTCACTGAATCCATATTTTTTGGATGCCACAGTAAGCATCTCCGCCATTTTTGAAAAATTAACCTCACCATTACCATTAAGATAATGCTCTTTCAGCATGACATACAGGGCTATTCTTTCTGGCCTAGAAATGCGGGTTTGTTTTTCTTTTTTCACGCAGGGCATGCTTTCTACACTTTGTGGTGACAATTCATTTGCATCAAAAAACAATTCTGATTTATTTCGAAAAACTTCACTTGGAAATCTCAAATAATCCCAATCATCTTTACCATATACCGTAATCGCACCTGCAATATTATTATTTTCTCTGAAAGTATCCATATCCGTTAGCACGTAATGGTCTTCCGCAAAACGAGTCACTGGCGTAGCCTTTACCCGCCAGTAACCATGTGCATGCCCATTGTAGGTATAACGACATATCCCCAAGTAACCTTCCAGAAGTCGAGATTCAATTTCTGCATTTTTCTCCGGGTAAAACAGCCTTATTTTAAACTCTGGCATTTTTTCATGCTGATAATAATCCATGCCTGATTTAATTTTCCTCTCCCAATCTTTAAGAAGAAATTGATCTCCACCAAGGTGCCTGACGATCAGGCATGGCAAAGCATCCAACCGAATGTAGAGTGGAACTTTATGATCAAGCCAATCATTCAGTAAATTTTCAGACATGATATGGCACTTTTCAGATGCCATTGACAAAGGGTGAAAATCGGGCCGCTTTAATGTCATTCGACTTGTCGTCCTGTGTGGAGCTTCGCTGCTTGCGCTATATGTGCTTTATATATTGATTTATATAACTGAAAAGTGGCATTCAGTCTATGCCTTGCAAGCAGCCCCGTTACCCTCTAAAATTTCCAGATTAACTTAAGAGAACACAGCATCATGAAGAAAACACCTGTGACAAAAGCCCAAATCTATCGCGCCGTTGCCAGCTCAACCGCAATAGAAACCGGTGCTCCTGTGCAAAAAATTGAGCAGCAGCTTAAACGCAATCAGGCACAGGCAAAAGCCGTTGGCCTCGCCCGTTAATCTGGCAAGATGTCGCTCACCAGTTGCATCATAGGGCTGTAGTTCCCTGAGACACCCGCCTGTATTGCCTTGAAGTAAAACGCCTTGTGCTCATCCCACAGGCTGTAATCAAGTAAGCCCTTCCCTGCCAGAACCGACAGCACATCGCAAAGTAGCCGCGACAGACGCCCGTTACCTTCTCTGAAGGGGTGGATCAAAATAAACTCCACATGGCATTCAGCCAGATAACTTACCAGCTCCAGACGAGCCAGGGATTTGAGTTCACCAGACCGAGAAAGAAACTGCTTCTCGAAGCCATCAAGCAGCAGCGGAATCCTGTCGGCAGCCGCAAACTGAAAGCCATCCTTAGTTAGGTTGGCATTACGCAGCCTCCCCGCCCAGTCGTACACATTCCCCAGCCATTGGCGATGCCACCTGCTGATGTGCTCAAAAACCAGCGCCTCAGGCGGCTGGCTCTCAATAAATAGATGCTCATACAGCATCAGCAGCAAGCCAGACTCCAGCGTATCCATTTCCTGTTCATCAATGATTCCCAGCTTATTAGCCAGCACCAAGTCCCCAGAGCCCGGCTGATACCGTTCTTCCGCTGAATTAAGCTCATATTTTGACAAGCTTTTACCTCCGCCCAAACAAGTTAACAACGTTGTTTTCCTGCTGCCGTTGATAGTTATTAACCCGATCTTCCCAGATCTCAAGCGCCCTGCGCTTTTCAGTCAGATAATCATAGCGGTCATAGTGTTTCGAGCTGACGTCATTTAAAGCGTGTGAATCGCCACAGATAATCTAGACACTTCCGAGCCGCTGATAATATTGGTTTTCGTATTCAGTTGGTGGCATATGATCACTCGAACCATGCCGACGCTTACTGTTATAAAACATTTCGATGTAATCAAAAATATCACCGCGAGCTTCTTCTCGCGTTCCGTAGATCTTTTTCTTTATCCGTTCACGTTTCAGTAGCTGGAAAAAACTTTCTGCGACTGCGTTGTCATGACAGTTACCGCGACGGCTCATACTGCCCTCCAGCCCGTGTGATTTCAGGAACGACTGCTACTCATAGCTTGTGTACTGACTGCCTTGATCAGAATGAACCAGCATCTGCTTTTGAGGATTACGTCGCCACACGGCCATCAGAAGTGCATTCAGGACAATATCCTTTGTCATCCGGGGCTGCATTGACCAGCCAATAACTTTGCGCGAGAACAGGTCAACAACCACAGCCAGATACAGCCAGCCTTCGTGAGTCCGGATGTAGGTGATGTCCGTTACCCAACGCTCATCCGGTGCTTCCGGGTTGAACTGCCGCTGGAGCCTGTTGGGCGTACGATGCTGGTTTCACCCTTACGTGCCCGTGGGCTACGGTACCCGACCTGAGCCCTTATCCCGGCACGCTTCATCAGTCGCCAGACACGGTTAACTCCGCACTGTTGTCCGGTATCCCGCAGGTCGAGGTGGATCTTGCGATAACCATAAACGCAACCCGACTCCAGCCAGAACTGCTTTATCAGCCCCGTCAGCCTCAGGTCAGCATGATGCCGCCGTGAATCCGGCTGCTGAAGCCAGGCGTAAAAACCACTCGGATGCACATCCAGCACCCGACAAAGCAGTCGGACAGGCCAGCAATGGGTGTTGTCACGGATAAAGGCGTACCTCAGTCGGACAGCTTTGCGAAGTACGCCGCGGCTTTTTTTAATATGTCCCGTTCGTCGGTAACCCGCTTCAGCTCTTTCTGGAGGCGTCGGATCTCGGCCTGAGCGTCTGACTGGACTCTATTGGTTGAGGAATCCGGGCCATATGCCTTTATCCAGGCATAAAGACTATGGGTGGTGATACCGAGACGTGTTGCCACGCTGGAAACAGAATGGCCGCGATCAACAACCTGTTTTACCGCTTCAATTTTAAACTCTTCGGGATAACGCTTACCGCTCATGGGCACCTCTCTTTAAGTCATCTTAAATGACTCTGAGGTGTCTGTTAAACCTGTGGCGATTCAGTTGACGATTTCATGCACTCATATGTTCAAAAAATAACGCCACTGAAGGATGACTTTCACAGCCAACTACTCGTTAGCAGCAGAACGCAACAAGCAGCGCTGACTGTGCACTGACTGCGGTAGTACACTTTCCGAAATTTTTTTACTCAAGTGACCAAGCCACAGGCCGATAACACCTAAAGTTATATTTCACATGATTATCAATATGATAATTTTTCAGGGACAAGACAGCCCTGGTTTAACGGAACTTAAACATCTCTCTATGAATGAAGATCTTATGTCAGCGCACAGTAACAATTCAGCACCGTTTAGACAGCCGTTATCTCCACAAGATGACGACGAAAATGGAAAAAAAAATATACCGACAGACCCGAGATTTACTCTCGATAAAGATGTCATCTTATCCCAGACCACCCGCTCCTCTCTTGATGAATGCATGGCTCGTCTGCGTTTTCATACAACGATCTACCAGGAATGGAATTTTTCAGTCGTTGATCCTATGGGGTCGACGGCGATACTAAATTTTTATGGCCCTCCCGGCACCGGGAAAACGCTTTGCGCCGAGGCACTGGCTGGACAGTTACGAATGCCCTTTATTGCTCTTGGTATTGCAGAACTGGAAAGCAAGTTTATGGGAGAAACGGCTAAAAATATCCAGGCTGCTTTTGCGCAGGCTAAGGAAACCGGAGCGCTGCTCTTTTTCGATGAAGCCGACACGTTACTGGGGAAACGACTCTCCTCTGTCACACAAGGCGTTGATAATGAAGTTAATGCGATGCGCTCTACGTTACTGATCGAGCTGGAGCGTTTTGACGGCATTGTAGTTTTCGCGACTAATTTCGCACGTAACTATGATGAGGCGTTCCGCAGCCGTATTGGCTATCACGTTGAATTTACGCTTCCTGATCTTACAGCCCGTTACCATCTCTGGAACAAATTCGTGGTTGCTGAAATTCCACTCGCAGAAGAAAGAGAAACTCTTCTCACCGCCGCAAGCGAACTATCCGAAGGACTGGCAGGACGAGAGATCCGTACCTGTATGCGTCTGGCACTGCCTAAAGTGCTGCTGGAAGCAGAACGCACCGGAGAGACTGCACAACTTAACATCGCTCATTTACGGAGTGCGATAGAACAAGTTTTGGCCTCCCACCAAGCGATAGCCAATCATTCGGGACGTACAGCCAGTGAAGTCAACACAGCAAAAAAATTATTAGGTATCCAATAAAAACAACAGGAGAAGATTATGGGTTTCTGGTCAAGTGTCGGCAGTTTTTGCAGCAGCGTAGCAAGTGGATTGGCAAGCACTGCCAGCCGGGTATGGAATGGTATTAAAGAAACCGCAGCTAAAACCGTTTCCTGGATGGCAGAGAAAGCTGAGACCTTTGTGGGAAGTGTAAAGAGCATCTGGGAAAAGGTGAAGCCATTTATCAGTAATGTGATTCGCCCTATCGTGCAAAACGCAGCAAAATTAGCTGAAAAGATGTTGCCACAATTCCCGTGGGTGGGTGGCGCTTTGAAAGCGCTGGATAAAGCGTTGGGGCTGTTGGTCGAATGGGATAAGAGTGATCTGGCGAAACGTATTGGCAAGGCCATTGAGTGGGCAATTAATAAAGCCAAACAACTTAAAGATTTGTTTCTTACACCTGAAGAAATGGATGAGGCCAGTGAGCATGAGCAAGCTTTACGCGAAGCGCGTAACCAGATGCGCGGGGAAGCAGCGAGTGCTGTTGATCTGGCGAGCCTGATTACCTTATATGCCCAACTCTCAACGCGTATTAAGGACGTCCTGGATAACATTCAGATCAACGATTTCGAACATTATCTGCGGTTACGCGCTTCGCAGAAGTTACTGAAAGATACTGAGCAGCATCTTACGCGTGCGCAGGACATTGATACGATAACCGATGACGACCTGTTTCTTATTGAAACTGGCAACGAATTGCTAAAACCTAACCCTCAGTTGAGCGATGAGGCAACGCAACGCCTGGATCGTGTTGTGATGGCGCGTTTTGGCAAGAAACTTATCCCCTTCGTGTTCGAAGAAATGATAATGGCCTGGGGGTATAACCTGCAGGATATGGAAAATGAATGGAAATCGCTGAATGACGGTCTGTCGAAAGAACAAGTACTTCTGCGACGTCTACAGATTGGCCAGCGCCTTGGTGATCTTCAGGAAGATGAAGTACCAATGCTCAACGACCTGGAAGCTCGTTTACCAGTGCAACAGGCTGAGATGGAAACAAAACGCAAACGAACCAATGAAATGCGTAATTATGTTTTTGCAGCAGAAGGATTTCTGCAAATGCTAGAAAAAGAGCCTGAAGAATTTGCTGACCAAGAATATTTGATGGAAGACAGCAGCACGGTTGGGATGATTATTATTGAGTGTGCTCAGTTTGGTAAGCGTTGGGAAGAACTTAATACCGAGCAACAAAGCTTAATTATCGATTTTGCCAATATCTTTGAAAAAGCCAGCCGCGCACGTGCAAGCAAGCTTGTCGAGGTGGCAGCATGACGTTTCATGAATTTTTTGCCTTTATATTGCCGGAATTCGACGTCATTCAGATGCTGTTTGGCGGCACAATGCTTTTTTTGGTTTTACTGACGATTGGTTTATTGCTCTGGCAGGCAAATCAGCGCTTTTGGGACAGAAAATGGCAAGGTGATGCACTGAATAATGGGGCAGACCATCTCGATGTTGATCATGGTTCAGTCAACGAAATCAGCGCAGCAGTTGCCAGTCCAGCAGAAAAAATGGCCGATATCATGCCGGGCATTTTGTTAATTTTAGGGTTGCTAGGCACTTTCCTCGGTCTGGGAATTGCCCTTAATAAAGCATCGGATATTTTGATTGATGCTAACTCCGCAGGCATGGATAACGCCATGTCGAATCTGATGGGGATGATGGAAGGGCTGGGGACGAAATTTAAAACGTCGACATGGGGGATCATGGCGTATCTGATCCTTAAAGCCTGTGCTGCTGGGTTAGGATATGACGAGAAGCGTTTACGCTGGTGCGCACAGCAGATGAAGCAAGTGTTCGACCAGTCACGAGAGCAAAAGCGCGCTGAACATAAAGAGACCCAGTTACAGTATCTGGCAGCATTACAGGGTTTGAACGACAGAATGCAGGTGGAAAGCGAAGCCACACGGCAGTTGCTGAGCAAGTTCTCTTCAGGTATGGAGTCGTTTTTACAGCCCCTGATTGAGCAGGGCCATGCTGCCGCACAACAACGCAAAATACAGGAAACATATCTGGAACAATTGACAGATATATCCCGTAGTACTCAGCAGCAACATATCGATGGATTGCAGCACGTATGCAACAGTATTCACGAGGAAAGCGAAAATTCCCGGCAAGTTAACCATTCACACCATGCCGAGGTAGCCGCGATATATATGAGGATCGCCGGTCAGGGTGATAACGCTGAACAACAGCGTATTAACCAAAATGAGCAATTGGTAAAACTGCAAGACCTCTTGCATGAAATTCAAAACAATATCGTTAAGGGTACCAAAGATCAGTCTGTGCAAGGGCAACAACAGATAACAGAGTTAACGACGACCCGAGAATCGTTACAGCACTTCATTAATACCAACAGTAGTAACCTGTCTGCCATTCAACATTCAGCCGAAAAAATGTCATCGGCAGCACAAGAAATGGGGGATTCCGCCGGTGATTTGCAACAGGTTATCGGTGATTTCCGTACAGGCATTACCGATATGTTAGGTACGGTTAAAACCGATCTTGGTTCCACCATCTCCCAAATGGGCGAAAGTTTTAGCCAGAATATGGAATCGATATCCACCAGTATGGCAAATGCAACAGATGGCATTTCCAGTGCAGTTACCGACCTTTCTCAAAACGTTGGCACCACAATGAGTGAAGTTCGAATTTCCATCGATCAATCGATGAAAACTCAGCGTGATGCGCAGCGTGAATTTATGATCACCAGTGAAACTTTAAATGAAAAAGTGATCGCTATGACAAAACTGGTTGATGATTTGCGTGAGCAAATAGTTAACGGACTAACAGCGGTATCCAGCAGCAATCGGCAAGTAGCCAGCCTGAACAACCGTTATGCGGAGATGACGACATCAGGTGAAAGAAATGCAGATGCGATTGAAACGCTGGTGAATCAACTCCAGCTCATGCAGAAAGAGAGCCCTCTTCAGCCGGGAATGGACAGGGTCACTGCAGGTGTCGGTAAACTGGTGCACAGCATTGAATCATTACGTGATGAAATGCTGAGTAATACTGATGCCTCTGCTGCACTTTCTTCGCTCGATGACAGATTGATCCGTTCTCTGGAAGAGCTGGGAGGGATTCGTAAAATGCTGTCACCGCCAGAACGGAACCACCTGGTTCAGCAAATTGAAAAAAGCCTGACGCCACTTGCCAATACATTACAACATATCGACCAAACGTTATCGACCATGAACATCGTTAATGATGCAGTCTGAGGTGCTCACTCATGAAAGATAAACCTAATGAGTGGGTCTCGATCTCCGACCTGATGTCGGGAGTAATGGCTGTAGTTATGTTACTGCTGGTGATGTCTGTACTACAGAAAACATGGTCAGATATTAAGCATAAGCAGGAAATGGAACAGGGAGTCAATGCCCAGCGAGCCCGGGTAGGGGAAATGTTGGGAAGTATTAAAACCACACTTGATGGAACGGCAAATGAAGGCTTAGTTGCGCTGGATGTCAACTCGCAAAAAATTACGTTGCGTGATGGAGTTTTCAATCGCGGCAGCGCCTGCATTGCATCTCAGGCAAGCCAGGCATTGGCGACGATTGAAACGCAGGTCGTCAGATTTCTTACCGAATTTAGAAGCGGACAAGTTTATATTGAAGGGTATACGGATAATCTTCCAGTTACCCGTCCGGTGACTAACTTTGAAAGTTTCTGCACTGTCTATGACGATAATTTTACCTTATCGGCAGCGCGTGCAAGAGAGGCGCGTAAATTTATAGTTGGCGATCTTGCTCAGGCTTTTGCACGCCGAGTGATTGTTGCCGGATATGGTGACTCGCAGCCTATTCCCGGTGTTGCACCGGAAGATGCTCGTCAGCGTCGCATTGAAGTTCGGTTCGTGTTGCCAGAAAAGTAGTATTACCTAGCGTGATATTAATCGGAGTGTCTACGTGCTAAAGGCGAGAGCCTGTGCCGCCTTCAATATACTGCCATTTATTAGACGTGACCGCTCAGGCGGTCACCGAAATAAAAAAGAAAGTCTCGTATAGCCCTCCGCCAGTATCTCGGCGGCATCGCAATTTTTTGATGCCGCAGAGAACACCAGCCACACAACGTTCTTACCTGGTAGCCTTGTCCAGATAAATGCTACTTCCGCCCAAACAGGTTCACAACGTTATTTTCCTGCTGCCGCTGATAGTTGTTGACCCTGTCTTCCCAGATCTCAAGCGCCCTACGCTTTTCAGTCAGGTAGTCATAACGATCATAGTGTTTAGAGCTGACGTCATTCAAAGCGTGATTCTGGATACGGTCGCGGATCTCTTTGCTGATCCCCGCCTCCCCCATCAGCGTTTTACAAGTGCGACGTAAATCTCGCGCTGTGAAAACTTTAAACTCAGGATTAAAAGCCCGAAAATACATGATCGAACGCGCCAGGCTATCAGTACGCACCGGGCGCTCACCGTTGGTTGATAGCGGGAATATATAGGGACTGTTACTTTCCTTAGTCAGTTCTTTCACTGAGGCTAATTCCTGTTGTGCCGATTCAGTCAGCGGGATCAGGTGCTCACGCTTGTTTTTCGATACATCGGCAATGACCAGCAACGTCTTTTGCTGCCAGTCAATCGCGCTCCACTGGCTGGCAATCATTTCAAACGGACGCTGCCCGCCAGCATAAACACAGAAGCGAATAAGATGCTGCATCAACGGCCCAACGTTGGTGGCCTCGGCAAACTGTTCCATGACAAAACGTAGCTCCGCCAGCGTTAACCATGTATCACCCACTTTCTCCGCCGAGGACTGCTTCGGTATGGCCGATACCGGGTTAACTTCAAGCCCGAAAGTAATGCCCACGCTGGTATTCATCGGATCGTTATCGGCTTTAAGACCGTAGTTAAAAGCCGCCATCAGGTAGGAACGAATCCGGTTCGCATGGACCACCGCATCACGCTGGATAATGCCAGACAAGATCGTTTTGATCTGTAAGGGCGTGACATCCTTGGCTTTGGTTTCTCGAGGGATAACCGTGTAGCACTCTTTTTCAAGACGTTTCAGAACATCGGCCCAGGTCCGCTTGTTGTCGAGCTTCATCTTGTTAACGTAGCCATGCACCAGTTCTTCAAACGATCCTTGAGAACGATGGATCTGCATGATGTGCTGTTCGGCCAGGCGCTGTTGCTCAAGCTCTTGCTGGGGCTCTTTTCCTTCAACAAGCCAGGCACCATACTTTTTCGCCAGCTCATTGGCCGTCACCAGTTTCATCTCAGGCCAGATGCCCAACTGGATGAACTTCTCTTTCTTCCCTTTCTCAACGTAGTAACGGAAATAAAAAACTTTGCTACCTGAAGGCTGAACCTTAACGCCAAGCCTGCCAGTACCACGCTGAGCACTGTTGCTCCACACGTAGTACGACGTACTTTTTGTCTTCAATCCACGTATAGCAGTCTCGGTAAGATTAGCGGCCATGAGGATACCTTTATGAGAATAAGCGTTACCTGACCCAATGCCCATTCTGGGTCAGGTAATGGGTCAGGTAAGGATAGTACAATGGGGAAATGAGAGAACCAATCAGAAACAAAAACAACTTCAGAACTTATTGATTATAGGCAATTAAAAACACAAGCAGAGACAATAACGAACAATTAAAAACGTGCCAATTTTATGACTCATAATCGCTTGGTCGTTGGTTCAAACCCAACAGGGGCCACCAAATTTTAGCTTTAAAATCATAACATTAAGCCACCCCTCACGGGGTGGCTTTTTTGTTGGGTTCAGGAAAGTGGCGATGAAATGGCGGCACAGCTTTACTTAAGCTTCCCTCAACGCCCTGTGGGGCCTCCATTTTGTGCCCCCTCCCCCACTAATGCCCATATCTGGAGAGGGCGACCAGGTAGATGATGGCGATCACCAGTGTCATGATGGCGGAGGTCCAGAAGGCGATCACGCCGTTGGAGTTTTTTACCTGTTTCCAGTAGACAAAGCATCCCCCGGTGATCAGGCAGCAGATCCAGCTCATCACCGCAAATATCATCAGCATCATCACTCTTCTCCCTATTGTCTGTCGTCCGCCAGACGTTGGCGGATTACCCTGCCTAAAAATAAGTCTAGTCTGATATCAGACGCTTGGGCGCAATAAACGCCAACGGGGGGATTGAGCGCCTCATGGATGGGTAATGGCAGTGCTGGCGCAAATTTCCGTAATGCCTCGCAAAGTTGGTTGTAAACTAATGAACCATCGTAATATCAATTGATAACATTCAGGGTGGCGGTTAGATTCTCTCCGTTCACCCTCCCGGACAGGCAAGGTTCAGGCCGCCACGGCTGACGGCACTACTCACCAGGCTGACGAAGCCTGTAAAGGATTACTGATGAATAAGCGTTGTTTACTTGGCATTCTGGTCTCATTGGCGTTCGCGCCCGCATTCGCCCAGCCGTTGGTGGTCAATACCGCCCCGCAGTATCAGGTCAAAGAGAAAACCGCCTTTATTGATCATTTGCTGAAGCAGATGACGCTGGATGAGAAGATCGGCCAGCTCAATCTGGTGACCGTCGGCTCCGAGTACCCGAAAGAGGCGATCATGGCGGACATCCGCGCCGGTAAGGTAGGCGGCATGTTCAATACCGTGACTAAGCCGGACATCCGCCGGATGCAGGATCAGGTGCAACACAGCCGCCTCAAAATCCCGCTGTTCTACGCCTATGACGTGGTGCATGGGCAGCGCACCATCTTCCCGATCAGCCTTGGGCTGGCGGCGAGTTGGGATCTGGAGGCCGTGGCGCTGAGCGGGCGCGTCTCCGCCACGGAGGCCGCCGCCGATGGCCTGAACATGACCTTCTCACCGATGGTCGATATCACCCGTGATGCGCGCTGGGGCCGCGTCTCTGAGGGGTTCGGCGAGGATACCTACCTCACCTCACGGCTGGCCGAAGTGCTGGTGAAAGCCTATCAGGGCGATGATCCCTCCGCGCCGGGCAATGTGATGGCCAACGTCAAGCACTATGCCACCTATGGCGCGGCGGAGGGCGGGCGCGACTACAACACTGTCGATATGTCCCTGCCGAAGATGTTCCAGGACTACCTGCCGTCCTATAAGGCGGCTCTGGATGCTGGCGCTGGCGGCGTGATGGTGGCCCTGAACGCGGTCAACGGGATGCCCGCCACCTCCAACACCTGGCTGTTGCAGGACATTTTACGCCAGCAGTGGGGCTTCCACGGCGTGACGGTCAGTGACCACGGCGCGATCGGCGGTCTGGTGAAACATGGCGTGGCGCAGGACAACCGACAGGCGGCGGCGATGGCGCTCAAGGCTGGGGTTGATATGGACATGGCCGACAACATGTATGGCCTCTACCTGAAAGGGCTGCTGAAAGATGGCCTGATCAACGAGCGCGATCTCGACCGCGCGGTGCGCAATGTGCTGGACGTGAAGTGGGACATGGGGCTGTTCGCCGATCCTTACCGCCACCTTGGCCCGGCCTCCACTGACCCGGCGGATACCAATGCCGAGAGCCGTTTGCATCGCAAGGAGGCGCGCGAAGTGGCGCGCACCGCAATGGTTCTGCTAAAGAATGATCACCAGACGCTGCCGCTCAAGAAAACCGGCACCATCGCCGTGATCGGGCCGCTGGCGCAGAGCCAGCGTGACATCATGGGTAGCTGGTCGGCGGCCGGTGTCGCCGCGCAGTCGGTCACCCTCTGGCAGGGGATGGAGAGTGCAGTCGGCGACCGCGCCAAGTTGCTCTATGCGCGCGGTGCGAATGTCACCAACGATCAGGCGATCGTGGACTACCTCAACTCCTATGACAAAGCGGTGGTGAACGATCCGCGCACGCCGCAGCAAATGATCGATGAGGCGGTGCAGGTGGCGAAGCAGGCGGATGTGATCGTGGCGGCGGTGGGCGAGTCGCAGGGCATGGCCCATGAGGCCTCCAGCCGCAGCGACATCACCATCCCGGAGAGCCAGCGTGACCTGTTGAAGGCGTTGAAAGCCACTGGCAAGCCGCTGGTGCTGGTGCTGATGAATGGCCGCCCGCTGGCGCTGCCGTGGGAGAGTGAGAATGCCGATGCGATGCTGGAGACCTGGTTCAGCGGCACCGAAGGCGGCAATGCCATCGCCGACGTGCTGTTCGGCGACTATAATCCCTCCGGCAAGCTGCCGATGACCTTCCCGCGCGCGGTGGGCCAAGTACCGCTCTACTACAATGTGCTGAACACCGGCCGGCCGTTCAATCCGCAAAAGCCGGACAAGTACACCACCCGCTACTTCGATATCACCAATGGGCCGCTCTACCCGTTCGGCTATGGCCTGAGCTATACCAACTTTGAGGTGTCGGAGATCGCGCTCTCTGGCTCAACGCTGGGGCGGCATGGGCAGATCAACGCCAGCGTGACGGTCACCAACAGCGGTGACCGCGCCGGGGCGACGGTGGTGCAGCTCTACCTGCAGGATGTGACCGCCTCGCTGGCCCAGCCGGTGAAGCAGCTGAAAAACTTCAAAAAGGTGACGTTGCAGCCGGGTGAGAAGCAGGTGGTGAGCTTCCCAATCGACGAGAGTGCGCTGCGCTTCTACAACAACCAGCTGAAGTGGGCCTCCGAGCCGGGGCGGTTCAACGTCTTTATCGGCCTCGACTCGCAGAACGTGAAGAAGCAGAGCTTCCTGCTGTCGGAGTAACGGGGTGCGGGAGGCCACTGGCCTCCCTGCCCGCAATTAACCATGACGCCCCTGTTAACACTCGCTACGCTTAACCACAGGGGATTGGGAGAGTTCTTACTATAATTTTTAGCAACCCCCTTACCCTATGTGGCAACCTAGTAATGTTCTGCCTGCAAGACCAGGCCCAGCCATCCCGGCGGATGTGCCGGCGCCATCCGGTATACTCAGCCTCTTCTGCGGAGATGTCTTCATGATCGAAAATCAAGACAGTTCGATCCTGTACCAACATTTTGGTACGCCCCGCCCCTATTGGCGGCTCCATGCAGACAGTCACGCGCTGGAACTCTCTGCCGAAAAAAACATGACCAATGTGGCGGTCGCCCTGACACCCTATCAGGCGTCCACCATCCGTGGCCTGACCGGCATTACCTCCAGCTTTACGCTGGAGATCACGCTCTATGGCGCGCCATTGCGGCTGCATCTGGTGGGTCGGCGCGTCGGTGCCGAGGAGTGGGCAGGCACCGCCTCTGACTACTATGACACCCCTTCCGTGGCGCATGACCTGGAGGTCGGCCTCTCGTTCGCCGAGCAGGTGGTATCAGAGGCCAACTCGGTGATCGTAATCATCGATCAGGAGGGAAAAGTCCAGCGCTTCAACCGCCTCAGCGAGGAGTACACCGGCGTCAAAGAGAAGGACGTGATTGGCAAAAGCGCGCACGATCTCTTTATGTCACTGGAGGAGGGATCCGCCTCGCGCCAGAACATCTCCGGCTTTTTCCAGAACAAGCAATCCTATGAGGTGGAGCGCTGGATCAATACCGTGAAGGGGCAGCGCCTGTTCCTGTTCCGCAATAAGTTCGTGCACAGCGGCAGCGGCAAGCAGCAGACCTTCCTGATCTGCTCCGGCACGGACATCACCGATGAGCGCATGGCACAGGAGCACCTGCGCATCCTCGCCAACACCGACACCATCACCGGCCTGCCCAACCGTCATGCCATTATGGAGAAGCTCAAGGCGGCGCTGGCAGGGCGTGGCGAACAGCAAGTGGGCATCATCTACCTCGATCTGGATAACTTCAAAAAGGTGAATGACGCCTACGGTCATATGTTCGGCGACCAGTTGCTGGAGGAGGTCTCGACGGCGCTGAAGGGCTGTCTCTCGCCCAATCAGACCCTGGCGCGGCTGGGCGGCGATGAGTTTATCCTGCTGTGCGAGAACAGCGCGCTGGAGGAGTTGGAGACGCTGGCGCAGCAGCTGCACAACCTGTTGAAGACGCCGTTCCGCATCGGGCTGATAGAGG
Source organism: Chimaeribacter sp. YP20170169 (assembly GCF_056739715.1). Taxonomy (NCBI): domain Bacteria; kingdom Pseudomonadati; phylum Pseudomonadota; class Gammaproteobacteria; order Enterobacterales; family Yersiniaceae; genus Chimaeribacter; species Chimaeribacter sp. YP20170169. The sequence goes on along the minus strand of NZ_CP176824.1, from coordinate 490,929 downwards.
TCTACACCGGGTGCTCCTGTGGGCTGGCGATCTGCCCAGACCACGGCACCAGCGCCGAGAGCCTGATCCGCAATGCCGATACCGCCATGTACGTCGCCAAGGAGCAGGGCAAGCGCACGCACCGCATCTTCTCACCGGAGATGAACTACAAGGTTGCGGAGTATATGTGGCTCGACACCAACCTGCGCAAGGCGCTGGAGGAGGAGCAACTGCTGCTCTACTACCAGCCGAAGATTGCCTCGTCCACGGGCCGGGTGACCGGCGTGGAGGCGCTAGTACGCTGGTACTCGCCGGAGCGCGGGCTGATCCAGCCCATCCAGTTCATTCCCTATGCCGAGGAGTCAGGGCTGATCACGCCGCTCGGCAAGTGGGTGCTGGAGAGCGCTGCCCGGCAGGCGATGGCGTGGCAGCAGAAGGGCTTTGACCTGCGGGTGGCCGTCAACCTCTCGGCGCGCCAGCTCAGCGGCGACGCGCTGATCACCACCTTCCGTGAGGCGATGCAGGAGGTGGGCATGACCGACTGCCTACTCGACTTTGAACTGACGGAGAGCTGCCTGATTGACGATGAGCGGCGGGCGGTCTCGTTGATTGAGCAGCTGCATGCGCTGGGCGCGGAGGTCTATCTGGATGATTTCGGCACCGGTTACTCTTCGCTCTCGCAGCTGGCGCGCATCCCCATCGACTACATCAAACTCGACCAGAGCTTCGTGCGCGGCATCAGTGAGAACAGCGTCTCACAGGCGCTGGTTCGCGCCATCATCGCCGTGGCGGGCACCCTCAGTCTGAAGGTAGTGGCTGAGGGGGTGGAGAGTGCGAAGGAGGAGCAGTTCGTGGATGAGATGGGCGTGCATGACAAACAGGGTTATTACTATGCGAAGCCAATGCCCGCAGACGAGCTGGAGCATTGGCTGTCGGACTACAATGTGCTTCACCCATAAGGTTTGCCGGGCAGGTTAGCCTGCGCCAGCGCGGGGGTATTCAGGCGTCAACGGTGCCATGGCACCCTGTCGCCGGGGGGAGTTAACCGCTTAACCTGCTTTGCGCAAGCTGGCGGTATGACGGTTCTGTAGTGTCACCAGTCGCTCCATGTAAGCGACGTCTTTCTCCTCCAGGGTAAAGGCCGCATCGACCCAATCCTCGGTGATGTCCATCAGTTCAGAGCGTGAGAGTTGCAGCACCCGTTGGCGGGCGCGCAGCATGGCGCGCATCCCGTTCATCTTAGGGCGCAGGGTATCGATAAAGGTGCGGGTAGCGGCAAAGGCGTCGCCCGGTTGGAACAGCCGGTCAATCAGCCCGCGTGACTCATACCACTCGGCGGTGTGGGACTCGCCGCTACTGATCAGCTCCTCCGCCAGCCGCATCCCGGCCTTGCGGGTCACCAGCGAGTAGGCGCCCATGCCAGGGAACAGGTTGAAGGCGATCTCCGGGAAGCCCATGCGCGCGGTGTTCTGCGCCAGCACGTAGTGGTGGGCAAGCGCCGCCTCAAAGCCGCCGCCGAGCGCGGTGCCCTCAATCATCGCCAGCGTGATGGCACCAACGCCAAACCCTTGCGATGCGGCATGGACACAGTCAATGCAGGCGCGGGCATAGGCGCGCAGTGACTCGCGCTTGCGGCTCTTGATGGACTCCACAAAGTAGTTGAGGTCGCCGCCCACGTTGTAGATGTTGGGCACCAGCGAACCAGTGACCCAGAAGTCAATCGGCAGGCCGGAGGCGTGGGCGCAGTCCGCCAGCTTCATGATGTCGTCGATCAGGGCCTGATTGAAACAGGGGCGCGGATAGGCGCGCAGCATCATCCATAAGACATTTCTACCCTCCTCATAAAATGCGGAAATTTGGGACATGTGGCCGGCTTCGGTGAATGGACGGCAAGATGGGTGGTCAAGAAGGTTCATAATATAATTCCACTATTTTCAGTATAGAGTGGGTGAAGCCATTCCAGCCTAGTGCAGCTGACTGCCGAACTGAATCACCTCTCTTTCTGAAATGTGCTCTTTTCTTTCTGCATTTGGTTGCGCCCTGCCCCTTATGGCCCCCTTGCCGCATTAATAACCGCCCTGGCCAGTAAGCCACAGCGTGATTTTGCATAACTCCTTTGCAGGCAGTAGGTTAAGCCGGATACAGCTCGTCTCCTCCCCTGCCCGCCAAATGAAAATTCGATACGTTATGTCAGGATAAAAATAATGGCCGCTGTGGTTCGCGTTGTTGTTTTTTAGAAAGAGCGTGCAGGCAGAAGTATTTATTTCATCGCGTGGCGTTGCCGTTTATAAATAACCTGCTACTGACGCCATAAATAGCAAATCCTTTGCTATTTACGCCCACGGAGATTTTATGCGGTGGTGGTTTGCCTGCTATTACGCTGGCCAGCTGAGGGCTTTGCCGTGACGCTGACAGGCGAAGGGGTGCGGTAGCGCAGGCAGCCGCATGGTCAGCAAGCATATAGTTACTAAATAAATTAATTTATTGTTATATATCTCATTTATAAATATGCGCTATCGTCTTGGTTCTTGGGCATAATCATTTCATAACTCTTTGCTAGCTAGTCATTAAATATTTGAACGATCTCACATTCAGCGGAGAGAGTGCTTTTCCTCCCCTTCTCCTTTGCCAAAATGCCCCTTAAACTCATCCGACCACTCAGTAGATCATCGGAAGTTGTGCCGCCAGATTGACCACGCCGGAGAGATTTTCATGACCGCTTATCCTCATCTGCTTGCCCCTTTGGAGTTGGGTTTTACCACCCTGAAGAACCGTGTCCTGATGGGCTCCATGCACACCGGGCTGGAGGAGTTGCCAGACGGTGCCTCACGGCTGGCAATCTTCTATGCCCAGCGCGCCCGCGCTGGTGTGGGGCTGATCGTAACCGGCGGCGTGGCGCCAAATGATGAGGGCGTAGTCTATCAGGGCGCGTCAACGCTGATCTCCAGCGCCCAGCTCAACGGGCACCGTACCGTGACCCAGGCGGTGCATCAGGCTGGCGGTAAAATTGCGCTGCAAATCCTCCATGCCGGGCGCTACAGCTACCAGCCAAATCCGGTGGCCCCCTCCGCCTTGCAGGCGCCCATCAACCGCTTTGCACCCACCGCCCTGAGTGAGGCGCAGATCCTCGCCACCATCCAGGATTTCGCCCGCTGCGCCCGGCTGGCACAGCAGGCTGGCTACGATGGCGTGGAGATCATGGGTTCCGAGGGCTACCTGATTAACCAGTTCCTGGCCGCCCGCACCAACCAGCGTGACGATGGCTGGGGCGGCACCCCCGAAAAGCGCCAGCGCTTTGCGGTGGAGATCGTGCGCGCGGTGCGTGAGCGGGTCGGGGCGAACTTCATCATCATCTATCGCCTGTCGCTGCTCGATCTGGTGGAGGAGGGACAGACGCTGGCGGAGAGCATCGCGCTGGCGCAGGCGGTGGAGCGGGCGGGCGCCACGCTGATCAACACCGGCATTGGCTGGCATGAGGCGCGTATTCCCACCATTGCCACCATGGTGCCGCGCGCCGCCTTTGGCTGGGTGACGCAGCAACTGATGGGCCACGTCTCGCTGCCGCTGATTGCCACCAACCGCATCAACGATCCCGCCGTGGCCGAGCAGATTCTGGCGTCTGGCATGGCAAATATGGTCTCTATGGCGCGCCCTTTTTTGGCAGATGCCGAGCTGGTGGCCAAGGCGGCGCAGGGGCGGGCAGAGGAGATCAACACCTGCATCGCCTGCAACCAAGCCTGTCTGGATCGGGTGTTCGAGGGCCATGTGGCCTCCTGTCTGGTCAACCCGTTTGCCTGCCGGGAGGCGGATCTGATCGTCACGCCCGCGCTGAGCCGCAAGCGGCTGGCGGTAGTGGGCGCGGGGCCAGCCGGGCTGGCGTTTGCCGTCAATGCCGCGGCGCGCGGCCATCAGGTGACGCTGTTTGACGCCCAGCCGGAGATTGGTGGGCAGTTCAATCTGGCGCGGCAGATCCCCGGCAAGGAGGAGTTCAGCCAGACGCTGCGCTACTACCGCACCCAACTGGCGGTGCTGGGGGTGACGCAGCACCTTAACTGCCGGGCCGAGGCGGCGATGCTGGCTGACTTTGATGAGGTGATCCTTGCCACTGGCGTTGAGCCGCGCCTCCCGCCGATCCCCGGCATCGATCATCCCAAGGTGATGAGCTATCTGGAGGTGCTGCGCGACCACCAGCCGGTCGGGCAGCGGGTGGCCATCATCGGCGCGGGCGGCATTGGCTTTGATGTGGCGGAGTACCTGAGTCAAGCAGGCCCCTCCTCCAGCCTGAACTGCGTGGCGTTCTGCCATGAGTGGGGCATCGATACCACCCTGAGCCAGCGCGGCGGACTGCAAGCGCACGCGATCCTGCCGCCGAGCACGGTACGGCAGATCTTTTTGTTGCAGCGCAAGGCGAGCAAGGTCGGGGCCGGGCTGGCAAAAACCACTGGCTGGATCCATCGCGCCAGCCTAATGCAGCGCGGCGTCAGGCTGCTCAACAGCGTCGAGTATCTGCGGATTGATGATGAGGGCCTGCACATCCAGCGCGCCGAGGAGCGGCACTGTCTGGCGGTGGACAACGTAATCGTGTGCGCCGGGCAGGAGCCACAGCGGGTGCTGTACGCGCCGCTGGTGGCGCTGGGCCGGCCGGTGCACCTGATTGGCGGTGCTGAGGTGGCGCTGGAGCTGGATGCCCGCCGGGCGATTGAACAGGGCACCCGGCTGGCATTGCAGATTTAGCGGCGGGACGGCCCTTTCACGGCGCGCAAAATCACGAACTTCTGGTTAGAGGCCAGGGTTTCGCAGTTGCCGAACAGGCGCTTGAGCTTGTGGAAGTAGCCCAAATGGCGGTTGCCAACGATGCGCAGTTCGCCGCCGGTGTGCAGGCAGCGTTTGGCGTCGCAGAACATCTGCCAGGCCGTGACGTCCGTGACGGTCTGCTGCTGGTGGAACGGCGGGTTGCAGAGCACTGCGCTCAGGCTGTCGCGCTCCACGTGCGCCAACAGGTTATCCACCTCGAACGCGCTGCGCGCCAGATCCTGCGGGCGGTTGCGCTCGACGTTGAGCTGGCTAGAGGCCACCGCCATGTAGGACTCATCGACAAACAGCACTTCCGCATCCGGGTTCTGCTCCAGCGCCGTCAGGCCAATCACGCCGTTGCCGCAACCGAGATCGGCGATGCGCCCCACCATCCCCTCCGGCAGGTGCTGCATAAACAGGCGTGCGCCAATGTCCAGCCCACCGCGTGAGAAGACGTTGGCGTGGTTGGCGATACGGTAATCCGTACCATCCAGCGCCCACTCATTGATCACCGGCTGGTCGCTGACCGCCAGCTCCGCCACGCTGCCAAAGATCAGGCGCGCCTTTTTCTTCGCCAGACTGGTGCGGGTCGGGCCGAGGATCTTCTCAAACAGTTGCAGTGTCGAGGTGTGGATGTCACGTGCCTTGGCACCGGCCACGATCACCGTCTCCGGCGTCACCACCTGACGCAGCGCCCGCAGTTGCTGCTCCAGCAGCGCCAGCGTTTTCGGCACGCGGATCACCACCAGCCCCGGCGCGGCTGGCAGGGGTGCCAGGCTGTCGAGCAGGGTCACGCTCTCCGGCTCAAGATCGTTCAGCGCCAGATTGTGGCGTACCGCCAGCTGCGCCATGTAGGAGTCGCTGATGCTGTACGGGCGCTGCTCCGCCAGGGCACAGGCCAGCGCGCCAAAGGTATCGTTGAAGATCAGCAGCGGCTTGCCAGCCGCCGCGCCGAGGTCAAGGGTTTCCAGCAGATACTCATCTGCCGCATCCCAAGCCTGAAGCTGCGTGATCTCTTCCTGCTGCGGGTAGCGCTCCAGTTCAAGGCGCAACGTTCCCAGTTCAAATAGGCTCATCGCCCCTCCTGAATAAAAAATTTGGGCTGTTTATCCCTTAAATTTGCCTGTCAGTAAAATGTTTTTTCGGTTAAAACTGGCATTATTGCCCTTGCGGCGCGTTTCCCGCCGCCGCAACCGGCCCGCACCCCCTTTCTGGAGAGCCGAGCCACGCCCATGCCGTCATTGACTTACCTTCAGGGCTACCCTGAACACCTGCTGCGCCAGGTCCACCAGCTGATTGATGAACAGCGGTTGGGCAGCGTGCTGCTGCAACGCTACCCGCAGCCCCATGAGCTGACCACCGACAAGGCGCTCTACCAGTTTACCGCCGACCTGAAGAACCAGTTTTTGCGCAATGCGCCGCCCATCAGCAAGGTGGCCTATGACGGCAAGATCCAGGTGATGAAGCACGCCCTCGGGCTGCACACTGCCGTGTCGCGCGTGCAGGGCAGCAAGCTGAAGGCGAAGGCGGAGATCCGCGTTGCCACGGTGTTTAAGAGCGCGCCGGAGGCGTTCCTGCGCATGATCGTGGTGCATGAGCTGGCGCACCTGAAAGAGAAGGAGCACAACAAGGCGTTCTACAGCCTCTGTTGCCACATGGACCCGGCCTATCATCAACTGGAGTTTGATACCCGGCTCTACCTCACCCATCTGGATCTGTTCGGCACACTTTATACCTGAACCGAGGGCGGCCCGTGCCGCCATACATGGAGTACATCATGATTCGCTTTGCTGTTGTCGGCACCAACTGGATCACCCAACGGTTTATCGATGCCGCCCACGAGAGCGGCAAGATGCGCCTGACCGCCATCTACTCCCGCAACCTGTCGCAGGCCAAGGCCTTTGGCGAGGACTACCCGGCCGAGCACCACTTTGACTCGCTGGAGGCGCTGGCGACCTGCGACGAGATAGACGCGGTCTACCTCGCCAGCCCGAACGCCCTGCACTGTGAGCAGGCGCTGCTGTTTATGCGCCACGGCAAGCATGTGATCTGCGAGAAGCCGCTTGCCTCCAACCAGCGCGAGGCGGAGCAGATGGTCGCCTGTGCGCGGGAGCAGCAGGTGGTGCTGTTTGAGGCGTTCAAGACCGCCTGGCTGCCCAACTTCCTGCACCTGCAAAGCTGCCTGCCACGGGTTGGCGTGCTGCGCCGCGCCAGCTTCAGCTACTGCCAGTTCTCCTCGCGCTACCCGCGCTATCTGGCGGGCGAGAACCCCAACACCTTCAATCCGGCCTTCTCCAATGGCTCCATCATGGACATCGGCTACTACTGTCTGGCGAGCAGCGTGGCGCTGTGGGGCGAACCGGCGCGCGTCACCGCCAGCGCCAGCCTGCTGCCGAGCGGCGTGGATGGGCACGGCGTAGTGATCCTCCACTACGATCAGTTTGAGGTGGTGATCACCCACTCCAAGGTGAGCGACTCAGCGCTGCCCAGCGAGATCCAGGGCGAGAGCGGCACGCTGGAGATCGGCAAGCTGGCGGAGTGCCAGTCACTGGTCTTCACCCCGCGTGGCGGCCAGCGTCTGGACATCACCCAGCCGCAGCACATCAACACCATGCTGTATGAGGCCGAAGCCTTCGCCCGGCTGGTGGAGGCGCAGCAGGTGGAGCACCCCGGCCTTGAACGCTCGCTGATCACCGCCCGCCTGCTGACGGAGATCCGCCGCCAGACGGGCGTCATCTTCCCGGCAGATACCGCCACCGCCTGACAGGAGCCGACCATGACGCAGCCACGCCCCCTACTGATCCTGCAAACCGGCGACGCCCCCGAGGTGATCCGGCAGGAGCATGAGAACTTCCAGCAGATGTTTATCCGTCAGGGTGGGATGAAGCCGCTGGCGCTGGAGATTATCCACCTGCCGAGCGGTGGCCTGCCGCAGCCGCCCAGCCACTATGCTGGTGTGGTGATCACCGGCTCCTCGGCGATGGTCACTGACCGGCTGCCGTGGAGCGAGTGGGCCGCCGGGTGGCTGCGTCAGGCGATGGCGGAGTCACTGCCGATCTTTGGCGTCTGCTACGGCCACCAGCTGCTGGCGGATATGCTGGGCGGCGTGGTGGATTACCACCCGCAGGGGATGGAGGTCGGCACGCAGCAGCTGGAGCGGCTGCCGGGCGCGGAGCAGGATCCGCTCTGCGCCGCCCTGCCCGACCGCTTCACCGCCAACCTGATCCACTCGCAGACAGTGATCACGCCGCCGCCCGGCGCGCAGGTGCTGGCGCGATCGGCGCACGATCCGCACCAGATCCTGCGCTACTCACCCACCACTTTCAGCACGCAATTCCACCCGGAGTTCAACGGCGCGGTGATGCGCAGCTACCTGGAGTGGCTGAAGGCGGCCCAGCCATCCCAGGCGTCATTGCCGGCGGCGCATCAGGCGCAGGACACGCCGGACAGCCAGCGGCTGTTACAAACTTTCGTGGCGCAGGTGGCCGGGCGGGCGGAGAATTCATAAGGCTGACGAAACTTTACCGGTGCTCCCATTGTAGGTGTAAATATTTTGTACTATTTTGACATTAGCAAAGGGGAGTAACTTCTTCGCCGGCCAATCGTCATTACGGTGTCCAGACAGGATGCCCGGTTGCCGGGGCAACCCGAGAACATTGCACCATCCATGTTTCCGAGTTGTAAGTGAGACCTTGCCGGAAGGCGAGGTTTGCTTATAGCTCAACAGAGCGGCTGACGTCTTCCGATGTCGGCCGTTTTTTTTGGACTTCAATGAGGAGCATGCCATGAACTCTGTTGGAAACCCCTGGCTCTGGGGCAGTTTTGCCGTGATTGTCGCCATTATGCTAGCGGTTGACCTGCTGTTGCAGGGCAAGCGTGGGCAGCAAACCATGACCATGAAAAGCGCAGCCTGCTGGTCGCTGGTGTGGGTCAGTTTGGCGCTGCTGTTTAACGCCGGTTTCTGGTGGTATCTCACCCAGACCTATGGCCGTGACGTGGCCGACCCGCAAGCGCTGGCCTTCCTGACCGGCTATTTGATTGAGAAAGCGCTGGCGGTAGATAACGTCTTCGTCTGGCTGATGCTGTTTGGCTACTTTGCCGTGCCGGCTAACCTGCAACGGCGGGTGCTGGTGTATGGCGTGCTGGGGGCCATCGTGCTGCGCACCATCATGATCTTCGGCGGCAGTTGGCTGGTGACGCAGTTCCACTGGATCCTCTACGTGTTCGGTGCCTTCCTGCTGTTCACCGGCATCAAGATGGCGCTGGCGAAAGAGGATGACGCGGTACTGGGCGAGAAACCGCTGGTGCGCTGGCTGCGCAAGCACCTGCGGATGACCGAGGAGCTGGATGGCGAGAAGTTCTTCACCGTGCGCAACGGCGTGCGTTACGCCACCCCGCTGCTGCTGGTGCTGATTTTGGTGGAGCTGAGCGACGTGATCTTCGCGGTGGACAGCATCCCGGCCATCTTCGCCGTCACCACCGATCCCTTTATCGTGCTGACCTCCAACCTGTTCGCGATTCTCGGCCTGCGCGCCATGTACTTCCTGCTGGCGAACGTGGCGGAGAAGTTCTCGCTGCTGAAGTATGGGCTGGCGGTGATTCTGGTGTTCATCGGCATCAAGATGCTGCTGATTGACCTGTTCCACATCCCGGTGGGGGTGTCGCTCGGCGTGGTGGCCAGCATTCTGGCGATCACCATGCTGCTGAACGTCTGGGTCAACCGCCGCGCCGCGCGTGGCTAGTCCCCGTGGGGCGCACTCCGCGCCCCGTCTGGCCAGTCAGCGCCGTGCGTTGGCTGGCCGGTTTTTTGCCGCATCTGGCTCCTTGCGCGTCAGCGCATCCAGTAGCGCCTCCAGTGGGTAGACCGCCGCAATCACCACCTCATCCCGCACTGCCGCCGCCTGATCCAGCTGCTGCCGGGCGCGTTTTGCCTCGCCGTTGCTGATCAGGCTGCCGCGCTGCCAGAGATCCACCAGCCGTTTGCCAAGCACAGCCAGCCCGTTGAGGTCAGTGGCCACCGGTTGCAGCGGCGTCAGCACGCTATTGCCAGCCAGCAGCGGCGTCACCTGCGGCAGGTTGGCCTGCCAGCGTGCCAGCCGCTCACGCAGGGCGTCCGCCGCCGCGCTGTCGGCCCGGTTGAGCAGCAGGCGCTCCACCTCCAGCCGCATCTGCCGCACCGCCTCGCTCTCCGCCGGCAGTGCGTCGGCCAGCCGGTTCAACGGCTCAAACTGGTGGTAGTTGCCAGCCTGAAACTTCAGGTGCTGGCGGGTGTAGTAGTGCGCAGGCTCCAGCGCCTCGGCGAACAGCTGCAACGGCGCGATCTGGGTGCTCTGCGCCAGCCGGGTGAACTGCCGCGCCGCCTCAACGTGGGGTTGCAGCCCGACGGAGACCACCGACCACGCGTCCACTGCCGCCAGCCGCTGGTACATGTTCTGCTCATCCTGCACGTCGCGCGCCGACCAGAGCCGCTCCGCCACCGCAAAGGCACGCGGCCAGAGTTTCAGGTCGAGGATGGCGGGCGTGACGTTTTCCGCCCACAGCGCCGCCTCGCCGCCAAGGATATTGGCCGCCGCCTCGCGGTTCGGCACCACCGGCGCGATGCCCGCCGGTGGTGACGCCAGCCGTTGGCCACTGACCGGGTAACGGACGTTGCCCAGCAGGAAGTAGCCGCTCAGGCCATCCGGCCGTAACCGCAGTACCGGCCGGGTGTCGCCCAGCCAGGTGTCGAGGCGGAAACTCACCTCCTCCGGCGAGTGCCAGTCAATCTCGCGCACCGCGCGGCGCGCCTTGCCGTTGAAGTCGATAAAGCCACGCCACCCCTGCGGCCCCTCAATCAGCGTGAAGCTCCCCTCCACCGGCTTACCCTTCAGACGCGGCAGGGTGAAGGCCCAGCTCTGCCCCTTCTCATCGGCATGGATCTTGTCATCCACCCACAGCGGTTGCGGCAGCACCTCATTGCGGTAGTGGTAGGCGGTGCTCTGCGGCTGGTCGAGGTAGAAACCGGTGGAGAGCAACCCCGGATAGCCCGCCTGCGCAGCGGCGGCCAGTGCGTCCGGCCCCTGCCAGGATTGGATGACGCTGGTGTGCGGCAAGTCCGGGTGCAAAATCTCATCCCAGCCGACCATCCGCCGCTGGTAGGAGCCGAGGATCAGCGACAGCTTGCGGTTGAAGTAGGCTTGCAGCGCGTGGGCATCCGCCAGATTGTTGCGCTGCATAAATGCCTGAATGGTGGGCGATGCCAGCCACTGGGTCGGATCCACCTCATCGCCACCGATGTGCAGATAGGGATCGGGGAAGATCGCCGCCACTTCGCCGAGGATCGTATCCACGAACTGGTAAGTCTCCTGCCGGCTGGGATCGAGCAGCGGCGTATGGACGCCCCACTCGCGCTGCATCAGGTAAGGCCCCGGCGCGCTGACCAGCTCCGGGTAGGCGACGGCGATCGCCGAGGCGTGGCCGGGCAGGTCAATCTCCGGCACCACGCGGATGCCGAGCGCGGCGGCATAGGCCACCACCTCCTTCATCTGCGCCACTGTGTAGTAGTGGCCGTCACTCGCCAGCTCCTGCAACTTGGGGTAGTGGGTGGAGGCAAATCGCCAGCCCTGATCGTCGGTCAGGTGCCAGTGGAAGACGTTGAGTTTGGCGGCCGCCATGCCATCCAGCTGCCGCTTGATGTCGGCCACCGGCAGGAAGTGGCGCGCCGAGTCCAGCAGTAGCCCACGCCACGGGAAGCGCGGTGCGTCCGTGATGCGCACCAGCGGCAGGCTGGTCTGGCGGCCATCGTCGCGGATCAGTTGCAGCAGCGTCTCCATGCCGCGCAGCGCGCCAAAGCGCGTCTCGGCATTTAGCACCGCCCCCTGTGGCGTGACGGTAAGCTGGTAGCGCTCATCGCTCTCCGGCTGCGGCAGCGGATCAACCTTCTGCGCGATGACGATCATGATCATCGCCTGCTGCGGGTTACCGGTCTGCGGCAGCAACTCCCAGCCGGTCTGCTCCGCGATGCGCTGCCGCCAGCGCGTGACCTCCGGGCCAAGATCGTCGCCACTGACGCCGATGGTCAGCCGGTTGTCCAGCACCAGCTTGCCCTGCTGCTGCGGGTTGAACTCCACCCGTTGCGGCCACGGCATCAGCGGCAGATCGCCAGCGGGCTGGGCCTTCAGGCCGGGGGAGAGCAGCAACAACGAGGCAAGCAGCGAGGTCGGTAGAGAGCGTTTCATGGTTATCCATCCCAGAGGTCATTACAGCAATGCGCAAGAGTAACCCGATGGATAGTAAAGGGTAAGTCTCGCCCCGTCGCCGCTGTGGCGCAAAAAACCGACGATTGCCACCGCCTGCTGGCAATGGCGCGACGATCGCTGGCAATAACAAAAATTTTCAGGCGCTTACCCCTGCCGTTTGCCCCGCTGGGTGACCGGATGTCGGCGGCGGACGGCGGAAATTAAGAATTACCCCAGAGTGTGGTCTAGGGGGATGCGCGACGGAGCAATTTCAGCTAAAAAGGGGGACGCCGCCGGTGTTGCCGGTCCCCTACTCCCAACTGTGGTAACCAGCCGTAAACCATGACCAGTCGCCTGACCATCAAAGACATTGCCCGTCTCAGCGGCGTGGGGAAGTCCACCGTCTCCCGCGTAATCAACCATGAAAAGAGCGTGAACCCGCAGACCCGTGAGCGGGTGGAGGCAGTGATCCGCGCGCATGGCTTTACGCCCTCCAAGTCGGCGCGGGCGATGCGCGGCCAGAGCGACAAGGTGGTGGGGATTATCGTCTCGCGTCTCGACTCCGCCTCTGAGAATCAGGCGGTGCGCACCATGCTGCCGCTGTTCTACCAGCACGGCTACGACCCAATTGTGATGGAGAGCCGCTTCTCGCCGGAACGGGTGGAGGAGCACCTGCATGTGCTGCGCCAGCGCCGGGTGGATGGGGTGATCCTGTTTGGCTTTACCGGGCTGGATGAGGCAGCGCTGCGCCCCTGGCAGGCCAATATGGTGACGCTGGCGCGCGGCTATGCCGGGCTGTCCGCCGTCTGTTATGACGACGCCGGTGCCATCCGTTTGCTGATGGCGACGCTGGCCGCGCGCGGCCACCGGCAGGTGAGCTACATCGGCGTGCAGCCGACGGACGCCACCACCGGCCAGCGCCGCCATCAGGCCTATCTCGCCTGCTGTGAGGAGGCCGGGATAACGCCAGTGGTGGCGCTCGGCGAGCTGTGTTACCAGAGCGGCTTCCGGCTGGCACCAGAGGTGCTGCACCCGGAGACCACCGCGCTGATCTGCGCCTCTGACACCATCGCCCTTGGCGCAGCCCAGTACCTGCAACAGCAGGGCAGCGCGGTGCAGGTGGGCGGCATCGGCAATAACTCGCTGTTGCGCTTCCTGTTTCCGCAGACGCTGTCGGTGGAGATGGGCTACGGCACCGCCGGGCTGCGCGCCGCCGAGCAGCTGCTCAGCCAGCTCCAACCCTCGCCTGCCGATCCCCAGCAGATCACCATTCCCTGCCGCCTCGCGGAGTAGATCCCGCCGGCCGCTGACGATCTAGCGGCCGGTATTTGTGATCGACGCCCCAATCCGGGAACGTTCCCAATTCTATTCGGCTCAATTATCGCTATGCTTTGCTTACCTCCTCCCCTCTCCGGATCGGCCACCTGGCCCCTGACAAGAGCATCTGACCATGAGCAAAAAGAAAGCGATTGACCCGGCGGACATTGAGCAGTTGATTACCCTGGTGGGCGGCAGCGGCAATATCGCTACCGTCACCCACTGCATTACCCGGTTGCGTTTCGTGTTGAATGACCCCGCCAAGGCGGACAGCAAGGCGATTGAGAAATTGCGGATGGTGAAGGGATGCTTCACCAACGCCGGCCAGTTCCAGGTGGTGATTGGGCCGGAGGTGGGCGAATACTATCAGGCGCTGATTGCCGCCACCGGCAACAGCGGCGCGAACAAGGAGCAGGCCAAGGTGGCGGCGCGCCAGAACATGAGCTGGTTTGAGCGCGGCATCTCCCACTTCGCCGAGATCTTCTTCCCGCTGCTGCCAGCGCTGATCACCGGGGGGCTGGTGCTGGGCTTCCGCAACGTGATTGGCGACATCCCGATGGCAGACGGCCAGACGCTGGCGCAGTCGCACCCGCTGTGGAAGACGGTCTATGACTTCCTCTGGCTGCTGGGCGAGGCGATCTTCTTCTACCTGCCAGTCGGCATCTGCTGGGCGACGGTGAAAAAGCTGGGCGGCACGCCGATCCTCGGCATCGTGCTCGGCATTACGCTGGTGTCGCCGCAGTTGATGAACTCCTATCTGCTCGGGCAACAGATCCCGGAAGTGTGGAATTTTGGCTGGTTCACCATTGAGAAAGTGGGCTATCAGGCACAGGTGATCCCGTCGATGCTGGCGGGCGTGGCGCTGGCCTTTATTGAGACGCGGTTGCGGCGCATCGTGCCCAACTATCTGGATCTGGTGATTGTGCCCGTGGTGTCGTTGCTGCTGGCGGTGTTCCTCGCCCACACCCTGATTGGCCCGTTTGGCCGACTGGTCGGCGATGGCGTTGCCTGGGCAGTGAAAGCGATGCTGACCGGCAGCTTCGCGCCGATTGGTGCGGCAATCTTTGGCTTCCTCTATGCGCCGCTGGTGGTCACCGGCGTGCACCAGACCACGTTGGCCATCGACTTGCAGATGATTCAGAGCATGGGCGGCACGCCAGTGTGGCCGCTGATCGCCATCTCCAACATCGCACAGGCGGCGGCGGTGGTCGGCATCATCATTGTCAGCCGCAAGGCCAATGAGCGCGAGATTTCCGTGCCAGCCGCCATCTCCGCCTTCCTCGGCGTCACGGAACCGGCGATGTACGGCATCAACCTCAAGTACCGCTTCCCGATGCTCTGCGCAATGATTGGCTCGGCGGCCGCCTCGCTGATTTGCGGGCTGGGCAACGTGACGGCCAACGGCATCGGCGTCGGTGGCCTGCCCGGTATCCTCTCCATCAAACCCCAGTTCTGGGGCACCTTCTCGCTGGCGATGCTGGTGGCGACGGTGATCCCGATCCTGCTGACCATGCTGGTCTACCAGCGCAAAGTGCGCCGGGGCGAGCAGGTCTATATCTGATCCTTGCCGGGTGCGCCACTGCGTACCCGGCCTTTTTTCGGCCTTTGGCCGGCCTTTCCTCAGTAAAAATGGGAGACCTGTTATGTCTGCACCCCTGCCCTGGTGGCGAAACGGCGTCATCTACCAGATCTATCCAAAGAGTTTTCAGGACAGCACCGGCGATGGCCGGGGCGACCTGCCCGGCATCATTCGCCGGCTCGACTATTTGCAACAGCTTGGCGTGGACGCCCTGTGGCTGACGCCCATCTACCGTTCGCCGCAGGTGGACAATGGCTATGACGTGGCGGACTACTGCGCCATCGACCCCAGCTACGGCACGCTGGAGGATTTCGAGCATCTGACCCGCGAGGCGCACCGGCGCGACATCCGCATCATCATGGATATGGTGTTCAACCACACCTCCACCGAGCACGAGTGGTTTATCCAGTCCAAGGATCCGGCCAGTCCCTACCGCGACTACTACTACTGGCGCGATGGCAAGCCGGACGGCAGCGCGCCGAACAACTGGCGCTCCAAGTTTGGCGGTCAGGCGTGGCAGTGGCACGACCCCAGCGGCCAGTACTACCTGCACCTGTTCGCCACCCAGCAGGCCGACCTGAACTGGGAGCACCCGCCGGTGCGGGAGGCGCTGAAGCAGGTGTGCGCCTTCTGGGCGGAGCGCGGAGTGGATGGCCTGCGGCTCGACGTCATCAATCTGGTGTCAAAAACCCCCGGCCTGCCGGAGGATGAGGGCGGCGATGGTCGGCGCTACTACACCGATGGCCCGCGCATCCATGAGTTCATCCGTGAGCTTAGCCGGGACGTCTTCCAGCCGCGCGGGCTGATGACCGTTGGCGAGATGTCCTCCACCACCCTCGAGCACTGCCGCCAGTATGGCGCGCTGGATGGCAGCGAGCTGTCGATGACCTTTAACTTCCACCACCTGAAGGTGGATTATACCGATGGCGAGAAGTGGTCGCTGGCGAAGCCCGATTTCGTCCGGCTCAAGGCCATCTTCCGCGAGTGGCAACAGGGGATGCACGGGGAGGCGTGGAACGCGCTGTTCTGGTGTAACCACGACCAGCCGCGCATTGTGTCGCGCTTTGGCGACGGCGAAGCGCTGCGCGTGCCGGCCGCCAAGATGCTGGCGATGGCACTGCACGGGATGCAGGGCACGCCCTACATCTACCAAGGCGAGGAGATTGGCATGACCAACCCCGGCTATCAGCGCATTGAGCAGTATCGCGATGTGGAGAGCCTGAACATGTTCCATGAACTGCGCGAGGCGGGCCACGACGCGGAGGAGCTGCTGGCGATTCTGGCCAGTAAGTCGCGCGACAATAGCCGCACACCGATGCAGTGGGATGAGAGCGCCAACGCTGGCTTTACCCCTGCCGAGCCGTGGCTGGAGCCAGCCAGCAACTACCGGGAGGTGAATGTGCAGCACGCGCTGGCCGACAGCGATTCGGTGTTCTACACCTACCAGCGGCTGATCACCCTACGCAAACAGATTCCGCTGCTGACCCACGGCGACTATCAGGATCTGCTGCCCGATCACCCCTGGCTCTGGTGCTATCAGCGTGAGGCGGAGGGCCAGCAGCTGCTGGTGATTGCCAACCTGAGCCGTGAGCCGCAGGCGTGGGAGCCGCAGGGGGTGGCGCTAGAGGGGTGGGAGCAGCTGCTCGCCAACTATGCGGACGCCGCGCCACAGCCGGGCGACATCACGCTGCGCCCGTTTGAGGCGATCTACTGGCTACGCGGTTCGGTTAGCGCGGGGTGACAAAGCCCCGCGCCACCAGCCACTGCGCCGTCTGCTCCACGCCCTCGTTCAGGGAGTAGCGCGGACGGTAGCCCAGCCCCTCGCGCGCCTGTTGGGCGCTGAGAGTCAGGTCATAGGCGGCGGCGATGTGGTGGCGGGTGGTGCCCGGCCTCTGGCGGCGCAGCAGGCTGCCCAACTCATGCAGGCCGGCGCGGCTGTAGGCCAGCCGGTAAGGGGTGGCGCGCAGATAGTACTGGATGCCGAGGTGCTGCCCGAGCAGGCACTCCAACATCACCGCGAGGCTCTGCGCCTCCTGGTTGGTGACGTTAAACAGTGAGCCGGAGGCAATCTCCGGCTGGCTGGTCGCCAGCTGCATCGCCTCCACCACGTTCAGGCTGTAAGTAAACTCCAACCGCGCCACGCCGCCCTCCGGCAGGGACAAAATCCCTTTGCCGCGTCGCAACTCATCCAACATTTGGGGTAGGATGCCCTGATTCCACGGGCCGAACAGCGCACAAGGGCGCAGGATCACGCAGCGGGTGGCGGGGAAGTGCGGGATCAACCGGAGAATGGCCTCTTCCGCCGCATATTTGCTGGCGGCATAGTGATTGACGAAGCGCTTGGCGCGGAAGTTCTCCTGCACGTTGTAGCGATGGCGGTAATCCATGTAGATGGCAGCGGAGGAGAGGTAGATAAAGCGCCCCACCCCGAGCTGCCCGGCGGCTTGCAACAGGTTTTCCGTGGCCAGCACGTTGATATCATAGAAGGATTGGTAATCGCCCCAGTGGCAGGTGTTGGCCGCACAGTGCCAGACCGCGTCACATCCCTCCATCAACGCCCGGCAGGCGGCGATGTCTGCCCCGACCAGATCCAGCGCCGTGAAGCGTGCGCCCAGCGCCATGAGTTCCTCACCGGCCAGCGGATTGCGACCGGTGGCATGAACCTCATGCCCTGCCAGCAACAGGGCTTCTACGGCGTTGCGGCCCAATCCGCTTGTCGCCCCGGTAACCAGTATCTTCATCGCTCTCCTGCCCGTATCGCCATCCTGAAAGATAAGACCTGCCCCAGCAGTGTAGCCGGGCGCAAAGTGTAAAAAAATCGTTAATATCTAATATTTAGTCTTTTCGGCAAAAACCACTAAACCGGTTTCCTAAATCCTCCGACTTGCTTTGCTGCCTTGCGCATTGACAGATGGTTAGCCTTGCTCCACTGCTGGCTTTTCTTTGTTTTACGTCAACAAACCCTGCATTAACTGCCAGCAAATAACTAGATGCTGTATGTATAGTGACCCGCCTCATCTATATCTAGTTAAACTTTCGATACGTTACCTATGCGCCACCGAACTGCCCCGGCGGCGGCGGAACGTCTATAAAAAGGAGTGCATCGTGGAGCCAGTGGTGATTAAGCGGGACGGGTGTCAGGCCCAGTTTGATGAGACGCGCATTGTGCAGGCGGTGCAGCGGGCTGCCGTTGCCGCCGGGGTGAACGATCCGGCCTACTGTACCGCCGTGGCCCGACAGGTCAACGCGCAGTTGGCCGGGCGGGCGCAGGTGGATATCCATGAGATTCAGGAAGCGGTGGAGAACCTGTTGATGGCTGGCCCCTACAAGGCGCTGGCGCGCGCCTATATCGAGTATCGCCATGACCGGGATGTCGCCCGCGAGCAGCGCGGCCGGCTGAACCAGGAGATCCGTGGGCTGGTGGAGCAGCGCAATGCCGCGCTGCTCAATGAGAACGCCAACAAGGACAGCAAGGTGATCCCGACGCAGCGCGACCTGCTGGCCGGTATCGTCGCCCGGCACTATGCCCGGCAGCACATCCTGCCGCGTGACATTGTGCTGGCCCATGAGCGCGGCGAGATCCACTACCACGATCTCGACTACTCCCCCTTCTTCCCGATGTTCAACTGCATGTTGATTGATCTGAAAGGGATGCTGACCAGCGGCTTCAAGATGGGTAACGCCGAAATTGAGACGCCCAAATCGATCTCGACCGCCACCGCCGTGACCGCGCAGATCATCGCGCAGGTCGCCAGCCATATCTACGGCGGCACCACTATCAACCGCATTGATGAGATCCTCGCCCCCTTCGTCACCGCCAGCTATGAGAAGCACCTGGAGACCGCCCGGCAGTGGCAGATCCCGGACGGTGAGGGGTATGCACAGGTGCGCACCGAGAAGGAGTGCTACGACGCCTTCCAGTCGCTGGAGTATGAGGTCAATACGCTGCACACCGCCAATGGCCAGACGCCCTTTGTCACCTTCGGCTTTGGCCTTGGCACCAGCTGGCAGTCGCGGCTGGTACAGCAATCGATCCTGCGCAACCGCATCGCCGGGCTGGGCAAAAACCGCAAGACCGCCGTCTTCCCGAAACTGGTGTTCGCCATCCGTGATGGCATCAACCACAAGCCGGGCGATCTCAACTATGACATCAAGCAATTGGCGCTGGAGTGCGCCAGTAAGCGCATGTACCCGGACATCCTTAACTACGAGCAGGTAGTGAAGGTGACCGGCTCCTTCAAGACGCCGATGGGCTGCCGCAGCTTCCTTGGGGTGTATGAGGAGAACGGCGAGCTGATCCATGATGGCCGCAACAATATTGGCGTCATCAGCCTCAATCTGCCGCGCATTGCCCTGGAGGCCAGGGGCGAGGAGGCCGCCTTCTGGCAATTGCTCGACAGCCGGCTGGCGTTGGCGAAACGGGCGCTGATGACCCGCATCGCCCGGCTGGAGGGGATCAAGGCGCGGGTGGCACCGATCCTCTATATGGAGGGGGCGTGCGGGGTGCGGCTGAAGGCGGATGATGACATCTCCGCGCTGTTCCGCCATGGCCGCGCCTCCATCTCGCTGGGGTATATCGGCCTGCATGAGACCATCAATGCCCTGTTTGGCAACCGGCACGTATTTGATGACGAGACGCTACGCGCCAAAGCGGTGGCGATTGTCGCTACCCTGCGCGCCGCCACCGATCGCTGGAAGGCGGAGACTGGTTATGGTTTTAGCCTCTACAGCACCCCAAGCGAAAACCTGTGTGACCGCTTCTGCCGGCTGGATACCGCTGAGTTCGGCATGGTGCCAGGCGTCACCGACAAGGGCTACTACACCAACAGTTTCCATCTGGATGTGGAGAAACGGGTCGATCCCTACGCCAAGATCGATTTTGAGGCCCCCTACCCGGCGCTGGCGAACGGGGGGTTCATCTGTTACGGCGAGTACCCCAATTTGCAGCACAACCTGAAGGCGCTGGAGGATGTCTGGGACTACAGCTATCACCGGGTGCCCTACTACGGCACCAACACGCCGATTGATGAGTGTTATGAGTGCGGCTTTACCGGTGAGTTTGGCTGTACCAGCAAAGGCTTTGTCTGCCCGCAATGCGGCAACCACGATGCCAGCCGGGTGTCCGTGACGCGCCGGGTCTGCGGTTACCTCGGCAGTCCCGACGCCCGCCCATTCAACGCCGGTAAGCAGGAGGAGGTGAAGCGCCGGGTCAAGCACCTGCCAGACGGCAGTTGGGAGGGGCAATGAATTTCCACCGTTACTACCCCATCGACGTGGTTAACGGGCCGGGCACCCGCTGTACGCTGTTTGTTGCGGGCTGCGAGCACCACTGCCCCGGCTGCTATAACCAGAGCACCTGGCGGCTGGACTCTGGCCGCCCCTTCACGGCCGTCGATGAGGATCGCATCCTCCGTGACCTGAATGATACGCGCATACCGCGCCAAGGATTGTCGCTCTCCGGCGGCGATCCGCTGCATCCGCAGAATGTGCCCGCCGTGCTGCACCTGCTGGAGCGGGTGCGGCAGGAGTGCGAGGGCAAGGATGTCTGGCTCTGGACCGGGTATACGCGGGCAGAGTTAAGCCCTGAACAGCGCCCTGTGCTGGCCCTGATTGATGTGCTGGTGGATGGCCGTTTTATCCGCGAAAGGTATAACCCCTCCCTGCCCTGGCGCGGAAGCGACAATCAGGTTATTCACTATTTCTAGCGATAATATTTTATTCTTTGACGCATCCTGGGAATTCAAAAGCAGACGACTTGTGAATTCCTTTATTATTTTATACGGGGATTTTTTCTTTGAGGGTGCCTACCCTTCCGCTTTTGACGCTATACTTGTTCACTAGTAGACTGACAGCCATAATACTATGAAGAAAAGAGCCTCGCCGGCCCATTCCCCTGTCCATGCTGATCCTGGACAGAAAATAAAGGTCGCCCTTGCCGACCCCCAGCCCATTGTGACTTATGGGCTTACCTCATTATTGCGCGAAGAGTGTGACATTGACGTTCTGTTCATCAGCCATACGGCCAAGCACCTATTAAATACATTGAGCAATAACAAGGTTGATGTTGTTATCTGCGACAATAATTTCAAGGATCTATTGGGCGCGCATGGCACCCAGCTTTTTCGGCTAATTCATCGCCATAATCCTCAAACCCACATTATTTATTTCACGCACCATGCGAACACGCATACCATCACTGAGGCCATGGAGGCGGGCGCAGCCAGCGTCATTAGGAAAAGTGAGGAGGATTTATCATTAATAATCGAAAGCTTACGCCATATCTATAGCGGACACTTCTACCTTCAGTCCACGCTCTCGCAAGAGCTCCTTTCTCACTATCTGTCAGAGCAGCGCAATAAAAACCCCTGGAACACCCTCTCTGCGCGTGAGAAAGCGGTGGTACAACTCATTTGTGATGGTCATTCGATTAAACAGATTGCCCACGATTTATGTAAGAGCCCGAAAACGATCAGCAACCAGAAAAGTACTGCCATGCGCAAACTCAATGTAACCAATGATATTCAACTGGTTAATACGGTGAAAGATTTGCAAGAAAAATCGGGCAATTAATCACACAGCACACTATTTATCCCTAATAATTTCCACCTGATTCCCCACCCCAGAAAATAATCCAAAGACAGCATCCCGCGGCAATATTTGCCGCTTTTTAACCCACCGAAAATCAACCGGCATAAAAAAAGCGTGCTCCTTAGGAGCACGCTTTGGGTGGTACTGTCTACTTATTTGAAGCGGACTAGATTACGCGTTTTTACCCTTTATCGGGGTATTGCTCTGTCCCCACTCCGCATCAAGGTAAGCCTGCTGTTGGGAGAGGCGATAATCAGGCAACAGCGGAGTCCAGTTTGACCGATCTTCACTGATGTTCATCGCACCCTTCTGGATGCTGCTCGAAGTTGGGGTGACAACCTTCGGCGCGTTCATCCCATTTTGGATGCCAGTGCTGCTACCCTGCATCCCATTGGCCGACGCATCCTTGTTACTGGATCCCGTCTTAAACGTTACCGGAGCCGGCGCGTTCATCCCATTTTGGATGCCCGTGCTGCCACCCTGCATCCCATTGGCCGACGCATCCTTGTTACTGGATCCCGTCTTAAACGTTACCGGAGCCGGCGCGTTCATCCCATTTTGGATGCCAGTGCTGCCACCCTGCATCACATTGGCCGACGCATCCTTGTTACTGGATCCCGTCTTAAACGTTACCGGAGTCGGCGCGTTCATCCCATTTTGGATGCCCGTGCTGCCACCCTGCATCACATTGGCCGACGCATCCTTGTTACTGGATCCCGTCTTAAACGTTACCGGAGTCGGCGCGTTCATCCCATTTTGGATGCCCGTGCTGCCACCCTGCATCACATTGGCCGACGCATCCTTGTTACTGGATCCCGTCTTAAACGCCACCGGAGTCGGCGCGTTCATCCCATTTTGGATGCCAGTGCTGCCACCCTGCATCACATTGGCCGACGCATCCTTGTTACTGGATCCCGTCTTAAACGTTACCGGAGTCGGCGCGTTCATCCCATTTTGGATGCCAGTGCTGCCACCCTGCATCACATTGGCCGACGCATCCTTGTTACTGGATCCCGTCTTAAACGCCACCGGAGTCGGCGCGTTCATCCCATTTTGGATGCCCGTGCTGCCACCCTGCATCACATTGGCCGACGCATCCTTGTTACTGGATCCCGTCTTAAACGTTACCGGAGTCGGCGCGTTCATCCCATTTTGGATGCCAGTGCTGCCACCCTGCATCACATTGGCCGACGCATCCTTGTTACTGGATCCCGTCTTAAACGCCACCGGAGTCGGCGCGTTCATCCCATTTTGGATGCCCGTGCTGCCACCCTGCATCACATTGGCCGACGCATCCTTGTTACTGGATCCCGTCTTAAACGCCACCGGAGTCGGCGCGTTCATCCCATTTTGGATGCCAGTGCTGCCACCCTGCATCACATTGGCCGACGCATCCTTGTTACTGGATCCCGTCTTAAACGCCACCGGAGTCGGCGCGTTCATCCCATTTTGGATGCCAGTGCTGCCACCCTGCATCACATTGGCCGACGCATCCTTGTTACTGGATCCCGTCTTAAACGCCACCGGAGTCGGCGCGTTCATCCCATTTTGGATGCCAGTGCTGCCACCCTGCATCACATTGGCCGACGCATCCTTGTTACTGGATCCCGTCTTAAACGTTACCGGAGTCGGCGCGTTCATCCCATTTTGGATGCCAGTGCTGCCACCCTGCATCACATTGGCCGACGCATCCTTGTTACTGGATCCCGTCTTAAACGTTACCGGAGTCGGCGCGTTCATCCCATTTTGGATGCCAGTGCTGCCACCCTGCATCACATTGGCCGACGCATCCTTGTTACTGGATCCCGTCTTAAACGTTACCGGAGTCGGCGCGTTCATCCCATTTTGGATGCCAGTGCTGCCACCCTGCATCACATTGGCCGACGCATCCTTGTTACTGGATCCCGTCTTAAACGTTACCGGAGTCGGCGCGTTCATCCCATTTTGGATGCCCGTGCTGCCACCCTGCATCACATTGGCCGACGCATCCTTGTTACTGGATCCCGTCTTAAACGTTACCGGAGTCGGCGCGTTCATCCCATTTTGGATGCCCGTGCTGCCACCCTGCATCACATTGGCCGACGCATCCTTGTTACTGGATCCCGTCTTAAACGCCACCGGAGTCGGCGCGTTCATCCCATTTTGGATGCCCGTGCTGCCACCCTGCATCACATTGGCCGACGCATCCTTGTTACTGGATCCCGTCTTAAACGTTACCGGAGTCGGCGCGTTCATCCCATTTTGGATGCCAGTGCTGCTACCCTGCATCCCATTGGCCGACGCATCGTTGTTACTGGATGCCGTCTTAAACGCCACCGGAGTCGGCGCGTTCATCCCACTTTGGATGCCCGTGCTGCTACCCTGCATCCCATTGGCTGACACATCGTTGTTACTGGATGCCGTCTTAAACGCCACCGGAGTCGGCGCGTTCATCCCATTTTGGATGCCCGTGCTGCTACCCTGCATCCCATTGGCCGACACATCGTTGTTACTGGATGCCGTCGTAAACGCCACCGGAGCCGGCGCGTTCATCCCATTTTGGATGCCAGTGCTGCTACTACCACTACGCACACTACGCAGCATCCCATTGGCCGACACATCGTTGTTACTGGATGCCGTCGTAAATGCCACCGGATCCGGCGTGTTCACCTCATTTTGGATGCCATTGTAGCTCGTGGAACCATCCTGATTGCTCGCCGCCCTGTTCCCTGAACTACGTAAAAGCTTCGGATTGCCTTCGAACTCCGTGCCATTGCTGGTATTACCATCACGCGGCGTCTCGTGGTCCGAGATATTGTTGGAATTAGACCCAGGGGTCAGCACCACCGGATCCGGCGTGTTCACCTCATAATGGTTGCCATTGTAGGTCGTGGAACCATCCTGATTGCTCGGCGCCTTGTCCGCATTTCCAGCCGGATCGTAGACAATCTTCGGATTGCCTTCGAACTGCGTGCCATTGCTGGTATTGCCATCGCGCGGCGTCCCGTGGTCCGAGATATTGTTGGAGTTCGACCCAGGGGTCAGCACCACCGGATCCGGCGTGTTCACATCATAATGGTTGCCATTGTAGCTCGTGGAACCATCCTGATTGCTCGGCGCCTTGCTCCCGGTTGGGGTATAGATAATCTTCGGCAAGCCCTCAAATTGAGTGCCATTGCTGGTATTACCATCGCGCGGCGTCGCGTGGTCCGAGATATTGTTGGAGTTAGACCCAGGGGTCAGCACCACTGAATCCGGTGTTTTCACCTCATAATGTTTGCCATTATAGGAGGTTGATCCATCAATGTTCGTCGGCGCTTTCGGCTCCACCAGCTTGCTGTGCGGCACACCCTGGTATTCGGTGTCCGGTTTGCCTACGCCATCACGCGGCGGTGCGATCCAATCCGTCTTACCGGTAGAGGAACCCGGCGTCAGGATGACGCGCTCATACTCTTTCACCTTCCAGCCGCCATCCGGGCGTTTCGGGGTGTCAGCATCATCCGGTTTAACCACGTCATCCGGTTTGGCAGCGTTATCTGGCTTGGTGGCGTCATCCGGTTTGGTGGCGTCATCCGGTTTGACATCGTTGTCCGGTTTGACATCGTTGTCCGGTTTGACGTCGTTGTCCGGTTTGACGTCGTTGTCCGGTTTGACGTTGTTGTCCGGTTTGACGTTGTTGTCCGGTTTGACGTCGTTGTCCGGTTTGACGTTGTTGTCCGGTTTGACCACATCGTCCGGCTTGACCGGTGATGGGATGTTCCGATCCGGCACCTGGCCATCGGCGTCTGGACGCGGCGTATTGCTATCCGGGCGCGGCGTATTGTCTGGACGCGGCGTATTGTCCGGGGTGTCATCGCCTGAAGGACGCGGCGTATTGCTATCCGGGCGCGGAGTATTGCTATCCGGGCGCGGAGTATAGTTGTCGGTTGAATTACTTGTATCTGGACGCGGGCTATAGCCATCCTTGTGCTTCATCGGATCCATCGCAATGGTTCCGGAAATGTCGCTGCCCCACTCCTTTTCATCTTTAGTTACTGTCGATGTCTTGGTCGCGTCAGTGTTGTACTCTTTGCTGTCCCGCCCTTTGACATCAAGGTCACCCACGGCGATGGTGGCGTGCTGCTCTTCGCGATAGTGCTCCTCATCCACGGTTTCGACATAGTAGTTAGCCGCAATGCCAGTTTTACTGATACCGCCACCGCCACCGCCATATGTCCCATCCTGCTCAATGGTATCCACCACATTACGGGTGTTGATATCGCCCCCAATCTTCATGGTGCTGTTAGTAGGATCGCCGATAACATGGCCACCGGCAATGTTCAGGTCGCCACCGACGTTAACCGCCATGCTATCTTTTGCCGTGATGCCTGATTGCTTCCCAGTGGTCGCACTGTCACGGTACTCAGAGCCGCCGCCAGCGGAGAAGCTGGCAGTCGGGATAGGTGCCGCAAAGCCAGTGTCACTGTTGATGGCAACACCTATGCTGCCGCCCGTCTCCCAACGTGAGCCGTCTCTATTGTACGAATCCTGCACACTGATGATGTTCAGATCGCCTTTAATATCTGTTTTGACATTATCCGCGGTGATGTTGCCGCCAATCAGGCTGGCATCGCCCCCGACATTCAGATTCACGCTACCGGCATTGATGGTGCTGTTGTTATAGGTTGTGGCTGTATCATTGGATTTACTACCACTACCGCCCGCGTAGATGGACACGCCTAAGCCGACAGTATCTCTGTCCGCGGCCACGCCCCCACTAATGCCGATGCTGAATGCCTTGTTCGATCCAGACGTGCTGGAATGTGCTTCTGCCGCCCGCATGGTGAAATCACCACCAATATCCGTGTTGAACGCGCCAGCATTGATAGTGACGCCCGCCAGGTTCGCGTCCTCCTCAATATGCAGGTTCATATTACCGGCCACATTGATGTTATTGGTGTTCTCACTAGCGGAGTGTGACGACGATTCGCTGCTCGACTTTTCAAAGCCAATGGACTGTTCCACATAGGCCAGATCGCCAAAATAGAGGTTCAACGCATCACCGGCCGCTTGGGCCGTGGTGGTGAGCGGATCAAACCCTTTTTCCGGATCGCTCACCGCGTCCACGATCATTGAGGCGTTTTTGTCCACGACGTCCAGCACCACACTGCCAACTTCACTCTTCCAGCCGAAGAAGGATTCCGAGTGCTTGGCATTCACATCCACCGTATCCTCATACTTGGTAGTATCTAGCTTACGGGCATAGATAGCCATGTCGCCATCGGTCACATTGACGTCAGCGCCGCCAATATCCGCGGTGTCGCCAGCTTTGATGAGCAGGCCATCTTTGAAATTCAGCGAGGCATTGGAGTTGGTGGCTCGATCAACCTCAATTTCGTCGGTCATTTTGCCAAAGCCAATCTTCGCTTCTGCCGTCGGTGCCGATTTCGCCTTGCCGCTGCGGCTGGCCCCAGCCTGGCCAGAGGTATCCGCGAAGTCGTTCTCGTACTGCCCCTTCGTGGTAGAGCTGGAGCCACCATCCAGTATGCTGTAGTCCGCTTCTGCGGTGTAACCTGCGGCACCTGCTTTCGCGCTCAAGGAGAACTCTCTGGATTTGATATTTTGCTCAGTGTGGCTGAAATCCTGCCCGGTCTTGATGGTGGTATCATTTTTCGCCGCGATTACCCCGGTGGTCGCGTTGTACTTGCCGCCCTCCATTGTGAGGTCGTTGGCAGAGTCGATTTGGAGGTGGCCACGCGCATTCACGTCGTTCTGGATGCTGGTCGCGTTGGTGACCTCCGTTTCAGTGCGGCGATAGTTCAATGCGCCCCTGAAGTCCATCTCATAGTTGTACTCCGCGGAAACTTCATGCATCTCGTTGAAGTTGATGTCACCCGTCAGGGACTTCATGACGATGTTTTCACCATCGAGCTTCATTGCATTGGAGGTGATGTCGCCCCCCTGCATGATGATATTGCCACCGGCGTTGAGGCCGTCTTCGAAGTAGTGCACCTTCTGTTTGCCGTTGACATCACGTCCGACGCTGGCCGTAAGATCAATGCTGCCCAGATCGGCAAACATCAAAATGTCGCCACCCGCCTTGACATAAGAGCCGTCGATGTTGATGTCGCCCGCCTCGCTGTTCATGTAGACATCTTCTTTCGCTTTGATGCCGGCATTCATGCCTTTCGCGCCGCTGTTGATGTCCTGGTCAGCATTGATGACCACACTCTTGTTGGCGGAGATGATGCCGTTGCCATTATCGACTGACTTGGCATCGATAAAGACATTTCCGTCCGCATGGACGATAGCCGAGCCCTGGCCTTGGGTGACCCCATTGCCCAGCTCCTCCAGCGTGGTTCTGCAGAGGTAGACATAAGGCACCATCACGGTGGTCCCATTAATCTCTTTGTTGACGAACCAGACGATATCCTTCTCCAGGTTCATCAGCTGCTCTTCGTTCAATGGCTCACCTACCACCAGCCCCATTTCTGAGTTCTGCATGGCCATATCGGCGTTATCCATCAACATCTTGACCAGATCAACGCCCTGCACGCCATCGCGTACGGAGAAGAAGGTGCCCACCGCCTCATTGACCTGACGACGGATCAGTTCAGAGATAAAGTAGTTGTCCCCAATCACCGTAACAGGGTTTAGTGGGTTGTAGCCCACCTGGTTAAAGAAGTATTCAGAGCCGTAGTATTTGCTCTGATCCATCATCGACATGCGTGTTTCGAAGACAGGAACAACCTTGCTGCTGGATTCACTCAGTGAGACCTCGCCTCCTTTCTGTGCCAGGAACGCCTCAGATTTCTGGAACATGCCCGGAATGGAGACCAGATCGCTGATGACGCTGGCCGGGCTGATGCCTTTACGGATCTCTTCGAAACTTGACAGGTTGATCAGCACCTCACTGCTGCCGCCGATGCCTTTAACGTCTTTTTTGCCGATCTTCTCAACGGCAACGCTGGCCTTGCCGGTTTCACCGCCGCTCAGATTACCGATACCGTTAACCAATTTACCGCCAGTGTGGGAGAAGTTCCCACCGCTGATGACACTGCCACGCTCAGAGGGCAGGAAGTATTGCTTAGTCTCTCTGAACGTGGTTTGTTCGGGAGTATTCAGCCCTGACCAGTCTTTTACCAGGTCATCGTAGTCCTTGGTCTCCCAGCTATTGCCAAACATCTTGATCATGATGGATTGCAGTTGGGCTGAATTATGCGACGCCATCCGTAATGAGTTGGTAAAACGCTCACGCTCGGCATCTTTCCACCAGTTCCAGTTTGGATCATCACCGGAGTAGCTATTGGGTTGACCACTGCCGAACATGAAGTCCAGGTACTCATAAACCGTGTTGAAGGAAGCCCGCCGTGTACCGTCCGCCACCACTTTCCAATAGAAAGTGATGGTGATCGGGGTCGCCAGCGGCTTATGGATGTAGTCATACATCGACACTTCCGCATAACGGGGCACGTTAATCAAGTCGCCGACAATGACCATGTCTTTGTCAGACATGATGTTGCCACCATCATTGACGATTTGTGGCGTGAGATATGTCGGGATGATCGTCCCATCATTGATATTTACCGCGGTGGTCCCATTCTCATCGATTTCTTTGCTGAAGATCCCATCACTGTTAATGTACATACTGCCAGAGGAGGAGATCTCACCCGCTTTGATCAGTTCAATGTCTGAAGCAAGTGTGGGGATGGAGATATCGGTCTCGTACTCCAGATATTTCAAGCCTTCCCAAACTACAATTGTGGCACTCGCATTTTGCGCTGGCCCGTAAATATCCTTTTCACCACCGCTGTACTGGCTCAGGTTATTCAGGTGCAGGGCCTCAAGGAACATATTCCCTTCGGAACGGATCAGGCCCACGGCATTGGTCAGCTCTTTGGCGATGATCATCATGTCGCCGATGCTGAGGACGTTGCCTTTGAAGTTGTTGACGAATGACCCTTCTCGGGCATCGATATAGAGGTTACCCAGGCTCCAGAGCGAGGCATTTTCGCCATTGATCACATCATGGGCGAAGAGGTTAAGGTTTTTGCCGGTGTTGATCGCGGCACCATCAGCGATTTTGATGGTCTCTTCGGCAGTCAGTTGGATGGTGCCGGTGTTTTCCATCAGGTCGGTGACGGTAATGTTCTTCGCATCAATGATCAGGGAGCCATCACTGCCCAACTTACCGCTGTGGTCGTCGTGGATATAATCCTTGTCAACCATGTTCAGCCACAGCATCTCGTCGCCGCGCAGCACGCCGTCTTCGTTTTTCAGCACATCGTTGATGGTCAGCTTGGTCTGCTTGGTTGCCTGAATAATCCCTTCGCGGTTATCAAGATCGTCGGCTTCAATAATAGTATTGAGGCCACTGATCATACCATCCTGGATATTAGTGATATATTGACCCTTGATGAAGACGTTGCCATCAGCGGCAATGCGCCCATCAAGTTGGTTCTGGAGCAAGGTGGCTTCCAGATCGATCTGGTTTTCTGAAACGATCCGGCTAGAGTTGTACAGACTCTCGGCCTGGAGCCGCACATTCGCCTGCGACTCCAGTGAAGCGTCCTTGTCGTTTTTCACCACCCCAATCTTTTCCAGCACCAGTTGCATCGCGCCACTGATTCTTGCCTCATTGGTATTGTACAACGTCTCAATATCTTCGGCAGTCAAAGATCCCAAGGCCACCAGCGCGGCTTCGTCGCCGCTGTTGAGCAGTTTGTTGATGTTTTTCAGCACCACATTGGCATTGGACTGGATGCGGTTCTGGTTGTTCAGGTTTTCGATCTTCGACAGTTCAAGCAGGTCATTGCCAAGCAATGCGCCACTGTTTTTCAGGGTAACGATATCCTGCATCCTCAGGGCAGCATTCGAGGTGATGCTTGAGTCGGCTTGGTTATCCAGTTTGGTGACATGGCTGATGTCCAGATCCTGCTGGGTCGCAATCATGCTTTCGCCGCTGTTGGTCAGGGTACCGATATTATCGATTTTCCCCTTGCCATTGGCGCTGATGATTCTGCCCTCATTGGTGTTGGTCAGGCTGTTGGCAACGGAAATGGTGAGGTCGCCGTTGGAGCCCATGCTGGAGCCATCATTGAGGATATCGCCGTTGTTGAGCAGGCTGAGTGCGCCGTTGCCGAACAGTTCCGCCTCATTGACGTTACTGATGGTGCCGATTTTGGAGAGCGTTAACTGGCCGTTACTCTGCAAGGTGGAGGCATCGTTCAGTACGCGGTTGGCATCGTTGATGCTGAGGTTATCAAGCCCCACGATGACGCTTTCACCGCGGTTTTCCAACTGATTGATGTTATCGAGCTGGATATTTTTTGCCTGTACCCAGCCAGCGTCGGCGTTGAGGATATCCAGGTGGCGCGCGTCAGGATGGGTGCTCTGTACGGAGAGGTTCTCCCCTGCGACGATCTGCGCGCCGTCGGTGTTACTCAGCAGGTGGCTAAGGGAGAGATTGATATCTTTCTGCGCATAGAGTGCGCCGCCCGCATTCTCCAGGCTATCCGTGGTGATGGCCAGACTCTGTTGGGCGTTGATGCTGCCGCTGTTGTTGAAGATCGTCGGCTGGCCAGCATCGCTCTTCTGCTTAATGGTGATCTGTTTGCCGCTAATCTGGCCGCTGTTGTTCAAGCGCTCATTATTGACATTCAGATTCACATTGCCAGCGGCACTGTTGATGACACTGCGGTTGTCCAGCGCCTGAGTATTGACCTCCAGGTCGTTATTGGCCAGCAGGCTACCTTGGTTATCCAGCGACGTGACGTTAAACAGTGCACTGTTAGCGAACGCGATGCCCTTGTTTTTCAGCGCCTTGGTATTGATGGTCAGGGTACCGGAGGCATGGATCATGCCGCTGTTTTCGACAGCGTCTTTGATGTTGAGCACCAGTGCGCCTCTCTGGGCGCTGACCCAGCCTGCATTGTTGCTCATTGAGGCAGCTTTGACCTCAACATCGCTATCAAGGCTGGCCAGTTGTGCATTCGAGTAGATGCCCGCATTGACCTGCTGGCCGTTGACGCGCACCACATAGTCGCCGTTTTCCAGCGTGATCACGGCGTTCGGGATGGTGTTGCCGTTGCCATCTACCGCATACAGCTTGCCTTCAATCCGATAGTCGTTGGCGACATTGATCTGGATGGACGGCACTTTCACCGCACCGGATTGACCGCTGTTCGCTATGATGCTGGCGGCATTTTGCAGCATGGAGGTGGCATCAATACGCACGATGCCGTTTTGCACCTGAGCGTCTGCCGACAGATTGACATGGGAGAGCGCACGAATGACCAGATCGCCAGAACTGATGATACCACCAATGCCATCAGCATTTTTTTGCACAGAAATATTGTTACCCTGCAAATTAATGCCACCCTGCTTACTTTGGATACCGGCCAGGCGCAAATCGCCATCGGCGGTAATCTCAATGCTCTGGTCGCCGATGATGCTGCCTTCGTGACGCACGCCAGCCCCGCTTTCGGTACTGATCAGCTGGATACGGCCGCCATACATTGAGCCCAGCGCGCTGCCGTCAATCGCCACTTCTGGGCGACCCTCGCCCTCTGCGCTGCGGACGGTATGGGTGCGGGTTTCCGGATCGTAGTCGTTCAGGCCGGTCAGCAACTTCACATCGGCCTGACCAGCAATCTCACCGTCCAGCTTGACCGAGCGGCTGATAACGTCGAAGTAGCCCAGCCCTTGGGTGGAGATACCCTGCCCCTGAATCTCGACCGTCCCTTTGTCCACGCCGAGACGAACGCTGCCATCCTGCTGCGTGATCACGCGCCCGGTACTGAGCGTCAGGTTGTTGGTGTTGACGGTGGCGACGCCGTTGACGGTGATGCCGTTCTGGTTGGCGATGATCACATCCGCCTTCTTACCAAACACCTCCATCGTGCCATTCAGCTTGGTGCCGTTGGCGCCCGTCACCTCACTAATGACCGCCTTGGCTTCATTATTGAGGTTGCTGTTCTTCATCGCGAAGCCGCCAATTTGTGAGACGCCATCGCTCTTGCTGTTGTTGAAGATCAGGCCCTCTTTATTGACGTTGAACTCTTTGAATTTGTTGTGTGAGATCCCACGTTGGTTAGGATCAACAATGTTAACCATCGGCGTACCGTTGGCCGCCTGGTTCATGGTTGGCACATTTTGCTGACGATCGTCAGGAATAATCGCGTCAGCAAATGCCATGGTCGGCAGCACGCTCGCCATCGCTAAATAGATGGGCTTAATTCTGCCGTTGAAACTACGCCTTTTTACTACTCGTACACTTTTTTTGGAGTTTGTCATATGAACCTCAGAATGCTTTTATCTTAAGAATTTGGTTATGGAACTATTGATTAAAAATTCAAACTAACGTTGTAATAAATGGCAGGCTCGGACACACCCAATGCCTCAAGGGATTGGGGTTCAGCCAGCGGCCAGCTATAAGTCAATGAGGTAGAGAAATGGTTACCATTGGCTTTAATACCCACAGCAGCGCCCGTCATATATTCAGTGTGGCAAAGGCTATTGCTCTGGTGGCAATTGTCATCCACTACCCCCAGGTCATAGCCGATAAAAGGTGTGATCTGGTTAAGACCGAATTGATAGATACTAATAGGGAATTCGAATGTATTGGAAATATAGGCAGCGTTGTTGGCAGAAATAAAACTGTCTTTATAGCCGCGTACCGTAAATTCATCACCTACGCTGAAATTGGCTTCATTGATCAGTACACCATTGGTGTATTGGAAACCACTGTTCAGTACATAATTAGCGCCTATGCGTCCATACTCAGCCAGAGTTTTAGACCAGTTCACTGAACCGTTATATTTCACATAGTTTAAATCGAACCCCTGAAGGTCAGGATCGTTATCCCACGCCGAATTGAACCACGGCGTGCCAGCCGTCACGCTCAGATCGCCATATAACCAGCCACCAAACAGGGTACCTACACGGTTAATCCCACCGGTCAGGGAGGTATAACGTTTACTGCTGACGCCGATGACCTCATCCTCAATGATGTTTTCGCTCTCGCGGGTCTCCAGCTTGGCATAGGCGCTGGTTTTACCCACGCTATCGCGGAATAACAGCCGGCTCACTTTTAATGAGAGTCGATCAGAGGTGCCCTCAGAGTGGTAGCCGCCATAATAGCCGCCAATTTCCTTTGAATAGTTAGAGTGATAATAGAGTGCATCAAAAGTCCAATATCCCAGTGGCAGGCTATAGCTGGCAGACCAGGAGTCCTGATCATCGCTGTTATGCTTTAAATCGTTAAAGGAGTAATAAAGATTTAAAACATCGTTCATCCCGGCCAAATTATTGGCGTTGAGGCTGGCAAAATATTGCCCCCAGCCATCCGCTTCGTTTCCGGAGTTATTGGTGCCAATGCTGCCAGAAAAGGGGGTGACGCCTGCACCTTGCAGATCAATCACGGAATAGCCTGCCTCTTGGGCGGGCACAACCACCAGCTTGTCTCCCTGTGAAACACGCATCAGGTTATCCATGCCCTGATCCACATCCTGCATATTCAGCTTTTTGTTTTTGGCAAAAGGCATGGCGCTGAACAGACGGCTGGATTCGCGAAATGTCGGCTGCTGCCCATTCGAACTAAACGCCGTGATCTTTCCCCACAGCACTTTGAGCGTTAAGGTACCCTCTTTCAGGTTACCCGGCACAATGGTGACCAGCGTCGTGGAGTAACCTTTGCTGATATAAAAGTCGGTCAATTCACGGATCAGGTTGAGAATATCATCGCTACCCAATTTTTTATGGCTATAGCGGTCAACAATCGCCTGACGCTGTGTGGAGAGTTCAAATTCGTCATCCCCAGTAATCACAATATTATCAATCTGGAATTGATGACCCTTTTTCGGCATGCCAATGTTGTCCTGAGCAGGCTGTGCGTCCTGCTTCATTTCATACAACTGCTTTTCCCGGCTCTTCTCTTCTTCGATCGTTTGTTGTGTCTGGCGACGCTCCAGTTGATCAATGTCATGCTTGGCGCTGCGCTGCGGTAGCATGGCCGCATTGGTACTTGTGATACCCAGCAAAAGAGTTGAGCTGATAACAAATAAATTTTTAAACATAGTTAACCCGCTTATAATTAAAGATAGTGATGTTAATCAGCAAATACGTTAAAGATCACAAAGGTATCAATTGCGCCCGACGTGGCTTTATTTGGACTACCTGAGTAAATCCTTGCCTCATATTCAAAGGTGTGTCTTCCCGAGACACTTTTTTTCTGGGTATCACTAGGCACTTTTCCGGTCACATCCACCGATGAGCCGCCATATTCTGACAACCTGACACCGATATTCTGAGCACACGTTTGTGCACTGCAATTTTTTATATAGCCCTTACCAACGTTCGTATCAGAGTTGCCCTCAAATCCGATTGCCACCTGGGAACTTTGTGGGCAATCTATCGTGATAGGGAATTTCACTTTATCTGTACGCCCGCCATCAGCGATAAAATCGGCCAATGACCAGCTGCCCAAATCAACCTCTTGTGACGGTGTTAAAACGGCGCAGGTCACGGGTTTAACATCAATCGGGCTAGCCAGACGGACATTTAATAAGGTCGCGCTACTGCCCGGATTGCTATTAGCATTGACTACGACCTGTCCCAGCATCCCGGAAGGAATTGTTCCCGCGGAGACATTCCCGGTTTGAACAAATTCCACCCGGATTTTGTCGCTATTTTCCATGCATGACCCATTACAGACATAGGCATCAGGGAAATAGGAGGAGCGCGATGCGGGCCAGGTAATACGTATCCCTATTCCCGACAGATTGGTTGCGTAAACGTGGTCGATGGCGGTTCTGGCTGCTGATTCTGGGCGTGTGAACTCAGAGCGCCACGTATTCGACACACCTGAGCCACAGGTATAGTTGATCGAATTAGTGGAAAACTCCGCTTGCCCTAGCACAGCGCCCGTTGCTGCACCTTTCGACGACGGCTTAAGGGTGGAAATATTAATTACGGCATCAATAGTCGAACCGGATGTAATACGACAATCATTGGCTGCAAAACTTATATTCGGCAGGAATGAGATCGCACACAGGGCGATACATACCTGTATAATTTTTTTTAACATAGTCACTCCAAAGAAACCTTATCTGCCTCTTGTTATGGCTGGCAGGTTAATTCCTGTGTCACGAGGTTCCCAGCATCAGAAATAGATGATGCAGCGCTGGGAGCATATTCAATTCGACAATGATAAGAGACATCTTGCTGTTTCCAATCTATGGTCAGCACCTGTGATTTAGCATCATCTGGCAAATCCAACATGGCACGGCCGCCCTGGCCGATCATGCCTAGCATCTCTCCACTCTCATTTTTAATGGCCGATCCATACGGAATGTTTTTCACCGAAGGATGCGTGATACGCACAAAT
Source organism: Chimaeribacter sp. YP20170169 (assembly GCF_056739715.1). Lineage (NCBI taxonomy): Bacteria > Pseudomonadati > Pseudomonadota > Gammaproteobacteria > Enterobacterales > Yersiniaceae > Chimaeribacter > Chimaeribacter sp. YP20170169. The sequence goes on along the minus strand of NZ_CP176824.1, from coordinate 455,111 downwards.
TGCGTCACGTTGGTTTTGGTTGCCATTTTTAATTTAAGTGCTGCGCCCGCGGTCGGTACGGCGCTTAATTTTGATTCATCCACTTCTATGCCAGCCGGCGCGCCTTTGGTATCCAAATAGATATCGTTAAATTGATAGGGCGACAGTGATGAGATAATCGCATAGCCATTTTTATCAATTACTTTATTCAGTTCTGGATAAACATGCGCCCCGGTGGCCCCTTTCGCCTCAACAATAGCGAAGGTATCACCCAGCGATGAGGTGAAGTTGACGCCATCACCATGGAATACAACACCGCCGCTGGCATTGACTGACGCGGTATAGGACTGCTCGGTCTGGCTATAACCCACGTTGCCCTGCATGTTGCTGCCGTTATAACCCAGATTGATGCCCAGGTTGGAGTTGTGGTCCTGCCGGTAGTCCATCCAGCCGCCAAAGTTGTACTGGTCATACTGCCCCCCCGTCCCGTTCAACGATGCCCGCATACTGGAGGATTCATCGCTATAACTGACGGTCGCATTCAACTTAGGCACCTTGGTGCGCAGGGTGCCGAAAGGCACCGAGAAGCTCAGGTAGATGCTGTCCTGATCTTCGCCATACTCGTCATAGGTACGAGCCAAGTTGATGCTATAGCTGACGGAGCGCCAAGCATTGGAATACCCCACCTGATAGCTGCTGCGCTTGTTGGTTTGTGTCCAGCTGTCCCAAACGCGGCCGTAATAGCCTGATACAAAAACGCTTCCCCAGTTTCCTGGCAGGCTCTGAGAGACGTTCAGCTCAATTTTGTCGCGGTAGCTCTCTGGCAACAGGCGTCTATCGTCGGCATCAATCGCCTCTTTCATCAACATGGCGTCCATCAGCGTGTAGTAGTTGCTGCTGGAGTAGCGGTAACCGGCCAGACTGACGCTGGTATTGGTTTCGTTGATGACTTTCGCCAGGCTGATTTTCAGGCTCATCTGGCAGAAGCGGTCACACTCTTTCTGATCATCAAATGAGGTGAATGAGCGCGTTAAATCCATACCCAATGCACCAACAGGCGTGTTCAGGGCAAAACCGCCCACGAGTGCGGCGTAGTCGCCATCTGCCGTCACCTGGCCCCCGCCATAGGCAGTGATCAGGTTGTTCAAGCCATATTGGTAGGTCGCTTCCATCACCACGGGGGGCTCTTTCAGGTCCCCGTCACGCACCTCACCTATGGAGGTGGAAAATTTGGAGTAGCCGGCCCGCAGCAGCATCGGCACGCTTGAGTAAGGCACGATGAACTTACGTACCTGGCCCGTCGCCTCCGTGATGGTGACCTCCAGATCGCCGCCATAACCGGTGGCATACAGGTCATCCACCACAAACTCGCCGGGCGGTACAGTCAGCTCTTTGATGACGTTGCCATTTTGTCGAACGGTGACCTGCGCATTGGTATCCGCGATGCCGCGTACTACCGGCGCATAACCGCGCATGGAGTCAGGCCACATGCGGTCATCCGTCGCCAGTTTTGCCCCGCGCAGGCTAACAGAGTCGAACATCTGCCCGGAGGTATGGATATCACCGGCCTGGAACTCCGCTTCCAGCGGGGCAATGGCCCGCTGCACGTAGGCCGACATGTGATCCCACTGCGAACCGTCATCGTTGCTGGAGACGCTGTCATAGGTATACAGGCGCCATGCTCCCCACTTCAGGGAGGTCAGGGCGTTACCGTAGAGGTATTTATTCGACGTATTGTCACGGTACTTCACATCAGAGGCGCTAAAGGAGTAGTTGACCGCCAATGAAGGCACACCGTTGTCCCACAGCTCCGGGCTGACATAGCCATTGGGGCTGTGCAGCAGGCTCGCTTGTGGGAAGGTGAGTGCCAGCGCCTCCTCATCAGTGTCATAGTGATGGGTAGAGCCGGGCACCAGCGTGTCCAGCGCCACACAGGATTGATCTTTCCAATCTGCCGGGAATTTTTTCACATTCACATCAGATTGGATGATCAACTCCGGTGAGAGGCACGGCGTTAACTCATTGTCACCGTTATCCTTGGCGAAGCGGATCTGCTTAACGCCAATCTCTTTACCGTTAACCGTTACCTCAACTGGATAGACGCCAGGATTGACCACTCCCTCGCCGTCGAACGCGGAGAGATCCACCCCTTCCATCTCAGCGGCAATAAAACCGGTATTGAACTTCACCGGCTTCTTGGCTGGAGTTTTATTTTGTGTCGTCGTTTCATTCGCATCTGAGTTACCCTCAAGAAGCATTGCTGGCAGTGGTTTTGCCACCGCAGGCACAAGCACCATTCCACTAACCAGGATGATGCTTGCAAATTGATTACTTTGTTTCAGATAACTCACGAACGTATCCTTCCTTATCACCCATCAGGCACGATTACATCGAGACCCGATACTCCTTCGCCACATATGCGCCCAGATCGGTGATGTAGTTGTATTTCAATACCGGATTGGCGACCGTTTTATCGGATTTCACGACAAATGCTTTCTTGCTGAATGGCTCGATCATGCCGCCCGTCGTTTGGGTTGAGGCATCATCACCTAACTTGTAATTGGCGATAGAGATATGGAACGGCGTATTGTTTTCAGCAGTGAATTCATAGCCTTTCGCCACTCTACGCCCACTCCACTTCAGGGATTCAGCCGCGGTAATGGCATCCCCTTTCAAACCAGCGGGGCGGTAAAAGAACTTGATGCGCGTCCGTACGGCAATATTGAGCTTATTGGCGTCCAACTCACCTTCTGGCGGCACGTCGAGAATATTGACCCACAACGCTGACTCGCGATCCTGCGGATATTTATTCACCGCCTCATCGGTCTGGAAAATGCGGAACACTTTGCTTTTGCCGACATTGATACGCGAAACGGGCGGGTTAATCATGAAAGGCAGATCTTCTTTATCAGAAATTTTTGAATCTGCGCGGCTATCCAGCCAGATTTGTACCAGAGCGGGCGTCGTCCCAACATTGTTAATACGCACAGTCTCTTCTTTCTGTTGCGCATTAAAAATGACGCGCGTTCCCAACACCTGGATTGAGGCGGATGAAGAAAAGGCGAATGAAAGTAACAGTGGCACCAAAGCCAGTTTTTTAAGAGTCATAATGATATTCCAGACAGAGTGAAAAAAAGGGGCGTAAACGCCCCTTTGCCAGAGCCTACAATTATTGGTAAATAATTGAGTAAACTACATCGGTGTTGACAGAGCCTGAACTGGCTGCGCCACCTGTGGCAACGTACTGCGCCCAATAGGTAAATTCTGCCTTGTTGTTGGCAATCTTTTTACCTTTTGTGGCGTCAGTAATTTGTTGACGCAGGTCAATTGGGTTTTTGGACTCATCGCTCAGGCCAACCTGCACATTGGTTGCTGCACCAGCAGCCGTGTGGTTTTTCAGGTTACCTGTGGTGCCGTCGATATTTTTGCTCAACGCACGCTCGAATGAGACGTTAGCCCATTTGTCGTTGGTACAGTTCGCACCGCTCAGCTGGAATTTGAAATCCGTATCCCCAGCACGTTTCCCTACAGCGTTCAGAGCAGAGGTGCTAACATCTTTTAACTTCACGGTATAGTCACCGGCACCAGAGCCATTGGCATCGGCAATGGTGACGACACAAGTAGTGTCACTGATATTACCGGTAAAGGTAACAGTGCCATCTTGTGCGCTGGCTGCCATACTGCTGATTAATAAGCAGGAGGGAACCAACAATGTTTTAGCAATAAAATTAACTTTTTTCATATCCATTCCTTAATTAGAGGGGTCTTCTTGACGGAAAGTATCGTAGTGTATTTATTTGCCAGTTAATATAGTTGATATCCTGAAATAAAAATGGGCAAACGCCCAGATCTATTTAGCTGGTGAATTATAAGGAGGGAATTCCACGAATTAAGAATTGATAAGCATATTATTTAATAACAAATAATGCTTTTTGTTTGTCTAAATAGCGTAAAACTACATTTGATTATACATATTTGATCATTCAACTCAAACAATTTACAATCTGTACGCTACAATTCACAAAGAAATAAACAAAATCCTTACCGTTATTTATAATAAAAATATAATTCACTTTAAGATTCATAGCAATTATATCTAGGTAACGGAGAAAAATATTTTTGAACTTTTCTACAGGCCGCTTTTTTCAGAAAAAAATCAGGCTGTTTTGCGCTTCAGCGCCCCTCTTCCTTGAGATGCTGATTGTATTGAGTGTACCGAACAGCAACCCCATATTGCGAGTGTCAGGAAAATGAACGGTCAGAAAGGATAAAACGCAGAGGGGGGTGCCCGGCCACACGGCCGGGAGGGGAGATCAGGTAGGGGTATCGCGCTGCCAGTAGAGTTTTTTACCAAAACCAAGGGTGTTATCGGTCATCTTTATCTCATCCAGCGTTAGCCGCCAGAGAGGCGCTGGCATCTTGCCCGCGACCGGGAAACGTGTGCAGTAGCGATCGCGCCCCGCCCGCTCTGCCTCGCCGCTTAACTGGCTGACACGGCCAGCATATTGGATGCCCCGGATCAGCGCGACGCTTTTCGGTTGGCCGGCGATGGTGCCGCTGACGTGCGGGTGCTGCGCCATCAGATTGCCGTGGCGCGTCCTCAATTCGGTCATCAACAGCAGCGACATCTCACCCGGCTCTGGTACATAGAAACAGTTGGCACACCAGAGATCCCCCTCGCCCACGCTGCACAGGGTCAATACATGGTATTTCTTCAGGAATTTTTCGATAGCTAACCGCTCGTCAGGCGAATTCATGTGCGCTCCCTCTTTGAATGAGTGGCTAGTCTACCGCGCCCTCAGGGTGGAACCAACCCAGCATCTGGTTTACCCTGTGCCGATGTTGACCCTTGCCCTGCTCCCATGACTGAATCCACCACTGCCTGGCATCTCTATATTTTGCGCACCGCCGCTGGCCAGCTCTATACGGGTATTACTACCGATGTGGCGCGCCGGCTGGCCCAGCACCAAAGCGGCAAGGGCGCCAAAAGCCTGCGCGGCAAGGGGCCGCTGATCCTAGAGTTTCACTGTCTGGCGGGCGATCGCTCGGCAGCGCTGAAAGCGGAGTACCGCATCAAGCAGCTGCATCGCCAGCAAAAAGAGAGGCTGGTCAGTGACCAGCCCCCGGATGTGGTGGATTATCTGCTGGCGTACGCGGCCAGCGTCAGAAGCGGTTAAAGGGCGGCGCGTAGTTGATTAAGCCGCTGACGCCCTCCAGCGCGTGCTCAGCCAACGGGTAGATCTGGAAGGCCGCTTCCGCGCCCTGCCAGGGGCAGTACAACTGGTAGGCCGCCGCCGGGCGGAAGCCCAGTTTGCCATACAGCGCCGGATCGCCCAGCGTCACCACGGCGGCATAGCCGAATTCGTTCAGCGCATCCAGCCCCTCATAGACCAGCTGAGTGGCGATCCCCTGCCCACGGCTGGCTTCGTCCACCGCCAACGGTGCCAGGCCGACCCACTGCCGGTCCTCGCCCGCGACTTCGACTGGGCTGAACGCCGCATAGCCCACCACGCCGCCCTCATCGTCCGTGGCGACAATGCCCAGCGTTAGCAAGCCATCTTCCCGTAGCTCCTGTACCAAATCCGCCTCGTCATCACGGCCAAAGGCACGACGCAGCAGGCTATCGATACCGGCGGCATCCACCGGGATTTCTACTCGAATCAGCATATGTTAACCGCACGGTGAGCGGTCACCGCGCCCTCTCGTAATCCTGCTTCAATAAAATCGGCAAGCTGAACCAACCCACGGCGCAGCGCCGACGGCAGGGTGTCCAGATCGATGGCATCTATCAGGTTTTTCACATACAGCCCCAGCTCCGTGTCCCCCTCAATGCTCAAGCGACGTTGGAAGAACAGGGTATCCGGATCGCAGCGGCGCGCAGCCACCAGGATCAGGTCGTTGGCATCGGCGCTGAAACGCACATCGGCGTCGGCCTGCTCACTGACCACCAGCTGACCCTCCGCCAGGGTGATATACCAGCGCAGTCCCAGATCCCGCACCTCCACCTCAAGCCAGCGCGCTTCCAGGAAGTCCAGCTCCCCCTCCGCCAGTGCCTGCCGGAATTGCACATTCAGCAGCGACAGCAGCAGCTGCCGTTGCACAGCAAACGGGGTGATAGCTAACGGCATCCGCAGTAACGATGGCCCCTGGCGCACAAGGCGCGAGCGTAGTTGCTCCAACACTGGCATTACTCCTCTGATCAAGACTGACACTATTCTGCCAGATTGAAAAACGTGTTCAGCGGTCTATATCAATAAATTTTGCACCAGAACGCCCGCGTGTACAGCGGAAATTATTCATCACATTGTTATCAATGAGATAGAAACTGCCTCAAATCAATATACGCGCCGAAAAGGTTGCCTAGAATCGCAGGCTGTTGCTGATAATGTGCTCACCAAGGCACGTCGCCGGGACTCAACTATGGAACTGCTCTGCCCTGCTGGCAATCTGCCAGCCTTGAAAGCTGCGCTGGAGAATGGCGCGGATGCCGTGTATGTCGGCCTGAAGGATGACACCAACGCCCGGCACTTCGCCGGCCTGAACTTTACCGAGAAGAAGCTGCAGGAGGCGGCGATGCTGGTTCACCGCCGCCAGCGTAAGCTGCATGTCGCCATCAATACCTTTGCCCATCCCGATGGCTTTGCGCGCTGGCAGCGGGCCGTGGATATGGCGGCACAGTCGGGGGCGGATGCCTTGATCCTGTCTGACCTGGCGATGCTGGAGTATGCCGCGGCGCGTTATCCGCAGTTGGAGCGCCATGTCTCGGTGCAGGCTTCCGCCACTAATGAGCAGGCCATCGCATTCTACCAGCGCCACTTTGCCGTCAGCCGCGTGGTGCTGCCACGGGTGCTCTCCATGCATCAAGTCAACCAGCTGGCTCGCAGCAGCCCGGTGCCGCTGGAGGTTTTCGCCTTTGGCAGCCTCTGCATCATGGCCGAGGGACGCTGTTATCTCTCCTCCTACCTGACGGGTGAATCCCCCAACACCGTGGGTGCCTGTTCCCCAGCGCGCTTTGTGCGCTGGCAACAGACGCCACAGGGCATGGAGGCACGGCTGAATGATGTGCTGATTGACCGCTACGGCCCACAACAAAATGCTGGCTATCCGACGCTCTGCAAGGGGCGCTACCGGGTGGGAGACAGCTGCTACCATGCGCTGGAAGAGCCAGCCAGCCTCAACACGCTGGCCCTGCTGCCGCAACTGCTGGCCGCCAATATTGCCTCCGTGAAGATCGAGGGGCGCCAACGCAGCCCGGCGTATGTCAGCAGCGTTACCCGCATCTGGCGGCAGGCGATTGATCGCTGCAAGGCCGCGCCAGAGACCTTTACCCCGCAGCCCGCCTGGATGGAAGCACTGGGCGCGCTGTCAGAGGGAACCCAGACCACGCTGGGTGCCTATCACCGCAAATGGCAGTAAGGGAAACCGCATGAAATACGCATTAGGTGCCATCCAGTACTACTGGCCAAAAGACACGGTTGAGGCTTTTTATCAGGCGGCGGCAACCAGCAGCGCTGACATCCTCTATTTGGGGGAGACGGTGTGCAGCAAGCGGCGGGAGATGAAGGTGGGCGACTGGCTGGCGCTGGCAAAGGCATTGGCGGCGGTAGGCAAGCAGGTGGTGCTCTCTACGCTGACGCTGGTGCAGGCCCCCTCCGAGCTGACAGAGTTGAAACGCTATGTGGAGAACGGTGAGTTTCTACTGGAAGCTAACGATCTGGCGGCGGTGAACATGGCGGCGGAGCGCCACCTGCCCTTTGTCGCTGGTCATGCGCTGAATTGCTACAACGCCTATACCCTGCGCCTGCTGCACCGTCAGGGCATGGTGCGCTGGGTCATGCCGGTCGAGCTATCACGGCAGTGGTTGGCGGCGCTGTTGGCGCAGTGTGACGAACTGGGCATCCGCGGCGCGTTTGAGGTGGAGGTAATGGGTTATGGCCACCTGCCGCTGGCCTATTCAGCGCGTTGCTTTACTGCCCGTTCGGAGAACCGCGCCAAAGATCAGTGTGAAACTTGCTGCATCCACTACCCGACCGGGCGCACAGTGTTGTCTCAAGAGCAGCAGCAGGTATTCGTGCTCAACGGCATCCAGACGCAGAGCGGCTACTGCTATAACCTGGTGAACGATCTGCCAGGCATGGCTGATTGTGTGGACATCGTGCGCCTCTCCCCCGCCTCCACGCAGGATCTGGCGAAACTGGAGCAGTTCCGCGCCAATGAGCAAGGTGCGGCCAGGCAGACACTGCCGGCAGGCGTGGACTGCAACGGTTACTGGCACCGCGTGCCGGGTCTGGTGCTGCGCCAATAGCGCGGAGTGCCAGCAACCGGAGCGCACATTCACCTAAGGCCATCCTGTATTCAAAATAGGCAAAATGAACGATACTCAAGTTTATCATTAGCTGGCGAGCTATTTTGCCAGTGTATAAACCGTGAGTAATGACTATGTCCATACAACAGACGACACCTTCCGAAATTGTCCCGATTTCGGTACTGGATCTGGCTCCGGTGCCGCAAGGCAAACGCCCGGCGGATGCCTTCCGCCACTCGCTTGATCTGGCGCAACATGCGGAGAAGTGGGGCTATCAGCGCTATTGGCTGGCTGAACACCACAACATGACCGGCATCGCCAGTGCTGCCACCTCCGTGTTGATTGGCCACCTCGCCGCTGGCACCCAGACTATCCGTCTCGGGTCGGGCGGCGTAATGCTGCCGAACCACTCCCCGCTGGTGATTGCCGAGCAGTTTGGCACCCTCGCCACCCTCTACCCGGACCGCATCGATCTGGGGCTGGGCCGTGCGCCGGGCACCGATCAGCGCACCATGATTGCCCTGCGCCGCCATCTCTCTGGTGAGGTGGATAACTTCCCGCAGGATGTGCAGGAGTTGCAATTCTACTTTGGCGATGCCCAGCCGAACCAGCCGGTACAGGCCGTGCCGGGCCAGGGCTTGCATGTGCCCATCTGGCTGCTTGGCTCCAGTCTCTACAGCGCCCAGTTGGCGGCGGCGCTTGGCCTGCCGTTTGCGTTCGCCTCCCACTTCGCGCCCGACATGCTCTATCAGGCGCTGGCGGTCTACCGCAGCAACTACAAAGCATCTGAACGTTGGCCTACGCCCTACGCGATGGTCTGCGTCAACGTGATTGCCGCCGATACTCAGGAAGAGGCACAGCGCATGTTTACCTCCAACCAGCAGCAGTTTATCAACCTGCGCCGTGGCCACCCCGGCCCGCTGCCGCCGCCGGTTGATGACATCAACAGCCTCTGGTCACCGGCTGAACGCTTCGGCGTGGAGCAGTCGCTGCGGATGTCGGTGGTGGGTGACCAACAGGGCGTCCGTCACGGCCTGCAAGCGCTGCTGCGTGAGACAGAGGCGGATGAGTTGATGATCAATGGCCAGATTTTTGACCATCAGGCTCGCCTGCGCTCCTTTGAGATCGTGGCGCAGGTGCACCCGGATTTGGTGAAAGAGAGCCGCATCCGCTAAGCACGCTGAATTTCAGGCAAAAAAAAACCAGCCCGCAGGCTGGTTTTTTTATATTACCGGATGTGCTTACGCATCACCGAAACGACGCGGGGCGCGCTGGCCGTCACGGTTGCCAGCTGGGCGGCGCTCGCCACCTTCACGGCGTTCACCGTTGAACGGACGACCACGACCACCTTCACGGCGTTCACCGCTGAAAGTACGACCACCACGGCCGCCTTCACGACGCTCACCAGCACCGCCTTCGCGACGCTCACGGCGTTCACGCGGCTGCGCATCACCCAACAGCTGCATGTTCAGCGGCTTGTTCAGGATACGAGTGCGGGTGAAGTGCGACAGCAGATCGCCCGGCATACCTTTCGGCAGCTCGATGGTGGAGTGGGTCGCGAACAGCTTGATGTTACCAATGTAACGGCTGCTGATGTCGCCTTCGTTAGCGATCGCGCCAACGATGTGACGCACTTCAACGCCATCATCACGGCCCACTTCAATGCGGTACAGCTCCATATCGCCCACTTCACGACGCTCACGACGCGGACGGTCGCCATCACGTGCATCACGGCGATCGCCACGATCCGGACGGTCACCACGACGATCGTCACGATCGTTGAACTCACGGCGCTGACGCGGTTTGAATACCGGGTCCGGCGGCAGAATCAGCGGACGCTCGCCCTGTGCCATCTTCAGCAGCGCGGCAGCCAAGGTTTCGATATCCAGCTCTTCTTCCGGTTGCAGCTTAGCCAGCAGCGCGCGGTACATGTCCAGATCGCTGCTCTCCAGCTGCTGCTGTACTTTAGCGGCAAACTTGGCCAGACGGCGTTCACCCAGCAGTTCTGCATTCGGCAGTTCTACTTCTGGAATAGTCAGCTTCATGGTGCGCTCGATATTGCGCAGCAGACGACGCTCACGGTTCTCAACGAACAGCAGCGCGCGGCCTGCACGGCCTGCACGACCGGTACGGCCGATACGGTGCACGTAGGATTCAGAATCCATCGGAATATCGTAGTTCACCACCAGGCTGATGCGCTCAACGTCGAGGCCACGGGCCGCTACGTCGGTTGCGATCAGGATGTCCAGGCGGCCATCTTTCAGGCGCTCCAGGGTCTGCTCACGCAGCGCCTGGTTCATGTCGCCGTTCAGCGCGGCGCTGTTGTAACCGCTGCGCTCCAGCGCTTCAGCCACTTCCAGAGTCGCGTTTTTGGTACGCACGAAGATGATCGCCGCATCAAAGTCTTCTGCTTCCAGGAAACGCACCAGCGCTTCGTTTTTGCGCATACCGTAGACAGACCAGTAGCTCTGGCTGATGTCCGGGCGGGTCGTCACGCTAGACTGGATGCGCACTTCCTGCGGCTCCTGCATGAAGCGACGGGTAATGCGACGGATCGCTTCCGGCATGGTCGCGGAGAACAGCGCGGTCTGATGTTCAGCCGGGATCTGCGCCATGATGGTTTCAACGTCTTCGATGAAGCCCATACGCAGCATTTCATCGGCTTCGTCCAGTACCAGACCGCTCAGGTTAGAGAGGTCCAGGGTGCCACGCTTCAGGTGGTCCAGCAGACGGCCCGGCGTACCGACCACAATCTGTGGGCCTTGACGCAGTGCGCGCAGCTGTACGTCATAACGCTGGCCGCCGTACAGGGCAACCACGTTGACGCCGTGCATGTGTTTGGAGAACTCGGTGCAGGCTTCAGCAACCTGAACAGCCAGTTCACGGGTCGGTGCCAGTACCAGCACCTGTGGCGCTTTCAGCTCCGCTTTGACATTGTGCAGAAGCGGCAGCGAGAACGCGGCGGTTTTACCACTGCCGGTCTGTGCCATACCCAGTACGTCACGGCCGTTCAGCAGATGTGGGATACATTCCGCCTGAATCGGAGAGGGTTTTTCGTAACCCATTTCAGTCAGAGCGGTAAGGATAGGAGCGGAAAGCCCCAGGTCAGCAAAAGAGGTTTCAAACTCAGTAGTCATGTACACGTGCCTCATGAGAGATGGCGGCCAGTCTACGTAACTCGTCGAGAAAATTTTCAGTCATTTTCATTGAAAAGTGTGAACCGGCTCAAATAAGTTAATAAACGGACAAAAAAACCCTCGCCTGTTAAGGCGATTTGACGATGGTAAAACCAAGGTAAATCAGGCTGATAAGTGTCCGTCAGCTATTGCTGGTCCGATTCTGATAGGTCGTCTTGCTCTTGGCCTAATAGCGCCAATTCCAACAATGCATAGCGGTGCTCAACAAAGTTATGAACGTTGTTAGCGACCGTCAGTTTGAACAGTGCCGAAGCGCTGCTCTTGTCCCCCAGACTCAGGTAGTGTTTACCTAAATAGAAGTCAGTTTCACTGAGATGCTCAGCGAGCGAAGTGTTATCCGTTGCATCTGCCTTCAGGCGATCCATCAGCGTACTTTCACTGATGTTGCCAAGGTAGAATTCGACAATATTCCATCCCCATTGCCCTCTGTCCGCTTTTTCGTAACGCTGTTCCAGCGCGGCTTCTGCCTGCTTGGGATCGATCTCTCGCTCCACCAGGTAAAGCCATAACGAACGGAAGGGATCATTTGGGTCGTCTTGATAAAACGCCTGCAGATCATCCTGCGCTAAGGGGTATCGGCCACCGTAATACAGTGCGATGCCTCGGTTTAAACGCGCGTAGTTGTAAGTTGGATCAAGCTCTAGTACAGAATCAAACGCTTCATAGGCAGCATCAAAATTGCCTGCCTGCGTTAGGTAAATGCCCAGGTAGTTGAAAACTTCCGGCATGTCGGGACGAATCGCCAGCGCCTGTGAAAAGTCGTTTCGCGCCAGCGCCCGTAATCCAAGGCTATCATACAGCACTCCACGCTCATATAACAACTGCGCACGCTCATCATCTGTCAATGCCCGGCTGGCAAGGATTTGTTCCATGCGCGCCAGGATCACTTCCTGCTGCAGCGTAGGCTGCAAAGGAATTGCCAGAACGTCGTCTTTACGCCAATCATGGTTGCTGCATCCTGCCAGCATAAGTGCTGTCGCAACATAACACCAGCGCAAGAAAGGCTTCATTTCCCACTCCCGAAGACAAACATTGGATGATCGTCCTGTCATCCGCTTGCTTAACACGAAAGCCTCCTGCCCTCGCGATACGAACAGCGCCCTACCGGCGGTAAGGCGCTGTAAAACTGCATCAACAGTTATTCTGCTTCAGGCGCAGCCGCTTCTGTAGACTGGGCAGTCGCTTCTTTGATGCTCAGGCGGACACGGCCCTGACGATCAACTTCCAGGACTTTCACTGGCACTTCCTGACCCATCTCCAGGTAGTCGGTCACTTTCTCGACGCGCTTGTCAGCGATTTGAGAGATGTGTACCAGACCCTCTTTACCGCCGCCGATGGCCACGAAGGCACCGAAGTCAACGATACGGGTCACTTTACCCTGGTAGATACGGCCCACTTCGATCTCAGCGGTGATCTCTTCGATACGACGGATAGCGTATTTCGCTTTATCACCGTCGGTCGCTGCGATCTTCACAGTGCCATCATCTTCGATTTCAATGGTGGTGCCGGTCTCTTCGGTCAGTGCACGGATTACCGAGCCGCCTTTACCAATCACATCCTTGATTTTATCAGGATTGATTTTGATGGTGTGAATGCGCGGCGCGAATTCAGAGATATCACCACGCGGGGTGCTGATGGCCTGCTCCATCACGCCCAGGATGTGCAGACGCGCACCTTTGGCCTGATTCAGGGCAACCTGCATGATTTCGCGGGTAATGCCTTCGATTTTGATGTCCATCTGCAGGGCGGTGATGCCTTCACGGCTGCCCGCCACTTTGAAGTCCATGTCACCCAAGTGGTCTTCGTCACCCAGAATGTCAGAGAGAACCACAAAGTTTTCACCCTCTTTCACCAGACCCATCGCGATGCCCGCAACAGCGGCTTTAATCGGCACGCCAGCGTCCATCAGTGCCAGAGAAGCACCACACACGGACGCCATGGAGGAGGAGCCGTTGGATTCGGTGATCTCAGATACCACACGTACGGTGTACGGGAAGGAGTCTGCTTCCGGCATCACTGCCAGCACGCCACGCTTCGCCAGACGGCCGTGGCCAATCTCACGACGCTTCGGTGAGCCGACCATGCCGGTTTCACCTACGGAGTACGGAGGGAAGTTGTAGTGGAACAGGAAGCTGTCGGTGCGCTCGCCCATCAGCTCATCCAGGTTCTGGGCATCACGTGCGGTACCCAGAGTGGCTGTTACCAGCGCCTGAGTTTCACCACGGGTGAACAGCGCCGAGCCGTGGGTACGCGGCAATACGCCGGTGCGCACGTCCAGACCACGGATCATGTCTTTCTCACGGCCATCGATACGCGGCTCGCCACGCAGCACACGGCTACGTACGACGTTCTTCTCAATGGTGCCCAGCACATCCATGATCTCGCCTTCGTCCAGCGACTCATCTTGTGCCAGCAGAGCAGCAGCAACGTCAGCCTTGATGGTATTAACCTGGCCGTAGCGCTCTTGTTTGTCGATGATGCGGTAGGCATCACCCAGACGGGATTCAGCCAGCTCCGCCACACGGGCGTGCAGGACTTCGTTCACCGCTTCCGGCTGCCAGTCCCACTTCGCTTTGCCTGCTTCAGCAACCAGTGCGTTGATGTTCTCAATCACTACCTGCTGTTGGTCGTGGCCGAAGACCACAGCGCCCAGCATCTGGTCTTCGCTCAGCAGATCCGCTTCGGATTCCACCATCAGTACCGCGCCTTGGGTACCCGCAACCACCAGATCCAGTTTGCTCTGCTTCAGCTCATCAGTGGTCGGGTTCAGGACATACTGGTCATTAATGTAACCAACGCGTGCGGCACCAATCGGGCCGTTGAACGGGATGCCAGAGAGGCTCAGGGCCGCAGAGGCACCGATCATGGCAACGATGTCCGGGTTAACCTGTGGGTTAACGGAAACCACGGTCGCGATGACCTGAACTTCGTTCAGGAAGCCTTCCGGGAACAGCGGACGGATTGGGCGGTCAATCAGGCGGGAGGTCAGGGTTTCACCTTCGCTCGGACGGCCTTCACGACGGAAGAAGCTACCAGGGATACGGCCGGCAGCGTAGCTGCGCTCTTGGTAGTTGACGGTCAGCGGGAAGAAGTCCTGACCCGGTTTAGCTTTCTTGGCGCCAACCACGGTCACGAAGACGGCGGTGTCATCCATGCTGACCATGACGGCAGCTGTTGCCTGGCGCGCCATCATGCCGGTTTCCAGCGTAACGGTGTGCTGGCCGTATTGGAATTTGCGTACGATCGGATTCAGCAAAATCATATCCTTTATTGAGATGCAGTGCCGCATGGGCGGAAGTGCACCAGTGACTCACCGATCTTCACATTACATCCTCGCGACTAATGACAATCCTTATCCTTTCCTCGAAGGACAAAGCCTCTCATTAGCCGCGCGAACCTCTGTAGCGGAAGATCCTCTGTAGAGATAGCGGCAGTACCTTACGGGGTCTTGCCTCCTAGAATAAAGGGGCCAAATTTGGCCCCTTTACACTGAAACTCGCAGACTTAGCGACGCAGGCCCAGACGTTCAATCAGGCTGGTGTAGCGTGCAACATCTTTACGCTTCAGGTAGTCGAGCAGCTTACGACGCTGAGAAACCATACGCAGCAGACCACGACGGCTGTGGTGATCTTTTTTGTGCTCTGCAAAGTGACCTTGCAGGTGGTTGATCTGAGCGGTCAGCAGAGCTACCTGAACTTCGGTAGAACCGCTATCGTTAGCACCGCGACCGTAGTCGGCTACGATCTGTGCCTTAGCTTCAACGCTTAGAGACATTGTAATACTCCAGATTATAGATAATAAAACAGGTGCCGATCTCTAATTCAGCAACCCAATACATAAGCTGCGCCATTCTACTCCTTGCCATAGTGTTGCGCAAGGTAAGCAGCAGTGGCTCACTCGGGGTTTTCTACCACCAGACGGCGCGGGGCGACCCGCCCATCTTCCGCGATTTCTCCGATGCCAATAAAGTGGCGCTCCTCCCCTTCCGTGATGCGAACCATCCCCTCGGACGGGGCCTGGGCGGCCTGTACTGGCTGCCCCTGCTTCACATAGCTGGCCACTGTCGGCAGCAGGTTCACTTCCGGGAAGTGCTGCACCGCACTGTCCATCGGCATCAGCAGCGGATCCAGCAGCTCACTGGGCGCGCGCTCCTCGGCCTGGCACTGTTCAAGCAGGCTGTTCAGTTGCTCCAGCGTCACCATCCGCTCAATCGGGTAGGTGGCGACTTGCAGGCGGCGCAGGAATGTCACATGCGCGCCGCAGCCCAGCATTTCGCCCAGATCGTCGATGATGGAGCGAATGTAGGTGCCCTTGGAGCAGTGAATTTCCAGCTC
Organism: Chimaeribacter sp. YP20170169; assembly: GCF_056739715.1. Lineage (NCBI taxonomy): Bacteria > Pseudomonadati > Pseudomonadota > Gammaproteobacteria > Enterobacterales > Yersiniaceae > Chimaeribacter > Chimaeribacter sp. YP20170169. The sequence goes on along the minus strand of NZ_CP176824.1, from coordinate 439,296 downwards.
CAGCTCCAGCCCTTCATGGCGAATGAACAGCAGCTCATACACCGTGATATCACGGGCTTCGCGCGGCACTTCAATGCCCTGACGCGCGTACTCATAGAGCGGCCGGCCCTGATATTTCAGCGCGGAGTACATGGAGGGCACCTGCTTGGTCGCGCCACGGAAGCGCTCAAGGGCCTCCTGCAGCTGTGCCTCGCTAAAGGTGACATCACGCTCGGAGATGATCTGCCCATCCGCGTCAGAGGTGTCAGTACGCTGCCCAAGGCGCGCAATGACTCGGTAACGCTTATCGGAGTCGAGCAGGAACTGGGAAAACTTGGTCGCCTCACCCAGGCAGATCGGCAACATGCCGGTTGCCAGCGGATCGAGCGCGCCCGTGTGGCCGGCCCGGTTGGCGTTGTAGAGGCGTTTTACTTTTTGCAGGGCATCGTTGGAGGAGAGGCCCTGCGGCTTATCCAGCAGCACGATACCGTGAATATCGCGACCACGGCGACGAGGACGTCCCATTACTTTTCCTCGTCGTCGCCCGCCGCCGAGCGGCGTTCTGCATCGTTTTTCACGACGCTGGTGACCAGGTTGGACATGCGCATCCCTTCAACCAGCGAGTTGTCGTAGGCGAAGGTCAGTTCCGGCACCACGCGCAGGCGCATGGCTTTGCCAACCAGCATACGGATAAAACCAGAGGCGTCTTGCAGCGCCTTGATGCCGGTGGTGATACGCTCTGGATCGTGATCTTCGGTCAGTACGTCCAGGAAGGTGACGAATACTTTGGCGTATGCCAGGTCACGGGAAACTTCTACCCCGGATACCGTCGCCATGCCAACGCGCGGATCTTTCACTTCACGCTGCAAAATGATAGCGATCTCTTTCTGCATCTCTTGGGAGACGCGCTGAGTGCGGCTAAATTCTTTGGCCATAATGGATTCTCCAGACAAAGCGGGGGGCGCAAGGCCCCCCAATTGGATCTAAGCAGAGTGTCGCTGTGATTAAGCGATGGTGCGTTGGATCTCGATGGTTTCGAAGACTTCGATCATATCGCCGGTGCGAACGTCATTATAGTTCTTCACGCCGATACCACACTCCATGCCGTTACGCACTTCGTTGACGTCATCTTTGAAGCGACGCAGGGATTCCAGTTCGCCTTCGTAGATCACCACGTTTTCACGCAGGACACGAATCGGGCTGTGACGCTTGATGATGCCCTCGGTCACCATACAGCCGGCGATGGCGCCAAACTTCGGTGATTTGAACACATCACGCACTTCAGCCAGACCGATGATCTGCTGCTTGTACTCTGGTGCCAGCATACCGCTCATCGCCTGCTTCACTTCGTCCAGCAGGTCATAGATAACGGAGTAGTAACGCAGATCCAGGCTTTCAGCTTCGATCACGCGGCGGGCAGATGCATCAGCACGCACGTTGAAGCCAATCACAATGGCGTTGGACGCCGCTGCCAGGGTGGCGTCGGTTTCGGTGATACCACCTACGCCAGAGCCTACGATCTTCACCTTCACTTCGTCGGTGGAGAGCTTCATCAGAGAGTCGGCAATCGCTTCGACAGAGCCCTGAACGTCGGCTTTGAAGACGATGTTCAGCTCGGAGACTTCGCCTTCGGTCATGTTGGCGAACATGTTCTCCAGCTTGGACTTCTGCTGACGCGCCAGTTTGACTTCGCGGAACTTGCCCTGACGGTACAGCGCCACTTCACGCGCTTTCTTCTCGTCACGGACAACGGTCGCTTCGTCACCAGCAGCCGGCACACCAGAGAGACCCAGGATCTCAACCGGGATGGATGGGCCAGCAGAGCTGACTTCACGACCCAGTTCGTCACGCATCGCACGCACACGGCCATACTCAAAGCCACACAGCACGATGTCGCCCTTGTTCAGGGTGCCTTCGCGAACCAGTACGGTCGCAACCGGGCCACGGCCTTTGTCCAGGAAGGATTCGATCACGACGCCGCTGGCCATGCCATTGCGTACCGCTTTCAGCTCCAGAACTTCAGCCTGCAGCAGGATGGCGTCCAGCAGGTCATCGATACCCGTACCGGCTTTCGCAGATACGTGGATAAACTGGGACTCACCGCCCCACTCTTCCGGCATGACGCCGTACTGGGAGAGTTCGTTCTTCACGCGGTCCGGATCGGAATCTGGCTTGTCGATCTTGTTCACGGCCACAACAACCGGCACGCTGGCCGCTTTGGCGTGTTGGATCGCTTCGATGGTCTGCGGCATCACGCCGTCGTCCGCCGCCACAACCAGTACCACGATGTCCGTTGCCTGTGCACCACGGGCACGCATTGCGGTAAACGCGGCGTGGCCTGGGGTGTCCAGGAAGGTGATCATGCCGTTGCCGGTCTCTACGTGGTAAGCACCGATGTGCTGGGTAATGCCGCCCGCTTCGCCCGCTGCCACTTTGGTGGAGCGGATGTAGTCCAGCAGGGAGGTTTTACCATGGTCAACGTGGCCCATGATGGTCACGACCGGTGCACGTGCTTCCGCACCGCTGTCGCCGGTGTCACGGTCGCTCATGACCGCTTCTTCCAGCTCGTTTTCACGACGCAGGATAACTTTGTGGCCCATCTCTTCGGCAACCAGCTGTGCGGTTTCCTGGTCGATGACCTGGTTGATGGTTGCCATGGCGCCCAGTTTCATCATCGCTTTGATGACCTGAGAACCTTTTACCGCCATCTTGTTGGCCAGCTCGGCCACAGTAATGGTCTCGCCGATCACCACATCGCGGTTCACGGCCTGCGCCGGCTTGTTGAAGCCCTGCTGCAGGGAGCTTGGCTTACGCTTGCCCTTACCACCACGGGTAACGGCACGCGCTTCTTCGCGATCAGCTTTAGATTCAGACAGCTTGCTGCCTTTCTTCTGCTTGGTCACTTTGGCGGTGCGGGTACGGCTGCGGCGATCGCCTTCAACCTGACGATCGTTCTCGTCTTCCGCTTCACGCGCATGGTGAGAGGTGGTGACATGATAGTCAGCCGCTTCAGACTCAGGCGCCTCGGTGGTTTCGGTCCACACGCCAGAGTCAGCCATTTTACGGGCCTCTTCTGCAACGCGGCGGGCGTTCTCTTCGACCTTACGGCGCGATTCCTCTTCCGCTTTACGCTTAAGTTCGGCGGCTTCGGCCTCACGTCGTGCTTTTTCTGCCTGCGCTGGCTTGGTCATATCGTCGGTATGTTGATTAGTCACTTTTTCTTTTTCCGCTGCGTCACGCTTCGCTTTTTCAGCGGCCTCACGTTTGGCTTGCTCTTCGGCTGCACGCTTCGCTTTCTCAGCAGCTTCTTGCTGAGCTTGCTCTTCTGCTAGGCGCCGTGCCTGCTCTTCCGCTTCACGCCGTGCCTGCTCTTCCGCTTCAGCCTTAGCCTGTTCGGCCTCTGACGTGTCGCGTTTAACATAAGTGCGTTTCTTGCGGACCTCGATTTGCACCGATTTACTTTTACCGCCGGTGCTCGGAATATTCAAGGTGCTACGCGTTTTGCGTTGCAGTGTCAGCTTGTTTGACGCATTACCATTGTCACGGTTCAGATGCGCCAGTAATGTCTCTTTCTCGTGCTGGGTCACAGAGTCAGCTTCGGACTTGTCGATCCCTGCATCAGCAAATTGCTGTACCAGGCGATCAACCGAAGTCTGAATCTCTGCGGCCAGTGATTTTACGGTTACATCTGTCATGCTGTTCCTTCCTGCTACAGTTTATTACGCATTGTCGCCAAACCAGCAGATATTACGCGCAGCCATAATCAGCTCGCCGGCTTTCTCATCATCAAGCCCTTCAATATCTGACAGATCGTCGACACCCTGCTCGGCAAGATCTTCCAGCGTACAAACCCCACGCGCCGCCAATTTGCTGGCCATGCTGCTCTCCAGACCTGGCAGATTCAGTAAGTCTTCTGCGGGCTGCTTATCGCCCAGACTCTCTTCATGCGCCAGTGCCAGGGTGGTCAGTGCAGCTTTAGCGCGCTCACGCAGCGCTTCTACCGTCTCTTCATCCAGACCGTCGATCTCCAGAAGCTCTTTCATCGGCACGTAGGCCAGCTCTTCCAGAGTAGAGAAGCCCTCTTCCACCAGAACGGTAGCGAAGTCTTCGTCAATGTCGAGGTGCTTGGTGAAGGTGTCGATAGCAGCGTGCGCCTCAGCCTGATGTTTAGCCTGCAAGTCATCTGCCGTCATCACGTTCAGTTCCCAACCGCTCAGTTGGGAAGCCAAACGCACGTTTTGACCATTACGGCCAATCGCCTGAGCCAGGTTGCTGGCTTCAACAGCGATATCCATCGTGTGCTTGTCTTCGTCAACGACGATAGAGGCGACATCCGCCGGCGCCATCGCGTTGATGACGAACTGCGCCGGGTTATCATCCCACAACACGATGTCAATGCGTTCACCGCCCAGCTCACTGGAGACGGCCTGAACGCGTGCGCCACGCATCCCTACGCAGGCGCCGACCGGATCGATACGCTTGTCGTTGGTTTTCACAGCGATCTTGGCACGGGAGCCTGGATCGCGCGCAGCGGCTTTAATCTCAATCACTTCTTCGCCAATTTCTGGCACTTCAATGCGGAACAGTTCGACCAGCATCTCCGGGCGGGAGCGGCTGACAAACAGTTGCGCGCCGCGCGCTTCCGGGCGAACGGCGTACAGTACGCCGCGGATGCGGTCGCCTGGACGGAAGTTTTCACGCGGGAGCATATCTTCGCGCAGGATAACGGCTTCAGCATTGCTGCCCAGATCCAGGGAGATGCTGTCGCGGTTAACTTTCTTCACCACGCCAGTGACGATTTCGCCTTCCTGCTCACGGAACTGGTCAACGACCATTGCGCGCTCGGCTTCGCGCACTTTCTGCACGATAACCTGTTTGGCGGTCTGGGTGGTGATGCGGTCGAAGGTCACAGACTCAATCTGGTCTTCGATGAAGCCGCCAACATCAATGGAAGGATCTTCAAACTGGGCCGCTTCCAGCGTGATTTCACGCGTCGGTTGCGTCACTTCTTCGACCACTAACCAGCGGCGGAAGGTATCAAAGTCACCGGTTTTACGGTCGATGCTGACACGTACGTCAATCTCTTGCTCGTACTTTTTCTTGGTCGCCGTTGACAGGGCTGTTTCCAGCGCCTCAAAAATCTTTTCCCGCGGGAGGGCTTTTTCGTTCGAGACTGCCTCTACAACAGCCAGAATCTCTTTGTTCATCCTAGTTGCCTCGTCCTAACTTTAAAAGTGGGGTACCAGGTTCGCTTTCTGGATGTTGCTCAGCGCGAACACTTCATCTTTCCCATCCACAGTCACCGTGATCATCTCACCATCTACGGCTTTGATAATACCCTGCCATTTACGGCGGTTTTGCATCGCCATACGCAAGACAATGCTCACTTCTTCACCAAGATAACGGGTATAGTGCTCAGCAGTGAACATAGGACGATCAAGGCCCGGAGAGGAGACTTCCAGGTGGTAAGCCACAGTGATGGGATCTTCAACATCAAGCACTGCGCTCACCTGATGGCTGACATCAGCACAATCATCGACAGTGATGCCGTCTTCACTATCAATATAGATGCGTAGCGTTGATTGGCGACTACGGATGAATTCGACACCGACCAGTTCATAGCCTAATGCTTCTACCGGCGCAGTAATCATCTCTGTCAATTTTTGCTCTAATGTGGACAAGCCCACCCCCAAGACATAAAAAAAGGGCTTAATAGCCCAGTGATTCTGTTGTCAAATAACAAAAAACCCCGATAAATCGGGGCTTTTTGTAACTGGACCCTATTTGCCGCATAGCGGCTTCGGTGCACTTTCGGCAAGAATGTTTTCAAATTGCCCTGAGAAACACTGTTGACTGACTCACAGTATATTTGAAAAAAGACTTTAAGGGAAAGTGGTTGCGGGGGCCGGATTTGAACCGACGACCTTCGGGTTATGAGCCCGACGAGCTACCAAGCTGCTCCACCCCGCGTCCGAAAACGTGGCGAATACTACGCCGAAATTTGCGAAAACGCAAATTTATAAAAGGATTGGTACCGAGGACGGGACTTGAACCCGTAAGCCCAATCGGGCACTACCACCTCAAGGTAGCGTGTCTACCAATTCCACCACCTCGGCACTTTTTTTTAAAAAGTCGTCTCTGCTGCTTACGAACGTTGACCACTCTTTGAAAAGCGTTTACTGCTGTGTGACGCTCCGCTTACTGCGGCAGGTCACTGTTCTGAGCTGGCGCTGCTGGTACGGCCTGCTGCTCAGATTTTACTGGCTGACCCAGGTTTTCCCACTCACTGCCTTTGTGGCTCTGGTTGCTGCTCAGGTTGCCTAAGATCAGGCTGATGACGAAAAACAGTGTTGCCAGAATCGCCGTCATGCGGGTCATGAAGTTGCCGGAGCCGCTCGAACCGAACAGCGTGGCAGATCCACCTGCGCCAAAAGAAGCGCCCATATCCGCACCTTTGCCCTGCTGAAGCATAATCAAGCCTACCAGGCCCAACGCTACAATCAGGAAAATTACCAGAAGAGCTTCGTACATAAACGTACCTGTATCCTCGCGGCTTCACCGCATGCCAATTGCTTCGCATTAATCAAGCAGGTCAGGTCAATTCACTTACCTACTGAAGCGGGTGTGAATACTAACCAAAGGCTGGGTATCCTGCAAGAGCAATTTTCACCAACCGAACCGTTTGCAGAAAAAAGCGCCATCCTGCTCAAAACCCCGGCGATTTACCGGCTAACACCTTGGTGTTGGCCGGTAAACGCCATGTTTTATCGTTAACCTGCCGCCTTTACCGCGTCCGCGATGCGGTTAGCCAGGGACTCTACCAGGACAGCATCCTCCCCTTCCACCATCACGCGGATCAACGGCTCTGTACCCGACTTACGCAGCAGCACCCGTCCACGGCCTGCTAACTGCTTCTCCACGTCGGCAGTCACGCTCACTACCTCTGGGGATTGCAGCGGGTCATGGTTGCCTGCAAAGCGCACATTCACCAGAATCTGCGGCAGCAGCTTCATGCCGCTGCACAGGTCGTGCAGGCTCATGTGGTTGCGTGTCATGGCAGTGAGTACTTGCAAACCTGCCACGATGCCGTCGCCGGTGGTGGTCTTGTCCAGTAGGATGACGTGGCCGGAGTTTTCCGCCCCAATGCGCCACCCTTTCTCCTGCATCATTTCCAGCACGTAGCGGTCACCGACTTTGGCACGGACAAACGGGATGCCAAGCTGCTTCAACGCCAGCTCCAGCCCCATGTTGCTCATCAGGGTGCCAACCGCACCACCGCGCAGCTGCCCCTGACGCAGCCCTTCGCGGGCGATGATGTAGAGGATCTGGTCGCCATCGACTTTATTGCCGAGGTGATCCACCATCATCACGCGGTCGCCGTCACCATCAAACGCCAGACCCACGTCCGCCTTCTCTGCCAGCACGCGCTGTTGCAGGGCCGCCACGTCGGTCGCGCCACATTTTTCATTGATGTTCATGCCATCCGGCTGGCAGCCGATGGCGATCACCTTGGCGCCCAGCTCGCGCAGCACGCTGGGGGCGATGTGGTAGGTGGCGCCATTGGCACAGTCGACCACAATTTTCAGTCCGCTGAGACTCAGCTCACTCGGGAAAGTGCCTTTACAGAACTCGATGTAACGCCCGGCGGCGTCAACAATCCGGCTCGCCTTGCCCAGTTCAGCAGACTCCACGCAAGAGAGTGGCTTCTCCATCTCTGCTTCGATCGCCTCTTCTACCTCATCCGGCAGTTTTTCCCCGGCATTGGAGAAGAATTTGATGCCGTTGTCGTAGAAGGGGTTATGAGACGCGGAGATCACAATGCCTGCTTCCGCACGGAAGGTACGCGTCAGGTAGGCCACCGCCGGGGTCGGCATTGGGCCAGTGAAGGCCGCAGACAGCCCAGCCGCGGCCAGGCCAGCCTCCAGCGCTGACTCCAGCATATAGCCAGAGATACGCGTGTCTTTGCCGATGATCACTTTCCGTGAGCCGTTGCGCGCCAGCACCTTGCCAGCTGCCCAACCCAGTTTCAGTACAAAATCAGGGGTGATGGGGGATTGGCCAACCTGGCCACGAATACCATCAGTACCAAAGTATTTACGGTTACTCATAATGAATTGTGATTCCTAAGCAGAAAGTGTTGCTTCGACAATGCGCATCGCTTCGACGGTCTCTTTGACATCATGCACCCTAATGATTCTGGCGCCTTTCATGGCAGCAATCACGGCGCAGGCGACACTGCCTGTCACGCGCTGCTCCGGGGGAATGTTCAACAGTTGTCCCACCATCGATTTACGTGACATGCCTACCAGCAGCGGCAAATTGAACCCATGCAGCTCAGGCAGTCGATTCAGCAGTTGATAGTTATGCGACAAATTCTTACCGAAACCAAAGCCGGGGTCGAGCACCAATTTCTCGCGGGCGATGCCTGCCTGCTCGCACCGGGCGATGTGCTGATGGAAGAAGCTGATGACATCGCTGACCACATCATCATAATGCGGGGCCTGCTGCATCGTCTGTGGCTGTCCTTGCATATGCATGATGCAGACGGGCAGGCCAGTGCGGGCTGCCGCCTCCAGCGCACCTGGTTCCTGGAGCGAACGGATGTCATTGATCAGATCGGCACCGGCCGCCGCGCTGGCAGTGATTACCGCGGCCTTGGAGGTATCAACTGAGATCCAGACATCAAAATAGCGCGCGATCGCCTCAACGATGGGCACCACCCTATCCAGCTCCTCCTGCTCGCTGACCTCCGCCGCCCCCGGCCGGGTAGATTCGCCGCCAATATCGATAATGGTGGCCCCAGCCTCAATCATGCTCTGGGCATGGCGCAGCGCCTGATCGCGGGTGTTGTGTTTGCCGCCATCGGAAAAGGAGTCAGGCGTCACATTCAGGATGCCCATCACCTGTGGGTAGATCAGGTTAAGGGTGCGGTCGCCAGCGGTAAGCTGCATAGGTTGTTGTCTCCACCTTATCTTGAGTTCCAAATAACAAAAAACCCCGGGCAAGCCCGGGGTTGGTATTGTGCTGTCATCCTACAGTCCAACGCGGGCTTATTTGTCGCCCAGCTGTTCAGACATGGTATTGCCAGGATTTGGCGTGCGTGGATCATCCACCGGCGTCGGCGCTTTTGGCGAGCCACCGTCGTTTGGTGTGTTCTTCACGACATCATCCCAGCCCGCCGGAGGACGGACATCTTTGCGGTTCATCAGGTCGTCGATCTGCGGCGCGTCGATGGTTTCATACTTCATCAGGGCATCCTTCATTGAGTGCAGGATGTCCATGTTCTCCATCAGCAGCTTGCGAGCGCGGGTGTAGTTGCGCTCAATCAGCGACTTCACTTCCTGGTCGATGATGCGGGCAGTTTCATCGGACATGTGCTTGGCTTTCGCCACAGAACGGCCCAGGAACACCTCGCCCTCTTCTTCCGCATACAGCAGCGGCCCCAGCTTCTCAGAGAAGCCCCATTGGGTCACCATGTTACGCGCCAGGTTGGTCGCAACTTTAATGTCGTTCGACGCACCCGTGGACACCTTCTCCGGCCCATAGATGATCTCTTCCGCCAGACGGCCACCATACAGGGTGGAGATTTGGCTCTCCAGCTTCTGGCGGCTGGCGCTGATGGCATCCCCTTCCGGCAGGAAGAAGGTCACGCCCAGGGCGCGGCCACGCGGAATGATCGTCACTTTGTGTACCGGGTCATGCTCAGGCACCAGGCGGCCGATAATGGCGTGACCTGCTTCATGGTACGCGGTGGACTCTTTCTGCGCTTCGGTCATCACCATGGAACGGCGCTCTGCACCCATCATGATTTTGTCTTTCGCTTTCTCGAACTCCACCATCGACACCACGCGCTTGCTGCCACGGGCGGCAAACAGGGCGGCTTCGTTGACCAGGTTAGCCAGGTCAGCACCGGAGAAGCCCGGCGTACCACGTGCAATCACGGAGGCATCAATGTCCGGCGACAGCGGCACACGGCGCATGTGAACTTTCAGGATCTGCTCACGGCCACGTACGTCTGGCAGGCCAACCACTACCTGGCGGTCGAAACGGCCCGGACGCAGCAGAGCCGGGTCCAGTACGTCAGGACGGTTGGTAGCCGCGATGACAATAATGCCCTCGTTGCCCTCAAAGCCATCCATTTCAACCAGCATCTGGTTCAGGGTCTGCTCACGCTCATCGTGGCCCCCGCCCAGACCAGCGCCACGCTGTCGGCCCACGGCATCAATCTCATCGATGAAGATAATGCAAGGCGCAGCCTTTTTCGCCTGTTCAAACATGTCACGCACACGAGATGCACCGACACCCACGAACATTTCCACGAAGTCAGAACCAGAGATGGTGAAGAAAGGCACTTTGGCCTCACCCGCGATGGCTTTCGCCAGCAGGGTCTTACCGGTCCCCGGCGGGCCGACCATCAGGACGCCTTTCGGGATCTTGCCGCCCAGTTTCTGGAAGCGGCTCGGCTCACGCAGGTAATCTACCAGCTCGCTCACCTCTTCCTTCGCTTCGTCACAGCCAGCCACATCAGCAAAGGTCGTTTTAATCTGGTCTTCTGTCAGCATACGGGCTTTGCTTTTGCCAAAGGACATCGCACCTTTGCCGCCCCCGCCCTGCATCTGTCGCATAAAGAAGATCCAGACCCCAATCAGCAACAGCATCGGGAACCAGGAGATGAAGATAGACGCCAGCAGGCTCGGCTCTTCCGGCGGTTCACCGACAACTTTCACATTCTTCGTCAACAGGGTATCCAGCAATTTCGGATCGTTAACGGGGATATAAGTCGTGTATCGGTTACTATCTTTCTTGGTAACGTTGATTTCACGTCCGTTGATACGTGCTTCACGAATCTGGTCTTGGGTCAATTCGGACATGAAGGTAGAATAATCTACCCTACGGCCATTCGACTCGCTGGGCCCAAAGCTCTGGAACACAGACATCAGCACGACTGCGATGACCAGCCAGAGAATTAGGTTTTTCGCCATGTCACTCAAGGGATTAACCTCATATTACAACTGTGTTAACAAACAGCGTTAGGGTACTACAGTTTGCGCCCTGTCGCTACGATGTACACTTCGCGGGAACGCGCCCGGGAAGCGTCTGGCTTACGAATCTTAACCTTCGTAAACAGGGAGCGAATTTCGCGTAGGTACTCATCAAAACCTTCTCCCTGAAACACCTTCACCAGGAAACTTCCGCCTGGTGCCAATACATCACGACACATATCCAGCGCCAATTCAACCAGATACATCGATTTAGGAATATCGACCGCCGGTGTACCGCTCATATTCGGGGCCATGTCAGACATCACCACCTGAACTTTTTTCTCGCCCACCCGCTCCATCAGCGCCTTGAGCACCAGTGGATCACGAAAATCCCCCTGAAGGAAATCGACACCGACGATAGGATCCATCGGCAAAAGGTCACAGGCAATAATCCGCCCGTTACCGCCAATCTGGCCTACCACATATTGTGACCAGCCACCCGGTGCCGCGCCGAGGTCAACCACTGTCATGCCCGGTTTGAATAACTTGTCGCTCTGCTGTATCTCATCAAGTTTAAACCAGGCACGGGAGCGTAGCCCTTTTTTCTGCGCCTGCTGTACATATTTATCGCTAAAGTGTTCCTGTAACCAGCGGCTCGAACTGGCAGAACGCTTTTTATTGGTCATCGGTTTTCCAACTATCTTGAATTTAAGCCCGTTTTACAGGCTCTTAGTGTCATAACATTGATTGCTTTGCGCACGGTGGCCGCAGACAGGCAGATACCGGGTTGGTGATACTGTTGAGATGGCGGTAGAATGAACCGTTTTCAATCCCAACCTAAGCAAAAAACACAATGAATCTGAGTAATAAACAAAAACAGCACCTGAAAGGCCTGGCGCATCCGTTAAAACCGGTCGTTATGCTGGGTAATAACGGACTCACCGAAGGGGTGCTGGCCGAGATTGAGCAGGCGCTTGCGCACCATGAACTGATTAAAGTGAAGATCGCCGCTGAAGAGCGCGAAACGAAGGCCTTAATCGTTGATGCTATCGTGCGTGAGACCGGCGCTGCCAATGTACAGGTTATCGGCAATATCCTGGTGCTCTACCGCCCGTCCGAAGACCGGAAAATCAGTTTACCGCGTTAAGTTTCCGCGATCTGCTGAAAAGGTGCCATGGGCACTGCTCTGATAAAAGGCCGCATGCGGCCTTTTTCTTTTCTTTACAAATAATGCGTGAGGGGAAACCCTGGTACTTACAGGTAATCAACCTTCAGGATTTCATACTCCACATCACCGCCTGGCGTGTTGATTACCACGACATCATCCTGCTCTTTGCCGATCAGGCCACGTGCAATCGGGGAATTGACTGAGATCAGGTTCTGTTTAAAGTCCGCCTCATCATCGCCCACGATGCGATAAGTCTGCTCTTCATCGGTGTCCAGATTCATCAGCTTAACGGTCGAACCAAAGATGACGCGGCCATTATTTGGCATTTTTGTGATGTCGATCACCTGGGCATTGGAGAGCTTGGCCTCAATCTCCTGGATACGGCCTTCACAGAAGCCCTGCTGCTCGCGCGCGGCGTGGTATTCGGCGTTCTCTTTCAGGTCGCCATGCTCACGGGCATCAGCAATGTCCGAGATGATCTTCGGACGGCGTACGGTTTTCAGGTAATCCAGCTCTTCACGCAGCTTATCGGCGCCACGCAGTGTCATCGGAATCTGTTTCATAGTTACACTACCTCTACTTCAATCCTGTTTAAAAATCCGCCTTCCTGACGTATGTAAAACGAAAGGCGCAGGGTGCCTTCAAGCCTTTCGTCTCCCGGCGAGAAACAAAAGGATCCTGAGCCGGCAGTATTTTGCTGGCTCAGGATCGGTTTTGCATTTTGATACGCATTTTAACGTAGAGTTCATTATGGGTCATCGTTTACTTTTTCCCACATTGCACCGTAGTATGGCGGCACGTTATCACTCTGTTATTCCGAAATTATGCGTTTTTCACGAATTGTCAGCGGATTGACCTGCGCGTTTATGTTGTCTGCCCATGCTGGGTCGGTTGAGGAGTACACTCAGTACCTGCCTGACGGCGCCAACCTCGCGCTGCTGGTGCAAAAAGTCGGTTCCCCTACGCCGACCATTGATTACCACGGCCAGCATATGGCTCTTCCAGCCAGTACCCAAAAAGTGCTTACTGCCTTGGCGGCGCTGCTGCAACTGGGGCCGGATTTCCGCTTCAATACGACCTTCGAGAGCGACGCATCTATCGCAGATGGCGTACTGCGGGGCGATCTGGTGGCGCGTTTTGATGGCGACCCGACCCTGAAGCGCCAGCATCTGCGCAATATGGTGGCCGCCCTGCGCAAACAGGGGATCCGGGAGATCCGCGGCGACGTGCTGGTGGATACCTCGGTGTTTGCCAGCCATGACAAGGCGCCCGGCTGGCCGTGGAATGACATCACGCAGTGCTTCAGCGCACCGCCAGCGGCGGCCATTGTCGATCGCAACTGCTTCTCCGTCTCGCTCTATAGCGCGCCCAAGCCCAATGACATCGCCTTTATCCGCGTGGCTTCCTACTATCCGGTGCACATGTTCAGCCAGGTACGCACCTTGGCGAAAGGCTCACCCGATGCCCAGTATTGCGAGCTGGATGTGGTGCCGGGCGAGCTTAACCGCTTCACCCTAACCGGCTGCCTGACCCAACGTGCCGATCCGCTGCCGTTGGCCTTCGCCATCCAGGATGGCGCGGCCTATGCCGGCGCGATCCTGAAGGATGAGTTGCAGGAGGCGGGCATCCAGATTGACGGCACGCTTAAGCGCCGCACCCAGCCGTCGCCGGCGGGCACGGTGCTGGCGCAAACCCAGTCGCTGCCGCTGCATGACCTGCTGAAGATTATGCTGAAGAAGTCTGACAACATGATTGCCGATACGGTCTTCCGCACCATCGGCCATGAGCGCTTTGGCGTGCCGGGTACCTGGCGTGCCGGGGCGGACGCGGTACGTCAGGTGCTGCGCCAAAAGGCCGGTGTCGATCTGGGCAACAGCATGGTGGTGGATGGCTCCGGCCTGTCGCGCCACAACCTGCTCGCCCCTGCCACCATGATGCAGGCGCTGCAATATATCGCCCAGCACGACAATGAACTGGACTTCATCTCGATGCTACCGCTGGCTGGCTATGACGGCACGCTACGCTACCGTGGCGGCCTGCACGAGGCCGGGGTGGATGGCAAGGTGTCAGCGAAGACCGGTGCGCTCCAGGGCGTCTACAACCTCGCTGGCTTTATTACTACCGCCAGCGGCCAGAAGATGGCGTTCGTGCAGTACCTCTCCGGCTATGCCGTGCCGCCAGAGGATCAGCGCACCCGCCGTGCGCCGCTGGTGAGGTTTGAGAGCCGCCTCTATCGCGACATCTACCAAAACAACTAACCATAAAAAAAGGCTGCCTCAGGCAGCCTTTTTTGTATGCGATTAACGCTGGTAGATGATCTCGACGCCTTCGTCGTCATCTTCATCCCAATCGTCATCCCACTCCTCTTCGGCTTCCGCTTCTGCTTCGGCCAGCTGTTCACGGTGGTAGTCATCCCACATGAACTCCGCTTTCTCCGGCTTGATCTCTTCGATCGCCATCTCACGCGGCTGCGTGTTGAGGAAACTCATGACATCCCAGCACAGCGCGTTGACGCCAGCGCGGTTGGCTGCCGAGATCATGTAGTATTTGCCTTCCCAGCCCATCTCCTCGACGATCGCCTTGGCGCGCGCTTCGGCTTCCTCGTCATCCAGCAGGTCAACTTTGTTGAAGATCAGCCAGCGCTGCTTCCCAGCCAGCTTCTCGCTGTACTGATGCAGCTCATTGATGATGATGCGGGCGTTCTCCACCGGGTTGGACTCGTCGATCGGCGCGATGTCCACCAGATGTAGCAGCACGCGGCAGCGCTCCAGGTGCTTCAGGAAGCGGATACCGAGGCCCGCGCCCTCAGAGGCGCCCTCAATCAGGCCGGGAATATCCGCGACCACGAAGCTCTGCTCGCTATCCATGCGCACCACACCGAGGCTTGGCACCAGCGTGGTGAACGGATAGTCCGCCACTTTTGGCTTAGCCGCGGATACTGCGCGGATGAAAGTGGATTTGCCAGCGTTCGGCAGGCCCAGCATCCCCACATCTGCCAGCAGCAGCAGCTCCAGGTTCAGATCGCGCTTCTCACCCGGTGTCCCCATGGTTTTCTGGCGCGGGGTACGGTTAACTGAGGATTTGAAACGGGTGTTGCCCAGGCCGTGGAAGCCGCCCTTGGCGACCATCAGGCGCTGCTGGTGGCGGGTCATGTCGCCCAGCACCTCGCCCGTGCCCTGATCAAGCACGCGCGTACCGACCGGCACCTTGATGGTGACATCTTTACCGCGCTTGCCGGTACAGTCACGGCTCTGGCCGTTCTCGCCACGCTCGGCGCGGAAGGACTTCTCAAAACGGTAGTCGATCAGGGTGTTCAGGTTCTCATCCGCCAGCAGGTAGACATCGCCGCCGTCGCCGCCGTCACCGCCGTCCGGGCCGCCCTTCGGGATATATTTTTCACGGCGGAAACTGACACAGCCGTTACCGCCATCACCTGCTACCACCAGAATCGTGGCTTCATCTACAAACTTCATTTGCGTCTCCGTAAATCATTCGTCCGGCTGCTTGAGTGAAGCCACCAGACTTTTTTCTGTCCGCCCCGGCCACCAACGGTGACCGATCGCGGAAAACATTGCCCCTGACACCACAACCATCGCCCCGAGGTATCCCACCACATTCAGCGCAGGCGACGCGAAGAGTTGCGGCCAGGCCAATGCCAGTAAATTCGAAAATAGCAGGGTAAACAGCGGCGTCAGCGTCACCAGAGCACTTACCTGTGCCGCCTGCCAGCGTGCCATTGCCTCTGCCAGCGCCCCATAGCCAATCAGGGTATTGGCCCCGCAAAAGAGCAGGCAAGCCAGTTGCCAGCCACTCAGTTGCATGATCGCCTCTGGATGCGCCAGGGGGAAGAGTGCGATTGCACATAAAGTGTACAACAAGACCAGGATCTGTTGCGACGCCAATCGGCGCAGCAGAACCTTTTGCGCCACGCCGTAGCATACCCATACTGAAGCCGCGCAGACGCCCAGCAACACGCCCAGCGTGTAATCCGTCAGCCGGGTGAAGATCTCTATCAGGCTGCGGTTAAAGAACATCATCAGCCCGCAAATCAGCATCACGGCCCCAATTATCTGGGTGATGCGCATCCGCTCTTTCAAGATGAATACGCTGGCGATCATCATGCCAACCGGGGAGAGCTGGCCAATTACCTGCGAGGCGGTCGGGCTGAGGTACTGCAACGAGGAGCTAAAGAACAGGAAGTTCCCCAGCAGGCCGCCAGTGGCAATCGCCAGCAACAGCAGCCAGCGCGGCCGGCCGAACAGGTGCAGCGACGGCAACTGATGGCGGGCTGCCAGCAGCGTACCCAAGCCGAGCGCCGCCATGCTGAAGCGATACCAGACAATCGTAAACGGGTCCATCACCTGGAGCACCTGCTTCATCGCGATGGGCAGCGCGCCCCAAAACACGGCGGTGGTGAGCGCCAGTGAGATGCCAATGCCTGCCTGCTGTCTGGTGTCCATAACCTGCCCTGCCGTCCTCTCTAAAATGTAAAAAGCCCCGCAACATAATTGCGGGGCTTACATCTACCAGTTAGGCTCGAGAAACTTATTCAGCAACGATGCTGATAAATTTACGATTGTTCGGGCCTTTAACTTCGAACTTAACTTTACCGTCAGCCAGTGCGAACAGGGTGTGGTCTTTGCCGCAACCTACGTTGGTGCCTGCGTGGAACTTAGTTCCGCGCTGACGAACGATGATGCTGCCTGCCAGTACTGCTTCGCCGCCAAAGCGTTTCACGCCCAGACGTTTAGCTTCAGAATCGCGACCGTTACGAGTTGAGCCGCCAGCCTTTTTATGTGCCATTTAATGCTCTCCTATTAAGCGCTGATACCGGTGATTTTCACATCAGTGAACCACTGACGGTGGCCCTGCTGCTTACGGTAGTGTTTACGACGACGGAACTTAACGATTTTGATTTTCTCGCCACGACCGTGCGCAACAACTTCAGCGGTAACTTTGCCGCCATTGACGAAAGGAACGCCGATGTTGATCTCTTCACCATTGGCAATCATCAGCACTTGGTCAAACTCAACAGCTTCACCAGTTGCGATGTCCAGCTTTTCCAAGCGAACGGTTTGACCTTCGCTTACTCGGTGTTGTTTACCACCACTTTGGAAAACCGCGTACATATAAAACTCCGCTTTCCGCGCACTCGCCTTTGTAGTTCAGAGCGCGCTATAAATATTCACAATAGGGCGCGAATTCTACGCAAAAAAGCATCGCATGACAAGAGCAGAATAAAGTCAAAAGAAGAAAAAAAGCACAGCTCATTTCGCGACGTTTATCTATGCCATTTTTCAAGTACAATCATACTCACTGTTACTACGATGAGCCGCTGCACGCGGTGCTCCCATTCATGGTGAAGAGCATCCCAGTAGAAAAAAATACAATGAACCTTGAACAGATTACCGACCTAACCGCGCAAGATATGGCGGCCGTGAACGCGACAATCCTCGACCAACTCAACTCTGATGTCTCCCTCATCAATCAGTTGGGTTACTACATCATCAGCGGCGGCGGCAAGCGCATTCGCCCGATGATCGCGGTGCTGGCGGCCCGGGCGCTCGACTATGACGGGGAGCAGCATGTCACCGTCGCGGCGCTGATTGAATTTATCCACACCGCCACCCTGCTGCATGACGATGTGGTGGATGAGTCGGACATGCGCCGCGGCAAGGCCACGGCCAACGCTGCCTTTGGCAACGCCGCCAGCGTATTGGTGGGCGATTTTATCTATACCCGTGCCTTCCAGATGATGACCAGCCTCGGCTCGTTGCGCGTACTGGCGCTGATGTCTGAGGCGGTGAACGTGATTGCCGAGGGTGAAGTGTTGCAGCTGATGAACTGCAATGACCCGGACATCACCGAAGAGAGCTACCTGCGGGTCATCTACAGCAAGACCGCCCGCCTGTTTGAGGCCGCTGCGCAGGCGTCCGCCATTCTGGCAGGTGCCGATGAGCAGCAAGAGCGTGCCCTGCAGGATTATGGCCGCTACCTTGGCACCGCTTTCCAGCTGATTGATGACCTGCTGGACTACGATGCCGATGGCGCGACGCTGGGCAAAAACACCGGTGACGATCTGGATGAGGGCAAGCCGACGCTGCCGCTGTTACACGCGATGCAGCATGGCACACCTGCCCAGGCCGCGATGATCCGCCAGGCAATTGAAGAGGGCAATGGCCGCCACCTGCTGGAGCCGGTGCTGGAGACCATGCATCAGGCGGGCTCCCTCGCCTACACCCGCCAGCGGGCAGAAGAGGAAGCGGACAAGGCCATCGCCTGTCTGAGCATTCTGCCGCCCTCCCCGTGGCGTCAGGCTCTAGAAGGACTGGCGCATATCGCCGTTAAACGCGATTTCTGACGCGCTGTCCTGCCCGTCGCCCGCTTGCGGGGGCGGGCCTCTCCCCTCCCCCGGCTACCTGTTAGCCACCCGATGTCGCCCCCTCCTTTTCCGAAAAAATAACCATTTCAAGCTTCAATTTATTTCTGAAAAACCATTAGCCCTTATAATCTTTATTTATGCAATTTATCGTTTTTTCTGTCTTTTTTGCATAAAATGTTGCCAGTTCGCACATTTTTTTCCTTTCGTTTAGAAAGGCATTTGCGCATTTATCAGAAATTTGGTGTGATATTTTTTCTGAAAAAATGAGTGTTTCTGGTTGATCAGTGGATTTACAAATAGGGATGAAGATATGCGGGTAAGGAAACAGGATTGGCATCCAGCGGACATTATGGCTGCATTACGTAAAAAGAAGATGACGCTGGCGGCGTTGTCACGGGCATCGGGATTAAGCTCATCCACCCTCTCCAACGCGCTCTATCGCTCTTGGCCAAAGGGCGAGAAGATCATCGCGGAGGCGCTGGGCCTTTCCCCCGGCCAGATCTGGCCAAGCCGTTACTATGATCCTGTCACTAAAACGATTAGTGCTCAGAAACCGTTGCGCGCCGCCAGAGTGAAACAGACGGGCGATCGGGAAGAACCGCTGGCATAAGGCCAGCGGCAGTCAGGCAGGGTGTTATGGGTTAACGAACTGTTCACCCAGCTCAATATCCTTGCGCAGTACCTCCAGCATCCCCTCCAGCGCCTGCCGTTCGGCATCGCTCAGTGCACCAATCTCTTTGCGCTCTACCACGCCCTCTTTGCCCAGCAGTAGCGGTTGGGCGAAGAAGCGGGCATAGCGGCCATCGCCCTCAACGTAGGCGCACTCCACCACATTGCTCTCCCCTTGAAGCGCACGTACCAAAGACAGCCCAAAGCGCGCAGCGGCCTGGCCCATCGACAGAGTGGCGGAGCCGCCACCGGCTTTGGCCTCGACCACTTCCGTACCGGCGTTCTGGATACGCTTGGTCAGGTCGGCGGCCTCTTGCTCGCTGAAGGTCACGCCCGAGACTTGCGACAGCAGTGGCAGGATGGTCACCCCGGAGTGACCGCCAATCACCGGCACCTCAATCTCCTCGGGCTGCTTACCCTTCAGGGCGGCGACAAAGGTGTTGGCGCGGATGGTGTCCAGCGTCGTCACGCCAAACAGGCGGTTCTTGTCATAGACGCCCGCCTGTTTCAGCACTTCCGCGGCGATCGCCACCGTGGTGTTGACCGGGTTGGTGATAATGCCAATCAGCGCCGTCGGGCAGGTTTTCGCGACCTGCTGAATCAGGTTACGTACGATGCCGGCGTTAACGTTGAACAGGTCGGAGCGATCCATGCCCGGCTTGCGGGCAACGCCAGCGGAAATAAGCACGATGTCCGCCCCGTGCAGTGCCGGGGTGGCGTCTTCACCGCTGAAGCCCTCAATCTTGACGGCAGTGGGGATATGGCTGAGATCGACCGCCACACCGGGGGTAACGGGGGCGATGTCATATAAAGAGAGTTCCGAACCTGAAGGCAGTTGGGTCTTTAGCAAAAGGGCGAGCGCCTGACCAATGCCGCCGGCTGCGCCGAGGATTGCAACTTTCATCCTATACTCCTTTTTTATGGTAAACGTAAAAATGCCGTGAATTCAAAACATTAATACTTTACGTCATCGCGAGATCCACCACAAATCCTTACCGGATCTGTGCGGGCATGTGCGATAGGTCAGCCCGAACATTAAGGAAAGCGTGAAGTGAGTGAAAAGTGTGGTGCACAGAACGAGACTCCAGTATGACATGCCCGGCCCTGCACAATCCGTGAGCTGCATTACAGTGATGAATAACATTCGTACAACACCATTTTAATATCAATATCACGTATTGCCAGCCGCGGAAAAAGCTTCGCCAATTGGCATATTCATGAGGAGGCGATTTTGCTACACTCCGCGGCTTTCCTTGTGAGAGTAAGCCTGCAATGATTCAGGCCCCTGCTCGACATTGCATAAAAATTCATATATATGCATAATAATGACTTCAACTCTGATGATTCCACGGTGCACTATGCGTAATCCCGCAAAACAAGAAGATCTGATCAAGGCCTTTAAGGCGCTGCTGAAAGAAGAAAAATTCAGTTCTCAAAGCGAGATTGTTCAGGCGTTGCAAGAGGAAGGGTTTGATAACATCAACCAGTCCAAAGTCTCCCGTATGCTGACCAAATTTGGCGCGGTGCGTACCCGCAATGCCAAGATGGAGATGGTCTACTGCCTGCCGGCAGAGTTGGGCGTGCCCACCACCACCAGCCCGTTGAAGAATCTGGTGCTGGACGTGGATTACAATGACTCCGTGGTGGTCATCCGCACCAGCCCCGGTGCCGCGCAGCTGATTGCCCGTCTGTTGGACTCACTGGGCAAATCCGAGGGTATCCTCGGCACTATCGCCGGGGATGACACCATCTTCACCACCCCGGCCAGTGGCTTCAGCGTCAAGCAGCTCTATGATGCCATTCTGGGTCTGTTTGAGCAGGAGCTCTAATCTGCCCCCAACGGCGCCTGTGCGCCGTTATACTTTTCTTACCCGCTGACCGTCCGGTAAAATTACCTTCCTGAACTTCCTCATACGTGATTATCCCGCTTCTGCACCACTCTTTCGCCGATCCAACCACAAAATAATGTGACCACAGCATATCGCCCTGTCAGAAAGCGCACTTTTGGTCAAAGCCAGTCATGTCCCTGATCTTACGAAAAATTAACGTTTTTCGAACGTAAATTAATCAATTTTTATGCTTTGTGGTTATAAAAAAATCACAATCGCACACAAAGTAACCTCAAAAACTATTAGCGTCCTATTTATTTTTAGATGTAACGAGGCGTATACTTCGTTTCGTGATGTGAATCACATAAATCTAACGAATAATAAAGCACGACGAGGACAAACCATGAACATTAAGACAAGTATCGCGACTCTGAGCATTCTATCTGCACTGTCATTCGGCGCATTTGCAGCACAATCTGTTGATGCCAATCAGGCGGCTGGCCTGCAATCGATGGGCACCATCACCGTGAGCGGTGTGACCGCTGCACCGTCAGATATCCGTCAGCAACTCTCTGAAAAAGCAGACAGCAAGGGTGCCAAAGCCTACCGTGTGGTTGAGGCTTACACCAACGGCAACTACCACGCCACCGCCGAGATCTACCAGTAATCGCTGGCGACCACGCCACGCTGAGGGGGCGCCCGCTCCCGCTGACTTACCTGTAACAACCGATAGGCCGAAACTGTGATGTAGCCTTAGCGGTTGTTCTGCAACCTTAAGGAATTTAATCATGAAAATGAAAGCAACCTTTGCCGCCCTGGCCCTGTTCTCCGCCCTCTCTGCTGGCGCATCCGCCGCCGAGTTGGTGACCGCCCCGACCCATGACATGACCCCGGTCGGTACTGTCAGCGTCAGCGGCGTAGATGGCTCACCCACCGCCATCCGTCAGGCGCTCTCTGATGCCGCCGACAGTAAAGGCGCTAAAGCCTATCGGGTGGTGGAAGCCTACTCCAACGGCAACTACCACGCGACAGCGGAAATCTACCAGTAATCGCCGATGCGGCCCGGCCTACTCCCGCAAGATGATGGGAGCACATTGGGCGGCCGCCTACAGGAAAGCATCGTGTTAAGCAAGTTAATCCCAGCCCTGATGGCCATGCTGGCGGGCCTCGCCCCTGTTGCCCATGCCGAAACCTCCGGCAGCGCAGAGACGGCCCCCGCCATGCAACATGCCGAATCCCTGCCCCTGAGCCTTTCTCAGGTGCTGATGGGCACCTCGGCACAGGGTGAACACCTCACCCCCGCCATCAGCGGCACGCTAGAAAGTCAGGCATGGCACCACGCCGCTGCCAAATAAATACCCTCGTCCTCTCCGACGAACCCCATTGCCCCTGCCTGCAGGGGCTTTTTTATGGCACTTGCCCATAAAAAAGGGGCCGAAGCCCCCTTGTTTATCGCATGGTGATTCACTGCGCCGCTTTGGCCGCCAGCTTCTCCAGCAGTTTGGTATGGATGCCGCCAAACCCGCCGTTACTCATCACCAGAATATGGTCGCCAGCGTGGGCCGCTTTTACCACCATGTCCGCCAGAGTATCGACGTCCGCGCTCCAGTAGGCAGGCTGCACGCACGCCTCGGAGACTTCCGCCACCTGCCACGGGATATTCTGCGGCTGAAGCAGGTAGACCTCATCGGCACGCCCCAGCGCTGGTGCCAGCTCATTTTTGCTCATGCCCAGCTTCATGGTATTGGAGCGCGGCTCCAGCACCGCCAGAATACGCGCCGTGCCGCCCACCTTGCTGCGCAGCGCCGCCAGGGTGGCAAGGATCGCCGTTGGGTGATGGGCGAAATCGTCATAGACGGTCACGCCGTTGGCCTCGCCGCGCAGCTCCAGACGGCGGCGGGCGTTGATGAAGCCGCACAGCGCCCGGCAGGCGTCCGCCGGCGCTACGCCGACGTGGCGCGCCGCGGCAATCGCCATCAGGCCATTGTGCATGTTGTGCTCGCCTACCAACGCCCAGCTCACCTCGCCAACCCGCTCGCCCTCGAGGAAGACCTCGAACTTGCTGGCGTCCGGCGTCAGCTTGGCAGCGCGCCAACGGCCATCTTCGCCCACGAACTCCTGCTCGCTCCAGCAGCCCATCGCCATCACCTGCTTTAGGTGGGAGTCGTGATCCGGCAGGATAATCTTCCCTTGCCCCGGCACCAGCCGCACCAGATGGTGGAACTGCTTCTGGATCGCCTTCAGATCGTCGAAGATGTCGGCATGATCAAACTCCAGATTGTTCAGGATCAGGGTACGCGGGCAGTAGTGGACAAACTTGGATCGTTTGTCGAAGAAGGCGCAGTCATACTCATCCGCCTCAATCACGAAGAACGGGCTGCCGCCCAGACGGGCAGAGACCTCAAAGTTGCCCGGCACGCCGCCGATCACAAAGCCCGGCTGGTAGCCGCACTCTTCCAGGATCCAGGTGACCATGCCGGCGGTGGTGGTTTTGCCGTGCGTCCCGGCAACGGCGATGACCCAGCGTTCACGCAGCACATCGTCATGCAGCCACTGCGGGCCTGACATATAGCGGATGCCACGCTCCAACACTGCCTCCACGCACGGGTTGCCGCGCGTCATGGCGTTGCCGATGATCACCAGATCCGGCGCGGGATCGAGCTGTGCCGGATCGTATCCCTGGATAAGGTTGATGCCCTGGTTCTCCAGCAGTGTGCTCATCGGCGGATAGACATTGTCGTCAGAGCCGGTTACCTCATGGCCCAGCGAGCGGGCCAGCATCGCCAGCCCGCCCATAAAGGTGCCGCAGATACCAAGAATATGAATACGCATATTATTTCCATTTGATCACTTTGGGTCAGCCGGTATTCTACCGCTCGGAATCGTCCAGAAGAAATGGATTTGCCTATGAATCGTCCATATCTTTACGTTAAACTGGCTCAGCTTATGTTGGTGGTTTGTAACCGAAACCACTTTCCATCATTAGATTCAGGGATTGTGTCATGAAAACGTTAGGCGAATTCATTGTCGAGAAGCAGCACGACTTCCCCCACGCCACAGGTGAACTGACGGCGTTGCTCTCCGCGATCAAGCTCGGTGCCAAGATTATCCACCGGGATATCAATAAGGCGGGTCTGGTCGATATTTTGGGTACCAGCGGCGTGTCGAACGTTCAGGGCGAAGTGCAGATGAAGCTCGATCTGTTCGCCAACGAAAAGCTGAAAGCGGCCCTGAAAGCCCGTGGTGAAGTGGCTGGCATCGCCTCCGAAGAGGAAGATGAGATCGTCATCTTCGAAGGCGCGGAGAATGCCAAGTATGTGGTGCTGATGGACCCGCTGGATGGCTCCTCCAACATTGACGTCAACGTCTCTGTCGGCACCATCTTCTCCATCTATCGCCGCATCAGCCCGATTGGCACCCCGGTCAAGGCCGAGGACTTCCTGCAACCGGGTAGCGCCCAGGTCGCCGCTGGCTATGTGGTGTATGGCTCCTCCACCATGCTGGTCTACACCACTGGCTGCGGTGTCCATGCCTTCACCTATGACCCTTCCCTCGGTGTGTTCTGCCTCTCCCATGAGAAAGTCTGCTTCCCGGAAAAGGGCAACATGTACTCCATCAACGAAGGGAACTACATCAAATTCCCGCTCGGCGTGAAGAAGTACATCAAATATTGCCAAGAGCAGGATGAGGCGACTCAGCGCCCCTACACCTCGCGCTATATCGGCTCGCTGGTGGCGGACTTCCACCGCAACCTGCTGAAAGGCGGCATCTATATCTACCCAAGCACCGCCAGCCACCCGAAAGGCAAGCTGCGCCTGCTGTATGAATGCAACCCGATGGCCTTCCTGGCCGAGCAGGCGGGCGGCAAGGCCAGCGATGGCGTGCGCCGCATTCTGGACATTGAGCCGGAGTCGCTGCACCAGCGCGCGCCGTTCTTTGTCGGCACCCACTCTATGGTGGAAGACGCCGAGCGCTTTATCGAGCTCTACCCGGACAACTGATCCGGCGGCAATAAAAAAGGGTGATCTCGCGATCACCCTTTTTGCTTTCTGCCTGCCGATAAGCCCTATCGGCCTACTTTGAAGCCCGCCATGATCTCCGCCAGCAGCCGCGCCTGCTCCTCCAGCGAGGCGGTGGCGGCGGCCGCCTGCTCCACCAGCGCCGCATTCTGCTGCGCCACCTGATCCATCTGCGTGACCGCCTGATTGACCTGGCCGATGCCATTGCTCTGCTCATGGGTGGCGGTGGAGATCTCACGCATCAGCGTGGTGACCCGGCCCACCTCCTCGGCGATTTCACTCATGGTCTGTGCCGCGCCCTCGACCATTTGGCGGCCCTCCTTGACCCGCGCCTCAGAGTCACCAATCAGTGTCTTGATCTCCTTCGCCGACTGGGCGCTGCGCTGCGCCAGATTGCGCACCTCACCGGCCACCACCGCAAAGCCACGCCCCTGCTCCCCGGCACGTGCCGCCTCGACCGCCGCGTTCAGAGCCAGAATGTTGGTCTGGAACGAGATGCCATCCATCACGGTGATGATGTCGCCGATGCGTTGCGAACTGTGGGTAATGGCGCGCATCTTCTCCATCACCTCGCTTACCACGTCACTGCCCTTGCTGGCGATGGCGGAGACGCTCTCTGCCAGCGCATTGGCCTGCTCGGTATTTTGCGCGTTCATGCGCACGGTGGAGGTCAGCTCCTCCATGCTGGCGGCGGTCTGCTCGAGTGAGGCGGCAGACTCTTCGGTGCGCGCCGCCAGATTGATGTTGCCGGCGGACAGCTCGCGCGCGCCGGTGTCAATCTGGTTGGCGGCATTGCGCACCCGGCTGACCGACTCCGCCAGCGACCCCTGCATGTTCGCCAGCGCCTGGCCCAAGCGGCCAATCTCGGTATTACCCCGCAGCGGCACTGGGCGGGTGAGATCGCCAGCGGCCATGTGCTCCAGGTGGGCCATCACCCCTTCCAGCGGGCGCAGGATAATCTGCTTGAGCGCAAACCACGCCAGCACCACCAGTGCCAGTACCAGCAGGCAGGCGATGATGATGATCGTCAGCTTGAAGTGCGCACTCCCTACCGCATGGTTGACGCGCTCCTCCCCCAGATCCTTGCCAAAGGTGCGGAAGTTGGCGATGGCGGCATCATAGGGGTTGCTGTACTGACTAATCTGGTGCTCCAGCAGCTCATAGTAGTCATCCGGCTTGCTCTGTTGCAGGGTAGCCAGCAGCGTCGCCAGCCCCTTGTCCCGGTATTGGCTGTATGCCGCATCCACCGCCTGAGCCAACGCCTCGCCGCGCTCGCCGGAGTGGTCAGAGGCCTTGAAGTCGGCCATGTTCTGGTCGGCGCGTTGCAGGTAGATGGCAATGCGGCCCGTGGTCTTCTGGGCGTCATCGGTCATGCCGGTCTCCATCTGCCGGATGGCCAGCGCCGCCGCGGTGCGCACCCGCAGCGTGTTGTTATAGCCCTCGGTGACGGAGTTCATCTCCTCGCCCTGAAGCTGGTTAATCTGCTGGAGGGAGTGTGCATCCTGCTGTATGGCCACGCCGCCGATAATGCTGACCAGCAGCAACAGCAGAGTCATCAAGCCCAGCAGGGCAACTAGCCCAGCTTTGACACTAATCTTGTTGAACATACGTAATCCTGGTGTGGTGAAAAAAAGGACGTTAAGACAATGGCTTGCGGGTTTTTCCCGCATCATTTGTTTTTTCTATCGGCAGGAGGCGTCAATCCTTGAGGGAAAATGTGATGCAGCTCTCACTACAGCAGTGAAAGGATAAGTCTGAAATTGGCGGTGAAGGCAGCAACGGCGCCCTCTGGCGGGCTGACGGCGTGTTAAAAGGGCAGGACTTCATAAAAGAGTTGGCTATAATAGCCGACACTCTAATTCTGGTTCGATGAAAGGAAACCACCATGAGCTTGAACAACGTACCGGCAGGCAAAGATCTCCCGGAAGATATCTACGTAGTGATCGAAATCCCGGCCAACGCTGATCCGATCAAATATGAAATCGACAAAGAGACCGGCGCGCTGTTCGTAGACCGCTTCATGTCTACCGCGATGTTCTACCCGTGCAACTACGGCTACATCAACCACACCCTCTCCCTGGATGGCGACCCGGTTGACGTACTGGTCCCGACCCCGTACCCGCTGCAGCCGGGTTCCGTGATCCGCTGCCGTCCAGTGGGCGTGCTGAAGATGACCGACGAAGCCGGTGAAGATGCCAAGCTGGTGGCCGTGCCGCACAGCAAGCTGACCAAAGAGTATGACCACATCAAAGATGTGAACGACCTGCCGGAGCTGCTGCGCGCCCAGATCGCCCACTTCTTCGAGCACTACAAAGACCTGGAAAAAGGCAAATGGGTAAAAGTTGAAGGTTGGGACAACGCGGAAGCGGCGAAAGCTGAGATCGTGGCCTCCTTCGAGCGCGCGAAGAAGTAATCTTCCACTGCCCGAACAAAAACACCGCCCAAGGGCGGTGTTTTTTTTTGCCCGGAGGGGCATCAGTCCATGCGCGGGTTGCGCTTCAACCAGTCGCCGCTCTCAATGCGCGACACCCCCTCCAGGGGGAGCTTGTAAAGGTAGATCCAGGCACTGCCATAGGGCGTTGAGATCAACTCCCGGCGGTAGTCCTTGGTATTGCTTTTCAATTCATCCAACTCTGACAGGATCGAGGAGTTGATGCGATAAACCTCACAATAGATGGTGCCCTCACCGGGGATGGCCGCCGGATACAGTCCCAGATCATAGAGTTCAAACCCCTCTAACTTATGATCGCCTAACCATTGGGCATTGGTCATCCAGTGACTGTTACCCTGCTTGCGGCGCAAACTGCCGTAGACAATTATTCGCATCGTTAAAACTCAAACTGATAGAGCACATCTAATGCCTGATCAAGACCAGACACCGCTTCCAGGTATAATTTCGGCATCAACCGGTAACGTAGCGTTAGCGTCGCCAAAGAATCAAATATCCCTACACCATATTTTACTTGCAGCCCCGGCAGCACATAACCGCTGACCACCACCTGCGAGCTGTCGCCCACGCCAGCGGTGTCCAGCGTCAAGTTGCTCACGCCAAAGGCCTCGCCGATTTTACCCACAAGTTTACCACTTTGTGCAACCCCCAATCCGACCAGCATGGAGGTCATCATGCCGCTGTCGGTGCCGGTGTTATCAAGCCCCTGCCCGCGCAGCAGGTAGGAGAGCGCCTCCTCCTGAGACATCGCCGGGTCGGAGAAGATCTCCAGCTTCGGTTCGTCCGCCAGGCCGGTCACCTTCACGCCCGCCACTACGTCATCCGCCGTGGAGTCCGGGTTGCGGATCGCCTCAATGTTGAGCAGCGGCTGGTCAGGCGGGCCAGAGAAGAGCAGCTGTCCCTTGCGCACCAGCAGATCCTGTCCATAAGCGTGGAAGCGGCCGGAAGGGATGTCAATCTGGCCGTTCAGCCCCAGCCCCTGCTTGTCCTGCACCACTTTCAGCGCGCCCTTCAGCTGTGCCTTCAGGCCGAAGGCGTCCAGCCGCACGTTGTTGCCGATGTTGACGGTCAGGTTGCTGGCAATCGGGATGGAGGCGGACTGCGCCTCGATTGGTCGGCGCTGCTCATCCAGCATCACCTCGTCCGAGGAGACACCCACCGCGCTCTCCGGCAGATCCTGCACCGTGATGCGCGCCCACGGGATATCGACATTGCCGTTCAGCGAGAAGAGTTGCGGCGTCGCCTCGAACACCAGATCCGGCGACACATCGAGCCGCACCATCGGCGGCACCGTGACGCGCACCTTGTCCCCCTTGGCGGCGATACGCGCGCGCCAGGCATCGATCTGCGACCAGTCCGCGTTGCCAGCCAGCGCGATCTGCCCCTGCGAAGTCTGGATCAGGCCGTTGAGCGTCGAGGTGTTGCCGTTGAAGTTCAGTCCTAGCCGACCATTGGTGATATCAAACGGCATCCAGCTGCCATCCACGTCCACGCCATCCAGCGCCATCTGCCCATAGACCAGCGGGCGCTGGGCGTTGCCAGCCAGCCGCAGGTTGGCGTCCAGCATCCCCTGTGCCTTCTCTCCCTGTGACAGCGCCGGGTTAAGCAGCGCCAGCGACAGGCGGCTGATGGTGATATTGCCGGTGATGTTGCGCCGCCCCTGCGGATCGGCAATCTGCACGTTGCCCGCCAACTGGCCATTGTTGGCAATGCGGATCAGCCAGCCCAGTTGGGCGCGGCCATTGACTAGCGCGGCATTGAGATCCAGCGTGTCAAAGTCTACCGGCAGGGTGTTGCCCTGCACATTCTGCCGTACCTTGACCCCCTTGCCGGAGAGCGTCACCTTCGCCTGCGGCAGGCCGCCACCGGCTTTCCAACTGACATCCGCCTGGCCGGTGAAGAGGCCGGAGAGTTGAGTATCCTCGGTCAGGAAGGGCTTCACCATCGCCAAATCGAAGCGGTTGAGTTGCACCGTCGCTTGCCCGCTCGCGCCAGCGTCGATGGTTTTGGGTACGCACAGCTCCACGTTCGGGTTGAGCCAGCAGTGCGGCCCGACGGTTACCCGCTGCTCTTGGTTGATGTACTCCAGCGCCATTGCGCGGCTGAGGCGCACCTCGCCCACCGGCGTGTCGAAGCGGGTATTGTTGAGGGTGCCGCTCCAGCGCTGGGTCTGGCGGTCAAAGCTGCCGTTCAGCGCCAGCTGGCCGGAGACCGGTTTGCCGTCGATGCGCAGTTGCATCTGGTGCTGCTTCTCGCTGCCTTTGGCCTGAAGCGTCAGCTGGCGGATCGCCAGTGCCGCTTGGGTCAGTTGATCGACCCGCAACGCCAGATCGCCTTCGATCTGCTCACCGGATCGCACCTCGCCTTTCAGGGTGACACGGTTGATGCGCAGCTCCTGCCAGCGCAGGCGGTTGGCGGTGAGATCCGCCAGGATCTGCGGCGCCTTCAGGTTGCCGCGCAGTTGCAGCGCGCCATTAACCACGCCGCCCAACCCCGGCAGGGCGTTGTCCAGCTGCGGCGCGTTGATGTTGGCGTCGAGGTTCCAGTTCTCATCCAGCTTGCCCTTCACATCTACCGTGTTGCGCCCCAGCGCCAGATGAAGTTGCGGAATGTCCCACTGCCCGGCGGCGTTGCCGCTGAGCTGGCCGCGCGCCTCCACCCGGTTGTTGCGCACCCGGCCATTAAGTTGCAACTCCGGCACCCGTAGCTGCATGTTTCCGCCGTAAAGGCTGCCGCGCGTGACGATTTTGCCCTCCAGCGTGGCCGGCCACTCTGGCCACTGCCGCGCGGTGTTGATGCCGTTGAGCGTCAGCACGCTGTTCCAGCTGATCGCCTTGCTCCAGTCCACCACGCCGCTCAGGTCGCTGTTGCCCTGCAAGGCGGCCAGCCGCAGCCG
Organism: Chimaeribacter sp. YP20170169; assembly: GCF_056739715.1. Taxonomy (NCBI): domain Bacteria; kingdom Pseudomonadati; phylum Pseudomonadota; class Gammaproteobacteria; order Enterobacterales; family Yersiniaceae; genus Chimaeribacter; species Chimaeribacter sp. YP20170169. Next base: position 408,923 of record NZ_CP176824.1, on the reverse strand, counting down.
CGCCAGCCGGAACTGCTCGACGTTGCCCGCGCCATCCAGGGTGACGGTGGCCGGTGGCAGGCCGACGCCGCTGACGTCCGCGTGCATCCCCAGCTGATAGTCCACCGCCTTACCGGTGAAGTTCACCGCCACATTTTTCACCTGGTACTGCGCCTCGCCGGTCAGCGGCCAGCGCAGCGCATCGCTGGTCAGGGAGAGCATCAGCGGCAGCCCCGCTTCAGCCAGCTGGGTCTGTACTTTCAGGTCGGTGCGCACCGGGCCGGAGAGATTGAGCGCCACATCAAGCTTCTCACGCAGGCCGCCACTGGCGGTCAGCTTCAGCTTTTCACCCTTCAGCGGATCGACGTTCAGCGTGCCGTTGACCTCCATCGCCAGCGGCCAGTTATCGCTGAGCGTCGCCTGCCCGCGCGCGTTCAGTGTGCCCTGCGGCGAGTCGATATCCAGCGTGTCGAGTTGCAGGTGCTGGTCTTTGGTGTGCGCCTGCACCAGCAGCGACGTGAGGGTGATGTCGGTGTCACCGGTCAGGCGCAACTGCTCGCCCCGGATCGATGGGATGGCGATATCCAGCGGCAGGCGGAAACTCGGCAGATCCGGCAGCAGCGGCTTGGCGAACAGCTGTTGGAGCGTTTCGCCCAGCGGCGTCTCTGGCTCGGCCGGGGTGGCTGGTGCCGGTGGCTGCGGTTCGGCAACCTGCTCCAGCGCCAACTGCGCGGCAGTCGGCAGCGCCACCAGCAGCGAGTTGATGCGCGTCGGCAGCAGCGTCAGCGCCCGCTCCTGCCAATGCATACCGGTGCGGAACTCGCCCAGCGCTATGGCGGTGTTGTCCACCGTGACCTTGACGTTATTCAGCCGTAACAACCGCACCGTGATGGGATAGGGCGTACTGAGGTTACCACTGCCCGGCTCCTCTTCGGCGGCCGGCGCCGTGGAGGGCGCAAGCTCACGGGTATTGACCACCACGTCCACATCCTGCGCCGTCACGGCATTCAGGCAGAGCTGGCTACGGCGGAAGCAGGAGAGATCGAGCGACAAATGGAACTGCCCGCTCTTTACCGTCACGCCCGGCATCTGGTACTGCACGCCGGTCAGCGTCAGGTCACGCCAGCCGCCGGTGACGGAGGCAATTTGCAGGCCCGGCACCCAGCGCGCCGCGCCATTCAGCACCAAGTGGAGACCGGTTTGTGTGCCCAGCAGGAAGGCCAGCGTACCCAGCAGCAGGATGAGGAAGACCAGCACCCCGAGGGAAATTTTCTTCAACAGACTCATAATTCAGGCCCCAAACCAATGTAGAACTCCACGCCATGCTCCTCGTCATCGTTGATTGGGGCGGCAATATCCAGTTTCACCGGGCCAATCGGCGAGGCCCAGCGCACACCGACGCCCGCGCCGGTCTTCACATTGGTTTGTTTGATGTCATTGACCGCTTCGCCGGAGTCCACAAACACCGCGCCCCACCACTTGCCGGTCACGTTGTATTGGTACTCGAGCGAGCCGGTGGCCAGACGCGAGGCGCCGGTCAGCTTGCCCTCGTCATCCCGTGGCGAGAGCGATTTGTACTGGTAACCACGGATGCTGCGATCGCCACCGGCAAAGAAGCGCAGCGACGGCGGCACGCGATCAAAGTCATTGGTCTCGATCCAGCCAAGGTTGCCGCGCACCACAAAGCGGTGCTTCTCCGCCAGGGTGCGGATCCAGACGTTCTGCGCCTGGATCACGGCGAAGTCTACATCCGATCCCCAGCTGGTGTCGGAGATGTCCAGCGAGTAGCGCTGCGAGTCGCCCCAGTCAGGCATCAGGCCGCCGCGTTGGCGGGTACGGCTGACGCTGACGCCGGGGTAGATCAGCATGGTGGTGTTGGTCACGCTGCCTTGGGTAAAGTGATCCAGACTCCAGCGCAGGTTGATGGCGCGCTTCCAGCCGGAGGAGGAGTCCCAGTAACGCGCCAGATTGACGGTGGTGCCGTCAGACTCGGTGTCATTCAGATCCTCGCGCTTGTAGCCGCCTTGCACCACGTAGTACTGCTCGATCGGGTTCTTCAGCAGCGGGATCTTGTAGCTGAACTCCAGCTCCTGCTCCGGGCCGGAGAGGTTCAGGGTGCTCTCCAGACTGTGGCCGCGTGAGTTGAGCCACGGCTTCTTCCAGTTGGCCTTGATGCGTGGGCCGACGTCCGTTGAGTAGCCCACGCCGGTCTCCAGCGTGTTGCGGGTGCGCGGCGTTACCACGGCGTTTAACGGCAAGACTTTGTTCTCTTTGGCGTCCTTGAACTCCGGTGCCACTACCACGGAGTTGAACCAGCCAGTGGCGGAGAGACGACGGTTCAGCTCGGCCAGATCGTTGGAGCTGTAGTAGTCGCCCTCCTCAAAGGGGACAAGGTTTTGCAGATAATCGTCGCGGATTTGCGAACCCGCGAAGGAGACATGGCCGAAGCGGTAGCGCTGCCCGGTGTTGAAATCGATGTCCCAGAAGGCCTGCCGCTGCGACTGGATGATGCCGAGCTGGCTTTTGCGCATATCGGCATCAAAGTAGCCTTTGCGCACCGCCACGTTGGTCAGGGAGCTTTTGAAGCTGTCATAGGCGCCGTGGTTGAGCTGGGTGCCGACCGGCGGCACTTTGTCGCGCTTTAGCGTCTGGAACTCCTTGTCATTGCGCCCGTCGCCCTCAATCACCACGTTGGTTCCGGCCAAAAAGACCGGCTGCCCGGCGGTGACACGGGCGATCAACACCGGCCGCCCCGGCGGTGGGGTGTCGCGGTACTGGAAGTCAATGGTGGGATCGTAGTAGCCAAAGGGCCGCAGCCCCTGTCGCACCGCCTTGTCCACGCTGGCACGGAAACGCCCGTCGGCCGTGACCTCATCACTGCCGATCGCTGAAAGCCGCACCCGCACGTTTCTCTCTAATTCCCCGGTCAAGCCCTCAAGCTGCAAGCGTAATTTGGCGGCATGCGCGAGAGGGGAAGCCAGCAGTACACATAAAAAACAAAGGGTCCGGTTTGGTCGCACACGTACTCCTGGAAAATTTTACTGTCCTGTAAAAGCGAATCATTCTGGCCATGAAAACAGCCTCAGTATGGGCGAAATCCTTTCAGCCGGTAGCCGTTTAACCTCGAAATTTTGATTAGTGTAAGCAAATTCATCAATACACAAGGACGTATTGTGTGCAAAGACGCAATCAGATACAACTAACGCACTTTAACCCGTAATTGACTGGAGCCCATTGTGGTGCAAAATTTCGACAAAACTCAACCTGTTACCTCCGCCGATGCCCTGCCAGGCCGTAACACGCCGATGCCAGTGGCGGCCACCCATGCGGTAACGGGCCACACCATGACCCACATCCCCGACGGCATGGAAGAGGCGATTTTTGCAATGGGATGCTTCTGGGGCGTGGAGCGCCTGTTCTGGCAGCTGGAGGGCGTCCATAGCACTGCCGCCGGTTACAGCGGTGGCTATACGCCGAACCCGACCTACCAGGAAGTGTGCACCGGCCAGACCGGCCATGCGGAGGTGGTGCGCGTGGTATTTGACCCGGCGGTGATCAGCTATGCGCAGCTGTTGCAGGTGTTCTGGGAGAACCATGACCCGGCGCAGGGTATGCGTCAGGGCGGTGACATCGGCACCCAGTATCGCTCCGCGATCTACCCGCTGACGCCGGCGCAACAGGCCGCCGCCGAGCAGAGCCTGTCCGCCTTCCAGCACGCCATGCAGGAGGCGAACGACACCCGCCACATCACCACCGAGGTGACGCCGGCACTGCCGTTCTACTACGCGGAAGATGAGCACCAGCAGTACCTCTACAAGAACCCGGAAGGCTACTGCGGCATCGGTGGCATCGGCGTCTGCCTGCCACCACAGCTGGCGCAGTAACTGCCACGCGACCGCCAGCGGCCGTTTTTTCTTCGCTGGCGGCGTTCTCGACGCTACTGCTATACTAAGCGTGCTGCAAATGTACCCTGTTTGCAGCATTTCTATCTGTCATTTTGGATTTTTTCACTCAGCGTTACCCCCTGCCTCATACGCGCCGGTCGGGAACCGGAACTAAGCGGATAAACTATGTTAAACAGTATCTTACTGATAATTCTATTGATCGCCGTGAGCGCCTTCTTCTCCCTGTCGGAGATCTCGTTGGCCGCCTCACGTAAAATTAAACTGAAACTGCTGGCTGACGAAGGAAACGTCAACGCCGCCCGCGTGCTGAAACTCCAGGAGACGCCGGGCATGTTCTTTACCGTGGTGCAGATTGGCCTGAACGCCGTCGCCATCCTCGGTGGTATTGTCGGCGACGCCGCTTTCTCCCCGGCATTTGAAGTCTTCTTTGGCCGCTTCATGTCAACTGAGCTGGCCGCCCAAATCAGCTTCATCTGCTCCTTTGTGCTGGTTACCAGCATGTTCATCCTGTTCGCTGACCTCACCCCGAAGCGCATCGGTATGATTGCACCAGAGGCGGTTGCCGTCCGGATCATCAACCCGATGCGTTTCTGCCTCGCCCTGTTCCGGCCGCTGGTCTGGCTGTTCAACGGGCTGGCCAACTGCATCTTCCGCCTGTTCAAGCTGCCGATGGTGCGCAATGACGACATCACCCCTGATGACATCTATGCGGTGGTGGAGGCTGGCGCGCTGGCCGGGGTGCTGCGCAAGCAGGAGCACGAACTGATTGAGAACGTGTTCGAGCTGGAGTCACGCACCGTGCCCTCCTCCATGACCTCACGTGAGAGCGTGATCTACTTCGACCTGCGCGAGAGCGAGGAGAGCATCAAGCAGAAGATCGCCACCCATCCGCACTCCAAGTTTCTGGTGTGCGACGGCAACATCGATCAGGTGGTGGGCTATGTGGACTCCAAGGATCTGCTGAACCGCGTGCTGGGCAACCAGAGCCTGAAGCTGAGCAGCGGCGTGCAGATTCGCTCGGCGCTGATCGTGCCGGATACCCTGACGCTGTCAGAGGCGCTGGAGAGCTTCAAGACCGCCGGCGAGGACTTCGCGGTGATCCTGAACGAGTATGCGCTGGTGGTCGGGATCATCACCCTGAATGACGTGATGACCACCCTGATGGGTGATCTGGTCGGCCAGGGGCTTGAGGAGCAGATCGTCGCGCGTGATGAGAACTCCTGGCTGATTGAGGGCGGTACGCCGATTGAGGATGTGATGCGCGTGCTGCACATCGAGGAGTTCCCGCAGTCTGGCAACTATGAGACCATCGGCGGCTTCATGATGTTCATGCTGCGCAAGATCCCGAAACGCACCGATTTCGTGAAGTTCTCCGGCTATAAGTTCGAGGTGGTGGACATCGACAGCTACAAGATTGACCAGCTGCTGGTCACCAAGCTGAGCGACAAACCCGCCACGCCGCTGCTACCGAAAACCCCAGAGGAGCTGGCGCGCGAGAAGAGTCTGTAAGGCCCTTGCCACCTCCCGTGCCACATACAACAACGGCCCCATCTGGGGCCGTTGTCATGTCTGGCTCATGCAATGAGCGGGGGTTACATCTCCGCCTGGAGGCTCAGCACCTGGCGGTTCACTTCAGACATCACACTGAAGTGGCGTTTATCACGAATCTTCGGCAATAAAATTTTGCCGTTATCAAATTCGAATGCGCCAACGTCTTTGATGTACAGACGGCCGCGAAACAGCGTTTTTACATATTTAGCCACTTTAAGTGGATTATAACGCTGAAAAATTCTCATTTCTTACTCTCTCCTTCCTATGAGTTCATCGCGTTCCTGCCAGATAATTAACCAGACTAGGGGCAGCTACTCAAATGAACGCAATGTAATAGACTTTAAAAATAGTCGGAAATTCTACATTTGCCAGTCCGTTTCCGGGGCTTTTACAGAATCTGACACTTAAATGAGCGTAATCAGAATCCATTTTTTGTCGTGCTGGGTCTGGTGCCAACTATCTGTTGGGAAAATGATATCAATCACGTTTCATGACAGGACAGACCTCTGATTACAGCTTATGATCCTGCTTTCCACTATCGGAGCGCTCTTAAAGGCGCGGCTCATACCAAGGAGAAAGCATGTTCAAGCATAGTCTGCTAACTATAGTGCTAACGACTTCGTCATTTTTCGCCTCCGCCCACAATTTTACAATTCAGCAACCTGTTCCGTCGGTCTATGTCAGTGACCTGGGGGAGCTGCTGTTGGAAAAAGATGTTTTCAACTATCAGCGCTGGAGCAGTAGCCAACTTCCCGGAAAAGTGCGGGTTATCCAGCACATAGCTGGGCGAACCGCCGCCAGAGAGCTGAATGAACCCCTGATTAACGCCATCAAGGCCGCTAATCTACCGACCGAACGTTACCAAACGACGACAATCGTCAACGTCAGTGACACGATGTTCGGCACCAAGGCTTTTGTGCGCCACAGCATCCGTGAGGGCAAGAAAACCTATCCTTGGTCGCAAGTGATCGTGGACAGGCAGGGGGTGGTACTCAAGGCGTGGGAGTTGCAGGAGCAGAGCTCAGCCATCGTGGTGCTGGATCGCCACGGCAAGGTGCGCTTTGCGCAGGAGGGGGCGCTGAGTATGGCGGAGACGCAGCAGGTAATGAACCTGCTGCACCAGTTGCTGGACTCCGATCAGTAGAGGGAGACGCGGAAGCCGGGGTTGAGGAAGGATTCACGCGGCGTGTAGAGCAGCGGCTGGCCCTGCCAATCATGCACCTGCGCGCCCGCGGCGGCGGCGACCGCATGGCCGGCGGCAGTGTCCCAGATGGAGGTCGGCCCGAAGCGCGGATAGAGCTGCGCTTTGCCCTCGGCCACCAGACAGAACTTCAGCGAGGAGCCGACCGCCACGGTCTGGTGCTCGCCGAGCTGCGCCAGATAGTCCTGCAACTCCTGGCTGCCGTGGGAGCGGCTCACCACCACCAGCGGCGGGCGAGCGTCACGCACCGCGATCTGCACGCGCTGGCCGTTCTCCTCTTTCCACGCCTTGCCATCGGCGGCGGAGTACATCACCCCGGTCACCGGCACGTAGACCACGCCGAGCACCGGCTTGCCATCCTCCACCAGCGCGATGTTCACGGTGAAATCACCATTGCGCTTGATGAACTCCTTGGTGCCATCCAGCGGATCGACCAGCCAGTAACGTGTCCAATTGCGGCGCACCTCCCAGGCGGGTGGATCCTCTTCCGACAGGAGCGGGATCTCTGGCGTCAGTGCCTCCAGCCCACGCTTGATCACACGGTGTGCCGCCAAATCCGCGGCTGTCACCGGCGAGTCGTCGGTTTTCACCTCCACATCCATCGGCTGGCGGCCCTCATAGACCTCCAAAATCGCCGCGCCCGCGTCCCGCGCCAGCTGGCAAATATTTTCTAACATCATGCACCTCTGCATTCAGAATCTTATTAAGCAGCCTAGTTTTTTTTGCCGTGAAGATCTACCGTCCCACTGTCTGAATCCTCCCCTTTCGGCCCCTGCCCGCGCTCGGCGTGACCGCTTACGCAGTTTCCCACGCTGAATTGCCCCATACTTCACGTTTATTTTGTGCGCTATGGTGCATTTGCACCCTATTTTGCGATATTCGTTCATTAATCATGGAGAGCAATGATGAGGAACCCTACCCTCGCCCTGTGCCTGCTGGCCGCCTACGCTGGCGCTCAGGCAGCCACGGTCGATCTGCGCATCATGGAAACCAGCGATCTGCACGGCAACATGATGGATTTCGACTACTACAAGGATGCGCCCACCGAAAAGTTCGGTCTGGCGCGTACCGCCAGCTTGATCAAACAGGCGCGCCAGCAGGCCACCAACAGCGTGCTGGTGGATAACGGCGACCTGATCCAAGGCAGCCCGCTCGGCGACTACATGGCGAAGAAGAGGTGGCGCCAGGGCGAGGTGCACCCGGTCTATCTGGCGATGAACCCGCTGGGTTACTCGGTCGGCAACGTCGGCAACCACGAATTCAACTACGGGCTGGATTTCCTGAAACGGGCGCTGGCGGGCGCGGCCTTCCCCTACGTCAACGCCAACCTACTGGACGCCGCCACCGGCCAGCCGCTGCTCAAGCCCTACCTGATTGAGGAGAAGCAGGTCAAGGATCGTGACGGCAACACCCATACGCTGCGCATCGGTTACATCGGCTTTGTACCGCCGCAAATCATGGTGTGGGACAAGGCTAACCTGGCAGGCAAGGTGCAGGTGGCGGACATCACCGAGACGGCGAAGAAGTGGGTGCCGGAGATGCGTAAAGCGGGCGCGCAAGTGGTGGTGGCCATCCCACACTCCGGGCTGTCGGCGGAGCCGTACCGGGCGATGGCGGAGAACTCCGTCTACTACCTCAGCCAGGTGCCGGGCATCGACGCCATTATGTTTGGCCATGCCCATGCCGTCTTCCCCAGCAGTGACTTTGCCGACATCAAGGGCGCGGATGTCAAACAGGGCACACTCAATGGCACGCCAGCGGTGATGCCCGGCCAGTGGGGCGATCACCTCGGCATTGTCGATCTGCAACTGAATAACGATGGCGGCAATTGGCAGGTGGTGCAGGCGCGCGCCGAGGCGCGGCCCATCTATGACACCGCCGCCAAAGCCTCGCTGGCCGCCGAAGACCATGAGCTGGTCGGCCGGGTGGCGGAGGCACACAAGGCGACGCGTGAGTTTGTCAGCCAGCCAATCGGCAAGGCCAGCGACAGCATGGTCAGCTTCCTGTCGCTGGTGCAGGATGACCCGACGGTGCAGATCGTCAACAATGCCCAGGCCGCCTACACCCGGCACTTTATCCAGGGCGATCCGGACTTGGCAAACCTGCCGGTGCTCTCCGCCGCCGCGCCCTTTAAGGCCGGTGGCCGCAAGAACGACCCGGCTGGCTATGTCGAGGTGGAAAAGGGCGAGCTGACCTACCGCAACGCCGCCGATCTCTACCTCTACCCCAACACGTTGGTGGTGCTGAAAGTGACCGGCAAAGAGGTGAAGGAGTGGCTCGAGTGCTCGGCCGGGCTGTTCAACCGCATCGATCCGCAGAGCAGCCAGCCGCAGCCGTTGATCAACTGGGAGGGCTTCCGCACCTATAACTTCGACGTGATCGATGGCGTGCAGTACCAGATTGATGTCACCCAGCCGGCGCGCTATGACGGTGAGTGCCAGATGATCCACCCCAACGCCGAGCGCATCCGCCAGCTCACCTGGCAGGGCAAGCCCATCGATCCGGCGGCAACCTTCCTGGTGGCGACCAACAACTACCGCGCCTATGGCGGCAAGTTCGCTGGCACCGGCGACAGCCACATCGCCTTCGCCTCGCCGGATGAGAACCGCAGCGTGCTGGCAAACTACATCACCGCCGAGAGCCAGGAGCATGGCGAGGTTACCCCATCAGCGGACAACAACTGGCGGCTGGCTCCCATCACCAGCCGCCAGCCGCTGAACATCACCTTCGAGACGTCGCCCAGCGACAAGGCGACGGCCTTCATTAAACAAAAGGCGCAGTACCCGATGAGCCGTCAAGGCAGTGACGCGATCGGGTTTGCCCTCTACCGCCTCGATCTTCAGGCGAAATAACCCGCCAATAAAAAAGGCAGTGCCGGTAACGGCGCTGCCTTTTGCTTACACACATGAAACGGGAAAATGAAGCTTACAGGATTTCCAGCAGCTCGACGTCAAAGATCAGCGCGCTGTAAGGAGGAATCGACGCGCCTGCGCCACGCTCGCCATAGGCCAGGTTGTGCGGGATGTAGAGCTGCCACTTGGAACCCACCGGCATCAGCGTCAGCGCTTCGATCCAGCCTGGGATCACGCCGCTCACCGGGAACTCTGCCGGCTCACCGCGCTCTACGGAGCTGTCAAAGACGTCACCGTTGATCAGGCGGCCAGTGTAGTGCACGCGCACGCGGTCCTGACGGCTTGGGATCGGGCCTTCGCCCTGGGTGATGACGGAGAATTGCAGGCCGGACTCGGTACGGCTCACGCCTTCACGCTCCGCGTTCTGCTCGAGGAACTGCTGGCCTTCCACGGCCATCGCCTGTTGGCGCTCACGGCGCACGGACTCCGCACGCTCATGCATCTCACGCAGTGCACGGTGCAGCACGTCCACCGGCACCGCCGGCGCGATCCCTTCGAGCGCGTCACGCAGGCCAGCGGCCAGGGCGTCAGGTTGCAGGCCTTCCAGGCCAGACTCTTGCAGCTGCTGTCCCACTTGCAGGCCGATGGCGTAGCTCGCCTGCGCTTCTACGCTGTCATAAGAAGGGGTTGTCATGCGTTTTCCTTAAATCGATAAAAAGTCGAAGGCAGAGCATAGCAGCGCAAGGGATTGGGGTAAAATCTTGCGTCAGGATGGGTGACTTTTGGTAACGAAACAGAAACAATGGCGCGCCGGGAAAACCCCGATCTGCCCCCGCGCATGTCGCCCTGCTGTCTCTTTCTGCTTCAAGCAGTTATCAGACTATACTCAATGTGTCATGGCAGCGTTGCTGACCATGGCGCCGTATTACTTCTGCCTTCTGGCAGACCGCGTTGCAAGAGAGGTTGTCATGGGCAGAATCGCGCCCAGGAGAAAGAAAGCCGCCCAGGTTCCTTCGCCGCTGCACCACTGGTGGTCGACGCTTCGGTCAACATGGCCGCGCCGTCAACACAGTCGGCGCGTGACGGAGGACTCGGAGCCGATGAGCGGTTCCACACCGGCGGCGTCGCAGGATGCACCCCACCTACCCGCCGATGCCACGGCCGCGCCGCATGATCCCACGAGCGGGTCGGCCACTGACCGTCCGCGCCGCCGTGCCGTGCGCCGGGTCGCTCCACCGCGCGTGCGCGCGTGGGCGGAGGCCGCCTGGCAGTGGCCAGCACAGTGCCGCTGGATGGAGCCGCTGCCGCTGCCGCACCGCCGGGGCATCCTGATTGCCGCACTGGTGGTGCTGCTGGCGCTGCTGTGGCCCAACAGTGAGCCGCGCTACCCGACGCCGGAGCAAAGCCGCAGCCGTGACATCCTGTTGCAGGCGGAGTTGCAACAGGGTAGCGGCGATGTGGAGGAGCGTGATGGCAGTTGGCAGACCTACCGCATCCGCGCTGGCCAGACGCTGGCGCAGCTGTTCCGCGACCATAACCTGATGGTGAATGATGTGTTTGCGATGGCGCAGGTTGAGGGGCAGGATAAGCCACTCAGCAATTTGCAGGCGGGTCAGCAGGTACGGATTCAGCGCAATGCCCAAGGGGTGGTGACGGCGTTGGAAGTGGAAGGCGATAACGGTCAGGTGCGCTTTGTGCGCCAGCCGGATGGCAGTTACCGACGCGCGGGTTGACCGCGCCTCCGTTCAGCGGCTGTGGCGGCCGCCAAAACGCAAAACGCCGGCACAAGGCCGGCGTTTCGCAAGAAGTGGAGTAAAACTTACTCTGCTTCTACAACGATGTTCAGTTGTGCGAACACATCGCTGTGTACCTGGAAGTGCACTTCGTGCTCACCCAGAGTACGCAGGACGCCGTTCGGCAGGCGAACTTCGCTTTTGGCAACTTCAACACCGGCCGCAGTTACTGCGTCAGCGATGTCACGGGTGCCGATAGAACCGAACAGTTTACCTTCGTCGCCTGCTTTAGACGCGATGGTAACGGTGCCCAGCTCGTTGATCTTAGCGGCGCGCGCTTCAGCAGCAGCCAGAACGTCAGCCAGTTTGGCTTCCAGATCTGCACGGCGTGCTTCGAAGAACTCAACGTTTTTCTTGGTAGCCGGGACAGCTTTGCCCTGCGGTACCAGGAAGTTACGAGCGTAGCCCGCTTTAACGTTGACCTGGTCGCCCAGGCTACCCAGGTTTGCTACTTTATCAAGCAGAATAACTTGCATTACCTTATCCTCTCAAAGTCGTATTAATGGACCGTGGCCGATTACTGATGACGATCAGTGTACGGCAGCAGAGACAGGTAGCGAGCGCGCTTGATAGCACGTGCCAGCTGACGCTGGTATTTTGCACGAGTACCGGTGATACGGCTCGGAACGATCTTGCCGCTTTCGGTGATGTAGTTTTTCAGCGTAGCGATGTCTTTGTAGTCAATCTCTACAACGCCTTCCGCGGTGAAACGGCAGAACTTGCGACGACGGAAATAACGTGCCATTTGGCTAGTCTCCAGAATCTATCAATTCAATCTGCTCGGCATGCAGTACCACTTTGTTCAGCCCATTGCGCCCTTGATGGCAACTAATGAAACCTGACACGGTAATCTGTGTGCCGACCGTTAATCTGTGAGTTAATGCTTGTAGTGTGTGTCCGCTGGCGACCACGGGCATTCTGCACCATGCCAACCTGCTAAATCCGGCTTCCTGCTGCTGCGAGCGGTGCTCAAGCACAAACTGGCAGTGCGGTATTCCGGAAGGACTGACTTTTCGCGCGGGTGTTTTGCACACTGTGCCGGTTAACACCAGGCGATTGGCCATCACCGCAATTACTCTTCAGAATCCCCAGCATCAGCATCATCAGAGGTTTCGTTGGCGAAATCTTCACGACGCTCACGACGCTCGTCTTTCGCTTTAACCATCGGGGATGCTTCGGTAACCGCGTGCTTAGTACGCATTACCATGCTACGGATAACGGCGTCGTTGAAGCGGAAGTTAGTTTCCAGCTCGTCGATCACTTCCTGCGGCGCTTCAACGTTCAGCAGAACGTAGTGAGCTTTGTGCAGTTTGTTGATCGGGTAAGCCAGTTGACGGCGGCCCCAGTCTTCCAGACGGTGGATCTGACCCTGCGCAGCGGTGATAGCACCGGTGTAACGCTCGATCATGCCCGGAACCTGTTCGCTTTGGTCAGGATGGACCATAAAAACGATTTCGTAATGACGCATCGAATTGCTCCTTACGGATTATTCAGCCTCCTGTCAGGGTCAACCGCGGCCCATGGAGGCAAGGAACGTGTTTGTGTGCGGCTGAAAAATGACGCGCAATTATAGGGGCACCGTCAGGGAAACACAAGGAGTGAATAGGGATTAAACAGCCGCCGCGGCGCAGGCGCGCCTGAAACCGAGGAATGGTAAACCGCATTAACAGAGTTAGCCGTGAAAAAACAGAGTGAAATGCGGAAATTTCGTTCAGATTTCTTGAATGGTTCATTCAATAATTGCCGGTTTATAGATGAACAGCCTTGTTTAGAATGACATCATGAAAGCACGACGGTTTGCCGGGTTGCCACTGTCAGCAAGCCATCGTTGCTCACCAGAAAAATGCAGTACCAGGGAAACCGATACAATAAGACCGATACCAGACGCTGCTTGACCCCCTTTATGGGGGTTTTTTTATGGGCGGAGATCGCCCCCGCCCCTTTCCTACACAAATTCCCGCCGCACATGATATCTCCATGATCTAAATCAATAACATGGCAAATAAGTTATTACATTTTTGCCCTAAACCTTTTTCGTGCGCCGCCGTTATTGCCTTCTCCAACTCTACCTATTATGGGATAACGATGATAATGGCACTCTCATTCCGCCGCTGGGGCCTTGGCGTCAAGCTCTCAGTGCTGGCTTCGGTGACTTTTGCAGTAATCTTTTTACTCTTTACCCTGTCGCTGACCCGCACCGCCGGCAACCAGCTTAAAGATCTGACCCTGAGTGACATGGAGAATCAGGTCACGGGCGTGGAAGACATGATCACCATGTATGACGCCAGCCTCACCAGTGAGGTCAGCAGCTATACCCAGCTCTTTGCCAGCTTTATCCCGACCCGCTTCAGCCTGCAAAGCCAGGAGGGCAAGACGGTGATGAAGAGCGGCGATATCGTGCTCAATGACAACACCGCCATCCCCGACGATTTCCTGAGCCGCACCGGCGCCATCTCCACCCTGTTTATGCGCGAGGGAGATGACTTCCTGCGTATCACCACCTCGCTGAAGAAAGAGGATGGCTCACGCGCGATGGGCACCCGCCTCGACCGCCAGAGCGTTGCCTACCGGGCGGTGATGGCTGGTGAGACCTTCAAGGGGCTGGCGACGTTGTTCGGCAAGCAGTTCATCACCCAATACCAGCCAATCAAGGATGAGAGCGGCAAGATTATCGGCATCATCTTTGTTGGCGTGAACATTACGCCGCAATTCAACCAGATGCGTGACACCATTCTGGGCAAACGTATTGGCGAGAGTGGTCACTTCTTCGTGCTGGACGCCAGCCAGAGCAGCAGCCGTGGCAAGTACCTGTTCCACCCGACCGCCGAGGGGCACGCCCCGGCGTGGTCTGGCGACACCCTGACGCAGGTGCTGGCGCAGCCGCGCGGCACCCTCACCTATCAGGATGATGACCTGCCAGCCGACAGCGGCGATCAGGTGCTGGTCTACCATGCCCTGCCTGCCTGGGGCTGGGTAGTGGCAGGCACCGCCGATGAGCGGAAGATCCTGGCGGGCGTGACCCACAGCCGGAACCTGTTCCTCGGCATCGGCGTGGTGCTGGTACTGCTGTTCGCCGCCCTGTTCATGACCATCACCCGCAACTGGCTGAGCCGCCCGCTGGAAGAGGTGGTGAAAGTGGCGGAGGAGTATGCCGCTGGCAACCTGAGCGCCACCCTCACCACCCAGCGTCAGGATGAGGTGGGCCGCATGATGACGGCGATGGCTGGCATTGGCCGTGGGCTGGCGCGCATTGTCGCGCAGGTGCGTGAGGCGGCGGTGGAGATCAACCAGAGCACCGCCTCGCTGGCGGCTGACAGTGAAAACATCACCGGCCAGATCTCCCGTCAGGCCAGCAGCCTGGAGGAGACCTCCGCCAGCATGGAGCAGCTCACCGCTACGGTGCAGCAGAATGCCGAGAACGTCTCTGAGGCGATGAAACTGGTACGCCAGACCGAGTCCGCCGCGCAGAATGGCGGCGAGGCGGTGACGGCTGCCGTCTCGACCATGGGCGACATCAAGCACGCCTCCCAGCGCATCGCGGATATCACCACGGTGATTGAGTCCATCGCCTTCCAGACCAATATCCTGGCGCTGAACGCAGCGGTGGAAGCGGCCCGCGCTGGCGAGCATGGCAAGGGCTTTGCGGTGGTGGCTGCCGAAGTACGCGCGCTGGCACAGCGCAGCGCCAAGTCGGTGAAAGAGATTGAGGCGCTGATCGCCGAGTCTCTCGAGAAGGTGGAACAGGGCAACCGCATCTCCGCCCAGACCCACGAGGCGATGAATGACATCCTGTCGCGCATCCAGCAGGTGCGTACCATCGTCAGCGACATCGACATCGCCTCCCACGAGCAGTCCGCTGGCATCGGCCAGGTCAACATTGCCATTGTGCAGATTGGTCAGGCGACGCAGGAGAACGCCGCGCTGGTGGGCAATTCGGAAGAGACCGCCAGCGCGCTGAACCAGAAGGGTCAGCACCTGAAGAAGCTGGTCAGTATGTTCCGTCTCGACTGAGGATAATCCGCGTCCCGGTCAAAATACGCACTACACTCATAGTGTCTTTATCAGGAGAAGTCGCCATGAGCCTTTCCCGTATTTTGACCGGCCTGATGCTGGCTGTGCTGTTGAGTGGCTGTGGTGCCCTGCACACGACCCCAGAGCCACCGCCGCCGCCAAGTGCCAAGGCGCAGGAGATTACCCGTGCCCAGGCTGGTTCGCTGCAAAAGATGGGAACCATCTCCGTGCAGGAGCGGGGCAGCCCGATGGATGCCGCCCGCGCGCTGCAACAGAAGGCGGACGCCAGTGGCGCCCGTTACTATGTGGTGCTGATGAATGATGAGACGGTCGTGCCCGGCATGTGGTACTCGCAGGCGATTCTCTATCGCTAGGGCGCCGGGAGCACAGGCAACTTACCATGAGGTGTGACAATGAACAGAGTGAACGTTCTTCTTCCGTTGGTTCTGCTGGCTGGCCTCTCAAGCACGGCGGCAATGGCGGCTGACGCCGTCAGCGCCAGCCAGGCCGCACGTCTCCAGCCCGCTGGCAGCGTGCATGTGCAGGGGATCCCCGGTAGCCCGCAGCGTGTGGAGCAGCTGATTGCCGCCAAGGCCGACGCCCAGCACGCCAGCTACTACCGCATCACCTCCATGCAGGAGAGCCAGAGCAAAAGCAGCTGGCGCGCCAGCGCCACCCTCTACCGCTGACAGCATGATGCACACCGGGCGCCTTTGGGCGCCCTTTTTTATGCGCCAGTCGCCCGGTTGAGCAGGTCGGTGCAGAGGCCCTCCGGCAATAGATAATCGCCTCGGTGGTCGAACGCCATCCGGCACCACGCCTCCGCCAGCGGCGGCGCGCCATGACGCAGCAGCTCCGCGCCGCTGCACAGCATGAACAGCTGCTGGGTAATGGCACGGCCACGTGCCTCGACGGGCCGCGCCAGTTGCGGGGCCAGTTGCCGCCAGCTCCGGTCAAACAGCCGGTTCTGGCCGCGCACCTCATGCAGCTCCTGATGCAGCATCTCCACCGCCCCCGGCACTTTTTGCAGCGTGCGCAGCACATCAAGGCACATGATATTGCCAGACCCCTCCCAAATGCTGTTGACCGGCATCTCGCGGAACAGGCGCGGCATTTCGCTCTCCTCGCAGTAGCCGATGCCGCCCAGCACCTCCATCGCCTCGGCGGCGAAGGCACTGCCGTGGTGGCAGATGGCGTATTTGGCGGCGGGCGTCAGCAGGCGGGCGTAGATCTGCGGTTGCGGCAGCTGGCGCTGCTCCCACGCCTGCGCCAACCGGAACAGCAGTGCCGTCTGCCCCTCCAGCCGCAGCGCCAGCCGCGCCAGCACCTGCCGCATCAGCGGCTGCTCTGCCAGCCGTTTGCCGAAGGTCTGCCGTTGCAGCGCGTGGTAGAGGGCCACCGAGAGCGCCCGCCGCATCAGGGCGTGACTGCCCAGCGCGCAGTCGAAGCGGGTGTGGCCGCCCATCGTCAGGATCTGCCGCACCCCCTCGCCCTCCTCGCCTACCAGCCAGCCAAGGGCGTCCTGGAACTCCACCTCGCTGCTGGCGTTGGCGTGGTTGCCGAGTTTCTCCTTCAGCCGCTCCAGCCGGATGGCGTTGCGCGTGCCATCCGGCAGCAGGCGCGGCAGGAAGAAGCAGGAGAGGCCGCCCTCCGCCTGCGCCAGCACCAGGTGGGCGTCGCTCTGCGGCACCGAAAAGAACCACTTGTGGCCCACCAGCTGGTAGCACTCCCCCGGCCCCCGCGCGGCACAGGGGCGCGCCTTGGTGGTGTTGCTCAACACATCAGAGCCGCCCTGCTTTTCTGTCATCCCCATGCCAATCAGCAGGCCGCGCTTCTGGTGGCCCGGCTGGCTGTGGGTGTCATAGCGATCCGAGAGCAGCGCCGGTAGCCAGTCAGCAAAGGGGGCAGGCAGCGCGCGCTGCAACAGTGGGATGGCACCGAAGGTCATGGTCACCGGGCAGAGTGAGCCGGCCTCCACCTGCCCATGCAGGATGAAGCGGGCGGCGCGCGCCACAAAGGAGCCGATGCGCGCCTCCTCCTGCCACGGCAGGTTGTGCACGCGGTTGGCGATCAGCCCCTGCATCAGCAAATGCCAGGCGGGATGGAAACGCACCTCGTCGATCCGCTGCCCACAGGCGTCATAGCGCAGCAGCTCCGGCGGGTTGGCATTAGCCAGCCGACCCAGCTCCAGTGACTCGGCGCTGCCCAGCTGTTGCCCCACCGACGCCAGCAGGTCGGCGTCCCAACCGGCCTGAAAGCGTGCCACCGCCTCGCGCAGCGGCGTGTCAGAGAGAAACAGGTTGCTGTTGGCCAGAGGTTTGGGCTGATTGAATACCGTATGCGTTTGCCAGCTCATGACGTCTCCTCACACAGATGATGAGGGAGTAAGTATGGCGTTTTTGGCGGGTGACGCCGCCGGGGCGATCACAAAGAGGAAAACGCCGGGACGGATGCCCCGGCGGCAGAATCAGGCTTTCTGGCTACGTTGGCGCACGACCTCAAACAGGCAGACGCCGGTGGCCACGGAGACGTTCAGCGACGAGACAGAGCCAGCCATCGGGATGCTGATCAGCTCGTCACAGTGCTCACGCGTCAGGCGACGCATCCCTTCACCTTCGGCACCCATCACCAGCGCCATCGGGCCGGTCAGTTTGCTCTGGTAGACGCTGTGGTCAGCCTCGCCCGCGGTGCCAACGATCCAGACGTTGTGCTCCTGCAACAGGCGCAGGGTGCGCGCCAGGTTGGTGACGCGGATCAGCGGCACCGTCTCGGCCGCGCCGCTGGCCACTTTCTTCGCCGTGGCGTTGAGGGCGGCAGAGCGGTCGCGCGGCACGATCACCGCATGGACGCCAGCGGCGTCGGCGGTACGCAGGCAAGCGCCGAGGTTGTGCGGGTCGGTCACGCCATCCAGCACCAGCAGCAGCGGGCTGGAGACGCTCTCCAGCAGCGCTGGCAGGTCATTCTCTTGGTACTGGCGGCCTTCGCGCACGCGCGCGACGATCCCCTGATGCACCGCGCCCTCGACCTTCTCATCCAGCCACTGGCGGCTGGCGACCTGGATCACGATGCCGGTGGCTTCCAGCTCCTGAATCAGGGGTTGCAGGCGACGGTCTTCACGGCCCTTCAGGATAAACACTTCCAGGAAGCGCTGCGGATCGCGCTCCAGCAGGGCCTTGACGGCATGGATGCCGTAAATAATTTCGCTCATGATGCTCTTTAACGGGTTCAGACGGGCCTTGCGGCCCGTGCGCTATCGGGTTGGCGGGCGATTCTACACCGTCAGGGACGGCGGCAGAATGCCCGCAGCAGGATTAGTTATCGCCCCGGCGCGGGCCACGGCGGGAGCGCGATCCAGAGGTGCTCTTTTTGTCCGACGGGCGGCGGGAGCGACGCGGCTTCTTCTCGCCGGTTTTGCCGCTCTCATCCTTGCGGAAGGCGCTGTCCGGCTCAAAGTTGCCGCGTTTGCTGTTGTCGCGGCGCGGGCGGCTGCGGCCATCGTCACGCTGGGTGCCACGCTTCGCCTTGTCGCGGGCGGTTTTGCCGGCACCACGCGGGCGGCGGGCGCTGGAGACCAGCGCGAAGTCGATTTTGCGCTCGTCCATGTGCACCGCTTCCACGCGGATCTCCACCTCGTCGCCCAGGCGGTAGACCTGGCCGGAGGATTCACCAATCAGGCGCTGGCCGATGTTGTCATAACGGTAGTAGTCGTTGTCCAGCGTCGAGACGTGCACCAACCCGTCGATGAACAGGTCATCCAACCGCACGAAGAAGCCGAAGCCAGTGACGCTGGAGATGATGCCGTCAAACACCGAGCCAACATGATCCTGCATGAAGTCACACTTCAACCAGTCGGCCACGTCACGCGTTGCCTCATCGGCACGGCGCTCGGTCATCGAGCAGTGCTCGCCCAGTTGCAGCATGTCCTCGTAGTCGCTGTGCCAGCCGCCGGTCGGCGTCCAGCGCTCTTTCAGCGTGCCGTGCTGCTTGGCGAGGATATATTTGATCGCGCGGTGCAGCGCCAGATCCGGGTAACGACGGATTGGCGAAGTGAAATGCGCATAGGCGGAGAGCGCCAGACCGAAGTGGCCGCGGTTTTCAGGATCGTAGATCGCCTGTTTCATCGAGCGCAGCAGCATGGTTTGCAGCATCTCGTGATCCGGGCGATCGGCGATGGCGTCCATCACGTCGGCGTAGTCTTTCGGCACCGGCTTCATGCCGCCGCCCATTGACAGGCCCAGCTCGCCCAACACGCTCTTTAGCGCGGAGATGTGGTCGTCGCTCGGGCGATCGTGGTCGCGGAACAGCGCCGGCTCGTTGAACTTCTCAACAAAGCGCGCGGCGGCGATGTTCGCCATGATCATGCACTCTTCAATCAGTTTGTGCGCGTCGTTACGCACCGTCGGCTCCACGCGCTCAATGCGGCGCTCGGCATTGAAGATGAACTTCGCCTCTTCCGTCTCAAAGGCGATGCCGCCGCGGTCGGCGCGCGCGTCGTCCAGCACCTCATACATGTGGTGCAACTCTTCCAGGTTCTTCACCAGCGGCGCGTACTGTTCACGCAGCTCCTGGTTGCCCTCGATGATCTGCCACACCTTGTTGTAAGTCAGGCGGGCGTGGGAGCTCATCACTGCTTCGTAGAACTTGTAGGAGGAGAGACGGCCGGTGGCAGAGATGGTCATCTCACACACCATGCAGAGGCGGTCAACCTGCGGGTTCAGGGAGCAGAGGCCGTTGGAGAGCACCTCTGGCAGCATCGGCACTACCTGGGAGGGGAAGTAGACCGAGTTGCCGCGGTTGCGCGCTTCGTCATCCAGCGCGGTGCCGGGGCGCACGTAGTAGCTGACGTCAGCGATGGCAACCCACAGGCGCCAGCCGCCGCCGCGCTTCTTCTCGCAGTAGACGGCGTCATCAAAGTCACGCGCGTCCTCGCCGTCGATGGTCACCAGCGGCAGGGTGCGCAGATCAATGCGCCCTTTTTTCGCCTCCTCCGGCACCTGCTCGCTCAGGCCAGCAATCTGCTTCTCGACGGCCTCAGGCCAGATGTGCGGGATCTCATGGGTACGCAGCGCGATGTCCACCGCCATGTTGGTGCCCATCTTGTCGCCGAGCACCTCGACGATTTTACCCACGGCCTTGGTGCGGCGCGTCGGGCGCTGGGTCAGCTCGACCACCACCATATAGCCCATGCGCGCCCCGCTCACCTCTTCCGGTGGGATCAGGATGTCAAAGCTCAGGCGGCTATCGTCAGGCACCACAAAACCGGTGCCGGCGTCGGTGAAGTAGCGGCCAACGATCTGGCTGTTCTTCGGCACCACCACGCGCACGATGCGCGCTTCGCGGCGGCCACGGCGGTCAGTGCCGGTCGGCTGTGCCAGCACCACGTCGCCGTGGATGCACATCTTCATCTGCTCGGCGGAGAGGTAGATGTCCTCTTTCTTGCCGCCTTCCAGGCGCAGGAAGCCAAAGCCGTCGCGGTGGCCGATGACGGTGCCCTTCAGCAGGTCAAGGCGCTCCGGCAGTGCGTAACACTGGCGGCGGGTGAAGACCAACTGGCCATCGCGCTCCATGGCGCGCAGGCGGCGGCGCAGCGCTTCGAGCTGCTCTTCGCTGGAGAGTTCCAGCTCATTGGCCAGCTCTTCGCGGCTGGCCGGGGCTTCACGTTTTGCCAGATGCGCGAGGATAAACTCGCGGCTGGGAATGGGGGAGTCATATTTCTCTGCTTCCCGTTCCAAAAATGGATCTTGTGACATTGCGGTTCCTCCGTTGTCATCAGCGGGGTTGTGCTGAAATGTGCTCATTCAACAAGCAACAGTTTGTAGAGCGGCGCATTATCTTTGACCATATCGGCCAGCGTGTATTGATCGAGCTCTTTCAGGAAGTTCTGCACCGCTTGGTTGAGGATCTGTCGCAGGCGACAGGCGGGGCCGATATGACAAGACTCGCTGCCACAGTTCACTAACGCCATTGGCTCAAGGGCGCGTACCACGTCACCGATGCGGATCTGTGTCGCTGGCCTGCCAAGGCGGATGCCGCCCTTCTTACCGCGTACGGCAGTCACAAAGCCTTCCCGGCTTAACTGATTGATTATCTTAACCATATGGTTACGAGAAACACCATAAACAGCAGTCACCTGAGAGATGTTCGTCATCTGATCAGCTGGCAAGGAAGCCATATAGATCAGGGCTCTTAAACCATAATCAGTAAAACTTGTTAACTGCACAACACACCTCTGGGCCAATGGCCCTGCCTGTAGGCACCTGATCTCACAACGCTTAATGTTTACTTCTGTAAGACTACTCTTTGGATGATAAACCAGCCACAAAGAATGCAGCTAATCATTTAAACCCGGAATGGAATGCAACGAGCACGACACGGAAGGAAAAAACAATAAACCGGGCACGATGGCCCGGTTTGGCATTCAGATCACTGAACGATGCGGCAATCAGGCATCAAACGGATCACGCAGGATCATGGTTTCGCTGCGGTCTGGGCCGGTGGAGATAATGTCAACCGGAACATCCGTCAGCTCTTCCACACGCTTGATGTAGTCACGCGCGGCTTGCGGCAGTTTATCAAACTCTTTCACGCCAAAGGTGGACTCACTCCAGCCCGGCATGGATTCGTAAATCGGCTCGATGCCATCCCAGTCTTCGGCGGCCAGCGGCGTGGTTGACACTTCGCGGCCATCCGGCAGACGGTAGGCCACGCAGATTTTAACCTCTTTCAGGCCATCCAGCACGTCCAGTTTTGTCATGCAGAAGCCAGAGAGGGAGTTAATCTGCACCGCGCGGCGTACCGCGACCGCATCCAGCCAGCCAGTACGGCGGCGACGGCCAGTGGTGGCGCCGAACTCGTTGCCCTGTTTGCACAGGAATTCGCCCGTTTCGTCGAACAGTTCGGTCGGGAATGGGCCAGCGCCCACGCGGGTGGAGTAGGCTTTCACGATGCCCAGCACATAGTCCACATAACGCGGGCCAATGCCGGAACCGGTCGCCACGCCACCTGCGGTGGTGTTGGAGGAGGTCACGTACGGGTAGGTGCCGTGGTCGATGTCCAGCAGCGTGCCCTGCGCGCCTTCGAACATGATCAGCTCGCCCTGCTTGCGGGCGTTGTCCAGCAGCTCGGAGACGTCCACTACCATGCCGGTCAGGATGTCGGCAATCGCCATAACATCGTCCAACACTTTCTGATAATCGACGGCTTCTTCTTTGTAGTAGTGCACCAGCTGGAAGTTGTGGTACTCCACAATCTCTTTCAGCTTGGCGGCAAAGTTCTCTTTGTTGAACAGGTCGCCAACGCGCAGGCCGCGACGGGCAACTTTATCTTCGTAAGCTGGGCCGATGCCACGGCCAGTGGTGCCGATTGCTTTGGCGCCGCGGGCTTTTTCACGCGCAACATCCAGCGCGACGTGGTAAGGCAGGATCAGAGGGCAGGCTTCAGAGAGCAGCAGGCGCTCACGCACCGGAATGCCACGGTCTTCCAGCTGTTTCATCTCTTTCATCAGGGCGTCAGGCGCCAGTACAACACCGTTGCCGATGATGCTGGTGACGTTATCACGCAGGATGCCAGAGGGGATTAAGTGGAGGACGGTTTTCTCACCGTTGATAACCAGTGTGTGGCCGGCGTTGTGACCACCCTGGTAGCGCACAACATATTTAGCCCGTTCAGTCAGCAGGTCAACGACCTTGCCTTTGCCTTCGTCACCCCATTGGGTGCCCAGTACGACGACGTTCTTACCCATTTCAAGAATCACCAGGTTGCTTAAAAAAGGATTCTAACATCTCATTCACGGCCTTTCAGTAGTTTTTAGCACACGATTGCCTGAAAAATTTTCGCCAATCAAGCGGCGATCACACCACATATGGGGCAGATCCTGAATATTGTGTCAGCCACCGTTATGGATACGCAACATGTAGTAAATCACACAGCCCGCTACCACGATGCCACCGCCAAAACGGCGCAAAATATTGTCGGGCAGCTGGGTCATGGCGGAGATCATCCGCCGCCAGGCCTTCGGCCACAGCATCGGGCCAAGCCCTTCCAGCACCATCACCAGCCCGACGGCCAGCCAGATTGATGTGTTCATTGTTTTCCTCACCCATAAAAAAGGCCCGCATCAACGGGCCTGAGTCACTGTTGCCGATTTTACGGCTGGATGGTCTTTTCCGGGGACTTCATAAAGCGGAAGAAGTCGCTGTCCGGGCTGAGCACCAGCACGTCATTATTGTTCTGGAAGCTGTTCTCGTAGGCACGCAGGCTACGGATAAAGGCGTAGAAGTCCGGGTCCTGGCTGAACGCGTTGGCGAACAGTTTGGCGGCCTCGGCGTCGCCCTCACCACGGGTGATGCGGCCCTGACGCTCGGCTTCTGCCAGCGTGCGGGTCACCTCATAGTCAGCGGTGGCACGCAGCTTCTCGGCCTCTTCACGCCCCTGTGAACGCAGACGCAGCGCCACGGCGTTACGCTCGGCGCGCATACGCTGGTAGATGGCGTCGGAGACTTCGGTCGGCAGGTTGATCTGCTTGATGCGCACATCAATCACCTGGATGCCCAGTGCCGCCATGCTGTTCGGGTTCACCTGCAGCTGCTGGCCGTTGGTCTCCTGCTCCACGCGCTTCGCCACGGAGGCGATGGCGTCATCGGCCTCGGTGGTGGCCGCATCCTCTTCCGCCGTACCGTTGTTGAGCTGGTCACGCACGTCAGACATCAGCTGGCCGCGGGAGTCGGTGACGATATCCTTCACTTCCAGCCGGCCAATCTCAGAGCGCAGACGGTCGCTGAACTTACGCTTGAGCAGCACCTCGGCTTGGGAGACGTCGCCGCCGCCGGTTGCCAAGTAGTAACGGCTGAAATCGCTGATGCGCCACTTGATGTAGGAGTCAACGATCAGGTCTTTCTTCTCATTGGTGACGAACCGGTCGGCCTGGTTATCCATAGTCTGGATACGGGCGTCGAGGGTTTTCACGGTCTCAATGAACGGGATTTTGAAGTGCAGGCCCGGCTCAAATACCTGCGGCTTGTTCTCATCATCACGCAATACTTTGCCGAATCGCAGCACGATGCCACGCTCGCCTTCCTGAACCACGAACAGGGAGGCATAGAGCGCGACCAGCACCACCACGACGATAAAGATAACTGACTTACGCATTGGTTACTCTCTCCCTACGCGAGTGGTATCGTCACGCTGCGCGTTGGCGCGGCGCTGGTCCATCACATTGTTGTCCACCGGGCGCGGGCTGTTGTCCGCCTGGCCGCTGGTGCCGCCCAGAGGGTTCAGACGGATCAGGCTGTCGTTGCTGTCGTTGCTGGCAGACGTGGATTTGCCGCCGCGCATCAGCTGCTCCAACGGCAGCACCATCAGGTTGTTGCCCTTATCGCTGACCAGCACTTTACGGGTTTCGCTCAGTACCTTCTCCATCGTTTCGATGTAGAGACGCTCGCGGGTGATCTGCGGCGCAGCCTTATACTCCGGCAACAGGCGGGCGAAACGAGCCACCTCACCCTGCGCTTCCAGCACGGTGCGGTCTTTATACGCCTTGGCGTTCTCCAGGATGCGCTGTGCCTGGCCGTTGGCCTGTGGCTGCACCTGGTTAGTGTAGGCTTCTGCCTCACGGATGTACTGCTGCTCGTTCTCACGGGCGGCAATCGCATCATCAAAGGCCGCTTTCACCTCTTCCGGCGGACGTGCTGCCTGGAAGTTGACGTCCAGCAGCGTGATGCCCATCTTGTACGGACGGACGGTCTCTTCCAGCACGCGTTGGGTGTCATTACGCACCACGGTACGCCCTTCGGTCAGGATGCGGTCCATGGTGTATTTACCAATCACGCCGCGCAGGGCGCTGTCGGTGGCCTGACTCAGGCTGTCGTCGGCATTGACCACGCTGAACAGGTAAGCTTCCGGGTCAGTGACGCGGTACTGCACGTTCATCTCTACGCGCACCACGTTCTCATCAGCGGTCAGCATCACGCCAGAGGCCGCCAGCTCGCGCACGGACTCCACGTTCACCGCCCGCACCTTGTCAACGAAGGTCGGTTTCCAGTTCAGGCCCGGCTGGACCAGATGGCTAAACTTGCCGAAGCGGGTTACCACGCCCCGCTCCGCTTCCTTGATGGTGTAGAAGCCGCTGGCTGCCCAAATCACCACCACGGCGGCTGCCGCGATGCCGACCAGCCGGCCGCTTACGCCGCGGCCAGTGCCGCCGCTGCCACTGCCTGTCCCTCTGCCGCCAAAGTTGCCCAGCTTTTTGCTGAGCTTACGGAAGATGTCATCCAGGTCAGGCGGGCCTTGTTCACGACCGCCTTTATTATTTCCGCCAGAGTTGCCGCCATTGTTATTGCTGCTCCCCCACGGATCGCGGTCCTGTCCGTTATTACCGGGCTGATTCCACGCCATGTTTAGCTCCATTCTTTTATGATTGGTGTTCTTCAGGCTTGCCTTACAGGTCCGATTCACACGACAAAGCCGGTGAGCTCCTGCTCTTGCTTACAGAGGCGACGCCACTCAACGATAGGCATCCGCACCGAAAGGCCGATGCTGCCGTCCTCTTCAATCCACTCTTTTTCTATCGCCTGAAGCTGGTAAAAACGGCTGCGCAGACGGCCTGCCTGGGGTGGGAGCCGCACATCAAATTGCGCGATTTCACCGGAAAGACGCTCCGTCAACGCTTGAAACAGCAACGGAATGCCTTCACCAGTCTGGGCAGACAACCACACCCGTATCGGCAAATTCTCCTCGTTGCGATCGATACGCGGCGCGATGTTCTCCAACATATCGACTTTATTCATCACTAACAGCACAGGGATCTCGTTTGCCTCGATCTCTGCCAGAACGGTATTGACCGCCTCAATATTCTCATCCATGCGGATGTCGGCGGCGTCCACCACATGCAGAAGCAGTGACGCCAGTCGCGTCTCTTGCAGGGTAGCCTTGAAGGCCGCCACCAGGTCATGGGGCAGGTGGCGGATAAATCCAACGGTATCCGCTAGCACCGTGTCGCCGACGTCAACGCGCCGCAGCGTGGGGTCCAGCGTGGCGAACAGCTGGTCGGCGGCATAGACCTCAGCCGAGGTCAGGCGGTTGAACAGCGTGGACTTGCCGGCGTTAGTGTAGCCCACCAGCGACACGGTCGGCACCTCGGCGCGATCACGCGCGCGACGGCCCTGCTCACGCTGCTTCTCGACCCGCTCAAGGCGGGAGAGGATCAAACGGATGCGGTCACGCAGCAGCCGGCGGTCGGTTTCGAGCTGGGTTTCACCCGGCCCGCGCAACCCGATGCCGCCCTTCTGCCGCTCCAGGTGCGTCCAGCCGCGCACCAGACGCGTGGCAATGTGGCGCAACTGGGCCAGCTCAACCTGCAACTTACCCTCGTGGGTACGGGCACGCTGGGCGAAAATATCTAAAATAAGTCCAGTACGGTCGATGACACGGCACTCGCACAGGCGCTCCAGGTTTCGTTCCTGGGCGGGGGAGAGCGCGTGATCAAACAAGACGACGGAAGCACCTGTGGCTTTTACGGCGTCCGCAATTTCTTCGGCCTTGCCTTCACCGACAAAGTACTTGGGATGTGGGGCTTTGCGACTGCCCGTGATGACCTGCAAAGATTCAACGCCCGCAGATGAGACGAGTGACTCAAACTCACTCAGATTCTCAATATCTTTATCCTGCGAGAAATAGATATGAACCAGTACGGCCTGCTCACCGGCTTCATAACGGTCAAACAAGCGTGCAACCTCTTAAACGGACTGAAACCGCTAGGGCGGGAACCATAAGCAGCCAGCTGCCCACAGTTCCCGTCATGGTTGACCAGCGATACGCTTTATTCAGCGTCATCGCTTTCCTGCTGCGGCTGTTGCTGCGCAGACGGAGTGTTACCATGATGATAATTGTTGTTCTGGCCGCCACCCGGATTGTTGCTATGGTGCGAGACTGGGCGCGACGGCACAACGGTAGAGATAGCGTGCTTATACACCATCTGGCTGACCGTGTTCTTCAACAGGATGACAAACTGGTCAAAAGACTCAATCTGGCCTTGCAGTTTGATACCATTCACCAAATAAATCGAAACCGGAACACGTTCACGACGCAAAGCGTTCAAGAACGGATCTTGCAAAGATTGCCCCTTAGCCATTCTATCTTTTCCTTATTTGCTTGTTGTTTGTAACTAAGAGCCTGACGGCCCTAAAATAAACGACTTAAAAATTTGCGCGCTGAGTACCAATCAATTGTACACAATCACCCGATCTATGCACCAATAACCTGAAGGACACGATCCAGCGCCGCGTCAGGCTTTTCACTCTCCAGCCACTCCACGTCGTCCCAACCGCGCAACCAGGTCATCTGCCGCTTAGCCAGCTGACGCGTCGCACAAATACCACGATAAACCATCTCATCGTAACTAATTTCGCCAGCCAGGTAAGACCACATCTGGCGATAACCGACACAGCGAATGGCAGGCAAATCCGTATGCAAATCGCCGCGGGCGAACAGCGCCCTCACCTCGTCCTCAAAACCAGCCTCCAGCATCTGCCGGAACCGCAGTTCGATGCGCTGGTGCAATACCGCGCGCTCCGTGGGCGCAATGGCAAACTGTTGAACGCGATAAGGCAGCGTTTCACCCGAAACTTTTGTCAGTTCTGTTAAAGTTTTACCCGAAATAAAAAAAACTTCCAGTGCTCTGGAGAGTCTCTGCGGATCATTCGGATGAATGCGGTGAGCAGAAATGGGATCGATTTCACGTAATTGATGATGCAGCGCTTCCCACCCCTCTCGGGCCGCGCGCGCCTCGATCTCCTGCCGCACGGCCGCGTCCGCCTGCGGCAAGGGAGAAAGCCCCTCCAGCAACGCTTTGAAATAGAGCATGGTTCCGCCCACCAGCAGCGGAATATTGCCCCGCGCGGTGATGGCGGCCATCTCGCGCAGCGCGTCGGCGCGGAAATCGGCGGCGGAGTAAGATTGCGCCGGATCACGAATATCGATCAGCCGGTGCGGAAACGCCGCCAGCTCCTGCGCCGTAGGCTTGGCGGTGCCAATATCCATGCCGCGGTAGATCAGCGCGGAATCGACGCTGACCAGCTCAACCGGCAGGCGCTGGTGCAGCGCCATCGCCAATGCGGTCTTGCCAGACGCCGTCGGGCCCATAATGAAAATTGCCGTCGGTGCGGTGTTGTTATGTAGATCAGTCATGGCTAAAGGAGGCAATCACTTCCGCTAATTCAACAGGTTGCAAAAGGCCCGCCGGCGGTGCTTTCACCAACGACGGGCAGAGTCGTTCTACCTCCGCCAGCAACTGGATGGCCTGGGCGGTGTTCCACTTCTCATGGTCACTGCCGAGGTGGCGTGCCAGCCAGCCAGCGACGAGGGCAGCCGTCGATTCAGACGCGGAGGCCAGATAGCCTAACAGGTCTGGTATCAACTTTTGTAAGTTTTGTTGCCGTAATGGTAAAGGTACGGCGCGCAGGGTGGCGCGGCCATGTTCAATCGCCAGTTCGATGCCCAGCGTCGCCAGCAGCGGCTGGCTCTGTTGCGCCGCGCTGGCCTCGGCCTTACTGAGGGTCAGCTTGAGTGGGATCAGCAGCGGCTGCGGGCGCAGCCCCTCCGGCGGCGGCATCAGTTGCGCCTGTTTCAGCCAGCGCTCGGCCACCGGCAGGTTGAGCAGCGCCAGCCCACTGGCGCGCTCCAGCAGCGCATAGCAGGGTGCGGCCACCGTCAGCACCCGGCCAAAACTCTGGCTGTGTCCCTGCAATGCCTCCTCCTGCACCGGTTGTGCAGCAGGCGGCACGGCAGGCGACGGCGCAGCCATGCGCTCCTCCACCACTGCGGGTTGCAGCAGCTTGCGGTACAGCTCGCCCTCGCGTTTGTCATAGGCGGGCTGCTCCGGCGGCCGGCCGCCATAGTGACCCGCTGGCTCCCGCGCCGAGCCACCGCTGCGCGCCGGGCCAGTGGCAGGACGCGGCGCGTTTTCTCTGGCTGGCGGTGTCTCCGGCGCGCGGCGTGGGGCCGGTTCGGAGAACTGGTTGGTGCCCGCCGCCTGCCGTGTCTCCGGCTGCCAGCGCGGCAACTCCGGCACCTGCGCCTGCTCATCATGCAGCGGCAGCGCGGCGGTGCCCGCCTCCTGCAACACGCTCATTACCGCCTGATAGATAAAGTCATGCACCAGCCGTGCCTGATGGAAGCGCACCTCATGCTTGGCCGGGTGGACGTTGACATCCACCTGGTGCGGATCGATATCCAGATAGAGCACGTAGGCCGGCAGTTGATCATCCTTGAGCTGATCTTGATAGGCCTGACGGATGGCGTGGTTGATCAGCCGATCCTTCATCATGCGGTTGTTGACGTAGCAGTACTGCATCTCCGCCAATGCGCGTGAGCCGGCCGGGTCAGCCACCCAGCCACGGATGGCGAGATCGCCGTGGCTCCATGACACCGCCAGTGCATGTTGCAGGAACTGTGGCCCGCAAATCGAACCAAGCCGTCGCTCATGCTGGGAGGGATCTTTCGCCGCACGGTATTGGCGCATCACCTTGCCGTTGTGGCTGAGGGTGATGGCGACGTCAAAGCGCGCCAGCGCGATGCGCCGCACCACCTCATCAATGTGGCCGAACTCGGTCTTCTCAGTACGTAGGAATTTGCGGCGAGCCGGGGTGTTATAGAAGAGGTCGAGCACCTCCAGCGTGGAGCCGACCGGGTGCGCCGCCGGTTTGACGGTGACCTCCATGTCGCGCCCCTCGGCGTAGGCCTGCCACGCCTCACTCTGATCAGCGGTGCGTGACGTCAGCGTCAGGCGGGAGACTGAACTGATGCTGGCCAGCGCCTCGCCACGAAAGCCGAGGCTCATGATCGCCTCCAGGTCATCCAGCGAACTGATCTTGCTGGTGGCGTGGCGGGCCAGCGCCAGCGCCAGCTCCTGCTGAGCGATGCCGCAGCCATTGTCGCGGATGCGGATCAGCTTGGCGCCGCCGCGGTCGATCTCAATATCAATGCGCGTCGCACCGGCATCCAGGCTGTTTTCGACCAACTCCTTGACCACTGACGCCGGGCGCTCGACCACCTCGCCGGCGGCGATCTGGTTGGCAAGCTGGGGAGGAAGAACCTGAATAGCCATGCGTGCTCCTGAACAGGAAATAACTCAATGAGAAGCAGATGGGGGCAGATCAGGGGATGATCAATGTCTGCCCGAGCTGTACCTCACCGGATTTGAGATGGTTGGCGCGCTTGATGTCGGCCATGCTAACGCCGTAGTGGGACGCGATGTCAGACAGCGTGTCCCCGCGTACCACCTTATGGCGCGCCGGACGGGCCGGCGCGGTATGGGTACTGGAGCCGGCCGGGATCTTCAGGCGTTGGCCTGTCCAGACGCCCGGCTTCTTCAGGTGATTATACGTGCTCAATTGGCTGGTGGAGAGGCCATAGGATTGGGCGATGCCGGAGAGCGTCTCGCCACGTTTCACCACATGCACCTTGCCCTTCTTGCTGCTGGTGCCATGCACCACCGGTTCGTCCGCCGCTTCGCTACCGGTCGCTGAGGCGGTCAGCGGCCGGTTCTCCACCTTTGGGCCGGATTGGTAGGGATGCGTCAGGAAGTAGCTGCGCAGGCCGGTATGGATGGCGCGGGCAATCTTCTCCTGATAGGCATTGCTGCCCAGCAGCCGCTCCTCCGTGCTGTTACTGATGAAGCCGGTCTCCACCAGCAGGGAGGGAATATCTGGCGAGCGCAATACGCCCAGGCTGGCGTGCTCTGGCCGACGCTTGTGCAGCGAGCCAACGCGTTGCAGCTCACGCAGCACCTTGACCGCCACGTCATAGCCCACGCGCTGGGAGTGGCCGAACTGAAGATCCAGCACCGCCTGGCTCAGGTAGGGATCGTCGGCGCTGTTGGCGAGCAGGTCGCCCGCGCCACCCAGCAGCTCTGACTGCTTCTCATGCTGCTCCAACCAATTGGCCATCTCGCTGTTGGCGCGGCGGTTGGAGAGCACCCACACCGAGGCACCCGAGGCGCTGCGGTTTGGCGCGGCGTCGGCATGAATGGAGACCAGCATACTGGCGCCCTGCTTGCGCGCTACGTCCGAGCGCCCCATCACCGAGATGAAGTAGTCGCCGTCGCGCGTCAGTACTGGCCGGAACATCGGGTCGTTATTCAGCTGCTCACGCAGTTTGCGGGCGATAGCGATGGTGACGTTCTTCTCTTTCAGCCCGCTGGGGCCAATGGCTCCAGGATCTTGCCCACCGTGACCGGCGTCAATCGCCACTACGATGCGGTCGCTGGCACTGGTGCTGCGGCTGGCGGGGCGGATGGAGGTGGTGCCGCTGGTGACTGCCGTAACTTTGTTGCCGTCAAACGGGTTGGCCGCTGGCTGTCGGCTGGCTGGCCGGGCGGCTGGCGCGGCTGGAGTAGCGCGGGTGATGCGGCTGTCTGCGCTCCCGCCCTGCCCACTGAGGGTAAAGACCACGTTCTGGCGACCGCCACCCTGCTGGGTGGCGGCGCGGGCGCGGCTTTTGCCGGTTAGCTCCAGCACCAGCCGGATGCTCTGGGCATCTTTCGGCGTGCTGGTGCGAATGCGTTTCACCAGATTCTGGCCGCTGAACTCCAGCGGCAGGCCGGAGATCACGCCGCTCTCGCGGACGTCAATCACCAGACGCTCCGGGTTATGCAACGGGAAAAAGGCGTAGACCGGTGCCCCATCAAAACTGAGGGTGACGGTAGATTGCTGCGCGCCATTGGTGACCTGAATATCCTTCAGGTTGGAGGCCAGAGCAGCGAGCGGCCCCAGCAACCCGAGCACGGCCAGCATCGACAGCGCGCGACGCGTGGTGCTCGCCCACCGGGCAAAACGGCTGTTCCCTTGCATCATCTTTGGTTATCCCTGCTGAGCAGCAACGCGTTGCAGCATGTCACTGCCATAGCCTGATAGGGCGCGCAGCGTCGCCTGGCGTCCCTCCCCGCAATAATCCAGCAGCAACTCCAAATCCGGCTCTGGCAGGACACCCGCCCCCTGCTGCGGCCACTCCACCAGACAGACCGCGTCTTGGGCGAAGTAATCACGGATGCCCATGAATTCCAGCTCCTCAGGATCGGCCAGCCGGTAGAGGTCGAAGTGGTACACCGCTAGCGGCGAGAGCATGTAAGGCTCCACCAAGGTGTAGGTTGGGCTTTTCACATTGCCCTGATGGCCGAGCGCCTGCAGGAAGCCGCGGCTGAAGGTGGTTTTGCCGGCGCCAAGATCGCCCAACAGGTGGATCACGCTGGATTGCGTACAGGCACGGGCCAGTTGTGTGCCCAGTGCCACGGTGGCTGCCTCATCCGGCAGAGATAAAATAAGTTCTTTCATTAAGTTATATCGTTTATTTCAACTCTGGATTAACACTTTGCGCGATAACCGGTAGTAAATCGGTGGCCAGCAGCCCGCGGGTGCCCTGTCGCTGGGCGATCAGATCCGCCGCATGGCCATGCACCACACAGCCAGCACAGGCGGCATCAAAGGGCGACAGTTGCTGCCCCAGCAGGCCGCCGATGATCCCTGAAAGGATATCACCCATGCCGCCGGATGCCATGCCCGCGTTGCCGACATCGGCAATCGCCCGCTCGCCGCTTTCACTGGCGATTATCGTTCCCGCACCTTTCAATACCACCACGCCGCCATAGCACTCTGTCAGCTTTTTGGCTGAAAGTAAGCGATCACTCTCAACCTCTTTGACCGAGCAGCCCAATAACCGGGCTGCCTCGCCCGGATGCGGCGTGAGGACGCGATTCTGACGCTTATCCGGGGCTTTTGCCAGCAGGTTTAGCGCATCCGCATCCCATAGCATGGGTTTGTCGCTGCCGCGTAGCGCGGCCAGCGCATTTTTGCTCCACGCCGACTGGCCTAGCCCCGGCCCAATCACCAGAACATCGGCCCACTCTTCACCTGCCGCCAGTGCCTCATCGTCCAGTTCCTGTACCATCAGCTCCGGGCGCGCGGTCAGCAGCGGCGCGATATTCTCTTTGTGAGTAAGTACTCGCACCAGCCCGGCACCGCTGCGCAAGGCGGCTTCCGAGGCCATGCGGATCGCGCCTGCGAAGCCGTGGTCGCCACCCACTACCAGCAGGCGGCCATGCTCCCCCTTGTGCGAACAGGGGCGGCGCGGCGTCAGCCAGCGCGAGAGCGAACTGGCATCCAGACGAGTCAGGGTGACCCGTTGTTTTTGCAGCCATTCTTCTAAGCCTAGCGCAGAATGGTGAAGCTGCCCGACCCAATCGCGTGCCTGACCGGTTAATAGGCCCGGTTTCAGGGCGATAAAGGCCAGCGTGTGGTCGGCGCGGATGACGCTCCCCGGTGTCTGGCCGCTCTCTGCCAGCAGCCCGGAGGGGATGTCGAGCGCGATGCGCGGCGCCGGGTGGCGGTTGGCCTGTTCAATCAGCCGATCGTAGGGCGCACGCGGCGCGGCAGAAAGCCCGGTGCCAAGCAGGCCATCGATGATCAGATCGCCCTCCTCCGGCCAATCATCCTCGGGAGCGTGAATCTCGCCACCGGCCGCCTGCCAGGCCGCTTG
Source organism: Chimaeribacter sp. YP20170169 (assembly GCF_056739715.1). Lineage (NCBI taxonomy): Bacteria > Pseudomonadati > Pseudomonadota > Gammaproteobacteria > Enterobacterales > Yersiniaceae > Chimaeribacter > Chimaeribacter sp. YP20170169. Next base: position 375,106 of record NZ_CP176824.1, on the reverse strand, counting down.
TGCCTGCTGCGCCTCAGGCGGCAGTGGGCGCTGCCCCGGCACCGCAATCAGCGTGACGCGCAGCCCGGCGGCGCGTGCCAGTGTCGCCACCACATAGCCGTCGCCGCCGTTGTTGCCATGCCCGCACAGCACCAGCCAGTGGCGGCTATGGGGGTAGTGTCTCCTTGCCAGTTCGAAGGCTGCCAGCCCGGCGCGTTGCATTAGGCCGTAGAGCGTGGTGCCGCTCTCCTGCGCCGCCTGTGCTTCTGCCGATCTAATCCAGTCTGCGGCGAACACAGAGTGTGGTAAACTGGGCGTGTTTTGTTCTTCACGTTGGTTTGCCATGACTTTCCCCTTCGATCTCCATCAATTATCCCAACATATCAAGCAATGGGGCCAATCGCTAGGCTTCCAGCAGGTCGGTATCTGCGACACCGATCTCTCGCTGGAGGAGCCAAAACTCCAGGATTGGCTTGATAAACAGTACCATGGCGAGATGGAGTGGATGGCCCGCCACGGTATGCTGCGGGCGCGGCCCCACGAGCTGCTGCCCGGCACTCTGCGGGTGATCAGCGTGCGCATGAACTATCTGCCAGCCAAGGCGGCCTTCGCCTCAACGCTGAAGAACCCGGCACTGGGCTACGTCAGCCGTTACGCACTGGGGCGCGACTACCACAAGCTACTGCGCCAACGGCTGAAAAAGCTGGGGGAGATGATCCAAAGCTGGTGTACGGAACAGGGCGGCGGCGAGGTAGGCTTCCGGCCGTTTGTTGACTCCGCGCCCATCATGGAGCGCCCGCTGGCGGCCAAAGCCGGTATCGGCTGGGTTGGTAAACACTCACTTATCCTTAACCGCGAGGCAGGGTCATGGTTCTTCCTCGGCGAATTGCTGATTGACCTGCCGCTGCCGGTTGACCAGCCGCAGCCGGAACAGTGCGGCAAGTGCGTCGCCTGCATGACCACCTGCCCCACCGGGGCGATTGTTGCGCCCTATACGGTGGATGCGCGCCGCTGCATCTCCTACCTGACGATTGAGCTGGAGGGGGCAATTCCAGAAGAGTTCCGCCCGCTGATGGGCAACCGCATCTATGGCTGCGATGACTGCCAGCTCATCTGCCCGTGGAACCGCTTCTCCCAGTTGACGGATGAGGCGGACTTCAGTCCGCGCGCGGCGCTACATGCGCCAGAGCTGCTGGAGCTGTTCGCCTGGAGTGAGGAGAAGTTCCTGCGTGTGACTGAAGGCTCAGCGATTCGGCGCATTGGCCACCTGCGCTGGCTGCGCAATGTCTCCGTCGCGCTGGGCAATGCGCCCTATCAGGCGGAGATTGTTTTGGCGCTGCAACAGCGGCTGGGGGAGAACGAGATGCTGGATGAGCACCTGCACTGGGCGATTGCACAACAGTTCCAGAAACGCGATGCCAATAAGTTGGAAGTGCAGCTGCCACAGCAGAAAAGGTTGGTGCGCGCGGTGGAAAAAGGTTTGCCGCGCGATGCCTGATGGGCGCAGTTATCCACCGGTTTACTTATCCACTGTTTGTGCATAAAAACAAAAACGGCTTGGCAATCAAGTGTAAAAAAAACATCAAGTGATCGATTTAACGTTTTGGTAGAAATAAATTAAGAAATGAAATCAATTACTTATTTTTGCAATTTTGCGGATGAACAAAAAAGAGGCTGGTCAAAAAAAGCGCGGAAACTGTGGATAACTCTGTTCAAAAGAATATTACACTGCGAAGTAATAATGCATGAACGCACCTGACGGTGTTGGGCGCTGTTATCTGGGATAAGGGAGAAAAAATTTGGAGCGGGAAACGAGACTCGAACTCGCGACCCCGACCTTGGCAAGGTCGTGCTCTACCAACTGAGCTATTCCCGCATAGGAGGTACGTACTGCGCTTACCATGGTGGTAAGTAAATTTTGGAGCGGGAAACGAGACTCGAACTCGCGACCCCGACCTTGGCAAGGTCGTGCTCTACCAACTGAGCTATTCCCGCGTCGCATGGGTATGACGTTTTACTGCTTACTGCTGTTCACTGCCAGGCAGTGAAATTGGAGCGGGAAACGAGACTCGAACTCGCGACCCCGACCTTGGCAAGGTCGTGCTCTACCAACTGAGCTATTCCCGCTCTGCATACTAACGAATTTCTTCATCGGTACGGGGAGCGCATTATACGAGGATTCTTTTTCGCTGCAAGCCCCTGAAAGCAAAAAAACGTTCTTTTTGTTCAAGTGCTGATTTAATATCCAATGCGGCGAGAATTCAAGCGTCGCGTGGGCAAAAAAACGCCGGATACACCGATCCGGCGTCGAAAAAAATTATTCCTGAATGAAGTGCTGGCGATAGTAGGCCAGTTCCGCCACCGATTCACGGATGTCATCCAGCGCCTGATGGGTATTTTGCTTCTTGAGTCCCTCCAGCAACGACGGCTTCCAGCGGCGTGCCAGCTCTTTCAGGGTGCTGACATCCAAATAGCGGTAGTGGAAGTAGGATTCCAGCTCCGGCATGTACTTGAACAGGAAGCGGCGATCCTGGCCGATGCTGTTGCCACAGATGGGAGATTTGCCCGCTGGCACCCATTTTTGCAGGAAAGCGAGGGTCTCCAGCTCTGCGGCACGGTCGTTAAACTGGCTCTGCCGGACGCGCTCGGTCAGGCCGCTGGCACCGTGGGTGCGGGTGTTCCACTCATCCATCATCGCCAGCTGCTCATCGCTCTGGTGTACCGCCATCACTGGCCCCTCGGCCAGGATATTCAGGTCAGCGTCCGTGACAAGCGTGGCGATCTCAATGATGCGGTCGCGTTCCGGGTCCAGTCCGGTCATCTCCAGATCGATCCAGATCAGGTTGTTTTCATTTGGTGTCATAAGGTTTCCTGAGCCGCATACGCCGCAACGGGCATGGCCGCTGCGCGCGCGTCGCGCTTTTTTCACGGGGAGAGATTCACCGGTCACACGGTGAACGGTTAATTAATATAAAATAGCGTGTATCATAGTCTTTTTGGTCGCAACGAGCGATAAAAGCCGGTTTAAGTGAGGCGCAGTGAGCAAGAACAAACTGTCTAAAGGTCAGCAACGTCGTGTATCCGCCAATCATCAGCGTCGTCTGAAGCAAGCAGACAACCGTAAGGAGCTGGATGATTCGCTGCATGGCGATCCGCAAGAGGGGATCGTGATCAGCCGGTTCGGGATGCATGCGGATGTTGAGGCCGCCGACGGCAGCCTGCACCGTTGCAATATCCGCCGCACCATCTCCTCGTTGGTGACGGGCGACCGCGTGGTCTGGCGGGCGGGCCGTGAAGAGAACGCCAGCCTGAAGGGCATTGTGGATGCGGTGCATGAGCGCAGCTCCGTGCTGACGCGTCCCGATTTTTATGACGGCGTGAAACCCATCGCCGCCAACATCAACCAGATTGCGATTGTCTCAGCCATCCTGCCTGAGCTGTCGCTGAACATCATCGACCGCTATCTGGTGGCGTGCGAAACCGTCGGCATCGAGCCGCTGATCGTACTGAACAAGATCGATCTGCTGGATGAAGAGGGCCGCCGCTTTGTGGATGAGGCGATGGATATCTACCGCCGCATCGGCTACCGGGTGCTGAAGGTCTCCAGCCAGACCGAGGAGGGGATGGAGGCGTTCAAGCAGGCGCTGACGGATCGCATCAGCATCTTCGCTGGCCAATCGGGGGTGGGCAAATCCAGCCTGCTGAACGCCCTGCTGCCGCCGGAGGAAAAGCAAATTCAGGTAAATGCCGTTTCCGACGTCTCCGGACTTGGGCAACATACCACCACCGCGTCGCGCCTCTACCACTTCCAGTATGGCGGCGACGTGATTGACTCGCCGGGCGTGCGTGAATTTGGCCTGTGGCACCTGACGCCAGAGCAGGTCACGCAGGGCTTTATCGAGTTCCGCGACTACCTCGGCGGCTGCAAATTCCGTGACTGCAAGCACGGCACCGACCCTGGCTGTGCCATCCGTGCCGCGGTAGAGCGTGGCGAGATCGCTGAAGAGCGTTTCGACAACTACCATCGCATCCTGGAAAGCATGGCCGACGTCAAAGTCCGCAAAAACTTCAACGAGCTGTAGGGCATCCCCTGCCAGCTCCCGCCTGACGGAACAGGCCGCGCGCCGCCGCTGTGACAGGGCGGCGCGCCAACGTCTGTTCACCAGACAAATATTGAACAACATGCCCTGCGCCGCTACAATGCGCGCCCTTTAATCCGAAGGCATGTCACATCCTATTGAGAGGCATCTGTGCTGGACCGTATCAAAATCAAATTACAGTACCTTCTTCCCAAACAGTGGCTTACGCGCCTGGCTGGTTGGGGGGCTGACAAACAGGCCGGCGCGCTGACGCAGCTGGTCATTAACCTGTTTGTCCGTCACTACAAGGTGAACATGCAGGAAGCGCAGCAGCCGCAGATTTCGGCCTACCGCTCCTTCAACGAATTCTTCGTACGCCCGCTGCGTGACGGCGCACGCCCGGTGGTGGCCCTGCCGCAGCAGATCTGCCTGCCTGCCGATGGTGTTATTAGCCAGCTGGGGCCGATCGACAACGGCCAGATTTTCCAGGCCAAGGGCCACTACTACAGCCTGGAAGCGCTGCTGGCTGGCAACCACATGCTGGCCTCTGAGTTCCAGGATGGCCTGTTCGCCACCACCTACCTGGCGCCGCGCGACTACCACCGTGTGCACATGCCGTGTGACGGTACGCTGCGCGAGATGATCTACGTGCCCGGTGACCTCTTCTCGGTGAACCCGCTGACTGCCGCCAACGTGCCGAACCTGTTCGCGCGCAATGAGCGCGTCATCTGCATTTTCGACACCGAGTTTGGGCCGATGGCGCAAATTCTGGTGGGCGCAACCATCGTCGGCAGCATCGAAACCGTCTGGGCTGGCACCATTACCCCGCCGCGTCCAGGCATCATCCAGCGCTGGACCTACGCGCCGCAGGGCATTGAAGGTGCCGTGACGCTAGAGAAAGGCCAGGAGATGGGCCGCTTCGCGCTGGGTTCCACCGTGATCAACCTGTTCCCGGCTGGCAAGTTGCGCCTGGAGCCGCAGTTGGCCAACGGCAGTGTGACCCGTATGGGCGCGCCATTCGCGGAGATCCTCTCTGCCCCGGTACAGCCTGTGTAACACTGAAGGAATCTGCTGTGCGCCTCTTTGCTGCCCTGCTGCTCGGCCTGCTTGTTTCTATGCCGCTCTACGCGGCGTCCGCACCCGACAAAGGGCAGCTCGAGCAAGAGCTGAAGCAGGCGGAGTCCAATAAAACCGCGCCTAATCAGGCGGACATCGTGGCGGCGCTGCAAAGCGCCCTCAACTGGCTTAGCGAGGCGCAAGCCTCGGCTGACCGCGCCGCCCAATACCAAAAAACCATTGATGATTTCCCGCAGCTGACCCAGACCCTGCGCCAACAACTGGCGGAGGAGAGCGAAAAGCCGCTGGAGATCAACCAGAACCAGCCTGCCGCCGACCTTGAGCAGCAGATCCTCCAGGTCAGCAGCCAGCTGCTCGACCAGAGCCGCCAGCTGCAACAAGAGCAGGATGCCTCCCGCGACATCAGCGACTCCCTCAACCAGATCCCGCAGCAGCAGTCTGAGGCCCGCCGGGTACTGAGTACCATCGACAGCCAGCTCCAGACGCAGAGCGCGCCGACCACGCCTCTGGCGCAGGCGCAGCTCTACGCGTTGCAGGCGGAGGCCGCGGCCCGCAAGGCCAAGGTGGATGAGCTGGAGCTGGCGCAACTCTCCGCCAGCAATCGCCAGGAGCTGTCGCGCATCCGTTCCGAGCTGTATAAACACCGCCACGACCGGCTGGACATCCAGTTGCAGAGTATGCGTAACGCGCTCAACAACCAGCGCCAGCGTGAGGCGGAGCAGGCGCTGGAACGCACCGAGATGCTGGCGGAGCAGAGTGGTGACCTGCCGCACGTCATCAATGCCCAGTTGCAGAGCAACCGCGAGCTGTCGGTGGCGCTGAATGAGCAGGCGCAGCGGATGGATCTCATCTCCTCGCAGCAGCGTCAGGCGGCCGCCCAGACGTTGCAGGTGCGTCAGGCGCTCAGCACCATCAAAGAGCAGGCGCAGTGGCTTGGCTCCTCCAACGTGCTGGGCGAGACCCTGCGCGCGCAGGTCTCCCGCCTGCCGGAGATGCCCAAGCCCCAGCAGCTTGACCGCGACATGGCGCAGCTGCGAGTGCAGCGGCTGCACTATGAGGATCTGCTGAACCGCCAGTCACAACTGCGGCAGGGCAAACAGGATGACGGCAGCGCGCTGTCGGCCTCGCAGCAGCGGATCATGGACGCACAGTTGCGCACCCAGCGCGATCTGCTCAACTCCCTGCTCTCCGGCTGTGACAGCCTGATTCTGGAGCTGACCAAGCTGAAGGTCGCCAATAGCCAGCTGGTGGATGCCCTGAATGAGATCAAGGACGCCGCGCACCGCTACCTGTTCTGGGTGGCGGACGTCAGCCCGATTGGCTTCGCCTACCCGGTGCAGGTGGCGCACGACCTGACGCGCCTGCTGTCGCTGGACACGCTGGCGCAACTGGGCGGGGCCTTCCTGATGATGGTCACCAGCCGCGAGACGCTGGTGCCTATCTTTGGCGCGCTGATTCTGGTGATTATCAGCATCAGTTCACGCCGCCACTTCTCGGCGTTTTTGGAACGCTCCAGCAGCCGCGTCGGCAAGGTGACGCAGGATCAGTTCCGGCTGACGCTGCGTACGGTGTTCTGGTCAATTTTGGTGGCCCTGCCGCTGCCGGTGCTGTGGGCCGCCCTCGGCTATGGGCTGCGCAACGCCTGGCCCTACCCGATGGCGGTGGCGATAGGCGATGGCGTCACCGCCACCCTGCCGCTGCTGTGGGCGTTTATGATCAGCGCCACCTTTGCGCGCTCACGCGGGCTGTTCATCACCCACTTTGGCTGGCCGCAGCGCAGCGTCAGCCGGGCGATGCGCTACTACGCCATGTCGGTCTGGCTGATCGTCCCGCTGATCATGATGGTGATCACCTTCGATAACCTCAACGATCGCGAGTTCGCCTCCTCGCTGGGGCGGCTCTGCTTCATCCTGATCTGTGTGGCGCTAAGCATTGTCACCAACAGCCTGAAGCGCGCTGGCATCCCGCTCTACCTCAATAAAGATGGCTCCGGCGACAACGTCTGGAACAGCGCGCTGTGGTGGTTCTTCCTCTCCGCGCCGCTGGTGGCGGCACTGGCCGCGGCCATCGGCTACCTGGCGACCGCGCAGGCACTGCTGGCGCGGCTGGAGACCTCCGCCGCCATCTGGTTCCTGCTGCTGATTGTCTACCACATCATTCGCCGCGGTATGCTGATCCAGCGCCGACGCATCGCCTTTGACCGGGCGAAGCAGCGCCGCGCCGAGATCCTGGCGCAGCGCGCGCGTGGTGAGGAGGAGCCGGCCCACACCAACAGCAGCGAGGGCACCATTGAGATCGACGAGCCGGTGGTGGATCTGGATGCGATCAGTGCCCAGTCACTGCGGCTGGTGCGATCGCTGCTGACGCTGATCGCGCTGCTCTCGGTGATCTTCCTCTGGTCGGAGATCCACTCCGCCTTTGGCTTCCTGGAGAACATCCATCTGTGGGACGTCACGGAGACGGTACAGGGGGTGGAGAGCGTCCAGCCGATCACCTTGGGATCGGTGCTGATCGCCATTCTGGTGCTGATCATTACCACCCAACTGGTGCGCAACCTGCCAGCCCTGCTGGAGCTGGCGCTGCTCCAGCACCTGGATCTGACCCCCGGCACTGGCTACGCCATCCTGACCATCACCAAATATGTGCTGCTGTTCTTCGGTGGGCTGACCGGCTTCTCGATGCTCGGCATCGAGTGGTCGAAATTGCAGTGGCTGGTGGCCGCACTGGGTGTGGGGCTAGGCTTTGGCTTGCAGGAGATCTTCGCCAACTTTATCTCTGGCCTGATCATCCTGTTTGAGAAGCCGATCCGCATCGGCGATACGGTGACGATCCGCAACCTGACCGGCAGCGTTACCAAGATCAATACCCGCGCCACCACCATCGCCGACTGGGACCGCAAAGAGATCATCGTGCCGAACAAGGCGTTCATCACCGAGCAGTTCATCAACTGGTCGCTTTCGGACTCCGTGACGCGTGTGGTGCTCTCCGTGCCAGCGCCAGCGGAGGCCAGCACCGAGGAGGTGACCAACCTGCTGCTCAGCGCGGCACGGCGTTGCAGTCTGGTGCTGGATAACCCGGAGCCGGAGGTCTATCTGGTGGATATCCAGCAGGGCATCCAGCTGTTTGAGATGCGTATGCACGCTGGCGAGATGGCGCACCGTATGCCGCTGCGCCATGAGATCCACCAGCTGATTCTGGCGGCGTTCCGTGAGCATGGCATCACCCTGCCCTTCCCGCCCTTCCAGGTGCGTATGGAGACCATGACCCGCAGCCAGCAGGGAGGCACGACGATCAGTTCCGTCAGCCGCCCAACGCGCACGCCGGGCGATCTCTGACCATAAAAAAAGGGGCTGAAGATTCAGCCCCTTTTTTCATCCTTACGCCCGCTCCACCGAGAAGGCGATCACCTCGCTCAGGCGCTCCGCGCCCAGCGCCAGCATCACCAACCGATCCACGCCGAGCGCCACGCCGGCACAATCCGGCATCCCGTGGCTCAGGGCATCCAGCAGGTTCTGGTCGATCGGGTGCGCGGGCAGGCCACGCGCGGCGCGGCGGCGGTTATCCTGCTCAAAGCGCTGGCGCTGCTCGTTGCTGTCGGTCAGCTCGCGGAAGCCGTTGGCCAGCTCCATCCCCTTGTAGTAGACCTCAAAACGCTCCGCCACCCGGTGATCCTCGGTGCTGATCTCCGCCAACGCCGCCTGGCTGGCCGGGAAGTGGTAAACAAAGGCCGGGCGATCGATGCCAATATGCGGCTCCACGCCAAAGGTGAACAGCATCTGCAACAGGGTATCGCGATCCTCTTCGGTGTCGGCGATGTTGCTCAGATCCAGCTTTTTCGCCGCCTCACGCAGTTGCGCCTTGTCCGCAGAGAGCGGATCCACGTCCAGGTGGCGGGTAAAGGCCTGCTGGTAGGAGAGCGACTCCGCGCTCTGGCAGTCCAGCACCTGTTGCAACAGGTCATCCACCTCATTCATCAGGCGGTACATGTCATAGTGCGGGCGATACCACTCCAGCATGGTGAACTCTGGGTTGTGATGGCGGCCAGACTCCTCATTGCGGAAACTGCGGCACAGCTGGTAGATCGGGCCACTGCCCGCCGCCAGCAGGCGCTTCATGTGGTATTCCGGGCTGGTCATCAGGTAGAGCGTCAGGCCATCAGCGGCGCCCGGCCCCACGAAGTGGGTCTGGAAAGGCACCAGGTGGATGTCCGTCACTGTGGCCTGGCTCATTGCCGGAGTCTCAACCTCCAGCACGCCACGATCGCCAAAGAAGCGCCGAATTTCCGCCATTATGGTTGCGCGTTTCAACAAATTGGCGATGGGGGCGCTTGGTTGCCAGCTTGCCGTTTCGCTCATGGTCATTCACTCCAAAATCAAAAAGGGGTGCAGTCTACCTGTAACCGCGGCGGCAAACAATTGCTGCTTTTTGCGCCGCCCGCAGAGTGGGGCAAACCCTCGATCGTATCAACATTTACCCTATTTGCTTTCGATATACTCACATCCCCCTACGAAGAGTAGGCCAACCCGTTGCCAGCAAGGCCCGCCTTGTGTGGGTGCTCCCGCACCGGTCGGGCGGCAGCGGCTGTTTTCAAGCCTGAAGGAGGAGTGCCGTGCAAACCTTTTATGCCGATTTGGCCATCATCGGTGCCGGCGGGGCGGGGTTACGCGCCGCAATCGCCGCAGCCGAGGCCAATCCGGCCCTGACGATTGCCCTGATATCCAAAGTGTATCCCATGCGCAGCCATACGGTGGCGGCGGAGGGCGGCTCCGCGGCGGTGACCCAGTCCCATGATGCGCTGGAGTACCACTTCCATGACACGGTTGCTGGCGGCGACTGGCTGTGCGAGCAGGATGTGGTGGCGGAGTTTGTCCAGCGCTGCCCACAGGAGATGACCCAGCTGGAGCTGTGGGGCTGCCCCTGGAGCCGCAAGCCGGATGGCAGCATCAACGTGCGCCGCTTCGGCGGCATGAAGATTGAGCGCACCTGGTTTGCCGCCGACAAGACCGGCTTCCACATGTTGCACACGCTGTTCCAGACCTCGCTGAAGTACCCACAGATCCGCCGCTTCGACGAACACTATGTGCTCGACCTGCTGGTGGATGACGGGGAGGCGCGCGGGCTGGTGGCGATCAACATCATGGAGGGGAGCCGGGTGCAGATCCGCGCCAACGCGGTGGTAATGGCCACTGGCGGTGCCGGGCGGGTCTACCGCTACAACACCAATGGTGGCATCGTCACCGGTGATGGCATGGGCATGGCCTATCGCCACGGCGTACCGTTGCGTGACATGGAGTTCGTGCAGTACCACCCCACTGGCCTGCCCGGCTCCGGCATCCTGATGACTGAGGGCTGCCGCGGCGAGGGCGGCGTGCTGGTCAATAAAGAGGGCTACCGCTACTTGCAGGATTATGGCATGGGGCCGGAGACGCCGCTGGGCGAGCCGAAGAACAAATATATGGAGCTTGGCCCACGCGACAAGGTGTCGCAGGCCTTCTGGCATGAGTGGCGCGCCGGCCGCACCATCTCCACACCGCGTGGCGAGGTGGTGCACCTTGACCTGCGCCACCTGGGCGAGAAAAAGCTGCTGGAGCGGCTGCCCTTTATCTGTGAATTGGCGAAAGCCTACGTCGGTGTCGATCCGGTGAAGGAGCCGATCCCGGTGCGCCCTACCGCGCACTACACCATGGGCGGCATCGAAACCAATGGCCTGTGCGAAACCCGCCTGCGTGGGCTGTTCGCGGTGGGCGAGTGCTCCTCCGTGGGCCTGCATGGCGCCAACCGGCTCGGTTCCAACTCGCTGGCAGAACTGGTGGTCTTTGGCCGCATTGCCGGCGAGCAGGCGGCGCTGCGGGCGGCCGAGAGCGCCCCTGCCCCGCAGCAGGCGCTGGAGAGCCAGGCCCGTGACATTGAGAAGCGGCTGGTGCAACGCATGAACCAACAGGGCGGCGAGCGCTGGGGGGCGTTGCGTGATGAGATGGGCATGGCGATGGAGGAGGGGTGCGGCATCTACCGTACCGAGGCGCTGATGCAGAAGACCGTCGATAAGCTGGCGGAATTGAAGGAGCGCAGCCAACGCATCGCCATCACCGACAAGGGCAGTGTCTTCAATACCGACCTGCTCTATACGCTGGAGCTGATGCACGGGCTGGAGGTGGCCGAATGCATGGCGCACTCCGCGCTGGCCCGCCGTGAGTCGCGCGGCGCGCACCAGCGGCTTGACCCCGGCTGCACGGAGCGTGACGACGTGAACTTCCTGAAACACACCCTCGCCTTCGCCACCCCCGGCGGCACGCCGCGCATCGACTACAGCGAGGTGAAGATTACCACCCTGCCGCCGGCCAAACGGGTCTATGGCGCAGCGTCTGAAAACCCGGCAGAGGAGCAGACCCATGGCTGAGATGATCCTGACGATCGTGCGCTATAACCCCGAGATCGACACCGCGCCGCACCCGGAGCCATACCGGGTGCCTTACGATGAGCAGACCTCGTTGCTGGATGCCCTCGGCTACATCAAAGATCACCTTGCGCCAGATCTGGCCTACCGCTGGTCGTGCCGGATGGCGATCTGCGGCTCCTGCGGCATGATGGTCAACCGCGTGCCGAAGCTGGCCTGCAAAACCTTCTTGCGCGACTACCCACAGGGCATGGAGGTGGAGGCGCTCGGCAACTTCCCGATCGAACGCGATCTGGTGGTCGACATGACACACTTCATCGAGAGCCTGGAGGCGATCAAGCCCTATATCCTCGGCAATGCGCGCCAACCCGAAGAGGGGCCTAACCGGCAAACCCCGGCGCAGATGGCGAAATACCACCAGTTCGCTAGCTGCATCAACTGCGGGCTGTGCTACGCCGCCTGCCCACAGTTCGGCCTGAACCCGGAGTTCATTGGCCCGGCGGCCATCACCCTCGCCCACCGCTACAACCTCGACAGCCGCGATCGCGGTAAGGCCGCACGGATGCCGCAACTCAGCGGGGAAAACGGCGTCTGGCGCTGCACATTCGTCGGTTACTGTTCAGAGGTCTGCCCGAAACAGGTTGACCCGGCCGCCGCTATCCAGCAGGGCAAGGTGGAGAGCAGCAAGGATTTCATGATTGCCATGCTGAAGCCGCGATAAGGAGAGCCATGATGACCACCCAACGCAAACCCTATGTCCGCCCGGTGACACCTGACTGGTGGCAACGGCTGGCATTCTACCGCTTCTACATGCTGCGCGAGGCCACTGCCCTCCCCGCCGTCTGGTTTAGCCTACTGCTGATCCACGGCATCTACCGGCTGAAGGCCGGGCCAGAGGGGTGGGAAGCGTTTGTCCAGCTGCTGCAAAATCCGCTGGTGATGGCGCTCAACCTGATCGCACTGGCGGCGGCGCTGCTGCACAGCAAAACCTGGTTTGAACTGGCACCGAAAGCCGCCACCCTGATCGTAAAAGGGGAGAAGCTGAAACCGGCCCCACTGGTCGCCCTGCTGTGGGGCGTGATGGTGGTGCTGTCGCTGGCGATTTTGCTACTGGCGCTCTATTGAGAAGGGGGAAACCTGATGAACCAACAACCGAAACGCTCTGATGAGCCGCCGTTCTGGGCGCTGTTTGGTGCCGGCGGCATGTGGACGGCGCTGGTGGCGCCCGCCGTGATCCTGCTGCTCGGCGTGCTGCTGCCGCTGGGTTGGGCACCAGACGGGGCATTCAGCTACGCGCGCGTACTGGCCTTTGGCCAGAGCTGGCTGGGGCGGATATTCCTGTTCCTGATGGCGGCGCTGCCGCTGTGGTGCGGGCTGCATCGCCTGCACCACATGACCCACGATCTCAAGCTGCACATCCCGGCGGGCAAGTGGCTGTTCTATGGACTGGCCGCCATTTTGACCATCGTCAGCGCCATCGGCCTGCTGGCGCTCTAAGCGCGCCAGCACTGACAGCGGCCCTGCGGGGCCGTTTTTATTTGGCGGCTTGCCTCTTATTCATTTTTATTACCTACACTTAAGGCAGATGGATGAGAAAAGGAAAGGCTATGCATCTTTGGTCAAAACTTGGCGTCATGATGACCGCGCTATTTTCGGTAGCATGTAGCGTGAAGCCGCCACCGGATGTGAAAGTGGTAGAGAACTTCGAACTGCCGCGCTACCTCGGCACCTGGTATGAGATCGCCCGCATGGATCATGGGTTCGAGCGTGGGCTGGATCATGTCACCGCCAACTACAGCACCCGTCAGGATGGCGGCATCAAGGTGATCAACCGCGGCTACAATCCCAAAAAGAAAACCTGGCAGGAGAGTGAGGGCAAGGGCTATTTTCTGGGGACACCGGTGCGTGCGGCACTCAAGGTCTCCTTCTTCGGCCCTTTCTATGGTGGCTATAACGTAATAGAGCTGGACCGTAACTACCAGTACGCGCTGGTCTGCGGCCCGAACAAGAAGTACCTGTGGATTTTGTCACGCACGCCGATTTTGGATGAGGTGGCGAAAAGCCGGTTGCTGGAGACTGCCAAACGCTATGGCTTTGATACCAGCAAATTGATTTGGGTTAACCAGTCCTGAGAAAAATCAGGTACGGTCACAGAGACAGCGTGTCCGTACCCTTCCTATTACTGAGCAGTACGCTGGATTGCCTCGCCGCCGGCTTCAACATCTTGCCCCACCCCACGCGTCGTATTGCACGCTGTCAGTGAAGAGAGAAACGCCAAGGACAGCACCACCAAAAGAGTTTTCTTCAACATAAAAATATCCTTCTTCTACAGGGAAGTGTGCTCATGCCCCTTTAGTGTAGCCAAGAAAAGAAAACATGCGGAAAACAACAGGATATTTTTTAAGCGGACAAATCAGCTGGCGATATGGGAGATGGCGCTGCCAAGGTGCTGGATATCTTCACCCATGCCGCGGGCGGTGTTGCAGCCGGTCAGGGCGGTGAGCATCAGCAGGAACAGGGCAAGGCGCTGGATTTTATTCAGCATGGTAGGGATCCAAAATTGCCGCTGCAACGGGCGTCGCAGCGGCAGGGGCATTACTTCACGCGGGAAACGTATTCGCCAGAGCGGGTGTCAACTTTGATCACTTCACCCAGCTGGACGAACAGCGGTACTTTCACCACGGCACCAGTGGACAGGGTAGCCGGCTTGCCGCCAGTCCCTGCGGTGTCGCCCTTCAGGCCCGGATCGGTATCAACGATCTCCAGCTCAACGAAGTTCGGCGGGGTCACGGAGATCGGCTGGCCGTTCCACAGGGTCACGATGCACTCAGCCTGATCCAGCAGCCATTTGGTGCTGTCGCCTACGGCTTTCGCATCCGCAGCCAGCTGCTCAAAGGTTTCGTTGTTCATGAAGTGCCAGAACTCACCGTCGTTGTAGAGGTAAGTCAGGTTCATGTCGACCACGTCTGCGCCTTCGGCAGAGTCAGTGGATTTGAAGGTTTTCTCAACACGGGTGCCGGTCAGCAGACGACGCATTTTAACACGCGCAAACGCCTGGCCCTTGCCCGGTTTGACGAACTCGCTGGATTCGACAGCGTAAGGCTCGCCTTCGAACATGATTTTAAGACCGGCACGGAAATCGTTGCTAGAATAAGTCGCCATAGTGGCCCTCTGAATAATGTAAACTGGTAGCTTAGCCAAAAAAATGGCACATATTATAACCCAAGACACGGCGGTTAGAGAAGATTGGTTGCAGCAACTCGCCGATGTTATTACTGACCCGGATGAACTGTTAACCCTGCTCGGCCTTGAACACCATCCGGAGCTGCAGGCGGGACGTGATGCCCGTCGCCTCTTCCCCTTGCGCGTACCCCGCGCCTTTGCCGCCCGGATGCAACCCGGCGATCCGACGGATCCCCTGTTGATCCAGGTATTGACTGCCCAGCAAGAGTTTGTCGCCGCACCCGGTTTTACCACCGATCCGCTGGAAGAGCAGCAGAGCGTGGTGCCCGGTTTGCTGCACAAGTACCGCAACCGCGCGCTGTTGCTGGTCAAGGGCGGCTGTGCGGTCAACTGCCGTTACTGCTTCCGCCGCCACTTCCCCTATCAGGATAACCAAGGCAACCGGGCCAACTGGTCCAGGGCGTTGGAGTATATCCGTCTGCATGAAGAATTGGATGAAATAATTTTCTCCGGCGGCGATCCGCTGATGGCCAAAGACCACGAACTGGATTGGCTGATCGGTGAGCTGGAGGCAATTCCGCACCTAAAACGGCTGCGCATTCATAGCCGCTTGCCGGTAGTGATCCCAGCCCGCATCACGCCGGCATTCTGCCAGCGGCTGTCCAGCTCCCGCTTGCAGGTGCTGATGGTGACCCACATCAACCACCCGCAGGAGATCGATGACGCCCTGCGTCAAAGTATGGCGCAATTGAAGCGGGCTGGCGTGACGCTGCTAAACCAGAGCGTGCTGCTGCGCGGCGTCAATGATGACGCGGAGATCCTGGCGCAGTTGAGCAACGCCCTGTTTGACGCGGGCATTTTGCCTTACTACCTGCATGTGCTGGATAAGGTACAGGGGGCGGCGCACTTTATGGTGGGGGATGATGAGGCGCGGGCGCTGGTGAAGGCGCTGCTGACCAAAGTCTCCGGCTATATGGTGCCGAAGCTGGCGCGGGAAGTGGGCGGCGAGCCGAGCAAAACGCCGCTCGATCTCTACCTGAAGCAAGCCTGACGGCCCAAGGAGGGCGAGGGAGACCTCGCCACCGGGCACTGCTTGCCTGCCTGTCAGGGGCAGTGGTAGACCTGACCCACCATTTTGCTGTCTTTCGGGACGAAGCTGGACCAGAAATCCTCACTCGGGCTGGTGGCGCCATAAATGACGTTGCCGCCCATATCCGCCGCTTTGTTGCGCAGGTCATTGGCCGCGCCGCGCATGGAACTGCCATCGCCACCGGTGCCAGAGAACCAGTTGCTCTGCGAGCCGGTCACCTCACCCACCAGCCGGCAGCTGCTGCTCGGTTGGCTGTCGGTGAATTTGACCTGCTGGCCAGCCGAACTCAATTGGTGGGTACTGCTGCAACCCGCCAGCAGCAAGGCTGCTGAAAGACCAAGAAAGACGTTAATCCGCATCTTTTTCCCCATATAGTTAAGACTCTCGCCGACCTTACCAGCCGGGGCGCCGTGCCGGTTAGGCATCCGCTGCCCTGACGATAGGCTGCGCGCAGGTAGTCTACAGTTTATACGTTAATTCAGCGAGACTATGATAGATATATAGCAGCAACAATCAATTAGTTGCGAATTAATGCGCAGATAAATAAAAACCCCCGGCCGGGGCCGGGGGTTTCGCTACAGACTGTGGGGGACAGTCAGGGACGGATTACATCATGCCGCCCATGCCACCCATGCCGCCCATACCTGCGGCGCCCATGTCTGCTTTCTCTTCTTTCGGCAGCTCGGTCACCATGCACTCGGTGGTGATCATCAGGCCAGCAACGGAAGAGGCGTACTGCAGAGCAGAACGGGTCACTTTGGTCGGATCCAGGATACCCATGCCGATCATGTCGCCGTACTCTTCAGTGGCCGCGTTGTAACCGAAGTTACCTTCACCGGCTTTCACCTGGTTAGCCACAACGGACGGCTCTTCACCGGCGTTGGAGACGATCTGACGCAGCGGGGACTCCATCGCGCGCAGCGCAACACGAATACCCACGTTCTGGTCTTCGTTGTCGCCTTTCAGGCCGCTCTGAGCGATGGCATTTGCCACACGCACCAGCGCCACGCCGCCACCCGCTACCACGCCTTCCTCTACCGCAGCACGGGTTGCGTGCAGGGCATCTTCAACGCGGGCTTTCTTCTCTTTCATCTCAACTTCAGTTGCTGCGCCCACTTTGATGACAGCGACGCCGCCAGCCAGTTTAGCCACACGCTCCTGCAGTTTTTCGCGATCGTAGTCAGAGGTCGCTTCTTCGATCTGCTGACGGATCTGGGTTACGCGGCCCTGAATGGTCTCTTCGTCACCCACGCCATCGATGATGGTGGTGGTGTCTTTGTTGATGACCACACGTTTAGCCTGACCCAGGTCTTCCAGCGTCGCTTTCTCCAGCTCCAGACCGATCTCTTCAGAGATAACAGTACCGGCAGTCAGGGTAGCGATGTCTTGCAGCATGGCTTTACGACGGTCGCCGAAGCCCGGCGCTTTCACCGCAGCCACTTTCACGATGCCGCGCATGGTGTTAACCACCAGGGTCGCCAGCGCTTCGCCTTCCACATCTTCCGCGATGATCAGCAGCGGTTTGCCGGCTTTCGCCACGGCTTCCAGCACTGGCAGCATTTCGCGGATGTTGGAGATCTTCTTGTCAGCCAGCAGGATGAACGGGCTTTCCAGCTCAACAGAACCGGTTTCCGGCTTGTTGATGAAGTAAGGGGAGAGGTAACCGCGGTCGAACTGCATACCTTCAACCACGTCCAGCTCGTCTTGCAGGCCAGTACCCTCTTCAACAGTGATCACGCCCTCTTTGCCGACTTTTTCCATCGCTTCGGCAATCAGTTTGCCCACGGTGTCGTCGGAGTTGGCGGAGATAGTACCTACCTGAGCGATCGCTTTGGAATCAGAGCACGGAACGGAGAGTTTTTTCAGCTCTTCAACAGCGGAGATAACCGCCTTGTCGATGCCGCGCTTCAGATCCATCGGGTTCATGCCAGCGGCAACGGCTTTCAGGCCTTCAGTAATGATGGACTGTGCCAGAACGGTGGCGGTGGTGGTGCCGTCGCCCGCAGCGTCGTTCGCTTTGGAGGCCACTTCTTTCACCATCTGTGCGCCCATGTTTTCGAACTTGTCTTCCAGTTCGATTTCACGTGCAACGGATACGCCGTCTTTGGTGATGGTCGGTGCGCCGAAGGATTTGTCCAGCACTACGTTACGGCCTTTTGGGCCCAGGGTAACTTTTACCGCATCAGCCAGCACATTAACGCCGCGCAGCATTTTTACACGAGCGTCATTACCGAATTTTACGTCTTTAGCTGCCATTTTACTTTCCCTTAAATTCGTTCAGTTCAGTGATTTGCGCGTGAATTACGCTTCAACAATCGCCAGAATGTCGCTTTCAGACATGATCAACACTTCTTCATTGTCGATCTTCTCGGCTTTCACGCCGTAGCCGTCGTTGAAAATAACGATGTCGCCAACTTTCACATCCAGCGGCTTGATCTCGCCGTTTTCCAGGATGCGACCATTGCCCACAGCCAGCACTTCGCCACGGGTAGATTTGCCCGCCGCAGAGCCGGTCAGAACGATGCCGCCAGCAGATTTAGACTCGACTTCTTTACGCTTGACGATAACGCGGTCATGCAATGGACGAATTTTCATTGATAGCTCTCCTTTGAGAAGGTCCATATCTGATTCAGGATAAGAGATGCCGGGGTATGCCTCCGGCCTCGTGGTTTTCTAGATGGGGGCATTCACGCCCCCTTCAAGGGACAGACCAAAAAAATTTTTCGTTCTTGCCCTGCCCCGCAAAATTGGTGGGCCGCCTTAGGCCAGCCCGCACTCTAGCGTGCCGGGGCGGACGCCGCCACCCCAGCCTGGCCTTTTCAGCTTTCGCCCTACTTGTCGTCTTTCTCGCGGTCGGTGTGGCCCAAGCGCTCGTGGTACTCATCCTTGCGCTGGTATTCACCCTCAAAGGTCGCGCCGCCACCCTGCCCGGCGCGGAAACCGCCGCGACTAAAGGTGAGGTGCGGCAACAGTTTCAGCGTCAGGTGTTTTTGCACCGGCGGCAATAGCAGCAGCAGGCCGAGGAAGTCAGTAAAGAAACCGGGCAGCAGCAGCAGGAAGCCCGCCAGCAGCAGCGATGCGCTCTTGATCATCTCTGCCGCCGGGCTTTCGCCCAACGCCAGCTTTTGCTGGATCTGCATTAGGGTCTTCATCCCCTCATTGCGCACCAGCGAAATCCCAACGCCGGAGGTGAAGATCACCAGCAGCAGGGTAAGGAAGACGCCCAGCACATGGGCAACCTGGATAAACAGTGATATTTCGATGTAGGCCAGCAGAAATATCACCAATAACGGTAACAGGCGCACCGCACTCTCCTTTCAGCAAACGCGCTGGCATGTTGGTCGCCAACGCGTAAAAATGGGGGGCCAGGCTGCCACGCAACCGGGCTGACTACCTTGAGATGGTGCTGCCAGCGGAAGAATTCAACCGTACCGGTGACTTTTCTTCTGGCCGGACGGGAAGTGTGAACTCCTTCACAGATATAAAACTGGGCGGGATGGATTGCGTGGGGAGTGAGCCGCGCACGTGCATTTCTTGAAAAGCAGCATATGATCGTGCCCGCCAGCGGGGCGGTGGTTTATCCTGTGGTGCAGGCACGATTCAGCCCAAAGTCTACTATTTATTCAGTCATCCATTTACGGCATCAAACAAGAAGGTTCTATGTCTAACACTATTCGTATCGAAGAAGATCTGCTGGGCACCCGTGAAGTGCCGGCAGAGGCTTACTATGGGATCCATACCCTGCGTGCGATTGAAAACTTCTACATCAGCAATACCAAAATCAGCGACGTCCCGGAGTTCGTGCGCGGCATGGTGATGGTGAAGAAAGCGGCTGCGCTGGCAAACAAAGAACTGAAAACCATCCCACGCAAGATCGCCGATGTCATTATCCTGGCCTGTGATGAGGTGCTGAATAAGGGCAAGTGCATGGACCAGTTCCCGGTGGACGTGTTCCAGGGCGGCGCGGGCACCTCCCTCAACATGAACACCAACGAAGTGCTGGCCAACATCGGTCTGGAGCTGATGGGGCACCAGAAGGGCGAGTACCAGTACCTGAACCCGAACGATCACCTGAATAAGTGCCAGTCCACCAATGACGCCTACCCGACCGGCTTCCGCATCGCGGTTTATGCCTCGATCCTGAAGCTGGTTGATGCCATTGGCCAGCTGGGCGAGGGCTTTGAGCGCAAATCCAAGGAGTTCGAAACCATCCTGAAGATGGGCCGCACCCAGTTGCAGGACGCGGTGCCGATGACCCTCGGCCAGGAGTTCCATGCCTTTAACGTGCTGCTGGCGGAAGAGACCAAAAACCTGCTGCGCACCGGTGAACTGCTGCTGGAAGTAAACCTCGGCGCGACCGCCATCGGCACCCGCCTCAACACGCCAGAGGGCTACCAGCCGCTGGCGGTGAAATACCTGGCCGAGGTGAGCAACCTGCCCTGCGTGCCGGCAGAAGACCTGATTGAGGCCACCTCCGACTGCGGCGCCTACGTGATGGTGCACAGCTCGCTGAAGCGGCTGGCGGTGAAACTCTCCAAAATCTGCAATGACTTGCGCCTGCTCTCCTCCGGCCCGCGCGCGGGCCTGAATGAGATCAACCTGCCTGAGTTGCAGGCTGGCTCCTCCATCATGCCCGCCAAGGTCAACCCGGTGGTGCCAGAGGTGGTGAATCAGGTCTGCTTCAAGGTGATCGGCAATGACACCTGCGTCACCATGGCCTCCGAGGCGGGCCAGCTGCAACTGAACGTGATGGAGCCGGTAATTGGGCAGGCGATGTTCGAGTCGATCCACATCCTGACCAACGCCTGCTATAACCTGCTGGAGAAGTGCGTCAACGGCATTACCGCCAACAAAGCGGTGTGCGAATCTTACGTGTTCAACTCCATCGGCATCGTCACCTACCTCAACCCGTTCATCGGCCACCACAATGGCGACATCGTCGGCAAGATCTGTGCGGAGACCGGCAAGAGCGTGCGTGAAGTGGTGCTGGAGCGCGGCCTGCTGACTGAGGCGGAGCTGGACGACATCTTCTCGGTGCAAAACCTGATGTTCCCGGCCTACAAAGCCAAACGCTATACCGATGAAAATGAACAGTAAACCTGTTCCGACCTGACCTCAGGGCACGTTATTTCTACGGATAACGTGCCCTTTTCTTTTGGTACTCACAAGATAATAACAATACGTTTTCATTTTTCACTAAGGAGCGCGCCATAAGCGCGAGAGCAGAACCATGTTGATACTCGAATTTGTCATTGTGCTGCTGGCCATCTTCCTTGGCGCCCGTCTGGGCGGCATCGGGATTGGCTTTGCAGGTGGGCTGGGGGTGCTGGCGCTGGCGCTGGTGGGCGTCAAGCCCGGTTCCATCCCCTTTGATGTCATCTCCATCATTATGGCGGTGATCGCGGCCATCTCCGCGATGCAGGTAGCCGGCGGGATGGACTATCTGGTGCACCAGACCGAGAAGCTGCTGCGGCGCAACCCGCGCTACATCACCCTGTTGGCCCCGGTGGTCACCTACTTCCTGACGCTGTTTGCCGGCACCGGTAACATCTCGCTGTCGGCACTGCCGGTGATTGCCGAGGTGGCGAAGGAGCAGGGCATCCGCCCCTGCCGCCCACTCTCCACCGCCGTTGTGGCGGCGCAGATCGGCATCACCGCCTCGCCCATCTCGGCGGCGGTGGTCTTTATGGCCTCCGCGATGGAGCCGCACGGTATCAGCTACCTGACGCTGCTCGGCGTGATGATCCCGGCCACGCTGGCGGGGGTGCTGGTGATGTCACTGCTGGTGAGCTGGCTGTTCAATGCCCGGCTCTCGGATGACCCGGTCTACCAGCAGCGGCTGGCGGAGGGTCTGGTGACACTGCGCGGCAACCATAGCCTGACCATCCCGCCGCGCGCGGCGCGCTCGGTGCTGCTGTTCCTGCTCGGCGTGCTGGCGGTGGTGCTCTACGCCATCTATAACAGCAACGGCGTCCATTTGGCGCTGTTCGGCACCCCGGCGCAGCCGCTGACCAGCACCACTAACGCCATCCTGATCATCATGCTGAGCGTCGCGACACTAATCACCCTGGCCTGCCGCATTGATACCGCCGCCATCCTGAATGCCAGCACCTTCAAGGCCGGCATGAGCGCCAGCATCTGTATCCTCGGCGTCGCCTGGCTCGGCGATACCTTTGTGCAGGACAACCTGACGTGGATTAAAGACACGGCTGGCAGCGTCATCCAGTCCCACCCCTGGCTGCTGGCGGTGATCTTCTTCTTCTGCTCTGCCCTGCTCTATTCGCAGGCGGCCACCGCCAAGGCGTTGATGCCGATGGCGATGGCGCTGGGGGTCGCGCCGCTGACCGCGCTGGCCTCCTTCCCGGCGGTCTCTGGCCTGTTTATCCTACCGACCTACCCGACGCTGGTGGCGGCGGTGCAGATGGATGACACCGGCACCACCCGCATTGGGCGCTTTGTCTTCAACCACCCCTTCTTTATCCCCGGTACGCTGGGCGTGACGCTCTCGGTCATCTTCAGCTTCGCGATCGGCGGCCTGCTGCTCTGACGGCTTACGCGGGCAGCGTTGGCTGCCCGCGGTAAAATCCACCGCCCCGCCTTCAAGCCCCCGACGCTTCGCGCTATAGTCTCTGCTCCTGCTGTTTCATCCCTACCCCACGCGAGGCCCTGATGACTGAACCCACCGCGATTGTCGTGCTCTGTACCGCACCGGACGAAGGGAGTGCGCAAGGGCTGGCCGCCGTCGCCCTTGGCGAGAAGCTGGCCGCCTGCGTGACCGTGTTGCCCGGCGCCAGTTCGATGTACTACTGGGAGGGCAAGCTTGAACAGGAGTATGAGGTGCAGATGCTGATCAAGAGCGACAGCGCGCACCAAGAGGCGCTGCTCGCCTGCCTAAAACAACACCACCCCTATCAGACACCGGAACTGCTGGTACTACCGGTTCGCGACGGAGACAAAGATTACCTCTCATGGATTACCGCATCATTAAAGCCATAATCTGGGCGGGCAGCCTGCTGCTGCTCCCTTTGGCTGCGCACGCCTCACTCTTTTCGCAGCCTACTTCCCAGCAATTCGTGCCGCCCGATCAGGCGTTCGCCTTTGATTTCGCCCAGCGCGGCGCGCAACTGACGCTCAACTGGCAGATCAAGCCCGGTTACTACCTCTATCGCCAGCAGATCCAGTGGACGGCCGATAACGCCACCCTCGGGTCGGTGACGTTGCCGGAGGGGCTGTCGCATAAAGATGAGTTTTTCGGCATTACCGAAATCTATAAGGATGCGCTGTCCGTGGCCCTGCCGATTGACCGCGCCGCGCCGGGCAGCCAGCTGAAGGTGACCTATCAGGGCTGTGCAGAGGCGGGGTTCTGCTACCCGCCAGAGACCAAAATCGTACCGCTGACGGCGGTTACGCCGGACGAAACAACGCCAGCCGCCGCGCCGCCGGTGGTGGTTCCTGACGCCCCGCCCGCCTCGCGGCCCTTCTCGCCGCTCTGGGCGCTGCTGATTGGCATTGGCGTTGCCTTCACTCCCTGCGTGCTGCCGATGTACCCGCTCATCTCCGGCCTGATCCTTGGGCGTGAGCAACGCCAGCGCAGTGGCCGCATCTTCTGGCTGGCGCTGGCCTACGTGCAAGGGATGGCGCTGACCTACACCCTGCTGGGGCTGGTGGTGGCCGCTGCCGGTCTCTCCTTCCAGGCAGCCCTGCAAAGCCCGGCGGTGCTGGTGGGCCTGTCGGTACTGTTTGTGCTGCTGGCGCTGTCGATGTTCGGCCTGTTCACCCTGCAACTGCCCTCCGCCCTCCAGACCCGGCTGGCACTATGGAGCAATCACCAGCGCGGCGGCTCGCTGCCCGGCGTGTTTGCGATGGGCGCACTGGCCGGGCTGATCTGCTCCCCCTGCACCACCGCGCCGCTGAGCGCCATCCTGCTCTACATCGCCCAGAGCGGCAATCTGCTGGCTGGCGGTGGCACGCTCTATCTCTACGCGCTGGGCATGGGGCTACCGCTGATGGCGGTAACGCTGTTCGGCAACCGCCTGTTGCCACGCAGCGGGCCGTGGATGCAGCATGTGAAAGAGGCGTTCGGCTTTGTGATTCTGGCGCTGCCGGTGTTCCTGCTGGAGCGGATCGTGGGCGACACCTGGGGAGAACGGCTATGGAGCCTGCTCGGCATCGCCTTCTTCGGTTGGGCGTTCCTGCTGAGCCTGAAGGGCACACGGCGCGGCATTCGGCCGCTGCAACTGCTGCTGTTGGCCGCCGCGCTGGTGGTGGCGCGCCCAGTTCAGGAGTGGGCCTTCCCCTCCCCGACCACCGCGGCCCAACCGCCCGCGCTGGCTTTCCAACCGATCCGTAGCCGGGCAGAGCTGGCGCAGGCGCTGCAACAGGCGCACGGCCAGCGCGTGATGCTTGATCTCTATGCCGACTGGTGCGTAGCCTGCAAAGAGTTTGAGAAGTACACCTTCAGCCAGCCGGAGGCACAGCGTGCGCTGGCGGATACCGTGCTGTTGCAGGCGGATGTCACCGCCAATACGCCGGAACAGCAGGCACTGCTGCGCGAGCTGAAGGTGCTGGGCCTGCCAACTATTCTGCTGTTCAATCGCCAGGGGGAGGAGCAGACCGCCCTGCGCATTACCGGGTTTATGGACGCGCCAGCCTTCACGGCGCATTTGCAGAAACGGGATCAGTAAACGACACTACTTGTCTGAATGGGGAAACGGGAGAACGCCAACGTGCAACGTGAACAAGTGCTGAACCATGCATTAACGCTCCTGGAGCAGCGCGGATTGGCCACCACCACAGTGGAGATGGTGGCCACGGCGTCGGGCAGTTCAGTGGAGGAGTTAAGCCGCTTCTGGCCGGATCGCGAGGCGCTGCTCTATGACTGCCTGCGCCACCACGGCCAACAGATTGATGCCTGGCGGCGGCAACTGCTGCTTGATGAGACGCTGTTGCCGCAACAGAAGTTGCTGGCGCGCTACAAAGTGCTCGGTGAGTATGTGGAGCAGCAACGCTACCCCGGCTGCCTGTTTATCGCCGCCTGTAGCTTCTTCCCAGATACGGAGCACCCGGTGCACCAGCTGGCGGAGCAGCAAAAGCGCGCCTCCTATGACTACACGCTGGCGCTGCTGCAGGAGATGGACGCCGATGATGCGCCGATGGTAGCCGAGCAGATGGAGCTGATTCTGGAGGGGTGCCTGAGTAAATTGCTGATAAAACATCAGGCCCACGACGTCGCGGTGGCATTGCGGCTGGCAGAGGATGTTTTGCAGGTCGCGCAATGCCGGAAATATGGTGCTCTGGCCTGACGCCCGCCCGATGAAAAACGGCGCTCATCCGCCCTCACCGAGGGATATTGATGGAAAAGAGAGCAGTCGAATCATTTGCAGGGAGAAATATGCATAAAGCCGTTGACGGCATCCAGCCAATACGGTTTAATGCGCCCCGTTGCCCGGATAGCTCAGTCGGTAGAGCAGGGGATTGAAAATCCCCGTGTCCTTGGTTCGATTCCGAGTCCGGGCACCACTTATTCAGAAAACCCGCCTTATGGCGGGTTTTTGCTTTTCTGGCATCCGGACTCTCCATCGAACTGCGTTCGATTCACTCGCCGCTTCCTGCGGCTCGCCCTGCGGGCAGCGCTAACGCGCTGTGCAAAACGCTCCCGGCGTTTTGTCCGAGTCCGGGCACCACTATTCAAAAAACCCGCCTTACGGCGGGTTTTTGCTTTTCTGGCATCCGGACTCTCCATCGAACTGCGTTCGATTCACTCGCCGCTTCCTGCGGACAGCGCGGGCGCCCTTCTCCTCACCCTCCCTTTTGACAATATCCTCACAGTGCTACCAGCCATAAACTTTGCGTCCTTCTCGTAGATACATATTCATACCAAATATTTTTAATTCAATATTTTCACACAATGAATTAAGAAAAATAAAATGAGCTGAATGATTTCACATTATTTTCTCAAAAGAAGAGCAACCGGTTAAAAATTAATACACCCCAATAAAAGAAACCACAAATTAACAACGAATTATTTTACGAACTAATCAGGCCATAAATGAATTGTTTATCCGAACAAGTTTCATAAAGCGTTGATTTTCATCAATGATCGCTATATTTTATAGCAAATTAGAATAAATCTCGCTTGTTGCATGCCTGCCTATTATCCATTGCAGTACTTGATGGGTAACGGTTGAAATTGAGCAATGAGGAAAGAATAGCATTCGTCTTACCTACATTCATAATAACAATATAAAACAAGAACTTATAAAATAAAATCTGGGATAGATCAAAACAATCCAAGCTTGGTCTCTATTTAAAATCAGAGGGGGTGATAAAGCAGATAGACGAATTGCACCGATAGATTTACACGGAAATCCGGTCATGGCAGCGAAGATCCCCCATATGATGAAACATATTGCCATTCATAAAATGAATGCGTAGGAGTTATTAAGCACAAGAGACAAGCATCATCTAGCGATAAAATCGAATCTCTGCCACCCAGCAAAAAAGACTCTTTTTCGGTAGAGACATAAAAGGCAAATGTTATTCAACCTTAAATCAAGAGATTTAACAGGAATAAACCATGCATCCTTCAATTAGGAGGGTTGTTGCTTTCTTCCAGGCAACAATTTACCTCTTTATCACAAGCATCAACCCTTGGATGTTTTCTTTTTCGGCCTTCGCCGATACGGAACAGACCCTTTCGGCTACGCCCAGCACGCAGGCAACACCAACTGAACAGAGCCTGGCACAAATGGCTACCACAGCCGGCAACATGCTAAGCCAGGATAACTCGGCGGATGCGCTGACCAGCACCATGATCAATGCGGGTACTTCAATGGCGACCGCTGAAATCCAACAGTGGCTGCAACAGTTCGGTACTGCGGCAATCAACGTCAGCGTTGATGATGAATTCTCACTGGACAGCGCTGATTTGGATCTGTTGTTCCCCCTGTACGATGACAAGAAGCAGAACCTGCTGTTCAGTCAGTTCGGTGGGAGACGCCATGATGACCAAAACATCATTAACCTCGGCGTCGGTTATCGTCATTTCTCGGACAATTGGATGTGGGGGGTTAACCTCTTTTACGATCGTCAGATTTCGCACAATGCGCACCAGCGCCTGGGTGTGGGTGGCGAACTCGGGTGGGATAACCTGAAAATCAGCGCCAATGGCTATAAGCGCTTATCCGGTTGGATGGATTCGCGTGAGTATGAGGACTACCAAGAGCGGGTCGCTGATGGTTACGATATCCGGGCCGAAGGCTACCTCCCCAGTTGGCCGCAGTTTGGCGCGAAGTTAACCTGGGAGAAGTATTACGGCGACAATGTGGCGCTGTTTGGCAACAATGAAGACGATCGACAAAAAGATCCGTATGCCCTGACGGCGGGCCTGAACTACACCCCGTTCCCGCTGGTCACCGTTGGCCTGGATCAAAAATTTGGCAAAGAAGACCAGCAAGATACCCAGATCAATCTGGCACTCAATTGGGCTGCCGGCGTCCCGTTGAAAGACCAATTGGATCCTAATCAGGTAAAACAGCAGCGTTCGCTGCTCGGTTCCCGCATGGCGCTGGTTAACCGCAACAACAACATCATCCTGGACTACCGTAAAAAAGAGCTTATCAGCCTTTCTCTGCCTTCCCGTATTGAGGGAAAAGAGGGGCAGGTGCTGCCCGTGAACGTCAACGTGAAAAGCAAATACCCTGTCGATCACCTTACCTGGCAGGATGATGCACTGGTTAAACGTGGCGGAAAAATCGATAAGGTCGGTAATGGATGGGCGATCACGCTTCCCCCATACCAGCAAGGTGGCAAGGAGAATAACGCCTGGGTGGTCTCTGCCACCGCTTGGGATAACCAGGGCAATCACTCTGACAACAGCTATATGTCAGTGGTCGTTGACGGCTTTGACGAAGCACAGTTTGTCTCCGAGAGCAGTTTAGATGCCACAAGCCTGGCGGCCGATGGCGTCAGTACCACAACCCTCACCACCACTATCGCTTCTGTGAGTGGGCAGCAGGTTACCGGGCTGGCTGGCAACCTGAGCGCTGAACTGGTACGCCAGAGGAGTGTGAAAGGTGTCAAGGCGGCAACGCCGGATGTGAAAGAAAAAATCAGCAGCTGGACGGAGAAAAGCGCGGGTGTTTATACCAGTACCTTCACCAGCGGCACGATGCCCGGTGATGTGCTGGTTCAACCCTTGCTGAACGGCACGCAGAAACTGGCGACCACCACCATTACCCTCGTCTCACTGATCAAAGATCTTAAATTCACCTCACTGGATGCGTCGAAACAGAGCGCACTGGCCAATGGCAGCGACACCATTACCCTGACCACGCATGTGGTCAAAAAGGATAATACGCCAGCCAGTAACATCACCCTGCACTGGACAACAGACAACGATAAGACGCTTCTCTCCTCTGCCACCAGCGTCACCAATGCAGAGGGCGAAGCCTCGGTGACGGTGAGCAGCACGGAGGTGCTGAACACCACCGTGACAGCCCAAATCGAAAACGGTGCCAGCATAAGCAGCGATCCGCTGAGTTTTACCGCTGATGCCGCCTCAGCAAAAGTCGTTAAGGTTGATCAGGATAAGACCCGGATTAAGGCCAATAACCAGGACAGCGTGACCTTAAGCGCTCTGGTCAAAGATGCCAGCAACCATCCCTTGGAAAATGCCTCGGTACAGTGGTCGGTAGAGAGCGAAGATGGCCAGATCCATGTGGCTGATAAGTCGAGTGCCACCAATGCTGAGGGCATTGCAACCCTGACACTCAAATCGCCGAAAATCGGGAAAGTGGTGGTTTCTGCCGCTACGCCAGCAAACAGTACACCGGTTAAGTCCGATCTGCTGACTTTTGTCGTGGATGTTTCCACTGCCATTCTGTCGCCGCTGACAGTAGACAAAACCAGTGTGCCGGCTAACGGCCAGGACGCAGCCACACTGAAAACCACGCTGCTGGACGCCAATAATAATCCGCTTAAAGGCGTTGAAATTTCATGGGAAACCAGCAGTCAAACTGCGCATCTCTCTGCCAGCAAAAGCAAGACGAACGACAACGGCGAAGCCACTATCAGCGTCACCTCTTCTGACGTGGAAATGCTGACGGTCAGCGCGACAGTTGGCAAGCAGACGCAAACATCGGAGAGCATCGCCTTTACCAGCGACAGCGCAACCGCCAATGTGGCGACCATACAGGAAGATAAAAATCAGGCGACCGCCAATAACAGCGATCGCATCACCTTGACGGCGCATGTGAGCGATGCGAACGGCCACGCAGTGGCAAACAGCACGGTCAATTGGGCTGTCAAGCAAGGCGTGGCAACCTTGAGTGATGCGCAAACTGTCAGTGACAGCAAGGGTAACGCCCTGATTACGTTGACCTCAACCAAAGCTGGGCAAGTACTGGTCGAGGCCAGTATCGCATCCGGCACGGCAAAAACGTCCAATACGCTGACGTTCACTGCCGACACCGCATCGGCGACCATTACGGAGATAACGGCAAATAAAACCCAGGCAACAGCCAATGGCTCAGATAGCGTGATATACACCGCCACTGTCCTTGATGCCTCCGGTAATCCATTGGTTAACAGCCCGGTAAATTGGCGCGCCTCCCCAGGGCAAACCACCATTACCGCAACCAGCCAAACGGATGCCACTGGCAAGGCTACTGCAACGGTGACCACTACTCTGGCAGGTGATGTCAGCGTGTTTGCCCAGGCAGTCAGCGGCGACGAGGTGAGTGCACCGGTGGCCCACTTCAACGCAGACCGCTCAACGGCAACATTGCGCGCAGTCAACGCTAGCAACACCACGTTACTGGCGAATGGTAAGGACAACGCCACACTGACCACTCAGCTAGTGGACGCCAACGACAACCCGGTTCCCGATATGGATGTGACCTGGAACACCACCAGCGCCACGGCTGCCCTTTCCGCCAGCAGCGTGCAGACGGATAAGCAGGGTGAAGCCAGCATCACTGTCAGTGATACCACGGTTGAGAATGTGGTGGTCAATGCCGTCTTTAATGGGCAAAGCCAGGCTTCCCCAGCACTGACGTTTATGGCTGACGCCAGCACGGCGGCTGTCGCGTCAATTACAGAGGATAAAACTCAGGCAATAGCCAACAATAACGATCGCATCACCCTCACCGCGCATGTAGTGGATAACAACCACGCCGTTACCGGGGCAACCGTCGAGTGGCGCGTGGCATCCGGCAGTGGCACCTTGAGTGCGCCGCAGGGCACCAGTGATGCACAGGGTAATGCCGTCGTGACGCTTACCGCCACACAGGCAGGCCAGGTCAAGGTCTCCGCCCGCTCAACCACCGGGGCTGAACAGTTGTCAGGCACCCTGACGTTTATTGCCGACAGTGTTACCGCCGGTGTTACCGACGTAACGGTGGACAAACCGCAGGCCGTGGCAAATGGCCAGGACAAGGTGACCTATACCGCCACCGTGAAGGACGCCAACGGCAACCCGCTGACCAATACGACCGTGACCTGGGAGGCGGTGCCTTCACAGACCCAGCTTGCAGGCAAGACATCCACCACTGACGCCAATGGTAAAGCCACGATGACGGCGAAAACCACGCAAGCGGGGACCGTCAGCGTGTCCGCCAGCGCGGGCAGCGGCGTGGCGCGTAACGCACCGGATGTCAGCTTTGTGGCAGATACTACCACCGCCACCCCAGACGACATTAATGCCAGTAAAACCACCCTTCTGGCCAATGGAAATGACACGACCACACTGACGCTCCGTGTACAGGATGCCAGCAAAAATCCGGTTGCCGGCGTGGAAGTGACCTGGAAAACCACCAGCAGCACGGCGACGCTCTCCTCTGGGAAGGTGTCAACCAATGCGCAGGGTGAAGCCAGCATCACCGTGAAAAACACGGCGGTAGAGAAGATTACCGTCAACGCGACCGTCAATGGGCAGACGCGTACTTCGCCAGCGCTCGACTTTATCGCGGATGCGACCACCGCGACGGTGCAGTCGTTGAAGGAGGATAAAACCCAGGCCGTGGCGAACAATAGTGATGCGATCACGTTAGTCGCCCACGTTGTGGACGCCAACAACCACCCGGTCTCTAACGCGACCGTGAACTGGGAAGTGGCATCCGGTAAGGGCACGTTGAATGCGCCATCTAGCACCAGCGATGCACAGGGCAACGCCACCATGACGCTGACGGCCACACAGGCCGGCCAGATCACGGTATCAGCCCGAGCTACCGCCGGCGCGGCGCAAACATCCGTTCCGCTTACCTTTACGGCTGACGCTACTACGGCCCAGATAAAGGATATCCAGACGGATAAAACCCAGGCAGTCGCAGATGGCGTGGACAGCGTCACCTATACCGCCACGGTTTCTGATGCGAATGGCAATGCACTGGCGAACACCGCTGTTGACTGGCAGGTCACGCCAGCCGGAACGCAGCTCTCTGCCGGAACCACCACCACGGATGCCAACGGCAAAGCCTCCATCACCGCCAAAACCACTGAAGCCGGCAAGGTCAACGTGTCAGCAACCGTAGGAAGCAGCGCTGCCTACGATGCGCCAGTGGTCACCTTTATCGGCGACATGAAAACGGCAACGGCGGTTGATCTGAAATTCAGCAAAGATACCGCGCTGGCAAATGGCGTGGACAGCATCACCTTCACCGGTAATGTGACGGACAGCCACGGCAATGCGTTGAGCAATGCGGATGTTGAGTGGTCAGTCACTCCGGGGAATGGCGTCTTGTCTGATACCACCTCCCAGACCAATGCGCAGGGCGAGGCAGTGGTATCGCTGACCTCCGCCGGAATCGGGGATTATACGGTTACCATGAGCATCAACGGCAGCAGTGCCACGTCGACCGTCACCTTCACCGCGGACAAGACCACGGCCCAACTGGTTAAGCTGACGGCAGATAAAACCGGTGACATTCCCGCGGGCGATACTGTTACCTTGAGTGCGGAAGTGGTGGATATCAATCACCACCCAGTACAGGGCGTGATGGTCAACTGGACAAGCGATAATGCCACCGGGCAATTCAGTGAAGCCCGCTCCACAACGGGGCCGGATGGCATCGCGACCGTGACCTTCCGCGGCACGCTGGCGCAAGCCACCCAGGTTCAGGCAAGCAGCGTCAACAGTAGCCAGAAAGCCCTTACGCTGAATATCGTTGCCGATATGCAAAGCGCGCATGTTGATCTGGTCGAAGCGGATAAGTACAGCGCAATAGCCAACAACAGTGATGCAGTGACGCTCATCGCCACGGTGTTGGACAGCTATGGCAACCCAGTGAATCAGGCAACAACGCATTGGGAAGCGACCACCACTGAGCAGAACCCGGTCTTCACGCTCTCGTCACCTACCTCTGTGACAGATGCGACCGGCACGGCAACGGTACAGCTACGCTCACAAAGCGCTATCGCCTATACAGGTGGCGCGTGGGTAGGTGCAACCCCCGCTAAAACCACGAAGACCATCCTCTTTAGCGCTGACAAAGCGACTGCGCAAGTGGTCAGCATGACCGCCGACCGGACGAGTGGGCTGGTGGCCGGGAAAGATAGCGTGACGCTAACCGCGGTGGTTCAGGATGCCCAGGGCAACCTCGTGCCTGATGCGCTGGTTCACTGGGAAAGCGATAACAGTGTGGGCACCTTTACGCCGGGCGACACCAGCCTGACGAATGCCACCGGGACGGCAACCATGACCTTCACGACCACCAAGGCCATGGTCACACAACTGGGGGCTGGGATTAACCACCCTGAGCAGCGCGTCAGCGTTGAGTATATCGGTGATATCACCACGGCGGAGCTGGCTGATATTCAGGCGGATAAAACGCAGGCAGTGGCGGATGGCGTAGAGCAGGTCATCTGGAACGTGCTGGTGAAAGACGCTAACGGCAACCTGCTGCCAGATGTGGCTGTTGGCTGGCAGAGCAGCGATGCCAGCGCGGCACTGTCTGCCAAAAGCAGCAACAGCGATGCGAGCGGGGTAGCGACCGTCAGCGCGACAACGTTGAAAGCCAGCGATATGGTGATGACGGCATCCCTCACCTCCCCTGCTATGACGCTCAATGCCGCGAAAGTCGCTTTCATCGGCGATGTGAAAACGGCAGTCGTCACGAGCCTCAGCGTGGATAAAACCACGGTGCTGAGTAACGGCGGCGATAAGGCAACCTATACCGCGCAGATTAAGGATGCCAATGCCAACCCTGTGCCGAATGCGACGGTAAACTGGACAGCATCTATTAACAAGCTGTCAGCAACCGCGCAGCAAACAGACAGTCAGGGTATGAGCAAGGTCACGCTGTCAGGCAATACCAATGGCCTGGCAGAGGTTACCGTCTCCATTAATGCGTCGAGCAAAACGAATAATACGGTGAATTTCATCGGCACGTTGTATGACACCTGGTATATCACGTCCGATACATCAACCTATAAATCAGCGGGAATTTATGGCTATCCTTCAATGGGTTACTTAACCGTCGCACCCACCACAGGTCCGACAAACCTGGTTTGGAAAATACAATATAGCCAGAAGAGTGATGTTTCCACGCCCATCGTGCTGACCGATGGCACCGGCAAGCAATACACACTCTATGTGCAAGGGGCGCGCACAAATGATTGCGGCACTTTCCTGATGAACAATGCCGCGCGATGTGACAATGGGAACTACCCAGACTCAGTGAAGTTCTTCTTCAATCGTAGTGAAAACCCTGATTTACCACCGGGTCACTATACTGGCTTGATCCATTTCATGGGCAAAGAGTGGAACAACGGACTTTACGGTTTTGAATTCCGGTTAACGGTGGATATTACGCTGAAATAATTTTTAGCACGCTTATAGAGGGGTAATGCCAGCGGGTTAAGCCGGGCATTATCCTTTTTTAGGTTCACCGTCTTTTACCCAACATATCTAAGGAGAACCCGCCATCAGGCGGGTTTTTGCGTTTTGGCTTCCGGTGACAATTCCCGGTCGCGTGTCCACTCGTTGCTCAATATCCACCAGCGGGTGCGCTGGCGGCAGAGGCGTTGGTGGTGCATAAGCAGCGTGTCAGGGTCGCACTGTGCAATCAGCGCGAGCGCGGGGGCGGGATGCTGCCAGTTGTCCCAGGCGCGGTCCAATAGGCTGTCCGCTGGCTGGCGGAGACGGTCAATCAGCGCGGCCTGCATCTCCGACAATGCTGCGGCGGGCAGCGCGGCGATCTCCGCCGTCATGGCCTGGAGGAACGTTTTGCAGTGGCTCAGGAGCTGGCGGGTGGTGAGGTGCGGCGATTGCAGCGCAAACAGTATGCCCGCGTGATCCGCGCTCTGGTGGAAGCGGCAACTGACCACGTAGCCAATGTTTAGCTCCACCCGCAGCCGCTGGAAGAAGCGCGGCTCATAGATCATCGCCAGCAACTGCCCCGCCACTTTTGCGTCCGGCGCATCGTCAAGCGGGCAAAATAGCAGGAGCGCACGCTCTGCGCTGGCGGTGGCGATCGACCAGATCCGCCGGACTGGCGGCAGGATCGGGACGATCCCGGTCGCAGCGTTGACCGGTGCCGGAAATGCGCTCAACTGGCGGGCAAGCGAGAGGCGCAGCGACTCTTCGCCGCCATACAGGCTGGCCTGCCAATGGCCGGGAAAGGCGCTATCCGTCGGCGTGGCCAAACAGCCCGGCAGGCGGTTGAGCAGGCTACGAATGGGAATGTCCGCGTGCCATGCCTGCTGCTCCTGACGCGCGGCCTGCTGCCCTCGCGCCACCGCCTCTGCCGACAACGGCAACCGCGCGCAGATGTGCGCCAACGCCTGTGGCATCAGTGATGGCTGTGCCCGGCAACGCAGCGCCCAGACGCCCTGCTGGCGGCCAAATGCCAGTTCCCCACCCTGATGGGCCAGATCGCCCGCCAGCGGCCGCAGGGCGCGCTGTATGGCGTGCCCCCAGTCATCCGGGAAGGCGTGGCCGCGCGCCGGGCGCAGCAGCAGTACCGGGTCGCCGCTGGTTGCCGCCTGTTGCGGCAGGAGAACCGCGTTCACAGGTAACGCTGGCAGGGCTGAGGGTTGCGCCAACGGGTGGAAATGCCAGTCAGGCGTCGCCACGGCT
Organism: Chimaeribacter sp. YP20170169; assembly: GCF_056739715.1. Classification (NCBI taxonomy): domain Bacteria; kingdom Pseudomonadati; phylum Pseudomonadota; class Gammaproteobacteria; order Enterobacterales; family Yersiniaceae; genus Chimaeribacter; species Chimaeribacter sp. YP20170169. Next base: position 340,229 of record NZ_CP176824.1, on the reverse strand, counting down.
GGCAACGGCTCAGGCGGGCGCGTCGAGAGTGTCAGCGGGAATCCCTGCACGCTGGCCTGTTGCCCTCGGTTATCCGGCGCGGCCCACAGCCAGGCGCCCTGCCGGTCTGTCAGTTGCGCCAACAGCGCGCGCCACTCCGCCTCCTCCACCCTGCCGGGCGGTGGGAAGCCAAACGCCTGCTCACGCAACTGATCCATCGGCGGCAAGCGCCCGGCCTCCTGCTCCGCCAGATGCGCATAGTGCTCACGCTGGGCAGGCGTCAAGGTAGTGAGCCGCTGGCACCAGTGCTGGAACAGCGCCGCCATGCGCGGAAGCGCGCTACGGGTCAGAGTGCTGCCGCTGAACTCCACGGAGAGAATGGCAGCAGTGGCGGCGCGGTACTCCAGCAGCAGGCGCGCCTCGTCACAGAGGTTCTCCTGCCGCAGGCCCGCCAACAGGCTGCCAGTGGCTTCATCCATCAACAGCCGGCGCAACAGGGAGAGCGCCGGCCAAGACACTGGCGATAACGCGAACCCCAGCCGTAGCCGTGGGGTGCCAGCGCAGCGCAGATCGATGACCGGTTGGGCCGCCAGTTCCGGCGGCGCGGGCGGCGTCGGGCGCGGCAACTCACCCGCGGCAAAGCGGCCGCCATAGCGCCGGGCAAGCTGTTCCAGCGTCTCGAGCGGCTGGGGGCCGTGCAGCCAGAGGGTCAGGTTGGCGGCGCGATAGACACGTTGGTGGAAAGCGCGCAGCGCCTGTTGCAGGGTATCTTCATCGTCGCCAAAGCTTTCCCGGCTGCCGACCTGAAACCGGTGCAGCGCCGTTGGGCCACGGAACGCCAGACTCAGGGCGGCGGCGCACTGCGTCTCGGCGTGGGTCTGGAGCAGGCCATATTCGGCATCAATGATGGCGCACTCCTGGCGCTGCGCCTCTTGCGTCAGCAGCGGCGCGGCCAGCATATCCACCAGCCGCGCCACACCCGCTTCCAGCTGGTCAGCGTTGACCTCAAAGAAGTAGGCGGTGGAGGTCGCGAGCGTCGTGGCATTCACCCGCCCGCCCTGCGCCTGCACCCACGCCATCAGCCGCGCCCGATCGCGAAAGCTTTCGCTGCCAGCAAACACCAGATGCTCCAGCAAGTGCGCCAGCCCCGGCCACTCGGCTGGCTCATCGTGGCTGCCAGCATCGGCCAGCAGCAGCGCCGCGGCGCGCGCGCCCTGCGGCTGCGTAACGCAGTGCACCCGCAGGCCGTTCGGCAGGATCAGCGCGCGCGCCTCCGGCATCAGCACTCAGCCTTGAAGATCAGCTGCGAGTTGGCGCGGTTGCGGAAGGTCAGCTGGTCAATCAGCATGGTGGTGCAGTTGGCCTTCTCCCGCGCCTCCAGAATCTGGCCGTGGTGCGGGGATTTGCTACAGACCGGGTCGGCGTTGTCGGCATTGCCGGTCAGCATGTAGGCCTGGCAACGGCAGCCGCCGTAATCCTTCTCCTTTTCCGGGCAGGAGCGGCACGGCTCCGGCATCCAGTCATAGCCGCGGTAGCGATTAAAGCCGAAAGATTCATACCAGATGTGGTGGAGATCGTGCTCCAGCACTGACGGGAACTTCACCGGCAATTGGCGCGCGCTGTGGCACGGCAGGGCGTCGCCCTCTGGCGTGACGCTAAGGAAGATGGCACCCCAGCCGCCCATGCACCCTTTCGGGCGCTCCTCGTAGTAATCCGGCGTGACGAACAGCAGGTTCGCCAGGTTACCGCTCTCCGCCATCTTCGCGCGGTAGCGCTGCACGGTGGCCTCGGCGCGGGCGATCTGCTCACGCGTCGGCAGCAGCCCCTCGCGGTTGAGGTGCGCCCAGCCGTAGAACTGGCAGGTCGCCAGCTCGACGTCATCCGCCTCCAGCTCGATGCACAGCTCAATAATGCGATCGATCTGGTCGATGTTATGGCGGTGCAGCACAAAGTTGAGCACCATCGGGTAGCCCTGCGCCTTGACCGCCTTGGCCATCGCCAGCTTTTGCTGGAACGCCTTTTGCGAACCGGCCAACGCCGCGTTCAGCGTCTCGTCACTGGCCTGGAAACTGATCTGGATATGGTCCAGCCCCGCCTCACTGAAGGCTTCCAGCTTCTTCTCCGTCAGGCCGATGCCGGAGGTGATGAGGTTGGTATAGAACCCCATGTCATGCGCGGCCTTGATCAGCTCAGGCAGATCCTTGCGCACCAGCGGTTCGCCGCCCGAGAAGCCGAGCTGGACGCTGCCCAGCTCACGCGCCTGGCGGAACACCTCGATCCACTGCTCCGTTGTCAGCTCCTTCTCCTGTTTGGCGAAGTCGAGCGGGTTGGAGCAGTAGGGGCACTGCAATGGGCAGCGATAAGTCAGCTCCGCCAGCAGCCAGAGCGGCGGGTTGACCTGTGGTTTTTCACTCACGGAACATGATCCACTTTTGTTCATAGGCGCTGACGAAGAACTCCTTCACATCTTCGCCCACACCCCCGGCGTCAGGGAAACGCGCATCCAGCGCGGCAATGATGTCTGCAACGGTGCGCTTGCCATCCACCAGCTCCAGAATGGCGGTCGCGCTCTCATTGAGCTTGGCCATCCCCTCTGGGTAGAGGATCACGTGGCAATCCTGCACCTTCTCAAACTGCAGGCGGTAACCACGGCGGAAAACCGGGGTGCTTGCCTCTTTGATCTCAATCATACGAGTCTCTCGCTATGCCAGACAGGTTGCTGGGTAACAGTATGGTACGGCGGGCGATCCAGCGCGTAGGCCATGGTCATGGCATCCAGCATGGTCCACAGGATGTCCAGTTTGAATTGCAGGATCTCCAGCATACGCTGCTGCTTCTCCACGGTGTCGCAATACTCCAGCGCCAGCGCCAGGCCATGCTCCACGTCGCGGTTCGCCTGACTCAGGCGGCTGCGGAAGTAGCCGTAGCCCTCTGGCTCAATCCAAGTGTAGTGCTGCGGCCAGCTGTCCAGCCGTGACTGGTGGATCTGCGGGGCGAACAGCTCGGTCAGCGAGCTACAGGCCGCCTCCTGCCAGTTGGCGCGGCGCGCGAAGTTGACGTAGGCATCGACCGCGAAGCGCACGCCCGGCAGCACATACTGCTCGGAAAGCAGCGCCTCACGTTGCAGGCCCACGGCCTCGCCCAGACGCAGCCAGGCCTCAATGCCGCCCTCGCCCGGCTGGGTGCCGTCGTGGTCGAGGATGCGCTGTACCCATTTGCGGCGGGTCTCCGGATGTGGGCAGTTCGCCATGATGGCGGCATCTTTCAGCGGGATGCTGGTCTGGTAGTAGAAGCGGTTTGCCACCCAGCCCCGGATCTGCTCTACCGTCGCCTGCCCATTGTGCATGGCGATATGGTACGGGTGGTGGATGTGGTAGTACGCGCCCTTGGCGCGCAGCGCCTGTTCAAACTCATCTGGCGTCATCAGTTGCGCCGGCGTCTCTGTTCTCATGGTGATCTCCTAGAGCGCAATCGTCATGCCGTCCCAACTGACCTCTACCCCTTGCTCCGTCAGGAGGCGGCGTTCAGCTGAGTCTTCATTGAGAATCGGATTGGTGTTGTTGATATGGATGAGGATTTTGCGTTTGGCTGGCATACTGCGCAGCAGTGCCGCCAGCCCCTGATCCTCCGCCAGCGCCAGGTGGCCCATGTCCTTCCCGGTGTTGCGCCCCACGCCGGTGTCTGCCAGCTCATTGTCACGCCAGAGCGTGCCATCAATCAGCAGGCAGTCCGCCTTTTTCATCCAGCCCAGCAGGGTGTCGTCTGGCTCGCCGAGGCCCGGCGCATAGAGCAGCGAAGTACCGTTGGCGATGTCCTCAATGAACAGCGCGACGTTGTGGCCCGGCAGCGGCTTGCCGCGATAGCGTGAATAGGGCGGCGCATTGCTCAGCAGCGGGATGGCGGTGAAGCGGATGGTCGGACAGACCGCGACGGAGAAGCTCTCTTGCGGGGCGATGGGATGGTGGATCAGGCCGCCGTTCCAGTGGGAGAGCATGGTAAAGACCGGGAAACCGGTGGTCAGGTCGTCATGCACCTCTGGCGTGCACCAGACGTGGTGCGGGCACCCCTCACGCAGGTTGAGCAAACCGGCACTGTGGTCGATCTGGCTGTCCGTCAGGATAATTGCGCCGATACCGGTGCCGCGCAGTACCCCTTTCTTATGAAGCTCCGGCGAGGCCGCCAACTGGTGGCAGATGTCGGGCGAGGCGTTGCACAGTACCCACTCTTCGCCATTGTCACTGACGGCGATGGAAGATTGCGTGCGGGGAGAGGCGTTGATCGTACCGTTACGTACGCCCTGGCAGTTGCTGCAATGGCAGTTCCACTGAGGAAAGCCGCCGCCCGCCGCAGAACCGAGAACTTTAATCTGCATGTGTAGACCGAGAAGGGAGAAGAGAAGATGCCCACAGCCAGGCCGTGGGCATGGGGATTAACGGTTGGAAATGTACAGAGTCACTTCCAGGCCGAGACGCAGGTCAACAAATTTAGGTTTAGTCCACATGGGGTTATCCTCTTGGTGTCATAAAGAAGCATGTCACACATGCTCAGGTAATTGCGGCAAACAACTGACGGGTTGTCAAATTCAGCAGGGATAAATACCTGTTGGCGGGTCAACCCGGCAGGCTGCCAGGCCGCAACGATTTTAGCGGCGCTGATGTTGCTCCAATGTAAATAGTTAATCAACCCTTAATACGGGCTGAAGCATCAGGCAACGTCAGCTCCCCTACTCGCCCCAGGTGCCTTTCAATACCCGCAACCAGTTGCGCCAGGAAATTTTTTCAATCAGCTCAGTGCCATAGCCAGCGTCTGCCAGCGCCTGTTGCAGGCGGGGCAAGCCCGTGACGTCTTTCAGCTCATCTGGCACGCTGATGCCATCGAAATCCGAGCCAAAGGCGACCCGGTCTTCACCCAGTTTAGCGATCAAATAGTCAATATGTTTGACGATTTCTGTTATCGGGGTGTTTCCACTGCGTTGCCCATCGCTACGCAAAAAAGCGTTGCCAAAGTTGACGCCCACCAGCCCATCGCTTTCACGGATGGCAGCCAGCTGTTTGTCTGTCAGGTTGCGCGGCTGCGGGCAGAGCGCATGGGCGTTGGAGTGAGTGGCTACTAGCGGCGCATCGCTAAGGGCGGCGGTCTGCCAAAAGGCCTTCTCATTCATATGGGAGAGATCGATCAGCAGGCGTTTGCGATTGCAAGCGCGTAACAGCGCGATGCCCTCGGCGGTCAGCCCCTCGCCCGTGTCCGGCGAGCCGGGGAAGGTGCCGCTGATGCCAAAGCCGTAGCGGTTCGGCAAGTTCCAGAATGGCCCCAGGCTGCGTAGCCCGGCATCATAGAACTCATCCAGCAGCGCCAGCTCATCATCCAGCGCCTCCGCCCCCTCAATATGCAGCACCATCGCCAATTGGCCGGCGGCCATGCACTGCTCAATCTCGGTCGCCGTGCGGCAGATTTTGGCTTGCCCTGCGGAGTCCGCCTCCAGCTGTTGCAGGATGGCAATCTGCTGGCGGGTGATGCCGAGCGGATCGTGTGGCGCGTCGGCCGCTGCTGGCTTTATTTTGGCAGCGTGTTCAGCTGGCGGCACGAATACCGCGAACATGCCACCCGCGAAACGTCCCTGCCGCATCCGCGGCAAATCGAGGTGGCCCTGAATGCCCCCCTGCAAAAATGCGGCGGCTGGCTGTGCATCATGGTGCAGCCAGAGATTCAGCAACAGATCGTTATGGCCATCAAAGACCGGGAAAGCGGGGAGATTCGGCATAGTATTCAGTATGGCAGGTGGAATTTCGGTTTTGTTATACGGAAAGGCCAAGGGGGGCGCAAGTAAGAAAGTCTTTAGTTATGCAACAAAAGCCGCTGGCAGCGGCCATTAAAAAAGGGAACTGCGTCAGCAGTTCCCTCTCTGGATGAAGCTGAATCAGGACTGTTTCAGCTCACGCGCTTTTTGCAACATCATGCGCTTTTCATAGCGGGCCGCTTTGGCGCTGTCGAACTGGTTCTCCCACTTCGCAATCACCAGCACCGCCAGCGCGTTGCCTACTACGTTCAGCGCGGTGCGCGCCATGTCCAGCAGGCGGTCAACACCGGCGATGAAGGCTAGACCTTCCAGCGGAATGCCCGCGCTGCCCAGCGTCGCCAGCAGCACCACAAAGGAGACGCCCGGCACACCGGCGATGCCTTTGGAGGTGACCATCAGCGTCAGCACCAGAATGATCTCCTGGCTCAGCGACAGGTCGATGCCATACATCTGCGCAATAAAGATGGCGGCAATTGCCTGATACAGCGTCGAGCCATCAAGGTTAAAGGAGTAACCGGTCGGCACCACAAAACTGGTGATAGCTTTCGGCGCGCCATAGGCTTCCATCTTCTCAATAATACGCGGCAGAACAGTCTCTGAACTGGAGGTAGAATAGGAGAGGATTAGCTCATCTTTCAAAATACGGATCAGCGTCATAATGCGTAAGTTACACATCCGCGCAATGCCGCCCAACACCACCAGCGCAAAGAAAATAATGGCGAAATAGACCAACAGCATCAGTTTGGCCAGTGGCAGGAGTGAACCAAAGCCAAAGTTTGCCACTGTCACCGCGATCAGGCTGAATACACCAATCGGTGCATAACGCATGATCATGTTGGTCACTTTGAACATGGTTTCCGAGACCGCTTTAAATACTTTCAGCAGCGGCTCTTTGGTCTCTGTCGGCAGGGAGGAGAGGCCCAGACCAAACAGCACAGAGAAGAAGATAATCGGCAACATGTCACCTTTTACCATCGAAGAGAAGATGTTCGACGGAATTAGCGACAGGATTGTCCCTACCAGACTGTGGCCACTGCTCTCAACTGCTTCAGTGGTTTTCTCATATTGGGAAATATCGACCGCAGAGAGCGTCGACATATCGATACCGTGACCGGGTTGAAAAACATTAGCCAGGGTAATTCCCACTACAATGGCAATGGTGGTAACCACTTCAAAGTAAATAATGGTTTTCAGTCCGATGCGGCCAAGTTTTTTTGCGTCACCCACGCCGGCAATACCAACAACCAGAGTGGCAATCACAATAGGTACGACAATCATTTTAATCAGGCGAATAAAAATACTTCCTGCCGGATTAAGAATATTATCCACCAACCATGTTTTTGATTCAGGTTGGTTATGCAGTACGGCACCAACAATAATGCCTAATGCCAATGCAATCAGGATTTGCCAGGCGAGGCTTATTTTAACATTTCTCATACCGAAAAAGTCCTCAAAGCCTCCTTTCCCCATTTTAATTTGGTGAAAAGAGTACTTAATCGTTACATACGGGCTATAGTTAATGAGATGGGCGCTGCAACTTCCCGTCAGATGCAAGCCGGCTAAATCAGTATCATTTTGCACCGCTGCACTGCAAGCGTTGATTTCGTATGCAATTTACCCACAAAAGCCATACATAATGCTTATGTAATAACCATGCTGTCATAAGTTTATGTTATCGCTTGAATAATTTCCTCTTTGTCGCAAATATCTATAGGCGCCACTCTGAAAATAGAATTTAAAAAAAGTCGCCCTCCCGCTCACTATTTACCCATCGCCCACCGCTATTATGTTTATAAAATGTTAATATAGCTCGCGCCGTTATATCCACACCATTAACAGGGTGAAAGGGCATTTACTGCCATTTTACCTCAGCTTCCACTACATCACGCCGAGACAATAATTTCCTCTAGCTATCGCCCTCTGCCTGACTGCTATTCATGCAGGAAATCTTGGCGGCCCTAATGCTTATTCATGACGAGTAAAAAATCAGCGCCCTATTTATTCCTGAGATGCCGATACTTTTTATCGATGTCATTGATAGGTACTGACTAAATTAGAAATGAATGGCGTTAAACGGCGGCTTTACTGCTTTTTCATTTAAATAGCAGGTTTTTCCCTGCTTATTCACGTTTTTACCCAGCAACTTTTTACCAATTAATCTGCCCTTTCTCATCACAGAAGTGATTAATTTATTGAGATTTTCACAAAAAGTTACGTGTTGCGTGATCTGTCGCCCAAAAAGAGAACAAAGAACCAAGGCAAACTACAATTAACTTATGGTTGACATACTATTAACATTCTCAAGGAGAAATGACGATGAGCCAGATTCATAAACACCCTGTCCCTGCCGCCATTGCAGAGCATGCCCTGATCAATCCAGAGCAATATCAGCAGTATTACAAGCAATCAGTTGAAGACCCGGAAGCCTTTTGGGGGGAACACGGCAAAATCATTGACTGGATCACGCCTTATAGCCAGGTAAAGAATACCTCCTTTGTACCGGGCAATATCTCTATTCGTTGGTTTGAAGATGGCACGCTGAACCTGGCAGCCAACTGTCTCGATCGCCATCTTGCTGAGCGCGGTGACCAGACTGCCATTATCTGGGAAGCAGATAATCCGCAGGAGGAGAGCCAGACCCTCACCTACCGGCAACTGCATCAACAGGTGTGCCGCTTCGCCAATGCCCTGAAAAAACTGGGCATCCGCAAGGGCGATGTGGTCGCCATCTATATGCCGATGGTGCCAGAAGCGGCTGTCGCGATGCTGGCCTGCGCCCGTATTGGTGCCGTGCACTCGGTGATCTTTGGTGGCTTCTCACCGGATGCCGTGGCCGGGCGCATTATCGACTCCAGCGCCAAACTGGTGATCACCGCCGATGAGGGCCTGCGCGCGGGCCGCACCATCCCGCTGAAAAAGAATGTGGATGACGCGCTGAAGAATGCCTCTGTCACGTCCATTACCCATAGCATTGTCCTGCGCCGTACGGGTAAGCAGGGTGAATGGCAGGAGGGACGCGATCTCTGGTGGCACGATGTGATCCGTGATGTGTCCGATGATTGCCCGGCGGAGGAGATGAAGGCGGAAGATCCGCTGTTCATCCTCTATACCTCGGGTTCGACTGGCAAGCCGAAAGGGGTACTCCATACCACCGGCGGCTATCTGGTCTATGCCGCCATGACCTTCAAATATGTGTTTGATTACCATCCCGGCGAGATCTACTGGTGCACCGCAGATGTCGGCTGGGTAACCGGCCACAGCTACCTGCTCTATGGGCCGCTGGCCTGCGGCGCCATTACGTTGATGTTTGAGGGGGTACCCAACTCCCCTACCGTAAACCGTATGGCACAGGTGATCGACAAGCATCAGGTCAACATCCTCTATACCGCACCGACCGCCATCCGCGCCTTAATGGCCGAGGGTGACAAGGCAATTGAGGGCACCTCTCGTGATTCACTGCGCATCATGGGTTCGGTCGGGGAGCCGATCAACCCGGAAGCCTGGGAGTGGTACTACAACAAGATCGGCAATGGCAACTGCCCAATCGTTGATACCTGGTGGCAGACGGAAACCGGTGGCTTCATGATCACCCCTCTGCCGGGCGCCACGGAGCTGAAGGCCGGTTCCGCGACCCGCCCGTTCTTCGGGGTACAGCCCGCGCTGGTTGATAATGAGGGCAATCCGCAAGAGGGTGCCTGTGAAGGCAACCTGGTGATTACCGACTCCTGGCCGGGACAGGCACGAACGCTGTTTGGCGACCATGAGCGCTTCGAGCAGACCTACTTCTCTACCTTCAAAGGCATGTACTTCAGCGGTGATGGCGCACGCCGAGATGAAGATGGTTACTACTGGATTACCGGCCGGGTGGATGATGTGCTGAATATCTCCGGGCATCGCCTTGGGACGGCGGAGATTGAGTCGGCTCTGGTGGCGCATCCGAAAATTGCTGAGGCCGCGGTGGTTGGCATCCCCCACAACATTAAAGGTCAGGCAATCTACGCCTATGTCACCCTCAACCACGGTGAGGAACCTTCGCCTGAGCTTTACACTGAAGTACGTAACTGGGTTCGCAAGGAGATTGGCTCCATTGCCACGCCCGATATTCTGCACTGGACCGATGCCCTGCCAAAAACCCGCTCCGGCAAGATCATGCGCCGTATCCTGCGCAAAATTGCCGCCGGTGACACCGCTAACTTAGGTGATACCTCTACCCTCGCCGATCCCGGCGTCGTCGAGAAGCTGTTGGAAGAAAAACAATCAATGAACGCTGCATCGTAATTACACCGCCCTGAGGGCGGTGTTCTCAATCAATGCCTCACAGGAGACTCCGATGAATGATGCGATTTATCAAGGGATTGAAAAGGACCCGCGCTTTAGGGAATTGGTGCGAAAACGTGGCCGCTTTGCCTGGCTGCTCTCAATCATTACGCTGGTGTTGTATGTCAGCTTTATTTTGCTGATCGCGTTCGATCCACAGTGGCTGGGCACCCCCATCGGGACGGACACGGTGATCACCCGCGGTATTCCGGTTGGGATCGGGCTGATCCTGATCTCCTTCATCCTGACCGGGATCTACGTCTTCCGGGCCAATGGCGAGTTTGATCGCCTGACGCAGGAGCTGGTGCGTGGGGTGAAGCCATGAACACCAAGTTGATCGCTTCGCTGGCGCTACTGGCGCTACCTCCAGCCGCGCTGGCGCGGGTAGCCGGTGATGTCCAGCGGCAACCGCTGAACATCCAGGCCATCATCCTGTTTGTACTGTTTGTCGGGGCGACCCTCTATATCACCTATTGGGCCGCCAAACGCACCCGCTCACGCCAGGATTACTACACGGCGGGCGGGCGCATTACTGGTTTCCAAAATGGGTTGGCGATTGCCGGCGACTTTATGTCTGCGGCTTCGTTCCTCGGGATCTCGGCGCTGGTCTATACCTCTGGCTACGATGGCCTGATCTACTCCATCGGTTTCTTGATAGGTTGGCCAATCATCCTGTTTTTGATTGCTGAGCGTCTGCGTAACCTAGGGCGTTACACCTTCGCCGATGTCGCCTCTTACCGCCTGCAACAGAAGCCAATCCGGCTGCTGTCAGCATGTGGCTCACTGGTGGTGGTCGCGCTCTACCTAATCGCCCAGATGGTAGGTGCCGGCAAGTTGATCCAGCTGCTGTTTGGCCTTAACTACCATATTGCGGTGATTTTGGTTGGGATTTTGATGGTGCTGTATGTGCTATTCGGCGGCATGTTAGCGACCACTTGGGTGCAGATTATCAAAGCCGTGCTGCTATTGGCTGGTGCCAGCTTTATGGCGCTGATGGTGATGAAATCCGTAGGCTTTGATTTCAACCGGCTCTTCACCGAGGCAATTAGCACACATCCCAAAGGGCTGGCCATTATGAGCCCTGGCGGATTGGTCTCTGACCCGATCTCCGCCCTCTCCCTTGGCCTGGCTCTGATGTTTGGTACTGCCGGTTTGCCACATATCCTGATGCGCTTCTTCACCGTAAATGATGCCAAGGAGGCCCGGAAAAGCGTGTTCTACGCCACTGGCTTCATCGGCTATTTCTATATCCTGACCTTTATTATCGGGTTTGGCGCAATCTTCCTGGTAGGGGGCAACCCAATCTTCAAAGACGCCACTGGCGCACTGCTGGGCGGCACTAATATGGCGGCGGTACACCTGGCTAATGCGGTCGGCGGTAACTTCTTCCTTGGTTTTATCTCTGCCGTCGCCTTCGCTACCATTCTGGCCGTGGTCGCGGGTCTGACATTGGCCGGTGCCTCTGCGGTCTCCCATGACTTGTACGCAAGCGTGGTGAAGAACGGTAAGGCGACCGAGCAGGATGAGCTGCGCGTTTCCAAGATTACGGTACTGATCCTGGGGATCGTGGCAATAGGACTGGGGATTCTGTTTGAGAAGCAGAACATCGCTTTCATGGTCGGTCTGGCCTTCTCTATCGCAGCCAGCTGCAATTTCCCGATTATCATTCTGTCGATGTACTGGGCAAAACTGACCACTCGCGGTGCCATGATTGGCGGCTGGTTAGGGCTGTTGACGGCCGTATTGCTAATGATCCTTGGCCCGACAATCTGGGTACAGATCCTCGGCCATGCCGCGCCAATTTACCCTTATGAGTATCCTGCGCTGTTTTCCATGATCGTTGCCTTTGTCGGCACCTGGCTATTCTCGATCACCGATCATTCGGTGCAAGGTGAACAAGAGCGGGCGCGCTTCTTCTCACAGTTTGTCCGTTCGCAAACCGGTGTAGGGATCTCGCAAAGCGTGGAACATTGATAGCTCATCAAGCAAACCCAAAGGCCATCCCGTTGGATGGCCTTTTTCATGGCATTAACGATTATGATGTAAACAAAAAAGCCCCACGCTGTCGCATGGGGCTTTTCTATTGGGCAGGCAAGGCTGCATAGAGTACAAACTTATTGCCTGCTCAACGAAAATTTATGCCCACAGGATCTATTTTTCCCGTTTTTCAGGCAAACAAAAAAGCCCCATGCTGTCGCATGAGGCTGTTTTGTGAATGGATGCCTGGCAGTTCCCTACTCTCGCATGGGGAGACCCCACACTACCATCGGCGCTACGGCGTTTCACTTCTGAGTTCGGCATGGGGTCAGGTGGGACCACCGCGCTCGTGCCGCCAGGCAAATTCTGTGCTCTGACCGCCCACCGGGCCATCAGATATCTGAACCAAGCTGAATATCGCGTCTCTAAAAACACCTTCGGTGTTGTAAGGTTAAGCCTCACGGGTCATTAGTACCGGTTAGCTCAATGCATCGCTGCACTTACACATCCGGCCTATCAACGTCTTCGTCTTAAACGTCCCTTCAGGAGGCTCAAGGCCCCAGGGAAGACTCATCTTGAGGCAAGTTTCGCGCTTAGATGCTTTCAGCGCTTATCTTTTCCGCACTTAGCTACCGGGCAGTGCCATTGGCATGACAACCCGAACACCAGTGGTGCGTTCACTCCGGTCCTCTCGTACTAGGAGCAACCCCTCTCAATCTTCCAACGCCCACGGCAGATAGGGACCGAACTGTCTCACGACGTTCTAAACCCAGCTCGCGTACCACTTTAAACGGCGAACAGCCGTACCCTTGGGACCTACTTCAGCCCCAGGATGTGATGAGCCGACATCGAGGTGCCAAACACCGCCGTCGATATGAACTCTTGGGCGGTATCAGCCTGTTATCCCCGGAGTACCTTTTATCCGTTGAGCGATGGCCCTTCCATTCAGAACCACCGGATCACTAAGACCTGCTTTCGCACCTGCTCGAGCCGTCACTCTCGCAGTCAAGCTAGCTTATGCCTTTGCACTAACCTCACGATGTCCGACCGTGATTAGCTAACCTTCGTGCTCCTCCGTTACTCTTTAGGAGGAGACCGCCCCAGTCAAACTACCCACCAGACACTGTCCTCACCCCGGATAACGGGGCCGAGTTAGAACATCAAACATTAAAGGGTGGTATTTCAAGGTTGGCTCCATGCAGACTGGCGTCCACACTTCAAAGCCTCCCACCTATCCTACACATCAAGGCTCAATGTTCAGTGTCAAGCTATAGTAAAGGTTCACGGGGTCTTTCCGTCTTGCCGCGGGTACACTGCATCTTCACAGCGAGTTCAATTTCACTGAGTCTCGGGTGGAGACAGCCTGGCCATCATTACGCCATTCGTGCAGGTCGGAACTTACCCGACAAGGAATTTCGCTACCTTAGGACCGTTATAGTTACGGCCGCCGTTTACCGGGGCTTCGATCAAGAGCTTCGCGTTGCCGCTAACCCCATCAATTAACCTTCCGGCACCGGGCAGGCGTCACACCGTATACGTCCACTTTCGTGTTTGCACAGTGCTGTGTTTTTATTAAACAGTTGCAGCCAGCTGGTATCTGCGACTGGCTTCGGCTCTGGGAGCAAGTCCCTTCACCTACATGCCAGCGTGCCTTCTCCCGAAGTTACGGCACCATTTTGCCTAGTTCCTTCACCCGAGTTCTCTCAAGCGCCTGAGTATTCTCTACCTGACCACCTGTGTCGGTTTGGGGTACGATTTCGTGTTACCTGGAGCTTAGAGGCTTTTCCTGGAAGCAGGGCATCAGCTACTTCACCACCGTAGTGGCTCGTCATTGCGCCTCAGGGTTAACAAGAAAGCGGATTTACCTGCCTTCTCCCCCTACACGCTTAAACCAGGACAACCGTCGCCTGGCCAGCCTAGCCTTCTCCGTCCCCCTTCGCAGTAACACCAAGTACAGGAATATTAACCTGTTTCCCATCGACTACGCTTTTCAGCCTCGCCTTAGGGGTCGACTCACCCTGCCCCGATTAACGTTGGACAGGAACCCTTGGTCTTCCGGCGAGCGGGCTTTTCACCCGCTTTATCGTTACTTATGTCAGCATTCGCACTTCTGATACCTCCAGCAGACCTCACAGTCCACCTTCGCAGGCTTACAGAACGCTCCCCTACCCAACAACGCCTAAGCGTCGCTGCCGCAGCTTCGGTGCATGGTTTAGCCCCGTTACATCTTCCGCGCAGGCCGACTCGACCAGTGAGCTATTACGCTTTCTTTAAATGATGGCTGCTTCTAAGCCAACATCCTGGCTGTCTATGCCTTCCCACATCGTTTCCCACTTAACCATGACTTTGGGACCTTAGCTGGCGGTCTGGGTTGTTTCCCTCTTCACGACGGACGTTAGCACCCGCCGTGTGTCTCCCGTGATAATATTCTTCGGTATTCGCAGTTTGCATCGGGTTGGTAAGCCGGGGTGGCCCCCTAGCCGAAACAGTGCTCTACCCCCGAAGATAAATTCACGAGGCGCTACCTAAATAGCTTTCGGGGAGAACCAGCTATCTCCCGGTTTGATTGGCCTTTCACCCCCAGCCACAAGTCATCCGCTAATTTTTCAACATTAGTCGGTTCGGTCCTCCAGTTAGTGTTACCCAACCTTCAACCTGCCCATGGCTAGATCACCGGGTTTCGGGTCTATACCTTGCAACTAGACGCCCAGTTAAGACTCGGTTTCCCTACGGCTCCCCTATTCGGTTAACCTTGCTACAAAATATAAGTCGCTGACCCATTATACAAAAGGTACGCAGTCACCCTGATAAATCAAGGCTCCCACTGCTTGTACGTACACGGTTTCAGGTTCTATTTCACTCCCCTCGCCGGGGTTCTTTTCGCCTTTCCCTCACGGTACTGGTTCACTATCGGTCAGTCAGGAGTATTTAGCCTTGGAGGATGGTCCCCCCATATTCAGACAGGATGTCACGTGTCCCGCCCTACTCATCGAACTCACAGCCTGTGTATTTTTGTGTACGGGACTATCACCCTTTACTGTGCGACTTTCCAGACGCTTCCACTAACACACAAACTGATTCAGGTTCTGGGCTGTTCCCCGTTCGCTCGCCGCTACTGGGGGAATCTCGGTTGATTTCTTTTCCTCGGGGTACTTAGATGTTTCAGTTCCCCCGGTTCGCCTCACTGCACTATGTATTCATGCAGAGATAGTGTGACGTATCACACTGGGTTTCCCCATTCGGGTATCGTCGGGTATAACGCTTCATATCAGCTTACCGACGCTTATCGCAGATTAGCACGCCCTTCATCGCCTCTGACTGCCTAGGCATCCACCGTGTACGCTTAGTCGCTTAACCTCACAACCCGAAGATGTTTCCATCAGGGTGTGATTATTTGAGAGACTCTCTTACATGCGCCATCTCTCAGAACTTCTACGGAGAGAGACAGGGCTGTAAGGTTTCAATTTTCAGCTTGTTCCAGATTGTTAAAGAGCAAATACTTCACAGCATACTGTTGCCAGTATACTCAGAACTATTATTTAGACCGTACGAGATGGTGGAGCTAAGCGGGATCGAACCGCTGACCTCCTGCGTGCAAGGCAGGCGCTCTCCCAGCTGAGCTATAGCCCCGTGCAGTCTTAAGATACCTTTGTGGTAGGCCTGAGTGGACTTGAACCACCGACCTCACCCTTATCAGGGGTGCGCTCTAACCACCTGAGCTACAAGCCTATAAAGGTATTTCTGCTCGAATTTCATCAGACAATCTGTGTGAGCACTGCACAGTCAAATATCTCTAGGTAAGGAGGTGATCCAACCGCAGGTTCCCCTACGGTTACCTTGTTACGACTTCACCCCAGTCATGAATCACAAAGTGGTAAGCGCCCTCCCGAAGGTTAAGCTACCTACTTCTTTTGCAACCCACTCCCATGGTGTGACGGGCGGTGTGTACAAGGCCCGGGAACGTATTCACCGTGGCATTCTGATCCACGATTACTAGCGATTCCGACTTCATGGAGTCGAGTTGCAGACTCCAATCCGGACTACGACGCACTTTATGAGGTCCGCTTGCTCTCGCGAGTTCGCTTCTCTTTGTATGCGCCATTGTAGCACGTGTGTAGCCCTACTCGTAAGGGCCATGATGACTTGACGTCATCCCCACCTTCCTCCGGTTTATCACCGGCAGTCTCCTTTGAGTTCCCGACCGAATCGCTGGCAACAAAGGATAAGGGTTGCGCTCGTTGCGGGACTTAACCCAACATTTCACAACACGAGCTGACGACAGCCATGCAGCACCTGTCTCAGAGTTCCCGAAGGCACCAAGGCATCTCTGCCAAGTTCTCTGGATGTCAAGAGTAGGTAAGGTTCTTCGCGTTGCATCGAATTAAACCACATGCTCCACCGCTTGTGCGGGCCCCCGTCAATTCATTTGAGTTTTAACCTTGCGGCCGTACTCCCCAGGCGGTCGATTTAACGCGTTAGCTCCGGAAGCCACGCCTCAAGGGCACAACCTCCAAATCGACATCGTTTACAGCGTGGACTACCAGGGTATCTAATCCTGTTTGCTCCCCACGCTTTCGCACCTGAGCGTCAGTCTTCGTCCAGGGGGCCGCCTTCGCCACCGGTATTCCTCCAGATCTCTACGCATTTCACCGCTACACCTGGAATTCTACCCCCTCTACGAGACTCTAGCTTGCCAGTTTCAAATGCAGTTCCCAAGTTAAGCTCGGGGATTTCACATCTGACTTAACAAACCGCCTGCGTGCGCTTTACGCCCAGTAATTCCGATTAACGCTTGCACCCTCCGTATTACCGCGGCTGCTGGCACGGAGTTAGCCGGTGCTTCTTCTGCGAGTAACGTCAATCGATAAGGTTATTAACCTTACCGCCTTCCTCCTCGCTGAAAGTACTTTACAACCCGAAGGCCTTCTTCATACACGCGGCATGGCTGCATCAGGGTTTCCCCATTGTGCAATATTCCCCACTGCTGCCTCCCGTAGGAGTCTGGACCGTGTCTCAGTTCCAGTGTGGCTGGTCATCCTCTCAGACCAGCTAGGGATCGTCGCCTAGGTGAGCCATTACCCCACCTACTAGCTAATCCCATCTGGGTTCATCTGATGGCGCGAGGCCCGAAGGTCCCCGCTTTGGTCTTGCGACGTTATGCGGTATTAGCTACCGTTTCCAGTAGTTATCCCCCTCCATCAGGCAGATCCCCAGACATTACTCACCCGTCCGCCGCTCGCCGGCAAAGTAGCAAGCTACTTTCCGCTGCCGCTCGACTTGCATGTGTTAGGCCTGCCGCCAGCGTTCAATCTGAGCCATGATCAAACTCTTCAATTAAAAGCTTGATGTGCTACACAAGGTAGCGATGCTCAAAGGTTACTGTTTGAATTTTACTTCAGTTAGTCACTCTTCAAGACTTAATATTTTGTGCATCCGAAGATGCTTGATATCGTCTTGTGAGTGCCCACACAGATTGTCTGATAAATTGTTAAAGAGCAGTGAGTTACGCGCTTTCGCTTGCTAACTCGAGGTGGCGTATATTACGCTTTCCTCTTTCAGAGTCAACTTCTTTTTTTCAGAAGTTTTTTCTCTTTCGCTCCGGTCGCTCTGTGAAGTGAATCACTTGCGCCGTGTCGATGGAGGCGCATTATAGGGATCTCGTTTTATTGCACAACCCCTTTTTCGATGATTTTGAATCGATCGCACACTTTTCAAGCTTACCGGTTAGATCGCACTCGATCGCGACCAATATATCAACGATCCGCGCATTTGGCAGGTTATAATTTAGACCGTATTCCGCTATTCATATAATGAAGTCACACACAAGGATTCTATAAAGATGAAATCTGGCTCTCTGCGCCCATACCATGATCACACACCTCAACTTGGCCAGCGTGTAATGGTTGATCCCGCCAGTGTCGTGATTGGTGATGTGATGCTGGCTGATGATGTAAGCATCTGGCCCTTGGTTGCCATTCGTGGTGATGTCCATCATGTCCGTATTGGCGCACGCACTAATGTGCAGGACGGCAGTGTGCTGCATGTCACACATAAGTCGAGCTATAACCCAGCAGGTTTTCCGTTATTGATCGGTGAGGATGTGACAGTCGGCCATAAAGCGATGCTGCACGGCTGCACCATCGGCAATCGGGTACTGGTAGGCATGGGATCTATCGTACTGGATGGCGCAGTAATAGAAGACGATGTCATGATAGGTGCAGGCAGTTTGGTGGCGCCAGGGAAACGACTGGTGAGTGGCTACCTTTACCTCGGCAGCCCAGCCAAACAAATTCGCCCTTTAACGCCGGAAGAGATAGCGGGTTTAATCTACTCAGCGAACAATTATGTGAAATGGAAGGATGAATACCTGAATTAGGAGAGGGTAAACCATCCATCCTCCCCTTCCCCATCCTGAGCAATCAGCACCTCTACTTCTTCCTCCAGATCCCAGCGATGCTGCCTGAAAAGTGCCAAACACTGTTCAGTGGTATTGGCACCAAAGCGTTGCCGCATACTCTCGAAAGGGAGGGCGCAGTGCAGCAGCACCCCACCCACCAGCGCGCGGAAGACCACGCACTGTTTTGCATCATCCCAGCGCTCATCGTCAGGAAAGTGAATCGCCTGATTCACGCGGCCATCTCTTTCTTCAGCTGAGCCAGCACCGGCTCAATCTCCGGCATCACGCCATGCCACAGTGCAAACGCATGGGCAGCCTGTCCCACCAGCATCCCCAAACCATCAGCTAATTGTTTGGCTCCATGAGTTTCACCCCATGCCAGGAAAGGGGTCAGTCCCTGCTGATAGAACATGTCATAAAGACGGATATCAGGTGTCACCACGGCAGAGGGTATGGGAGGAATTTCTCCCTGAATGCCAGTCGCGGTGGCATTGATGATCAGATTGACTGGTGTACGCGTAACATTTTCAAAGGCTTCAGCCCTGATGTTTCCCATATGGCTAAACAGTGACGCCAGCTGTTCCGCTTTGGCTTGGGTACGGTTGGCAATGATGATCTCACAGCCGTAGGAAAGCAGAGGCAAAATCACGCCTCGCGCTGCGCCGCCCGCGCCCAGTAACAAAATACTATCTTCCGGCTGAATCATGCCAAGCCGTTCCAGATCGCTGAGCAGACCTATGCCGTCGGTATTATCCCCCAGCAATGAGCCATCGCCCCTCTTCTTAAGCGTATTGACTGCCCCACTCAGGGCCGCCCTTTCACTCAGGTGATCGGCGCGGGCAAAAGCTTGTTCTTTAAAAGGGACGGTTACATTCGCGCCCTGACCGCCCGCAGCAAAAAATGCTTCCAGCGTCGACACAAAGTCATCTAATGGTGCCAGCACCGTACCATACGGATGGGGAATGCTTGTCTGCTGGGCAAACAGGCTATGGATACGCGGCGATTTACTATGGCCAATCGGATTACCGAAAACTGCATAGGTCTCCATCGACGTCTCCGTTATGCCAGTCGCACGTAATCACCCGTCAGGGCGTCACGGATTTCCGTTGGATTTTTACGTCCGCCGACTTCCCCTACTACAACTGGGAAGTCCGCGCCGAACTGGGCGCTGACCTCGGCCGCTGTCCGGCATGGCGGCAGGCCAGTTAAATTTGCGCTGGTAGAGACCAACGGTTTGCCGAACTGCTGACACAGCTCAACCACCAGCGGATGATTGGTTACACGTACGGCCAGCGAGGAGAACCGCCCGGTTAGCCAGTCTGGAGTGCCGGCACGCGCAGGAATTACCCACGTCACAGGGCCTGGCCAGCTCGCAAAAATGGCCTCTTTTTGCTGCTCATTCAACTGCGCTTCATCCAGATAGGGTGCCAGCTGCGAATAATCCGCGGCGATCAGGATCAACCCTTTCTCTTTTGGTCGCTGCTTTAGCGCCAATAGGGCATTAACAGCCTCTTCACTGTCAGGATCGCAACCCAGGCCAAATACTGCCTCAGTGGGGTAGGCAATGACCTGCTGGCCGTGCAGTGCGTGGAGGATGTGTTCAGAAATGGGGGTTACATCAGGCATCATCTTCAACTTCTGTAGTGACCGGTTTACCGCAAAGCTTGCTGGCACAGAAACATTTGGTGCCAGCTGCCGTGCGCTTTTCTATTAATAGCGGATAGTGGCACTCGGCACACTCACCCGCCACGGGTTTATGGTTCAGCGCAAACTGACAAGCTGGATAGCGATCACAGGCGTAAAAAACTTTGCCGTAGCGGGATGTGCGCTGCAACAAAGTCCCCTGTTTGCACTGCGGGCAGACCAGTGCGGTGTTATCCGGTTTATCGAGCGCTTCAATATGGGTACATTGCGGATAATCACTGCATCCGATAAACATGCCATAGCGCCCCTGCCGTAATACCAACGTAGCGTGGCATTGCGGACAGAGTTGTCCTTCCAGCACCTTGACGACATGGCCGTCAGCCTGCGCCTTGAGAGGACGGATATATTCACATTCGGGATAGCGGGAGCAGCCAAGAAAAGGGCCGTGGCGTCCACTTCGGATAACCAATTCGGCCCCACACTCCGGACAAGGTTCATTTTGCCTGGCGGCAAAAATCGCGGCTTTAGACATCGTTATTTACTGTTATCGCTTAATGCAGATAACCCTCGTTCACTTCAAACAGCAACTCTTCCATTTGCTGATAAGCACTTTCATAACCGGGAATATTGAACAGTACCATAAGGATGACCCATTTCAGATCTTCCAAATCGAACTCGTCAGTTTCCAGCGCCATCACACGATCGATGACCATCTCCCGGGTTTCAAGGTTCAGCACTTGTATCTGCTCCAGGAACAGCAGGAATCCCCGGCAGCTGGCGTCAAGGCGAGTTGCCTCTTCATCGGTATAGATGCGTAAAGCAAAAGGATCCGCATCCACCATAAAGGGCGCAGCTTCGCCCTCTTGCAAGTCTGCAAGTTTTTCAAGCCACCCCAGAGCGCTATAGATATCTTCCCGATGAAAACCGGCACGGGCAAGATCATCCGTCAGCTTATCCTGGTCGACGTGCATCTCCGCTTCGTTATGTATATAGGTTTCAAATAAGTACATTAGTACGTCGAACATGGCCTGCCCTCCTAATTCGGACATAGCCGCCGGATACAGCTGCGATCCATCCTGCTAACTCCAGATCGAGTAATTTTACCACTACCTCTGGCACAGGTTGGCCGGCACGTTCGGCGACGACGTCAACAGGTGTCACCTCATATCCTACGTTAGCCAACACATCAGCAAATGGCAATTCCGCATCGCTATCTTGTGCACAAATATTCAATTCTTGCTGAGATCCTGTAACAAACGCGGGCGTTGGCGCCGCCATTTCAGGATTATCCTCATCCAGCCAGTGTAAGCTACTGCTCAACAGCTCCACGATCTCCTGCGGCTCGGTCACCAGGTTCGCACCTTGCTGAATGAGCCAATGTGTTCCGCTGCTGGCATCACTTCCCAGCGGCCCCGGTAGGGCGAAGATCTCCCGTCCCTGCTCAAGCGCACAACGGGCAGTGATCAGCGATCCACTACGCTGCGACGCTTCCACCACCAGCACCCCTCGGCTTAGCCCACTGATAATGCGGTTACGCCGGGGGAAGTGGGCAGGCAAAGGAGCCACTGTGGGCAGGAATTCAGAGACCAGTGCGCCTCCCTGCTCCACAATCTGGGCGCTAAGCCGCTGATGGCATCTGGGGTGGATATGCGCCAGCCCACAACCCATGACAGCGAGGGTTTTCCCTTCAGCCTGAAGAGCCGCGCGATGGGCGATGCCATCAATCCCCAGCGCCAGCCCGCTGGTGATGGTATAGCCCTGCTGCACCAGGCCGCGGGCAAAATAGCTTCCCCAACGCTCCCCATACTCGCTGCACTTTCGGCTACCGACTATCGCCACCTGGGGCGAATGCAGGCTTTGCAGCGCGCCGGTAACAAAAAGCACGGGCGGCGGATCGGCGATATGCGACAACAGCGCTGGGTATTCCGGCTGCCCAAGGGCCACCAACTGATTGTCCGTATGTTCCAGCCACGCCAAAGCTGCAGAAAAATTTTGCGCCGGTGGATGAAGGAAAGCATGAGCCTGTTCAGCAGAGAGGCCGCACTGCTGCAACAGGCCGAGCGTAATGCGTGAGGCGGCCAGCAGGCTGTGCACCAGCCCAACCTTTTTTCGGCTGCGCACCCCTTTCAAGGTGGCCAATCGCAACCATATCTCTTCCTGAGTCATACCGCCTCCTGACTGGGCACATTTCTGTCTCGATGCTGTCAATCAGGCAGGGAAATGTCTAGAATAAAGAGTAATTGTCATCCATCACTCGCACACAGATCGAAATATTTATGTCCGTATTACACGTATTGCATTACCCCGATGAGCGACTGCGCAAAGTCGCGCAGCCAGTAAAAGAAGTGAATGCCGAAATCCAGCGTATCGTGGATGATATGTTCGAAACCATGTACGCAGAGGAAGGGATTGGCCTGGCTGCGACACAAGTGGATATCCACCAGCAGATCATCGTGATCGACGTTTCTGAAAACCGTGACCAGCGCCTGGTGTTGATTAACCCAGAGATGCTGGAGAAGAGTGGCGAAACCGGGATTGAAGAGGGCTGCTTGTCCATCCCTGAGCAGCGGGCGTTTGTGCCGCGTGCCGAAAAAGTGAAAATCCGTGCTCTGGATCGTGACGGCAAAGCGTTTGAGCTTGAAGCTGACGACCTGCTGGCGATTTGTATCCAACATGAGATGGATCACTTGCTGGGCAAATTGTTTGTGGATTACCTCTCGCCGCTGAAACGTCAGCGTATCCGCCAGAAAGTTGAGAAACTTGCCAAGCTGAACGCGCGCGCCAACTAAGTCTGAAGACAGCAGGAATTGATTGTGTCTGACGCATTACGGATCATTTTTGCCGGTACACCGGATTTTGCAGCGCGTCATCTCGACGCGCTTTTAACATCTCACCATGATGTTGTAGGTGTCTTTACTCAGCCGGATCGTCCGGCCGGCCGAGGCAACAAACTTACCCCTAGCCCTGTTAAAGTGCTGGCTGAAGAGAACCAGATCCCAGTCTTCCAGCCCAAGTCCCTGCGTCCGGCTGAAAGCCAGGCGCTGGTACAGGCGCTGAACGCCGACATTATGGTCGTCGTGGCCTATGGCTTGATCTTGCCACAGGCGGTGCTGGAGATGCCAAAGCTTGGCTGCATCAATGTGCATGGTTCGCTGCTGCCGCGCTGGCGCGGTGCGGCACCGATTCAACGCTCTCTCTGGGCTGGCGACAGCCAGACGGGCGTCACTATCATGCAGATGGATGTAGGGCTGGATACCGGAGCCATGCTGACCAAGCTGGCCTGTGACATTCAAGCCGATGACACCAGTGCCACACTGTATAACAAGCTGGCGGAACTGGGTCCGCGCGCCATGCTGAATACCCTGTCTGACCTGGCAGCTGGGCTGGCAGAGCCGGAGCAGCAGGATGATGCGCTCGCGACCTATGCGGAAAAACTGAGCAAGGAAGAGGCGCGGCTTGACTGGCAGCTCTCTGCTGCCCAGCTGGAGCGTTGCATCCGCGCCTTCAACCCGTGGCCGGTCAGCTACTTTATGGTCGATGACCAGCCGGTCAAAGTCTGGCAGGCGACAGTCTTACCCAGCCAGAGCGCGGAACCGGGCACCATCGTGGCAGCAGATAAGCAAGGCATCCAGGTTGCCACTGCCGATGGGGTATTGAGCCTTACTCAGCTCCAGCCGGCCGGTAAAAAAGCAATGTCTGCCCAAGACCTGCTAAATTCCCGCCGTGAATGGTTCAGCGTGGGTAAACAACTCAGCTAACCCACTCTATGCGCCCGGCTTCCGCCGGGCCTCTTTTCTTACTGATGCTGGCATTGTCAGCTTTGTAGCTATGAAAAACGCATATAATTTACGCAGCATCGCTGCAAAAGCCATTGGTCAGGTATTGGATCAGGGACAGTCGCTCTCTACTGCCCTTCCTGCTCTCCAGAAAAATATTGCTGATAAAGATAAAGCCCTGTTGCAGGAGCTCTGCTTTGGCACACTGCGGGTTCTGCCACAGCTCGAGTGGTGCATCAAACAGTTGATGGCTCGCCCAATGACCGGCAAACAGCGCCCGCTGCACTACCTCATCATGGTTGGCCTGTATCAGTTGATCTACACCCGTATCCCGGCGCACGCGGTACTGGCAGAAACCGTCGAAGGCGCAGTGGCACTCAAGCGCCCCCAATTGAAGGGGCTGATCAACGGCGTTTTACGGCAGTTTCAACGCCAACAAGAAGCGTTGCTTGAACAGGCAGGCCAACAGGAGTCGCGCTTCTTGCATCCCTCTTGGTTGCTAGAGCGCATTCGCAAAGCCTACCCGACCGAATGGCAGGCTGTTGCTGATGCCAATAACCAGCGCCCTCCCATGTGGCTGCGGGTTAACCGTCTGCATCATAGTCGCGACCGTTATCTTGAGCTGTTAGCAGAGGCGGGTATCGCTGTCGAGATTGACGATGCCTATCCGGATGCCCTGCGACTGGTGGCTCCATGCCCGGTGACAGACCTGCCAGGTTTCGCTGACGGCTGGGTAACAGTGCAGGATGCTTCCGCCCAAGGTTGCGTCCCGCTTTTGGCACCGCAAAATGGCGAGCGTATTCTGGATCTTTGTGCAGCGCCCGGCGGTAAGACCACACATATTCTGGAGGCGGCACCAGAAGCACAGGTACTGGCGGTGGACATTGATGAGCAGCGGTTAAAGCGGGTGCTGGAAAACCTGCAGCGCCTGCGACTGAATGCGGAAGTTAAACGCGGTGATGGCACCCAGCCTGAACAGTGGGCTGCTGGCTTGAGCTTCGATCGTATCCTGTTAGATGCCCCTTGTTCAGCCACCGGCGTAATCCGTCGCCATCCCGACATCAAGTGGTTGCGTCGTAATAGCGATATTGCTGAATTAGTGGCCGTGCAGAAAGCCATTCTAGAGGCGATTTGGCCCTACCTGAAGTCTGGCGGTGTCTTGCTGTATGCGACCTGCTCTATCCTGCCGGAAGAGAATAGCGAACAGATAGCGGACTTCCTCTCCCGTCATGCAGATGCCACCTTGGTAGAAACCGGCGACAGCTCGCATCCGGGCAAGCAGAATCTGCCAGGGCCTACAGCAGGTGACGGCTTCTTCTACGCTAAACTGACCAAGGCCTGATAGCCGGCCTGGCAGCGTGCACCAGATAAATTTATTGAGTGGATAAGAAACCGCGATGAAGATCATTATTCTTGGGGCTGGTCAGGTGGGTGGAACCCTGGCGGAGAACCTGGTCGGTGAAAACAACGACATTACTGTTGTCGATACCAATGCTGCCCATCTGCGTCAGCTCCAGGATAAATTCGACCTTCGTGTCGTTCAGGGACACGGCTCCCATCCACGGGTGTTGCGGGAAGCGGGTGCTGGTGACGCGGACATGTTGGTGGCTGTCACAAACTCCGATGAAACCAATATGGTGGCATGTCAGATCGCCTACTCCCTGTTTAACACGCCGAATCGGATCGCCCGTATCCGTTCGGCAGATTACATCCGGGAATCGGAAAAGCTGTTCAACGCCGACGCGGTGCCGATCGATCACTTGATCTCGCCCGAGCAACTAGTGATCGATTACATCTATAAATTGATCGAGTATCCGGGCGCGCTTCAGGTTGTGAATTTTGCGGAAGGGAAAGTGAGCATCGCCGCGGTCAAAGCCTATTATGGCGGCCCGCTGGTCGGCAATGCCCTCTCTACCATGCGTGAGCATATGCCGCACATTGACACCCGCGTGGCGGCAATTTTCCGTCAGGATCACCCGATCCGTCCACAGGGCTCGACAATTATTGAGGCTGGCGATGAGGTCTTTTTCGTTGCCGCATCCCAGCACATCCGCGCTGTGATGAGTGAGCTACAGCGGCTGGAAAAACCTTACAAGCGCATCATGATTGTGGGCGGTGGTAACGTCGGGGCCGGTCTGGCGCGTCGATTGGAGAAGAATTACAGCGTCAAACTGATTGAGCGCGATCAGCATCGGGCGGCAGAACTGGCTGAGCTGTTACAGGACACCATCGTATTTTATGGCGACGCTTCTGATCAGGAGCTGCTGGCTGAAGAGCATGTGGAGCAGGTGGATGTCTTTATCGCCATCACCAACGATGATGAAGCCAACATTATGTCCGCAATGCTGGCGAAGAGAATGGGCGCCAAAAAGGCCATGGTGCTGATTCAGCGTCGCGCCTATGTTGATTTAGTCCAAGGTAGCGTAATTGATGTCGCCATCTCCCCCCAACAGGCCACTATCTCTGCCCTGCTGGGGCATGTGCGCAAAGCAGATATCGTGAGTGTCTCCTCCTTGCGTCGAGGTGTGGCTGAGGCAATTGAAGCCATTGCCCATGGTGATGAGAGCACCTCCAAGGTAGTGGGCCGCCGCGTGGAAGAGATCAAGCTGCCACCTGGTACGACCATCGGGGCGATCGTTCGTGGTGACGAGGTGATCATTGCCAACCGTCAGTCGCGTATAGAGCAAGGCGATCACGTCATCATGTTTATTACCGACAAGAAATTTGTTCCCGATGTCGAACGTCTGTTCCAGCCAAGCCCGTTCTTCCTGTGATCGCCTGAGCGAGTGCTCTAGAAACCAGCAAACCCGACCAAAATAGTCAACTTTGGTAGCAAGATAGCCGTGAATGCGCTTTACTTGTAGTCACTTGAGTTATTTTGGCAAGGAGTGATGTATGAGTTTCTTTAAAGAGTTTCGTGAGTTTGCCATGCGTGGCAATGTGGTGGATTTGGCCGTCGGTGTGATCATTGGTGCCGCATTTGGCAAAATTGTGTCATCGCTGGTTGCTGACATCATCATGCCACCGCTGGGCCTGTTGATTGGGGGCGTGGATTTTAAGCAGTTTGAGCTCGTTTTGAGGGAAGCTCAGGGCACTGTACCTGCAGTAGTCATGAAGTATGGCGTCTTTATCCAAAACATTTTTGATTTCATTATCATCGCGCTAGCGATTTTCATTGCCATCAAATTGATGAACCGCTTGCGTCGCAAAGAGGAAGAGAAACCTGCGGCAGCACCGAAGCAGAGTGCAGAAGAGAAACTGTTGGTTGAAATTCGCGATTTACTTAAACAGCAGAATACCAAGTAGTCGAATCGAGCTTTAAACAAAGGTCAGTGGTAAAAGTTCAGCGAAAACGCTTACCACTGACCTCCGTGTTTCCGCCCTTAGCGTGCTTGCCCTTACGCTGATAGCTACCCTTCCCTTTTTTGTTCTTTTCTACTCGCTGTCTGAACAAAGTGTCATGAAGCAGCGCGTGCAGCGCATTGTCCTGAATTGTGCCTTTATTGTGTTGATGGTGGCTCATCGTAACCTCATTTGAAATGAAAGAAGTGTGGGTGAAAACGAGATAATCATAGACGATCGCTATCAAAATACCATATTCGCTAACGGCTATTTTTTTGCAGAATGTGCGCTCAGTTTCTCACTAATCCGCTGTTGATACTCACCTTTTAAAAAATCAGTGTTGATCCCTGCTTGCTGTAAGCGCAACTCTAGCACCCGTAATTTCTGGCTAATTACATCGTACTGAGGATCCTCTTTGTGGATCTCATGCAGCAACGTATCCAACTCCAGCGCCTCTTTGCGTGCCTCGAGTTCCGGCGGTAGATAGCCTGAATTTTTCAGTATTCGATAAGCCACTCGCAGCTCCGCAGGCACGGCACTGGTATCGTCCAGCTCCAGGGGCTTGCCGGCACCGGGCAGACCATCAAATTCACCCTTAGCTTGAGCTTCCCGGATATGACGTTCAACCATTTCATCGATAAAGAGCATGATGATATTCCTCAACAGAGGGAAGGTTATTGGTAAGTGAAGAATAGCAGGAAGGTATGTAAAAAGAGGATACGCAAATTTCAGATATAAAAAAACCGGGCCAGGCCCGGTCTTTTTACGCTCTCACAGATTACTCTGCAACAGCTTCTGCTTTCGATTCTGCACGATCAACGAGCTCGATGTATGCCATCGGCGCATTGTCGCCTGCACGGAAGCCACACTTCAGAATACGAGTGTAACCACCTGCGCGGCTCGCGAAACGCGGGCCCAGTTCGTTAAACAGTTTTGCCACGATCTCGTTATCACGAGTACGGGCGAATGCCAGACGACGGTTAGCAACGCTGTCGGTCTTGGCAAGAGTAATCAGCGGCTCAACAACGCGACGCAGCTCTTTCGCTTTCGGCAGGGTCGTCTTGATGATCTCATGACGAACCAGAGAGCCGGCCATGTTACGGAACATAGCCTGGCGGTGGCTGCTGTTACGGTTCAGTTGACGACCACTCTTACGATGGCGCATGACCTTATCCTTCTCAGTAAAACCTTAACCTGTGATCCGGTTACTCGTCAGCAATGCTTGCCGGCGGCCAGTTTTCCAGGCGCATGCCCAGAGACAGACCACGGGAGGCCAGCACGTCTTTAATCTCAGTAAGAGATTTTTTACCCAGGTTTGGCGTTTTCAGCAACTCAACCTCGGTACGCTG
This sequence comes from Chimaeribacter sp. YP20170169, assembly GCF_056739715.1. Lineage (NCBI taxonomy): Bacteria > Pseudomonadati > Pseudomonadota > Gammaproteobacteria > Enterobacterales > Yersiniaceae > Chimaeribacter > Chimaeribacter sp. YP20170169. The sequence continues at coordinate 311,651 of NZ_CP176824.1, read as the reverse complement.
TACCAGATCACCGATGTAGTGGATAGCTTCTGCCTTAAGGCAGTTAGCAGAGCGGACAGTCAATTCCAGATCGTCAACAGGGCGCAGCAGGATCGGATCGAACTCAGGCTTCTCTTCTTTCACTTCCGGCTGACGTACATCACGTAAGTCAACGAAAGCTTCCAGTTGTTCAGCCAAAATGGTCGCCGCACGACGGATCGCCTCTTCAGGATCGATCGTACCGTTGGTTTCCATCTCGATGACCAGCTTATCCAGGTCAGTACGTTGCTCAACACGCGCTGCTTCAACATTGTAGGCGATACGCTCTACAGGGCTGTAGCAGGCGTCAACGAGCAGACGACCGATCGGGCGCTCATCTTCTTCCGAATGAATTCGGGCAGACGCCGGCACATATCCACGGCCACGCTGAACCTTGATACGCATGCTGATAGCAGCGTTCTCATCGGTCAGATGACAGATAATATGTTGCGGCTTGACGATTTCGACATCACCATCATGGGTGATGTCGGCTGCAGTCACAGGGCCAATGCCAGATTTATTCAGGGTAAGAATAACTTCATCTTTGCCTTGAACTCTCACCGCCAGCCCTTTCAGGTTGAGCAGGATCTCCAGGATATCTTCCTGTACGCCTTCTTTGGTGCTGTACTCATGCAGTACACCATCAATCTCAACCTCGGTCACCGCGCAACCCGGCATGGATGAAAGCAGAATACGGCGCAGTGCGTTGCCAAGAGTATGGCCAAAGCCACGCTCTAACGGCTCAAGGGTCACCTTGGCGTGCGTCGAACTGACTTGCTCGATATCTACCAGGCGCGGTTTTAGAAACTCTGTCACAGAACCCTGCATTGTGTCCTCTCTTTGGTACTAAGCTTTACTTGGAGTAAAGCTCGACGATCAGGTGTTCGTTAATGTCCGCAGACAGATCGGTACGTTCAGGAATACGCTTGAACACACCTTCCATCTTAGCAGCATCAACTTCCAGCCAAGTTGGCTTTTCACGCTGCTCAGCCAGCTCCAAAGCGGCCTTAACGCGAGATTGCTTTTTAGCTTTCTCACGGATGCTGACTACGTCATTCGGAGATACCTGATAAGAAGCGATGTTAACAACGCGACCATTGACCATGATGGCTTTATGGCTTACCAGCTGGCGTGCTTCAGCGCGGGTAGCACCAAAGCCCATACGGTAAACAACGTTGTCCAGACGACCTTCCAGCAGTTGCAACAGGTTTTCACCGGTGTTGCCTTTCAGACGTGCTGCTTCTTTATAATAGTTACGGAACTGACGCTCCAGCACGCCATACATACGGCGAACTTTCTGCTTTTCACGCAACTGCACACCGTAGTCAGACAGACGCGGTTTACGCGCACCATGCTGACCAGGAGCTTGTTCAATCTTACACTTGGAATCGATCGCGCGAACGCCAGACTTAAGGAACAGGTCTGTGCCCTCACGACGGCTCAGCTTGAGCTTAGGACCCAAATATCTTGCCATTTTCTTTCTCCAACAATCCTAAAAGCAGCGTTATACGCGACGCTTTTTCGGCGGACGACAACCGTTATGAGGGATCGGAGTCACATCAGTAATATTAGTGATGCGGAAACCAGCCGCGTTCAGAGCGCGGATAGTAGACTCACGGCCCGGACCAGGTCCTTTAACCATAACTTCCAGGTTCTTAATACCGTATTCTTTCACTGCATCAGCGCAGCGCTCTGCCGCAACCTGAGCTGCGAACGGAGTGGACTTACGAGAACCACGGAAACCGGAACCACCAGCTGTTGCCCAACCCAAAGCATTACCCTGACGATCAGTAATGGTAACAATGGTGTTGTTGAAAGAAGCATGGATATGAGCCACGCCGTCAGAGACTTGTTTTCTTACACGCTTACGTGTACGAACAGGTGCCTTTGCCATTATTCAATCACCCCGATTATTTCTTGATCGGTTTGCGCGGACCCTTACGGGTACGTGCGTTGGTCTTAGTACGCTGACCGCGAACCGGCAGACCACGACGATGACGCAAACCACGATAAGTACCAAGGTCCATCAGACGCTTGATGCTCAGGGTAACTTCACGACGCAGATCACCTTCGACAACAAACTTGGCAACTTCGTCACGCAGCTTATCGATTTGCTCTTCAGACAGCTCACTGATCTTAACATTTTCAGCAATACCCGCAGCTGCACAGATAGCCTGTGAGCGGGTTTTACCGATACCATAGATCGAAGTTAATGCGATTACGGTATGTTTTTGATCAGGAATGTTAATGCCTGCTATACGGGCCACTATGCACTCCTACATTTTTATACGGCAACACCATTCTGAAAAGCCCGTTTTCAGGATACTCAAATAGTGTTGCAGCGACATACAAAAGATTGGCTGGCTAATCTAGCCAGCTCAACCCAACTTTGCAAGAAAAATATGCGAGATAATCAGCCTTGACGCTGTTTATGCTTCGGCTCGGCGCTGCAAATCACACGAACGATACCGTTACGCTTAACGATTTTGCAGTTACGACATAATTTCTTGACGGAAGCACGAACTTTCATTTTTACTCTCCGTAACTTCTCAACTCACCTGTTAGCGGTTATAGCCTTTCAGGTTTGCTTTCTTCAATGCAGACTCGTACTGACTAGACATCATCAGAGTTTGCACTTGAGCCATAAAGTCCATGATGACAACAACAACAATTAACAGTGAAGTACCGCCAAAGTAGAAAGGTACTTTCATTGCGTCACGCATGAACTCCGGGATAAGGCAGATAAAAGTAATGTACAGGGCGCCAATTAAGGTCAAACGAGTCATCACTTTATCGATGTATTTCGCCGTTTGCTCTCCCGGACGAATTCCTGGCACGAATGCACCGGACTTCTTCAGGTTATCTGCTGTTTCACGCGGGTTGAAGACCAACGCCGTGTAGAAGAAACAGAAGAAGATGATCGCAGTCGCATAGAGTAACACATAAAGCGGTTGTCCAGGCTGCAAATACAGCGAAATTGTCGTCAGCCAGTTCCAACCGGTTCCGCCCCCAAACCATGATGCAATCGTGGCCGGGAACAGGATGATGCTTGATGCGAAGATTGCCGGGATAACCCCTGCCATGTTCACTTTCAGCGGTAAGTGCGTACTCTGTGCTGCATAAACGCGACGGCCTTGTTGGCGCTTAGCGTAGTTGACAACGATACGACGTTGACCACGCTCGACAAACACCACGAAGAAAGTCACCGCAAACACTAAAACTGCAACCAACAGCAACAGAAGGAAGTGCAGGTCGCCTTGTCGAGCTTGCTCAATGGTATTTGCAATCGCCGGTGGGAGACCAGCCACAATACCAGCAAAGATTATGATTGAGATACCGTTGCCGATACCGCGTTCAGTAATCTGTTCGCCAAGCCACATGAGGAACATCGTTCCGGTAACCAGGCTCACTACAGCGGTAAAATAGAACGCAAAGCCTGGATTGATTACCAGACCTTGCATACCAGGCATATTCGGCAGTCCGGTAGCAATACCGATGGACTGGAATATAGCCAATACCAGCGTGCCATAACGGGTGTACTGACTTATCTTACGACGGCCAGCCTCCCCTTCTTTCTTTATCTCTGCTAACGCTGGATGAACCACCGTGAGCAGTTGGATAATAATCGATGCCGAAATATACGGCATGATACCCAAGGCAAAGATAGAGGCACGGCTAAGGGCACCACCAGAGAACATGTTGAACATTTCAATGATGGTGCCACGCTGCTGCTCGAGCAATTTCGCAAGCACAGTGGCATCGATACCAGGAATCGGAATGAAAGAGCCGATACGGAAAACTATGAGCGCCCCGATAACAAACAAAAGTCTGCGCTTCAGTTCGCCAAGTCCACCTTTAGCACTTTGAAAATCTAATCCTGGTTGCTTAGCCATCTGCTACTTATTCCTCAATTTTACCGCCAGCAGCTTCGATAGCAGCACGAGCGCCTTTGGTGACACGCAGACCACGTACAGTTACTGCACGATTGATTTCGCCAGACAGCATAACTTTAGCGAATTCAATCTGAGTACCAACTACGTTAGCGGCTTTCAGCGTGTTCAGGTCGATAACATCGCCTTCTACTTGAGCCAGTTCAGACAGACGAACTTCTGCCGTGATCATAGCTTTGCGAGAAGTGAAGCCGAATTTCGGCAGACGACGGTACAGAGGCATCTGACCACCTTCGAAACCACGACGTACGCCACCGCCAGAACGAGAGTTCTGACCTTTGTGACCACGGCCGCCGGTTTTACCCAGGCCAGAACCAATACCACGACCTACACGCTTCGGCGCTTGCTTGGCACCTTCAGCCGGAGACAGAGTATTCAAACGCATCTGTTACTCCTCAACTTTAACCATGTAGGAAACCAGGTTGATCATACCGCGTACAGCAGGAGTATCCTCGCGCTCTACGGTGTGACCAATGCGACGCAGACCAAGACCAACCAGAGTTGCCTTGTGTTTCGGCAAACGGCCAATAGAGCTGCGAACTTGAGTTACTTTAATAGTCTTTGCCATGGTTATTACCCCAGAATTTCTTCAACGGATTTACCACGCTTGGCAGCGACCATTTCTGGGGACTTCATATTCGCCAGAGCGTCGATAGTTGCACGAACCACGTTAATCGGGTTGGTGGAACCATAGGCTTTAGCCAATACGTTGTGTACCCCTGCGACTTCCAGGACGGCGCGCATTGCACCACCGGCAATAATACCGGTACCTTCGGAAGCCGGCTGCATGAACACACGGGAACCCGTATGCGCACCTTTAACAGGGTGCTGCAGGGTGCCGCTGTTCAGCGCGACATTCATCATGTTGCGACGGGCTTTTTCCATCGCTTTCTGGATCGCTGCCGGAACTTCGCGTGCTTTGCCGTAGCCAAAACCAACGCGACCGTTACCATCACCAACTACAGTCAGTGCGGTAAAGCTGAAAATACGGCCACCTTTTACGGTTTTAGATACGCGGTTTACCGCGATCAGCTTTTCCTGCAGTTCGCCAGCTTGTTTTTCGATGTGAGACATCTTACACCTCTACCTTAGAACTGAAGGCCAGCTTCACGGGCAGCATCTGCCAGTGCCTGGACTCGACCATGATATTGGAAACCGGAACGGTCAAAGGATACATCTTTGATGCCTTTTTCCAGAGCGCGCTCAGCAATAGCTTTACCTACAGCTGCAGCAGCATCTTTGTTACCGGTATACTTCAGTTGCTCAGTGATAGCCTTTTCTACAGTAGAAGCGGCTACCAATACTTCAGAACCGTTCGGAGCGATGACCTGTGCGTAAATATGACGCGGGGTACGATGTACCACCAGGCGAGTCGCGCCCAATTCTTTGAGCTTGCGGCGTGCGCGGGTCGCACGACGGATACGAGCAGATTTCTTATCCATAGTGTTACCTTACTTCTTCTTAGCCTCTTTGGTACGCACGACTTCGTCGGCGTAACGGACACCTTTGCCTTTGTAAGGCTCAGGACGGCGGTAGGCACGCAGGTCTGCTGCAACCTGACCGATCACCTGCTTATCAGCGCCTTTCAGCACGATTTCAGTTTGAGTCGGACACTCAGCAGTGATGCCTGCTGGCAGTTCGTGTTCGACCGGGTGAGAGAAGCCCAGGGCTAAATTCACCACGTTGCCTTTTACGGCTGCACGATAACCAACACCTACCAGCTGAAGCTTCTTGGTGAAGCCTTCGGTAACACCAACTACCATTGCGTTCAACAGAGCACGAGTGGTACCCGCTTGGGCCCAACCGTCAACAGCACCCTGACGCGGAGCGAAAGTCAGTGCGTTTTCTTCCTGTTTAACTTCAACGGAGCTGTGGATAGTACGAGTCAGCTCGCCGTTTTTACCCTTAATCGAAATAACCTGACCGTTGAGTTTTACCTCTACGCCGGCAGGAATGACGACGGGTGCTTTTGCAACACGAGACATTCTTTCCTCCCGAATTAAGCTACGTAGCAGATAATCTCGCCACCAAGACCAGCCTGGCGAGCTGCACGATCGGTCATAACACCTTTAGAGGTAGAAATGACAGCAATACCCAAACCGGCCATAACTTTCGGCAGCTCATCTTTTTTCTTATAGATGCGCAGACCTGGGCGGCTGATACGCTGAATGCTTTCTACCACTGCCTTGCCCTGGAAGTACTTCAGTACCAGTTCCAGAACAGGCTTGGCGTCGCCTTCGATTTTGAAATCTTCAATAAAACCTTCTTCCTTCAGCACGTTGGCAATCGCCACTTTCAGCTTGGAGGAAGGCATGGTGACCGCAACTTTGTTCGCGGCCTGACCGTTACGGATACGGGTCAGCATATCCGCGATCGGATCTTGCATGCTCATCTGTCTTTACTCCCGTGATTCAATTGGTGACAATTACCAGCTAGCCTTTTTCAGGCCCGGGATTTCACCGCGCATAGCGGCTTCACGGACCTTAATACGGCTCAACCCGAACTTCCGCAGGAAAGCGTGCGGACGACCAGTTTGACGGCAGCGGTTACGCTGACGTGACGGGCTGGAATCACGCGGCAGAGTCTGCAGCTTGAGAACGGCGTCCCAACGATCTTCGTCGGAAGCGTTCACATCAGAGATGATAGCTTTCAGTTCTGTGCGTTTAGCAAAGAATTTGTCTGCTAATTTCACGCGCTTGACTTCGCGTGCTTTCATGGATTGCTTAGCCATTAGTAACCCTACCTTACTTGCGGAACGGGAAGTTAAAGGCAGCCAGCAGTGCGCGGCCTTCATCATCGGATTTCGCAGTGGTGGTAATGGTAATATCCAAACCACGAACGCGATCGACTTTGTCATAGTCGATTTCCGGGAAGATGATCTGTTCACGCACGCCCATGCTGTAGTTACCACGGCCGTCGAAGGACTTAGCGGACAAGCCACGGAAGTCACGGATACGCGGTACAGCAATGGAAATCAGACGCTCAAAGAACTCCCACATGCGTTCGCCACGCAGAGTTACTTTACAGCCGATCGGATAGCCCTGACGGATTTTGAAGCCTGCAACAGATTTGCGTGCTTTGGTGATCAGCGGCTTTTGGCCGGAGATTGCTGCCAGGTCAGCTGCTGCGTTATCCAGCAGTTTCTTGTCAGCGATCGCTTCACCAACACCCATGTTCAGGGTGATCTTCTCGACCCGAGGGACTTGCATGACAGAATTGTAGCCAAACTGAGACATCAGTTGCTTGACTACCTCGTCTTTGTAGTAATCATGCAGTTTCGCCATCGTACTACTCCAAATTACTTAATAGTTTCGCTGTTAGACTTGAAGAAACGGACTTTTTTACCGTCTTCGAATCTAAAGCCTACACGGTCAGCCTTGCCGGTAGCCGCATTGTAAAGTGCAACGTTGGAAACCTGAATAGCGGCTTCTTTTTCAACGATGCCACCTGGTTGGTTCAGGGCCGGAACCGGCTTCTGATGTTTCTTAACCAGGTTGATACCTTCTACAATGACCTTACCAGCAGACAGGACACTTTTAACTTTACCGCGCTTACCTTTATCTTTGCCGGTCAGCACGATAACTTCGTCATCGCGACGGATTTTCGCTGCCATGATTCGCTCCTTAGAGTACTTCTGGTGCCAGAGAGATGATTTTCATGAACTTTTCAGAACGCAGTTCACGAGTTACCGGCCCAAAAATACGCGTACCGATTGGCTGCTCGCTGTTGTTGTTCAACAGAACACAAGCATTGCCATCGAAGCGAACGACAGAACCGTCCGGGCGACGTACACCCTTCTTGGTGCGCACCACTACCGCCTTCAGCACATCGCCTTTCTTCACCTTGCCACGAGGAATTGCTTCCTTGATGGTGATCTTGATGATATCGCCGACGCCTGCGTAGCGACGGTGCGAGCCACCTAGAACCTTGATACACATTACGCGACGTGCACCGGAGTTGTCGGCCACGTTCAGCATAGTCTGTTCTTGGATCATGTTAGTGCTCCGCTAATGTCAACTACTACTTTAGGACCCATGATAGGTCATTTAAAAGCCCCAAAATGAGGGCGCAGCATTATAACACTGCTTCCAAATAATGGGTAGAAAAAATAAACGGCTCATTTCCTGAGCCGTTTATCGTATTTGAGAGCGCTACTCTATTACAGAATCGCTTTCTCTACAACGCGAACCAGCGTCCAAGATTTAGTCTTAGACAGCGGACGGCATTCGCGGATTTCTACCACGTCACCGATACCGCATTCGTTGTTCTCGTCGTGAACGTGCAGCTTGGTCGTACGTTTGATGAATTTACCGTAGATCGGGTGTTTCACAAAACGCTCAATCGCAACAACGATGGATTTTTCCATCTTGTCACTGACAACACGACCTTGCAGAGTACGGATATTGTCACTCATTACGCGCCCGCCTTCTCAGTCAGTAAAGTCTTCACACGTGCGACATCACGGCGCACTTGCTTCAACAGGTGAGTCTGTTGCAGCTGGCCACTTGCTGCCTGCATGCGCAGATTGAATTGCTCACGCAGCAGGTTGAGCAGCTCAGTGTTCAGCTCTTCAACGCTCTTTTCGCGCAGCTCTTGTGCTTTCATTACATCACCGTCTTAGTTACAAAGGTGGTTTTGATAGGCAGTTTAGCTGCTGCCAGCTTGAACGCTTCACGGGCCAGCTCTTCCGGCACGCCGTCCATTTCGTACAGAACCTTACCAGGTTGGATCAGGGCTACCCAATACTCTACGTTACCCTTACCTTTACCCATACGAACTTCCAGCGGCTTCTCGGTAATCGGTTTGTCCGGGAATACACGGATCCAGATCTTACCTTGACGCTTAACTGCACGGGTCATCGCACGACGTGCTGCTTCAATTTGACGAGCAGTCAGGCGACCACGGCCAACAGCTTTCAGACCGAAAGTGCCGAAGCTCACATCCGTACCTTGCGCCAGGCCACGGTTGCGGCCTTTGTGCACCTTACGGAATTTTGTACGCTTTGGTTGTAACATCAGCGACTCTCCTTACTTGCGGCCTTTACGCTGCTGCTTTTTAGGTTGAGCAGCCGGTTTTTCCGGTTGTTCAACGGCAGCCATACCACCCAGGATCTCACCTTTGAAGATCCACACTTTTACGCCGATAACACCATAAGTGGTGTGCGCTTCGGAGGTGTTGTAGTCGATGTCCGCACGCAGGGTGTGCAACGGAACACGACCTTCACGGTACCATTCGGTACGCGCGATTTCAGCGCCGCCCAGACGGCCGCTTACTTCAACTTTGATACCTTTAGCGCCCAGACGCATTGCGTTCTGTACAGCACGCTTCATAGCACGACGGAACATAACGCGACGTTCCAGCTGAGAAGTGATGCTGTCAGCAACCAATTTTGCGTCCAGTTCTGGTTTACGAACTTCGGCGATGTTGATCTGCGCCGGCACGCCAGCGATGTCCGCTACGACCTTGCGCAGTTTTTCGACGTCTTCGCCTTTCTTACCGATTACGATGCCCGGGCGAGCGGTGTGAATGGTCACACGGATGCTCTTAGCCGGACGCTCGATCACGATGCGAGAGACGGAGGCTTTCGACAGTTCTTTCGTCAGGTATTGACGAACTTTAAAGTCGCTGTCCAGGTTGTCAGCGAATTCTTTGGTATTCGCGTACCAGGTAGAGTTCCAAGGTTTGACAATACCCAGTCGGATCCCATTAGGATGTACTTTCTGACCCATTGCTAGTCTCCAGAGTCTCAGCGATCGGACACAACCACAGTGATGTGGCTGGTGCGCTTCAGGATACGATCTGCACGACCTTTTGCACGCGGCATAATGCGCTTCATGCTCGGGCCTTCGTCTACGAAGATTTTCGTAACTTTCAGATCATCGATGTCAGCGCCATCGTTGTGTTCTGCGTTAGCAATGGCAGACTCCAGCACTTTCTTAACCAGACCAGCAGCTTTCTTGTTGGTGTAGGTCAGTGTTTCCAGAGCTTGCGACACTTTCTTACCGCGAATCAGGTCAGCAACAAGGCGAACCTTCTGAGCAGAAGAACGAGCGTGGCGATGTTTAGCGATAGTTTCCATCTCTTCCTCCTACCTTAGCGCTTCTTGGCCTTTTTATCGGCCGCGTGGCCGCGATAAGTACGGGTCGGCGCAAATTCACCCAGCTTGTGACCGACCATTTCGTCGGAAACAAATACCGGTACGTGCTGACGACCATTATGGACAGCGATGGTCAAACCGATCATGTTTGGAAAGACCGTTGAACGACGGGACCAAGTGCGAATTGGCTTCTTGTCTCCGCTTTCCACCGCTTTCTCTACCTTCTTCAGCAAGTGCAGGTCAATAAATGGACCTTTCTTGAGAGAACGTGGCATGGCTTATCCTCTAATTATTTTTTACTACGGCGACGTACGATGAATTTATCAGTACGCTTGTTGCTACGGGTCTTCTTACCTTTGGTCTGAACGCCCCACGGAGTTACCGGGTGCTTACCAAAGTTACGACCTTCACCACCACCGTGCGGGTGATCGACTGGGTTCATCGCAGTACCGCGAACGGTAGGACGAACACCACGCCAACGTGCAGCACCTGCTTTACCCAGGACACGCAGCATGTGTTCTGCGTTACCGACTTCGCCCAGAGTAGCGCGGCAGTCAGCCAGAACTTTGCGCATTTCGCCGGAGCGCAGACGCAGGGTAACGTAGGAACCATCACGTGCAACGATCTGAACGTAGGCACCTGCAGAGCGAGCCAGCTGGCCGCCTTTGCCCGGTTTCATCTCTACGTTGTGAACCGTTGAACCAACCGGGATGTTGCGCATCGGCAGGGTGTTACCCGCCTTGATTGCCGCATCAACGCCAGATTGAATCTGATCACCCACTTTCAGGCCTTTCGGCGCCAGGATGTAACGGCGTTCGCCGTCTTTGTACAGAACCAGCGCGATGTTCGCGGAACGGTTCGGATCGTACTCCAGACGCTCAACCACTGCAGCGATACCGTCTTTGTTGCGTTTGAAGTCAACCAGACGATAGTGTTGCTTGTGGCCACCACCGATATGACGGGTGGTGATACGGCCATTGTTGTTACGACCACCGCTTTTGCTCAGTTTTTCCAGCAGCGGGGCATAAGGTTTACCCTTGTGCAGCTCAGGGTTAACCACTTTAACAACGTGGCGACGACCCGGAGATGTAGGTTTACATTTAACAATTGCCATTGTTCTTACTCCTCCGACTTACTCTGCGCCGCCGATGAAGTCCAGATTCTGGCCTTCTTTCAGGGTGACGTAAGCTTTTTTCCAGTCGCTACGACGACCGATACGCTGTCCATGACGCTTCACTTTCCCTTTAACGATCAGGGTGCGAACATCATTAACTTCGACTTCAAACAGTTTCTGCACGGCAGCTTTGATTTCTGCTTTGGTCGCGTCTTTAGCAACTTTGAGAACGATGGTGTTGGTTTTTTCCATCGCAGTAGACGCTTTTTCAGAAACGTGTGGCGCGCGCAGTACTTTCAGCAGACGTTCTTCACGGATCATGCCAGCATCTCCTCAACTTGCTTCACAGCATCAGCAGTCATAACCACTTTGTCGAAGGCGATCAGGCTAACTGGGTCGATGCCAGCAACATCACGCACGTCAACCTTGTACAGGTTACGGGCAGCCAGGAACAGGTTCTCGTCCAGTTCACCGGTGATGATCAGCACGTCTTCCAGCGCCATGTCTTTCAGTTTCTGTGCCAGCAGCTTGGTTTTCGGTGCTTCAACAGAGAACTTCTCGACAACGATCAGACGATCTTGACGTACCAGCTCGGACAGGATGCTTTTCAGCGCGCCGCGGTACATCTTTTTGTTTACTTTTTGACTGTGGTCCTGCGGTTTCGCAGCGAAGGTCACGCCACCAGAACGCCAGATCGGGCTCTTTACAGAACCAGAACGCGCACGGCCGGTGCCTTTCTGACGCCACGGTTTTTTGCCAGAACCGGTTACTTCAGCGCGAGTTTTCTGCGCGCGAGTACCCTGGCGGGCGCCTGCTGCGTAAGCAACAACAACCTGGTGAACCAGCGCTTCGTTAAAATCACGACCGAAGGTGGTTTCGGAAACAGTCAGCGCGCTCTGCGCGTCTTTCAATACTAATTCCATTACCTGGCTCCTCACGCTTTAACAGCTGGTTTAACGATCAGGTTGCTACCGGTAGCTCCCGGAACAGCACCCTTAACCAGCAGCAGGTTGCGCTCAGCGTCAACACGTACTACGTCCAGGCTCTGAACGGTTACGCGCTCATTACCCAGCTGGCCTGCCATTTTCTTGCCTTTGAACACTTTGCCCGGAGTCTGGTTCTGACCGATAGAACCCGGAACGCGGTGAGACAAGGAGTTACCGTGGGTAGCGTCTTGGGTACGGAAGTTCCAGCGCTTAACAGTGCCAGCAAAACCTTTACCTTTAGAAGTACCGGTAACGTCTACTTTTTTGACGTCAGCGAAAATTTCAACGCTAATGCTCTGACCAACAGTGAACTCTTCGCCTTCTGACAGACGGAATTCACGCAGCAGGCGGCCAGCTTCAACGCCAGCTTTAGCGAAGTGACCCGCTTCCGGTTTGGTTACACGGTTTGCTTTTTTAGCACCAGTGGTAACCTGGATAGCGCGGTAGCCGTCGTTGTCCAGATCTTTAACCTGGGTAACGCGGTTTGCTTCAATTTCGATAACGGTTACAGGGATAGAAACGCCTTCTTCTGTGAAGATGCGGGTCATACCCACTTTTTTACCGACTAAACCAATCATTGTTTCAACCTCTCAATCGCTCAATGACCTGATTAACCCAGGCTGATCTGCACGTCTACACCGGCAGCCAGATCCAGACGCATCAGAGCATCAACGGTTTTCTCGGTTGGCTCAACGATGTCAACCAGACGCTTGTGAGTGCGGATTTCGTACTGATCACGCGCATCTTTGTTGACGTGCGGGGAGATCAGAACGGTGAAGCGCTCTTTGCGGGTCGGCAGCGGGATCGGACCACGGACTTGCGCACCAGTGCGCTTAGCAGTCTCGACGATTTCCGCGGTTGATTGATCGATCAGACGATGATCAAACGCTTTCAGGCGGATACGGATTCTTTGGTTCTGCATGAGACCAGAGCTCCAATTATTTATAAACGTAAATAATTACTCCTCACACCCATTTCGATTGATGGGGGAGTGTAATCGTTCAGCATATAACCCCCATATCGGGAGTATTGTTAACCAGTCATGCATGATGACATGGTTACTGATCCGCAACGAATCAGACCTACCAAGATTAGGTAAGCCCGCGCATTATACGGAAACGCCGCCGGGAAGCAACCTCCATCGTGCAAAAATTGCTTTTATTTTGCGCATCCCGGCGGGGAGATGTGTTACTCGGCTGGTGCGAATGGGTCAACCGCGCTAATGGCTTTTTGCTGACGCTCCTCTTGCTGTTGTTCTTGCAACGCTTTTAGCAGCTGCTCCTTGAGCGTTACGGGTGCAGGGCCCGGGTCTTCCAGAATCTCGTCGTCGTCCGCGCCCTCCCCTATCTCATCGCTGTCGCTTGAATCATGGTAAGGAAGCAGCTCTTTATCAGTCGGTATGTCCTCTTCAGGCAATACCCTATCCTTATAGATGTAGTGCAACGTCGATTGTTGATATGGCAAGGGCGTCTCTTTTATCACGACTGGATGGAGATGCTGCTGCCAGGCATCCCACATCATATGGTGATAGCCACCCGCCAAGGCAATCAGCAGCAGGTAAAGCCCCCACAGTGCCATACGCCAGGCCAATGCCCGCCAGTGGCTCGCTGCCCTTTTGACTTTGACGCCCTGCCCTGCCAGCTGGCTCTGGTAGGCTGCCAGATGAATATTTTGCATTACTTGCCCTTATCCTCTGTCACTAATAAGGGCTGTGTGCCCTGCGCTTTGGCGATCGCCAATAATGTGCTCAACCCAACCACACCATCCGCCTTCAGGTTTTCGCGTTGCTGGAACTGTTTGATGCGGTTTCTCAGCGCGCTTCCCCATACTGGTCGACGGGCGGGCGAAAGCTGAAGGATGTCGCTGAGGGCCTTATCAAGCCAGGCGATATCTTGAGCAGAGCTGGTACGCCCCACCTGACTTTTACCCTCAGGGGTCAGCGGCCACAGCTGGACGGCATCGCCCTGCCAGACCTGGCTGAACCAATCACGTTTCAGCGTCCAGGTCTGATCGTGAATTAGGACATCCACGTCGCTATCCGTTACTTTCACCACCGTGATATAGATCAGTCGGTCATTTACCTTCAGGCTGCCCATCCACGGCATTCCATTCGCCACCATTGCATCCAGCGTCTCCTGGCTTTTCTGGCAGATGAGCTGCGCACGCTCGGCCTGATCGCAGTACGCCTCTGCGGGCTCCACACGGTAGCCCCAGACATGGAACAGCTGGCTCATTCCCTCCTGAGGGCCACTCTGTTGATCCTCAATGCGGGGCGCCGGAGCAGGAACTTCCGGCGGCGATGGCGTTAGCCAGCTGGGCAACGGCAACCACGGTTGGAGGGAGTTGTAATAGGTCCAGCCCAGCGTACCAGCGATCAGCGCAGAGAGCAGCAGCCACATCGCCAATCCCCGTCGGCTACCGGCAGACAGACCCAACGCGTGCAACGCAATGCCCATCTGGCGACGGGTCACTGTCTCGCTTCGTTCGGCATAGGCCACCGTCAGGGCCGCATGGGTGATGGCCTTTAATAGGGCGGGCTTACCGCCAGCGGCCTGATGGGCCATCCGAAGGACGGGTTCGCTGAACAGCGGCTGCTCTACCCCCGCGGCGGCCAATTGCTCAACGATGAATGCCCGGCTTTCCGCTGCACTCATTGGCTGGAGCCGATAACGCGTGAGGATCAGCCGACGCAGTAAGGCACGTGGCGCAATGGCGGCCATTTTGCGCGCCTGGCCAATCAGCAAGAAAGTGACATGGGGCGAGGAGATCCCACTCTGGAGTGCATAGAGAAAATGGTAACTCTCAACCGACAGCGCCTCCGCCTGATCAATCGTCACCAGCCACTGCGTCCCACGGGACGCGGTAGCGTTGAAGTGTTCCATCACCTTCAACACCCGTTGTGCCGGGTTGAGTGCCGGATTGTCATCAATGCCCAACGCCGTGAGCAACCACCTACCGATTCCCCCCGCCTGCCCATCGACAGCGGCGGTCAGAGCCAGCGGCTTTCTGCCACTCTGGCTGACCAGTTGCGCGGCCAGGGCTGATTTACCGGTACCGGGCTTGCCCTCAATAAGGATGCAGCCCCCCAGCGTGATTTGGTGCTGCAGATACGTGACGGCGGCCGAAAGGCGCGCGTTATAATAAAACCCTTTGCCGCTGAAAGGATTTATCGACATATTAAAATATTGGCAATACATTTGTCACAATCCTGCGTATAAGCATAACCACGGCAAATAAATCAAAGGAAATTTATTTATCAGGAAATCATGTTTCACGATTTATAACAATTTATTCATGGCATAAGGCTGGAGTTGAATTGCATAGAGCAACATTGGGAGCTATCATAGCCTAATTATTAGCCATCATAAACATCATCATTAGAAGATTAGCGTCATATGCATAATAATTTGATGCGCTCCCTTTTTTCCAGGGGTGAACTGTTAAATATATTGTTAATGTTAGTTGCGGCACTCCTCTTAATTTTATGCATCCATTTAACAATGTTAATTATCACTAAAATAACACCCGACACGGCCAATAATAAAATTGAACTGAATCAGTTCTCATTGGGTTCGCTCCCCGAGGGCCTGTTTGCCGCCGAATCTTTAACAGGCTTCTCATCGGCTCGGGCTGTGCCTGTCGCATCCATGCCAGCGCTGACGCTGAAAGGCCTGATGGCCAGTAGCGATCCATCGCGGGCGCTGGCCATTATTGCCGGGCCACAAAGCGAGGAGAGCTACCGCATCGGCGAGACGATTGTAGGCACCGGGTCGTGGCTCATCAAGGAGATCAGCGCCAATCAGGTGATCCTGCAAGAGGGGGAGCG
The DNA here is from genome assembly GCF_056739715.1 of Chimaeribacter sp. YP20170169. Classification (NCBI taxonomy): domain Bacteria; kingdom Pseudomonadati; phylum Pseudomonadota; class Gammaproteobacteria; order Enterobacterales; family Yersiniaceae; genus Chimaeribacter; species Chimaeribacter sp. YP20170169. The sequence goes on along the minus strand of NZ_CP176824.1, from coordinate 295,660 downwards.
CCTGGCTACGCTCTATCTGGAAACAGAGGGGTCAGCCACGGGCGATGGCCAGTTGGCCTCATCAGGTCAGCCTCTGGCTGCCTATCTGGCCCTGAACCCTGTTTATAGTAAAGGCAAACTGTTGGGGTATCGCGTTAATCCCAAAGAAAATAGTCTGGTATATAGAAAAATTGGATTACTTAAGGATGATGTCATTATAAAAATAAATGACCAGTCCATTCAGGATGAGGTCAGTGCCAAAGCGGCAGTTTCAGCGTTGGGGGTCTTGCGGGAGGCAAAATTTACAGTATTGAGAGAGCAAATACCTCAACACATCTCTATTAACCTGGATAGTATTGAATCCTCATCGGATGAGTAAACACCATGGCTTTTACATTCACTCGCCTCGTCAATGGCATTTGCTTGCCGCTGCTGTTTATTCCTGCCTTTTTGCAGGCGGCAGATTTTACGGCTAATTTCAAAGAGACGGATATTAAAGAATTTATCAATACCGTTAGTAAGAACCTGAATAAAACGATACTTATCGATCCTGCCGTTCAGGGAAATATTTCCGTCAAAAGTTATGACATTCTGAATGAAGATCAGTACTACCAATTCTTCTTAAGTGTGCTGGATATTTACGGCTATGCGGTAGTGCCAATGGATAATGGCCTGCTGAAAGTGGTGCGCACGGCGAATGCTAAGGCCGCAGGTATCCCGTTGGCGGATAAGGGCAAGCCAGGCCGTGGGGATGAGATCATCACTCGGGTGATCTCGTTAAACAATGTGCCGGTGCGCGAACTGGCGCCCCTGCTGCGTCAATTGAACGATAGTACCGGCGTCGGCAATGTGGTGCATTACGAACCCGCCAATGCCCTGCTGCTGACCGGGCGTGCCTCGGTGGTCAACCGCCTGATCGATCTGGTGGAGCGGGTGGACATGATGGGTTACCAGCAGCGGGAAACCGTCAAGCTGCGCTACGGCTCCGCCTCTGAGATGGCAAAGCTGGTCAACGATCTGGTGCGCGAAGAGTCCAAGGGACAGTCGGCCAATATTCTTCAGGCCAAGGTAGTGGCCGATGAGCGCACCAATACATTGGTGGTCAGTGGGCCGGAAGGCGTTCGCCGCCACGCGGTCAAGCTCATCAACCAACTCGACCAGAATGATGTCAATCAGGGCAATACCAAGGTGTTCTACCTGCGCTATGCCAAGGCGGACAAAATCGTGCCGGTGCTGACTGGCATCAGCAAGGAGCTAAAAGAGGGCAAAGCTGCTGAAGCCGCCCCGGCAGCCAGCAAGCCGATGAGCATCACCGCCGATGAGCAAACCAACTCGATCGTGATCACGGCCCAGCCAGACGTGATGCAGTCGCTGGAGCAGGTGATCGCGAAGCTGGACATTCGCCGGGCACAGGTGCTGGTGGAGGCAATCATTGTTGAGGTGCAGGATGGCAATGGGCTGAACCTCGGCATCCAGTGGAGCAATAATCAGGTTGGCGGTACCCAATTTACTGGCACCGGTGCCCCGATCTCTAAGGTGGCGGCTGGCGTGCGTCAGTACCAACGTGATGGCGTGATCAGCAGTGACAATCCGCTCTCTGACACCATGAGTACATTCAACGGCATGGCGGCTGGTTTCTTCAAAGGTGACTGGAATGTGCTGCTGACCGCACTGGCCACCAGCAATAAGAATGACATTCTGGCCACCCCAAGCATTGTAACCCTCGACAATAAAGAGGCCTCCTTCAATGTCGGCCAGGAAGTCCCTTCCCTCTCAGGTTCGCAGACCACCTCCGGTGACAACGTCTTCAACAGCGTGGTCTACAAAACTGTCGGCACCAAGCTGAAGGTCACGCCGCAGGTTAACGAGGGCGACTCTGTCCTAATGGAGATTGAGCAAGAGGTTTCCAGCGTGGATACCTCCACCAACTCCTCACTTGGCCCAACCTTCAACACTCGCACCATCCATAACGCGGTACTGGTGCGCACGGGTGAAACCGTGGTGCTGGGTGGCCTGCTGGATGACAGTACGAAAGAGTCGAAATCGAAAGTGCCGCTGCTCGGCGACATCCCGTGGGTGGGCAATCTTTTCCGTTACACCAACACGGAGAGTAGCAAACGTAATCTGATGGTCTTCATCCGGCCAACCATCATCCGGGATGATGACATCTACACCTCGCTCTCCAACCAGAAGTACTCAAACTTCCGCAAAATTCAGCAAGCGCGTCAGGAAGAGGAGAGTAATGACCTGCCGATCCGCGCGGGCCAACGTACGGTGCTGCCGGACTATCCCGCCAAGATCCAGCCCTCGACCGTGCCGATCGCGCCCGCTGCGCCGGTCAAGGTTGCAGAGCCGACCGCCGGCGGCCCACGTAATCCGTTCCACGGATAAGGGGGCAGAGATGGAATATCCAGACGACGCGACAGCCCTGCCCCTGCCTTATCTCTACGCCAAGCAGCATGGCGTGGCACGCATTGGGGAGCAGTTCTACTGCCGGATGACGGTCAGCGCCGAGGCCCTGCTGGAAGCGCAGCGCGTGGCCGGACGGATCAGCGAGGTGGTGCAGCTCAGTGAGGCAGAGTTCGATGAGCGGCTCTCGGCCGCCTATGGGCATCAAAGCGGCGCGTCCCAGCAGATTATGAGTGACCTGAGCAGCGGCATCGACCTGCTGTCTCTGTCCGAAGATCTGCCGGATAACGAGGATCTGCTAGCCAGCGATGAGCACTCGCCGATTATCCGGTTAATCAATGCCGTGCTGGCGGAAGCGGTGAAAGAGGGGGCGTCCGATATCCATATCGAAACCTTTGAGCGCAGCCTCAGCATCCGTTTTCGTGTCGATGGCGTGTTGCGCCAGATTCTGCAACCGGCGCGCAAGCTGGCGCCCTTTATCGTATCGCGCATCAAGGTGATGGCGCGGCTGGATATCGCGGAGAAACGGTTACCGCAGGATGGCCGCATCTCCTTGACCCTCGGGCATCGCGCCATTGATATCCGCGTCTCCACCATCCCGGCCCAGTATGGCGAGCGGGTGGTGATGCGCCTGCTGGACAAAAACAACCTCTGCTTGAGTGTCGACCAGCTCGGGCTGTCGCCGGCTGACCAGCATACCCTGACCTCGCTAATCGCCAAGCCGCACGGCATTTTGCTGGTGACCGGCCCGACGGGTTCTGGGAAAAGCACCACGCTCTACGCCCTGCTGGCCGCGCTAAACAACCATGAGCGCAACATTCTCACGGTGGAAGACCCGATTGAGTATGAACTGGAGGGCATTGGCCAGACGCAGGTCAACCCACGCGTGGAGATGACCTTCGCCCTCGGCCTGCGGGCCATCCTGCGCCAGGACCCGGATGTCGTGATGGTGGGGGAAATCCGTGATAACGAAACTGCCCAGATTGCGGTGCAAGCCTCATTGACCGGCCACCTGGTGATGTCGACCCTGCACACCAACAGCGCGGTAGGTGCCATTACCCGGCTGCGGGACATGGGGCTGGAGCCCTTCCTGCTTGCCTCCTCCCTGCTGGGCGTGGTGGCCCAGCGACTGGTGCGTCGGCTCTGCCCGACCTGTGCCCAGCAAGTCCCCTTGCCTGCTGCGCAAGCGCCGCTGTTTGCTTTCCTGCCCGCGCCGCCGCCCCATATCTATCAAGCCGTGGGTTGCCCGTCCTGTCGCTTTACCGGCTACCGCGGCCGGGCGGCCATCCATGAGTGCCTGACCGTAGATAACGCGCTGCGACAGGCGATCTACCAGAATCAGGACGAGCTGGGCATTGAGAAGATCGTCCGTGGAAGCAGCCGCAGCCTGCGGGAAAATGGCCTGCTGAAGGCAATAACCGGCGACACCACGGTTGAAGAGGTACTGCGGGTGACCACCGAGCAAGATGGCGCGGCCGGGGAGGCAATATAATGGGCCGCTTCGCATACCGGGCTGTCACGCCTGCTGGCAAAACCGTGCGCGGCCGACTGGAAGCGACGTCGCCACGCGACGTACGTCGCCTGCTGCGAGAGCAAAACCTCACCCCGCTGGAGATTGTAACGGCGAGTGGCCTGTTGCCAACCACTGGCCGCCGCCGGGGGGCACGGGTGCCTACCGCAACGCTGTCGCTCTTCTCCCGCCAGCTGGCAACCCTGATTAACGCCTCACTGCCGCTAGAGTCGGCGCTGGAAGTTATTGCGCGGCAGACCGACCATCCGGCGCTGGCGACCGTCCTGAAAACGGTGCGTAGCAAAGTGGTGGAGGGGCATACGCTGGCTGATGCGCTCGGCGACTATCCGCGCCTCTTCGATCCTATGTTCTGCACGCTTGTCACGGCGGGCGAGCGCACCGGTCAGCTAGGCCCAGTGCTGGAGAAGATGGCGGACTACAACGAGATCCGCCAACAGCTCAAAAGCAAATTTACTCAGGCAATGATCTATCCGCTGATGCTGACGCTGGTGGCGATTCTGGTGATCACTATTCTGCTGGTCGCCGTGGTGCCGCAGATCATTGAGCAGTTTGTGCATATGAAGCAGGCGCTGCCTGTGACCACGCGCATCTTGATTTCGGTCTCCAGCGCTTTGCAGACGGCCTGGCTACCTGCCAGCGTGGTGCTGCTGCTGGGGATTGTCGGCGGCAAGCTGATGCTGCGCCACCCGCAGCACCGTATGCGCTTCCATCACCAGCTATTGCGCCCGGCCGTGATTGGGCCGCTGATTCGGGCGATCAACAGCGCCCGTTATGCACGCACGCTCAGCATCCTGCAAACCAGTGGCGTCCCGCTGCTGGAGGCAATGAACATTGCGGCCGCCGGGGTAACCAACCTGCGCATCAATCTGCTGCTGACCCAAGCGGCGGAGAGTGTGCGTCAGGGTAACGCTCTCTTCAAGGCGCTGGAGCAGACCCAGCTTTTCCCGCCAATGATGCTTTATATGATCGCCTCCGGGGAGCAGAGCGGCCGCTTGGGCGAGCTGATGGCGCGCGCAGCTGACAATCAGGATCAGCTGATGCAGCAGCGCCTGGCGATGGCGCTCTCCCTGTTTGAACCGGCATTGATTGTCAGCATGGCCAGCATTGTCCTGTTCATCGTGATGGCAATTCTACAACCCATTCTTCAACTCAATAATTTGGTCAGTTAAACGGAACCCATACCATGTCAAAAGCGATTCGCTCTACCTCTTCAACACAACGCGGCTTTACCTTGATGGAGCTGATGGTTGTAATCGTCATTCTAGGCATCCTGGCGGCGCTGGTGGTGCCGAACCTGATGGGCAATAAGGAGCGGGCCGACCAGCAAAAGGCGGTCAGTGACATTGTGGCGCTGGAAAATGCCCTGGATATGTACAAGCTCGATAACCACCGCTACCCCACCACCGAGCAGGGACTGGAGGCATTGGTCAGCAAGCCGGAGATCAGCCCGGTGCCGACCAATTACCGTCAGGGTGGCTATATCAAACGCCTGCCGGCTGATCCGTGGGGCAACGACTACATGTTGCTCAGCCCTGGCGATCATGGGGCGCTCGATCTCTTCTCCGCTGGCCCGGATGGCGAGCCGAATACCGGTGATGACATCACCAACTGGGCAGTGAAGGATAAATAACCTTGTCCCGGATGACGTTAAATGGGTTCTCGCTGCTGGAGATAATGCTGGTGCTGGCGATTTTTGCTGGCACCGCACTCGTGGTGACGATGACCCTGCCAGATCATCACCCGCTCTATGCGCGGGCGGAGCAGATGAAAACGCTGATGGAGTATGCCTCCTCACGCGCGACGCTGGCTGGCCGGCCACTGCGGCTGGCCCTGACACCGTCTGGCTATCGCTTCACCATTCTGGAGAGTGCGCTGCCGCTGGTGCCGGATGCCACCCTGCGGGCATGGGTGCCGGTGGAGTCAGAACGTATGTCAATGCAGGGGGAATTCGCCGCAGACGAAGAGGTGGCGTTGCTGACATCGTCCACCGAGGCATCCCAGATTCTGTTTACACCGGATGGCAGCATCACGCCGTTTGAGCTGCGCTTCTCCTCGCCGGATGCGCTCTGCTGCACCCTCAGCGCGGGCGGCACGCTTCCTCTGACCCTGACACAGGCGGCACAACCATGAGTATGGCGGCTCGCTCCCAACAGGGCATGACCATCCTGGAGGTGATCCTGGCGCTTGCCATCTTCTCCATCGCTGCGCTGGCACTGCTAAACAGCCTGACCGCTCAGGTCAGTTTTACTGGCCATTTTCGCGACACGCTGATCGCGAACTGGGTGGCAGACAATGCGTTGGCAGAGCAGCGGCTCGTGCCACAGAGCACAGAGAACACCAAGGCAGAGCAAGAGATCAGCATGGCTGGGCAGACATGGTTCCTGCGGCAAAACGTGTCACAGGATGAGGCACAACGGCTCCTGACCTCGCTGGAGGTGCGGGCCGATGCCAACGCGTCTGCGCCACTGTTGACCCTTGATGGCTTTTCACTGCCGCCCGAGAAGAAATAACCATGCTACGCGCCACTCAACAAGGATTCACGCTGATCGAGGTCATGCTCGCCATGGCGATTTTTGCTGTGCTGAGCCTGCTGACTTATCAGATTCTCGGCGTCTCCCTGCAAAGCCAGGAGACGGTAGAGGAGCACAGCGAGACGCTCAATCAACTCCAGCGCACCTTTACAGTGATGGAGCGGGATCTGACGCAGATCCTTCCACGTCGCAACCAACCAGACCAACCGCTGCTGGACCTCTCATCCACTGGGCTGGGCTTTGCCACGCTGGATGTGACCCGCGCGACCCAACCTCTGGCGGCCAGCGATCTGGTGGCGGTGCGTTGGCAGTTAACTGGTGAGAGCCTGACCCGCAGCACACTTCAGCTACCGGCCCGGCCAGAGGGCGAGTTCTCGGTGCCCCGCATCATGCTGGATAAGGTTACGTCCCTCTCCTGGCGCTTCTTCGACCAGAGCTGGCAGCCGGGATGGTCCTCCACCACCGCGTGGCCAAAGGCTGTGGAGATCGTGGCCGAGGTAAAAGGTGTGGGAGAGGTTCGCCGGCTGTTCCTGCTGCCGGATACCTTGCAGAAGCGCAAGAAAGCGCCCAATGAGGCCCAACCTGCCACCGGTGGCGGCGCGGCCTCGCCGGCCAAACCCTCTGCGCAGGAGCCGGCCCGATGAAGACGCAACGTGGTGTCGCGTTACTGGTGGTGCTAATGATCCTCGCGATCATGGCATCGCTGGCTGCCAACATGACCTTGAACTTCCGCGCCAATCTACAGCAGCAGAGCATGGTGCTCCAGCAAACGCAGTTGCAGTGGCTGGCGCGATCGGCGGAAACGCTGGTTCTGTCACAGTTGCAGCAAGCGCTCGCCGACACCCCCAAGGTTACCTCCCTTGCACAGCCGGTGTTGCAACAGGCGGCGCTTGAAACACCGTCAGGCTATCGTCTGCGCTACCAACTTGTGGATGCGCAGAGTTGCTTCAATCTCAACAGCTTGCGTGGAAATGTTCCGCCTGAGCCAGGCCAGCCTGAGCCTTACAATACCCAGGTCCTGCGTGCGCTGTTGCAGCAGGCCGGCGTCAGTTCTGACCAGACCGATCAGTTTATCGATACCTTGAGCGACTATCTGGATGATGACGACATCAGTCGCCCGGCAGGCGCGGAGGATGCGCGCTACAAGGCGCTCACGCCTTCGCGTGCCGCCGCCAATCAGTTGATGTTTTCGCTTAATGAGCTGGCCTCGCTGCCCAATTTGCCGCAGACGGCACTGCAATCGATCCGGGACCAACTCTGCGTCTTACCGGAGGAGGGCCAGCTCATCAACATCAATACGCTGACTGAGCGGCACGCCCCCCTGCTCTCTGCCCTGTTTCTGGGCAGTCTGGATCAGGAGGCGGCACGCAAATTGATTGCCGCCCGCCCCCATAACGGCTGGCCAGCAGTGGAGGCTTTTTTTGAGTCGGCCCAGCAAGCCAATTACACCCTGGAGATCGCTGGCGATGCGCTGAAGCCCTTGCTGGCTGTGCGCAATGATTACTTTATTTTGCACACCCAGGGACAGTTCGAAATGCAGACCAATAGCATGAGCAGCCTGATTTACTACAACAGTGAAACAGGCGGCCTGAGTGTGTACCAACGTCGTTACCGGATAATTGATTAAATGCCTAACTCTCCCAGCGCTGACCACCTGTTCATTCGGGTCGGCCGCTCCCCTGACGAACCAGTCTACTGGTTTGATTCCCACGCCCGCACGCCAGAGGATATTCATCAACTGGCAAGCAATGAGGCGCTCGGTGAACTGTCGACCCATTCCGCCGCGCAGCGGGTGTGCCTGCTGTTTCCCGCCAGTATGGTGGTTTTCCGCAGCCTCACGCTCCCGGCCAAAACGCCCAGAGCATTGGATGTGCTGATTGCCCACCTGACTGAGGAGAGCATTGCCAGCGATCCGGACACCCTCCACTGGGCAACGCTTTGCCAGCAAGAGACGCAGTTGCAAGTGATGGGCATAGATGAAAGGGTGCTCCACCAGACTCTGGCGAGTTTGAACTCGGCAGGTCTTGGCGTGGTGTGCGCCACCGCGGATGCGCTGTTGCTGCCGCTGGCTGAAGCAGGCTGGAGTGCCTGCCGTTTCGGGGATGACTGGCTGATCCGCCAGTCAGCCTATGCAGCCTGTGTGGTGGACGACCGCTGGTGCGCGCGTTTCCTCACCATGAGTCAGCCGGAGTGCGTGACCTGCCATAGCGATAATCCGCCCGATTATCCCGCGTTGCACCGTGCGCCGCCAGCGCACCCCTTTTTATTGATGCTGCAAGCCCTGCCTGACGCTCTCCCTACACTGTTACAGGGCAAATTTACCCCGCGCAAGCCCACCAAAGCTTGGGGCCGGGTATTGCCGCGCATTACGGTCAGCCTGCTGGCGGCAGCCGTTGGATTGGCCATGCTGCTGCCGGCAGCTACCCTGTGGCAGTTGACACGTCTGGACAACCAACTGACTACCCAGGTAGAGACGGTTTATCGCCACTGGTTCCCAGAGAGTCCCCAGACCCGGAATTTGCGTTTCTATTTCGAGCAAAATATGAAGAAGCGTACGCCCCCGTTCCTGCCCGCGCTGACGCGGCTCAATGCCGCCAAAAAGCCCGGCATCACCTTTGTCGGTCTGGATTACGACCAAACGTCCGGTGCCTTTACCCTCCAACTTGAGGTTCAGGATAACCACGCGCTGGGCGCTTTTATGGCAGCTACCGACAGCGAATTTCACTTCAGTAAATCAAATGCCCAAGGGCAGAGCGTCACGTTAAGCAGCAGGAGATCTTCATGAAACAGTGGCTGATGAACAAATCGCCGCACGAGCGGCGGATCATAATGGTCTTAGGCGCACTGCTGGCGGCCGCCCTGCTCTGGTTTGGCTTCTTTATGCCGATGAACAGCAAAATCGTCACGCTGGAAAAACACATTGCTAGCCAACAGAGCAACCTCGACTGGATGCTGGCACAGGCTGAGGCATTGCCCCCGCCACTTGGTCCCAAGCCCAGTAAAGAGGCGTTGAGCGGCATCGTCACCCAATCGGCGGCCCGTAGCGGCATTACCGTGACACAACAGAATGCCACGGCAGAGGGACTCACTGTGACCCTGAACCCTGTCAGCTTCCCCACCCTGTTGCGCTGGCTTGGGCAGTTGGCCACAGAGCAGCACGTTGAAGTCGTGAAAATTAATCTTGAGGCGGGCGACCGTGCGAACCAACAGGTCAACGTGCGCCAGCTGACGCTACGGTAAAGGCATTCACAGTATGATGAGCACAGCACTTCTCTCTGCCCTGCCGGGCTGGTATCTCCACGGTGGCGTGGTCCTGCTGGGGCTGCTGCTGGGGAGTTTTATGAATGCGGTGATCTACCGCCTGCCGCTGATGATTACCCAACCGGAACAAAACCCGACGCTTAATCTGGCGTTCCCTGGCTCCCACTGCCCCACCTGTCAGGCACCACTGCGTGCTTGGCACAACATCCCCGTATTGAGCTGGATTTTGCTGCGCGGACACTGCCACGCCTGCGGCATCCGCATCCCTGCGCGCTACCCTTGCGTCGAATTGCTCTGTGGCCTGCTATTTTTGGGCGCATCCTACCTGTTCTATACGCCCTTCGACCTGCTCTGCGCACTGGCGGTCATCTGGTTTCTGCTGGCGTTAAGCCTGATTGATATCAGCACTTACTTGCTGCCAGATACCCTGACCCTGCCATTGCTGTGGCTGGGCCTGCTCGCCCATTCGGTTGGCGGCACCCTGCCTTTACAAGATGCTCTCTATGGCGCGGTGGCGGGTTATCTGGCGCTATGGCTACTCTATTGGGGCTTCAAACTGACGACAGGCAGAGAGGGGATGGGCTATGGCGATTTCAAACTGCTGGCAGCGCTGGGAGCTTGGCTGGGCTGGCAGGTACTGCCTATGCTCTGCCTGCTGGCGGCACTGGTCGGGATAGCCGCGGCGCTGGCGTGCCGTCTACTACAGGGTAAGACCGGCATCTTACCGTTTGGCCCCTGTCTGGCGCTGGCGGGCATGGTTATCTATATCTGCCAGGCAGGCAGCGCCTGACTGGCGTTTTGCTGAAAGATTACTGGGCTTCTTCGCGGATTTGGGATTGGATGTAATTTTGGATACCGACACGATTAATCAGATCCAGCTCGGTCTCCAGCCAATCGATGTGATGCTCCTCATCCGTCAGGATCTCAATCATCATATCGCGACTGACATAATCATGGATGGAGTCGGCATAGTTGATGGCTTCACGTAGGTCATGGGCGCCATCCAGTTCCAGCTTGAGATCAGATCGCAGCATCTCTTCGACATCTTCACCAATGTTCAGCCGGCCAAGATCCTGCAAATTGGGCAACCCTTCCAAAAACAGGATGCGCTCAATATAGCGATCGGCATGTTTCATTTCGTCGATGGATTCGTGGTATTCCACATCATTGAGGCGCATCAGGCCCCAGTTTTTGAACATGCGGGCATGCAGGAAATATTGGTTAATCGCAACTAGTTCATTGCCAAGAAGTTTATTAAGGTGGGTAATGATCTTTGCATCGCCTTTCATAGTGAACTCCTCCATTCCAGTATCTAAAGCGTAGATCCGGGATAGAGTAAGTCAACGCACTGGCGCTTATTTAGGCGATATTTTCAAATTCTGGGATCGATTGCAGCTCGTCCTCCATAATTTGCCTGGCTACGCGAACACACTTGCCGCACTGGGTACCGACCGGAACCAGGGTCTTAAGTTGTTGGAATGTGCGGGGCTGGTATCGACGAACCGCTTGGCGAATCGTCTTATCACTGACCGCATTACACAAACATACGTACATAAAAACCACTCAATGAACACTCTTTGATCATATCGTAAATGCGAATCGTTATTATTGCAAATTCGTTTTTGCCGTATAGCTCATAAACTTATCATTGTATTTAGTGAGGTTTTTGGCGAAAAGGGAGAGGGAAATGCGGGGAAAAGTGATATCAACTCAAGGTGGCAGGTAAGAGAATAGCCATAAAAAAAGGGTGCCGAAGCACCCTTTTTCTTGCAGAAAATTATCAGCGATTAAGCGATAACTTTAGCAACAACGCCCGCACCAACAGTACGGCCGCCTTCACGGATTGCGAAACGCAGACCGTCGTCCATCGCGATCGGGTGGATCAGGGTAACAACCATCTGAATGTTGTCGCCCGGCATTACCATCTCAACGCCTTCCGGCAGTTCGATGGTACCAGTCACGTCAGTAGTACGGAAGTAGAACTGCGGACGGTAGCCTTTGAAGAACGGAGTGTGACGACCGCCTTCTTCTTTGGACAGGATGTACACTTCAGATTCGAACTTGGTGTGCGGCTTGATGGTGCCCGGCTTAGCCAGTACCTGACCACGTTCGATCTCTTCACGTTTGATACCACGCAGCAGAACACCTACGTTCTCGCCTGCACGGCCTTCGTCCAGCAGTTTGCGGAACATTTCAACGCCGGTACAAGTGGATTTCGCGGTGTCTTTGATACCAACGATTTCAACTTCTTCACCCACTTTGATGATGCCGCGCTCTACACGACCGGTCACAACGGTACCACGACCGGAGATGGAGAACACGTCTTCGATCGGCAGCAGGAACGGCTTGTCAATCGCACGCTCTGGTTCCGGGATGTAGCTGTCCAGTGCTTCGGCCAGTTCTACAATCTTGTCTTCCCACTCTGCTTCGCCTTCCAGCGCTTTCAGAGCAGAACCACGGATTACCGGAGTGTCGTCGCCCGGGAAGTCGTACTGAGACAGCAGCTCACGCACTTCCATCTCAACCAGTTCCAGCAGCTCTTCGTCATCAACCATGTCACATTTGTTCAGGAACACGATGATGAAAGGAACGCCTACCTGACGACCCAGCAGGATGTGCTCACGGGTCTGCGGCATCGGGCCGTCAGTCGCAGCAACAACCAGGATCGCGCCGTCCATCTGAGCAGCACCGGTGATCATGTTTTTCACGTAGTCGGCGTGCCCTGGGCAGTCAACGTGTGCGTAGTGACGGCTCGGGGTATCGTACTCAACGTGAGAGGTGTTGATGGTGATACCACGTGCTTTTTCTTCCGGCGCGTTATCGATCTGGTCGAAAGCACGAGCCTGGCCACCGAATTTCTTAGCCAGTACGTTGGTGATTGCAGCAGTCAGGGTAGTTTTACCGTGGTCAACGTGGCCGATAGTACCAACGTTAACGTGCGGTTTTTTACGTTCAAATTTTTCTTTAGACACGGCTATATTCCTTAATCTTGTGCTCTCCCTCGGGGGAGAGCACGGGATCATTGTGTTAAACCCGAAGGCTTATTTACCACGGGCTTCGATAACGGCCTGAGCGACGTTGTTCGGTGCATCATCATACTTCAGGAATTCCATGGTGTATGATGCGCGACCTTTGGTCAGAGAACGCAGCTGAGTTGCATATCCGAACATTTCAGACAGCGGTACTTCAGCGTGGATCTTAACGCCAGTAACTTCGGATTCTTGACCGCGCAGCATACCGCGACGACGGCTCAAGTCACCAATCACGTCACCAGTGTTCTCTTCCGGCGTTTCTACCTCAACCTTCATGATTGGCTCAAGCAGAACTGGTTTTGCTTTCTTAAAGCCATCTTTAAAGGCGATAGACGCAGCCAGTTTAAACGCCAGCTCAGAGGAGTCAACGTCATGGTAAGAACCGAAGTGCAGACGGATACCCATGTCAACAACCGGATAGCCAGCCAGCGGGCCTGCTTTCAGCTGTTCCTGGATGCCTTTATCAACGGCAGGGATGTATTCGCCAGGAATTACACCACCTTTGATATCGTTGACAAACTCGTAGCCTTTCGGGTTGGAACCCGGCTCCAGCGGGTACATGTCGATAACAACATGACCGTACTGACCGCGACCACCAGACTGCTTGGCGTGTTTACCTTCGATATCGGTAACTTTGCTGCGAATCGCTTCGCGGTAAGCAACCTGAGGTTTACCGACGTTCGCTTCAACGTTGAATTCACGCTTCATGCGGTCAACGATGATGTCGAGGTGCAGCTCACCCATACCGGCGATAATGGTCTGGTTAGATTCTTCGTCAGTCCATACGCGGAAGGACGGGTCTTCTTTCGCCAGACGGCCCAGAGCCAGACCCATTTTTTCTTGGTCAGCTTTGGTTTTCGGTTCTACTGCGATGGAGATTACCGGCTCAGGGAATTCCATACGCTCCAGAATGATCGGCGACTCTGGGTCACACAGGGTGTCACCAGTAGTTACGTCTTTCAGACCGATAGCAGCGGCGATGTCGCCCGCACGAACTTCTTTGATCTCTTCACGTTTGTTAGCGTGCATCTGAACGATACGACCGAAACGCTCACGTGCAGATTTCACGGAGTTCAGTACAGTATCACCAGAGTTAACCACACCGGAGTACACACGGAAGAAGGTCAAGTTACCCACGAACGGGTCGGTAGCAATTTTGAACGCCAGTGCAGAGAAAGGCTCATCATCGCTAGCGTGACGCTCAGCCGGGGTGTCCTTGCCGTCGTCCAGCATGCCGTTGATGGCAGGAACGTCGGTCGGAGCCGGCAGGTAGTCAACTACCGCGTCCAGCATCGCCTGAACACCTTTGTTCTTGAATGCAGAACCACAGGTAACCAGGATGATTTCGTTGTTCAGCACGCGCTGACGCAGAGCAGCCTTGATCTCTTCCTCGGTCAGCTCTTCGCCGCCCAGGTATTTTTCCATCAGCTCTTCAGATGCTTCAGCTGCGGATTCGATCAGGTTCTGGTGCCATTCGTCAGCCAGGTCCTGCATGTCGGCCGGGATGTCTTCGTATTCGAAGGTCACGCCCTGGTCTTCATCGTTCCAGTTGATGGCTTTCATTTTCACCAGGTCAACAACACCGGTGAAGTTCTCTTCAGCACCAATCGCCAGCTGCAGCGGAACCGGGTTCGCGCCCAGACGGGATTTGATCTGACCAACAACTTTCAGGAAGTTAGCGCCCATGCGGTCCATTTTGTTAACGAACGCGATGCGCGGAACTTTATATTTGTTAGCCTGACGCCATACGGTTTCAGACTGCGGCTGAACACCACCGACCGCACAGTAAACCATTACCGCGCCATCAAGAACACGCATGGAACGTTCTACTTCGATGGTGAAGTCAACGTGTCCCGGGGTGTCGATGATGTTGATACGGTGAGCATCAAATTGCTTCGCCATACCAGACCAGAAAGCGGTCGTTGCCGCAGAAGTGATGGTAATACCACGCTCCTGCTCCTGAGCCATCCAGTCCATGGTAGCGGCGCCGTCATGAACTTCACCGATCTTATGGTTTACACCGGTGTAGAACAGAATACGTTCGGTAGTCGTGGTTTTACCGGCGTCGATGTGAGCACTGATACCGATGTTACGATAGCGTGCAATGGGTGTTGTACGAGCCATTTGATTCCTCTATCACTAGGACGTTCAAGTTTAGTTAACCCAAGCGGGTTGGCTTCTTGAAGCGCCCGCTTGGTTAGCATAACTACTGCGTGGTGATTACCAGCGGTAGTGGGCGAACGCCTTGTTGGCTTCTGCCATACGGTGAACGTCTTCACGTTTCTTCACAGCAGTACCTTTGTTTTCTGCTGCGTCAGAGAGTTCGTTCGCCAGGCGGAGAGCCATGGATTTATCACCGCGTTTACGAGCAGCTTCAACGATCCAACGCATTGCCAGGGCATTACGACGAACCGGACGGACTTCAACTGGTACCTGATAAGTAGAACCACCAACGCGGCGAGACTTAACTTCTACAGTCGGGCGCACGTTGTCCAGAGCTACTTCGAAAGCTTCCAGGTGGCCTTTACCAGAACGCTGAGCCAGGGTCTCCAGCGCGGTATAGACGATTGCTTCAGCAGTAGATTTCTTACCATCTACCATCAGGATGTTTACAAATTTGGCCAGCAGCTCAGATCCGAACTTAGGATCCGGCAGAATTTTACGTTGACCAATGACGCGACGACGTGGCATGGAATAGCTCCGTTGTTAATTCAGGATTGTCCAAAACTCTACGAGTTTATTTTGACATTAAAGTTAAAAATGTTTGGCCTTACTTAACGGAGAACCATTAAGCCTTTGGCTTCTTAACGCCGTACTTAGAACGAGCTTGCTTACGGTCTTTAACACCGGAGCAGTCGAGCGCACCGCGAACGGTGTGGTAACGCACACCTGGCAAGTCTTTAACACGACCGCCACGGATCAGGATCACGGAGTGCTCCTGCAGGTTGTGACCTTCACCGCCGATGTAGGAGGTGACTTCAAAACCGTTAGTCAGACGAACACGGCACACTTTACGCAGTGCGGAGTTCGGTTTTTTCGGGGTGGTGGTATATACGCGGGTACATACACCACGTTTTTGCGGGCAGGCTTCCAGCGCCGGAACGTTGCTTTTCGCAGCCTTCACAGAGCGTGGTTTGCGTACCAGCTGGTTAATCGTTGCCATTAAAAAAGCTCCTGGGTTTGCTTCGTAAACACGTAATAAATCGCCTCGTATGCCAGAAGGCAAAGTACGAGGACGCAGAATTTTATTGCTGACTAAGAAAGGTGTCAAGAAATATACAGTGCCACCCGCAATCACCCTGCGATTTGCTGAACGTGTTTAACGGTCAGTGTGACGAAAATAGTATAGTCGACGAGCGCGATTTTGTCTGAAATTTGACCAGTCAGCCCGCGGGCTTCCACATCCTCTTTCAGTGCAAAGAGGGAGATGGGGGCGGCCAGCAGCAAATCAAGGGCAGCACTGCCCGTTAACCCGGCCAGCACGCCATCCTGCATCAGCAGCAGGTCATCACCCTCGCCTGCCAGCCGCAGCAGCGCTGGCACATCAGTGTGGAACGGGGAGTGGGAGAGAGTCAACAGCATGGGGCATCCGTTAAAAAGTCATCACAACATCGTAACTGGCCAGCCGCTCGCGCAGCGCATCCGGCGGCAGAACCTCGGCCTCCAGCACCCACGGCAGGTCAGGCGCGATGCCGCGCGCCTGCAGTGAGGCTTCACACAGGTAGCAGTGCTCCACGTCATACAGCGGCAGCACGCCAAAGGTGGCGATGTAGTTACGCGCCAGGATCTTCTCCGGCGCCTGATTGGGTAGCAGTTGCAGTACGCCATCGGCGATGAAAAAGACGCCGATCTGCTCACTCAGGGCCGAGGCCGCCAGCAGCGCATCCAGCCCCTCACGTCCGGCAGCATTGCCGTGCGGCCCTTGGGTAAAAATAAAGGCGACGCGTTTCATCTCATCCATCAAAATTGTACCATCCGGTCGCAGCGCAGGGAGGCCTCTGCCAGCGCGCCCAGACCGCTCAGGGTAAAGCCACTCTGCAAATTGGCATGGCCGAGCGACAACTGCCGCGCCTCGTTCTCATCCGTCACGCCACGGCGCAGCGCCGCTGCCACACAGACATTCAACGCCACCTGATGCTCAACGGCCAGCCGTTGCCAGGCGCGCACCAGATCGAACTCATCACTGGCCGGTGCGGTCAGCTGATTGGCGTTCAACACCCCTTCACGGTAGAAGAAGATGCTCTCCAGATGGTGGCCCGCCGCCAGAAGCGCACGGGCGAACTGGTAGGCGGCACTGGCCTGCTGGGTGCCGTAGGCTGGCCCGGTGACCAAAAGGGCATAACGCAGCATCAACGGTCACTTCCCAACAGGTCGCCGCTTTTGAACTGGCGGATGTAGAGATAGACCGTATGCTTAGAGATATTCAGCCGGTCAGCCACCTGGTTGATGGCGTCCTTGATGTCGAAGATCCCCTTCTCATACAGGTTCAGCACCACCTGCCGGTTTTTGGCGTTGTTGGAGACATTGCGATCCGCATTGACCTCCTCAATGGTGAACTCCAGCGTCTGCGCCACCAGATCATCCACCGAAGAGGCAAAGTTCACGGAAGAGCTAATCTCATGCGCCTCGGGCGGGATAAAGGTCTGGATAATCTGCGAAAACGGCACGTCGAGGTTCATGTTGATACAGAGTAGGCCAATCACCCGCTGCTCATGGTTGCGAATGGCGATGGTGACGGATTTCATCAGCACGCCGCTCTTCGCCCGCGTAAAGTATGCTTTGGAGACGCTGCTGTCAGCGCCAGCCATATCGTGCAGCATCCGCAGCGCCAGATCGGTAATCGGCGAGCCGATCTTACGGCCGGTATGCTCGCCATTGGCAATGCGCACCGCCGAGCACTTGAGATCCTCAAGCGAGTGCAGGACGATCTCGCAATGCCCGCCAATCAGCATTGCCAAGCCATCCACCACTGCCTCATAGGATTTCAGGATCTCGTGGTCCGTGGCGGTGAAGGGCCGTTGTTCCAGCAAATCAAGGTCGCTGATTTCGCCAGGTAAGAGCGAATTAGACATCGAAGATACCATCCTCTGCGTAGAGAGAGCCGGGCCGGCGCGGGGCCAGCAGACTCATCACTCACTATCTTTAGGTCGTCAGTCTAGCAAATCTGCCGGGGTAACGAGCCTGGAATTGCTAAAGACGTTATGACGGGGAGCGAAAGGCGTCAAGTTATCCTGGCACCCAATGGCGGGCGGTGGAAAAAAGGCATAAAAAAACCGCCGCCAGTAGGCGACGGTTCTATGGCGCAGCGGGAAGGCTTACTGGCCTTTCGCGCCTGCGGCGGCAGCGTCTTCTGCCTTGTCTGCGCCAGCGTCATTTTTTGGCGCGGCTTTCACGTCCAGCAGCTCAACGTCAAACACCAGCGTGGAGTTCGCCGGGATGCCCGGAACGCCCGTTTTGCCGTAAGCCAGCTCCGGTGGGATGACCAGCTTGATCTTGCCGCCTTTCTTGATGTGCTTCAGGCCTTCGGTCCAGCCTGGGATCACACCGTCCAGACGGAAGGAGAGCGGCTCGCCACGGGTGTAGGAGTTATCGAACTCGGTGCCATCGGTCAGGGTGCCCTTGTAGTTCACCACTACGGTGTCGCTGTCTTTCGGCGCATCACCGGCACCCGGTTTCTCTACTTGGTAGAGCAGGCCGGATTCAGTTTTCTTCACGCCCTTCTCTTTGGCGAACTTATCGCGGTAAGTCTGCCCCTTGGTGGCATTCTCCTGCGCGTCTTTCTCCATCTTCGCCTGAGCGGAAGCCTTCACGCGGGCCTCGAATGCCTGCAGGGTCTGCTCGATCTCCTGGTCAGAGAGCTTGCTCTTGTCAGCAAAGGCGTCCTGCACACCGGCGATCAGCTGCGCTTTGTCCAGCGCGATACCCAGCTTCTCTTGCTCTTTCAGGGAGTTGTCCATGTAACGGCCGAGGGAGGCACCCAGCGCGTAAGCGGACTGTTGGTCCTCATTTTTGAAGGCGCCGTTGACGGCCGGTGCGGCGGACGCAGCCGGGGCCGCGGTATCCGTTGCTTTTGCCGCTTCCGCAGCCATCACCTGGGTAGCGCTCAGTGCCATTGCCATCGTTGTAGCCAACAGCGTTACTTTAAAAAGTGATTTCATCCATTTCTCCAATGGCTTAGGGAGTCTGGCCCCAAGCAACGATTACCAAAATT
Source organism: Chimaeribacter sp. YP20170169 (assembly GCF_056739715.1). NCBI lineage: Bacteria > Pseudomonadati > Pseudomonadota > Gammaproteobacteria > Enterobacterales > Yersiniaceae > Chimaeribacter > Chimaeribacter sp. YP20170169. The sequence goes on along the minus strand of NZ_CP176824.1, from coordinate 276,706 downwards.
CTTTTGCTACTATAACTGTCTGCGCAACGGCAAAACAATCTCTATACTCAGCAAATGCGTTATATTCCGACCTTATTTGCGTCAGGAAGTTTCGTTGCCTGCTGACTATTCTTCCCGCCGGCAACCGTGCAAACCAAGCAATGTGCCGCCGATGGCGGTAGAATCCGGCCCTTTCGCCTTCCGCCGGATTGGCGAGTTACAGAGGATAGCAATATGGAACAGAACGCGTTCGAACAGCGGCTGGAGATGCTGGAGAGCCGCCTGGCCTTTCAGGAAGTGACGATTGAGGAGCTCAACCTGATTGTCACTGAGCACCAGATGGCGCTGAGCAAGCTGCGCGAGCACCTGCGTCTGCTAACCGACAAGCTGCGCGCTGCCCAGCCCTCCGCCGTCGCCCACCCATCTGAAGAGACGCCACCGCCGCACTACTGATCGACGGGCGCAAAAAAGGCGGCCCAAGGCCGCCTTTTTACCACGAGGGTTGGGCTTAGTGGCAGCCGCAGCCGCCGGTGCCGCAACCACCTTTACCGTGGTCATGGTCGTGGTCATGGCCACCGCAGCAGCTGTCGCCGTGCTCATGGTGATGGTGGTCGTGCTCGCCGTGAACGTGGCCGTGGGCCAGTTCGTCAGCGGTGGCTTCACGGATGGCAACCACTTCCACGTTGAAGTTCAGGTTCTGGCCCGCCAGCATATGGTTGCCGTCCACGGTCACGTGGTCGTCTTCCACTTCGGTGATCTCCACCGGGACCTGGCCCTGATCGGTATCCGCGATGAAGCGCATGCCAACTTGCAGTTCGTCCACGCCCATGAAGACGTCTTTCGGTACGCGCTGCACCAGGTTCTCGTCATAGGTGCCGTAAGCTTCGTTCGCGCCAACGTGCACGTCAAAGCGGTCGCCCACGTCGTGGCCTTCCAGCGCCTTTTCCAGACCTGCGATCAGGGAGCCATGACCATGCAGATAGTCCAGCGGCGCACTCACCGGAGACTCATCAACCAATACACCGTCTTCTGTACGTACCTGGTAAGCCAGGCTGACCACCAGGTCTTTTGCTACTTTCATGATATCTCCTACCGTTGGAAAGCAAATTGGCGCAGATTGTAGCGGAAATCTGCGGCTCTGTACGCATCAGCATAAAAAAACGCAACGCGCCGCGTCACTCTGGGTGGAAAATGCCGATCACCTGCTCCTGCGGGCGGACATGCTGCTGGACCTGCTCTTCCGTCTGGCGTTGGTGGTGGCCGCACTTCACGCACTCCACCACTTCCACCTGGTCCTCGCGCCATAACATCAGGCTATCCAGCGCCTTGCACTGTGGGCAGACCGCCCCGGCAATGAAACGCTTACGTGTTGCTGACATGCTGTTGACTCCAGAATGAGTACCGCACCATCCGCTCTGTTTTCACTACCCGGATGAACCACGGCCGGAAAGGGATCTTTCCAATGAATAAAGCGCCAGGCTCACGCCTGACGCTTCGCGCTTTCTACCAGTCTAGAACGGATGGGCGCTCACCTCAATCGCAGTGTGGCTACTCATGCTCATCCCAGCCATCCAGCCGGCGGCTTTCGTTGTGCATCTCCCGCTCGAAGATCTCCTCCAGCTCGCGCCGCGCCTCACGGATGCGGGAACTTTGCGCCACTTCGCCCTGCCGCTGTGGCATCAGCTCGCGCAGCATTCGCATATCGAGCCGGCGGAAGTGGTGCTGCGCCCGGTAGGCCTGATGCGGATGCATACCGAGGGTGGTCAGCGCCTTGCGCCCCAGCTCCAGTGCGCTGGAGAAGGTCTCACGGGAGAAGTGGGCGACGCCCGCCTGCAACAGCTCATGCGCCTCCACCCTGCCGCGCGCGCGCGCCAAAATTTCCAGATGGGGGAAGTGTTGCTGGCAGAGCCGCACCACCGCCATCGTATCCTCCGGCTCATTGCAGGTGATGACGATGGTGCGCGCCCGCTCCGCACCGGCGGCACGCAGCAGCTCCAGCTCCGTCGCGTCGCCATAGTAGACGTGGTAACCGTAGCTGCGCATCAGGCTGACAACGCTGATGTCGCGCTCCAGCACGGTGATGCGTGCCTTGTTGGCCATCAGCAAACGACCAATTACCTGGCCGAAACGGCCGAAGCCCACCACGATCACCCGTGGCTCGTCATCCTCGACGTGGTGCTCCTCATGCCCCTCCTCCGAGGTGTTGTAGCGCCGCGCCAACAGGCGGTCGATGCCCTGCATCAGCAGCGGCGTGGTCACCATCGACATGGTGACCACCACCAGCAGCAGCGACAGCTGGTCAGGCGTAATGACCCGCTGCGCCGCGGCGGCAGAGAAGATCACAAAGGCAAACTCGCCACCCTGACTCAGCACGCCAGCAAACTGCAACCGCACCGAGCGGCGCAGGCCAAACAGCCGCGCCAGTCCATACAAAATGGCGCTCTTAACAAAGACCAGCGTCGCCACGCCCGCCAGTACCATCAGCAGGTTGGTGTAAAGCACGCCGAGGTTGAGGGCCATGCCGACCGAAATAAAGAACAACCCGAGCAGCAGCCCCTTGAACGGCTCGACGGCGATCTCCAGCTCATGCCGGTACTCGCTCTCCGCCAGCAGCACGCCGGCAATAAAGGTGCCGAGTGCCATCGAGAAGCCGAGCGCATCCATGAATAGCGCCGCGCCCAGCACGGTCAGCAGCGCGGCGGCGGTGAAGATCTCCCGCACCCCGGCCGCGACGATAAAGCGCAGCAGCGGCCGCAGCAGGTAGCGCCCGCCAATCAACATGCCGCCGAAGGCCACGATCTTCATGCCGATCTTGGCCCAGTCCGTCTCCGCCTCACCGCCGACGCCCGCCAGCAGCGGGATCAGCGCCAGCGCCGGGATCACTGCCATATCCTGGAACAGCAGCACCGAGAAGCCAAGCTGACCGCCCTCGTTGCGCTTCATCCCTTTGTCTTTCATCAATTGCAGCGCCATCGCCGTCGAGGACATCGCCAGACCAATGCCGCCGACCACCGCCGCCTGCCAGGCGAAGTCCGACAGGTAGAGCAGCGCGAACAGCACCGCCGCTGTCAGCCCCACCTGCCCGGCACCGACGCCAAAGATCGAGCGCCGCAACTGCCACAGCTTGGCCGGATTCAGCTCCAGACCAATCAGGAACATCAGGAACACTACCCCCAGCTCGGAGAAGTGCAAAATCTCCTGCACGTCGCGGATCACGCCAAAACCCCACGGGCCGATGGCGATGCCAGCGATCAGGTAGCCGAGCACCGCACCGAGACCCAGCCGTTGGGCGATCGGCACCGCTACCACGGCAGCGCACAGGAACACCAGCGCCGCCCCTAAAATGTTCGATGCTTCCATTCACCCTCCTTCCTGTGGCAACGGCGTCCGCAACCAGTCGCGATAGGCGTCGGCATAGCTGGCCATCACCTCTGTCGACTGGCGGCGCGCCCAGTAGATCACCATCGGCGACATCCAGTGCATCCGGCACATGGCGGCGGTCAGCTCAAACGGCCGCAGGATCTCCGCCATCGGGTAGCGGTTGTAGCCCTGCTTGCCGTAGGCGCCCTCCGGTTCGCCGGTGGTGAGCACCGTGCGCCAATACTTGCCGGCCAGCGCGTTGCCGCCGATGCCGCTGGCGAAACCGCGCGCCAGCACGCGATCCATCCACTCCTTCAGCAGCGCCGGGCAGCTGTAGGTATAGAAAGGGTGTTGAAACACAATGACGCTGTGCTCGCGCAGCAACTGCTGCTCGTATTGGATATCAATGAAGAAATCTGGATAGTGTGCGTAGAGATCGTGCACGGTGACATGCTCCAACCCGGCCGCAGAGGCGAGCAGCCTCCGGTTGGCCACCGAGTCCTGGGCTTCAGGGTGGGCATACAACAGCAAAACCTTGGGCGGCGGCGACATCATTCCCTCCAAAGCGTCGTCAGGGTGCGGATTTTCCGTTACCATGCTCCGCAAGATTCAAGGACGCCAGGCGTCTGGTGACTTAACGTTTTGGCCATCTTAGTTGTCGTCAATTTAACATATTCTGAACATACGGCGCTTTATGATTGTTTTCTCCTCGCTACAAATACGACGCGGTACGCAAGTCCTGCTGGATAACACCTCCGCGACGGTGAACCCAGGCCAGAAAGTCGGGCTGGTGGGCAAGAACGGCTGCGGTAAATCTACCCTGCTTTCGTTGCTGAAAAGTGAAATGAGCGCCGATGCCGGCAGCGTCAATTTCCCCGGCAACTGGGCGCTGGCCTGGGTCAACCAGGAGACGCCGGCGCTGGATGTACCCGCGCTGGAGTATGTGATTGACGGCGACCGCGAGTTCCGCCAGCTAGAGGCCGACCTGCGCGCCGCTGACGCGCGCAACGACGGCAACGCCATCGCGCTGGTGCACGGCAAGCTGGACGCCATTCAGGCCTGGACCATTCAGGCGCGCGCCTCCAGCTTGCTGCACGGCCTTGGCTTCTCGCAGGGCCAGCTCCAGCAGCCGGTGAAAGATTTTTCCGGTGGCTGGCGGATGCGCCTTAACCTGGCACAGGCACTGATCTGCCGCTCCGATCTGCTGCTGCTCGATGAGCCAACTAACCACCTCGATCTGGACGCGGTGATCTGGCTGGAGAAGTGGCTGAAGGGTTATCCCGGCACGCTGATCCTGATCTCGCACGATCGCGACTTCCTCGACCCGATCGTCGACAAAATCCTGCATATTGAGCAGCAGTCGTTGAACGAGTACACCGGCAACTACTCCTCCTTCGAGCGCCAGCGCGCCACCAAACTGGCGCAACAGCAGTCGCTCTACCAGAGCCAGCAGGAGAAAGTGGCCCACCTGCAAAGCTACATCGATCGCTTCCGTGCCAAGGCCAGCAAGGCCAAGCAGGCGCAGAGCCGCATCAAGATGCTCGAGCGGATGGAGCTGATCGCCCCAGCGCACGTCGATAACCCGTTCCACTTCAGCTTCCGTGCGCCAGAGGCGCTGCCCGATCCGCTGCTGCGCATGGAGAAGGTGAGCGCTGGCTATGGCGATCGCACCATCCTCGACGCTATCAAGCTGAATCTGGTGCCCGGCTCGCGCATTGGCCTGCTGGGGCGCAATGGTGCTGGCAAATCGACGCTGATCAAGCTGCTGGCCGGCACCCTCGCGCCGCAGCAGGGCGAGATTGGTCTGGCGAAGGACGTCAAGCTGGGGTACTTCGCCCAGCACCAGCTGGAGTTTTTGCGCGCCGACGAGTCGCCGCTCCAGCACCTGAGCCGGCTGGCGCCGCGCGAGCTGGAGCAACAGCTGCGCGACTATCTGGGTGGCTTCGGTTTCCAGGGCGACAAAGTGACCGAGCAGACCGCCCGCTTCTCCGGCGGCGAAAAGGCGCGGCTGGTGCTGGCGCTGATTGTCTGGCAGCGCCCCAACCTGCTGCTGCTCGATGAGCCGACCAACCACCTGGATCTCGACATGCGTCAAGCGCTAACCGAAGCGCTGATCGACTTCGAGGGCGCGCTGGTGGTGGTCTCGCACGATCGCCACCTGTTGCGCTCCACCACGGACGATCTCTATCTGGTGCACGACGGCAAAGTCGAGCCTTTCGAGGGCGATCTGGAGGATTACCAGCAGTGGCTGAGCGACCTGCAAAAGCAGGAGAGCCAGCAGGACGCACCTGCCAAAGAGTTGGGCAGCAATAGCGCGCAGGCACGTAAAGACCAGAAGCGGCGCGAGGCGGAACTGCGTAGCCAGACCCAGCCACTGCGCAAGAAGTTGCAGCAACTGGAGAAGCAGATGGAGAGCTACAGCGCGCAGTTGGCGGAGGCGGAAACCACGCTCGGTGACACCGCACTCTACGATCCGGCCCGCAAGGCCGACCTGACCGCCTGCCTGCAAAAACAGGCGCAGGCCAAGGCCGGGCTGGAAGAGGCTGAGATGGCGTGGCTGGAGATCCAGGAGCAGCTTGAGCAGTTCAGCGCCGAGTGATGTACGGGTGGGCCTCCCCGGCCCGCCCTGTTGCGCATGGCGAGAAATAAACCCGGTTCCTTTGGCCGGGGCACTTCCCGCCCCGGCGTTGTGCGATATGATAATCTTCACCCAGCCGCTGACGGCGTGATAACCCCCACTGTCCATCCTGACCCATGAAGAAAACGATGTCCGCCATGCACGATACTTTTCAGGCCATGCGCGGGGCGCGTAACCCGCACCTGCAAACGCTGCTGCCCCGCCTCTACCGGCGGCAGGCGCGTCTCCAGCCGCACTGGCAGCGGCTGGAACTGCCGGATGGCGATTTCGTCGATCTGGCCTGGAGCGAACCGCCCGAACAGGCGGTCGGTAAGCCGCGCGTGGTGCTGTTCCACGGGCTGGAGGGGAGTTTCTACAGCCCCTATGCCCACGGCCTGCTCCACGCTTGGCAGCAGCGCGGCTGGCTGGGCGTGGTGATGCACTTCCGAGGCTGCAGCGGCGAGGCCAATCGCCTGCAACGCATCTACCACTCCGGCGAAACCGAGGATGCGCGCTTCTTCCTGCGCTGGCTGGAGGAGCAGCACGGCCCGGTGCCAACGGCGGCGGTGGGCGTCTCGCTCGGCGGCAATATGCTGGCCTGCTATCTGGGCGAGGAGGGTGAGCGCGCGCGGCTGGCCGCGGCGGTGGTGGTCTCGGCACCGCTGATGCTGGAGCCTTGCTCACAGCGACTGGAGCAGGGCTTTTCACGCGTTTACCAGCGCTATCTGCTGGAGCAGCTCAAGCGCAACGCCGCCCGCAAGCTTCAAGCCTATCCCAATACCCTGCCGGTCAACCTCCAGCAGCTGAAGGGCCTGAAGCGGCTGCGCGATTTTGATGACGCCATCACCGCGCGCGCCCACGGTTTTGACGACGCGCTTGACTACTACCGCCGTTGCAGCGCGATGCCGCTGCTGCCGCGCATCACCACCCCCTTGCTGATCATCCATGCCAAGGATGATCCCTTTATGACCGACGCGGTGATCCCCGATGCCGGCCAGCTCCCTGCCAACGTCCAGTACCAGTTGACGGAGCATGGCGGCCATGTCGGTTTTGTCAGCGGCACCCTGAAGCGGCCGCAAATGTGGCTGGAGCACCGTATCCCGGCCTGGCTGTCCCCCTATCTGGAGCCTGAAGCATGATTATTCCTTGGAAAGAACTCGACAGCGACACCCTGAGCAACCTGATTGAGGCGTTCGTCCTGCGCGAGGGCACTGATTACGGCGAACATGAACGGACGCTGGAGCAGAAGGTCGAAGATGTACGCCGCCAGTTGAAAAGTGGTGAAGTGGTGCTGGTATGGTCGGAGCTGCATGAGTCGGTCAATATCATGCCGCGCAACCAGTTCCGTGGCGATCGGGGCGAGCAGGCCGAGTGACCAAGGCTGAGTGGCCGAGGGCCTGCCCCTAGGCGCGTCCGCATAATTATGGTAACTCTATAATTAATTATGCTGATTGCACGGTATGCAGGCATCACCTCTCATGGAGTCTTGAAACTATGTCAGCCCAACACCCGGTCATCGCCGTCACTGGCTCCAGCGGAGCCGGCACCACCACCACCAGCCTGGCGTTCCGCAAAATTTTCCAGCAACTGAACATCCGCGCCGCCGAGGTGGAGGGCGACAGCTTCCACCGCTACACCCGACCTGAGATGGACATGGCGATCCGCAAGGCGCGCGACCTGGGCCGGCATGTCAGCTACTTTGGCCCAGAGGCCAATGACTTCGGTTTGCTGGAGCAGACCTTCATCCAGTATGGGCGTGAGGGCAACGGGCAGGCGCGCAAGTACCTCCACACCTATGACGAGGCAGTGCCCTACAATCAGGTGCCGGGCACCTTCACCCCCTGGCACCCGCTGCCGGAGGAGACCGACGTGCTGTTCTACGAAGGGCTGCATGGCGGGGTAGTGACCGAGCACCACGACGTGGCGCGGCATGTGGATCTGCTGGTCGGCGTGGTGCCGATCGTCAATCTGGAGTGGATCCAGAAGCTGATCCGCGACACCAATGAGCGCGGCCACTCGCGCGAGGCTGTGATGGACTCGGTGGTGCGGTCGATGGAGGATTACATCAACTACATCACGCCGCAGTTCTCCCGCACCCATATCAACTTCCAGCGCGTGCCGACGGTGGACACCTCCAACCCGTTTGCCGCCAAGGCGATCCCATCGCTGGATGAGAGCTTTGTGGTGATCCACTTCCGCGGGCTGGGGGCGATCGATTTCCCCTATCTGCTAGCTATGCTGCAAGGCTCATTTATCTCTCATATCAATACATTGGTGGTGCCGGGCGGCAAAATGGGGCTGGCGATGGAGTTGATCATGGCACCGCTAGTGCAGCGGCTGCTGGAGGGGAAAATCATCAAGTAAGCGGGGACGGCGGGCCGCCCCCTGGGCGTCACTCGACGCTGACAATCTCAAAGCTGTGGGTCACTGACGCGGCCTTGCCGATCATCAGTGACACCGAGCAGTACTTCTCTGCCGAGAGGTTGACGGCGCGTTCCACACTCTTCTCCGTCAGCCCCTTGCCGCTCACCACAAAGTGTAGGTTGATGTGCGTAAAGGTGCGCGGCACCTCGTCGCGGCGCTCTGAGGTCAGGCGCACCTCACAGTCGCGCACATCCTGCCGCGCCTTCTGTAGGATGGAGACCACATCAATCGCGCTACAGCCGCCCACGGACATCAGCACCATCTCCATCGGGCTGGGTGCCTTGTCACCGGCATTGCCATCCATCAAGATCTGGTGGCCCGATGCGGACTCCCCCAGAAACGTCAGCCCTTCCACCCACTTTACCCGTGCCTGCATAGCCTCATCCTCCGATTATTTTCTGAAAATAGCCTAACCCCTCGCAGCCAAACAGGCAATCGGGCCGATCTTCATCATGCTGAAGCGAGACAACAGAAGACACTCGGTTCAGGCTGTGATAAAACAAACCCGAAACAAAATGTTCTGTATGGAGCAAGGTCAGGTTTTCAATGGAACGACGAGGCCGCCGTTTGGCGACTTTTCAGCCTCCGCCTTGCAGCATTATCAGACAGTTAATACTCTTGAAAGAGGCGTATTTTCAAAACGCCGTACAGGGAACTCTGAGCCCTGTGATTTTGGGCAGCGATTACAACAGAGGATAAAAGCAAATGGTTCTCGGCAAACCGCAAACAGACCCTACTCTCGAATGGTTCCTGTCTCACTGCCATATTCATAAATACCCTTCCAAAAGTACGCTGATTCACCAGGGTGAAAAGGCTGAAACGCTCTACTACATCGTGAAAGGTTCGGTCGCCGTGCTGATCAAGGATGAAGAGGGCAAAGAGATGATCCTCTCCTACCTCAACCAAGGGGATTTCATCGGCGAACTTGGCCTGTTCGAAGAGGGCCAGGAGCGCAGCGCGTGGGTACGCGCCAAAACGGCTTGTGAAGTGGCGGAGATCTCCTACAAGAAATTCCGTCAGCTGATCCAGGTCAACCCGGACATCCTGATGCGCCTCTCCTCCCAGATGGCGCGCCGCCTGCAAGTTACCTCCGAAAAGGTGGGCAACCTTGCCTTCCTGGATGTGACTGGCCGTATCGCCCAGACCCTGCTCAATCTGGCGAAACAGCCTGATGCCATGACCCACCCCGATGGTATGCAGATCAAGATTACCCGCCAGGAGATTGGTCAAATCGTAGGTTGCTCCCGCGAAACCGTCGGCCGCATCCTGAAAATGCTGGAAGATCAGAACCTGATCTCCGCCCACGGCAAAACGATTGTCGTCTACGGCACTCGTTAATCCCGGATCAACACGGCGCAGCTGCGGCCCCCCCGCACTGCGCCGTTCTTCCCTGATTGAACATGTGGCGCCGTCTTATTTACCATCCTGAAGTCAACTACGCCCTGCGGCAAACGCTGGTGCTCTGCCTGCCCGCGGCCATCGCGCTGCCGTTCGGCCAGCTCCAGGTCGGCTTGCTCTTCTCACTGGTGCCCGCCTGCTGCAACATCGCCGGTCTCGACACGCCCCATCGGCGCTATGTAAAACGTCTGGCCATTGGCGGTACGCTGTTCGCCGGATGCAGCCTGATACTGCAACTGCTCTTGCTCTACGCCCACTGTCCGCTGCCGCTGATTTTGCTGGCGCTGGCGCTGCTGCTCGGCGTGACAGGCGAGATCAGCCCGCTGCATGGCCGGCTGCTCAACGGCACGCTGGTGGCGGCCATCTTTACCCTTAGCATGGCTGGCACCACGCCGCTCTGGCAGGCACCGGGGCTGTTCGTGCTCGGCACGCTCTGGTATGGGCTGTTTACCTGGGGCTGGTTCCGGCTGTGGAAAGAGCAGCCAATGCGTGAATCGCTCAGTCTGCTCTACCGCGAACTGGGTGACTACGTTGATGCCAAGTACAGCCTGCTGACCCAGCATCTAGATCCAGACACTGCCCTGCCCCCGCTGCTCAAGCGCCAGCAGAAGGTGATGGAGTTGATTGTGCAGGTCTATCAGCAACTGCATATGCTCTCCGGCGAGCGCCACCCGCACTATCGGCGGCTGTTCCGCGCCTTCCAGGTGGCGCTCGATCTCCAGGAGCACATTACCGTCAGCCTGCACCAGCCAGAGGAGGTGCAGAAACTGGTGGCGCAGAGCCAAGCAGAGGCGATTATCCGCCGCAATGCGGAGGTGATCGCCAAGCGGCTGCGGATGATTGCCGATGACCTGCTCTACCACCGCCGCTCCGCCCGCTTTGAGATGGGCGGCGAACTGGCAGCGCTGGAGAAGATTGCCAACCGCTACCCTGATAACCCGGTCGGCCAGTTCTGCTACTACCACTTCAACCGCATCGCGCGCCTGTTGCATACCCAGCGGCCGCTCTATCGCCGTAACCTGATGGAGAGCCGCAACCGCCTGCCCTTCTGGCCAGCGCTGAAGCGCTATCTCTCCTGGCGATCGATGTCGCTGCGCAACGCCGCACGCGTCGGCGTGATGCTGGCGCTCGGCAGCTCGATTGGCCTGTTCTTTGACCTGCCGAAACCCTATTGGGTGCTGCTCACCGCGCTGCTGGTGATCCAGAACGGCTACAACGCCACGCGCGTGCGTATCCAGCACCGCGCCATCGGCACGTTGGCCGGGCTGGTGCTGGCCGCTGGCGTGCTGCACCTGCAACTGCCGCAAGCCGCGATGCTGGGCCTGTTGGTGTTGATCATGCTGGCCGCCTATCTGGTGCTGCGCAATAACTACGGGCTGGGCATGGTGGGGCTGACCATCACTGCGGTCTACACGCTGCAACTGGTGACGCAAAATGGCGCTAACTTCCTGATTCCACGGTTAGTAGACACGCTGATTGGTTGCGCGCTGGCCTTTGGCAGCACCATCTGGCTCTGGCCACAGTGGCAGAGCGGCAAGCTGCGCGACAACGCCTGGCAGGCGTTGGAAGCCTATCAGGAGGCGATCCGCCTGCTGCTCAGCGCCAACCCAGATCCGGCAAAGCTGGCCTATACCCGCATCATGGCCAATCAGACGCACAACACCCTCTACACCGCCCTCAATCAGGCGATGCAGGAGCCGGGCTTCAACTCCCACTACCTGGCTGACATGCGGCTCTGGGTGATGCACAGCCAGTCAATTGTTGAGCACCTGAACGCGATGACTATCCTGGCACGCGATCACTACATGCTGACCCCGGCGCTGGCGCAGGAGTATTTGGAGACCTGTGAGATTGCGCTCCAGAGCTGCCAGCAGCGGCTGATGTATGACGGCCCGGCCGACGGCAACCCCTCGTCAGACCCGATGTTCCGCGCGCCGGACAGCGCGCCGGAGATGCCAGTGACCGAGATGGAGCGCCCGTTGCGCCGCATCCTCTCGCACCTCAACGCGATGAACACCATCTCCAGCCTGGCCTGGCGACAGCGCCCGCACCACGGCATCTGGCTGGCGCGCCGCGTGAAGCGCGATCAAAAAAGCCGCCCGGAGGCGGCTTCAGAGTAGCGGGGACTTTAGCCCGCCAGCGTGGCGATGGCCTTCTCCAGCCGCGCCATGCCCTCATGGATGTCATCAAACTCGATCACCAGCGACGGCGCAAAACGCAGCACATTCGGCCCGGCGTTGAGCATCATCAGCCCCTGCTCCGCCGCGGCCGTCAGTACATCGCGGGCCCTGTTCTGGTACGGCTCGCTTAGCTCCGCGCCCAGCAACAGCCCCATGCCGCGCACCTCTTTGAAGATCGCATACTTCTGGTTGATCGTCTCCAGCGCCTTCAGGAAGTGCTGGCGACGCTCCTCAATGCCCGCCAACACCTGCGGGGTGTTGATGGTATCCAGTGCCGCCTCGGCCACCGCACAGGCCAGCGGGTTGCCGCCGTAGGTGGTGCCGTGGGTGCCGACCGTCATTGCCGAAGCGATCTCCTCGGTGGTCAGCATCGCGCTGACCGGGAAACCGCCCCCCAGCGCCTTGGCGGTGGTCAGGATGTCCGGCGTCACGCCGTAGTGCATGTAGCTAAAGAGCTGGCCGCTCCGGCCCATGCCACTCTGCACCTCATCAAACACCAGCAGTGCCTGATGCTGGTCACAGAGCGCGCGCAGCCCTTGCAGGAACGCGGCGTCCGCGGGCGTCACACCGCCCTCGCCCTGAATCGGCTCCACCACGATGGCGCAGGTGTGGTCATCAATGACCGCTTTTACCGCATCGAGATCGTTGTAAGGCACATGGACGATGTCCGCCGGTTTCGGGCCAAAGCCGTCGGAGTACTTGGGCTGGCCGCCCACCGACACGGTAAACAGCGTGCGGCCGTGGAACGCGTTATGGAACGCGATGATCTTGCTCTTATAGGGGCTGTGGCGGTGGGAGGCGTAGTAGCGCGCCAGCTTGAAGGCAGCCTCGTTGGCCTCTGCCCCGGAGTTGGCGAAGAAAACGCGCTCGGCAAAGGTGGCGTCAATCAGCTTCTGCGCCAGACGCAGCGCCGGCTCATTGGTGAAGACGTTGCTGACGTGCCAGAGCGTTTCGCCCTGCTGGTGCAGCGCCGCCACCAGCGCCGGGTGGCAGTGGCCAAGCGCGGTCACCGCGATGCCGCCAGCGAAGTCCACATACTCCTTGCCCTGCTGATCCCAGACCCGGCTGCCCTTGCCCTTCACCGGAATGAACTGTGCCGGTGCATAAACAGGCAAAATCACCTGATCAAACGTGTCACGACCCACTGCTGATTTATCTGTCATACCGCTCTCCCTCTGCCATCAGACCAGCCGCCACGACCCGATGCCGCCACAGCTCATGAAATTATAATCAGGAAATATGCATAATAAATCATTTGCAGGCAACCGGAAATCGCCTGCGATGGCAAATTGTTGCCGTCAGCGGGCGAGGAAGTTGCCCAGCAGCTGCAAACCCTGTTCGCTCAGGATGCTCTCTGGGTGGAACTGCACCCCCTCCAGCGGCAGCGTGCGGTGGCGGATGCCCATGATCTCATCCTGCGCGCCGTCGCGCTCCGTCCAGGCGGTGACGCGGAAGCAGTCGGGCAGGCTCGGTGGATCAATCACCAGCGAGTGGTAGCGGGTAACGGTCAACGGCTGGTTGAGCGACTGGAACACCCCTTCGCCATCATGGCGGATGGACGAGGTCTTGCCATGCATCACCTGCCGGGCGCGGACAATGCGCGCGCCGAAGCTCTGGGCCATCGCCTGATGCCCGAGGCAGACGCCCAGAATCGGCAGCTTGCCGGCAAAGTGGCGGATGGCGGCTAGCGAAATGCCCGCCTCATCCGGCGTGCAGGGGCCGGGCGAGATCACCAACTGCGCGGGTGCCAGCCGGGCGATGCCATCCAGGTCAATGTGGTCGTTGCGGATAACCTGTACCTCAGCGCCAAGCTGGCAGAAATATTGGTACAGGTTATAGGTGAAGGAGTCGTAGTTATCGATCAACAGCAGCATGGGCAGATCCGGCAGAACATCACCAGGCAATTCTACTCATTTTCGCCGGGTTCGCTCACGACTTTATTGAAAATGGCGGTCAAATCGCTGAGATCACCAAACGCTGCCTTCTCATTGGCCGCTACCCAGCCCTCATGATCCGCGCGCGACCAGTCAATGACATAACCGGCGTGAATCACCAATTGCTCGAAGAAGATGCGTTGCGCCCGGCCATTACCCTCGCGGAACGGGTGCAGCACGTTCAACTCGCAGTAGTAGTACGCCAGCCGCTCCACCAGTTTGTCACGTGGCAGGTCAGTCAGGTACTCCTCATCCTCCAGCGCCTGCATCAGCGCGTTGCCCTCTTTCTCAATGTAGGCGAAGTGACAGAAGCGGGTATCCTGCTTATAGATATCCATTTCGCGCAACTCGCCAGCCCACTCATAGAGATCCTGGAACAGCGTCTGGTGGATGGCGCAGAGGTGCGGCAGCCCACACTCGCGCGGCCCGAGCGGGATGGTCGCGGCGCGCAGTGGCGTCAGCGCCAGTTCCGCCTCCAGCAGGATGGCGGCCTTGCGGATGCCCAGCTTGTTTTTTAATACCTGGGAATTGGCATAGAGATAGGGATCGGCACCATCGCCAAATTTATCGTTCATAGTTGGCCCTCACTTCCTCCAGACGCGCCAGTGCCTCGTCGGCGGGCAGCGTAACCGCCTTAATCTGGTGGCCATCAAGGGCCGTGCTTGCCTGAAAATTGGCATTTTTCCGCTGATCAAACAGCTTCTCTTTTTGCCTGAGCGTCATCTTTTTCGCCACGGTAGACCTCCTTTTGGCCGGTTAATGCGTCCGGTAAGGACAGGCACTGTTTCGCCTGCCTGCGGCTAAGTATAGACATTGGCATTCGGGACGCAGGGCGACGGATAAAAGGTCGGGGCGAAACGGGGCCAGCCACGGCTGGCCCCGTGCGGGTTAAGGCAGGATTTTGGCGGAAAGCAGAGTGATTGGTTTGGAAGGCACGTTCTGGTAAGGGCCGACGTTTTCGGTCTTCACCTGGGAGATCTTGTCTACCACCTCTATCCCCTTGACCACCTTGCCAAATACGGCGTAGCCAAAATCGCGCTGGCCATGATCCAGGAAGGCGTTGTCCGCCACGTTGATAAAGAATTGGCTGGTGGCGCTGTCTTTATCGGCGGTACGCGCCATGGCGATGGTGCCGCGCAGGTTGCGCAGGCCGTTGTCCGCTTCATTCTTGATCGGGGCGTTGGTGATCTTCTGCTGCATGTCAGCGGTAAAGCCGCCGCCCTGAACCATAAAACCTGGGATCACGCGATGAAAAAGGGTGTTGTTATAGTAACCACTCTGGACGTAATCGACGAAATTCTTCACGGAAACCGGGGCTTTCTGGCTGTCCAGCTCCAGCTCAATATTTCCCGCTGACGTGGTAAGCATGACGTGTGTCTCGCCTGCGGCCTGCGCCAATGGGGCAAGCGCCGTCAGGGAAAACAGCGTGGCAAAAGCCACTAAAGTACGTTTGAACATGAACGGGTTCCTTTTTCCGGGTACAAACAACACAAACGCGTTGATTCTAAAGAGGCCCCCAAAGGGGCGCCAGCGCTTTACCTTTATTTACTTTAACAAAAGGTGACGGCTAACGTGTCGCCGCCTGACACGACCAGCTGGGAACCGATGCAGGGTTATCGTTTGCCTGCACAAAATTGGCGACATTTGGCAAATCTTTGCCATTTATTGCAGCTATTACACAATAAGTAAGATATGCATCACAAATAATTCGCTGCCCTGTGTTACGATTCTGCGCTTCACGCCTGATCTCTCAGGCGGATTGCCAGTTCCCCCCATATTTTTACGTTTAACTGACAACCAGGCACGTCTATGACTAACAGCAATCGAATCAGGCTCACATGGATTAGTTTCTTCTCCTACGCGCTTACTGGCGCATTGGTAATTGTCACCGGGATGGTGATGGGAAATATCGCGCAGTATTTCAACCTGCCGGTTTCCAGCATGAGTAACACCTTCACCTTCTTAAACGCCGGTATCCTGGTATCCATTTTCCTCAACGCCTGGCTGATGGAGATCATCGCCCTGAAGCGCCAGCTGATCTTCGGCTTTGTGCTGATGCTGGTGGCGATTGTCGGCCTGATGAACAGCCATAGCCTGGCGGTCTTCTCCGGCTGCATGTTTATCCTTGGCGTGGTCAGCGGCATCACCATGTCGATCGGCACCTTCCTGATCACCCACCTGTATGAGGGTCGCCAGCGCGGTTCGCGCCTGCTGTTCACCGACTCCTTCTTCAGCATGGCTGGCACCCTGTTCCCAATCATCGCCGCCGCCCTGCTGGCGCGCAGCATTGCCTGGTACTGGGTCTACGCCTGCATCGGCGTGCTCTATATCGCCATTTTCATCCTGACGCTGGTGTCGGAGTTCCCGAAACTGGGCAACGACGCGCCGAAGTCCGTGCAATCCGTGAAGAAAGAGAAGTGGGGCATTGGCGTGCTGTTCCTCTCCATCGCCGCCCTGTGTTACATCCTTGGCCAGCTTGGCTTTATCCAGTGGGTACCGACCTACGCCGCCAAGCAGTTCAATATGGACATCACCCAAGCCGGCAGTCTGGTGAGCAACTTCTGGACGGCGTACATGGTGGGCATGTGGGTCTTCAGCGTGGTGCTGCGCTTCTTTGATCTGCAACGCATCGTCACCGTGTTGGCGGGTGCCTCGACCCTGCTGATGTACCTGTTCATCAGCACCTCCGACGCCTCGATGCTGCACTACACCATTCTGGGTCTGGGCTTTGTCTCCAGTGCCATCTACACCACGCTGATCACTCTCGGCTCCCAGCAGACCAAGGTGTCATCGCCGAAACTGGTGAACTTCATCCTGACCTGCGGCACCATCGGCACCATGCTGACCTTCGTGGTGACCGGCCCGATCGTTGCCAAGAGCGGCGAGCACGCGGCACTGGCGACCGCCAACAGCCTCTATCTGGTGGTCTTCGTGATGTGCCTGCTGCTTGGTTTCGTGACCAAGCACCGCCTGCACGGCCACACGGCGGAAGCCAGCCACTAAGGCCGTCGCTTCCCCAGCAAGGGCGCCCCAGGGCGCCCTTTTCTATTTTGCGGACATAAAAAAACCGCCGGAAGCGGCGGTTTTCAGCAGACGGGCCAGTTACGGCTGGGCGACAAAGCCGATGGCGTCATAGACGCGCGTCAGCGTCTCCTGCGCACGGGCGCGCGCCTTGGCTGCGCCATCACGCATGATCTGTTGCAGCAGCGCCTCGTTGTCGCGGAAGTGGTGATAGCGCGCCTGCAGGTCAGTCAGCATCCCGGAGACAGCATCCGCCACCGCACCCTTCAGATGGCCATACATCAGCCCCTCAAACTCCTTCTCCAGCTCAGCCACCGGCTTGCCGGTCACGCCAGAGAGAATGTCTAGCAGGTTGGAGACACCCGCCTTGTTAGCAACGTCATAACGCACCACTGGCGGCTCATCGGAGTCGGTCATCGCACGCTTGATCTTCTTCGCCACGGCTTTCGGGTCTTCCAGCAGGCCGATGACGTTGTTGCGGTTGTCATCTGACTTGGACATCTTCTTGGTCGGCTCCTGCAACGACATTACGCGCGCGCCAGATTTCGGAATGAACGGCTCCGGCACCTTGAAGATATCGCCATACAGCGCGTTGAAGCGCGCCGCCACGTCACGGCTCAGCTCCAGATGCTGCTTCTGGTCTTCCCCCACCGGCACCTGATTGGTCTGGTAGAGCAGGATATCCGCCGCCATCAGCACCGGGTAGTCAAACAGGCCGGCGTTGATGTTCTCGGCATAGCGCGTTGACTTGTCCTTGAACTGGGTCATGCGGCTCAGCTCGCCAAAGTAGCTGTAGCAGTTCAGCACCCAGCTCAGCTGCGTGTGCTCCGGCACATGGGACTGGACAAAGATGGTGCTCTTTTCCGGGTCGATGCCGCAGGCCAAGTAGAGCGCCAGCGTATCCAGCGTGGCCTTGCGCAGCGCGTTGGCGTCCTGGCGCACCGTGATGGCGTGCAGGTCAACGATGCAGTAGATGCACTCATACTCATCCTGCATGGTTACCCACTGACGCAGCGCACCCATGTAGTTACCAATGGTCAGTTCACCGGACGGCTGCGCGCCGCTGAATACGATGGGCTTACTCATGTTATGCTTCCTGATTCTTGAATGATGACAGCCCAAGAGTGGGCAATAAATCGGCAAAATGGTCGATGACGCAGTCAGGCTGGCTCAGCGCAATCGGCTCACCGTAGTTATAGCCATAGCTCAGCGCAATCGCCGGGCAGCCGGCCGCCTTGGCCGCCTGAATATCATTGCGCGAGTCGCCAACAAACGCCATCTCTGACGCCCGTACCCCCAGCTTGCCCAGCATCAGATAGAGCGGGGCCGGGTGCGGCTTCTTCGCCACTACGTCATCGCCACCGATAACCAGCGAGAAGTACTCCGCGATGCCCAATGCCTGCAACAACGGCGCGACAAAGGGCGTAGGCTTGTTGGTGATGATGCCAAGCGGCAGGCCGCTACGCGCCAGCTGCGCCAGGGTGTCACGCACGCCCGGAAAGAGCTGACTGCCCGACTCGGCAGTCTGGGCGTAAAAGTGGTCAAAACGGGCGCGCAGCGCGGCCAGCTCGTGGCCGCCCTCACCCTGCGTCGCCCAGTGGAGCGCGCGCTCCACCAGCACATCCGCACCATTGCCGATCCAGGTGCTGACGCGAGCCTCGCCAGCGGCCGACAGCCCGGCCTCCACCAGCGCCTGATCAATCGCCTGCGCCAGCCCCGGCGCGCTGTGGATCAGCGTGCCATCCAGATCGAACGCCAGCGCGCGCAAGCCGCTGAAATCAGCCATGGGCCACCTTCGCCAGTTCGCCACGCATCTGCTCAATCACTTCACGGTAATCCGGCGCGTTGAAGATGGCGGAGCCAGCGACAAACATGTCCGCGCCCGCGGCAGCGATCTCGCCGATGTTCTCCACCTTCACGCCGCCGTCCACCTCCAGCCGGATGTCAAAACCGCTCTCATCAATGCGGCGGCGCACCTGGCGCAGCTTGTCCAGCGTATGGTGGATGAAGGACTGGCCGCCGAAACCGGGGTTAACAGACATCAGCAGGATCACGTCCAGCTTGTCCATCACATAGTCCAGGTAGCTCAGTGGGGTGGCCGGGTTGAATACCAGACCGGCCTTGCAGCCATGATCTTTGATCAGTTGCAGGGTTCGGTCGATATGCTCGGAGGCTTCTGGGTGGAAGGAGATGTAGCTGGCGCCAGCGGCAGCGAAATCCGGCACCAGACGGTCTACCGGCTTCACCATCAGGTGAACGTCAATCGGGGCGGTAATGCCATAGTTGCGCAGTGCCTGGCAGACTGCCGGGCCGATGGTCAGGTTAGGGACGTAGTGGTTGTCCATCACGTCAAAGTGCACCACGTCAGCGCCGGCAGCCAGCACCTTCGCCGTATCCTCACCCAGGCGGGCAAAGTCTGCCGACAAAATCGACGGCGCAATCAAAAACTGTTTCATCCGCATCTCCAAACGGTAGGGGTTAATCGTCATTGGGATCGCGACACACCCGGCGGAACCGCGCTCCCCTTAGCGTTTATACAGTGCCAAAAGCTCATCCACTTTGCTACGCCCGAACGCATTGCTGCTGATGGTGCGCCGCACCTGCACCACGTGCATCTCCGCCGCCTGTTGATACCAGTCACGCGTCAGCGCCGTATCATGGTTGGAGATCAGCACCGGGATCTGCCGCTCATCGGCCAAGTGGTTCGCCAGCCGCGCCAGCTCCTGCTGGTCTGCCATATCGAACCCATTGGTGTGGTAGGCCGTAAAGTTGGAGGTGGCGGAGAGCGGTGCATAGGGCGGATCGCAATAGACCACGGCCCCCGGTTGGGCATTGGTCAGGGTCTGCGTGTAGCTTTCACAGACGAACGTGGCGTTGCACTCATTGGCCTTGCGGGCAAAGAACTCCAGCTCGTCCTGCGGGAAGTAGGGTCGCTTGTAGCGCCCAAACGGCACGTTGAACTCGCCGCTCAGGTTATAACGGCACAGGCCGTTGTAGCAATGGCGGTTCAGGTAGAGGAACAGCTGCGCCCGCTCATAGGGGTCACGGCTGAGGTTGAACTGCGTGCGCAACTGGTAGAACGCGTCGGCATTGTTGAACTCGTCGCTGAAGAGCTCGCGGGCGTCCCGCACGAAGTCGCCGGTACGCGTCTTGACGATGTTGTACAGGTTGATCAGGTCACTGTTGATATCCGCCAAGATATAGGCGTCATAATCTGTATTGAGGAACACAGAGCCTGCGCCGACAAAGGGTTCAATCAGGCAGTCGCCTGCGGGCAGGTGGCGTTTGATCTCCTCAATCAGGGGATACTTGCCACCAGCCCATTTTAAAAACGCGCGGTTCTTCTTCATGCCGTCGGTTAGCTACTTATACAATTCAGAGCCGCGGATTGTACTCTAGTTTCAGACAGCACATCAGCGCACAACTAAGGTTTATTTCTTCAGGTCCTGCTGTACCTGGCGTACAGGCTTGACCCACGGTTTCTTGGCTTGCACGTCCGCTGGCAGACGGGCGATGGCCTGCTTGGCTTCCGCCGAGGAGGCATAGTTGCCGCTGATCAGGACATACCACGGTTTGCCGTCACGGGTGGTCTGGTAGACCTGGTAGTGGGTCAGCTTCTGCTGGCGTGCGAAGGCATTCAGCGTGTCCGAACGGGAGGCGCTGCTCAGCTGCAAGGTGTAGTGGCTGGCAGGCGCACCCTGGATCGCGCCACCGCTGGCGACAATGCCACCGGAAGCGGCGCTGCTGCTACGGGCTGGGGCGCTTTTCGCTGGCGCGCTCTGCGGCGCGGCGGCATGGCTCTGTGGGCGGCTATGGGTGGCGGCTGGCTTGGCCGGGGCCACCTGCGGCGCCGGGGCCACCTGCGGCGCCGGGGCAACGGCGGAAGGTGCCAGCGTCGCCGGATCTGTCGGCAGGGTGGAACCACCCTGCACCATCCCATCGGAGGCGGCATTCACCTGATCCTGCTGCTGGGAGAGGGCATCGGTCATGTTGCCCGGCAAATCGACACGCTGCTGGTCAGCCGGGGCCTGCACTGGTTCGGCCTGTGTCGGGGTCGAGGCGATGGGCGGCACGCTAATGTCCTGTGGCTGGCCGCTGGCCGGGGCGTTGGCGGCGGCAGACGACGCACTGCCATTTTCCGTAGGGTTGCCACCCAAGGTAATCTCTTTTGCGTTGCCAGCTTGCTGGCTGGACTCCTGCGGCGTCGGGGCCTTCAGGGCGGAGCCGATGCCGAGGATCAGCAACACCAGCACCAGAATGCCAATGGCAATCATCAAGTGCTGGCGCGAGATGGCAAAGCGGGGGGGTTGTGAGCGGGAGGCAGAGCGCCGGCGGGTGGAGCGGCGGTCGCTGGTATCCGGTTTCAGGTCGTCTTCGGTGTTAAACTCATCCATCGTCATCCTCCAACTCAGAGGTAAAAGCCTGGCCACTGGCGGGCTGGCTGATTAACCTGTGTGCGTTATCATGAAACCCGCCAGAATGGCGGGCATACCGGTAAGGGTCATGGCGCTTAGGCCGGCAGGCAGTCGTTAATCGATGCCAGCACCACGTCATGCGCTACGCCGCCGCGCACTTCCGACTGACCAATGGCCGTCGGCAGCACCAGACGCAACTCGCCGGCCAGCACTTTCTTGTCACGCATCATGTGCGGCAGATAGGCGTCGGCGTGCATCTCACGCGGGCCGGTGACCGGCAGGTTGGCGCGCAGCAGCAGCGCCCGCAGGCGGGCCACATCCGTCTCGCTGAACTGACCGAGGCGGCGTGCGGTGTGGGCGGCCATCATCATGCCCGCGGCCACGGCCTCGCCATGCAGCCAATTGCCATAACCCATTTCTGCTTCAATAGCATGGCCGTAAGTATGGCCCAAATTCAGCAACGCGCGCTGCCCGCTTTCACGTTCATCGGCGGCCACCACTTCGGCCTTCAGTTCGCAGCAACGGCGGATGCAGTAGGCCAGCGCTGTCATATCCAACGCCATCAGCGCATCGATATTTTGCTCCAGCCACGCAAAGAAGTCGGCGTCGAGGATCACGCCATATTTAATCACCTCCGCCAGACCGGACGACAGCTCGCGCGGCGGCAGGGTGTGCAGGCAGTCCAAATCGACCACCACCGAAACCGGTTGGTAGAACGCGCCGATCATGTTTTTGCCGAGGGGATGGTTCACGGCAGTTTTGCCGCCGACCGAGGAGTCAACCTGCGCCAACAGCGTGGTCGGCACCTGGATAAAGCGCACACCGCGCTGGTAGCAGGCGGCGGCAAAGCCGGTCAGGTCGCCAATCACGCCGCCACCGAGGGCAATCAGCGTGGTGTCGCGCCCGTGCGGCTTTTCAAGCAGTGCGGAGAAGACCTGCTCCATGACAGCCAGTGACTTGTACTGCTCGCCATCCGGCAGGATTACCTGGTCAACCCGTACGCCCGCCTGTTCCAGCACGCCGCGAACGCGATCCAAATAGATCGGCGCCAGCGTCTGGTTGGTCACCAGCATGGCCTGCTCACCGGCTTTCAGCGGGATAAAAGAAGCCGGATCGTTGAACAATCCGGCGGCAATCGTGATGGGATAACTGCGATCCCCTAACGTTACGGTAATCTTCTCCATGTCGCGCTCAGTGACCTTTTTGACCTGTACCTGCGGTTAACCTTTACCCTCAGACGGAAGAGGAAGCGAATTAATTGCTTTCCAGCATGTTGATGATCTGGTTGGCCACTACTTTGGCGCTCTGATCATCAGTGCGGATGGTAACGTCAGCAATCTCTTCATACAGCGGGTTGCGCTCTTTAGCCAGGGCTTCAAGCACTTCACGCGGGGGTGCATCCACTTGCAGCAGCGGGCGCTTTTTATCACGCTGGGTGCGGGCAAGCTGCTTTTCAATGGTGGTTTCGAGATAGACCACAACGCCGCGCGCGGACAAACGGTTACGGGTTTCACGTGATTTCACCGAACCCCCGCCTGTCGCCAGCACAATGCCCTGTTTTTCCGTTAACTCATTAATGATTTTTTCTTCGCGATCGCGGAAACCTTCTTCGCCTTCCACGTCGAATACCCAGCCTACATCGGCCCCGGTACGTCGCTCAATTTCTTGATCGGAGTCGAAAAACTCCATATTGAGTTGCTGAGCTAACTGACGGCCAATAGTGCTTTTGCCGGCACCCATAGGCCCAACCAGAAAGATATTGCGTTTCTCTGCCATGTTTTTCGGTATTACTAAGACATTCGTTAATGTTAACCCGCCCCGCCAATCAAATCAGCGGCGGGACCTAAACTGAAACCTCATGAGCGATAGTGCGAGATCAGACGAAAAATTATCTCAACACTCTTGGTAGTTTGGCAACCGAATAAATCGCTACTGTGCCGCAGGAGGGAAACCGTACGTTTTTATCGGCATTTCGCATTGGGTAAGAATCTCGGTGCGCAATTCGGTAACCCTTGTATGCTAAATCGATGGCAGCGTCAAACGCAGATCTCTTTACCGACACAAAAAGTTGCACAACCTGCGGGTGATTGCCCCTGAAATGCGCAACAGGCCGCATCCCCCCTCCCCGGCCCCTCCAACATTCAGCTGGAACCCATCAGCGTGGGGGTGACAAAAATCACCAGCTGATGGCGGCGCTGCTTTTTGTGGTCATGGGCAAAGAGCGCGCCCACCCAAGGGATGTCACCCAGCCCCGGCACGCTATCCCTCGTCTTTTCATGATGTTGCTGGAAAATGCCCCCCAGTACCACGGTCTCGCCGTTCGCCACGGTCACCTGGGTCTTGATCTCCTGCTTGTCTATCGCCAGCGCCTCCCCCTCCGCCTGCTTGAGAGTACGGCCCGGCATATTCTGGGTAAGGATCAGGTTGAGCGTGATCTTGCCGCTGCGCTGGATCTTGGGTGTCACCTCCATGCCGAGCACCGCCTCCTTGAACTCAATGGAGGTAGAACCACTCGCCCCGCTGGAGACCTGATAGGGGATCTCGGTGCCCTGCTTGATGCTGGCGGTCTGCTGGTGGGCGGTGAGCAAACGCGGGCTGGCGATGATCTCCACCTGATTTTCCTGTTGCAGGGCGCTCAATTCCAGGTCAAGCAGCCGCCCGTCGATGCGCGCCAGAGTGAAACCGGCGGCAGCCGTGCCCTCTGCCACCGGCAGGCCAACCGAAAAGTTGTTCAGGCGGAAGTGGGTGGCCGCCCCTTCGGCAGCCCCCAACCCCCAAGTGACGCCCAGTTCGCGCAGGCTCTCATCGCTGATGGTGACGATATGCGCAGTCAGTTGCACCTGCTGCAACGGGTGGTCGAGCGCCTTGATCCAGTCGGACAACGCCGCCAGCCGTGCCTCGCTGTCATGGATAAGCAGCGAGTTGGTGCGCGCGTCCGTCACGATGCTGCCGCGCGGCGACAGCAGGGTGGCACGCTGGGCATTCAGGCTGGCGGCCACCTCCGATGCCTCGGCGTTCTCCAGCATCACATTCAGTGCGCTGAGTGGCGCGCTCTCCTCCTGGCGTTGCTGCGCCTCGCGCTGCTGTTGCTGGCTCTCCGCCAGCTCACTCTGTGGGAAGATCATCAGCACGTTGCCGTCACGCGTCTGGCTGAGCTTGCCCATCTTGAGCACCAGCGCCAGTGCCTTCTCCCAAGGCACCGCTTTCAGGCGCAGTGACAGCGCCCCGGTGACGCCGGGTGCCAGCACCAGGTTGAGCTGCTGGTGATCCGCCAGCGCCTGCAATACCACGCTGACAGGCGCGTCATGGAACGTCAGATCCAGCGGTGCCGAAGGTGCACCCGCCTCTACCGAGGCACTTGTCAGCAGCAGGCCACACAGCGCGCCGCACCCTGCCCTTCGCCAACCGGCCAGTTGGCGCGCCAGACATCGCCGCCCTGCCGTATTCACTCCTCGTTGCATCAGATCTCCTTATCATTATTAGCCTTAACAGGAACCAGCCACAGCAGCACCGGCGGGCGGCCCTTGCACGCCTCGCCCTCCGCCGCCAGCCGGATATGGTCTTCAGTGACCGCCTCGGTGCGCCAACCCTGCCCGAGCGGCTGGCCCGGCGTGGCCCGTAGCCAATGGCCGTTGGCGTCTCGCAGCCAGCCATCGCGGCGTGCCGGGTCACCCAGGATGCCGCCGGGGTGCCAGTGCGCGCTGTCGGCACAGGCTGGCTCCGCCGGTGGTGCAAAGGGTCGCGCCCGGCCAGCGCCGGGGTGCAGATCAGCACCAGCGCACCCAGCCCGGCCGCCCATGTTTGCCATGCCATTCATGCCTCCTTAATGGCGATCAGCAGTCGCGCCTCCAGCCCGCTGGCGGTCGCCTCCAGCGTCAGTGCCCCGACCTCGGCTGGCGGCCACGCTGCCAGCGCCTCAAGCATCTGTTTAAGGCCGTCATAGCGGGCACGTAGCGCCAGATTCCAGCGCCCGGCCATGCCGTCAGGCTCCCAGTGCAGCAGCGTGCTGCCTGACTGCCGCAGCGGCCCGGCCAGCCACGCCGCCGGATCGCTGGCGGGCTGCGTCGGTTCCGCGATGGCCGTCAGCAAAAGGGTAACGCTGTTCAAGAGCGTTTCCGCCGGCAATGCCGCCAGCCCGGCCTGCTGGCGGGCCATCGCCTGTTGGCTCTCAGCCAGCGCCTGCCGCGCCGCCTGTTGCTGCCGCCACTCAGGCCACAGCACTGCCCGGCCCGCGATGCTCATTAACAGCATTAATAGCAGGAAGAGGATGAGCGCCTGCCGCCGGGGCGACAGGGCGTGCCACACCATCAGGGTGGGAAGAGAAAGGGACATTTTCCGGCCTCCAGGTGGCCTGTAGATCAAAGTGGAGCAGCCCATCTGGCTGCTGATGCACCGCCAGCACGCGAACCTCATGGACTTCATGGCTCTGGCGCAGGGCCGCGACAAACTGCATCACCGGTTCATAATGTCGGCTGCGTCCCTGCCAGCGGAGGGCTTCGCCCTGCTCCTGCCAGACAACCAGCCAGACGTCCGGCGGCAGCATCGCCTCCAGCTCCTGTAGCAATCGCACATAGCGACGCCCAGCCTGCCGCTGCAACGCGGCCCGACGGGCACTCTCCGCCTGTTGCCGGAATGCCGTAACCAGCGCCTGCCGTGCCGCGTAATGGGCGGTGAGCTGGCGCAGTTGGCTGGCGGCGGCCTCTTGCCGCTCAAGGGCGTGTCGCGTCTGCTGGTGCAACGCCTGCCACGCGACCAAAGTGGCGATCAGACACACCAGCGCTGCAGCCACGCCCGCCGCGGCCACCCGGCGCTGGGATACCTGCCGCTGCCGTTGCCGCCACGGCAATAAGTTCACCTGCATCACGGGCAATCCTCCGGGCGCACTGCCAACCCGACGGCGAGCACAAAGGCCGCCGCGGGCGTGCCGATAGGCAGGATGGTATCCGGCAACGTCGCCAAGGGTGACCACGCCTGCACACCCGGCGGTGCCTCATCGAGCACGCTGGAGAGGGCCACCGGCGCGCCATGCAGTGCCGCGGGCAGCAGCGTCTCCCATGGGGTATCCACTGCCGCGACGCCAAACTGGAAGGGATGGCTGCGTGGCGTGGCCCACAGCCAGCCGTGCCAAAACCGGTGAACCACTACGTGCCCGGCGGGCAGGCCAGCCAGCCGGGCGCTGGCCTGTAGCGCACAGGGCGCGATCTCCAGCACCTCTACCGCCAAACCGGCCGCGGCCATCACCTCCAGCCAGGCAGCCACGTCAACCTGTGGTGCGGCGGTCACCACCACCTGCTGCGGCTGGGAGGAGGGGCTGCGGTAGTCCAGCGTCAGTGCCTCGCGTGCCAGTGGGAACTGTTTCGCCGCTTGATTAAGCAGAAAGGTTTCACGATATGGCGCCCGCAACTGGGCATCTGGCGCAGGCAGGGTGCGCTGCAGCACCCGTTCTGCTGGCAGTGCCAGACGCAGCGAATAGCGCCGCGGCAACGCCTGCCGCCAGCGGCACAAACTCGCCACCAGCGGTGCCGTGGCGGGTAGTCCACCACCGGGCACGTCTTCCCCCGGCAATGCCTGCTGCCAACACCCCTTCACTTGCCAGCCACGGCGGCGCGGCACCACGGCCAGCGCGTACCAGCCGTGCGGCTGGATATCCAATCCGATTTGCCATCTCTCCCCGGCCATTGCGATCCCTCTCCTTAATCCCCTTTAACAAAAGAACGTATCCATCATCTGGGGTTGCCTTTATACTACGCCGCGATTGTTTATAAACTGCCCAAACGACATTAAGTGGGAAATCTAAGGTGAAGTTCGTAAAGTATTTTTTAATCCTTGCAATGTGTTGCATTGTGCTGGGAGCCGCCTCGATCTACGGCTTGTACAAGTACATTGAGCCGCAGTTGCCGGATGTGGCGACCCTGAAAGATGTGCGCCTCCAGACCCCGATGCAGGTCTACAGCGCGGAAGGTGATCTGATCGCCCAGTATGGTGAGAAGCGCCGTATCCCGCTGACCCTTAGCCAGATCCCGCCGGAGATGGTGCATGCCTTTATTGCCACGGAAGATAGCCGGTTCTATGAGCACCACGGCGTCGATCCGGTTGGCATCATCCGTGCCGCCTCGGTCGCGCTGGTTTCCGGCCATGCGTCGCAGGGGGCGAGTACCATTACCCAGCAGCTGGCGCGTAACTTCTTCCTGAGTCCAGAACGCACCCTGATGCGTAAGATTAAGGAAGCGTTCCTGGCGATCCGCATTGAGCAGCTGCTGACCAAGGATGAGATCCTGGAGCTATACCTCAACAAGATCTACCTTGGTTACCGTGCCTATGGCGTGGGGGCGGCGGCGCACGTCTATTTCGGCAAGGAGGTCAGCCAGCTGACGCTCGGTGAGATGGCGGTGATCGCCGGCCTGCCGAAAGCGCCCTCTACCTTCAACCCGCTCTACTCCCATGACCGGGCGCTGGCGCGTCGCAACGTGGTGCTGGCGCGGATGCTGGATGAGAACTACATCACCCAGCAGCAGTACCAGCAGGCGCGCGGCGAGACGCTGGAGGCGGATTACCATGCGCCGACCATCGCTTTCTCCGCTCCCTACCTGACGGAGATGGTGCGTCAGGAGATGGTGCATCGCTATGGCGAGAACGCCTATAACGATGGCTACAAGGTCTACACCACCATCACCAAGAAGAACCAGCTGGCGGCGCAGGAGGCAGTGCGTAACAACGTGCTGGCCTATGACATGCGCCACGGCTACCGCGGCCCGGCCAATGTGCTGTGGCGCACCGGCGAGCCAGCCTGGGAGCAGAAGCGCATTCTCGATTCGCTGAAGAGCCTGCCGGTATACGGCCCGCTGTTCCCGGCGGTAGTGACGGCGGCGCAGGCGGATCAGGCCACGGCGCTGATGGCGAACGGCGACAGCATTACGCTGCCGATGGCGGGCATCCGCTGGGCACGCGCTTTCAAGTCCGACAATGTGCAGGGGCCGACGCCGAAACGCGCAACCGATGTGCTGCAAACTGGCCAGCAGATCTGGGTACGCAAGGTGGATGAGGCGTGGTGGCTGGCACAGGTGCCAGACGTCAACTCCGCGCTGGTCTCCCTCAACCCGGCGGACGGCGCGGTCAAGGCGCTGGTGGGCGGCTTTGACTTCAACCAGAGCAAGTTCAACCGCGCCACGCAGGCGCTGCGCCAGGTCGGCTCGAACATCAAGCCGTTCCTCTATACCGCTGCGATGGACAAGGGCCTGACCCTGGCGACCATCCTCAATGACCTGCCAATCTCACGCTGGGATGCGGGCGCTGGCACCGACTGGCGGCCGAAGAACTCCCCGCCGGTCTATGACGGCCCGATCCGTCTGCGTCAGGGGCTGGGTCAGTCGAAGAACGTGGTGATGGTGCGCGCGATGCGCGCGATGGGCGTGGACTACGCGGCCGAGTACCTGCAACGCTTTGGCTTCCCGGCGCAGAACATCGTGCACTCGGAGTCGCTGGCGCTTGGTTCTGCCTCCTTCACCCCGCTGCAACTGGTGCGCGGCTACGCGGTGATCGCCAACGGCGGTTTCCTGGTCGACCCTTACTTCATCAGCAAGATCGAGGACATGGGCGGCAACACCGTGTTTGAGGTCAAGCCGAAAGTGGCCTGCCCAACCTGCAACCTGCCGGTGATCTACGGCGATACGCAGCGCTCGGCCGTGCTGTCGGATGACAACGTGGAGAACGTGGCGGTGTCGCAGTCGCCGAACGCGAACGCCACCGTGCCGATGCCGCAGCTGGAGCAGGTCAGCCCCGGCCAGAGCGCGCCAGACGCAGGCCAGCAGTACGCCCCGCACGTGATCAGCACACCGCTGGCGTTCCTGATCCATGACGCGCTGAACAGCAATATCTTCGGCGAGCCGGGCTGGATGGGCACCGGTTGGCGGGCAGGCCGCGATTTGCAGCGCCATGACATCGGCGGCAAAACCGGCACCACCAACAGCTCGAAAGATGCGTGGTTCTCCGGCTATGGCCCAGAGACCGTCACCTCGGTGTGGATTGGTTTCGATGACCACCGCCGCGATCTGGGCCGCAGCTCCGCCTCTGGCGCGATCCCCGACCAGATTGCCGGGGCCGAAGGCGGCGCGAAAAGCGCCCAGCCGGCGTGGGATGAGTATATGAAGGCAGCACTGGAAGGGATGCCTGAGCAGCCGCTCGCGCCGCCGCCGGGCATTGTCAGCGTCACCATCGACAAACGCACCGGCAAGCTGGCAGATGGCGGTGCGGGCAGCCGTCCGGAGTACTTCATCGACGGCACCCAGCCAACGGAACATGCCGTGCATGATGTCGGCACCACGCTGACGGACAACGGCCAGACGCACGAACTGTTCTGATAGGGCGTGCAGGCAATAAAAAAGCCGGTCACTGACCGGCTTTTTTTATGGCGGCGTTCAGAGCGCCTGTTGGAAAAATTGCTGCGCCAGGAACAGCGCGCTGACGTTGCGCGCCTCGCGGAAGTCCGGCTGTTGCAGCAGCTCCATCATGCGTGCCACCGGCCAGCGCACCTGTACCAGCGGCTCCGGCTCATCCCCCTCCAGCTTTTTGGGGAACAGATCCCGCGCGACCACAATGTTCATCTTGCTGGAAAAGTAGGAGGGCGCCATCGTCAGCTTGCTCAGCACATCAAAGCGGTGCGCGCCGTAGCCAATCTCCTCCATCAGCTCGCGGTTGGCCGCTTCCAGCACCCCCTCGCCCGGATCAATCAGCCCTTTGGGAAATCCCAGTTCATAATCTTCAATGCCCACCGCATATTCGCGGATCAGCAACAGGTCATCGCCGATGACCGGCACAATCATCACGGCCTCACGCTCGGAGGGACGCATCCGCTCATAGACCCGCTGTTGGCCATTGCTAAATGCCAGATCCACCGACTCCACATTGAAGAGCCGTGAACGCGCCACGGTTTCGACTTTCAGGATTTTTGGTTTTTGCAGAGGTTTTTCCATGTCATCCCCAAGAATAGAAGCCTGCGTCAGGCATTGGCCATCGCCATCCCCTGTTTGGTTTACTTTATTATTAACAGAGGCCAGCGGAATGCCACAGGCTTTTTTCCGTGCGGAATGCCCTTTTTTTCATGACATTTATCAGGTAAAAAGGGGAGACTTTGTTGGTTTGCAAGATCTTTTTCTGCAAAGTGGTTACGCTTACGGCAGTGAACGGGCAAAATAGGATTATACCGATACTGGCCCCTGGACTGGGTTGTTATCATCCAATCAGGTCTATATTTGCCATATCACCCATGCGCCCTGTAGCTCTTGGTTATGCCTTTGCGCGATTCTCTCTGGTGGTACGTTAAGCGGCTCGCATGTCACGACACACACTTAATTTACTGTTTCTAAAAGCGTTGGCAACGGTCAGCGCCGCCCTGATGGTGAATGGATGAGCACAATAGTCCTAATATTGGCTGTACTGTTTGCCATGCTGATCATAATCGGGGGTTTTTTGAGAAGCATCTCTCGTCGCCAGACCCCCTTCGCAGCCTCTTTACCCTTCATGAAGCCTAATCAACGCAAACTGACACCCGATGAACGCCAGGCCGTGGAGCGCTACCTGAGCCAGAGCGATCGCCTGAGCCTGACCTCGCTCTCCGCCAGCAACAATATTTTCTCCCTGCGTGACAAGCTGACCCTGACGCCAAAGAGCGACATCGTCTACTCGCTGACCAAGGCCATCACCCGCTATGGCGTGGCAAGCGACGAGCCGAACAAGTGGCGCTACTACCTCGATACGGAGGAGGTGCACCTGCCGCCGTTCTGGGAGCCATACATCACGCAGGATAACCAGGTGGAGATCATCAAGACCCAGACCATTCCGCTGGTGATCTCCCTCAATGGCCATACGCTGGTCAACCATACCTATGACCGCCGCCCGGCCACCACGCCGATGGTGACCGCCCCGGCGCAGAATGCCTCGATCCGCAAGGAGGAGAGCGAGCATATTGAGCTGCTCACCATCCGCCGCGAGACGCTGGAGGAACATGCGCTTTACCAGTCCAACGGTGTCCGTGAGGCGCTGGCGCTCTCCGGCGCGATGGTGCTGCTGTTTTTCAGCCTGACCAGCCCGATGGTGTTCCTGCCGTGGCTGATCCTGCTGGCGCTGGTGCTCAGTGGCTGGGCTGGCTGGCGGCTGTTGCGCCGCATCCCGGATCGGGAGTTGCAGGAGATCCACTGCCTGCGCGGCACGCCAAAGCGCTGGGGGCTGTTTGGTGAGTCCCATCAGGGCAACCTCAACAACATCTCCCTTGGCATCATCGACCTGATCTACCCGGCGCACTGGCAGCCCTATGTGTCACGCGACCTCAATCAGGTGACGGATGTGGACATCTACCTCAACCGCCAGGTGGTGCGTCAGGGGCGTTACCTGTCGTTGCATGAGGAGATCAAGAACTTCCCGCTGCAACACTGGGCCAGAAGTCTGGTGCTGATGTGCGGCTCGCTGCTGGTACTGCTGATGCTGACCAGCTACATCTCCCTGAGCCTGCCGCTGAAGCTGAGCCTCGCCTGGATCCAGGGCGCGAGCAGTACCCAGGTCAACAGCGTCCATGCGCTGGAAGAGACGCCGCTGCGCATCGGCGACACCCTGCGCATTCAGGGCAGTGGCATGTGCTACATCCCGCCGAAGGCCTCGACCAGCACGCGGCCGGCCTTCATGCCATTTGATTGCGCCGGCATCTACTGGAACAACGCCACCCCGCTGCCGCTGCCGGAGTCAGAGACCATCGAGAAGGCATCGGCGCTGCTGGCGACGGTCAATGACCAGCTGCACCCGAGCGGCGCGCCTGACCCGAATATCAACCCGCAGCTGGCGACGGCGATTGAGAAGTCAGGCATGATCCTGCTGGATGATTTCGCCGATATCGTGCTGAAAACGCAGGATTTGTGCAGCAACGATGAGGATTGCGTGCGGCTGAAGAACGCGCTGGTCAACCTTGGCAACGCCCAGAACTGGGGGGCGCTGGTGAAACGTGCCCTGTCGGGCAGCATGAAGGGGATCAACGTGCTGCTGCGCCCGGTCAGCGCCGAGTCGCTGGAAAATCTGGTGAACAGCGCCGCCTCCTCCTTCTACTTCCAGGAGACGCAGCGCGCCGCGCAGGCGCTCAACAGCCCGCCGCCGGGCGGCTTCCTGATCACCAGCGACGAGGGGCGCCAGCTGGTCAGCTACGCCCAGCCAGCGCTGGCGCTGTATGACCTTAGCCCGCAGGATCAGTGGCGCGAGCTGCAACGCCTCTCCGGGCAGCTGCTGCACACGCCGTTCCGCGCCGAGGGGATCATCACCAACCTCACCATCGACGCCAACGGCACGCGGCACATTTCGCTGCATAGCGAGCCAGACATGATCACGCTGTGGCGCTACATGGGCACCAGCCTGCTGCTGCTGGTGGTGGCGGTCAGCTTTGTCACCAACGCCGTGCTGCTGGTCAAGCGGCTGCGTCGCCACCAGCGCCGCCTCAGTGACATCCAGCACTACTACGACAACTGCTTCAACCCCACGCTCGACACCATGCCGCTGCGCCCGTTTGGCTGATTGAGTGAAGACGCCGGGCAGAGATGCCCGCGTCTGTGCTAGGCTAACGTTTTACCGGCGCGTATGCCGGGGCGCCCTGCCCCCTCCAGCCTCTGCCGCCCGCCTTGATTCACCCACACAGGACAACCCTATGCCGCCGGAGTTTGACTGGACCTGCATCGATACCGTTTTGCTGGACATGGATGGCACGCTGCTTGATCTGGAGTTCGACAGCTACTTCTGGTTGCAGCATGTGCCGCAGGCGCTGAGCGAGCGGCGTGGCATCCCGCTGGAGCAGGCGCACGCCTACATTGAGGCGCAATACCTGGCGGTGCAGCACACGCTGAACTGGTACTGCTTCGACTACTGGAGCACCACCCTCGATCTGGATATCGCGGCCATGACCCACGCCGTCGGCCACCGCGCCAGCGTACGTGAGGACACCCTGCCCTTCCTGCAGGCGCTGCGCGAGCAGGGGAAACAGACGATTTTGCTGACCAACGCCCACCCGGTGAGCCTGGCGGTCAAAATGGCGCACACCGGATTGGATGCGCACCTTGATTTATTGATCTCCACCCATACATTTGGGTATCCCAAGGAGGATCAGCGCCTGTGGCAGGCGGTGCAGCAGCATACCGGCTTTGACCCGGCGCGCACGCTCTTTGTCGATGACAACGAGCCGATTCTGGATGCCGCCAGCACCTACGGCATCCGCTACTGTCTGGGGGTGGAAAACCCAGACTCCAGCATGGCGATGAAGCGCTTTCTGCGCCATCCCTCAATGCATGACTACCGCACGTTGTTGCCGGCCTTTGTCTGCCGGTGACAGACCGTTCAGGAGGTTGCGATGAAGGACACCCAGCAGGATGGCGATGCTGTCCGTTTGGATAAATGGCTGTGGGCCGCACGCTTCTATAAAACCCGTGCCCTGGCCCGTGAAATGATTGAAGGCGGCAAAGTCCACTACAACGGACAGCGCACTAAGCCGAGCAAGCAGGTTGAGGTGGACGCGGAGATCAAGCTGCGTCAGGGAAATGACGAGCGTACCGTGATTGTGCTGGCGGTGACCGCCCAGCGACGGGGCGCGCCAGAGGCCCAGCTGCTCTACCAAGAGACCGAGGCCAGCATTGAAAACCGGGAAAAAGTGGCGTTGGCGCGCAAGACCCACTCGCTGACCATGCCGCATCCGGATCGGCGTCCGGATAAGAAAGAGCGCCGCACCCTGATTAAATTTAAATTTGGCGAAGGCGAGTGACCTTCGCCGCACAGAGAGACGACTATGGCTAATCAAGATTCCAAGGCGACGCACGACCAACTGCATCGCTACCTGTTCCAGAACTACGCGGTGCGCGGTGAGCTGGTCACGCTGAGCGAGACCTACCGCCAGGTGCTGGAAAACCACGACTACCCGGCGCCGGTCAATACCCTGCTCGGCGAGCTGCTGGTGGCCACCAGCCTGCTGACCGCTACCCTGAAGTTTGACGGTGACATCACCGTGCAGATCCAGGGCGACGGCCCGCTGAAAATGGCCGTGGTCAACGGCAACAACCGCCAGGAGCTGCGCGGCGTGGCTCGGGTGCAGGAGGGCGCGGAGATTGCGCCGGAGAGCGGCCTGAAGCAGATGATCGGCAACGGCGTGATGGTGATTACCATCACCCCAGCCGAGGGCGAGCGCTATCAGGGCGTGGTGGGTCTGGAGGGCGATACCCTAGCCGAATGTCTGGAGGGCTACTTCATGCAGTCCGAGCAGCTGCCGACCCGCCTGTTCATCCGCACCGGTGAAAGCGACGGCCTGCCAGCGGCGGGCGGAATGCTGCTGCAGGTACTGCCCGCGCAGAACGCCACCAATGATGATTTCGATCACCTGACCCAGCTGACCGCCACCATCAAGGGCGAGGAGCTGTTTGAGCTGCCGGCCCACGACGTGCTCTACCGCCTCTACCATCAGGAGGAGGTCACGGTGTATGAGCCGCAAGATATCATGTTCCGCTGCACCTGCTCGCGCGCCCGTTGCGCCGACGCGCTGCGTTCACTGCCTGATGAGGAGCTGACGCAGATCCTGGAAGAGGAAGGCCAGATCGACATGCACTGCGACTACTGCGGCAACCACTACGTCTTCGACAAAGTGGACGTCGCTGGCCTGCGCACGTCAGGCAGCGAGCCGGGCCCGCACGTCCATTGATCCCACAGGGCAGCCAGCCGGCTGCCTTTTTTTATGCGTTCGCTTTGGGATATTGCGCACGTTTCATTTTATGACGTGTGCCATCTCCCATAATTGTTAAAAATAAGCGTTAACTATTATTTTTTTTGAAGTCTATCGCGTTTAATACAGATCCTAACCCTACACACTGTGTTAGTAACGTATAGCAACTAAGGAGTAGTGAAATGCGTGATCACGGTATATCCCCCGATACCTTGGCCGCCTACGGCATCCATAATGTCAGCGAAATCGTCTATAACCCTGATTACGCACGCCTGTATCAGGAAGAGACGGCGCCAGGGCTGGAAGGCTATGAGCGCGGCATCGAGACCAGCCTGGGTGCCATTTCCGTTGACACCGGTATCTTCACCGGCCGCTCGCCGAAAGATAAGTACATCGTGCGTGATGACACCACGCGTGACACCGTTTGGTGGGCAGACGAAGGCAAAGGCAAGAATGATAATAAACCCCTGAGCCAGGAGACCTGGGATGCCCTGAAAGCCTGCGTCACTGAGCAGTTGTCAGGCAAACGTTTGTTTGTGGTAGACGCCTTCTGCGGCGCCAACCCGGATAGCCGTCTGAAGGTGCGTTTTATTACCGAAGTGGCCTGGCAGGCCCATTTCGTTAAAAACATGTTCATACGTCCGACGGATGAAGAACTCACTGATTTTACGCCTGACTTTATCGTCATGAACGGCGCCCGCTGTACCAACCCGAACTGGCGCGAGCAGGGGCTGAACTCCGAGAACTTTGTTGCCTTCAACCTGACGGAGAATATCCAGCTGATTGGCGGGAGCTGGTACGGCGGCGAGATGAAGAAGGGCATGTTCTCGGTGATGAACTACCTGTTGCCGCTGAAAAATATCGCCTCCATGCACTGCTCCGCCAACGTTGGCGAACAGGGCGACGTGGCGGTCTTCTTTGGCCTTTCAGGCACCGGCAAAACCACCCTTTCCACCGATCCGAAACGCCAGCTGATTGGCGACGACGAGCATGGTTGGGATGATGACGGCGTCTTCAACTTTGAGGGCGGCTGCTACGCCAAAACCATTAAGCTCTCTGAAGAGGCCGAGCCGGAGATCTACCACGCCATCCGCCGCGACGCGCTGCTGGAGAACGTGGTGGTGCGCGAGGATGGCTCCATCGATTTCGATGATGCCTCCAAAACCGAGAACACCCGCGTCTCCTACCCGATCTACCACATCGACAACATCGTTAAGCCGGTTTCGAAAGCGGGCCACGCCACCAAGGTGATCTTCCTGACCGCGGACGCCTTTGGCGTGCTGCCACCGGTATCGCGCCTGACGGCCGACCAGACCCAGTACCACTTCCTCTCTGGCTTCACCGCCAAGCTGGCCGGTACTGAGCGCGGCGTGACCGAGCCGACGCCTACCTTCTCCGCCTGTTTCGGCGCGGCCTTCCTGAGCCTGCACCCGACCCAGTACGCGGAAGTGCTGGTGAAACGGATGCAGGCCGCGGGTGCCCAGGCCTACCTGGTGAACACCGGCTGGAATGGCACCGGCAAGCGCATCTCCCTGAAGCACACCCGCGCCATCATCAACGCCATCCTCAGTGGCGAGATCGACCAGCAGGAGACCTTCACGCTGCCGATCTTCAACCTGGCGGTGCCGGTGTCAGTGCCGGGTGTGGATGAGCAGCTGCTCGACCCGCGCAACACCTATGCGGATGCGGCCCAGTGGCAGGCAAAAGCACAGGATCTGGCGCGTCAGTTCATCGACAACTTTGATAAGTACACGGACACCCCGGCAGGTGCGGCGCTGGTCAGCGCTGGCCCGTCACTCTGACGTCCCCCCAGGCGCGCCCCGCGCGCCTGATTTTCACGCTGGCGGCCGCCACGGCTGCCAGCGGTGATCCAGATATCCCCAATTAAATAAGTCTCTCTTATGGCTACTCTGACAATCCGCAACCTTGATGATGAAGTAAAAGAGCTGCTGCGTCTGGCGGCGGCCCGCAATGGCCACTCAATGGAGGAGGAGGTACGCTCCATCCTGCGGCAGGCGATGCTGGGCGGCACGCCAAACTATGGCCTTGCGAGCCGCATCCACCAGCGTTTCGCCGCCCTGAGTGAAGGCGACCTACGCGCGCCGGTGCGTGACCAGCTACCCCGGCAGTGGGAGATTGAGTGATGATTGTGCTGGATACCGCCATTGTCATGGAGTTGATCCGGCCGGAACCGCACCGCCAGGTGATGCAGTGGCTGGATATGCAGGACGCCAACCAGCTGGCGCTGACGGCGGTGACGGTCACGGAGCTGTTCAGCGCCGTGCAGGCGCTGCCCGACCCGCAGCGCCAGCGCCGGGTGCAAGAGGCGCTGCTGGCGCTATTGAATGAGGAGTTCGCCGAACGGCTGCTGCCCTTTGATGCCCACTGCGCCCTGCGCGCCGCCGCGCTTCAGGCGGAGCACCGGCGGCAGGGCGTCAGCCTGGATCAGGCCACGCTCTATACCGCCGCTATCTGCCTGCACCATCAGGCACAGCTGGCCACCCGCCAGCCGCTGGATTTTGCGCACTGCGGGCTGGTGACCGTCAACCCATGGGGCGAACAGGGGAAACCGCGCTTCCATGAGGAGGCGGCTGAATACTTTGTGATGAGCCGGAAGTAGCGGGTGTAAGTCGCCCGTCAAGGCAGGCTAAGCGCGCCGGTTCCGCCTCTGCGGAACCGGGCGTTCAGGGACGGGAGGCCGTCGGCGGGGTGCCGTCAGCGGCTTTTGGCGGGGTGCCATTGCCGTTGCCGTTCTCTTTGCCTTTGAGCGTGGGCAGCGGCAGGTAGGCGCGGATGCGCAGGCCACCGCGCTCGCTGCTGCCAATGTCCAGCACACCCGCATGGGCGTCAATGATGCGCTGGACAATCGCCAGCCCCAGCCCGGTGCCGCTGGTGCTGCGGGCGCTGTCGCCACGCACGAAAGGCTGGAACAGGTGCTTGAGTTGGTCAGGCCGGATGCCGGGGCCGTCATCCTCCACCTGGAACCAGGCGAGCTGCAACTCATGGCCGCTGCTGACCTTGATCCAGCCGTTGCCGTAACGGGCGGCGTTGATCACCATATTGACCGCGGCGCGCTTGATGGAGAGCGGATGCACATCCACCAGCAGTTCCGCCGGCGCAAGATCACTCTCAATCACACGCTCATAGCCACTTTCAGCGGCGATCACTTCACCGAGAATGGTGTTCAGGTCGCTTAGCTCGGTCTGCATCTCCTGCCCGGTACGCAGGTAGTCGATGAACTGCTCGATAATGGCGTTGCACTCTTCAATGTCCTTGTTGATCGACTCTGCCAGATAGCCATCCTCATCGCCCATCATCTCCGTTGCCAGCCGGATGCGCGTCAGCGGGGTGCGCAAGTCGTGGCTGACCCCAGCCATCAGCAGGGTACGGTCATCCGCCAACTGCTTCACGCCAGCCGCCATCTGGTTGAAGGCGCGCGTCACCGAGCGCACCTCCGAGGCGCCATACTCGCGCAGCGGCGGTGGGATGATTCCCTTGCCGACCTGCAACGCCGCGTGCTCCAGCTCCACCAGCGGCCGGTTCTGCATCCGGATGAACAGCCAGGCACCGCCAATCGCCAGCAGCATAATCGCCAGCGTATAGCGGAACAGCGGCGAGAAGTCCCCCTGATGGATCTCCGTCAGCGGCACCCGCACCCAGATATCGGGCGAGAGCCAGGTCTTGAGCCAGACCACCGGGGTATTCTTGTTCATCTCCACGCGCACGTCCGTCGGGCCGCCCAGCTGCTGCGCCATCTGCTGGCTCAGGAACTGGTAGTGCTGCGCCCAACGCAAGCCGCTCTCCTGAGCGGCGGCGTTGGTGTAGAGCGAAATGCCCAGCTCACGGTAGATCTCGCGGCGGAATGCTGGCGGCACCTCTAACAAGGTGCCGTCCTCCAGTTGCAGCCGGTCGGTCATCAGCATACGTACTTCGTATGCCAGCACCTTATTGAACTGCTGCAAACTGGGCAGGATGGCGAAATTCAGGACGACCAGATAGGTCGTCACCAGGCTGACGAACAGCAGGGTGACGATTAATAGCAGGGTTCGGGCAAAGGAGCTACGCGGTGAAAAGCGCAATCGCCTCATGCTTTACTGCCGTCCGGGACGAAGACGTAGCCCAGGCCCCAAACGGTCTGGATATAGCGCGGATGGGCCGGATCCTCCTCCACCATGCGGCGCAGGCGGGAGATCTGGACGTCAATCGAGCGCTCCATGGCGCTGTATTCGCGGCCGCGGGCCAGGTTCATCAGCTTGTCGCGGGAGAGCGGCTCACGCGGGTGGCTGACCAGCGCCTTCAGTACCGCGAACTCCCCGCTGGTGAGCGGCATCGGCTCATCTTCACGGAACATCTCACGCGTGCCGAGGTTCAGCTTGAACTTGCCGAAGGAGATCACCGCCTCTTCCTGGGAGGGCGCGCCCGGCAGCTCGTTGGCCTGACGGCGCAGCACCGCACGGATACGCGCCAGCAGCTCACGCGGGTTGAAGGGTTTCGGGATGTAGTCATCCGCGCCAATCTCGAGGCCGACGATCCGATCCACCTCTTCGCCCTTGGCCGTCACCATAATGATCGGCATCGGGTTGCTCTGGCTACGCAGACGGCGGCAGATGGAGAGGCCATCCTCACCCGGCAGCATCAGATCCAGCACCATCAGGTGGAAGGATTCACGCGTCAGCAGGCGGTCCATCTGTTCGGCATTCGCCACACTGCGAACCTGGAAGCCCTGCTCCGTCAGGTAACGTTC
Source organism: Chimaeribacter sp. YP20170169 (assembly GCF_056739715.1). Classification (NCBI taxonomy): domain Bacteria; kingdom Pseudomonadati; phylum Pseudomonadota; class Gammaproteobacteria; order Enterobacterales; family Yersiniaceae; genus Chimaeribacter; species Chimaeribacter sp. YP20170169. The sequence continues at coordinate 236,905 of NZ_CP176824.1, read as the reverse complement.
CAGCAGCGCGCGTAAACGCATGTCATCATCCACCACCAGAATCTTATGATTCTCTTGCATGTCTTAACTCCCAAAGGCTGTGTGCCTGAACCCGGCGGGCATCAATTAACCCAGATAACATTTCATGTGAATGGCAGGTTTCAGCCTAGCCAACTTATGTTTTCAATACGGTTGTATTGTTAAGAATCAACGCCCGCTCAGACAGTGTTTTATGGTATATATTCTAGACGAAATTGTTACAAAGATTATTGTTTTCCTCACTTATCAACACTTTTGCCTGCCCCCTCGCGCTGCCGTTTCAAGCAAACCCAAAGGGACGAGTGATAAGCTCCCGCCTTTATACCCTGTAATGCAAGCAGATTTTAACGGGTTTATGGCCGCCATAACAGCCGGCGAAAGCCGTGACAATGGCCGCCGCCAGACGTTATAAAGAGCCGATGAGCCAAAACGAGAGCACTCCCCAGATGAAGAGCGACCTGATTACCCGCGAAGGGTACAACAAGCTAAAGCGTGAGCTGGACTATCTGTGGCGCGAGCGCCGGCCAGAGATCACCGAAAAGGTTGCCTGGGCCGCCAGCCTCGGCGACCGCAGCGAAAACGCTGACTACAAGTACAACAAGCAGCTGCTGCGTGAAATTGACCGGCGGGTGCGCTTCCTGCGCAAGCGGCTGGAGGCGGTGCGGGTGATTGACTACTCGCCGCAGCAGGATGGCCGGGTGTTCTTCGGCGCCTGGGTGGAGGTGGAGAATGAGGAGGGCGAGGTGAAGCGCTTTCGCATTGTCGGCCCGGATGAGATCTATGGCCGCAAGGATTACGTCTCCATCGACGCGCCGATGGCGCGCGCGCTGATCAAAAAAGAGGTGGATGATGAGGTGAATGTCCCCACCCCGCTCGGGGTCAAAGTGTGGTGCGTCAACCGCATCGACTACCTGCCCGACGAGCCGGAGAGCGATGCCACGCCCGGTAACCTCGGTTAACACGGTAAATGTTCCGAAACCGCCCCACCCCGTCGCAGAATGCCGCGCACGGCTGGCATTTTGGCGGCGCACTCCGTATAACAGTGCCCTGATTGACTAACGCCACACGATAGATACTCATGATGAATAATTCCCTGAGCCGCATTATTGCAACTGAATTGCAGGCCAGACCGGAGCAAGTTGACTCCGCTATCCGCCTGTTGGATGAAGGAAACACCGTGCCGTTTGTCGCACGTTACCGTAAGGAAGCGACCGGCGGTCTGGACGATACACAACTGCGCCAGCTGGAGAGCCGCCTGGGGTATCTGCGTGAGCTGGAAGATCGCCGCCAGAGCATCCTGAAGTCTGTTGAGGAGCAGGGCAAACTCACCGGCGAGCTGGCGGCCGCCATCAACGGCACGATGAGCAAAACCGAACTGGAAGATCTCTACCTGCCGTACAAACCCAAGCGCCGCACGCGCGGGCAGATCGCGCTGGAGGCCGGGCTGGCCCCACTGGCGGAGCGCCTGTGGCAAGATGCGCAGCAGGTGCCGGAAGAGGCCGCCGCCGCCTTCGTTGATGCCGACAAGGGCGTGGCGGATGTGAAAGCGGCACTCGACGGCGCACGCTATATCCTGATGGAGCGCTTCGCGGAGGACGCCGCCCTGCTCGGCAAGGTGCGTGACTATCTGTGGAAAAACGCCCATCTGGTCTCCCGCGTGGCGGAGGGCAAACAGGAGGAGGGCGCGAAGTTCCGCGACTATTTCGATCACCATGAGCCGATTGCCCAGGTGCCCTCCCACCGCGCGCTGGCGATGTTCCGTGGCCGCAATGAAGGGGTGCTGCAACTCTCGCTGAATGCCGATCCGCACAGCGAGGAGCCGCCGCGTGAGAGCTATGCCGAGCAGATCATCATCGATCACCTTGGCCTGCGCCTGAACAACGCCCCGGCCGACGGCTGGCGGCGGGCGGTGGTCAACTGGACTTGGCGCATCAAGGTGCTGCTGCACCTCGAAACCGAGCTGATGGGCAGTGTGCGCGAGCGCGCGGAAGAGGAGGCGATCAACGTCTTCGCCCGCAACCTGCATGACCTGCTGATGGCCGCCCCGGCTGGCCCGCGTGCCACCATGGGTCTCGATCCGGGCCTGCGCACCGGCGTCAAAGTGGCGGTAGTCGATGCCACCGGCAAACTGGTGGCAACCGACACCGTCTACCCGCATACCGGCCAGACCGCGCGCGCCGCCGCGGCGGTCGCGGCGCTATGCGTGAAGCACCGGGTGGATCTAGTCGCCATCGGCAACGGCACGGCCTCGCGTGAAACCGAGCGCTTCTTCCTCGACCTGCAAAAGCAGTACCCGGAAGTGACGGCGCAGAAGGTGATCGTCAGCGAGGCGGGTGCCTCGGTCTACTCGGCGTCAGAGCTGGCGGCCCAGGAGTTCCCGGATCTGGATGTGTCGCTGCGTGGCGCCGTCTCCATTGCCCGCCGCTTGCAGGACCCGCTGGCGGAGCTGGTGAAAATCGACCCGAAATCGATCGGCGTTGGCCAGTACCAGCATGATGTCAGCCAGACCCAACTGGCGAAAAAGCTGGACGCGGTGGTAGAAGATTGCGTGAACGGCGTCGGCGTTGACCTGAACACCGCCTCGGTGCCGCTGCTGACCCGCGTCGCCGGTTTGACGCGGGTGATGGCGCAGAACATCGTCAACTGGCGTGATGAGCATGGTCGCTTCAACAACCGCGCCCAGCTGCTGAAGGTAAGCCGCCTCGGCCCGAAAGCCTTTGAGCAGTGCGCTGGCTTCCTGCGCATTAACCACGGCGACAACCCGCTGGATGCCTCCACCGTTCACCCGGAGACCTACCCGGTGGTTGAGCGCATTCTCGCCGCCACCGAGCAGTCGTTGCAGGCGCTAATGGGCAACCCGACCGCGCTGCGCACGCTGAAAGCGGTGGACTTTATCGACGACCGTTTCGGCGTGCCCACTGTCAGCGACATCCTGAAGGAGCTGGAGAAGCCGGGCCGCGATCCGCGTCCAGAGTTCAAAACCGCCACCTTCGCCGAGGGCGTGGAGACGATGAATGACCTGACGCCGGGCATGATCCTGGAAGGCTCAGTCACCAACGTCACCAACTTTGGCGCGTTCGTGGACATTGGCGTCCATCAGGATGGTCTGGTGCACATCTCCTCGCTGGCGAATAAGTTCGTCGAGGATCCGCACAGCGTGGTGAAGGCTGGCGACATCGTCAAGGTGAAGGTGCTAGAGGTCGATTTGCAACGCAAACGCATCGCCCTGACCATGCGTCTGGACGAGCAGCCGGGTGAAACTGCCGCCCGCCGTGGTGGTAGCAATGCTGCCAACGGCGCACCGGCGCGCCAGCCCGCGCGCGGTGCCAAACCCCGCGCCAGCCAACCATCAGCCAACAGTGCCATGGGCGATGCCCTGGCCGCGGCATTCGGCAAAAAACGCTGATGCCCGCCTACGCCCGGCAGCCTCCCTGCCGGGCGTAGGCCCCTCTCTCCTTCCTGCGATCCCCCTCCCAGCCCTACGCGATTGCCTGCCTAAAAATTGACGGTTTTTTGATCTGGATTAGGGAGCGACCACCCCGTTCTGGTGTTTTATTGCACGCGAGAACAATTCTTACTTTCGTTTATCCTACTCCCGCCCCCGTTGGCCGCCGCGCCACCCGGCGGAAAATTGAGGTACTTATGTCCCTACTTCCACAGCACAGCTACCGGGTCACGGGTTTTGCCCCGCAGATCCCTCCCGCCTACCGGCAGAAACTGCTGGCGCTCGGCATCCTGCCCGGTTCGCACTTTAGTGTGGTGCGCGTCGCGCCATTGGGCGATCCGATCCAGATTGAGACTCGCCACGTCAACCTGATGCTGCGCCGCCGCGATCTGGCTAGCCTGCTGCTTGAGGCTTGCGCCTGATCCCTCTACCCAGATAGCACACCACTGCCATGAAAACCCTGACCATCGGCCTGATCGGCAACCCGAATGCCGGCAAAACCACCCTGTTCAACCAGCTTACCGGCGCGCGCCAACGGGTCGGCAACTGGGCCGGCGTCACCGTAGAGCGCAAGGAGGGGCGGTTCCTCACGGCCCACCATGCCGTCACACTGGTTGACCTGCCCGGCACTTACTCCCTGACCACGCTGTCGGAACAGGCATCACTGGATGAGCAGATCGCCTGCCGCACGGTACTGAGCGGTGAGCTGGATCTGCTGATCAACGTGGTGGACGCCGCCAATCTGGAGCGCAATCTCTACCTCACCCTGCAACTGCGTGAGTTGGGCGTGCCCTGCATCGTGGCGCTCAACATGCTGGATATTGCCCAACACCAAGGGATTGAGATTGACCCGGCGGCGCTGGCGGTGCGGCTCGGCTGCCCGGTGGTGCCGCTGGTCTCCACCCGCGCGCGTGGTGTGGCGGAACTGAAACAGCAAATCGACCAGTTGCCGATGCGCTGTGCGCCCTTCCGGGTGGACTACCCGCCCGCGCTGTCGGCGGCGGCAGTGGCGCTGGCGGCCGCGTTGCCGCACGGCCAGCCCCTCAGCCAGCGTCACTGGCTGGCGCTCCAGATGCTGGAGGGGGATATTTTTTGTCTGGCCGCCGCCGATACCGCCGCGGCTGCCCTGCCGGAGAGTTGCCGCCAGCTGGAGGAGGACCCGGCGCTGTTGATTGCCGATGCGCGCTACCGCTGCATCACCGAGCTGTGTCAGGCGGTGGGCAACAGCCAGCACGCCGCGCCCGACAGCCTGACGCAACGGCTGGATCACCTGCTGCTTCACCGCCTGCTGGGGATCCCGCTCTTTTTGCTGGTGATGTACCTGATGTTCCTGCTGGCGATCAACCTAGGCGGCGCGCTACAACCGCTGTTTGACCTCGGCTCGGTGGCGCTGTTTATCCACGGCGTGCAGTGGCTGGGCATGACGCTCGGCCTGCCCGAGTGGCTGACGCTGTTTCTGGCTCAGGGGATCGGCGGCGGCATCAATACCGTGCTGCCGCTGGTGCCGCAGATTGGGCTGATGTACCTGTTTCTGGCCTTTCTGGAGGACTCCGGCTACATGGCGCGCGCCGCCTTTGTGATGGATCGGCTGATGCAGTCGCTCGGCCTGCCGGGAAAATCCTTCGTGCCGCTGATTGTCGGCTTCGGCTGTAATGTGCCTGCCATTATGGGTACTCGCACGCTGGACACGCCGCGCGAACGGCTGATCACCATCATGATGGCGCCCTTCATCTCCTGTGGCGCGCGGCTGGCGATCTTTGCCGTCTTCTCCGCCGCCTTCTTTGGCCGACATGGCGCGCTGCTGGTCTTCTCTCTCTACCTGCTGGGCATTGCCGTCGCCATCCTGACCGGGCTGTTGCTGCGCCATACCCTAATGCGCGGCGACGCCTCCCCCTTTGTGATGGAGCTGCCGGTCTACCATGTGCCGCACCTAAAGAGCCTGCTGCTCCAAAGCTGGCAGCGGCTGAAGGGCTTTGTGCTGCGCGCGGGACAGGTGATTGTGCTCGCCAGCCTGCTGATTGGCGCGCTGAACAGCTTCACTTTGCGCGGCCAGCCAGCGGACTCCCTCAACGTCTCGGCGCTGGCGACGGTCAGCCAGATCGCGACGCCGCTGCTGGCACCGATGGGCGTGCAGCCAGACAACTGGCAGGCAGCGGTGGGGCTGGTGACCGGCGCGCTGGCGAAGGAGGTGGTGGTCGGCACACTCAATACGCTCTATACCGCCGAAACGTTGCAGGAGGCACCCTTTGATCCGGCTGCCTTCTCTCTGCAAGAGGAGCTGGCACAGGCGCTGGCGGAGACCTGGCAGAGCGTACGTCAGACCTTCAGCCTTGGGGTGCTCGCCAACCCGATTGGCGCCAGCATGGGCGATGGCGAGATGAAAGTGGGTGCGATGAGCACAATGGGCGAGAAATTTGGCAGCCTGGCTTCCGCCTACAGCTACCTGATCTTTGTGCTGCTCTACCTGCCGTGTGTCTCGGTGATGGGAGCGATCGCCCGTGAGAGCAGCCTCGGTTGGATGGCGTTTGCCGTGGGCTGGGGGCTGAATATTGCCTATTCGCTGGCGACGCTGTTCTACCAGATGGCGACCTTCAGCGCGCACCCGGTTGCCTCCCTCTGGCGGATTGCCTTGGTGCTGTTGGTGAACGCCCTGCTGTTTGCTGGCCTGCGCCGCCTGCGCTACCAGCCGCGTTACCAGCCAACTGCCCTGCGGAGTGCCAGCCATGACGCTGATTGAGCTATACCACACCCTCTGCCTGCATGGCACGATGTCACAGGCCGAGCTGCTACGTTTGAGCCGGCTATCGCCGCCAGCACTGGCCGCCCTGCTCGGACAGTTGGAGAGGATGGGGAAAATTGAGCAACTGGCAGTCGACTGTGGTATCGGCAGCTGCCAGCGCTGTGATATCTCTGCTGGCTGTACGCCGCGCTATTATCGCGCTCACGCTGCCAGCAAAACATAATTAATATAAATAGAGATACAATTAATTATTCATTTAATCGAAGTCCCAATTTCCCAAATTTCGCAATTAAATTTGAAGTCCCTCACAAATAAATCAACAAATCCTCGGCAACGGCTTTCGATTAATCCACGGTCAGGGAGGGCCGTTGACTTGATTTATAGCGCGGCGTAGCCTTTTTCGTGGGAGCGCTCCCATAAAAAAGGTGGAACATGGAAAATATAAACTCTCTCCTTAACGCTATTTATCAAGACACACTGACACAGCAGGATGCCGCTGAATTAAACGACCTGATCTTATCCGCCAAAGCGGTGATTCGTCAGGCGCGCAAAGCGCATTGGGATGAACAGGACGTGGTATTAATTACCTATGCCGATCAGTTCAGCGAAATCGGCCAGCCGATGCTGAAAACCTTCACCCATTTCTATAACCGCTGGTTGAAAAACACCTTCTCGCTGGTTCACCTGCTGCCCTTCTACCCCTACTCCTCGGACGATGGGTTCTCGGTCATTGATTATCATCAGGTGAACCCGATAGCGGGTGATTGGCAGCATATCGGCGAGCTGAACCAGAGCACCCGCCTGATGTTCGACTACGTCTGCAACCATATCTCTGCCCAGAGCGCTTGGTTCCAGGGCTACCTTGCCCAGCAGCCGGAGTTCGACAACCACTTCATTGAGATGGACCCGGCGACCGACCTGCATCAGGTAACCCGGCCGCGCACCAGCCCACTGCTGACGCCCTTCACGCTGGCGAATGGCGAGACTCGCCATATCTGGACCACCTTCAGCGCCGACCAGATCGACCTGAACTTCGCCAATCCGGCCGTGCTCAAGCGGATGGTCAACGTGCTGCTCAGCTACCTGGCGCACGGGGCCGAGTATGTTCGCCTTGATGCGGTGGGCTACATGTGGAAAGAGCCGGGCACCTCCTGCATCCACCTGGAGAAGACGCACCAGCTGGTCAAGCTGTTCCGCGCCATTGCTGACGTTGTGGCGCCGGGCACCGTGCTGATTACCGAAACCAACGTGCCGCACCGCGACAACATCAGTTACTTCGGCAATGGCCAGGATGAGGCGCAGATGGTGTACCAGTTCCCGCTGCCGCCGCTGGTGCTTCATGCCATCCACTGTGGTGAGGCCACCACGTTGAGCCGTTGGGCCGCAGCCCTCGACATCCCGGCACCGCACTGCACCTTCTTCAACTTCCTCTCCTCCCACGACGGCATCGGCCTCAACCCGTTGCGCGGCCTGTTGCCGGAAGATCAGATCCTGGCGCTGGCTCAGGCGATGGAACGGGAGGGCGCGCGCGTCTCTTACAAAAACAACCCGGATGGCAGCGCCAGCCCCTATGAGATCAACGTCACTTACCTGGATGCATTGAACCACCAGAAGGATAGTGATGCGCTGCGGGTACGCCGCTTCATGCTGGCCCATGCCATTCTGCTCGCCTTCCCCGGCGTGCCAGCCATTTACATCCAGAGCCTGCTTGGCTCGCGCAATGACGATGCGGGCGTGGAGCGCACTGGCCATAACCGCGCTATCAACCGCCAGAAATATGTGCTTGATGAGATTGAGCCACAAATTTCTGGCGGCAACTCGCTGCGTAGCCAAATATTTTCTGGCCTGCGCCGGCTGATTGCGTTGCGCAAGAAATTAGCCGCCTTCCACCCTGATGCCGCTATGCAGGTGGTGGAGTTACATCCTGCGTTATTGGCTTTCCGTCGTGGTGAAGAAAATAACGGCGACCTGCTGTGTTTGTTTAACGTCAGTAACAAGGCGGTTAAGGTTTCGTTGCCGGAAAATAACCTCACCGATGTTATTAGCGGTGAAATATTCTCCTCCAGCCAAAACTTCACCGTGCCGCCCTACGGTTATTACTGGCTCAAGTAATATCACCCAGCAAAGGAAATCATGATGAATAATAAAAACAGTCTGCTTATTTCAGCCTTGCTCTGCTCGCTGGCTTTAACCGGTTGCAAAGAGGATAAACCGGATTCAGTGACCATTGAATTTATGCACTCCTCCGTTGAGCAGGAGCGCCAGGCGGTGATCAACGAGTTGATCGCCCGTTTCGAGGAGCAGAACCCCAACATCGACGTCAAGCCAGTGCCGGTGGAAGAGGATGCCTACAACACCAAGGTCATTACTCTGGCACGTAGCGGCGCCCTGCCGGCGGTGATTGAGACCAGCCATGACTACGCCAAGGTCATGGACAAGGAGCAGTTGATTGACCGTGAGGCCGTCAATGCGGTGATCAGCGGTATCGGCCCGGACAACTTCTACCCCGGCGTGCTGCGCATCGTGAAGACCGAGGATGGCACCAGTGCCACCGGTGTGCCAATCAGCGGCTGGATCCAGGGCATCTGGTATCGCAAACAGGCGTTGGCTGACGCCGGCTTCAGCGAGCCGACCAACTGGCAGCAACTGCTGACCGTCAGCACCGCCTTTACCAAGCCGGAGCTGAAAAAGTATGGCATCGGCCTGCCGACGGCGGAGAGCGTGCTGACCGAACAGGCCTTCTCGCAGTTCGCCCTCTCCAACGGGGCCAACGTGTTTGATGCCGACGGCAATATCACCATCGATACCCCGGCCATGAGCGAGGCGCTCAACTTCTACAAGACGCTGGCAAAAACCACCCTGCCCGGCTCCAACGACATCATGGAGGTGAAAGACGCCTTTATGAACGGCACCGTGCCGATGGCCGTCTACTCCACCTACATCCTGCCGGCGATCTACAGCGAGGGTTATGCCCAGGACATCGGCTTCTCCGTGCCGAATGAAAAATCGCAGGCGGTCTACGGCACCGTCACCGCCCTCACCATCTCCGCCGGGCTGAAAGAGCCACAGCGTGATGCAGCGAAAAAATTCATCAGCTTTATGGAGCAGTCCGACAACGCCACCCGCTGGGTGCTGATGTCACCGGGCGCCGCCCTGCCGCTGACCAAGCTGGTGACTGACAACAGTGAGTGGCAGAACAACCCCGTGGTGAAAGCTTTCGGCCCGCTCTCTCTGGAGCTGGTGCACCAGTACGCCAACGTGCAGGTGTTTGGTTCGGTCGGTGAGAAGAACTTCACCCGCATGGGCGACATCTCTGGCTCCGCTGCACTGAGCGAGATGGTGAACGCCGTGACCGTCGGTAACAAGGATGTGGCCGCCACGCTGGCCGATACCCAGGCGCGCATTACCAGCCTGATTCAGAAACGCTGAGTGAACAACGAATGAAGAGTGCTTCCCAAACCCTTCCCCTGCCGGCAAAACGCGCAGGGCTGGGGAAACGTTTAAAAACGGATACGGCCTTCGCGTGGTATCTGCTGGCGCCGAGCATGATCTTGCTCGGCCTGCTGGTGGTCTACCCGATGGTGGCAAACCTGCAACTGAGCTTCCTGAAGTTGCCGCTCAACCCACTGCTGGAGGATCGCTTTGTCGGTATCGACAACTACCTGAGCATCCTGAGCGACCCGGAGTTCTACCACTCACTGTGGGTCACCTTCTGGTACACCGCGCTGGTGGTGCTGGGCAGCACCGGGCTGGGGCTGGCCGTGGCGCTGTTCTTCAACCGGGAGTTCCGCTTCCGCAAGACAGCGCGCTCGCTGGTGATCCTCTCCTACGTGACGCCCTCCATCTCGCTGGTGTTCGCCTGGAAATATATGTTCAACAGCGGTTACGGCATCGTCAACTGGGTGGGTGGCGACATCCTGCACCTGTTTGATCGGGCGCCGCTCTGGTTCGACAACCCGCAGAGCAGCTTTGCGCTGGTGGTGCTGTTCGCTGTCTGGCGCTACTTCCCCTATGCCTTTATCTCGTTTTTGGCCATTTTGCAGACCATCGACAAGTCGCTGTATGAGGCGGCAGAGATGGACGGCGCCAACCTGTGGCAGAAGTTCCGCATGATCACCCTGCCGGCCATCATGCCCGTGCTGGCAACGGTCGTGATCCTGCGCGCCATCTGGATGTTCTACATGTTCGCCGACGTCTACCTGCTGACCAACAAGGTCAACATCCTGGGCGTGTACCTCTACAAAACCGCCTTTGCGCTGAATGACCTGGGTAAAGCGGCGGCGCTCTCGGTGGTGCTGTTCGCCATCATCTTCATTGTGATCCTCCTGGCGAGAAAACGGGTGACTCCAAATGGCAACAAATAAACGCAGGCTGCTGCGCAGCACTGGCTTCTATCTGGCGCTGGTCGCCTTTCTGGCGGTGGTGCTGTTCCCCTTCTTTATCATGCTGATGACCTCGTTCAAAAGCACCAAGGAGGCGATCTCACTGCACCCGACGCTGTTGCCGACCTCCTGGACCTGGCAGCACTATGCGGACATCTTTAACCCGACGATCTTCCCGTTCGTCTCTTACTTCAAAAATAGCCTGAGCGTGTCGCTGCTCTCCTCCGGCATTGCGGTGCTGCTGGGGATCCTGGGGGCCTACGCCCTGTCGCGCCTGCGCTTCCGTGGCCGTATCACCATCAATACCAGCTTCTACACCGTCTATATGTTCTCCGGCATTTTGCTGGTGGTGCCGCTGTTCAAAATCATCTCGGCGCTGGGGCTGTATGACACCCTCACCGCGCTGGTGATCACCATGGTGGTGCAGACCCTGCCGACCGCCATTTTCATGCTGAAGAGCTACTTCGACACCATTCCAAAGGACATCGAGGAAGCCGCGATGATGGATGGCCTCAACCGCCTGCAAATCATCTTCTACATCACCGTGCCGCTGGCGATCTCCGGGATCATCTCGGTGTTCGTCTACTGCTTCATGGTGGCGTGGAATGACTACCTGTTCGCCTCAATCTTCCTGTCCGACGCCGGCCACTTCACCCTGCCGGTCGGCCTGAACGCGCTGTTCAGCACACCGGACTACATCTGGGGCCGCATGATGGCCGCCTCGCTGGTCACGGCACTGCCGGTGGTCGCGATGTATGCCCTGTCGGAAAAATTCATCAAAGGCAATTTAACGGAGGGTGGCGTCAAAGGCTGACGCTGCCAGAACCTTAAGAGGAGTAATCATGAAGAAGTTAGTCGCCGTCGCCCCGCGTGTTGCGGAACTGGTGGAGTATCAGGATCGCCCGTTGCAGGCCCATGAAGTCCGTATCCGTGTGCAGTTTGGCGCGCCAAAACATGGCACCGAGGTCGTGGATTTCCGTGACGTCAGCCCGTTTATCGACGAGGCGTTTTCGCCGGAGTGGAACATGTTCATGCCACGCGGTGAAAACGAGCCACGCGGCATTGAGTTCGGCAACTTCACGCTTGGCAACATGGTGGTGGGCGTGGTGGAGGAGCGCGGCGCGCAGATCACCCAGTACCAAGTGGGCGATCGCGTCTGCACCTACGGCCCGTTGCAGGAGACGGTGATCGCCAATGGCGTGGACAACTACAAACTGCGCCACATGCCGGAAGGCGCGGCCTGGCAGAACGCCGTCTGCTATGACCCAGCACAGTTCGCCATGAGCGGCGTGCGTGACGGCAATGTGCGCGTTGGTGACGTAGTGGTGGTGATTGGCCTCGGTGCCATTGGTCAGATCGCCGTGCAGTTGGCGAAAGGCGCAGGCGCGGCGCTGGTGATTGGCGTCGATCCGCTGTCACACCGCGGCGAGATCGCTTGCAAACATGGCGCAGACGTCGCCCTGGACCCGACCACCTGCGATCTGGGACTGGAGATCAAACGCCTGACCGACAAGCGCGGCGCAGACGTGATCATCGAAACCAGCGGCAACGCACAGGCGCTACAAGCCTCGCTGCGCGGCCTGGCCTACGGCGGCACCATCTCCTACGTGGCGTTCGCCAAACCCTTCCCGGAAGGCTTCAATCTGGGCCGCGAGGCGCACTTCAACAATGCGCGCATTGTCTTCTCCCGCGCGTGCAGCGAACCCAACCCAGACTACCCGCGCTGGAACCGCAAACGCATTGAAGACAGCTGCTGGCAGCTGCTGATGAACGGCTACCTCGACTGCCGTGACCTGATCGACCCGGTTGTCTCGTTCAGCGAGAGCGCCGAGAGCTACATGCGCTTCGTCGATCAGCACCCGGAACTGAGCATCAAAATGGGCGTCACCTTCTGATAAATGGAATTCACAGGACATTCTGCAATGAAAATCGGTACACAGAATCAGGCTTTCTTCCCGGAAAACATTCTGGAGAAGTTCAAATTCGTCAGGGCGATGGGCTTTGATGGCTTTGAGATTGACGGCAAATTGCTGGTGAATAACCTCGCCGAGGTCAAGGCGGCCATCGCCGAGACGGGCCTGCCGGTCATCACCGCCTGTGGCGGCTACGACGGCTGGATTGGCGACTTCATCGAAGAGCGCCGCCTCAATGGTCTGAAGCAGATTGGCGATATTCTGCGCGCGCTGGCAGACGTGGGCGGCAAGGGCATCATCGTGCCAGCCGCTTGGGGCATGTTCACCTACCGCCTGCCGCCGATGACCTCACCGCGCAGCACCGCTGGCGATCGTCTGGCCGTCAGCAGCTCGCTGAAAGTGCTGGATCAGGTGGCTGCCGAAACCGGCACCACGGTTTTCCTGGAGCCGCTGAACCGCTATCAGGATCACATGATCAACCTGCTGGCTGACGCCCGTAGCTATATCGAAGAGAACCAGCTCCAGCACACCAAAATCATCGGCGACTTCTACCACATGAGCATCGAAGAGGATGACATCAGCGCCGCGCTGCACCAGCACCGCGATCTGCTGGGCCATGTGCACATCGCTGACAACCACCGCTACCAGCCGGGCAGCGGTTCGCTGGACTTTGCCCGCCACTTCAACCAGCTCAAGGCCGATGGCTATGACGGCTATGTGGTCTATGAGTGCCGCGTACGGGCGGCCGATCCGGCCAAAGCCTATCAGGATTCCCTCGACTATCTGCGCGCCTTGCGCTAATCGGCAGGAAAAACATGCAGTTGAGTGCTCATTCTTCGCGACCCTTGCGGGTCGCGATTATTGGCGCGGGCCAGGTGGCGGAGAAGGTGCACGCCGCCTACTACGCCACCCGCCGCGATGTGACGCTGGTGGCCGTCGTGGATACGGACGCGTCGCGCGCCGCCGACTTCGCCGCCCGCAATAACATTCCACACAGCTACACCGATGCCGGTGAGATGTACCGTCTGGCGATGCCGGATGCGGTCAGCATCTGCTCCCCCAACCGTTTCCACAGCGAACAGGTGTTGCAGGCGCTGCGACATGGCTGCCATGTGATGTGCGAGAAGCCGCCCGCCATGCTGCCCCATGAGGCGCTGGCGATGGCCGAGGCCGCCGAGCGCGTAGATCGGGTGCTGGCCTATGATTTCCACCACCGTTTCGCCGACGACTGCCGCCAGCTGCGGCAGAAGGTGGCAGAGGGGATGCTGGGCGACGTCTACGTCACCCATGCGCGCGCACTGCGCCGCTGCGGCGTGCCGGGCTGGGGCGTCTTTATTGACAAGGCGCAGCAGGGCGGCGGGCCGCTGATCGACATCGGCATCCATATGCTGGACGCCGCCATGTACGTGCTGGGCTTCCCGCGCGTCACGCGGGTCAGCGCGCACCAGTTCTGCAAAATCGGCAACCGTAAAAGCAACGGCCTGTTCGGCAGCTGGCAGCCAGAGAAGTACACCGTGGAGGACGCGCTGTTCGCCACCCTCGAGCTAGAGCAGGGCGGCATCCTGCGGCTGGACACCTCGTTTGCGCTGAACATCCCGGAAGAGTCGGTGATGAACGTGCAGTTCTGCGGCGCAGACGCTGGCGCGACGCTGTTCCCGGCACACATCTACACCGACGAGGGCGGCAAATTGCTGACGCTCTACCAACGTCAGGAAGCGGACAGCCTGCGGCACCACAAGAGCATGAAAGCCTTTGTGGATCGCGCGCTTGGGCTGGGCGGTGAGGGGCTGGCCGATGGCCGACAGGGCTACGCCATCCAGCAACTGGTGGCAGCCATCTATCAGGCGGCCGAGCGGGGCGAGAGCGTAACCCTATGAAACAGCATTCACTCCCCTCCCCGCACGCCCTTTTGCGTGAGCCGGGTTTTGATCTGCACCACCTGAACAAGTACGCCAGCCTGATGACCTGTGGCAACGGCTATCTGGGCATTCGTGGCGCGCATGAGGAGGCGTACACCGAGCAGGTGCGCGGCATGTATGTGGCCGGTTTTTACCACCGTGCCGCGCCGCAGGAGATCGCCGAGTTGGTCAACCTGCCGGACGTCACCGGCTGCAAAATCCAGATTGGCCGCACGCCTTTCTCACTGTTGACCGGCATCCTGCTCTCCTACCAGCGTGAGTTCGACACCGAGCTGGGCGAAATCCGCCGAGAGTTGGTGTGGCAGTCACCGGAGGGCGGCCGTTTCCGGCTGCAAAGCGCCCGTTTTGTCGCGCGCCAACCGCATCAATTGGTGGCCGCTACCCTGACCCTCACCGCGCTGGATCAGCCGGCCGACCTGCTGCTCGCTACCGGCATTGACGCGACCCAGACCAACAGCGGCCGCCAGCATCTGCTGGAGGAGAGTGTGCGGGTGCTGGATCAGCGCTATTTGCAGGGCTGCTACCGCACGCCGGAGCAGGACATGGCAGCGATCCTCACCAGCCTCTGCCAGCTCTCCACCGACGCGGTGATCAGTTACGCCGCCAAGAACCGCCAGTTGATCCAGCAGTTCCGCACCACCCTGCCCGTGGGCGTGCCGGTAACGCTGGAGAAGATCAGTTGGGTCGATGTCTGCCTGCCGGGCGACGCAGAGCCAACTGACTGGCAGGCACACTGTCTGGCCCAGTTGGCCGGACAGGCGGCCAAGGGCTACGACGCGCTGCGCGCGGACAGCCTGACGCAATGGCAAGCGTGGTGGCGACAGGCGCGGGTTGAGGTCGAGAGCGACGACGCCTTCGACCAGCTGGCGCTGGATATTTCGGCTTACCACCTGGCGGCCATGACCCCCAGCCACGACGAGCGGTGCAGCGTCGCCGCCAAGGGGCTGACTGGCGAAGGCTACAAGGGCCACGTCTTCTGGGACACCGACATTTTCATCCTGCCCTACCACCTACTGACCCAGCCGGAGACGGCGCGCTCGCTGCTGCGCTACCGCTACCACCGGCTGCCGCAGGCGGAGCAGAAAGCCGCCCAGTGCGGTTACCGGGGTGCGCTGTTCCCGTGGGAGAGCGCCTTCACCGGTGAGGAGGAGACGCCGCCGTTCGGCCTGATCAACATCCGCACTGGCCAGCGCCAGCCGGTGGCCTCCGCGTTGGCGGAGCACCATCTGGTGGCGGACATCGCCTACGCGACCGTGGGGTATCTGCACGCCACCGGCGACGAGGCGTTCCGCCAGCGCGAAGCACAGGCGCTACTGAAGGCGTGTGCCCAGTTCTGGATCAGCCGCGCCACCGAGGTCAACGGGCAGTGGGAGCTGCATGACGTCATCGGGCCGGATGAGTACACCGAGCACGTCAACAACAACGCCTACACCAACTATCTGGCGCACTACACGGTGGATCAGGCGCTGCGCGCCCTGCCCGAGACCCCGGAGCATGTGGCGTTCCGCGCACAGGCGCAGGACTTCCTCGCGCGCTGCCTGCTGCCGCAGCCGGATGGGCAGGGTGTCATCGCGCAGGATGACAGCTTCATGGCCAAGCCGACCATCGACCTGACGCGCTACCAAGCGGTGGCAGGCACCCAAGCCATCATGCTCGACTACTCGCGCGCCGAAGTGAACGAGATGCAGGTGCTGAAGCAGGCCGACCTGATCATGCTGTTCTTCCTGCTGCCGTCGCTGTTCAGCCATGAGGTGCAGCGCGCCAACCTCGACTACTACCTGCCGCGCACCATCCATGACTCCTCGCTGAGCAAGGCGATCCACGCGATTGTGGCCTGCCGCACCGGCCGGGCTGACCTCGCCTGGCCGCTCTACCGGCAGGCGATGGAGATTGACCTCGGCCCGGATCCACACAGCTGTGACGACGGCATCCACGCCGCTGCCATCAGCGCCATCTGGCTGGGAGCAATCATGGGCTTCGCCGGGTTGGAGTATCAGGAGGGGGAGCTGGCGCTGGCGCCACGCCTGCCGCCGCACTGGCGCGGGTTGCACTTCCCGCTCTGCTGGCACGGCCAGCGGCTGCATATCCACCTCAGCCGTCAGGCGCTGCACATTGACGTGGCGGGCGACGCGCCTGTCGCCATTCGGGTGCAGGGCGTACTGCACCACGTCACGCGTGAGCTGACGCTGCCGCTTGAACAATAAGGAAAAAACATGTGTGACCAGCCTTACCCTCAGGCGGTGATTTTTGATCTGGACGGTGTCATCACAGACACCGCCGAGTTCCACTTTCAGGCGTGGCAGCAGCTGGCGCAGAAGCTGGGCATTGAGATCGATCGCGCCTTCAATGAGCAACTCAAGGGCGTCAACCGTGCTGACTCCCTCGCACGCATCCTGCGTCATGGCGGGCAGGAGCAGGTCTGGCCGCCGGAGGCGCGCCAGCAATTCATGACCGAGAAGAACGATCTCTATCGCCAGTTGCTGGCGAACCTGACGCCGGCAGACATCCTGCCGGGCATCCTGCCGCTGCTGGCGGCGGTACGCGCCGCCGGCTGCCGCATCGGGCTGGCATCGGTCTCGGAGAATGCGCCGCAGGTGCTGGCCTCGCTTGGGTTGAGCGATCGCTTCGACTTCTGCGCCGACGCCCGCGCCCTGAGCCACTCCAAGCCACACCCGGAAATTTTCCTCACTGCCTGCCAGGGGCTGGGGGTCGATCCCCGCCAGTCCATCGGCATTGAGGATGCGCAGGCCGGCATTACGGCCATCAATGCCAGCGGCATGTACTCCGTCGGCATTGGCGCGACGCTGACAGAGGCCGACTACCGGCTGAACCACACCGACGAGCTGGCGTGGCCGGATCTGCTGGCCCATTGGCAGGCGGCCCAGGTCTGCCCTGACACCTTGATTACCAGGAGCTGAACATGGCCCATATTTCGTTAAAACATATCCAGAAGATCTACCCGAACAATGTCCATGTGGTGAAAGATTTTTGTCTGGAGATTGAGGATAAAGAGTTCATCGTCTTCGTTGGCCCCTCTGGCTGCGGCAAGTCCACCACGCTGCGGATGATCGCCGGGCTGGAGGAGATCAGTGAAGGCGACCTGCTGATTGATGGCGAGCGCATGAACGACGTTGCGGCCAAAAACCGTGGCATCGCGATGGTGTTCCAGAACTATGCGCTCTACCCGCACATGTCGGTCTACGACAACATGGCCTTTGCGCTGAAGCTGATGGACATCGACAAAGCGGAGATTGAGCGGCGCGTGGCCTATGCCGCGCAGATTCTGGGGCTGAAGGATCTGCTGCAACGCCGCCCAAGCGCCCTCTCCGGCGGCCAGCGGCAGCGCGTGGCGCTTGGCCGCGCCATCGTGCGCGATGCCAAAGTGTTCCTGATGGATGAACCGCTCTCCAACCTCGACGCCAAGCTGCGCGTGCAGATGCGCGCCGAGATCAGCAAGCTGCACCAGAAGCTCAACACCACCATGATCTACGTTACCCATGACCAGACCGAGGCGATGACCATGGCGACGCGGATTGTGGTGATGAAGGATGGCATTGTGCAGCAGGTCGGTAGCCCGAAAACCATCTATAACCGCCCCTGCAATATGTTCGTCGCCGGCTTTATTGGCTCGCCAGCGATGAACTTCGTGCGCGGCGCACTGGATGGCGCGCACTTCGTCACTGAAAGCCTGCACATTCCGGTGCCAGAGGAGGCGCTGGCGCGCCTGAATGCCGCCGGTTACCAGCGCAAGCCGTTGATCCTGGGCATTCGTCCGGAGTCCATTTTCCTGGCGAAACCGGGCGCGCAGCAGGTGGAAGCAACCGTCACCGTCGCCGAACTGACCGGCGCGGAGTTTATGCTCTACTGCCAAATTGGCGGCCACGAACTGGTGGTGCGTACCGATGCGCAGTGCGACATCCATGCCGGGACCCATCTGGGGCTGACGATGGATATGGGCCTCGCCCACTTCTTCGACAGCGAGACGGAGCAGGTGATCCCAACGCGGGATTGAACCGCGAATGGCAGAAGGGAAGGCGCGATGCCTTCCCTTTTTTTATGCGCTTAACCGGGCGGCGCGGTAGAGCCTGCCTGACGCAGATCGGTCGTCACCCGCCGATGCTGCTGCGGCAGGCTCTGCCCGGCGATGCAGGCAAACAGCACATCACACCCCTGCCAGCCGAGTTGGGCGGTCGGCACGTCAATGCCGGTCAGGGGCGGCGTTAGCAGGGGTGAAATGCTGCTGTTGCTGTAGCCCATAACCGACAGTTGCGCCGGAATGGCACAGCCGCGCTCCTGCGCCGCCCGGTAGAGGCTGAGGATCTTTAGTGCATCCGTCGCCAGCACGGCGGTCGGCAATACCGGCAGCGCAAACAGCCGGCAGGCCGCCTGATAGGCCTCCTCCACGCTATTGCCGCCATCCAGCACCCAGCCGGGCGCAATCGGCAACTGGGCGTCGGCCATCGCCTGACGATACCCCGCCAGCCGGTCAATCGAGACATGGTAATTCAATGAGGCGTGCAGGCAAGCGATGGCGCGGTGCCCCTCGGCAATCAACGCCTGCGTCATGCGGTAACTGTCGTGGAAATTGTCGGTATCGACCGAGAAAATGTGCTGGTACTGCCCCTCAACGCGGCCAATCACCACCACCGGGATGGCATAGCCGTCCAGCTGCTGGAAAAAGGTCTCATCCGCCGGCGAGCTGAGCATGATGATCCCCTTCACCATCTTCTCACGGATCTTCACCAGACACTTTTGCAGATCCTCCTCGCTGTTTTTCGAGGTTTGCAGGATCAGGTCGAAGCCCTCCTCCTCCGCCCGCGAGGCGATGGCGTGGACGATCTCGGCAAAGAAGGGGTTGCCCAGCGTGGTGCGCGTTGGACGGGTGGAGATCACCATGATGGCATCGAAGCCGGAGGAGGTCAGCGCGCGCGCCAGTTTGCTCGGCTGGTAGTTCAGTTCCGCGATGGCCTGCATCACCTGGTCACGGGCTTGCGCCGAAATGTTGGATTGGTTGTTGAGAACCCGCGAAACGGTCGATTTGGAGACCTTCGCTAGCCGTGCAATGTCATAAATCGTCGCTGCCACTGCGGAGTAACCTTATGGAATAAGAGGAGATTGGATTATACGCGCTGGCAGGAGAAGAGGCATGGGAAAAGGCGCCACGACGGCGCCCGGAAAGCGGTTATTTATACACTTCAGCAATGGCACTGACTTTGCCATGTTCACGGCCAGCAATCACCACAAAGTATTTGCCGCCCTTCTCATCCGCCAGTTTGGAGAGTTCCTCTTTGGCATCCATCGGCGATGTCGTTTCAGCAGTGGTGCTTACTGTCCCCACTTTCTCATACTTGGTCGCCTCCTCCTTGGAGATCTCTTGCGCTGCCAGTGCGCTGAAAGAGAGCGTGCCAGCCAGCACGGTGGCGGTAATCACAGACGTTTTCATCTTGGAAATCAATTTCATAACCCTACCCTCGCTAGAATGTTGAGTGTTTAAGAAAACAGTCAGAAACAGGCAAAGGACCGAAGGGGAAAGCATCATCCTAATGCGAATGAACCCCGCCATCATGCGGACGGGCACCATCTATTCATCAGGCGACCCGCAGCTTCATGTTGTCTGTCAGTCACTTACCCGATTAATTATTAGCGAGTTTTTGAAATTATCCATTCTTTGGCGCAAGAAAAGCGTCGGACGTGAGGAAGTCCAGCACAATGTCGCTGAACGCATCGGGGTGGGAGACAAAGGGCGCGTGGGCCGCCTTCTCCATGATCACCGAGCACGACTGCGGCCAGATGGCATCAAGCTGCGGCACGATTTTGCGCGGCACCAGCCCATCCAGATGCCCATAGATGCGCAGGAATGGGCAGCACAGCGAACGCAACGGCGCGCGCAAATCGGCCTGTTGCAGGATCGCCAGCCCGCCATTGAGCACCTCCACAGAGGGCATCGGCTGCGCCAACACCACCGCCTTCAGCAGGCGTGCATCCTGCCGCGCACTTTCGGTGCCCAGTGTCTGCAACGCCAAAAAGCGCTCCACGGTGCGCTGGAAATTCTCGCTCAGCTGGTGCTGGAACCCCTGCAACACCTCCGGCTTGATGCCCGGCCACCCCTCGCTTGCGGCAAAGCAGGGTGAGGAGGCGACGGTCACCAGCGCCTCAACCTGCTCCGGCGCGTCCAGCGCCACCTGGCTGGCTACCAGCCCGCCCAGCGACCACCCCATCCAAATGGCGCGGGCCGGTGCGGCAGCCCGTACCTCTGCCGCCATCTCCGCCAGCGAGAGCGCCGGATAATCGCTGCTGCGCCCATAGCCCGGCAGATCAACCAGATGCAGACGGAAATGCGGCGCGAGTCGCACCAGCGTCTGTTGCCATACCTCGGCATTCAATCCCCATCCGTGAAGCAGCACAAGATCGCGATCGCCTTCGCCAATTGTCTGCCAGTAAAGCTGCGCCATAGGTTATTGTCCTGTCGTTATGCTCTGCAAGGAGGCAAAAATGAGTATGCTAACAATCGGCGGCCTCTGTTGGCTATGTGAAATGCCGCTGCACCTCAGCCGTCACGGCTTCTGCGCCTGCTGCCTGCGCCATCTGGTGATGCCGCCGGCCTGCCCACGCTGCGGGCTACCCGCCACGCCCGATCTCCCCTGCGGCCGCTGCCTGCGCCGCCCGCCGCCGTGGCAGTCGCTGCTGGCCGTCACTGACTTCGCCCCGCCGCTCAGCACCCTGGTGCACCGGCTGAAATTCAGCGGCGCGCCGGAACTGGCGCTGGTGCTGGCGCGCCTGCTGCTGCTACGTTGGCTGGCGGCACGGCGTGAGGGGCGGGCGCTGCGCCCGGATCGGCTAATCAGCGTGCCGCTGCACCGTCGACGGCAGTGGCGGCGCGGCTATAACCAGTCAGACCTGTTGGCGCGCCCGCTGGCACACTGGCTGGGGTGCGACTGGCAGCCGGATACGTTGATGCGCTGCCGCGTGACGCCCTCGCAGCGCGAGCTGACCGCCGTCCGGCGGCGGCGCAACCTGCGCGGCGCGTTCCGCTGTGCACAAGATCTAGCGGGCCTGCATGTGGCGCTGGTGGATGACGTGGTGACCACCGGCAGTACGGTGGCGGAGATTTGCGGTTTGCTCAATCGTGCGGGAGTGGCATCGATTCAAATCTGGTGCCTGTGCCGCACCTTGTAGTGATATGGGTATTGGGCGTATTATAACCTACTAGAGAAGTCAACTATTGAGTGAATGCTATGATCCGTATTACCGACGCAGCCCAAGCGCACTTTGCCAAACTGCTGGCAAATCAGGAAGAAGGCACTCAGATTCGCGTATTTGTCATTAACCCAGGTACGCCAACCGCCGAGTGTGGGGTCTCCTACTGCCCGCCGGACGCCGTGGAAGCCACTGACACGGAACTGAAATTCGAAAAGCTCTCCGCTTACGTGGATGAGCTGAGCGCGCCCTACCTGGACGAGGCGGAGATTGACTTCGTCACTGACCAGCTTGGCTCGCAGCTGACGCTGAAAGCGCCGAACGCCAAAATGCGTAAGGTCTCGGACGACGCCCCGCTGATGGAGCGCGTGGAGTATGAGCTGCAATCCAAAATCAACCCGCAGCTGGCTGGCCACGGTGGCCGCGTATCGCTGATGGAGATCACCGATGAGGGTTACGCCATCCTGCAATTCGGCGGCGGCTGCAACGGCTGTTCAATGGTCGACGTCACCTTGAAAGAGGGGATCGAGAAGGAGCTGCTGAACACCTTCCCGGAACTGAAAGGCGTGCGTGACCTGACCGAGCACCAGCGCGGCGAGCACTCCTACTATTGATCTGCATCCAGCCGATCGTAAAAAGGGCGCCTTATGGCGCCCTTTGGTTTTTCTACAGCGGCCGATTTACACCGACACCTTGCGCCGCCGCTTATCGAGATCCTTCAGTAGCCGGTTAACACGCTGGTCAGCAAACATCTCCTCCAGCGTCACGGTGAGTTTGCGCCGCCAGTTGGGGTATTGGTCGGTGGTGCCGGGGATATTGACCGGCATCTCCATATCCAGCCAATCCTCCGGTTGCAGCCCCAGCAGCGCGCTGGCGCTGTCTGCGATGTAGCGCTGCATACCGCGGTTTAACGTCTGTGACATCGCCATCATCGAGGCTTTGTGGCCCAGTTTTTTCGGCACGCAGCCATACTGGTGCAGGCCATTGAGCAGCCCCTGGCGCGCCTTCTCACGATCCATCAGCAGCCCGGCGAACACCACTTTATCCGGGTAAAGCCCCAGCTTGTGGCCCAGCATCAAATCACCGCTCTGCCAGAAACCGCGCAGCGTCGGCAGGTCGTGGGTGGTGGCGGTGGCCATCGCCTGTACCGGGTAGGATTGCGGCGCGCGGTAGATGTTGTCACGGTCATGCTCGAAGTAGAGCACCTTGTAGGAGTAGACGCCGCTGTCACGCAGGCGCGCGACAATCTCCACCGGCACCGTGCCCAGATCCTCACCAATCACCATGCAACGATGGCGTTGGCTCTCCAGTGCCAGCACCGCCAGCAGGTCGTCCACCGGGTACTGCACATAGGCACCCTGCGCCGCGCCTTCGCCATAGGGTATCCACCAGAGGCGCAGCAGCGCCATCACATGGTCAATGCGCAGCGCGCCGCAGTCAGTCATGTTGGCGCGCAGCAGATCGATAAAGGGCTGGTAGCCGCGCGTCATCATCACGTTCGGGTCCATCGGCGGCAGGCCCCAGTTCTGCCCAAGCGGGCCAAGGATGTCAGGTGGCGCGCCGACTGACGCCCGCAGGCAGTAGAGTTCGCGGTCACACCAGGTCTCCGCGCCGCCCTCCGACACGCCTACCGCCAGATCGCGATAGAGGCCAATCGGCATCCCCAGCGCTTCGCTATGGGCATAGCAGGCCGCGAACTGGCTGTGCGCCAGCCACTGCAACCACTGGTAGAACTCCACCTCCGCCCGGTGGGAGAGGTAGAAGGCCTCGGCGGCCTCCACGCCGTCACGGTACTGCTCCGGCCAGGCTGGCCACCCCCAGCGGCCCTCCTCCTCCTGCATCAACCGCTCATGCAAGGCATCGAAGGCCGCCTGCTGGCGCAGGCTACTGCCGCCCTGTGCCACAAAGTGCAGGTAGGCGCGCTTGCGCGCATGGCTGGCGGGCAGGTTCTCAAACAGTGGAAAGGCCTGCCGCAGCGCGGCCAGCTTGAGCGCCGTGACCGTGCTGTACTCCACCCACTCGGCGGCGCGCGCCCTTTCCAGCGCCGCTTGGGTCTCCGGCGTGTGCCACCAGCGCTGGGCCGCCTCGCTGTGGCGGAACTCGTCCACCGCGTTAACGTCGATATACACAATGTTGAGCCAGCGACGGGAAGAAGGGCTGTAGGGGCTGGCGCTCTCCGGCATTGCCGGGTAGAGGGCATGGATCGGGTTGAGGCCAATGAACGCCCCGCCGCGCCGCGCTGTCTCCTCCAGCATCAGCCGCAGGTCACCGAAATCCCCGATCCCCCAGTTGTTTTCCGAGCGCAGGGTGTAGAGCTGCACACAGGCGCCCCACAGTTTTTTGCCGGTCAGCAGCGCCTCTGGCTCATAGCAGCGTTTTGGCGCGACGATGATGCGGCACCCCCAGCGCTGCCCCTTTTGCTCCAGCGTCAGCTGGTGGTAACCCGCCGGTAGCCGCGCCGGCAGCGAGATGGACTTGCGCCCGCTGGCGCGTCCCTCCACCCGGCTACCATCCTCCTGCTCCAACACCCAGCTGAAATCCCCCTTGCCCGCCAGCGGCAAAGACATCGGGAGACCGAAGGTAAATACCTTGACCGGCGGCAGCGGCCCGACGGCCGACGGCGGCCCCTCCTCGCGCCCCATCGCCGTCAGCAGTTTCAGCTTGGTGGCTGCAGGGATCGCCTGGAGTTTGCCGTGAGCGTTGATAAAGCTGGCGGAGATGCCCGCCAGCGTCGCCGCGTGATCGATCTGTTTCTCGTCCATGCGCGCCCCTTACCGTTTGGCTTGCCAGATACGCTGCTGGTAGTCACGGATCGACCGGTCTGAGCTGAAGATCCCAACCCGCGCGGTATTCAGAATCGCCCGGCGGGTCCACTCCTCCTGATCGCGATACAGGGCATCCACCTTCTGCTGCGCCTCGCCGTAGGCCGCGAAATCAGCCAGCACCAGATAGGGATCGCCGCCGCCCAGCAAACTGCCGAGTAGCATGTCGAATGCCTGCTTGTCACCGTTGCTGAACTCGCCGCTTTCCAGCGCTTTCAATACCGCGTTCAGGGTCTTGTCCTTCTTGCGCCACTTCACTGGATCGTAGCCACTGGCCTTCAGCGCCTTCACCTGCTCCACGGTATTGCCGAAGATAAAGATATTCTCCTCGCCCACCTGCTCGGCAATCTCCACGTTGGCGCCATCCAGCGTGCCAACCGTCAGCGCGCCGTTGAGCGCCAGCTTCATGTTGCCAGTACCGGATGCCTCCTTACCGGCAGTGGAGATCTGTTCGGAGACATCGGCCGCCGGGATCATCAGTTCCGCCACCGACACCTTGTAGTCCGGGATAAACACCACTTTCAGCCGATCTTTCACACGCGGATCGTGGTTGATCTTCTCTGCCACCTTGTTGATCGCATAGATGATGTTTTTCGCCAGGTAGTAACCCGGCGCGGCTTTGGCCCCAAACAGGAACACGCGCGGCAGGCGGTCATACTGTTTGTTGTGCAGGATCTCCTGATAGAGCGCGATGATGTGCAGCAGCGTCAGGTGCTGGCGTTTGTACTCATGCAGGCGTTTGATCTGGATGTCAAAAATCGCATCCGGGCTGATGACAATGCCGGTGCTCGCCTTGACGTAGGCGGCCAATGCCTCTTTGTTGCGGTGCTTGATTTGGCGGAATTTCTCCCGGAAAGCGGCGTCGTCGGCATAGGGTTCCAGCCCCTTCAGCGCGTCAAGATCGGTCACCCACTCGGTCTGGAGCGTCTCATCAATCAGCGCCGAAAGTGCCGGGTTGCACTGCTTCAGCCAGCGGCGCGGCGTGATGCCGTTGGTGACGTTGTGGAACTTCTGCGGCCACAGCTGGTGGTACTCCGGGAAGAGATCCTTCACCACCAGATCCGAGTGCAGCGCCGCCACGCCATTCACCGCAAAACCGGCCACCACGCAGAGGTTCGCCATGCGCACCTGTTTGTCGTGACGCACCGCCAGCTTGGCCCACACCGCCTCGTCGCCCGGCCACTGCTTCTCCACCTGCTTTTTAAACTTGTCGTTGATCTGCTTGATGATGGCGAAGTGGCGCGGTAACAGGCTGCGCACCAGTCGCTCATCCCAGCACTCCAGCGCCTCTGGCATCAGCGTATGGTTGGTGTAGGCGAAGGTGCGGCTGGTGATGGCCCACGCCTCATCCCAGCCCAGCTGGTGCTCGTCCAGCAGGATGCGCACCAGCTCCGGGATGGCGATGGTCGGGTGGGTATCGTTGAGTTGGATCACCTCGTAATCCGGCAGCTCCGCCAGCGCGCGGCCCGCCAAGTGGTGGCGGCGTAGGATGTCGGCCACCGAGCAGGCGCACTGGAAATATTGCTGCATCAGGCGCAGGCGTTTGCCGGCCTGATGGTTGTCATTCGGGTAGAGCACCTTGGTCAGCTTCGCGGCCTCAATGCCGCGCTGTTCGGCATGTAGGAAGTCGCCGTCATTGAATTTGCCCAGGTCGAACGGGTGCGGGTGGGTCGCCTCCCACAGGCGCAGCGGCTGGCTCATGCCGTTGCGGTAGCCGATCACCGGCAGATCCCACGCCTCACCGCGCAACGTCAGCTCCGGGCGCCACACCACCCGGCCATCGGCCTGCTTCTCTAGCGTGCCGCCGATCCCCACGTCCACCGCCAGCGCCGCATTATGGGCAAACCACGGGTAGCTCTCACGCTGCCAGATATCTGGCTCCTCATGCTGGCGGCCCTCGACAAAGCTCTGGCGAAACAGGCCGTATTGGTAGTTCAGGCCATAGCCAATCGCCGGCTGGTTAAGGGTCGCCATTGAATCGAGGAAGCAGGCCGCAAGCCGCCCCAGCCCACCGTTGCCGAGCGCCGGATCTACCTCCTGCTCCAGGATGTCACTCAGCGATACGTTGAAGCCCTGCAACGCCTCGGCGATGTCGTCATACCAACCCAGGTTGATGAGATTGTTGCCGGTCAGGCGGCCAATCAAAAACTCCATGGAGATATAGTTCACATGCCGCTGTACCTGGGCGGCTTTTTCCGGCAGCGGTTGCGCCGCCGTCTGCTCGGCAACCGCCGCGCTGACGGCCTGCCACCACTGATGAGAAGTCATCTCTTCGGCAGCATGCAGGCCAAAATGATGCCACTGGCGTGCCAGGGCCGCCAAAAAGACATCCTTCTTAAAAGTGGGCTGTGACATAAGCAACTCTCATTCCTGTAGTTGAACAATGGGATAAGGCGATGTGGATGGGTGTGGCGTCCCGCTATCCTGCCGAGCGCACGCGGTCAGGGCATCATCCCGGCGGGGGCTTAGCTGGGGATGAGAAGCAGGGCGTAGCCGTAAGTAGCCGTAATTTGTGATCCACTGCAACTAACCATCACCAGAAAAGGGGCAGTTATTGCATTAGAAAGTGGCTTATCAGACCTTAGCGGCTAATGATTAATTACGAGTTGTAAAATAATCATGAGTTATGAATTGCACCCTTTTTCTCCCTCCCCTTCGTTGCCAGAAAAGATGGAGACGTCATGCTAATCCCGTCCAAACTCAGCCGCCCGGTGCGGTTGCAAAATACTGTGGTGCGCGAACGTCTGTTGAACAAACTGGCCAGCGCGGCAAATTACCGGTTAGCCCTGGTAAATTGCCCGGCTGGCTACGGAAAAACCACGCTGGTGGCGCAGTGGGCCGCCGACATCGCCGAACTGGGCTGGTATTCGCTGGATGAGAGCGACAACCAGCCCGAGCGCTTTGTCCACTATCTGGTCGCCGCCATCCAGCAAGCCACCGGCGGCTATTGCAGCAAAAGCGAGGCGATGAGCCAGAAACACCAGTACGCCAGCCTCTCCGCCCTGTTTGCCCAACTCTTCATCGATCTGAGCGAGTGGCACCGCCCGCTCTATCTGGTGATTGATGACTACCACCTGATCACCAATGAGGCGATCCACGAGGCGATGCGCTTCTTCCTGCGCCACCAGCCGGAGAACCTGACGCTGGTGCTGCTCTCACGCTCGCTGCCGCCGCTCGGCATCGCCAACCTGCGGGTGCGCGACCAGTTGCTGGAGCTGGGCAGTGCCCAACTGGCCTTTACCCATCAGGAGGCCAAGCAGTTCTTTGACTGCCGCCTGCACGTGCCGCTCGAGCAGGGTGACAGCAGCCGCCTGTGTGACGACGTGGAGGGGTGGGCGACCGCCCTGCAACTGATCGCCCTCTCCGCCCGGCAGTCCGGCGCGTCGGCCCAAAAATCTGCCCAGAAGCTGGCGGGGCTGAACGCCAGCCACTTGAACGACTATCTGGTGGATGAGGTGCTGGACCGTATCGACGTCGATACCCGCCACTTCCTGCTGCGCTGTTCGGTGCTGCGCTCAATGAACGACGCGCTGATCGTCCGCCTGACCGGCGAGGATTACGGCCAGCAGCGGCTGGAGGAGCTGGAACGGCAGGGGCTATTTATCCATCGCATGGATGACAGCGGCGAGTGGTTCTGTTTCCACCCGCTGTTCGCCGCCTTCCTGCGCCAGCGCTGCCAGTGGGAGCTGGCGCTGGAGCTGCCGGCCATCCACCGCAGTGCCGCCGAGGGCTGGCTGGCGCTGGGTTTCCCGGCGGAGGCGATCCACCATGCGCTGGCCGCTGGCGACGTCGAGATGCTGCGCGACATCCTGTTGCAGCACGGCTGGATGCTATTCAACCAGAGCGAGCTGGCCCTGCTGGAGCAGTGCCTGAATGCCCTGCCCTATGAGCGTCTGGTACAAAGCCCCAAGCTGGCACTGTTGCAGGCGTGGCTAGCGCAGAGCCAGCACCGCTTTGCTGAGGTGGACACCCTGCTGGCCCGTGCCGCCGACGCGATGCAGGCACAACACCTGGCGGTGGACAGAACCCTCGCCGCTGAGTTCGACGCCCTGCGGGCGCAGGTCGCCATCACCTCTGGCCAGCCGGAAGAGGCCGAACACCTCGCTGGCGAGGCCCTGAAGTTCCTGCCGCTCTCCAGTTACTACAGCCGCATCGTTGCCACCTCCGTGACCGGTGAGGTACACCACTGCAAAGGTGAACTGGCGCGCGCGCTGCCGATGATGCAGCAAACGGAGCAGATGGCCCGCCGCCATGAGGTTACCCACTACGCCCTGTGGGCACTGCTGCAGCAGAGCGAGATCCTGATTGCCCAAGGTTTCCTGCAAGCCGCCTTTGAGATGCAGGACAAAGCCTTTGAACTAGTGCGCGAGCAGCACCTTGAGCAGTTGCCGCTGCATGAGTTTTTACTGCGCCTGCGCGCCCAGCTGCTCTGGTCATGGGCGCGGCTGGACGAAGCCGAAGGCGCGGCGCGCCAGGGGCTGGAGGTATTGAACAACTACCAGCCGCAGCACCAGTTGCAGTGTCTGGCGATGCTGGCGAAGTGCTCGCTGGCGCGCGGCGATCTGGACAATGCGCACCGCCATCTGCAGAGTTGTGAAACCCTGCTGCTGGGCGGTGCCTATCACCGCGACTGGCTGACCAATGCCGACAAGGCACGGGTGATCTACTGGCAGATGACCAATGACGTCGCGGCCGCCGCCAACTGGCTGCGCCACGCCGAAAAACCGGGCATGGCGGACAACCACTTCCTGCAAGGGCAGTGGCGCAACATTGCCCGCACCCAAATTTTGCTCGGCCAGTACGATGAGGTGGAGGTGGTGTTGGATGAGCTAAATGACAACGCC
The DNA here is from genome assembly GCF_056739715.1 of Chimaeribacter sp. YP20170169. Taxonomy (NCBI): domain Bacteria; kingdom Pseudomonadati; phylum Pseudomonadota; class Gammaproteobacteria; order Enterobacterales; family Yersiniaceae; genus Chimaeribacter; species Chimaeribacter sp. YP20170169. The sequence goes on along the minus strand of NZ_CP176824.1, from coordinate 207,625 downwards.
CGTCGGTTGAAACTCTACAGCGACCTTAACCGCAACCTGCTGATTATCAACCGCCTTTACTGGCTAACTGAACGCAAGGTTGAGGCCCAAAAGGCGCTGATGGAGGCATTGACGCTCGCCAACCGCACCGGCTTTATTAGCCACTTTGTGATTGAGGGTGAGTTGATGGCCCAGCAGTTGCGCCAGCTTATTCAGCTCAATGCCCTGCCGGAGCTGGAGCAGCACCGGGCGCAACGCATCCTGCGAGACATTAACCAGCACCATCGCCACAAGTTCGCCCACTTTGACGAACACTTTGTGGTGAAATTGCTGACCCACCCTCACGTCCCGGAGCTAATCCGCACCAGCCCGCTGACCCAACGTGAATGGCAGGTACTGGGGCTAATCTACTCCGGCTACAGCAACGACCAGATTGCAGGTGAACTGGATGTGGCAGCCACCACCATCAAAACCCATATCCGCAACCTCTACCAGAAGCTGGGCGTCACCCACCGTCAGGAGGCCGTGGTACAGGCACAACGCCTGATGCAGCTGATTGGCTACAGCGCCTGACCGACAATTCTGTTTTGCCGGTCTGTTTTGCTTGATAGCTACGCTCTGCCCGACAGTGGGCCGCCCTCGGCGGCCCACTCTCCTCTTAAGACTCCGACTGGCCGTAGTAGGCGGTGGCACCATGTTTGCGCAGGAAGTGTTTCTCCAGCAAAAAGGTATCCAACGGGCGCGGTGTCGGGTTAAGGCTGTGGGCAAGCCAGGCCATTTTCGCAACCTCCTCCAGCACCACCGCATTGTGTACCGCCTCATCCGGCGATCGCCCCCAGCAGAATGGGCCATGCTGGCTGACGACCACACCCGGCCTGAGCAGCGCCTCTGTCGGCCCGACGGTTTCAATGATCACCTGCCCGGTCTGCTGCTCATACTCCCCCTCTACTTCCCAGCGCCGCAGGGGGCGGGTGCAGGCGATCTCCCCAAAAAAGTAGTCGGCATGGGTGGTCCCCAACGCCGGGATCGCCCGCTCTGCCTGCGCCCAAGCAGTGGCATAGGTGGAGTGGGTATGCACGATGCCGCCCAGCGACGGATAGTGGCGATAGAGCGCCAGGTGGGTCGCGGTATCCGAGGAGGGCCGGTAGCGCCCCTCTACCACCTTGCCCGCCATATCCACCACGACCATATCCTCTGGACGGAGATGCTCATAGCGCACCCCGCTTGGCTTGATCACCATCCACTGCCGTGTGGGATCAATCCCGCTGACATTGCCCCAAGTAAAGGTCACCAGCCGATGGGCTGGCAGTGTCATGTTGGCCTCAAAGACTTGCTGTTTCAGTGCGTCCAATTCACTCATTTCTCGATCTCCAGTCCGGCGGCGCGCATCTTTTCACACACCCACTGCCGCGCGGCTTTGACCTCCGCAATTGGGTCAGGGGCGCTCTCGCTCCACATCTCAATCAGGTAAGGCCCGCGGTAGCCGCTGGCCCGCAGGGTGGCAAAACAGCGGGTGAAATCCACCACGCCCGCGCCAAACGGAACGTTCTTGAACTCCCCTGGCCGGGTATCTTTCACATGCACGGCGACGATATGGCCCGCCCCTGCCTCCAGCTCCATCTGCACGTCATGCTCCCACGCGGAGAGGTTGCCAATGTCCGGGTAGAGCTGGAACCAAGGGTTGTTCAGGTAGTGCGCATACCCCAACGCCTTGCTGATAGAGTTCATCAACGGGTAGTCCATGATCTCCATCGCCAGCGTCACCTGCGCCCGGCTGGCCAACTCTACCGCCTGCACCAGCCCCTCCCGGAAGCGCTCACGGGTGTGGTCATTCGCCTGCTGGTAGTAGACGTCATAACCAGCCAATTGGATCACCCGGATGCCGACATCCTGCGCCAGCCGGATCGCTTGTTGCAGGATCTCCAGCCCCTGGCTGCGTACCGTATCCTGCTCCGCGCCAAGCGGAAAGCGCCGGTGCGCGCTCAGGCAGAGAGAGGGCACCCGCACGCCGGTGTCTGCGATGGCTTTTACCAGCGCCAGCCGCTCCGCCGGTGTCCAGGAGAGCCGCGCCAGTCGGCGATCGGACTCATCCACTGACATCTCAACGAAATCAAACCCCAGCTCTGCCGCCAGTTGCAGACGCGCGCGCCAATCTTCTCCGCCCGGCAGCGCCTTTTCATAGATCCCTAGCGGGACTGCGCGGTGCAGCATGTCCCCTCCTGCCCCCAAAGCTGCTGGATGGTGCGTTTAAATTGGCGCGCCGCGGCCACCGGGTCGGCGGCGTCCCGGATACTGCGCCCGGCGATAAACACATGCACCGGGATTCCCTGGAACAGCGGCAGATCCTCCAGCGCCAGCCCGCCGGTGACGGTCACGTTGAAGCCCATATCGGCCAGCCGCCGGACGGCGTTAATGTCCGCGTCACTCCAGGCCGCCCCTGCCGCTTGCGCATCGCGGCTACGGTGGTAGACCACCTGACGGATGCCGGCGTCCCGCCAGTCGGCCGCCTGCTCCCACGTCCAGAAGCCCGTCAGTTCAATCTGCACATCCCCGCCATACTCCTTGGCGACCGCCAGCGCGCCCTTCGCGGTATTGATGTCAGCGCAGCAGATCACGGTGATCCAGTCGGCATGGGCCTCAAAGCACATGCGCGCCAGAATCTGGCCGGCATCCGCGATTTTGGCGTCAGCCAGCACGATTTTTTCCGGGTAGAGGGCCTTCAGGTCACGCACCGCCCGCACCCCCTCTGCCACGCAGAGAATGGTGCCGACCTCAATGATATCGACCTCTGGGGCAATCAGCCGGGTCGTACGGTAGGCGTCGCTCAGGGAGTGGTTATCCAGCGCCACCTGCAACAGGGGTAAAGCATGAGTCATGGTACTGCTCCTTTATCGGGCGGCCGCGGCCGCAGAGGTTTCATCGATTAGCGCCAGCACGTCCTCTTCGGTGCGGCAGGCGCGCAAGCGGTCAAAATTGGCCTCATCCTCAAACAGGTTCACCACCTGCATAATCCCAACCTCTTGGTGCGTTTGGGCATTTACTGCCGCCAGCGTGATCAGGATATCAACCGGGTCATTCTCTTCATGGTTGAACACCAGCGGCGTTTTGAGCGTCACCAAGGCAAAGCCCGTGCGCTTCACCCCCTCCTCCGGCCGGCCGTGGGGCATCGCCAGTCCGGGGGCAATCACAAAGTAGGGGCCGAAACGCGCCACGCCATCCAAAATCGCCTGATAGTAGCGCGGCTCTACCACCTCGGCGCGCACCAGCAGATCCACGCCGATTTTTACCGCCTCCTGCCAGGTGGCCGCTTCCGCCTGTAAGGCGATGGAGTGGTTCTCCGCCAAAGAATCTCGCAGTTTCATGGTTGCGCCCTCACACCAAATCGGCCGGGAAGTGTTCACCAATCACCGCCATCAACTTCGGCCCAAAGTCCTCGGCAGAAAGCATATTGCGAACCCCCACCACATATTTATTGCCGCTGACGGTGATCTCATCCGCCACGTGGGTGGAGGCGATGATGATGTCCGCGCTGCCCAGCTCCGATTTGTACTCACCGACCGCGCAACTATTGACGCTATGGTTCACCCCTTGCTGCGTCAGGAACTGCCCAACCTTGAGCTTCATGATCATGGAGCTACCCTGTCCGTTACCACACACTGCCAGAATGCGTACTGTCATCGTTGTGTCTCCTTAATGTGCCGAAGAGTGTGTAACCTTGTGTTGTGCGTCCTCCTCGGCGCGCAGTGCGCGGCCAGCGAAGAACATATAAAGCAGTGCAATTAGCACGATAACGCCCATAAACCACAGTCCGGTGGCCAAGCCCTGCATCAGGGGTGGCGCCAGGATTGACCAGTCCGCCATGCCCATCCAGGCACTGAGGCCGGTCAGTTTTACCGCCCAGACGCAGCCGAATATCTCCACCATGCCCATCACCAGACAGATCTTCAGCGCTGCGCGCCAGCCGCCAAAGTGGTTGGCAAACACGCCAATGGTGGCGTTGGAGAAAAACATCGGGATAAAGCCGGGAATGATCATGATGGAGGAGCCGATCGCCAGCAGGATGCCAACCGCAATCAACTGCCCGATGGTGCCCCACATAAAGCCCCACACCACCGCGTTCGGCGCGAAGCTGTAGATGGCGGCGCAGTCGATGGCCAGCACCGCGCCAGGAATCAGCCGCTGTGAGATGCCGTTGAATGCCTCGGTCAACTCGGCAACAAACATGCGTACACCCTGCACGATGATGAAAATCGCCACCGCGAACATCAGGCCGGTTTGCAGGATGTAAATGGACCAGTGAGTCTTGCCGGCCATCGCTTGCAGCGTATCAAGGCCGAAGGAGCAGAGGATGATGCCGAAGAACAGCGTCATCACAATGGCCGTGGAGACGATGTTGTCATGGAAGATATTGAGCCAGCCGGGCAACTTGAGATCCTCCACGCTCTCCTCTTTTTTGCCCAACCAGGGCGCTGTCTTATAGGCCAGCCAGGCGGCAAACTGCTGCTGGTGCCCGATGGAGAAGCCGCAGTCGTCGGTCACCTCCTGCGTCGGTTTGTACATCATGTTGGAGGTGATACCCCAGTAGAGGGAGACCAGCAGCGCGGTACACAGAATGGTTGTCCACATGCCGTAGCCGAGGATATAGAAGAACACCGCAATCAACCCGGCCTGCTGGAACATGATGTGGCCGGTGAGCATGATGGTGCGGATGCCGGTCAGGCGGCGCAGCAGCACGTAAATGATGTTGAGCGCCAGTGCCAGCAACACGGCATAGCCGACCCAGCTATAGGCGTCGCCCATCCGTTCGATGGTCGCCATCATGGAGGCATAAGTGTCGGAGATGGCGCCGTTGATGCCATACACCTCGGACAACTTGGCCACCACCGGCTTGAAGGTGCTGGTCAGGATGCCAGAACCGGCCTGCAACAGCATAAAGCCGATGATGGTTTTCAGCGTGCCTTTGATAATGACCGCCGCACTCTTACGCAGCAGTAAATACCCCAGTAGCGTAACCAGCCCCAGCAGCAGCGGTGCGTTGGTCATTACCTGGTTAAAGAAGATTGTAAACAGGGTGTAGAGGGTTTCCATAAAGCTCTCCATGAGAAAGCATTCAGTAGACGTTCGTTGTCTGGCAGAGCGCTCGATCCTTCTCAGCCAGAGGCGGACCACACATAAAGTCCGGGCACTCTACCGCTCAACAATCATCACCAAAAGATCATTTGTGATTATTTGTGAGCGCGCTCGCAAGACCCATTTCCCCCTGCCACGCCCCACCTTGATAAACCAAGGAAAACCCTTCATTAAATAACTGTTTTACATGGTTAAAAGAGGCATTATCTTTTAAAGTTATCAATCATCTCTTTCTGGGAGAGGGCGCGAAAAAAGCCGTTAGCCGCATTGTAAGCGGCAAAAAACGGTGCTAGATTCCTCGCAAAATAATCAGATTCAATCTTTTTATGATTGAATTTGATTACCGTGCTGTTAGGCTTTGACCAACCTGATGAGGTGATGCGATGAGTAAAGTAATGACGATCAGCCGCGAGTCCTGGATCCTGAGTACCTTCCTGGAGTGGGGCAGCTGGCTGAATGAAGAGATCGAGCAGGAGCAGGTCGCGCCCGGTACCTTTGCCATGTGGTGGCTGGGCTGTACCGGGATCTGGCTGAAATCCGAGGGCGGCGCCAACCTGTGCGTGGATTTCTGGTGTGGCACCGGCAAGCAGAGCCACCGCAACCCGCTGATGAAGGAGGGTCACCAGATGCAGCGTATGGCGGGGGTGAAAAAGTTGCAGCCCAACCTGCGCACTACCCCGTTTGTGCTGGATCCCTTTGCGATCCGCCAGATCGATGCGGTGCTCGCCACGCACGATCATAACGATCACATTGATGTGAATGTGGCGGCCGCAGTGATGCAGAATTGCGATCCCACGGTGCCCTTCATTGGGCCGCAGACCTGTGTCGATCTCTGGATCAGCTGGGGGGTGCCGGCGGCGCGCTGCATTGTAATGACGCCCGGCAGCGTCGTGCGGATCAAGGATGTGGAGATCCATGCCCTTGAAGCTTTTGACCGTACGGCACTGATTACCCTGCCAGCGGAGCAGAAGGCGGCGGGCGTGCTGCCGGATGGCATGGATGCCCGTGCCGTCAACTATCTGTTCAAAACGCCGGGCGGCACGCTCTACCATAGCGGCGATTCGCACTACTCCAACTACTACGCCAAACATGGCAATGAGCACCAGATTGATGTGGCGCTAGGCTCCTACGGTGAAAACCCACGCGGTGTGACGGACAAGATGACCAGTGCAGACATTCTGCGCATGGCGGAGGCGCTGAATGCCAAGGTGGTGATGCCGTTCCATCATGATATCTGGTCCAACTTCCAGGCAGACCCACAGGAGATTCGTGTGCTGTGGGAGATGAAAAAAGACCGGCTGCGTTATGGTTTCAAGCCCTATATCTGGCAGGTGGGCGGCAAATTCACCTGGCCGCTGGATAAGGACAATTTTGAGTACCACTACCCGCGCGGGTTTGAGGACTGCTTTAGCCAGGAGCCGGATCTGCCCTTTACCTCGTTCCTGTAAGTGATGCTGAAAGGGTGCCGGGCGCATGGGCGGCCAGCGAATTGTGAATACTCATGCGTGTGATGCTCGCGTATAATCACCGGATAATCACTATCCCCGCGGAGCAATCATGACAGAGGCACAACGACACAACGCAATTCTTGGGCTGCTTCAGCGTCAGGGACAGCTCTCAGTGGCGGAGGTGATCGCGCAATTTTCTATCTCCCCTGCCACGGCGCGCCGTGACATCACCAAGCTGAATGAACTGGGCAAATTGCGCAAAGTGCGGAATGGGGCGGAGGCGATCACTGCCCCCCGGCAGGCCTGGACGCCGCTGAATATCCATCAGGCGGAGCATCTGGATGAGAAGGTGCGGATTGCCAGGGCGGCGGCGGCGCTCTGTCGCCCTGAGCAGAGTGTGGTGATCAACTGCGGCTCCACGGCGTTCCTGCTGGGCCAGGAGATCTGTGGCAAGCCGGTACAGGTGATCACCAACTACCTGCCGCTGGCTAACTACCTGATTGAGCAGGAGCATGAGAGCGTGGTCATCATGGGCGGGCAGTACAACAAAAGTCAGGCGATCACGCTGGCACCGCAAGAGGGGGACGCCACCCTCTATGCTGGCCACTGGATGTTTACCAGCGGCAGCGGCCTGACGGCGGACGGCCTCTATAAAAGCGATATGTTGACGGCGATGGCGGAACAAAAAATGCTGAACTACATCGGCAAGCTGGCGGTGCTGGTCGATAGCAGCAAGCTCGGCCAGCGGGCGGGTATGCTGTTTAGCCGCACCGAGCAGATTAGCGTCGTGATTACCGGGCGTGACGCGGCACCGGCCATTGTCGAGCAGCTGCGGGCGCAGCAGGTTGAGGTGATGCTGGTATAACGGCCCGCTGGCCTTTTCTGTTTACCCTTACCCTTTAGCGGGTCTTGGCAGCGAAGAAATTGGGTACACTGGTCGTGAGTTCCCTTTTTCGCTTTTTAGAGGCATCCGCTGTATGGAACAGTTCGAAGCAATCAGCGTTGAGCAGGCGCACACCCGTCTTAATCAGGGTGAGGCGGTGCTGGTGGATATCCGCGATCCGCAAAGTTTTGAGACGGGGCATGCACCCGGTGCTATTCACTTGACCAATGCCAATCTGGGCACGTTTATCGAACAGACCGCGCCCTCCACGCCCGTCATGGTGATGTGCTACCACGGCATCAGCAGCCGCAATGCCGCGCAGTACCTGCTGACCCAAGGCTATAACGCGGTCTACAGCATTGATGGCGGTTTTGAAGCCTGGGCGCGTAGCTTCCCGGACGCGGTAGACACCGGCCACGGCTAACCCTGCCAACTGGGTATACGGCACCCGCGCCCGCAGGTGCCGCACCGCCCGGCAACCTTTACGGCAGCCCCTTTTGCTGTCGTATTACCAGTGGCGTTTCTAGCGACTGATTTGGCCCGATGCCTCTGCCATGCCCTTTGTCTGAAGCAGCTGTATGGCTGGTAGCGTGTCTGGCTCGGTGTATCTGCCAACCCCTGTCTAGAGCCGCCGCCCATCCGGTGGGGTGCCCGAATGGGCTGGTTTTCCATGCCCTCTATCTGGAACCACCGCATGGCTGGTAGTGTTTCTGGCAACTGATTTGGCCCGGTGCCTCTGCCATGCCCTTTGTCTGAAGCAGCTGTATGGCCGGTAGCGTGTCTGGATCGGTGCTCTCTGTCTGGAGCCGTATGCCCGGCGGAGTTTTCGAGCCGGTGCATCTGCCAGCCTTCCGTCTGGGACCACCGCTCGCGAGGCACTTGTTGGCCATCTCGTCGTGCTGAATGCAGCGCTCTATATTGCGTCATGACATGATGACCGGTGATGGGTTCGCGGGCGACTTTGGACATCAAGCAAATCACTCACGCCTCGCTATGTTGCCGCGCGCTGCGGCAGCCTGCTCCTTTGTGCCACCGTCTGGCCGGTGGCGTTTTTAGGTGACACACTCCCTCTGGCCTTTATTGCCCTGCCCGCTTTCTCCTGAATTAACTGGCTGCTATGGTCGCTAGCGCTACACGACCTGTGGCTGGCTCTCCATTGATCACGATATTTTTATGGCTTGTGCTTCTGGCATCACGATAGAAATGTGAGCCACGGCATAAGGTGGAAAGCGTACAATACAGCCTGACGGCGGGCAGTTATACTCTGCCAGGCCAGGGGCCTGATGGTGAATCATGGCCTGGAATCAATCTGTTAAACCATTGCCGCGAGGGGTTGTAAATAAACTATGGTAAGAATAATGGCGTTCTCCAACCCGCGGGCGGCGCAGGCATTTATCGACTACATGGCCACGCAGGGCATCAAGCTGGAGATGCGGCCACAGGGGCAGGAAGTTGAACTGTGGCTGAATGAAGAGTCACGGCTGGGGGAGGTGGAGCAGCATCTGGCGGCATTTTTGCGTGAGCCGTTCCACCCGCGTTACCAGGAGGCAAGCTGGCGCGCTGGCCAGTCCAACCACACGCTCTCCTATCCGCGCTACAGCTATCTGGCGCGCATCCGCAGCCAGGCCGGGCCGCTGACACTCTCCGTGATGGTGCTGAGCATCCTGATCTACCTGCTGATGCCGGTGGTGGGCGGCGACCGCCTGATGAACTGGCTCGGCTGGCCAGCGGACAGCAGCCAATACTGGCAACTGTGGCGCTGGGTCAGCCATGCGCTGCTCCACTTCTCGCCGCTGCATATCCTGTTCAACCTGCTCTGGTGGTGGTATCTGGCCGGGCCGCTGGAGAAGCGTTTCGGCAGTGGCAAGCTGGCGACCATCGCGCTGGTGTCGGCCTTCTTCAGTGGCTGGGCGCAGTCGCTCTATAGCGGCATCTATTTTGGTGGCCTCTCCGGCGTGGTCTACGCGCTGATGGGCTATGTCTGGCTGACCGGCGAGCTGGCACCCAAGGCGGGCATTGCGCTGCCGCGCGGCCTGATGGTGTTCTCGCTGGTTTGGCTGGTCGCTGGCTATTTTGATATTTTTGGCTTGGCAATTGCCAACGCCGCCCACGTTGCCGGGTTGATCCTCGGCCTGATGATGGCCCTTAAGGATGTACGCAGCCTGCGTGGGCCGCGCTAATCCTGGCCGGATGTTTTCAGAGGTGTAATGTGAAGCAAACGCAGCGTCATGACGCAATTATTGAAATGGTGCGTCAGCAGGGATATGTCAGTACCGAGGAGCTGGTGGAGCACTTCGCCGTCAGCCCACAAACTATCCGCCGCGATCTGAACGATCTGGCAGACCAGAATAAGATCCAGCGCCACCACGGCGGGGCGGCCCTGCCCTCCAGTTCGGTCAATGCCGCCTACCATGACCGCAAGGTGATGTGGTCAACGGAGAAGGCGCGCATCGCCGAACGGGTCGCCAGCCAGATCCCGGATGGCGCCACCCTGTTCATTGATATTGGCACCACGCCGGAGGCGGTGGCCCATGCCCTGCTCAACCATAAGAACCTGCGGGTGGTGACCAACAACCTGAACGTCGCTACCCTGCTGACCGCCAAGGAGGACTTCCGCCTGATTTTGGCGGGTGGCGAGGTGCGCACCCGCGACGGCGGCATTATTGGCGAGGCGACGCTCGACTTTATCTCCCAGTTCCGGCTCGATTACGGCATTCTTGGCATCAGCGGCATTGATATGGATGGCTCGCTACTGGAGTTTGACTACCATGAGGTGCGCACCAAGCGCGCGATCATCGAGAACTCCCGCTGCGTAATGCTGGTCACCGACCACTCCAAGTTTGGCCGCAACGCGATGGTCAACTTGGGCAACATGAATCTGATCGACTACCTGTTCACCGACCAGATGCCGCCCGCCAGCGTAATGAAGATTATTGAGCAGCACGACGTGCAGCTCGAACTCTGCTGATCCGTCCTCCCGCCTGATTTTTCCCCGGCTTTTCCCCCTGTCCCGGCCCTGTGCCGGGGCAGGTTCGAACCTGCGCCTTTCTGATTACCTTGACTGCTCAATGGGTTAACCCGCGCTTTTGCGCCAAAAATGTTACCCACATCACGCATAAATGTTTTTATTTGGTTAAGTCTTGGCTTATTTGATGGTTTCCGAGTACAATTATGAGCGAAAACGAACATTAAAGAACTGTTGCGAACATCTGGAGGAAGATGACGTGGAAACCAAAGACTTGATCGTGATCGGTGGCGGCATCAACGGTGCTGGCATCGCAGCCGACGCTGCCGGACGCGGGCTATCCGTACTGCTGCTGGAAGCGCAAGACTTGGCCTGTGCCACCTCTTCTGCCAGCTCAAAACTGATCCACGGCGGGTTGCGCTACCTGGAGCATTACGAGTTCCGTCTGGTGAGTGAGGCGCTGGCGGAGCGTGAGGTGTTGCTGAAACTGGCCCCGCACATCGCTTTCCCGATGCGCTTCCGCCTACCACACCGCCCGCACCTGCGCCCGGCCTGGATGATCCGCACCGGCCTGTTCCTTTACGACCATTTGGGCAAACGCACCAGCCTACCGGCGAGCAAAAGCTTGCGCTTTGGCGCGGACTCGGTGCTGAAACCGGAAATTACGCGCGGTTTCGAATATTCCGACTGCTGGGTGGATGACGCCCGTCTGGTGGTCTTGAACGCGCAGGAAGTGGAGCGCCGTGGCGGTGAGGTGCGTACCCGCACCAAAGTGACCTCCGCGCGCCGCGAAAATGGCCTGTGGGTGGTGGAAGCGCAAGACGTCGAGAGCGGCAAAACCTTTACCTGCCGCGCGCGTGGCCTGGTCAACGCCACTGGCCCGTGGGTGAAAAACCTGTTCGACGATGGCCTGAAGCTGAAGTCCCCGTATGGCATCCGCCTGATCAAGGGCAGCCACATTGTGGTGCCGCGCGTGCACAACCAGAAGCAGGCCTACATTCTGCAAAACGAAGATAACCGTATCGTGTTTGTGATCCCGTGGATGGAGGACTACTCCATCATCGGCACCACCGACGTGGAGTACAAAGGTGATCCGAAGAAAGTGCAGATCGATGATAAAGAGAAGGATTACCTGCTGAAGGTGTACAACACCCACTTCAAGAAGCAGCTGACCCGTCAGGACATCGTCTGGACTTACTCCGGCGTGCGCCCGCTGTGTGATGATGAGTCCGACTCACCGCAGGCCATCACCCGTGACTACACGCTGGATGTGCAGGATGACAACGGCCAGACGCCGCTGCTGTCAGTGTTCGGCGGCAAGCTGACCACCTACCGCAAGCTAGCGGAACATGCGCTGGAGAAGCTGGCGAAATACTACCCGAAAGCTGGCCCGGCCTGGACCAAAAATGGCTCGCTGCCGGGGGGCGACATCGGCAACGACCGTGACGCCTATGCCGCTGCCCTGCGCCGCGAGCGCAACTGGTTGCCGGAGTCGCTGGCGCGCCGCCTGACCAACACCTACGGCAGCCACAGTGAATTGATTCTGGCCGGTGCCAACAGTCTGGCCGATCTGGGCGAAGATTTTGGCCATCACTTCACCGAAGCGGAACTGCGCTATCTGGTGGAGAAAGAGTGGGTGCGTGAACTGGATGACGCCATCTGGCGCCGTACCAAGATGGGGATGCGGCTGGACAAGGCGCAGCAGCAGCGCGTCGCCGAGTGGCTGGCCCGCCACACCACGCCCGAAAAGAGCCTGTCACTGGCCTCCTAAGCCGGGCAGATAAAAAAAGGGAGAGACCGAGGTCTCTCCTTTTTTGTTGGGATAGTTATAGCTTGATCGGCTTAATGTTCCAAATCTCGTCGGCGTACTCCTTGATGGTACGATCCGCAGAGAAGTAGCCCATGTTGGCGATGTTCAGCAGGGCGCGGCGCGTCCACTCCTCCGGCTGCTGGTACAGCTCATCCACCTTGTCCTGTGTGTCCACGTAGCTGCGGTAGTCGGCCAGCAATTGGTAGTAGTCGCCCAGGTTGACCAGCGAGTCGAACAGGTTGCTGTAGCGTTTTGGCTCCTCGGAGCTAAAGACGCCGGTGGCAATCTGCGTCAGCACCTGATGCAGCTCATGATCCTGCTCGTAGTACTGGTGCGGGTTGTAGCCGGTGCGACGCAGCTCCTCCACCTGCTCGGTGGTGTTGCCGAAGATGAAGATATTCTCCTCGCCGACGTGCTCCAGCATCTCGACGTTTGCGCCGTCGAGCGTGCCGATGGTGAGCGCACCGTTCAGGGCAAATTTCATGTTGCTGGTGCCGGAGGCCTCGGTGCCCGCCAGTGAAATCTGCTCCGAGAGATCCGCCGCCGGGATGATGAGCTGTGCCAGGCTGACGCTGTAGTTCGGGATGAACACCACCTTCAGCTTGGCCTGTGAGCGCGGATCATTGTTGATCACCTTCGCCACGTCATTGATCAACCGAATGATCTGCTTCGCGGCGTAGTAAGCCGAGGCGGCCTTGCCGGCGAAGATCACCGTGCGCGGCACCCAATCTTTCTCCGGCTCCGCCAGAATGCGGTTATAGCGGGTGATCACATGCAGCACGTTGAGCAGCTGGCGTTTGTACTCATGGATACGCTTGATCTGCACGTCAAACATCGAGGCGGCGTTGACCACCGTGTTGAGCTGCCGGGCGATGTAGATTGCCAGCCGGCGCTTGTTCTCCAGCTTGGCCTTCTGCAACGCCTGCAAGAAGCTGGGGTAGTCAGCGTTCTGTTTCAGTTCGGCCAACTGGCTGAGATCGGTGCGCCAGGTCTGGCCGATGCTGTCATCGAGTACCGAGGCCAGCGACGGGTTGGCCAGCGCTACCCAGCGGCGCGGCGTGACGCCGTTGGTTTTGTTGCAGAAGCGATCCGGGAACAGGCGCGCGAAGTCCGCGAACAGCGACTGCACCATCAGTTCCGAGTGCAGCACCGACACGCCGTTGACCTTGTGGCTGGCGATCACCGCCAGCCACGCCATGCGCACCCGGCGGCCATGCCCCTCATCAATGATCGACACCCGCGCCAGCAGATCGACATCATCCGGCGACTGTTCGGTCACGAACTTCAGGAAGTTATCATTGATCTCGAAGATCAGTTGCAGGTGGCGCGGCAGGATCTTGCCGAGCATGTCCACCGGCCAGGTCTCCAGCGCCTCGCTCATCAGCGTGTGGTTGGTGTAGGAGAAGACCTGGCTGGTCACCTCCCACGCTTTCTGCCAGCTGAATTTGTGCTCGTCGATCAGCAGCCGCATCAGCTCCGGGATCGCCAGCACCGGGTGGGTGTCATTCAGGTGGATGGCGATCTTCTCCGCCAGGTTCTCGAAGGTCTGGTGCATCATCCAGTGGCGGTTGAGGATGTCCTGCACGGTGGCGGAGACCAAAAAGTACTCCTGTCGCAGCCGCAGCTCGCGGCCCGAGTAGGTAGAGTCATCTGGGTAGAGCACCCGCGACACGTTCTCCGAGTGGTTTTTGTCCTCCACCGCCGCGAAGTAGTCGCCTTGGTTGAACTTGCCGAGGTTGATCTCATTACTCGCCTGCGCACCCCACAGCCGCAGGGTGTTGGCGGCGTCGGTGTCAAAGCCGGGGATCACCTGATCGTAGGCGCAGGCCAGAATCTCCTCCGTCTCCAGCCAGCGGGTTTTGGTGCCCTCCTGCTGGATGCGGCCGCCGAAGCGCACTTTGTAGCGGGTGTTGTGGCGCGGGAACTCCCACGGGTTGCCATACTCCAGCCAGTTGTCCGGCGACTCCGCCTGCTGGCCGTGGACAATCTTCTGCGCGAACATGCCGTACTCATAGCGGATGCCGTAGCCGCGCCCCGGCAGGCCGAGGGTCGCCAACGAGTCGAGGAAGCAGGCCGCCAGCCGCCCCAGACCGCCGTTGCCGAGGCCGGGGTCGTTCTCCTCCTCAATCAGCTCCGCCAGATCCAGCCCCATCTCGCTCAGCGCCTGCTTGAGATCGTCATAGATGCCCATCGATAGCAGGGCGTTGGAGAGGGTACGCCCCAGCAAAAACTCCATCGACAGGTAGTAGACTTGGCGCACATCCTGCGAAAGCTGGGCGCGGTTGGAGCGCAGCCAGCGCTCCACCATCCGGTCGCGCACCGCATAGAGTGAGGCGTTCAGCCAGTCGTGCTTGTTGGCGATTGAGGGGTCTTTGCCAATCATGAACATCAGTTTGTAGGCAATGGAGTGTTTCAACGCTTCGACACTGATGGTCGGCGAAGTGTAGTTAAAAGGTGAAGTCATAGCGTTTCCCATCCACGTGAGTAGTGCCACCACTTAATAAAGGTCGGCCACGATCTGCCGCAGCCGGGAGATAGCGCGCCGGCCTGTGGGGCCGGCGCAGGGGTCGTATCAGCCCAGTAATCGTTGGTACAACGCCTTGTAGGACTGCGCCGCCACCTGCCAGGAGAAGTCGAGGCTCATGGCGTGCTGCTGCACGTGCCGCCAGTGCTTCTGGCGCGTCCAGAGCACCATCGCGCGCCGTACCGCTTGGCTGAGCGATTGTGCCGTGGTGTCCTCGAACACAAAGCCGCTGGCGGTGCCGTCCGCCAGATTCTCCAGCGAGCAGTCCACCACGGTGTCAGCCAGCCCACCGGTGCGGCGTACCAGTGGCAGGGTGCCATATTTCAGGCCGTAGAGTTGGGTCAGGCCGCACGGTTCGAACCGGCTCGGCACCAGAATCACATCCGCGCCGCCAATGATGCGGTGGGAGAAGGCCTCGTGGTAACCAATCTGCACCCCCACCTGGCCGGGGTAGTCGGCGGCGGCGGCGAGGAACGCCTGTTGCAGCACCGCATCGCCCGCGCCGAGGATCACCATCTGCCCGCCCTGCTCCAGAATGCCCGGCAGTGCGCCGAGCACCAGATCCAGCCCCTTCTGGCTGGTCAGGCGGCTGACGACGGAGAAGACCGGCTTGTTCTCATCCACGTCCAGCCCCATTACCCGTTGCAAATAGGCTTTGTTGATCGCCTTGGCGCGCAGGTTGTCGCCGCTGTAGCGCGCCGACAGCAGGATGTCCGTCTCTGGGTTCCAGATCGCCTCATCCACCCCGTTGAGGATGCCGCTCAGCCGGCCCTCACTTTCGCGCTCCTGCAACAGCCCCTCCATGCCGTAGCCGTAGGCCGGCAGCGTGATCTCATGGGCGTAGGTCGGGCTGACGGCGGTGATGTGGTCGGCGAAGAACAGCCCGGCCTTCAGGTAGGAGATCTGGCCGTAGAACTCCAGCCCGTAGACGCCAAAGAATGACTCCGGGATCTGCAACTCGTGCAAATGGCTGGCGGAGAACAGCCCTTGGTAGGCAAGGTTGTGCACCGTGAAGACCGTCTTCACCGGGTGGCCGCGCGCGGCGATATAGGCGCAGGTCAGCCCGGCATGCCAGTCGTGGGCATGGACGATGTCGGGCTTCCAGAAGTTGTCCAGACCCAGCGCCAGCTCGCTGGCGATCCAGCCGAGCAGGGCAAAGCGCCGGTGGTTGTCCGGATAAGCGTAGAGCGACTGGTCGTGGTAAGGGCTACCGGCGCGGTCATAGAGCGCTGGGGCGTCAATAACGTAGATCCCCACGCCGCGATAGAGGCCGTAACGCACCTCCACCGGCCCGGCAAAGGTGTCCAGATGGCGCACCACATGGGTTTCCGGGATACCCTGCATAATGTCCGGGAAACCGGGAATAAGTACGCGGACGTCAGTCCCTTCCGCGATTTGGGCGGCGGGTAACGCGCCGGTAACATCCGCTAGCCCGCCCGTTTTCAGCAGGGGAAAAAGCTCTGAACACACATGTAAAACCTGCATCGTCGCTCCTGATTGTCGGCTCCGGCGCCTCTGCGCCGGACATCAACTTAAGACATCTGGGGGGCGAAAAAGCCCGCGGACAGATCCTATTGCCGCGGGCAGACTTTCACCCAAGCTGTGCGTCCCGCGGCACTATTGGCCGCGTTCGCCCTCCAACTTGGCCAGCATCGCCCGGGTAACTAACACCACTCCACCTTCTGACAGATAAAACCGCCGGCGATCCTCATCCGGGTTCTCACCGATCACCATGCCCTCCGGGATATGGCAGGCGCGGTCGATGATGCAACGCCGCAAGCGGCAGGATCGCCCAATATTGACATCCGGCAGCAGCACCGAGGAGTCAATGGTACAGAACGAATTGACCCGGACACGCGGGAACAGCACCGAGTGCAGCAGCACCGAGCCAGAGACGATGCAGCCGCCGGAGACCAGCGAGTTCATCGTCATGCCGTGGCTGCCGGAACGATCCTGCACGAACTTCGCTGGCGGCAACGGCTCCATGTGGGTGCGGATCGGCCAGCGGCGGTCATACATGTCCAACTCCGGGGTGACGGAGGCCAGATCCAGGTTGGTGCGCCAGTAGGCATCCAGCGTACCCACATCACGCCAGTAGGGCGGTGCGCCGGGCGTGGAGGTCACGCAGGAGAGCGTGAACGGGTGCGCCCAGGCCTTGCCCTGGTCGGTGATTTTCGGGATCACGTCCTTGCCGAAATCGTGCTCGGAATTGTCCAGCGCCCGATCCTCTTCCAACAGGCGGAACAGAAACTCGGCATTGAAAATGTAGATGCCCATGCTGGCGAGCGCCATATCCGGGTTGCCGGGCATCGGCGGCGGATCCTTGGGCTTCTCGATGAAGTCGCAGATGCGCCCCTCCTCATCGACATGGATCACGCCAAAGTCACGCGCTTCCGCCAGCGGCACCGGCAGGCAGGCAACGGTGCACTCCGCCTCCTTCTGCACGTGGTCGATCAGCATCCGCGAGTAGTCCATTTTGTAGATGTGGTCACCGGCGAGAATGACGATATATTTCGCCTCATAGCGCCGGATAATGTCGATGTTCTGGTAGATGGCATCCGCCGTGCCCTTGTACCAGTTGTCATCTTCATTACGCTGCTGTGCGGGCAGCAGATCCACAAACTCATTCATCTCCTCATTCAGGAACGACCAGCCGCGCTGGATATGCTGCACCAACGTATGGGACTGGTATTGGGTCAGCACGCCGATGCGGCGGATCCCGGAGTTCAGGCAGTTGGAGAGGGCAAAATCGATAATACGGAACTTGCCGCCAAAGTGGACGGCGGGTTTTGCACGGGTAGAGGTTAAATCTTTCAGCCGCGAGCCACGGCCCCCGGCCAGGATCAGCGCCGCCGTTTCGGTGGGCAGTTGCCTGGCCAACATCAAGGCATCTTTATTTTCTAACTTCACCATGGCTGACTCCTTTTATTCCCGCACGAAGACGCAGGTTGCGCGTGCGGGGGCATGCCAGAGCCCATGCTCCGGCCGGTTTTCATCCTGATTGAACGGGTCAACCGCCACCCAGGGGCCCGGCGGCAACGGAACGTCGTCGGCACTCTCTGAGGCGTTAATGACCACCAGCCACCGGCGTGACAGCAGGATCTGCAGATGCTGCTGCGGCCCCCGCTCCCAGCGCTGCACGGTCATCGGCTGCCCCTGACCATTTAGCCACTGCACGTCATCGCCAGCGTCATCCCACCAGCTTTCCCGGCTGAGGGCCGGGATTTGGCGGCGCAGGCGTAGCAGCGCAGCGGTAAAGGCGGTCAGGGAGGCATCCGCGTCGGCCCAGTTAAGCCAGGTCAACTCATTGTCCTGGCAGTAGGCGTTGTTATTGCCCTGCTGGCTCTGTCCCTGTTCATCACCGGCCAGCAGCATGGGCGTTCCATGCGCCAACAACAGCGTGGTTAACAGGGCCTGTTGCGAACGGCGGCGACGTGCACGCACCTCCTCGTCGGCATCAAGACCCTCATGACCGTGGTTATTGCTGTAATTTTCACTGGCCCCGTCCCGGTTGTGCTCACCGTTTGACTGGTTGTGTTTGTGGTTAAAACTCACGGTGTCCTGCAAGGTAAAGCCATCGTGGGCCGTCAGCATATTGATGCTTGCTGCAGGCCGCCGGCCGTCGTGACCAAAGAGATCGCTGGAGCCGGCAAAACGGGTCGCGAACCGCCCCAGCGGCAGGTGGCCCTGCAACCAGAAACGGCGCATGTCATCGCGGAAATGGTCGTTCCACTCGCCAAACGGCGCGGGGAAGTGGCCGAGTTGGTAACCGCCGAGGCCAATGTCCCACGGCTCGGCAATCAGCTTGCACTGGGAGATGACCGGGTCGGCCAGCATCGCCTTCAGCAGCGGCGCGTCCGGCGCGAAGGCGGGCGTGCGCCCCATCACCGGTGCCAGGTCAAAGCGGAAGCCGTCGACGTGGTACACCTCCAGCCAGTGGCGCATACAGCCAATCGCCCAGGCGACCACCTCCTCATCCACCAGCCGCACCGCGTTGCCACAGCCGGTCATGTTGTCGTAGTCGCCGTTGCCGTGCAGCCAGTAGTAGCTGCGGTTGTCCAGCCCGCGCAGGGAGAGCGTCGGGCCAGTGAGATCAATCTCCGCCGTGTGGTTGAAAACGATGTCGAGGATCACCTCAATGCCGTGGCGGTGCAGGGTTTTCACCGCGTCACGGAACTCATCCATCGCCGCCTGCGGCGTCGGCTGGCTGGCGTAGGTCGGCTCCAGCGCATAGAGCGCCAGCGGGTTGTAGCCCCAGTAGTTGCTCAGCCCCTCGCGCTGCAAACGCGGCTCGTCGGCGAAGTGCTGGATCGGCAGCAGCTCCAGCGCGGTGATGCCAAGCGAGGTGAGGTGCTCCAGCATCGCCGGGTGGGCGAGCGCCGCATAGGTGCCGCGCTGCGCCTCCGGGATCGCCGGGTGCCGCTTGGTCAGCCCGCGCACATGGGCCTCATAGATCACCGTCTGGCCCCAGGGGGTGCGCGGCGGGGCGTCATCCTCCCAGTCATATTCCAGGGAGACCACCACGCTCTTGGGCGCGACGGCGGCGCTCTCCTGCGCATCGGGCTGGTCGCCGCCGCCATACAGGCGCGGGTCGTCGGGCACGTCGCCCTCTACCCAGTGCGCGCAGGGGTCAACCAGCAGCTTGTTCGGGTTGAAGCGATGGCCGTTCTGCGGATCAAACGGCCCGTGGGCGCGGAAGCCGTAACGCAGCCCCGGCCGGCCATCGGGCAGGAAGCCATGCCACCAGTTGCCGGTGCGTCCCGGCAGCGGCAGACGCTGCTCGTTGCCGTCGTCATCGAACAGGCAGAGTTCGATGCGCGTGGCATGGGCGGAAAAGACGCTGAAATTGATGCCGTGGGCATCGGCCTGTGCGCCTGGCGGTGTGGATGTTCCCTGCCCCAACTCCGTCATGCGCCCTCCCTCACCAGATAGAGGGTCGCCAGCGGCGGTATCGTCACTTGCAATGAGTGCGGCCGATGGTGGCTGCCCTCTTCGCGGCTCTCAATCACCCCCTCGTTGCCGACATTGCTGCCGCGGTAGAAGTGGGAGTCGGTGTTGATCACCTCGCGGTAGCGGCCCGGCCGGTCGATGCCGATGCGGTAGCCGTAGCGCGGCACCGGGGTAAAGTTGCTGATGGCGATCAGCTCATTGCCAGCGCGGTCGCGGCGGGCGAAGGCGTAGACCGAGTTCTCATGGTCATCCACCACCAGCCACTCGAAGCCCTGCGGCTGGTAGTCCAGCTCATACAGCGCCGTCTGCTGCTGGTAGGTGTGGTTCAGGTCGCGCACCAGCCGCTGCACGCCGCTGTGCCAGCCGTCGTGCCCCTCCAGCAGGTGC
Source organism: Chimaeribacter sp. YP20170169 (assembly GCF_056739715.1). Classification (NCBI taxonomy): domain Bacteria; kingdom Pseudomonadati; phylum Pseudomonadota; class Gammaproteobacteria; order Enterobacterales; family Yersiniaceae; genus Chimaeribacter; species Chimaeribacter sp. YP20170169. The sequence goes on along the minus strand of NZ_CP176824.1, from coordinate 187,549 downwards.
CAGTCGAGGCTCTGGTTGAAGTCCCACTCGCGCCCCTGCGCGAACTCGCAGCCCATGAACAACAGCTTCTTGCCGGGGTGCGCCCACATAAAGCCGTAGTAGGCACGCAGGTTGGCGAACTTCTGCCAGGCGTCGCCCGGCATCCGGTCGAGCACTGAGCCTTTGCCGTGCACCACCTCATCGTGGGAGATGGGCAGCACAAAGTTTTCAGTGTAGGCGTAGAGCATACCGAAGGTCAGCTGGTCGTGGTGGTACTTGCGGTGCACCGGATCGAGCTTCATGTAGTTCAGGGTGTCGTGCATCCAGCCGAGGTTCCACTTGTAGTGGAAGCCGAGGCCGCCAGCGTCTGGCGGGTTGGTAACGCCGGGGTAGTCGGTGGACTCCTCCGCCAGCGTCACTGCGCCCGGCAGGGCCTTGCCGAGCGTCTCATTGGTGTAGCGCAGGAAGGCGATCGCCTCTAGGTTCTCGCGGCCGCCGTAGTAGTTCGGCACCCACTGCCCCTCGGCGCGGCTATAGTCGCGGTAGATCATCGACGCCACCGCATCCACCCGCAGGGCGTCGATGCCGTAGCGCTCCACCCAGTAGAAGGCGTTGCCAGCGAGGAAGTTACGCACCTCATGGCGACCATAGTTGTAGATCAGGGTGTTCCAGTCTTGGTGGTAGCCCTCGCGCGGGTCGGCATACTCATAGAGCGAGGTGCCGTCAAAACTCGCCAGCCCGTGGTCATCGCTTGGGAAGTGGCCCGGCACCCAGTCGAGGATGACGTTGATGCCCGCCTCATGCGCTTTTTCAATGAAGGCGCGGAACTCATCCGGCGAGCCGTAGCGGCGCGTCGGCGCATACATGCCGAGCGGCTGGTAGCCCCAGCTGCCATCAAACGGGTGCTCATTGATCGGCAGTAGCTCGATGTGGGTAAAGCCCATCTCTTTGACGTAGCTGACCAACTGCTCGGCCAGTTCGCCGTAGCTCAGCCAGAAATTATTGTCGGTGTGGCGACGCCAGGAGCCGAGGTGCACCTCGTAGATGGAGATGGGCTGGTCGAAGTCATTGGCGCGCTGGCGGGCGGCGTTGCGCGGCACCGAGGCCGGCAGCTTGCTGACGCGTGAGGCAGTCTCCGGGCGCATCTGCGCCTCGAAGGCATAGGGGTCGGCCTTCAGCCGCACATGGCTGTGGCAGTCGATGATCTCATACTTGTAGAGTTGGCCGGGTTTCACGTTCGGCAGGAACAGCTCCCAGATGCCATTCTCCCGGCGCAGGCGCATCGGGTGGCGGCGGCCATCCCAGAAGTTGAACTCCCCCACCACCGAGACTCGCACCGCGTTGGGTGCCCAGACCGCAAAGCTGACGCCCTCGATGCCATCCAGCGTGGTGGGGTGCGCGCCGAGCCGCTCATAGGGGCGCAGGTGGGTGCCCTCGGAGAGCAGCCAGATATCGAGATCCTGCAACAGCGGGCCAAAGCGGTAGGGGTCTTCAATCACTACCGTCTCGTCACCCCAGGTGACCTGAAGCTGGTAGTGGAAAGCATTCTTTCGCCGCGGCAGCAGCCCGACAAAAAAACCACGTTCATCCCGGCGATGCAGGTTGACCACTTTCCGGTTGCTTTGGGCATCAATCACCCATACATCCGTTGCCTCCGGCAACAGTGCCCGGACTTCCAACCCGGCCGCAACTTTATGCATTCCCAGCAGCGAAAAGGGGTCGGTATAGTGTCCGGCAATAATCTTGTTGATCACATGTTGATCGGGAAGAACTGACATGGCATTTCATCCTGTAATTAATGGCAACAATAAAATCAATAAATTCATTTAAGTACCAATCGATCGTCCTGACCCATCATTTGTCCTTTTTATCCTCAAAAGCGTGAGCCAGCCCGTTTATTTACTCTTTGTCATCTTCATTGCGCATAATTTGAGGGTAAGGGGGTCTCCGGCCAGCCTTTGCCGGGGTGCGCTTTCACAGCTAAGCATAGTCAATGGTTTTAAAGAAACTCAGCGAAGCGGCAGGATTTTTATCAGCAAAGAAAAAAGCAGAAAATGGCGCGAGCGCGTGGCGCGCGAGGGCGATCACAAAATAAAGAAAAGGGCGCATTACGCGCCCTTTCGAAAGATTACAGCAGGATGCGCAACATGCGGCGCAACGGTTCGGCGGCGCCCCATAGCAGCTGGTCGCCGACGGTGAAGGCGGAGAGGTACTCCGGCCCCATGTTTAGCTTGCGCAGGCGGCCGACCGGGGTGTTGAGGGTGCCGGTAACGGCGGCGGGCGTCAGCTCGCGCATCGACAGCTCGCGGTCATTCGGGATGACGCGCACCCAGTCATTGTGGGTCGCCAGCATGTGCTCGATGTCCGGGATCGCCACGTCCTGCTTCAGCTTGATGGTGAAGGCCTGGCTGTGGCAGCGCAGCGCGCCGATGCGCACGCAGAGGCCATCCACCGGGATCAGGGTCTGGGTGTTGAGGATTTTGTTGGTCTCCGCCTGCCCTTTCCACTCCTCTTTGCTCTGGCCGTTCTCCAGCGCCTTGTCGATCCACGGGATCAGGCCGCCCGCCAGCGGTACGCCGAACTGGTCGATCGGCAGGCTGCCGCTGCGGGTCAGCGCCGTGACCTTGCGCTCGATGTCGAGGATGGCGGAAGCTGGGTCTTGCAGCTCTTTCGCCACTTCACTGTGCAGCATCCCCATCTGGGTCAGCAGCTCACGCATGTGGCGCGCGCCGCCGCCGGAGGCCGCCTGATAGGTGGCAACCGAGACCCACTCCACCAGATCCTGCGCGAACAGGCCGCCGAGGGACATCAGCATCAGGCTGACGGTGCAGTTGCCGCCGACGAAGGTTTTGATGCCGCGATCCACGCCCTGACGGATCACCTCATGGTTGACCGGGTCGAGGATGATGATGGCGTCATCTTTCATGCGCAGCGAGGAGGCGGCGTCAATCCAGTAGCCCTGCCAGCCGCTTTCACGCAGCTTCGGATAAATTTCGTTGGTATAATCGCCGCCCTGGCACGTCACGATGATATCCAGCGCGCGCAGGGCCTCCAGGTCATAGGCATCCTGCAGGGTGCCGGTCTGGCCAGTGAAGGCCGGGGCCGCCTGGCCATGCTGGGAGGTGGAGAAGAAGACCGGACGGATGGCGTCAAAGTCGCGCTCTTCAATCATGCGTTGCATGAGTACCGAGCCGACCATGCCGCGCCAGCCAACGAAACCTACATTTTTCATAATTACTGCCCTGCGGTAAGAGGTAGTGATAACGCGTGGCGCGCGCCGGGCGGCATTTTTGCCGGGCGCGCGCGCTCTGACTCACACCTTACAAAATGTATAAGAAGTCGCAAGTGAATTTATTCGATGTCATCGCCAGGGTTAGCAGCGTTGCTAATATAGAGCCAGTTTATCGGCAAAACTGGCGTTGAATCGTGGCCTGCTGGTTTATTTGCGAAAAAAAGAGAAAAACATTCTGCCGGCCATGCCGGTCACTTTTTTGAGGTAACAATGACTGAGATGATCTCGGCAACGGTGTTGCTGTTTTTAATTATGGATCCGTTGGGCAACCTGCCTATTTTCATGTCAGTGCTCAAGCACCTGGAGCCAAAGCGCCGCCGGGTGATTGTGATCCGCGAGATGCTGATCGCGCTGCTGCTGATGCTGCTGTTCCTGTTTGCCGGCGAGCGCATTCTGGCCTTTTTGAGCCTGCGCACCGAGACGGTCTCCATCTCGGGCGGCATCATCCTGTTTTTGATTGCCATCAAGATGATCTTCCCCGCCCATGAGTCCAACAGCACCGGTCTGCCAGCGGGCGAGGAGCCCTTTTTGGTGCCGCTGGCGATCCCGCTGGTAGCCGGCCCCTCCATTTTGGCGGCGCTGATGCTGCTCTCGCACCAGTATCCGAACCAGATCTCTCATCTGGTGCTGGCGCTGATGATTGCCTGGGGCATCTCGGTGGTGATTCTGATGCTCTCTGACCTCTTCCTGCGCCTGCTGGGCGACAAGGGCGTCAGCGCACTGGAGCGGCTGATGGGCCTGATTCTGGTGATGCTCTCCACCCAGATGTTCCTTGATGGCATCCGCGCTTACCTCAAGCTGTAGGCGAGCGGGCAATAAAAAAGCGGGCCAAGGCCCGCTTTTTTTACGCCTGTGGCTATCACACCACGTTGGAGAGCAGCAAACAGCCCACCAGCCCGCAGACCGAAATGATGGTCTCCAGCACCGACCAGGATTTGATGGTTTCCATGATGGTCAGGTTGAAGTACTCCTTGAACAGCCAGAAGCCGGGGTCATTCACATGGGAGAAGATGACGCTGCCGGAACCGACCGCAATCACCATCAGCTCCGGGCTGACGCCGGTGGAGGCGATCAGTGGCGCGGCGATGCCGCCGGCAGTGATGGCCGCCACGGTGGCGGAGCCGAGCGCGATGCGCAGCACAGCGGCGATCGACCACGCCATCAGCAGCGGTGAGACGTTGGTGCCGGTCATCAGGCCAGCGATATATTTATCTACGCCGCTCTCCACCAGCACCTGCTTGAATGCGCCGCCGCCGCCGATGATCAGCAGCATCATGGCGATCAGTTTGATGGAGTCGCTCAGCGTCTGCATCACGTCATCCATGGAGCGGCCACGGTTCAGGCCAAAGGTGAAGATGCCGATCAGCACCGCAATCAGCGTTGCCATCACCGGGTCGCCGAAGAACTCGGCGTAAGGCAGGATGGCGTGGCCCTTCGGCAGCACCATCTCCGCCACAGCGCGCGCGGCCATCAGGATCACCGGCACCAGCGAGGTGGCGACGCTGACGGCAAAGCTTGGCATCTCCGCTTCGGTGAACTCTTTCGGGTTGTACATGCCCTGCGGCACTGGCTTATCAATACGCTTCAGGAAACGGGCGTAGACCGGGCCAGCCAGGATCACGGTCGGGATGCCGAGTAGCGAGCCATAGAGCAGCGTCTTGCCCATGTCCGCGTGGAACAGGGTGGCGATGGCGGTCGGGCCGGGGTGCGGCGGCAGGAAGCCGTGGGTGACGGAGAGCGCCGCCGCCATCGGCACGCCGACATAGAGCAGCGGGATGCGCGCCGAGGCCGCGATGGTGAACACCAGCGGCAGCAGCAGCACGAAGCCCACTTCGTAGAACAGCGCGAAGCCGACGGTAAAGCCGGTCAGCACCACCGCCCACTGGATGTGCTCACGGCCAAATTTGTTGATGAGCGTGGTGGCGATGCGCTGCGCGCCGCCGCAGTCCGCCAGCAGTTTGCCGAGCATGGCACCGAAGCCCATGATCAGCGCCAGACTGCCGAGGGTGCCGCCGACACCAGCCTTGATGGCAGCGATCACTTTGTCCACTGGCATCCCCTGCATCACCCCCACGGCCAGCGCGACCAAAATCAGGGCGATGAAGCCATTGAGCTTCAGGCGGATCATCAAAATCAGTAACAGGATGACGCCAATGGCGACGATGAGTAAGGGCATAGTATGTACCTTTTTACCGCATTCTCCCCGCCGGAACGGGGCGCGTTCGTTGTCAGTTTGCCGTCTGCCGGCCGGGCAGAACGGTGCAGGGATCGCGCGCGACGCGCGGGATAATCGGTTTTCGATGTTGTTCAAAGGTGAAAAAAGGAGAGTGTTCTATCCTGTGATAGTAGTCACATCTCCCCATGTTACCGGTATCATGATACCGGTAACATGCTAAGATACGAACACACCCCCCAGGCGAAATTCACATTTTGAGATAGAGATCAAACTTATGGCAGGACACAGCATTATCTTGATGGGCGTCTCTGGCAGCGGCAAAACCACTGTCGGCGCCCGCGTCGCCCGTGAAATCAATGCCAAGTTTATTGATGGCGACGATCTGCACCCGCGCGCCAACATTGACAAGATGGGCGGCGGCACGCCGCTGAACGATGAAGACCGCGCGCCCTGGCTGGAGCGCCTGAGTGACGCCGCCTACAGCCTGGCGCACAAAAATGAGAATGGCATCATCGTCTGCTCCGCCCTGAAGCGCCGCTACCGCGACCGCCTGCGTGAAGGCAATGAGAAGATGCTGTTCCTCTATCTGAAAGGCAGTTTTGACACCATCCTGACGCGCATGAAGGCACGCTCCGGCCACTTCATGCCGACCGAACTGCTGAAGACGCAGTTTGACGCGCTGGAAGAGCCAGCCAGTGATGAGAAAGATGTGCTGTTTGTCGATATCGACGGTGACATTGATGAGGTGGTGCGCCGCTGCGTCACGGCGCTGAAGGATTACCAGCGCTAAGCCTCAGATGCTGCCGCCCGGCGAGAGGGTAAAGCCGACGTCCACCATGCGCGGCGTCACGCTCTCGCCGCGCAACCGCGCCAGCAGCCGCTCGGCGCCGATCTGCCCCATCCGCTCGCGCGGCGTCACCACGCTCGCCAGCCTCGGCTCCATCGCCTGACCAATGTCATGGCCGTGGAAGCCCGCCACCGCCATATCCTGCGGGATACGCAGCCCCTGCCGCTGGCACTCAAACACCGCCCCCACTGCCAAATCATCATTGGTGCAGAAGACGCTGTCGATCTGCGGGTGGCGCGCCTGCGCCTCGCGCAGCAGCTCGCCCCCGGCAGAGTAGGAGGAGGAGCGGTGGGTCATCATGCTCGCTGGCGTCAGCCCCGATTCACGCATCGCCTGCTCATAACCCTGCTGCTTGATCAGGGTGCGTTCATCCTGCCGCGCCCCGAGGTAGACCACGTGGCGATGGCCGCGCGCGATGATCTGCTGCGTCATCTGGCGCGCCGCCTCAAAGTTATTGAACCCCACCGCCAGATCGAGGCAGGGGGTGACGCAGTCCATCAGCTCCACCACCGGGATACCGGCCACCTCAATCATCTTCAGCGTGCGCAGGGTGTGCTGCCGCTCCGAGAGGATCAGCCCGTCAATATTGTAGGAGAGCAGCGACATCAGCCGTTGCTCTTCGCGCTGCTGCTGGTAGCCGTAGTGGGCCAGCATGGTCTGGTAGCCGTGGGCATCGGTGACGCTCTCAATGCCGCGCAGCACTTCCGCAAATACCTGATTGGTCAATGAGGGGAGCAGCACGCCGATGGCGCGGCTTTTGGCGTTCGAAAGGATGTCCGGCGCGCGGTTGGGAATGTAGCCCAGCTCATCCAGCGCCGCGGAGATTTTGGCCTGCAACGCCTCGGAAACCTGTCCCGGATTGCGCAGGTAGCGGCTGACCGTCATCTTGGTGACGCCGACCTGGTCGGCAACGTCCTGGAGCACTGGCCTTTTTTTCTTCATTATCAACGCGCTGGCTAAAAGTGGGCGAAACGCTAGTGTAACAAAATTTTCATGCCGGCGATATTCACCGCCCGGATCAGGGCGTGATGAGCCGGCCACGGATGCGGGTCGCGGCGTCATGCCCCAGCAGCCGCTCCACCCCCTGTTGCGCCAACGCCTCCAGCGAGTAGGCGATGGCTGGCATCGGCGGCGCACCGGGCGCGGCCTGCGAGCCGTCAAGGCTGAAGACCATCACTTCACGCGGCACCGCCCGTCGTTGGGCGGCGAGGATCGCCATCGCCTCACGCCCTTGGTGATCGTCGGGCACCAGCAGCGCGTTGCAGCCGGGATCCTGGCTGAGCAACGTCGCGATGGCCGGGGCGAGCGCTGGCGGCGCGTCCAGAATACGCTGGCGATGGTAGGGGATCAGGTGGCTCTCCAGCGCCTGCCGGTAGCCGAGCAGCACGCTGTCAGCCGCCTCGCCCGCCGGGTGGTTGAGCAGCGCAATGTTGCGCCGCCCCTGTGAAATCAGGTAGCGGGTGGCGGTCTCGGCGGCGAAGCAGTGATCGAAGCCGATGCTGTGGGCATTGGCGGCGGGCGTCAGGCACTCCAGCAGCAGCACGCCCTCCGGCAGCGGCGGCAGGGCAAAGCGCGCGCCGACGATCACCCTGGCGTCGCACAGGCCGCGTCCCAGCTCCCGTAGCGCGTGCGCCACGCCGTCAGCATCATTGGCGAAGCGCAACAGCAGGTGCTTACCGTGGCGGCGCAGCTCCCCCTCCAGCGCATAGAGGTAACCGGTGCCGAGTTGCATCGGCTCGGTGGCGCAGATCACCCCGACGCAGCCGGTGGCGTGGTTGCTGAGCGACTGGGCGATGGCATTGGGCTGGTAGTCCAGCGTCTCCACCGCGCGCAGCACCGCCTCGCGGCTCTCTGGCCGGACGCCGCGGCTGCCATTCAGCACCCGCGACACCGTCGCCTTGGAGACCTGCGCCAGCCGCGACACGTCGTTGATATTCGCCATGATCCCCCTCCCGCCCCGGCGCTACCGCTGGTAGAGCCTGACCATCTCTTCAATCAGTTCACGCGCCAGAATAGCATTCATCAGATGATCCTGCGCATGTACCATGATCAGGGTCATCGGCATTTTGCCCTCGCCAGCGTCCTCCTCAATCAGCTGCGTCTGCACCCGATGCGCGGCGTGGGCGTAGGTGTCCGCCTCCTTCAGCAGCGCCTGCGCCTGCTCAAAGTTGCCCTCGCGCGCGGCGTAGAGCGCCTCGAAGCAGAGGCTGCGCGTCTGCCCGGCGTTGACGATAATCTCCATGACGGTGGTTTCCAGATCTCTCATGCTGCGTCTCCCTCAAACCCATTGTTGGTGGCGATGGCGGCAAACCATTCGCCGCTCTTTTTCACACGGCGCTGCTGGCTGGTGAGATCAAGCTCGACCAGCCCATAGCGGTTTTTGTAGGCGTTACACCATGACCAGTTATCGATAAAGGTCCACATGTGGTAGCCCAAGCAGCGGCTGCCCTCACTGATGCCGCGGTGCAGCCAGATCAGGTGCTCGCGCACAAAGTCGATGCGGTAGTCATCCTGAATGCGCCCCTGTTGCAGGAAGCGCTGCTCGTTCTCGACGCCCATGCCGTTCTCTGAGATAAAACAGCGCGGGTTGCCGTAGTGGAGCCGCAGGTTGGTCAGAATGTCATAGATGCCTGGCTCATAGATCTCCCAGCCGCGATAGGGGTTCATCTTGCGTCCCGGCATCTCGTAACTGGCGAAGAACCACTCCGGCATGAAGGGGTTGTCCGGGTTGACCAGCGTGTCCCGGCATTTGATGCGGCGCGGCTGGTAGTAGTTGATGCCGAGCAGATCGACCACCCCGTCGGCCAGCAGCTCGCGGTCGCCCGGCTGGCTCACCGGCAACTGGCCATGCTGCGCCAGCAGGGAGACCAGCTCCTCCGGGTAGTGGCCGCGCAACGCCGGGTCAAGGAAGCTGCGGTTGAACATCAAATCGGCGATGTGCGCCGCCGCCACGTCCGCCGGGTTCTGCGAACGCGGATAGGAGGGCGTCAAGTTGAGGATGATGCCAATCTCCCCGGCCTGCCCGCGCTGGCGGAAGCGGCGCACCGCCCCGGCGTGGGCCAGCATGGTGTGGTAGGCCACCGTCGCCGCGCGCCGGAAATCCACCACGTTCGGATAGTGGAAGTCATAGAGGTAGCCCCCCTCCACCGGCACGATCGGCTCGTTGAAGGTGAACCAGTGCGTCACCCGATCGCCAAACAGCGCGAAGCAGGTGTCGGCGTAATCAACGTAGGCCGCCACCACCTCGCGGCTCTCCCATCCCCCCTCCTCTTGCAGGCACATCGGCATGTCGAAGTGGAACAGGTTGATGAACGGCGTGATGCCCTGCGCCAGCAGCTCATCAATCATCTGGTTATAGAATGTCACCGCCTCGGCATTCGGCTCGCCGCGCCCAGTTGGCAGCAGCCGCGCCCAGGAGATTGAGGTGCGGAAGGTGTTATGGCCAAGCCGCTTCAGCAGCGCAATGTCCTCGCGCCAGTGCTGGTAAAAAGTAGAGGTATCCTGTGGCCCCACCCGCTGGTGGAAACGCCCCGGCTGCTCGCGGAACCAGCGGTCCCAGATGGTTTCACTCTTGCCGAAATTCAGGCTCTCGCCCTCGGTCTGCGGCGCGGAACTGGCGCTGCCCCACCAGAAATTGTCCGGAAATTGGTATCTCATCGCTTCCCTCTCGTAAACAGATGGTTACTGACTGACGGTCACGCCCGCCTGCTCCTGCCGGGCGCTCTCCTGCTCCTGACGCAGCAGACTGCGCTCATAGGCTTTCAGGAACGGGTAGTACATGACCGCAGAGAGCACCATGCAGAACAGGCACATCACCACCGGGCTTAAGGCCCAGTTGGCCGCCCAGGAGGCACCGATCGGCGCGGGCGTGGTCCAGGGGGTCAGTGACACTACCTGCGCCACCCAGCCCAGCTTGGTGGCAATGTAGGCAAAGGTGGCGTTCAGCATCGGCACCAGAATGAAAGGCAGGAACATCACCGGGTTCATGATGATAGGCGTGCCAAACAGGATCGGCTCGTTGATGTTGAAGAAGCTCGGCACCACGCCCATCTTGCCGATGGTGCGCAGGTGCACCGCCCGGCTGCGCAGCAGCAGGAAGGCCAGCGGCAGCGTGGAGCCGACGCCGCCAATCAGCAGGTAGTGATCCCAGAAGCCCTGCAAATAGATGTGCGGCAGCGCGCCGCCAGCGGAGAGCGCACTCTGGTTGAGCGCCAGGTTGGTCATCCAGAACGGGTTCATGATGCCGGTGACAATCAACGCGCCGTGGATGCCGGCGAACCACAGGATCTGGCAGATCAGCACCGAGATGAGGATCGCCGGCAGTGAGTCCGAGGCCGACACCAGCGGGGCCAGCAGGTGCATGATCGCTTCCGGCAAGATCATGCCGGTCAGTGAAGTGATCAGCAGGTTAAGCGGATGCAGGGTAGCGACGATCACGATCACTGGGATCAGGATCTCAAAGGAGCGCGCCACGCCGGTCGGCACCTCTTTCGGCAGGCGGATGGTGATATTGCGCCGCTTGAGGAAGTGGTAGACCTCGGTGCAGTAGATGCCGGTCAGCAGCGCGGTAAAGATCCCCTGCCCGGAGAAGTATTGGGTGGAGATGGTGCCCTCATGGTAGGGCGCGGCCACCAGCAAAAAGCCGCTGAGCGCCAGCAGGCCGGTCATAATTGGGTCGAGCTGGTACTGCTTGCCGAGGCTCGCGCCGATGCCAACGGCGATAAAGAAGGTCATCACCCCCATGCTGAGGTTGAACGGCAGCATCAGTTCATCGCGGTAGCGCAGCGAGAAGTCGAGCCAGGCGCGCGCGAAGCCCCAGGTGGTATCAGCGGCGAAGGGCGGGAAGATAAACACCAGCATAAACGAGCCGATGATCATAAAGGGCAGTGCGGAGGTAAAGCCGTCGCGGATGGCGATAATATACTTCTGCTGCCCCAACGCCCCAGCCAGCGGGGTTATTTTCTGTTCAATCACCTCAACCATTGCCTGATATAAACTGCTCATAACCCTGCCCTTTTCAGTAAACGCATAAAAAGAATGGGGCATGTTACCGCTATGCTTCATGCCGGATTCCTGACTTGGCCCGGGGGGCCGGGTTCTATTTGAGCCAGACATGGAAACCGGTTTCCATCGCCAACAAAGAAATTTGGGAGCGCTTTCAAAGAATCGCCATCAGAGGCGCAACGGTTGTGAAGCGCCTCACGAATCGTGTTGAAACTTTCGCCAGATGTTCTATGACAGCGGCAGGGTATACGGGCAGGTTATGGCGACGCAGGGGAGTGATTATGCGGGGCGGAGCGCGGCGCACAGGCTGAATGCAACGCTTGCATCCGCGGCGTGGTCAGCTCTCGCCACATCTGTCGGCCGCCAATGCTGACCACCAGCAATAGCAGCAACAGGCTTAGCAGACGCTGTATAAATAGGAAAAGCCGCTCTCTTTTCATCCCACTCTCCATGATAATTAATACGCGCCCAGATAACCCCGGCTGGCAGGACAAAGCTATTTATTTTAACTAACGATTGTATTTAGAGCGGATAACTTAGTTGATGGGAAATAAAATTATCGCCCGTGTTCTGCCAGAATTAATAATATTCACTGTAATTTTAACCGTTATTAATCCTTCTCAATACCCTGTATTTCCTTACGTTATTCAGAAACCATTTCTGATTAAAAACCGTCCTGCACTTTTCGGCTGGATGACTATATCCGGCGCAAAAAACACCTTGGCCGCGTTATTTACCCGGCTAATGATATATCTACTATTAAATGCAGGAGCATCCGTTTAAGAGATTGCTTGCCCTGGCCTTCAGCGGCCAAAGCGCTGCGGCGACCCGTTCCAGTTTATTCACTCTCTGCCCGCGCGCCGAATTGGGCAACGACACCGACGATGACATGCTGGCACTGCGTCAGTCGTTCAGCCTCGGCAACCACCCGCTGGCGCTGGAGTAGGATATGGCCCGGCTGGATGGCAGTGGCGCGCAGCAGTCCGACGACAGCGGGCTGGGGAGCGGCTACAGCCAATTCTTTGGCCTGACGCACCAACTGCCGCTCGACGAGGGCTGGGCCTGGCAGAACAGCCTACGCTATGACCTGCACCAGCTCGATAGCAGCCGCATCTCCTCCACCCACGCTGCCCAATACGACCAGCGTTGGCAGTCGCTGGAGTTTCGCAGTGACGCTGGCAAGACCTTCACCCTGCCGCACGACCTGACGCTGACGCCCTACGCCGGTGTCCGGGTACGCCACACGCTGGAGGCGGCTATCAGGAGCAGGGGGCCTATCGCCTGAACATGGACGCGGTAAGTGAAAGCGCCGTGGACGCGGTTGCCGGTCTCCGGCTGGAAGCTGGTGACCTGTACGGCTGGCGCGTCAGTGCCCTATTGGAGGGTGGGCCGAACCTCGGCTATCACCAGAGCCAGCGTACCGCTTCCCTCGCTAGTCACCGCTTCACGCTGGAAGAGGAGCAGACCGGCGGCGGCCTCAACAGCCTGATGCAGCTGGGCGCGCACTATCAGCACGGCCCCGCTACCGTCGGGCTGGACGCCTGGCGCTGGCAGGAGGAGAGCATTCGCGATAAAGGGCTTTCACTGTCAGTGAAATACAACGTCTAAGACACAGGCCGCCCCGGCAGCGGGGCGGTAATAATGAGTCGTGGGTATCAATCAGGCGAATATCAACGGCGGGCGTATTCATTGTTATTGCCAGCCCAACATGGCGGTAATGTGATTAATCACCGGCCAAACTATCCAGACATAAAAAAGGCGATGCCTTGGCATCGCCTTTTATTACCTGTTGCCAATTATACCGATGGCAGGTCAAACAGCAGGATTTCGCTCTCTTCGTCGGCGTGCAGGGTGAGGGCACTCTCATCCCACAGGGCGAAGGCGTCGCTGGTGCCAGCGCGCTGGCCGTTGATCGTAACGCTACCACGCACCACCTGGATCCAGATACGGCGGCCGCTGGCGATGGTGTACTCGCCCGGCTCACCCTTGGCCAGCGCCCAACGCGACAGGGTCATGTCCTGGAACACCTTCAACGAGCCGTCACGCGCATCCGGGGAGAGCACTAACTGGCGGCCCTGCGGTGCGTCAAAGGCGCGCTGCTCATAGCGTGGCGGCAGGCCCTGAGTATCTGGAATGATCCAGATCTGGTAGAGGTGCAGCGGCGCGTCATCACGGCCATTGTACTCAGAGTGCCTTACCCCGGTGCCAGCGCTCATGATCTGGAACTCACCCGCCTGAATCTGCTCTTTGTTGCCCATGCTGTCCTGATGCTCGACGGTGCCGGAGAGCACGTAGGTCAGGATCTCCATGTCTTTGTGTGGGTGGGCACCAAAGCCTTGCCCTGCGTCGATCACGTCTTCGTTAATCACCCGCAGCGCCGAGAAGCCCATAAACTTCGGATCGTGGTAATTCGCGAACGAGAAGGTGTGCCAGCTATCCAGCCAACCGTGGTTGGCGTGTCCGCGATCTTCTGCCTTACGTAAGTAAATCATGTTCAATCCTCCTCAATGTTTTCACTTAGTCTAGCGGCGGACTGAAAAGATGAAAGTGCAATAACTTAACCTCTCTGTTCAAAAAAAATGAACGAGTGGGGAGATGAAGAAATAGGCGATGTGGCGGATGGCAGGCAAAAAAAAGCCAGCACCCGAGCTGGCTTAAAAAACACTGGAAGCAATGTGAGCAATGTCGTGCTTTCCTGGAAGACACCAGCATGTCAGTGCCATCTCCCCGGAACGCATGACAATAATAATCATTATCATTCGTATCTGTAAAGTGATTTTCGTGCATTTTTTTATCTTGACGAAAAAATTATGCCAGATAATTTAAAGGGTTATTGCCAGCCACCTAGACAAGGAGCCGTACCATGACGATCACTGTCCGTCACACGCAAGTCGAAGATGCCGCCGCCCTGCACCATCTCTACAGCCAGCCGGCGGTCTACCGCGATACGTTGCAACTACCCTACCCCAATGTCGCCCGCTGGGAGGAGCGCCTGCGCAACCCGGCCCCGGATAGCTGTAGTCTGGTGGCGCTGCTCGAGGGCGAGATCGTCGGCCAGTTGACGCTGTTCCAGCAGACCCCTGCGCGCCGCCGCCATGTGGCGACCTTTGGCATGGGCGTACTGCCCACCTGCCACGGGCGTGGCGTGGGCAGTGCGCTGCTTGGCGCGGCAGTGGAGCTTTGTGATAACTGGTTGAATGTGCAACGGATGGAGCTGACGGTCTACACCGACAACCGCGCGGCGCTGGCGCTCTACAGAAAGTTTGGCTTTGAGGTGGAGGGCACCAGCCCCTGCTTCGCGGTGCGGGATGGCCAGATGGTGGATGCGCACCACATGGGCCGGGTGCGGCGCGCCTGAACAGCAGGGCGCCGAGGCGCCCTGCCTTGTGTTACAGCCCGGTGTGCTCGCGAATAAACTCGCGCGCCCGTTTGGCATACTCGAACGGGTTGGCGATCGCCGGGTCTTGCTCCGCCTCTACCACAATCCAGCCCTGGTAACCGCGTTCATCCAGCAGTTTGAACACCGGTGCAAAGTCGATCACGCCGTCGCCGGGAATGGTAAACGTGCCCATACGCACGCCATCCAGGAAGCTGCGCCGGTTGCGGCGCACATCCGCCACCACCTCGTCACGCACATCTTTCAGGTGCACGTGGTTGATGCGGGCAAAATGCTTCTCAAACACCTGCATCATCACTTGCTGGGAGCCTTCGGAGTAGTAAAGGTGGCCGGTATCAAACAGCAGGTAGACGTCGTCGTTGACCAGCTCCATGAAGCGGTCAATCTCCGCCGGGGTCTGAATCGCGGTGCCCATATGGTGATGCAGGCAGACCTGCATCCCCTTCTCCGCCGCCAGTTTCGCCAGCGTGTTATAGCCGTCGGCCACCCGCTGCCACTCCTCCTCGGTGAAGTGGGGCTTCTCCTCCAGCACTGCCTTGGTGGTGCACTGGATGCTCTTGCTCTGCTCGGAGCAGCCAATCACCCGCGCGCCCATCTCATGCAGGAAGTTCATGTGGTTGATAAACTCGTCGATGGTCTTCTCTTTCAGGCCATCGGCGAAAAAGGTACTGAACCAGGCGTTGCAGATCTGGATGCCGCGCACGTCCAGCATCCGTTTCAATACCGCCGGGTCACGCGGGTATTTGCTGCCCACTTCGCTGCCGGTGAAGCCCGCCAGCGCCATTTCGCTGACGCACTGCTGGAAGGTGTTCTCGCTGCCCAAATCCGGCATGTCGTCGTTGGTCCAGCCAATTGGCGCGATGGCCAGTTTGACGTTCTCTTTGTTCATGGTAAGCCTCGCTGCATGATTTGGGTTATTTGAGCAACAGTTCCCGCTCGATACGTTCACGGGTTTCCACGGCCTGATATTTCATCTTTTCCGGGTAGCCAAACAGCGAGGCGGCAATGATCGGCTCACCGCCCACCTTGAACTTCTTGTTGGCAAAATCCATTTCACGCAGCGTCTTGAACAGGGTATCGAAATCCACCTCCCCCTCGCCGATGCCGACGTGCTGGTGCACGGCGGCGTCCACGCCCGGCGGGTTAACAATGTAGCGGCAGTGCTTGGTGTGGTTGTGGGTATCGGCGATCAGCACATGGGAGAGATCGTCGCCGGCGTAGCGCAGCATGTTCGCCACATCGCCCACGCCCTTGTCGTAGAAGAAGGTGTGCGGCACGCTGTAGAGGTACTTCACGTTGTCACTGCGCAGGGATTTCACCAGATCGCAGGTCTCATTGTTCAGCTCGCAGAAATCCCACGGGTGCGACTGCACCTCCATACGGATGCCCTCACGCTCAATGATCGGCAGCAGCTCCTCCATCGAGCGATACCACAGCTCCTCGCAGATCTCCGGCTCGTTCGGGTTGCCAGCTAGCTCGGTGTTGATCACCTGCACGCCCATCTCCACCGCGATCTCAATCATCCGTTTCCAGTTTTTTACGGCCGCCACGCGGCGATCCTCGCCCGGCCCTGACCAGCGGTAGACCACGATAAAGGAGGAGATCTCCACCCCGGTCGCCTTCAGCGCATTGCGGTACTCCGTCATCACCTCACGGCTGGCTTTCGGATGCTTATAGAACGGGTTGATCTGCGGGTGCGGCGACTGCTCAATGTACTTGTAGCCCCACTCCGCCACCTGGTGAACCATCCTGGTAATGCCCATGTCCTTGATGACGTCGACATCAAACGCGATTTTCATGGTAACTCCCTAAATTGGTACATGCGGGCCGACGGCTGAAGCGCCGACCCAATGACAGTGCGTAGGTTATGCCTTGGGTTTGCCGTAGAAGGCCGGGCGCGGCGGCAGCGCCACCGGCACGATTTCACCGCTCAACTGGGCGGCGACGCAGGCATCAGCGGTAACGGCGGCGGCATAGCCATCCCAGGCGGAGGGGCCGCTCAGCTGGCCAGCCTGCACGTCGTTGATAAAGCCCTGCAACTCCACGTCGTAGGCGTCAATGAAACGCTGCTTCCAGTCGGTCAGGATGGAGGTGGAGAGCTTGGCCTCGCTGCGCAGTTGCACCGAGGAGGGTTCCGGCAGGCGGGCGATGCCGGTCTCCCCCACCACCTCGCACTGGATGTCATAGCCGTAGCGGCAGTTGACGAAGATCTCGACGTCAATGCGCGCGCCCTTGGCAGTCTCAAACAGGACGATCTGCGGATCTTTCAGGTGGCTGTAGGCGTTGGAGGTCTGGCGCGGGAAGACCACCTGCACCGAGACATAGTCATCATCCAGCAGCCAGCGCAGCACATCGATCTCATGGATCAGGGTGTCGGTGATCGCCATGTCCGTGGTGTAGGTGTCGCCGACGGTCGGGTTGCGGTGCGCGCAGTGCAGCATCAGCGGCTCGCCAATCTGGCCGGAGGTGATTACCTGTTTCAGCGCGCGGTAGCCGCTGTCGTAGGGGCGCATAAAGCCGACCTGCACCAGCCGCTTACCGTGGGCGCTCTCTGCCTCAACGATGCGTTTGCACCCTTCGGCGGTTACCGCCAGCGGCTTTTCGCAGAAGACCGGTTTGCCCGCCTTGATGGCGGCGAGCACGAACTCCTCGTGGCTTGGCCCCCAGGAGGTCACCAGCACGGCGTCCACGTCTGGCGCATTGATCAGCTCATGGCCGTTCTCATACACCTTGGCCTCCAGGCGCAGGCGGCTGACCACATTGGCTGCCTGTTCGGCGTTGATGTCGTTGACTGCCACCACGCGCGCGCCCTGGAGCACACTGCTGCAACGACGGATGTGATCCTGGCCAATTGCGCCGGTGCCGATAACGCCAATATTCAATGACATAGTAGGGTACTCCTCAGGATTCAGATAACGGGCTACCCGCCCGCATACGTTTTTTTCATCGCATACGGCTTAATTGCGTTAAATCATGTGTGGCTGAAAGCAGTAACTGGGCGGGCAGCGGGCCGCTGCCCGTGGAATCAGGGATGCGTCAGTATTCGCGCGCCTTATTGATATTCTCATTCAGCATCTCGGCCACGCGCTGGATGCTGTCGCGGTTCGAGACCTGTGCGCCGCCAACGCGCCACCAGCTGAAGTACTTGTGCACCATGGTTTTCGGCAGCACCTTGATGTCAATCAGCGTCGACACGGTCTGTTTGCGCGCATCCTCCAGCGCCTCGCGCAGCTGCTCATAGGTGGTGACGCTGTAGGTCTTGCAGCCGTAAGCCTGTGCCAGCATGGCGAAGTTCACCGGCACAAAGCCGCCGGTCAGGCTGTTGTCCTCGTGATTGCGGAAGCGGAACTCGGTGGTGAAGCTGTTCATGCCGTGCTCCATCTGCAAGTTATTGATGCAGCCGTTGGTCATGTTGTCGAACAGCACCACGTTAATCTTTGCCCCCTCCTGAATGGAGGTGACCAGCTCAGAGTGCAGCATCATGAAGGAGCCGTCGCCAAGCAGGGTGTAGACCTCACGCTGCGGCTCCGCCAGCTTGACGCCGAGCGAGGCGTTGACCTCATAACCCATGCAGGAATAGCCATACTCAACGTGGTAGCCGTTGACGCCGGTGGTGCGCCAGACGCGTTGCAGGTCACCCGGCATACTGCCGGAAGCGGCCACGATCACCGCATCCTTCGGCAGCATCTCATTCAGGGTGCCGAGCACCTTGCTCTGGGTCAGCACGGACTGCGTGGCCTCAATGAATTCGGCAAACACCTGCTTGCGATCCAGGTGGTCATCAATCTCCGGCACAAAGTCCTCGCCGCTGTACTCCACCTGATAGACCCGATCCACCTCCCGGTAGAGGCTTTCGCGCGCCCGGCTGATGGCATCGCCCCAACTGGCGCGATAACCGCTGTCGGCCAGCCGGCTGTCGAGGGTCTCCAGCGCGTCGCGCGCATCCGCCAGCAGTTGCACGCCATCAAGCTTGCCGGCGTCAAAGGCGCTGACATTGATGTTCAGGAATTCCACGTCCGGGTTCTGGAAGATCCACTTCGATGACGTCGTGAAGTCGGTGTAACGGGTGCCAACGCCAATCACCAAATCGGCCTCTTTTGCCAGGGTATTGGCGGCCAAACTGCCGGTCTCGCCGATGCCGCCGAGGTTCAGCGCATGGTCAGAGACAATCGCCCCTTTGCCAGCCTGGGTCTCGGCGAACGGAATGCCGTAACGCTCAGCGAACTGTTGCAGCGCCGCCGCCGCCGCGCTGTACTTCACCCCGCCGCCGCAGACGATCAGCGGCTTGCGTTTGCGGGCGACGATTGCCAGTGCGTCCTGCACCATGCCAGCGGTGGCCGGGCGGCGATCCATGCGGTGCACGCGTTTCTGGAAGAAGTAGTCCGGGTAGTCATAGGCTTCGCCCTGCACATCTTGTGGCAGCGACAGGGTGACCGCGCCGGTCTCGGCCGGGTCGGTCAGCACCCGCATGGCGTTAATGCAGGCGCTCATCAGCTGTTCCGGGCGCGACACGCGATCCCAGTATTTGCTGACGGCGCGGAAGGCGTCATTGGTGCTGATGCTCAGGTCATGCGGCTGCTCAATCTGTTGCAGCACCGGGTCGGGCTGGCGGGTGGCGAACACGTCGCCCGGCAGCAGCAGCAGCGGGATGCGGTTGGCGGTGGCGGTGGCCGCGGCGGTCACCATGTTGGCGGCACCGGGGCCGACAGAGGAGCTACAGGCGTAGATCTCACGGCGCAGTTTCTGCTTGGCGTAGCCGATGGCCGCATGGGCCATGCCCTGCTCGTTGCGCCCTTGGTGCACCACCAGCGCGCCACGATCCTGCTCCAGCGCCTGCCCAAGCCCAAGCACGTTACCGTGGCCGAAAATGGCAAAAATCCCTTTTACAAACTTGATCTCCTCGCCGTCCACCAGAACGTACTGGTTATCAAGGAACTTAACCAACGCCTGCGCCACTGTGAGTCTCGTCTTAGCCATTGTTGAACCCTTCCTGTTTATCATCTGGTGGTATCGGGCTGCCGCCCGGCGCAGTACGCCCATCCGGTCAGTGGGCCACCTGCCCCGCAGGCCCGCCAACGGCGGACAGACAGCGAGCAGTGAAACGTGGGGGAATTATAAACAAATTTTTTTTCCACAAAATACCATTCCAGAAGAAACATTCCATTTTGCGAGTAAGATCAAAAAATGAAATAAAACGTCCATTCGACCCGCTGCGCGCTTATCGTAACGTTACGCAACCTTTCGCTCTCTTTTGCGTGCCTCCTCACAAATTTTTGATTGAATTCAATCAACTGAAAACCAAGGCAACACCCAGCTCCGGCCCCTTTCACAACCGACAGTCGATGCTAACCCCGCGCCGGAACAGGCATTGTTTGTCGCCACTCACATTTTTGGATACTTGATTTCATTCATTCTTGTTTTTGAAATTTTTATTCCCCATACTGCTGAAAAATGCTTCTTCATCCCTTTTAGAAGGAATCTGGTATGGCGACACAACCCAAACAGTTGGATGTCATCTGCATCGGCCGCATTGCGGTTGACCTCTACGGCCAGCAGATTGGCGCGCGACTGGAAGACATGAGCACCTTTTCCAAATACCTCGGCGGTTCATCCGGCAACGTGGCCTATGGCACCGCAATTCAGGGCCTGAAGTCAGGTATGTTGGCGCGGGTCGGCGATGAGCATAATGGCCGCTTCCTACGGGAGACGCTGCAACAGGTCGGCGTCGATACCCAGTACCTGATCACCGACCAGCAGCGCCTGACCGCGCTGGTGATCCTCGGCATCAAGGATCAGGAGACCTTCCCGCTCATCTTCTACCGCGACAACTGCGCCGACATGGGGCTGGTGCCGGATGACATTGATGAGCATTACATCGCCTCGGCGCGTGCGGTGGCGGTAACCGGCACCCACCTGTCGCACCCGGATACCCGCGCCGCCGTGCTGAAGGCGCTGGACTATGCGCGCAAGCATGGCCTGCGCACCGCGCTGGACATTGACTACCGCCCGGTACTCTGGGGGCTGACCTCACTGGGCGATGGCGAAACGCGTTTCATTGAGTCCGCGCAGGTGACCCGCCAGTTGCAGGAAGTCCTGAACAAATTTGACCTGATCGTCGGCACCGAAGAGGAGTTCCACATCGCTGGCGGCAGCACGGACACCCTGACGGCGCTGAAAAACGTGCGCCAGCACACGCAGGCCACGCTGGTGTGCAAGCGCGGCGCGCAGGGCTGCTCCGTGTTCGAGGGAGAGATCCCGGACGGCTGGGGCCAGGTCAAGCTGCATAGCGGCGTGCGCGTCGATGTGCTGAACGTGCTGGGCGCGGGCGATGCCTTTATGTCTGGCCTGCTGCGCGGCTACCTTAATGATGAGGGCTGGGATCAGGCCTGCCGCTACGCCAATGCTTGCGGCGCGCTGGTGGTCTCCCGCCACGGCTGCGCCCCGGCGATGCCGACCAAGGCAGAGCTGGACGACTACCTGAGCCGCGACACCCAGGTGCCGCGCCCGGATCGCGATGTACGCCTTAACCACCTGCACCGCGTCACCACCCGCAAGCAGGCGTGGCCGGAGCTGTGCGTGTTCGCCTTCGACCACCGCAAGCAGCTGGAGGATATGGCCGACGAGGCGGGCGTCCCTTATGACCGCATCCCGACGCTGAAACTGCTGCTGCTCCAGGCCGCGCGTGAGGCCGCCACCGAGGCAGGGCTGGCGAACAACAGCGGCATTCTGGCTGACACCACCTACGGCCAGCCGGCGCTGAACGCCATCACCGGGCAGGGCTGGTGGATTGGCCGGCCGATTGAGCTGCCCAGTTCGCGCCCGCTGCGGCTGGAGCATGGCGACATCGGCTCCCAGTTGGTGAGCTGGCCACAGGAGCATGTGGTCAAATGTCTGGTGTTCTACCACCCGCAAGATCCGGCCGCGCTGCGTCAGGAGCAGGAGGCTCTGCTGCTGGAGGTCTACCGTGCCTGCTGCCAGAGCGGCCATGAGCTGCTGCTGGAGGTGATCCTGCCCGAGAGCAGCGATGACAAGGATGAGCGCTTCTACATCGACGCCCTGACGCGCTTCTATGAGCTGGGCATCCAGCCCGACTGGTGGAAGCTTCCACCGCTCTCCACCGCTGCCTGGGAGCAGGTGGGCGCCGTGATCGACGCCAATGACGACTACTGCCGTGGCGTGGTGATTTTGGGCCTCGACGCGCCAGAGGCGGAGCTGAAATCGGGCTTTGCCGCCGCCGCGGCTGCCCGCTGCGTGAAGGGCTTTGCCGTCGGCCGCACCATCTTCGGCCACGCCTCCCGCCGTTGGCTGCACGGTGAACTGGATGACGCCGCGCTGATCAAACAGGTGAAGCAGAACTACCTGACGCTGATCGGCTTCTGGCGTGATGTCCGCCCCCTGCCAGACGCGCTGAAAAAGTAGCGCCCACGCGGCCCATTCAGGGCCGCGTCGCGTTCACCCTGCATAAAACGTGCGGTATCCGGGTGTCACCCTGCGCCCGGTGTGCCAATTTGTGACCTTTTTCAAGGTACGATGAAATAAAGGCTGGGATTTGCCGCAACAAATGAAATTTTCAATTCATCTGATAGAATGGCAACAATGAAAACGTGTTTCGTTTTTCACCTGATCCCTGTCTTCCCTTGTGAGCCACCGATATGACTAACCCGACCCAACTCTCGCTGTTACAGGATGAGATCCGCCGTCGCTACGATACTTTGAGCAAGCGCCTGAAGCAGGTGGCCCGCTATATTCTCGACAACAGCAACAGCATCGCCTTTGATACCGTTGCCTCCATCGCCACCCAGGCTGATGTGCCGCCCTCCACGCTGATCCGCTTTGCCAATGCCTTTGGTTTCAGCGGCTTCAACGAGATGAAACAGGTCTTCCGCCAGCACCTGATGGAGGAAACCGTCAGTTACACCGAGCGTGCGCGCCTGTTCCGCCAAACCTCCACCGAGGAGAACGCGGTGCCCGAGAAGCCAGCGGAGATCCTCAACGTCTTCACCATGGTGAACGCGCAGGCGTTGCAGCAACTGGCAATGCAGGTCAGCCCGGATCAGCTCGAGCGTGCGGTGGAGATGCTGCACAACGCCGACACCATCTATGTGATTGGCCTGCGCCGCTCCTTCAGCGTCGCCTCCTACCTGACCTACGCCCTGCGCCACCTTGAGCGCCGCGCCTTCCTGATCGACGGCCTTGGCGGCATGTTTACCGAGCAGCTCAGCATGGTGAAGCCGAACGACGTGGTGATCGCCATCAGCTACTCCCCTTACGCGCAGGAGGCGGTGGATCTGGTGCAACTTGGCGCGAAACAGGGCGCGCAGCAGATTGCCATCACCGACAGCCAGGTCAGCCCGCTGGCGGCGTTCAGCGATGTATGCTTCGTGGTGCGCGAGGCGCAGGTGGACGGCTTCCGCTCCCAGGTGGCCTCCATGTGCCTTGCCCAAACTCTGGCAGTCTCACTGGCCCTGACCAACGCACAGGCCAGCGGTGCCAGCACCCTCACTACCCAGCCAGCCAAATGATGTAGAACGGCCACCCGCAGGTGGCCGTTTTTACTGAGTCAACGCCACAACTGCCCTGTCAGCGCTCCGACTGCCCCTTCGGGTAGGCGTCGCTGTTGATCCAGGCGTGATCCTTCTCCCAAGTGAATTTCCACTTGCGTACCGGGCCAGCCATCACGTTCAGGTAGTAGCTGTCATAGCCAGCAATGGTCGCCACCGGGTGGTAGCCGCGCGGCACTTTCACCACGTCGCCGTTGTAGACCGCCATGCACTCATCCAGCGAGCGGTCGTCGGTATAGACGCGCTGCATACAGAAGCCCTGCGCCGGATCGAGGCGGTGATAGTAGGACTCCTCCAGATAGGTCTCATCCGGCGAGTTTTTGTCGTCATGCTTGTGGCTCGGGTAGGAGCTGGTGTCGCCCTCGGCGGTGTAGACCTCCACTACCAGCAGGCTATCGGCCGGTTCGCTGTCCGGCAGGATATTGTGCACCAGCCGTTTGTTGCGCCCCTTGCCACGGCGCTCCACGCCCACCTCTTCCGGCGTGATCAGCCGTGCCGGCAGTGCGCCGCGAGAGGGCGAGCGGCAGACCGCCAATTCCAGATCGCTCTCGGCCAGCACGTTGACGCTGTCATGGTGCGGCACATAGACCGAATAGGGCGGCACGCGCTCAAACGGGCTCATGCGCTTGCCGATGTGCGGAAATTCCGCCTTGGAGGTCGCGACCGAGGCCCGCCCGGCCACCAGCACCAGACACAGTTCATCACCTTCACTCTCCAGCGCCAGCTTTTGGCCCGACTTCAGGTGGTACACCTCAAACCCGACATACTCCCAGCCAGCATTTTCAGGGGTAATGTGCTGGACGCGCCCCTGCGCGTCCGGTTGTTGCAGTTTGGAAAGCAGTGGAGACATGACTCCCTCCTGTTGCGGTGTGTCAATCAACCCAGCGTCGGCATACTGTACTCGGAGACCGTCTGCTGGCCGCTCGGCCAGCGGGCGGTGACGGTCTTCATGCGCGTATAGAAGCGCACGCCGTCGGTGCCGTGAACGTTGAGCGCGCCGAATACTGAACGTTTCCAGCCGCCAAAGCTGTGGAAGGCCATGGGTACCGGCACCGGTACGTTGACGCCGACCATGCCAGCCTGCACGCTGCTGACGAACTCACGCGCATAGCGCCCGTTGCTGGTGAAGATGGCGCTGCCGTTGCCAAACTCATGGCCATTTACTGTCTCAATGGCGGTCTGGTAGTCCGGCACACGCACAATGCCCAGTACTGGCCCGAAGATCTCCTCACGGTAGATCACCATCTCCGGCGTCACGTGGTCGAACAGGGTGCCGCCGACGAAGTAACCGCCCGGCGCGCCCGCCACCTGGTAATTGCGGCCATCTACCACCAGACTGGCCCCTTCGGCCACGCCCTTGTCGATGTAGCCCACCACTTTTTTCTGGTGCTCAGAGGAGACCAGCGGCCCCATCTCATTCTCTTCGCCGCCCTGTTGCAGGCCGGGGCCAACGCGCAGCTCCGCGATCAGCGGCTTCAGTTTCTGCACCAGCTTGTCGGCGGTGTCATTGCCCACCACCACCGCAATCGGCAGGGCCATGCAGCGCTCGCCCGCAGAGCCAAACGCGCCGCCCATCAGCGCATTGACGGTGGCATCCAGATCAGCATCTGGCATCACAATGGCGTGGTTTTTCGCCGCACCAAACGCCTGCACTCGCTTGCCGTGGGCGCTGGCGGTCTTGTAGATGTATTCGGCAACGGTGGAGGAGCCAACAAAGCTGACACCCTGCACGCGCGAATCCGTGTAGAGCTGTTCCGCATCTTCATTGGCGCAGTGCACCACGTTGAAGACGCCATCCGGCAGGCCCGCCTCTTTCAGCAGTTCCGCCATGCGCACCGCCGCAGAGGGCGCCAGCGCCGGCGGCTTCAGCACAAAGGTGTTACCGCAGGTCAGGGCGATGGGGAACATCCACATCGGCACCATCGCCGGGAAATTGAACGGGGTAATGCCAGCCACCACACCCAGCGGCTGCTGCATGGAGAAGCTATCGACGCCGCCGCCCACCTCTGGGGAGTACTCGCCCTTGATCAGGTGCGGGATGCCACAGGCAAACTCCACCACCTCCAGGCCGCGCGTCAGTTCGCCCAGCGCATCGGAGTAGACCTTGCCATGCTCGCTGACGATCAGTTGCGCCAGCTCCTCACGGTGCTGCTCCAGCAAGGCCTTGAAGTTGAACATGATGCGCGCACGGCGCAGCGGGGTGGTCGCCGCCCAGGCCGGGAAAGCCTGATGCGCCGCCTCAATGGCGGCCAGTACCTCGTCGCCGGTGCTCTGCGTCACTTCGCACTCCACCTTGCCGGTGGCGGGGTTATAGACCGGGATGGTCTGGCTGCTGGCGCTCTGGCAGGTTTTGCCGCCAATAAAGTTACCCACGATTTTCATGTCTCACCCTCATAATTTGATGTCTTTGACACGGTGGTGCCGGGCTGGCCGCGCCACGCCTGCAACAGGGGGCTTGCCAGCGGCTGTTGGCAAAAACTCTATTTCATTGAAAAAAAAGTTTCAAATATTTTATTTTGGGATGTTTTATTTTATGGAGCTGCCTCGCAAAAATGTGCAGCCGATCATGTAACTGTCATCTGGCACGCGTCCCTTACTCCCTCACCCTGCTCCTATCGCAACAAACCCTTAGCCATCATTGACCTTCCTGACCTCGGCAGAGCAAACCGCCTGCCGTTGAAAAGGCTGGAAGGTGCCTCGCAAGGCCCAATGTTGTTTCAGCGTGGCAGAAGAAATTTTTTGAGCTGCCTCTAAAAATCCGCATTCCATTATTCTTTTATTATGGAATAAATGTTCTCTTAAGCGACGGAACATTTCACCTGTGACCAGACGCGCTTTTCCCGCCAGCGGGGCGTCTTTTACTTCATCCAGCAACGGCTTTTGGAGACATTATGGCTATCGCGCTCGACCGCTTCTGTATCAACCGTAAAATCGCCCCTAACCTGACCATCGAGCAATTTTTCCAGGTCGTGAAGAGGTGCGGCCTGAATAAGGTGGAACTGCGTAATGACATGCCCAGCGGCAAGATCACTGATGATTTGAGTGCGGAACAGGTGAACGCGCTGGCGCAGAAATATGGCATGGAGATCATCACCATCAACGCGCTGGGCCGCTTTAACTTGGGGGCGGAGCGCGCACAGGTGCTGGCGAACGCCGAGGCGATGCTGAAGGAGGCGCAGGCCATCCACTGTCAGGCGCTGGTGCTCTGCCCGCACTGTAGCGCCGATGACTCGCGCAGTGATGAGCAGAAACAGCAGGAGACACTACAGGCGCTGAGCGCGCTGGCCCCGCTGTTCCAGCAGTATGGCGTCACAGGGCTGGTAGAGCCGCTGGGCTTTGGCATCAGCTCCCTGCGCTCCTCGTTGCTGACGCAATCACTGATCCATGACGCGGCCGCGCCCTACAAGCTGGTGGTAGACACCTTCCACCACCATCTGGATGAGGTAGATCAGGCGGCCTTTGACCGGCAGATGGCGATGGAGAGCATCGGGCTGGTGCACCTTTCGGGTGTGGAGGATGACCGCCCGGCCGCCAACTTGACCGATGAGGAGCGCATCATGCTGACGCCGACAGACCGGCTGAAGAGCAAGCAGCAAGTGGATAACCTGGAACGCCTTGGCTATCGCGGCCTCTACTCGTTCGAGCCGTTCTCCTCCGTGCTGGCAAGCTGGAGCGAAGCGGACATTGAGCGCGAGATCAAACAGAGCATCGCGCTGCTGCAAGGCTGAAATCCGGCCCCGGACGGGGCCGGATGGGGATCAGGCGAGGCGCTGTTTCAGGGCCGCCGCGGCCTGTGAGATGGCTATCTTCACCGCTGGCACCTGGCTGATTGGGTTGAGCAACCCATAGTCATGGATCAGGCCGTCGTAGCGCACCAACGTGGTCTCGACGCCGGCCTCGTTCAGCTTGCGGCCGTAGGCTTCTCCCTCATCACGCAGCACATCAAACTCGGCGACCTGGATCAGCGCTGGCGGCAGGCCAGCCAGCTGCTCCGGCGTCGCCAGCAGCGGAGAGGCGTGCAGCTCGGTGCGTTTGCTCGGGTCGTCGGTGTAGTTGTCCCAGAACCACTTCATCATGTTGCGCGTCAGGAAGAAGCCTTCGGCGTAGCTCCCATAGGAGTCGGTATCAAAGGCAGCGTGGGTCACCGGCCAGAGCAGCACCTGATAGCGCAGCTGGGGCGCGCCCTGCTCCTTCGCCATCAGGCTGACCACCGCCGCCATGTTGCCGCCGACGCTGTTGCCAACCACTGCCAGCCGCCCACCGTCGAGATTGATCTCATAACCGTGGTTGGCGACCCAGCAGGTGGCGGCATAGGCCTGATTGATGGCAACCGGGTACTGCGCCTCCGGTGACGGGGTGTAGTTGACGAACACGGCCGCCGCGCCGCTCTCTACCACCAGATCACGCACCAGCCGCTGGTGGGTCGGGAAATCGCCCAGCACCCAGCCGCCGCCGTGGAAAAACATAAACACCGGCAGGGTGCCGGTTGCGCCCTCCGGCCGGACAATGGTCAGGCTGAGATCGTGGCCGCTGCTGTTGACGGTCTTTTCGCTGATCTCGACGCCAGAGAGATCCACCTGCACGGAGTTTTGCGCGTCCACCAGCACCTGCCGTGCCTGCTCTGGCGAAAGCTGCTCCATCGGTGGGCCGCCGGCCGCGTTAAGTTGGGTAAGAAACTGTTCGATATGGCGTTCTGTGGTGGCATTTTCTGGGGTAATGCTGCTCATGATCTGCTCCTGGTGGTAAGAAGAGAAAACCCAATAGTTGGGCCGCGCCTGACCTTTCAGTGTAGGCGACGTGGCGTGGGCGGGCAGAAAAAGACCGGGGCGGGCAGCGTCGCCCCGGCTACTATCACGCCGCGAGGGTGGCGCGAATCACGTCGGCAAAGGGGGTGGTGGGGCGGCCAATCAGGCGGCTGAGGGTGTGGCTCTGGTCAAACAGCGCCTGCTGTGCCGCGCCGCTGTCTGAGTCCGCCAACAGTGCCGCCAGCCCGGCGGGCAGGCCGGCATTGAGCAGCGCACGCTCGAACTCCTCGCGCGGCAGGTTAAGGTAGCGCACCGGCTGGCCGCTCTGGCGGGCGATCTCCGCGCTGAACGCCGCCAGCGTGTAGCTCTCATCACCGGCCAGCTCGTAGACCTGCCCGGCCTGATTGTCCGCCAGCAGCACGGCAGCGGCAGCCGCGGCATAGTCAGCACGGGGCGCGGAGGCGATCTGCCCCTCGTCGGCCGCGCCAATGAACACCCCATGTGCCAGCGCCGGTGCGATGCTGGCGGCATAGTTTTCGGTGTACCAGCCATTGCGTAGCAGGACGTAGGGTACGCCGGAGGCGCGCAGGGCGGCCTCGGTGGCGCGGTGCTCCTCACCCAGTGCCAGCGGAGTGTTGTCGGCATTGAGCAGGCTAGTGTAGGCAATCAAATTCACGCCCCCCGCTTTCGCCGCATCAATCACCGCCTGATGCTGGGCAAGGCGCTGCCCTACTTCGCTTGAGGAGATCAGCAGCAGCTTGTCCGCGCCAGCGAAGGCCGCCGCCAGCGTCTCCGGGCGGTTGTAGTCGGCTTCACGCACCACTACGCCGCGCGCCGCCAGATCGGCAGCCTTGGCCGGGGTGCGCACGGCGGCAATGATTTCGCCTGCCGGGACGTGCTCAAGCAATGCCTCAATCACCAATCGGCCCAGCTGGCCGGTCGCGCCTGTTACTACCATCATCTCAAACTCCTGGGTTATGGGTCAGGCCGGGATCAGAGGTCGCCCGGCGAACAAAAACCTCGTGCTAAAACCCAGCTTATGCCTCAAACTAACTTTTCGTAAGTACTTACAAGAGTGTTAGTATGCAAAAAATAACCCCACCCCTGGCGGAGCGGCTGCAACGTGGCGAGCTGCTCAACGTCAATTGTCCCTCACGAGAGGTGCTGAAGCGGGTGACCAGCCGCTGGGCGGTGCTGGTGATGATTGCCCTGAAAAGCGAGACGCTGCGCTTCAGTGAACTGCGGCGCAAAATCGGTGGCGTGAGTGAGCGGATGCTGGCGCAGACGCTGCGCTATATGGAAGAAGATGGGTTTGTCGCGCGCGTTGCCTACCCGGTGGTGCCACCGCACGTTGAGTACCATCTGACGCCGCTCGGGCAGGAGGTACGTGAGCAGGTGGAAGGGCTGGCCGACTGGCTGGAGAGCAACCTGCCGCGCATTCTGGCGCAACGCCACGCGGCAGACGACGCGTAACCGGCGCTGTCACGGCGACTAGGCGACCACCGGTTCGCGGGCCACATTGACCCACTGCGCGCCGACCAGCGCTGCCAGCCGGTCTGGCGTGATGCGCACCCCGGTATTGGCGGAGCCATCGGCCGCGCACTCTGCAAGACGCGGTGAGGAGCCAGAGCGCTATGCCGCCGTCACTGTTACTCGGCGACCACCGGTTCGCGGGCCACATTGACCCACTGCGCGCCGACCAGCGCTGCCAGCCGGTCTGGCGCGATGCGCACCCCGGTATTGGCGGAGCCACCAGCCGCGCACTCTGCAAGACGCGGCGAGGAGCCAGAGCGCTATGCCACCGTCACTGTTACTCGGCGACCACCGGTTCGCGGGCCACATTGACCCACTGCGCGCCGACCAGCACTGCCAGCCGGTCTGGCGCGATGCGCACCCCGGTATTGGCGGAGCCACCGGCCGGGATCACCTCATCCCATGCCTGAAGCGAGGCGTCGCAGTAGAGCGTGGCGGCTGCCGGGGTAGCGAACGGGCAGACGCCGCCCACCGGGTGGCCGGTCAGCGCCTCTACCTCCTCGCTGCCCAGCATCCGCGCCTTCACGCCGAACTGCTCCTTGTACTTCTTGTTGTCCAGCCGGGCGTCGCCAGCCATCACCAACAGGATCACGTCATCATTCACCCGGAACGAGAGGGTCTTGGCAATCTGCCCCGGTGCCACGCCGAAAGCCTCGGCCGCCAGCGCGACGGTGGCGGTGCTCTGTGATTGGGTGACCACATGCAGGTCGGGGGCATGGTGTGCTAGCCATGCCTGTACACTCTCACTGCTCATTGAAGCTCCTTCTCTGTGTTGGCCGGGGTGGCAATTTAGCTATGCTCAATGGCGCGGGTGGCGCACTCCAGCGCGTCAATAATGGTGTGCAGCGTCTCTTCTGAGACGGCCTCTTTCGAGAGGCGGGTGTTAAGCGCCGAACGGATATTATTGATCGCCTGTTGCACCTCGGGCCGCGCGCGGTTATTTGCCAGCACCGCCAGCGCATGTAGGCGGCCAACCGCCGCCGCCAGCACTGTCTGGTGCTCCGTTAGCTGTGCCTGCCCCGCCGCCGTCAGCGCATAGGCTTTTTTGCCCGCCTGCTGATCGCTGGCCGTGATATATCCCATCTCCTCCATCAGGGTCAGGTTAGGGTAAATAACCCCGGCGCTCGGCGTATATTCCCCCTTCGACAACTCCTCGATGGATTTAATCACCTCATAGCCATGGGCCGCCCGGCTTTGCAAAATGGAAAGGATCATCAGGCGAATATCATTTGCGTCGAACAACCTTTCGCGGCGATGTCTTTTCCCGCCGAACTCGCGGCCTTTTTCTGCCGGTGAAAAGGGGACGCCGGCAGGCGGTACAGCGTGTGGTTTAGTCATGGTCAATTTGGAGGGTATTCAAGCCAGTGGGGCAGCATATCGGGCTAAAGTGAAGATTACAAGCGAGCGCCGTGGCCGGGAAATAGCGATTCCCACGCGGTGGGTCGTTTATTCGCGCCGCTGTGGGCCGGGGCAGAAATAGCGAGCCGAATAGCGCTACTGAGCGGTGGAAATAGCGTGCGTCAGGCGTCCGGCCAGTGAAAAATATCCCGCCGGGCGGCGGGATAGGATTATTTGGCGTGCCAGTATGCGACGGCGCGCACCAGCGCCGGATCGGTGCCCTGCGCCAGAATGTGGTCGCTCAGGCCCTTCACAATCTCACCTTCGCCAGTGAGCCAGATGAAGTAATCCTTTGCTGGCAAGGTGAGCGCGCGCACCCGTTCCATGAGGGTGTCGGCTGTCGCGCCCTCGGCGGCCACCAGCCACTCGCACTGCACGTCCGGCGCGTCGTCCAGATAGGTTTTGGCCTCTGGCTGGCTGACAAACGCCAGCACCGTCAACGACGGCTTGCCGCCGTGGGCCGCTACCATCGCCAGTCGGCGGCGCAGCGCTGGCAGGCCGCTCTCATCACAGACGTAGATCTGGTGGGCGTAGCTCTCCGGCACCACCAGCGAACCGCGCGGGCCGCCCATTGCCAGTCGGTCGCCCGGCTTGGCCGTCGCGGCCCAGTCGCTTGCCACGCCCTGCGCATGGATGAAGAAGTCGATGGTCAGCTCGTTGTGCACCGCGTCAAACTGCAACGGCGTGTAGTCGCGGTTGGGCGGGCGCGGGCCATCGCCCCAGTCGATCCCCTCCGCCGTGACGGTAGGCAGGCGCAGCTCGCCGGTCGCAGGATCTGGGAAGAACATTTTGATGTGGTCATCAAAGCCAGCCGAGGTAAAGCCCGCCAGCTGATCGCCCTGAAAGACCACGCGACGGAAGCAGCCGGCCACCGTGGTCACCTGCTTGACGGTGATCTCACGGAAAACCAGCTCGTTGCGGACACGGGTCGGGTAGTTGACGGCGCGCGGTGTGGAAGTTTGCTGCATCACGGTTCCTTATCTCATGGCCCATTGCATTGGGCGTCACGCGTGGTGCGGCCGGGCTGGCCGCAAAAGCAGCTAAAATATATCTTAGATATATCGATTCCGCAATCCTGCGCCGGCCAACCGGCCCTAATCAGGGCGCGGTTAACGCCCCACCCGTTTTTGCATCTCCTCGGGATAGCGGTCGCCCACCACCCGGACGGCAGCCAGTGCCTGCTCGATCTGGCGCAGATCTGCCGCATTGAGCGTAATCTCCGTCGCGCCGAGGTTCTCCTCCAGCCGGTGCAGTTTGGTGGTGCCGGGGATCGGCACAATCCAGGGTTTCTGGGCCAGCAACCACGCCAGCGCGATCTGCGCCGGGGTAACGTTTTGCTGCGCGGCCACCGTTTTTAGTGCATCGACCAACGCCTGATTGGCCTCGCGCGCCTCCTGCGCAAAGCGCGGCACCACGTTGCGGAAGTCGCTGGCGTCAAATTGGGTGTCGGCGGCAATCGCCCCGGTGAGGAAGCCCTTGCCCAGCGGGCTGAAGGGCACAAAGCCGATGCCCAGCTCCTCCAGCAGCGGCAGGATCTCCTGCTCCGGCTCGCGCCACCAGAGCGAATACTCACTCTGCAACGCCGCCACCGGCTGCACGGCGTGCGCCCGGCGAATGGTCTGCGCCCCCGCCTCAGAGAGGCCGAAGTGCTTGACCTTGCCCTCTTTGATCAGCGCTTTCACCGTCTCCGCCACCTCTTCGATCGGCACGGCCGGGTCAACGCGGTGCTGGTAGAGCAGATCCAGACACTCCACCTTGAGGCGCTTGAGGCTCCCCTCCACCGCCTGTCGGATGTGCGCCGGCTGGCTGTTGAGCACCTGCCGGTTATCCGGCTGCGGCAGATCGAAGCCAAATTTACTGGCGATCACGACTTGATCACGCACCGGTGCCAGCGCTTCGCCCACCACCTCTTCATTAATGAAGGGGCCGTACACCTCGGCGGTGTCGAAGAAGGTGACGCCGCGATCGACCGCCGCGCGGATCAGGGCGATCGCCTGCTGCTTGTCGGTGGCTGGCCCGTAGCCATAACTCAGCCCCATGCAGCCCAATCCCAATGCCGAAACGGCCAGGCCGCTGTTGCCCAATGTACGTGTTTGCATGGTCTGCTCCTGTGTTGTCAGGCGCGGCGCGCCTGTGGAACATCCATTATAAAGAGCGGACGGACAGGGATTAGCCCCACCCGCGCGGATGAGGAGATGAGCCAGGCTCATCAATGGCGGGCGATTAACGCGGGTAGCGCAGCGCCTCAATCAGTTTGGTGAAGGCCAGGGTGTGCTGTTTGCGGCTGGGATAGTAGAGGTAGTAGCCGGGGAAGGTGTCGCACCACGCTTCCAACGCCAGTTCCAGCCGGCCATCGGCCAGCTCCTGCTGTACGCTGTCTTCCGGCAGGAACGCCAGCCCCAGCCCGGCCACTGCTGCCTGAATGCGCGTCGGCAGGCTGCTGAAGGTCAGTTGCCCTTCGACCCGCACCCGCAGCGCCTGCTCGCCCTGCTTGAACTCCCACGCATACAGCCCGCCCAGCGTCGGCAGGCGCAAGTTGATGCAGTTGTGCTGCTGCAACGCCTGCGGCGTTTCGGGTTTGCCGTGGCGGGCGAAATAGTCGGGCGAGCCAACCACCACCATGCGGATGTCGGGGCCGATGCGCACCGCCACCATATCTTTCGCCACCTGCTCACCCAACCGGATGCCAGCGTCATAGCGGCCGCTGACAATATCGGTCAGGGCGTTGTCCACCACCACCTCCACGTTGACGTCCGGGTAGTCGCGCACAAAGGAACCCAGCGCTGGCCAGATCACCGATTGCAGCGCGTGCTCGCCCGCGTTGAGGCGAATGGTGCCCGCCGGGCGGTCGCGCATCTCACGCAACTGCACCAGCTGCTCCTCAATGCCGGTCAGGTGCGGGCTGATGCTCGTGATTAGCTGTTCGCCCGCGACGGTCGGCGCGACGCTGCGGGTGGTGCGCGTCAGCAGGCGGATGCCCAGCCGCGTCTCTAGCCCACGGATCGCATGGCTCAGGGCGGATTGGGAGACGCCCAGCTTGGCGGCCGCGCGGGTAAAACTGCCTTCGCGGGCGATGACCATCAAGGAGATAAGATCGCTGAAATTCTCTTTTAACATCATTTACCCGGTAGGTTGGTTAGGAACCGCTGGATTGCGGTTCCTGTAGCCTAAAGCAAAGCACGTCCCATGATTATGGCGAATCCGCTCATAGATGCCATGCATCTGCCTCATGAGTGCCTGCACCCCGCTAACGGGCGGTGGCTTGCTCGGGGGCCAACCGGTTGATGACGCTATAGTTGACCGCTGTCCAGAACTCTGAGGTGTCCGGGTCAGCGATCTCCGCCTCGGCCTGTTCAATCGCTGCCCACGCCTCGGTGGCGAGGTAATCCTCCACGTCATTCAGCGAACTGAAAGAGAAGACGCTGATGCCATCGATTTTCGCTCCCTCCTCATCCGGCTGGGTCATGGCAAACGGGTGCAACTGGGCGTAGCGGCGCACATACTCCTGCGTCTCCGGCTTCGCCATCACCTCATCGCCGTGCTGATGCAGCCAGCGCTGTTGGAACGCCTCACGCGTCAGGTGCGGCCGGCGAATGTGAATCTTCACCAGACTGAAGGGGTCGCGGTGGCGGGCGCTCGGGATCAGGATGTACTCCCGCGCCAGCTCGCGGCTCACCTTGCGGAACACCGTCTGCTCATCGGCAATGATGCGTTTGGCGTACTGCTCCTGATCGAGGGTGGCGGTGACCGCCTCCTCCGAGCCATAGGCGATGTAGGCAAAGCCATCCCATGACGGGCGGCGATAGGCGGGCACCCGCGCCGCCGGATCGGCCACCAGCCGGCCATCCGCGCCCACCATCGCCCGGTAGGGCGGGCGGAACCCGGAGGAGGGGCCGGAGGCCAGCCGGTGCACCTGATCGTAGCGCAGTACGCTGTCGTTTTGCGTCTCTGGCCCGGCATAGGCGAATTTGGGGCCGTGCACTTTGCGCCAATACTCGTCCCAATGCTCGAAGGCCAAGTTTGGATCTGGCTCCAGCGCCAGCCGATTGGCATGCCGATCCGGCTGCGTCACCTCCTGGCCATGGCGATCGACCGACGATCCCGCATCGTGCGGCCGATCCTGCCAGGGCGTGGCGTCGCTGCGCAGCACAAAGGTCGGCGTAACAATCAGCGGCTGGTTGCCGCCCGGCTGGGTCTGCCCCACCGGTGGCCGCTGCAACATGTCCGAGCGCTCTAAATCGCGGAATTTATCCTGGCTCATGCCTTCTCCTCTCATCGCTGGCCGTTTCAGGCCGGTTGGTAGGGCGGATAGTCGATGTAACCCTCTGCCGAGCCGCCGTAGTAGGTGTCGCGATCCGGTTTCGCCAGCGGCCAGCCATGTTTCAGCCGCGCCACCAAATCCGGGTTGGCGATGTAGGGCTGGCCGAAGGCTGGCAGATCGATCAGCCCCTCATCCACCCGCGCCTGCGCGCGCGCCAGCGTTAAGTCGCCCGCCAGAATCAGCGGCGTGTCACCCAGCGTCTGCCGACAGGCGCGCAGCAGGTTTTTGATCGCGTCAGCCTTGGCTTCGGCATCATCGGCATTGAAGAAAAAGTTGGTCTGGTCCATCACATGCACATAGGCGATGCCGCGCTGCGCCAGCCCGGCGCACAGGGCGGTGTAGGTTTCATCAATCTCCGGGTAGAGCGGCATGTCCGAGAGCTGCCCATAGGGGGAGAGGCGGATACCCACCCGGTCAGCGCCGATGCGGGCACAGACGGCGTCCACCACCTCAAACACGAAGCGCAGGCGATTCTCCAGCGTTTGCGCGCCGTAGCGATCCTGCCGGTCATTGACCGTCGGGTTGAGGAACTGCTCAAGCAGATAGCCATTGGCACCGTGCAGTTCCACGCCGTCAAAGCCAGCCTCACGTGCGTTGGCGGCTGCCTGAGCGAAATCTTCCACCACCCGGCCCACCTCATCAGTGGAGAGCGCGCGTGGGGCGGAGGCGGGCACAAAGCCCGGCTTGCCCTGCTTATCATAGGCAAAGGCCGAGGAGTTGGCCGCGGGCGTGGCGGTCGAGCTGACCGGTGCCGCGCCATTTTTCTGGAGGGAGGTGTGGGAGACGCGGCCCACGTGCCAGAGCTGGGCGAAGATTTTGCCGCCCACGCTGTGCACCGAGTCGGTGGTCAGCTTCCAGCCAGCGATCTGTGCCGGGGAGAAGATGCCGGGATTGAACAGGTAGCCCTGCCCCTCGCGGGAGATCGGCGTGCCCTCGGTGATAATCAGCCCGGCGGTGGCACGCTGCGTATAGTAGAGGGCGATCTGCTCCGTGGCGATATCCTCCGGCGCGCGTGAGCGGGTCATCGGGGCCATCACAATACGGTTGGCGAGGGGGGTGTTACCCAGCATGAAGGGGCTGAAGAGGTCGCTCATTTCAGGGTTCCTTATTTTCCGGTTCAACATAAAAATAAGTGTATTCAAGAAATATTGACCGATAGCGGCTATTTTCTACCGAATCAGGTGACAGAAATTCACGAATCGGAGGCGCGATGTTTTCACCAGACCGGCTAAAGGGCATTCATGTGTTTGTCAGCGTGGCGGATGGCGGCAGTTTTGCGGCGGCGGCGGCGCGACTGAACCTGACGCCCTCGGCAGTCAGCAAGAGCGTCGCCCGGCTGGAGGCGCGGCTGGGCAAGGCGCTGTTCCAGCGTACTACCCGCACCCTCGCCCTGACCGAGGCTGGCACGCGCTACTACCGCACCTGCGCGGCGGTGCTGGCGGAGTTGGAGGAGGCGGAGCTGGCGCTGACGGCGGAAGATCGCGAGCCGCATGGCCGGGTGCGCATCGACCTGCCGGCCTCCTATGGCCGGCTGCATGTGCTGCCGCTGATTTTGACGTTCGCGCAACGCTACCCACGGCTGCAGCCACACATCTCCTTTACCGATCGCTTTGTCGATCCGGTGCAGGAGGACATTGACATCGTAGTGCGCATCGGCGGGCCAGATGCCTGGCCGGCGGCGCTCGGCCACCGCTTTTTCGGCGCGCAGCGGCTGGTGTTCTGCGCCTCGCCCGCCTATCTGGCGCAGCATGGCACGCCGCTCAGTGCGCGCGATCTGGCGCAACACCACTGCGTCGGGTATGGCGAGGAGGATGGCCGCGTCAGCCCCTGGCATTTCACGGGCCGCCACAGCGGCGACCGCGAGCGGCGAGCGCTGCCGGTGCGCATCGCGGTCGGGGATGGCGAGGGGAGGTGCAGGCGGTGCTGCACGGCTACGGCATTGCGCAGTTGCCGCGCTGGCTGGTGCAGCGCCACCTGGATCAGGGAACGCTGCGGGAGGTGCTGCCAGCGCTGGCCACCGATGGCCTGCCGATGAATCTGGTGTGGCTAAAGCGTCGTGAGGGGCTGCCCAAGGTGCGGGCGCTGCGCGATCTGCTGATCGCCCGCCTGACGCCCGACGGCACCACCTGAGATCAGCGTCCGGCGATCAGTGCCTGCGCGCAGGCCCAGGCACTGCTCCACGCCCACTGGAAGTTGTAGCCGCCAAGCCAGCCGGTGACGTCCATCACTTCGCCAATGAAGTAGAGGCCCGGCACCTCGTTTGCCATCATGGTTTTGGAGGAGAGCGCGCGGGTATCGACACCGCCCAGCGTCACCTCGGCGGTGCGGTAGCCCTCGGTGCCATTAGGCTGCACCTGCCAGGCTTGCAGGCTCTCCACCAACGCCGCCTGCTGTGGTGCGTTGAGCTGCTTCAGCGTCGCCTCCGGCAACTGCCCCAGCAGTTGCAGGCACTCCACCAGCCGCTTTGGCAACAGCTGCGCCAGGGTGTTTTTCAGGCTCTGGTTCGGGTGCGCCAGCCGTTCGGCGTCGAGGTGGGCCGCCAGATCCACCCCCGGCAGCAGGTTGACGCTCACCCTCTCGCCCGGCTGCCAGTAGCTCGACAGTTGCAGCACCGCCGGGCCGGAGAGGCCGCGGTGGGTGAAGAGGATGCTCTCCTTGAACGAGACGCCATTTTGCGCCGTCACCACGGCCGGCACGGAGACGCCGGAGAGGGTTTGCAGGTGATCCAGCAGCGGCTTGTGCAGGGTGAAGGGCACCAGCCCGGCGCGGGTCGGCAATACCTTCAGGCCAAACTGCTCCGCCAGCTTGTAGCCGAACGGCGTGGCCCCAAGGCCCGGCATCGACAGGCCACCAGTCGCCACCACCAGCGCGCCAGCGCTGACCTGCCCGCCATTGAGCGACAGGGTGAAGCCATTTTCGCCCTGCTCCACCGCCAGCACTTCGCTGCGCAGCCGCAGCGTCACTTGCCCCTGCTCACACTCCTTCAGAAGCAGATCGACAATCTGTTGCGCCGAGTCGTCGCAGAAGAGCTGGCCGAGGGTCTTTTCGTGGTAGGCGATGCCGTGGCGGTTGACCAGATCGATGAAATCCCACTGGGTGTAGCGCGCCAGCGCCGATTTGCAGAAGTGCGGGTTCTCTGACAGGTAGGCGGCTGGCTCGGTGTACATATTGGTGAAGTTGCACCGCCCGCCGCCGGACATCAGGATCTTGCGCCCCGCCTTCTTGCCATTGTCCAGCAGCAGAACCCGGCGGCCGCCTTGTCCCGCCAGCGCGGCACAAAACATACCGGCCGCGCCGGCACCGATCACCACCACATCAAACTGTTCCACTGCAATACCTCTGTAATAAATAGCGTTTACGGCCGGGCCATACCTGAAAGATCTGCTACATATAAAGGTGTGCTGGCAATTTCAGGCTGGCGATTCAGGCGGCGAATTGTATGCCCCAGCGGCATCAAGTTCCAGAGTAACGAAAAGTTAATAAACGTAAGTCTTATTAACACGATGATTTTATATCGTTTTTTCAACAAAATGCGCCCTTTGGACGGTTTTTTTGTCGTAAAACGGTCATATTTCTCTTTCCGATGCACCCTGTTCTCGCGGATAATGCGCCGCGTTCATGACCACCAACTGGCGTAACGCTTATGCTACATCTGTTCGCTGGGCTGGATTTTCATACCGGCCTGTTGTTAGTCCTCGCGCTACTGTTTGTCCTGTTCTACGAAGCCATTAACGGCTTCCACGATACAGCCAACGCAGTGGCCACTGTGATTTACACCCGTGCCATGCGCTCGCAGATTGCGGTCGTGATGGCGGGTCTTTTCAACTTCCTTGGCGTAATACTCGGCGGCCTGAGTGTTGCTTATGCCATCGTCCACCTGCTGCCCACCGATCTGCTGTTGAACGTAGGATCGGCCCATGGCCTGGCAATGGTCTTCTCCATGCTGCTGGCGGCAATTATCTGGAACCTCGGCACCTGGTACTTTGGCCTGCCGGCCTCCAGTTCACACACCCTGATTGGCGCCATTATCGGCATCGGTTTGACCAACGCCATCGTCACGGACAGCTCCGTGGTGGATGCGTTGAACATTCCGAAGATGGTCAGCATTTTCCTGTCGCTGATCCTCTCGCCGCTGGTCGGCATGGGGCTGGCGGGTGCGCTGGTGTTTGTGTTGCGTCGCTACTGGAGCAGCACCAAGAAGCGCCGCCGCATCCACATGACCCCGGCAGAGCGCGAAAAGTCCGACGGCAAGAAGAAGCCGCCGTTCTGGACGCGTACCGCCCTGATCCTCTCCGCCATCGGCGTCAGCTTCTCGCATGGCGCCAACGACGGGCAGAAGGGCATTGGCCTGATCATGCTGGTGCTGATTGGTGTCGCCCCGGCGGGCTTCGTGGTCAACATGAATGCCACCGGCTATGACATCACCCGCACCCGCGACGCGGTGACGCACCTGCAGCAGTACTACCAGCAGCACCCGGATGCCCTGCCGCACGTCGCTGCGCAGACGCCGCTGGTGCCGACGCCGGAAGAGACGCTGCCGGACACGCCGCGTGAGTTCCACTGCGACAGCAGCCGCGCGCTGGTGGCGATTGACCGTGCACAGACGCTGCTGACCAACCTGCCGAGCTACAGCGCGCTGTCAGTGGATGAGCGCAGCCACATGCGCCGCCTGCTGATGTGCGTGGCGGATACTGCTGACAAGGCGGCCAAGCTGCCGAACACCAGCACCGAGGACAAACGCTTCCTTGGCAACCTGCGCAATGACCTGCTGGCGACTGTTGAGTACGCGCCGGTCTGGATCATCATTGCGGTGGCGCTGGCGCTCTCGCTGGGCACCATGTTCGGCTGGAAGCGCGTGGCGACCACCATCGGTGAGAAGATTGGCAAGAAGGGCATGACCTATGCCCAGGGCGTCTCCGCGCAGATGACCGCTGCCCTCTCCATCGGCGTGGCCAGCTACACCGGTATGCCGGTCTCCACCACCCATGTGCTCTCCTCTGCGGTGGCGGGCACCATGATTGTGGATGGCGGCGGCGTGCAGAGCAAAACCGTGAAAAGCATCTTGCTGGCGTGGGTTCTGACCCTGCCGATCGCGATTGTGCTCTCCGGTACGCTCTACTGGATTGCGCTGAAGCTGATCTGACGCTACTGCGACCCAATAAAAAGGCGGCCCTAGGGCCGCCTTTTTTACTGCCTGCTCTCCTGAAAATGACTCAATACCAGATAAGCATCGCCACCAGGCTGACCACCACCAGCCCGCATAGGGAGCTGGTCAGGATGAACTGCCCTCGCACCCGCGCGCAGCGGCGGATAAATTCAGGATCGTGATGATCAAGATAACGTTGGGAATAGATATAGCGCACCAAGCGGATCTGCTTGCTGGGCTGGCCGTGCGAGGTAAAGAAGCCGCTGCCATCGACATATTGGTAAAGCAACGGATCGCACCCGCGCAGCACCACCAGCAGCGCCCGCAAGGAGGAGAAGTAACGCGCCATATTGATGACACACACCACACATAAAGCCCAGAATAGCGCAACGGTACTGATCATGATCCCCCCTCAAGGCGATCGGCCCCACTGCCGGCAGGCCGGCCGCAGCGCGCTTTCGCCCTACGTCTGCTTTGTTTCCTGACATACTGGGGCTGTTCCAGCCCACCCCTGGATCACCGTGTTGAGCCACCGGCTCCGGCACACGCCGTGCGGTGGCTCCTCTTCAGTGTAGAAAATGAAAAAGGGTAACGGCATCCCGGTTAATAACAATTTATCCAATCAATACGCTTTTTCAATTCGATAATTTTCAAGCGGGGTCGGGTCGCCCGGCCTGGGTCATATTCCCCCTGCCACGAGGGGGCGCGGCTTACAGCCAGACGTGACCCCGCTCACGCCCTTGTGAGCACGGCACCGGTTTGCCGGGGAATTGATGATAAAATCTGAACGTTGCCAGAGAGGCTATACTTAGCTCATGCTGCTGATATTTCACATGGAAAGCGCATCAGAGGAGTGTGGTCACTCCCCTTTGGCTGGCACCTAGCCGCAACGTGTTGGCGGCGTGCCGGGTGGGAATGGGGAGGCGCGTGACGCGACCGGAACCAGTGCGGGCAGTTAAAACAACAACGATTTAGGCGAGGCGGCCAGCGGCAAGAGCCGGCCAGCACTCACCCAGTGATTTTTAACCGGCTTTATGGAAGGAGTATGCTTATGGCTTACAAACACATTTTGATTGCTGTTGACCTGTCACCGGAGAGTAGGATCCTGGTCGATAAGGCCGTCTCAATGGCAAAACCCTACGATGCCAAAGTCTCCCTCATCCACGTCGATGTTAATTATTCCGATCTCTACACCGGCCTAATCGATGTCAATTTGGGGGATATGCAAAAGCGTATCTCAGAGGAGACCCACCACGCCCTGAAGGAGCTCTCCCTCAATGCGGGCTACCCGATTGCCGAGACGCTGAGCGGCAGTGGCGATCTGGGGCAGGTGCTGGTGGATGCGATCAAGAAGTACGACGTGGATTTGGTGGTGTGTGGCCACCATCAGGATTTCTGGAGCAAGCTGATGTCCTCAGCACGCCAGCTGATCAACACCATCCATATCGACATGCTGATCGTCCCGTTGCAGGATGAGGATGACGACGACTAAGCGTCCTGAAAAGAAAACGCCCGCGATGCGGGCGTTTTTTTGTCTAGCCGCTGGCGCTTAAGTCCGCCAGCTCGTCGTCATTGCCCTCGGGCAGTACGCTGTCCGCAGTTGGCAGCGGCTCGTTCACGCTGCTGTTGGCCGGAGCCAGCCAGACGGTGTTGGCCGCGCCGCCCACCAGCGTCACCGCCATCCCCTGCTCCAGCCAGCCGTTGTACTTCGCCTGCCGCACGGCATCCAGCGGTTTGTCTGACCAGACAAAGAACTGCTCGATGTGCTCATAGCGCTCCAGCTCCGGCTCCGCCAGCGCATAGGGCAACAGCTCCACCCGCAGCCCCTCGCTCACCAGCCGTATCGCCTCCAGCCACAGCTCCAGATTGTCTTTCATCTGCCAGGCCAGCAGCAGCACCGGTGCGCCAGCGCGTTTGCGCGCACCGTTCATCGAGAAGCTGGCGTACTCAATCACCGCCACGTCCAGCATCGCGCACTGTTGCAGCAGCGTTGGCCGTCGGCTGGCACCGAGGAACAGCCGCAGGGGCCGCAGGATATCGTTGACCAGATTCTCCGCCGGCACCTCGCGTCCATAGCGCCACACCAGATGGCGCAGTTTGGCGGTCTGGTGCTTCTCCAGATGGTAGAGCAGCGCCTCTTGCTGCGCCTGCCAGCCTTGGGAAACCTGCCGGGCATCGCCAGAGAGCACCGCGCGCATCTGCGTCAGCGGCA
The DNA here is from genome assembly GCF_056739715.1 of Chimaeribacter sp. YP20170169. NCBI lineage: Bacteria > Pseudomonadati > Pseudomonadota > Gammaproteobacteria > Enterobacterales > Yersiniaceae > Chimaeribacter > Chimaeribacter sp. YP20170169. The sequence goes on along the minus strand of NZ_CP176824.1, from coordinate 144,938 downwards.
CGCCGCGTGAGACCCAGTGCAAAATCATGTGCGCCCGCGCGATGTCACCATCGGTATAGGTACGCTGCCCCCCCTCATCACGCCCGGGGTTCAGCAGGCCGTGGCGCTGCCAGGAGCGCAACGTCACCGGGTTTACGCCGCAAAGTTGGGCCACTACATCAATGCTATAGACTGCCATACCTATTCCCTCACTTTATTTGGCGCTTTTTCAACCGCAGCTTTGCAGACCATACAGAAAAATGCCGTGAGGAGAAACTTTTTCACGGCGTTGAGTCCTGCATGGGTAAACATGCCGCGGCTCAGGAGGCGTGCGGCAGATATGTGGATGGTCAGCCAGCGGCTGTACCGGGGTAGAGATCAAAACGGTGGGACTTGGTTTCGATGGCGGCCTGTGCCGCGATGCCCGCCAGCGGCGGTGCGTAATCCGGGCGCTTTACCACCACCCGCTTGGTTGCCAGCGCCCGCGCCGGGGCCAGCAGGCCATCGGCATCCAGATCCGGGCCAACCAGTGACTGGAATACCCGCATCTCTTTTTTCACCAGCGCACTCTTCTGCCGATGCGGATACATAGGATCAAGATAGACCACTTCCGGCCGGGGGGTAATCTCCGCCAGCGCCGTCAGGCTGGAGGCGTGCAGCAGCGTCAGCCGCTCACGCAGCCAGGGGCCAATCTCTGCATCCTGATAGCCGCGTTGCAAGCCATCGTCGAGCAGCGCCGCCACCACCGGGTTGCGCTCCAGCATTCGCACACGGCAGCCGAGTGCCGCCAGCACAAAGGCGTCACGCCCCAGACCGGCGGTAGCGTCCACCACGTCTGGCAGGTAGCTGCCCTTGATGCCGACAGCCTTGGCCACCGCCTCGCCCCGCCCGCCGCCGAAGCGGCGGCGGTGCGCCATCGCGCCCGAGACAAAATCGACGTAGATGGCACCAAGCTTTGGCTCATCACGCTTGCGCAGCTCCAGCCGTTCCGGCGTCAGCACCAGCGCCATCACCGCCTCTTCATCAGAGAGCAGTTGCCAGCGTTGCGCCAAAAGCGATAAGGCGCCGGGATCGGCGCCTTCTTCACAGAGTAGACAGATGCTCACACGTTAGCCTTTGATGCCATAGTGGCGCAGCATCGCATCCAGCTGCGGCTCGCGGCCACGGAAGCGTTTGAACAGCACCATCGGCTCCTCGGAACCCCCGCGCGACAGGATGTTATCCAGGAAGGACTGGCCGGTCTGGCGGTTGAAGATCCCTTCCTCCTCAAAGCGGGAGTAGGCGTCCGCGGAGAGCACCTCCGCCCAGAGGTAGCTGTAGTAGCCTGCCGCGTAACCGCCGGCGAAGATGTGGCTGAAGGCGTGCGGGAAGCGGCCCCAGCTTGGCGACGGTACGACCGCCACCTGTTTCTTCACCTCGGCCAGGGTTTGCAGGATCTGCGCGCCCTTCGACGGGTCATATTCGGCGTGCATCCGGAAGTCGAACATGCCGAACTCCAGCTGACGCAGGATGAACAGCGCCGCCTGATAGTTCTTCGCGGCCAGCAGTTTGTCGAGCATCTCCTGCGGCAGCGGCTCACCGCTCTCATAGTGGCCGGAGATGAACGCCAATGCGTCCGGCTCCCAGCACCAGTTCTCCATGAACTGGCTCGGCAGTTCGACCGCATCCCACGGCACCCCGCTGATGCCCGCGACGCCAGCGGCATCGATTTTGGTCAGCATGTGGTGCAGGCCGTGGCCGAACTCATGGAACAGCGTGGTCACTTCGTTGTGGGTGAACAGCGCTGGTTTGTCGCCCAGCGGGCGGTTGAAGTTGCAGGTCAGGTAGGCGACCGGCTTTTGCAGCTCGCCATTGGCGCGGCGCAGGCTACCGGCGCAATCATCCATCCAGGCACCGCCACGTTTGTGGTCGCGCGCATAGAGGTCGAGGTAGAAGCTGCCACGCAGCTCGCCCTGCTCATCGAACAGGTCAAAGAAGCGCACTTCCGGGTGCCAGGTGTCCACGTCCTTGCGCTCTTTGGCGGTGATGCCATAGATGCGGTTGACCACCTCGAACAGGCCATTCAGCACGCGCTGCTCCGGGAAGTAGGGGCGCAGTTGCTCATCGCTGATGGAGAAGAGGTGCTGCTTCTGCTTCTCGCCGTAGTAGGAGAGATCCCAGGCTTCCAGCTCATCCACGCCATAGTGCTCTTTGGCAAAGGCGCGCAGTTGCGCCAGCTCCTGCTCACCCTGCGGGCGGGCGCGTTTCGCCAGATCCTGGAGGAAGTCGAGCACCTGCTGCGGGCTTTCGGCCATCTTGGTCGCCAGCGACTTCTCGGCATAGGAGTGGAAGCCCAGCAGTTGTGCCAGTTCGTGGCGCAGCGCCAGCTCCTCGGCCATCACTTCGCTGTTGTCCCACTTGCCAGCGTTCGGCCCCTGATCCGAGGCGCGGGTGCCGTAGGCGCGGTACATCTCTTCACGCAGCGCTTGGTTGTCGCAGTAGGTCATCACCGGCAGGTAGCTCGGGATATCAAGCGTCAGCAGGTAGCCCTCCTGCTCCCGTGACTCGGCCAACGCCTTGGCGGCGGCCAGTGCGCTCTCCGGCATTCCGGCCAGTTCATTGGCATCGGTGACCAGCTTGCTCCAGCCCATGGTGGCGTCGAGCACGTTGTTGCTGTAGGTGGAACCCAGCTCTGACAGGCGGGTGGAGATCTCGCCGTAGCGCTTCTGTTTTTCCGGCGACAGGCCAATGCCCGACAGCTCGAAATCACGCAGGGCGTTATCCACCGCCTTCTGCTGCGGGCCGGTCAGGCGGGCAAAGTGTTCGCCGCCTTTCAGGTCGCGGTAAGCCTGATAGAGGCCGGCGTGCTGGCCGACCCAGGTGCTGTATTCAGAGAGCAACGGCAGGCACTGCTCATAGGCGGCGCGCAGTTCCGGGCTGTTTTTGACCGAGTTCAGATGGCTGATGGGCGAGAAGATGCGGCTCAGGCGGTCATCGGACTCCGCCAGCGGCTGGCAGAGGGTGTCCCAACTGTAGGGCGCGCCCTGCGCCACGACCTGCTCTACCGTTTTGCGGCACTCATCCAGCGCGGATTCCATCGCCGGCACAATGTGTTCAGGTTGGATCTTGGAGAAAGGCGGCAGGGTAAAAGGCGTCAGCAAAGGATTTGTCATAAAGCAGTCCTGGTTGTCGTTGTGGGCCGGCGGGGCCTGTCGCCCGGCCGGCTGTCAGGGCGCGCGAGCGCCCCGCGAAAAAGGCTAATGACTCATAACATGAGGCCAAGTGTAGTGAAAATCAATGCACCTCGCTGCGCGCCAGCACTCGGTCAATCTGTGCCACCGCGTCACGGCTCGCGTCGAGGCGGGCCTGGCCGGTCAGCTCTTGCAGGTGACCAGTATGCATCTCCAGCAGGCGATCGGCATGTTCGAAGTAGTGATCGTCATGGCTGATCGCCACCACCGTTTTGCCCATGCGGTGCAGCTGGGGCAGCAGCTCGCGGTAGAAGATGCGGCGGAACTGCGGATCCTGATCGGCGGCCCACTCATCCAGCAGCAGGATGTCACGCTGCTCGGCGACCGCCATCAGCAGCGCCACGCGTTTGCGCTGCCCTTGGGAGAGTTTCAGGTTGGTGATACGCCCCGCCTTCCACTCCAGCTTCTCCGCCATCTTCAGCCGTTGCAGCCACTCCTCTACCAGCGAGGCATCAGGTGCCTCACCCGCTGGCCCCAACGCCTCGCCAAACAGGTGGAAATCGGTGAAGACCGCCGAGAAGAGCGCGCGGAACGCTGGCAGGTTATCCGCCGTCACGGGCTGGTCATCCACCAACAGGGTGCCGTCGGTTGGGGTGTAGAGACCGGTCAGCAGCATCGCCAGCGTTGACTTGCCGCTGCCGTTGCCGCCAATCAGGAACACCAGCTCGCCACGGCGCAGCGTCAGGTTGATGGGGCCAATGGTGAAGCCGCCCTGCGCATAGCGGAAGGTCACGTCACGCAGCTCCAGCGTCTGCCAGTTGGCGGGCGCCGCCGGGGTGGTAAAACCGGGCTGGTGCGGCACCAGCTCCAGCGATTTCAGCTTGCGGAACGCCACCTGCGCGCTGAGCAGCACCGGCAGCGCGCCCACCGCCTGCAACAGCGGCGTGCGCAAAAAGAGCAGCGTCAGGGAGTAGGTGGCGGCGATGGCGGTGTTGGCCCAGCCTAGACTGTTAGCCATGAAGAACACCGCGCCGATGGCGCCAAGCATCATGATGTTCGACCAGTTCACGGCGCTGAGGTGGAAGGTGTCGGCGCGGATCACGTGGCGGCGGTACGCCTGCGCGTTGCGCGTATACTGGCGCTCAAACACATGGCGCGCCCGCGCGCGGTTGAGGGTCAGCTCTTTGCGGCCGTCGATCACCGTCTGGTAATCCTTATACAGCTCATCTTCCGCCTCGCGCACGCTGCTCAGGTGGCGGTAGACGCGCGCCACCAGCAGCCAACTGCCCACCAGCGTGACGGTGATCCAGAGCGCGGTCACCACCAGCATTTTCGGCGACAGCCAGGCCAGATAGGTGGCGCAGCCGACAGTCAGGATCATCCCCTGCAACAGCTCCGGCAGGCGCACGAAGGCCAGCGTGATGTTGCGGATGTCGCTGCTCAGGCTGGCCTGTAACTGGGCGCTGCCAAGCTGTTCGATGCGTTCGACGTGGGTGTCGAGGATGCGCTTGATGTACTCGCTGCGCAGTTGGTAGACGAAGTGGTGGCCGAGGGTGGTCAGCGCCAGTTGCGAGCCAAGCGTCACGGCCATTAGCAGCGCCAGCAGGCCAAGGAATTCAGGCAGCACGGAGAGCGATCCGCCAAGAGTGGTGATCAGCCGGGTGTTGATAAATGCGATCAGGCCAATCCCCAGCGCGGCGCTCGCCAGGCTGAGAAGGATAACCATCAGGAAGGGCCAGCGGTACTGGCGAAAAACAACACGCAATAACTCCATGAGCCTGCTCTTTGTCAGTGGGTTCCAATGAGCTGGCATTGTAAACGGGAGGGGGGTGATAGCAAGGAGTATAGCCGCCACCGCGCGTTTCCTGGAACCTGTCTCGCAGGATGCGTGCAGGCTTTTCCCTTTTTCGTGGCGAGACAGTTTATACTGTGCCCTGCACCCCCCGCCCGTGCGGCGGGGCCTGCATTATCGCCCGCTGGCGCGTCCAGCGCGCCTGTTGCCCGTTGGGCAGCCTGTTGCGGCGAGTGCTTTTGCCCGATGTCGCCGCGCATCCTTAATACCGGAACCCATTACCGCCATGCTTAGTTACCGCCACAGCTTTCACGCCGGCAACCACGCCGATGTCCTGAAACACACCGTCCAGAGCCTGATCATTGAGTCGATGAAGGAGAAGGAGAAGCCTTTCCTCTATCTGGACACCCACTCCGGGGCCGGGCGCTACCAGCTTAGCGGCGAACATGCGGAGCGCACCGGTGAGTACCTGGAGGGCATCGCCTGCCTGTGGCAGCGGGATGACCTGCCGGCGGAGCTGACCGCCTACATGGAGGCGGTGCGCGCCTTCAACCGCAGCGGCACGCTGCGCTACTACCCCGGCTCACCGCTGATCGCGCGCCACCTGCTGCGTGAGCAGGACAAGCTGCACATGACCGAACTGCACTCCAGCGACTACCCGCTGCTGCGTTCCGAGTTCCAGAAAGATCCACGCGCCAAGGTGCTGAAAGCCGATGGCTACCAGCAACTGAAATCGCAGTTGCCGCCGCTCTCCCGCCGTGGGCTGGTACTGATTGACCCGCCCTACGAGCTGAAGACCGATTATCAGGACGTGGTGAAGGGGATCCAGGAAGGGTACAAGCGCTTCGCCACCGGCACCTATGCGCTCTGGTATCCCGTGGTGCTGCGCCAGCAGATCAAGCGCATGACGCGTGACCTGGAGGCGACCGGCATCCGCCGGATCCTGCAAATCGAGCTGGCGGTGCGCCCGGACAGCGACCAGCGCGGCATGACCGCCTCTGGCATGATCGTCATCAACCCGCCGTGGAAGCTGGAGCAGCAGATGAACAGCGTGCTGCCGTGGCTGCACAAGGTGCTGGTGCCCTCCGGCAACGGCCACACGCTGGTGAAGTGGATCGTGCCGGAGTGATGGCGCGGGCCTACACCTCAAACTCGGCGAAATCGCGCGCCAGTTCGGTATGGGGGAAGATGGCCCGGCACTCATCCAGCAACCGCTGGCAATCCGTGAAGTTGTAGCGTGAGCTGAAGTGGGTGGCGATCAGGCGCTTCGCCCCCGCCAGCCGGGCGGCGGTCGCCGCTTGCACCGTGGTGGAGTGGCCGCGCCCGTTGGCCTTCTCCGCCATTGCCGCCTCCAGCGTGGTTTCATGCACCATCACGTCCACCCCGTCGGCCATCAGATCGGAAATGGATGTGGGTGCGGTGTCACCGAAAATGGCTACCGACTTGCCTTTAATGGGCGGCCCCAGATAGTCCCGCCCGTCAATCACGCGGCCATCCTCCAGCGCCACCGTCTCCCCCAGTTTCAACCGCTGATACCAGGCGCCACGCGGCACGCCGTCAGCACGTAGCCGCTCGCCATCCAGGTAGCCGGGCTTGTCATGCTCCTCAATCCGGTAGCCGTAGCACTCAATCACGTGGTTCATCGGGTAGGCAGTGACCTTGACCTTGCCGTCATCGCACACCAGCCCGCTGCCAATCTCAACAATTTCCATCGGGAAGGTGACGAACGAGCCGCTCAGCGCCAGGCTGGTCTCCACGAAGGTGCGCAGCCCCTTTGGCCCGTAGAGGGTCAGCGGCTCCGCCACGCCGCCCATCGAGCGGCTGGTGAGCAGGCCCGGCAGGCCAAAGATGTGGTCGCCGTGCAGGTGGGTAATGAAGATTTTCTCCAGCTTGCCCGGTTTCAGCGGGCTGCGCATAAACTGGTGCTGGGTGCCCTCGCCGCAGTCAAACAGCCAGGTGCCGCCGCTGCGCGTATTGCGTAACGTCAGGGCGATGGCGGTGACATTGCGTTGCAGGCTGGGGGTGCCGGCACAGGTGCCGAGAAATGTGAGTCGCATGCGAAGTGTCCATCCCATCAAACAACATTAACTATCATGAATACTTTCTTCCTATCACAATCATAGGCGCAAACTTTGCGGTGATTGTACGAGTAGCGTTAAACTCTATGGCAATTTTTCTTCTCACCCAGATGGAACACATTCGATGACCAAACATTACGACTACCTTGCAATTGGTGGCGGCAGCGGCGGTATCGCGTCGATCAACCGTGCAGCCATGTACGGCCAAAAGTGCGCGCTCATTGAAGCCAAGGCGCTGGGCGGCACCTGCGTGAACGTGGGTTGTGTACCGAAAAAAGTGATGTGGCACGCTGCGCAGATTGCTGAAGCGATTCACAACTATGGCCCGGACTACGGCTTCGACACCACCGTTAACGCCTTTGACTGGAAGAAGCTGGTCGCCAACCGTACCGCGTACATCGACCGTATCCACACCTCCTACGACAACGTGCTGGGCAAAAATAATGTCGACGTGATCCGCGGCTACGCGCGCTTCGTGGACGCCCATACTGTTGAAGTGAATGGTGAGAAGATTACCGCTGACCATATCCTGATCGCTACCGGCGGCCGCCCGAGCCACCCGCAGATCCCAGGTGCCGAGTATGGCATCGACTCTGACGGCTTCTTCGATCTGGAAGAGATGCCGAAACGCGTGGCCGTGGTGGGCGCGGGTTACATCGCCGTCGAGATCGCCGGTGTGATGAACGCGCTGGGTGCCGACACCCACCTGTTCGTGCGTAAGCACGCGCCGCTGCGTACTTTCGATCCGCTGATCGTCGATACGCTGGTGGAAGTGATGAAGGCAGAAGGCCCGAACCTGCACACCGACTCCATCCCGAAATCGGTGGAGAAGAACGCTGACGGCAGCCTGACCCTGCACCTCGAGAACGAAACCAGCGTGGAAGTGGACTGTCTGGTCTGGGCGATTGGCCGCCAGCCAGAGACGGACAACATGAACCTCTCCGTGACCGGCGTCGAGACCAACCACAAAGGCTACATCGCGGTGGACAAGTTCCAGAACACTAGCGTGCCGGGCATCTACGCCGTGGGCGACAACACCGGTGCGGTGGAACTGACCCCCGTGGCCGTGGCCGCGGGCCGTCGCCTCTCCGAGCGCCTGTTCAACAACAAGCCGGAAGAGCATCTGGACTACAGCAACGTCCCGACCGTGGTCTTCAGCCACCCGCCGATTGGCACCGTGGGCCTGACCGAGCCGGAAGCGATTGAGAAGTTTGGTGCCGATGAGGTGAAAGTGTACAAGTCGGCCTTCACCGCCATGTACACCGCCGTGACCCAGCACCGCCAGCCGTGCCGCATGAAGCTGGTCTGCGTGGGCAAAGAGGAGAAGATCGTCGGCATCCACGGTATCGGCTTCGGCATGGACGAGATCCTGCAGGGCTTCGCCGTGGCGCTGAAGATGGGCGCGACCAAGAAAGATTTCGACAACACCGTGGCGATCCACCCGACCGCCGCCGAAGAGTTTGTCACGATGCGCTAAGCATCAGCCATAAAAAAAGGCCAGCGCTTGCTGGCCTTTTTTATGCCGCCCATTCAGCGGTAGTAGACCGCCACATACTGCCCTTGCACCTGCTCGATGCAGACCTCGGTGTCAAAGATCTCCTCCAGAATCGCCGGCTGCATGATGGTGGCCGGCGCGCCCCGGTAGATCACCTGCCCCTCTTTCATCGCGATGATGTGGTCAGAGTAGGCCGAGGCAAAATTGACGTCGTGGATCACCAAGATGATGGTTTTGCGCAGCTCATCGGCGGCGCGGCGTAGCTGTTTCATCATCGCCACCGCGTGCTTCATGTCGAGGTTGTTCAGCGGCTCATCCAGCAGCACATATTCGGTGTCCTGACACAGCACCATCGCCACATAAGCGCGCTGGCGCTGGCCGCCCGACAGCTCATCCAGATAGCGATCTTTCAACGGCAGCAGATTGAGGAACTCCATCGCGGTGTGGATGTGGCGGCGATCCTCCTCCGTCAGCCGCCCCTGTGAGTAGGGGTAGCGGCCAAAGCCGACCAGATCCCACACCGTCAGGCGGCTGGTGAAGTGGTTCTCCTGCCGCAGCACCGACAGCGTGGTCGCCAGCGTTTTGCCGGGGGTGGTCGCCACGTCCAGCCCGTTGACCCGCACCTGCCCGGCGTCCGGCGTCAGCAGGCGGCTGATCACCGACAGCAGCGTCGATTTACCCGCGCCGTTGGCCCCGATAATTGACGTCACCCCGCCGGCCGGGATGCTCTCCGTCACCGCTTTCAGCACCTGGGCCTGATGGTACTTTTTACTGATGCCCTTGATCTCAATCACACCGCCGCCTTTTTGATTAACAGGAAGATAAACAGCCCACCGCCGACAAACTCAATCACCACTGACAGGCTGCCCGACATATGCAGCAGCCGCTCGAGAATGAACTGGCCGCCGACCAGCGTGATCACGCCAATCAAAAACACCCCCGGCAACAGGTAGCGGTGCTGGTGCGACGCCACCAGCGGGTAGGCCAAATTGGCGACCAGCAGGCCGAGGAAGGTCAGCGGCCCCACCAGCGCGGTGGAGATAGCCACCAGCAGCGACACCAGCAGCAGCACCCACATCACGTGCCGCGAGTAGTTGACGCCAAGGTTGATGGCGGTGTCACGCCCGAGCGCCATGACATCCAGACAGTGGCGCATCCGCCAGATGGCAACCGCCACCAGCGCACAGGCCACCGCCGAGAGGGCGATCAGCTCCGGCGCGGCGCGGGTAAAGGTGGCGAAGATCCGCCCCTGTAGGATGGCGAACTCCCCCGGCGACAGCAGCCGTTGCAACAGGCCGGAGAGGCTGCGGAACAGGGTGCCGCACACCAACCCAACCAGCAGCACGCGGTGCAAATTGACGCCCGCGCCAGCCAGCAGCCAGCGGTAGAGCAGCATTGAGAACAGCACCAGCAACAGGGTGTCGCAGAGGAACTTGCCGATCACGCCGAGCATCGCCAGCCCGTTGGCGTCAATCAAGAAGATCAGCAGGGTCTGCATCAGCACGAACAGCGCCTCCAGCCCCATGATTGACGGCGTCAGGATGCGGTTGCTGGTCACGGTCTGGAACAGCAGGGTCGCGACGCCGGAGGCGAACGCCACCAGCGCCATCGTTGCCAGAATCTGGCCCCGGTAGCCGAGCACGTAGGCAATGTTGCCGCCGATGCCCCAGGTCATGAACAGCGCCGCCGCCAGCAGCGCCAGCCCGGCCATCACCCACAGTCGCTTACCGGGCGCGCTGAGCGGCGCACGCGCCGGGCGGGCCACGTGGGCATTGCCATAATCAGCCTGCATGGCGTTGGCTCCTTAAAATCAGCAGCAGGAAGACCGCCGCGCCAATCACCCCGAGGATCACGCTCACCGGGATCTCGAACGGGTAGATGATCAGCCGGCCAATGATGTCGCACAGCACCACCAGCGCGCCACCGCACAGGCAGACCCACGGCAGGGTGCGGCGCAAATTGTCGCCCATCGCCATGCTGACGATGTTCGGCACAATCAGTCCGAGGAACGGCAGCACGCCAATCACCACCACCACCACGCCGCTGACCATCGCGATGATCGCCATGCCCAGCATCATCACCTGCGCGTAGTTCAACCCGACGTTGACCGCGAACTCCCGCCCCATACCTGCGACGGTGAAGCGATCGGCAATCAGGCAGGCGAGCAGCGTCAGCACCCCAACCAGCCACAGCAGCTCATAGCGCCCCTGCAACACCCCGGAGAAGTCCCCTGACTCCCAGCCGCCCAGCGACTGCAACAGATCCAGCTTCATCGCCAGAAAGGTAGTGACGGCGCTAAACACCGCCCCCAGCATGATGCCTGCCAGCGGCACCATCAGCGGCGACTTCATGCGCATCCGGTTCAGCATCAGCACGAACAGTAGCGTGCTGCCGAGGGCGAACAGCGTCGCCACCACCATCTTCACCATTACCGGCGCGCCGGGATTGATCGCCATCACCAGCAGCAGCCCCAGGCTGGCGGACTGCGTGGTGCCCGCGATGGAGGGTTCGACAAAGCGGTTTTGCGTCAGCATCTGCATAATCAGCCCGGCGACGCTCATGGCGCTGCCAGCCAGCAGCAGCGCCAGGGTGCGCGGGACGCGGCTCACCAGAAAGATGTCGCGCATCTCCGGGTCAGACCAGAGGTTTTGCAGCGTCACATGGCCCGCGCCAATAAACAGGCTGCATCCCGCCAGCGCCAGCAGCAGCGCCAACCCGGCGGCAAAGCCCAAGGTTTGGCCGCGCATCACTGCCCTGCGCTGTCCAGCGCCGCACTGATCTTGTCCATCATCCGGCTGTAGCTCTGGATGCCGCCCGCGATGTAGAGCGACGCGGAGTCAAGGTAGACCACATGCTGGTTTTTCCAAGCGTTGGTCTTCTCAATCAACGGGTTATCCAACACCTGCTGGGCGGACTGCCCCTCCGGGCGGCCGATGGCGTTGTCACGATCCATCACGAACAGCCAGTCCGGGTTGGCGTTGAGGATGAACTCCGAGGAGACAACGTTGCCGTGCTTGCCGGACTGCGGGAAGTTAGCGGCCGGCTTGAAGCCCAGCTCATCAAACACAAAGCCAAAGCGCGAGCCGGGGCTGTAGGCGGACATCTTGCCGCCGCTGATCATCAGCACCATCGCCGAGCCAGCGTTGGCGGATTTGGCCTTCAGCGCGGCGATCTGCGCGTCGAAATTGCTGAGCAGCGCCTTCGCCTCCTCTTCCTTGCCAAACAGCGAGGCCAGTTGCTCGGTGCGCTGCGTCAGGCTCTGGGTGAAATGCTGCGGATCGACATCCAGCGCGATGGTCGGCGCGATGGCGCTCAGTTTGTCATAAGCGTCGTGGGCGCGGCCGCCAGCGATGATCAGGTCAGGCTTGGCGTTGCTGAGCGCCTCGTAATTTGGCTCAAACAGCGTGCCAGCGTTCAGGTAGCTGCCGCCGCTATATTTTGCCAGGAAAGGCGGCAGGTGGGAGTCAGTCTGCGGCACACCCGCAACGCTAATGTGCAGGGCGTCGGCATTGTCCAACGTCGCCGGGCTAAGGATCACCACCTTCTGGGGATGCAGCGGCACCTGTGTGCTGCCTTGCGCGTGCTCGAGGGTAATTTTGGGGGCGGCATCCGCGTCTTTGGACGCGCTATCACAACCCGCCAAAGCCAGGGCGGCCGTTACGGCAGAAGAAAACAGGGCAACACGTAAGCGCATTTCATCTCCTAAGCGAATGGACATCACTGTAAATAGTAATGATTACTATTCTTGTTCCTGCCTGGATAATACCTGATGAAGGTGCAGGATGAATAGCGTACTTGCTGCAATCGCTTTGGCAGGCGTGGAATAGTTTACGTCATGAAAAGGCCTCTTTTTGTCCAGAAAATAGCGTTATTTATTAAGTGGCTAATCGACAAGAAGGCGAAAAAAGCGGCGCTTTTTGCCCACCCTTTCTGGCCTGTCCAAATTGTGAAGAAATTGTGAGTTTTCATGTGTTGATATTTAAATAAAAATAATTATCATTACCATAAGCATTTAATTACAATTTCACATAAAAAAAGGGGTTTTTCTTCATGGACGCCACACATTCTTACAGATTACGGCCGTGCGCACTGTTGCTGGCCGGGCTGATTAGCGGTCACGCTTATGCGGCAGAGTCCCTGTCCAGCGCGGCTCCGACCGAAAGTGGCGAGGTGATGACGGTGCAGGCCACCGCCGAGCAGGAGTTGAAGCAGCAGCCCGGCGTCTCCATCATTACCGCCGAAGACATCAAGAAAAACCCGCCTGTGAATGACCTCTCTGACATCATCCGCAAAATGCCGGGCGTCAACCTGACCGGCAACAGTGCCACCGGCAGCCGGGGCAATAACCGCCAAATCGACATCCGCGGCATGGGGCCGGAGAACACGCTGATCATGATCGATGGCGTACCGGTCACGTCGCGCAACGCGGTGCGCTATAGCTGGACGGGTGAGCGCGACAGCCGTGGCGACTCCAACTGGGTGCCCGCCGAGATGGTCGAGCGCATTGAGGTGCTGCGTGGCCCGGCGGCGGCGCGCTACGGCTCCGGCGCGGCGGGCGGCGTGGTGAACATCATCACCAAGCGGCCGACCAATGACTGGCACGGCTCGCTGTCGCTGTTCACCAACCAGCCCGAGGATGACAAAGAGGGCGCGACCAAGCGCGCCAACTTCAGCCTTAGCGGCCCGCTGGCTGGCGATGCCCTGACCATGAGCCTCTACGGCAACCTCAACAAGACCGATGCCGATGCCGCCGACATCAACCGCCAGCAGAACGGCTCCTATGCCGCGGGCCGCGAGGGGGTGCGCAATAAAGACATCAACACCCAGCTCTCCTGGAAGATCACCCCGACGCAGATCCTGGACTTCAGCTACGGCTACAGCCGGCAGGGCAATATCTACGCCGGTGACACCCAGTACAGCAACGGCAACCTCAGCCCAGGTGGGCTGGTGGACACGCTGTATGGCGACGAAACCAACCGCCTCTACCGCCAGAGCTACGGCATCACGCACAACGGCATCTGGGATTGGGGCCAGTCGCGCGTCGGTGTCTACTACGAGAAGACCAACAACACCCGTTTGCAGGAGGGCAGCACCGGGCGCGTGGAGGGGATGATCAACAGCACCGACTACAGCACCAGCCGACTGGAGAACACCCGCGCCAATGGCGAGCTGATCCTGCCGCTCGCGCTGTGGGTTGACCAGACCATGACGCTCGGCGCGGAGTGGAACCACGAACAACTGGACGATCCGGCCTCCATGCAGGCGACCAGCGCGTCTGGCGTCATTATTGACGGCGTCTCGGGCGATCCGTCCCAGCGTAGCAGCAAAAACAGCGACGAACTGAGCGCGCTCTACGTTGAGGACAACATCGAGGCCATGCCCGGCACCCACCTCATCCCCGGCCTGCGTTTCGACTATCACAGCAAGTTCGGCGCCAACTGGAGCCCAAGCCTGAACGCCTCACAGGAACTGGGCGAGATGTTCACGCTGAAGGCGGGCATCGCGCGGGTCTTCAAATCACCGAACCTCTACCAGTCGAGCGAGGGGTATCTGCTCTATACGCGCGGCAATGGCTGCCCGGTGGGCATCACCGCCAACTGCTACCTGCTGGGCAATGACGATCTGGATGCGGAAGTGAGCGTCAACAAAGAGATCGGGCTGGAGTTCTCCCACAACGGCTACCACGCGGGCATCACCTACTTCCGCAACGACTACCAAAACAAGATTGTGGCCGGAACCGACGTAGTGGGCACGGCATCCAACGGCTATAACATCCTGCGTTGGGAGAATGGCGGCAAGGCCGTGGTGGAAGGGCTGGAAGGCAACCTGACGGTGCCGGTGCTCGACTCGCTGGAGTGGCGCACCAACGCCACTTACATGATCACCTCGGAGAGCAAAGAGACCGGCAACCCGCTGTCGATCATCCCGGAGTACACCATCAACACCATGCTGGACTGGCAGGCGACCGACAAGCTCTCCGCCAACGTCAACTGGACGATGTATGGCCGCCAGAAGCCGCGCACCACGCCTGAAAACCACGTGGCGATCGCCGATACGGAAGTGGGTGCCTACTCCGTGGTCGGGCTGAACGTGAACTATGACCTGATCAAGGATCTGCGCCTGAACGCTGGCATCAACAACCTGTTCGATAAGCGTGTCTATCGCGCCAACTCCGGTGCCTCGACCTACAACGAGCCGGGCCGCGCCTACTACGCGGGCGTCACCCTCTCCTTCTGATCCGCCCTACCCGCGCCGGTATCCACCGGCGCAGTCTCACCCCTGCCAGGGGTTCAGCAACGCCCCGGTGAAATCCGCCACATTGCGCGTCACCACCGTCATCTCATGGCAATGGCGCAGCAAAAATGACGTTGGTATCCAAAAGGGTGCGCATCAAAAATCCACATCCCTGCTATTAATGGTGGCGCGCGGCGCATCAAAGTCGATCTCCTCCACGCCGGGCATGACCAGCGCATCCAGGAGGTTTCGGCTATCGCCTGATAATTTCCGATACTCTTCATAGGTCATCAGGAGATGGGCAGGCTTACCACGGTCACTGATATAGACAACCCCCTGCTCTGTCGCCTTTTTGGCCTGGGACAGTTGCCGGTTAAATGCCCGGCAGGTAAAGGTGGTGACTGGCATCATCTTCCCCTCCCAATACGTAGTGATGTGACCACATGCAGCCTACGCCCCGTCTGAGCGGCGGTAAATTGCTCACCCCTTGAGCTTCTCCGCTGCCCGCAGCGTAGCCTGCCGACGCTGCTCGGTAAAGGGGGCGACGGCCTCACGGGCGGCCTTGCGGATGGCGGTGGGGGCGGTACGCGGCGAGCCGGTATCAAAGGGCGGGGCCGGGTCATACTCCATGTGGAGCTGGAGGGTCTGCGCCACCTCCTCGCCATAGAGATCCGCCACCACCGTCAGGGCGAAATCGAGGCCGGAGGTCACGCCCGCGCCGGTGATGCGGTTACGGTCACGCACCACCCGCTCCGCCACCGGGCGGGCGCCCAGCAGTGCCAGTTGGTCGAGCGCCGCCCAGTGCGAGGTGGCACGGTAGCCCTGCAACAGGCCAGCGGCACCCAGCACCAGCGATCCGGTGCAGACCGAGGTCACCAGCTTCGCGCCCGCCGCCATGCGCCGCAGGAACGCCAGCGTCTCCTCATCCTCCATCAGCGCCACCTGCCCCGGCCCGCCGGGCACGCAGAGGATATCCAGCGGCGGACAGCCGTCGAAGGTGGTGGTTGGCAGCATCGCCAGCCCACGATCCGAGCGCACCGGCTCCAGATCTCTCCAGATCAGGTGCAGGCGGGTATTGGGCGCACGCGAAAATACCTCATACGGGCCAGTGAGATCGAGCTGGGTCAAGTTGGGAAACAGCAATAAGCCGATGGACAGGGGGGTTGGGTTCAACATGCGGCGGCTCCGTGTGGCGCAGGGGGAGCCTCTACCCTCGCTGTTTTTGCCGCGCCCGGCAAGTGACAATTGCCCTCAGTGCACGGGCGTGCACCATAAAAAAGCCCGCACGGGGCGGGCTTTTTTTCAGAGCGCGGCGACGGCGGCCGGCTCTGCCTGTGGGGCCGCGTCCTGCTGCGGCGGCAGGCTCTCCAGCTCCAGGATGCGGCTGGTCTCCTGCAACACCTGCTCGGTCAGCGCCGGGTTGCCGTTGAGCGACTGGCCGTAGGAGGGGATGATCTGCTTCAGCTTCGCCTGCCAGGCCGGTGAGGCGACTTTGTCTTTGAAGACGCGCTCCATCAGCTCCAGCATGATTGGCGCGGCGGTGGAGGCTCCCGGCGAGGCCCCAAGCAGCGCGGCGATGGTGCCATCCTGCGAGGTGACCACTTCGGTGCCGAGGCGCAGCACGCCGCCCTTCTTCTCATCTTTTTCAATGATCTGCACGCGCTGGCCAGCGACCCACAGCTTCCAGTCCTCTTTACGCGCCTGCGGGAAGTACTCCTGCAACGCCTTGTGGCGATCGTCGTCGCTCAGCATCAACTGACCAACCAAATACTTCACCAGATTGAAGTTATCGATGCCAACGTGGGCCATCGGCATGATGTTGGAGGTGCGCAGGCTGCCGAACAGATCCCACAGCGAGCCGTTCTTCAGGAACTTGCTGGAGAAGGTGGCGAACGGCCCGAACAGCAGTACGCGCTTACCGTCCAGCACGCGGGTGTCGAGGTGCGGGACGGACATCGGCGGTGCGCCGACCGTGGCCTTACCGTAGACCTTCGCCATGTGCAGCTTCACCACGTCCGGGTTTTCCGTCACCAGAAACTCGCCGCCGACCGGGAAGCCGCCGTAGTTTTTCGCCTCAGGGATGCCGGACTTCTGCAACAGCGTCAGTGACGCGCCGCCCGCGCCGATAAAGATGAAGCGGGTGCGAACCCGGCGCTCTTTGCCGCCGTTCTGCATGTCCGCCACGGTCACAGTCCAGGTCTGGTCGGCGTTGCGTTTGATGTCGCGCACTTCGTGGCCCATCTTGTGGGTGAAGCGGTCGCTCTTTTTCAGCGAGGTAACCAGTTGGCGCGTCACCTCGCCAAAGTTGACGTCGGTGCCGGTGGCAATGCGGGTGGCCGCCACCTTCTGCGCCGGATCGCGCCCCGCCATCACCGCCGGGATCCACTGGTGCAGGGTGGCCGGGTCTTCGGAGTACTCCATGCCGCGGAACAGGCTGCTCTGTTGCAGGGCCGCGTGGCGCTTGCGCAGGAAGTTGATGTTCTCTTCGCCCCAGACGAAGCTCATGTGTGGGACGCTGTTGATAAAGGAGCGCGGGCTTTGCATCACATTGCGCTGAACCTGATAGGCCCAGAACTGGCGTGAAATCTGGAAAGCCTCGTTGATCGCCACCGCCTTGCTGATGTCAATTGAGCCGTCCGGCTTCTGCGGCGTGTAGTTCATCTCCGCCAGCGCGGCATGGCCGGTGCCCGCATTGTTCCAGCCGTTGGAGCTCTCATCCGCTACCGTGGAGAGGCGCTCGTACATGTGGATCTGCCACTCCGGCTCCAGCTCTTGCAAGTAAGCGCCCAACGTCGCGCTCATGATGCCGCCGCCAATTAACACAACATCAACGATCTGCTTTTCCTCTGCCGCCGCTTGCGTAACCGACATTACCGTATTCAAGCAAAGCGCATTGGCACGTAGTTTGTTCATAACCCGTCTCTGCATCCTTGAAAAACAATAACTTCATGAAAATAAAACATGCTGAGTAGTACAACGTCAGCAATGTGTGCATCGCGGCGTTGCATCCTTTATTCCCACAACCGATGAAAGTTTAATATTTAACATTTCTTTTACATATCTGGTCAAGAAATATGAAAAATTCAACTTTTCATTATCAATATAACATCGTTGTGAGCCGGGCTAAAAAGGATTTTAAACTTTAAAATTTGTCAATAGAAAAGGTGTGGTTATTGCGAAGGTCGGTGAAGAGTTGCGCAAATCGAGGAGAATTTCCGCTACAGTTTGCGCAGCGGAAATGCATAGTTATTCATCAAACTTAGTTATTCAGCAAACTTAGTTATTCAGCAAATACGATGCGCCCACCCACCATGGTCAGGGTGGCGCGCAGGCGATGGATCTGGTCAGCGGGCATCGTCAGGTAGGGCTGGTCGAGCACGGCGAGGTCGGCCAGCATACCGGGTGCCAGCGTCCCCTTTTCATGCTCCTCGAAGGTCAGCCAGGCGGCGTTGGCGGTGTAGAGCCGCAGCGCCTCCAACCGGCTCAGGGCGAGGGCTTTGTCACGCTGCACCGCCTGTCCGGCACTTTGGCCGGTGACGTCATACTCCAGCACCTGCCAGATGGCGAACTGGCCGATGCGCGCTGCGTCGGTGCCGCCCACGACTTTCACCCCGGCATCCAGCGCCTGACGGATTGGCGGCGCGGCCTCCGCGACGGCATGACCGTTGGCCTCCGCCAGCGCGGGTGCCTCAAAGTACGGCCCCATCTGCACGCTGTAGGCCAGCCCCAGCTTTTTCATGCGCGCAAAGGTGGCTGGCGTGCCGGTGTTGAGGTGGGCGATCGCCCAGCGCAGATCCTGCAACGGGTAGCGCTGCGCCACCCGCTCAAACACATCCAGAATCTGCTGGCCAGCATCGTCGGTGTAGGCGTGGATCTCCAGCGGATAGTGCCGTTGCGCGGCGAAGGTCGCCACCTGCTCCAACGACTCCAGCGCCGCTGGCGGGGCGCGAAAGCCCGGCCCCATCTGCACGCCATCATTCATGCCCGGCACCAGCAACTCGCCCATGCCGAGGAAACGCAACTGCGCGTCGCCCAGCCGGGGCGGCAGGTAGGCCAGGGTATCGGCGAACCATTGCGCCTCCTGCCCCGGTTGCTGAACCGATACGCGGTAAGCGACGCGCAGCGGCAGCGCCTGCTCGCGGTGGAGCCGGAACAGCGGCGCATAGATGGCCGGTTGGGAGCCGCCACCGGCGGCATCCACCAGCGAAGTAACGCCATAGCGGTTGAGCTGGCGGAAGAAGGCCAGCAGGCTGTCGCGCTGCGCATCGGCGGAGGCAGCCGGGGCGATGGCGGTGGAGAGCCGCGAGAAGGCGGCAATCGAGCCGCTGACCCGGCCGGTCAGGCGGCCCTGTTCGTCCCGCTCCAGCGTCAGCCCCTCAATGGTTTTGCCCTGATCCAGCCCCAGCGCACGCAGGCCAGCGTGGTTCAGCAAACCGTAGTCATAGAGGTACTGCACATAGGCCGGGTTGTCTGGCAATGCCTCATCCAGATCCGCCACTGTTGGCGCACGCTTCTCGCTGAACTGCGCCGGGTGCCACGCGCCCTGCACCGTCACCCACTCGCCCGCGCCCAGTTGCCGCGCCCGCCGCTGCAACTGCGCCAGCCCTGCGCGCAGGCTCGTCACGCCATACCAGTACTCCTCCCGCAGGTAGCCCTGCCCGGCGCGGATGGCATGGATATGGGTGTCGTTCAGGCCGGGAATGACGGTCTTGCCAGCCAGATCGATCTGCCGCCCGCCGTAGGCGCGCGCCTGCTGGCTATCACCGACGAACAGGATGCGCTCGCCCTTGATGGCGATGGCCTGCGCCTGCGTGTCCGAGTCATCCATCGTCAGCACCGTGCCGTTATAGAGCACGGTGTCCGCCCGATCCTCCGCCCAGACCGGCAGCGCCAGCATGGCCGTCAGCAACAGCGTCAGGGGGTGTCGCATGGTCGCTCCTTGGGCAGCGGTTAGCCCGCGTTGGCCGGTTTTAGCCAGCCCATCAGCGCCTGATGGAAGGCGGCCGGATCCTGGATCTGCGGCGAGTGGCCGAGCGCCGGGAACTCCACCAGCGTCGAGTGCGGAATGGCGGCGGCGGTGCGTTTGCCCAGCTCCTCATAACGGCCCAGTTTCGGCTTCAGCGCCGCCGGTGCCTGCGCCTTGCCGATGGCGGTGTTGTCCTTGCCGCCAATCAATAGCAGCGTCGGCATCGTCAGGTGAGGGAACTCATACACCACCGGCTGGGTGAAGACCATGTCAGTGGTCAGCGCCTGATCCCACGCCACCTTCTCCTTGTCCGGCCCGGCGTACATGCCGGCCTGCATCATCACCCAGCGGTCATACTCCGGCTTCCAGTGGTCGGCATAGTAGGTGCTGCGCTGGTAAGCGCGGATGGAGTCGGCATTGGTTTTCAGCTCGCCTTGGTAGGCGGCGTCCACTCCCTGCCACGGCACGCCGAGCGCCTTCCAATCCTCCAGCCCAATCGGGTTGACCAGCACCAGTCGCTCCACCTGCTGCGGGTACATCAGCGCGTAGCGGGTGGAGAGCATCCCGCCCATCGAGTGGCCGAGCACCGTCAGCTTCTGCACGCCCAGCTTCTCCAGCAGCGCATGGGTGTTGGCCGCCAGCTGCTGGAAGCTGAACTGGTAGTGCTGTGGCTTGGAGGATTTGCAGAAGCCAATCTGGTCAGGCACCACCACGCGGTAGCCAGCCTCGCTCAGGGTGGTGATGGTCTGTTCCCAGGTCGCGCCGCAGAAGTTTTTGCCGTGCATCAGCATCACGGTCTGGCCGTTGGGGCGGGTGGGTTTGACATCCATATAGGCCATTTGCAGCGGCTGGCCCTGGGAGGTGAAGTGAAAACGCTCCACCGGGTGCGGATAGGGGAAGGCGGACAGCTCGGCATCATAGGTCGCTGGGGCGGCCAGCGCGGCAAGGGGCGACATGGCCAGCGCGGCGGCCATCACACACAGTTTCATCGGGCAGGATCCTTTTGTCGGTCACTGGTTGGCCATAAAACCGTAGCACATCCTGCCCGTGCCACTGGCGGCCGGGGCAAAACTGACCAATCTTTACGCAAACGGCCGCCCACGCGCCGATTGCACAGGGCGCGGCCAGACAGCGCAGGCCGCTCGGCTATAATTAGCGCAAGCCCATACGCAAGGATACTGATACGTAATGCCTAATGATTCCGAACTGCACCGAGTGGCGCAGAGCAGCGACCACCCGACCATCAGCGAGCAGGCCAGCCAGCCAGTCAGCACCGACAAACCGCTGATTGATGTGAAAACCGGCAACGCCAGCGTTGACCGCCAGATTGGCCGCTTCTCGCGGTGGGTGGCGCGCGTGCAGGCGTGGCCGCCTGTCGCCCACATCATCCGCGCGATGGATCGCTTCAATGACCGGATGGGCAGCCAGTTTGGCGCGGCCATCACCTACTTTTCGTTTTTGTCGCTGATCCCGATTTTGATGGTCTCCTTCGCCGCCGCCGGTTTTGTGCTGGCGGCCCACCCAGATCTGCTGACGGAGCTGATCAACAAAATCGTCAACAGCATCAGTGACCCGGCGCTGGCGACCACCCTGAAGAACACCGTCAACACCGCCATCCAGCAACGTACCGCGGTGGGGCTGACCGGCCTGCTGCTGGCGCTCTACTCCGGCATCAGTTGGATGGGCAATCTGCGTGAGGCGATCCGCGCCCAGTCGCGCGATGTGTGGGAGCGCAACCCGCAGGATCAGGAGAAGATTTACATGCGCTACGTGCGCGACTTCATCTCCCTGACCGGGCTGGTGGTGGCGCTGATCCTGACGCTCTCGCTCACTTCGGTGGCTGGTGCGGCGCAGGAGGCGATCGTTGAGGCGTTGGGGCTGTCGCACATTGAGTGGCTGCGCCCGGCGATGACGGTGATTGCCCTGAGCATCTCCATCATGGCGAACTATTTGCTGTTCCTGTGGATCTTCTGGATGCTGCCGCGCCACAAGCCGCGCAAGAAGGCGCTGTTCCGCGGCACCCTGATTGCCGCCATCGGCTTTGAGGTGATCAAGATGATCATGACCCTGACGCTGCCGAGCCTGGCGAAATCTGCCTCTGGCGCGGCCTTTGGTTCGGTGATTGGCCTGATGGCCTTCTTCTATTACTTCGCCCGCCTGACGCTGTTTTGCGCCGCCTGGATCGCCACCGCCAAATATAAGGGCGACCAGCCAGTCGGCACACCACCGGCAAAATCACGTTAAACCTCGCTATCATGCCAGCCGCCATCGGGTGGTTGGCATGATACGCTAATTACTTACGCAAAAACCGCGCATTTATGCCAATTCGATGCGTGGGGCACAGTCAAAACCAGCATATCCCACTAGGGTGAAAATTTTCTTTGCCCTTTTTTCGGTCACATCCGCTGTGATTCATCCATACCGCAAACTTATGAAGCGCCGATCGGCGCATCTCAAAAAGATTATTCTTTTTTCCCGCAGGGCGCGGCTTTTGGCGCTTTTTTGCGCGTTGAAATGGCGCTTTGGACTGCTTAAGATGATTTTTTTACAATTAATCCTAATAAGAAACAATTATGCAAGCCACCATCGCACCGCCATTAGACAATGAGCAACAGTCCACACCGACCAACTCGCGCGGCAAAGTGATCGTTGCTTCCCTTATCGGTACTGCCATCGAGTTTTTTGACTTCTATATCTACGCCACTGCGGCAGTGATTGTGTTCCCACACATCTTCTTCCCGCAGGGCGATGCCACCGCCGCCACCCTCCAGTCGCTGGCGACCTTCGCCATCGCCTTCGTGGCGCGGCCGATTGGCTCGGCGCTGTTCGGCCACTTCGGTGACCGCGTCGGGCGCAAGGTGACGCTGGTCGCCTCGCTGCTGACCATGGGCATCTCCACCGTATTGATCGGCCTGCTGCCGGGTTACCAGTCCATCGGCGTCTTTGCCCCGATGCTGCTGGCGCTGGCGCGCTTCGGGCAGGGCCTGGGGCTGGGCGGTGAGTGGGGCGGCGCGGCGCTGCTGGCGACCGAGAACGCCCCGGCCAAAAAGCGTGCGCTCTACGGCTCCTTCCCGCAGCTCGGCGCACCGATTGGCTTCTTCTTTGCCAACGGCACCTTCCTGCTGCTCTCCTGGCTGCTGACCGATGAGCAGTTCATGAGCTGGGGCTGGCGCGTGCCCTTCATCCTGTCGGCGGCGCTGGTGCTGGTCGGCCTCTATGTGCGCGTGTCGCTGCATGAGACGCCGGTCTTCGCTAAAGTCGCCAAGGCGGGCAAACAGGTGAAGATCCCGATGGGTACTCTGCTGAGCAAGCACATGAAGGCCACCATCCTCGGCACCTTCATCATGCTGGCGACCTACACCCTGTTCTACCTGATGACCGTCTACTCCATGACCTACGGCACCACCGCGCAGCCGTTGGGGCTGGGCTACTCGCGCAACAGCTTCCTGTGGATGCTGATGGTGGCGGTAATTGGCTTTGGCGTGATGGTTCCCGTTGCCGGTATGCTGGCGGACGCCTTTGGCCGCCGCAAGACGATGATTGCGATTACGCTGCTGATGATTGGCTTCGCCTTTGTCTTCCCGAGCCTGCTGGGTTCTGGCAATCAGGCGCTGGTGATGGGCTTCCTGCTGTGCGGCCTGAGCATCATGGGGCTGACCTTCGGCCCGATGGGCGCGCTGCTGCCCGAGCTGTTCCCGACCGAAGTGCGTTACACCGGGGCCTCCTTCTCCTATAACGTCGCCTCAATCCTTGGCGCCTCGGTGGCTCCCTATATCGCCACCTGGCTGGCTACCCATTACGGGCTGTTCGCCGTCGGCCTCTATCTGGCATCGATGGCGACCCTGACGCTGATTGCCCTGCTGCTGATGAAAGAGACCCGCCATCAGGCGCTGTAAGCCATGCCCTCCCACCAAAAGCCGGCCCTGTGCCGGCTTTTTTGTTGGCGCCAAGCGGGCCACACACTATGCTGATTTCGCTGCCCTTCCCCCACCCTGATAGGAATTCGCGATGGCTCTCCCTTTCCGTTACCGCCTGTGGTTCGGCCTGTTGATTGTGCTCTGCCTGCTGCTGGCCGGCGGCTGGCTCTGGCTGCGGCCAGCGCATCCGGATGCGTTGTGGCGGATAGTCAGCGGGCAGTGCCTGCCAAACCAGCAACGCAGCGGGCAGCCGGCACCCTGCGCGTTGGTCAATCCGGCGGCGGGCTTTGTGGTACTCAAGGATCGCAACGGGCCGCTGCAATACCTGTTGCTGCCGAGCGCCAAGATCAGCGGTATCGAAAGCCCGGCGCTACTGGAGCGAGCCACGCCCAACTACTTTTTGCAGGCGTGGCAGGCGCGGGGGCTGCTGGCCCGCCGCCACGGCCGGCCGATTGATGACAGCGCGCTGGCCCTGACCATCAACTCCGAATGGGGGCGCACGCAGAACCAACTGCATATCCATATCTCCTGCCTGCGGCCGGAGGTGCAACAGCAGCTACAACAGGAGGCGGGGCACGTGACCGGACGCTGGCAACCGCTACCCCAGCCGCTGCTCGGTGACCACTGGCTGGCGCGGCGCGTTACGCCGGAGGAGTTGGCACAACAGGGCGCGTTCCGACTGCTGGCCGAGCTGCCGGAGGCGCGCGAGCATATGGGGCGTTACGGGCTGGCGATGGTGCGGGCAAAAAGTGGTGATTTCCTGCTGCTGGCACTGCCGCGTGATGTGCTGGCGTTCAATCTGGCCTCCGCCGAAACCCTACAGGATCATGATTGCCGCATCTTGCCGCCCGTGAGGTGATGGCAGAAACAAAAAAACCGCCCTCAGGCGGTTTTTTTGTTACGCCGGATTGTTAGCAGGCAATCCGGTTCGGTAAAACAGTTAGCAGGCTGTTTTAC
This sequence comes from Chimaeribacter sp. YP20170169, assembly GCF_056739715.1. Taxonomy (NCBI): domain Bacteria; kingdom Pseudomonadati; phylum Pseudomonadota; class Gammaproteobacteria; order Enterobacterales; family Yersiniaceae; genus Chimaeribacter; species Chimaeribacter sp. YP20170169. Next base: position 120,350 of record NZ_CP176824.1, on the reverse strand, counting down.
CTTTCTGAAATGCGTTCGCTCAGGCTTCAATGAAGGTGAATGAACCCATATCTCGCATGCAGCAGCACGCGTTGACTCTATACCCAGCGCTAAACACCGTCATCTGTTTTATGGGAAAAAAAGCAAAAACTGACAATGCCCCACTTCAATTTAATATGTATAAATTAATGATTAACAAACGATTATATTTCGCTTTCCGGTGATCAATCCGCGCAGTGATAGACGCTCGCCGGGGCCGTGCCGCCTGTTTAGCAGCGGGTCATCGGACATGGGTACGGGAAATTTCAACCCCGTGAATCGCAAGCAGCAGCACACTGCTTGTTTTCTGAAAAATTTCCGATGATTTTCAGAAATAGCGGATCTCACTACGGGATTCGGCAATGAAAAAAATGCGCAGGCTGTGTATGACGCTTTTCGTTGCACGGGTCATAGAGGCCGCCGCAAGCGAAAGTTGGAGCATTCATGTCTCCAATATTCAATTGCAGTTTAATCTGTTCCAGTCCAGGCAGCCGTAAAACAAAGGCCGCTCCTTGGAGCGGCCTTTTTTCATCGGGCGAGATTATTTGCTCGATTTCATCTTTTGCAGCAGCGGGCCGCACTGGTTCTCTTCGCCCTCGCTGGGGGAGATCAGCGCCAGCAGCGAGGCGGCCGGGCCGACGACCGCGCCCAGTGCCACGGCGGCGGCACCACGGGCCAGCAGCGGGCCGGCTTTGACGCCAGCGTCCGGGTCTTTGAAGGTGCCGCGCACGTAGAGCGGCGAGCGCAGGGTAATGATGCGCAGACCCTTGCTGTCCGGGTTGATGGAGAGATCGAGCCGTTCGGTGGCGAGGTTGGTGTTGCCGGTGATGTTGATCACCGCGTTCTCGGTATCGAACAGGAACAGCTGCGGTGTCGCCACGCCGTCGCGCACGCTGACATCCGCTGCCGCGCAGTTGATCGCCACTTCGTCATCGCCAAACAGCTTGCCGACCACGTAGTTGCCGACGTTCAGGCCAGCAATCTCCATCAGGTTGCGGCTGATTACGCCGTCATTGATCAGCAAGCGCATGGTGCCGTTGCTGGTGCCCAACAGCGCAGAGACGGAGTTGCCGGTGCCGGTCAAGGTCGCGTCGCCATTCAGCTGGCCGAGGCTGCTACGCATCGCTTCCACATCTGGGAACAGCTGCTTGAGCTGGAAACCGCGCGCGTGCATGTCCACCCGGCCGCGCATCGGCGATTTATTCCCCTCCAGCCGTACCGTGGAGTTGAGGTTGCCGCCGGCCACGCCAAAGCGCAGCGGGTCCAGCAGGATCTCACCGTTCTCCAGCTTCAGGTGGGTGCTCAGGTCGCTGATGGGCAGAGATTTGCCGTGCTCAATGCGTTTGGCGGCAAACTTCACGTCAGCGTCCATCACGTCCCAGCTCTCGGTATCGAACTTCTCAACCGGCAGCACTTTGTCAGCCGGTTGGCGCACCTCTTCACCGCGTTTCGCCTTCTCTTTATTGGAGTCGGCGCCAATCAGCGGCGCGAGGTCAGCAAAGCGCAACTGGCGGGAGACCAGATCGCCGGTCAGCTTGGGCCGTGGCTTGCTGGCTTCATAGGTGATATCGCCGTGGATGTCGCTGTCGCCAATCTTGCCGTTGAAGTCACGGTAGTGGAAACGCGCGCCACCTTTGCGCTGTAACTCCGCGGACAGGCGGCCATCGGTCTCGTAGGGCGGAGTCTGCGGCAGCAGCACGCCGGTCAGGCCGTAGAGATCGGAGAGCGTCTCACCGGAGAGTTTCAAGCGCAGATCCAGCGCGCCGAGGTTGGCCGGGTCAGTCAACGTACCGGCCACCGCCACGCGGGTGTTGCCGGAGCGCACATCCGCCTGGATTGGGAAGGGGGTTTTCGTGTCTTTCAGCGCCAGCAAGCCGCCAATTTTGCCGCTGCCAGAGAGCGGCTGGCCTTTGTAGCGGCCACTCACTTTCCAGCCGAAGATGTAGTCCGGCGGCGCATTGTCGGCGCGTTTGTTATCCTCTTTATTGCCGGTCACCTCCGCATAGGGAAGCGGTTTACCCAGCGGGTCAATGATGGCGCGCACGTCCGCCTTGTTGATGGCGTCTTTATAGTCCACCTGCCCACGGTCAAAGGCAATCTCGCCGATGTCCACTGACCAGCTGGAGGGCTGCGGGTTGGGATCGGGGTTTTGGCTGCTGGCGAGGTTGAAGGTCCAGTTGTTCTTGCCGTTGGCAAGCTGTTGCAGCGCGGCATCCGGCTTGGTCAGGCGGATATGCGGGATGCTGACGGTTTTGCCCAGCAGCGCCAGCGGCGCGAGGGTGGCGTCAGCGCGTTGCAGCCTGACCATGTTGTTGCCGAGATCCTTGGTCTGCGGGATGCCCTCGGGGTTGCCGAGCACGATATCCTCGGCATGGATGTGCGGCCACGGCACCCAGGCGCGCCAGCCCTGCTCCTCACGCTGGCGTGACCAGTCAACCCCGAGGTTCCCACGGATCTCGAAAGGCCGATTCAGTTCGGTGGAGACTTTCTCATTGATGGTGGGTTTCAGGCGGTTCCAGTCAAACATCATGATGAACACCACCACGGCGGCCACCAGCACCACCAGCACTCCCACGACCCAGCTGGCTATTTTTCCTGTTCGCGACATGAGCTATTCCTGACAAATTATTGAGAGTTTCGTCAGATTAACAATAGTTTAAATTAGCCCATCTTGCCTGTGCGACGGCAGGGAAAATGCCCGCCAACCGGCCTGCGGCGGGGCCTGGCGGGTGTGTCAGCCGGCAAAAAACAGCGGTAGCCCGCTCTTGGGATCAAAGGTTTGTGGGCGTGACATGTAGTAGCCCTGAGCGGCGTAGGCATCAGAGGCGCAGACCATCGCCCACTCCTCGGCGGTCTCCACCCCTTCGATAATCACGCCCTTGCTGTAGCGGTTAAGCAGCGTCACCAGCGTGAAGAACAGCTTCGCCCCCTCGTCGCTCTGGCGCAGCAGAATAAACAGCTCACGGGCGATTTTGATGTACTCATACTGCCAGGCGGTGAAGGAGCAGAAGTTGGCCAGCCCGTTGCCGAAATCATCAAGCCACAGCCGGTCGGCCTGGGCTATCTGCCCGAGCGGGCGCGTCAGGGCCATCTCCGCCTGCTCCACCAGCTCAAAGCGGGCGAACGGCATGGCGGCGATCCGCGCGCAGAGCGCCTGATCCTGCTGGATCGCCTCCAGCGACTGGCCGTCCACGTTGATGGAGGCCAGCAGCCCATGCTGCTCCAGCTGGGGCCGCCAGCGCTCCAGCAGATCCAGCTGCTCCTGGATGATGGTCAGCCGGCGCGGCACGCTGATGGCGGCAAAGTAGCGCTCGGGCGACTGGAACTTGGCCGGCTCAGCCGGATGGCTCACGGCAGTCAGCAGCTCCAGCCCCATCATGTGGCCGCTGGTGAGATAGATGGGCTGAAACTTATAGGCGCGCCGGCACTGTCGCCAGAAGCTCTGTTCCTTCGCGCGATCAATCACAGAGAATGATGGCGTTAACAAGCCAGACATCATCTTGGTTATCATCGTTGCTGCTGCCATGTACGAGGTGGGTAGATACCGGCATTCCTGTCCGGCTGGAATAAAAATGGCGTTTGGCCTGCCCCGCGCCAACCCGCGGACGCTCATTTACTATCGGCGCGGCGGGCCAAAACTTTACCCTTGGCGCACACTTTCTGGACACACTGGCACCTTTTTGTTCCAGCCTAAAGTAAGCCACTGATCTTGTGCCCTCTGTGGCAAAATGCGATCCCGCCCAACAAACCTAAAACAGCGTTTTATTCTTATTGACTCCCGCCCGGCCTTCGGTTGAGACTGGAGCCAAGCTGCGGGCGATTGCCCGCCCCTCCCCCTTCGTTTAACGGGCCAGCCACCATGACCAGCAAGAAAATTGCCGTTATCGGCGAATGCATGATTGAACTGTCGCAAAAAGGATCTGAACTGAGCCGCGGGTTTGGCGGTGATACCCTCAACACCGCCGTCTACATCGCCCGGCAGGTGCCTGCGGAGGCGCTCAGCGTGCACTATGTGACGGCGCTCGGCACTGACAGCTTCAGCGCCGAGATGCTGGCCGCCTGGCAGCGTGAGCAGGTGGAGGTGGATCTGGTGCAGCGGCTGGAGAACAAACTGCCCGGCCTGTACGTGATTGAAACTGACGCACAGGGCGAGCGCACCTTCTACTACTGGCGCAACGAGGCGGCTGCCCGTGACTGGCTGGATGGCCCGACGGCCCCGGCCATCTGCGAAAGCCTGCTCGGCTATGATTACCTCTACCTGAGCGGCATCAGCCTGGCGATTTTGACGCCAGAGCGGCGCGAGCGCCTGCTGGCGCTGCTGCGTGACTGCCGCGCCCGTGGCGGCAAAGTGATTTTCGACAACAACTACCGCCCGCGCCTGTGGGCCAACCGTGAGGAGACGCAGGCTGCCTACCGCGCGATGCTGGCCTGCACCGACATCGCTTTCCTGACGCTGGATGATGAGGATGCGTTGTGGGGCGCGGTGCCCGCCGAGGAGGTGATCCGCCGCACGCGGGAACTGGGCGTCAGTGAGGTGGTGATTAAACGCGGCGCGGAGGCCTGCCTGATCTCCGATCCACAGGGGGAGCAGCATGAGGTGCCAGCAGTGCGGCTGCGCGGCGATCAGGTGGTGGACACCACGGCCGCTGGCGACTCCTTCAGTGGCGGCTATCTGGCGGTGCGCCTGACCGGCGGTGATGCCGTCTCCGCCGCACAGCGCGGCCACCTGACCGCCAGTACCGTGATCCAGCACCGCGGCGCGATCATTCCGCGCGAGGCAATGCCCGCATAAAAAAACCCGGCCTTGGCCGGGTTTTTTCTGCACGCGCTATCAGGGGGCAGTGGCCTCGGCCTTCGCCTCTTCGGCGGAGGGCACCACCGCTGGGGCTGGCTGCATCACGCTGCTGTAAGCCTCCTGCAACGCCGCCTGCCCCAGCTCCGGCTCGCCGGTAGGCTGCATCAGCACTAGCGTCGGATCGGTCGCCAGCTGCTGCTTCAGCTCTTGGTTGAGCAGCGGCAGGCTCATGCCAGAGAGAAACGCCTGACGCAGCTTCTGGTACTGCTCCGGCGAGATGTCCACCACATCATTTTGCTGCGAGCGCAGACGTTGCTCAGTCAGCAGCTCGGTGCTGGTGCGGGCGTAGGTGGCGAACAGCTTGGTCAGCTGGTCATTTTTCTGCGCCATCAGCGCGTCATACTCCTCCTGCGACAGCCCGTTCTCACGTACCTTCGCCAGCTCGGTCGCCAGCGCCTTCAGGTCATTCAGCAACATGCCGTTCGGGCTGTCCATACGGATGGCGCACTGGCTGCGCTGGTACTGCACCTGGCAATCAAAGCCCAATGCTGGCGCTTTCGCCTTGCCAGCCAGCTGCTGTTGCAGGTGCATAAAGAGCGCCTCACGCGCCAGATCGCTGCGCCAGTAGTGGCTCAGGGCGCGGTCATCGCGGATCGGGTGCCACGGGGCGTCCCACACCAGCGAGAGGCGATCCTGCGTCAGGTTACTGTCTATCAGGGTCACGGCCTGCGGCGGCAGGGGTGACAGGGTGGGCAGCACCGGCGGGGTTTTACGCTTGCCGGTCAGGCCGCCGAAACTCTTGCCGATCTGCTCCGCCAGCGCGCGGCTGTCAACGTTGCCGACCACGTAGAGGGTCATGGCATCGGGCGTGTACCACTGGCGGTAGAACTGGGTCAGCGCCTCAATGCTGACCGGGCGATCAGGGTGCTGGCCCGGATCGTGCGCCAGCAGCGGCGAGCCTTTCAGGCGGTAGCGCCACCACGGGTCTTGCGCGTCTGCCGGCTGGGTGGCGATCGGGTCTTGCAAGGTATCCAGCGCCGCCTGCACCGTCGGGGTGTCCGTCACTAGCGCGCCCGTGGTGTCTGCCAGCCAGGCGAGCGCCTCTTTGAGCAGCTCTGGCCGGTTGTTCGGCAGGCTCAGGTTATACAGGGTGTAGTCATAAGAGGAGATGGCGGGGGGTGTCGGCCGCTCGCTGTCGATGGCCTGCTGCCACAGCGACTGGAGTTGCGGCGTGCTGAAGCTCTGGCTGCGAATGAGCGCCAGGTGCGGCAACAGGTGGGCAAAGCCGGTCTGCTGGGCGTTCTCCGCCAGCGAACCGGCGCGCACCAGCAGCCGCAGTTGGATGCGGTCGTTCGGGCGCTGCGGCGTGGCGAGCATCTGCCAGCCAAAGCCGTTGTCGAGTTTGCCCTGCTGCCAGGCAGGATCGGGTTGTAGTGCTTCAGCCTGCACGCTGCTGCTGGCGGCGGCCAGCAGTAACCCACCAACTAAGAGACGAATTTTGGTGCCCTGCATGTGAACCCCTACTTAAAAATAGCTTTCCAATTTTTTATTGATGTCCTTTGTTCCATGCTCCTGGAACTCAGCCCTATCCTGTGTGCGTCAATCTTGCGGCTGGAGAAACATTATTCCTTTGACCGCGTACCCGTTCCGATGTCACCCGCAAAAGAGAAAAAAGTGGTGAGAAGAGCACCGGCAGGCCAGAAAAGGCGGGGCTATTATGAGGAAAAGCCACCGCTTACATCAAGTAAAGGGTGGCTTTTAGCAGGAAAGCGCTGGCAATGGCGGCCAGATGCCGCGATTGCCCACCTGTCAGGAGGAGGAGAGGCTGTTGGAAACCGACTTTTTGTGGTGCAGCGTGGCGTGCAGCTGCTTGTCATCCAGCTGGCCGACCCACTTCGCCACCACCACGGTCGCCACGCCATTGCCAATCAGGTTGGTCAGCGCGCGCGCCTCGGACATAAAGCGATCGATGCCCAAAATCAGCGCCAGCCCGGCGACCGGCAGGTGACCCACGGCGGAGAGGGTGGCAGCCAGCACGATAAAGCCACTGCCAGTCACGCCGGCGGCCCCTTTCGACGACAGCAGCAGCACCACCAGCAGGGTGATCTGGTGCCAGACGTCCATGTGCGAGTTGGTGGCCTGCGCGATAAACACCGCCGCCATCGTCAGGTAGATGGAGGTGCCATCCAGGTTAAACGAGTACCCGGTTGGGATAACCAGCCCCACCACCGACTTCTTGCAGCCCAGCCGCTCCATCTTGTCGAGCATCCGCGGCAGCGCCGACTCCGAGGAGGAGGTGCCGAGCACAATCAGCAACTCTTCCTTGATGTAGCTGATAAAGCGGAAGATGTTGAAACCGGCGAAGCGGGCGATCAGCCCCAGCACCACCACCACGAACAGCACGCAGGTGATGTAGAAACAGATGATCAGCTGGCCGAGTTGCACCAGCGAGCCGACGCCATATTTGCCGATGGTGAAGGCCATCGCCCCGAACGCCCCGATCGGCGCCAGACGCATGATCATGTTGATGATGCCAAAAATGACCTTCGAGAAGCTCTCGATCATGTTGAACATCAGCTGGCCCTTTTCGCCCAGATGGTGCAGCGCGAAGCCAAACAGCACCGCGAACAGCAGCACCTGGAGGATGTTGCCACTGGCGAACGCGCCAATCACGCTGGAGGGGATGACATCCAGCAGGAAGGGAATGATGCCCTGCTGCTGCGCCTGCTCGGCATAGACCGCCACCGCCTTGGCGTCGAGCGCCGCGGGATCAACGTTCATGCCGGCCCCCGGCTGGATGACGTTGACGATCACCAGACCGATGATCAGCGCCAGGGTCGAGACAATCTCAAAATAGAGCAGGGCGATGGCGCCCGTGCGGCCAACGGCCTTCATGCTCTCCATCCCGGCGATGCCGGTCACCACGGTGCAGAAGATCACCGGGGCGATAATCATTTTGATCAGTTTGACGAAGCCATCCCCCAGCGGCTTCATCTGCGCGCCGAGTTCAGGGTAGAAATGCCCGAGCAACACCCCAAGTGTGATCGCCGTCAACACTTGGAAGTAGAGGCTTTTAAACAGCTTTTTCATAATCCACGTCCTTTGCAAGAGAGAGCCGTCAGCGGCTGCCCACATGGGCATGGCGGCTGTCGCGAAAGTAACACCAAGCTAACATCAGGGAAATAACTTGTTACCCATTACGACATATCATCATGACAAATTAAGAGCTGAATCGATTCACTGACTGGGGGAGTGTCTGGGTTGCAGCAGGAAAAACGTGGGCTGGCGGGCCGCCTGTCAGGCGTGCCCGTTGGCGTCAGGCAGGTCGGGGGCTTCTGGCTGGAAAACGTAGGGGGGATGGCGGCGCAACAGCATCTCAAAGGCGTTGCGCGGCATCGGGCGGGCAAACAGGTAACCCTGCCCCACCGGCACCTGATTCTCCTTCAGCCAGAGAAACTGGGCGGGGGTCTCCACGCCCTCGGCAATTACGCTGATGTTCATGGCGTGGGCGATGGTGTTAACGATGCGCACCATCACGTCATCCTCCGGCAGGCTGCCGGTGAAGCTGCGGTCAATCTTGATGATGTCCACCGGCAGGCAGCGCAGGCGGTCAAGGTATTCCAGGCTGGAGTAGCCCATGCCGAAATCATCCAGCGCCACGGTGACGCCAGACTGGTGCAGCTCGGCGAGTAGCTTCAGCGCGCGATCCAGGTCATCGATGCGCGCGGTTTCGGTGATCTCCAGCACCAGCTTGCCGGGCTTGATCTTGTAGCGGCTGAGCAGGGTTTTCAGCTCCAGCAGGAAGTTGCGGTGCTGGATCTGCACGCCGGAGAGGTTGATCGAGAGCGGCAGCTCAATCCCCTCGCGCTGCCAGTCCGCCAGGATGCGGCAGCCCTGCTCCAGCACCCAATAGCCGAGCGGCACAATCAGGCCAATCTCCTCGGCAAACGGGATGAAGTCGGCGTCCAGGCTGAAACTGCCATCCGGCATCTGGCGGCGCAACAGCGCCTCTGCCCCGGCGATGCAGCCGGTATTCAGGTCAATTTGCGGCTGGAGGAACAGCACAAACTCGTTGTGCTCCAGCGCCTGCAAGATGTCGCTCTCCTGACTCAACCGCTGCTGGGTCTTGCGCGTCAATTCCGGCTCGAAGAACAGGATCTGGTTTTTGCCCTGATGGTGGGCGGAGACCAGCGCGGAGCGGGCATTGAGCACCAGCGTCTCGGCGCTCAGCGCGGTTTCGCCGCTGTAGTGGGCGATGCCAATGCTGGCCACCGGCCGCACCGTCAGCTCCCCCTCGGTCAGCGGGGCGTTGAGCGCGGCCATGATGCGCCGCGCCAGCCGCATCGCCTGGAACGGGCGCTCGGTGTCACGCGCCAGAATGCTGAACTCGGTCGGTCCAAACTGCCCCAGCTCGTCATTGTCCGTCAGCTCGCCGCGCAGGCGCTCCACCAGCGTGCGCAGCATCGCGTTGCGCTGCGCCTCGCTGAGCACACCGGCCACCTCCTGGAGCGTCTCCACCCCTACCAGCAGCACATTGAAGCGCGGCGGATGGGGCCGGAAGCGCAGGTATTGCGCCAGCAGCTCGGTAAACAGTGCGTCATTGGGCAGCGCCGTCACCGGGTGGCGCGGCCACTCGCGCGGGTTGTTGGTGAAGCGGCGGGCCAGCGTCTGTTGGTTGCGGTTGTAGTGGCGCGCCAGCATCCCCAGCTCGTCATCTTTGTGCAGCGGCGACACCGGCAACTGGTGGTGCAAAATCTGCGTCTCGTCCAGCGCCTCCAACTCCCGCGCGATGCGGCGCAGCGGGTGCACCATCAGCCGGTTCATGCACCAACTCACCGCCACCGACAGCACCAGCGCCATCAACAGGAAGGTGGCGAGCAGGGTGATCATGATGCTGCGGATCTGCTGGTAGAGGCGGAAGGAGTCCGCCTGCAACACCAGATAGGCCAGCGGCTTGGGGTGGGCGGGCATCCGCTCCAGCGTATAGAGCGGCACGCTGATGCGCACCGGCAGTGAGAAGACGTTGGCGATCAGCGCTGGCACCGGCCGCTCCGCTGGGAAGTCGCCATGCAGCACCTGGATATTGTTCGGCAGCACCACGTCCGCGCGGGTCACGATGCCAAGGGGGCGGAAGGTGTTGAGCAGCCCGCGCGCCTGCGGCAGGTCTACGTTGAGCACTGCCTCCGCCAGCGGCTGGCGAATGGCGTGCGCCACCTGCTCCAGCTGCTGGGCGTAATCCTCCCGGCGCTGCTGCACCAGGTGGAAGAGCTGGATGGTGATAAAAATGCACAGGGTGACCACCGCCACGCCTGACACGGCCGCCATCTGTTTAATCGTCAATGAACGCCTGACCCGCAACATACATCTCCGTCACAGACCGGGGCCGCCATTAGCCCACCCCAGTCGCGATAAATAGTTGAGAAGCGCACTCCGCGCGGGTGCGCCGCGCTATCGGCGCCCCCATCACCTGTTGATGAAGTCCGTCGAGCAACAGCCGGACGCCGTGCGCCCGGCAAGGCCGGCCACCATGTTAATACGCCAGCCGGGGAAGTAACAAACAGTTAAATTCATTGTTAAAAGGCATACTGGCGGCCGACCGCACCTCACGGGCGACTAGTCCGTACCATTCAGACTGCCGCAACCCGACTCAGGCCCTTTTTTCTACCGAAAACTCGCTTTTTTGGGCGGTTATCCCCGCTTGCTGGCTTTCGTCAGCTTTTACCGGTTTTTCGCCCTGCCGCCACGGGTCTGACATTTATTATCAAGCATTAAAAATATTTAACGTACATGGCTGACGAATGGCTATCTTTTAGCATTTTCCACTTCCCAATCCCATATAGTTACATTATGGGAGTATTTAACCTGATTAATGAGATTAATCTCAGAGCAAATCACTTGACTGCTGCTAAGTCACGCAATTTGTTGCAAAACTGACCATCTATCAATCTTTTTCGATACTGATATATTAAGCGTGCTCCAGCGACAGGGCGCAGCGGCGCTATCCGATTCCCTCTCCCCTGCAGGAAATGGCCTCCCTCTTTTTGGTGTTGTTGTCGCCACCTTTTCCGGCAGCCACCTTCATCGTATAGGCAAGATAATGAATAACTACGACGACATTAAAAGGTTCATCGAAAAAACCCACTTAGAAGGGATTGATTACAAGGAGCTTTCTGGTCAGGAGAAGGAGAACCCGGCACAGAACTGGGCCATCCTGCGCCAGCTTTCAGACACCCCGGCTGCCCCGGGCGGCAGCCAGCGCACCATCCAGCCACCGCCGGTGGCAGCCCCGGCGCAGGAGTTCGCCACCTCCGGCCTGCTGGCAGTGCTGGCTCCCCAGCAACCTGTGGCCGTGGTGGTCCCACCCGCCACGCCCGTGCCGCAGCCGGCCGCCGCGCCAGAGCCAGCCGCGCCTGCCATCCCGGCAGCCGCGCCAGCCTATACCCAGCTGTTCCGCCAGAAGCGTGCCCCTGCCCCAGCGGGCGACGCGCGCCGTGACACCCTGCTTCAACCCCTGTTAGAGATGATTGCAACATGCCGTTAGTCTGTGTCTGTTCGCCCAAAGGCGGCGTTGGTAAAACCACCCTGACCGCCAACCTGGCCTATGCGCTGGCACGCAGCGGCACCAAGGTGTTGGTGATTGATTTTGACGTGCAGAACGCCCTGCGGCTGCACTTTGGCGTGCCGGTGACCGACGGACGCGGCTTTGTCGCTGACTCCGCCACCTCGGCGGACTGGAGCCAGTTCATCCTGAAAGCTGGCTCCAACACCTTTGTGCTGCCCTATGGCGAGGTGGAGGAGGCGCAGCGCGAGGCCTTTGAACAGCGCCTCGCCCAGGATCCGGGCTTTTTGGCGCGCGGCCTGAACACGGTGCTCAACTACCCTGGGCTGGTGATCCTGGCGGACTTCCCGCCCGGCCCGAGCGCCGCGCTGAAAGCGATGAAAGCGCTGGCCGACCTGCACGTGGTGGTGATGCTGGCGGATACCGCCTCGCTGTCGCTGCTGCCACAGATTGAGTCCCACCGCCTGATTGGCTCGCCGCTCAACAACCGTCACGGCCAGCATGTGGTGGTCAACCAGATTGACATGCGCCGCACCCTAAGCCGTGACGTGACCCAGTTCCTGGAGCAGCGGCTGGGCGACCGTTTGCTCGGCACCGTGCACCGTGATGAGTGCGTGCCAGAGGCCAACGCCTCGCAGCGCGCCATCATGGACTTCAGCCCGGTGTCGGCCGCCGCCTTTGACATTGAGCTGATCAGCAAAAAAATTGCCGCCCTGCTCGACATCAAGGTGGGTGATGGGGAGTTCCAGCCCGCCATCACCCCTACTCCCTACTGATTACGGTTCCGTCACCCATGACTAAACTCGTGTTCTCCCTGTTGCTGCTGTTGCTGCTGCCGGTCGCCCTGCTGGTGATCGTCACGCCGCTGAACAGCGACAAGCAATTTATCTTTGGGCTGGTGGGCATCGCCATGCTGTTCCTGCTCGGGTTCAGCAAACGCACCAAAATCAGCGTCATCATGGTGGTGATGTCGGTGCTGATGTCCACGCGCTACATCTATTGGCGCGCCACCGAAACCCTGCACTTCAACTCCACCATTGAGGCGGTGCTCGGCATCGGCCTGTTCATCGCGGAGCTGTATGTCTGGGTGATCCTGCTGCTCGGCTACCTGCAAACCACCTGGCCGCTCAAGCGCACCATTGAGCCGCTGCCAGCGGACACCTCGCTGTGGCCGACCGTCGATATCTATGTGCCGACCTACAACGAGAGCCTCGACGTGGTGCGCGACACCGTACTGGCCGCGCAGTGCATTGACTACCCGAAAGAGAAGCTGAAGATCTACGTGCTGGATGACGGTAAACGTGACGAGTTCGCGGTGTTCGCCGCGGACGCGGGCGTCGGCTATATCACGCGCAATGACAACCGCCACGCCAAGGCCGGTAACCTCAACCACGCCATGACACTGACCAAGGGCGAGCTGATCTGCATCTTCGACTGCGACCACGTCGCCACGCGTGCCTTCTTGCAGGCCACGGTCGGCAGCTTCCTGAAGGAGCCGAAGCTGGCGCTGCTGCAAACGCCGCACTACTTCTACTCGCCAGATCCGTTTGAGCGCAACCTGTCGGCGGCGCGCCACATCCCCAACGAGGGCGCGCTGTTCTACGGCCCGGTGCAGCAGGGCAATGACAACTGGAACGCCACCTTCTTCTGCGGCTCCTGCGCGGTGATCCGCCGCTCGGCCCTTGAGGAGATTGGTGGCTTCGCGGTGGAGACGGTCACCGAAGACGCCCACACCGCGCTGAAGATGCAGCGTCTCGGCTGGAACTCCGCCTTTCTGGCGCTGCCGCTGGCCGCCGGACTGGCGACCGAGCGCCTTGGCCTGCACGTTATCCAGCGTACCCGCTGGGCGCGCGGCATGACGCAGATCTTCCGCGTCGATAACCCGCTGTTTGGCCGTGGACTGACCTGGCAACAGCGCCTCTGCTACCTCAACGCCATGCTGCACTTCCAGTATGGCCTGCCGCGCGTCATCTTCCTGACCGCGCCGATGGCCTATCTGCTGTTCAACCTGAACATCATCGCTTCGTCGGCGTCGTTGATCTTCGCCTACATGCTGCCGCATCTGGTGATGTCGATCACCGTCAACTCACGCATGAACGGCCGCTACCGCTACGCCTTCTGGGGCGAGATCTATGAGACGGTGATGGCCTTCCACTTGGTGATCCCAACGCTGCTGACGATGATCTCGCCCAAGCACGGCAAGTTCAACGTGACCGACAAGGGCGGCCTGCTCGACAACGGCTTCTTTGACTTCCACATCGTCAAGCCGCACCTGATTGCGGTGACGCTGCTGGGGATCGGCATCGTCGCTGGCGTGGTGCGCCTGGTGGCGCATGGCTACTTTAACGTTGACCCGATGGTGGTGGCGCTGAATATCGCCTGGGCCTGCTTTAGCGTGCTGATTCTGCTGGCGGCCATTGCGGTCGCCAAGGAGACGCGCCAGGTGCGCAAGACCATCCGCATCGACGCCGCCCTGCCGGCCATTGTGCACTACGCCAGCGGCATCTCCGTGCGCACCACCACGGTGGATATGTCGATGGGCGGCGTCAAGCTGCTGACGCCGGATGAGCGCTACCAGCAGGACGTGATCGAAGAGGTGGAGCTGCTGCTGCAATCCGGCGCGGTCTGCATCCCGGTCAGCCTGATCAACGGCGACAGCGAGGTGCTCCGCCTGCAATTTGGCGCGATGCCGCTCTCCCGCCGCCGTGAACTGGTGCGCGTGGTGCTGGCGCGCGCGGACGCGTGGATCAGCGAGCCGTATCCGCAGGATCGCCCGCTGCGCTCGCTGCTGGGCATTGTGCGCTGTGTGGTGGAGCTGTTTACCCACTCCCGACAGGCGCGCCGTGCGGCCGCCAAGAAGGAGGCCGCATGAGGCTGAACACCCTGTTGCGCCGCAGCCGCCCGCTGTTCGCCGCCGCGCTCGGCCTGTTACCGTTCGCCCACGGGCAGGCGGAGCCAGCCGCGCCCGATTTTCTCTCCACCCTGCCGCGCCCGGTGGACACCACGCCCGCAGCGCTGCCCGCTGAGATGCCCGCATTCACCCCGCCCGCTGCCGCCAGCGCGCCTGCCGTGCCGCTGGTGCAGGGCACGGCCAGCAGCCTGAGCGTCGCGGAGATGGGCCAGCAGAAGGGGCTGACGCTGGGCGGCGGCCAGTTGCGCTCCGGCATCCTCTTCACGCTGCCAGCGGATCAGGTGATCACCCATGCCAAGCTGACGCTGGCGCTGAAGGTCTCCCCTGCCCTGCTGGCACGCGACACCAGCCTGCAACTGATGCTCAACGGCCAGCCATTGGGCGCGATCCTGCTCTCCGGTGACGGCAGTGAGGCGGAGTATGAGCTGGATATCCCGGCGGCGATGGTGGTGTCGAGCAACAACCTGAGCTTTGAGGTGCAGGATCGCAACACCATGCAGTGCGAGCGCGACCAGTCCGACAAGTACTGGGTAACGGTGCTGCCGCAGAGCCGCATCCAGCTTGAGGGACAGCGGCTGGATATTGGCCGCGACCTCGGCCACTTCCCGCGCCCGTTCTTCGACCCGTTGCAGATGACCGGCTCCGACGTGACCCTCGCCTTCCCCGCGACGCCGCAACCGCAGCAGGTCAACGCGGCGGCGCTGGTCGCCTCGTGGCTGGGAATGCGCGCCGATTACCGTGGCATCGACTTCCCGGTGGCACTCGGCCGCCTGCCGGAGCAGAACGGCATCGTATTTGGTAAACCGGGTGACCAGATTGGCCCGCTGACGCTGCCAGCCGCCGAGGGCGCGTCGCTGCAACTGATCGACAACCCCATCAACCCGCTCTATAAACTGTTGCTGGTACTGGGCAGTGATGAGCAGCTGCTGCGTCAGGCCGCCTGGCGGCTGGTGAGCGCGCCGCTGCCGGCAGGCCAGAACACGCTGGCGGTCACGGCCGCGACGCTGCCGGTGCACCAGCCCTATGATGCGCCGCGCTGGATCAGCACCAGCCAGCCGGTGCCGCTGCGCACGCTGGTCAAGGAGAGCGACGCGCTGGTTGCCAACGGCATCTACCATGACAGCCTGCACGTGGCGTTCCGCGCCGCGCCCGATCTGTTCATGTGGGACGGCGACACCGTACCGGTGCAGCTGGGTTACCGCTTCCCGACCGAGAGCTGGATTGACGAGGATCGCTCGCAGCTTAACGTCTCGATCAACGGCACCTTCCTGCGCAATCTGCCGGTCAACAAAACCGGCCTGCTGGAGAGCGCGTGGCGCTATCTGGGCGGCGATACCCGGCAGGAGAGCACTACCCTGCACCTCGCCCCCTACCTGATCTATGGCGATAACCAGCTCTCCTTCTACTACGCGATTGCGCCGAAGCAGGACGCGCCGTGCAGCCTGCTGACCAGCAACAATATCAAGAGCCGCATTGATGAAGACTCCTATATTGACCTGACGCACACGCACCACTTCTCGCAGCTGCCGAACCTCTCCTATTACGTCGGCGCGTCGTTCCCGTTCTCGCGGCTGGCGGATCTCTCGCAGACCCTGCTGCTGCTGCCAGCCACACCGAGCGCGGCGGAGCTGCGCACGCTGCTGGGGCTGATGGGCCGCGCTGGCAATGCCACCGGGGTGCCGGTCAGCCGGGTGCAAGTGGCGTTTGGCCTGCCGCGTGACCGCGCGGTGCTGGAAGATCGCGACATTCTGGCGGTGGCAACGCTCGGCGAGCGGGCCTTCACCGGCGCGCTGCTTAACGACACGCCGTTCCAGCAAGAGAAGGGCGCGCTGACGGTGCGCCAGACAGGGACGCTCGCGCACCTGAAGGCGTGGGCCAGCGGCGACTGGTTCCGCAAGCCGATGGAGGCCGATCGTTATCTCTCCTCCACCGACGCGTGGCGTGGCTTCCTCAGCTTCCCGTCGCGCTGGTCACACAACCGGGTGGTGGTGCTGGCAACGGCCACCAACGATCAGGAGCTGCTGAAGCTGCGCGGGGATCTGAAGTCCTCCGCCATCAACGCCGGGGTGCGGGGCGATCTGGCCGTCATTACCGATGAGAATGGCGTGCGCAGCTTCCGCGTCGGCCCGCAGGTGCCGGTCGGCCAGCTGCCGTGGTATCTGATGATGGTCTGGTACGCCAGCCAACATATCGTGTTGCTGTCGCTGGTGATGGTGCTGTTCGCCGCCGCCATCGGCCTGAGTCTCTATGTGCTGCTGGCCCGCCATGCCGCCCAACGTCTGGCCCCATATCGTGGCGCTGCCAGCAAGGAGAAGAAGAATGACCAACCGTAACTGCCCGCCGCGCCGCCCGGCCTCCCTGCTGCCCTCGCGGCTGCGTCTGGCGCTGTGCGCCGCCGGTCTGGCGACGCTGCCGAGCAGTGCGCTGGCGGCGGATGACAACCCGGCGCTGAAGGCGCTGTTCGATCAGGCCGCCTACTGGCATGAGAAGGCCCACGACGAGCTGGCGAAGGACGCGCTGCAAAAAGTGCTGATGGTGGACGCCAACAACCCGGAGGCGCTCTACCTGATGTCACTGTACGCGATGCAGGCGGGCGATCAGGCAACGGCCGCCGCGTGGCGCCAGAAACTGAGCGCGGTGGCACCGGATGACCCGCGCCTGCAGGCGATCGATAACGCCATTGCCGTGCAGTCCATCCCGCCCTCCCAGCTGGCCCATGCGCGCCAACTGGCGGCGCACGGCAACATCACGCAGGCGCTGGAGGCGTACCGCTCGCTGTTCAGCGGCAGCGTGCCGCCGGAGAGTCTGGCCGATGAGTACTACCTCACCATGTCTGGCGATCCGGCGCAGCTACCGGACGCCATCCGTGGCCTGCAAGCGCGCGTCGCCGCGCAGCCCGGCAACGGCGGGGCGCGGCTGGCGCTCGGCAAGGCGATGACCTATCAGGAGCCGACCCGCCGTGACGGCATCAGCTTGCTCAACGGGCTGGCAACGAAAAACAGCGAAGCAGATCGCGCCCTGCGTCAGGCGCTGTTGTGGCTGCACCCGCAGCCGTCCGATGAGCCGCTCTATCAGGCATACCAGCAGCGCCACCCGAACGATGATGGCGTGATGACCTACTTCCGCAAAAACCTCGGCGCGGCCGCCAAGGGCGAGGGCTTCACCGCCCTGAACAGCGGCGACACCCGCAGCGCGCAGGCGCAGTTTGAGTCAGTGCTGGCGGCGAACCCGAATGACGGCGACGCGCTGGCAGGCCTCGGCTACATCGCCGGGCGGGCTGGCAACTTTGCCGGTGCCGAAGAGTACCTGACGCGCGCCGCGCAGCAGGGTGGGCCGAACAGCGCCCAGTGGCGCACGCAGGCACAGGAGGCGCACTTCTACGCCGAACTGGCCGCCGCCCGGCAGGCCGCCAACGCCGGTGAACTCGACCGCGCCCTCACCCTCTCCGCGCCGCTGGCCGATGCGCCCGGCAAGCAGGGGCTGGCCGCCACGCTGTTGCGCGCCGACCTGTTGCGCCGCAAGGGTGACCTGCCTGCCGCCGAACAGGCCTACCGCCGCGTGCTGGCGCAGGATGCCCAGAGCAGCGACGCCAAAAGCGGCCTCTACTTTGTGCTGCGCCAGCAGGGCAACAATGGCAGCGAGGCACAGCAGTTGCTGCAATCACTGCCTGCCGCACAGCGCGCGCAGCTCCAGCCCGCGAAGGACAGCATCGAGCCACTGCGGCGCGAGGCCGCCGCCGCGGTGCAGGCCAACAACCCGCAACGCGCGCTGACGCTGTTGCAGCAGGGGCGCGAAAAGCAGCCGGGCAACATCTGGCTGCGGTTGGACATGGCGCGCATCCTCAGCAAGCTGGGCGACAACCAGCAGGCGGATGAGCTGATGGCCCCGGCCACTAGCCCGGATGCGCCGCAGGAGAGCATTTATGCTGCCGCGCTGTTCGCCTCGGAGCGCGGCGAGTGGGCGCGCACTGACACCCTGCTGGCGCGCATCCCGGCGCGCAACCGCAACGCCGCAATGCGTGAGCTGGCGGCGCGGGCGCACTTCAACCAGCAGATGGTCACCGCCAACGCCTATTTGCAGAGTGGCAACCTCACCGCCGCCGCCAATACGCTCCATGCCCTCGCCCAGACCCCGCCCAGCGCCCCGGCCGACGCGGGCGCGCTGGCGAAGGGATTGCTGGCCGCCGGTGACGGTGCCTCCGCTGTCGCGCTGGTGCGCCAGAACATGCAGTTGGGCGCGCACGGCAACGCGGGCGACTATGCCGACCAGATCGCGGTGCTCAACGCCACCGGGCTGGGCAGCGAGGCCGAAAGCTGGCTCAGCAACCCGTCGGTGCAGGCCGGCAGCACGCCAGAGCAGCTTTCGCGCCTGCGCACCGGCTTCATCATCAATGAGAGTGACCGCCTGCGCGAGCAGGGGCAGAATGCCGCCGCCTACGACCGGCTGATTGTCGCGCTGCAACAGGATCCGCAGAACCGCGACCTGATGCTGGCGATGGCGCGCCTCTACCAGTCCGGCAAAATGAATGACGAGGCGGGCAAGGTCTACGCCTGGCTGCTGCCGCGCGACACGCCGTCGCAGGAGGCGCGTGAGGGGGCGGTGGAGGTGGCGCTGGCGCAGGGCGACCTCGATCAGGCGCGGATGCTGATGGCGGGCTTCACCGGGCCGCGCACCCCGCAACGCCTGTTGCAGGCGGCGCGGCTGGCCGAGGCCGATGGCGATCACGATCAGGCGCTGGCGCTGCTGCGCTCCGCTAAGGGCAAAATGATTGGCCTCGGCGGCACCGACAACGCGCCGACCATCGGTGGGCTGGCGCTGACCGACAACCCATTCATCAACCGCTCGACCCGCAACGGCACCACCCGCTCACAATATGGCAGCGTGCTGCCGTGGCAGCAGGCGGACACCCCCTACGGCCAGATCCCCGGCGCACCGGCCTCGCCGCAGCTGGCCCAGCAGGCCTCGACCCTGAAACAGGTGAACGCGATGCTGGACACCTTGCAGGAGCGCGTCGCCACCTGGGTACAGGGCGAGCTGTCGATTCGTGGGCGCGATGGCGAGAGCGGCCTCAGCCAGCTGACCGAGGCGAAGGCACCGCTGACCTTCTCCGCCGTGCCGTTTGACGACGCGCGCGTCAGCTTCACCGCGACGCCGATCTCCCTCAGCGCTGGCAGCAGTAGCAGCACCGGCAACAGCCGCTTCGGGCAGGGCGCACTGGCGCAGGCGGTGTCAGCCAAGGACACCGTTGCCAAAGCCGCCAAGGCGGCCGGGCTGGATCTGGACAGCTACGCCAGCCTTGGCGAGTTGCAGAGCGAGGTGACCCGTCTCTCTTCCGCCACCTGTAGCTCCACCAACGCCACCTCGGATGTCTGTACAGCCTATGCCACCATCAGCGGCGTTGACCCGGACGAGTATGACGCGCCGGAGTCCGGCAACCAGAACGCCTCCGGCGTTGAGCTGGCGCTGGCGATTCAGGGCGAGGGGTATAAGGCGGACATCGGCTCCACGCCGCTCGGCCAGGATCTCAACTCGCTGGTGGGCGGCGTGCAGATTGCGCCGAAGCTGGGTGACTACACCACGCTGACGGCCACCGTCGAGCGCCGCGCGGTGACGGACAGCCTGCTCTCCTACGTCGGCACCGAAGATACCTACAGCGGCAAGAAGTGGGGCCAGGTGACCAAGAATGGCGGCAACCTCAACCTCTCCTATGACGACGGCGATGCCGGGTTCTATGCTGGCGTGGGCTACTACAGCTACCTCGGCAACCACGTGGCCTCCAACCACAGCATCGAGACCAACGCCGGGCTGTATATGCGCCCCCTGCGCGCCGAGGATCGCGAGCTGAAAGTGGGCGTCAACGTCGGCTACATGGACTTCGCCAAGAACCTCAGTTACTTCAGCTACGGACAGGGCGGCTACTTCAGCCCGCAGAACTATGTCAGCGTCGCCTTCCCGGTGGAGTACACCCAGAAGATGGATGACTGGGACATGAAGCTGAATGCCTCTATCGGCTACCAGTCCTACAGCAAGGACAAGAGCGCCTACTTCCCGGATGACCCGGCGATGCAGGCACAGCTGGAGTCGCTGGTGGCGGACGGCTACGGCAAAGAGGCCTACTACAGCGGCGGCAGCGAGAGCGGCATCGGCTGGAACCTGGGCGCGGCTGGCAACTACCACCTCAACCGCAACATGATCATCGGCGGCAAGGTGGGTTATGACACCTTTGGTGACTACAATGAGAGCAGGGCGGAGGTCTACTTCCGCTACCTGCTGGACAGGAAATAACAAATGAACACTTTGATGCAAGACGCGAACGCCCAACAACTCGCCTACCACCAGCGCCGGCAGATCGTGCCGGGCTGGCAGGATCTGGTGCAGGTTCTGCTCTCTGGCGTGCTGGAGAGCGCCGAGGGCGAGGATGGCCGCCAGTTCCTGCGCCTGATGGGCGGCAATCTGGCGGCCTGCCACCCGCTGCCGGCCTGCCGGACGGTGGGAGAATTGGAGGATGCGCTTAACCGGCTGCTGGCGGATTTTGACTGGGGTGAAGTGCGGCTGGAACCGGGCGAGCGCGATCTGGCGATGACGCATCTGGCCTGGCCGCAGGCACCGCAGGGCGACCGGGTGCAGTGGCTGGCGGGCTTCAGCGCGCTGCTGGAGGGGGCCTACGCCGTCTGGTTGCAGGCACAGGGCGGCCAGCCGCAGGTGCCGTTGCGCAGTGAGGGCACGGACGCACAGGGCGCCTTGCGGTTCCGCTACCACAACAGACGGTAATTGGCTTTTGGCCGCGCGCCCTGGCGCGGCCGCTTACTAGGATAACCAAGATGATGAGAGCAGTGCGCCACGCGGCGTTGATTCTGGTACTGGGGCTGTTTTCCACGCTGGCCTGCGCGCAGGGCGAGGGCTGGAACCAGTTCAAAAGCCGCTTCCTGATGCCGGATGGCCGGATTGTCGATACCGCCAACCGCAGCGTCAGCCACACCGAGGGACAGGGATTCAGCATGTTGCTGGCGGTCTTCAATAATGACCGCCCCACCTTTGACCGCCTCTACCAGTGGGCGGACAAAACCCTCTACCGCAAGGAGGTGGGGCTGTACGCCTGGCGCTTTGACCCGAACGCCAAAGAGAAGGTCGGCGACAAGAACAACGCCGCCGACGGCGACATCCTGATGGCTTGGGCGCTGCTGCTGGCGGGCGATAAGTGGCACCACGCCGCCTACACCCGCGCCTCCGAGAAGTTGCAGGCGGCGATCGTGAAGCACAACGTGGTCGAGTTCGCTGGCAAGACGGTGATGCTGCCGGGCATTTACGGCTTCAACCACACCAGCTACGTGACGCTGAACCCCTCCTACTTTCTATTCCCGGCGTGGGAGGCGTTCTACCAGCACAGCCACCTGAAGGTGTGGAAATCGCTGAACGATGACTGTCTGGAGCTGCTGCAACAGATGAACTTTGGCAAGGTGGGCCTGCCCACCGACTGGGTGACGCTGCGCGCCGATGGCAGCCTCTCCCCCGCCGAGGGCTGGCCGCCGCGCTTCAGTTATGACGCAGTGCGCATCCCGCTCTACCTGAACTGGGCCGAACGCGGCACCCCGGCGCTGCAACCCTTCGTCCACTACTGGCAGGGTTACCCGCGTGACAACACGCCCGCCTTCATCGACGTGCAGAGCGGCGCCAAGGCCAACTACGCCCTCTCACCGGGAATGCTCGCCATCCGCGACGTCACGCTGGGCGATGACTTCAACGTCACCGACACCCTACAGGATGACGACGGCTACTACTCCTCCGCCCTCCAGCTGCTCGCCTACTGGTCGGTCAAATAAACACAGCCGGGCTTGCCCGGCTTTTTTATTCCAGCCAATTGGCGAGCGCCTGATCCCCCGCCGCCGTCAGCCAGTAACGCTGTTGCGGGCTACGGGGCGCATCGGGATTGACCATCGCTACCCACCCCCTTTGCAAGGCTGGCTCCAGTACGTTTTGCCGGAAGGTCGGCCGGTGGCGCAGCCCCAGCGCCGCCATCAGCTCGGCGCTTTTCAGCGGCGGGCGGCGGTAGAGCGTCTGGAGCAGCGCCTGCACGGCAGGCGTCAGGCGGATGGCTGGCTCCGCCACCGCCTGCACCTCCCGCATCGCCTCCAGAATGGCAGCCAGCATGAAGGCAATAAAGGGGGTGGCCTGTGCCTGCCGATCGGCGGCTGACAGGGCGGCGTAGTACTCCTCCTGCCGCGTCTTGATCACGGTCTCGACCGGCAGAAAGGCAAACAGTGGCTGCCACTCACTGAGCAACCGGGACTGCCATAGCCGCCCCATCCGCCCGTTGCCATCCGCAAAGGGATGGATAAACTCGAATTCATAGTGAAAGACGCAGCTTGCCACCAGCGGATGGCAATCCGTCGCGCCGCACCATGCCAGCAGCTCGCGCATTAACAGCGGCACCCGGTCGGCGGGCGGCGGCATATGAATCAACGGCTTATCCCGGTAAATGCCAACGCCGCTCTGGCGAAAGTGGCCGGCATGATCCACCAGCCCCTGCATCAATACCCCATGCGCCTGAAGCAGGTGCGTAATCTGGTACGGCTGCCATGCCATCAGCCGCTGGTAAGCCGCGAAGGCGTTGCGTACCTCCTGGATCTCATGCGGCAGGCCCAGCACCCGCTTCCCCTCCAGCACGGCCGTTACCTGCGCCAGCGATAGCGTATTGTTCTCAATCGCCAACGATGCCTGAATGGTGCGAATCTGGTTTCCACGGCGCAACTGCGGCGTCAAAATCTTATTTTGCGTGACCGACCACTGCCCCAGCAGCGTACTGATGTCAGCCACATGGTTAAGGATCTCAGAGGTCAGGGTAAAGGGCGGCGTATAGCGCATGGGCGGCTCGGCGTGGGAAGTGTGGTCACACTCTACTTGATCGCTACTTGATCGGTGCATTGTGGCACCGCCCATAAAAAAGGGCGCTCGCGCGCCCTATAAAGGAGGGAGGAAGGTCAGGCCGGGAGCTGCTCGGCGTGGGCTTTCTCATCCTCATCGACCGCGAAGCAGGCCACCAACTGATCGCCATACTGCTTGAGCTGCGGTTGCTGCTGCGGGCAGACGTGGAAGGCGCGGCGGCAGCGGGCGTTGAACGGGCAGCCCGGTGGCGGGTTGAGCGGGCTGGGCAGTTCGCCGGTCAGCTTGATACGTTCGCGCCGATGGTCTGGGTTGAGGCGTGGGGTGGCGGAGAGCAGCGCCTGCGTATAGGGGTGGCGCGGGTTGCTGAAGATCGCCTCCTTGGTGCCCTTCTCCACGCAGCGCCCGAGGTACATCACCATCACCTCGTCGGCAATGTGCTCCACCACCGACAGATCGTGGGAGATGAAGACGTAGGAGAGGCCCAGCTCCTGCTGCAAATCCATCATCAGGTTCAGCACCTGCGCGCGGACGGAGACATCGAGGGCGGAGACCGGCTCATCGGCGATCACCACATCCGGGTTGAGCATCAGCCCACGCGCGATGGCGATGCGCTGGCGCTGGCCGCCGGAGAACATGTGCGGATAGCGATCGTAGTGCTCGGTCTTCAGGCCCACCTTCGCCATCATCTCCAGCGCCTTCTCCCGCCGCTCGGCGGCGCTCAGCGGCGTGTTGATCAGCAGCGGCTCCTCCAGAATCTGCCCCACCTTTTTGCGCGGGTTGAGCGAGCCATAGGGGTTCTGGAACACAATCTGGATCTTCTGGCGGCGCAGCTTCTCAGCCGTCACATCCGGTTGCAGCAGATCCTGCCCTTGGTAGTAAAGCTCGCCACCGGTCGGTGTCTCAATCATCGTCAGCAGGCGGCCAAGGGTCGATTTGCCACAGCCGGACTCGCCCACCACCGCCAGCGTCTTGCCGCGCTCCAGGGTGAAGGAGACGCCATCCAGCGCCTTCACCATCCGCTCCGGCGCGAACATCCCGCGTTTTACGGGGTAGTGCTTTTTCAGGTCAATCGCCTGCAACAGTGGCGCATTATTGGTCATAGGTCGGTCTCCCGGCGTCATCGAGCGGGTAGTGGCATTTGGACTGCCGGCCAGGGATCTGGCGCAGGGCCGGTTCCACGGCGCGGCAGTGGTCGGTGGCGTAGGGGCAGCGCGGGTTGAGCAGGCAGCCGGTCGGGCGGTCATATTTGCCCGGCACCACGCCCGGCAGCGAGGCCAGCCGCGCCTTGTCGGCGGCGAACTCCGGCAGGGCGCGCAGCAGCGCCTGCGTGTAGGGGTGGCGCGGCGCGCGGAAGATCTCCTCCGCCTTGCCCACCTCCACCACCTGCCCGGCATACATCACGATGATCTGGTGTGCCGCCTCGGCCACCAGCGCCAAATCGTGGGTGATCAAAATCAGCGCCATGTTCTCGCGCTGTTGCAGCTCCAGCAGCAGCTCAATGATCTGCGCCTGAATGGTCACGTCCAGCGCGGTGGTCGGCTCATCGGCGATCAGCAGCTTGGGCCGGCAGGCGATGGCCATCGCGATCATCACGCGCTGGCTCATGCCGCCAGAGAGCTGGTGCGGGTAGACATCCAGCCGCGAGGCCGGGTCGGGAATGCCCACCTGCGTCAGTAGGTCAATGGTGCGCTGACGGCGGGTCTTTTTGCTGCCGCCCTGATGCACCTTCAGCGCCTCCATAATCTGGTAGCCGACGGTGTAGCAGGGGTTGAGGCTGGTCATCGGGTCCTGGAAGATCATCGCCACTTCGGAACCCACCAGCTGGCGGCGCTGCTTCTCGCTCATCGTCTGGAGGTCATGGCCGTTAAATGCCAGCCGTTCGGCCATCACCTTGCCAGGGAAGTCGATCAGCCCCATGATCGCCAGCGAACTGACGGATTTGCCGGAGCCGGACTCGCCGACGATGCCGATCACCTGCCCCTGCGCCACCTGATAGCTGATGCGATCCACGGCGCGGAACGGCGCCGCGCTGTCGCCAAAGTGCACGGAGAGCTGATCCACGGTCAGCAGGGGCTTGCCCGCCGCGGCGGAAGGCGCGGGCGCCTCAGTCAAAATTTCGGTTGCAGACATATCGCGTCCTCCTACTGCTTGAGTTTGGGGTCAAGGGCGTCACGCAGGCCATCCCCCATCAAATTGAATGCCAATACCGTCAGCAGGATGATCAGGCCGGGGAAGGTCACGACCCACCAGGCGCTCTGCGCGAACTGCAACACATCGGACAGCATGGTGCCCCACTCTGGCGTCGGCGGCTGCGCGCCCATGCCGAGGAAGCCCAGCGCCGCCATATCGAGGATGGCGTTGGAGAAGCCCAGCGATGCCTGCACGATCAGCGGTGCCAGGCAGTTGGGCAGGATATTGACGAACATCTGGCGCATCGCGCCCGCGCCCGCCACGCGTGAGGCGGTGACGTAGTCGCGGTTGACCTCCACCAGCACCGCCGCGCGCGTCAGGCGCACATAGTGCGGCAGCGCCACGAAGGTCAGCGCCAGCGAGGCGTTGACGATGGAGGGGCCGAAGATCGCCACCAGCACCAGCGCCAGCAGCAGGCTCGGCAATGCCAGCATGATGTCCACCACGCGCATGATGATGATGTCCAACATGCCGCCGAAGTAACCGGCCAGCAGGCCGAGCACCACGCCCATGATCAACGACAGCACCACCACCAGACAGCCCACCAGCAGCGACAGGCGCGCGCCATACATCAGGCGCGACAGAACATCGCGGCCCACGTCATCGGTGCCGAGCAGGAACTGCCAGCTGCCGCCCTCTTGCCAGACCGGCGGCTTCAGCAGCGCGTCGCGGAACTGCTCCGCTGGCGCATGCGGCGCAAGGAAGCCCGCGCCCAGCGCCACCACCAGCATCAGGATGATATAGGCGAGGCCCACCACCGCGCCCTTGTTGCGTTTGAAGTAGTGCCAGAACTCCTGCATCGGGGTCATGGGCACCGGCGCGGTGCCGCGCTGGGATTCGGTGCCGACTGGCTCACTGATTTGAGACATGTGCGCCCCCTATTTCTTGTGTCGGATACGGGGGTTAACCACGCCGTAGAGCACGTCTACCAGCAGGTTAACCAGAATAATCAGGGTGGCGATCAGCAGCACCCCGCCCTGCACCACCGGATAGTCACGGCGTTGCAGCGCATCGATCAGCCAGCGTCCCAGCCCCGGCCAGGAGAAGATGGTTTCCGTCAGGATCGCGCCCGCCAGCAGCGTGCCGACCTGGAGGCCAATCACCGTCACCACTGGCAGCATGGCGTTGCGCAGCGCGTGGACGATGATCACCCGCATCCGGCTGACGCCCTTGGCGCGCGCGGTGCGGATATAGTCCTCGCCCAGCACCTCCAGCATCGAGGAGCGGGTCATGCGCACGATCACCGCCAGCGGGATGGTGCCGAGCACGATGGCTGGCAGGATCATGTGCATCACCGCGTCGGTGAAGTCGCCCGGTTCGCCCCAGATAAAGGTGTCGATCAGCATGAAGCCGGTGAGTGGCAGGGTGTCGTCGAGGAACACGGTGTCGCTGATGCGGCCGGAGACCGGCGTCAGGTTCAGCTGCACCGAAACCAGCATCACCAGCATGATGCCCCACCAGAAAATCGGCATTGAATAGCCAGTCAGCGAGATGCCAACGGCGGTGTGGTCAAATACCGAGCCGCGCTTGACCGCCGCCAGCACCCCGACCGGGATGCCGACCACCACCGCGAACAGCA
Source organism: Chimaeribacter sp. YP20170169 (assembly GCF_056739715.1). NCBI lineage: Bacteria > Pseudomonadati > Pseudomonadota > Gammaproteobacteria > Enterobacterales > Yersiniaceae > Chimaeribacter > Chimaeribacter sp. YP20170169. The sequence goes on along the minus strand of NZ_CP176824.1, from coordinate 93,415 downwards.
TCGCGCAGATGCCCAACTCCAGCGTGGCGAAGAAACGCGGCACGAACTCATCCCACACCGGGATGCGGCTCTTCAACGAGATGCCGAGGTCGCCCTGCAACACCGCGCCGACATAGTGGAAATATTGTTGGTAGAGGGGCTTATCCAGTCCCATTTCTGCCATCAGCTGCGCGTGGCGCTCAGCGGAGATGCCGCGCTCGCCGGCCATAATGGTCACCGGGTCGCCGGGGATCATGTGGACGAAGGCGAAGGTCAGCAGGGTGATACCGATAAACGTTGGGATAACCAGTCCCAAACGCCGGAGTATGAACTGCAACATAACCCGAACTCTCTGTATAGAAGGCCCGGGGAACCACGGCTCCCCAGGCTTGGACAAGGCTCACATCTGAATCGGGCGCGGCGGGAAGCCACACCCCAACAGGTCACAAAATAGTTCGATCCCTCGACGGGGCCGGGCTGCGCCGGCCTATCCGGGAGCGGCGCGGGGGCGGCCCGCGCCGGATGCCGTCATGCGCCCTGGCGGGCGAGGACGGCATCACTCCATGGAGACGTTCTCGAAGTGGTGTTTGCCCAGCGGGTCAACAACGTAGCCCTTCACCTCTTTGCGTACCGGCTCGTACACGGTGGAGTGGGCGATAATCAGCGCCGGGGCCTGATCATGCATCACGACCTGCGCCTGTTTGTAGTACTCGATGCGCTTGTTGTGATCGGCTTCGGCGCGGGCCGGCTGGATCTGATCCTCAAACGGCTTGTAACACCATTTAGAGTAGTTCGATCCTTGCTTGGCTGCATCACAGCTGAACAGGGTGGCGAAGAAGTTATCCGGATCCCCGTTGTCGCCAGTCCAGCCCATCATCACCGTCTGGTGCTCGCCATCTTTGGCGCGCTTCAGGTACTCGCCCCACTCATAGGTGACGATCTTGGCCTTCACGCCCACTTTCGCCCAGTCCGCCTGAATCAGCTCCGCCATACGGCGCGCGTTCGGGTTGTAGGGGCGCTGTACCGGCATCGCCCACAGGTCGATGCTGAAGCCATCCGCCATACCGGCCTCTTTCAGCAGCGCCTTGGCTTTTTCCGGGTCGTAGGCGTAGTCCTGAATGTCGTTGTTGTAGCTCCACATGGTCGGCGGGATCAGGTTCTTGGCCGACTGGCCCGCGCCCTGATAGACCGCGTCAATGATCGCTTTCTTGTTGACCGCCATGCTCAGCGCCTGACGCACCTTGACGTTATCCAGCGGCTTTTTCTCGACGTTGAACGAGAGATAGCCGACGTTCAGCCCCGGTTGCTGCATCAGGTTGATCGATTTGTCGTTCTTCATCGATGCGATGTCCGCCGGGTTCGGGTACGGCATCACCTGACACTCATTCTTCTGCAACTTGGCGTAACGCACCGAGGCGTCCGGCGTGATGGAGAAGACCAGACGGTCGATCTGCGGCTTGGTGCCCCAGAAGCCCTCAAACGCCTTGTAGAGGATGCGCGAATCTTTTTGGTATTGCAGCAGCTGGAACGGGCCGGTGCCGATCGGGTTGAGGTCGATCTTCTCCGGGGTGCCCGCCTTCAGCATGTTGTCGGCATACTCAGCAGACATGATGGAGGCGAAATCCATCGCCAGATCGGCGAGGAACGGCGACTCCGGGCGGTTCAGCACGAAGCGCACCGTGTGGTCATCCACCTTCTCGACCTTGTTGATCAGGTCTGGCATCCCCATGCCTTGGAAGTACTCGTAGCTGCCGCCGGAGACTTTATGGTACGGGTGGTTTTCATCTTTCTGGCGATTGAAGGAGAAGAGTACGTCGTCGGCGTTGAAGTCACGCGTCGGCTTGAACTCCTTGCTGCTCTGCCACTTCACACCCTGACGCAGGTGGAAGGTGTAGGTTTTGCCATCTTCACTGACGTCCCACTTCTCGGCCAGACCGGGCTGGATCTCGGTGGTGCCGATTTTGAACTCCACCAGACGGTTATAGATCGGCACGGAGCTGGCGTCATAGGTGGTGCCAGAGGTAAAGAGCTGTGGGTTAAAGCCTTCCGGCGAGCCTTCAGAGCAGTAGACCAGGGTTTTTGCCTGCACGCCAGCCGCCACGGACAGCGCCAGCAGGCCCATGCTGAACTTAAGTAACCCTGATTTTCCCAAGGAGATTCTCATCGCGTAACTCCATAGATTGTGATGTGGTGTTGTGTGTTTTTATACAGGCCGGCCTGTAATGTTTTTGTCGGTGGTCGGCTCTGGGCGTGGCGTCAGGGAGACGCCTGAAGGAATACGGTGCGGGTGCCGGTGAAAACGTTTCCCGGCGGATCTAGGTGCGTGGAATTCACCCAAACTATCCACTGGTCATACCCCTGAGGCTACCAATTTGGCAACTGTTGAGGGTGACGTCAATATAACCAGTGGGGATTTGCGTAGAGTGTGAGAAACAGCAAACAAACATAAAAAAAACTGTTTCCTAACATCTACCGGACAATATGGCAGCACAAAGTCAGGAGCTGGCGAATTATCTGGCTGTAACAGTTTGTCGCTGGTCGTTTCACCCGTTAAAAAACTAAAAAATTTTCTTGCCGAATGGTGATTATCTGAACGCTTATCGGGGAGAAAGGTGGAAATTTCAGCTGAAAATGCTGATGGCTAACCCGAAAGAGTCAGGCGCCCAGCCATAAGTAAAATTGATAACAGCGACATTCAGCGCGAAACGAAAAAACTTCTCATTTAGCCTACGCTAAGGCATGCCGGAGAATCTGCTGCGGCTGCTGTCGATGCTGGCAGCCAGTGGCCGGTAGCGTCGCTTCCCTAGGTGGCCGTGGGATTGCCAACATTTTCCTCTCATTCACACTTTTTAAAAATTTATTTCTACTGCAAAACAGCCGCTTACCGCCCATTTTCCCTGCCTAAGCCGGATCGCGCCGATGACTTTGCTAGGCTTATAAACATCAGGTGTTTTTTGCGGGCTTTGCGCCCATCCACAGAGAAAGGAGGCAATATGCAACGATTCAGCAAGAAAGTCGTCGTCGTCACGGGGGCAGGCTCCGGCATCGGTGAGGCCACCGCCCAGCGTTTCGCTTCTGAAGGGGCGACTGTGGTGCTGGTCGGCCGCACAGAGGAGAAGTTGCAGGCCACCCTTAAGAGTCTTGAGGGCGGCGACCACCTGGTGCGCGCGACCGACATGGCCGAAGCGGACGAGGTGGAGCAGCTGGTGGACGAGGTGCTGAAAAAATATGGACGGGTGGATGTCGTGGTCAACAATGCTGGCGTGGCCGCACAGGGCCGGGTGCATGAGGGCGATTACGCGGATTGGGAGAAGGCGATCAAGGTTGACCTGTATGGCGTCTTCCACAGCTGCCGCTACTTTATGCCCGCGCTGATCAAGAGCCAAGGCAATATCGTCAACGTCTCCTCTGTGTCGGGGCTGGGCGGTGACTGGGGCATGAGCTTCTATAACGCAGCCAAGGGCGGCGTCACCAATTTCACCCGCTCGCTGGCGATGGATCAGGGTGCGGACAAGGTGCGCGTCAACGCCGTCTGTCCCGGCCTGATCATCACGCCGATGGCCTCTGACATCAAAGAGAATGAGCCGCTGCTGGCGGAGTTCCGCAAACGTACTCCGCTCGGCCGTCCCGGCCAGCCCGACGAGGTGGCGGCGGTGATCGCCTTCCTGGCGAGTGACGATGCCCGTTACGTCACAGGCGTCAACTTGCCGGTTGATGGCGGTATCACGGCCTCCAACGGCCAGCCCAAGCAAGCGTAACCCCGGACAGCCACTCCCCCCTGCAACCCAAGGAGCATGTCATGGCATACCAACAGGCCCTGGCGCTGTCGGCACTGACCGACAGCCAACCCAAATCCATCACTCTGGATGACACTAAGATCATGCTGGTGAAGCGTGGCGATCGCGTTAACGCCTTCCAGGCTACCTGCCCCCATGCTGGCGCGCCGCTGGCGGAGGGGGCCATCTGCGACGGCCAGCTGGTCTGCCCGTGGCATAAGGCGGTCTACTCGCTGGATGATGGGCAGCTGATGGAGCCACCGGCGCTGGAGGGGCTGACACGCTATGCGGTGAAGGTGGAGAACGGCATGGTCTGGGTCGATCCGCAGGCGTCGCAGCCGCCGGTGACGCCGGAAGACGTCGGCGACCGCGGCACGCTAGTGATCATTGGCTCCGGCGCGGCGGGTAGCGCGGCGCTGGCCGCCCTGCATGAGCGCGACTACGCTGGCAAAATTGTGGTCATCGACCGCGAAAAGCAGGCTGGCTATGACCGCACCGCCCTGAGCAAGTTTGTGCCGATGGGGCAGATGAAGGTGGATGAGGTGCCCGCACTGCTGGACGACGAGGTCACCGAGGACACCCATGTTGAGCGGCTGGTGGCACAGGTGGCGCACATCGACAGCCAGAACCAGATAGTGGTGCTGGAGAACCAGCGCCGCATCCCGTTCGATAAGCTGCTGATTGCCAGCGGCGGCAAGCCACAGGTGCCGGATCTGCCCGGCGTGCAGCTCAGCGGCATCCACGTGCTGCGCAATCTCCAGCATGAGAAGACACTGCTGCACGCGGTGGATACGTTGAAGGAGCTGGTGATTGTCGGCAGTAACTTTATCGGCATGGAGATGGCCGCCGCGCTGCGCAAACGCGGTATAGCGGTCACGGTCATCGCCCCGCACCCGCTACCATTCGAGACCCAGTTCGGCCCGCGCATCGCCCACTATTTCCGCCAGCTGCATGAGGCGCAGGGCGTGAACTTCATCGACGGCAAGGCGGCGGCTTTCGAGGGCGGCGAGCGCGTCGAGGCAGTGGTGCTGGAGGATGGCAGGCGCGTCCCGACCCATCTGGTGCTGTTGGCCACCGGCATTGAGCCGGTTACCTCCTTCATCCACGACCTGCCGCTGGCCGAGGATGGCAGTTTGCAGGTCAATGAGCAGATGGCGGCGGCCGACAATATCTATGCCGTCGGCGACATCGCCACCTTCCCCTATGAGGGGCGGCCAATCCGCATCGAGCACTGGCGCGTGGCCCAGCAGCAGGGGCGCGTGGCGGCGGTTAATATGCTGGGCGGCAACGAGCCTTTCGACCGCATCCCCTTCTTCTGGACGCAGCACTACGGCACCCGCTACGACTATCTGGGCCATCCGGAGAAGTGGGATCAGATCGATCTGATTGGATCGCTGGAGGAGAAAAACTTCATTGCGCTCTATGGCCTGAAAGAGCAGTTGGTCGCCGTGGTCGCCACCGGCCGTGAACGCACCACTGGCCAGCTGATGCTCGAGATGCAGCAGCACCACCTCAGCATGGAACAAGCACGCCGTGTGGTGCATAACACCGCCCACGCCTGATATTTCCACTAGCCGCCTACGGGCGGCTTTTTATTTCCATCCCTACTTCTTCCTTATTTAATCCCGCCTTCAATCACTTATTTCCAATTCCTGTTACGCGTTCTCGTAATACCCATTACGCAGCAATGAAATAATAAATAAATTAATGAATCGGCAATAAAAAAATGTCATGGAAATAACGCCTACCGGAGTGGCAAGTCGATGAAAAGAGGGAGTATAGTGCGCGGCGGGTGCTCGAGGCTGTCTGGCTTGGGTATCAGTCAGGCGGTGGAGTTGCCCCACATGATATGCAATCCATGTGAGGCTACCAATCACCCCTAGACAAGGTGATTGTAGCCTCATCCCTATCTGCTTTCAAGGAGAGGCAAATATGTCACAACGATTTCTGATTGGGTTAACCGTTATTTGTGTCACGGTTTTACTCTTTACTTTTTTGGTGCGCCGTTCGCTCTGTGAATTGCACATTGAATATGACGGAATAAGTGTGGCAGCGATACTGGCCTACGAAGCCGATCGTGAATAAGCAATCAAGGCGGGGCTTGCCCCGCCTGTTGTCTGGGGAGCCTCTATGCACCCGTTTTTTCCAGACAAATCGTTTTTAGATGGAGCAGCAGTAGAAAATTGCAGGCAACAAAAAACCCGCTAACCAGAGGTTGCGGGTTTTTTATTTCACGGGTCGGGAACCGTGAATCAGAATTTGGTCGGTGAGAGAGGATTCGAACCTCCGACCCCTTCGTCCCGAACGAAGTGCGCTACCAGGCTGCGCCACTCACCGAGAGTGCGGGGCGCATCTTACTTCCGCTACGCCTATGTCGTCAATCCCTTTTTTCTCACCCATCCATCAACTGTTTATTAATTCACCACGACAACAAATGTCACTGGCCCGGCAGGTGGCACCAGTTATTTTTCTGGTTGATGCCGCCATCCGGCGAGGTGAAGCCAATGCAGCCCAGGATGGTATCAAACAGCTCGGTGTGGTGGTGGGTTACGCCGATGCGCTGCTGCGCCTGCAACTGCTCGAAGGCGCTGCGGTGCTCTGGCTGCGACAGGAAGCTGTCTGATGCCCAGACCATCAGCGGCACGCGGAACTGCTCGGCCGGAGCCATCTCGCGCGGGGTGCCGTGGAAGTGGGCGTTCTCCTCAATCGATTCGCCGTGGTCGGCGGCGTAGAACACCAGCGCCTTCTTGTCGCGCACCTGATCAATCACGTTGTCGATAAAGCTGTCGGTATAGAGCACGCTGTTATCGAAGGCGTTGAGCAACTGCTGCTTGCTGCACGACTGGTCAATGCCCATGCACTCCGGCGTATAGCGGGCGTACTCACGCGGATAGCGCTGGGAGTAGAGATAGTGCGAGCCTTTGGTGTGCAGCACGATCAGGTGCTTGCCATGCGGGTAGCGCTTCAGCGACTCGCTCATCTCATTGACCAGCAGCATGTCATCCACCGGTTTGCCGTCATTGCGCTTCTCCGAGGCGATCAGCTCACGGAAGGAGAAGTTATCCGGGTTGGTGTTGTTGTAGAACCACACCTCGCTCTGCATGGCGAACAGCTCCGAGGTGAAGCCGAGGGACTTCATCACCGCGAAGACATTCTGCTCCTTCAGCGTGCGCTGCGGGTTATCCTCCACCCCGCCCTCACGCACGAACATGCAGCGCAGCGAGAGTTTGGTGGCGGTGTCGCAGGAGACGCCCTTGAAGGCGACCAGATTCTTCTCTTTTGACAGGCGCGGCGTGGTGTCGCGGCTGTAGCCCAGCAGGCCCATGTGATCCCAGCGGGTGGTCTCGCCAATGATAAACACTACGTAGGTGTCATCCAGCCCGGCCGGTGGCACGTAGGTAAACTGCTTGGCCGGATCGGCGAGGTCGTCGGCGTCCTGGCTCTCATCATACTGGGTGTAGGCGAACAGGCCGAGGGCCGCCAGCCAGTTGGAAGGCAGGTAGGAGTGCGCCACCACCCCGCCGTAGCTCGGCAGGTCGATGTTGGTCACTTTCTCATTGGCCGACTGCTCCATGTCGAGCAGGCGCAGCGGCAGCCACACCAGCAGCCCGACGCCCAGCAGCAGTGCCAGCGGTTTCAGGCGCTGGCCGGGCGTTTTGATCTGCTCAATCAGAGTATGGCTCAGGTTGTTTTTCCAGATCAGCAGCAGCGGCAGGGCGCTGACCGCCGCCATCCACAGCAGGAAGTGGTAACCAATCACCTCTTTCGACAGATCGACGTCCGTGGTCATCACCGACACAATAATGCCGTAGCCAATGACCACGTTGAAGAAGGTCATATAGTAGCTGGCGGCCACCGAGACCAGCACCAGCAGCGATGCCATCACGCGGTAGAACAGCTTGCCGCCCAGCGACACCATGCGCATGACAAAAAAGGTAAACAAGACGATGGCTAGCACCTCTGTGACCGCAGAGATCATTTTTATGGCGTGGACATCGCGGGTCATATCATCGAAACGACGGTAAAAAACGGAAAAATTCAGGAAAATGCCGATATAGATCGCTAACAACAGAGAAAGCGTTTGTTGCGATAGAGAATTAACTCTATTCATGTATTAAATAAGCCCCGGATGGTATTTAGAATCTAAAATAATCGGACATTATTGATCACAACCGGTTCACTTAGCTGCAAAATAAGTACGTTTTTTGATATCTGTTCAGGAATATTCTGAGGAAAATGCGGCAAAAAGCGGGGAAAAGGCATTAAAACAGGGAGTTGATAAAAAAAGAGGGGAGCGCCCCTCCTTTTTAATTATCACGCTTACTATCTGGCCAGCAATGGCTTATTTAATGTTAAGGGTGACGTCGATGTTGCCGCGGGTGGCATTGGAGTAAGGGCAGACAATGTGCGCCTTTTTCACCAGATCTTCAGCGATGCTGCGCTCTACGCCCGGCAGGCTGATGTCGAGCTGCACTTCAATCGCAAACCCGGTCGGCACCGGGCCGATGCCCACGGTACCTTCAATCTGCGCCTCGTTCGGGATCTTCACCTTCTCTTGTGACGCCACATATTTCAGCGCGCCGAGGAAGCAGGCAGAGTAGCCGGCAGCAAACAGCTGCTCCGGGTTGGTGGCCTCCCCGCCCATGCCGCCCATCTCTTTCGGCACGCCCAGTTTGATGTCCAGCACGCCGTCAGAGGAGGTGGCTCGGCCATCGCGGCCGCCGGTGGCTTTTGCATGGGCGCGGTAGATCACTTTCTCGATAGACATAATATTTTCCTTTTTTTGGCTGGGTTGCGGCCGTGGCCGCCCTCGATATAATAAACGACTTAATCGCACACTATTTAATTAGTGGCAGACATCCCATGCTTTTGCGTTGGGCGACCCGGTAGCGGGCCGCCCAAAGGTTCAGGTGCGTTTCAACAGCTTGCCGCGCAGCAGCTCAAGCTGTTGCTTAATGGCGTTCAACTCTTCGACATCGCACTCGGCCGCACAGGCCACTGCCTCGGGTACTGCCTGCGCCTGTTGGCGCAATGCCCGGCCAGCGTCGGTCAGGCTAATCAGCACCTGTCGCTCATCGCTGGCTGCCCGGCGGCGCGACAGCAGGCCCGCTGCCTCCAGCCGCTTCAGCAGCGGGGTCAGGGTGGCGGAGTCCAAAAATAGCCGCTCGCCAATTTCTGAGACCGTAATCCCCTCGCGCTCCCACAGCACCAGCATCACCAGATATTGCGGGTAGGTCAGGCCGAGCTGCGCCAGCAGCTTGCGGTAGACCTTGTTCAACGCCAGATTGGCGGAGTAGAGCGCAAAGCACATCTGCTGGTCGAGGTGCAGCAGCGGCAGGTCGGGCAGCGAATCGTCAGGATGTCTGTTCATGGTTCCAATATATATAGTGTGCGATATAATAGCAAGCATAGGCAGTGGCGATGCCCACGTGGCGCTGGGCCTGCTCTGAAAAGCAGGGCATCGGGCGGCATGAAACGGGAAACCACGCTATGTTAAAGGGTGAAACAAAGCGTATGGGCCGCCTTCCTCTGCGTAAACCGTAGCTTGGCGCGCAAATTTCTTGCCTGTTGTCACACAGGCCGCGCCTCAGGGACAAGGGAGAAATCTATGACGACTTTAGTTGAACGGGCGCGCCGCTTTGCCGGCAAAGCGCACGCCGCCATTAACCAGCGCCGAAAGTATACGGACGATCCCTACATTGTGCACCCGCGCGCGGTGGCAAAGATCGTTCGCAGCGTCCCTCACACCGAGGCGATGCTGGCCGCCGCCTGGCTGCATGACACGGTGGAGGACACCCCGACCACCCTGCATGAGATCCAGGAGAAGTTTGGCGCGGAAGTGGCCGAACTGGTGGAGATGCTGACCAATACCAGCCAGCCGGAAGAGGACAGCCGCATCGTGCGCAAGAACCGCGATCGCCGCCACACCGCGCAGGCCAGCCCTCAGGCTAAAACCATCAAACTGGCCGATCTGATCGATAATCTGCATGAAATTCTGGAGTGTGACGCGGATTTCGCCAAGACCTACCTGATTGAGAAGCGCCTGCAACTGGAGGTGCTGAAAGAGGGTGACAGCACGCTCTGGCAGCGCGCCAAGCGCACCATTGACGAGGCGCTCGACAGCCTGCACCAGCCGCCCTACAACGTGCCGGCGCAGTGGTTCCACGACACCGAGCGCGCCTACCTCAACGCCGACCGCCCCTGAATCCCCTGATCGATGCGCGCCAGCAGCCAGGGGTAGAAGGGATTGGAGGCGATGCGCATCAGCGTGTCCATGCTCTCCACCAGCGCCCCGCGCTCGCCGCGCGAGGCCAGTGTCCCGAGGCTAAGGCCAAATTGGTGCGGATCGGCGGGCGTACGGCCATAGAGCGAGTCATCGGGCGGGAACGGCAGCGCCACATGTGACAGCGAGTAGATCTCCGGCGGATAGGCGATCCCCAGCGCCTGCCGCTGGTGTGCAAGGCCGTTGGCTGGCAGGGTATCGGCCACCACCGAATTGCCACTGCCCGCTGGCCCGTTGCCGACCACCGTGGTGGCGTAGCGGCGCGGCGGGGGCGGCAGCAACCGCTCCAGCGCGGTGTCGGCATTCGGCTTGAGCAGCGGCCCAAACTCCGCCCGGCGGTTGATGTCAAACAGCACCAGCTCACTGCCGTTGGTTGGCAGGCGGTTGTAAAGCGCCTCCACCACCGCGCGCGTGCTGACGGTGGAGTCGAGCACTGATTGGAAGGTCAGCAGCGGCGGCAACTGCGCCAGCCCACCGCCCTTCTCCTCCTGCGTAATCTGCTGTTGCAGCGCCTGCGTCAGCTCCCACGACTGGCGCGCGCCATTCACCGGGAACGAGTTATATTTGAAGGGGTTGAACTCCGGCAGGATGCTGAGCCAGGCGGCCTTGGCGAAGCGTGGGAACAGCGCTGGCAGGCCAGCCAGGCCGGCGAAACGGGCAAAGTGGGTGACGCCAATCATCGGCGAGATCAGCACCACCCGCTGTGGCCGCACCAACGACGGGTCGTGCAGCGCATCCAGCGTATATTTCAGCGCCAGCGCGCCGCCGTTGGAGAAACCGACCAGTTGCAGCGGCACCGCTGGCCCCGCCCTCTCCCGTGCCTCGCGCACCGCCAGCCGGGTGGCGGCCATCCACTGTTCCCAGCTCACCTGGGTCAGCGCGCCCGGCACCGTGCCGTGGCCCGGCAAGCGGATGCCCACCACCAGCCAGCCGCGCTGCTGATAGTGCGCCGCCAGGTGGCGCAGGCTGTAGGGCGAGTCCGTCAGCCCATGCAGCATCACCACTGCCCCCTGTGGCGGGCCAGCGGGCCGCAGCTCATAGGAGTGGTTCCAATCATGGCGGAAGTGGCCGGGATAGATGACGCTGCCCTGAAAGTAGCGGTTGAAGGGCTGGCGCTCGTCGGCGTCGAGCTTCTCCGTCACCTCGTGGGTGACCTCATCAAACGCCCGCCGCTCCACGCGCAGGTACTCCGCCCAGTCAGCGTGATCCAACTCCTCGGTGGTCAGTTCGGTCGGCACCTCGGTGTGCCACGGCTCCAGCGGCGGCCCGCTCTGGGTATCATAGACCCGCACGCTAAACAGGGTGACTGCCGCCACCGCCAGCAGCACGGTCAACTGTTTCAGCCGTCTCTTGATCCGTAAACGCATAACGCCCCTTTCCGCAACACAGGTGATGGCGATCAGGATAGCCGTTCTGGCGGCACTGCGTCAGGCACGTCCATGCCCCACCGCCGCGCAAAAAGCGTCCGCCGCTGGTGCAACCCCACGCCCCCGCCCCTTCCTTCCCCGTTATAAAGCCATCGATATTAATGGCTTATCGAGTTGGCATACCCTTTGCTCTCTCCCTTCCATCTTGTGTACATGATGGAATCCCGCCCATGCAACCGACCCCCTATACCGGATTTACCTTGCACCAATGGCAGCAACAGCACTACGCCCACCCACGGGCGCTCCATGACACCCTCGCGCAGGTGCTGGCCGCGCTGGAGGCGGAGGACAACGCCTGGATCTACCGTGTCACGCCCGCGCAACTGCGCGCCCAGACCGACGCCCTGCTGGCGCGGCTGGCGGCAGCGAACGGCGATCTGGCCGCCTTCCCGCTGTTTGGCGTGCCGTTCGCGGTGAAAGACAACATTGATGTCGGCGGCTGGCCCACCAGCGCCGCCTGCCCGGCCTTTACCTATCAGGCAGAGGCCGATGCCACCGTGGTGGCGAACCTGCGTGCCGCCGGGGCCATTGTCATCGGCAAAACCAACCTCGACCAGTTCGCCACCGGGCTGGTCGGCACCCGCTCACCGTTTGGCGCGGTGCGCAACAGCTTCAACCCGGAGTACGTCAGCGGCGGCTCCAGCTCCGGCTCCGCCTCGGCGGTGGCGCGCGGGCTGGTGGCGTTTGCCCTCGGCACCGACACCGCTGGCTCCGGCCGTGTGCCGGCGGGCTTCAATAACATTGTCGGGCTGAAGCCGACCAAGGGCTGGCTCTCCACCCACGGCGTGGTGCCAGCCTGCCGGTTGAATGACTGCGTGTCAGTTTTCGCCCTGACAGTCACGGACGCGCTGGCGGTGGCCGAGGCGGCGGGCGGCTACGATGCCGCCGACGCCTACTCGCGCCGCAATCCCTGCACCGCCCCGGCTGCATTGCCGGACGCGCCGCACCTCGCGGTGCCGGACAGCCTGGAGTTCTTCGGTGATGCGCAGGCCGAGCGGGCCTTTGCCGAGGCGCTGCATGAATTGGAGGCGCGCGGCGCGACCCTGACGCGCATCGACTTCACCCCGTTCCGTGAACTGGCAGAGCAGCTCTACCAAGGGCCGTGGGTCGCCGAGCGCACGGTGGCGGTCGGCGCACTGCTGGAGGAGCAGCCGGAGGCGATTGACCCGGTGGTGCGCGGCATCGTGGCGGGCGGCAAGCACTACAGCGCCTGTGACGCCTGGCGCGCCGAGTATTTGCGCGCCGAGCTGGCAAGAAAGATCAACCTGGCCTTGGCGGAGGTGGACGCACTGGTGGTGCCCACCTCACCGACCATCCGCACGCTGGACGAGATGGCACAGGAGCCGGTGCGCTTCAACGCCCAGTTTGGCACCTACACCAACTTCACCAATCTGGCGGATCTGGCGGCGCTGGCGTTGCCAGCCGGGATGCGCGGCGACGGCCTGCCTGCGGGCATCACGCTGATCGCCCCGGCCTGGCACGATCTGGCGCTGGCGCAGTTTGGCGCCCGTTGGCAATCCCGCTGTGACCTACCGCTCGGCGCCACTGGCCAGCCGCTGCCGGAGAGCTATCTTACCCCGCCGCTGCCGCCAAAAACCGGCTATGTGCGCGTGGCGGTGGTCGGCGCGCACCTGAGCGGGATGCCGCTCAACCACCAGCTGACCGAGCGCCAGGCGGTGCGGGTGGAGCAGGCCACCACCGCGCCGCACTACCGCCTCTACGCCCTCGACACCCAGCCGCCGAAACCGGGGCTGGTGCGCGCCGCGGGCGGCGAGGCGATTGCCGTCGAGCTGTGGGAGATGCCGCTGGCGCGCTTCGGCGAGTTTGTCGAGGAGATCGCCGCCCCGCTTGGCATCGGCACGCTGGAGCTGGCCGATGGCCGCCGCGTCAAAGGGTTCCTGTGTGAGTCCTGGGCGCTGGAGGGCGCGCGGGAGATCACCTCATTTGGCGGCTGGCGTAGCTACATCCGCAGCCTGTCACCCACTTCTGCCTAAGGAGCGCGCCATGTTCACCACCGTCCTGATTGCCAACCGCGGCGAGATCGCCTGCCGTGCCATCCGCACCCTGAAGCGGCTGGGCATCGCGAGTGTGGCGGTCTACGCCGAGCCAGACCGCAACGCGCCGCACGTCAGTGAGGCGGACATCGCCATCGCGCTGGGCGGCGAGAAGCCCAGCGAGAGCTACCTCGACAGCGACAAGATCCTGGCCGCCGCGCGTGCGAGCGGCGCGCAGGCGATCTACCCCGGTTACGGTTTCCTGTCAGAGAGCGCGGCCTTCGCCGAAGCCTGTGAGGCGGCCGGGATCGCCTTTATCGGCCCCAGCGCCGGGCAGATCCGCGAGTTCGGCCTGAAACACCGGGCGCGCGAGCTGGCCGCCGCCGCCGGAGTACCGATGACACCGGGCACCGGCCTGCTGGCGGATCTGGCCACGGCGCTGGCCGCGGCAGAGCAGATCGGCTACCCGGTGATGCTAAAGAGCACCGCGGGCGGCGGCGGCATCGGCCTGACGCGCTGCGACGATGCGGCGGCCTTGCAGGCGGCGTGGGAGGGGGTAAAGCGTCTGGGCGAGCAATTTTTCTGTGACGCCGGGGTGTTCCTCGAGCGTTTCATCGATCGCGCCCGCCACATTGAGGTACAGATCTTTGGCGACGGTCAGGGCCGGGTGGTGGCGCTCGGCGAGCGCGACTGCTCGCTCCAACGCCGCAACCAGAAGGTGGTGGAGGAGACGCCCGCGCCGCACCTGCCAGCGGCCACCCGCGCCGCGCTGCTACAGGCTGCGGTGGCACTGGGCGAGTCGGTGAACTACCGCAGCGCTGGCACGGTGGAGTTCATCTATGACCCGGCACAAGAGGCGTTTTACTTTCTGGAGGTGAACACCCGGTTGCAGGTAGAGCACCCGGTGACCGAGCTGGTGACCGGCCTTGACCTGATTGAGTGCATGGTGCAGGTGGCGGCGGGCGGCGCGCCCGACTGGCTGCGGCTGGCACAGGCGCCGCGCGGCGCGGCCATTGAGGTGCGGCTCTACGCCGAGGATCCGCTGCGTAACTTCCAGCCTAGCCCCGGCGTGCTGACCGACGTCCACTTCCCGGAGGGGGTGCGGGTGGATGGCTGGGTGTCGACCGGCAGTGAGGTCTCCGCCTTCTACGACCCGATGATCGCCAAGCTGATTGTCTATGGCGAGGATCGCCCACAGGCGCTGGCGCGGCTGGCGGAGGCGCTCAACGCCACCCGCCTGCACGGCATCGCCACCAACCTCGACTATTTGCGGCAGGTGATCGCCACCGACGCCTTCCGCCACGGCGAGGTGTGGACGCGAATGCTCGACCACTTCACCTACCGCCCGCAGGCGATCGAGGTGCTCCAGCCCGGCACCTACAGCAGCGTGCAGGACTACCCCGGCCGCCTCGGCTACTGGGACATTGGCGTGCCGCCCTCCGGCCCGATGGATGATTTCGCCTTCCGGCTGGCCAACCGCATCGTTGGCAACCCGCCGGAGGCCGCCGGGCTGGAATTCACCCTCCAGGGGCCGACGCTGCGCTTCCACGCGGACGCGCTGATCGCCCTGACCGGCGCGGATGCGCCAGCCGATCTGGATGGCGAGCCGGTCGGCTACTGGCAGCCGCTGGCGGTACGTGCCGGACAAGTACTGACCCTCGGCCGCGCCCGCCACGGTTGCCGCACCTATCTGGCGGTGCGCAACGGGCTGGATGTGCCGGTCTATCTGGGCAGCCGCGCCACCTTTGCTCTTGGCGAATTCGGCGGCCACGCCGGGCGCACTTTGCGGGTGGCCGACCTCTTGCCCATCTCCCAGCCGCACCTGCCGGCCTGCACCACCCCTGCGCCCAGCGAGCCGCCGCAGCGCCCTGACCCGGCGCTGATCCCGCACTACGGCGCGGAGTGGCACATCGGCGTCCTCTATGGGCCGCACGGCGCGCCGGACTTCTTCACCCCGGCCTCGATGGCGCTGTTTTTCGCCGCCGAGTGGCAGGTGCACTACAACTCCAACCGGCTGGGCGTGCGCCTCACCGGGCCAAAGCCCGACTGGGCGCGGCAGGATGGCGGCGAGGCAGGGCTGCACCCCTCCAATATCCACGACTGCGAATACGCCATCGGCGCGATCAACTTCACCGGCGACTTCCCGGTGATCCTGACCCGTGACGGGCCAAGCCTCGGCGGCTTTGTCTGCCCGGTGACGATTGCCAAGGCCGAACTGTGGAAGGTTGGGCAGGTGAAGCCGGGTGATCGCATCCGCTTCCACCCGATCAGCATTGAGCAGGCGTTGGCGCTGGAGCACGCGCAGACCGGCAGCGTGGAGAGCCTGGTGCCGGTGGGCGCGCTTGCCCTGCCCGCGCCAACGCTGGAGCCGCACGCCACCGCCTCGGCGGCCATTTTGGCCTCCCTGCCGGCGGGGGCCGATCGCCCGGCGGTGGTCTACCGGCAGGCGGGCGACGGCTACATTTTGGTGGAGTATGGCGACAACGTGCTCGATCTGGCGCTGCGCCTGCGCATTTGGCTATTGATGCAGGCGATCCGTGCCTCGGCGGCACGCGGCATCGCCGAACTCTCGCCGGGGGTGCGCTCGCTGCAAATCCGCTATGAGGGGCGCGAGATCGGCCAAGGGGCGCTGCTGCAACTGCTGCTGGCGCTGGAGCACCAGCTTGGCGATGTCAGCGACCTGAAGGTGCCGACGCGCATCGTCCACCTGCCGATGGCCTTTGAGGACAGCGCCACCCTCGGCGCGGTGGCGCGCTACCGCGAAACGGTACGCGAGGCCGCGCCGTGGCTGCCGAACAACGTCGATTTTATCCAGCGCATCAATGGGCTGGACTCACGCGAGGCGGTGCGCGACATCCTTTTCAACGCCAGTTACCTGATCCTGGGGCTGGGCGACGTCTACCTCGGCGCGCCCTGTGCGGTGCCGCTCGATCCGCGCCACCGCCTGCTCAGCTCCAAATACAACCCGGCGCGCACCTTTACCGCCGAGGGCACCGTCGGCATCGGCGGCATGTACATGTGCATCTACGGCATGGACTCGCCCGGCGGCTACCAGCTGGTTGGGCGCACCCTGCCGATCTGGAACAAGTTCCTCAAGAACCCGCAGTTCAACGCCGACGAGCCGTGGCTGCTGCGCTTCTTCGATCAGGTGCGCTTCTACCCGGTCAGCGAGCCGGAACTGGCGCAACTGCGCGAGGCGTTCCGCGAGGGGCGCGCCAGCGTGGAGATTGAAGAGGGGGTGTTTGATTTCGCCGAGTACCAGCGCTTTTTGGCGACGAACGCCGACGATATCGCCGCGTTCCGCGATCGCCAGCAGCAGGCATTCACCCGTGAGGTGAGCCACTGGCAGGCGCAGGAGAGCCTGGACGCCGCCGCGGCCGCCGACCGGCCGCAGCCGGAGGAGCAGGCTGAGGGCGAGGGCCAGCAGGTGAGCGCCGATCTGAACGGCAATGTCTGGAAGGTGCTGGTGTCGCCGGGCGACGTGGTGGCCGAGGGGCAGCCGCTGGTGGTGGTGGAGGCAATGAAGATGGAGCTGTCGGTCTACGCCCCCTGCGCTGGCACCGTGACGCGCATCGGCTGCCGGCCGGGGCGGCCGGTCGGCCCCGGTGACGCCCTGCTGTGGCTGGACACCGCCGCCTCATAACGCACCGGGCCAAGGCCCTAAGGATGGCTATGCAATTGGCGCGTCAGGCAGCCAAGTCCCGCCCGGCGGGGCTGGCGGAGAGGATCTACCAGCAACTGAAGGAGGAGATGCTTAGCTTCCGGCTATTGCCGGGCGATCGCTTCAGCGAGGGCGAAATCGCCGGGCGGGTGGCGGCCAGCCGCACGCCGGTGCGTCAGGCACTCTACCGGCTGGAGCGCGAGGGCTACGTCGAGGTGCTGTTCCGCAGCGGCTGGCAGGTGCGGCCGTTCGACTTCGACTATTTCGAGCAACTCTACGACCTGCGCACCGTGCTGGAGCTGGAGGCGGTGCGACGGCTCTGCACCCGGCCAGCGGAGGCGCTGCCCACCGCGCTGCTGCCGCTGGTGGCGCGCTGGGTGGATCAGCCGCCGCTCAGCGATGGCGCGGCGGTATCGCGTTTGGATGAGCTATTCCATATCACGCTGGTGGAGGCGGCTGGCAACGCCGAGATGGCGCGCATCCACCGCGAACTGACGGAGAAGATCCGCATCATCCGGCGGCTCGACTTTACCCAAGGGCAGCGCGTCAGCGCCACCTACCGGGAACACGCGGCAATCCTGCACGCCATCCGGCAGCGTCGGCTGGCGGAGGCGCAGTCCCTGCTGCATAACCACATCGCTGAAAGCAAGGCAGAAGTCCGCAAGATCACGCTGCATATGCTGCATGAGGCGAGGCTGGCGCAACCCGCGCCCTAACACCACTTAACCAGGAGTAAGTTCTATGCAACGTCGCCGCTTTATCCGGGCTTTCGCCCTCTCCGCCACGGTGATCGGACTGGGGCTGACCTTTACCGTGCGCGCCGCCGACACCATCAAGGTCGGCATCATGCACTCGCTCTCCGGCACCATGGCGATCTCTGAAACCCCGCTCAAGGACGTGGCGCTGATGACCATCGATGAGATCAACGCCAAGGGCGGTGTGCTCGGCAAAAAGCTGGAGCCGGTGGTGGTTGACCCGGCCTCCAACTGGCCGCTGTTCGCCGAGAAGGCGCGCCAGCTGCTGACGCAGGATAAGGCGGCGGTGGTGTTCGGCTGCTGGACATCGGTGTCACGCAAGTCGGTGCTGCCGGTGTTTGAGGAGCTGAATGGCCTGCTCTTCTACCCGGTGCAGTACGAAGGCGAGGAGATGTCGCCGAACGTCTTCTACACTGGCGCGGCCCCCAATCAGCAGGCGATCCCGGCGGTGGAGTACCTGATGAGCGAGGATGGCGGCGAGGCGAAGCGCTTCTTCCTGCTCGGCACCGACTACGTCTACCCACGCACCACCAACAAGATCCTGCGCGCCTTCCTGCACGCGAAAGGGGTAGAGGACAAAGATATCGAAGAGGTCTACACGCCGTTCGGCTACAGCGACTACCAGACCATCGTCTCCAACATCAAGAAGTTTGCCGCCGGCGGCAAAACGGCGGTGATCTCCACCATCAATGGCGACTCCAACGTGCCGTTCTACAAAGAGCTGGCCAATCAGGGGGTCAAGGCAACGGACGTGCCGGTGGTGGCCTTCTCCGTGGGTGAGGAGGAGTTGCGCGGCATCGACACCAAGCCGCTGGTGGGCGATCTGGCGGCGTGGAACTACTTCCAGTCAGTGGACAACCCGACCAATCAGGCGTTCGTCACCGAGTGGAAATCCTACGCCAAGGCGCACAACCTGCCGAACGCCGCGGGCGCGGTGACCAATGACCCGATGGAGGCCACCTATGTCGGCATCCACATGTGGGCGCAGGCGGTTGAGAAGGCGGGCACCACCGACGTTGATAAGGTGCGTGAGGCGATGGCTGGCCAGACCTTCACCGCGCCGTCGGGCTTCACCCTGACGATGGACGCCACCAACCACCATCTGCACAAGCCGGTGATGATCGGCGAAATTGAGCCGAACGGCCAGTTCAACGTGGTGTGGCAGACCGACACGCCGGTTCGCGCCCAGCCGTGGAGCCCCTACCTGCCCGGCAATGACAAAAAACCTGACACGCCGGTGAAGACCAGCGTCCAGTAACCCCACCGGGCGCGGCGAGGGCCGCGCCCCAGAGGAGAGAATGATGCGAGCGATCTCCCGATGCCACGCCCTGCTCTGGCTGCTCTGCTGCCTGCCCTGGCTGGCGATGGCTGGCCCCGCCGCGGACTTTGCCGCCGCCAGCCGCAGCCAGCAGGCGGCGCTGTTGCAGAACTGGGCTGCCGATCCCCAACCGGCGCGGCTGCCGCTGTTGCAGGCCCTGCGCACGGAGAGCGTGGTGATTGACCAGCAGAAGCAGCCCTTCGTCCGGCAGGGTGATACCCTGACGCCGCTGGAGGGCCACGCCACGCCCGTCGGCACGCCCAAAAAAGTGTGGCTCAACAACCGGCTGCGCATCCTGATTGCCAACGCGCTGGCCGCCCACCGGCTGGTGAGTGAGGATGCCGCCACCCGCCTTCAGGCCGCCACCGCGCTGCAACGCGAGGCGCAGCCTGACCAATTGCCGCTGCTGGCCGCCCGGCTGGCGCAGGAGAAAGACAGCGACGTGCGCGGCGCGCTGGCGCTGGCGCTCGCCAACCTGCAACTCACCGACGCCGACCCGCAGGTGCGGCGCGCGGCGGTGACGCTGCTCGGCAGTGCCGCCGACCCGGAGACGCAGGCGCGGCTGCTGCCGCTGACCGATGCCGCGCACGAGCCAGACGCCACGGTGCGCGCCGCCGCCGCCGACAGCCTGCAACAGATCCGCCACCGGCTGGTGGTGGGCGACCTGCTCGGGCAGGCGTTCACCGGCCTGTCGCTCGGCTCCATTTTGCTGCTGGCGGCGCTGGGGCTGGCGATCACCTACGGCTTGCTGGGAGTGATCAACATGGCGCACGGCGAGATGCTGATGCTCGGCGCCTACGCCACCTGGCTGGTGCAGTCGTTGTTCCAGCACTACGCGCCCGGCTGGCTGGCGCTCTACCCGCTGGTGGCGCTGCCGGTGGCCTTCCTGATTACCGCCAGCATCGGCATGGCGCTGGAGCGCACGGTGATCCGCCACCTCTACGGCCGCCCGCTGGAGACGCTGCTGGCGACCTGGGGCATCAGTCTGATGCTGATTCAGGCGGTGCGGGTGCTGTTCGGCGCGCAGAACGTTGAGGTCGCCAACCCGGCCTGGCTCTCCGGCGGCATCCCGCTGCTGCCGAATCTGGTGCTGCCGTGGAACCGCATCGCGGTCATTGTCTTTGTGCTGCTGGTACTGGCGCTGACCTGGCTGCTGCTCAACAAGACCCGCCTCGGCCTGAACGTGCGCGCCGTGACGCAGAACCGCGCGATGGCCGCCTGCTGTGGCGTGCCGACCGGCCGCATCGACATGCTGGCCTTCGGCCTCGGCTCCGGCATCGCCGGGCTGGGCGGCGTGGCGCTGTCGCAGCTGGGCAACGTCGGCCCGGAGCTGGGACAGGGCTACATCATCGACTCCTTTTTGGTGGTGGTGCTCGGCGGCGTCGGCCAACTGGCTGGCAGTGTGGTGGCGGCCTTTGGGCTGGGCATCGCCAACAAAATCCTCGAGCCACAGATGGGCGCGGTATTGGGCAAGATCCTGATTCTGGCGCTGGTTATCCTGTTTATCCAAAAACGTCCGCAGGGGCTGTTCGCCCTGAAGGGCAGGGTGATTGACTGATGACGCAACCACTGACCCTGGCCGGCGCCCGCCGCGCGCCGCGCCTGACCCTCAGCCTCGGCGGCCTGCTGATGCTGGCGCTGCTGGTGCTGCCGTTCCTCGCGCTGCTGCCAGCCAGCCACCCGCTGGCGATCTCTGTCTATACCCTGACGCTGGTCGGCAAGATCCTCTGTTATGCGATCGTCGCGATCGCGCTGGATCTGGTGTGGGGCTACGCCGGGCTGCTCTCCCTCGGCCACGGGCTGTTTTTCGCCCTCGGCGGCTACGCGATGGGCATGTACCTGATGCGGCAGGCGGCCGGCGATGGCCTGCCGGCCTTTATGTCCTTCCTGTCGTGGGGCGAGCTGCCGTGGTACTGGGCTGGCACCCAGCACTTCGCCTGGGCGCTCTGTCTGGTGGTGCTGGCACCCGGCCTGCTGGCGCTGCTGTTTGGCTTCTTTGCCTTCCGCTCGAAGATCAAGGGCGTCTACTTCTCCATCATGACCCAAGCGCTGACCTACGCTGGCATGTTGCTGTTCTTCCGCAATGAGACCGGCTTTGGCGGCAACAACGGCTTCACCGGCTTTACCACCCTGCTCGGCTTCCCGATCACCGCCACCGGCACCCGCGTCGGGCTGTTCGTCGCCACCGTGCTGCTGCTCGGGGCCAGTCTGGCGCTTGGGCTGGCGCTGGCGAAAAGCAAATTTGGCCGGGTGCTGACGGCGGTGCGTGACGCCGAGGGGCGGCTCACCTTCTGCGGCTACGACCCGAGGGGCTTCAAGCTGTTTGTCTGGACGATCTCCGCCGTGCTGTGTGGGTTGGCAGGCGCGCTCTACGTGCCGCAGGTCGGCATCATCAACCCCGGCGAGATGTCGCCCACCAACTCGATTGAGGCGGCGATCTGGGTGGCGCTTGGCGGGCGCGGCACGCTGGTCGGCCCGCTGCTGGGCGCGGGCATTGTCAATGGCGCGAAGAGTTGGTTTACCGTCGCCATCCCGGAGTATTGGCAATTTTTCCTCGGCGGCATCTTCATTCTGGTGACGCTGCTGCTGCCGCAGGGCGTGATTGGCCTGCTGCGCCGCAAAAAGGGAGACTAAGGGATGCACCCGACAGAACCACTGTTTACCCAGCCGCAACCGGCTGACCGCCATCGCCGCCAGCGCGACCCGATTTTGGCGCTGGAGGGGGTAAACGTCAGTTTTGATGGCTTCCGCGCGCTGACAGATCTCTCCTTGCAGATTGGCGTCGGGGAGCTGCGCTGCGTGATTGGCCCCAACGGCGCGGGCAAAACCACGCTCATGGACGTCATCACCGGCAAAACCCGGCCGCAGAGCGGCAGCGTCACCTATGACCAGCGCACCGACCTGACCCGGCTGGAACCCATCGCCATCGCCCGCGCGGGCATTGGCCGCAAGTTCCAGAAGCCGACGGTGCTTGAGGCGCTGACGGTGTTCGAAAATCTGGAGATCGCGCAGAAAGCGGACAAGTCCGTGTGGGCCTGCCTGCGCGCCCGGCTCAGCGGCGAGCAGCGCGACCGCATCGACGAGATGCTCGGCACCCTGCGGCTGGCAGCGGAGCGCCACCGCCCGGCCGGGCTGCTCTCCCACGGGCAGAAACAGTTTTTGGAGATTGGCATATTGCTGGTGCAGGAGCCGCACCTGCTGCTACTGGATGAGCCAGCGGCCGGCATGACCGACGCCGAAACCGAGTACACCGCCGAGCTGTTCCGCACGCTGGCTGGCACCCACTCGCTGATGGTGGTGGAGCATGATATGGGCTTTGTTGAGACCATCGCCGACCATGTGACGGTGCTGCACCAAGGCCGGGTGCTGGCGGAGGGATCGCTGCGCGAGGTGCAGGCGAATGAGCAGGTGATTGAGGTCTATCTTGGGCGTTAGGGGGCGGGCATGTTAGAGGTCAATGAGCTGAACCAGTACTACGGCGGCAGCCACATCCTGCGTGGCCTCTCGTTTGAGGCACGCATCGGCGAGGTGACGTGCCTGCTGGGGCGCAACGGCGTGGGCAAAACCACCTTGCTGAAGTGCCTGATGGGGCTGTTGCCAGCGCGCTCCGGCACCATCCGCTGGCAGGGCGAGGGCATC
Organism: Chimaeribacter sp. YP20170169; assembly: GCF_056739715.1. Classification (NCBI taxonomy): domain Bacteria; kingdom Pseudomonadati; phylum Pseudomonadota; class Gammaproteobacteria; order Enterobacterales; family Yersiniaceae; genus Chimaeribacter; species Chimaeribacter sp. YP20170169. The sequence goes on along the minus strand of NZ_CP176824.1, from coordinate 70,583 downwards.
GGCCAGCGCAAGCCGCACCAGCGGGTGCAGGCCGGCATCGCCTATGTGCCGCAGGGACGTGACATCTTCCCGCGCCTGACGGTGGAGGAGAATTTGCTGATGGGGCTGGCGCGCTTTCCCGGCAAGCAGGCAAAAGCGGTGCCGGAGGAGATCTACCACCTGTTCCCGGTACTGTGGGAGATGCGGCAGCGACGCGGCGGCGATCTCTCTGGCGGCCAGCAACAGCAGTTGGCGATTGGCCGCGCGCTGGCCTGTCGGCCGCAGTTGCTGATCCTGGATGAGCCGACCGAGGGCATCCAGCCGTCGGTGATCAAGGAGATAGGCCAGGTGATCCGCACCCTGGCGGCACGCGGCGACATGGCGATTTTGCTGGTGGAGCAGTTCTACGACTTTGCCGCCGGACTGGCGGACAGCTATTTGGTGATGTCACGCGGATGCATTGTGCAGCGTGGTCGCGGCGACCAGATGGAGGCCGATGGCGTGCGCGGGCTGGTGGCGATTTAGGCCATAAAAAAGCCCCGCCGAGGCGGGGCTTTCCAATGCGTGTCGTGGCGTTAGCTGCGTACCTTGCGGTAGATGAACAGCACCACCAGCGCGCCAATGACGGCCACCACAAAGCTGCCGAAGTTGAAACCATCTACGCGGCCAAAGCCGAACAGGGTACTGATCCAGCCGCCGACCACGGCGCCGACGATCCCCAGGACGATGGTCAGGAAGAAGCCGCCACCATCCTTGCCCGGCATAATCCACTTAGCCAGAATGCCTGCAATCAGGCCAAAAATAACCCAAGATAAAATTCCCATAGACTCCTCCAACAGTGTCTTTAGCCGAACATCGGCACCGAACAGCGCACGGCTGCCGCATGTCTGCTCTCCTGCGCCGGGCGGCTCTCCGCCGGCGTGCAACAAAATCAAGTCTAGCAGGCGTCGGGAAATGTGCTCGAAATCAGCATGTAGGCGCTTATTTCTTCCCCAATCGCGGGCTGGCCGCGCTTATCACACGCCTTCGTCAAGCTGCGTCAGGCCGCGGTAAAAACGCTTAAATTTTGATCCAAATTTTTTGAAAGAGTTCCTCAAAACATCCCGTTTTTTTTTCTGCACCCACCGGACTATGATTATCTCATCGACAGGGAACGCCCTGCCATCCCGGAATATGACCGTCAAATTTAAAGGAAACCCATCATGAAAAACGTCAAATATTTTGCTGTAGCCGCTGCCCTCTCCTTTGCTGCGCTGACCTCTGTTGCCCAGGCCGCTACCCTGACCTCGCAAGACAACGGCGAGAAACTGGGCGTGGTCTCCGCGGCCAACGCCAGCGACCTGACCAGCCTGGAAGCGCGACTGGCAGATAAGGCCCAGCAGGCCGGTGCCTCCTCCTACCGCATCATCGCCGTGACCGGCAACAACAAGCTGCATGGCACCGCCGAGCTGTATAAATAACCCCACCCGCTTCACAAAAAGCGTGAGGATGACCCGTTCATCCTCACGCTTTTTTTCGTGCGACTTTCCACTCCCGCGCGCCGGGATCATCCGTTGGTTGCGCGTTGCGGCGCGGGCTTATATGTTGGATGGCCCAGGGAGCGCCCGCGCCCGGCCCTCCCTCCCCTTCATGGAATAAGGATGCCCAATGAAATTTACCCTGACCGCCACCCCCCAGCCCGATGACATCGAAGCGATCAAAAATGGCCTGCGCGCCTACAACACGCCCTTTCTTGGCGACGCCAAAATGCAGGAGCTGGCGGTGATGCTGACCGACAACCGTGGCAACCGGCTGGCAGGGCTGTCTGGCTCCACGCTCGGCCACTGGCTGCGCATCGATTTTCTCTGGGTCGATCCCACGTTGCGCGGGCAGGATATTGGCACCCAGCTGATCCAGCAGGCGGAGGAGGAGGCGCGTCGGCGCGGTTGCCGCTTCGCGCAGGTCGATACCTTCAGCTTTCAGGCGCGCCCGTTCTATGAGCGCAACGGCTACCAGTGCCGCATGGCGCTGGAGGAGTACCTGACGGACGTGGAGTCGCCGGACGCGGCCTACCACCAGCGCTTCTATCTCTCGAAGGCGCTCTAGCGCCGCGTGCTGGCGGGCCACCTATCTGGCGTGGCAGCGTTGCATCGATTTGCTTAATTTATGGACGCATATCACATCCCCACTATCCTTAACGAGGTTATGTCCCTTGGTTGCACGGTCAGGCCGGGCAACTTTCGACACCGTAAGGAGGTAGGAGATGGAACCGACAGACAAGAAAGGTATCTCACGGCGGCAGGTCGTGGGCGGGATGCTGGGCGGGGTGGCCGCCAGCATGACACTGCCGGGCGTGGCGCAGGCCGCGGTGCCGCCAGCAGGCAGTAGCAGCGGGCAGGCCGTGCCGCTGGCGGTCAAAAAGAACCCGATCGACCAGTACCCCAAACCGCCCTTTGAGCGCCAGCCGCAGGAGCCGCCCGGCCTTGCCAGCAAGATGCAGCCGCGCCCTGACCACGGTGAGAACAGCTATCGCGGCTCCGGCAAGCTGGTGGGCCGCAAGGCGCTGATCACCGGCGGTGACTCCGGCATCGGCCGCGCCGCCGCCATCGCCTATGCGCGCGAAGGGGCGGATGTCGCCATCAACTACCTGCCCGTGGAGGAGCCGGACGCGCGTGAGGTGATCGATCTGATCCGCGCCGAGGGGCGCAATGCCGTAGCGATCCCTGGCGATCTGCGTGACGAGGCCTTCTGCAAACGGCTGGTGAGTGAGGCAGTGGAGAAGCTGGGCGGGCTGGACATTCTGGTCAACAATGCTGGCCACCAGCAGACCGTGGACTCCATCCTCGACCTGACCAGCGAGCAGTTCGACACCACCTTCAAAACCAACGTCTACGCGATGTTCTGGCTGACCAAGGCGGCGATGCCCCACCTGCAACCCGGCGCGGCAATCATCAACACCGCCTCGGTGCAGGCCTTCAAGCCCGGCGAGGCGCTGCTGGACTATGCCTCTACCAAGGCGGCGATCGTGGCCTTCACCAAGTCGCTGGCCAAGCAGGTGGCGCAGAAAGGCATTCGCGTCAACGCCGTGGCCCCCGGCCCCTACTGGACACCGCTGCAACCCAGCGGCGGCCAGACGCAGGAGAAGCTGACGCAGTTCGGCAGCGACACCCCCTATGGCCGTCCCGGCCAGCCGGTGGAGATCGCCCCGCTCTATGTGCTGTTCGCGTCACAGGAGGCCAGCTACTCCTCCGGGCAGGTCTGGTGCTCGGACGGCGGCAACGGCACGGTCTGAGTCCACAACCGGCGCGCGCAGCGTCGGTTACTCACGCGGCAACGCCAGCCAGCGCTGCACCGAGGGGCGCTGCCACTGCAAGCGGGCATAGCGCGCCAATCGGTCTGGCACCGTATCACCATTCAACACCAGCCGCTTGAGCATCAGCGCCAGATCGGTATCCGCGATGCACCAGCTGCCAAACAGGTAATCCTCCCCCTCCGGCAACAGCGCCTCCGCAGCGCGGAACAGTTTGGTCGCTGCCTGCCGCCCCTCAGCCGTCAGCGGCTCGCCGCGCATTTTGGTAAAGATCACCTCCGTCGGGCGCTCATGGCGCAGCGCCGCCAAATCACTGCGCAGCCAGGCCTGCACCTCGCGCGCCTTGGCGCGATCGTCCAGCGCTTCCGGGTAGAGGCGCGGGTAGTCCGGTGCCGGAAAGCGATCCTCCAGGTACTCACTGATGGCAGAGGATTCAGAGAGGTGGAACCGCCCCTGCACCAGCGCCGGGATCCGCTGCGTGCGCAACAGCGTATCGTAGGCCGGTTGCAGGTGCTCCCCCTGACTGAGGGAGAGGGTCTCCAGCTCCAGATTCAGGCCCTTCTCCGTCAGCGCGACAAACGCCGACATGGCGTAAGGGCTGAGATAGCGATCATCGACATACAAAGTAAACAGGGGTTGCGACATAGGTGACTCCTGATGGATAGGGGGCGTGGGGGGCGGCGTCGCCCTCCCGGTAATCCTTGTCTAAGCTTTTGTTATCTCTGTTTTGTATTGCTCCCGTCAATGAGTTTATTTTTCAGGCAATTTTAGGGCATTAAGGAGAAGTATGCCGGATATCGCACACTTTATTACCGAGTATGGCTACTGGGCGCTGCTGGCCGGCTGCCTGCTGGAGGGGGAGACCATCACGCTGCTGGGCGGCATCGCGGCTCACCACGGCCTGCTGAAGCTGCCGTGGGTACTGGCGGTGGTGGCGCTGGGCGGCTGCTTGGGCGACCAGATCCTGTTTTTCCTTGGGCGGGCTTTTGGCCCGACGCTACTGGGCAAACTCAAACGGCGGCAGGCGCAGATTGAGCGTGCCAACCAACTGATTAACCACCATCCGCTGCTGTTCGTGCTCGGGGTGCGCTTTATGTATGGCTTCCGGCTGATTGGCCCGCTGATTATCGGTGCCAGCCGGATGCCGGTGCCGCGGTTTGTCGCCATTAATCTCTTTGGGGCCTGCCTCTGGGCGCTGGTCTGGGTGCTGCTGGGCTACTTCTGCGGCCATTTCATCGAGGGGTTACTGCGCTCCTTCGATAAGTCATTTTCAGTGGTACTGGGGCTGGTGGCGATCGTCGCGGCAGTGCTGCTGGTGAAGTACCTGCTCGGCCGCTCGGCGCGATCCCGCTCCAACCACTCCTGATCGGTTGCCCGCCCGCGCGGGCACTTTTGCGATCCCTCTCGTATATTTATAAAACAGCGTTCCATTTTTAAAAAGGCGTTTGTTATGCTCGGTTTATTCTCTATTACCGATTGAAAAGGAGTGAACATGAGCAAACGTGTTGCGATCTTGTTAGCCGAGGGTTTTGAAGAGGCGGAAGCGGTGATCGTGCTGGATGTGTTGCAGCGGCTGGAGGTGGAAGTGGTCACCCTCGCCTGCCAGCCAGATCGCCAGGTGGTGAGTTACCACGGCCTCTCTGTCACCGCCGACGCGCTGCTGGCAGATTGCGAAGGCGTGCTGTTTGACGCCGTGGTGCTGCCCGGCGGGCCGCAGGGCACTGTCAATCTGGCCGCCAATGGCGAGGTGCTCGACCTGATCCGCCGCCACGACCGCGCGGGCCACTGGATCTGTCCGCTCTGTTCGGCAGCGGCGAGGGTGCTCGGTGGCAACCAGCTGTTGCAGGGGCGGCGTTATGTTTGCTCCGGCGACCTCCATGAGAACGTGACGGATGGCATCTACGTTGACCAGCCGGTGGTGGAGGATGGCAACCTGATCAGCGGCAAGGGGCTGGGCGTCGCGTTTGACTTCGCCTTCCACCTCGCCTGGCGGCTGACCGGCAAGCGGGAAGAGGTCAATTTCCAGGCAGAACACATCTATTACGACAACTGGCGCATACCCTCCTCCGATTAAGCCCGGCACCCGATAAATAGGACGCTGCCAGTTCATTTATGCGCCCTATTTATTCCTCCCTTCTTCCGCCCGGCAGTGCCTGCCGATAGATGACGGAAACCGGTTACGCCGATCACATAAATAAAGAAACGTAATTTCATAAACAAATATCAGAATGGCCGCCCCCTGCTGGCTGGTTTACAACCGGCTCTATCTTCAATAACAGCTCGTCCTGCAAGGAGATAGTTGACGATGAGTGAAATTCTTTCGGTCAAAGAGAAGATTGGCTATGGGCTGGGCGATGCCGCCAGCCATATCGTGTTTGATAACGTCATGCTCTACATGATGTTTTTCTACACTGACATTTTCGGCATCCCGGCTGGCTATGTCGGCACTATGTTTTTGGTTGCCCGCGCGCTGGACGCCCTCTCCGACCCCTGCATGGGGTTGATTGCGGATCGCACCCGCACCCGGTTTGGCAAGTTCCGCCCCTATGTGCTGTTCGGTGCCGTTCCGTTCGGCATCGTCTGCGTCTTCACCTACAGCACGCCAGAACTGAGCATGGGCGGCAAGATGATCTATGCCGCCGTGACCTACACCCTGCTGACGCTGATGTATACCGTGGTCAATATCCCCTACTGTGCATTGGGCGGGGTGATCACGGCTGACCCGACGCAGCGCATCTCGCTGCAATCCTACCGCTTTGTGCTGGCCACTGCGGGCGGCATGCTCAGCACCGTGCTGATGATGCCGCTGGTCAACCTGCTGGGCGGCGAGGACAAGGCGTTTGGCTTCCAGGCCGGTATCGGCGTGCTGGCACTGGCGGCGGTGCTGATGCTGGCCTTCTGCTTTGCCACCACCAAAGAGCGCGTCAGCGATGAGGGCACGGTCAAGGGGACGATGCGCGAGGATCTGCGCGATATTTTCCAGAATGACCAGTGGCGGATTGTTGGCTGGCTGACGCTGCTGAACATCCTTGCCGTGTCGGTGCGCGGCGGTGCCATGATGTACTACGTCACCTATATCCTCGGCAACCCGGCGGTGTTCGCCATGTTCCTCGGCACCTACTCCGTCGGCAACCTGATTGGCAGCGCGCTGGCAAAACCACTGACCGACTGGCGCTGCAAGGTCAGCATCTTCTGGTGGACTAACGCCGCGCTGGCGGTGCTCAGCATCGCCATGTTCTGGGTACCGGTTAACGCCAGCGTCACCATGTTCATCTTCATCTTTGCGATTGGCGTGCTGCACCAGCTCGTCACCCCCATTCAGTGGGTGATGATGTCCGACACCGTGGACTACGGCGAGTGGAAGAACGGCAAGCGCCTGACCGGCGTCAGTTTTGCCGGCACGCTGTTCGTGCTGAAGCTGGGCCTGGCACTGGGCGGCGCGCTGATTGGTTGGCTGCTGGCTGGCGCAGGTTACCAGTCCAACGCCGCCACGCAAAACCCGGCTACCCTTGCCAGCATCATTGCGCTGTTCACCCTGGTGCCGGGCGCCTGCTATCTGCTTAGCGCCATCATCTGCAAGCGCTTCTACACCCTGCGCACCCCGGTGCTGCGCAACATTCTCGATGAGCTGGCCGCTGGCGCCCACCGCAATTCGCAGAGCTATCTGAATCAGGAGATGCAACATGAAAATCAGTGACGGCAACTGGCTGATCCAGCCGGGCCTTAGCCTTATCCACCCTTTGCAGGTCTTCGAGGTACAGCACCTGCCGGATGAGATGGTGATCTACGCCGCGCCGCGTGACGCACGCGAGCGCGCCGGGCAGCTGGATACGCCGCTGTTTACCCTGCATTTTACCGCGCCACAGCCGGGGATCATTGGCGTGCGCATCGCCCACTTTGAGGGGGTTATGCCGCGCGGTCCGCACTACCCCATCCAGCGGCAACAGGCGGCGGTGCGCAGCGAAGACAATGCCGAGTTTGCCGCCCTGCACAGCGGCGACCTGACCGTCCGCGTCACCAAAGGCGAGACGTGGACACTCGACTTCTTGCGCCATGGCGAACGCATCACCGGCAGTGTCGCCAAGTCCGCTGGCTATGTGCAGGACAGCAACACCGGCAAAAACTATGTGTATGAGCGGCTCGATCTGGGCGTGGGCGAGAGCGTTTACGGCTTGGGCGAGCGCTTCACCGCCTTCGTCAAAAATGGCCAGACGGTGGAGAGCTGGAACCGCGATGGCGGCACCAGCACCGAGCAGGCTTACAAAAATATTCCGTTCTACCTCACCAACCGCGGTTATGGCGTGCTGGTGAATCACCCGGAGTGCGTGTCGTTTGAAGTGGGATCGGAGAAGGTCTCCAAAGTGCAGTTCAGCGTGGAGGGAGAGGCGCTGGAGTATTTCGTGATTGACGGCCCGACGCCCAAGCAGGTGCTGGATCGCTATACCCGCCTGACCGGCCGTCCGGCGCTGCCGCCCGCGTGGTCATTCGGCCTGTGGCTGACCACCTCCTTTACCACCAATTACGATGAGGAGACGGTCAACCGCTTCATCGACGGCATGGCGGAGCGCCGCTTGCCGCTGCATGTGTTCCATTTCGACTGCTTCTGGATGAAAGCCTTCCAGTGGTGCGATTTCGAATGGGATCCCGACACCTTCCCCGATCCGCAGGGCATGTTGGCGCGGCTAAAGGCGCGTGGCCTGAAGATTTGCGTCTGGATTAACCCCTACATCGGCCAGAAATCGCCGCTGTTCAAAGAGGGGATGGCGCGCGGCTTCCTGCTGAAACGCCCCAACGGCGATGTCTGGCAGTGGGACAAGTGGCAGCCCGGTCAGGCGATTGTGGACTTCACCCATCCGGGAGCCTGTGAGTGGTACGCCGGCCACCTAAAACGGCTGATCGACATGGGTGTCGATTGCTTCAAGACGGACTTCGGCGAGCGCATCCCAACCGATGTGGCATGGTTTAACGGTGCCTGCCCGCAGAAAATGCACAACCACTACGCCTTTATCTATAACGAGCTGGTCTACCGCACCCTGCAAGAGAAGCTGGGGCGCGATCAGGCGGTACTGTTTGCCCGCTCCGCCTCTGTCGGTGCGCAGCAATTCCCGGTGCACTGGGGCGGCGACTGCTACGCCACCTACGAATCGATGGCCGAGAGCTTGCGCGGCGGTCTGTCGCTCGGGCTGTCTGGGTTCGGTTTCTGGAGCCATGACATTGGCGGCTTTGAAAATACCGCGCCGGCGCATGTCTACAAACGCTGGTGCGCCTTCGGGCTGCTCTCCAGCCACAGCCGGCTGCATGGCAGCAAATCCTACCGGGTGCCGTGGGCTTATGATGATGAGGCGTGCGATGTGGTGCGCCACTTCACCGAGTGGAAATGCCGGTTAATGCCTTATCTCTATGCGCAGGCCGCCGACGCGGCTGAGCAGGGCGTCCCGATGATGCGCGCAATGATGCTGGAGTTCCCTGACGATCCCGGCTGCGACCCTCTCGATCGGCAATATATGCTGGGCGACAGCCTGCTGGTCGCGCCGGTATTCAGTGAGCACGGCGAGGTCAGTTTCTACCTGCCCGAGGGGCAGTGGACGCACCTGTTCACCAATCAACGGCAGACAGGTGGCCGCTGGCTCAAGGAGCGCCACAGCTTCAACAGCCTGCCGCTCTACGTTCGCCCCAATACGCTGTTGGCGCTGGGCCAGCAGGATCAGCGGCCAGATTATGATTATCAGGATGGCCCGCTGTTCCAGCTGTTTGAACTGGCGGATGGCGGCCGCACCGAAAGCCGCTTGGTGGATCAGCAGGGGCGTACCGTCTTTACCCTGGCGGCAGAGCGACAGGGCAACCGCATCCAGCTGCGCAGTGAAGGACAGGCTCCGGGCTGGCGGCTCTGCCTGCGCAATATCATGGAGGTTGCGGCAGCCAGTCAGGCCAGCGTGACACCGGGCGAATGGGGCGTGGTGATCACGCCAGAACCCGGTGTCGATGCGCTGACCCTCACCCTGGCCTGAAATAAAAAAGCCCGCGCAAGCGGGCTTTTTGATAGGGTGCGTTGGAACCGACGCTTAGCAACGAGGGCGGGCCGAAGCCCGCCCGGTTGCCCTTACTCTCAGGATTCGTAGTCCATCTTGACGGCAACTTCTGTGGTGGCCTGCTTGACCTTGATCTCGCACAGTGAACTGCGCGTTATCCAGGTAAATACCAACAATGTGATACAGATAACGACCAAACAAATCACCACACTTTTATGCGTCATTCTGGTTCTCCTAGATCTTGCCTTGCGGCGAGTAAGAGACTAACCTGACGTTTCTTCGGCGTCAGACCAGCCTCACTTGACTAACGTTAAGTGGGGCTTTTCTTTGCCTGTTCCGGTCTGCCTGGAACAGACAGTTCCAAGCACCCGCGCACAGCATACGCCTTTCGTTATCCTGCTCAATTTATTGATAATAAAAGATCTATTAAGAATAGTAGTTTCGTATTCTTTCTTTATTTTTGATCCATGTCCGAGTTTTATCGGAGCGACAGGGCTACGCTCTTTCATAGCACTGGCCTCCGAATCCTTTGCTAAAAAAAGCCCCGCCTGACGACACGTCAGGCGGGGCTTACTGTTGGTGGAAAGCGAAAAACGAAAGGCAAGGAAAGGGAGATTAATAGACCCCTTCGCCGTAGCGTTCGCGGTACTCCTTCGGGGTCATGTCGTCATCTTTCTTGAATACCGAATAGAAGTATTGCAGCGAGGGGTAGCCGCACATCTGGGAGATCTCATTGATGGAGAGTGAGGTGGCTTTCAGCAGGTTGCGCGCCCGCTCCAACTTCTCCTCATGGATGACGCCGTGGATGGTCTGCCCAATCTCATCTTTGAAGCGTTTTTCCAGATTGGATCGTGATAGCCCGACGGCGTCCAGCACCTGTTCAACCTTGATACCTTTACAGGCGTGGTAGCGAATAAAGTGCATGGCCTGAATGACGGCCGGATCGCGCAGGGAGCGAAAGTCGGTGGAGCGGCGTGCCACCACCTTGACCGGCGGCACCAGAATCCGTTGCAGCGGCAGGCTGTCATCGTTCAGCAGCTGATGCAGCAATTTGGCGGCGCGGTATCCCATCTGCCGGGTGCCCTGCACCACCGAGGAGAGGGCCACGCGGGAGAGGTAACGGGTCAGCTCCTCGTTATCAATGCCAATGACGCTCAGCTTCTCCGGCACCGGAATATCGAGATGCTCGCACACTTGCAGCAAGTGCCGGGCGCGCGCGTCGGTCACGGCGATGATGCCAGTCTGTTGCGGCAGCGTCTGCACCCAGTCCGCCAGCCGGTTTTGCGCATGTTGCCAGTTGTCCGGTGACGTCTCCATGCCCTGATAGACCACACCCTGATACTGCTCGGCCGCCACCTGCATCCGGAAGGCGTGTTCCCGCTCCTGCGCCCAGCGTTTGCCACTGGTGCGGGGCAGGCCATAGAACGCAAAGCGGTTGATGCCACGCTCTTTCAGGTGCATAAACGCCGCTTCCACCAGCGCCTGATTATCCGTAGCGATGTAAGGCACCGCCGGGTAGTCCTCAGGCCGGTGGTAGGAGCCACCCACGCCGACAATCGGCACCTTTACCCCGCTCAGCAGCGACTCAATCTCCCGGTCGTCATAGTCGGCGATCACCCCGTCGCCCAGCCAATCCTTAATGTTGTCGATACGGCAGCGGAAATCCTCTTCAATGAAAATGTCCCAGTCACACTGGGACGCCTGTAAGTACTCGCCTACACCTTCGACAACCTGCCGGTCATACACCTTGTTGGCATTAAACAACAACGTAATGCGATAGCGTTTTTCGAACATGGTGAGTTATCCCTTTTATCCCTTGCCTTTTGGATAGCACAGCCACCTCTCCTGATGGCGGAAAAGATGAATCAAGTGTGATCCCCCTCGCCTAATTTCAGTGGGTGGCCCCAGCCGCGGCTGGGGCCATCAGGGTCAGGCACGGCGCTTGGTGGCGGAGTCCATCCACACTGCCAGCAGCAAGATGGCGCCCTTCACGATGTACTGCCAGAAGGTCGGCACATCCAGCATACTCATGCCGTTGTCCAGCGATGCCATGATGAATGCGCCCATCACCGCCCCCACCACGCTGCCTACCCCGCCAGCCAGGCTGGTGCCGCCGATCACGCAGGCGGCGATCGCGTCCAGTTCGGCAATATTGCCAGCTGATGGCGAGCCGGCCCCCAGCCGGGAACTCAGGATTAAACCGGCAATCGCCACCATCAGGCCATTGATGGCAAAAACCGCCAGCTTGGTGCGCTCCACATTGACGCCGGAGAGGCGCGCCGCCTCAATGTTGCCGCCGATGGCGTAGATTCGCCGGCCAAAGGCGGTGCGGGTCGCCATAAACAGCCCGGCCAGCAGCAACGCCGCCAGCACCAACACCGGCGTCGGCACGCCACGGTAGTCATTCAGCAGATAGATGGCCCCAAGCACGATGATGGCGGTCACGGCATGGCGGGTAACGGTTTTTCCGGCGGCGGGCAGGGGCAGGTTGAGCGCCTGCCGCTGCTGGCGGCGTCGCCACTGGAAGCCGATGAACAACAGCAGCGCCAGCGTCCCGATGCCAAAGCCCACCCCGTCCGGCAGGTAGCTCTGGCCGATTTGGGACATCGCCTGGCTGGTCGGTGCCACGGTGGTGCCGTGGGTAATGCCGATCAAAATGCCGCGGAATGCCAGCATCCCCGCCAGGGTGACGATGAACGAGGGCACCTTGCGGTAAGCCACCCACCAGCCATTCCAGGCACCGAGCACCAGCCCCAGCGCCAGCGTGACCAGCACCGTCAGTGGTAGCGGCCACCCCAGCCAGACATCAAAGATGGCGGCCACGCCCCCCAGCAGCCCCATCATGGAGCCGACCGACAGATCGATTTCGGCGGAGATAATCACAAACACCATGCCCACCGCCAGAATGCCGGTAATGGCGGTCTGGCGCAGCAGGTTGGAGATGTTGCGCGGGCTGATGTAGGCCCCCTCTGTGGTGAAGGTGAAGAACAGCATAATCAGCACAATCGCCGCCAGCATCACGTAGACCTGGAGGTTAACGTGCTTCAGGCGTTTCAACAGGCCGGGCGGGGCCGAGACCACGCCGGCGTCAGACTGGGTTATTTTCGACATGACGTTCACTCCTGAGGGCCGCTTCCATCACCTGCTCCTGCGTCAGGTTACGATTGATAAGGGAGGCTTTGCACTTGCCCAGGTGCATCACCAGCACCCGGTCGCTGAGGCCAAGGACTTCCGGCAATTCGGAGGAGACCACGATAATCGCGATCCCCTGTTGGGCCAGTTGGTTGATCAGTTTGTAGATTTCCGATTTCGCCCCGATATCGATGCCACGCGTTGGCTCATCCAGGATCAGGATGCGCGGATTGAGCAACAGGCACTTGGCAAGGATCGCCTTCTGCTGGTTGCCGCCGCTCAGGCGGCCAATCGCCAGCTCCGGCGAGGCGGTCTTGACCCGCAGCGAGGCAATGGAGTGCTGGATGGTGGACTGCTCGCGCGCGTCATCCAGCACGCTCAGGCGGCCGGTAAAGTTCGCCAGCGCCGCCAGCGTGATGTTTGCGCCTACGCCCATCACTGGCACGATGCCATCCCGTTTGCGATCCTCTGGCACCATCGCAATGCCGTGGCGCATCGCCTCCTGGCAGGAGCGCATAGTGACGGGCTGGCCATCAATGAACAGGCTGCCCTGCCAGCGGCCGGGGTAGGCACCAAACAGGCACTGGACGGTCTCGGTGCGGCCCGACCCCACCAGCCCGGCGATACCCAAAATCTCGCCGCGTCGCAGGCTGAAACTGACCTCATCCACCCGCTTGATATGCCGGTTGACCGGGTGCCAGGCCGTCAGCTTCTCCACCCGCAAAATCTCCTCACCCGGCTGGTGTTGGTGCGGCGGGTAAAGCTCGGTCAGCTCACGCCCCACCATCATGGCGATGATTTGATCCTCGTTCAGGGTGGCGGCCTCGCGGGTGGCGATGTGCTTGCCGTCGCGGATCACGCAGATTACGTCCGAGATGGCGCTGACCTCGTTCAGCTTGTGGGAGATATAGATGCAGGCGATGCCGTGGTTGCGCAGGTCACGGATAATGTCGAGCAGGATCTCCGTCTCCCGCTCGGTCAGCGAGGCGGTCGGCTCATCCAGAATCAGCAGGCGCACCTGTTTGTTCAACGCCTTGGCGATCTCCACCAGCTGCTGCTGCCCCAGCCCCAATTCGCCAACCGGCGTATCCGGGTTAATGTCCAATTTGACCTGTGCCAGCATCCGCTGGCAGCGCTGGTACATGCCGTCATAATCCATAATGCCGAAACGGCCCCACTCACTGCCGAGAAACATATTTTCCAGCACCGACATCTGTTTCACCAGCGCCAGCTCTTGGTGAATAATGGCAATGCCCTTCTCTTCCGTGTCACGGATATTTTTCGCGACCAGTCTTTCACCCGAAAATAAGATGTCGCCCTGATAACTGCCGTGGGGATAGATGCCGCACAATATTTTCATCAGGGTGGATTTTCCTGATCCATTTTCACCGCACAGGGATAATACCTGCCCGGCTTCCAGTTGCAGGGAAACATTATCCACCGCTTTGACGGCGCCAAATTGCTTAGTGATATGATGCATTTCCAATAGGCAGGGCATAATTCCCTCCGGTGACAGCAAAATGGGCGAGAGGCGTCAAACGCCCACGCCCATTACAGTGAATTAATAAATGTCTTCTTTCTTATGGAAACCATCGGCCACTATAGTACTGTCTATATTATTTTTATCGACCTGAATTGGCGTCAGCAGAAATGCCGGCACCTCTTTCTTGCCATTATTCAGGCTGGCGTTAGGCTTCGGTGTTTTTCCGTCGCCCAGCTCCACGGCAATTTTGGCCGCTTCGGTTGCCAGCTTGGTAATGGGTTTATAGACGGTCATGGTCTGGCTGCCCGCGACAATGCGCTTGATCGCCGCCAAGTCGGCATCCTGGCCGGAGATGGCGACCTTACCGGCCAGCCCCTGTGCGGAGAGCGCCTGAATGGCGCCGCCAGCGGTGGCATCGTTGGAAGCGACCACCGCGTCAATTTTGTTGTTGTTGGCCGTCAGGGCGTTCTCCATGATCTTCAGGGCGTTTTCTGGCAACCACGCATCCGCCCACTGGTCACCCACCACCTTGATCTTGCCGCTATCAATCAACGGCTTAAGAACGTTCATCTGCCCCTTGCGGAACAGCTTGGCATTGTTGTCCACCGGTGAGCCGCCCATCAGGAAGTAGTTGCCCTGCGGCACGCGCTCCACCAGACTCTGCGCCTGCAACTCGCCGACCTTCTCATTATCGAAGGAGATATAGAAGTCGATATCGGCGTTATTGATCATGCGGTCATAGGCCAGCACCTTGATGCCCTCACTCTTGGCCTCGGCAATCACGTTGCTCAGTACCTCGCCGTTGTAGGGAATGATCACCAGCACATCGACCCCGCGGTTAATCATATTTTCAATCTGCGACATCTGGGTCTCTTCATTGCCATTTGCCGACTGCACAAACACATCCGCGCCCAAGGACTCCGCCTGTTTAACAAAAATATCGCGATCCTTCTGCCAGCGCTCCAGACGTAAATCGTCAATCGCCATGCCAATTTTCACCTCTTTGGCCATTCCCGGGTGGCTGACCAACGCCAGCGCCGCACAGACGCTCAGCAAGATTTTTTTCATTTTCATCTGATATACCTTTTAATGACACGCAGGGTAAGTGAAATGGCAAGGTTCGCGGTTACGGTGGCGGGAAAGGGGATCCCGCTGGCGCAAAGCATGTATGAGGGTTTTCCGTGCCTTGCTCTGTCTTTCAGACCGGGGAATTGTTGACGCCGGGCAAAATAACCTCAATTGCAGATTTTCACTGCGCCATTACGTTTTTTAGTTTATTTCTTATTTTATGACAGAGATCATAGTTCACTGTGGAAATCATTTTTTTGTTACTCGCACATTGGATTCCACCTCGTAAATAGTGGCTTTTTCACTGCCCGGCTTATTTATGAGATCTGCCGCACAATTGTGTATTCTCTTAAGTTCAGTGTGAAATAACGTAATTGAGAGCCAGCTCGAAGCCTCCGAAGATAACGGCTCCGCATGCTCAGCCATTGCTGGGCCAGATCCCAAGGAGCCCATAATGCAATCCTATTTTGATCAGCTTGAAAAAGTCCGGTATGAAGGCACAGCCAGCACCAACCCATTAGCATTCCGCCACTACAACCCGGATGAGATCATCCTGGGCAAGCGTATGGCCGACCATCTGCGTTTCGCGGCCTGCTACTGGCATACCTTCTGCTGGAACGGGGCGGATATGTTTGGCGTCGGCGCGTTTGAGCGCCCGTGGCAACAGAGCGGCGATGCGCTGGCGTTGGCGAAACGTAAGGCGGACGTGGCCTTTGAGTTCTTCAGCAAGCTGGATGTGCCCTACTACTGCTTCCATGATGTCGATGTCTCGCCGGAGGGCGGCTCCCTGAAGGAGTACCTGAACAACTTTGCCGAGATGACAGACGTGCTGGCCGCCAAGCAGCAGGAGAGCGGCGTCAAATTGCTGTGGGGCACCGCCAACTGCTTCACCCACCCACGTTACGCGGCCGGCGCGGCCACCAGCCCAGATCCGGAAGTGTTCGCTTGGGCCGCGACGCAGGTCTTTACCGCCATGAACGCCACCCAGCGGCTGGGTGGCGAGAACTACGTGCTGTGGGGCGGCCGCGAGGGGTATGAGACCCTGCTCAACACCGACCTGCGTCAGGAGCGCGAGCAGATTGGCCGCTTCATGCAGATGGTGGTGGAGCACAAGCACAAGATTGGTTTCCAGGGCACGCTGCTGATTGAGCCGAAGCCGCAGGAGCCGACCAAACATCAGTATGACTATGACGTCGCCACCGTGTATGGCTTCCTGCGCCAGTTCGGTCTGGAGAAGGAGATCAAGCTGAACATTGAGGCCAACCACGCCACACTGGCGGGCCATGCCTTCCACCATGAGATCGCCACCGCCATCGCGCTGGGCATTTTCGGCTCCGTGGACGCCAACCGCGGCGATCCGCAGCTGGGCTGGGACACCGACCAGTTCCCCATCAGTGTGGAGGAGAACGCGTTGGTGATGTATGAGATAGTGAAAGCCGGCGGCTTTACCACTGGCGGCCTCAACTTTGACGCCAAGGTGCGTCGCCAGAGCACCGACAAATACGATCTCTTCTACGGCCATATCGGCGCAATGGACACCATGGCGCTCTCGCTGAAAGTGGCGGCGAAGATGATTGAGGATGGCGGGCTGGATAAGCTGGTCGCCAAACGCTATGCCGGCTGGAGTGAGGAGCTGGGCCAGCAGATCCTGCAAGGGAAGATGTCGCTGGAGGCGCTGGCAAACTACGCGCAACAGCACGCTTTGGCACCACGCCACCAGAGCGGCCGCCAGGAGCAGTTGGAGAATCTGGTGAACCGTTACCTGTTCGGCTGACGGCACGCCTGCCGCATGGTACAGGCCAGCGTTGCGCTGGCCTGTCCTGCTTCTGGGGCGGGGCCGCGGCCTGCTGAGGGAGAGAGTATGTATATCGGAATTGATCTGGGAACATCGGGCGTCAAAGCCATATTGCTGGGCGAGTCGGGGGAAGTGATCGCCCAGCACAGTGAGGCGCTCACCGTGTCGCGGCCGCACCCTTTGTGGTCGGAACAGGATCCGCAAGCGTGGTGGGAGGCCACCGACCGCGCCATGCAGGCGCTGGCGGCGCGCCAGTCGCTCAAGGCCGTGAAGGCGCTGGGGCTGACCGGGCAGATGCACGGTGCCACGTTGCTGGATGCAGAGCAGCGGGTGTTGCGCCCCGCCATTTTGTGGAATGACGGCCGCTCCGCCGCCCAGTGTCAGGCGCTGGAGCGGGAGGTGCCGGAGGCGCGCGCCATCACCGGCAACCTGATGATGCCGGGCTTCACCGCCCCTAAGTTGAAGTGGGTGCAGGAGCACGAGCCAGCGCTGTTCCGCCGCGTGGATAAGGTGCTGTTGCCGAAAGACTATTTGCGCTGGCGCATTAGCGGCGAGTTTGCCAGTGACATGTCAGACGCCGCTGGCACGCTGTGGCTGGATGTCGCCAAACGTGACTGGAGCGACACCCTGCTGGCGGCCTGCGGCCTGAGCCGCGCGCAGATGCCAGCGCTGTTTGAGGGGAGCCAGATAACCGGGCAGGTCAAGCCCGAGATCGCCCAGCGCTGGGGGCTGCCAGAGATACCGGTGGTGGCTGGCGGTGGCGATAACGCGGCGGGCGCGGTGGGCGTCGGGCTGTACCAATCCGGGCAGGCGATGCTCTCCCTCGGCACCTCCGGGGTCTACTTTGCCGTCAGCGATGGCTTCCTCAGCAACCCGGAGAGCGCGGTGCACAGCTTCTGCCACGCGCTGCCCGACCGCTGGCACCTGATGTCCGTGATGCTCAGCGCCGCCTCCTGTCTGGATTGGGTATGCCGCCTGACCGGCAGTGCGAGCGTCCCGGCGCTGCTGCAACAGGTGGAGCAGGCCCCGCCCGCCACCTCGCCGGTGTGGTTCCTGCCCTATCTCTCCGGTGAGCGCACGCCGCACAATAACCCGAACGCCAAAGGCGTTTTCTTCGGCCTGACCCATGAGCACGGCCCGGCCGATCTGGGGCGCGCCGTGCTGGAGGGCGTCGGCTTCGCGCTGGCGGATGGCATGGATGTGCTACATGCCACCGGCCTGCGGCCACAGGCAGTGACGCTGATTGGCGGCGGCGCGCGCAGCGCCTACTGGCGGCAGATGTTGGCGGACATTAGCGGCCAGACGCTGGCGTACCGCACCGGCGGCGACGTTGGCCCGGCGCTGGGCGCGGCGCGTCTGGCGCAGGTCGCCCTGCACCCGCACACCGCACTGGCCGATCTGCTGCCGCCCCTGCCGCTGGAGCAGACGCACCAGCCCGATGGGCAAAAGCATCAGGCCTATGCGGCACAGCGTGAAACCTTCCGCCAACTCTATCGCCAGTTGGCACCCCTGATGCAGTAAAGGCTCCCCGGCAGGGCATCTGTCCTGTCCTGCCGGGTTGATGGCCGTTTTTGGCATTCCGTTCGTTTTTTATTTGCGCCACTATGGGGTTACTTCATAGAGGCGGAGGCCGGTTATGTCACAGAGCGCGCTTTTGGTTATCGATGTCCAACACTCCTTTACCCACCAACCTTTCTGGCGTGAGGAGGCGTTGCCCGCCTTCCAGCGCCACCTGCAACAGCTGGTCGCTGGCTGTCAGGCGCGCGGGGCGGCGGTGGTGGATGTGTTCCATGTGTCACAGGGGCCATTCTCATTGGCGTCCGGGCTGGTGACGCGCCTGCCCTTCCTGACCCATCAGCCGGATCTGGTGGTGCACAAACGCGTGCACAACGCCCTGACTGACTCCGGGCTGGATCTCTGGCTACGCGAGCGCGGCATCACGCACCTGATCATCAGTGGGATGCGCAGCGAGCAGTGCTGCGAGACCACCGCCCGCGTGGCCTCTGATCTCGGCTATCGCGTTACCTACGTCACCGAGGCGACACTGACCTTCCCAATGACCCACGCCAACGGCGAGAGAGCGAGCGCCGAAGAGATCAAGCAGCGTACGGAACTGGTGCTGGCCGACCGTTTCGCGCAGATCGCCACGGTGGAGCAGGCACTGGCCGCGTTGGAGCCTGCGCCCGCCCAGACGGTGAGTGAGGCAACCTGGCAGCCGCAGCCCTACCAGCCGCGCCCCATTACCCCGCTGGGCGTCACCACGCTTGGCGCATGGGCGCTGAAGCGTTATGCCATCCGTTACCCGCAGGCCAGCGGTGATGCCGCCATCTTTGCGGCCGGTCGCCCGCTGGTGGCGCAGTGGCTGCCGCCACAGGCGCAAACGCCGCAGCGCCCCGGCGTCGGTTTCCTGATTGAGCATCAGGGCAAGACAATGGACTATCTGGTCGCTGGCTGGTGGGACAATGAGAACGAGTTGCGGATGGCCATCTGGGTTACCGATCAGGGCGTCTGGCGGCGGGCGCGTGAGGAGTCCTTCTGCGTCTGGGACATGCAGGTGATGGCCTTTGAGCGTGATGCCTTTGTGCGGATGCTGTTGCAGGCCACGCCAGATCGTGAGGGCTATCTGGCGAGCCAACTGACCGTGGATTGCTGATGCCTCGGCCAGTCTGCTTCGTGACGCTGCCGGGCGTCATGGCGCTGGATCTGACCGGCCCGGCCGAGGCATTGAGGTTGGCCGACGGGTTTGATTTGCGCTATATCGGCCCGGAGCCGCAGGTCACCAGCTCCACCGGGCTGGTGCTGGGGGCGATTGCGCCGCTGCCGGAGAGCATCCCGTCGGGGGCGATTCTAGTGCTGCCCGGCGTCTCTGACTCCCAAGTCTGGTTTGACACCCCGGCGGCGCAGGCGGTGGCGGCGTGGCTGCGCCCCCTGCGTGAGACGATTGAGCAGGGCGCGCTGACGCTGGTGTGCATCTGCTCCGGCAGTCTGCTGGCGGCGCGCGCCGGGCTGCTGGCGGGTTACCAGTGCACCACCCACCACGAGGTGATCGCGCGCCTGCGCGCGCAGGCACCGACAGCGAAAGTGCTGGAGAACCGAATTTTTGTTGAGGATCGGCAGATCATCACCAGCGCTGGCATCACCGCCGGTATTGATGTGGCGCTGCACCTGATAGCCCATGAACAGGGGCCGCTGGCCGCCACGCGGGTGGCCCACGAGATGGTGGTCTACTTCCGCCGCTCGGGCGACGATCCGCAACTCTCTCCCTGGCTGCGCTACCGCAACCATCTCCACCCGGCCCTGCATCGGGCGCAAAATGCGCTGCTGGCGGCGCCGGAAAATTGCTGGCCCGTAGAGGCCGTGGCGGCCTGCGCGCACGTCAGTACCCGCCACCTGCGGCGGCTGTTCCGCGAGCACCTTGGCATCAGCGTCCGTGACTACCATGAGCAGCTGCGGCTGGCGGTGGCGCGCCAGCGGTTGCAGGCTGGCTACGGCGTGGAGAGCGCCGCGCTGGCGGCGGGCTTCAGCTCTGCCCGCCAACTGCGGCGCGCCCAGGTGCGTTGGCCTACGTCACCAGCCGATGCCGATCCAGCCGCCTGATGCCGTGGGCCAGCAGCAGGCTGCCAGCCAGCGCGAGGGCAAAGACGTAGGGCATGTCCAGCAGCGGCCAGCGCACGGCATCCCACTTCTGCGTGCGGATGATGTTAATAATCAGCGCATGAAACCCGTAGATCGCCAAGGAGTGATCGGCCACCCAGCGCAGTCCCGGCAACATCCCGCCCGCCAGACAGTTCTTCCCCCAGACAAATAGCGCGATCGCCGCAATAAATACCAGCGGCCCACAGTAGACGTAGTAGGTATCGGCAAAGTCGCCGTTGAGGGTCGTCTGGTGCCGGGTGCCAATTGCGATCATCCACACCGCGGCGGTGAAGATCAGCGCTGCCATCAGGTTAACGCCGCGCCGTTGGGTGGGAAGCGTGCCGATGGCGCGCCCCAGCAGCGCGTAGAGCACATAATAGAAGGTGTCGCCGCTGATAAACAGGTTGACCGGCAGCAGGTGCACCTGTTGCCAGGAGAGCTGGAAGGTGTGCGGATTGGCGGCAATGCCAAGAATGATGCCCACCGCCAATACCGCCTGCCGGGCAGCCGGTTTCACTTGGATCAGCGGTGAGAGCAGGTACACCACCATCAGCGCGTAGAAAAACCAGAGGTGATAGAACACCGGTTTGAACAGCAGGTTGCGCAGCGAGGGCCAGAAGCCAATCCGGGTGAAGAAGGCGATATAGGCCAGCGAGATGGCGCTATAGAACAGCAGGCAGCAGACCAGACGCATCAGGTGCTTTTTGCCGGCGCTGCGTTCGCCGAAAAATAGGTAGCCGGAGATCATGAAGAACAGCGGCACGCTGACCCGTGACAGGGAGTTGAGCAGGTTGGCGACGTTCCAGTTGAACTCGCCCACCGACGCGCCGTTGGTGACATAGTAAGTGGTGGTATGGATGACGATCACCATCAGGCAGGCGAGCGCCCGCAAATTATCGATCCAGATAAGTCGGTTATTCATGCGGCCGCAGCCATCCTTATCACTGATTATTGTTAAAAAGAGGTTATATATAGCTGGTGAATTCAACAACCCAAATTCGGATAAACTCAGTTTGTGCGATCTGTGGCTTACATCATTGCCAAGAGGCGGGATTGGCAGCAAAATAGCCGGCCTTATCGCTTTCCCGCAGACGCCGTTCCGGTTGTCTCGGATGTTTCTGTTTTATTATCATTAAGTTAATTTATGCAAACTACCTTACCACCTGCTGCCCGTTTGGGCCGCCGGGCGCTCTGGTTTCCGCTCTCATTGGTGTTGTTCGAATTTGCCACCTATATCGGTAACGATATGATTCAGCCGGGAATGCTGGCCGTGGTGGCAGCGTTCCATGCCGGTGAGGAGTGGGTGCCCAGCTCCATGACCGCATATCTGGCTGGCGGGATGTTCCTGCAATGGCTGCTGGGGCCGCTCTCTGACCGGCGCGGCCGTCGCCCGGTGATGCTGGCCGGTGTTGCCTTCTTCACCGTCAGCTGTCTGGCCATTTTGTTTGCCCAGAGCATTGAGCAGTTCACCCTAATCCGCTTCTTCCAGGGCATTGGGCTGTGCTTTATCGGCGCGGTCGGCTACGCCACCATTCAGGAGTCATTTGAGGAGTCGGTGTGCATCAAGATCACGGCGCTGATGGCGAACGTGGCGCTGATTGCCCCGCTGCTCGGCCCGCTGGCTGGCGCGGCGCTGATCGCCTGGATGCCGTGGCAGTGGATGTTCGTGCTGTTCGCGCTGCTCTCCGCCCTCGCCTTTGTTGGCCTGTGGCGCACCATGCCGGAGACCGCCACCCGCCTTGGCGAGCCGCTGTCTCTGGCCGGGCTGGGGCGTGATTACCGTCAGGTGCTGGGCAATGGCCGCTTTGTCTGTGGCGCGCTGGCGATTGGCTTTGCCAGCCTGCCGCTGCTGGCCTGGATTGCCCAGTCGCCGGTGCTGCTGATCCGTGGCGAGGGGATGAGCACCCTTGGCTATGGCCTGATGCAGGTGCCGGTGTTTGGCGCGCTGATTATCGGCAACATCACGCTGGCGCGCCTCACTGGCCGCCGCAGCGTGGTGAGTTTGATCCGTCTGGGCGCGGCCCCGATGATCGGCGGGCTGCTGCTGGCTGCCGCCGCCACGCTCTACGCCTCCCACGCCTATCTGTGGATGGTGGCGGGTCTGAGCTTCTACGCCTTTGGCATCGGCGTCGCTAACGCTGGCCTCTACCGTCTGACGCTCTTCTCCAGCGACATGAGCAAGGGCACCGTCTCCGCCGCGATGGGTGTGCTGAGCATGTTGGTGTTCACCCTCGGCATTGAGGTGGCGAAGCTGGTGTATGGCTGGGGTGGCAGCGGGATGTTCAACCTGTTCAACCTGCTGAGCGGCCTCTGCTGGCTGGCGCTGGTGCTGCTGTTCATGCGCGGGCGCAAACCGCAGGATGTGGCGCAGGATCAAGACATGGCCTGAGGCCGGTCGAAGGGAAAACGGCAACGCATCGCGTTGCCGTTTTTTTTGCGGTTAGAACAGGCCGAGCGGTTTTTCAGAGTAGCTGACCAGCAGGCATTTGGTCTGCTGGTAGTGCTCCAGCATCATTTTATGTGTCTCGCGCCCGATGCCGGACTGCTTGTAGCCGCCGAAGGCGGCGTGCGCCGGGTAGGCGTGGTAGCAGTTGGTCCAGACGCGCCCGGCCTGAATCTGCCGGCCCATCTGGTAAGCGATGTTGCCGTTGCGGCTCCAGACGCCCGCGCCCAGACCGTAATCCGTGTCGTTGGCGATCGCCAGCGCCTCATCCATATCCTTGAAGGTGGTCACCGCCAACACCGGCCCAAAGATCTCCTCCTGGAACACCCGCATACTGTTTTTGCCAAACAGGATGGTCGGCTCCAGATAGTAGCCCTGCGCCAGATCGCCGCCCAACTGTTTGCGGCGGCCGCCGGTGAGGACGTCCGCCCCCTCTTTTTTACCGATCTCGATGTAGTTGAGGATGGTCTCCATCTGCCCCTGCGACACCTGCGCCCCCATCTGGGTGGCGGCGTCGAGCGGGTTGCCGCTGCGGATGGTCTCGACGCGCTTGATGGCGCGCTCCATAAAGCGCTCGTAGATCGACTCCTGCACCAGCGCCCGGCTTGGGCAGGTGCAGACCTCGCCCTGATTGAAGGCGAACAGCGCGAAGCCCTCCAGCGCCTTGTCAAAGAAGGCGTCCTCGCGCTCCATCACGTCGGCGAAGAAGATATTGGGCGACTTGCCGCCCAGCTCCAGCGTCACCGGAATGACGTTCTGCGCCGCATAGCTCATGATCTGCTGGCCCACCTCGGTCGATCCGGTGAAGGCCACCTTGGCGATCCGTTTGGAGGTGGCGAGGTACTCGCCGATCTCGCTGCCGGAGCCGTTGACCACGTTGATCACCCCGGCCGGCAGCAGATCCTCAATCAGCTCCATCAGCAGCAGCACAGACATCGGCGTCAGCTTGGCCGGCTTCAGCACGATGCAGTTGCCCGCCGCCAGCGCCGGGGCCATTTTCCAGCAGGCCATCAATAGCGGGAAGTTCCAGGGGATAATCTGACCAACCACGCCCAGCGGCTCATGGAAGTGGTAGGCGACGGTATCGGCGTCAATTTCGCTGATCCCCCCCTCCTGCGCACGGATACAGGCGGCAAAGTAGCGGAAGTGGTCAATCGCCAGCGGCACATCGGCGGCGGTGGTTTCACGGATCGGCTTGCCGTTGTCCCAGGTTTCGGCGGCGGCCAGCAGCTCAATATTTTGCTCCATGCGATCCGCGATGCGGTTGAGCAGCGTGGCGCGTTGCTGTACCGACATGCGGCCCCACTCGGCTTTGGCCTTGTGCGCCGCGTCCAGCGCCCGATCAACGTCGGCGGTGCTGGAACTGGCGATCTCGCACATCACCTGGCCGGTGACCGGCGTCAGGTTGGAGAAGTACTGGTTGTTGGCGGGCGGCACCCACTCGCCGCCGATGAAGTTGTCATAGCGCGCCTTCAATTTAAGCGGAAAACCATACTCGCCGGGGATCACTGCACTCGAAGGGTGGTCATAGGGCATGGGAGGCTCCTTGGTGCGGCGCAGCCTGGCCGCCACCGGGTTGGGTTGTCGGGGGTTGCTTAAAATGTAGACGCGGGGGCGCGGCGCGCAGGCAGGCAGCGACAACTCTTCGAGTCATCTCACAAATTTTTCACCAAGGAGCGGCCGGGATGGCCGCCAGGATTAGGGGGGTGTGGTGCGGGCGAAACTTTGGCGCTGGAACAGCCGTTCGACCAGCTTGATCAGCGCCGGGCGGTCAACGCACCAGTTCGGCGCGATGCGACGGAAGTTGATGTAGCCGAGGGCGCAGGCGACGGCGATGTCCGCCAGATTGAGCGTGTCGCCATTCATCGCCTGCCGCGCCTGTGCGTGCTGCTCGAGCGCATCCAGTCCCCGGTTGAGCACCGCGCGCTGGCGCACGATCCACGCCTCGTCGCGTTTATCGGCCTCGCGTCGCATCTCCAGCACCAGCGCCACGGCGGCATCCGTGACGCCATCCGCCAGCGACTCCAGCCGCCGAACCCGCAACGCCGCCTGCGGATCGGCCGGCAGCAGCGCTGGCCCGGTGGCCAGCGTCTCCAGATAGCCCGCGATAACCGGCGAGTCAAACCACACCTCGCCATCATCCGCCACCAGCGCTGGCACCTTGCCGAGCGGGTTGACCTGCGGCACCTGGGTCTCTTCCGACCACGGCGAGTCATTGACGAAATCGAAAGGCAGCCCCTTTTCGAGCAGGATCACGGAAATCTTGCGCACATAAGGGCTGGTATAACTGCCGATTAGCTTCATCTTTACCGTCCTTTTTCAGGGAGTGCCAATAGGGAGCGAGGGTTAGCCCTTGACCGTCAGGCTGTCGGTGATGGTTTTCACCAGCGCGCTGTGCGCCTCGCTGTTTTTCACCGGTGTCACCACTTGCAGCGTCACCACTTTCTTGTCGATCACCGTGAACAGGGTGGACGCCAGTACCGGCTGGCCGCGCACGCTCTGCTCGGTGTCCATGCGGCGGAAGCGCTGGCCGTGCAGCGTCAGGGTCTGTTCGGAGGTGGTCTTGATATCCTGATACTGGTTGCCCAGCCCGGTCAGCAGCCCCTTGGAGATGCCAGCGAAGGCGGCGTCACTGGTGTCCAGCGCCTCGCCCGGCGGCGGGGTCACCTCGGAGGTGACGGCCAGTTGGCGCGTCTGGCTGTCGAGGAACAGCTGGGTGCGCGACTGCTTGGTATTGGCGATGCCCGATTGCTCGGTCTGGTCAGAGAAACCGGTCGGCAGGTGGAAGCCAACCTTGCCCGCCAGCAGCGACACATCAACGCCATTAGCTGGCCACGTCGCTTGCGGCTGGCTGCCCTTCACCACCTGGGTCTCCGGCGCGATGCCGCTCGGGTTGGCGGCCACGGTCGGCTTGGAGTCCGGCGGCGGCGGGGTCGGCGTGGTGTCGGGTTTGTCATCACAGGCCATCAGCCCGGCCGCCAACAGTGCCACGGCGGTAAATTTCATTGCGCTTCTTAACATCCCATGTCCCTCTTATTGAACGCTTACTGGTTGGCGGCGTGCCGCCCGATGCAGCGAGAGTACCCCAGCCGGGGGCCACGCCGCCACAGAATGCTCCGAAACCTGCCGGCGCACTCTGTAAGGATAGCAGCCGTGTGTCAGGCGTCCGGAAAGAGGAAGGGGTTGATGCTGCTGCGCGCGTAACCCTCATCCTCCATTTTGGCATCCAGCACCAGCGTCGCCAGGTCATCCGCCACCGGCTCGACGTTCGGATCCTGCTCCTGGAACAGGATTTTGAGATAGGTGCCGCAGTCGTCGCAGCTCTCCGCCTTGACCGGCGACAGCGCATACTCCAGCGACCAGTAGTTCAGCCCGTGGGTATGCTCGCAGTTGCTGCACTTGGCCTGCATCACGTGCCACTCGCACTCGCACAGGTTGCAGTGCAGGTAGCGCATACCGCTGACCGCGCCGAGGTGCATCAGGCTGGAGACCGGGATGCTGCCGCAGGTGGGGCAGAACTGGCGGTGCTCACCATACTCAACGTGCGCTTTTCCGGGGATCAAACTGGCCATCTGCGCCCAATAGAGCGACAATGCTGCCCAGATCACCGGTGCCCGTTCGCTGTTCACCTGTGAGAACTCGCGGCTAAGCAGCGCGGTGGCGTCACTCTCCAGCTCGCTCTCTGAACACTTCTCCAGATTCTCCAGCACGGCGCGCCAATGCGGGTCAACCTGTGGGCGTAGCTCCTCCACCAGCGCATGCAGCAGGGTGCGCCAGTGCGGCGCGCGCTCAAAGGTGTGCAGGTTCAGCGGCGGCTGCGCGCTGTTGCCGCTGGCGGCCAGCACCGGCTCAATCGCCATCGTCAGCGGGTGATCGTGCAACACCTGCTGTTGCGCTTCGGCCACCAGCGCCGCGCCAATCAGCAAGTCCTGCAATGGGCTATCTTCCGCCAGCTTGCGCAGCCGTTCGGCGCGCCGGGCATAGAGGCTTTTCAGGTTGGCGAACAGCAGCGGTGGGATGGCATGCGCCACGCTCGCCCGGCTGGAGGGCGCGTCCGTGTCGCGGTTGGGGACAATGCGGATACTCAAGGCAATCACTCCCGTCTCGGCGTGGAAGAGGTGCCGGGCATGAAATCAGTTCTGTTCCCGCCCGAACAGCGCTAAGGTGGGCAACTCTGCCCTTTCTGGACATTAGCACAGCCACTGTGTGGATGTTAAACAATCAGGTAACTCAGGTGAAAGATACACAGCAACACGCCCCGGCCGTTGAAGATGACGGCGTGCAGCGGCGTCAGGTACATCAGCGCCACCGGCTGGAGACGCCGGAAGAGGATTGGCTGGCAGAGGAGGTGCCGGTCGCGCTGGTCTATAACGGCATCTCCCATGTGGTGATGATGGCCACGCCCAAGGATCTGGAGGCATTTGCCCTCGGCTTTTCGCTCTCCGAGGGGATCATTGAGGCGCCGCGCGACATTTTTGGCATCGACGTGCTGCCCTCCTGCAACGGCATTGAGGTGCAGATTGAGCTGTCGAGCCGCCGTTTCGCCGGGCTGAAAGAGCGCCGCCGTGCGATGGCTGGCCGCACCGGCTGCGGCGTATGCGGCGTCGAGCAGCTGGGCGATCTCTTCCGCCCGCTGATGCCGCTGCCCTTCACCCAACAGTTTGATCTGGCGAAGCTTGACGGCGCGCTGGCGGCGCTGAAGCAGGTGCAGCCGGTGGGCCAGTTGACCGGCTGTACCCACGCCGCCGCCTGGATTGCGCCGGAGGGCGAGCTGCTCGGCGGCTGTGAGGATGTGGGCCGCCACGTGGCGCTCGACAAGCTGCTCGGCGTGCGCAGCGGCAAGCCCGAGTGGCAGGCTGGCGCGGTGCTGGTTTCCAGCCGCGCCAGCTATGAGATGGTGCAGAAAGCGGCGATGTGTGGCGCGGAGATTTTGTTTGCTGTCTCTGCGGCCACCACGCTGGCGGTCGAGGTGGCCGAGCGCTGCAATCTGACGCTGGTGGGCTTTAGCAAGCCGGGCCGTGCCACCGTCTATACCCATCCGCAGCGCCTGCGCTAAATGGCTTAGATCGATTTCCTCGCCATTATTTCCCCTCGTCATAAGTCACGGATGCCGCCCCGCCCCAGCCCTGGGGCGGTCTGAGATAATCATTTTCAATATCATTTAATTAACTATAATGATCCCACTGCTTACGCGGTGCTTGCACCTGTCCGGCGCCGCCCAACTACCATGGAGATGAAGAATATGAGTTACTCACTGCCATCCCTGCCTTACGCATACGACGCACTTGAGCCGCACTTCGACAAGCAGACGATGGAGATCCATCACACCAAACACCACCAGACTTACGTCAACAACGCCAACGCCGCGCTGGAAAGCCTGCCGGAACTGGCTGCGCTGCCGGTGGAAGAGTTGATCACCAAACTGGATCAAGTACCGGCTGACAAGAAGACCGCACTGCGCAACAACGCGGGCGGCCACGCCAACCACAGCCTGTTCTGGAAAGGCCTGAAACTGGGCACCACCCTGCAAGGCGAACTGAAAGACGCGATCGAGCGCGATTTCGGCAGCATCGACAGCTTCAAAGAGACCTTTGAGAAAGCGGCAGCCACCCGTTTCGGTTCCGGCTGGGCGTGGCTGGTGCTGAAAGATGACGGCAAACTGGCCGTGGTCTCCACCGCTAACCAAGACAGCCCGCTGATGGGCGAAGCCGTCGCTGGCGCATCCGGCTTCCCGATTCTGGGTCTGGACGTGTGGGAGCACGCTTACTACCTGAAATACCAGAACAAACGCCCGGACTACATCAAGGCGTTCTGGAACGTGGTGAATTGGGACGAAGCCGCGGCACGTTTCGCAGCGAAGAAGTAATCCCGCCGCTGGCGGCCACCGGCCGCCCGTGACACCCGATGCCAGCGCTTGCGCTGGCATTTTTTTTGCCCCCGCCTATGCTGGAGGGGCAGCGGGCGCGGCCCGCACCCGAAGGGAGAGACCATGCACTACCCACAGGTATTTATTGGCGCCATCCAGGAGCATGAAGAGATGCGCCCCACTGCCCTGATCAAGCGTGCCGTTGAGGGGCGGATTTTGCTGACGCCGCTGGGGCTGGAGGGCGACGAGCAGGCCGAGACGCGGGTGCATGGCGGCCCGGATCGCGCCCTGTGCCACTTCCCGCGTGAGCACTACGCCCACCTGCGCCAAGCCTTCCCAGAGCGTTGCGAGCACTTCCAGCCGCCGGGTTTTGGCGAGAATATCTCGACGCTGGGGCTGACCGAGCAGAACGTGTTTATCGGTGACATTTTCCGCTGGGGCGAGGCGCTGATCCAGGTGACGCAGCCGCGCTCCCCCTGCTACAAGATCAACATCCACATGGGGGTGGCGCAGCTCTCCTACCATCTCCAGCAGAGCGGCCGCTGCGGCTGGCTCTACCGTGTGCTGTCGCCCGGCTACGTCGGTGAAGCGCAGCCGCTGGCGCTGTTGACGCGCAACAGTGACATCAGCGTGGAGGAAGCGATTGCCATTGCCTTCCACCTGCCCTATGACGAGGAGCAGTACCGGCGGTTACTGGGCGCGGCGGGTCTGGCGGCAAGCTGGAGCCTGAAGCTGCAAGCCCGGCTGGAGACACGGCGGATTGAGGATTTCGGCCCGCGTCTGGATGGCAAGCCGAAAAAAGCATGACAGCGCCGGCCCGCTGGGGCCGGGCTGGGATCAGAAAGGTTTTTTGGCGTAACCGGTGACCACTTTCAGGCCCATCTCACGGCCCAGTGCGGTCATCGGGTGAACCACGATCAGGCCACGCACGCTCTTTTTCAGCGAGCCCATATCGGCCTGCTCTTTCTTGGAGATCTCACGGCTGAATGGCAGTTTGCTGAGCTGCTGCGCTTGGGTGCTGAGCTTGCTGATCA
Organism: Chimaeribacter sp. YP20170169; assembly: GCF_056739715.1. NCBI lineage: Bacteria > Pseudomonadati > Pseudomonadota > Gammaproteobacteria > Enterobacterales > Yersiniaceae > Chimaeribacter > Chimaeribacter sp. YP20170169. The sequence goes on along the minus strand of NZ_CP176824.1, from coordinate 40,829 downwards.
TCACCTCTTTCAGGCGGGCGATCTCTTTCTCCAGCTTCTCTTTCTCCACCTCGTGCTGGGCAATCAGTTCGGCATTGCCCTGCGGGATGATGGTGGCGTCTTTGTGTTTCAGGGCGTCCAGCTTGTCACTGAGGCGCTTAATTTCTGCTTTTTCTTGGTCTTTCATGGTGGTGGCCCGTTTGTGCCGCAGGCGGGCACATCATTAATAGAGGATCGGCGCACAGTGTAGCAGGAAGCGCGCCATTCATCAGCCCGGCTTTTGGTGGTCGCGGTCGGGCGGGGGTCAGAAGGCCTTTTTCAGGCTGATACCGGCGATCAGGCCGGTCACGGAGAGCACCATGGTGGAGTGGAGAATCTGCTGGTAGCGCTGGCGCTGCATCGCCTGAAGCGAAGCCTCCAGCGGCTCCGCGCCAGCGGTGAGGGTGGGCGCGGCCGGCAGGGCAGGCACACAGTGCAGCTCGCCGAAGGGGCCGAGAATCTCATCGTCACTGAAGCGGTACTCATGGGCGTCATGGTTCAGCTCCTCGCGCATCGCCATCAGTAACTCGGCGTCCTCATACTCGTGGCGGCTGATGACGCCGAGGCCATACATCAGCTTCAGCCGTACCGACAACTCGCCCAGCGGGCCACTGCCGCTCAGCAGCGGCTCCACCGCATACTTCACCGCGTAGTCATCTTTGCGGAATACCTGGAGCACCAGAATATTGACCGCTTCCGTCAGCAGTTCGACGGCGGCGAAGATAAACCCGCGCACGCTTTTGCCAGCGTTCAGTTTTTCCAGCACCCGGTTTTCGAAGGCCTGTGCAGCTTCAATCATGGTGATATTTTGCGTTAAGGAGATCACAACATCCGGATACCCGGCCATACCTGGCCTCCAGTCAGCGGGGCGAGGCCCCAAGGCTGGAGTGAGGGCCACTCTGGCCCGCCCCCTTTTTTACCACATTTCGCCGTCAGATGGCGTGATAGGCGTTGACGGCCTTGGTGACGGCCTCGCTGTCAGCCGGCAGGCCGGAGATATGGGAGAGCGCGCCCTGTGGCCCCATGTTCGCCAGCAAGTCCACCAGCTCGGCGGCCTGCGGGTCGCTCTCGCTGCGGTAGTGCAGCGCCGCGGCGATACCCTTGATCAGGTTCTCATGCGGCAGCTGGAAGTCCAGCGCGCCCAGCAGCGGCTTGACCAGACGGTCACCGGCGCTCAGCTTGCGCAGCGGCTGGCGGCCAACGCGCTCGACGTCATCCTTCAGGTAGGGGTTTTCGAAGCGGGTCAGGATCTTGTCAATGTAGGCGGCGTGCTTCTGCGGATCGAAGCCGTAGCGCTTGACCAGCACCGCGCCGCTCTCCTCCATCGCGCCCTTTACCACCTGGCGGATGGCCGGGTCGAGGATGGCGTCACGGATGGTGGCGTGGCCAGCCAGCTTGCCGAGATAGGCGGTGATGGCGTGGCCGGTGTTGAGGGTGAACAGCTTGCGCTCCACGAACGCCATCAGGTTGTCGGTCAGCTCCATGCCAGCGATCTGCGGCGGTTCGCCCACGAACTGGGTTTTATCGACAATCCACTCGCTGAACGTTTCCACCGTCACTTCCAGCGGATCGGTGCTGCCCTCAGCCGCGGGCGGTACGATGCGATCGACGGCTGAGTCCGCGAAGCCAACATGCTCATCCACCCACGCCTTCTCCTCTTCCGGCAGGGCATCATAGATGTGCTGCTTGAACTGGCTGGTGCCGCGCACCATGTTCTCACAGGCGATGATGTTCAGCGGCTGCTGGTTGCCGCGCTGGTGGCGCAGTACCAGCCCTTTCGCCACGCTGGGGGCGATGCGCGCCAGAATGGTCGGGCCGACGGCGGTGGTGATCAGATCCACCTCGGCGATCAGGTCAATGGCCTCCTGACCCGCGCTGTTGACGGCGGAGACGCCGCTCACTGGTTCGACACGCTCCTGCTCGCCCACCACATGCACGTCATAGCCGCCGCGCTGGTTGAGCGCGTCGAGCACGGTTTGGTTCACGTCAGCGAACACCAGCTCCATCCCGGCATCTGCCAGCAGTTTGCCGATAAAGCCACGTCCGATATTCCCGGCGCCAAAATGTAGTGCTTTCATAAGAGTCATCCTTCCAACCTACGTGGCGGCGGGGCCGCCACAGAGCCAAAAATCAGGGAGCGTCAGCTCCCCCGGAAATCGCCGGGCCGCCACGCCTGAGCCGGCGGCCAAATAGAGAACCGGGCCATCTGGCCCGGTTGTGTTGACTGTCAGACGCCCTGTTTTCCTGTCAACAGGTCGACCACTTCCTGAACGTTCTGGGTCGTGGAGAGCCGCGCTATCACTGACTCATCATCCAGCGCGTTGGTCAGGCTGGTGATGACCTGGATATGCTCATTGTTGCGGGCCGCAATGCCGATCACCAGCTTCGCCACTTCATCCTCATCCTCGCCGAAGCGCACGCCCTGCGGATACTGGCAGAAGACCACGCCAGTTTTCAGCACGTTGTCCTTCGCCTCAATGGTGCCATGCGGCACGGCGATGGATTCGCCCAGGTAGGTCGGGGTCAGCTTTTCACGCGCCAGCATCGCCTCAACATACTCCGGCTCGACGTAACCGCCCTTCACCAGCTGCTCACCGGCGAAGCGGATCGCCTGCTCTTTGTGGCTCGCCTGCTGGCCGAGGAAGACGTTGGCGGCGGTCAGGCGGAACAGTTGCGGTGCGCCCGCCGCTGCCGGTTCGTCAGCCGCGATCAGCTCAGCGGCCTGCGTCTGGGGAGCCGCCTGCGTACCGGCCACGCCCACTGCCGCAAGGCGGCCGGTCAGGTCGGTATACAGCTTGCTGTCGAGGAAGTTGGTCAGCGAGATGTGCTGCGCGTGCGGCGCATGGCGCATCGCGCGCTCGGTCAGGTCACGGTGGGTGATCACCAGATCGACATCATCCGGCAAACTGTTGATCGCGCTGTTGGTGACGGACACGTGCGTCAGCCCCGCTTCCTGCACCTTTTTGCGCAGCACGCCAGCACCCATCGCGCTGGAACCCATGCCCGCGTCGCAGGCCACGATGATTTTGCGCACCGCGCTCAGGTCGCCATCTGGCGCGGCCGCTGCCGCTACCTGACCACCCTTGGACTGGGATTTCATCTCCTGCATACGGCGGGTCGCATCTTCCAGCTCGTCGCCCTCTTTGGCCTTGGTGCCCTTCAGCAGGATCGCGGAAACCACGAAGGAGACGGCGAAGGCTGCCAGCACCGCACAGATGTTGGCGAAGTAGGCGCCGCGCGGGGTCATTGCCAGCACCGCCAGGATGGAGCCAGGGGACGCCGGGGAGACCAGGCCGCCATTCAGCAGGGTCAGGGTGAAGACGCCGGTCATGCCGCCGAGGATAACCGCCAGAATCAGGCGTGGGTTCATCAGCACATACGGGAAGTAGATCTCATGGATACCGCCCAAGAAGTGGATGATTGCCGCACCGCCCGCAGACTGCTTGGCATTGCCACGGCCAAAGAAGACGTAGGCCATCAGCACGCCCATGCCGGGACCGGGGTTGGCCTCGATCAGGAAGAAGATCGATTTGCCCGCCTCGGTTGCCTGCTGGATGCCCAGCGGCGAGAAGATGCCGTGGTTGATGGCGTTGTTCAGGAACAGGATTTTCGCCGGTTCCACGAAGATGGAGGTGAGCGGCAGCAGGTTATTGGTCACCATGATGTGCACGCCAGCGGCCAGCAGCTTGGAGAGTGCCTCGACCAACGGGCCGATAGCCAGGAAGGCGAGGATCGCCAGCAGCATACCGATGATGCCAGCGGAGAAGTTGTTGACCAACATCTCGAAGCCGCTCTTGATCTTGCCGTCTGCCCAACGGTCAAAGCGCTTGATCGCCCAGCCGCCCAGCGGACCAGCAATCATCGAGCCGAGGAACATCGGCATGTCGGCACCGACAATCACGCCCATGGTGGTGATGGCACCCACCACGCCGCCACGCTCGCCGCCCACCAGCTTCCCGCCGGTGTAGCCAATTAGCAGCGGCAGCAGGTAGGTGATCATCGGGCCGACCAGCTTGCCCAGCGTCTCGTTCGGCAGCCAGCCAGTTGGGATAAACAGTGCGGTGATAATCCCCCAGGCGATAAATGCGCCGATGTTGGGCATCACCATGTTGCTCAGAAAGCGGCCAAAATTTTGGACCTTGACCTTAACATCTGGTGAAAACATAAAACACACCCCTATTGATACGCGCCGGCAATAAGAGCGCGTGAATTCATTGAGACGGTGCAGCACAACCCGTCACTATTACTGTATGCAGGGCGGACTCTATCACGCTCTTTTTTGCGCGCGTAGCGCCCCCGTTTTCTGTGATTCAGATCACACCAAAGCCCCACATTAACCGCAATTTAGCGTGACATAGATCACAAAAAGGCCAGCCCAAACGGCCACTTTGTCGATAAAAACGGCATCCTGAACAGGAAAGCGTGAGTTGTATCACATTTGTTAACAGCCATTTTTTGCTGCAAATGAGATCGCAATCACAATTTATTTTCCATTAACTCTGCATTGGGCGGCCCTTTGGCGTGCCCCTTCAAACTGTAGCCAATCCAGAGGTTAATGGGATGAATTACAGCAGAAAGTGAGTAGTAGCTTACTGAATGAATGGAGGGGGAAGCTTGCCGGCCCCGTATGGGGCCGGCGGGGGATTATTTGCCCTGAGCCTTGGTGATGGCGGCCTGCAACGATTCGGCGGAGATCGCCCCCGGCAGGAAGGTGGTGTTCTGCGCGGTGGCCCCTTGGGTCGGCATCACGATAAAGGCCGGGGTGCCGCTGAAGCCCAACTGGCGCGCCAGATCGTCCACTTTCGACAGCGCCTCGTGGGTCTGGTTGCGGGTAGCCTCATCCGGCTGGCTGGCCCCGGCGGCTTTCACTGCGGCCTGGATATCCCCTTCCGTCAGTTTGCCCTCGTTGTGGCCGGTGTGGAAGATGGCGTTATGGTAGGTGAAGTAGGCTTGCGCGCCCTTCTCCTTGAACACCGCCATGCCGGTTTCCGCCGCAGTGATGGAGGGCTGCCAGCGCTGGCCGAAGATCGGCCACTCTTTGAAGATGAAACGCACCTGCGGGTTGGCTTTCACCGTCTGCTCAATCAGCGGGGCCATGTGGCTACAGTAGATGCACTGGTAATCGAAGAACTCCACCAGCGCCACCTTGGCGGTTTTCGGGCCAATGCTCGGGGTGGCTGGGTCATTCAGCAGCGCGTCGCTGTTTTGCAGCACGGCGTTGAGGGAAGCCTGCTGCTGTTGCGCCGCCTGTTGCGCCTCCAGCTTCTGGCTCGCCTGCACCAGCACTTCCGGGTGCTGCACCAGATAGTCAGCGGCGATTTTGCCAATCGCCTCCTGCTGGGCCGGGGTGAAGGTGTTGGGCGCATCCGCCGCGCTGGCCAGTGCCGGGGTCATCATCAGGGCGCTGATCAGCGCCATCAGGGTGGTTTTCATCTTGTTGTCCTTCATCATGATTGAGTGTCCCCGGCAAACGTGGGTGCCGGGGACATCAGGCTCGCGGCCTGAATAAAAAACCCCCACGGCGATGCGTGGGGGCCAAATCCAAGCGGCTCAGTCGGCTTAATATTGGCCGTTGAGCGCGTTCTGCGCCCGTTGCAGCACCTGTTGCTTGGTCGCCAGACCAGACATCATGGTGTTGTACTGCGTCACCTGCTGCTGGGTCGGGAACTGCACCTGGCTGCCGTTGAAGGTGGCCTGATTGCCCTGCTGGATCAGGTAATCCCCCACCTGCACCACCTCCTGCGCGAACCCCGCAAGCGCCGGGATAACCGGCGTCAGGCCATTGGCCGGGCGGGTGACGATGCTGTCATAGGCCTGATTGTAGATCGCCTTCAAATCTTCCGGGTGCTTCATCGCCGCGTGGGCGGTGTCTGCCTGGGCCTGCGCGCTCTGCACCCGCTGGCCCAGCATGTTCAGCGCCCCCAGCTCCTGCGCCAGCGCGTCATGCTGCTGGACGTAGTCCTGCGGCACCCGGATGTCGCCCAGCGTGTTGATCACCGGGGCCAGGCTGTTGCTGACATCCTGCTTCACCTGGTGCGAGAAGGTGAGCAGCACCTGGTAGTCATTGGCGTAGTTGCCAAACTTCTGTTTCTGGTCTTCGCTCAGCGTCGGCAAATTCTGCCCGCTGCGCATCACGGTGTTTTGCAAATACTCCATAAAGGCCTTGCGCTGGTCGCCCTCGCTGTCGCCACAGGCGGCGAGCTGCATCACCACCATCACCACCCACACTGGCGCCAGCCAGCGTGCCCATTTTCCGTTGCCGATCCCTTCCGCCATTTATCCTGGCTCCCCTTAACTTGCCTTGATGCCGCCCACTGCGCGGATACGTTTTTCGCCCTAAGGATAGATCAACTGCCGACGATAAGGTACTCACGCCATGCTGGCAGGCGCACGGCGCAAACATCATAAAAACAAATAATAACTTCTCAATAAATTTGAGATTTTGCTGATTCAGGACAAAAACCCGTCGAAATGCGCGTAATTTATCCACACTTAAGCCAAATTCTGACATATAGTCATAGCGCTTACTCGCTAAGCACAAAGGATGCGGTTGTTGAATCTTGTCGTAACAGCTATTTCGGGAGCCACTATGGATCGTGAATTGTTCAATGAGTTACTTGATAGTTTTGAGTATGGGGCACTGCCTGCCGGGAAATGTGTCGCCCATCAGGAGAGCCTGATGCCGGAACCGAAACAGCTGCGCGAGCGCGCTGGCCTGCAAGTAGAAGAGTTTGCGAAGTGCATGGGCGTCAGCGTTGCCCAGGTGAAAAAATGGGAGGCCAATAGCTGCCGTCCCTCCAATACTGCCCAGAAATTGATGCGTTTACTGCACGCTAACCCCTTTCTTGGCCGCCAGTTGCTGGATAGCTAATCCCGCTGCCGGCATGGCCCTGCCCTTCGGGGCACCCTAATAAAAAAACCCGCCGAGGCGGGTTTTTTCTTGGGCTAACCGCAAGGACGGACGCGGTTATTGCAGCAGGGAGATATCCGCAACTTGCAGGAACAGCTCGCGCAGCTTGCTCAGCAGCGTCAGGCGGTTGATGCGCACTTCCTGATCGTCGGCGTTCACCATCACTTTTTCGAAGAAGTTGTCCACCGCTTCGCGCAGTTGCGCCAGTTCGCTCAGCGCCTCCTGATAGCGGCCTTCGGCAAAGTAGGGTTGCAGCTTGCTGCTCAGCGCGGTCACGAAGGTCGCCAACTGGATCTCTTCGTTCTCTTTCAGCAGCGCGGCCTGCACGCGCTCATTCAGGCTCTCGGTCGATTTCGCCAGAATGTTGGAGACGCGCTTGTTAGCGGCGGCCAGCGAGGCGGCGTCATCCAGCGTGCGGAAGTGCGACACCGCCTTCATGCGGGCGTCGAAATCGGCCGGGCGAGTCGGACGGCGCGCCAGCACCGCCTGAATGGTGTCCACCGCGTGGCCCTCTTCCTGATACCAGGCGCGGAAGCGGCCAAGCATGAACTCCACCACGTCGTCCACCACCTGCGGGTTGGTCAGCTTGTCGCCGTAGAGGCGCGCGGCCTCTTCCGTCAGGGTTTGCAGGTCGAGGTTCAGGTTCTTCTCAACGATGATGCGCAGCACGCCGAGCGCGGCGCGGCGCAGGGCGAACGGGTCAGAGGCCCCTTTCGGGTGCTGGCCGATGCCGAAGATGCCCGCCAGCGTGTCCATCTTGTCAGCGATCGCCAGCGCGCAGGCCACCGGCGAGGCCGGCAGGTCGTCACCGGCAAAGCGCGGCTGGTACTGTTCGTTCAGCGCTACTGCCACCTCTTCCGCCTCGCCGTCATGGCGCGCGTAGTGCATCCCCATCACACCCTGGGTGTCGGTGAACTCGAACACCATGTTGGTCATCAGGTCACACTTGGAGAGCAGGCCCGCGCGTTTCGCCAGTTCGACGTCCGCGCCAATCTGTGCCGCTACCCAGCCAGCCAGCGCCTGAATGCGATCAGTTTTGTCGCGCAGGGTGCCGAGCTGTTTCTGGAACAGCACGGTCTCCAGACGCGGCAGGTTATCTTCCAGACGCTTCTTGCGGTCGGTGTTGAAGAAGAATTCGGCATCCGCCAGACGCGGGCGCACCACCTTCTCGTTACCGGAGATGATCTGCTGCGGATCTTTCGACGCGATGTTGGCGACGAAGATGAAGTTCGGCAGCAGCTTGCCGTCGGTGCCATAGACCGGGAAGTACTTCTGGTCGCCCTTCATGGTGTAGACCAGCGCCTCGGCTGGCACCGCCAGGAATTTCTCTTCGAACTTGGCGGTCAGTACCACTGGCCACTCCACCAGCGAGGTGACCTCTTCCAGCAGGCTGTCGCTCAGGTCGGCCTTGCCGCCAATCTGGCGCGCGGCCTCTTCGGCGTCCCGCTTGATGGTGGCTTTGCGCAGCTCATAGTCGGCGATCACTTTGCCGCGCTCCAGCAGGATGGCCGGATACTGGTCAGCGTGCTCAATGGTGAACTCCGCCTCGCCCATGAAGCGGTGGCCGCGCAGGGTGCGGGCAGAGTCGATGCCCAGAATGGTGGCTGGCACCAGCTCGTCACCCAGCAGCAGCGTCACGGTGTGCACCGGGCGCACGAACTGCACGTCGGAGTCGCCCCAGCGCATCAGTTTCGGGATCGGCAGCTTGCCGAGGGCGTTGGCGATCATGGTCGGCAGCAGGCTGGCGGCGCTTTCGCCCTTCAGCTGCGCGCGGTGTACCAGCCACTCGCCCTTGTCGGTGGTCAGGCGCTCGGCCTGCTCCACGGTGATGCCACAACCGCGCGCCCACCCTTCGGCGGCCTTGGTCGGCTTGCCTTCGGCGTCAAACACCTGCGAGATGGCCGGGCCGCGCTTCTCGATTTCACGGTCAGCCTGCGCGGGGCTCAGCGCCAGCACTTTCAGCGCCAGACGGCGCGGCGCGGCAAACCACTGCACGTCACCATGTTGCAGGCCAGCCGCATCCAGCTCGGCGGTGAGGTTGGCGGCGAACGATTCGGCCAGCGAGCGCAGGGCCTTCGGCGGCAGCTCTTCCGTGCCGATCTCCACCAGGAAAGTCTTGTCAGTCATGGCGTCTCTCACTTCTCGTTCTTTTTGCACAGCGGGAAGCCCAGCGCTTCACGCGATGCGTAATAGGCTTCGGCGACCGACTTGGTCAGGGTGCGGATGCGCAGGATGTAGCGCTGGCGCTCCGTCACCGAGATCGCCTTGCGGGCATCCAGCAGGTTGAAGCAGTGGGCCGCTTTCAGGATGCGCTCATAGGCCGGCAGCGGCAGTGGCTTCTCCAGCGCCAGCAGCATCTGCGCCTCTTTCTCATACTGCTCGAAGCAGGTGAAGAGGAAATCCACGTCCGCGTATTCGAAGTTGTAGGTCGACTGCTCCACCTCATTCTGGTGGAAGATGTCGCCGTAGGTGGTTTTGCCCAGCGGGCCGTCGCACCAGACCAGATCGTAGACGCTGTCCACGCCCTGGATGTACATCGCCAGACGCTCCAGGCCGTAGGTGATCTCACCGGTGACCGGCTTGCACTCCAGGCCGCCCACCTGCTGGAAGTAGGTAAACTGCGTCACTTCCATGCCGTTGAGCCACACTTCCCAACCGAGGCCCCAGGCGCCGAGCGTCGGGTTCTCCCAGTTGTCTTCCACGAAGCGGATGTCATGCACCAGCGGGTCGAGGCCCAGCTCTTTCAGCGAACCGAGGTACAGCTCCTGGATGTTGTCCGGCGAAGGCTTAATGATCACCTGGAACTGGTAGTAGTGCTGGAGGCGGTTCGGGTTCTCGCCGTAGCGGCCGTCGGTCGGGCGACGTGAAGGCTGGACATAGGCAGCGGCAATCGGCTCCGGGCCGAGGGCGCGCATACTGGTCATCGGATGGGAAGTGCCGGCGCCGACTTCCATGTCCAGAGGTTGGACAATGGTGCAGCCCTGGCGCGCCCAGTAATCCTGAAGGGTCAGGATCAGGCCCTGAAAGGTCTTGGTATCAAACTTTTGCATGTTGGATTCGCACGCGATACAAGTGGATTTAGATGGAATGGGCCAGTATACCCGTTGACCGCAAGATATACAGCCTCAATCCCGCCGCCAGCGTGCCGCTGGCGCTTTGCTCGCCGGCTTCGTGACATCCTGTGAGCGTCTGTTAAACATCCTGCCCTGTTTTTGCCCGCACCACGGCCGCCGCCGCGCCCTTTCGCACCAGTGCGGCGCAACCTGCCCCGGTTTCGCCTGAAAAAGCTGGCACCAACCTTGCTAGCTCCCTGTTAGCAATCCTGCGCAGAAGGAGAAAGGTTATGGTCACCCAAGACAGCCGTTATCGCTACCGCATCTTCGCGATGGTGTTTTTCATCGCCCTGATTAACTACGTTGACCGTGGCGCGCTCTCCTTTGCCGCCAACGACATCGCCAACGAGTTCCACTTCAACAAGGCGCAACTGGGAGCCGTGCTCGGCTACTTTGGCTTTGGCTACCTGTTTGGCTCGCTATGCGGCGGCTTTTTAGCTGACCGCATCGGCACCAAAAAGGTATGGCTGCTGGCTGGCGTGCTCTGGTCGCTGCTGGAGATCGCCACCGCCTGGGCTGGCGAGGTCGGCATGGCGCTGTTTGGCGGCTCGGCGATCATGGGCTTCGCGGCGCTGCGCATCCTGTTCGGCTTTGCCGAGGGGCCAGCCTACGCGCTGATGAACAAGACCATCGCCCACTGGGCGCCGCCGCGCGAGCGCGGTTTCTCGCTTGGCATCGGGCTGCTCAGCACCCAGGTCGGCTCGCTGTTGACCGCGCCGCTGGCGGTGGGTCTGCTGCTGCTGACCGATGACTGGCGCAGCATGTTCATCGTGCTGGGGATCTTCTCGCTGCTGGCGATCGCGCTGTTTGGCCGGATCTTCACCGACACGCCGCAACAGCACCCGAACGTGAACGCGGCCGAACTGGCCGCCATCAGCGACCACCAGCCCGCCGTACCCGCCACGCCGCGCCTGCCGTGGTGGCGCTTCTTCAGCAACCGCACACTGGTGTGCAACGCGCTCGGCTACTTCTCGTTCCTCTACGTCACCTTTGTGCTGGTGACCTGGAGCCCGAAATACCTTCAGGACACCTTCCACTATGACCTGCACTCGCTCTGGTATGTGGCGATGATCCCGTGGAGCGGTGCCTGCCTGACCGTGCTGCTCGGCGGCCGCATCGCCGATGGCCTGCTGCGCCGCACCGGCAACCTGCGGCTGGCGCGCAACCTGTTCGCCGCTGTCACTTTGCTGCTGACCGCCACCTGCTTTGTGCTGATCCCCTTCATGCACTCGCCGGCGGCGATCATCGCGCTGATGACGCTCGGCAACGCATTGAATGCGCTGGTGAACAACGTCTATTGGTCGGTGGTGATTGACGTGACGCCCAAGGCGTCGGTGGGGGCCTACAGCGGCATGACGCTGGCGATCGCCAACCTCGCCTCGATCATGGCACCGACCCTGAGCGGCTGGCTGGCGCAGCACCACGGCTACGGCGCGATGTTCCTTGCCACGGCGGCGGTCTCTTTTTGCAGCATGATCTGCATGACGCTGCTCCAGCCGGAGAAGCCGCTGCGCGCGCAGGCCGCCAACGTGGCATGGGAAAAGGAGACCGTCTCCTGAGGGATGCCGTATACTCGCCGCAAGGTTAACGCAGGAGAGACAATATGGGATTCACTGCCTGGATACTGATTGGCGTTGCCATTGGCCTGCTCATCGGGTTCCTGATGAAGGTCTTCGGCAAGAAAAACGGCAAATAGCCGCCGTGACACAGGCCGCCCACTGGGCGGCCTGTTTTTTTGCCGGAGGCGTCAGAAGCGGGCGCTGACGCCGAGGTTATACATAAACTGCTCGCCGCTGCTCAGGCCACCAGTCTGGGAGACGGCGGCAAAGGCGGCGATGTTGTCCGTCAGCGGCAGGTTGGCGCCGACGGTGACATCCACCCAATTGGTATCCTGGGTGGCGCTGGTGCGGGTGAAGTAGGTTTGGGTGGACTTGATGCCACCGCCGGCGCGGTAGACATCATCTCCGAACTGGTGCTGGTAGCTCAGCTCGGCATAGGGGTTCAGCCGGTCGAAGCGCGCGTCCAGCCGCCACCCCAGCGCGCCAATCTGCGAGTGGTAGGTCTGGTCGTCGAAACGCATCGCCGTGCTGCGGCTGCCGCGCTCGCTGTAGCCATCGACGCTGCTGTAGTCCCACGCGAACTGCGCCAGCGGGCCGGTGGAGAGCCACTCCGCGACCGGGATGTCCCAGCCGGCGGTCAGGCGGCCGCCCACCTCTTCCCCCTCGGTTTCGCCGTGCTCGGTACGGGTGGCCGAGCCAAGCCGCATACTGCGGTTGATGTCATCGAAATTGACCTTCGCCCAGTGCACATCGGCGTTGAACCAGCCATTTTCCAGCACGTTCACCGCCGTATAGGCGGAGATCAGCCAGCCGCGCGCCTTGTAGTCGTAGCGGCTGGAGGGGTGCTGGCGATCGTTCGCGCCAGAGAGCAGCGCGCCCACCGTCCAGTTGTCCGTTAGCTGGTAATCCATGCCGAGCGCCGCATTGTGCGAGGTGGCGTTGCCGTCACCGGCGGTGGTGTTGGCGGTGTACTCCATATGCTGCCCCATGTAGCCGCCAAACAGCCCAAGGCTGCCCTGCGCACCGGGGTTGGCGCGCAACTGCTGGAAACGGCTATCAAGGATGCCGCGCGCGTTGCGCCCCATCGACAGCGTCGCTTGGTTGAGCGCCACCGCCTGCGCCGGGCCATCCAGCACTGCCTGCATGTAGTCAGCGATCAGCGCGTGGGTCTGCGGGCTGGGGTGCAGGTGGTCAGCGAACAGGAAGGCCTGCGCATCACTGAAACCGGGGGTGTCGGCGGTGCACAGGGCCGACGTCAGGCCGGGCGGACAGGCCATACCGGCGGTATTGGTCAAACCGTAGAGCGCTGGGTCAGCCACCACCTCATTGAGCAGGCCATCCACGTCCACCCGCACGATGTTGCCACCGCTGGCGGCCAGCGCCGCGTCCTCGGTCTGGTTGTAGGCATCGGTGAGCGCCGAGGCCTCGGCGGAGAGCTGGTCATAGGCGCCGATCAGCGTCTGCGACAAGGTCTGGGCAAGGGCATCCGGCGCGCCCGTGGACTCGGCGGCGGCGGTCAGCGCCTGATGCACCAGCGCCACCCGGCCCTCGGCATTCACCGTGCCCTGGCTGTTGAGCACCGAGAAGGCGGCCTGAAGGGCGCTGGCCGGCAGGGCTGCCGTGACCACCAACTCCAGAATGGCGGGCGTCAAACCGATGTTCGGCACCGTCGGCACAATCACCGTGCCCGCCCCGGCATTGATCAGCGACTGCACCTGCCCGGCGGCGGCGTTCGCACTGAGGTTCGCCACCGCAAAGGCGGTGTCAGCGTTGAGTGCCGAGGCCGCCAGCGTGGCCGCCGCGGCCAGATCGTTGCCGCCAACCCAATGGATATACAGCCCGTCGCCCTCCGCTTGCCCACCGGTCTGCGCCAGATATTGGCTGACCTGATCGGAGGTGGCGTTATAGTCGGGATTGAGTTCCGGGATGGCGGTCGCGCCGCCGGTGGCATAATTGGTGCCGCCTGAGAAGGATGGGCTAAGGGCCAGCCCGGCGCGCGCCGCCAGAATTTCGTCATACAGCGCGACGTTGGCGCTGTTATAGGTAAAACGGCCGATGTTACCGGAGTCACTCAGGCTATCGCCAAAGACATAGAGATTGTCATAGGCCTGCGCCGGGTGTCCCCCCCCAAATAGCATTGCCACTGCCAGTGCCCCCGCCTTGCGACGGCAGCGAAATTTTTTTAGGTCCGGCATGGAGACTCCTGAAAGCCAACAGGCTAATCCAAGGAATGTATTGTTCTATTTTTGTGCAATACCCCCTATAACTATTATTCGCTTCTCGCTGCCGTCAAGGCAGCACACAGAAAAAGTCGCGGGTTGCGACACCCGGCGCGCTGCCGCCGGTGCCGCGCCCGCTGGAAAAGGAATGACCAATGATAACGCGTTGCAAATGGGTCACCGCTGACCCGCTTTATCTCGACTACCACGACCGGGAGTGGGGCGTGCCGCAGCATGACAGCCGTATGCTGTTTGAGATGCTCTGTCTGGAGGGGCAGCAGGCTGGCCTCTCGTGGATCACCGTGCTGAAAAAGCGTGCCTGCTACCGCGCCAGTTTCCACGGTTTCGACCCCCATAAGATCGCCGCGATGAGCGGGCAGGAGCTGGACGCGCTGATGCAGGAGCCGGGGCTGATCCGCCACCGCCGCAAGCTGGAGGCGATTGTCACCAATGCCCGCGCCTGGGTGGCGATGACACAGGCCGGCGAGGATTTCTCCGCCTTTATCTGGCAGTTTGTCGGCCACCAGCCGCAGGTGAACCGTCCGCACTACCCCGACATCCCGGCCAAAACCGCCGCCTCCGAGGCGCTCTCCCGCGCGCTGAAGCAACGCGGCTTCACCTTTGTCGGCGCGACCATCTGCTACGCCTTTATGCAGGCGTGCGGGCTGGTGAACGATCACCACGTCGGTTGCGATCTCTGCCCGGCGGAGGCGGGATGATTCGCCCCTTCCGCCCGCCGGATCTGGAGCCGCTGATGGCGCTGTGGCTGGAGAGCACCACCGCTGGTCACCCCTTCATCGATCCGCGCTACTGGCGGGAGAGCGCGCCGCTGGTGCGCAGCCACTATTTGCCCCAGGCGCAGACCTGGGTGAGCGAGTGTGACGGGCGGCTGGGCGGCTTTGCCAGCGTAATGGAGCAGCGTTTCCTCGGCGCGCTGTTTGTCGCTCCGCCGCTGTTTGGCCGGGGCGTCGCCGCCGCGCTGATGGCGCATGTGCAGCAGCGCTTCCCGGCGCTTAGCCTTGAGGTCTACGTGCGCAACCGCCGCGCCGTGGCCTTCTACCGCAAGCATGGCTTCATTCCCCAACGCCGGGTGCGCAACCCCGATACCCACGCCATGACGCTGATCATGGCGTGGAGGCGCTAACGAGTTAATGCTGCGCCTTACAAATTGAGATTTATCTGTTGAGCATTTTCCGATTATTTCAGGCCATAATGCCCGCCCGGCACGCCCTGTTGCGCGCGCGGAAACTATAACAATGATGCATATCACTTGGGTGGGGGCGCTCCCCACCGTACTACCTGTTACAAAGGATCAACAATGAAAAAACGCACTCTGATTGTGGCCAGCGCCCTCTCACTGTCGCTGGCCCTGGCGGGCTGTACCACCAACCCCTATACCGGCGAACGTGAAGCCGGCAAATCTGGCATCGGCGCGGGCGTTGGCGCGCTGGTCGGCGCCGGCGTCGGCGTGCTCTCCTCTTCCAAGAAAGATCGCGGCAAGGGCGCGCTGATTGGCGCGGCGGCCGGTGCGGCACTGGGCGGCGGCGCGGGCTACTACATGGACGTGCAGGAGACCAAGCTGCGCCAGAAGATGCAGGGCACCGGCGTGAGCGTGACCCGTCAGGGCGACAACATCGTGCTGAACATGCCGAATAACGTCACCTTCGACACCGACGCCAGCAACCTGAAACCGGCGGGTGCCAACACCCTGACCGGCGTGGCAATGGTGCTGAAAGAGTATGAGAAGACCGCGGTCAACGTGGTGGGCTACACCGACAGCAGCGGCGCGCGGGCGCACAACATGACCCTGTCGCAGCAGCGTGCCGACAGCGTCGCCAGCTCTCTGATCACTCAGGGCGTGTCCGCTTCCCGCATCCGCACCATGGGGGCCGGCCCGGACAACCCGGTCGCCTCCAACAGCACGGCCGAAGGCAAGGCGCAGAACCGCCGCGTCGAGATCACCCTCAGCCCGTTGCAGTAACTCCCCCCGCCCGGCCACCCGGCCGGGCTTGCCCTGGATCTCCCTTCCCACCGCCGCTCTGTGCTACTCTCGCTGCGATTCCCTACCTGCAAGGTGCGCGATGTCCCTGAAACTGTTGGCCCGTGAGCTGGGTCTCTCTGTGACCACCGTCAGCCGGGCGCTGAACGGCTACGACGATGTGGCCGCCGATACCAAACAGCGTGTGCATGACGCCGCGCAGCGCATGGGTTATCGCCCCAACACGCTGGCGCGCCGCCTGAAGATGGGCAAGATTGACGCCGTGGGCCTGCTGTTCCCGTTCGGGCCACGCCCGCTGAACAACTCCGCTTTTATTGAGATGGTGGGTTGCATCAGTCAGGCGCTGGCACAGCATGAGATTGACCTGCTGCTGCTGGCCGATGAGGGCGACGCCGAGGGCATGGCGCGGCTGATTGGCAGCAAGCGGATTGACGCGCTGCTGGTGGCGCATACGCTGGCGCACGACCCACGGCTGGCGACGCTGCAACAACTCGGTTTCCCCTTTTTGGCGCTTGGCCGCAGCGAGCTGGCGCACCCCTACGCGTGGTTTGATTTCGATAACCACGCTGGCACGCGGCTGGCGGTGGAGCATCTGGCTGACCTCGGCCACCGGCGCATCGCCTACCTCGGTGAAACCAGCCCGCAATCTTTTGTCGCCCAGCGTCGGCAGGGCTTTCTCGACGCCATGCAGGCGCGCAACCTGCCGCTGCCGCCCGCCTGCCTTGGCCGTATCCAGCCGACCCGCCGCGCTGGCTACCAAGCCACGCAGGCCCTGCTGGCACTGCCAGAGCCGCCGACCGCCATCATCACCGACAACAATATGCATGGCGAAGGGGCGGTGATGGCGCTGCATGAGGCCGGGCTGCTGGAGAGTGGTCGGGTTTCGCTGGTGATCTATGACGGCCTGCCGCCAGATAGCCTGATTGACCTGCCGATTACCGCCGTGGTGCAGTCCACACGTGAAGAGGTGGGCCACCAGATTGCCGCGATGATGCTGGCGCTGATCCGCGGCGAGCCACTCAGCCAGCTACAGGTGCTGTGGCAACCTACCCTCTGCCGCGGCGTGACCAGTTGGCCGCCCTGTTAACTGGCGCAGCATTTTTGTTGCGCATTTTGTCGATTTTCTAACACCGTTCACATTTCCAGCGTTGCGCGGTATCAATCCGAAACGTTTCGGATCCATGCTTAGCCTCATCTTCCCGTCACGTTATGAGGTTTTGCCATGGAAACGTCGATCCAGCGGCTGTCGAGCGACAGCACCGATCTTATCCTTCGCTGCACCCCTTTTGCGGAGATCCTCTACTGGGGGCCGCGCCTGCCTGCCTTCTGCGAGGCGGATCTCGCCACCCTCAGCCGCCCGGTGCCCAATGGTCGTCTGGATGTGGATGTGCCGCTGACGCTGGCAGCGGAGAATGGCCGCGGGCTGTTTGGGTCGCCGGGCGTCGAGGGGCACCGTGACGGGCTGGACTGGTCGCCGGTGTTCACCACCTGCCGGGTGGAGCCGCAGGAACAGGGCGTGACGCTGGTGGCCGAAGATGAACAGGCCGGGCTGCGCCTCACCAGCGAGCTGCTGCTTGACCCGGAGAGCGGCGTGCTGCGCGCGCGCAACACCCTCACCAACCTGCGTGGCGGGCCGTGGCAGGTCAACCGGCTGGCGGTGACGCTGCCACTGCCGCAACAGGCGGCGGAGGTGATGGCGTTCCACGGTCGCTGGGTGAAGGAGTTCCAGCCACACCGCACCCTGCTGGCGCACGGCGGCATGGTGCAGGAGAACCGGCGCGGGCGCACCTCCCATGAGTACTTTCCCGGCATGATCGCCGGCGTTCCCGGTTTTTCCGAACAGCAGGGCGAGGTGTGGGGCGCGCACCTCGCTTGGAGCGGCAACCACCGGATGCGCATTGACGCCAAAACCGATGGCCGCCGCCAGTTGCAGGCCGAGGCGCTCTACTTCGCTGGCGAGCACGCGCTGGCCGAGGGGGAGAGCCTCAGCACGCCGTGGCTCTACGCCAGCTACAGCCCGGCTGGCCTGACGCCGATGAGCCAACAGTTCCACCGCCACGTGCGCCGCCACATCCTCACCCTGCCCGACCGCCCGCGCCCGGTGCACCTCAATACCTGGGAGGGGATCTACTTTGACCACAATCCAGAGTACATCATAGCGATGGCCAGCCGGGCGGCGGAATTGGGCGTCGAGCGTTTCATCATCGATGACGGCTGGTTCCGTGGCCGCGACCACGACCGCGCGGCGCTGGGCGACTGGTTTGTCGATGAGAAAAAGTACCCGGACGGCCTGACGCCGGTGATTGCGCATGTGCACCGGCTCGGCATGGAGTTCGGCATCTGGGTGGAGCCAGAGATGATCAACCCGGACTCCGATCTCTACCGCGCCCACCCCGAGTGGCTGCTGGCGCTGCCCGGCTACACCCAGCCGGCGGGCCGCTTCCAGTATGTGCTCGACCTCAGCAACCCGGCGGTATTCAGCTACTTGCTGGAGCGGATGAGCTGGCTGCTCGGCAACCATGACATCCAATATGTGAAGTGGGATATGAACCGCGAGGTGGTGCAGCCGGGCCACCAAGGGCGCGCCGCCGCCACCGCCCAGACCGAGCACTACTACCGGCTGCTGGACGCGCTGGTGGCGCGCTTCCCGCAGGTGGAGTTTGAGGCCTGCGCCTCGGGCGGCGGGCGCATCGACTATGAGGTGCTAAAACGCAGCCACCGCTTCTGGACTTCGGACAACAATGATGCGCTGGAGCGCCAGACCATCCAGCGCGGCATGAGCTACTTCTTCCCGCCGGAGGTGATGGGATCGCACATCGGTGCCGATCAGTGCCACGCCACTTTCCGACGCCACGACATCCAGTTCCGCGGCCTGACGGCGCTGTTCGGCCACATGGGGATTGAACTGGATCCGGCGCGCGCCAGCGACGAGGAGCAGCGCGGCTTTGCCCACTACATCGCCCTACACCGCCAGTGGCGCGACCTGCTGCACAGCGGCGACGTGGTGCGCCTTGACCATCCCGATCCGGCGACGCTGGCGCACGGGGTCATCAGCGCGCAGCGCGACCGGGCGATCTTCTCCGTCGCCCAATTGGCAATGCCTGAGTGGTCAATGCCGGGGCGGCTGCGCATCCCCGGCCTGCTGCCGGAGGCGCGCTACCGTATCACGCTGCTGGACGCCCCAACGCTGATCACCGAGCAGCAGGGCGGCCACGCAATGCGCGCGCTGCCCGGCTGGCTGGCGCAGCCGACGGAGGCCAGCGGCAGTTGGCTGGCACAGGCCGGGCTGGCACTGCCAGTGCTGGACCCGGAGAGCGCGCTGCTGCTGGGCATTGAGCGGCTGTAACTGAGTGAATCAGGCGGCCGGGCTGTCCCGGCCATTAACGGCAGGCAAGTGCAAGGAAAATACCGATGAACACACCCGTCTGTACCTACAAAAACAACAAGAATTTCTGGATATTCGGCGCGTTTTTCTTTCTCTACTTCTTCATCATGGCGACCTGCTACCCCTTCCTGCCGATCTGGCTGGCGGACGTGATCGGGCTGAACAAGACCGAGACCGGGGTGGTATTCGCCAGCATGTCGCTGTTCGCCATCGTCTTCCAGCCGGTGTTTGGCATTGTCTCGGACAAGCTCGGCCTGAAGAAGCATCTGCTGTGGGTGATCGCGGTGCTGCTGTTCTTCTTCGCCCCCTTCTTCCTCTACGTCTTCGCGCCGCTGCTCAAGGTTAATGTGCTGCTGGGCGCGCTGTGCGGCGGGGCCTACATCGGCTTTGTGTTCGCTGGCGGCTCAGGCGCGACCGAGGCTTACATCGAGCGCGTCAGCCGCAATAGCCACTTCGAGTATGGCAAGGCGCGGATGTTCGGCTGCTTCGGCTGGGGGCTGTGCGCCTCGACCGCCGGGGTGCTGTTCAATATCAACCCGGACATCGTGTTCTGGATGGGTTCCGGTGCCGCGGTGCTGCTGATGCTGCTGTTGCTGATGGCGCGCACCGGGCCAGACCTGACGGTACAGGCCGACAGCCCGCTGGCCGCCCGGCCCAGCCCGTTCAGCCTGCGCCAGATGGGCGAGCTGTTCCGGCTGCCGGCGCTGTGGTTGTTTATCCTCTACATCGTCGGCGTCGCCTGCGTCTATGACGTGTTCGACCAGCAGTTCGCCAACTTCTTCAAATCCTTCTTCTCCTCGCCGCAGCACGGCACCCAGGTGTTCGGCTTTGTCACCACCGCTGGCGAACTGGCGAACGCGCTGATCATGTTCTGCTCACCCTGGATCATCAACCGCATCGGGGCTAAGAACACGCTGCTGGTGGCCGGGGTGATCATGTCGGTACGCATCATCGGCTCCGCCTTCGCCACCAGCGCCGCCGAGGTGATTGTGCTGAAGATGCTTCATGCGCTGGAGGTGCCGTTCCTGCTGGTCGGCGCGTTCAAGTACATCACCTCCATCTTCGACACCCGCTTCTCTGCCTCCATCTACTTGATTGGCTTCTGTTTCTCCAAGCAACTGGCGGCGATTTTCCTCTCGGCCTTCGCTGGCGCGATGTATGACCGCATCGGCTTTAACCATACCTACCTGATCCTCGGCGGCATCGCCCTAAGCGTGACGCTGGTGTCGGCCTTCACCCTGAGCAGCCGCAAACACCCGGTGCCGGTGCCGGACGCCCTGCCCGGACAGGCCCCCTCCTGACAGCCAAAAGCGGCCGCCTTATATTCGGCGGCCGTTGCGGTGTGGTAGTCTCCTGTGTCAGTTAGCCAGGAGGATATGCAGTGATGAGAAGTAAGGGGGCGGGGCGCGCCACCATCAATGATGTGGCCAAAGCGGCCAAGACCGGTAAAACCAGCGTGTCGCGCTATCTGAACGGCGAACAGCACCTGCTCTCCGACGATCTAAAACAGCGCATCGAAAGTGCCATCCAGATGCTCAACTACCGTCCCAGCCAGATGGCGCGCAGCCTGAAGGGCGGACAGACCCGGCTGATCGGCCTGATCATCGCCGACATCACCAACCCCTACTCCGTCGATGTGATGCGCGGCGTGGAAGTGGCCTGCCGCCAACAGGGCTTCACCCTGCTGGTGTGTAACACCAATAATGAGATCAATCAGGAACAGCACTACCTGCAACTGCTGAGCAGCTATCAGGTGGAGGGGATTGTGGTCAACGCGGTAGGGATGCGCGAAGAGGCGCTCTCGATGCTGCAACAGTCGCTGCTGCCGATGGTGTTGATTGATCGCAAGATCCCGGACTTTTCCTGTGACGTGGTGGGCCTGAATAACCAGGAGGCCGCGACGCAGGCGACCCAGCACCTGATTGATCAGGGCTTTGAGGCAGTGCTGTTCCTCAGTGAGCCGGTTGGCACCGTCAATACCCGTCTCGAGCGGCTGCACGCCTGGCGCAAGACCATGGCGGCGCACCCGGATTTGCAGGCGCATAGCGCCGAGGTGCTGTTGAATGACGCGCCGCATCTGGAGCAAGTGCTGAATGACTTTAGCCGCAGCAACCGTGGCCGCCGCAAGGCGGTGCTCTCGGCCAATGGCGCGCTGACGTTGCAGATCGCCCGCGCCATGCGTCGGCTCGGCATCCGCTGGGGCAGTGACATCGGCCTGCTGGGCTTTGATGAGCTGGAGTGGGCGGAGCTGGCGGGCGTCGGCATCACCACCTTCAAGCAGCCGACCTATGAGATGGGCTACGCCGCGCTGGAGCAGGTGGTCAAGCGCATCCAGGGCAGCCAGGAGCCGCCGTTTGAGCAGGCCTTCCCCGGCGAGCTGATCGTGCGCGGCTCCACTTCGCTCTGACCTTTCCGTCACATCCGGCCCCCGGGCTGGATGTGTGATTTATCAAGCACTCATGGCGTTTTCTGCGCCACTTTCCGCCCCTTTTTCCCCCACCCCGCCCCCGGATGCCGCTTTCCGCTTGCATACCAGCCGCTCTGCTCCGATTCTATCAACTCTGTGACCGTGATCGAAAATTGACACTTCACCGCTTCACGTTGGAACCGGTTCCATCTAACGTATATTTAACATCAACGGCCAGTTTTTGAGCGAGACGCTCATCAGGGTTGAGGGCGGTCAGCCACCGCCACACGAGGAAAGAGTATGAGTAGAGAAATTGTGGTCGTCACCGCCGCCTACGGCAGTGACCGGGTACGGGAGTTGGGCGGTCAGGCCGCGCTGCTGCCAGTGATTGCGGAGGCTGGCGCGGACAGCGTCGAGATCCGCCGCGAGTTGATGGACCAGCAGGCGCTGGATGACCTGCCGCATCTGGCGGAGGAGATTGTCCAGTACCAGCTCGGGTGCGTCTATTCGGTGCCAGAGGCGCTGTTTGACGAGGATGGCGCGGTGAACGCCGGGCTGGAGGGCTTCTTTTTAGAGGCGCAACAGTTGGGCGCGCGCGTGATGAAACTCTCCCTCGGCCACTACCGCGCTGGCTGTGATCTGTCGGCGCTGAAAACGCTGCTGGAAGCCCAGCCGGTGCGGCTGGTAGTGGAGAATGACCAGACGCCAGAGTGCGGCATCTTACTGCCGATGAGCGCCTTCCTGCGCGCGGCGGCGGAGGCCGGATTGCCGCTCGGCATGACCTTCGACATGGGTAACTGGCACTGGGTCGGGCAGGCACCGCAGCGCGCGGCCGACACCCTGGCCGACCACGTGACCTATGTGCATGTGAAGGCCGCCGCTCGCCACGCGGGCAAATGGTGCGCCGTGGCGCTGGACAACAGCGACGGCCAGTGGCGCCAGCTGCTGGATCGCCTGCCAGCCCATGCCCCGCGTGGCATTGAATTCCCGTTGGAGGGTGACGACCTGATCGCCGTGACCCGCCACTATGTTGAACTGCTGCGCGCGGAGTAATCATGAAACCTGCAACCCCTTCCCTGAGCGCGCTGGACGCCGTGACCTTTGGTGAGGCGATGGCGATGTTTGTCGCTGACCAGCCGGGCGATCTGGCCGCGGTGGAGCATTTCACCAAACGCATCGCCGGTGCGGAACTGAACGTCGCCGTCGGGCTGGCGCGCCTTGGGCTGAACGTCGGCTGGGCCAGCCGCATCGGTGATGACTCCTTCGGCCGCTTTACCCTGCAACAGCTGGAAAAAGAGGGCATCGACGCCGGGCAGGTGACGGTAGATAATCGCTACCCGACCGGTTTTCAGTTAAAAGACAAACAGTTAGATGGAACCGATCCCACCGTGGAGTACTTCCGCAAGGGGTCGGCGGCCAGCCACCTGTCGCCAGCGGATTTCAACCCTGAGTACTTTGGCGCGGCGCGCCACCTGCACCTGAGCGGCGTGGCGGCGGCGCTGTCGGCGGAGTCTCTGGCACTGTCACGCCATGCCGCGCGTGAAATGCGCCGCATGGGCAAGACCATTTCGTTTGACCCGAACCTGCGCCCGGTGCTGTGGCCGAGCCGCGAGGCGATGGTCAGCGCGCTGAATGATCTGGCCTTCCAGGCGGACTGGGTATTGCCGGGCCTGAAAGAGGGCCAGATCCTGACCGGCGAGCAGACGCCAGAGGCGATCGCGGACTTCTATCTGGCACAGGGCGTCAAGGCAGTGATCATCAAGACCGGCGCGGACGGGGCCTGGTACAAGACCGCCAGCGGCGAGCAGGCGGCAGTACCGGCGTTTCGCGTCGAGAACGTGGTGGACACCGTGGGCGCGGGCGACGGCTTTGCGGTCGGCGTGATCAGCGCCCTGCTGGAGGGTCTGCCGTTGGCACAGGCCGTGCGCCGTGGTAACCGTATTGGCAGCCTGGCGGTACAGGCGGTGGGCGACAGTGAGGGCCTGCCGACGCGCGATCAGCTTGGCGATACGCCATGATTAATCCAATCCACCGGATTAACCGATAACAGGTATTCAATCAATAATTGAGCATCCTACCTCTACCCTACAACAAGGTGCAGGAACGCTCTGACCTGACTAAGGATTCGAACATGAACGAAGCCAAACTCGCCGCCAAACGCTGGTGGTACATCATGCCGATCGTGTTTATCACCTATAGCCTGGCCTATCTCGACCGGGCCAACTTCAGCTTTGCGTCGGCTGCTGGCATCAACGAGGATTTGGGCGTCACCAAGGGCATCTCCTCCCTGCTGGGCGCGCTGTTCTTCCTCGGCTACTTCTTCTTCCAGATCCCTGGTGCCATCTACGCCGAGCGCCGCAGCGTCAAGAAGCTGATCTTCTGGTCGCTGATTGTCTGGGGCGGCTGCGCCTCACTGACCGGCGTGGTAAGCAACATCCCGATGCTGGCCGCCATCCGCTTTATATTGGGCGTGGTAGAAGCGGCGGTGATGCCAGCGATGCTGATCTACATCAGCAACTGGTTCACCAAGTCTGAGCGCTCACGCGCCAACACCTTCCTGATCCTCGGCAACCCGGTCACCGTGCTGTGGATGTCGGTGGTCTCTGGCTACCTGATCCACGCCTTCGGCTGGCGCGAAATGTTCATCATCGAGGGCATCCCGGCGGTGATCTGGGCCTTCTGCTGGTGGGTGCTGGTGAAAGACAAACCGGCACAGGCCAAGTGGCTGAGCCACGATGAGAAAGCGGCGCTGGAAGCGCAATTGCAGAAGGAGCAGGAGGGCATCAAGGCGGTGCGCAACTACGGTGAAGCCTTCCGCTCGCGCAATGTGATTCTGCTCTGCATCCAATATTTCGCCTGGAGCATCGGTGTCTATGGTTTCGTGCTGTGGCTGCCCTCCATCCTGCGCAGCGGCATGGAGATGGGCATGGTTGAAGCTGGCTGGCTCTCCGCCGGGCCATACCTGGCCGCCACTGTGGCGATGATCGTGGTCTCCTGGCTCTCGGATAAGATGCAGAACCGCAAGCTGTTCGTCTGGCCGCTGTTGCTGATAGGCGCGCTGGCGTTCCTCGGCTCCTATCTGGTCGGTGCCAACCACTTCTGGGTCTCCTATGGCCTGCTGGTGGTGGCAGGCGCGGCGATGTACGCCCCTTACGGGCCGTTCTTCGCCATCATCCCGGAAATGCTGCCGCGTAACGTGGCGGGCGGCGCGATGGCGCTGATCAACAGCATGGGCGCGCTCGGCTCCTTCTTCGGCTCCTGGTTCGTCGGCTACCTGAATGGCGCGACCGGCACCCCGGCCGCTTCCTATATGTTCATGGCGGTGGCGCTGCTGGTCTCTGTCCTGCTGACGTTGGTCGTCAAGCCGGCTGCCAGGCAATCGCGACCGCAGGCAGCCTGATTAATCTTAATTTTCAGCCTCCGCACCGCATTGTGGCTCCTGCCCAATCGCCCCGTGCGGAGGCTGTGCTATTTTCACCTATCCCCTTGAACCCCCTATTTCACCGGAGTGTGCAATGAAGCCATCCATCGTACTGTACAAAAAAATGCCTGCCGATCTGCGCCAGCGCCTTGACCAGCACTTCAACGTGCAGGAGTTCAATGGCCTGAATGAGACCACGCGCCCGCAAATCCTCGATGCCCTGCAACAGGCGGAGGGCCTGATCGGCTCCGGCGGCAAGGTGGACAAGGCGCTGCTCGACCACGCCCCGCGTTTGCGCGGCGTCTCGACGGTGTCGGTGGGCTTTGACAATTTCGACGTCGAGGAGCTGACGCGCCGTGGCATCCCGCTGATGCACACCCCCACCGTGCTGACCGATACCGTCGCTGACACCATGATGGCGCTGGTGCTCTCCACCGCCCGCCGCGTGGTGGAAGTGGCGGAGCGCGTCAAGGCAGGCGAGTGGACGCGCAGCATCGGCGCGGACTGGTTCGGCGTGGACGTGCACCACAAGACGATGGGCATCCTTGGCATGGGCCGTATCGGCCTGGCGCTGGCAAAGCGCGCCCACCTCGGCTTTGACATGCCGATCCTCTACACCGCGCGCCGCCAGCACGCCGAGGCGGAGAACAGCTTCAACGCCCGCCGTTGCGATCTCGATACCCTGCTGGCGGAGTGTGATTTCCTCTGCATCAGCCTGCCGCACACCGATGAGACTTTCCACATGATTGGTCGCGAGCAGCTGGCGAAGATGAAGTCCAGCGCCATCCTGATCAACGCGGGCCGTGGGCCGGTGGTGGATGAGGAGGCGCTGATTGAAGCGCTGCAACAGGGCGTGATCCACGCTGCCGGGCTGGATGTGTTTGAGCAGGAGCCGCTGCCGAACAGCTCGCCGCTGCTGAAGATGCCGAACGTGGTGGCGCTGCCGCACATCGGCTCCGCCACCCACGAGACGCGCTACGGCATGGAAGCCTGCGCCGTGGACAACCTGATCGCCGCGCTGACCGGCGAGGTGAAAGAGTTCTGCGTCAACCCGGACGTGCTGAAGAAGTAATCTTTGCGGGCGCGGTTCGCTGCGCCCCTTCCCCCTCTCCTCCGCCCCGCTCCTCCGCCCTGCTTGTTGGCCGGGGAGGAGGCATTTTTTCGCCCAGCGCGCACACTGTCAGGGTACTCCATCACCAAGGATTGCCATGAACGCCACGCCCTTTGCCCTTGCCGCCGCCCTGTTGCCGCTGGCCGCCACCGCGAACTGGAGCCTGCCCGGTTTCCCGCCCTTTGAGGAGCAACCCGCCGGGCTGTTCACCAGCCAGACGACGCTGGCAAAGGGCCAGCGCCCTTTGCAGCTTGCGCAGGATAGTGAGTGCTGGCAACCAACCGGGGCGGTGAAGCTGAACCAGACGCTCTCCTTGCAGCCCTGCGGCACCCAGCCCGCCGCTGGCTGGCGGCTGTTTCGCGAGGGGCGGTATCAGGTGCAGATCGATACCCGCAGCGGCACCCCGACACTGCGCCTGACGCTGGAGACGCCGCCGGCCGCCGCGGTGCAGCCGGTCGCCGCCTGCCCACGCGACAGCGGCCAGCCGCTCTCGGTGGCGGTGCAGGGGCTGTTCCGTGAGGGCGAGCAGGTGCGCGACGCCTACTCCGGCCAGACCGCCACCGTCACCCAGGGCCGCGTCACCCTGCGCCCGGCTGCCAACAGCGGCGGGTTACTGTTGCTGGAACCGGCGCAGCCGGCCGCGGCGCTGCCCTTCAACTGGCATAACGCCACCCTCTACTTCGTGCTGACCGATCGCTATGTGAATGGCAACCCGGATAACGATCACAGCTACGGCCGCCGCTCGGACAACCAGCAGGAGATCGGCACCTTTCACGGCGGCGATCTGGCCGGGCTGGCGCAAAAGCTGGACTACCTGCAACAGCTTGGTGTCAACGCCCTGTGGATCAGCTCGCCGCTGGAGCAGATCCACGGCTGGGTAGGTGGCGGCACCAAGGGCGACTTTCCGCACTACGCCTACCACGGCTACTACACCCTCGACTGGACGCGGCTCGACGCCAATATGGGCGATGGCGAGGATCTGCGCCGATTGGTGACGGAGGCGCACCGGCGCGGCATCCGCATCCTGTTTGATGTGGTGGTGAACCACACCGGCTACGCCACGCTGGCAGACATGCAGCAGTTCCAGTTCGGCGCGCTCTACCTGAAGGGCGAGGAGATCGAGAAGACTCTCGGCAAACAGTGGGGCGACTGGCAGCCGGGGCCGGGGCAGAACTGGCACAGTTTCAACGACTACATCAACTTCAGCGACCGCGCCGCCTGGGACAACTGGTGGGGCAAAGGGTGGATCCGCACGGACATCGGCGACTATGACAGCCCCGGCTTCGATGACCAGACCATGTCGCTGGCGTTCCTGCCGGATGTGAAAACCGAGTCCAGCACACCGGTTGGGTTGCCAGTGTTCTATCGCCACAAGCCCGACACCGCCGCCCGCGCCCTGCCCGGCGCGACGCCGCGTGACTATTTGACCCACTGGCTGAGCGACTGGGTGCGGCACTACGGCATCGACGGCTTCCGCGTGGATACCGCCAAGCACGTCGATAAGACGACGCTGGCCCAGCTAAAGCAGCAGGCCAGCGCGGCGCTGGCGGCGTGGAAGGCGGCGCATCCCGGCGAGTCGCCGGATGACGGCCCCTTCTGGATGACCGGCGAGGCGTGGGGGCATGGCGTGCTAAAGAGCGACTACTACCAGCATGGCTTTGATGCGATGATCAATTTTGATTTTCAGGATCAGGCGGCGCAGGCGCTCGGCTGTTTCGCGCAGATCGCCCCGGTTTACCAGCAGATGGCCGACAAGTTGCAGGATTTCAACGTGCTGAGCTACCTCTCCTCCCACGATACCCGGCTATTTTTCCAGACGGACGCTGGCCGCGACCTGCATAAGCAGCAGCGCGCCGCCGACCTGCTGCTGCTCGCCCCCGGCGCGGTGCAGATCTACTACGGCGATGAGAGCGGCCGCCCCTTCGGCCCGACCGGCTCAGACCCGTTGCAGGGCACGCGATCGTCGATGAACTGGCAGGCGTTGGCCGAGCCAGCGCACGCGGCGCTACTGGCGCACTGGCAAACGCTGGCCCAGTTCCGCGCCCGCCACCCGGCGGTGGGAGCCGGTCGTCAGCAAACGTTTACCCAGCCGGAGTATGTGGCGTTCAGCCGCCAATGGCAGTCAGACCGGGTGATGGTGGTGTGGGCCGGCAACCCGGTTGAGTAAAATTTTTCATCAAGCGGGCGGTGCAGGCGGTGGATGGATTGCACCCGCCTGCCAGTAGCGTTAAGGTGAATGACCACACACCGATAACAACTGATTAGCATTGTATGAAGTTTTCACGTTTTGGCGAAAAATTTACCCGTTTCTCCGGCATCACCCGCCTGATGGGCGACATGAACGAGGGTCTGCGTACACCCGGTGCCGTGATGTTGGGCGGCGGAAACCCGGCGCAGATCCCGGAGATGCAAGCCTATTTCCAGCAGTTGTTTGAGGAGATGCTGGCACAAAGCAAACTGAGCGAATCCCTGTGCAACTATGATGGCCCACAGGGTAAAGACGCGCTGCTGCGGGCGCTGGCAACGATGCTGCGCGAGGAGCAGGGCTGGGATATCTCGCCAAAAAACATCGCCCTGACCAACGGCAGCCAGAGCGCCTTCTTCTACCTGTTCAACCTGTTCGCTGGCAAGCGCGCTGACGGCTCCATGAGTCGCGTGCTGTTCCCGCTCGCCCCGGAGTATCTGGGCTACGCTGACGCCGGGCTGGACGAGGATCTGTTTGTCTCCACCAAGCCAGCGATTGAGTCGCTGCCGGGTGGGCTGTTCAAATACCACGTCGATTTTGACCAGCTGAAGATCACCGACGACATTGGCGTGATTTGCGTGTCGCGGCCCACCAACCCGACTGGCAACGTGCTGACCGATGATGAGCTGGAGCGCCTCGACGCACTGGCACAGGCGCATGACGTGCCGCTGCTGATCGACAACGCCTATGGCGTGCCCTTCCCCGGCATTATCTTCAGCGAGGCGAAGCCGCTATGGAACGCCAATACCATCCTCTGCATGAGCCTGTCGAAACTCGGCCTGCCGGGCGCGCGCTGCGGCATCGTGGTGGCGGATGAGAAGGTGATCACCGCCATCAGCAACATGAACGGCATCATCAGCCTGGCGCCTGGCGGCATCGGCCCGGCCATCGCCACCGAGATGATTGCGCGCGGCGACCTGCTGCGCCTCTCGGAGACGGTGATCCGCCCGTTCTACTACCAGCGGGTACACCACACCATTGAGATCCTGCGCCGCTACCTGCCAGAGGAACGTTGCCTGATCCATAAGCCGGAAGGGGCGATTTTCCTCTGGCTGTGGTTTAAGGATCTGCCGATCACCACCGAAACCCTCTACCAGCGCCTGAAGCAGCGCGGCGTGCTGATGGTGCCGGGCAACTACTTCTTTACCGGCCTTAACGAAGAGTGGCCGCACGCCCACCAGTGTATGCGCATGAACTATGTGCCTGACCCCGAGGTGATTGAGCGTGGCGTCGCCATCCTGGCGGAAGAGATGGAGCGCGCCTGGGCTGAGGCCTGATCGCTCGCCATAAAAAAAGGGGGAACCGGCTGGTTCCCCCTTTTTTATCTCACCCGATTAGGCCTGATTTTCCAGTGCCGGGCGGCTCTGCTGGTTGCCGATGGCGATGCGCTGCGGCTGCAATTCAGCCGGCACTTCGCGCACCAGATCGATGTGCAGCAACCCGTTGGTGAAGGCCGCCTGCGTGACCTGCAAGTGCTCCGCCAGCGTGAAGCTGAGGCTGAACTCCTTGAACACCAGCCCTTGGTGCAGGTACTGCACCTCTTTCTCGGTCGGCGCGGGTTTGCCGCGCACGGTCAGGCGTGGCCCCTCGACCTCGATATCCAGGTCATCCTGTTGGTAACCGGCGAGCGCCAGCGTAATGCGGTAGTGGTTGTCATCGCTCTTTTCGATGTTATAGGGCGGAAAACCTTGGGCATCCCCGGCCATTGAGCTGGCTAATTTGTCGAAACCAATCCACTGACGCAGTAATGGGGAGAGATCGTAGTTACGCATAAGTAAACTCCTTCTATGAAGCGAGATTATTTTCCCAGTGCGTGACACCGGGCAGCCTCCTGACGGCAGGCTATGGGAATAATTAAGGCAATGCGGCGATCGGCGGGACGAAATTATTTATTTAAAAAATAATTCAATTAACTGCAATCACCGCATGATATAAATTTGTGAACCCGTTTACACTTTATTTAATTTCAATGCGCCGGGGTTTCAGGGTTTCAGGTACAATGCGTTCCAGATCGATGAACAGCAGGCCGTTTTCCAGTTGTGCGCCTTTTACCTGAATATGTTCAGCGAGTTGGAATTTGCGTTCAAAATTACGCTCGGCGATACCCTGATATAAATAGGTGCGTTCTGCTGGCGGGTTGGCACGCGCGCCCTTCACCAGCAACAGGTTGTCGTGGGCGGTGATCTCCAGCTCTGCCTCGGCAAAGCCTGCCACGGCAATGGCAATGCGGTAGTGGTTTTCATCCACCAGCTCGACATTGTAGGGAGGGTAACCATTCCCCTGATTCTGGCCAGATTCGATCAGATTAAACAGGCGATCAAAACCAATCGCGGAACGGTAAAGTGGGGCAAGATCAAAATTGCGCATTCGTATTCTCCTGACATGCAGCGAGTGAATAACATAAGCCTTCCGGTTGGACAGGCCGTGGTCTGAATACCCTGTCGGCGTACTCTTTTGTGACCTAATAACAAAATGGTGACGGCCTTGTCCTTTTCAAGGCGTGTTTTAAAAATTTTTTTGCCGATTGTCGCCCGCGAAATTGAACCGGCGAAATTTGGCTAATGTCTTACACTCAAGTGATATGCCCGCCACAGTGTTGCACAGCAACACAATAAAAAGAGCGGGGCGATGCGATAAGTCTGACACTCTCAGACATCAGCGATTCAGCGTGGGATGAATGGATTATGATAAAAGCGACACTGCTTCCGCTCGCCGCAGGTTGCGCCTTGATGGCCACCAGCGGTTGCTCGAGCGTGATGAGCCACACGGGCGCCGATCAGGGGTACTACCCCGGCACGCGCGCCAACGTGGCGATGATAAAAAGCGACGACACCAGCTGGGCCATGACGCCGCTGCTGGCGCTCGATCTCCCCTTCAGCGCGGTGATGGACACCCTGCTGCTCCCCTACGACTACTACCGTGCCGGCTCCGACAAGACCGCCGACTCCCCGCGCGCGCGCATCCACAAAAACGAACTGCACAGCCTGGCGGCTGGCGGTGGCACCCAAGTGGCGGTCAATCCCTGACGCGCTAGTGCGCCTCGGTAATAAATAGCTGCGCCCGGCCGGCTCGCTCACGCATGAACGCCACGTGGCGGCCATCCGGTGAGATCACCACCGCGTCGCCGAGCGGTGGCTGCTCGCTACGCTTGGTCAGGCGCGTCATCGCGCCGGTTTTGGCGTCACATAGCATCACGCTGTTATCACACACCAGTGCCAGCTTCTTGCCATCTGCCCGCCAGCTAAAGGCGGACTGGATCGGGTGCGCGCCATGCGTGATCTGGCGCGGCTCGCCACCGTTGGGTGAGATGCCCCACAGCTGCACCACGCCCTGCCCATCCTTCATCAGAAATGCGATCTCACTGCCATCTGGCGCAGCACGCAGCCAGTGGCGCGGCGCAGTTGCGATGCCAGGGAAAGCCCGCCCGTGCGTGAAGGTGAGCCGACGTTGGGTGACGCCGCGCGGCGGCGCGGGTAACGCCTCTTCCGTGCCCTGCAATGGCCGTTCGCCAGCCAGCGCCAGATCGGCCTCATTCTCTGGCAGATCGACCATAAACAGCTCCGGCACCTTCTTGCCTGCGGCAGAAAGGGTGTCACCAATGAACGCCAGCGCCCAGCGCTGTCGCGTGCCATCAGGTTTCAGATAGCCCTGCGACCCGACCCACCCCTCTTCATAGGCCCGATTGATCTCATCGCTGCCAGGCTGTGGCTGTGCGGTGGTACGGCTGACCAGCACGCAGAAGTGGCTGCCGTCATACTCGCGCGGGTGGTGTTTGGCAGGCGTGACGGCGTGCAGCGGCACGGCAATGCCGACGTTGCGCAGATCCAGCGCTGGGTCACGCTCATGCATCACGTGGTCGTTATAGGTAAAGCTGAGGCGGCTGCCATCCGGGCTAAAGACATGCACATGACTGCCGCCGCGCAGCGCGCCGGGCGTATAGGGTGCGGTGATACTCATGGCATCCAGCGTGACGGCCGGGCCGCGATCCGGCTCGCTGACAATCACCCCGCGCCGGTGGTGGAAGTCGTAACGCCATTCGCTGTCCGGGTGCTCCGGGCCGTGGATAAAGACGTAGCGCGCGGGCGTATCTGGGCTGACGGTCACTACGCCCACGTGCGCGCCATCGCGCGCGGTGTAGATCACCTCGATTTCGCCGTCCGTTATCCTGACCCGCTCGATGGTCAGGCCGGTGAACTCACTGCCCTGCGGGCGCACGTCATAGGCCAGCCACTGGCTGTCGGGTGTCCAGACATTGATGTTGGTCAACTGGTGGCCGCGATCATCAAACGTCAGTTGCTTTTCATTGCTCACGATAGGGTTCCTGTTTCGCCTGTTACGTCAGGGTAGCGCATTCAGCGCCCGGCGCAACAATGGACATTTGATATGGCTGGCACCCGCGCACAATCACGCCAATTATGGAATTAAAAGATTAAATATCAGTAGCTTGAAGGGTGGCAAAAAAGGCGTATGCTACGCGCGGGTGCTTGGAACTGTCTGTTCCAAGCAGGCCGGAACAGGCAAAGAAAAGCCCCACTTAACGTTAGTCAAGTGAGGCTGGCCTGATACATGAGAAACATTAGGTTAGCCTCTTACTCGCCGCAAGGCAATAATCAGGAAAACCAAAATGGCGCATAAAAGTGTGGTGATTTGTCTGGTCGTTATCTGTATCACGTTGCTGGTATTTACCTGGATAACGCGCAGTTCGCTGTGCGAGATAAAGGTCAAGCAGGCCACCACAGAAGTTGCCGTCAAGATGGATTGTCAATCCTGAATGTAAGGGCAACCGGGCGGGCTTCGGCCCGCCCTCGTTGTCACGTATCGGTTCCAACGCACCCTATTAAAAAGCCCGCTTACGCGGGCTTTTTTGTCTCCGGCACTCTCCCTTCAAACCGCCAGTTTACTATCAACTTATGAATATTTGATATGACCGGAACCTACACATAATCACATCGATTATAGGATTAAAAGATTAAATATCAGTGGCTTGAAGGGTGGCAAAAAAGGCGTATGCTACGCGCGGGTGCTTGGAACTGTCTGTTCCAAGCAGACCGGAACAGGCAAAGAAAAGCCCCACTTAACCTTAGTCAAGTGAGGCTTGCCTGATACCTGAGAAACATTAGGTTAGCCTCTTACTCGCCGCAAGGCAATAATCAGGAAAACCGAAATGGCGCATAAAAGTGTGGTGATTTGTCTGGTCGTTATCTGTATCACGTTGCTGGTATTTACTTGGATAACGCGCAGCTCGCTGTGCGAGATACAGGTCAAACAGGCCACCACAGAAGTTGCCGTCAAGATGGATTGTCAATCCTGAATGTAAGGGCAACCGGGCGGGCTTCGGCCCGCCCTCGTTGTCACGTATCGGTTCCAACGCACCCTATTAAAAAGCCCGCTTACGCGGGCTTTTTTGTCAGGCATTCAGCACAAATTTGTTGATGGCGTGGGCCACGCCATCTTCAGTATTGTTCTTGGTGATGTATTGCGCCGCCTCTTTCACCTTATCAATCGCGTTGCCCATCGCCACGCCCAGGCCGGCGTACTCCAGCATGGCAATGTCATTCTCCTGGTCACCCAGCGTCATGATGTTTTCACGCGGGATGTTGAGTTGCTGCGCCAGTGCCTTTACCCCTTCACCCTTGTTCACGCGCTTATTCAGAATTTCGAGGTAGTACTCGGCACTCTTCATGATGGTATAGCGCGCCTTGATCTCATCCGGGATGCGGCGGATGGCCTCATCCAGCGTCTCTGGCTCATCAATCATCATCACTTTCGGGAAGGTATGCGTGTTGTCCATCTCCTCAACCGGGCGGTACTTGAGCGGCATCCCGGTCAGGTTGGCCTCATGCACCGTGTAGCGGCTGATGTCGCGGTTAGCGGTATAGAGCGTGGAGTGGGTCAGCGCGTGGAAGTGCACACCCAGCTCGCGCGATAGCTTTTCGAACAGCAGGTAATCATCAAAGGAGAGCGTTACCTCTGACACACACTCACCATTAATCGCGCGTTGCACCAGCGCGCCATTATTGGTGATGCAGTACTCGCCCTCGTGCTGGAGATCCAGCTGCATCAGGTAGCGCTCCACGCCGATATAGGGGCGGCCGGTGGCCAGTACGATATGCACGCCCTGTTTCCGGGCAGCGGCTATTGCCTGCTTCACTGCCGGGGTGACCTCATGCTGCGGGTTGAGCAGCGTGCCATCCATATCGATCGCGATTAATTCAATAGCCATAGCTTCCTCTGTGTTCAGGTGTGAGTCATGCCATGCTAGCGTGATTCAGCGCACATTAATAGAACAGCCCTGCTGGGCGCGGTCTGAAAAAAAGCCCGACCACCGTTGCCGGGGCCGGGCTGATATTTCAGGCCGGTCGCGCCACCCGTTGGGGTGGCGGGCGAATCATCAGATGTCGATGTTCGCGGCCTTCAGGGCGTTCTCTTCGATAAAGGCGCGGCGCGGCTCCACTGCATCACCCATCAGGGTGGTGAACAGTTGGTCAGCGGCGATTGCGTCTTTTACCGTCACGCGCAACATACGGCGGCTTTCTGGATCCATGGTGGTTTCCCACAGCTGCTCCGGGTTCATCTCGCCCAGCCCTTTATAGCGCTGGATCGCCAGACCACGGCGCGACTCTTTCACCAGCCACTCCAGTGCCTGCTCGAAGCTGGCGACTGGCTGGCGGCGCTCGCCACGTTCGATGAAGGCATCGGTCTCGATCAGCCCGCGCAGCTTCTCACCCAGGGTGCAGAGTTTACGGTACTCGCCGCCGTGAACGAAGTCGAAGTCCAGCTCGTAGTCGGTATCCACGCCGTGGGTGCGGATGCGCAACACTGGCTCGAACATCTGGCGCTCGCGGTTTTCACGTACCACGGCGTTGTAGGTGCTGCCGTGCTGCTCTTTCTCGTTCAGCGCGTTGACCAGCTGCTCCATCCAGCTCTGGACTTTCGCTCGGTCGCTGAGGTCGCCTTCCGCCAGCGTCGGCTGGTAGATCAGATTGTTCAGCAGCGCGCGCGGGAAGCGGCGCTCCATGCGGTTGATCAGCTTCTGGACGCCGTAGTACTCGGCCACCAGCTTCTCCAGCGCCTCACCGGAGAGCGCCGGGGCGTCAGCATTGCTGTGCAGGGTCGCACCATCCAGGGCAATGGCGATCTGGTACTGGTCCATCGCGTCATCATCTTTGATGTACTGCTCCTGCTTGCCTTTCTTCACCTTGTAGAGCGGCGGCTGGGCGATGAAGACGTGCCCGCGCTCAATGATCTCTGGCATCTGACGGTAGAAGAAGGTCAGCAGCAGGGTACGGATGTGCGAACCATCGACGTCGGCATCGGTCATGATGATGATGCTGTGATAGCGCAGCTTGTCCGGGTTGTACTCGTCACGGCCGATGCCGCAGCCCAGCGCGGTGATCAGCGTCGCCACTTCCTGTGAGGAGAGCATCTTGTCAAAGCGCGCCTTCTCCACGTTCAGGATTTTACCCTTCAGCGGCAGGATCGCCTGATTCTTACGGTTACGGCCCTGCTTGGCGGAGCCGCCCGCAGAGTCACCCTCCACCAGGTAGAGTTCAGAGTGCGCCGGGTCGCGCTCCTGGCAGTCCGCCAGTTTGCCCGGCAGGCCAGCCAGATCCAGCGCGCCCTTGCGGCGGGTCATCTCACGCGCCTTACGCGCCGCTTCACGGGCACGGGCGGCATCAATGATTTTGCCGACCACGATCTTGGCGTCGTTCGGGTTCTCCATCAGGTAGTCCACCAGACGCTCGTTCATCAGCGACTCGACCACCGATTTCACCTCGGAGGAGACCAGCTTGTCCTTGGTCTGGGAGGAGAACTTCGGATCCGGCACCTTCACGGAGACCACGGCGATCAGCCCTTCACGCGCATCGTCGCCGGTGGCGCTGATCTTGGACTTCTTGCTGAAGCCCTCTTTGTCCATGTAGCTGTTCAGGGTACGGGTCATCGCGGCGCGGAAACCGGCCAAGTGCGTACCGCCGTCACGCTGCGGGATGTTGTTGGTGAAGCAGTAGATGTTCTCCTGGAAGCCATCATTCCACTGCAACGCCACTTCCACGCCGATTTCATCCTTCATGGTGGAGAAGTAGAAGACGTTCGGGTGGATTGGGTTCTTGTTCTTGTTGAGGTACTCAACAAACGCCTTGATCCCGCCCTCGTAGTGGAAGTGATCCTCTTTATCGGTGCGCTTGTCGCTCAGGCGGATGGAGACGCCGGAGTTCAGGAACGACAGCTCACGCAGGCGTTTCGCCAGAATGTCATACTGGAATTCGGTGTGGTTGGTGAAGGTGGCAAAGCTCGGCCAGAAGCGCACCAGGGTGCCGGTCTGATCAGTCTCGCCAATCACGGACAGCGGCGCCTGCGGCACGCCCATCGCATAGGTCTGCGAGTGAACCTTGCCTTCGCGGCGGATCACCAGCTCCAGTTTTTCGGACAGGGCGTTCACCACGGAGACACCCACGCCATGCAAGCCACCGGACACTTTATAGGAGTTGTCGTCGAACTTACCGCCGGCATGCAGCACGGTCATGATGACCTCTGCGGCGGAGACACCCTCCTCCTCGTGAATGCCGGTAGGAATGCCACGCCCATCGTCCTGCACGGACACGGAGTTATCGTCATGGATGGTGACGTGGATTTCGGAACAGTGGCCGGCGAGTGCTTCGTCGATAGCGTTGTCCACAACCTCGAATACCATGTGGTGCAGACCGGTGCCGTCATCGGTATCGCCGATATACATGCCCGGGCGCTTGCGCACCGCGTCCAGCCCTTTTAATACCTTGATACTTGAGGAGTCATAAGAATTCGACATCAACGTTTCTCACTCATTTTTAGTCCTGTGGTTGAACGGTTATTTTACCCTGTTCTACGCGGAACATCTTGCCCTTTTCACCCGCCATATCGGTGACTTGCTCAGCGCCGATGGCGCTGACAAAGACCTGGGCATGGGTGGCTTTCAGGCGCTGCGCCAGAAGGCGGCGACGGTCGGTGTCGAGCTCAGAGGCAAAATCGTCAATCAGATACAGGCAACGCCGCCCGTTCTGTCGGGTGAGGAACTCACCCTGCGCCAGCCGCAATGCGCACATCAGCAGCTTGAGCTGGCCGCGGGAGAGGAGATCCTCCACCGGGGTGCCCTCGGCGCGGATGCGGAAATCCGCCTTGTGCGGGCCGACGGCGGTATAGGTCAGCGCGCGGTCACGCTCAAACTGGCGCTCCAACAGTTCGCCATAGTCGCTCTCTTTGTCCCAGCCGCGCTGGAACGAGAAACTTAGCGCAAATTCCGGCAGGAACTGCGCGCAGGTGGCGGTAATGTCCGCCGCGATCGCCTGGCTGTAGGCAGCGCGCCACGCGCTGATGCGCTCCGCCAGCGGCACCAGTTCCTGATCCCAGGCGCGCAACTGCGCGTAGCGGCTGACCTGGCGCAACGCGGCGTTGCGTTGCTTGAGCAGCCGTTTCAGGTTGCTCCAGGCCTGGAAAAAACCGGGGTCATTATGGAAACAGCCCCAGTCAAGGAAGGCGCGCCGGTACTTCGGCCCGCCATTCAGCAGGGTAAACCCCTCCGGGGTGATCAGCTGCATCGGCAGCAGGTGCGCCAGTTCGGCCACCTTGTGGCCATCGCTGCCATCAATGCGCACCTTGCTGTCGCCCTGCCGGCTCTTTGCCAGCCCGACGGCCAGCTCACGCTCGCCACCGCTGTCGATGCGGCCATGCAGCACGAACTCCGGCTGGTCATGGCGAATGATGCGCCCAGCCTGTAGGCTGCGGAACGCACGCCCATGCCCCAGGGTATAGACCGCCTCCAGCACGCTGGTTTTGCCGCTGCCGTTCGCCCCAACCAAAAAATTGAAGCCGGGATCGAGCGCCAGGTCAGCCGTTTCGATATTACGGAAGTCTTTAATCAGGAGACGCGTTAAGGCCATGTCGTCGGGCAACCAGAGTGGTGGCAGGGGTCACGTGACCTGCGGGCCAGGCGAGCCTGGCCCCTGCCGGTTTCAGGAATAGATATGGGGGCAAAATGACCAATTACAAGCGCATTGGCATCACAACATAGGCCGCAGCCTGACTGGCCTCATCCTCGATCTGCACGCTGGAGACGGAATCAGTCAGCAGCAGGCGCACGTTCTCGCACTTCAGCGCGTTCAGCACATCCAGCACGTAGCTGACGTTGAAGCCGATCTCCATCTCGGTGCCCTCATAGATGACATCCAGAATCTCTTCCGCCTCTTCCTGCTCCGGGTTATTGGCGGTGATCTTCAGCTGGTTATGGCTGACATAGAGCCGCACGCCGCGGAACTTCTCATTCGACAAGATGGCCGCACGGGCGAACGCCTGCTTGAGCAGGTCACAGCCAGCTTGCAGTGTCTTGTCCGGATTCTTCGGCAGCACACGACGGTAGTCCGGGAAGCGGCCATCCACCAGTTTGGAGGTGAAGATGAAGTCGCCGACGTGGGCACGAATGTTGTTGCTGCCAATTTGCAGTTGCAGCGGCGTGTCACCGCCATCCAGCAGGCGCACCAGCTCCATCACCCCTTTGCGCGGCACAATCACCGAGTGGGAGGGGAGCGACTGGCCGACCGGCATCGCGCAGACCGCCAGACGGTGGCCGTCAGTGGCGACGGTACGCAGCTCCTCACCCTCGGTCTCGAACAGCATACCGTTGAGGTAGTAGCGCACATCCTGATGGGCCATGGAGAACTGCGTCGCCTCAATCAGGCGCTTCAGCGTGGCCTGCGGCAGGGTGAACTCGACGTCACTCTGCCAGTCATCCAGGTTCGGGAAGTCCGAGGCCGGCAGGGTGGAGAGCGAGAAACGGCTGCGGCCAGAGCGCACCAGCATCCGCTCGCCTTCCAGCGTGACAGCGATCTCCGCGCCTTCCGGCAGGCCGCGGCAGATATCGAAAAACTTGCGCGCCGGCACCGTGGTGGCGCCCGGCTCATGGGTGCCGGAGAGCGCCACGCGGGCCACCATCTCCATCTCCAGATCGGTGCCAGTCAGCAGCAGTGCGCCATCCACCACCTGCACCAGCAGGTTGCCGAGGATAGGCAGAGTTGGCCGGCCGCCCAACGGGCTACTGACCTGTTGCAGCGGTTTTAACAGATGCTCACGTTCAACAATAAATTTCATAGCGCTACGAGGATAATGTTCTGATTAAATTGGAAAAATCTTCTTTAATGTCGTGACTTTCTTCACGCAGCTGCTCAATCTTGCGGCAGGCATGTAACACTGTGGTGTGATCGCGGCCGCCAAAGGCATCGCCAATCTCCGGCAGGCTATGGTTGGTCAGCTCTTTGGCCAGCGCCATCGCCATCTGGCGCGGGCGGGCTACCGAGCGCGAACGCCGCTTGGAGAGCAGATCCGCGACCTTAATTTTATAATATTCAGCCACGGTTTTCTGAATATTATCGATGGTGACCAGCTTCTCCTGTAGGGCCAGCAGGTCACGCAGCGCCTCGCGCACGAAGTCGATGGTGATGGCGCGCCCGGTGAAGTTGGCGTTGGCGATGACGCGATTCAGCGCCCCCTCCAATTCACGAACATTGGAGCGCAGGCGCTTGGCGATGAAGAACGCCACCTCGCCCGGCAGGCGAATGTCATTCTCATCCGCCTTTTTCATCAGGATCGCCACACGCGTCTCCAGCTCCGGCGGCTCAATCGCCACCGTCAGCCCCCAGCCGAAGCGGGATTTCAGGCGGTCTTCCACGCCGTTGATCTCTTTCGGGTAGCGGTCGGAGGTCAGGATAATCTGTTGGTTGCCCTCAAGCAGCGCGTTGAAGGTGTGGAAAAACTCCTCCTGCGAGCGCTCCTTGTTAGCAAAGAATTGGATGTCATCGATGAGCAGGGCATCCACCGAGCGGTAGTAGCGCTTGAACTCCTCAATGGCATTGTTTTGCAGCGCCTTGACCATGTCCTGCACGAAACGCTCGGAGTGCATGTAGACCACCTTGGCATTGGCCTTGCGCGCCATGATGCCATTGCCCACCGCATGCAGCAGGTGGGTCTTACCCAAGCCAGTGCCGCCATAAAGGAAGAGCGGGTTGTAGGCGCCGCCAGGGTTGTCCGCCACCTGGCGTGCCGCCGCGCGCGCCAGCTGGTTCGACTTACCTTCCACGAAGTTGTCAAAGGTGTGCTTGGGATTGACGTTGGAGCGGTAGGAGAGCTCCGGCTGCACCGTGGCGCTGTCCCAGCTTGGGCGCGCCGGCGCGTTGCGCACTACCGGGGCCGCCGGGGCGCTGACGCTGGCTGACACCGCATCCGCCATCGCCGGTGTCGCAGGCTTGCTGCCCACCTCAAAGCGCAACAATGGCGCGTCAGAGCCGCAGAAGTCGTTCAGCAGTCCATTGATGTTGTTTAAGTACTTATCGCGGACCCAGTCCAGGACAAAACGGTTGGGGGCATACAGTGCCAGGGTGTTGTCACTCAGTTCCGCCTGTAGGGGGCGTATCCACAT